>NZ_CP010311.1:0-2610000 GCF_000827125.1 Geoalkalibacter subterraneus
CCTGTTCACAATATTGTTAAAAACCTGGTAGGCAGATGTGGACTGCTCTTCTACCTCAAAAAAACGAATCGATTTTATGGATACTCTCTGGCGTGAGACTCTCGAACAGCTGGAACAGAAGCTGAGCCCACAACTTTTTTCGACCTGGATAAAACCCATCGAATTTATCCGGGTAGAAAAGTCAAATGTCTTCCTTCGGGTTCCCAACCGTTTTTTTCTTGACTGGATCCGGGACAACTACGTTCGCAAAATAGAAGAAACCCTGGCCGACGTAGGCGCCGTCGAGTACAAAGTTGAATTTGAAGTTTCATCGCGCCCCCGGCAGCAGGAAAATTCGCCGGCTAAAAATTCGGAACAGACAAAAAAGGAATCTTTCACGCCCGCACCTCAGGCGGCGTCCGCCAAACCCGCGGCAGAAAACTGGAATACCAATCTCAACCCAAAGTACATTTTTACCGATTTCGTATCAGGATCTTCCAATCAGTTTGCCCATGCAGCCGCCATGGCAGTGGCCAACAATCCCGCCACGACCTACAACCCCCTGTTTATTTACGGCGGAGTGGGGCTGGGCAAAACTCACCTGGTCAATGCCATCGGCAACGCGATCCTCAAGAAAAACAGCTCCATGCGGGTGTGCTATTATACGTCCGAAAAATTTATGAATGAATTGATCAATTCCCTGCGTTATGCACGAATGGATGAATTCCGCAATAAATTCCGCTCAATGGACGTTCTTCTCATCGACGATGTTCAATTCATTGCAGGTAAGGAGCGCACCCAGGAAGAATTTTTTCATACCTTTAACGCTCTGTATGAATCACACAAACAGATTGTCGTCACCTCGGATAAATTTCCTAAAGAAATTCCGGGTCTGGAAGAGCGATTGAGATCGCGCTTTGAATGGGGCTTGATCGCCGATATCCAGCCGCCGGATGTTGAGACAAAGCAGGCTATCCTCAAAATGAAGGCTGAGAAGAACAGGATCAACCTTCCCGAAGAAGTCATCCAGTTTCTGTCCAATTCAATCACCAGCAACGTCCGTGAACTGGAAGGTTTCCTGATCCGCCTCGGTGCATACGCCAGCCTGACCTCTACGCCGATCACCCTGGATCTGGCTCGGGAGGTGCTCAAGGACATCCTGGTAGAAAAAAACAAGGAGATCACCGTCGAAGAAATACAGAAGGTGGTCGCCCAGCATTTCAGTCTCAAGGTTGCCGATCTCAAGTCGCCCAAAAGGCTCAAGGCGCTGGTGCTCCCTCGTCAGATCGCCATGTACCTGTCGCGCCAGCTGACCTCCCAGTCTTTTCCGGAAATCGGCGATAAATTCGGTGGTAAAGACCATTCCACAATAATCCATGCCATCAAAAAGGTGGAAAAGCTCATGGAGGATGATTTTCAACTGCGTACCACCGTCGGCAATCTCAAAAATGCCCTGAGTCGCTGACACGGAATAAGCTGTGGATGGAGGAGTGCACCCACCGGGGATAAACCAGCCGCCGTGAGTCATCCACAAATTGCCGGTTTTTATGCCGCCTCCAACCACGATTCAATCAACATAGCAAACGCGGGCGGTAACCGGACTCAACCATGCTGTTCACAGTTTCCACAGACAACGACTATTTGCTACTATAAGTATCTTTAAAACCCATAGTCTATAATCATTTCCTGTTGATCGGAGGATTCATGAAATTCGCGGTGGAAAAACAGGTCTTCCTCAAAGGCCTGGCAAAAATTCAGGGAATCGTTGAGAAAAAAAACACTATCCCCGTCCTGGCCAATGTTCTGATCACAGCGGAAGAGGACCGTCTCTGTCTCACCGCCACCGATCTCGAAGTCGGTATGCGAGCGTTTTATCCGGCTCGCATCGAGAGTGCCGGATCAATCACCGTATCTGCTAAAAAACTGTACGAAATTATCCGGGAACTTCCTGAAGGCGAAATTTCTTTTCGCGCCAAGGAAAACTGCTGGATCGAAATCCGGGGAGGAAAAGCGCTCTTCAACCTGGTCGGCCTTTCCCCGGAAGAATTTCCCTTTTTTCCCACCGCCGACGATAATGAAACCATCAGCCTGCAGAGCGATATTCTCTCAACAATGGTCGAGAAGACCGCATTTGCCATGTCCGCGGACGAAACAAAATACAACCTGAACGGTATCTTTTTTAAAACCCGCGAAGAAGATGGAAAACACGCCCTGGTCATGGCCGCCACAGACGGCCATCGCCTGGCAAAAATTCAGCGGCCTATCGACCAGACTTCCATTCCCCAGTTGGAGAAAGGAGTCATCTTTCCTCGCAAAGGTATCTTCGAACTGAAAAAAATCGCCGAAGAAGGGGATAATGAAATTAAACTCGGATTTCTGGAAAACAGCGCTATTATCAACAAAGGTGACACGACCGTCGTAATGAGACTGGTCGATGGAGAGTTTCCCGAATATGAGCGGGTGATACCGACCAGCAACAATCTGACCGCTCACATCCCTTCTGAAACTTTTCTTCACGCCTTACGGCGTATGGCAACTCTCTCAAGCGAGAAATCCAAAGGCGTTCGCATCGCTCTCAAGGAAGGACTGATGGAAATCTCGTCCTCAAATCCTGAACTGGGCGACGCCCGCGAGGATATTGAAGTTGACTATTCGGGTCAGGAGGTTGCCATCGGTTTTAACGCTCGCTATCTTCTCGATATCCTGCAGAGCATCGACGAGGAGCAGGTTGCTTTTCATCTCAAAGACAATCTGTCGCCCGGTTTGATGACCCCGGTCGAAGATAAAAATTATCTGGCAGTGATTATGCCGATGCGTTTATAATGAGCAATTGGGCTTCGAAAACTTGAAAAAGCCTTTGATTAAAAGGCTTTTTTTTTGGGAGTCCGCCTGATATGCTGATAAACGCTCTCAAATACTTGAATTTTCGTAATATCGCGGCGGAGGAACTGGCACCTTCTGAGGGGTTCAATGTTTTCTGGGGCCAGAATGCTCAAGGGAAAACCAATCTCCTTGAAGGCATTTACCTGCTGGGAACCCTGAAAAGTTTCCGTTCTTCCCGCATCGAAGACCTGCTTCAGTTCAAAACAGACCGGGCGCGTTTGAGTGCAAAAATAACCACAGCCCGGGTTGATCGTCATCTTTCCCTTATTTTGGAAGCCCAGGGGAAAAAGATCGAACTGGACGGCAAGGCGGTCCGCAAGGCGACCGATGTTTTAGGTACCCTGCGCCCGGTGCTTTTTTCGCCGGAGGAAGTTTCCCTGGTGAAAGGCCCGCCGGGGGGGCGACGGGATCTGATCGACCGTGCCCTACTGCAGGCGGACAGCGGTTATCTGCAGCGTTTCAATGAATTTCTGCGTATTCTGCGTCATCGCAACCAGTTGTTGAAGGACGATGCTCCTGAGCGTATTCTGGCGCCCTGGAACGAAAGCTATCTGCAGGCGGCTGCGCGTATCTCTGCCGACCGTTATGCTTACATCGAAGCCATTCGTCCCGGATTGCAGAAGGCTTATGCCCATATTGCCCAGAACGGGGAATGCGCCGATCTTCACTGTCGGGCACCGTCAAACGGTGGTTTTTACGACGATCTTAAACAAGCTCTGCAACGCAGCCGTTCAACTGAGCAGCGCCTTGGCCAGACCCAGGTCGGTCCTCATCGCGACGACCCGGGTTTTATGGTCGACGGTCGGCCCCTGCGGATATTTGGTTCGCAGGGACAGCAGCGCTGCTTCATCCTGGCTTTTAAAGCCTCGCAGATTGCCCATCTGGAACGGGAATCCGGCGAACCGCCTGTGCTGCTGCTCGACGATATCACCAGTGAACTGGACGCTTACCGCAAAAACTATCTGTTTGAGTTTCTGCGTGATCGTCGCGGACAGGTTTTTCTGACCACTACGGATCCCGAAGCGTTGTGTCGCGAGGGACTGGAACCGGCACGTTTTTATCACGTGAAAAAAGGACAATTGCACCATGAGTGACAACCAGCAAAATATCCTGCCCCCCGAAATTAAAAAAGACTACGGCGCTGACAGCATCAAGGTGCTTGAAGGGTTGGCGGCGGTGCGCAAACGCCCGGCCATGTACATCGGCTCTACATCCGTTCAGGGACTGCACCACCTGGTTTACGAAGTGGTGGACAATTCCATTGACGAGGCCATGGCCGGTCACTGTGACGAGGTCTTGGTCACCCTGCATATCGACGGATCCTTGACGGTTGAGGACAACGGACGTGGAATTCCGGTGGATATGCACCCCGGGATGAAAAAAACGGCGGCTGAAGTAGTCATGACGGTGCTGCATGCCGGCGGAAAATTCGATAACGACTCCTACAAGGTCTCCGGCGGTCTGCACGGCGTCGGCATATCGGTGGTTAATGCCCTCTCCTCACGCCTTGACCTGGAAATTCGCCGCAACAATGTTATTTACCGCCAGAGTTACGAACGTGGAGTTCCTCTTGCTCCGCTGGCCGAAGATGGTGCAACCAAAAAACGCGGAACCAAAATTACCTTCTGGCCGGACGCCGAAATTTTCGAAACGGTGGAATTCTCGTTTGAGACCCTCTCCCAGCGCCTGCGCGAGCTGGCATTTCTCAATGCCGGCGTCAAAGTCAATATTTTCGATGAGCGCAGCGAAAAGAAACACGAATTTCATTACGAAGGCGGCATCGTCTCCTTCGTGGAATATCTCAACCGTGCCAAAACCCCGCTGCATCCTCAGCCGATCTATTTCAAAGGAGAGCGTGAAGGGGTCGAAGTCGAGGTGGCGATCCAGTACAACGATGGTTACGACGAGAAGATCTTCTCCTTTGCCAACAATATCAATACCCATGAGGGCGGCAGTCACATGGCGGGTTTCAAGGGGGCGCTGACCCGCACCATGAATAACTACGCCACTGCCAATAACCTGCTGAAGAACGTCAAGACTTCCATCAGCGGTGATGATCTGCGTGAAGGGATGGCGGCTGTGCTTTCAGTCAAAATACCCGATCCGCAGTTCGAGGGGCAGACCAAGACCAAACTCGGCAACTCCGAAGTCAAGGGCTATGTCGAATCCCTGATGAACGAAAAACTGGCGGAATACCTGGAGGAAAATCCCCAGGTGGCGCGCAAGATCCTGGAAAAGGGGATCGAGGCGGCCCGTGCCCGCGAAGCGGCGCGCAAGGCCCGCGATCTGACCCGCCGCAAGGGGGCTCTGGAAGGATTGTCGCTGCCAGGCAAACTGGCCGATTGCCAGGAGAAGGATCCTGCTCTGTCGGAAATTTACCTGGTCGAGGGTGATTCGGCAGGCGGCAGTGCCAAGCAGGGGCGCGACCGACGCACCCAGGCTATTCTGCCCCTCAAGGGCAAGATCCTCAACGTCGAGAAGTCACGTTTTGACAAGATGCTGACCTCGGCGGAAATTCGCACCCTGATCACCGCCATGGGCACCGGCATCGGCAAGGATGACTTCGACGTCGCCAAGCTGCGCTATCACCGCATCATTATCATGACCGACGCCGACGTCGATGGTTCCCATATCCGCACCCTGCTGCTGACCTTTTTCTTTCGCCAGATGCCGGAGCTGGTCGAACGCGGCCACCTCTACATCGCCCAGCCGCCGCTGTACAAGATCAAGCGCGGCAAGAAAGAGATCTACCTCAAAGACGACGCCTCGCTGCTCGACTACCTGCTCGACGAAGGTACTGAGGGCGCAACGGTACAGATGGAAAAAAGCGGCAAGGTGCTGCGCGGCAAGCAGATTATTCCGACCCTGCGTAATATCATCGATTACAACAACCTTTTCGAGAAGATGACTCACAAGGGAATCAACCGCGAAATTCTGCGGGTGTTCGTTACCGGCAAGATTCAGAATGGCTTTGCCGACATGCTCGATCTCACCCCTCTTGCGCAGCGGCTTGAAGAGGTTGAGCCACGGGCCAGCTATCAGGTCCTCGAAGATCCGCCGCGCATCCTGTTTACCCTTGGAAACCTGCGTGCCCGCCTCGACCAGAACGGCCTCGAGATCCTGTCCAGCCCCGAGTACAAGATGCTGCTGCAAGCCTACCGCAAGGTGGAGGAAATCTGCCTGGAGGAGAAAGCCTTTATCTCCTACGAGAACAAGGACGTGCTGGAGGTGACGGATCGCCAGGAGCTGCTCGATCATTTCCTCGAGCGTGCCAAGAAGGGGCAGTACATCCAGCGCTACAAGGGGTTGGGAGAGATGAACCCGGAGCAGCTGTGGGAGACCACCATGGACCCGGACAAGCGGGTGCTGCTGCAGGTCAAGATCGAGGATGCGGTAGAAGCCGATGAGATCTTTACCGTGCTGATGGGCGATCAAGTGGAGCCGCGCCGCGAGTTTATCGAAAACAACGCCCTCAACGTCTCAAACCTCGATATCTAAAAATCGCCGGGCGTGCGGCGGCGAATAATGCCGTCGGCGCCTGCTCTTACAGAGGATCAGCGAACCATGCAGGAACAACCACCTTCAAATCGCTTCACTGTCAATATCGAAGACGAAATGCGCAAGTCCTATATGGACTACGCCATGAGCGTCATCATCGGACGTGCATTGCCCGATGTACGCGACGGCCTCAAACCGGTGCACCGGCGAGTGCTGTTCGCCATGCACGACCTGGGCAACGAATGGAACAAACCGTACAAGAAATCGGCGCGTGTGGTCGGTGACGTTATCGGTAAGTATCACCCCCACGGCGATTCGGCGGTCTACGATACCATCGTGCGCATGGCGCAGGATTTTTCCATGCGCCATCCGCTGGTGGACGGTCAGGGCAATTTCGGTTCAATCGACGGCGATTCCGCCGCCGCCATGCGTTACACCGAGGTGCGCATGGCACGGCTGGCTTCGGAGCTGCTGGCCGATATCGAGAAAGAAACCGTCGATCACGGGCTTAACTACGATGAATCGTTGAGTGAACCCCTGGTTCTGCCGGCTAAATTTCCCAACCTGCTGGTCAACGGCTCCGAGGGGATTGCGGTCGGCATGGCGACCAAAATTCCCCCCCATAACCTGGGAGAAGTAATCGACGGCCTGGTGGCCATCATCGATGATCCGCGTCTGCAGATCGAAGAGTTGATCGAAAAGATCCCGGGACCGGATTTTCCCACCGCCGGCTTTATTTTCGGTGTCGAGGGGATTCGCGAAGCCTACCGCAATGGCCGCGGCATCATCCACATGCGGGCGCGCGCCCTGGTGGAAGTGGACAAGCGCACCGGTAGGGAAGCGATCATCATCACCGAAATCCCTTATCAGGTGAACAAGGCAAGGCTCATCGAAAAGATCGCCGACCTGGTCAAGGAGAAGAAGATCGAGGGGATCAGCGACCTGCGCGACGAGTCGGACCGCGACGGGATGCGCATCGTCATCGAACTCAAGCGAGACACCATCCCGGCGGTTATTCTCAACCAGCTCTACAAGATGACGGCGATGCAGTCCTCCTTCGGCATCATCATGCTCGCTATCGTCAACGGGCAGCCGCAGATTCTCGACTTGCGCCGCCTGCTCGATCTGTTCATCGATCACCGCAAGGAAGTGGTGACGCGGCGCTGCATTTTCGATCTGAAGAAGGCCGAAGCCCGCGCCCATGTTCTGGAAGGCCTCAAGATCGCCCTCGAGAATCTTGACGAGGTGATCGCGATTATCAAGGGCAGCTCCAACTCCGGGGAAGCCAAGGAGCGCCTCATCGCGCGTTTCCAGTTTTCCGACATCCAGGCTCAGGCCATTCTCGATATGCGCCTACACCGCCTGACCGGTCTGGAGCGCGACAAGATCATGGCCGAGTACCAGGAGGTGCTGGCCCTGATCGCGCGACTCAAGGAGATTCTGGCCAGCGAAGTGGAAATTCTCAAGATCATTCGCGCCGAACTGATCGAGGTGAAGGAAAAGTTCGCTAATCCGCGCCGTACCGAGATCGTGGCCCGCACCGGTGAACTGTCGTTGGAAGACCTGATCGTCGAAGAGGATATGGTGGTCACCGTCTCTCACAGCGGCTATATCAAGCGCAATGCCGTCTCCCTCTACCGCGCCCAGCGCCGCGGCGGCAAGGGCAAAACCGGCATGCGCCCCAAGGACGAGGATTTCGTCGAGCGGCTCTTCATCGCCTCGACGCACAGCAACGTGCTGTTCTTTACCGACCAGGGCAAAGTCTACTGGCTCAAGGTCCATGAGATTCCCCAAGGGGGCCGCGCTTCGCGGGGCAAGGCGATTGTCAACCTGCTCAATCTCGCCCCCGGCGAGAAGGTGATGACGGTGCTGCCGGTGAAGGATTTCGTTCCCGGCAAATATATTTTGACAGCCACCCAGAACGGCATCGTCAAAAAGACCGACCTGATGGCTTATTCCAACCCCCGTGCCGGCGGTATCATCGCCTTGACCATCGATGAAGGAGATCGCCTGATCGCAGCGCGTCTTACCGATGGCGACATGGATATCCTGCTCGCCAGTCGCAACGGCAAGTCAATCCGCTTCCATGAAACGGATGTGCGTTCCATGGGTCGCACTGCGCGCGGTGTACGCGGCATGGCGTTGGAAGGTGATGATCTGGTGATCGGTATGGAGACGGTCACCGAATCCACTGCCGCCACGCTGGTGACCGTAACTGAGAACGGCTACGGCAAGCGCACCAGTCTGGACGAGTACCGGGTGCAGAGCCGCGGCGGCAAAGGGATCATCACCATCAAGGCTTCGGAGCGCAACGGCAAGGTTGTTGATATCAAGCTGTGCGAAGAGGATTCGGATCTGATGTTCATCACCGACCGTGGCAAGGTGCTGCGCACATCGGTCGGCCATCTTTCCATTATCGGGCGCAATACCCAGGGGGTACGCCTGATGGTCCTGGAACCGGATGAGCGGATTGTGGCGGTGGCCAAACTCGCCGAGAAGGAAGAGGATCAGGAACTCGACGAGGTGCTGGAGCAGGCCGATGGGGACGCAATCGACGACAATCCCGACGAAACGCCGTAAACAACCGCGAGGCATCATTTTTGCCGCGCTGTTGTTCATCATTGCCGCGGCCCTGGCCGGTGCTTGGGGATACTTCAACCAACCGCATCAGCGCATCTTACGCGGCAAGGCTCAGGTCGAGCGGCTTTTGATGGAACAGCGCTTCACGGAAGCGGCTCAATTGCTTCGCTCGATGCAGCAGGAAAATCCTCTCTTTTCCCAAGGGGCGGATTTTCTTTTGCAGGCGGGTGATGTGAGCCGGATTCATCTCGACCAACCGCAGTGGGCGCTGCTCGACTACCTTCTGCTCATTCAGAAATATCCCGATGACCCGGCGGCGCTGAAAGCACAGCGGCGAATTGCCGATCTGTATTTCGATCGATTGCAGGATTACCCGCGGGCGATCACTTTTTACCATGAGCTGCTGGAAGCCGGGGCTCCCGACCAGGGCCTGCTGCATTATCGTCTCGGTGAAGCCTATTTTCGCCAGGACAATTTTGAGCAGGCCTGTATCGAATGGGGACAGGCTCTGGAGTTCTATCCCGATTCGCCGCTGGTACCCGAAATTCTCTACCGTCTCGCCCGGACGCGCGCCCTGCAGGGACATGCTGATGAAGCCATTCAGTTTTATCAGACCCTGACGGAAGATCATGCCGGCGATCCTTTTGCGAAAGAGGGGCGCATCGGCCTGGCAGCAACCCTCGAGGAGCAGGGCAGACTGCGGGAAGCCCTTGATGTCCTGGAAAATTTGCAGGAAGATTCGCTCGACAGTCCTGCGCTCATGAGACGCATCGAACAGGTACGCGGGCGCATGGAACGAAAAAAAGAGGCGATCTGAAAAAAGCTGGGGGAAACCATGAATATTGCAGTGATTGGAGCAGGCAGCTGGGGGACCACTCTGGCAGATCTACTGGCGCGTAAGGGCTACCAGGTGACCCTGTGGGCGTATGAAGCCGACCTGGTTGAACGAATGAGCGCCAACCGGGTGAACGACCTGTATCTACCGGGCACCGTTCTGCATGAAAACCTGGCTTTCAGCAACGATCTGCCGCAGACCGTAACAGGTAGGGAGGTTGTGCTGCTGGTCCCCCCGTCCCAGGTCATGGCGGGCCTGATTCGCATCGCTGCTCCGCATTTTTGCGAAGATGCGCTGATCATTTCCGCTTCCAAAGGGATTGAGACCGAAACCCTGCGCATGATGTCAGAGGTGCTCGAGGATGAGCTGCCTGCCGCGCGTCATGAGGGGTTGACTTTCCTGTCCGGCCCCTCCTTTGCCAAGGAGGTGGCTTCAGGCATGCCGACGGCGGTGGTGGTCGCCAGCCGTGATCCGCAGCAGGCGCTACGGGCTCAGCAGATCATGAGTACCGAAAGTTTTCGGACGTATACCAACAACGACATTATCGGGGTCGAACTCGGCGGTGCCCTTAAAAACGTCATTGCGCTCGCCGCCGGGGTGGCCGACGGCCTCGGTTTCGGATACAACAGCCGGGCGGCCCTCATAACACGGGGGTTGGCCGAGATAACACGGCTTGGCATAGCCAAGGGAGCCAGTCCCGACACTTTCGCCGGACTGGCCGGCATGGGTGACCTTGTGCTGACCTGTACCGGTGATCTGTCCCGCAACCGCTCGGTGGGGATCGAACTCGGCCGCGGCCGCAGCCTCGAGGAGATTATGTCCGGTATGAACATGGTTGTAGAGGGGGTTAAAACGACCCTCGCAACCTACCGCCTGGCCTCCAAGCTGGGTGTTGATGTCCCGATCACCGAGCAGATGTACAAAATTCTGTATGAGGGAAAACCTCCACGGCAGGCCGTTTCTGACCTGATGGCGCGTGATCTCAAAGGGGAAGGGTTTTAAGGAGTGGTTATGAAATTGATCAAGGGACTCGTTCTGTTTCTGCTTCTGTCCGCATCTACGGTTATGGCTTCAGAACCTCAGGCGGTGATTCTTACCGATCACGGGGAGATCCATCTGGAACTCTACGAAGAGCAGGCGCCGCAAACGGTGGCCAATTTCAGGAAACTTGCCAAACAGGGTTTTTACGACGGCCTCAGTTTTCATCGGGTGGTTCCCGGTTTTGTCGTCCAGGGTGGAGATCCGGCCGGTAATGGCTCCGGAGGGCCGGGATATGATCTGCCGGCCGAAATAGACCCGCAGCTCAAACACCGCACCGGTACCCTGGCCATGGCCCGCAAAGGCGATCAGGTGAACCCTCAAAGGCGCTCCTCGGGCTCGCAATTCTACATCTGTCTTGCCCCGCAGCCCCACCTGGATGGTGCCTATACCATTTTCGGCCAGGTTAAGGAAGGGATGGATGCAGTTCGCAAGGTACGCGCCGGGGACCGTATTCTTGAAATCAAATTTGTCGAGGAGCGTTGAAAAATCGCTCTTCAATTTGATTGATGTCTGGTGTTTTGCGTTGAATATTTTATAATTTCCACTGCTTGTCGTTAAACAGCCCCACACTGGAAGGACCCTGCGCTAAAGGGCTGAAATCGGATTTTTCAGGGGAGCAGCGGAAATGTCTTCGACCATCATCCGCATTATGACCTATCAGGTCGACCATTGCCGGGGGCGTGACGGAAAGGTCGATCCCGACCGCATCTCCCAAGTCATCGCCTGTGCCCGACCGGATATCGTCGCCCTTCAGGGAATCGATGCCGAAGCCCCCTTTGACCATCTGATCCGTCTTGAGCAGCGCCTGGGGCTGAAAGCCTACAGTCCAGGGCGTCGCGATTGCAATGCCTACCTCTCCTCCTTGCGCCTCGCCGGACTGCGCGAATACGATCTCGGTCAACAGGGTGTGTGTCTGCGCGCGGACGCCGATGTCCATGGCAAACGCCTGCATCTGTTCAATATTCGCCTGCAACCGACTCTGGCCGGCAGAATCCGCCAGATTCATGCCCTGCTCGGCAGCGAGCTTCTCGGTGACGACGCGTTGGTCTGTCCGGTCATAGTCCTTGGTGACTTCGGCGATTTTTTCTGGAATTTAGGCAATCTGGAACTCAACATGCGGTTGCGTCCGGTGGCACGACCCCTCTGGCGTGCGACCTACCCGGCCTGCTTTCCGGTGATCGGCCGGGATCGCGCCTATCTGCGCGGCCAGGTCAAGGTGACGGATTCCTTTATCGAACGCTCCCCTCTGGCGCGGGAAGCATCCAGCCACCTGCCGTTGATTCTGACCACGGAAATCCATGAACCCGCACGCACTCTGCGCGTCAAGGAGATCAAGCGCACCGGCATGGAGGTGGCTGCGGGATAGCGATCGTAAAAGGGTTGTGGATAAATCTGTGAAAAATGTGAATAAACACTTTGATCCGTCAAATGAAGTTGATTGTAACAAGGCTCTTCGGGTTCTCGGTGCACTGGAACTTGCCCACCAGGACGCCCATTGCGCGCTGCATCATGAATCCGCCTGGCAGCTTCTGGTGGCGACCATTCTCTCCGCCCAGTGTACCGATGAGCGGGTCAATCAGGTGACACCCGCGCTGTTTGATCGTTTTCCCGGTCCGCTAGCCATGTGCCAGGCCCCGGTGCAGGACGTCGAAGAGTTGATTCGATCGACCGGATTTTTCCGCAATAAGGCGCGTCATCTGCTGGGGTGCGGATGTGCGCTGGCTGAAAAGTATCAAGGGCAGGTTCCCATAAGAATGAACGATCTTGTTCAACTGCCGGGGGTGGGGCGCAAAACGGCCAATGTGATTCGCGGGGTTGCCTTCGGACGTCCGGCGGTGGTGGTTGACACGCATGTCAAACGCATTGCACAAAGGCTGGGATGGACTCGTAAAAACGATCCTGTCGGCATCGAACGGGATCTGATGCGGTTGCTGCCCCGCAATCGCTGGACTCACACCGGGCATGTGATGATTTTTCATGGGCGCCGCATCTGCCGTGCCCCCACACCGCAATGTTCAATTTGTCCCGTAGCGTCTTATTGTCCCCGCTACGGTGTGGACAGATCACGGTGATATTTATGAAAATACGGATTTTGCCAGTTGTCTTGGCTGCACTGTCATGCATTTCTGCCGGCGCGGGGTGCGAGAAGCGCGGGCAGGGACTGCGCCTGGGGGGAGGACCCAGCGGCGGTACGTTTGTTGTTGCGGCACAGGCGGTCGCTGAAATCCTGCAGGAGGATATCACGGGGTTGCGGATCATCGTGGAACGCAGCGGCGGATCTCTGGCCAACTTGCAGGGCATTGAAGAAAAAGAACTGGATATGGCGCTGGTGTATGGTGCCGATCTGTATCTGGCGGCAACACCGTCGGATGGGGGCAGCAGGCTGCCTTCTCTGCAGCATACCCGGATTCTGGCCCGTCTTTACCCGGCCGCCGCACAACTGGTCGTTCTTGATGACAGCCGGATCAGGCTGCCGAGCCAACTGCGCGGGGCCCGTGTTGGAATCGGCAGCCCGGGCTCCGGTGCGTCCCTGGCTGCGGAGCGTTATTTTCGGGCCCTCGGCATCTGGGACCAACTTACACCGGTCTATATCGGCTATGAAGCGGCGATGGCCGAATTGATGCGGGGAAATCTCTCGGCGGTCTGGGAGATAGTCGGCGTGCCGAGCCCGTCGGTCACCCAGGCATCATCCAAGATCCCTCTGCGACTGCTCAACCTGCGCAGTTTGGCGGAACACGGCAATTTTTTTATTTCCAACCCTTTTTACCAGCCGATGGATATTGCACCCCATACCTATCCGGGGCAGGACAAAGCGGTGGAGACCTTCAGCGACAGCGCTTTTCTAGTGGTCAGCGATACTTTCCCCGCGGCTGATGCGGCACGTGTCCTCCAGGTCATCCTGTCCGAAAAGGGAATAGAGCGCCTGCGTGCTGCCCATCCGGCCTTAAGCACATTCTCGGCTGGAGAGGCGCATAAACAGGTGCCGGCACCTCTCCATGAGGGTGTGAATGAATTGCAGAATTTCGTGGCGCCACCCCAGGTTTCGCCCCAATCCCAATCCCAGTCCCGATAACGACCCATCATAGATCGAGGCGGAAAAAATCCTCGGCTCGCGGTTTTTCCTTATCCATGCTGTAGCTTGTCGGTGCCGTACCGGGAGCAAAAGCTTCTATGTAGAGGTCCGGAGCGTCTTCGACGGCCAGCAGACCGTTTTTTGGATCGATGGGCGCAAATTCGATGCTGTCGGGGACGGTGAAATGACGGGGCGCAACCTCGCGCAGGGCGCTTTGCATAAATTCAACCCAGGCTGGCGCTGCGGCCCGCGAACCGGTTTCCTGGCGACCCAGGGGGCGCTCCTGATCGTAGCCGACCCAGGAGACAGCCAGCAGCTGCGGCACGTACCCGACAAACCAGGCGTCTTTAAGATCGTTGGTGGTTCCGGTTTTCCCGGCCACCGGACGTCCCAGCGACCGGGCGCGCCAGCCGGTCCCTTCCTGCACAACGCTTTCCATGAGATTGGTCGTCAGGTAGGCGGTTTCCGGTGAAATGACCCGCACCGGCTCCTGGCGCAGCAGGCGCTGGTCGGCTTGCAGTCCCTGGCTGAAATCAGCCGGGTCGATCGATTCAAGTACCCGTCCGTCGCGATCTTCGATCCGTTTGATATAAGCCGGACTGACGCGAACGCCGCCGTTGGCGAAGACGCTGAATGCGGTCGCCATCTCCATGGGGGTCACCGCGCTGGAGCCCAGCGCCAGGGTCAGATCGCGCGCCAGCGGGCTTTCGATACCGAGTTTGCGGGCATAATTAATCGCATAGCCGACCCCGATATCCTCAAGAATCTTGACCGTGACCACATTGCGCGAGTGGGCCAGGGCCTCGCGCAATGTGGTCATGCCGTGAAATTTGTTCTCATAATTTTTCGGCTTCCACACATTGAGCTCGCCAGATTCAGCTTGCTCACGGTAGATCAACGGATTATCGAGAATCATGGTTGCCGGAGTGTAGCCTTTATCGAGAGCCGCGGCAAAAATGATCGGCTTGATCGCGGATCCGGGAAGTCTCTGCGCCTGAACGGCACGATTGAACTGGCTCTGTGAAAAATCTGCCCCCCCCACCATGGCTGTGACAAGTCCCGTTTTCGGATCCATGGCAACCAGCGCGCCCTGGGCCAGCGGAGGTTGTTCGAGTTCCACCCGCAATGCACCTTCCTCTGGTTCTTCAGAGGATATGAGGCGCACTTCAACGATGGAACCCAGGGGCAGACGGGTTTTGCCTCCGTCCACGTTGCCTGAGGGTGCGGCATCCGCCGGGACCACTTCGATGGACCCGGCCCATTTGGCCTGCTGCTTGTCGAAAACGGCCTGCCAGCGACCCAGGCGCAGTTTGACCGTAGATTTTGTGGAACCGGTGACCACCGCGCGAACCGGTTCCGTCACTGCGGCCAGACCGTCGGCAAACGTGCCGTTCATCTGCTCGTCAAGAAAATCCCCCACCTGTTCTTCCGTCAGGATGTCGAGGGGCCCGCGGAAGCCGCGTCTTTTGTCATGGGCGCGCAGGTTCTCCCGCACCGCTGTCTGCGCTGCCAACTGCTGATCGAGATCCATGGAGGTGTGGACTTCAAGTCCCTGGGTGTAGAGCACCTCTTCACCAAAACGGTTCTCGAGGTAGCGGCGCACCTGTTCTGTGAAATAGGCGGCGTCGCGGATATAACGATTTTCCCGTGGGTGGATTTCGATCGCCTGCTCGAAGGCCTGCACAGCCTGCGCGGCATCGATGAAGCCTTCCTTGACCATGCGCTCCAGGACATACTGCTGGCGGACTTTGGCGCGTTCGAAGTTCCGGTAGGGGGAGTAGCGGCTGGGTGCCTGCGGCAGACCGGCCAGCATGGCGCATTCGGCCAGGGTCAGATCCTTCACGTCCTTGTTGTAGTAGTTTTCCGCGGCGGCCTGCACACCGTAGGCGCCGTGACCGAGGTAGATCTGATTGAGGTAGAGGTAGAGGATTCCTTCCTTGGAAAGCCTCTGTTCCATGCGCCAGGCCAGAATCGCTTCCTTGAATTTACGCGAGAATTTGCGCTCCGGAGTGAGCAGCAGACTTTTGGCCACCTGCTGGGTGATGGTGCTGCCCCCCTGAACGATTCCGCCGGCACGCAGGTTTTTAAGTGCCGCGCGGGCAATTGAGGGCAGGTCGATCCCCTCATGCTGGAAAAAATTGGCATCCTCCGCTGCAACGAAGGCCTGAATCAGCTGCCGCGGCATGCGCTCCACCGGAACCACGATACGTCGCTCCTTGAAATATTCGGCGATAATCTCACCGTTGGAGCTGTAAACGCGGGTAATGACCGGCGGGCGGTAGTCGGAAAGCGTGTCGACCTTCGGCAGGGAGGCGGAAACGTAGTAGTAGGCGCCGACAAGGGCGACGGCAGGGATCAGGATGGCCGCTGCCAGGGCCAGGGCAATGTATTTGACGACAGGACGTAGAGACATGGAAAAAAGCCTTTTTTCAGGTGTTTCGACGAACACCTATGATACCATGAGGACAAAAGGCCAGCAACTGTTTTGCCGTTTCCCTTCATAGGGTGCTGTGATATGCTTTATAAGTATGTATATGCAAGGCAACTGTTCAGCATGGGGTCGCAACTCCCATGTCAAGGGACACTTTTCGCCGTCCCTGGCCGTTTGACTGGCGCCCTCCATGGCGCCAGACACCCTTGTCATGGGAGCTGCGACCCCACACAAGGTGAATAAATACTATGCAAGATTGTTTCTGCGGCCTAATTCAACGACAGGTGTTGCTCGTGATGAAAAAAATTCTCTTGTTTTCAGTCCTTTGTGCTTATCTTGTGCTGATCGGCTGTGCCATGTTCGGCAGTTGGAAGGCGATTCCTGCTCCGGGCGGGTGTGATCAGTGCCATGAAGCAGAGATCAACAACGATTGGAGCATCAAGGTTTCGCCGGTTGCTCTTAACGATGAGAGCGGTACGCCAAGCTTTCAAAAACCGACTTCAATGCTGCCGCGGGCCATTTCTCCCCTTGAACAGCAGAAGGTCACTGATCAGCGCTGTTTCCGCTGCCACAAAGGTCCGGACAAGGCTCATACCGAGTACAAGGGACGTTATCACCACTGATTTGCGGAGAAGAGGCATGTTCAGGCGAACCAAGATCGTTGCAACGGTAGGGCCGGCCTCTGCCGATAAAGAACAGCTGCGTGCTCTGATGGAGGCCGGGGCCGATGTGTTCCGGCTCAATTTTTCTCACGGTAGCCATGCTGATAAGGCACAGTGGATCAAGGATATCCGTGAGCTGTCCGTTCAGCGGCGCCAGGCGGTCGGAATCCTCGGCGATCTGCAGGGGCCCAAGATCCGCGCCGGCCTGATGGCGGGCGGTGCCATGCTGCTTGAAACCGGACAGCAGGTGGTTTTGACCACCCGCGATGTCCTGGGTACAGACGGTGTCATCCCCACGACTTACGAGGCACTGCCCCGTGATGTGATCGTCGGCAACCGGATCCTGCTGGATGACGGCCTGCTGGAACTGGAAGTTCTCAGGGTAGAAGATGAGGACGTCTTCTGCCGGGTTAAAGTCGGGGGCGTGCTTAAAGACCGCAAGGGGATCAACCTGCCGGGGGTCAAGGTCTCGGCTCCGGCCCTGACCGAAAAAGACGTGGCGGATCTCGATTTCTGCATTGAACACGAGCTCGATTATGTGGCTCTCTCCTTCGTGCGCCACCCCCGTGATATCTGGGAATTGAAAAACCGGCTGTTTCAGGTCAAGGCGGATCCGCTGGTGATTGCCAAAATCGAGAAACCGGAAGCGGTTGAGAATTTTGCCGACATTCTTGAAGCCTGTGACGGGATCATGGTGGCGCGCGGCGATCTCGGCGTGGAGATGCAGCCGGAGAAGGTGCCGCTGATTCAGAAAAATATCATCCGCGCCTGCAACGCCGCCGGAAAACCGGTGATTACCGCCACCCAGATGCTCGAGAGCATGGTCAGCAACCCGCGCCCGACCCGCGCCGAAACCTCCGATGTCGCCAATGCCATTCTCGATGGCACCGATGCGGTGATGCTTTCGGCGGAAACCGCCTCCGGCAGCTACCCGGTGGAAGCGGTTTCGCTGATGGCCCGGGTGGCCGAGGATGTGGAGACCGATCCCGCCCTGCGCAAGGTGGTCTTTCATCCCATCTCGGAAAACCGGGGCTATCGCCACCTGCCCGAGGCGATCGGCCAGGCCGCCTGCCAGGTGGCCTCAACCCTGGACGCTGCGGGCATACTCGCCTTCACTCAGACCGGCAGCACTGCGGCCCTGGTGGCCAAATTCCGGCCCAATGTCTCCATCTATGCGGTCACTCCCGCCCAGAAGGTTCGGCGGCGGCTGGCTCTCTATGCAGGAATCCGTTCTTTGCGGGTTGATATTGAGGGGGATACTGAAGCGCAGATCCGTTCCGTCGAAAAGGCGGTGCTTGATGCCGGCGTTCTCAAACGGGGCGAGGTCGTGGTCATTACCATGGGCAGCCCGGTTTCCGCTCCCGGGACCACCAATCTGATGAAGGTCCATCGTCTCGGCACCGGTGATTTTTATGAAGTGCATTGAAAAATGACGGATGCGGAGAAAACGACAGAGATGAAAAAAGCCGTTGTTCTTTACAGTGGCGGGCTTGATTCGACCACCTGTATGGCCATCGCCCGCAGTGAGGGATTTACCCCTTACGCCCTGTCTTTTGCCTACGGGCAGCGCCATTCGATCGAGCTGCAGAAGGCCCGCGAATATGCGCCGCGCATCGGCGCCGCCGACCACCTGGTGGTCGAGGTGGACCTGCGCCGCATCGGCGGCAGCGCCTTGACCACCGACCTTGAAGTGCCCAAGGCCGGGGTAGAGCCCGATGAGATCCCGGTCACCTATGTGCCGGCGCGCAATACCGTTTTTCTCTCCTTTGCGCTGGGCTGGGCCGAGGTGCTGGGGGCCTTCGATATCTTCATCGGCGTCAACGCCCTGGACTATTCCGGCTATCCCGACTGCCGCCCGGAGTATATCGCCTCCTTCGAACAGACCGCCAATCTGGCTACCCGCGCCGCCGTGCAGGGAGAAGGACGCTATCGTATCCATGCGCCCCTGATCGACCTGACCAAGGGCGAGATCATCCGCCGGGGCATGGAGCTGGGGGTGGATTATTCGTTGACACACTCCTGCTACGATCCCACCCCGGAGGGGCTGGCCTGCGGCACCTGCGATTCCTGCCGCCTGCGCCTCAAAGGCTTCGCCGAAGCCGGAGTCAGCGACCCGGTCACTTATCGTTGACAAGTTTTTTTAGCCACTAAGACTCTAAGATCACTAAGAAAACCATAAAATCTTTTTCAACGCAGAGGCGCAGAGATTTTGACGCGGAGACGGAGAGAATTTAATATTAAAAACAAGGTTTTTTAGGTTTTAAACCCAAAAGATAGTTTTTGATTTTCTCTCTGCGCCTCTGCGCTAAGTCCTCTGCGTCTCTCCGTTAAATCTTTTGATTTTCTTAGTGATCTTAGAGTCTTCGTGGCTAATCATATCCCCCACGAAGAGGTCCAATCATGGCAGAGATGCCCGATCTGCAGCAGTCCCCCGATACCCGCAACGTTGCCATCGACAAGGTCGGCGTGAAAAATATCCGCTATCCCATCGTGGTAAGCGACAAGAGCAAGGTGCGCCAGCACACCGTGGCGCGGGTCAACATGTATGTGGATCTGCCCCATCACTTCAAGGGCACCCACATGAGCCGTTTCATCGAGGTGCTCAATCTCTATCACGGTGAGATCAGCATCGAGAGCCTCGACACCATTCTGCACGAGATGAAAAAACGCCTCGAAGCGAGCCGTGCCTACCTGGAGCTGGATTTCCCCTATTTCATCGAGAAAACAGCGCCGGTTTCCGGGGCGGTCGGTTTGATGGAGTATCAATGCCGCATGCTGGGGATCCTGGGGGAAAAGCAGGATTTCGTGCTGGGGGTGACGGTACCGGTGACATCCCTGTGCCCCTGTTCGCGCGAGATCAGTGCCCGTGGTGCCCATAACCAGCGCAGCCTGATCAGCGTGCAGATACGCTATCGCGACCACGTCTGGATTGAAGACCTGGTCGGCTGGCTCGAGGAGTGCGCCAGCGCTCCTGTTTACTCTCTGCTCAAGCGCGAAGATGAGAAGGCGGTGACGGAGCAGGCCTATGACAACCCCATGTTTGTGGAGGATATCGTGCGTGCGGTGACCGTGCGCCTGTCCTCCATCGCCCGCATCACCTGGTTTCAGGTGGAATGTGAGAATTTTGAATCGATCCACAACCACTCCGCCTATGCCCTGGTTGAGCACAGGGAACAGCGATGATTTCCTCCCGCCACGAAGGGCCTGCTGTGGATAAAGCTGTGAAAAAAGTTGATAACTCCTGAGTTGCAAAAAGTTTAAAAGTGGTTTAATATTCATGGAAGCTAATATGGATATTCAAAGGAGCTTCCATGCGCTCAGTTAAACTTCTGATTTTAAACACCTTCATTGCAGCTCTGGTGCTCGGCCTTGTTTTTTCCTGGCATTATCACAATGCAATGGCAAAGGGAGAAAAAGAGTTTTTTTCCCAACAGATGCGTCTTGCACGTCAAAGTGCACTTTTGATCGAACAACAAAGTGAGGGTGTCGCGCCTGAAACGGTCATGGTGCAGTTGTTCGGCGATCGCAGCCAGGGGCTGCTGGGGAATAATCAGATCGCCTTTTACAGCCGTGAAAAACAGAGCTTCTCGCAACCTGCGAATTTACCGGCACCATTGATGCCGCCTCTGGAAAGCAGTCGCGATCTGGCCCAACGCCTGCAGCGCGGCGCTCATGGAAGCCTTTCTGTTGATTCGGAAAAGGGCAGGCTCCTGTTGACGTTTCTGCCCCTGGATCATAAAACAACGCTGGTTGTGGCTGCTGCACGAGATGAGGCTCTAGCGCCGATAAAATTTATGGGACGGTCCCTCTGGCTTCTGGTATTGCTGCTGCCAGCAGTGTTTTTGATGGCACTGCCCTTCAGGCGCGAACATTCTGAGACCGGCGGGGTGGAAAATAGCGAGATTGATTCTGAGTCGATGTCCGACCTGAAGGATCAAAACCGGTTGCTGGAGCAGGAAAATTCCATGCTGTCTGTTGCCCGCCGTGAATATCAACTGCTGGTTGAAGGGAGCAACATCGGGCTGGCGCGTCTCAATTCCAACGGTCAGATCCAGTTCTGCAGTCATGCCCTGCTTGACCTGGCGGGGTGCCGGCGTCAGGACATTACTGGTCGCAACCTGCTCGATCTTGATATTTTCTCCGCAGCGGATCAGGAAATTCTGCGCAATGCCGTGGCAGAGGTGCGTGAAGGCATTCCGGCCAGGCCGGTGATCACAACTCTTCATCCGGGGGAAACGGATAACTCGGTGGAAGTTTATTTCTCTCCTCTTCACATCGAAGGAACCCTGACCGGCATGATTGCATGGTTGCGCCCCGTTGATGGAAGGCTGAATCTCTCCGCTCAAGCCGGCTGAATCCCTCCTCCCTGACATGATGCCCGACCGCCGCCTCCGGCGAGAATTGCCCAACTTACTGTCGGATCTCGAAAAAACGTCGGGTCTGCCCGGGTGTTGACGCATCTGCCGTTGTTGACTTGTCCTGTGTGATCCTCGATAATCTGCACGTTGTCCTCAAGCCAATCTTTTTTCCTCAGTGGGAGGCGATCCTTGTTCGAGCTGATTCTCGACGCCGGGCCGGTAGTCAAGCTGGTCCTGGTGATACTGGTTTATTTCTCCGTCGTATCCTGGGCCATCATATTTTACAAGTGGCGGGTGGTTTACCGCGCTCTGGCTGATTCAGAGCGTTTCCTCGATTTTTTCTGGGCGAAAAAACGCTTTGACGCCATCGGCCAGGGATTGCGTGATTTTCCTCATACTCCCCTGACCACCCTGTTTCGGGAAGGGTATCAGGAAATGGTCAAGGGGCGGCAGCGCCGTGAAGGGGAGGACCCCGGGGCCGATTTCGGGTTCGGCGGCAATGTGGAACGCGCCCTGCGACGGGCAACCACTTCCGAGATTCAACGGCTGGAAAAATTTCTGCCCTTTCTCGCCACCACTGGCTCCACCGCACCCTTTATCGGGCTGTTCGGCACCGTGTGGGGGATTATGGATGCATTTCACGGCATCGGTGAAAGTGGCAGCGCCTCGCTGGCAGTGGTGGCGCCCGGTATCTCCGAGGCCCTTGTTGCAACAGCCATCGGTCTGGCGGCGGCGATTCCGGCGGTGGTCGGCTACAATCACTTCATTGCCAAGGTGAATAACCTGACCAACGAGATGGATAATTTCAGCCAGGAATTCCTCAACATCGTTGACCGCATGGGAAGGCGCTAGCCGTGGAAGTGGGTCGACGCGACAGTGGCCGGCGGGTGCTGTCCCAGATCAATGTGACGCCTTTTGTCGACGTCATGCTGGTGCTGTTGATCATTTTCATGGTCACCGCGCCCATGATGGAGACCGGCGTCGATGTCAATCTGCCTGAAGTCAGCGATGCGCCGACTCTGGAGCAGGCCGATGAACCGGTGATTGTCTCCATCACCCGCGATGGCCAGATAGCGGTGGGACGTTCACGGGTGGAAGGGGTTGACAAGCTGGTTCCGGTGCTGCGCCAGATTCTTTCCGCCCGGGAAAAAGAGGAAGTCTTCCTCGAGGCCGACCGTGATGTGGCCTACGGCGTGGTGGTGCAGGTCATGGCGGCCATCAAGGGGGCCGGCGTGGCCAAACTCGGCATGGTGGCCCAGCCGCAGGAAAAGGAAAGCGGTCGGCGTGATCGCTGATTTTCTTCGACTATGAACTTGAATCTGTCCGGACCGCGGGAGGCAAAGAAAAACGGGTCTGATCCGTCGCTGACACCGATGGTGGCCACCTCGCTGTTGCTCCATCTGCTGCTGATCCTGCTGTTTGCCGGGTTTCTCATCCCTCGTTCCACCCCCGACCAGCGCCCTGTTTACTACGTTGATCTTTCCCAGCTGCCGGTCGCTAACCCCCAGGCGGGACGTCCGGAAGCCGCGGTAAAGAAATCTCCTCCTGTAAGTGAACCTCCCCGGGCGGCACCGGCTCCCAAGCCGGAGCCCAAGCCGGAACCCAAGCCGGAACCCAAGCCGGAACCCAAGCCGGAGCCCAAACCGGAGCCCAAACCGGAGCCCAAACCGGAACCTAAGCCGGAGCCTAAGCCGGAGCCTAAGCCGGAGCCTAAGCCGGAGCCTAAGCCGGAGCCTAAGCCGGAGCCTAAGCCGGAGCCTAAGCCGGAGCCTAAGCCGGAGCCTAAGCCGGAAAAGGGCTACGATGACACCCTGAGTGCCATCGAGAAACTGCGGCAGAAGCGCGAGATTGATGCACTCAAGGAAAAAATTGCCGCTCTTGCCGCAGGAAACGAAGGACCTGCCTCGCCAGTCTCAGATGCCCCGGTGGGAATGCCCGACGGGCAAGGCGACGAGGCCGGAGCCTCCTATCAGGCCTGGCTGCAGACGTTTTTCAAGGCGCAATGGAACCTGTCGCGCTACCAGGTCAGCCGTCGCGACCTCGAAGCGCGTGTCAGGGTGACCTACAGCGCCGACGGACGCCTGATCACCTACCAGTTTCTGGATGAATCCGGTGACCGGGTATTTGACGATTCGGTGCGCTCGGCTATTCTACGGGAGAGGAATCTACCTTTCGAACTGGAGCGCCGCAGTGATTTTACGATCGTTTTCAACCTCAAGGATCTTCTGGAGTAGAACCTTATGTTTCGTTTTATCCTGACCTTTTTTCTGCTGCTGGCCTTTGCCGCTGGAGCCGGAGCGGAGATTGAAATCCGCGCACCGGGACAGCAGACCATTCCGTTGGCGTTGACGAGCTTTATTCCCCAGGGTGCCGATGCTCCTGCAGGGGTGGCCGAAGAGATCAACGCGGTGCTGCAGGCCGACCTGGAACTCTCAGGTCTGTTCAACTTCATCGATCCCGCCTCATTCCTCTCCGATGCACGGAATGAAGGGCTAAGCAGCACCCAGGTCGACTTTTCACAGTGGCGCATGCTCGGCGCCGAATCCCTGGTCAAGGGGGTTTATCGCCTCGAAGGGGAGCAGTTGATTGTCGAAGCACGCCTGTTCGACGTCACCCGCCGGCGCATGCTCGACGGCCGGCGTTATGTCGGCAAGCCTGCCGATGCGCGGCGCATGGCGCATGCCTTCGCCGATCAGATCCTGCGCCGTCTGACCGGCGAACCGGGACCGTTCAACAGCAAGATCGCCTATATTTCCAATGCCACCGGTCACAAGGAACTCTATTTGATGGATGTGGATGGGCATGGGCCGGTTCGCATTACCAATCACCGCTCCATCGTACTCAACCCGGACTTTTCACCGGTGGGCAAAGAGTTGATTTTCACGTCCTACAAACAAAACAGTCCCGATCTCTACCGCAAGGAGATCTACTCCGGGCGCGAAGCGCGCCTGTCCGCCCGTGAGGGGCTCAATATCAGCGGACGCTATGCGCCTGACGGGCGAGAGATCGCTCTGACCCTGAGCTACCAGGGCAACCCGGAAATTTATCTAATAGGAACTGACGGCTCACTGCGCAAGCGGCTGACCGACGACTGGAACATCGATGTCGATGTCAGTTGGAGTCCAGGCGGCGATCGGCTGGCCTTCGTCTCCGACCGGCAGGGGGGCCCGCATGTCTTTGTCATGGATATCAACGGCAAAAACCTGCGGCGACTCACTCCCGCCCGCACCTACAACGCCACGCCGGACTGGAGTCCGCAGGGTGATCGCATTGTCTTCAGCCGTTTGAAGGATGGGCGCTTCGATCTTTACACGGTGCGTCCCGACGGCAGCGGCGAACGCCGCCTGACCTTCGGCAAGGGCAGCAAGGAGCACCCGCGGTGGAGCCCCGATGGACGCTTCATTGTCTATTCGTCAGACGAAACGGGGGAAAAGGCGATTTTCGTCATGCGAGCCGACGGGACCGGCGCCCGCCGCATCTCCCCTCCCGGGGGGGCGGCCAGCCATCCGGCCTGGTCCGAGAACTGGTAGCGGTCCAACCGCGCTGGTTGTTGTTGTTTTTTACGCTGTGTTCGCTATAATGGGCGGGTTTTTACCGGTTCGACTTGATGACCGATATATATGAGAGCTGGAATCTTTTAAGGAGTAGATCCAATGAAAATCAAACAGCGGATGAGACTGACAGTATTGCTGGTTATGGCAGCATTTCTTGGTTTTGCCGGATGCGCCAAAAAACCGGCGACTGAGGATTACGACGACTACAGTCAGCCTGTGGAGGAAACACGCCTCAGCGAGGAGGATCTTGCGGGATATCAGGATGGCGACATCAGCGAAAGTGCTGTGGCGGAAGATATGCGCGAGGATGAGCGCTTTCGGGACGGATATGGCGAGGATGCCTTTGAAGCGCTGCAGCGCATTTTCTTTGAATTCGACCAGTACACCCTGTCCACCGAGGCACGCCGGACCCTGGCCCGCAATGCCGATTACCTGAAAGAGAATCCTCAGATCAAGGTCCTTATTGAAGGCCACTGCGATGAGCGCGGTTCCGATGAATACAACCTGGCCCTGGGTGAAAAGCGGGCCCAGGCGGTTAAAAACTACCTGGTGTCGCTGGGGGTGGAACCGGGGCGGCTGTCCGTGATCTCCTACGGCGAAGAATTGCCGCTGGATCCAGGAACGGGTGAAGAGGCCTGGTCGCGCAATCGGCGAGCCGAATTCAAGCCGGTCGAATAGTTTCTTCCAAAGATGATCAACCAGGGGCCGCGCATCGCGCGGCCCTTTTGCCTGAAGGGGAGGTCAATCGTGATGCGAAAGACCGTAATTTTTTCGATACTGCTCACATTCGTGGTGGGATCCCTGCTGCTAGGCGGATGCATCCCATCGCAGACCCAGTTGCGCATGGAGCAGGATCAGCAGGAGATGAAACGCCGCCTGGCGGAGATCGAACGCCGCGTTCTCGGGCGTTCCGAGGAGCGGGCCCAGGAAACCGGTGCACGACTTGAGACTCTCTCCCGGCGTTTGGCTGAACAGCAGGCCGCACTCGATACTCTGCGTGTCGACCTGCAGACCATCAATGGTCGCCTGGAAGATATGTCACGGGAAAATAATGCCTTGCGGGACAATATGGATTTGATTCGGGATGACCTCGATCTGCGCCTCAGTGCTCTGGAAGATCGGTTAAGTGCTTCCGAGCAGGCAGGTTCTTCCGCATTGCGGGCGGCACAGCAGCCCATAGCCGAGGGTGGCGGCGTCAAACCGGCCGCTGAGTTATCCGGTGAGCCGAAAAGTGCCGCGCAGGATTCTTCTCCCAAGGCTCTATATGAGCAGGGGCGCGACGCAATCCTGCGCAATGGCGAATTTGCCCGTGGGCGTGAAACGCTTGGTAAATTCCTGCAGCAGTACCCTGATCACGAGCTGGCGGTCAATGCCCTCTATTGGATCGGTGAGGCCTATTACGGCGAGAAGAAGTATGAGAACGCCATTCTCCAGTTTCAGGATGTCATCGAAAAATACAGTGACCATCCCAAATCCGCCGCTGCCATGCTGAAACAGGCCCTGGCGTTTGATGCCCTGGGTGATCGCGACAACGCCCTGGTCATTCTGCGTCGTGTCGGTGAGCGTTACCCGTTGTCCGAAGAGGCGCGCAAAGCAGAGGAATTTCTCGATAAATGGTCTTGATTCAGGGTTGAGCCACTTTTTTTTCTTGAGGAATGTGTTTTTATACAGTTCCGAAAGGCGGGAAAGCGGCTTTTCTTTTCTAGAAAAATCTATATATTTCTATTTATGAACCCAAGTTCGACCTGACGGGTAAAACATTAAAATTGCTTATGACGGAGTGTGCGGGATGAAAAAAGTATTTTTGGGGTTGATGCTGTTGCTGTTGATGGGGTGTTCCGAGGATTCGACAACGCAGGGAGGCGAGCAGGCCGCAACTGCTGCACCCGCGACGCTGGCCGTTCCGGGTGACGAGGACTACGCGCTGGTGTTTTTTCTCGATCCCAATGGCGGACCCTGCCGCATGCAGAATGATATTATCCAGCGCATGTCTGACGAATTGGAGGGCAAGGTCCATCTGCGCTATGTTTCCACCCGAGAACCGCAGGATATTAACTTCTTTTATGCCCACGGCGTGCGCGGTCTGCCCCAACTGATGCTGGCTGATGCCGAGGGACGCGAGATCAAGCGTTTGACGCCCGGGGTCAAGACCGCCGATGATATACGGCGCATGCTCTCCAGTGCCGGGGCGATCTGATTGTCATGACACCGCTCGATTTTTCACTGACGTCAATGGTCATGGTGCTGCTGGCCGGTCTCGCCAGCATCGCTTCTCCCTGCGTGCTGCCGGTGGTGCCCATCATTGTAACCGGCACCGAGCGGGACCACCGCCACCGCCCCCTGCTGATCGTGTTCGGTTTGAGCCTGAGCTTCATCGCCATGGGCGTTGTGACCTCCCTGTTCGGTGGGGCGGTGGCCGGAGTGATGCCGCTGCTGGAAAAGATCGCCGGGGTGGTGGTGATCCTTTTCGGTGTGCTGATGCTGTGCGACATCAATGTTTTCAAGCGATTCACTCTTTTTTCGCACATCCGCATCTCCAATGACGGGCGCTGGTCGGGGCTGGTTCTCGGCCTGACTCTTGGACTGGTGTGGATCCCCTGCGTCGGTCCCATGCTTTCGGGGGTACTGGCCATGGTGGCTTCCGATGGGCGTCTCGCTACCGGGGTGGTCCTGTTGGCGATCTACTCCCTGGGGTTTGCTATCCCCATGCTGCTGGCGGGTTATGCCACTCAAAGCATGCGCAGCCGCTTTCAGGCGGTGGCCCGTCATCAACTGGCTGTGCGGGTTTTCAGCGGCCTGCTGCTGGTGGGATTCGGCACCTACATTCTCACCGCCGGTATGCTCTCCATCGGTTTCAGCAGCTGAGGCGCGGCATCCGCAGAGGATTTTTCTCTTGACAGCCAAACAACCCCCGCTGTATTGAAACGAACAGATGAAGCCGCCCCTTCGGGGCATATGACGAAAACTGAACAGTCCACCGGTGCCCGCAAGGGCTTGATAGGGAAGAGGGGTGCAAATCCCCCGCGGACCCGCCGCTGTGAGCGAGGACGAAGGGCCGGATACCACTGATCGAACGGATCGGGAAGGCGGCCTGGAGGATGAATCGCGAGCCAGAAGACCTGCCGGTCGGACACCCCCACGACAAGCCTCCCCGGGAATGGGAGGGTGGACAAAGCGGCCCTTCGAAAACGCGAAGCCCGCGCACCTTGAACCGAGGTGCGCGGGCTTTTTTCGTTGCGTCTGACCTGTGTGCCCCCTTCCGTCTCCTGTCGCGGAGCACGGAGGAAAAACATGGCAAAATTGAAGACATGGGTGCTGGCTGCCGGAGTTGCAGCCCTTTGGGGATCGACAACCTACGGTTTGGCGGCGGATGCGCTTGAGCCGGTGGTGGTGACTGCGACGCGCACGGCAAAGCCTGCATCGCAGGCCTCTGCCTCGGTGGTGACCATTACTGCTGACGAGATCGCTAAACGGGGCGCGACCCGCCTCGAAGAGGTGCTGCGCGACGCCGTGGGTGTGCAGGTGGTGTCCAACGGGCCGGTCGGCGCCGTGGCGACCCCCTCGATTCGCGGAGCGACCGGCTCGCAGGTGCTGGTGCTGCTTGACGGGGTGCGGCTCAACTCCGCTCAGCTCGGTCAGTTCAATCTCAGCGATCTGCCGGTGCCCCTGTCCGAGATCGAGCGCATCGAGGTGTTGCGGGGCCCCGCCTCCGCCCTGTATGGAACCAATGCGCTGGGGGGCGTGATCCAGATTTTTACCCGCACCCCGCAGCAGCAGCCCCTGACCCAGCTCAGTTGGAGCGAGGGGCGCTTCAACACCCGCGACGTCGGGTTCTCCACCTCGGCCCGCCGCGGCCCGGGGCGCTATCGCCTCAGTGCCTCCCGTGAGCGCTCCGACGGTTACCGGGACAACTCGGATCTTGAGCAGACCATCATCGAAGGAATGCTGGGCTTTGATCTGCCCGGTGGTTTCGACCTGCAGGCCACGGCCAGCCATCTGGATAAGGAAAATGGTGTTCCCGGTTCGATCGAGTGGCCCAGCCCCGAAGCGCGCCAGACCGATCGCAACACGTTGGCATCGGTCACCCTGAGCGGACCGGTCGGGGCGGTGGATATGACTGTGCGGGGTCACTATGACCGGCGGCGCAATACCTACCGGGATCCCGGCGCTTTTACACCGGCGGATGACCGCCATCTGTTGAAAACCCTGGGGGTGGAAGCGCAGGGGGAATACGGATTCGAGCGTCACAGTTTTCTGTTCGGCGGTGATTTCTACAAGGATAAACTTGACTCCACCAGCAGCGGCGATCCCGAGGATGAGCGCTGGTCGCTGTTTGCCCAGTATGAATTGGAAGCCACCTCCTGGGCAACCCTGTTGACGGGGCTGCGCTACGATGTTCATTCTGATTTCAGCAATGAATGGAGCCCCCGTGCGGCGCTGCTGCTCACCCCCACGGACTCCACCATAGTGCGCTTTTCTGCCAGCCGTGCCTTTCGCGCCCCGACCCTCAACGACCGCTTCTGGCCGGATACGGGATGGACAAGGGGCAACCCCGACCTCGACCCGGAAACAGCCTGGGAATACGAAGCCGCCGTGGAGCAGCAGCTGGGTGAGCGAACCGAGGTAAGCCTGGCGGCATTTCGGCGTGAGGTGCGCGACCTGATCGAATGGACCGAGGACGGAATGGGTGTATGGCAGCCGGACAATGTCAGTCGCGCCCGCATCTGGGGGATCGAAACCGGCGGCCGCGTACAGCTTCATGAGCTGCTGGCCGCCGGCGCCAACTACACCTATCTGCACCCCAAGAATCGCGACACCGGCGACTATCTGGAAAACAAGATCCGCCACCAGACCCATCTTTTCATGGAGATCGGGCCGATCCTGCAGACGCACCTGCGGCTCGACGGACGTCACCTGCACTACTACTCTCAGCCAACCCGGCGGCATAACAGCCATATCGTGCTGGATGCGGCACTCAGCCGACCCTTTATGCTGGGAGATGGCTGGGAATTGGAAGGGAAAATCACCGCCAAGAACCTGCTCGACAAGGATTATGAGTCGACGCCGGGATACCCGATGCCTCCGCGGGAGATCTTCGTGGAGTTGACGGCCTATTTCTAAAAATCTCGGCGTAAAGTCAGGGGAAAAGTCCCAATCACGGCAATGCCCGAGGTAAGAAAGCACCTCGGGCATTGCCTCTTCGGGTGTCGGCGTGAGAAGATTCAGGGGTTTCTACGGACCTTTTTTTAGTCAGACGGGAAAGGCTGCTGGTTATGATTCAACCCCTGTGCGGGCGACATTGTGTTGTAAAAGCTCTTTGGGGGGCTTTATTGCTGCTTTGGCTGAGCTGCACCCAGTTGCCGGCCGCGCAATGGACCGACGCCATCGGGCGCACCATCTCCCTCGAAGAACCCCCGCAGCGCATTGTGTCACTGGTGCCCGCGGTGACTGAAACTCTGTTTGCGCTGGGTCTCGGCGACAGAGTCGTGGGGGTGACCGATTTCTGCACCTTTCCGCCCGAGGCGAGGCAGAAGCCGAGCGTGGGCGGCTATGCCGATCCCGGCCTGGAAGCGGTGGCGACCCGCAGGCCCGACCTGGTTTTTCTGGCCGCCGATATGGGCAGTCCGGCCCTGCTCAGTCGCCTGGAGCAGCTGGGAGTCAAGATCTATGTGCTCTATCCGCGCGGGCTGGAAGAGGCGATTGCAGGCATGCGTGCGGTGGCCGCGGTGTGCGGCGTGGCGGAGGCGGGAGAGCGGCTGGCGAAAGAGCTGGAGGATGAAATTGCCCGTGTCGAGAGAGCGGTTGCTGGAAAGCCCCGTCCCCGGGTGCTGTTCGCGGTGATGCCCCAGCCCCTGACGGTGGCGGGACCGGACACCCTGGTCGGGGATCTGCTCGCGGCGGCGGGAGCCCGCAACGTAGTGCCGCCTGGCGCCAACCGCTATCCGACCTGGGGGATCGAGTCGCTTCTGCCGGTAGACCCCGATTTTATCGTTCTTTCTCCCCATACCGGGCTGCCCGACCCCGAAAATGTGCTGTCCGGCTGGCCGGAGCTGACCGCGGTGCGCGAGGGGCGCATCATCTCGGTTGATCCCGATTGGGTGCACCGCCCGGGGCCGCGCCTGAAACTGGGTCTGCGTGCGCTGGCCAATGCTTTTCACGGGCTGGACCTGTCTCTTGCGGAAAATCAACCATGATCCTCACCCTCGGGCGTCGTTTCTGGTTTCCGCTGCTGCTGGCCGTGCTGCTGCTGGCCATGCTTGGCTCGCTGTTGGCGGGGCCTTTCGCTTTGTCGCTGGGGGATCTGTATGCCGCGTTGATCGGGCAGCCGCACTCGCCGATTCATGAGGCGGTGGTGTTCAAGATCCGCCTGCCGCGGGTTCTGCTGGCGGCGCTGGTGGGTGCGGCGCTGGCCGTATCGGGCGGCGCTTTTCAGGCGGTGCTGCGCAACCCGCTGGCCGACCCTTATATTCTCGGGGTGTCCGGCGGGGCCGCCCTCGGCGCGGTGGCCGCGCTGGCGCTGGGCATTATTCCGATGCAGGCGATGGCGTTTGCCTCCTTCGCCGGTGCGCTGGGCGCTCTGACCCTGGTCTACTGGGTGGCGCGGGGGGCGCACGGGACGCCCCATGCGCTGATTTTAGCCGGTGTGATGGTGGGGAGTCTCGCTTCTGCGCTGCTGTTGTTCCTGCTGTGGACGGCACCGGCCGATCCCACCCGCACGGCCGTGTTCTGGCTGGCGGGCAATCTCGCCATGGCCGATCCTGCCTGGCTGCCCTGGTCGGCTGTTGCTTCCGCCCTGGCCTTTGGCTGGCTGTGGTCCCGTGCGCGCTCTCTCGATCTGTTTACTCAAGGGGAGGAGGTGGCCGCTGATCTGGGGCTGGATGTGGGGCGGGCGCGCATGAGCGTGTTTATGGCCGCCGGGGCATTGACCGCCGCTGCGGTGGCGATGGCCGGGCTGGTCGGCTTTGTCGGCCTGACCGTGCCTCATGTGGTGCGCCTGCTGTGGGGCCCGTCCCACCGGCGCCTGCTGCCGGCCTCGGCCCTGCTGGGCGCCGCTTTTCTCATGATCGCCGATGCCCTGTCGCGAACCCTGCTGGCACCGGCAGAGATTCCAGTGGGGGTGGTGACGGCCCTGCTGGGTGCGCCGTTTTTCCTCTATCTACTGCGTCGGCGGGAGGAGAGGGGATGATCCGCATCGAACAGCTTGAATTCGCCTATGGCGACACGCCGGTGTTGCGCGGCATCGACCTGGAGGTGAGGGCAGGGGAGATCTTCGGTGTTCTCGGTTCCAACGGCTGCGGCAAGTCGACCCTGCTGCGGCTGATGCGCGGTCTGCTGGCCCCGTGCCGCGGACGGGTGCTGTGGGAGGGGCGCGATGTGCGACGCCTGAGTCGCAAGGCGCTGGCGCGCCGGGCGGCAGTGGTGCCGCAGGGTGCCGCCGCCGGATTTCCCTTTGCCGTGCGGGAGATGGTTTCTCTTGGGCGTTTTGCTCATCAGGGCGGGTTTGTCGGCGCTCATCCCGGCGACCGGGCGGCGGTGGAAAAAGCGCTGGCTTTGACCGACACCCTGCACCTGGCTGAACGGGAGGTCACCGGACTGAGCGGCGGCGAGCTGCAGCGGGTTCTGCTGGCGCGCGCCCTGGCGCAGCAGGCGCCGGTGCTGCTGCTCGATGAGGCCACCAGCCACCTTGACATCGATCACCGCCTCGAGATCGGCGAGCTACTGGTGCGCCTCAATCGTGAACAGGGGCTGACCGTGGTGCATATCTCCCACGATCTCGACCAGGCCGCAGAAATTTCCCACCGCTTGCTGCTGCTCAATGCGGACGGGTCGCCCTGGGCGCTGGGGACGCCGGACGAGGTTTTTACCCCGGCCAATCTGCAGCAGGTTTTCCGGGTGGATGTCCATGTCGAGAAAAACCCCTATACCGGGGCTCCGCGCGTGTACCCGGTGGCTCGCCAGCGCGCGGACTGGGGGCAGGGGCTCAGTGTTCATCTGCTGTGCGGCGGTGGCAGCGGGGGGGATCTTCTGCGTCGTCTTTATCGCAGCGGCGCACGCATCAGCGTCGGGCCGCTCAATCGGGGCGATTCCGATCTGCTGCTGGCGGATGCCCTGGGGCTGGAGGCGGTGCGGGAGGCCCCTTTCTGCCCGATCTCAGCACAAACACTGAATGATGCTTTCAACCTGTCTCGCAAGGCCGAGCTGATGGTGGTGGCGCCCACCGTGTGGGGTTCCGGCAACCTGGCCTGTCTGGAGTTGGCCGATGCGGCATTGAAGGAGGGACGGCCGGTGCTGGTGGTTGATCCCCGGGCGGAACGCGATTACACCGGGGGCCGGGCATGGCAGACTTTGAGCGAACTGCTCGCGAAGGGTGCACAGCGCTGTGCGGATACAGCGGAGGTGGTGGACAGGCTGGAGAAAATGGCCGCCATGGAGAAACCTCCCCAGGGCGGCCTTTAAGACGGGTTACTCGCCCAGCTGGCGCGCCAGGTATTCATCCATGCGCACGCGCGAGGTGGCGATATCGAGAGGAACGAACTGTTCGTTGACCAGCACGGTGGTGGAGCCGCGCAGCACGTAGTCGCGCGCCGCCTCCGAGGTGTTGAGGTAGACTTCCACATCCAGTTTGCCATCGTATTTCTGCTTCATCTTTTCGGCCACGACCGTGGCCGCACGGCAGGGGCTTCAACCACTGCTGCCGCTGTGAAAAACTTTCATTTTCAGCATCTTTTTTCTCCTTTCAAAGTGACTGCTCAGGACAGAGTTGCGACCCTGTAGATACCGTTCAGATCGCTGCTGCGGTCAGGGTGAATCGATACTGCGGGGATCCCGGGAAGCCTTCTCCACCGGCAGACCCTGCTGCTGCCACTCCTGCACCCCGTCTTCCATGCGCACCGCCTGGAATCCTTCCGCTCGCAGCATCTCCACTGCCTCGGCGGAGAGAACGCAGTAGGGGCCGCGGCAGTAGGCGACGATCTCCCGGTCGCGGGGCAGCTCCGCCAGTCGCCTGCGCAGTTCGGGCAGTGGGATGGAGAGGGCGCCCGGCAGATGCCCCGCCTGGTATTCCTCCGGCGGGCGCACGTCGATGACTGCCGCGATGCCGGTGCGCACTCGATCCAGCAGGGTATGGCGGTCCACGGCTTCCAGCTCGTTGCGGTCATTGAAGAAACGCCGGCTTAGCTGTTCGACCTCCGCCAGCTGGGTCTGCGCCAGGGTGCGCAGCGCATGGAAGAATTCCGCCACCTGCGGATCGGCGATGCGGTAGACCACATGCAGGCCCTGTTTGCGGGCTTCGGCCAGGTGCGCGCCTCGCAGCACCTGCAGATGTTGCGAGGTGTTGGCGACGGACAGGCCCGCTTCCCGGGCAAGAGTTTCCACCGTGCGCTCACCCTGGCACAGCAGGTCGAGCAGCTCCAGCCGCTTCGGGCTGGCAACCGCCTTGCCGATGCGGGCGAATTGGGCGTAAATGGCTTCCTTGTAATGCTGCTTTGTTCTTGACATAGGCGTCTTTTTCAACTATTCAATGAATTACTTGAATAAAAACCACGAAGCGGGTTGTTTGTCAAGCCCGATTGTCGTTGTCTCCCTTGTCGTGAAGGGGGGCGCAACTCCCATGACAAGGGGCACTTTTCGCCATCCCTGGCCGTTTGATTGGCGCCCTCCCTGGCGCCAAACACCCTTGTCATGGGAGTTGCGCCCCCTGCCGGACAGTGACGCTCGATTTTTCAGTCTCTGAGGTACACCTTGGCTGCATTCCAGGAGGTTTAACGTGGACAAGACGGTTTTTGATGTGGTGATCATCGGCGGCGGCCCGGCGGGGCTGACTGCCGGACTCTATACTTCGCGCGCGCGGCTCGAAACGCTGCTGGTGGAGCGCATGATCCCCGGCGGGCAGGTGATGACCACCACCAAGGTGGAAAACTACCCCGGTTTCCCCGGCGGCATCGACGGTCCCGACCTGATGATGCGCTTCCAGGAGCACTGCCAGGAATTCGGCCTGCGCATCGAAACCGGCGAAGTGGAAGGGCTCGAAGACCAGGGCGAATACAAGGTTCTCACGATTGACGGCGAGCCGGTCAAGGCACGGGCGGTGATCATTGCCACCGGAGCCGAGCCGCGCAAGCTCGGCGTGACCGGGGAGTCGGAATTCACCGGACGCGGCGTGTCCTACTGCGCCACCTGCGACGGCGCCTTTTTCCGTGACGCGACCGTCGCCATCGTCGGCGGGGGGGACACGGCTGCTGAAGAGGCCCTGTTTCTGACCCGCTTTGCCAAAAAAGTCTACCTCATTCACCGCCGCGACGAACTGCGCGCCACGGCCATCCTGCAGGATCGCGTGCTCAAAAATGAAAAGGTCGAACCGGTGTGGAATGCCGAGGTGACCGAGATCAAGGGCGACAGCAGCGGCATGAAATCGGTGCAGCTCAAGGACCGGGTGAGCGGCGAAGAGCGGACTCTGGACCTGGAAGGGATGTTTATCGCCATCGGGGTGACGCCCAAAGCGCAATTTCTTGCCGAACTGCTGGAACTGGACAGCGAAGGCTACATCCAGACCGACACCGAGTGCCGCACCTCGATCCCTGGTGTGTTTGCCGCCGGTGACGTGCGCAAGAAGATCCTCAAGCAGATCGCCACCGCGGTAGGCGATGGCGCCATTGCCGCCATCATGGTGGAAAAATACCTGGACGGATGAACCGCGAGCCTTTGCAGAAGGCCAGGATGCACTTTCTCAGGATCAAAAACCGGCAACAGCGTCACTTTACGTTCTACTTGGCGAGAAAAAAGAGAGTAAATGGACTAAAGCGCTTTGATCAGACTCGCTGTGCTCATTTTGGGTGTGCATTATGGCGCTCATCCGTTAACATTTACGGATGAGAATTAAATCCGGCTTGTTGGGCGGAGAACCTGTGGGAGCAGGCCGCTTATGACAGGTATTGAAATGCATCAACAAGATGAGTTGGCTGAGGTCGAGGATTATTTCAGTCGTCTTGAGGACGGCACCATTGCGCTGCGCCTGTACGGCGACTGGAGTGCCGGCCGCATTCCGGTCTCCCTCTGGGAGGTGGAGGAGCAGCTGACGGTTGCGCAGGTTTCGCGGCTTGTTTTTGAAACCACGGAACTGCAGTCCTGGGATAGCGGACTGCTGACTTTCCTGCTCAAACTTAAAAGCCTGTGCGCCAGGTTGGATATTGAGTTCCACGAGGACAACCTGCCGCCCGGAGCGCGACGGCTGCTGGCAATGGCTGCCGACAGGCCGGCCCGGTCGCAACAGGCAGGAAGAAAGCCGCCGCCGCTTCTGGAACGCGTTGCCGACCGCGCCATCAGCGCCTGGCGGACAGCCATGGAGATGCTGGCCTTCCTGGGTGAGGCGACCGTTGCCTTCGCCCGCCTGCTCAGCGGACGCGCGCGCTTCCGCATGGTGGACCTGTGGGAGATTATGCGCGAGTGCGGCGCCGGCGCCCTGCCCATTGTTTCCCTGATCAGCCTGCTGGTGGGGATGATCTTCGCCTTCGTGGGGGCGGTGCAGCTCTCCATGTTCGGCGCGGAAATCTATGTCGCCAGCCTGGTGGGAATCTCCATCGTACGGGTGATGGGCGCCATCATGACCGGCATCATCATGGCGGGCCGCACCGGCGCCGCCTTCGCCGCGCGCATCGGCACCATGCAGGTCAATGAAGAGATCGACGCCCTCTCCACCCTCGGCATCTCGCCCATTGAATTTCTCGTTCTTCCCCGCATCATCGCCCTGACTCTCATGATGCCCCTGCTTTGCCTCTATGCCGACCTGATGGGTATCCTGGGGGGGCTGCTGGTCGGCGTGACCATGCTCGACCTCAATGTCATGGAATATCTCGAAATGACCAAAAATACGGTGCGGCTCAAGGATTTCTGGGTCGGCCTGTTCCACAGCGCGGTGTTCGGCGTGCTGGTGGCGTTGTCGGGCTGCCTGCGCGGCATTCAGTGCGGGCGCAGCGCCTCGGCCGTGGGGGATGCCGCCACTTCGGCGGTGGTGACCAGCATCGTCAACATCATCGTGGCCACTGCGGTCATCACGGTGATCTGCAATATTCTCGGGATTTAGGGCATGGTAGACTCAGGACACAGCGCATCAGCGGCCATTGAAGTAAATAACCTGACCATGGCCTACGGCGATCAGGTCATTCAGCGTGATCTGACTTTTACCGTACAGCGGGAGGATATCTTTATCATCATGGGCGGCAGCGGCTGCGGCAAGAGCACCCTGCTGCGGCACCTGATCGGCCTGCACCGCCCGGCTGCGGGCACGGTGCGTTTTGACGGCACCGATTTCTGGGTCCTGCCGGCTGACGAACGGCAGCAGTTCATGCGCCACTTCGGCGTGTTGTACCAGAGCGGCGCCCTGTGGAGTTCCATGACGCTGGCGGAAAATATCGCTCTGCCGCTGGAGGAATACACCCGCCTGCCGCAGTCCGAAATCGCGGAGCTGGTAAGTTTCAAACTGGCCCTGGTCGGTCTGGCGGGATTCGAGGATTACTATCCCCGCGAGATCAGCGGCGGCATGAAGAAACGCGCCGGGCTGGCCCGCGCCATGGCCCTTGATCCCGACATTCTCTTTTTCGACGAGCCCTCGGCGGGCCTTGATCCGATCAGCTCGCGTCAGCTCGACGAGTTGATTCTCGAACTGCGCGACAGCCTCGGCACTACCCTGGTGGTGGTGACCCACGAACTGGCAAGCATTTTCGCCATCGGCAGCAATTCGGTGTTTCTCGATGCCGAAACCCGCACCATGATTGCAGCCGGCGATCCAAAAAAGCTGCGGGATGAATCTGACGATCCACGGGTGCGCCGCTTCCTGACCCGCGGCGAGAACGGCGATACAGAGACGGAAGGAGGCGTGAAGCGATGAGCGCTAAGACCGGCAAGGCGATAATCGGTGCCTTTGTGCTGGGGGCCCTGTGCCTGGCGGTGGCCGGGGTGGTGCTGTTCGGTTCGGGGAAATTCTTTTCACCACAGAAAAAATACGTCATGTATTTTGACGGTTCGGTGAAAGGGCTTTCGGTGGGGGCGCCGGTGCTGTTCCGCGGCGTGAAGATCGGTTCCGTCACCGATATCCAGATCCAGGGGGATATGCAGGAGATGGTCTTTCGCGTGCCTGTGATCGCCGAGATCGATCTGAGCCGCTTTCAGTTTGCGGACGAGAGGGGCCATTCGCCTGAATTCCACCAGTCCCTCGTCAACCGCGGACTGAGGGCCCAGATGCAGACTCAGAGCCTGGTGACCGGGCAACTCATGATCAACCTCGATTTCCACCAGGACCGACCGGCCCGGTTTGTCTCAGGGACCCCCGAGTTCTCTCAGATCCCGACCATTCCGTCCACCACTGCCTTGCTGGCGCAGAAGCTGGAAGAACTCCCCCTGCAGCAACTGGTGGAGCGGACCAATCGGCTGGTCGGAGGGATGGAGCGCCTGGTCAATGATGATGATATGCAGCAGATGCCGCGCAACCTGAACCTGGCAGCCGCCGCCGCGCGCGACCTGATGGCGAAATTGGACCGTGAAGCGGGTCTGCTGTCGGCGGAGGCCCGAAAAACCATCAGGGCGGCGACTGCAACCCTGGAGCAGGCCGATCGTGTGCTGGCCTTCGTGGAGGGCCCCACCGGCGAGCTGGCGGACAACCTGAACCAGACCCTGGCCCAGGCGCGCCAATCCCTGAATACGCTGGATCAGACTCTTGAGGCGGTGCAGGAGACCGCCGCCGATGAGCAATCCAAGTATCAGCTTCGCTATGCCCTCAGTGAATTAGGGGATGCCGCTCGTGCTCTCGGTTCCCTGGTGGAATACCTGGGACGCCACCCGGAAGCGCTGCTGCGCGGCAAAATCGATCTGGAGGAGAGATGAGCATGAAAATTCATTCGTCGCTCGCTACCCTGCTTCTGCTGTTCGTTGTGCTGCAGTTGGCTGCCTGCGCCCGAACGCCGCCGGCCCGCTTCTATACCCTGTCCTCCCTGTCCCTGGACCAATCGACACACAGAAATGCTGCGGCGGACCGCTCCCGCCAGGTAATCGCGATCGGTCCCGTGGCCATGGCGAAGTATCTCGAGCACCCCGCGATTACGACCCGCAGCGGTGCCACGACCCTGAAGCGTTCGGAACTCGACCGCTGGGGCGGCCCCCTGGGCGACGAAATCACCCGGGTGCTGGTGGAGAACGTGGCGGCACTGGTTTCGGCAGAGGGAGCTCTAGTTCTGCCGTGGCTGGAAACCTCGGACGCCGATTATCGTCTTCAGCTTCACATCACCCGCTTTGACGGACCCCTGGAAGGCCCGGTGACCTTCAACGCCGCCTGGATGATTTTTGCCGGGAAACGCAACAAACTCGCATCCTCAGGCGATATCTCCATTGACGAACCTGTCGAGGCGCCGGACTATGCCGCCTTTTCCGAAGCCATGAGCCGGGCCCTGGTGGAGTTGAGCCACCGTGTGGCAGCGGAGATTGATGCCGTCCACGGTGCGGCTGACACGCCCGTTGCCGCGCAAGACCGGCCATGATGATGGCAACGTAAACAGACCCTGTTCGGAATGTTTGGTGTACAAAAGAAGGGGCGGCCTCAAACCGCCCTTCTTGTATTTTGGTTTTGATTTCAGAGAAGCTATTTTGTGTGATCGTCGTGGCAGGTCAGGCAGTCATTGAGCCCCTTTTCGTTGTACATGGCATCCGATCCGTGGCAGCTCAGGCAGCTTTCCGTTTCTTCGCTGCGTTTGGCGCCGATAAAAGCATACTTGCCTACCAGGTGCTCATTGAGCATCTCAACAGTTCGGTAGGCCGTATCACCCGCCACTTTGGCGCAGCGATCTTTTCTCTGCTTCTCGGTATAGGACGCTCCGGCCGCCATCATCCAGGTCGAGACCGACGCATGGCACAGCGGGGAATTGGGGATTTTTTGTATCTGATCCTTGTTTGCTGCAAGGTCGTCATAACGCTTGGAGGGGAAATTTTCCTGGCTGTACCAGTGAATCAGGTCCGCCACCAGTTTTGAATGGGTTTTCTTGTCGTCGTAGGCCACCAGGTTGATAATGGCGGCACAGGAGCCGATGGAGCCGCACAGGGTGCCTTCTCCGCCGTAGCCGCCGGCGGCATGGTGAAACATGTCATCAGGAAGCAGGATATAAGGGAAGCCGATCTCTTCTTTCATGAGGCTGAGGACCCCCAGCCAGGCGCCGGTGCCTCAGCCGCCTTTTTCATGGTAATAGTTGAACGCTCTTCTGCCGGCTTCCATCGGGTCGAGTTTCTTCCACGGCCAGGGCAGCGTCGGCGCCGTAACGGGCGACTGCTTGCTTTTGCCGATGTCGGCCATGGCAACGCTTCCCGCCAGGGCGCTTCCCGCCACGGCCATGCCGGTGGCGGCGATAAAGCGGCGACGGTTTACAGGACTGCCGTCTTTTTCTGCAAGATGTTTGAGCATGGTGTCTCCTTTTTTCTGCAAGGGGCAAATCCCGGAGAATCTGCCTCAGTTGAAAACAGGCCGCTGCATCCTGTAATGAAATGTCTCTTTGCTGTCGGACATCGCACAGGCCATGCCATGCGCTCTCCAGGGCGAAGTTCCTTCCGCTTTTTAGTTTTTATTGATTTTTAGTTTTTGTTTTAAAAACAATAGCTTATGGAGGATATCAAAAATAAAATAACGGAGACGCATGAAATTTCTGAAAGGTGATGACATGCTCGAAATGTATTTGGCATTTCTTTCATTGTGAACGAATATTTCAAATTGAAAGAAATGGCGCGGATAGGAAACTGAAAAATTAGAGCACAGGGAAGAATTTTTTAATATTTATGTGATAAAATCTTCTTAAGTTCATGGTGGCTGAACGCGATTCGACGTCTCAGCCTATTTTCTGATCGGCAGAGAGGCGCTCAATGCTGCTATCGGGCTTGTGGTCCTGGTTTTTCTTTTATTTGGGCCTGGGGATGATTATTGGGACGGCGCTGTACCGAAGCGACTTCTGCATGGCCGGTATCCTCCGGGATGTTTTTTTGTTCAAGGATTATGAGCGTCTCCGGCATCTTTTCCTGGCTGTCATCCTGACTCTGTTGTTTTTTACCCTGCTGCGCACCTTTGATCTGGCACCTGCGAACAATTTTTCTGCCGGGCATAAAAGCTTTCTGCTTGGGAGCGTGGGCGGGGTGGTGTTCGGATTCGGCATGGTGTTGGCCGGCGGCTGTGTTTTCGGCACTCTCTACAAGATGGCAGCCGGCAATCTGACTTATTTGCTGGCCTTTGTCGGCCTTGTCGCAGGCAGTCTCCTGTATGCGGAGCTACACCCCTGGTTGCGTTCCATTCCTGCGAACGAACCCTGGCACGGAGAGCTGAATCTGCTTGAACAGTGGCCGGGTTTTGTCGGTGCCTCCAGCTGGATTTTGGTCGGAATCTTGCTGGTCCTGTTTATCTGGTGGCGCCGGCAGGGAAAATGGACGGTTGCTGCCGCGCCGGAAGGTTACATGCAGCCCTGGCTGACCGCCGTGCTTCTTGCCGCGGCCAACCTGGCGGCATACGCGGTGAGCGGCCTGCCGGTGAGCATTTCCACCATGTATGCGAAACTGGGGGCATGGCTGGAGAGCCTGGTTGCGCCCGTCCATGTGGCAACCCTGGATTATTTCAGCCGACCGTCTTTTGTGGTCGACATCGGTTCCGCAACATTTCCGGTTGGCGGCGGGCCGCAACTCGATTTTTACGCCTTCACCGAAGGCGGCCTGATGCTGGGTGTGCTGGCGGGCGCTTTTCTCAACGCCCTGTGGCTCAAAGAGTTTCGCCTTTCCGGCTGGCCGCCTCCCCGGCAGGCGGCCTCTGCCCTGGTCGGCGGCGTGTTCATGGCACTGGGGGCCCGCATGGGTAACGGCTGCAATATCAAGCACCTGCTGGGCGGCGTGCCGCTGCTGTCGCTGCATTCCATGCTCTTCGTCTGCGGCATGCTGTTGGGGGCCTGGCTTGGCGCCCAGGTGCTGCCGCGCATCATTTTGAGGTGAGACCTATGGAATCCCGTGAAATTGTCGAAATCGTTGATCTGAATATTCTCGGCCAGGTCTGCCCGGCCTGCCTGCTGGTGGCCCTCGATGCGCTCAACAACCATGAGGAAAGCCTGCGCTGCGGCACAAAGCGGCTGGTGGTGCGCACCGATCACCGCGACAGCACCCGCACCATCCCCAAGGCGGCACGCAAGATGGGCTATGACGTGGAGGTCAAAAAAGTTGATAGCTGCTACGAAATCTCGATCGGGAGAAAGTATGAACCAACCCGATGAGGAAAAAGATGCGCTGCGCAGGCGCTGCGCCGAACTGGAAGCTGAAAACCGGGCCTACGCCCGCTACATCCGCGACAAGACCAATCATCTGCTCGGGGTGATCGGCACCAAGGAGCTTGAGGAGGATGAGCTTGACGACCAGGCCCTGATCAAGCTGGACCCTATCGGTATTGTGGCCCGGTCTTTCCTGCAGATTCTGACCAATCTCAACCAGACCATTGACGAACTGCGTGAGGCGAAAAACGAGCTGCAGGCCATCTTCGATGCGACCGGAGTCGGCATCTCCATTGTCGACCGCAATTTCGTCGTTGAGCGCTGCAATGAAAAACAGCGTGAAATGCTGGTGGATTCCAGTGTTGAAGAGGTCGTCGGGCGTCACTGTTTTGAGGTTTACTGCGACCGCAACGCACCGACTTCGGAATGTCCCGCCCTTGATTCTTTTGAGACGGGTAAAGCCGCCCTGGTGCGCGAGGTTCAGAAAAAGGGGCGCTGGTTCCAGTTGGTGACGACCCCCTTTTCCCGCGCGGAGGATGGGAGCATCAACCGGGTGATCGAAGTGTCCATGGATATCACCGAAAAGAAAAAGGTCGAGGATGCTGAAAAAGAACTGCGGGAATTCTGCCAGACTGAAAGACGAAAGCTTGCGACCGTCATCGAAAGCCTTTCGGAGGGGCTGCTGGTGGTCGATGAGCAAGGGCGGATTGTGTCCTGCAACCTCGCTGCGGATGAAATAACCGAGCAGCGTATCGGGGAAAATTGCAACCGTCCGCTGGACGATGCGATCGCTGAATTCGCGCCTCTGCTGCGCAGTGATGCCGGCAACGTCCAGGGCGTGGAGGTCATGACCCGCACCCGCCAGGGTTACGATCTGCTGCTTTCCGTCAATGTGGGGTGCCTGTCGGACAACGAGGGGCGTCCTCTCGGCCATGTTCTGACCTTCCGCGACATTACCGAGGAGAAAAAACGTGCCGAACTCTATCACCGCGCCGAAAAACTGGCGGCCATCGGGCAGCTTTCCGCAGGGGTGGCGCACGAACTCAACACCCCTCTGGGCAGCGTGCTGGGGTATGCGCGTCTGCTGCTCAAAGACAAAGCACTGCCTGACAATCTTAAAAACTGGGCTGAGATCATCGCGGAGCAGGCAAAAAAGAGCAGTACCATTATTCAGGGGTTGCTGCGCTTCGCCCGCCAGTCCAACCCGGCCCACCGCTGCCTCGAGCACTGCTTCCTCAATGATGTGATTCAGCGAACGCTGCCGGTGTTGTCCACCGAGTTGGACAAGCGGAAAATTGAACTGATCAGCGAGCTTAACCCCGTGGCTCCGGTTGTGGCGGACCCGCAGGAGCTGGAGCAGCTTGTTCTCAACCTGACCATGAATGCCATGCAGGCCATAGGCGAGAAGGGATGCGTGCGCATTGAGACGGCCCAGGCTGGTTCGAAGGTGGTCATGAAAATTTCGGATGACGGGCCAGGTGTTCCAGAGGAGATCCGGTTCCGCATCTTCGATCCTTTCTTTACCACAAAAGCTCCGGGCGAGGGGACCGGCCTCGGCCTGTCCCTGTGTTCCGGCATTGTCAGCGACATGGGAGGCGCCATCGATATCGCCGGGGGTGAAGACCGGGGCGCGACCTTTATCGTCTCCCTGCCGGCGAGCGACGCTGTAGAGGGCTCAGGTGACCTGCATGAATGATTCAAGCTCCATCCTGATTGTTGAAGATGATTCCACCATGCGCCACCTTATCCGCGACACTCTCGCGGCGGAGGGGATCGCGGCGCAGATGAGCGAAGACAGCCGTGCCGCCGCCAGCCTCATTGAGCAGAGCCGGGTCGATATCGTCCTCACCGACCTGAAGATGCCCCACCTGGACGGTATGGAAATCCTGGCCAGGGCACGGCATCACAATCCTGATTGTGTGGTGATCGTGATCACCGGCTACGGCACCATTGAGTCGGCGGTGGAGGCGATTCGCAAGGGGGCCTACGACTATGTGCAGAAACCCTTTGAGCCGGATGCCCTGGTGCTGACCGTTCAACGGGCGATGGAACATGCCCGACTGGTGCGGGAGAACAAAAGGCTGCGGGAGCAGGCCGGCGAGCGCCGGGGGGGAGATCTCATCGGCAGCAGCCGCAAGATGGTGGAACTGAAGAATTTCATCGCCAGGATCGCACCCTTCGACACCACTGTTCTGATTCAGGGTGAGACGGGCACCGGCAAAGAGCTGGTAGCCAAGTTCATCCATCAGTGGAGTTCCAGGGTCGGGCGGCGTTTCCTGCCGGTCAACTGCGGCGCGCTGACCGAAACGCTGCTGGAGTCGGAGCTTTTCGGCCATGTGCGCGGCGCCTTCACCGGGGCCGACAGCGACAAGAAGGGGCTGTTCGAAACGGTGGATAAGGGGACGATCTTTCTCGATGAAATCAACTCCATCTCCCCTGCCTTTCAGGTCAAACTGCTGCGGGTTCTGCAGGAAGGGACCTATCTCAGGGTGGGAGGGCGCGATCCGCGCACGGTGGATGTGCGGGTGATCGCCGCCGCCAACGCCGATCTGGAAAAGGAAGTGGAAGCAGGCCTATTCCGCAGCGATCTCTATTATCGGCTCAATGTGGTGCCGGTGATGATCCCGCCGCTGCGCGAGCGGCGTGAAGATATTGCCCTGCTGGCGCATCATTTTCTGTCGGTCTACGGCGCCAAATACGGCAAGACGATATCGAGCATCAGCGGCGGTGCGCTCGATCTGCTGCGGGCCTATTCCTGGCCGGGCAACGTGCGGGAGTTGGAGAACGTGATGGAGCGCGCCATCATCGTCGCCGACGAGAATGAGCTGCAGCCGGGGCATCTGCCCCGCCTGTCAGCTTCGGGGCAGGAACCGATGGAGTCGGACGACGTGCTGATGTCGCTGGAGGAGATGGAAAAACGGTTGATCGTCAAAGGGCTGCGCCACACCGGCGGGCATAAAGGTAGAACGGCGGAGATTCTCGGCATCAGCCCGGTTTCGCTGTGGCGCAAAATAAAAAAATACGATCTTTAATTTCTTGGCTCCCAGGCCGTCTTGTTTCGAGAGGATTTTAGCGAAGTGGCGCGTCCGGCAGTAATCGAAAAAGGCGCGCAGAACGCCGGTGCGATACTTCTCCCGGTGGATGACAAGGAAGAAATTACGCTCCAGATCCAGAAACGGCGTGGGCAGTTCCACCAGCGTTCCTTGCGGGCCAGGGCCATAAAGGAAAGACAGCTGATCCACCCCCCCAGGCTGTTATGCGCCGACGGGGTAGGATGAGCGTTGTTTTTTCCTATTGTTGGACGAGTTCGACCAGGTATCCGTCAGGGTCGGCGATAAAATAGAACTGAACCCCTTTTCCCGGCAGCCCCTTGAGAGGTTTGGGGGCGAACCCCATCTCCTCGTGGCGCCGGTGCGCGGCTTCGAGGTCATCTACCCCTAAAGCCAGGTGAGAGTACCCGTTGCCGAGTTCGTACGGTTCGGTCTGGTCGTGATTCCAGGTAAGTTCCAGCTCGAAGTCTCCCTCCGGGGCGCGCAGGTAACTCAAGGTAAAATCAGAAAATTCGAGCCGGCGCGCGATTTCGAAACCGAAGGCCTCCGTGTAGAATTTTTCCGACTTTTCCAGGTTCATCACGCGGATGCAGGTGTGGATCATCTTGAAGTTCATCTTTGTCCTCTCCATATAAAGTGGTATCAACGAAGTTATCTCTCCCAAAGCACCTCCGGCTTTTGCGCAGAGGCCGGGAAAGTAAAAAAAAGCATGGGGTCGTAACACCCATGACAAGGGCCACTTTTCGCCATCCCTGGCCGTTTGATTGGCGCCCTCCCTGGCGCCAAACACCCTTGTCATGGGTGTTACGACCCCGCGAGGTTGATAGATAAAAGTAAATTTACCGTCGCGAGAAAAAGGCCATCTGGGTGGAGCTGCCGAACTGCGGGTCTGCGGTGCCGACGGCTTCGATGGCGACAGCATAACCGTTGCGCTGGGCGGTGCCTTGCGCCCATTTGCCAAACTTGGCGCGGGTCCACTCAAATTTGTGATCCTGATGCCGGAACATTCCTTCCGGGATGCCGTGCAGCAGGTTGTATTCGAAATTCGGGGTGGTGACGATGACTGTTTGCGGACGGTAGCCCGCAAAAACCGCCTTTTCCACCAGGGAGAGCCGGTTGGGGGGAATATGCTCGATGGTCTCCAGCAGCACCGCCGCATCAAACCCCGCCAGCTCCTCCATAAAAGAGGTGAACGATCCATAGTACAGCCCAATGCGCTGCTGCCTGGTCTCTTTGTCGAGCCCCAGAAGCTGTCGCGCCGCCGCCAGTGCCTCCTGCGAAGTCTCCAGGCCGGCAATCCTCTTGAACTGCGGTTCGCCCGCCAGCCGCAGCAGCAGCTCACCCGTGCCGCACCCCAGGTCAAGCACACTCTCGGCCCCGCTCGACCGCAGCACGCCGATCACCGCCGCCAGCCTCTCTTCATGAAGAGAGGAGGGCAGTTCGTTCATTCTGTCATGGTATTTTTTCATGGTGGGGGCAGAATAAGCCGCCTGGTTGCGTGACTTGTCATGAGTCGCTACCGAGAATATCCTACCAAGGGTCTTTAGGCAGGCTATTTGTTATTGAGAACAGCAGAATAGTTGCTTCTGCGGCCTAAAGCAATATATGTGTTTCTAAAAAGAAGGTTTTTTCGGGGTCCCTTTTGTCATGCGTCAGCGAATAAACAGGCGCGCCACCAAACCGGCACAGAATGCGGCGGGTACGCACAAAACGGCGGCGAGGATGAAGGCGGCAGCGGCGCAGGCCCACAGCGGCGATTCCGGAGAAAGGCGGGCGGCAAGCAGGGTTATGGCGACCCAGAGGACAAGCAGGGTCAGCAGGCCGGGGAGATGGTTCTTCATGACAGCAGTCCTTTCTGGTCGATGACTGTTCGGCATGGGCGCAACTTGGCATAAATTCTGGACATTTTGCATTTCAGGCGATACCCTGACCTCTGTTTTTCATGCCTGTGGGAGGGGTGCCATGTCCGAAAAAAGCGGAAGTTACGTGCGGTCCCCTGCCGATATGGAGGCCTTTGACGGGAACTGGAAGGCGTCCGGCGGCGCTGAACGGGCCAACTACCAACTCTTCCTTGCAGAACTCTGCCGGCAGCTCGGCATCCCCCAGCCGGAGCCGACCCGGCCCGACGACAACGAAAACGGCTACGTCTTTGAACGTACTGTAACCCTCCAGCACGGCGACGGCAACACCTCCCCCAACTATATCGACCTCTACAAACGCGGCTGCTTCGTTCTCGAGGCCAAGCAGGGCAGCGACAAACCCGGACCGGAGCAGTTCCGGGAGCTGGAGAAGAAGTATAAAACCGGCACCGCCAGGCGCGGCACCCGGGGGTGGGATCGCGCCATGCAGGCCGCCAAGAATCAGGCCGAGCGCTACGCCAAAGCCCTGCCCCTCGGCGAGGCGATTCTGGAGCGGCTGGTGGCGCTCAACAATGAGCGCGCCGCAGAAGAGGCGCAGGGCCGGGTGCGCTGGCTGAGTCCCGACTACCAGAATCCCGGCGGGGCAACCGAAGCCGCGCAGGAGACGCTGCCCGGCGCTGCTAAAGCCGCCGCCCCGGTCGTCACCGAAAAACTCCCCTGGCCCACGACCCTCCCCGAACAGATTGCGGCCGTGCGCACCGCTCTCGCCCGCCAAACCGTGCCCATCGGCGCCAAGGAACTCAAAAAACTTTTCAAAAACGCCCGCGAAGCCAAAGCCCTCGAAATCCTTCAGGCCCTTGCCTCCATCGGCCAGGCCCGCGAAATCGAGGACGGACGTTACCTGATTTAAGAAAAAAGGGGGAGTGTAGACGCCTTGCGTTCATACTATTTAAAGGTATATTGTTATGACATGGAATGTGCACTTTAGTCGACAGGCTCAGAAACAGACCGCCCGCTTGCCTGTAAAAATTCAGGGGATATTACAGGTGTTGGTGATCGATCTGGAAAAAAACGGGCCCGTGCGAGGCAACTGGGCGAACTACGGCAAGCTGACAGGCCGTCGGCACCATTGCCACCTGAAAAAAGGCAAGCCCTGTTACGTCGCGGTTTGGGAAGTCGCGGACAAGGAAATCAAACTGATCGAGGTGGTTTATGCGGGTACCCATGAAAAAGCACCCTACTGAAGAGGCCCGGTTTCGCGGCAATCCTGCGGCAATTGCCCGATTGCGCGAACTGGCGCGCGACCTTGGCGCTAAAGAACTTGACAGCATTCCCGCCAACGAGGTCTTTCCCGAACTGGCGACCAACCGCGCCGGAGTGGCGTTGCGCGGCATGCGCTACCGCGAGGATCTGACCCAGGCGCAACTGGCCGAGCGCACCGGCATCCCCCAGCGGCATATCAGCGAAATGGAAAACGGCAAACGCGGCATCGGCAAGGAAAACGCCCGCAAACTGGCACCGGCGCTGAATGCCGACTATCGGTTGTTTCTGTAGTAGTGATTTGCGAAAAGAGACAGGCCGGGTGCTGCGAAAGGGCCTGTAACCACGATGACATCGCCGGAGCATTGCGGTGGCTGGAGGAAAAATGACTGTTTTTGATCGCTTGTCGGACGCACTGGAGAAAGCCCAGGCCGAACAGGATCTGCCGGATTTTATCGCCAAGGAGATCTCAACTGTTCTGCAACGTCGGAAAGATTTTGCTGGACGGGAGAATGAGCTGGAAGAGCTGGCGGAACAGATCTCCCTGTATGACACCTACGGCCAGACAGGGTACCTCGGCATGGGGGTTAACCATGTCATCCTGCAGAAGACCCTGGATCGATTGTTAAAGCAGCCCTGAAACAGGCACATGGAGAAGTTACTGAAATACCCGTAATCTCCGGCGACCATCTGGAAATGGAGGCATGGCTGATGCTTTCGCAAAAAAGCATCAATGTCGATGGCTAAGCAAAAAGCGCCAAATGCAAGGCGCGCGATTGTCGAGCAATGAGGCGTACTTACGTACGTCGAAGCGGTGAGAGCAATTGCAGCAACGCAGCAGTTGGTGAGTTTTTGCGACGCCATGATGGCTGGACAATTGCCTCAAAGCAGGGGGCAAAAACTCCGCTAAGGAGTTGATGGACCGGAGAGTTCTTCGGTTACCCTTTTCAATGTCGAAAAAATTTCCTCCCTGCTGGCCTGGTTTTCTATGGCGGCTCTGAAACCTGGATCTCTCAAGGCGAAACTGAGCACCGAAAGCAGATGCAGGTGGGCCCGCAGGGTCGGAGAAATCAGGCAGAACAAGGTGTGAACCGGCTTGCCGTCCAGAGCATGAAAGTCCACGGGCTTTTCCAGGAAGGCAAGGGTGACGCTTGGTTTGGTGATATGCAAAAGGACCGGGTTGCGGGGGTGGGGTATGGCAATGCCGCCGCCGACACCGGTCGAGGCGAGCTGTTCGCGGGCGTTGAGCACCTTGAGCAGGTATTCCCGGTCGACTTCTTCAGGCAACCGCAATTCGTCAACAAGTCGGGCCAGAACCGTCTTGCGGGTATTGCCGTCCAGTCGGTAAACAATCCCCCCGGTCTCAAGAGACTCAAACAAGGTTGGCAGGGCGGCGCCGCTGGCCTCCGGTTCGTGAAATGCCTCCGGTGAGATGCCCATGCGCCGGGACGTCGCCCATTCCAGCAGTTCCGCGCGATTGAACCGGTACTGTTCGTTGACCTTGTAGACGGGGAGAATCTCTTGTTTAATCCAGCGATAAATCGTCTTTTCCGAAACACGCAACAGTTCTGCAGCTTCTTTTACAGAAGTATTCATACTCTCCCTTGAAAATCAATGTAAGCGGTGGACAAGTTTGGACATTATCAAGTTGTTGAAATGATATGTCAATTGTCATGGCGCCCCCTGCCCGGAGCAGGGAGCGGGCGCAGCACAGCGGCTGAGTCATTCGGCAGTGAATTCCATCCCACCGCGCATATCCCCCCCCGGACCGGCGAGCCGCCAAAGCTTTTGAATTTACCAAATCCCCCCTTGAACCGACTATTTACACGCAATCCCCTGGCCCGACTTTGTTGTTGACAATTGTCTCTGCCCGGGAGTAGTGTCCAAAGATGTCCCATCGGTAAGAAATTTGATCTTCCTGAGGCATCAATGAACCTTTCGGTTAAAGACGCCGCGGTGCTGCTGTCGGTTTCGGAAAAAACCATCTACCGTTGGCTTAAGCAGAATATTCTCCCGACCATCAAAATCCAGGGGAGTTATCGTTTCAACCGGGCTGAACTGCTGGAATGGGCGACCTCCAGGCGATTGGGAGTGTCGGCCGATGCCTTCAGTGAACCGGAATCCGAAGCCCAGCCGCTGCCGACTCTTTACGAGGCACTGGAAGCCGGGGGAATCTTCTACCGCATTGAAGGCCAAACCAGGGACGAGGCCCTTGCCGACGCAGTGAGCCACCTACGCCTGCCCGAAGATGTCGACCGCCAATACCTGAGTCAGGTTCTGCTCGCCCGTGAACAGCTTGCCTCCACGGCGATCGGCGAGGGGATCGCCATTCCTCACCCCCGCAGCCCCGGATTATTGAGCATCGTTCGGCCAACAGTGACCCTGTGCTTTCTGGAACAGGCGATCGACTATCACGCGCTGGACGGCCAGGCGGTCAATATCCTGCTGATCATCCTTTCTCCGAACCTCCGCTCACATCTTCATCTTCTGTCAAGACTGGGGTTTGTTCTCCAGTCCCCGGCGTTTCGGGCCGTTTTGCAGGACCAGGATAGCCGCGAGAGGATTTTTGGAGCTTTGGCGTCCGCTGAAGAAAAAATCAGTCAAACTCACCCTGCGGGAGACAAAATGAGCCTATGAGCCTCTTTTTTAGTAACTATTCACCTCGCGGGGTCGCAGCTTCCATGTCAAGGGATGGCGAAGAGTGGCCCTTGTCATGGGAGCTGCGATCCCATGCTGCCCCCTCTTTTATTGGTCTGGCCTTCGGTGCATATCTTCAGGGGCAGCTATGGATCTACCTGTTCTATATTTTCATCGCCAGCACGATACTGATGGCCTGGAGTGTCGGGGCCGGAGGACACGGGGGAGGATGATATGACCTGGCTCGTGGGAGCAATTTTGCTGACTTCGCTTGCCGGTGTGCCGGGGCTTTTCTGCCGCCGGGAAGGTGCCGGCGCAGAGCGGCTCGCCTGTCTGATGACTCTGACTGGATGCGCCTGTGGGCTGGTGGCCGGAGCTCTCTCCCTGAGTCACAGCGTTGAACTCTCTCTCAATTTTCGCTGGTCTGTGCCTGGGGGTTCCCTGGCCTTGGGTCTCGATCCTCTCAGCGCGATTTTTCTGCTCTCTCTGTTCCTGGTGGCGGCAACCGGGTCCGTCTATGGGCTGCGGTATTGGCCCCAGCAGGAACATCCCGCCAACGGTCGTAAGTTGCGTCTTTTCTACGGGCTGATCTGCGGGGCGATGATCCTTCTTTTTTCGGCGCGCAATGGAATCCTGTTCCTGATGGCCTGGGAGGTGATGGCGCTGGCCGGCTTTTTTCTCATCACCACGGAAGACCACAAGGACGAGGTGCGACGGGCCGGGTTTGTCTACCTGATCGCCACCCATACCGGCACGCTGGCTCTCTTCGGCCTATTCGCCCTGCTTGGCCAATACGCAGGTTCCCTGAACTTCCCTGCTGCAGCAACGCTGCCGGCGGCCGGGAGCAGCCTTGTGTTTTTGTTCGGTCTGTTCGGATTCGGCATGAAGGCCGGCCTGATGCCGCTGCACATCTGGTTGCCCGGCGCCCACGCTGCGGCTCCAAGCCATGCCTCGGCGCTGCTCTCCGGAGTGATGATCAAGACAGGGATCTACGGGCTGGTGCGGCTCACCTCCTTTTTTGCCGAGATCCCCTTCTGGTGGGGCTGGACGGTCCTGGCGCTGGGGGCGGTCTCGGGAGTCATGGGGGTGGCCCTGGCGCTGGCTCAGCACGATATCAAGCGCCTTTTGGCCTACCACAGTGTTGAGAACATCGGCATCATCGCCCTCGGGCTCGGCCTTGCCCTGCTCGGTCGCAGCTACCAGGTGCCGGAGCTGACGGCCCTCGCTCTCGCGGGGAGCCTGCTGCACGTCGCCAACCACGGACTTTTCAAGTCGCTCCTGTTTCTGAGTGCCGGTTCAGTGATTCACGCCGTGGGCACGCGGGAAATCGATCGTTACGGCGGTCTGCTCAAACGCCAGCCCTGGACGGGGGCCCTGTTCCTGGGCGGCGCGGTGGCGATCAGTGGCTTGCCGCCGTTCAATGGTTTCGTCAGTGAATGGCTGATTTATCTCGGGGCTTTCCAGGCCTTGGACACGGCTGCCCCGGTGGTTGCGGTCGCGGCTTTGACAGCGCCGGCGCTTGCCCTGATCGGTGGCCTGGCTCTTGCCTGTTTCGTCAAGGTGTTCGGCATCACTTTTCTCGGCGAACCCCGCTGCGAGACTGCGGCAGAAGCCCACGAAGCACCTTTGTCAATGGTGATCCCCATGGCGGCGCTTCTTGTTGCCTGCGCCTGGATCGGATTACTGCCGACGACCCTGACCCCTCTGCTGGGCGCCGCCGTCACCGATTGGGGCGGTGATGCCGCGGCAGCATTGAGCCCCGAGGTTTTCGATCCCCTGGTGTGGGTGAGCCTTGGCGGGTGGCTGCTGCTGGGCCTTGTTGCCGGGGTCGGTTTCTGGCTGTATCGGCGCAGTCGCCAGGCCCCGCGTGACGCCTCCACCTGGGGCTGCGGGTACCGGTTCCCTGAGCCGCGCATGCAGTATACCGCCGGTTCGTTCGCCGACAGCCTGGTGCGGCTGTTCCAATTCGGCCTCTGGAACGAACGTCGGGGCGGCAGGGTTTCGGGGTTGTTCCCGACCGCTGCTAAATTCTCGAGTCACACCCCCGATGCGGTCCTCGATCGGCTGCTGTCTCCTTTGTTTCGCCTCGCCGCCGGGCTGTTTCGTCGGATTCGCGCGATCGTCCAGAACGGCGTGATTGCCATCTACCTGATTTATGTTGCTCTCGCCGTGATGGCGCTGCTGGCGTTAGGCGCCTTATGAAAGGGGATCTTCACATGATCGGCAGTCTCGTTCTGCATTTGGCTCTATTGCTTCTGTTTGCCCCGCTGATGCAGGGAGTGATTACCAAAACCAAGGCCTGGTTTGGGGGGCGGGTCGGAGCCCCGTTGCTGCAGCCCTATTTCGATCTGGCCCGACTGTGGCACAAGGGGTTTGTTTTGAGCCGCACAACGACATGGGTCTTTCTGGCCGGTCCGGTGGTCGCTCTGGTGGTGCCGGTGTTGGCCTCGCTGCTGCTTCCCTTCGGGGCGCTACCGGCGCCGATCTCCTTCGAGGGAGACCTGATCCTGTTTGTCTACCTGTTCGGGCTCTCCCGGTTCTTCACGGCGACCGCTGCGCTGGACACCGGCTCAAGCTTTGAGGGGATGGGCGCGGCGCGGGAAGTGACGTTCTCCTGCCTGGCCGAACCGACGGTGCTGTTTGCCCTGCTGGTGCTGGCCCGTCTTTCCGGCGGACTGTCCCTTAATACGCTGTTCGGCGGTCATTTGCTGGAGGCCTGGCACAGTGGAGCCGGCGCCTCGCTCAGCCTGGTTCTGGTCTGCCTGTTCGTGGTGCTCTTGGTGGAAAATTCGCGAATCCCTTTTGACGATCCCAACACCCATCTGGAATTGACGATGATCCACGAGGTGATGGTGCTTGATCATAGCGGTCCCGCTCTAGGCATGGTCCTCTACGGGGCCGCACTCAAGATGATGGTGCTTGGCGCCTTGCTGGTGCGCCTGGCATTGCCCTGGCAGACAGGATGGTGGGTGAGTGATGCCGCAATTTTTCTGGCCGGGCTGTTCTGTGTCGCGATTCTGATCGGGGTGGTCGAGTCGACCATGGCGCGCCTGCGGCTGTCGCGCGTACCGCAGGTCCTGATCGGCACTTCGCTGCTCTCCATCTTCGCACTGGTGCTTGTTCTGCGCTGAGCAGCCGCCTCGAGGCGGAAGGATTTTCACGTTTCAGGAGAAAAGACCATGACGGATTTGACCAACCCGCTGCTGCTCGCGGTGATCCTTATCAATTTTTTCACTCTGGGCAGCGCCAGGCTCGGTGCCTGCATCCGGGTGGTGTCGGTCCAGGGAGCGCTTCTGGCGTTGTTGCCCCTGACCACCCACGGGTTTTCCTTCCACTCCATATTGCTGACGACAGGCGCTTTCTGCCTCAAGGGAGTTTTCATCCCCTGGCTGCTGTTCCGTGCCATCCGCGAGGTGCGTATCCGGCGCGAGCTGGAGCCGACGATCGGCTTCGTTCCGACGATGATCCTCGGAGCGTTGACCACCGCCGGCGCTTTCCTGTTTGCCGACTTTCTTCCCCTGATTTCCGAACACCATGAGGGGCTGTTTGTGCCGACCGCTTTGGCGACGATGTTCGCCGGCTTTCTGCTGCTGGTCTCGCGGCGCAAGGCCATTACCCAGGTGCTCGGCTACCTGATGCTGGAAAATGGCATCTTTGTCATCGGCGTTTTGTTGAGCGATGCCTTGCCTCTGATGGTCGAGGCCGGGGTGTTGCTGGACCTGCTGGTCGCGGTTTTTGTCATGGGGATTGTGATGAATCACATCAGCCGGGAGTTTTCTACCATCAACACAGAGCGGTTGTCTGCTCTTAAGGAATAAGCCCATGATTGCACTTCTCGTTGCTCTCCCTTTGGTCGCAGCCGGCTGCAGTTTCATCATTCCCTGGCATCAGGCACGTTCATGGCTTCTGCCGGCCGTCAGTGCGGTACATCTGCTGCTGTCGACGCTGTTTGCCCTGGGCTATCTTCCGTCCGAAGGGACCTGGATCGGTCTGGACGCCCTTTCGAGTCTGGTGCTGGTGGTGACCAGTCTGCTCTTTTTCGGTTGTGCGCTGTATGCGGTCGGCTACCTGGACCTGCATCCTGAGCGGGGCAACAAGGTCATGGTCCCCTGCCTTCTGATCTTCCTCGGTGCGATGAGCCTTGCCGTGACTGCGCGGCATCTCGGTCTGCTCTGGATTGCCGTTGAGGCGACAACCATCGCCAGCGCGCCGCTGATCTATTTCAACCGCAACCGTCTTACCATTGAGGCCACCTGGAAATATCTGCTGATCTGTTCAGTGGGGATCGCCCTGGCGATGCTCGGCCTGCTTTTCGTGGCTTATTCGGCCCTCGGCAGTGGCGTACCGGTCAGCCTGCAGTTTGACAAGCTGCTGAGCCAGGCGACCACCTTGAGCAAGCCCTGGCTACACACCGGTTTTGTCTTCATGCTGGTCGGTTTCGGCACCAAAATGGGGCTCGCGCCGCTGCATACATGGAAGCCCGATGCCTACGGCGAGGCGCCGGGCCTGGTCGGCGCTTTGCTGGCCGGAGGGCTGACCAGTGTCGCCTTTCTCGCCATTTTGCGCGGAGTGCAATTGATGACCGCGGCCGGGGACGGCGCCCTGGCGCGCCAGGAACTGCTCGGGATGGGAATACTTTCGCTGCTGGTCGCGGCCGTCTTCATGGTGGGTCAGCCCGATATCAAACGCTTGCTGGCATATTCATCGGTCGAGCATATGGGACTTCTGGCGATCGGCGTCAGTATCGGCGGCCTGGCCACCTTCGGCGCCATGCTGCACCTGGTCAACAACGCCCTGACCAAAGGCGGGCTGTTTCTTGCGGCGGGCAACATCCAGCGTGCCTTTGCCAGCAAGCACCTCTCGGAGGTGCGCGGCGCATTAAGCGTCCTGCCGGTTTCAGGCACCCTGTTCCTGGCCGGATTCCTTGCCATCACCGGGTCTCCCCCGTTCGGCCCCTTCATGAGCGAGTTTACGATCCTGCGTGGAATCTTCGGCAGTGACCGCCTGGTCGTCGGTCTGCTGGTGCTGCTCCTTCTCGCCACTGTTTTCATCGGCATGGGAGCGACCGTTCTGGCGGCCACCCAGGGTGAAGCCTCCGAGGCGACCCCCGGTTTTCGAGACAGCCCACTGCTGTGTATTTCTCCTCTGTGTTTCATGCTGCTGATTCTGCTGATCGGGGTCTATATCCCCGAGCCGATGCAGAACGCGCTGCATCAGGCGGCGGCCCTGCTGGAGGTGCAACCATGAACCCTTCCCGCGTGATCCGCCTTCGGCACGGCGCCTGTGTGCCGCTCGCCGAGTTGCCGCGGCTTGAATTTTCATCCTTTCGCAACACCCTGCTTGATGAGGTCGCGGGCGAGGCACGCGTTGTGAGCCTGTTCGGTCACCCCGGCGGCGAAGGACTGGACCTGTACGCGGTTCTGGCCCGCGACTGGAAAGGAGAACTGGTGCTGCTGCATACCCGGGTGAAGGAAAGCTTCCCATCGCTGACGCCGGAGTGTCCGCAAGTGCACCTGTTCGAGCGAGAACTCGCCGAACAGTACGGCGTCCGTCCGCAAGGGCACCCCTGGCTCAAGCCGGTGCGCTTTCATCAGAGATGGGTGAAAGGGGCCGACATCTGGGGGCGCAGGGACGATGAGCACCCGATCCCCGGCGATATGGACTTTTATCGGGTCGAGGGGGAGGAGGTTCACGAGGTCGCCGTCGGCCCCGTTCACGCCGGCGTCATCGAACCGGGTCATTTCCGTTTTCAGTGTCATGGCGAAGAGGTCATGCATCTGGAGATCTCCCTCGGCTACCAGCATCGCGGCATCGAGCAGATGTTGCGCGGCGGGCCCCATCCGGCCAGTATCTATCAACTCGAGGCGGCCGCTGGGGACACCACTATCGGCCACGCCACCGCGTACAGTCAGCTCATCGAGAGCTTGGCCGGGGTGAAGGTTTCACTGCGGACCCATGCCATCCGCGCCATTGCCCTGGAGCTGGAGCGGCTCGCCAACCATGTCGGGGACATCGGAGCCCTGGCCGGTGATGTCGGTTTTCTGCCGACCGCATCGTTTTGCGGCCGCCTTCGGGGGGATTACCTGAACCTGACCGCCGAACTGTGCGGCAGCCGTTTCGGGCGCGGTCTGGTGCGTCCCGGCGGGGTTCAATTCGACCTTGATCCGGCGCGGGCCGAGACCCTGACGCAACGACTCAAAGTCCTTGCCGCAGAAACCCGTGGCGCCATCGAGCTCTGTTTCGACAGCCCTTCGGTGTTGGCTCGCTTCGAGGGGACCGGACGCGTGACCGCCGATGACGCCGAAGCCCTGGGGCTGGTCGGCGTCGCGGCCCGTGCCTGCGGGCTGGTTCGCGATGTCCGCTTACATCGCAACTTCGGGAACGGCGAGACGCGCTTCGATACCCCGGTGATCGAAACCGATGGCGACGTTTTCGCACGCGGCAATGTCCGCCGTCGCGAAATCTATGCTTCGCACCGGCTGATCGACGAGGACCTCAAGCGACTTCCGGCCGGGGAGATCCGGACGGCCCTGCCTGCTCTGGCGCCGGAATCCCTGGGAATTTCCCTCTGTGAAGGATGGCGCGGCGAACTGGTCCATGTCGGGATCACCGATGCCCAGGGGAGGCTGGCGCGCTACAAGATCGTCGATCCCTCCTTTCATAACTGGAGCGCTCTGGCAATGGCCCTGCGTGGCGAACAGATCTCGGATTTCCCGCTGTGCAACAAGAGCTTCAATCTCTCCTACTGCGGATTCGACCTATAGGGAGTCATCAAGATGCTGAACATTGTTCGTGAACGCCTGCGCCAGGGGCATCGCACCGGCACCTTTCCCAAAGAGGCGCCGAAGCTGCCGGAGCGCTTCCGAGGCCTGCCGACCATTGCACAGAACCTGACCCCGGCGGAGTGCGCAGAGGTTGCCGCCGCGTGCCCCTTCGCTGCCCTGGGCTGCTCCGACAGCCAGCTGCAGATCGATCTGGGCCGCTGCCTCTTTTGCGCCGATTGTCCGGCCGCAGCCCGGGGCGCGCTCACCTTCAGCGGCGACTACCGGCTGGCGGTGAGAAAGCGCGAGGATCTTCTGCTCGAAGACAAAGCCCACCGGCTGGCCGACAAGCTGGACAAACGGATGCGCAAGCTCTTCGGCCGCTCGCTCAAGCTGCGCCAGGTCTCCGCCGGCGGGTGCAACGCCTGTGAAGCCGATCTCAACGTGCTTGGAACCCTGGTTTTCGACCTGGGACGTTTCGGCATCCAGTTCGTCGCCTCGCCCCGTCACGCCGACGGCCTCATCGTCACCGGGGCGGTCACTGAAAACATGAAGGGCGCCCTGCTCGAGACCTACGCCGCCGTTCCCGAGCCGAAGCTGGTGATCGCATCGGGCGCCTGCGCCATCGCCGGCGGGCCGTTTCGCGACAGCCCCGAGGCTCATAACGGCATCGGCGATCTGCTGCCGGTCGACCTCTACATTCCCGGCTGCCCGCCCCATCCCTACACGGCGCTCGACGGCCTGCTGCGTCTGCTCGGGCGGCTTTGACCGGGGCGCAAGCCCGCATAGAACAAGTTTGAGCCATCCTCCGGCCTCAGGCCAACATCAAAAGGAGAAAAATCATGTCCAAACGACAGGACGCTCTTGACTATCACAGCCAGGGCCGAAAAGGAAAAATCGAAGTCATCACCACCAAACCCTGCGCGACCAGCCGCGACCTTTCGCTGGCGTACAGCCCCGGGGTCGCGGAGCCCTGTCTGGCCATTGAAAAAGAACCCGGCCTGGCCTACGAGTACACCGCCAAGGGGAACCTGGTGGCGGTGGTGTCCAATGGCACAGCCGTGCTGGGGCTCGGCGACATCGGCGCCCTGGCCGGCAAGCCGGTCATGGAAGGCAAGGGTGTGCTGTTCAAGCGCTTTGCCGACGTCGATGTGTTCGACATCGAACTTGCCACCAAGGATCCGGACGAGATCATCCGCACCGTCAAGCTACTGGAGCCGACCTTCGGCGGAATCAACCTGGAAGATATCAAGGGGCCCGAGTGCTTCTACATCGAAGAGCAGCTTAAAGAGATCATGGATATCCCGGTCTTTCACGACGATCAGCACGGCACGGCGATCATCGCCGCCGCCGGCATGCTCAACGCTTTAGAGCTCGTTGACAAGAAAATCGAGGATGTCAAAATGGTGGTCAACGGAGCCGGCGCTGCCGGCATTGCCTGTGCGAATCTGGTCATCAGCCTCGGCATCAAACAAGAAAACGTTATTTTATGTGATACCAAGGGGGTCATCTACAAGGGACGCACCGAGGGAATGAACGCGTACAAGGAGCGCCTGGCGAATGAGACCAGCGCACGCAGCCTGGGCGAGGCTGTGAAGGGCGCCGACATTTTCTTCGGAGTCTCTGCCAAAGGGGCTCTGACCCAGGAGATGGTCAAGAGCATGGGCAGAGACCCGATCATCTTCGCCATGGCCAACCCCGACCCGGAAATCACCCCGCCGGAAGCTCTGGCGGTTCGTCCTGACGCCATTGTCGGCACCGGTCGCAGCGATTATCCCAACCAAGTCAACAACGTGCTCTGTTTCCCCTTCCTGTTTCGGGGGGCTCTCGACGTGCATGCCCGGGCGATCAACGAAGAGATGAAAGTGGCCGCGGTTCATGCCCTGGCCAACCTGGCCCGGCAGGATGTGCCCGACTCGGTGCGCAAGGCTTACGGCGGAGAGGAGATCAGCTTCGGCCGGAATTACATCATCCCCAAGCCGTTTGATCCCAGAGTTCTGCTGCATGTCGCACCTGCGGTCGCCCGCGCGGCGATGGACTCCGGGGTGGCCCGCAGACCTGTCGAGGATATGGACAGATACCGTGAGCAGCTGGAGTCTCTACAGGGTCGATCCAAAGAGGTCATGCGCATCCTCATCAACAAAGCCAGGACCAACCCGAAGAGGGTCGTTTTCCCGGAAGGAGATCAAGAGAAAATTCTCCGTGCCGTTCAAATTCTCCTGGACGAAGGGATCGCCCGGCCGGTTCTGCTCGGAGAGAAAGAACTTATTCGCGCCAAAATGGCAGATCTCCACATGGAACCGGATCAGGTCGAAATTATTGATCCGCCGACCAGCCCCGACCTTGAGGGCTATATCGATGAATTCTTCCGGTTGCGTCAGCGCAAAGGCATCACGCTCGCCGAGGCAAAGCGTCTGATCATGAAGAATCGCAATTATTTCGGCGCGATGATGGTTCACATGGGAGACGCCGATACCTTGTTGTCCGGCATTGACCATCATTACCCGGACACCATCCGTCCGGCCCTGGAGGTCATCGGCAGGCAGGACGGCCTGTCCAAAGTCCATGGCGCCTACATGATGGTCACTAAAAAAGATGTAGTGTTCTTTGCCGACACCACGGTGAATATCGAGCCGAGCGCCGAAGAATTGGCGGAAATCGCTCTTCTTACAGCCAGGAAGGCTCAACATCTGGATATCGAGCCCCGCGTGGCGATGCTCTCGTTTTCCAACTTCGGCAGCACGCAGCATCCCTTGAGCATCAAGGTCAAAAAGGCGACGGCTCTCATCAAGGAGCGAGACCCTGCGCTGGTGGTCGATGGCGAAATGCAGGCCAATGTGGCTCTCGACCCGGAGCTGTCGGCGAAACAGTTCCCTTTTTCCGCAGTGCAGGGTAATGCCAATGTTTTCATCTTCCCTGATTTGCAGTCGGGAAATATCTGCTACAAATTGCTCAATAAGCTGGGCGGCGCCGAGGCCATCGGACCTATTCTCATGGGCATGAAAAAGCCGATCCATGTTCTGCAGCGCGGTGATGACGTGGCCGACATTGTCAACATGGCCGCTGTTGCCGTAGTGGATGCGCAGGAATATTGAGTTGCATGCGGATGAAATGGAACATGGCAACACGGCAGCAACTGATGCTTTGAGCTTGGGTTTTGCCAGAAAGATGATACCTTTCCTATGAAAGGCCCCTTCTACCTTTTATTTTGATTTAAGCCGCCACTTCCATGGGTGAGCATATCAAGCTGGGGCGCAAACAAAAAAGGTGGACGGATAATGAGAGGGCAGAGCCTGAATACGGACAAAAAAAGCAACCGGCGAGATCAGGTTGCCGCAAACCAGGATCTGTCACAGGCCGGGGAGCTTCCTTTCCCTATCGTCGGCATCGGCGCCTCCGCCGGGGGGCTCGAGGCGCTGGAGCAGTTTCTGCAGCAGGTTCCGCAAGACAGCGGTCTGGCCTTTGTCATCATCCAGCACCTCGATCCGACCCACAAGGCCATGCTGACCGAACTGCTCCAGCGCACCACCGGGATGAAAACCTTTCAGGCCCGGGACAGGTTGCAGGTCAAGCCGAACTGCGTTTACGTGATCCCGCCCAACAAGGACATGTCGATCCTGCACGGCGCGCTGCACCTGTTTGAGCCGAGCGAACCCCGCGGCCTGCGCCTGCCCATCGATTTTTTTCTACGCTCCCTGGCCGAAGACCGGCAGGAGCGCAGCATCGGTGTCATTCTCTCGGGCATGGGCTCGGACGGTACCCTGGGGCTGAAGGCGATCAAGGAAAAAGGGGGCCTGGTCCTGGTGCAGGATCCGGCCACCGCCAAGTTCGACAGCATGCCCCGCAGCGCCATTTCCGCCGGCCTCGCCGACCTGGTCGCGCCGGCGGAGGAACTGCCCGGCAAGATCATCGATTACCTGCGTCATGCCCGCACCCTTGCCGGTTCCGAACCCCCGCTGGAGGAAAAGGATCAGAGCGCCCTGGAAAAGGTCGTCATCCTGTTGCGGAACAAAACCGGCCAGGATTTTTCGCTGTATAAAAAAAACACTATCCGCCGCCGCATCGAACGGCGCATGGGCATTCACCAGCTTGGCAAAATCGCCGACTATGTCCGCTATCTGCAACACAATCCCCAGGAGGTGGAACTGCTCTTCAAGGAGCTGCTAATCGGGGTGACTAATTTTTTCCGCGATCCGGAAGCCTGGGAGCTGCTGCGCACCGAGGCGCTGCCGGCCCTGCTCGAAAAGCGCCCGGATGGTGGGGGTCTGCGTGCCTGGTCGGTAGGCTGTTCCAGCGGCGAAGAGGCCTATTCGCTGGCGATCGTCTGCCATGAGGCGCTCACGGAGATTGAGCCGAGGGAGGATTTCAAACCCCAGATTTTCGCCACCGATCTCGACCAGGACGCCATCGACAAGGCCCGCCGGGGCTGGTATCCTGCCAATATTGCCGCTGATGTTTCCGCCGAGCGCCTGCGCCGGTACTTTGTCCAGGAGGAGGACGGCTACCGCATCGGCAAGAAAATCCGCGAGATGGTGACCTTCGCCACCCAGAACGTCATCATGGACCCTCCCTTCACCAAGCTCGACATTCTGGTCTGCCGCAACCTTCTGATCTATCTGATGCCGGAGCTGCAGAAAAAACTTCTGCCGCTCTTTCACTACAGCCTCAAACCCGACGGCATCCTGTTTCTGGGCAATGCCGAAGCCGTCAGCGCCGCCGCCGATCTGTTTACTCCCATCAATCTCAAACTGCGCCTTTTCCGGCGGCGGGAATCGGTCCTGCCGGTGGCCCCGGTGGATTTCCCCGCTTCGTTTGTTTCCCCCAGGGCGCAGGACGCCAAGGAGCCAACCAAGGTGAAAGCTGCATCCAACCTTCAGTTGCTTGCGGACCAATTGCTCCTGCAGCATTTTTCTCCGCCGGCCGTGCTGGTCAACGACCAGGGCGATATCCTCTACATCAGTGGGCGCACCGGCAAGTACCTCGAACCGGCGGCCGGCAAGGCCAACTGGAACATTTTCGCCATGGCTCGCCAGGGGATCAATTTTGATCTGGGCGTCGCCTTCCACAAGGTGCTCCGACAAAAAGAGCCCATTACCCTCAGAGGACTCAAGGTCGGCACCGACGGCGGCAGCCAGACCCTGGACGTCACTCTCAAGACGATCGAGGAACCTGAAGCGCTGCGCGGAATGGTGATGATCGTCTTTCACGACGTGGCGGAGCCGCCGAAGAATAAAACGCGCGGCCCCGCCGGTGGACCTGCAGCCGACAATGCCCGGATCGCAGAGTTGGAGCAGGAAGTCGCGCGATTGCGTGAAGAGCTGCATACCACCCGCGAGGAAATGCAATCTTCGCAGGAAGAACTCAAGTCGACCAACGAGGAGCTGCAGTCTGCCAACGAGGAGCTGCAGTCCACCAACGAGGAGCTGACCACCTCCAAGGAAGAAATGCAGTCCCTCAACGAGGAACTGCAGACGGTCAACGCCGAGCAGCAGTCCAAAATGGACGAGCTGACCCGGACCGAAGACGATCTGCGCAACCTGCTCAACAGCACCGAGATCACCACCGTGTTCCTGGATAACGACCTCCATGTGCGACGCTTCACCGAAGGGGCTCAAAAAATCTTCAAACTGATTCCCGGCGACGTGGGGCGTCCCCTCTCCGACATCACCAGCGACCTGCTCTACCCCGAGATGGCCAAAGACACCGAGGCGGTGTTGCGCACCCTGGTCTTTTCGGAAAAGGAGATTGCCACCGACGACGGACGCTGGTTTTCGGTGCGCATCATGCCCTATCGCACCATTGACGACGTCATCGGCGGGGTGGTGATCACCTTTGCCGATATCACCGAGGCCAAGACACTGGAGAACGAACTGCGCGGACAGGTCGAACAACTCAAACATCAGTTCGAGGGGGGCGGCTAGCTTTGGCCATCGACAAAAACAACAAACCCTTGGCGACGAGCGGCCGGCTGCGCCGCGAGGCTGAGGCGCAGTTGCGTGCGAAGACCGCGGCACAACCGCCACCGCTGAACCTGGCTGAGGCGCAGCGCCTGCTCCATGAGCTTGAGGTTCACCAGATCGAGCTTGAAATGCAGAACGTCGAACTGCGCAGCGCCCGCGAGGAGCTTGAGGTCGCGCACACCAAATACGCCGAACTCTTCGACTTCGCCCCCCTAGGCTACTTCATCCTCGATCAGCGCGGCCGCATCCAGGAGGCCAATCTGGCCGGGGCGCAGCTGCTGGGCATCGAGCGAAGCCGGCTGGTCGGTAAAATTCTAAGCCGATTTATCGAGGAGGACGAGGGGAGGGCGGCTTTTGCCGCTCATCTCGAAAAGGTCTTGCGCGGCGAGGGGGTTCAGTGCTGCGAACTTACCCTCAGACGGCCTGACGGCACCCGCTTCCACGGCCTGCTGCAGAGCGCCTCGGTGGACGCCAGCGAAAGTCTGGACGGCCGTGTCCTGACCTCGATCATCGACGACACCGATAACCGCAAGCTGCGCCTTAAACTGAAGAAGGCCCAGGCGATGTTGGAGGAGACGGTCGCCGCGCGCACCGCCGAGCTGACCCAGGCCAACGCACATCTGGTGCAGGAAGTCGAGCAGCACAAGCGGGCGAAGGAATCGCTTAAGGAGGCTTTTTCCCAGATCCAGCAGCTCTCCGAGCGGCTGCAGGCGGAGAACGTTCACCTGCAGCAGGAGGTCTCTCGAGAGTACGACTTCGGCGAGATCATCGGTCACAGCGATGCCATGTCCTACGTTTTTTTCCGTGTCGAACAGGTGGCGCCGCAGGATGCCACCGTGCTGCTGCTCGGCGAGACCGGCACCGGCAAGGGGCTGGTCGCTCGTGCCATTCACAACCGCAGTGCGCGCAAAGACCGGCCGATGATCACCGTCAACTGCACGGCACTGCCGGCAAACCTCATCGAGAGCGAACTTTTCGGGCGGGAAAAGGGCGCCTTCACCGGCGCGAACGCCCGCCAGATGGGGCGCTTCGAACTGGCTGACGGCGGCACCATCTTTCTCGACGAAATCGGCGAAATGCCGCTGGAGCTGCAGGTCAAGCTGCTGCGGGTCATTCAGGACGGCGAGTTCGAGCGGCTGGGCAGCCCCCGCACCCTCAAGGTCAACGTGCGCATCATCGCCGCCAGCAACCGCAACCTTGAAGAAGAAATCCGCGCCGGCCGCTTCCGCGAAGACCTTTTCTACCGGCTCAGCGTTTTTCCCATCACCATCCCGCCTCTGCGACAGCGCACTGACGACATCGAGCTGCTCGTACGGTATTTTGTCGCCAAGTACACCAAGAAAACCGGCAAGAAGATCGACACCGTCCCGAAAGAAACCCTCGAACTTTTCCTGCGCTATCACTGGCCGGGCAACGTGCGGGAGTTGGAAAACGTCATCGAGCGGGCGGTCATCACCAGCCAGGGCCCCGTCCTCCAGGTTCTCGACCGGTTCGATGCTTTCCGCAAACCCGAGGAGGAACAAGACCTCAAATCCCTCGGCGATCTGGAACGCGATCACATCGTCCAGGTGCTGCAGAAGACCGGGTGGCGCATCGAGGGCCCAAAAGGCGCGGCGCTCCTCCTGGGCCTCAACCCCAGCACTCTGCGTGCCCGCATGCGCAAATACGGCATCCAGCGTTAATCAGCACGATCCTCCCGCCTCATTCTCGCCCGCCATATCTGACGGATATGGCAAGTATGACGGCTGTCGCTGACGGCTTTCCCTCCGACCCTCCAGGAAATTTACACTTTCTCTTTTATAATCAACATCTTGCGCTCTATGAATCCGCAGGTTTCGGGCGGCACGTTCGTTGCGATAGTAATTTATAGAATGCTTACCGACAGTACCGGAGCCGTGGGATACAACCTGCGCCGCTCCGAACGCAGTGCCCTCGTGGCCAGAGGAGTCGATCCGCGCCGGCTCGTGACCCGGGGTTATGGTGTCGAGTTCCCCGTAGCCGGCAACGATACGGCCGAAGGTCGACAGCGTAACCGGCGCGTCGAGGTCATCATTTCGGATGAAGAAGGTCGCATACTGGAACGAAAATAATGAGATCTCAGGACTTGCGGAATGTTTCGAGGAGGGGGAAGTCAACCACGATCAGCGATTGGGGGACATTATGAAATCAGGTATCAGGGATAAGGCGCAAGGTGTGTTGCACGAGATGAAAGGCAAGGTCAAGGAAGTGACCGGAAAGCTCACCGATAATTCAAAGTTGGAGGCCGAAGGCAAGGCCGAGAAAATGGCCGGTAAAGCTCAGGGCAAAGTCGGTGAAGTGAAGAGGGATCTGGGCGAATAGTGAGTCCGGCCTGTCCTGTTCCAGGGTATTCGCCGGCCACAGCAAGACCCATCGGAGACTGCCGATCCTGATATAGCTGCAGCCGGGCCCGTTAAATGTGACGGCTATGCGATAACGAGAGCCTCGGTCCCAGGGGGCATTCGGAGGTTGAAGCAAAACCAACACAAAACCAACAACGTACGACTGGATGGTTGTTGCCGGGAGGCAGCCGCTGTCGGAAAGGAGTATCTCATGCTGTGGACTATTGCTGTAATTCTTATCGTCCTCTGGGCTCTGGGCCTGGTGAGCGGCTACACGCTCGGTTCGTTCATTCACGTGCTGCTGGTCATTGCCCTGGTCGTTGTGGTCGTCGGCTTTATCCAGGGGCGCAGAGTCTGAAAAGGCAACCCCATAGAAAAGGAGGAGCCACATGATTGGAACCATTGTCCTTGTCGTCGTGGTCCTGCTGTTGCTGGGTGCGTTGCCGACCTGGCCCCACAGCAGGCAGTGGGGCTACTTCCCCAGCGGTGGATTGGCGCTGATTCTGTTGATTCTTCTGCTGCTTATGCTGACCGGCAGACTGTAGATGGTTCCGGAGCAGTACGGGCGGCTCTCCGACCAGAGCGATCATGCACGACACAAAGGATCATGCACGACACAAAGAGAGAACCATGATCGATGCCACCATCAAAATCACGGTGCCGCCTGAGAAACGTAAGGAATTTCTGCAGACTCTTCGCGCGAGCCTCGACACGATCCGTCAAGAGCAGGGGTGCCTGAGCTGCAACTGCTACGTGGATATTGAAGCGGAAAACACACTTTTTTTCAGGGAGGAGTGGCGTACCAGCGAGGATCTTGAAAACCATGTGCGCTCGGTCATTTTCTGCGTTCTGGTCGGAGCCATGAGCCTTCTGGAAAAGCCGCCGGAGATCAGGTTCAACACCATCGCCTCCACCGTCGGTGTGGAGGCGATTGAAGCAATGCGGAACTCGCCGACAGCGGAGCGCGGCAGTTTCTGTCTCACCAATCACCGGGGGTTGAACGGAAAGAGCCCCCAGGCAGAATAACCCGAACCCTGGCGGACCTTCCCGGTGATGTATTCACCCGTTCCATCAGGGCCACCAACAGCAAGGAGAAAATTCCATGTTAAAATTACAGCGCATCATACAACTGATGGTTTGCCTGGTCGTGATCGCCGCTTTTATGGGGTGTGCCTCAACGGACACCAAATCAGGCACCGGCGAGTATATCGACGACACAGTTATTACCACCAAGGTCAAAACCGCAATTTTTGCTGAACCGGACCTGAAGAGTCTGCAGATCAATGTCGAGACCTTCAAAGGGGTCGTTCAGCTCAGCGGTTTTGTCGATTCTGCCCAGAGCGTCAAAAAAGCAGCAGAAGTTGCCCGTGGCGTCAAGGGGGTCGTCTCGGTGAAAAACGACTTGGTCGTTCGCTGATGTCCGGTGCCCTTGCCGGCAGGCAAAACTGCTTAGAATGAACAGGAGGAACTAACTGCACGAGGCACTAACTGCACGAGGCACTATGCCGAGAAGCCTGCAAAATAGAGGCTGAAAAGACTGATCAAACCCGACTCAGGTGGAGGATGCATGGCGGTCAACCGACCCGAAAAACCGACGGACGAATTCCTGGAACTGCGCCATCAAGCCGAAGAGCAGGTGCGCTTGAGCAATACCAGGGTGCAGGCTCCGCCGAGCAGGGAGGAGGCGCTGCGGCTCGTGCATGAACTCCAGGTCCACCAGATCGAGCTGCAGATGCAGAATGCGCAACTGGCCCAGGCCCGCGACGAGCTGGAAGCCGCCAACATCGATCTGGAGGCGTTCAATTACACCCTCGCCCATGACCTGCGCCAGCATCTGATGACCATCAACGGGTACTGTCAGCTCATTCAAAGTCTGAGCGGCGCGGAGCGCGCAGAAAAATCCCTGGAATATCTCGAGGACGTCTACCAGGGCACTCTTTCCATGAGCCGCCTCATAGACACTCTGCTCGAATTTTCCAGTGTCGCTAACGGCGAAGTGAGCCGTCAATCCGTCGACCTGAGCGCCATCGCCGAAGCAGTGGTGGCCGAACTGACCCAGGCGGCCGATGCGCCCCGTTACACCTTTCACATTGCCCCGGGAATCCTGGTCGACGCTGACCCGGACCTGTTGCGGGTGGTACTGGATAACCTCATCGGTAATGCCTGCAAGTATTGCGGCAACCGCGAAGGGGTGGTGATCGAATTCGGCGTAACCTCCGCTTGCGGGAAACAGGCCTGTTTTGTCCGGGACAACGGACCAGGCTTTGACATGGAGTTGGCCGGCAAGCTCTTTCTTCCTTTCCAGCGCCTCCCCGGCACCAAAGTCGAAGGCCACGGCATCGGGTTGGCTACCGTAGAAAGGATTGTCAGGCGCCACGGCGGCAGGGTGTGGGCCGAGAGTGAAAAAAGCAAGGGAGCAACTTTCTTTTTCACTCTCGATTGAGGCCGTGGCTTCGCAACGTGGAGGCACTATTTTCATGAGCGATACGGGGAAAATCACGGGGATGGGAGCCATCCCTCACTCAGGGGGCGTGGCTTTTCGGGTCTGGGCACCGCATGCACGGCAGGTTGCGGTGGTCGGCTCCTTCAACGGATGGGACGGCAACAGCCATCCCATGCTCGCCGAGGAAAACGGCTACTGGTACGCGGATGTGACAAAGGCGAAAATCGGCGATGAGTACAAGTTCCTGCTGACCACGGAGCAGGGCACCCTGAACCGCATCGATCCCTATGCCCGCGAAGTCACAAGCTCGGTCGGCAACGCCATTGTGCACGATACGTATTTTGACTGGGAAGGAGACGACTTGCGGCTGGCGTCGTGGAACGAGCTGGTCATCTACGAACTGCACATCGGAACGTTCAACGATCAGGAAAAGATCAACCAGCCAGGCCATTTTTCCTCGGTTTCGGCGCGCCTCGGGCATTTGAAAAGGCTCGGCGTCAATGCCATCCAGATCATGCCGGTGGGCGAGTTCGCCGGGGATCGCTCCTGGGGCTACAACCCCTCCCACATTTTCTCGGTGGAAATGACCTACGGCGGCCCGAAGGCTTTCAAGCAGTTGGTCAAGCGCGCCCATCAGGAAGGGATCGCGGTGATCCTCGACGTGGTGTACAACCACCTGGGGCCAAGCGATCTTGATCTCTGGCAATTCGACGGCTGGAGCGAGAACGGTCGCGGCGGCATCTATTTCTACAACGACGAGCGGGCCCATACGCCCTGGGGGGAAACCCGGCCCGATTATGGTCGCGGCGAAGTGCGGCAGTATCTGCGCGACAACGCCATGATGTGGCTGGAAGAATACCACCTGGACGGCCTGCGTTTCGACTGCACCCAGTTCATCCGCACCGTCAATGGGACCGACCATGTGCTGCCCGAGGGCTGGAGCCTGCTGCAGTGGATCAACAGCGAGGTGTCGCACAAATTTCCCGGGAGAATCCTGATTGCAGAGGACCTGATGAACAACCGCTGGCTCACCAGGGACGTCGGCGCCGGAGGTGCCGGCTTCGCCTCCCAGTGGGACGCCATGTTCGTCCACCCGATTCGTTTGGCGGTGGTCACTCCTGCCGATGAGCAGCGCTCTCTCGCCGCAATTCGCGACGCCCTCTGCTACCGCTACAACGATGACGCTTTCGACCGGGTCATCTACAGCGAATCCCACGACGAAGTGGCCAACGGGCTGCAGCGCGTTCCCCAGGAGATCAATCCCAGCGATCCCAAGGGCTGGCATGCGCGCAAACGCTCAACCCTGGCCGCCGCCATGGTCTTTACCGCCCCCGGCATCCCCATGATCTTTCAGGGCCAGGAATTCCTCGAAGGCGGCTGGTTTCGCGACACGGTGCCTGTCGATTGGGACCAGTGCGAGGAATTTCACGGTATCGTGCGGCTCTATCGCGACCTGGTCCGGCTGCGGTTGAACCGCGACGGCTTCACCCGGGGCCTGTGCGGCCAGTTCACCCAGGTCACGCACCTGAACGAAGCGCGCAAGGTCATCGCCTTTCACCGTTGGGACAAGGGCGGGGCGGGGGATGACGTGGTGGTGGTCGCCAACTTTTATCACGAGGCGCAGGATGACTACGTCATCGGTTTTCCGGCGCAAGGCGCCTGGAAGCTGCGCTTCAACAGCGACTGGCAGGGCTACAACGACGATTTCCGCAATCATCCAAGCACCGACGTCCGTACCGAACCTGGAGAGAAAGACGGTCTGCCCTGTCACGCCAGACTGTCAATTGGTCCCTACAGCGTGGTGATTTTTTCTCAATGACCGATGAAGAGGCCATTCAGTCCTGTGTGCAAAACCCCCTCGATTTATTACTTAAAGACTGCACTGTCAATTTTCCCTTTCAGTGAACTCGCTTGCCCGGTCCCCTTTTGCCTTGTGCAAACCTGATAATACTTCAGACCACCTTGCGGTCCAGCCCCCGATACTGAATGGCTTCCGCCAGATGCTCAGTTGCGATCTTTTCGCGGCCGGCCAGGTCGGCGATGGTGCGCGAGATCTTGAGGATGCGCGCGTAGGAGCGGGCGGAGAGTCCCAGGCGATCGGTGACGCTCTCCAGCAGTTTCTGCCCCTGGTCATCGAGGGCGCAGAAGCGGCGGATGTGGCGCGCCTGCATGCGGGCGTTGCAGTGGAGGTTGAAGGGGGCGAGGCGTTCGCGCTGAATGGCGCGGGCGGCTTCCACCCGGGCGCGGATGACGGCGGAGGATTCGCCATCCACCGGGTCGGCCAGATCCTTGTGCTGCACGCGCGGCACCTCGATGTGCAGGTCGATGCGGTCGAGCAGCGGCCCGGACAGACGCCGACGGTAGCGCTCGATCATGGTCGGGGTGCAGGAGCAGCTATCCTCGGATTCCCCCAAGAGACCGCAGAAACAGGGATTCATGGCGCCTACCAGCATGAAAGTGGCCGGATAGGTGAGGCTGGTGGCGGCGCGCGAAATCGTGACCTGGCCGTCCTCGAGGGGTTGACGCAGCATCTCCAGCACATTCTTTTTGAATTCCGGCAGTTCGTCGAGGAAAAGCAAACCGTTATGTGCCATCGAAACCTCTCCCGGGCGCGGATTGCTGCCGCCGCCGATCAATCCGGCATCGGAGATGGTATGATGGGGGTGTCGGAAGGGGCGCTGGGTGATCAGGGCCTGCTGTTCGTTGAGTAGGCCCATAACCGAGTGGATCTTGGTGGTTTCAAGAGCTTCGGCGAAGCTCAGATCCGGTAGAATGGTGGAAACCCGGCGTGCCAGCATGGTCTTGCCGCTGCCGGGCGGGCCGACCATCAGGATATTATGAGAGCCGGCCGCTGCGACCTCCAGGGCGCGCTTGGCCTGCTCCTGGCCGCGTACTTCGGCAAAGTCCTCGCCGTTGTGGTCTGCGCCGGCGAACAGTTCCGGAATAGAGACGCTGCACGGTTCGATCATGCGTTCGCCATTGAGGAAAGCCGTCACTTCGCCGAGGTCGTGCACGCCATAGACCGGTACGCTGTTAGCGATAGCGCCCTCGCGGGCATTTTCGCGGGGCAGAATCAGGCCGTCCACCGGCCAGTCGCCGGCGGCGATGGCCACCGGCAGGGCACCGCGTATCGGTTTGACCCGTCCATCGAGGGAGAGCTCTCCCATGATGACAAAGCGTCGGGCGGCATCTTCCTTGATGAGTCCGGTGGCGGTGAGCAGGCCGACCGCCATGGGCAGGTCAAAGGCGGCACCGTCCTTTTTGATGCCTGCGGGAGCGAGGTTGATGGTGATGCGCCGCGCGGGAAATTCGTAGCCGGAATTCTTGATGGCGGATTTGACCCGGTCCTTGCTCTCCTTGACCGCCCCTTCGGGCAGCCCCACGGTGGCGAACTGGGGCAGGCCGCGGGCGATATCGACCTCCACTTCAACCTGGTAGGCGTCGATCCCCGACAGGGCGCCGGACAGAACTTTGGCGAGCATGTTTGATTCCCCCCTCTTGCAGTCATTGACATAGAACCAGGTGATTTCACTGCCGCATGAGCCGTTGACGCCCAGCTGAAAGAGGGCGAAACGGCTCGGTTGGTCGGAAACGGCGAAGGTCTTTAATTAACAAAAAAGGACGTGGCGGGCAAGGACAAAGATCTGTAATACAAGAGGCAGGGCATTGCTTTTATCTGCTTGTCAGCAGGCACCTCCACCGTTAGAATGGCGCCGTTCCCAGCCGATTTCGACAGGAGAATGCGTATGTCCGCCCATGAAGGCGTCGACCGCAATATCAGCCGCGGGTTTCTTTTTGCCATCAGCCTGACCAGCGTGACGCTGCTGGCTGAGGTGATCGGCGGCCTGTGGACCAACTCTCTGGCCCTGCTGGCGGATGCGGCCCATGTGTTCATGGACCTGCTGGCGCTGGTCCTTTCGCTGGCGGCGCTGAAACTGGCGCGGCTTCCGGCCACCGACCGGCGCACCTACGGTTGGCACCGAGCGGAGATTTTTGCCTCCCTCATCAATGGCGTGACCCTGCTGGCGATGGCGGTGGGTATACTGCTGGAAGCCTGGGAGCGGGTGCAGGCGCCGGAGCCGGTCAAGAGCCGGGAAATGTTCATTATTGCCGCGATCGGGCTGGTCATGAACCTGGTGGCCGCCAGGTTTCTGCACGGCCACTCCCGTGATGACCTCAACGTCCGCAGCGCTTTTCTGCATGTGCTGGGCGATGCCATCGCTTCGGTGGGGGTCATTGCCGGCGGGCTGGTCATGATGCTGACCGGATGGTATGTTGTCGACGGACTGATCTCCGTCTTCATCGTCCTGATTATCGGCTGGGGCGCGGTGCGCGTCATTCGCGAGGCCGGCCATATTCTGCTCGAGGGGGTGCCGGCCCATATCGATATCGGCGAGGTGGTCGAGAGCATAAAGGGGATTGCGGGGGTGCGCGACGTACATCATATCCATTGCTGGTCGATCTGCTCCCACATCTCCTCCCTGTCCGCCCATGTCGACATCGAGCCGGAGCAGCGCCCGCAGCAGGGGCGGATTATCGCCGAGATTGGGGATATGCTCGAGCGGGACTACTCGATCAGCCACAGTACCCTTCAGGGCGAATGCAGTCGTTGCGAGACCGTGCCGCTGTTTCAGCAGCTTCATCACCGGTCTCCCGACTCGAACGGCCATGGCCACGAGCATTGATAGAGGAATTATGAAAAAACTCGTTCGTTTTATCTTCTGGGGTGTTGTTTTCGTTGTGCTGCTGGTCGCCGCCGACCAGGCACTGCTGCGGGTAGACCTGGATGTGCCGGGCTACCGCGAGGCGCACAGCTTCTACAAGGAATTCCGCGCGCGCCTGATCGGCCTGGGCGGGGAGCAGACGGCGCCGCCCGCATCAGGGAACGAGGGCACGCAACCTGCGCCGCCGGCCGCCGGCCCTTCCTATGTCTATGTCGATGATGAGGGAGCGCTTCATTTTGCCGAAAATCTCAACGAGGTCCCTGAACGTTACCGCCAGAACGCTCAGCAATTGGGGCATTAACAACAGGCGCTCAGTCCAGGCTCAGCACAGCTCTCCTGTGAAAAAAAAGGGCCACTCGCGGACATCGTTTGCGGCTGGCTCTTTTTTCTGACAGACAGGGCCGTTTCGTCAGGGCAGAGTCCCGTAAACGGTCGGCCTTCTGTCCTGAAAACACCTGATCTTGCTACGAAAATCGATCATCTCCTGAAAATCCAGGGTAGCAAACAGTTCGACACCCTTTTCTTCGCCTTCTGCCAGGATCTCTCCCCAGGGAGAAATGATCAGGCTCATGCCGAAGAAATCCAGCTTGCCCTGCACCCCGCAGCAGTTGGTGGCGACCACGAACTGCTGATTCTCAATGGCTCTGGCACGTAAAAGAGTCCGCCAATGCTCCTGGCGCGGCTTGGGCCATTCCGCAGGCAGGCAGAGGATTTCGGCCCCTTCCAGCGCCATTTTGCGGAACAGCTCCGGAAAACGCAGGTCGTAGCAGATCGCGATGCCGAGGCGTCCGGCGCTGGTAGGGACAACCAGGGTTTTGTCTCCGGCGGACAGGAAGCGATCCTCCCCCATGGTGGAAAAAAGGTGCAGTTTGCGGTAAGTCCCTTTGATTTCACCCTGGTCGATGACATAGGCGGCATTGTAGATATGGCCGTTTTCGCTTTCGGGCAGACTGCCGACCAACACCATTTTCTGCTCAGCCGATTTTTTCTGGAGGACTTCAATGACCCGCGGCGTTTCCAGGGCAAGTCGGGGCAGGTTTTTGTAGTCGTATCCAGTGCTCCACATCTCTGGAAGTACGGCAAGTTCGGCTCCCCGATCCCTGGTCCGGTCGATGGCCGACAGTGCTTTCTTCAGATTGGTGTCGACATCGCCAAGGGAAATATTGAACTGAATGCTGGCTGCGTTAAGTTTTCGATTCATCACACCTCTCTGGAAACAATGTTTTAAAAAGACGGAATTTTCCGGCGCAGTTAAGAAACAAACACGATTATAAAAGAAAAGAAGCCAATGAACAAGAGGCTCTAGGGGGATACCGGTTTGCCTTGACACCTTTTGGGGAGCATGCTAATCCTTGACACACTTTTCTTTCGTGCGGCAAGGGGTTCTGCTTTCTGCCGAGGTTCGGGAGGGAACTTATCTTCTTGTTTTTCCGGTCTGAGTTTCGGATTTAATGTCGAGACAACTGCCGGGTGGACCAGGGTGGTTTTAGATGACCAAGTTTGCCACTTTTCTGATCATGTTTGTCTTCTGGGCGGTCCTGTCCGGGATGTTCGACGGGTTTCACCTGTCGCTGGGGATTCTCTCCTGCCTCCTGGTCGCACATTTCAGTCATGACCTCCTTTTCGTCAACCGAAGCGTGGGCTCCTTCACCCGGCATTTTATCGGGTGGATCTTTTATGTGCCCTATCTGCTGAAGGAAATTGTTCTGGCCAGCGTGCAGGTTGCTTACATTGTGCTGCACCCCCGTATGCTCGATCTGATCGATCCCCAGTTGATCCGTTTTAAGACCCGCCTGAAAAGACCTGTTTCCAGGGTGTCCTTTGCCCAGTCAATCACGTTGACGCCTGGAACGATCACCGTAAGCGTTCACGATGATGAATTCACCGTGTATGCGTTAACCCGCAGCACGGCCGAGTCGCTGCCCGGCACCATGGAAGAAAAGGTGGCCGCCGCGCTTGAAAAGGAGCCGCTGTAATGGCCGACATTTTTATGGCCTTCGGAATCGGGCTGCTGCTTCTGATTCTGGTCAGTCTCTATCGGGTGGTTACCGGACCAACAGTGCTTGACCGCATTCTCGGCGGCAATGTCATCGGTTCACAGACCACCGTGCTGCTGCTGCTGATCGGGTTGATCTACGGCAATGTCGGGATGTTTGTCGATATTGCGCTGGCCTATGCGCTGCTCAACTTCATCGCGACCCTGGGAGCCACCAAGTATTTCCTGCGCAGACGGAGTGTTCACCTCGACAGCGATCTGCAGGAAGGGAAGGAGGCGGCTGAATGAACGTCATCACCATTGTTTTGCTGACCCTCGGCCTGTTTTTCTTTGCCGTTGGCGTTGTTGGAATTCTTCGTTTCCCCGATTTCTACACCCGCATGCATGCCGCCGGCAAATGCGACACTCTGGCCTCCGAGCTGGTGCTGCTGGCGGTGGCGCTTTACAACCTGTCCGATCCCTCGCTGGGAAGTGTTCTGGTCAGTATCAAGATCATGATGATCGCAGGCTTTGTTTTTGTTGCAAGCCCGACGGCGACTCACGCCCTGACGGAAGCAGCACTGGTGGTTGGAGTCTCCCCCTGGACCAGGAAAAGCGGGAGGCGCTCATGACCTGGCCCATTGATCTGCTCATTCTGGCGCTGGTGGTGATCTGCGCGATCGGAACAATTGCGGTGCGGGACCTGCTCGCCGCCACGGTGGTGTTCGGGGTGTACAGTTTCCTTATGTGTCTGCTGTGGGCGGAGATGGGAGCGGTGGACGTGGCGTTTACCGAAGCGACGGTCGGCGCCGGCGTCAGTACCGTGCTGTTTATTGCCGCTATTCTGCGAACCAGCCGAAGGAGTAAGGATTGAAAGCGATTGCCTGGCTTGCCTGCATCGTGACCGGAGCTTTGCTGCTCTACGGGACCAAGGATTTCCCCGCCTGGGGCGACCCGCAATCTCCGGCCAATACTCACCTGTCGAAGTATTTTATCGAGCAGGCGATTCCTGAAACCCACGTTCCCAACCTGGTGACCGCCGTTCTGGGTGACTACCGCGGTTACGACACCATGTTCGAGCTGGTGGTTATCTACTGTGCCGGGATCGGGGTCATCGCCGTGCTGCGGAGGTCGCGCCAATGAAGACTGTGCAGGATCGCGCAGAAAACCGGCGCCTGGGCGAGAGCCTGATTATCGAGATGTCTGTGCGCATCATGGTTCCCTTTATCCAGTTGTTCGGCCTTTATGTCATCGTGCACGGCCACTACAGCCCCGGCGGCGGTTTTCAGGGGGGCGTCATTCTGGGGGCCTCCTTCATCCTGTTGGCCCTGGCTTTTGATCTTCCGACAACCATGGAGCGCATGAGTGAGCGCTGCAACGCCCTGATCGCCAATATCGGCGTGCTGATTTTTACCGGGGTGGCGGCTCTGTGCACCATCGTGGGCGGCTACCTGCTGGACTACAGTGCCCTTGCCGCTGTGATTCCGATGGATCCCATCGAATGGCGGTCTTTCGGCATCTTTCTGGTCGAGGTCGGGGTCGGGCTTGGCGTGATGAGCATCATGGTCTCCCTGTTCTGGGATATCAGCTCCGCCGGTGACATGGATGAGGGGTTGTAGTATGGACGGTCTGCTGAACGAAGTCATCGCCAAATACAATTACTGGATCTATGTCGTTTTGATGATGATCGGCTTCTACGCCATGATCGGCAAGAACAACCTGGTGAAGAAGTTGCTGGGAATGAACATCTTTCAGACTGCAATCATCCTTTTTTTCGTTTCCACCGGGGTCAAGCGTGATGCCGGAGTTGCCATCGTCGACAAGTACGAGGTGCTCAAGCACGGCGTTGACGCTTCGACGGTGGTCAATCCCCTGCCCCATGTGCTGATGCTGACCGCTATTGTCGTTTCGGTGAGCGTGACGGGGGTGGCTCTGGCGCTGCTGATCCGCATTCACCGCAGATACGGATCCCTGGAAGAGGACGAAATCCTGGAGAAAATCCGCCAATGATCCTCGAGAATTTTCCTGCACTTGTGATTGCGGTACCGCTGCTCGCCGCCTTTGCCGTCAACCTTCTCGGCCGCCTGTCCCGCGCCTGGATCGCGCCGCTGGTGCTCGGTTCCCTGGCGTTCAGTACGATCGCCTCTGTGGTGCTGCTGGCCCGCGTGCTGCGCGAGGGCACGGTGCGTTACGTGATGGGCGGCTGGCGCGCTCCTTTCGGCATCGAGCTGGTGGTGGATCCCCTGTCCGGCCTGATGCTGGTGGTGGTTGCGGCGGTGGCGCTGGTGGCCTGTGTGTCGGTGGTAAAAAGCGTCGAGCAGGAATTGCCGGGCAAGGACTATCTTTTTTTCACCCTGCTGCTGATTCTGATCGCGGGCCTGCTGGGGCTGGTGGTAACCGGCGATGCCTTCAACCTCTACGTGCTGCTGGAGATCACTTCCATTACCACCTACGGCCTGATCGCCATGGGGCCCGATCGGGCGCCGCTGTCGAGCTTCAACTATATCATTATGGGCACCATCGGCGCCTGCTTTTATCTGCTGGGGGTCGGCTACCTCTATATTCTCACCGGCTCCCTCAACATGGCGGACATTGCTTTGATTCTGCCCGGTCTCGAGGGGCAGGTGGCGGTGGCCACCGCGTTTGCCTTCCTGCTGGTGGGATTCTGGGTGAAAATGGCGTTTTTCCCCTTGCACAGCTGGCTCCCCAACGCCTACAGTCATGCTCCGAACTCGGTCGCCGTGGTGGTGGCGCCGCTGATGACCAAGGTAACGGTCTACCTGATGCTGCGCATCATCCTGACCGTTTTTTCCGTTGATTACGCTTTTTACCAGCATGCCGCGGTGCAGAGCACCATTGTCTGGGTCTCTGCCGGGGCCATTGTCTGCGCATCCTTTCTGGCCCTGGCCCAGCGGGATCTCAAGCGGATGCTGACCTATATCATCGTTGCCGAAGTCGGCTACATGGTCGGTGGTGCATGGCTGGCCAATTCCGCGGGCTTGACCGGCGCAGTGCTTCACATCGTCAACGATGCCATCATGACCCTGTGCATGTTCCTGGCCGTGCTGGCCATCGCCTACCGAATCGGCGATACCCGTTTTGAGAACCTGACCGGAATTTTCCGCAAGATGCCGATCACCATGGCGGCCTTTACCCTGGGGGCCTTCTCCATGATCGGCGTGCCTCCGACCTGTGGTTTTTTCAGCAAGTGGTACCTGATCCTGGGTGGGGTGGAGGCCGACCAGTGGGGATTCGTCATCGCCCTGGTGGTCAGCAGCCTGGTGAATGCGGTGTTGTTTTTCCGCATTATTGAAATCGGTTATTTCCGTTTGGAGGAGCAGGATCATGCAGCGGTACACGGCAATGGCGTTGCCGAGGCACCCCTGATGATCCTCAGTCCGCTGGTTCTGACCGCCCTGGCCCTGCTGGTGGTCGGTTTCGGTTCGGGCCTTATCGTCAAGGATGTGATCCGTCTGGCGCTCCCGGCGGGATTTTAGCCCGGAGAGCAGCCCTTTTCCCTTTTCCGAGGTTTGTTGTCGACCATGCAGAACGCGCATAGCATTCTACCCCTGGCCGCGGTTCTTGTTTCATTGCTCGGTCCGATCCCCATCTACCTTTCGGGGCGTACTCCCAATGTGCGCGAGGCCTGGACTCTGCTCATTGCGCTGACCAAGTTTCTGCTGGTTGCCTCGATGGTTCCGGCAGTGCTCAATGGGGTGTCCTACACCTTTACGATCGCAGAAGTTCTCCCCGGCGTCCCCATTGAACTGCGGGTCGACGCCATGGGGGTGTCCTTCGCCCTGGTCGCCTCTTTTCTGTGGATTCTGACCTCGATTTATTCCATCGGGTACATGCGCAGTCTCAAGGAGCATGATCAGACCCGCTATTTCGCCAGTTTCGCCGTCGCCATCAGTGCAACCATCGGCGTGGCCTTCGCCGGCAATCTCCTGACGCTCTACCTGTTCTACGAGGTTCTCTCCCTTTCCACCTATCCGCTGGTCACCCATGAACAGAATCTGGAGGCGCGGGCTTCCGGGCGCAAATATCTGACCTACATTCTGGGCACCTCCATCGGTCTGGCCCTGCCTGCCATGCTGGTGACCTATGCGGTGGCCGGAACTCTCGATTTTCGCAGCGGCGGCATCCTGGCCGGCGTGGCCGGCCCGGAGCTGATGACGGTGCTGCTGCTCCTGTTCGTTTTCGGTTTCGCAAAAGCCGGGATTATGCCGCTGCACGCCTGGCTGCCCGCGGCCATGGTGGCGCCGACTCCGGTCAGTTCCTTTCTGCACGGCGTCGCGGTGGTCAAGGTGGGTGTGTTTTCCATTCTGCGGGTCATCTATCATATCCTCGGTCCCGAACAGCTGGGGAAGTTTGACCTCGGGGCGGTTATAACGACCCTGGCGGCCATCACAATACTGGTCGCCTCGCTGATCGCCCTGACGCAGGATAACCTGAAAAGGCGGTTGGCCTATTCCACCGTAGGGCAGCTCTCCTACATGGTGCTTGGCGCCGGCATGCTCTCCGCCTCCGGGATGCTGGGCGGCACCCTGCATATTGCCATGCACGCCTTCGGCAAGATCACCCTGTTTTTCTGCGCCGGGGCGATCTATGTTGCCCATCGCAAAAAATATATCAGTCAGATGGATGGCCTGGGCCGGCAGATGCCGGTGACTTATCTGGCCTTCCTGCTGGGATCCATGAGTATTATCGGGCTGCCGCCGCTGGGGGGATTCATCAGTAAATGGCACCTGCTGCTGGGTGCGGTGGAAGCCGGACAGCTCGCTCTTTTGCTGGTGCTGATCGTCAGTTCACTGCTGAATGCGGCTTACTTTTTCCCCATCGTCTATCGCGGATTTTTCATCATGCCCGCTGGAGAGGAAAACCGCGGGGGCATCAAAGAGGCCCCGCTGCTCTGCCTCGTCCCGTTGTCGGTGACCGCCCTGATTTCGGTGGCCCTCTTTTTCTATCCGGATCTTTTTATCAGCCTGATCAATCAGGCGTTGGCCCCCTGATCAGAAAGATTTACACCAACGATACTGCCTTTCAGGTCAATGGAGCATTTTTATGGCGCATGCCGACCAAAACAAGGATGAACCCAGGAAGATACTCGCCCACGAACCGGTGCCCGGCTACCGTACCGCGTTCTGGATCATTTTTGCGCTCAGCCTGTTCTATCTGGCGATCGTTTTTTCCAACGGTGCACACTGAACGGATCTGTTATGGCGAAACAGCAGAAAGATAAAAAATATCTCTTCGATGATCCGCGCAATGTCAGACGTCTGCTCGGCATCTTTTACGTCAGTCTCGGGGTGCTGCTCGGACTGGAGCTTTTCGTCCACAAACATCCCCATTTCAAGTGGGAGGAGTGGTTCGGATTTTACGCCATCTACGGCCTGGTTTCCTGCATTCTCCTGGTGCTGATCGCCAAATATATCCTGCGCCCTCTGATCATGCGCGACGAGGATTATTATGACGAGTAGTCTGTTGCTCCCACCTTCTTTCGTCTTCATTTTAGGCGCGCTGCTTGCCGCCTGCCTGCGGGGGCGGCTACTCAAGGTTGTCGCTATCGCGGTGCCGGTGGTGAGCTTTCTGATTTTATGGGGCGCCCCCAACGGCAGCTACGGAACCCTTTCATTCATCGGTCTTGACCTGGTGCTGGCGGAGGTGGACCGTCTTTCACGGGTGTTCGGCTATATCTTTCACCTGATTGCGTTTATCGGACTGATCTTTTCACTGCATCATGATGACCCCGCGCATTATGTGGTGGGCCTGCTTTATGCCGGTGCAGCTCAGGGGGTGACCTTTGCCGGCGACCTGTTCAGCCTTTTCCTTTTCTGGGAAACGCTGACGGTGACCGCGACCTTTCTGATCATTGCACGCCGCACTGCTGCGGCGCGGGGCGCTGCGCTGCGCTATCTGCTGGTGCATGCGGCCGGCGGTTTGTGCCTGCTGACCGGAATCGTCCTTTATTATCATGGCACCGGCAGCATCGCCTTTACCGCCATGGACCTGTCCCAGCCTGGGGCGCTCTTTATCTTTCTCGGCTTCGGCCTGAACTGCGCATGGCCGCTGCTGCATGCCTGGCTGGTCGATTCCTACCCGGAGTCCACCATCGCCGGGACCGTTTTCCTGTCGGCCTTCACCACCAAAAGTGCGGTCTATGTGCTGGCCCGCGCTTTTCCGGGCGCGGAGCCGCTGATCTGGATCGGCGCGGCCATGGTGGCTTTTCCCATTTTCTTTGCCGTCATTGAAAACGATCTGCGGCGGGTGCTCTCCTACAGCCTGATCAACCAGGTGGGGTATATGGTGGTGGGGATCGGCATCGGCACCGAGCTTGCCATCAACGGCGCGGTCTGTCACGCCTACGCGCACATCCTCTACAAAGGCCTGCTCTTCATGTCGATGGGCGCGGTGATGTACCGCACCGGGAAGATCAACGCCACCGACCTCGGCGGCCTCTACCGGACCATGCCCTTGACGGCGGTTTTCTGCATGATCGGGGCGGCGGCGATCTCGGCCTTCCCCCTGTTCAGCGGCTTTATCGCCAAGTCGATGGTGGTCGATGCCGCCGCGGGTGGTCACTACCAGTTCGTGTGGCTGATTCTGCTTTTTGCCTCCGCCGGTGTTTTTCATCATGCCGGCATCAAGATTCCGTTTTTCGCTTTTTTCTCCCACGATTCAGGCCTGCGCCCCAAGGAGGCACCGCTTCACATGCTGATCGCCATGGGCGGGGCGGCCTTCATGTGCGTCTTCCTCGGGGTTTATCCCGATTTTGTCTATGGGATGCTGCCTTTCCCGGTCGACTATGAACCTTATACTTTTGCCCATGTGCTCGCGCAGAGTCAGCTGCTCTTCTTCTCGGCGCTGGCATTCACCCTGTTGCTGCTGGCGGGCATCTATCCTCCCGAAATCCGATCGGTCAACCTGGATGTAGACTGGGCCTACCGCAAGGGCAGCCGCGCTTTCGTGCTGGTCGCCGACCGGGTATTCAACGGTATCAACAGTTGGGCCGAGCGTGTTCTGGGCTGGCAGTTGACCGGACTTCTGGCGAGATTTGCCAGCGACCCGGGCGCGAGTATTCAGAAATACTGGGTGCGTCTGACGGCCGAATACAGCGGAACCCGGGAGCGCGAGGAGCTGATGGAGGAGATTGACCGCCGCAGCCGCACGGCAACCTATCCCATAGGAATCCTGGTGTTGTTTGCAGTTTCGCTGCTGGCGCTGATGTCGATTCTGTTTATCCTGTTCTGAACCGTTCACCCCTGATGGAAGGCAGATGTCGATGAAAAAACTTATGCTGGCCATCGACGGCTCTCCCCAGTCCCTGCGTGCCGCGGAGTATGTCGCAGAGGTAGTGCCTCATATCCCCGACATCGGAATCGTGCTTTTTTCAGTTGTCAGCGGGCTGCCGCCCGACGCCGAGATTGCCCTGGACGCCTCGCCGCCGCCAGAGCACGAACTGCACGGCTATGAGGATAAGCGTGACGAACTGCAGTCGCTGCACGCCCAGGTCGTCAGGATCACTGAGCTGTTTGCCGGCAAAGGGCTTGCCGGTGATGATCTGGAGGTCTGCTGCAGGCCGATGCGTCACGGGGTGGCTGAGGATATCCTGGAGGAGGCCCGTGCACGGGGGTGCGATACCGTCGCGGTCGGTTCCCGGCATCTCTCCAAGGTCATGTCGCTGCTGCAGGGCAGTGTTTCAGCCAACCTGGTACACAAGGCGGATGCCCTGACGCTGTGGGTGGTCGGCTAAGCTGGCTTTTCCCATGTCGGGTCTTTACATTCATATCCCTTTCTGTCTGCGTAAATGCCCCTACTGCGATTTTTTCTCGGTAGAAGACGTCATCCCCGCAGATTATCCCCGCCGGCTCTGCCGCCATCTTGAACTGGCCGCATCGCGACTGCCGCAGCGCAGCGCCTTTCAAACCATTTTTTTCGGCGGCGGCACTCCCTCACTCATGCCTCCGGCCCGGATGGGCGAGGTTCTTGACCGAGCGGCTGACCTGTTCGGCATTGATGCCGATGCGGAGATCTCCATGGAGGCCAACCCGGGGACGCTGACCCTGGGCGATTTGCAGGATTTTCGTGCCGCCGGGATCAACCGTCTGTCTCTGGGCGTTCAGTCGCTCCACGACGCCTCCCTGCAGCGCCTCGGCCGTATCCACGATGCGCAGCAGGCCCGGTCCGCCTGTACGCTGGCGCGCCGGGCGGGCTTTGACAACCTGGGGCTCGATCTGATGTTCGCCCTGCCGGGGTCTACACTGGCTGCGCTTGAAGCTGATATAACGGCCTTTCTTGAGCTTGAACCCGACCACCTCTCCTGCTATGGCCTGACCGTGGAGGAGGGAACCCCCTTCCACCGGCAATTCTCCCGGGGGCATCTGCCACTCCCCGATGAAAACGACTATGCTGCAGCTTTTGAGCTGCTCCACGCGCGGCTCACCGCCAGGGGATTTTCCCATTACGAGATCTCCAATTACGCTCGTCCGGGGCGCCAGTGCCGTCACAACCTGCGTTACTGGCAGCGTAGGAGCTACCTTGGCATCGGCCCCGGAGCTCATTCTTTCTACGCCGTGGAATGGGGCGAGCGCTGGTCGGTGCCCGGCGACCTGGACCTCTACCGCTCCCGTCTGCGGCAGGGAAGCGATCCGGCAGAGCGGATCGAAACTTTCGACCGGCGAGGTGCCATGGTTGAAACGCTCTATCTTGGGCTGCGTACCGCTGAAGGGGTGGATGTCCGGTTGTTTCAGGAGCGTTTCGGGGACAGCATTGAAGCACTCTTTCCCGAGGCGGTTCAGCGTTGCGGCTCCTATCTGCGGCAGGACGGAGATCGGCTGCACTTCACCTTGCAGGGCTGGCTGCTCTACGACCATCTCATCTCCTTATTTTTGTAGGAAATTTTCTCTAATTTTTTCCATTTTCGCCGCCTTGACAAAGCAGGGGGTGGTTGTTATGTTGTTCTCGGTTAGCACTCGAGGCAAATGAGTGCTAACCTGTTTGTCAGAGGCCGGGAGATCTCCGGCTTCAGGTTTTTGGGGGATTTTTATCATGACCGAAGCGCTCAATGAAAGAAGCCGCAAGATACTTGAGGCGATCATCGAGGATCATATCGCTTCGGCGGAGCCGGTAGGGTCACGTGCCATTACCCGCCGGCACGGCATTGCTCTGTCTCCGGCAACGGTGCGCAACGTCATGTCCGACCTGGAAGAGATGGGGTACCTTGTCGCGCCCCACACCTCCTCCGGCCGAATCCCGACGGAGAAAGGGTACCGTTTTTACCTCGACTCCCTGCTGCAGGTGCGCGCCCTGACCGCACAGCAGAAAGAGCGTATCCGCCGCTACTACCAGCGCCGTGGTCTGCGCGCGGACGAACTGCTGCGTGAAGCAGGCCGGGTGCTGAGCAACATCAGTCATTACACCGGCATCGTCATGGCGCCGCAGTTTACTGCGTCCGTGTTCCGGCATATTGAGTTCGTGCGCCTGTCCCACGGGCGCATCCTGGTGATTTTCGTCAGCGAAAGCGGCCTGGTGCAGAACAAGATCATTGAAACCAAGGAAGATCTTTCCCCGCAAGATCTTGAAGGTCTCAACAACTATCTCAACCAACGTTTCGCCGGCTTGCCTATCGGCGAGATCAAGCAGCGTCTGCTGCAGGAGATGACGCAGGAAAAAGCCCTTTACGACAAGCTGTTTGCCCGCTTCATGGGGCTGTTCGAAGCAGCTCTCGCTGACGAGAGCCGTGAAGTCTTCATTGAAGGGGTCAGCCGCATGCTCGAGCAGCCGGAATTCAGCGACCTGGAACGGATGAAGCGGCTCTTTCAGGCTTTTGAGCAGAAAAGCACCCTGGTCGAGTTTCTCGACAAGTGCCAAAAAAGCCAGGGGGTACAGATCTTCATCGGAAGCGAAACCTCGTATCGTGAAATCGAGGGGTGCAGCCTGATTACGGCGTCCTATCACAGCGGTGACGGCACCATCGGCACCCTTGGCGTGATCGGCCCGACCCGCATGGCCTATTCACAGGTCATTCCGGTCGTCGACTATACGGCCCAGCTGGTCAGCCAGCTGCTGGAATCAGAGAACGAATAGGAGATTTTTTATCGTGTCCAAGAAGAAAAAAGACAGTCAACAGAGTGAGGCGCGGCAGCCTGATGCCGTGATTCCCGAGGCCGAACCGGTCGAGGAAACGCCCGGGGGTGCCGAGAGCGAGAGCACGCAGAATGCCGGCGCAGGGGAGCTCGAACTGGAGCAGGCGCGCGAGGAAGCCCAGCGTAACTACGACCAGTATCTGCGCATTGCCGCTGATCTTGAAAATTTTCGCAAGCGTGCCCAGCGAGAGAAAGAGGAGCTTTCCAAGTTCGCCAATGAGCGTATCCTGCGGGAGATCCTGCCGGTTGTCGATAACCTCGAGCGCGCCGTCGAGCACGCTCGCCAGGAAAGTTCCAGCGGTGAAGGCTTGCTGGAAGGGGTTGAGATGACTCTCACCCAGTTCGGCAAAGTCCTGGAAAAATTCGGAGTGACGCCGGTCAGAAGTATCGGCGAACCTTTTGATCCTGCGCGCCATGAAGCGGTGGGACAGCTTGAAACGGCTGAGCATGCCCCCAATGTTGTCGCGCAGGAGTTGCAGAAGGGGTATCTGCTGCATGAGCGGCTGCTGCGCCCAGCCATGGTCATGGTGGCCAAACCCCCGGCAGATAACGCACAGAATGAAAAAAGCGGGAAGGCCTGATTTTCCTGCACACTGAAAAAGCAACGTAATTTAAAAGGAGGATATACACTATGAGTAAAGTTATCGGCATCGATCTGGGGACCACCAACTCCTGTGTGGCGGTCATGGAAGGCGGCGAGCCTGTCGTCATCGCAAACGCGGAGGGTTCCCGCACCACCCCCTCCATGGTGGCTTTCACCGAAAGCGGCGAACGGCTGGTCGGCCAGCAAGCCAAGCGCCAGGCGGTCACCAATCCGGAAAACACCCTGTTCGCCATCAAGCGCCTGATCGGGCGTAAATTTGATTCGGAAGCGGTGCAGAAGGATATCAAGATCAGCCCTTTCAAGATCATCAAGGCGGATAACAACGACGCATGGGTGGAGGTGCGGGGCAAGAAATACAGCCCGCCTGAAATCTCTGCCATGATCCTGCAGAAAATGAAGCAGACCGCCGAGGACTATCTGGGCGAGACGGTGACCGACGCGGTTATCACTGTGCCGGCCTACTTCAATGACTCCCAGCGCCAGGCCACCAAAGACGCCGGCAAGATCGCGGGACTCAATGTTCTGCGCATCATCAACGAGCCCACCGCAGCAGCCCTGGCTTATGGACTGGACAAGAAGAAAGATGAGAAGATCGCCGTTTTTGACCTCGGCGGGGGTACTTTCGATATTTCCATTCTCGAACTCGGCGACGGGGTATTCGAGGTCAAGTCCACCAACGGCGACACCTTTCTTGGCGGCGAAGACTTTGACCAGCGCATCATCGACTACGTTGCGGACGAGTTCAAAAAGGAGCAGGGGATTGATCTGCGCGGCGACAAAATGGCCCTGCAGCGCCTCAAGGAAGCCGCCGAAAAAGCCAAGTGCGAACTTTCCAGCTCGGTGGAGACCGACATCAATCTGCCCTTCATCACCGCAGATCAGAGCGGACCAAAACATCTCAACATCAAGCTGACCCGCTCCAAGCTCGAGAGCATCTGTGCTGAGCTGCTCAACCAGTTGGTCGGACCCTGCAAGACCGCTCTCAAGGATGCCGGCCTTTCACCCTCCGATGTCGACGAAGTTATCCTGGTCGGCGGCATGACCCGCATGCCTGCGGTGCAGAAAAAAGTGCAGGAGATCTTCGGCAAGCAGCCCAGTAAAGGGGTCAACCCGGACGAAGTTGTGGCCATCGGCGCAGCCATTCAGGGCGGCGTGCTCAAGGGCGATGTCAAGGATGTGCTGCTGCTCGATGTCACGCCTCTGTCTCTCGGCATCGAGACGCTCGGCGGCGTAATGACCAAGCTGATCGAGAAAAACACCACCATCCCATGCCGCAAGAGCCAGATCTTCTCTACTGCGGCCGACAATCAGCCGGCGGTTTCGGTCCACGTGCTGCAGGGCGAGCGCGAAATGGCTGCCGACAACAAGACCATCGGCCGTTTCGAGCTGGTCGGCATTCCGCCGGCGCCGCGCGGCGTGCCTCAGATCGAGGTCACCTTCGATATCGACGCCAACGGCATTCTGCATGTCTCGGCCAAGGACCTCGGTACCGGCAAGGAGCAGTCGATCAAGATCACCGCGTCCTCCGGCCTGTCGGAAGAAGAGATCGACCGCATGGTCAAGGATGCGGAAAGCCATGCCGGCGAGGACAAGAAGAAGCGTGAGCTGATCGAAGCCCGCAACCAGGCCGACGGTCTGGTCTACACGACTGAGAAATCCCTCAGCGAGCACGGCGACAAGGTCGATGCTGAAACCAAGGAGAAGATCCAGGGGGCCCTGGACAATCTTAAAAAGGCGATGGAAGGTGACAGCGCCGAAGAGATCCAGTCCAAAACCCAGGAACTGGCCCAGGTTTCGCACAAACTTGCCGAGGTCATGTACTCCCAGGCCCAGGAAGAAGGGCAGGCCGGAGAGGGTGAAGCCCAGGCCGGCGCTGAGAGCGCCAAGGATGACAATGTCGTCGACGCCGAATTTGAAGACGTGGACGAAGACGAAAAGAAGAAATAACCAGGCCGCATTGCGTGCGGTGTGAACCTTAATCTGGCTCGACGGGAGCCGGGAGATTCTCCCGGCTCCCTTTTGCCGTGTGCGGACTTGATGTTCACCTGCGGCGGAAGGGCCACGCCCGAGAGGTAATTCAGTTTGGCTAAACGAGATTATTACGAGATTCTTGGGGTCAATCGCAACGCCAGCGAGACCGAAATCAAAAAAGCCTACCGCAAGCTCGCTCTCAAGCATCACCCTGATAAAAATCCGGGGGATAAAGAGGCTGAGGAGGTCTTCAAGGAGGCGTCGGAGGCCTACGCGGTGCTGTCCGATAGCCAGAAGCGGGCCCAGTACGACCAGTTCGGCCACGCGGGCATGAACGGTGGCGGTTTCAGTGAAGGTTTCGGCGGGTTTGGCGGCGGCAGCCCCTTTGAAGACATCTTCGGCGATATCTTCGGCGACATTTTCGGAGGAGGTAGCGGCGGAGCGCGCCGCGGGCGTGGCCGCCGTGGGGACGACCTGCGCTACAATCTGACCATCAGCTTCGAAGAGGCCGCTTTCGGTCACGAGACCAATATCGATGTGCCGCGACACCAGACCTGCTCTACCTGCAGCGGCAGCGGGTCACGGCCCGGATCCCAGCCCGATACCTGTCCCACCTGCCGCGGCGCGGGCCAGGTCCGGCATCAGCAGGGATTCTTCTCCCTGACCCGTCCCTGCCCCGATTGCGGCGGCGAGGGGCGTATCATCAAGGATCCCTGCCCCGATTGTCGCGGGACCGGTCGCGTACGCGAAAAACGCAGCCTTTCCATCAAGATCCCGGCCGGGGTCGAGACCGGCAACCGTCTCAAGCTCAGTGGTGAGGGGGAAGCAGGTTCCCAGGGTGGCCCGCCCGGCGACCTGTACGTGGTGATTACGGTCAAGGACCACCCGATCTTCCAGCGCGAAGGGCGTGACGTCATCTGCGAGGTGCCTATTTCATTTCCGCAGGCGGCGCTCGGCCATGAACTGGAGGTGCCGACCCTGGAAGGCAAGGTCAAACTCAAGATTCCCGCAGGCACTCAATCCGGCAAGGTGCTGCGCCTGTCCGGCAAAGGGATCCCCTCGCTGCAGGGCTACGGCCGCGGCGACCAGCTGGTGGTGGTGCGAGTCGAGACTCCCAGCCGCATGACTGCCCGCCAGCGGGAACTGCTCGAAGAGTTTGCCCGTGAAAGCGGCGAGGAGGTTCATCCTATGGGCAAGGGCTTTTTTGATAAAGTCAAGGAGATGTTCGGCTGATTTTTCGGCCGGATGAAAGGATGTGCATGTGGCGTAGCACAGCAGTGAGATTGATGTTGGCGGCCCTGGTAATTTTTTCGGGGCTTCTGCTGCCGGCGGCGGCACAGATGTCTTCGCAGCAGGGCGATTCGCGCACTGCAGGCCCTGAGGCGCTAGAGGTGCGTCGGGCGGGGGACCTTTATCGTGAGGGGAACCTGGATGAAGCGCTGAGGCGGTTGCGCGGTTTTGTGATTCGCAACCCGCATTCACCCTGGCGCGAACAGGCCTACCTCTATCTTTCCCGTATTTTTCATGATCGCAACTCCTGCGATGAAGCGCTGCTTTACCTCGACCGCCTTGAGCAGGAGTCGGACGCCGATATGGCTGAACTGGTTCGCGGCTCGTGCCTGGTTCAGGCGGGCCGCTATGCACAGGCCCTGGAACATCTGCTCCCCTTGCGCGAGTCTGATCTGGAGGGTTCCGACCGTGCGCTGCTGCTTGGTCGCATAGGGCAGGCCCGGGCCGCCCTCGGGCAGCCGCTGCAGGCTTTGGTCTCTCTCAACCAGGCCGCGGAACTTGATAAATACCCCGAGCGCTGGTTGGGCGAAGCTCACCGGACTCTCCGCGACGCCGACAACCCGGTTCTTGAGGAAGCCTCCTTCATGTTGCGCGGGCGCGCGGTCGGGCAGGACGCCGATCTGCAGCTTGCGCAGCGGGCAGCTGACGCGAATCAGAACGATCGTGCACTGTCGCTGCTGTCGCGGATCATGGCTGATCCCACCCCTTTTCCCTATCGTGATCAGGCTCGCTCCCTTTTAGCGCGAATCGACGGCGGCAGCACCGTCTCCCGCAACGCCCTGGGAGTTGTCCTGCCATTATCCGGTCGCTATGAATCCTTCGGTGAACTGGTCCGCCGGGGGATGGATCTGGCTCTGGAACTGCACCACCAGGGTGGGGATTCCTCTCCCCGTCTGATTTATCGTGACAGCGGCGTGGACGCTGCCCGTGCCTCGGATGCCGTTGCCACGCTGGCGGGCGCCGAAGGGGTGATGGCTGTCGCAGGTCCGTTGACCGGAGAGGCCTCCCGGAGCGCAGCCCTGCAAGCACAACGCCTCGGCGTTCCGTTAGTGTCTTTGTCGCCGCGCGCCGGGTTGCCGGAGGTCGGTGATTTCGTTTTTCGTAACTCTCTGACCAATGAACAGCAGGCCCGGACGCTGGCCGGCTACGCGGTCGAAGACCTGAATCTTTATCGTTTCGCCATTCTCGCCCCGGAAGAAGGGCAGGGTCGGGAGCTGGCCGATCTTTTTGCTGCACAGGTTGAGCAGAAAGGGGGGCGCGTGGTGACGCGGCAGGATTATCCCCCCGACCTCACCGACTTCCGCGTCCAGATTAAGCGGCTGCTCGGTCAGGACCCTAATGCGCCGGCTCCCCAGGCTCGCGGGGAGAAGCCCTCGCCGCCCCCTTTTGATGCGCTGCTGATTCCCGACTATGCCGAGATGATCGGGCTGATCGCGCCACAGCTGGCATATTACGATCTGACCGATGTCCAGCTGCTGGGGATCAACGGCTGGAATTCGCCGCAGCTCCTCGAGCGTGCCGGTCGATTCGTGGAGGGCGCAATTTTTGTCGATGGCTTTTTCGCAGACAGCCCCGATCCCATTGTGCGCGAGTTTGTCTCCCTGTACCGCGAAACCTATGGTGACGAGCCCTCGATTCTGGAAGCTCAGGCCTTCGATACGGCAGGACTGCTGCTCTATCTTCTCGGTCGGCCAGATGTCGCCAATCGCGAGGATCTGCGCCGCGCTCTGGCGTCTCTGCGCAATTATCCCGGGGTGACGGGAAATCTGTTTGTAGACGATCTGGGGGAGATCCGGCGCGAACTGTTCCTGATCCACGTGGAACAGGGTGCTTTTATTCAGATTGACCGTGAGCGCAACCGTGCCTTGCCGATGCCGTTGGATTTTTGAGCAATGAGGTCAATGACCTGGTGTTTGATGGCCTTTTGCCTGCTGTGCGCAGGCTGTGGCGTTTCTTCCGTTTCTTTGCCTTCATCCACCGGCATTGCCGGGCGGATCCAGGCTCCGGCCGGCGGCAGCATCGAGCACACGGTGGTTTATGCTTACCGCAACGCCGACAGCGGGCTGCGCGGCCCTGCTGATTTCGCCGCACCGGTCGATGAGCAGGGAGACTATTTTCTCGACCTGGTGGAAGGGCGTTACTTTCTGGTGGCCCGTCGGCGATCCGCCCCCGGGCAGGATGAGGGGCCGCCACGCCCCGGCGATGTCTGGGCGATGCACCCCCGCAATCCCCTGGAGGTGCGCGAAGGGCGGATTACAGAGGCCGATTTTCAGCTGCCCCGCAGTGCGCACAGGGAGGCGGTCGCCGCATTTGCCCGCAGCGATACCGCCCTGCGCGGTCAGCTGATCGATGACAACGGCAGCCCGCTGGAAGGGGTTGTGGTGCTGGCCTACCGGTCCGAAGAAGCGCGAGGCAAACCCGATCACCTGTCCCGGGCGACCGGTCCCGACGGACGCTTTGTCCTTTACCTGTCGCAGGGCGGGCGGTACTGCCTGCTGGTGCGCGATCAGGGACGCGGGCGCCCCGGCACCGCCGACCTTTACCGTTTTGCCGAGGAGAGCGAACCTTTCTGCCCATCGCTTTCAACCGGGCGGGAAAAGGATCTGGGCACCCTGATTCTGCGGGGGCGGCAGTAAGCCGCTAAGGCTGAAGGTTTTGTTCGCCCAGACTGAGCAGGGTATGAAGCAGTTGCACGCGGGGCATGGCAATATGGCGTGCTGCGGCACGCTGTAAAGGGATCTGGTAGATGGATTCCAGCTCCAGGGGGCGCTGCTCCTGACGATCGATCATCATGCTGGGGCGATAGCTGCCCATCCCTTCGGTCACCGCAAGCATCCGGTCGGCGAAATCTTCCGCGATAGGGCTTGACAACTCCTGGGCGTTGCCAGCGGCAATGACCTCCTGCATCAGGGCCCGCACTTCCCCGCGCATCAGTTCGTGGTTCAGTAGTTGATCGGTGGTCAGCCCGGTCAGGGCGCACAGGCCGTTGAAAGGAATATTCCACACCAGCTTCTCCCAGCGCGCCTTGATCAGATCCGCAACCGCCTCGCATGAAATGCCGGCCCCCTCGAACAGTTGAGCCAACCGCTGTGCTCTTTGAGAAAGGCCGCCGCTGAATTCGCCAAGGCGGATCCTGCCCTGATCGAGGTGGTGCACAACCCCTGGTTCACCGCGATTGCAGCACAGAAAGGCGATCCCTCCCATGACTCGCTGCGGCCCATGGATCTGAGCGAGAAGCTCCTCGTTGCCCAGGCCGTTCTGCAGGGTCAGCACCATGGTGTTTTCTCCCACCAAGGGTGTGGTCAGTTCGGCCAGGCGATGATTGGCGAACGTTTTCAGCCCCACCAGCACCAACTCGACCTGCCCCATTTCCGCAGGCGTGGCATACCCCTTGACCTGCTCAAGGTGAAAGTCGCCCCGGGGTGAAGTGATCGTCAGCCCCCGGCGGGAAATCTCATCAAGGTCACGCCGCAGCAGAAAGCGTACATCGTTGCCGGCGCGCTGCAGCAGGGCGCCATAGTAGAGACCGAGGGCCCCGGCGCCGATAATGGCTATGCGCATGAAACATCTCTCCTTCAACAGTCGTTTTCTGGATGGGACTTACACCATAACGCTCCGCGTCACGGGTTAAAAGGTGAACCTGAATCCGGGCAGCAGCGTGCCGTCGGAGCTGAATCCGAGAGTGAGTCCGAAATCGCGCCGCAACTGGTTTTTGTAGTCTTGATGCAGGTTGCGGTTGTGCCATGAAAGCGGCGTTAAGTGCCAGGCTCATGGCAGCTTCGCGCGGACGGCCCGCATAGAGCTGTCCCGCCCCGGGAAGCACTGCAGAAAGGGTCCCGGCCAGGCCCGGTGATTTAAGCGGCAGCGTTTCGATGATGAATGAAGCGTTTGTATTCAGTGATCGCGCGGTAGTAGTCGCCCTCATCGAAGAGACTGTCGGCGAAGGACAGCGCCGTTTCGCCCGGCACTGTTTGCGCACGGGATGGACCACTTCCAAGCAGCAGAAGAAAACAGAGCAGAATGAGTGAGAGGCGCATCGTAGAAATCCTTGCCTGAAAGTGGACAGACTTTAGCACAGCCGGGCTTTCGCGACCAGAGGCCGAATGCGCTGAATTCGGCCTCTGGCGACCGAAACGGACTGGTCGTTGACCGGGACGCTCGGTTATGGTAAACTTTCTGTCTATTTTTCAGGAGGCTAGAACCATGTTCAAAATTGGTGATAAAGCGGTTTACCCGACTCAGGGAGTCGGTGTGATCGAGGCTATTGAGTCTAAGGAATTCCAGGGCCAGAGTCTCGATTTTTACGTGATGCGCATCGTCGACAGCGATATGACCATCATGGTTCCCGTGAACAACGCTGAAGTGGTCGGTTTGCGCTGCCCCATCGGCATGGATGAGGTGAACACCATCTTCGGTCTTCTTGAAGAACCGCAGAAAGGCGGGCCCGTGGCCTCCTGGAGTCGTCGCCAGCGGGAATACAACGAGAAGATCAAATCCGGCGACTTGTTCGAAGTGGCCGAAGTGCTGCGCGACCTCTACCAGATCCGCTGCGACAAGGAGCTGTCCTACGGCGAGAAGAAGGTGCTTGAGCAGGCTCAGAAACTGCTGATCAAAGAGCTGGCCCTGGCGCAGAACGCCGAAGAAGCCCTGGTTCATCAGCGGATCGAGCAGATTTTTCACTGATTCGTCTTTGATTTGAACCTTGCCGCCGGATTCCGTGGCGGATTCCGTGCTGCCGGGGCACGCGGGCACGGGGAGAGTTGCGTCCCGCGGAGACAGATGAACACCACGGCCCTGATCCCCGCTGCCGGCATGGGCCGGCGCATGGGAGCCTCGATCAACAAGCAGTATCTCGAATTGGCGGGCCGTCCCATTCTGGCCCACACCCTCGCCCTGTTCGAGAACTCCCCCGATATTGACCGGATTATCGTCATCTCCCCCCAGGAGGAGATCCCCTTCTGTCGCGAACAGGTGGTGAGCCGCTATGGCTTCCGCAAGGTGCACGATATTGTGGCCGGCGGCGCTGAACGGCAGGACTCCGTGCGCAACGGACTGGGGGCTCTTCCCGAGCCGAGTGGGGATGATATCGTTCTTATTCACGACGGCGTGCGCCCCTTTATGCCGGCGGCGCTGCTGCCCGAGGTGATTGCGACGGCGCAGCAGGTCGGTGGGTGCGTGGTGGGCGTTCCGGTCAAGGATACGGTCAAGGAAGTCAGCGATCACCGAGTGGTCGGCACACCGGTGCGGGAGCGCCTGTGGCTGGCGCAGACTCCGCAGGCCTTCCCCTTTTCAGTTATTCGCCGAGCCCATGACCGCGCATTGGCCGAGAACTTTCGCGGCACAGACGACGCATCCCTGGTGGAGCGTCTCGGTCTGCCGGTGGCGATGGTGCAGGGCAGCTATCGCAACATCAAGATCACGACGCCTGAGGATCTGACCCTGGCCTATGCCTTTCTTGGTGATAAATCCTTGTAATTAACGGCCGGCCGTCGATTTCGACAGGCCGGTTTTGTGCTTGTAGACAAAATCAAAAGGAGGCATCATGTTTCGTATCGGCCAGGGCTACGACGTGCACCGCCTGGTGCCCCAGCGGCGGTTGATCCTCGGCGGGGTCGAGATCGATCACGAGCGGGGGCTGCTGGGTCATTCCGATGCGGATGTGCTGCTGCACGCCATCTGCGACGCCATCCTGGGGGCTCTGGGGGAGGGAGATATCGGGCGCCATTTTCCCGATACGGATTCGGCCTATCGTGGCATCTCCAGCCTCAAGCTGCTGCGGGAAGTGATGGCGCTGGCCGAGGGCGCCGGCTACGCTATCGGCAACCTCGATGCGACGGTGATCGCCCAGGCACCCAAGCTGGCGCCCCACATCCGCGCCATGGTGGAAAATATCGCCGCCGCCTGCCACACCGACGTGGAGCGGGTCAACGTCAAGGCGACCACCACCGAAGAGCTGGGATTCGCCGGCCGGCGCGAGGGGATCGCCGCTCAGGCGGTGGTTTTGCTGCAGAAGAGTTCCGTCACCGAAGAGATTCCTTTCTGAACGCTGTCCTGTTTTAATTCCATGCCCCACAGGGCATGATTTGATCTGAGGAAAGGCCAGGATTACCGATACATGAGCGACAATCATTACACTCACGCCACCAATTTCATCCGCAACATCATCGAAGAAGATCGTGCGGCCGATTCCAGCCGCCAGGTTATTACCCGCTTCCCCCCCGAGCCCAACGGCTATCTGCACATCGGCCACGCCAAGTCCATCTGTCTCAATTTCGGCCTGGCTGCCGATTACGGCGGCCGCTGCCATCTGCGCCTTGACGACACCAATCCTGAAAAGGAAAGCGTCGAGTACGCCGAGGCGATCAAGGATGCGGTGCGCTGGCTTGGCTTCCAATGGGGAGAGCATCTCTATCACGCCTCTGATTATTATGAGCAGCTCTACGCCTGGGCCGAGGCGCTGATCGAGCGCGGCAAGGCTTTCGTGTGCAGCCTCAACGCCGAGCAGATGCGCGAGATGCGGGGGACGTTGACCGAGCCGGGGCGCGAGAGCCCTGATCGCGACCGCCCGGTGGCGGAAAACCTCGACCTGTTCCGCCGCATGCGTGCCGGTGACTTTGCCGACGGGGCATACACGCTGCGCGCCCGCATCGATATGGCCTCTCCCAATATGAACCTGCGCGATCCGGTCATCTACCGCCTCCAGCGTCACAATCACTACCGGACCGGCGACGCCTGGTGCATCTACCCCATGTATGACTACGCCCACCCGCTGTCCGATGCCCTGGAGGGTGTCACCTACAGCCTGTGCACCCTGGAGTTCGAGGATCATCGACCGCTCTACGACTGGTTTCTGGAGCAGCTGGCGGATCTGCTGCCGGCCCGGCCGCGCCAGATCGAATTCGCCCGCCTCAACCTCGCCTACACGGTGATGAGTAAGCGCAAGCTGCTGGAGCTGGTGCGTGAAGGGCATGTGCAGGGGTGGGACGACCCACGCATGCCGACCCTGGTGGGACTGCGGCGCCGCGGATTTCCACCTGCCGCGATCCGCGCCTTCTGCGACCGCATCGGCGTCGGCAAGAGCGACGGTTGGATCGACATGGGCGTGCTCGAGGATTGCGTGCGGCAGGAGTTGAACGAAACGGCCCCGCGGGCCATGGCCGTGCTTGATCCGCTCAAGGTGGTGATCACCTCCTATCCAGAGCAGAAGCGGGAAGAGTTTGACGCGCCCAATCATCCGCAGAAACCGGAGATGGGAACCCGCAAGGTGCCGTTCTGCCGGGAGATCTACATCGAGCGCAGCGATTTCATGGAAGACCCGCCCCGCAAATTTTTCCGCCTCGGGCCGGGGCGCGAAGTGCGTCTGCGCAACGGCTACATCATCCGCTGCGACGAGGTGGTCAAGGATCCGGTCAGCGGCGAGGTCACCGAGCTGCGCTGCAGTCACGATCCCGATACGCTGGGCGCCAACCCCAAAGATGGTCGCAAGGTCAAGGGCACCATCCACTGGGTATCGGCCCGCCACGCTCGGAAAGCCCAGGTGCGGCTTTATGACCGCCTGTTCTCCGTGCCTCATCCGGGACAGGGACAGAGCGATTACCGCCAGGACCTCAATCCCGATTCCCTGCAGCTGTGCAGCGCGCTGATCGAGCCGTCACTGGCCGCGGGACAGGGGTGCTTCCAGTTTGAGCGGACCGGTTATTTTTATACCGATCCTGTTGACAGCAGGCCGGAGACACCGGTCTTCAACCGTGTCGTCACCCTGCGTGACACCTGGGCCAAGATCGGCCAGCAGGGCGGCTGACGCCGAGGCAAAAATTTATATCGCATGCCGCGGACTCAACTCCACAACCCTGCCCCGCGGGTCTGCATTGCCGATACCGAGGGGGGACTCTGCGCCGGTCTGGCCGATGTCGTGACCGAGGCCGGCGCGAGCGCCGAACCGGTGACCTTAGATCAGGATCTGGAAAGGATTCTGAGCGAAGAGCACTGGGACGTTGTCATCCTGGGGCTCGAGCTGTCCGGCAGGTCTGGGCTGGAACGATTGCGGCTGCTCGAAACGCGTCACGTCTATCGGCGTCTGCCGGTCGTGGTGGTGGCTGATTTCCCCGAGCTCGAATTTGAGCTGCCGGATGTCTTCGATTTTCTGCCTGCCCCGGTAGACTCTGAACGGTTCCTCGTTTCCCTGCAGCAGGCTTTGCAGCTCCAAACTCCCCTCCACAATACCAGGCAGTATGCCCCCCTGACCCGCGACGACCTCTTCGCATTTCAGGCTTTTCTCATCCAGCACAGCGGCCTTCGTTTCGACCTGCGCAACAAAAACATGCTTGAACGCGGCCTGCAGCGACGCATGCGGGTGCTGGGCATCGACTGCTACCGCGCCTACCTTGACTATCTCACCACATCCCCCTACGGCCATGACGAACTGAACCGGCTGTTGAGGCTTCTGACCGTCGGAGAAACCTGTTTTTTCCGCGACCTCAACCAGTTCGAAGCGCTGCGACGACAGGTGCTGCCGGAGCTTCTTGCTCATCGACGGGGGGATCGCACCCTGCGGATCTGGTCGGCAGGATGCTCCACCGGCGAGGAGCCTTATTCCCTGGCCATTGTGCTGCGGGAGTTTTTTCCCGAAACCCGTGACTGGGATGTGCGCATCCTGGCCGGCGACCTCAATCCGCAGGCCCTGCACAAAGCGCGCAGCGGTGTTTATGGCGCGCGGGCGCTGCGCATGGCAGATCCTGCTATTGTCGACAAATACTTTCACTTGCGCGACAAACGTTATATTCTCGACGAATCGATTCGACGCATGGTGGAGTACAGTTCCCTCAACCTGCAGCGGCACAATTATCCGGATGAAGCGCTGGGGCTGGCGGAAATCGATCTCCTCATGTGCCGCAACGTCCTGATTTACTTCAACCGGGACACCTGTCGCTCGGTGCTCGAGGGATTTTATCGCACCCTGCGCCCCGGCGGATATCTGTTTCTCGGGCATGCGGAGAGCTTGACATCGCTTTCGCCCCGCTTCGAACGGGTGAGCGGCGAGGGCGGCTTTTACTACCGTCGCCCTCTGCATGAAGAACCACCGCCTGCCGAAGAGAGCGGCCACACTGCGCCTGCGACCTCTGCCATCCTGCACGATGCGTCGCCGAAACCCTCCGCTGCCTCTTTCACCCCGCCTACGGCCGGGTTGTCGAGAGATGCGCCGCTTGCAAAGAGCAATGCTGATCTGCCGTCGCCCAAAAGGGAGGAGATTCCGTCGACGGTTTCTCTGGCGATCCGATGCCGGGAAGCGGCACAGGCTGTGGCCCGTGAAGACTATGGCGAGGCGCACCGCCTATACGAAGATATCCTGAAACAGGATCCGCAGCATTGCGATGCCTTGACCGGCATGGGGTTTTTATGTGCCAACCAGGGCGACTACCCGCAGGCGCTGGAATGGGGAGCACGCGCTCTGGCGGTTGATGACCTTCATGCCGATGCCTATTTTCTGTGCGGACTGGCCTTTGAGCTGGATGAGCAATGGGAGCAGGCCCGCGAGGAATATCGCAAGGCGCTGCTGATCGATCTCGATTTTGTCATGCCCTATTTTCAGCTCAGCCGCATTTATCAGCGCCAGGGGCGAAAAGAAGATGCGCGCCGGGAGCTTTCCAATACGCTGCGGCGACTTGATCCATTGCCTCCGGGGACCCTGGTGACTCATTCCGGCGGATTCAGCAGGGAAGAACTGATGGAGATCTGCCGTTCGCTGCTGGAGCGGATCGATGCCCGTTGACTTTTGTAACTGCTCAGCACGGGGCCGTAACTCCCATGACAAGGGCACTATTCGCCATCCCTGGCCGTTTGATTGGCGCCCTCCCTGGCGCCAAACACCCTTGCCATGGGAGTTACGGCCCCGCTGGTGAATAGGTACTGAACTTTTGGATGCAGGCTATCGGGAGCAAGCACGATGAGCGATTCCTCGCAATCTGTGGATGAAATACGGCGCACCCTTGACCGCATGCGACAGGATTACTGGCGCCAGATAGAAGAACAGGACGAAGCGCCGCAGGGAGAGGAGCGTGATTTCGTGCTGCTGCGCCTGGCGCAGGAATGGATCGGCATCCCCTGCGAGCAGGCCCGTGAAGTGCTCAGGGTCCCTCGCCTGGTGCCGGTGCCCGGTGTCGATGACCAGATCGCCGGCATCGTCAACGTGCGCGGACATATTGTCGCCGTTACCGACCTGCGTGCGCTGTGCGGCCTGGCGCGGGCTGAAACCGACAGAAATTCGCGCCTGATGCTGGTCGAGGCGGCGGGCGTGACCACAGTCCTGTTGGTGGATGAGGTGCGCGATATCCGCCCGATCAAAGTCGACGACATCGAGGAGAGTCCCCGGCATTTCGGTCGGCTTCCGGCGGAGGTTTTTTTCGGCCGGGTGGAACTTGCGGAGGGGCTGGTCAGCCTGATCGATATCGATCGCTTGTTGCGGTGCCCCGAATTGATTATCGAGTAGAATCACAGCCGGAGTTGCAGGCAGTTTATTCGCCGACCGTGGTCAGCGGCGGCCTTACGTGATGAGGTGAGAGATGCTTTCCTGGATCAAGCGACGGATTTCCATCAAAATCAGTCTTGCTTTGATAGTCGTTCTATCCCTGCTGGGGACGCTGGTCTCCGTCTACCTGGTGCAGACACGAGCCGAGGCACTGGAGGAGATGATGCTGAACAAGGCACGCACGCTGACCAAGATCGGCGCGCGCATCGTGGAGCAGACCTTCCAGCAGGCGATTGAAAGCGGGCACCTGACCCGGGAAGAGATCTTCGATACTGATTATCGCGAAATCCAGGAAGGGCCCTTGAGTCGTTCCGGAGCACCCAAATACCATACCGCCTACGATCAGTATCTCGATCGGCGGCTGCAGCCCATCATCGACGCTTTTATCGAAGAGGACAGCATGGTCGTTTTTGCGGTTCCGACCGATTACAACGGCTATGTCCCGACTCACAACAGCATCTACAGCCGGGCTTTGACCGGGGATCCGGAGCAGGATCTGCTTCGCAACCGTACCAAGCAGATTTTCGATGATCCGGTCGGGTTGCGTGCGGCGCGTGTGGAAGGACCGCAAGACGGGGGGATCCTCCGTCAGAGTTATCGGCGCGACACCGGCGAACGACTCTGGGACCTGAGTGCGCCGATCTCCGTCGATGGTGAAAGGTGGGGAGCGTTCCGCCTTGGTTTTTCCATTGCTCAGACCGACCACGAAATGGCGGTTCTGCGCAATACAGTGATTGCTTCGATGCTGGTTCTGCTCGCGGCTGCCGCGCTGACCATCTACCTGGTCGTCACCCGCATCATCCGACCCCTGCACGAGGTCACCGCTACGGTGGAGCGCATCAGCGAGGGGCATCTGGATGAAACAATCACTGTGGACCGGGAAGATGAAATCGGCACTTTGGGGCGGGCCGTCAATCATATGACGCAGATGATTGTCCACAACCTCAAGGGTGAAGTCGACAAGAGCAACAGCCTGATCAAAAATGTCAAGGAGGCGGTCCTGCAGCTCTCCTCAGGCGCCAATGAAATCATGGCCATTTCGGCGCAGCAGTCTTCCGGCGCGACACAGCAGGCAGCGGCGGTGCAGCAGGCCACCAGCACCTCTCAGGAATTTGCCGCTACGGCGCGCCAGGTGGCTGACAACGCAAAGCGGGTCGAAGGTCTGGCCGAGCAGGCCAGCCAGGTGAGCCGCAACGGCCGCAAGGCGGTGGAGGATGCTTCCGCAGGGATGGAGGAACTGCGCCGCCAGGTGCGCAGCGTGGCCGATGCCATGCTCGACCTGGGAGAAAACAGCCACAAGATCGGCGGAATCGTCGATATCATCGAAGAGCTGTCCGATCAGACCAACCTGCTGGCCCTCAACGCGGCCATCGAGGCGGCCGGGGCAGGTGAATCGGGCAAGCGTTTTGCGGTTGTCGCCAACGAAGTCAAACGGCTGGCCGAACGCACTGTTGAGGCCACCAACCAGATCGACAATCTCATCGACCGTATTCAGACTTCGACCAACACGACGATCATGCAGACCGAAGAGGGCACCAAGAAACTCGACAGTGCCTATCAGCTGGTCAGCCGAATCGCAGAGGTGCTCGACAGCATAATCGTAACCGTGCAGCAGACCACCACCGCGGCAGGAGAGATTACCGTCTCGACTCAGCATCAGCTGGCGGCCAGCGAGCAGATGACCGAAACCATCAGCGAAGTCAGCGATGTGGCCGGCCAGGTGGCGTCCAGCGCCGAGGAGACGGCTCACGCCATCGCCGAGCTGTCTGAGCTGGCAGAACGGCTCAGACAGCTGGTGGACGACAAGTAGAGGATTGCCGCGAGGATATTGTGACGGAAAAACAGCGCAAATATCTCGATATTTTTGCCCGGGAGGCGGCCGATCATCTGGCGGCTCTGCGTGCCGGCGCCCTTTCTCTGGAAGGCGGCGGTGGCGGCGGTGAAGGTATTCGTGAGTTGCTGCGCCATGTCCACACCCTTAAAGGGGCCTCGCGGATGCTCGATCTTGATGCCACCAATCTTCTGGCGCACGCCCTTGAGGATTGCCTCAAGGAGGTGGAGTCCGGAGAGCGGTCCCGCGACGGGGCATTGGTTGACGTGGTGCTGCTGGCTGCCGACACCATCGAGGCGCTGGTTGAAGAGGCGCGTGGTCATGGGCGCTGTGCTTTTCGCCATGATCGCGTGATCGAGGGGCTGCGTCGCGGTGTCGTGCCTCAGGATGCGACCGATCCCGAAATTCATGAGCACCGGGATGAAGCGGGCACCGACGGCACGGGTGCTGCGGGTGACAGTGTGCGGATCGCCGTAGAGCGGCTTGACCGCATGGTGAACCTGATCGGCGAAGGCACCCTGGCGGTGCATCAGCTGCAGGAGCGCGCTGAATATCTGGCAGCTTTCGAGCAGGACCTGCAGGCCTTTGCACAGCGCCTGCGGCGCGATGAGAATCGCAGAGACCTCACGCTGTTGCTGGAGCGGTTGCAGACCCATCGGCTGAAGGTGCAGAAGGAGATCCTGTCGTTTCATCTCCTCAATGAAATGCTCGCCGAAGAAGCCGACGGGATGCGCATGGTGCCCTTTGCTCCTCTGGCCGGCGATCTGCGTCGCGTGGTGCGGGATCTCGCCCGTGATGAAGGCAAGCAGGCTGTTCTTGAAATCGAGGGAGAGGATGTCGCCATCGATCGCATGCTGTGGGAGGCGTTGCGGCCGGCCCTGCTCCACATGCTGCGCAATGCCGTTGATCATGGCATTGAGCCCCCGGAGGAGCGACGCCGACAGGGAAAAGACCCCACAGGCCGGCTGCTGCTCAGCGCCGGGTACGAGCACAGCGGCGTCTGCATTCGGTTGTGCGATGACGGGCGCGGCATGGACCCCGGTCGGGTGAGAGAGCTGGCCGTAGAAAAAGGCGTGGCCTCTGCAGAAGAAGTGGCCGACATGAATGATGAGCAGGCTCTTTACCTGATCCTGCGTCCCGGATTTTCTTCCCGCGAAATTATTACTGATCTGTCCGGGCGGGGTATCGGCATGGATGTGGTGCACAACTGCATGGAGCGGATCAAGGGAAACCTGCGCATCCATTCAACACCGGGCGAGGGCACCGACATTGCCCTGCAGCTGCCGCTGACCCTGGCACGTATGAATGCCCTGGTGATGCAATGCGAAGGGGAGCGCTATGTGGTCCCCCTGCAGTATGTGATGGCGGTGGTGCCGGTGCGCGAACAGGATCTCGTGCTGCAGGGCGGGCGCGAGATGATCCGTTTTGAAGGCAGGCTTTTTCCGCTGCGGTCATTGAGTGAGACACTCGGCGTTACCCAGCGGACCCTGATTGAGCAGCGGCGCATTTTCGCCGTGGTCATGGGCTTTCGCGAGCAGAGTGCCGCCTGGGCGGTCACTGCGGTGGAGCGGGTGAGGGAGATCGTGATCAAAGGGCTGGGTTCGCAGCTCAAGAGCGTGCCGGGCTTCTCCGGCGCGACTCTGCTGGAGGAAGGTTTGCCTGCTCTGATCCTGTCCGTGCCTGACCTCTTTTCACGGTTGACCGCCGCCGGCGAAACCCGCCTGCATGGCGAATTTGCCGCCGCGCGTGAACGGATGCGGCGAGGCCGGGTGCTGGTGGTGGATGACTCCGTCACGACACGCACTATGGAGCGCAATATTCTTGAAGGACAGGGCTACCGGGTTGAAGTGGCGGTTTCCGGGGAAGAAGCCCTGGCTGTGTTAGAGCGGCAGGATTTCGACCTGGTCGTCACGGATATCGAAATGCCCGGCATCGACGGCTTCGAACTGACACGCCGCATCCGCCAGGCGCAGGACGGTGCCGACGTGCCGGTGATCATCGTGACCTCGCGCGCCACGGATGAAGACCGGCGGCGCGGCATTGAAGTCGGCGCGCAGGCCTATATCGTCAAGGGCAGCTTCGATCAGGGGAAACTGATGGATGCGGTGGAAACCCTGATAGGGTAGGGGCTGTTTTCGTGAAAAAAATCAAAATTGTCATCGCCGACGACTCCCTGTTGACGCGGGTGGTGCTGCGGGACATTCTGCGCCGCGATGCGGAAATCGAAGTGGTGGCCGAAGCCCGCAACGGCCGTGAGGCCCTTGATGCGGTGCTGCGCTGCCAGCCGGACCTGGTGATCATGGATGTGGTGATGCCGGTGATGGACGGGATCAGCGCGGTGCGTGAAATCATGGCGCGCCGCCCTACGCCGATCCTGATTCTCTCCTCCAGCGTGCGTTCCCACGATGCTCGCGGCGCCTTTCACGCCATCGACTGCGGCGCTCTCGATGTCATGAGCAAGCCGCGCGGTATGGTGAAGGACGTGTTCGAACCCATGGCCGAGGCGTTGGTGGAAAAGGTCAAACTGCTGGCGCGGCTGCCGGTGCGCCGCCTGGTTTCGGAGCGTCCCCGCACCGCAGCGGCAATATCTGGTAGCCCAGCGCAGCGCAGCGTATTGGCGATCGGCGCTTCTACCGGCGGCCCTAAAACGGTGCTGTCCGTGTTGCGCAATCTCTCCCCCGCCACCCAGGCTTCTATTCTGGTGGTGCAGCATATTGCCGCAGGTTTTGCCGAGGGGTTCGCCCTGTGGCTTGATCGGGAGACGCCGTTTCCTGCCTCTTTGGCGCGTGAGGGGGATGTGCCGCGTCCGGGGCACATCCTCGTTGCGCCCCATGATCGTCACATGGAACTGCGCGACGGCCGCATCCTTCTGACCGACGGACCGATGGTCAACAGCTGCCGCCCTTCGATCGATGTGCTTTTCGCCGGGCTGGCTCACGAACAGCCCGAAGATGTGGTTGCACTTCTTTTGACCGGCATGGGACGCGACGGCGCCGAGGGGATGGCCGCCCTGAAGCTGGCAGGTGCCGTGACGCTGGCCCAGGATGAAGCGAGCTGCGTGGTGTTCGGCATGCCCAAGGCCGCGATTGCCCTGGGTGGAGTGCAGCAGACCCTGGCCCTGCATGATATCCCCCGCGCGCTGGGGCGCCTGCTCAAGCAGAAGTGACGGGTTGGTTCTTGGCCCGCAGCTGCGGTTTGTGGTAGGTTTCCGAAAAAGGTGCGGATCGGCGCAGATGGATGCCGGACCTGCAACCAAGATCAAATTTTCCTGAAGAGAGGTTTTTCTACCCATGAGTATTCGCGTATTCAACACCATGACCGGCCGCAAGGAAGAGTTCCAGCCCCTCGAACCCGGTCGGGTGAAGATGTACGTGTGCGGCGTGACCGTTTACGACTACTGCCACATCGGTCATGCCCGCGCCAATATCGTGTTCGACGTCGTCTATCGCTACCTGCGCTACCGGGGGTACGAGGTGCGCTATGTGCGCAACTATACCGACGTCGACGACAAGATCATCAAGCGCGCCAACAAGCAGGGGATCTCCAGCCATGAGCTGGCGGAACGCTATATCCGCGCCTTTGACGAGGACATGGCCGCCCTCGGTCTCGCGGAGCCCACCGACCAGCCGCGCGCCACTGAGCATATCGGGGACATCATCGCCCTGGTGCAACGCCTCATCGACAAGGGAACCGCCTACGAAGCGGGCGGCGATGTTTATTTCGCGGTGGAGAACTTTCCGACCTATCTCAAGCTCTCCAAGCGCAGCCTGGACGAGATGCAGGCCGGCGCCCGCATCGCTCCCGGCGAAAAGAAGCGCAACCCCATGGACTTTGCCCTGTGGAAGGCCGCCAAGCCTGGGGAGCCCTCCTGGGATTCCCCTTGGGGACAGGGGCGGCCGGGCTGGCATATCGAGTGTTCGGCCATGAGCACGGTTCTGCTCGGCGAGTCCTTTGACATCCACGGCGGCGGCAAGGACCTGATCTTTCCACACCATGAAAATGAGATCGCCCAGAGCGAGGCCGCGTCCGGCAAGCCGTTCGTCAAGTACTGGCTGCACAACGGTTTCGTCAATGTCAACCAGGAGAAGATGAGCAAGTCTCTGGGCAACTTTTTCACCATCCGCGACATTCTGAAAAAGTACGATCCGGAAGTCGTGCGCTTTTTCATCCTCACCGCCCATTACCGCTCGCCCATCGATTTCTCCGACCAGAACCTCAAGGAGGCGCGCGCCGGGCTGAGCCGTTTTTACGAGGCACTGCATGCCGCGGATGAGGCGCTGGAGGGCTGCCCCGAGGCAGAACAATCCTCGGATGAAGGCGCCAAGCTTGCAGAGACCTTCTGTCAGGCGATGGACGATGATTTCAATACCGCCCAGGCGCTGGGCCATCTTTTTGAAGGCGCCCGCGCGCTCAACCGCCTGCTGGGGGAAAAGAAGTTCCGCAAGAAGGCCGACAAGGTGGCGGCGGCCCGTGCGCTGCGCGATACGCTGCGGTCTCTCGGCGGCGTGCTGGGGCTGTTCGGCTCCGACCCGGGCGCCTGGCTGCGGCAGCGCAATCTGGCCGGCCTCAGCGAGTTGGGGCTGAGCGAGGAGGATATACAGGCGCGCATCGAAGAGCGGCTGCAGGCACGGGGCGACAAGGATTTCGCCCGCGCCGACCAGATCCGTGAAGAACTGGCGGAAAAAGGGGTTGAACTGCTCGATACGCCGCAGGGCACCACCTGGAAGGTCAGGTGATTCGCCGTCCATGGCCCGCTTCGTTCTTTCCAGCCAATACGAGCCGCGCGGCGATCAGCCCGCGGCCATCGCCGAGCTTGAGGCCGGGGTCGAACGCGGCGACCAGCACCAGGTGCTGCTCGGCGTCACCGGCTCCGGCAAGACCTTCACCATGGCCAATGTGGCCGCCCGCCTCAACCGCCCGACCCTGGTGATGGCCCCCAACAAGACCCTGGCGGCGCAGCTCTACGGCGAGTTCAAGGAGTTGTTTCCGCAAAATGCGGTTGAGTATTTCGTCAGCTATTACGATTACTATCAGCCCGAAGCCTATATTCCCACCACCGACACCTTCATCGAAAAAGACAGCGCAATCAACGAAGAGATCGACAAGCTGCGCCACAGCGCCACCCGCTCGCTGCTGACCCGCCGCGACGTGCTGATCGTCGCCTCGGTGTCCTGCATCTACGGTCTCGGCTCTCCCGAGGCGTATCACGGCATGCTGGTGGAGCTGGTCGAAGGGGCCGAGATCGAACGCAATGCGCTGCTCAAGCGGCTGGTGGAGATCCAATACCAGCGCAACGATGTTGATTTTCACCGCGGCACCTTCCGGGTGCGGGGCGATGTGGTGGAGATTTTTCCCGCCTACGAGGAGGACCGCGCCCTGCGGGTGACCTTCTTCGGCGACGAAATCGAAGAGATCGCCGAGATCGACCCCATGCGTGGCCGCATCATCGACCGCCTGCCGCGGGTGCATGTCTTCCCCGCCAGCCACTACGTGGCGACCCCGCCGACGCTGGAGCGTGCCATCAAGGAGATCCAGGAGGATCTGCGCCTGCGGCTGACCGAGTTGAAGGCGCAGGACAAGCTGGTGGAAGCGCAGCGCCTCGAGCAGCGCACCCTGTTCGATATCGAGATGATGGAGGAGATGGGCTACTGCCAGGGGATCGAGAACTATTCGCGTTACCTCGACGGGCGCAGCCCCGGTTCGTCGCCTGCCACCCTGCTCGACTACTTCCCCGATGACGGGCTGCTGTTTATCGACGAAAGCCATGTCACCGTTCCGCAGATCGGCGGTATGTACCGCGGCGACCGCTCACGCAAGCAGACCCTCGTCGACTACGGCTTCCGCCTGCCGGCGGCGCTGGACAACCGCCCCCTGACCTTCGAGGAGTTCGAGGCGCGCCAGTTCCAGACGGTCTATGTCTCCGCCACCCCTGGCGACTACGAGTTGAAGAAAGCGCACGGCGTGGTGGTGGAGCAGATTGTACGCCCCACCGGCCTGGTGGACCCGCCTATCGAAGTGCGGCCGGCGCAGCAGCAGGTCGATGACCTGATCCACGAAATCCGTCGCACCGTCGAGAGCGCCCAGCGGATCCTGGTCACCACCCTCACCAAACGCATGGCGGAGGATTTGACCAGCTATCTTGAAGAATTGGGAATCAAGGTGCGCTACCTGCACTCGGATATCAACACGGTAGAGCGCATGGAGATCATCCGCGACCTGCGCAAAGGGGTGTTCGACGTGCTGATCGGCATCAACCTGTTGCGCGAGGGGCTCGATATCCCCGAGGTGGCGCTGGTGGCCATTCTCGATGCCGACAAGGAAGGGTTTCTGCGCTCGGAGCGCTCACTGATTCAGACCTGCGGCCGGGCTGCCCGCAACGTCGACGGGCGCGTCATCATGTACGCCGACCGCATCACCCGCTCCATGCAGGCCTGCATCGATGAGACCGGGCGCCGCCGCGAGACGCAGCTGGCCTATAATGCCGAGCACGGCATCACCCCCCAGTCGGTGAAAAAGTCGCTGCGCTCGATCCTGGAGGACATTGCCGAGCGCGGCGATTACGGCGAGCTGCCGCTGGCCGCCGAGGAGGAGATCCCCTACGGTTCGCCGCAGGACATCGCCAGGGAGATCGCGCGGGTCAAAAAGGAGATGCTGGCGGCCGCCGCCGATCTAGACTTTGAAAAGGCCGCCGAGCTGCGCGACCGCATGCTGCAGCTGGAAAAGCAGGAGCTGGCGCTGCGGGGTTCGCCCATCAAATAAGGAGCGGCCTTCCTGTCGCGAATTGATTCTTGGGGCCGACGTCTTATTCCTCACCTTTTTGGAGTGACCATGGATCCATCCTACGACATGATCATCCTCGGTTCGGGAACCAGTGCCTTTGCCGCCGCGCGCAAGGCGTCCTCACTGGGTGCCCGGGTGCTGATGGTGGAACAGAGCCGGCTGGGCGGAACCTGCGTCAACTGGGGATGCGTGCCGAGCAAGACTCTCATTCACCATGCCAGCGAATACGCGGTGGCCGCGCGCCTTGCCGCAGCGGCCGGCGATGCGCCGCCGCGCGTCCCCGACGGCCGCTGGCTGCTGGAAAGCAAAGAGCGCGCCGTGGACAGTGTGCGACAGGAACACTACCAGAGCGCTCTCGATGACGACCCGCTGATCGACATCATGCACGGGCGCGGGCGCTTTCTTTCCCCGCACAGCCTGCAGGTGGGCGACGAGATCCTGACGGCGGAGCGCTTCCTGGTCGCGACCGGCGGCTATCCCCGCACGCTGGCGCTGCCGGGGCTCGAAGAGGCCGGTTATCTCAACAGTTATTCGGCCCTCAATCTGACAAAGCCGCCCGCCTCTCTGCTGATTCTCGGCGGCGGCGTCATCGCGGTGGAGATGGGGCAGATGTTCGCCCGCTTCGGCACCCGGGTCACCATCATCGAACGCGGCCGGACTCTGCTGCGGGAGTTCGACCGGCGCCTGACCCGCACCTTTGCCGAATTGCTGCATCAGGACGGCGTCTCCTTCGAGTTTGAATTCGAGGCCCGCGAAATTGAGCGTCACGGCGACCAGCTCTGCCTGCGTGAGGCTTCCGGCGGGGCCGATCGCTGCTTTACCGCCGAGCGCCTCATGCTGGCGGTCGGCACCGCTCCGGCGACACGGGATATCGGCCTGGACAAAGCCGGCGTTGAGCTGAATGTCGGCGGCTTCATCCAGGTCGATTCCTATATGCGGACTTCGGCAGAGAACATCTGGGCCGCCGGCGATGTCACTGGACCGCCCCTGATTGCACCGGCCGGCGCGCGGGAAGGAGAGGTGGCGGTGGTCAACATGCTCGACCCGGATGCACGCCGACGCATCGACCATCACACCTCCCCCATGGCGGTATTCGTCGAGCCGGAGCTGGCAACGGTGGGGATCAACGCGCGGCAGGCGGCGGAAGAGGGGATCGAAGCAGACGAGAGTTACTTCGACCTGAGCCATGTGGCCAAGGCCCATGTGATGGGCGGGCGCCGCGGCGGTTTCGTGCTGACGGCCGCGCGGGAATCGGGGCGACTGCTGGGCACGCAGATTCTTGCGCCGCGCGCGGCCGACATTATTCACCAGGCGGCGCTGGCGGTGCGTTGCGGGCTGACGGTGCGCGACCTGTCGGAATGCGTTCACGCCTATCCCACCATTGCCGATGGTCTGCGGCTGGCGGCGTTGGAACATGCGCGTCTTTTCGATGTCGACATTGACAGGTCAAATTTTTCCGGAATCAGGGAAACAGGTCGAGCAGAACCTTGAGATCGAAGCGCTCAGGCGCCAGTTTCTGCAGCAGATCGATCTTTTCCTGGTCTTCGGAGGTGATTTTTGACACATCCTCGGTGATGAGGTTGTGCAGCTCGGCAGTGGTGTGCTCGGTGGTGCGCAGGTAGGGGATGCCGCTGTGGTCGAGAATCTTCTGGGTGATGCGGCTTACGGGGATGATGCCGGGGACGACCAGACCGACGATTTTTTCGCGGTACTCCGGCATCTGGTAGAGGTTGGCCAGGGTGACGAGCAGTTCGTCGCGACTGCTGGTGACAATCAGCAGGGTGCTGTTTTGCAGCAGTTCGGCAACCCGCCAGGTTGAGGCGGCGCCGATCTGCACGTGATGGATGATGCGGCCCGCCTGGCTATCATCGCCATGCAGCGACCGGTCCAGCAGGCGGGAGATGCGGCGCAGAGTGGGGTTGGCCAGCACCGGTTGATAATTGAAGCCGCCCAGAACTTTCAGGTCGTATGGTGAGAGGCCGCGCTGCAGATAATCAATGGATTGATCGCGCTTGGCCGGATTGAGCTTGTTGGCCACCACGCAGCGAACCCTGACCCCCTGCTCCCGGAACATGCACAGATTGAGACAGACCGAATCCACGACCCGGCCGATGCCGCCTTCGGTCACCATCATCACCGATGCATCCAGCAGGCGCGCCATGTCGGCATTGGACAGGCCGGCAACGGAACCGACACCGGCGTGGCCGGCTCCCTCGATGATGAGCAGATCGCACCTGTCTTCCAGTGCCGCGCAGGCCTCGGTGATGCGTGGAACGAATGCGGCGGCGGACATTTCGCCATCGATGATGCGCCGGGTCGTATCGGATTGTAGAACCACCGGCGACATGAGGGGAAACTCCTGCGCCTGTCCGAACAGTTCGGCGATCAACGCGGCGTCACGATCGCCGTCGTGGCCGGCGTAGTGGATAGGTTTTGGACCAAGGGGTTTAAGAAAGCCGACCCGCAATCCCTGGGCGCGGGCCAGCATCAAAAGGGCGAGGCTGGTAGTGGTTTTGCCGCAATGCTGGCCTGTGGCGGCGATGAAGATTTTGCGGGCCATCGATCGAGAGTCCTCCGGCTGGATTTATGTATACGGCATTTTAACAGCCTTTGGCCGCAACAGCTACGAAAATGACGTCAATTTGAATGGAGAGGGGCGTGATGCGCAAACTGCTGACCCTGGGAGCGGTGGGATTTTCGATGACGGCGATGCTCGATCCCCTGTGGCAGGCCGGACTCGGCGAACCCATTGCCTGGGGGCGGGATCTGCTTCTCGCTGTGGGGGGTGGGCTGTGTTTTTATGCGCTGATCCGGTATCGCGATTTTCTGTGAAACCGAATCAGCGGCTGGTAGGTTAGGATCTGCCGGTTTTTATTCGGCAAGGCAGTCCTGGCGCCAGCGGCAATCCTGCTGGCCGCACTGGTGGCGCCAGGAGATGCCGTAGCAGTCGGAATTGCCTTCGGTGAGTTGAATGCTGTGGATCAGGTCGTTTTTTTTCATCTTCGATGCGTTTTTGATCCCCATGTCCTTGGCGATGGTGCGAATATCGGTGACCTTCATGTCACTCTTCCTCCCTGTGATTGATGACGCCGATGAAACCGTAAAACCGATTGTTGGAATTTATCGTTTACAGCTGAATGCACAAATAAAGAATCATAACGCGGTGAAAAGTCAAGAGGCTCTTTGCTGTAATCGGCATTGCATTGCGCGTCGGCCCGCAGTATAAAAAAGAGGCCGTTGTGTCGCGAGGTCGACAGCGGATAATATGACTACACCGGGAGTTACGGCATGGGCTATCGCAATCTGCGGGAATGTGTCGCGGATCTGGAAAAAACGGGGCGCTTGCGTCGCATTGAAGTGGAGGTCGATCCCGACCAGGAGATCGGCATCATTCAGCGCAGAGTTTATGCGCAAGGCGGACCGGCGCTGCTGTTTACCCGTGCTAAAGGGAGCGGTTTTCCACTGCTCGGCAACCTGTTCGGCACCCTGGAGCGCACCCGCTACCTGTTTCGCGATTCTCTGGCGCATGTGGAGACGCTGGTCAGGCTCAAACTCGATCCGCGCGAACTGATGCGCAGACCCGGCACGCTTCCGAAAGCTCTGTTGGGCGCCGCCCATCTGCTGCCGCGGCGCGTCGACAAGGGGCCGATCCTGGCCCACCGCACAAGCCTCAGCCGTCTGCCGCAGCTCAAGTCATGGCCCCTCGACGGCGGCGCCTTCATTACCCTGCCCCAGGTTTATTCCGAAGATCCCGAACGCCCCGGCTGGCGTCATGGCAACCTCGGCATGTACCGGGTGCAGATTTCCGGCAACCGCTACCAGCCCGACCTGGAGGCGGGTTTGCATTACCAGATTCACCGCGGCATCGGTGTTCACCATTCCGAGGCATTGCGGCGCGGCGAAGCGCTGCGGGTCAATGTTTTTGTCGGCGGGCCGCCCAGCCTCAACGTGGCGGCGGTGATGCCGCTGCCGGAAGGGATGCCGGAGCTGGCGTTTGCCGGCCTGCTCGGCGGCCGCCGGATCTCGCTGGTGCCGGCGGCCAACGGCCTGCCCATGCCGGCGGAGGCCGATTTCGTCATTTCGGGGACGATCGATCCCCGGCGCACGCTTCCCGAAGGGCCCTTCGGAGATCACCTTGGATATTACAGCCTGGCGCACGATTTCCCCGTCCTGCAGGTGGAAGCGGTTCATCACCGCCCGGAGGCCATCTGGCCCTTTACCACGGTGGGGCGCCCGCCGCAGGAAGATACCACCTTCGGCGCATTCATTCATGAACTGACCGGTCCGCTGATCCCCGATGTGCTGCCGGGCATTCATGCCGTGCATGCCGTGGATGCCGCGGGCGTTCACCCTCTGCTGCTGGCGCTGGGCAGCGAGCGCTATGTTCCCTATGCCGAAAAGCGTGAACCGATGGAGCTGCTGACGCAGGCCAATGCGGTCTTGGGGCAGGGGCAGCTGTCGCTGGCCAAGTATCTGCTGATCGCAGCCCGTGAAGATGCGCCAGGACTGGACATCCATGATATCGAGGCCTTTATTCAGCATGTGCTGGAACGTATCGACTGGCGGCGCGACCTGCACTTCCAGACCCGGACAACGATCGACACCCTTGATTACAGCGGACACGGCCTCAATGCCGGCTCCAAGGTGGTGATGGCGGCTGCCGGCGAACCACGGCGCACCCTGCCGAGAGAGATCGCCTCCGACCTGGCTCTGCCGGCTGGATTCAGTGCTCCCAGGGTCGTCCTGCCGGGAGTGCTGGCGGTTCAGGGTCCGCCCCATGTCGGGAAACGCGGAGAATCTGCCGCCGATATGGAGACCTTCTGCGCCTATTTCGACACGCAGGCGGCCATAAACCGCTTCCCCCTTGTTGTGGTGGTGGATGACAGCGAGCAGGTGGCGTGCCAGCTGAACAATTTTCTGTGGACGGTGTTCACGCGCAGCAACCCGGCCACAGACGTCCACGGCATCAGTGCCTTTAGCGAAGCCCGTCACTGGGGCTGCCGCGGGGCGCTGGTCATCGATGCGCGGGCCAAGAATTTCCACCCTCCAGCGCTGGAGGAGGACCCGGCAGCGGTGCGGCGCGTAGAGGAGCTGGCCGCCTCCGGCGGCCCGTTGCACGGCCTTTTCTAGATTTTCTCTTTGAACCTGTAAACATTTTTTCACGCGGGATTTCCCCATGGTTTCATCCGACTTGACGCCCAGGACCGACAACAACCTCTGTGCCGCCATCGGCAACACCCCGCTGGTGGCCCTCGAACACCTCAGCCCCAACCCCGGCGTGCGCATTCTTGCCAAACTCGAAGGCGGCAACCCGGGGGGATCGGTCAAGGACCGACCGGCCTGGTATATGATCAAGAAGGCCGAAGAAAGCGGAGACCTGGTGCGGGAGAAGATCATTCTTGAGCCGACCTCCGGCAACACGGGCATCGCCCTGGCCATGATTGCAGCGGCACGACAGTACCGGATCAAGCTGGTGATGCCGGCCTGCGTGAGTCTGGAGCGTCGCCAGATTCTTGAAGCATACGGGGCGGAACTGGTCCTCTCGCCGCCTGACGAAGGAACCGACGGTGCTATCCGTCTGGCGCACCAGATTTTCCAGGAGGATCCTGAGCGCTATTACATGCCAAATCAATACGCCAATCCCAATAATGTCCTGGCTCATTACGAGACCACCGGTCCCGAAATCTGGCAGCAGACCGATGGCCGGGTCGATGCCTTTGTGGCCGGTATGGGTACCTCCGGCACACTGATGGGGGTCGGTGCTTTTCTGCGCGAGCGCAATCCGGAAGTGCTGGTGGTGGGTGTCGAACCGGTGCTGGGGCATAAGGTGCAGGGGCTCAAGAACATGCAGGAGGCCATCGTCCCCGAGATCTATCGACCCCGGGCGCTGGACCGCAAACTGACCATCGACGATGATGAAGCCTTCGAAACAGCTCGGCAACTGGCGTTGCGCGAAGGGGTGCTGGCGGGGATGTCGAGTGGCGCGGCGGTAGCCGGTGCTGTGCGGGTTGCCGCAGAACTGGATCATGGCGTGGTGGTCACTCTGCTGCCTGACCGGGGTGACCGTTACCTGAGCACGACCCTGTTCCGTGCCCGCTGCGCCAAATGCCTCCCCTGATGCGGCGTTTTCCGTACTGAATTCAGCCCTCTACTGCCTTCCCCCCTCTATCGGGTGCCACGCATTGAAATCGCTTACTCCCATGGGGGGAGCGAAGTAAAATCCCTGCACTCCCTGACAGTCGCATTCTCCTGAAAAATCCAATTGTTCCCGCGTTTCAACCCCCTCGGCGGTAACGCTCAGCTCAAGGTTGCGTGCCAGGCCGATGACCGCTCTTGCAATGACGTACATCTCTATCTGCTACTGCCGTGCAAAGCGGGTGGCGCAGCGCAGCAGGTGAAAAGTGTCGGAGTTGAGTTGTGCCTGGGCGCGTTCGCGGTTGGGGTCATCGGGGGACAAGACTGCAAAGCGGCTGATTTCCCAGATATGTTCAGCCCTGGGCGGATCCTCACCGCGCAGCAGCTGCGGGAAAACATCCGCGAGCATGTAGGGGCCGGTGGTCGGCAGAAGGCGCATGGTGCCGGTGACCCGACCGTATCGGTCGCGGCTGACAGGATATACCGGTTTCAGGTCGTCGTAGAGATCACGCTCCCGACCGTTGATGCTGTTGACCTCCCAGCGCAGTGTCTCGTAGAAGACTTTGTGGCGCAGCAGTTTTTTTCGCTGTGAGGTCAGCCTGGGCTTCTTGACAATGGCCGGCTTTACGCTAAAAGTTTCTGTGTCGTACTTTCCTGAGAAAAGAGACCACTCTTTAGAGAAAGGACCCTACTTTGTGCCTGAATTTGCAAATCCTTTTTCCGGAAACAAGTGTGATCGCCGGTTGACCAAGGAAGAGCTCATTCGCGCCATTCGCTACAATATCGCAGCGGAATACGAAGCGATCCAGCTCTACATGCAGCTGGCCGAATCGATCGATGATCGTCTCGCAAAAGAGGTTCTCGTCGATATCGCCAACGAAGAGCGCGAGCATGTCGGTGAGTTTCTGCGCCTCCTCCACCATCTTGATCCCGAGGAACAGAAATTCTACGACCAGGGCAGCGAAGAGGTGGAAGAGGAGATGGAAAAACTGGGAATAACAAAATAAATCGAAAACGCTATTCCATGATTGGAACCGGGAGGAAAATCCTATGTTTCGAAAGACAGCTTTTGCAGCAATTTTTATTCTTATAAGTGCCGGCATGGCTGTTGCCGCCGATGATCTGATGAAGCGCGCGCAAGGACAGTTCAAGCCCATTCCCCAGGATCCGCCGGCCATTGAGGGCAATGCGGCTACGCCGGAGAAGGTGGAGCTGGGACGCATGCTGTATTTTGACCCGCGTCTCTCCAAATCCCAGTTGATCAGCTGCCAGACCTGTCACAACGTCGGGCTGGCCGGGGCCGATCTGCAGGAGGTTTCAACAGGCCACGGCTGGCAGAAAGGGCCGCGCAACTCCCCGACGACCTTCAACGCTGTCTTCAACCGTGCCCAGTTCTGGGATGGCCGCGCCAAGGACCTGGCGGAGCAGGCCAAAGGCCCGGTGCAGGCATCGGTGGAAATGAACAACACGCCTGAACAGGTGATCAAGACCCTCAGCAGCATCCCTGCCTACGGCGAGGCGTTCAAGGCGGCTTTCCCCGGTGAGGAGAATGCCTTGACCTTCGACAACATGGCCAAAGCAATAGAAGTTTTCGAAGCGACTCTGCTGACGCCTGATTCACCTTTGGACCAATACCTTAAAGGCGACGAGGCCGCCCTTGACGACAACCAGAAACAGGGCCTTAAAGCATTTATGGACAAGGGGTGCGCCGCTTGCCACAACGGCGTGAACATCGGCGGGTCGAATTACTTTCCCTTCGGCGTGGTTGAAAAGCCCGGTGCCGATGTCATGTCAGAAGACGACACGGGGCGGTACCAGGTCACAAACACCGCGGCCGATAAATATGTATTTCGCTCCCCCTCCCTGCGCAACGTAGCGATTACGCAACCTTATTTCCACTCGGGCAAAGTCTGGAGTCTGCATGATGCCGTTGAGATCATGGGCTCGGCCCAGCTTGGCATCTCCCTCACCAATGATGAGATTGATCGCATTACCGAATTTCTCGAAACTCTGACAGGCCATCAGCCGGAAGTCACCCATCCTGTGCTGCCGCCCAGCACCGACAACACGCCCAAGCCGGTTCTCGATTAAACCCGGCTGGATCTTTCAACCTTTGAGCACACAGCCCCCGTTGCCAGCGGGGGTTTTGTGTTTGTAGGCACCGGCGAAGCCAGCCGGCTTGTTAAAATGTCACCAAAAAGGGTCACTCATGCGAGCGAACGAGCTGTTTGAAGAAGGGAAAAACTGCTGGCGCATCTGCCGGGCCGACAGGGCCGCAGTGCTGGTCGATGGAGCAGCCTATTTCAGCGCCCTGGCTGATGCCCTGGAAAAGGCCCGGCACAGCATCTTCATTATCGGCTGGGACATCGACAGTCGTATCCGGCTGCGCCGCGACCGGCAGGATGAGCCGCCGCTTGGCGACTTCCTCAACAACCTTGCAAAAAAGCATCGGGATTTGCGTATTTATGTGCTCGATTGGGACTTTGCCATGCTCTACGCGCTGGACCGCGAGCCCCTGCCGGTCTTCAAACTCGGCTGGAGTACCCATAAAAGACTCGAGTTCAAACTTGATGCACGGCATCCCGTCGGGGCCTGCCATCACCAGAAATTGGTGGTGATTGACGACAGCCTTGCCTTCTGCGGAGGTATCGATCTGACGCATGGCCGCTGGGACACCCCGCAGCACGCCCCCCACGATCCGAAACGGCACGACAATGAAGAGGATCAGCCCCCCTTCCACGATGTACAGATGATGGTTTCCGGCGAAGCGGCCGCGGCCCTGGGCGAACTGGCGCGCCGACGCTGGCGGCGTGCCGGTGGCGGGGAGCCGGTGGGAATCTCCTCTCCGACATCCGATCACTGGCCGCAGAAGGTGGATGTCGAATTTAAAGACGTTCCTGTCGCCATAAGTCGCACAGAGCCTTCCTACGAGGATGAGGCCGAAGTGACGGAAGTCAGGCAGATGTGGGTTGATGCCGTGGCTGCGGCGCGACGACGCATCTATATTGAAAACCAATACCTGACCGCCTCCAAGGTGGTGGATGTTCTTGTGAGATCCCTGGAGCGGGAGCAGGGACCGGAGATCGTCATCATGCTGTCACGCCAGCACACTGGATGGCTCGAAGAGGCGACCATGGGTGTTCTCACCCAGCGCCAGGTCAATCGTCTGCGTGAAGCGGACCAGCATCACCGGCTGCGCATTGTCTACCCTGAACGCACCGACCTGGGAGAGAAGTTTATCAAGGTGCATGCCAAGGTGCTGGTGGTGGATGATGTGCTGGTGCGGGTCGGCTCCGCCAACCTCAACAATCGCAGTATGGGGTTTGATACCGAATGCGACCTGAGCCTTTTCGCCGAGGACGATGAGGCCCGCCGCTCTGTGAGCCGTTTCTGCTGTCGTATGCTGGGCGAGCACCTGGATATGGAGATCGATGAAGTGGAGCGGGAACTGCGCCGCAGGGACAGCATGATCTCGCTGATCGATGAGCGCAGCGACAGGGAGCGTTCTCTGCGCCCATTCGATTGGGAGATTGAACCCTTCTATGAGCGCATGGTTCCCGATGGCTCCCTGGTGGACCCGGAAAAGCCGGTTCAGTTTGAAGATCTGGTCGATCAGATCCTCGCCGGCGACAGCGACGCCCCCCGTGAAAGCACGAAGGTCGGGTTGAATAAAATACGTACCCTGCTTGCACTGGTCGGGGCAGCGCTGCTCTTGGCTGCCGCCTGGCGCTGGACGCCGCTGGGAGACTATCTCGACCTGGAGAAGTTGCGCGAATGGGCCGGGTGGGTGAAGCAGAGCCGCTTTGCACCGCTTCTTTTGATGCTGATCTACATCGTCGGCGGTTTGGCGCTGCTGCCGGTAACGGTGCTGATCGTCGTGACAATTCTCACTTTCGGCCCCTGGTGGGGAGGTACATACGCCCTGCTGGGGGCTCTGCTCAGTGCCCTTGTCACCTATGGTCGGGCGTTGGGTGGGGCGTGACGCTTTTCGGCAGTTCAGCGGGGCGCGTCTCAATAAAATCAGTGAACGCCTGGCGCAAAATGGATCGCAAAATAGAGGGAAAAGCGGGCTCATGACCCCTCAAAAGGCGGAAACGGAAAAAGGCGTACTCCGGGTGGCCAGCTACAATATCCACCAGGGTGTCGGGGGGGACGGGCAGCAGGATCTGCAGCGGGTGGCGCAGGTCATCAATGATCTGGCTGCCGATGTGGTCGCTTTGCAGGAGGTCCACGTGAGATTCGGCGGAGAAGCTCAGCGCCGCCAGCTCGACTTCCTCGCCCAGGCGACGGAAATGTCGCCCGTGTGCGGGGCAACGATGATGCGCCCTGACGGTCATTACGGCAACGCCGTGCTCGTGCGTACCCCGATTCTACGGGAGCAGCTGCATGATCTGAGCTTCTCAGGCCGTGAGCCGCGCGGGGTGATCGACCTGCTGCTTGAAACGGATCTGGGGCCTGTCCGCTTTCTGGCGACCCATCTGGGATTGCGCCCCAGTGAGCGGCGTCATCAGGTTCGCCGACTGCTGGCCTGGATTGAGCGTGCCGAGCATCCGGTAGTTCTGGCCGGTGACTTCAATGAATGGTTTCCCTGGGGGCGAGCGGCACGCTGGCTGACGCGGCCATTTCTTTCTCAGCGCTCTCCACGCACCTTCCCGGCAAAATATCCCCTGTTCGGGCTTGACCGCATTTTTGTCGCGCCCCCTTTACGGGTTATGCAGCTTGATGCGGTCGATCAGGGTTTTGCCCGCATCGCGTCTGATCACCTGCCATTGCTTGCGTTGATCGAAAAAAGTGCTCCCAGGCTGGCAGAATCAGCGGCGCCCGCGCAGCAGAAGGGCGCTCAGGGAGAGCAGCATCAGGTAGGTTGCCCCGGTCAGCAGAATGATGACGGCGCCTGCAGGCAGGTCGAGGGAATAGCTTAATGCCAGACCGCTGCTGCTCAGCAGCATGCTGATACCGGCGGCCAGTATCATGATCTGCCATAGGGAGCGAGCAAACAGGTTGGCAATGGCGACGGGCAGAGTCAGCAGGGCGATCACCAGGATAATCCCCACCACGGTGACCAGCAGTACGACTGTAAGGGCGGTCAGGCATAATAACAGGAGGTAGAAAAAATTGACCGGGATGCCGCGCAGGCGTGCAAATTCCTCGTCGAAACAGACCGCCTGAAATTGATGATAGAAGAGAGCGGCCAGCCCGACCACGATCAGGTCGAGCACCACCATCAACTGGAGCTGATCGCTTGAAACCATGAGCAGGTTGCCGAACAGGTAGCTCATCAGGTCTTCGTTGTAGCCGGGGGTCTGGGAGATAAACAGAATGCCGACCGCCATGCCGATCGCCCACAGGGCACCGATCGCCGTATCTTCGCGCTGACGCCCGTGCAGGCTGACCAGTCCGATAATCACCGCTGCCAGAATTGCGGCGAACAGCGCCCCGTAGATCGGGTGAAGCCAGCTCCAGCCCTGGGCTTTCTGCAGATAGAGAGCCGCGCCCATGCCGCCCAGTACGCAGTGGGCGATCCCGCCCGCCAGGTAAGTAATGCGGCGTGCCACCACATAGCTGCCCACCACGCCGCAGGCGATGCTGGCCAGCACCGCACTGAGCAGGGCATGCTGCAGAAAACTGTATTGGCGCAGGTCGGCGAAAAACTCTAGCATGGCGCGCCCCCTGCGCAGTCGTGGTCATGGCGCACCATGCACATGTCCCCGCCGTAGATTTTGCTGATCACTTCACCGGTGATTTCGCTGGTGGGGTGCACCCTGACTTCGCGATTGACACAGACGACCCTGTCGACCAGGGGAGAAACAAAGCCGAGATCGTGGGAGACGAGCGCAACAGTGAGCGTGCGGTTAATTTTTCGCAGCAGCTGGTGAAATTCGTTTTCCACCCTCAGATCGAGATTGGCGGTTGGCTCATCGAGGAGCAGAAGCCGCGGTTCGGTGACCAGCGCCCGGGCGATGAGCACCCGCTGGCGTTGTCCCCCGGAGAGTGCGTTTAATGGCTGGTGAGCTTTATCCACCAGACCGACCTGCTCCAGCTTTTCCATGGCAAGCTCGCGCTCCTTGCGGCCCATGGGGCCGAAGCGGTGGGTGGGGCCGAGCCGTCCCATCAGAACCGTGTCCAGCACGGTGACGGGAAAGTCGGGGTCGAGATGGGAGTGCTGCGGCATATAGCCGATCTGGGCCCAGCTTCTGCGCGGCGGGCGCCCGAACACCTGCACCTCCCCATGTTCAGCGCGCAAAAGGCCGAGAATCAATTTCAACAGAGTGGTCTTGCCGCCTCCATTGGGGCCGACGATTGCCACCATTTCGCCGCTGCGTATCGTCAGGGAGACATTCTGCAGAATCGTTGGCCCCTGGTAGCGAAAGGAAAGCCGGCGAATTTCAATTGCCGGCTCGCTGTTTTCTTCGAGTCTTGTCAAGGTTCAATCCGCCAGGGCATTGTGCACGGCCTCTGCCATGCGTTTCAGGTTGTCGCAATAGTCGGGCGCAAGTGGGTCGATGGTTGCGACCCGGCCGTTGATGGCTTCGGCCAGGGTCCGGGCACTGCTGCGGGAGAATTGGGGCTGAACGAATACCACCCTCACCTGGTATTGGCGGGCGGCGTCGATCAGTCGTGACAGCTCACGGGCGCTGGGGCTCTTCCCGCCGATTTCGACGGCAATCTGGCGCAAACCGTAGGCATCGGTAAAATAGCCGAAAGCCCCATGGTAGACCAGAATAGCGCTGCCGGAGAAGGGCGCCAGCTTTTCCTTGATCTGGCGGTGAGTGGCGTCGAGCTCTTCAACCAGGCTCTGCAGATTCCGACGATAGTCTGCCTCATGGCCTGGATCACGAAGGATCAGGGCTTCGGCCATATTCTGCGCGATTTTCCGTGCCCGTTGCGGATCAAGCCAGATGTGGGGATCGTCCAGGATCTGATCATGATGGGTATGGCCATGGTCATGGTGGTGGGCCTCCTCTCCATCGATGGCGCGTCTTTCAATACCGACTGATGCGTCGATGACTTCGAAGGCCTGTTTGTCGGAGGAGATACGGTCCAGCAGCGGCTTCTCCAGCGGCAACCCCAGGGTGAAATATAGCTGAGAGCGGGCCAGCTTTGTCAACTGACGCGGCGCAGGTTCAAACGTATGCATGTTTTGACCAGCTTGCACCAGGACGTTGACCTCAAGGTGCTTACCACCCACCTTTTCAAGCAAATAGGCCTGGGGTTCAATGGTCGTAAAAACGGAGAGTTTTTTGTTTTGCTCCCCCCAGCCGGTGCCCGCTATGCATAGAAAAAAGCCGGTAACGAAAAAAAGAGCCCGCAAACGAATCATGGTGGAATTCCTGAAAAAGAAATGAAAAGCTGAAAGTTTATGGGTGTTGGCAGGCGGCGTCAACTGATTTTCCCTGAGGCGCGTGTTGCCTCGATCGAAACTTGTTGCCCATATCCTCATCGCACAAGGTAAAGTTAAGCATGACATTACAGCAAATCAAGACATCCATTTTGCCGGAGCTTTGACACTGATGATAAAACGCCACCTTATTCTATTGCTGTTCGTGATTTTTTTTGGATCGAGTTTTGGATTGGGTTTCGCTCAGGAGGCCGCTCCGAGTGAATACACGTCAGCAGATAAAAAGTTCCCCGGCTTGGCCAGGGTTGCGGTAGAAGCCTCCGAGCTGATAGGCCATGCATCGGAAACCTTCGCGCGCCTGTCGCAATATGAAGATACCGGTGATCTGGAGGGGCGCCTGGAGCAGACTGAGGCGCGCCTGATCCAGACCCGAGAGCGTATCGCCCGTCAGGGTGAGCCTGAAAGCTGGAATGTGGACCGCTTGCTGGAGACTCTTTCCCAGCTTAAAAGCGGGCAATCAACTCTCAATCAGGTGATGGCGCAGGTCGTTACCAGGCTCGCGGCATTGGACCGCATGCGCAGCGACTGGGAGGCTCGGCGCACGTTCTGGCAACAATGGGAAGAGCACCTGACCTCACAGCAGAGCAATCTCCCCTCGGAAACTTTTTCCCAGAGTCTGCAAACCATCGGGAAGGTTCTGTCGCAGATTTCCAACACCGTGGCGCCGCTGGTCGTGGTGCAGGAGGAACTCTCGCGTCTGCTCAATGAACACCAAGCCTTGATCGGGCGTATCGAGTCGGCCTTGAAGGAAGTTCGGGGACAGACGTTTAAAAAAACCGGCCATTCTCTTCTCAGTCCCGAATTTTATCGACAATTTGAACCGACCCTGGTCCAAGAGATCCAGCAGGGCCTCCGGCAGGCTTTGCGATTTGACACGGGGTTTTTTTCCACCCAGGGATGGGTCTCTTTGCTGCAGGCCGTCTCGGTTTTTGTTGTGGCCGGTTTCATTCGCCGCTATCGCCGTCTCGGGGAGGGGACCGCAGAGTGGCGCTTTCTGCTTGACCACCCCTGGGCCACTGGAATCTTTGTTGCCATGGCATTTCTTGGGCCCCTGTATTCTACGGTGCCCGCCGCCTGGCGTCTTGTTCTTTCCACGCTGGCTGTTTTTTCAGCGACCGTTTTGATTGCTGGTATTGTGCGTCATCCCTTGAAGCGGCTGATCGTCTTTCTGCTGGCAGGCATGCTGGTGGGGTTGATGGGGGTGCAGCTGATCAACCTGCCGCTGCCGCTTCTTCGCCTGGGAGTCACTCTGGCGGCGCTGGCCGGGTTTCCCTTCTGCCTGGTGGCGGCCTCCTTCTGCCGACGCTCGACGAAGGAGCGATCATCTCTTTTTGTCTTTGGCCTGCGGGTGGGTGCCCTGGTTTTTCTGATCACGCTGCTGGCACAAATCAGCGGCTACAGTGTGCTTGCCATTCGGCTGCTTGAATCTTCCATTCGCTCGGTTTTTGTGGTTATTGGCGCCACCATGGCCTTGCGCCTTGGCGAGGGTGCGATCGATTTTGTTCTGGAACTACCGGTTTTTTCCAGGGTTCGTTTCATTCAGCGGTACGGCCGGGAACTGGGGCGCCGTCTTAAATGGATTTTTGCGGTACTGGTCTGGGTCGGCGGCGGTTACAATCTTCTTGCGGTGTGGGGGCTGTATGATTCTTTTGCCCAGACCTGGGATGACATCACCGGCCTGGGCCTGACCCTGGGTGAAGTTCACCTGACTTTATCCATGGTGTTGTTGTCCGCCTTGGTGATCTATCTTTCGATACAGACCTCATGGATCCTGCGCGCCACCCTGGAGACGCAATTTTTCCCCTATCGAAATGTTGACCGCGGAGTGAGCGATTCCATCAAGAAGCTCCTGCACTATTTCCTTGTCTTTGTAGGATTCCTCCTGGCCATGGGGATAGCAGGTCTAGAGCTGCGCAATTTTGCCGTCCTTGCAGGCGCTTTCGGTATCGGCATCGGCTTCGGACTGCAGAATATCATCAACAATTTCGTCAGTGGCCTGATTCTTCTGTTTGAAAGACCGGTCAAAGTCGGCGATATTGTCGTTCTTGACGGGGAATGGGGCAGGGTGGGTAAGATTGGACTTCGTTCGACCATTATCGAGACCTTCGACCAATCGGAACTGATCGTTCCCAACAGCCGGTTTATCTCGGAGAAGGTGACCAACTGGACTTTCTCAAACTCCCGTTCGCGGGTCGTGCTGCCGGTTGGCGTCGCCTACGGCAGCGATATCGAGCTGGTGCTGAAAATCCTGCTGGAGGCGGCGGTGAGGCACGAACTCATTCTCAAGGACCCAGCCCCTTCACCGATCTTTGTGGGCTTTGGCAACAGCTCCCTGGATTTTGAGCTGCGATGCTGGATCTCAGATATCGGAAGCAGGTTCACTGTGCGCAGTGATCTGGGGTGTTATATCGACAGGCGGTTCCGTGAAGAGGGTGTTGAGATCCCCTTCCCGCAGCGTGATCTGCACCTTCGATCCGTCGATGCAAACGTGGCCAGGGAGTTGTGGAAGAGCGGTCAAGCCAATCAAAAGGCGGATCGGGAAGAGAAATCCTGACCCTCTTTGCAGGGAGCAACAAAAAACCCCGGCACAAAAGCCGAGGTTTTTTGTTGCTGGAAGACGTTTGGGCAGGGGGATCAGTAACCGCCGCCCAGAGTGCGCAGGACTTCCGGATCTTCCTCATCCTGTGCGAGGACCAGGTGGCAGGTGTCGCAATCCATCGAGATGACCTCTCCGCTTTCCGTCTCATGCATGTCGTTGTGACAACGCAGGCAGCCGATAGAGAAATCGAAATCCTCGGTATGGCCGATGTGGTTGGTATAGGTATTCCATTCAATTTTCATCTCAGGGAAAACATTTTCACTGTATGCTTCCTGGATACCGGTAATCGCTTTCTGAAGTTTTTCAGGGTTGTCCCGGCCGATTTCGGGATAATTCTGTTTGTACCAGGCGGTCAGATCCGTGGCAATGCGCGTTCTCGCTTCATCCTGGGTGGCATATTCTTTCTGCACAACTTCCATTGCCTTTTTCTTGATGAAGGGGATTTCAGAAGGGATTTTTCCCTCGAGGATCTTGTTGTCAATGGCACGCCCGGGCGGCAGGTAAATATGAGTCGGGCGGTTGTGGCAGTCGATGCAGTCCATCTCTCTCACATCTGCGTGTTCAATCTCCGAATCCGTCCGGGTGCGGAAAACTTTCTCGGTGCCATCCGCCTGCTGGAGAACGACCTCGGGGATCACGGTGCGCTGCCAGTCTGCCGCTTTGTAGATGATCTTGTTTTCCGGTGCCACATGCCAGTGAATTCCATGGGCACTGGTGGTGCGGTCGCCGGCCGACCCGATTTTCATCAGCAGCACGCTCTGGACATGCGTGTTTTCTTCATCGTCCAGAAACTTGTCACGAATGACAAGCTTGTCGCCATGGAATTTCTCGGGACGATGGCACTCCTCACAGGTGTCACGGGCCGGGCGAAGTCCGTGTACAGGCGTTTCAATTGGCCTAGGATAGGTGCCGAAGGCGACAGCGGCCAACTGCCGTGCCCCGGAAATCTTCGATTTGACAAACCAGGTGGCTCCGGAGCCGATATGGCATTCGACGCAATTGACCCGAGAGTGGGGTGAGTTCTGATAGGCGGTGTATTCCGGATTCATTACCGTGTGACAGAACTGCCCGCAGAAACCGTTTGATTCCATATAATGGTAGCCGCGGTAAGCAAGTAACCCCATGATGAAAATATTGACCCCCGTAAGGAAGACTGCAAAAAAGACCAATTTGCGCATTTTGTTGAACTTGGTGGGGTCGGTAAAAAAGTCGCGCAGGTAATCCATGGTGAACAGGCGTACCTCTTCTTTTCCTTTGAAGAAGAACAGACCGAGGAAAACCAGGACCAGTCCGCCGATGAAAGCCGGTCCCAGGATCATGTAGATCAGGGCAGCCATGTAGGTATTGTCGATGTGGGCGGTGAGGTCGTAGAGAATAGCTCCAAAGAGAAAAGGAAATACGGCGGTGACAACCATGGCCCCGACAAGGGAAACGCGGCTGCGCGCGATGCCTTTGGTAAAAGCTGAAACGATGTCGGTAAGTTTTTTCATTCTGTGGCCCCTTTTTGTTTATTATTTCAGCACATTCGATTCGCGTTAGCTGCCGAACGGCCTGTCGCCGGATATGCTTTGATTGTCATAGTGAAAATCGTGACTGTGCGTCGAATTTTCCCTGGCAGGGAATATTCGACGCACGGCCTAATAGATACAGTTTGGAACGATGTTTTGTCAATGATTAAAAAATTAATGAGTGCGGTCAAGTAACCGTCTGCAATAATTGATGAAACCGATGTTTTAAGCTGTGTTGAAGCGCAGATCGGCCTGTTCAAATGCGCACTTTTCCCTGTTTAGTCGCGTTCAAGCCATATAATTTTTCAATATAACATAAAAAAAGGCTGCCCGAAGGCAGCCTTTTTTTATTGGGCGGTGAAGGGTTCCTAGTGGCCGCTGCCGTGCATAAAGGCATAGACCATCAGGATGACCAGGGTAATCCCGATAAACACGGCGCTGAAGCCGAATGCTTTCAGGATGAAGTCATAGACAACACCGGAGGGTTTAGGTTTGACGAATTGCTCGGTGATGCCGAGTTCCTCATAACGCCGCCACTGATCAGCGCGTTCTTCGAGAAACTCCTCTTTATTGATTTCGCCATTGAAAATAACGAAGTCCATGGGGAATTTCTCGGGCCGTCCGTGAGTATTGAAGAAGTGGACGGTAAAAATAAAGCCGGTTGCCAGCAGGGCTTCGTCCGAATGGACGATGGTGGCCACGTTGAACATCCAGCCCGGCAGGAATGTGCCGAAGAATTCGGGGAACCACAGCATGAGGCCGGAACCGCCGATGGCAAACATACCCCAGAAGACGGCAAGGAAGTCGAACTTTTCCCAGTAGGTCCAGCGCTCAAAAGTCGGCTTGGGCCCGAGGAACAGGAACCAGCGGAACATGCCGGCGATATCGCGCACATCGCGCAGGTTGGGGAACAGCGAGTCAGGACCAAAGAGGCGCTGAATGGGGTTGCCGGGAATATCCTGCCGAACGAACAGGAACTGCACGCTCATGACCATCGCTGCACCGAAATAAACGAAGGTAATCACGGCACCCAGGCGATGGAGCGCGGCAGCCACAGGGGCGCCACCGTACCAGTCCATCATGATTCTTGCCCAGGCCTGGTCGGCAAACTTCAGCGGCAGGCCTGTCAGGGACAGAATCAGGAAGCTGATGATGACAAGGAGGTGCAGAAAAATATGGCGCCGGGTGAAACGACGGTAGATCTTATGGGCATCAGGGATGTGATGCACGTGATCGCCACGAATCAGCGCAGCTTTCTTCTCACGGTTTTCAACAAAACCGCGGAACATCCACAGCAGTGTATGCAGCCAGAAGACTGCGAAAGTCGTGACCAGCAATCCGGTCATCGCCATGAACGTCCAGTAAAGAATCGGATAATTTTCTGCATCGTGGTAGCTGCCATGCGAGTAGAACTTGGTAAACAGCGGAGTCGCGTTTTCATGGCAGTTGGCGCAGGTCTCGACCAGATGGTCGGGATGCACGCTGGAGTCGGGGTTTTCTGCGGGCAGCACGGCATGCGAGGTGTGACAATCGGCACAGCCTGCAACCAGTTCGGGATAGCCAAGGCGATAATTCTTGCCGTGGTAGCTGTCCATATACGTGTCAACAGCAACGGTATTGACGCCGTTGCGGCTCATCATCTCCTGGTCATTGTGGCAGTCGAGACATACGCGGGTGTGGAATTCACGGTTGTCGTGGGAAGAAGGATCACCAAGAGGTTTGATCTCATGCAATCCATGGCAATCAAAACATGCCGCTGAATCCATATTACCGGCTTCAAGTGCCTGACCGTGAATGGATGCCTCAAAAGTTTCGTGAACGTCAAAATGACATTCGGCGCACTTGGAGGTGGCAATGCGTTTATCGCCTTCCCAGTAGTTATGCTCATGGATATCGTAATGGCAGGCGGAGCAGCCGATATCGTTGAGCATATGGACTGATGCATAGTGCTCGGCGGTCTCTTTTTTGTGGCAGCGAACGCAATTGACGGGCTTGACCTCAATTTCACCCATCATGTGAGCATCAACCGAGGTTATCTCGACGTGGCAGCTGGTACAGGCGTTCTGCCCATGGACCGAATTTGCAAAAGTTTCGGCCGAGACAACATCCTCATGGCAGTCGATGCAGGTCTGGGGATCAATGGCCAAGCCGTTTGCTGCCAGAGCCTGGGAGCCCAGAAAGCCGAACAGCAATAGGGCAACGAGAATGCGGGGTAAGACCTTCAGCATTTTACTCCTCCTAGCGTGATTACTCCCTCAAGCGATATTTATTTTTTCGTCGGCTATTATGGCAGTGTATGAAAAAAAAAGGCAAGGGAAGAAGGTCGGGTTTATTGCAAAAAAAAGGGTGCGTCCCGTCGGGACGCACCCTTTCGGGTTTTACGGGTTTAGCCAACCAGAGACATAACCTGTTCGGTAAAGGGATTAGCGAACAGAATAATCATGGCGACAACGAAAACGTAAATCGCCAGGGACTCGATCATGGCCAGACCGATCAGCATGATCGTCATGATCTTGCCGCTTGCGCCGGGATTACGGGCAACGCCTTCAACTGCACGGCTGATGGCAATCCCCTGACCGAGGCCGGTACCAAAAGAGCCGATAGCCATGCCGAAACCGGCAGCAATCATACACCAAGCAAAAAATTCCATGTTTCTTTCTCCTTTCGAGTGTTTGTTTTTCCTATACGATATAGGACGGGGTGGTACTCCGTATATCCGCTTACTTTTCGAAACCTTTAATATATTAATGCGCTTCTTCGAGAGATCCTGCGATATAGATCATCGCCAGAAGAGTAAAAACAAAGGTCTGGATAAATGCGACAAGAACCCCCATCAGCATCATGGGCACCGGGAGCAGGAAAGGCACCAACGCAAGAAAGATCATCAGCACAATTTCATGTCCGTACATGTTGCCGAAGAGACGAAGAGACAGTGAAAGAGGTCGTGCCAGGTGTCCGATGATTTCGATGGGGAGCATGATCGGTGCCAGCCACCAGACCGGCCCGATAAAATGTTTGATATATTTGAGCCCGTGCTCCTTAAGGCCAACAATGTGAGTCATTGCAAACACCGTCAGCGCCAATGCCGCGTTGGTGTTGAGATTGGCTGTCGGCGGCATGAAGCCGGGCACCAGGGCAATCAGGTTGGATACCAGGATGAAAAGAGCGAAAGTGGCGATCAGGGGGAGATAAGGGCGGCCGGCCTTGCCCATGGTTTCGTCGATCAGGTTCTGAACGATGCCGACAACGACTTCCATGAAGTTCTGAAAACCCTTGGGGACAAGCTCTGTACGACGGGTCGCAAGAAATGCCACGATAACCAGAAGAAGAATGACGAACCAGGAATAGGTCACATGCTCGCCGATATGCAGGTTAAGTTTTTGTTCGAGCCACTGCAGAAATAAAAAAGGGTGTGTCATTTTTGAAACGTCTCCTTCAACGGATTCGCGAAATCTGATATGGCGGGTTTGTCAGGCCAGGCGCCGCAGCGTCAGCCATAAAATGTTGAACACCATCACCGAAAGGCCGGCGGCAAGTGCAACCGGGTTAACCTTAAAAACGGCGATAAGCACGAAAATCGCCGTGCCGATGAAAGCAAGGCGAAGAAGAAAACTTACCTGATATCGGCCCCGCGGGTTGCCGTGCTCAGCCTGGGCGATGACACGACGCAGCGATCGTCGCATCCAGATAAAAGCGATAATTGCGACAAGGCCACCGCCGGCAACGCCAGCTGTCACTGCGGTGGAACGCCACAGCAAGCTCCCGAGAATCAGCAGGCCAAGAATGATCCAGTTGCGACGAGCTAGTTGCAGTTGGATCTGGTCGTCATTGTCCGGCGCGATTGTCTCGGTCATCTTGTTCCTGCTGGCGCCGGACCTCCCTGCGGGTCAGAATAAACATGTTGCGAAACCCGGCGATGATACCGAATAACAGAAAAATCAGGGTCAGCCAAGGCGACGTTTCAAGCCATCGGTCGAGATAATACCCCATGGCCAGGCCGATTATGGTGGCCGCCACCATGGAGATCCCGATGCTGGACAGAAAGCCCAGCGATTTAAAAAGTTGGCGGTCGTCTTCGGCCATAATTTTGATATGCGGTATCCAGAGTCAAAAACCCGATCTAATTAGCATAAGGCGATCAGGGTGTCAACCGGTTTTTAAAGGAAAATCATGGGCAAGAAGGCAGGATTCGCACGCAAAGCCTGACTGTGAAAATTGCTTTGCGTGCGAATCTCCAGGGCATTTACAGGCTGGAAAAAGCCTCCTGGGCCGCTTCGATTGTGCGGTCGAGGTTTTCGCGGGTATGGGCGATACTCATAAAGCCTGCTTCAAACTGTGACGGAGCGAGGTAGATCCCCTTATCGAGCATGGCGCGGAAAAAGCGACCGAATGTTTCGACGTCGCTGCGGGCCGCATCGGCGAAATTGGACACGGGACCTTCCTGGAAATAGGTACAGAACATCCCCCCGACGCGCTGCAGGCAGGTTTTATGCGCGGTGCGGGAAGCTGCATCGCGCAATCCTTTTTCGAGATAGGCGCTCTTTTCCTCAATCTGCTCGTAAAAGCCCTCTTCCTTGAGCAGGGTGAGGGTGGCGATGCCGGCGCTCATGGCCAGGGGATTTCCGGACAGGGTTCCCGCCTGGTAGATCCCTCCGCCGGGCGACAATTGGTCCATAACCTCCTGTTTGCCGCCGAAGGCGCCGACGGGCATGCCGCCACCGATGATTTTTCCGAGGCACACAAGGTCGCCGCGCACGCCTAGGCGCTCCTGCGCTCCGCCGTAGGCCAGGCGAAATCCGGTCATAACTTCGTCGATGATCAGGAGGATCCCCTCTTGAGTGCAGAGCTCGCGCAGACCTTCGAGGAATCCGGCACGGGGTGCGACGCAGCCCATATTGCCGGCGACGGGTTCGAGGATAATGCCCGCTATTTGGTCCTTGTTGGCGGCGACCATTTGTTTGACCTCATCAAGGTCGTTGTAATTTGCCGTCAGGGTATGTTTGGCAAAATCCGCGGGAACGCCGGGCGAGGTCGGGACGCCGAAGGTGGCGGCGCCGCTGCCGGCTTTAACCAGCAGGCTGTCGGCGTGGCCATGGTAGCATCCGTCGAATTTAATAATCTTGTCGCGGCCCGTATAGCCGCGGGCAAGGCGGATAGCGCTCATGGTGGCCTCGGTTCCCGAGGAAACCATGCGGATCTTTTCGATATTGGGGTAGGCTTCACAGACCATCTGTGCCAGTTGGGTTTCCAAATGGGTCGGCGCGCCGAAAGAGGTTCCCTCGGCCGCAGTTTTGCAGATGGCCTCGATTACTTTGGGATGAGCGTGGCCAAGAATCATCGGACCCCAGGACTGCACATAGTCGATATAGCTGTTGCCGTCGCTGTCATACACCTGCGAGCCGCTGGCGTGGGTAATGAAAACCGGGTCGCAGCCGACCGATTTGAAGGCGCGTACAGGGCTGTTGACCCCGCCGGGGATGTATTTTTTTGCTTCAGCGAAAAGTTGGCTTGACTTGGTGTGGTTCATTTGGATATCCCTCGTCGCGTGGGTTGACGGAGTTCTTTGCGATACGTGGCGAATACAAATATCATGAAGCTGTAGCTTCCTCTTTCGGCCTGTTCCTCTGGGGGATTTTCCTTTTGGTGTCCCGAACTTGTCCGTCTGCTTAGCATGCCCGTGCAGGGTTGTCAAGAACAGGTATGTGAAGAGAAGTTTGACAGGGTTGCGGCAATAATTTACATTATGCGACCAGCCCCGTATGGGGTCGCTTTTTCCGCGCCGAGGAGGCTTTATGACGGGTTTGTTGATCATTCTGGTCAGTTCTATTTTTGTCAACAATTTCGTTCTTGCGCGTTTTCTTGGGATCTGTCCCTTTCTCGGCGTTTCCAAAAAGGTCGAAACGGCACTCGGCATGGGAATGGCGGTCACCTTTGTTCTGACGGTGGCTTCTGCCATGACCTGGCTTGTCCAGAGATTCGTTCTGGCTCCGCTGGGGGTCGAATACCTGCAGACCATCGCCTTTATCCTGGTGATTGCGGCCCTGGTTCAGTTGGTCGAGATGGTCGTGCAGAAAACCAGCCCCGTCCTTTACCAGTCTCTCGGTATTTTTCTGCCCCTGATTACCACCAATTGTGCAGTGCTGGGGCTGGCTGTTCTGAATATTCAAAAAGATTATTCCTTTCTCGAGGCGGTTGTTTTTGCCGTCGGTGCTGCCATCGGCTTTACCCTGGCGCTGGTGTTGTTTGCCGGATTGCGCGAGCGTCTGGATCTGTGTCCGGTTCCCGAGGCTTTTCGCGGAACAGCTATTGCCATGGTCACTGCAGGACTGCTTTCCCTGGCGTTCATGGGGTTTGCCGGTCTGGTGGCCGGGTGATGGCACTTCATTCTGGGATGAGAGCGCTATGCTGGAAGCGATAGTAAGTCTGGGAGGGATCGGGCTGTCGGCGGCGATTCTTCTCGGGCTGGCGTCAAAAAAGTTCGCAGTGGAAGTTGATCCCCGGGAGTTGGAAATCCTCGATGCCCTGCCGGGGGCCAACTGCGGGGCCTGTGGATTTCCGGGTTGCGCCGGTTTTGCCCGTGCGCTGGCTGAAGGAAAGGTTGACCCCGCCGCCTGTACGCCCGGTGGCCAGGCGACTATTGAACGGCTTGCATCCATCCTTGGTGTTTCCGCCAAGCTGCGTGAGCCTGAGGTGGCCGTGGTGATCTGTCAGGGCGACCGGGTCAAGGCGAAGGATAAATACCGTTACCTCGGGGTGGAGGATTGCAATGCGGCTCAGAAGCTCGCAGATGGCCCTAAGGCGTGCCCTGGTGGTTGCCTGGGGCTCGGCAGCTGTGTGCGGGCCTGCCCGTTTGGAGCCATCGAGATCACCAAGCAGGGGCTGGCGGTCATCAGCCGGGAAAAGTGTACCGGCTGCACCAAGTGCATTGCTGTGTGTCCGCGCCAGGTTATCCGCATGGTGCCCGCCTCTGCCACCGTCCATGTCCTTTGCAACAGTCATGACAAGGGTGCAGTCGTGCGCAAGTACTGTCAGGTCGGCTGTATCGCCTGTCAGATCTGCAAAAAGGCTGCGCCTGAAGCCTATGTGATTGAAGATTTTCTTGCCCGGGTCGTCTATGCCCATCATGGGCAGGCGGCTCCGGCAATTGAAAAGTGCCCGACGCATTGTATTCGTGATTTTATTGCCGGATATCCTGAAGGGAGCACTTTTGCCCCTTCGATTGTTCCCACCTCCGACGAAGCGGCCTGAACGGTTGCCTGATTTCAGCGAGTCTCGTGGATGAGCAGAAAACCTAAAACTTTTCATGGTGGCCTTCACCCTCCTGACAGCAAAGCTGCCTCGGCGGACAAGGCGGTAGAAATCTGTCCCTTGCCGGATGAGATCATCATTCCGTTGTCGCAGCACATTGGTGCGCCCGCTGAACCCTGTGTCGCTGTCGGCGACTCGGTTTGCCGCGGACAGGTTGTCGGTGAAGCGAGGGGATTCGTCTCTGTTCCCGTGCATGCCTCCACTTCAGGCGAGGTGGTGGCGGTGGAGGCACGCCCCCATCCCTCGGGCCGTGATCTTCCGGCGGTCGTCATCCGCCCGGACGGCCGCGATCAATGGTGTGACGATCTGCGCGGGCTTGGCGAGGATGAATTGGCGGCCGAATCCGTGCGCAACAAATTGTGTGCATGCGGCATTGTCGGCCTGGGGGGCGCGACTTTTCCCACCCATGTCAAACTGTCTCCTCCGCCTGAAAAGCCGATTGACACCCTGATTATAAACGGTGCGGAATGCGAGCCTTATTTGACGACCGACTATCGCCTCATGCTCGAAGATCCGGAACAGATTCTCGACGGTGTTCGTCTGTTCGCCGGTGTGCTGGGGAGGCCGCGTATTTTTATCGGCATCGAGGAGAACAAACCCGCCGCCATAAAGGTGATAGACGCCGCCTGCGCTTCCAGTGATATTGAAGTGGTGCCGCTGCGGGTCAAGTATCCGCAAGGTGCTGAAAAACAGTTGATTTATGCCATTACCGGACGCGAGGTGCCATCCGGAGGTCTGCCCATGGACGCGGGGGTGCTGGTTCAGAATGTGCGTACTGCTGCTGCCGTCTCCGTCGCCGTGCGCACCGGGCAGCCGCTGATCGAGCAGGTGCTGACCGTGACCGGCCCGGGGGTGGCTGAGCCGAAAAATCTGCGTGTCCGCATCGGCACCCCGTTGCGGCATTTGATCGACGCCTGTGGTGGGTTCAATGGTGAACCCGGAAAAATCATACTGGGGGGGCCCATGATGGGGACCGCACAGCTCTCCCTTGATGTCCCGGTGACGCGGGGCGCGGGGGGATTGCTGATTTTTCGGCAGGAGGATGTTGATCCGCGCCCCGAGGGGCCGTGTATTCGCTGCGGGCGGTGCGTTTCCGTCTGTCCGGCACGCATTCTGCCTACCACGATTGTTGCCTATGCCAGGAATGACCAAGTCGAGACGGCCGAAACCCTCGGCGTGCTGGATTGCATCGAATGTGGGTGTTGCACCTATATCTGTCCTTCCATGATTCCCCTGGTGCAGTTCATCCGCCAGGCGAAAGGCGCCATTATGGCTCAAAAAAGGAATGCCTGACGTGGACAAACAGCTCTATCTGTCTTCCTCGCCTCATATTCATGCTGAGCAGACGACCGGCGCGATCATGCGCGCGGTCATCTATGCCCTTCTGCCGGCCTGCGCCGTTTCTGTCTATTTTTTCGGACTGCCTGCGCTCTGGGTACTTTTGGTCTGCATGGCTGGTTGCGTTGCTGCGGAAGCTCTGTGCCGCAAAATTATGGGCAGAGAACAAACCTGGCGAGACGGCAGCGCCGCGCTGACCGGCATTCTTCTGGCCCTTAACCTGCCCCCATCGACGCCCTGGTGGCTTGCTCTTCTGGGAGCGGTGGTGGCGGTTGTCGTTGCCAAGCAGATTTTTGGCGGATTGGGGTATAACCCCTTTAACCCCGCACTGGTCGCGCGGGTGGTCCTTCTGATTTCATTCCCGGTTCAGATGACGCGTTGGAGTGCTCCTTCCCCCGGCGGTTCAGGGCTCGATGCGCTAACCACGGCAACTCCATTGGGGGAAATGAAAACCGCGGTGATGCTGACCGGCCAGCTTCCCTCCCACAGCGGTGCCCAGACCGTCGATTACTTTGTCGGCAACATGGGTGGTTGTCTTGGCGAAGTCTCCGCGTTGGCCCTGCTGGCGGGCGCGATCTATCTTTTCTGGAAGCGCATCATCACCTGGCATATTCCGCTGAGCTTCATCGGCAGTGTCGTTGTGCTCGGTGGGATTTTCTGGCTGGTTGACCCTGCTCGCTACCCCAGTCCCCTGTTTCACCTGGTTACGGGGGGGCTTCTGCTGGGCGCCTTTTTCATGGCGACCGACATGGTCACTTCTCCCGTCGCTCCTGTGGGGATGATTGTTTTCGGGACAGGGTGCGGGGTTGTCACTGTTTTGATTCGTCTCTTCGGTGGCTATCCCGAAGGGGTTTCTTTTGCCATTCTTCTGATGAATGCCGCCACGCCGCTTATCGATCGCTACTGTCGGCCGCGCAAATTCGGCTACATGCCGCGCAAAGCTTAAACAAGGGAAGTCCATGAAGGATATTGCACGTCTGGTCATTGTGCTGACCCTGATTACAGTAGGTGCGGGTTTGGTCCTCTCGCTGGTTGAGAGCTTCACCCGCGAACCGATCGCTGAGCAGCGCCGGTTGGAGACCCTCAGGGCTCTGTCTGCCGTTCTGCCCGAGTTTGACAACAACCCCGACCAGGATCGTGTCGTCTTGCCGGTTGGCGTGAATAAAAAGGGTAAGCCTGTTGAACGCACCTTTTATCTCGGCCGTTCTGACGGTAAAATCAACGGCGTTGCCTTCGAGGTAGTTGCTCCTGATGGGTACAGCGGTGAGATTGCGGTCATGGCAGGCGTTCGCCCTGATGGGGCTCTTGTTGCCATTGAGATTTTAAGGCATGCTGAAACTCCGGGGCTTGGCGATAAAATTGAAGAAGACTGGTTCAAGCGCCAGTTCAAGGGCAAAAGATTGGACAACGCCGACTGGCGCGTCAAAAAAGACGGCGGCGAGTTTGATGAAATTACCGGAGCCACGATTTCTCCCCGGGCAATCGTAGGTGCTCTGCGTCGCGGCTTGGAGTTCTTTCACGAAAATCGTGGTGCCATTATTGGTGCCGAGGGGGGCAGCAATGAGTCTTAAGCAGGAATTCAGCAACGGAATCTGGCGGGAAAATGCAGTATTCAAGTTGCTGCTTGGCCTGTGTCCTGCGCTGGCCGTGACGACCAGTGCGGAAAACGGCCTGGGGATGGGGTTGGCTACGACCTTCGTGCTGCTTTGTTCCAATATCGCCGTTTCTCTTTTGCGCAATGTCATTCCCGGCAAGGTGCGCATCCCTTCCTTTATCGTGATTATCGCCTCTTTTGTAACCGTGGTGCAGCTGACCATGGAAGCCTTTCTTTACGATCTCCACAAGGCGTTGGGGATCTTCATTCCCTTGATCGTCTGCAACTGTCTCATTCTTGGGCGGGCCGAAGCTTTCGCCTCCCGCAATCCGCTGAGAAATTCTATTGGCGACGGACTTGGTATGGGCGTAGGTTTTACTCTTGCGCTGTTTGTTCTCGGCGCTGTGCGGGAAGTTTTGGGTGCCGGCAGCCTGCTGGGCGTTTCTCTTTTCGGCAGTGGTTACCAACCGGTACTGCTGATGATCCTGCCGCCGGGCGCTTTCATCTCTCTGGGGTTCCTGCTGGCTGCAATGAATCGCATTGAAGTCAGGCGTCGGTAGAGGCGTGCCGAGAAAAGAAGTCGATGGTCCGTCCCTCTTCGACAGCGGTGAAAGGCCGTTGGAAGCCTGCGAAACCGCGTGTTTATTTGCGCTTTCGAGACAACATAAACCGCTGTTTTAACAGTGGAAATGCATGCGTAAATGTGCATACAGTATACTGTATTTTTTCCTTGACAAGAAAAGCCGTTTGTCCTAACTTGCCTAGGCCTTAAACCGTAAACGGCATCGCATATAATTAGTATGCCGTAATAACACATCGTTGGGGAGGAGCCGCTCTATGCTAGACAGTTACCTGCCGATTTTAGTTCTCATTGGGATAGCCCTGGCCTTTGCCTTGGGTTGTGTTGTTCTTTCCGGCTTGGTTGGTATGAGAAAGCCCGGCAAAGTCAAGCTTTCTCCATACGAATGCGGCCTTCCGCCTGTCGGAACGGCGCGAGAAAAGTTCCCGATCAAGTTTTACCTGGTCGCGGTGGCTTTTATCGTGTTTGATCTCGAGGTCGTATTTATGTACCCGTGGTCCGTCGTCTTCAAGAAGCTTGGTCTTTTTGGTGCGGCAACCATGGGTTTCTTCATTTTTGTCCTCGTTATCGGCTTTATCTATGACTGGAAAAAAGGAGCATTGGAATGGGAGTAGATCAGCCTCTGGGAAGCAATTTTATCACGACAAGTCTGGACAAGGTTGTCAATTGGTCCCGGTCTCGTTCTCTCTGGCCGATGACGTTCGGTCTTGCCTGCTGTGCGATTGAGATGATGGCTGCGGGTGCCGCGCGGCATGACCTGGACCGGTTCGGGATACTGTTCCGCGCTTCGCCGCGCCAGGCCGACCTGATCATTATCGCGGGTACGGTGACGAAGAAGATGCTCCCGGTTATCCAGACGATTTACGAGCAGATGCCTGAGCCCAAATATGTCATCGCCATGGGGGCTTGCGCATGCTCAGGCGGTATTTTTGATACATACAGCACGGTTCAGGGTATCGACGAGGCGCTGCCGGTCGATGTTTATATCCCTGGTTGTCCTCCCCGTCCCGAGGGGCTTCTCTACGGTCTGCTCAAGCTGCAGGAGAAGATCATGGCCGAGCGCAATACTTTCGGCGCTGCCATCGGCCTCGGTGAAGTGGTCAGTGAAGCCTGATAGCGGGTTGGTTTTCGATACTTTTTTATTGAGATAAGGACAGGAAATGACCGATCAAGCTGTAGTAGAAAAGATCAAGGCGAAGTTCTCCTCGTCTGTTCTTGAGGTCAAAGAGCATCGGGGAGAGACGACCGTGACGGTGGCGAAGGATGACATCGTTGCCATCTGTACTTTCTGCAAAGAGGAGCTGGGCTTCAATATGCTGGCCGATCTGTGCGCTGTTGACGGCCTGGACATGGGGCTTGACCCCCGCTTTCTCGTTGTCTACAACCTTTACAACCTGACGAGCAAGACGCGTCTGCGTCTCAAGGCGCCTGTTGGCGCGGACGATGCGCGCATCGATACCGTCTGCGGAGTGTGGGGCGCGGCCAACTGGATGGAGCGCGAGTGCTGGGATCTTTCCGGGATCACCTTTAACAATCATCCCGATCCTCGGCGAATCCTCATGCCTGATGATTGGGAGGGGCATCCGTTGCGCAAGGACTATCCCGTGCAGGGGCCCGACCGTGAACCCTACCAGGGACGCACTGTTTAAGGCACCTATTCGAGAACTCCAAAAGGAACGAGGCGTACAATGGCAACGACAACCGAAACCATGACCATAAACATGGGGCCCCAGCATCCCTCGACTCACGGGGTGTTGAGGCTGGTTCTGGAACTGGACGGCGAGCAGATCGTCAAGGCGGTTCCGCATATTGGCTACCTCCATCGCGGGGTTGAGAAACTGGCAGAGAGCAGGACTTATCACCAGGCGCTGCCCTTGACGGACCGCTTGGATTACCTTGCGCCGATGAGCAATAACCTGGGTTACGTCCTTGCGGTTGAAAAGCTGCTCGGTATCACCGACGAGATCCCTGAGCGCGCCAAGGTTGTGCGTGTGCTTATGGCGGAGTTGACGCGGATCAAGAGCCATCTTGTCTGGTTGGCGACTCACGCTCTGGATATCGGCGCAATGACGGTCTTTATCTACTGTTTCCGTGAGCGTGAGCGCGTCATGGATATGTACGAGCAGATCTCCGGCGCGCGGATGACCTCCAATTACTTCCGGGTCGGCGGCCTGTCCGCAGATCTGCCGGAGGGTATCGAAAAGGATATGCGCGAGTTCGCTATCGAGATGCCTGAGCATGTCGATATGTATGAGGGGCTTCTTACCGGCAACAAGATCTGGCAGAAGCGTATCATCGGCGTCGGCGAGATCTCCGGCGAAGAGGCGATTGATATCGGTTTGACCGGACCAAGTCTGCGCGGTTCCGGCGTCGATTGGGATCTGCGTCGCGACAACCCCTACAGCGGTTACGAAGAGTATGACTTTAACGTGCCCGTGCGCAACGAATGCGATACCTGGGCACGCTACAAGGTTCGCCTTGACGAGATTCGCGAGTCCTCTAAGCTTGTTATTCAGGCACTCGACAAGCTCAAGCCGGGACCGATTCTCGCTGACGTGCCCAAGGTTTGCCTTCCTCCCAAGCAGGATGTGGTCAATACCATCGAGGGGCTGATCCATCACTTCAAGATTATTTCCGAAGGATTCAAGCCTGAGCCGGGAGAGGTTTACGTTGGAATTGAGGCGCCAAAGGGAGAACTTGGCTTTTACCTTGTCTCTGACGGCGGGCCCCGTCCTTACCGCATGAAGATCCGGCCACCCTCACTCCTCAACCTTCAGGCGCTGCCTCAGATGGCTGAAGGCCGGATGCTTGCAGACCTGGTCGCGATTATCGGTACGCTTGATATCGTTCTTGGCGATATCGACCGTTAACAATCTAGCGTAAGAGGGTTTCCCATGAGCAATACCCAAGCGCAGGCTGAACAGGAAGAAATCGATCTCAGTCAAGCGAACGAGATCATCGATAAGTATATCAACATGAAGGGCGCTCTTATGCCGGTATTGCAGGAGGTGCAGGAGGCGTACGGCTACCTGCCCGAGGATTGCGTACAGCTCATCGCCGAGCGCCTCAATGTTTACCCCAGCCAGATCTACGGGGTCATGACCTTTTATGCCCAGTTCCATCTTGAGCCTCGTGGTAAATATATTATCCGTGTCTGCATGGGGACTGCTTGCCACGTTAAAGGGGCTGGCCGCATTGCCGATACCCTCTCCAATCGCCTCGGAATCGGGCATGCCGAGACGACTGAGGACCTCAAGTTTACCGTCGAGCATGTGGCCTGTATTGGCGCCTGTGGGATGGCGCCGGTCATCATGGTGAACGATGCCACCTACGGCAGCATGTCGGTGCAGAAGATGGAAGAGGTCGTCAAGAAGTATCAGGGCATGGATTAACCAGTATCCTGACTGTTGCTTCCAACCTTTTTTCAACCGGGGACTTTTAAATGGCCGAAAAAGCAGAAGAATTGAGGGTTCTTATATGTCAGGGCACAGGTGGTCTGGCATCGGGCGCGCAGGCGGTCGAGGATGCCTTCAGGGCTGAGTTTGAAAAGCACGGCGTTGAAGGGAAAGTCGGTAAACGCTGTACCGTAGTCGGAACAGGCTGCCGCGGATTGTGTGCGAATGACGTTCTGGTTGATATTTGTATTCCCGGCCAGGAGGCAGTGACCTACGATTTTGTCAAGCCGGAGCTTGTTACACAGATCGTCGAAGAACACATATTGAAGGGGGAGGTTGTCGCGAAGAAAAAGGCAGGCCCCTACTACAATAAATTTCTTGAAAAGCAGATGCGCGTTGTATTTTCCCGCTGCGGGACCATCGATGCGGAGAGCCTTGACGATTTCCTGGCGCATGAAGGCTTTACCGGAATCAAAAAAGCGGTAAAGATGAAGCCGCAGGAAGTTATTGACGAGGTTAAAAAGTCCGGTCTTCGTGGTCGTGGCGGCGGTGGTTTCCCGACCGGCGTCAAATGGGGCTTTTGTGCCGCCTCTCCTGGCGATGACAAGTACCTGATCTGCAACGCTGACGAAGGTGATCCGGGGGCCTTTATGGACCGTTCAATCCTCGAAGGCGACCCCTATGGACTCATCGAGGGGATGATGATCGCGGCTTATGCGATCGGGTGCAAGAACGGTTACGTTTATGTGCGTGCCGAATATCCCTTGGCCATCCAGCGTCTGCAAAAAGCGATTGATGTCTGTTACGAAAAAGGCTTCCTTGGGAAGGATTGCATGGGTCTTGGTTTTGATTTCGATCTGAAAATCAAGGCCGGTGCCGGCGCATTTGTCTGCGGTGAGGAAACAGCTCTCATGGCTTCCATCGAAGGTGAGCGCGGCATGCCCAGGCCCCGTCCTCCTTTCCCCGCTGTGCGTGGTCTCTGGACCAAGCCGACCAACATCAATAACGTTGAAACTTTTGCCAACGTTTCCTTCATTTTCTACAAAGGTGCAGACTGGTACTCGTCCATCGGCACCGAGGGTACCAAGGGTACCAAGATTTTCGCCCTGACCGGAAAGATCAAGCACACCGGCCTGGTGGAAGTTCCTGCCGGTATTACCATGCGGGAAGTTATCTACGACGTGTGCGGCGGGATTCTCAACAACCGCAAGTTTAAGGCGGTTCAGGCCGGGGGGCCCTCCGGTGGCTGTCTCCCGGGCGAGGCCATTGATGCCCAGGTCGACTACGATTCTCTCATCAAGGCCGGTGCAATGATGGGTTCCGGCGGTCTGGTTGTTATGGACGAAACGACCTGCATGGTTGATATCGCCCGTTTCTTCCTCAACTTTACCCGGGCCGAGTCCTGCGGCAAATGCGTACCCTGTCGTATCGGGCTGAAAAACATGCTTGATATTCTGGAGCGTATCACCGAGGGACATGGGCGCGAGGGTGATATCGAGCTTCTTGAGGATATGTGTGTCGATATCAAAAAGGCCTCGCTGTGCGGCCTTGGCCAGACCGCGCCGAATCCTGTCCTGTCGACCATCCGCTATTTCCGAGATGAATACGAAGCACATATCAAAGACCAGCGATGCCCCTCCAACAGCTGCAAGGCGCTGCTCAAGTTCGAGGTCATCGAAGAGGCCTGCAAGAAGTGCGGCCTGTGCTACAAGATCTGCCCGGTCGATGCAATCAAATGGGAAAAGGGTGAGGTCGCGATCATCGACAAGGAGAAGTGCACCGAGTGTACTTCCTGCTACGATGCCTGCCGGTTTATGGCCATCGAATAGCCGAACCCCCAGACGAACAAGGATGAGGTCGAGATGGTTAATCTGACGATAGATGGAAAACAGGTCAAGGTGGATAAGACATCCACCATTCTGGAGGCGGCCGAGCAGGCAGGAATTCGTATTCCGGTTCTGTGTCACGCGAAAAAGCTTCTTCCCTACGGTGCCTGCCGTGTTTGCCTGGTTGAAGTTGAGCAGATGAAGGGGCGTTTGATCCCTGCCTGCACCACTCCGGTGACGGATGGCATGGTTGTCACCACCATGTCCGATGAAATCAAGAAGGTTCGCAAGACGGTCCTTGAATTTCTTCTGGTCAATCATGTTGTTGACTGCCCCATCTGCGACAAAGGCGGGGAGTGCGACCTTCAGGACCTGACCTATGAATACGAGGTCACCAAAAACCGCTTTGACGATGCGAAATTCAACTGGGAGACTGACGAGCGCAACCCTTTTATCGAGCGCAACATGAACCGTTGCGTACTCTGCGGTAAGTGTGTCCGCGTCTGTGACGAGATTGTCGCTTACGGTTCCTATAGTTTTATCGAGCGCGGTTTCGATACCAAGGTTGCCACTGCCTATGATCGCGGTCTTGATTGCGAGTTCTGCGGGCAGTGTGTGTCCATGTGCCCTGTCGGTGCCTTGCTGCCCAGACCGTTCAAATTCAAGGCGCGCCCCTGGCAGCTCAAGGAAGTTGACACCGTCTGCGGCTATTGCGGCAATGGATGCACGGTCACTCTTGGCGTACTCAATAATAAGGTTGAAACGATCCGTTTTAACGATAAAAACGGCGTCAATGACGGCAATCTGTGCGTTCGCGGCCGTTTTGGATATTCTTTTATCAATTCAGAAGACCGCATCACACGTCCTATGATCCGGCGCAACGGCCGGCTTGAGCCTGCAACCTGGAGCGAAGCGATCGATGCCGTGGTCTCCGGGTTTAAAAAAGCCGGCAGCGAAAAGGGCGTCGGTATCCTTTCGGGCGGCCGGTTGACCAACGAGGAGTTCTTCCTCCTCAAGAAGCTCGCCGCAAATTCCATCAAGACGCCTCATCTCGATCACTCCGGTGGTGAGTGCTACAAGGGCGTCACTGTCGGTATGCGTCAGACTCTGGGGATCGCTGCATCGACTGGAACCTATCCCCAGGTTGAAGAGTGCGATGCGATCCTTTCGATCCGTTCCGATTTTTACGAAACTCACCCTGTCTTCGGGATGGTCGTCAACCAGGCGGTCAAGCGTCATGATGCACAGTTGATTCTTGTCAGTGACAAAAAGGGGAAATTTACCAAGCTTCCCCATGCGCAGACCCTTTTGTCCAAACCTGGAACCGAGCTCAGTGTCATTAACGCCATGTGCCAGTACCTGTTAGCGGAAGGTCTGGCCGCAACCGAAGGCGTCGAGGGCGTTGATGAGCTTAAGAAAGCACTCTCGGATCAAACTCCCGCAAAGGTTGCAAAGCTGACGGGAGTTGATGCCGAAGCCATCAAGTCTGCGGCCAAAAAGCTGGCAGAAAGCAAGAACGTAGCGATTCTGCTCGCTTATGGTCTTCCCTATTCCGCACAAAGCGCAGAGCTTGGCACCGCTGCCGCCAACCTGTCCATTCTGACCGGCGCTGTGGATTCGGAAAAAGGTGGGCTCTATCTCTGCGGCGAAAAGGCGAACAGCCAGGGTGCTCTTGATCTGAACATTCTCCCCGGAGACAAGGGGTTCGGTGCTCAGAAAATGCTCGAAGCCGCATCCGATGGGAAGCTTTCCGCACTGTATCTGATCGGCGAAGACCCGGTGGTCTCTTACCCTGATCGCGCCAAGGTAATAAAAGCACTTGAAAAGGTTCCCTTCCTGGTGGTGCAGGATATCTTCATGACTGCCAGCTGCGAAGAAGCCGACGTCATTCTGCCGGCCACCTCTTTTGCGGAGAAGGATGGCACCTTCACCAACGCTGAAAGACGGATCCAGCGGGTTCGCCCAGGAGTTCCTTCTCCCGGGGAAGCTAAAACCGATCTGGCCATTTTCAGTCTGATTGCCGGACGATTCGGCGACCAGTTGAGCTATACCGGCCCCGCCGCCATCTTCGCTGAACTTAAGCAGGAGGCGCCCGGGTACCAGGCGATTGAGTTTGACAAGATCGGCCCGCAAGGGGTTGTCTGGGGCGGAGAGAATCTCAAGCCCGCGTTCAAGAAGCTTGTCGCAGTTGAAGGCAGCAAGCCTGTCGAGGCACGTTTCCAGATGGTGACAGGCAGTGCCCTTTATCATAGCGGAACCCTTTCGACTCACGCCAAGGGGCCCCTGGCTGCCATGCCTGAACCCTACGTTGAATTCGGGGCAGAGGATGCAGCTGAACTTGCGCTGAAAGAGGGTGAGACGGTTGCGGTCAAGGGCAACGGTGCCGAACTTCGGCTTAAGGTAAAGCTGGGCAAAAGACTACCCAAAGGTCTGGTTTTCGTTCCTTACCACTTCGGTGATGCCGGGGTGAACCAGATTTATCGCGGTGAATCAAGCGTACCTGTTGAAATCAGCAAATAAGGTACGTCCTGGGAGAAGCCATGGAATGCCCCAAATGCAATGCTCCCGTTTCGGTCAACGCCCGTTTCTGTGATCAATGCGGTATCAATCTCAAAGAGGATGCAGATTTTTTGCACCGCAAAGCGCTAGATCGGTTTCACAGGGGGATGATCGAAGAGGCTCTCGCTGATTGGGAAAATATTTTGAAGCGAGACCCTGGCAATAGTACCGTCAGGTACTATCAGGGGTTGGCATTGTATGATCAGGGGCGTCTTGAAGAGGCAGCGGCCTCTTTTGAAAAAGCGCTTTCCGGAGCAGAAAATCCATTCAGGATTTATTTCAAGCTGGGAATGGCACAGTATGGGCTGGGTGATCTCCCGGCCAGCATCAGAAGCTTTGAGCGTGCCAGGGAGATCAATCCCGGCAGCGCAGAAACACACTATCGATTAGGACTCTCCCATCTTAGAAATACAGACCTTGCCAATGCGGAATCTGCTTTGGAGGAGGCTGTTCGGATAAATCCTGAATACACTCGGGCGCTTTATATGCTCGGGATGGTCTTTGCGCAAAAAGGTGAGCCCGCTTCGGCGATTGAACAGTTTAATAAGGTTGTAAAGCTTAGCCCAACCTACACAGCAGCGATATTTGAACTGGGTATGGCTCATTTGAAAAACGGAAATTTGAATCAAGCTTCCCAGGAATTTGCGCGAGCGGTTGAGTCTAATCCCGGGTTTGCACCGGCCCATTACATGCTTGGCGAAACCTTTTACAAACGAGGTGATTTTGGTGAAGCCATCGGTGCTTTTGAAAAGGTACTCAAAATCAATTCAAGGGATGCGGATGCGCTGGTTCGTATTGCTGAATGCAACATGCAACTGGATCTGCTTGACGGGGCACGAAAGGCGATAAGCCGAGCTCTGGAAATTAATCCGAATCATCGCGAAGTTCTGTATTTAAGCCAGCATCTCGGGGAAATGACAACTCCGCATAAGCCTGGATTTTAATGAACACCCTTAATATTCTGCAGAGAGAGGAATGCCATGACGCCTGTTAGTCTCTCCAACAACTGGCCCCTGTTCCTGACCACCATGATCGTGAAGATCCTGGTTGTGTTCGTGGTTCTCATTCTGATCGTTGCTTACGCGACCTGGGTCGAACGTAAGGTTATCGGTCACATGCAAACACGCCTCGGTCCGATGGAAACCGGGTGGCACGGGCTCTTACAGCCTATAGCCGACGGCCTCAAACTTTTCTTCAAAGAAGACATCATTCCAAGCCAGGCCAGCAAATTCACCTTTGTGCTGGCTCCGATGATGCTTCTGGTTCCGGCTTTTATCACCTTCGCCGTTGTGCCGTTCGGGCCGGACATTGAGATCGGAGGCTATCTGGTCACTCAGCAGATTGCAGATCTCAATGTTGGTGTCCTCTACGTTCTGGCCATGGCGGGGCTTGGGGCTTACGGGATCGTCCTCGCAGGCTGGTCGTCGAACAGTAAATATTCGCTGCTTGGCGGCATCCGTTCGACGGCCCAGATGATTTCCTATGAGCTGGCAGCCGGCCTCTCTATCGTGGCGGTGTTCATGCTGGCTGAGACGTTGAGCCTGCGCGAGATCGTTATGCTGCAGCGCGAGCCTCTCTGGGGGGTGGTCGATTTTCTTCCCAACTGGTACGTATTTTCTCAGCCTCTAGCCTTCGGTCTCTTTGTAGTGGCCTCCCTGGCCGAGATCAACCGTGTCCCTTTTGACCTTCCTGAAGCGGAAACAGAACTCGTCTCTGGTTTCTGCACCGAATATTCTTCCATGAAATACGCCCTGTTTTTCATGGCTGAATATGCCAACATGGTCGTCATTTCGGCCATTGCCGCTACGCTGTTTCTTGGTGGATGGTCCGGACCTTTCCCCGGATTTATCAACCTGTTGATTAAAATTTTTGCTTTCATGTTCTTCTTCATCTGGCTGCGTGCAACCTTCCCTCGCGTTCGCTACGATCAGTTGATGAAGCTGGGGTGGAAAATCATGCTGCCTCTCGGTCTGGTCAATATTGCCCTTACCGCTGTGGTAGTCATCCTGATGCAATAACCCTTTGAGGAGACGAGGACACGACCATGTTCAAAGAGTTTGCCAAAGGTCTGAGCATAACTTTCAAGCATCTGCTTCCAGGCCACAGCACGACGGTTCAATACCCTCATGTTAAACTCAAGCCTTCCGACCGCTTTCGCGGCCTGCATCGTCTGGTGCCGACTCAGGATCGGGAGAAGTGCGTGGCCTGTTATCTGTGCCCCACTGTCTGCCCCGCCAAGTGCATCACAGTAGAGTCGGCCGAGAACGATAAAGGGGAGAAGTACCCCGCGGTCTACCGCATCGACCTTCTTCGCTGCATCTTCTGCGGCTACTGCGTCGAGGCCTGTCCTGTAGAGGCGATTGAAATGACAGCCGAATACGAGCTGGCCAATTATCAGCGCGAAATTTTCGCCTACAATAAAGAGCGGTTGCTGCGTTAAGCGGAAAGGAGCGATTTTCCATGGAAGTCTTGTTCTTTTATCTGGTTGCCTTGGTTGCCATTATATCGGGCCTTCTTGTGGTCACATGCAGGAACCCGGTCAACAGTGGCATATCCCTGGTCATGACCTTTTTCTGCCTGGCGATCTTTTATGTCATGCTCTATGCGCCCTTTATGGCCGCTGTTCAGATCATGGTCTACGCCGGGGCGATCATGGTGCTGATCCTGTTCGTCATCATGCTTCTTAATCTCGGCAGTGAGATGAATAAGCGCTACATGCACGGTATTCTCGGTGGGGCGATCGCAGCCGGCATTCTGCTGGTGCAAGCCATGATGTTTGTTCGGGGCGGCGAGGTTACCAGCATTCGTGGTGATATTACCCACGAGAAAATTCTGTCCCAGGGGCATACCCAGATTATCGGCGAGAAGATGTTTACCGAATATGTTCTTCCCTTTGAAATCGCCGGCATTCTGCTTCTGGTAGCGCTGATGGGTGCCCTCATTCTGGCCAAGAAGAAAGTTTAATCCGGTACGGACAGGAGTCTTAAACATGGTTACCGTCTATCATTATCTGGTGCTGAGCGCCATCCTGTTTTCCTTGGGAACCCTGGGAGTTCTGACGCGGCGCAACGCCATAGTCGTTTTCATGTGCATTGAATTGATGCTCAATGCGGTGAATCTCTCCTTTATTTCCCTTTCCAGCTTTCTGGGAAATGTGGATGGACAGATCTTCGTCTTTTTTGTCATGACCGTTGCGGCGGCCGAAGCGGCGGTCGGTCTTGCGCTGATAATCGCCTTCTACCGCAACAAAGAGTCCATAGAGGTCGACGAAGTCAGCCTGCTCAAATGGTGATCTGATTTCCAATCAGTTTGGATATTTTCGCAAGAGGAGAGATGGAGATGTACGACAAACTATGGCTCATACCTTTCCTGCCGCTCGTGGGGTTCATTATAAACGGGCTCCTGGGCAAGAAGATCAAAAACGAAGCGGTTATCGGTGCAATCGGCACCGCTGCCATGGGTGGTTCCTTCATTGTGTCGAGCATGTACTTTTTCCGCCTGCTCGGCGACACCCAGAAGGTTCACGAGACAGTGCTTGGTTCCTGGATCTCGGTGGGAAACCTTCAGATTGACTGGGGTTTCCTGCTTGATCCCCTTTCAGCGGTAATGATTATGGTGGTCAGCGGCGTTGGTACCCTGATCCACCTCTATTCCATCGGCTACATGCATGGCGAGGAGGGCTACTATCGGTACTTCTCCTACCTGAATCTGTTCAGTTTTTCCATGTTCATGCTGGTCCTTGGCAACAACGCCCTGGTCATGTTCATCGGGTGGGAAGGCGTCGGCCTCTGTTCCTACCTTCTGATCGGCTACTACTTCCACAAGAAGAGTGCCGGAGACGCCGGCAAAAAAGCCTTCGTGGTCAACCGTATCGGTGACTTCGGCTTTCTGCTCGGCTTGTTTCTCCTCTTCTGGACTCTCGGTCGTGATCATGGGGTCTGGACACTTCAGTTCACCGAGATCGCCAAGCATGGTCATCTTCTCGGGACCGGCAGCATTGTTGTCACCATCGTGACCCTGTGCTTCTTTCTGGGGGCAACCGGCAAGTCGGCTCAGATTCCCCTCTACACCTGGCTTCCCGACGCGATGGAGGGTCCGACGCCTGTTTCCGCACTGATCCATGCTGCGACCATGGTGACCGCCGGTGTTTATATGATCGGCCGCATGAACGGTCTGTTCGCCATGGCACCAGATACCATGATGGTGATCGCCATTGTAGGTGCGGCGACGGCAATCTTCGCCGCCAGCATCGGTCTGGCACAGAATGACATCAAGCGCGTTCTCGCATATTCCACCGTCTCCCAGCTTGGCTACATGTTCCTGGCCATGGGCGTCGGGGCCTTTACCGCCGGAATTTTCCACCTGATGACCCACGCCTTCTTCAAGGCCTGCCTGTTCCTCGGTTCGGGTTCGGTCATTCACGCCATGCATCATGCCTATCACAAGGCTCATCTGCATGATGATGCTCAGGATATGCGCAACATGGGTGGAATCGCCAAAAAGATGCCGATTACTTACATCACCTTCCTGGTTTCGACCCTTGCGATCGCCGGTATTCCGATGTTCTCCGGCTTTTTCTCCAAGGACGAGATTCTGTGGTGGGCGTTCGGCTCCACTCGCGGTCATTGGATGCTGTGGGCTGTCGGTGCTGTAGCTGCCGGGATGACTGCCTTCTACATGTTCCGCCTGGTCTTTATGACCTTTCACGGAAAAGAGAAGACCGATCCCCGCGCCAAGGATCATATCCATGAGTCTCCGCTGGTGATCACCATCCCGTTGATGGTCCTCGGGCTTCTGGCTGTGATCGGTGGTTATATCGGCATTCCCCATGTTATCGGGAATCTTGTTGGCCATATCCCCAATTATTTCGGTGATTTCCTCGCTCCCGTTTTCGCTCCGACCCAGGAGGCCTACGGTATCGAAGCTCATGGCAGCGCCGCGCTTGAATTCGGCCTGATGGGTGTATCTGTCGGTATCGCCGTCGTAGGCATCGGGCTGGCCTATTTCATGTACATCATGAAGCCTGAATTGCCCGGTAAGTTCGTCAACGCATTCCAGGGCCTGCACCGCGCAGTGTTCAATAAATGGTACGTCGATGAACTCTACGACGCCCTTTTCGTCAACCCCACCAAGAAGCTGGGACAGTTTCTGTGGAAAGGTTTCGATGTTGTGGTGGTCGACGGCATCGTCAATGGTACAGGGTTTGTAATCAAAGGGTTTTCCGGGGTGCTCCGCCTCACCCAGACCGGCTTGATGCACAATTATGCATTGAGTATGGTGGTCGGGGTGATTGTCATGGTGGCTTACTACGTATTTAAGTAAGAGAGCCGGAACCCTAGCCTAGTTCATAGAAGGAGCGATTTCCATGACGGACCACCTTTTGAGTCTGATGACATTCTTCCCGATTCTCGGGATCCTGTTCCTGCTGTTCATTCCCAAGGACAATGAGGGACTGCTGAAAAGCTTCACGCTGGTAGTTACGCTGGTCGTTTTCCTGATCAGCCTGCCCTTGGCTTTTGACGACGTTTTCAAAAACTCAGCCGGATTTCACTATACTGAATTCGCGGAGTGGATCAGCGTCGGCAACTACTTCCAGATGAATTACAACATCGGTGTTGACGGGATCAGCCTGTGGCTGGTAGTTCTGACCACCTTCATCATGCCGATCACCGTTCTTTCAACCTGGAATGCGGTTGAAAAGAACGTCAAGGGCTTCATGGCTCTGATGCTGCTGCTTGAAACAGCAATGCTCGGCGCTTTCATCAGCCTTGACCTTTTCCTGTTCTATATTTTCTGGGAATTGATGCTGATCCCCATGTACTTCATGATTGGTATCTGGGGCGGCGGACGCCGCATCTATGCTGCAGTCAAATTCTTCCTGTACACTGCGGTCGGCTCCCTGCTGATGCTTGTCGCCATTATCTATGTTTATTACATGGCGGCTCAATCAGGCGTGCCGTTCGAAAACGGTTTCAGCATCACCCATTTTTATTCTCTCAATATCGCACCCGAACTGCAGACCTGGCTGTTCCTGGCTTTCGCTTTCAGCTTCGCCATCAAGGTGCCGATGTTCCCGGTTCACACCTGGTTGCCTGATGCCCATACCGAAGCGCCTACTGCCGGTTCAGTCATTCTGGCGGCTATCCTGTTGAAAATGGGTACCTACGGCTATCTTCGTTTTGCGATGCCGTTGTTCCCCGATGCGACCTTTAAGTTTATTCCCTTTCTGTCTGTGCTTGCCGTCATCGGCATCATCTATGGTGCTCTAGTGGCCATGGTTCAGGAAGACGTCAAAAAACTGGTTGCCTATTCATCGGTATCTCACCTCGGGTTCGTCATGCTGGGTTTGTTCGCCATGAATCTCCAGGGGTTCTCCGGCGGCATGATTCAGATGATCAACCATGGTATCTCCACCGGCGCATTGTTCCTCATCGTCGGCTTTATTTACGAGCGCCGGCATACCCGCCTTATTGTAGAGTTTGGTGGCCTGGCTAAACAGATGCCGATTTTCGCGACCATTTTCATGATCGTGACACTCTCCTCCATCGGCCTGCCCGGGACCAACGGGTTCGTGGGTGAGTTCCTGATCCTGATGGGGGCATTCGAAAGCGAACTGCGTTGGTTCGCCGTGTTTGCCACCTCTGGCGTGATCTTTGCCGCGGTGTACATGCTGTGGATGTTCCAGCGCGTCATGTTCGGTGAACTTGATAACCCTGCCAACCAGAAGCTCAAGGACCTCAATGCACGAGAAATTGCCCTGATGCTTCCACTTCTGCTGTTTGTCTTCTGGATCGGTGTTTGTCCCAACACCTTCTTTGAGAAGATGAATCCGGCCCTCGATAACATGATTCAACAGATCAAGGGCAAGCAGATGGCTCAGGTGGAAATCGTTGATACTACCGTGGCCAAGAACGATTATTTGCTGAAATAACAGCATTTCTGTTCGGATTAACACCGCATCCGGAGGAGCTTTTCAATGGAAAACCTGGTGCAAGACGCTATTCAAAACGTCAATATGGCGGCGATTATGCCATCATTCATTCTGGTCCTGTTCGGCATGGCCGTAATGATGGTGACTGTCTTTTCGCCGAAGGGCAAAACCGCCCACATTTCATGGGTCAGCATTGCTGGCCTGGTCATCACCGCGTTCGTCGCTTTCGGCGGGTGGAACGCTAACGAAGTCGGATTCCATGGCAGCGTGGTGATGGACAATTTTGCCACTTTCTTCAACATGACTTTTATTGTCGCGGCCATTCTGACCATATTGATGTCTGACGACTACATTCAGCGCGAGGGGTACCCCCTTGGCGAGTACTACGCGTTGATTCTTTTTACTACGGCGGGTGCTATGTGGATGGCATCCGGCACTGATCTGTTGACCATCTTCCTGGGTCTCGAGGTCCTGTCGGTCTCTCTCTATGTGCTTGCCGGAATGTTCCGCAATCAACTGCGCTCCAACGAAGCCGGATTGAAATATTTCTTCCTCGGCGCTTTTTCTACAGGCTTTCTGCTCTATGGTGTGGCGCTTCTCTTCGGCGTCACCGGCACGACCAACCTGCAGGGGATTGCCGATGCCTTCGCTTCCGGCGAGACCATGCTCGACAATTCGATGGCAGTCGCCGGCATGATCCTGCTGGGCACCGGCTTTCTTTTCAAAATTGCCGCTGCACCCTTCCACATGTGGACCCCTGATGTTTATCAAGGTGCTCCTACGCCGATCACCGCATTCATGAGTGCCGGTCCCAAGGCCGCTGCTTTTGCTGCTTTCGTTCGGGTCTTCTCCGTCAGCCTTGAAAGCATGCAGGTTGAATGGACTTCAATGCTGTGGATTCTTGCGGTGTTGACCATGATCGTCGGTAACGTGATTGCCATTTCCCAGGATAACATTAAACGGATGCTGGCCTACTCCTCCATTGCGCATGCGGGTTATGCCATGGTCGGTATGGCAGCCGCCAATGAGATCGGGTTGTCCGGGATTCTGTTTTACATGCTTGCCTATACCTTCATGAATATGGGGGCCTTCGCAGTCCTCGTGCTGGCGGGCAAAAAAGGCGAAGAGAATCTCACCCTGGAGGGATTCTCAGGGTTCGGTTATCGTCGTCCTTTCCTGGGCGTAGCAATGACCATCTTCCTCTTCTCTTTAATGGGCATTCCGCCGACAGCCGGATTCGCCGGTAAGTTTTATATCTTTGCCGGTGCTCTGAAAGCTGACCTGGTATGGCTTGCCGTCATCGGCGTACTTAACTCAGCCGTTTCCCTCTACTATTACCTGCGGGTTATGGTGTACATGTATTTCCGCGATCCCAGCGAAGATTTCGGATGGGTAAAAATGAATGTGGCGACCACTGCTTCTATCATTCTTGCTATCGTAGGCGTGTTGCTGCTCGGCATTCTTCCCGGGCCGGTTATGGAGCTTGCCAAGCTGTCTCTGTTCTAAAGCACTTTCGGAATACCAGGTTGTTTTATTGTAAGCCCTTCGCCGTTCCGGCGAAGGGCTTTTTTAGCATATAGCAATCTGATAAACGGTTGCGAATAACGAAGGTGAAACTGTTGCCGAATAAAACCCGCTCACTGAAATCCTTCCTGCAAAAGCTGGACAGCCAGGGTGATCTTCATCACGTCAGGACAACTGTGTCCTGTAATCAGGAAATTTCCGCGATTACCGACCGCGTCTGCAAAAGTACAGGAGGAGGGCAGGCCCTTTTGTTTGAATCGGTAAGGGAGAGTAGGTTTCCTGTGGTGACCAACCTGTTCGGTTCTGCTCGACGTGCGGCTTTTGCCTGGGGAAGGGGGGCAAGCTTTCAGGATATTGCTGAACTGATAAAAAATGCGCAGGGCCGTGGAAGTGATGAACGGTTGCGCAACCTTGTTCGAGCCCGGGGCCGTTGCTCTGCGCCAGCAGGCAGGCTCGAACTCCCATTACGGCAATATGGGCTGACTTCACTCCCTGCGCTGCAAAACTGGCCGGGGGACGGGGGGCGATTTCTGACCCTGGCTCAGGTCTACTTGAGAGACCCACAGAACCAGCGTATCAATTGCGGCATTTACCGGATGCAGATACTCGATGATGACCGTGCCGCTATCCGCTTTTTGCCTGGAAGTGATGGCGCCCGGATTTTTGAGGCTTACGCCCAGGCCAAACGCAACATGCCGGTCGCCATCACACTTGGAAGCGATCCTGCCTGGTTGGCCGCTGCAGCATTTCCGTTGCCGATGGACATCTCTGAAAGTGATTTCGCACGCTGGCTCAGCGACCGTCCTCTTTCCTCTGCCCGGGCCCCGCTCACGGACTTGACGATACCTGCCGACGCGGAATTTGTCATGGAAGGGGTGGTTTGTCCAGAGGAGAACACTTTGGAAGGGCCGTTTGGCAACCATACCGGTTACTACGCCCCACCGGACCGTGCGGCGGTATTTCACCTTCAGGCGCTTTACCACGGAGAAGATCCAGTCTTTCCGGCTACGGTGGTCGGCCCTCCGCCCATGGAAAATGTCCACCTGATGCGTGGTTCAGAACCCCTCACCCTTGCCCTGCTCAATGTGGATTATCCCTGCATAGAACGCCTGCGCTTTATCGAACAGGGCATTTTCCATGGCTGCGTCGTTCTGGGAGTGGATTGCTCCAGGGATCAGGAAATCTTTGACCTGGCCAGTGCCCTGTGGCAGCAGGGGCCTTTGAAACGGTCGCGACTGCTGATCTTTTGTGATCGAGAAATAGAAATCGAGCCCTTATCGGTGGTGTTGTGGCGATTGATTAACCGGGTTGATCCCGAGCAGGATATCTTAGTTGAACACGGCCGAATGGCAATCGATGTGACCAGACCACCAAGCGGTCCTCCAGTGGTGCCCTCATCTGATATTGTGGACCTGATCAACAGACGCTGGCACGAATACGGCTTTTAGGAGCGATTCAACCAGTATTTCTCCTGCGGACAGATGAGGGACTCGACTCGCCGCTACGCCTGGGGCTTGTTTCCCTCGGCCGGGCGCGCTAGACTATCTGCCTCTATTCAATCCAGCTTCAAATCTGCAGGCAGCAAAGGTTATCTCATGACATTGAACCTGGTGTGGAACAAGACCCGCAATCTGTTGGAGATGATCAAATTCTCCCACACTGTTTTTGCTTTTCCCTTCGCGCTGATGGGGGTCGTGCTGGCTTCTCTGGAAAACGGGACGCCGCCGACCGGGATGCAGATCCTGTGGATCTGCCTGGCCATGGTGGGCGCACGGTCCGGCGCCATGGCACTCAACCGCATTATCGACGCGCGCATAGATGCGCGTAATCCACGCACTGCGCAGCGCCATCTGCCCGCTGGCAAGGTGGGAGCCGTTGAGGCATGGGCGTTGGTGATCGCTTCATTTGTCCTGCTTATTTTTTCCGCCTGGATGCTCAATCCACTTTGTTTTTTTCTCTCGCCGGTAGCCATCGCTTTTCTGGTACTTTACTCGTACTGCAAGCGTTTCACCGCCATGGCCCACCTGGTTCTGGGGCTCTGCCTGGCGGCGGCGCCGCTGGGCGCCTGGATCGCCCTGCGCGGCGATATCGGCTGGCCTGCGGTCAACCTCGGCCTGGCGGTGTTGTTGTGGGTCGCCGGCTTTGATATCTTCTACGCCCTGCAGGATATGGAATTTGATCGCGAGCAAGGGCTCTATTCGATCCCGGCACGGGTCGGCGCCGAAGGCTCCATTATTCTCACCCGGGTGTTTCATGCCGGCATGCTGGTGCTGCTGCTGACCCTGTTGCTGGTGCCGGGGCTCGGATGGCTCTACTTTGCCGGTGTCTGCGTGGTGGCGGGCCTTCTGCTCTACGAGCACCGGCTTGTCAAACCCGACGACCTGTCGCGCCTGGATGCAGCTTTCTTCAATATGAACGGCTATATCAGCGTAACCATCTTCCTGTTCACCCTGGGCGATGCCCTTCTCTGAGGTCCTGATGGATAAAACAAACAAGCATGTGGTGGTGGCGATCACCGGCGCTTCGGGAACCTGCTATGGGCTGCGACTGATGGAGTGGCTGCTTCAGCATGATGTGCGGATCACTGCTCTGGTCAGCCGCGCCGGCGGACAGGTTCTCAGCCACGAAACCGGCCTTGCATGGCCGGATGAAACCGGGGCGCGCCTTGAGATGCTGCGCGGTTATTTCAACTGCGGAGATCAGCTGCAGTACTACGACGAAAAAAACCTGCTGGCGCCGGTGGCCAGCGGTTCCGCCGCGCCCGATGCCGTGGTGGTCGTGCCCTGCTCCATGGGCAGCCTCGCGCGTATTGCTGCAGGAATCAGTGACAACCTCATCGAGCGGGTTGCCGATGTCGCTCTTAAGGAGCATCGTCCATTGATCCTCGTGCCGCGCGAAACGCCGCTCAATGCTCTGCACCTGGAAAACATGCTGCGCCTTGCCCGGGCCGGGGCCTGCATTCTGCCGGCGATGCCGGCTTTCTACCATCAACCCGGTGAAATCAGCGACCTGATCGACTTCGTCGTCGGGAAGATTCTCGACAGCCTGGGGGAAGATCACCATCTTTTTCAGCGCTGGGGAAGCGAACCCCTCACATAACCACACGCCGCCTGTTCACAGGGACTTGCGCGTTTTCTGCGATAAAAGGATAGAGTTCATTTTGAAGAAGCACACCGTATCGCTGGTCAGCCTCGGCTGCCCGAAAAACCTGGTTGACGCCGAAGTCATGCTCGGGCATCTGCCGCCGGACCGCTACGAAATCATCACCGACGAGGCGCAGGCCGAGATCATCATCGTCAATACCTGCGCGTTTATCCAGGATGCCCAGGAGGAGTCGGTCGATACTATTCTCGAGGTTGCGGATTACAAGAAAAACGGCAACTGCCGCCTGCTGGTGGTCAGCGGCTGCCTGCCGCAGCGCTATCGCGAAGAGCTGGAGCGGGAGTTGCCGGAGGTCGATCTCTTCGTCGGTACGGCCGATGCCCCGCGGATGGTGGCGCTGCTGGAGGAAAAAATCGCAGGCTCCGGAGTGCGTCAGGCGGTGAGCGACCCATCCTTTCTCTATGACCACACCACGCCGCGGGTCAAGTCATCGCCTTTTTACAGCACCTACATCAAAATTGCCGAAGGGTGCGCCAATCATTGCTCCTACTGCATCATCCCCCGCCTGCGGGGGACGCTGCGATCACGCTCCATCGACTCGGTTGTTGCGGAGGCCCGGCGCCTGGTGTCGCAGGGAGTTGCAGAGATCAATCTTATCGCCCAGGATATTACCGCCTACGGTGCGGACCGCAGCGACGGCGCCAACCTGCCCGATCTGCTGCGCGCCCTGACCAAAATCGATGAACTGCATTGGCTGCGGCTGCTCTATGCCTACCCCGACGGCGTCAGTGACGAACTCATTGATCTGGTCGCCGGGGAAGAGAAGATCTGCAGCTACCTCGATATCCCACTGCAGCACATCGACGATGAGATGCTCAAGCAGATGAACCGCCGTGTGTCCGAACAGCAGGTGCGCGAGCTGGTGGCTAGGCTGCGTGAGCGGATTCCCGATCTGACCCTGCGGACCTCTTTTATCGTTGGATTTCCCGGAGAAACGCAGGAGCAGTTCGAAAAACTGCTGAGCTTTGTCGAAGAGGGCCATTTCGATCGCCTTGGCGTGTTCCGCTATTCCCGCGAGGAAGGAACGGTGGCGGCGGAGCTGCCGGAGCAGGTTCCCGAGCGGGTCAAGAACGAGCGTTACAAGCGCCTGATGAAGGCGCAGGCGCGCATCTCCTTTCGCAAGAACCGAGCCCTTGTTGGGCGGGTCGAACCGGTGCTGGTTGAAGGCGTGAGCGAGGAGACCGAGCTGTTGCTGCGCGGACGCTCCGTGCGGCAGGCTCCCGATGTGGACGGCCAGGTGTACATTACCGCCGGGCGGGCCGAAGTAGGGGAGATCGTGCCGCTGCGCATCACCGATTCCTCCGAGTACGACCTGATTGGTGAAATCGTCGAGGATTGACCCGATGCCTTTTCATCGCCCGATCATGGTCCTGGTGCTGCTGTTGCTGGCTGGAGTTTTTTTCTTGGCGCAGCTGGGAGGGGACGGTTCTTCCGAGGTCCGGCGCAGCCGCCTGCTGTTGGGAACGGTGGTGGAAATCACCGCCCTGGGCCCTGATCGCAGCCTCCTTGAAGGCGCGGTCAGCGATGCTTTCGCCGAGATGGAGCGCATCGAGCAGTTGATGAGCCCCCATATCGAGGGCAGCGACGTGGCGCGGCTCTCCAAGGCCGAAACGCCGCAGCCGGTGTCCCCGGAAACGGCCACCGTCCTGCGTCTGGGCCTGCATCTGGCGGCACAGAGCGACGGAGCCTTCGATCTGACCCTGGGGCGCCTCAAAGAGCTGTGGGGGATCGAGGGAGAAAACCCGCAGGTGCCGGATTCCCATTCCGTGGAGGACGCCCTGCGCGGCATCGGGCCCCAGGCCCTGCGGCTGGAAGCCCCTCTTGTCGTCAAAAGCAGCCCCGAGCTGCAGATCGACCTGGGTGGCATCGCGAAAGGCTATGCCATTGATCGGGCTATCTTCCTGCTGGCCGATGCGGGGATTGAATTCGCTTCGGTCAATGCCGGCGGCGATATGCGCCTGCTGGGAGACCGCGGAGGGAAGCGCCCCTGGCGGATCGGCATCCAGCACCCCCGTGACCCGCAGCGGCTGCTGACCACTCTCGAAGTGGAGGATGTCTCCGTGGTCACCTCCGGTGATTACGAACGCTATTTCGAACAGGAGGGGCGCCGCTACCATCACCTGTTCGATCCCCGTACCGGTTATCCTGCCACCGCCTGCCAAAGCGTAACAGTGGTGGCCCCCAGCGCCATGCTGGCCGACGCGCTGGCTACGGCGCTCTTCGTCCTCGGTCCGGAGCAGGGGATACCTCTTTTGCAGCTTTATCCCGAGGCGGAGGCGCTGATCGTCGACAGCAGCGGGAAAGAACATCAAAGCGCAAATTTTGCCGAGTACCGCCTGTGATTGCTGCTCTATGGAGTCGCACAACCGTTCTTGACCGCCTGGTTGTGGTTCTGCTGCTGGCGCTGGTTGTCGCTTCCGCCCTGTGGGCGGCGCAGCGCCCCGCCGGCGCACGGGTGGTGGTCGAGCGTGACGGCCAGGTGGTGTTCAGCGCCCCCCTGTCCGAGCCCCGCAGCGCTCGGCTCTCGGGGCCTCTCGGTGAGACGGTGATTGAGATAGAAGACGGCCGCGCGCGTGTCATCTCTTCTCCCTGTCCCACGAAAGCCTGCATGGGGATGGGACCGGCTTCCCGTCAAGGGGATCTGCTGGCCTGCGTTCCGAATCATCTGATCGTCCGCATCGAGGGCGGCCGCCAGGAGGATACCCCGCCTTATGACCTGCTCAGCCGTTGACCCCCAGGAATTGGCTCGCTGTCGGCGCGGGGTGTTTCTGGCCCTGTTTACCGCGCTGGCGGTGGTGCTCAACGTCTTCGAATTCCTGCTGCCTTCCCCCGCCCCCTGGTTCCGCCTCGGCTTCGCCAATATCCTGACCCTGTGCGCCCTCTACCTGTTCGATGGCCGGGCGGCCTGGACGGTAAGTATCGCTCGAATTCTGGTGGGTTCGCTGGTCATCGGCAACCTGTTCGCGCCCGGTTTTTTCCTGGCGCTGACCGGCGGGGTGCTGGCGGTGACGTTGATGACCGGTGCCCGCGCCCTGGCAGGCGAGCGCCTCGGCCCGGTGGGAGCCAGCGCGCTGGGAGCTGTGGGGCATGCCTTGGGGCAGCTGCTGATGGCGCGCTGGCTGCTGGTACAGCATGACGGCCTGTGGTTGCTGCTCCCCTTCTTTCTCGCCTTTGCCCTGGTGACGGGCGTGCTCAACGGCCTGATCGCGGCTCTGGTTATCGAAAAAGTCGCCACCCATCCGGCTTTCGCTTCACAGCGGAGAACCCAGGAATGAGTCTTTTTGCGTCACTGCTGAGCTATCTCAATCCCTGGCGCGCGGTGCTGCTGCGCGGATCTCTGTGGCTGACCGCAACTGCGTTGCTGGCGCTGGTCATCCCCTGGATGCTCAAACGCGGCGTCGAAGCGATCGAGCGCGGCGATTATGCTGACCTGGTGATGTTTGCAGGAATTCTGGCCCTGGCCGCTTTGGCCCGTGGCCTGGCCCGCATTGCTTCGCGTCTGTCCTTTCTCCACACCGCCCGCAGGGTCGAGGTGGCTCTGCGCCGCGATCTGCTGCAGCGGCTGCTCGCCCAGCCGGGACCCTTCTTCGACCGGCACCGCACCGGCGACCTGCTGGCGCGATTCACCGGCGATGTCACCAATGTCCGCATGCTCGCTGGCTTCGGGGTGATGACCATTCTCAATGCCGCCATCGTCTACGTTCTGACGTTGGCGATGATGCTCACCCTCTCTCCCTCCCTGACCCTGGTGGCGGTGCTGCCATACCCCTTCATGCTGCTGGGCGTCAAATATCTCAGCCGCCGTCTGCTATACCACTCCGGCCGGGTGCAGGAGGGTCTGGGGCAGGTCAGTGAAGCGGTGGAAGAGACAATCAGCGGACAGGCGGTGATCCGGGCCCATGGCCTGGCGCACAATCGGTGCCGGCGGTTTTCTGAACTCAATGATGAATATCTGCAGCGCAACCTGAGCCTGGCGCGCCTGCGGGCGCTGGTGATGCCGGTGATGGTGGTGGTCGGCCCGGTGGGTACGCTGCTGGTGCTCTATTACGGCGGGATCAAGGTTGCCGCCGGTGCACTTTCGCTGGGTGATTTTGTGGCCTTCAGCGCCTACCTGTCGCAGTTGACCTGGCCGACTCTGTTGCTCGGCTGGGTACTGACCCTGAAGCAGCGTGCCGCGGCCAGCATGGAGCGCCTGCAGGATCTGCTGACCCTGCCGGCGTCGTCTCTATCCGCTAACACCGAGGACAACTCGAAGCAGCCTCTCCCTGAAGATGCGCCGCGCATCGAATTTCAACATCTGGATTTTTCCTATTTGCAGGGCGAACCGGTGCTGCGCGATTTCAACCTGAGCGTACCGGGCGGCTCGCTGGTCGGTATCGCCGGCTCGACCGGTTCCGGCAAAACCACCCTGCTGCGGTTGCTGGCCGGATTGTACCTGCCGCCGGCGGGCGCCCTGTTTATCGATGGGGTCGACCTGACCCAGCTTGATCTACGCTCCCACCGGCGCCGCATCAGTGCCATTCCGCAGGAAGGGCGGCTTTTTTCCGGATCCCTGCGAGAGAACCTGCTCTATGCTTTGCCCAGCGCCGATGATCGCTGCCTTGAATCCATCGCACGCCAGGCATGCCTGACGGCGGAGCTGGAGCAGTTCCCCGACGGTTTCGACACCCGGGTCGGCGAGGGAGGGCTGAGTCTCTCCGGCGGCCAGCGCCAACGGGTCTCCATCGGCCGGGCCCTGGCGCGGGATGCGGGACTGTTTCTGCTGGACGATCCGTTCAGCCATCTCGATGCCGCGACGGCGCAGACCGTATGGCAGCGGATTCGTCCTAAACTGGCCGGGCGCACCGTCTTCCTGGTCTCGACCCGCGTTTCGCTGCTGGCCGCCGCCGATCGCATCGTTGTTCTCCACGAGGGGCAGATCCGGCAGCAGGGCAGTCATGACGAGCTGCTGCGGGCCGGCGGCCATTACGCCCGTCTCTATCACCGTGAACAGCTGCGCGACGAGCTGGAACAGAGTTAGGTTGGACCATGGCTCACGGACCTCATTTTCATGACAGCGACGAGATCACCGGCCGGCATCTGGACTGGCCCCTGTTCCGGCGCTTCCTCGGTTACCTGCGACCCTATCGCTTCAGCGCCCTGGCCGCTTTTATGCTGCTCCCCATGGTGGCCGGCGTGCGCCTGGTGCAGCCTTATCTGCTCAAAGTGGGGATCGACGATTACATCGTGCCCGGCGCGATCGACGGTCTGTGGCTGGTGGCGCTGCTGTTCCTGGCGGCGGTGCTGGCGGAAGGGGTGCTGGTCTATCTGCAGACATTCGTAGTGCAGCTGGTGGGGCAGCGGATCATGGCGGATCTGCGCAGCGAGGGGTTTGCCCGTCTGCCGCGCCTGCCGGCATCCTTCTATGATCGCCATTCATCGGGCCGGTTGGTGACCCGGCTGACCTCCGACGTGGAAAATGTCGGCGAAATGTTCGGTTCGGGGGTGGTCTCCGCTCTCGGCGACCTGCTGACCCTGGCGGCTATCGTGGCGATCATGCTGTGGATGAGTCCGTCCCTGTCGCTGGTGGCGTTCGCGGTGATCCCCGTGTTGCTGCTGTTCGGCGGTTTCTTCCGCCATTACATCCGACGCGCCAACCGCCAGGTGCGGGCGCGTCTGGCCGCCCTCAACGGCTATGTGGCCGAGCGTATCAGCGGCGTCGACGAGGTGCGCCTGTTTGTACAGGAAGAACGCACCCTGAAAGAGTTCGACCAACTGCAGGATAGCTACCAGCGGGCCTCCATGCGGGTCATCAACTGGGATGCCTCCCTTTATGCAGTGGTTGAGGCTCTGGGCGCGGTGGCCATTGCGGCGATTCTGTGGCGCGGCGGCGGCGAGGTGATCGCCGGGGTGGCGAGCTTCGGGACCCTGGTCGCCTTTATCGAGTACGTGCAGAAGTTTTTCGCTCCCCTGCGCGACCTCTCTGCCAAATATGCCGTGATTCAGTCCAGCAACGCCTCGCTGGAACGCATCTTCGACCTGTTCGATCAGCCGCTGGAGCCTCAGGGCGGGGTTTCGGACACCTCCGGTCCCGGAGAGCTGCGCCTGGAAAAGGTGTCTTTCAGCTACGACGGCAAAACTCCGGTCCTCCAGGACCTTGATCTGGAGCTGCCGCCGGGGAGCAGCCTGGCGATTGTGGGAGACACCGGCAGCGGTAAGACAACCCTGGCGCGCCTGCTGCTGCGATTCTACGAGCCGAGCAGCGGCCGCATTCTGCTCGACGGGGTCGATCTGGCGCGGATCGATCCCCAGACGGTGCGCCGCCGTGTCGGCTGGGTGGGGCAGGAGCCGTTTCTGTTCGACGGCAGTGTGCGCGACAACCTCGACCCGGAAAAAATCTGCGGGGATGATAAACTGTGGGAGATCCTGCAGCGCAGCGGCGCGGCCGGGGTGGTCGAGCGCCTGGGCGGGTTTCAGGCCCGCGTGGCTGAGCGCGGCCGCAACCTCTCCGCCGGCCAGAGGCAGCTGCTGTGCCTGGCGCGTGCCCTGGTGCATGACCCGCCGCTGCTCATCCTCGATGAAGCGACCAGCCGGCTCGATGCCGAGACGGAGCAGCAGGTGCGCAGCGGAGTCGAAGCGGCCCACGGCGGGCGCAGTGTGCTGCTGATTGCTCACCGGCTTCGCTCGATTGTCGATGCCGACCGGATCGTGGTACTGCGTCGCGGCCGCATCGCCGAGCAGGGCCGTCATGCCGAACTGCTGCAGAAGCAGGGGGTCTATGCGCGCCTGTGGCGATTGCAGGCATTGGAAGACGGTCGTGGGGCGACGCAAAGAATGGAGGAGCGCGATGATGACAAGAGGAGATAAACGATGATGGGGCGCCTGCTGCTGTGGGTTGCGGTCATACTTTTGTGCAGCTGTTCTCCCGTTGCGGAAAGGGAGGAGGCCGCGCCGGCGTCGTCTTTTTCCGTTGATGACCTGGCGGTGCGGGCGCAGGCGCTGCCCGGCGCGCAGGTGGAAAGAAACGGCGGCCTGCAGATCCGCTACCCGGGAGAGACGCTGTTCGCCGCCGGCTCCATTCTGCCCCTGGGGCGTGGCGAGGAACTGCTCGAGCCGCTGGCCGGTTTTCTCAAGTCCACTGAAGATCACCCCTGGCAGGTGCGAGTCCATGCCGCGACCGCGCTGGGTGAGGCCTACGACCAGCGCCTGGCCGACAAACGGCTGGAGCTGCTGCAGCGTTATCTGCAGCGCCGCGGGGTGGCGGTGGACGGCTTCGACTGGCAAAGCAGCGCCGGCAAAGAGGCGCCGCTCATTGTAGGCTTGCCCGCAGCTTCTCCCTGAGGCATCTCTTGCTGCCGCCTTATTCTGCCCAGCGGCGCACTTCTTCCGGGGTGAAGGCGTAGTTCCGGCGGCAGAATTCGCAGGTGACCACGGTGTCTTCCGTACGCTGGGCCAGCTCTTTGCGCTCTTCCTGCGAAAGGCCGCGCAGCATGCGCTCCACCTGGGGGCGACTGCAATTGCAGCGAAACATCAGGGGCTGCTCTGCTTTGATGTCGAAGGGGATTCCCGTCAGCAGCGGCTCCAGCAGCGCAAGGGGGGAATTGTTCCCGCCGCGTAGCAGAGTGGTGACGGGGGGCAGTTCACTCAGCCTCCGTTCGATCTCCGCCACGCGCTCTTCATCCCCCGGCGGCAGCGACTGCAGGATGAAGCCGCCCGCGACATCGACCAGCCCCTCCTGATCCAGGGCCACCCCGAGGGCGACAGCCGATGGGATCTGTTCCGAGGTGGTCAGATAGTAGGCCAGATCCTCACCGATCTCGCTGCTGACCAACTGTACCGTGCCGCGATAGGGCTCGCGCAACCCCAGGTCCTTGATGACATGCAGAAAGCCGGCGCGCCCCACCGCGCCGACCACATCAAAGCGATCATCCTTGGGGGGCAGCCCCGGCAGGGGATTGCGCACGTTGGCGCGGATATGTCCTTCAGCATCCGTTTCAGCGTTGAGGCGTTGCAGCGGGCCGTTGCCTTCCACGCTCAAGGCCAGGCGCTGATCGCCCTTGAGCAGGCCGCTCATCAGCGCGGCGCCGGTGATCAGCCGCCCAAGCGCCACGCTGGCCGTCGGGTCACACCCCTGGCTTGCGCAGATCTCGCGGCAAAGGTCGGTGGTGTTGGCGGCCAGCCCCCGCAGGGTGCCGTCACGCGTGAGCAGGCGAATCAATGTGTCTCCCATGACAACTCCTTAAATTGCAATTCCCCCAGCGGGGGAGGGCTGGGGTGGGGGCGGGTCTTGAGCAGGTTCCCAGGCTCCCCCCTCCCGACCTCCCCCCGCTGGGGGAAGGGGACTGTTTATTATTAGGTACACGCGCGTCCCGGGGCGTCCTTTGTGCAACCGCACCCCTGTGGTATGCTAGTGAATCTATTGAAAATTGTATTCTGTGATCCGCGCAGACTAGCGGATTTACCCCGTTTCTGACAAGCAGCAAAGGAGGATTGAACTATGAAGATTATTCTTCCCACCGCAGGACGCGGCACGCGCCTGCGCCCCCATACCCATACCAAGGCCAAATCGCTGGTGCATGTGGGCGGCAAGACGGTGCTCGAGCACATTGTCTCGCGCCTGGCCCCGCTTGCAGCCGAAGAATACATTTTCATCAACGACGAGGACAACGGCCCCCAGGTGATGGAGTTCATGGCGCGCCGCTTCCCCGACCTGAAGACCTCCGCCGTGGTGCAGCAGGAGCGCCTCGGCCCCGCCCACGCCGTCTCCCTGGCCTCCGAGCGCATCAAGCCCGGCGACGATGTGCTGGTGGTGTTCAATGACACCATCTTTGTCACCGACCTGGAGCGCATCCCCGAGATCTGCGCCGACTGCGACGGGCTGATTTATTCCAAGGAGGTGGAGGACTATCAGCGTTTCGGCGTCAACGTGGTGAAGGACGGCTTTATCGTCGATATGGTGGAGAAGCCCGACACCCCCGTCTCGCGCCTTGCCCAGGTGGGCCTCTATTATCTCAAGGATGGGCAGGGCTTCATGGATTATCTAAAGAAGACCATCGACGCCGGGGAAACGGTCAAAGGCGAATACTATCTGCCGTCGGTGTTCATGAACATGATCCGTGACGGGCTCAAATTCAAGGCCCCCGAGATCGACGCCTGGCTCGACTGCGGCAAGCCGGAGACGCTGCTGGAAACCAACCGCTACCTGCTGCGCGAGCGTCACCACGTTCACGGCGAAGCGCAGGGCTGCGTCCTGGTCGAGCCGGTGCATATCGAAGAGGGCGCCAGCGTGCGTGACTCGATCATCGGCCCCAATGTCTCCATCGCCGCCGGCACCCGCATCCGCGGCAGCATCATCCGCGACTCCATCATCAATGCGGAAACGGAGGTCAGCGACTTGATCCTCTCGAACTCCATCATCGGCGACTCCGTCACCCTGCACGGTACACCGCGCAAGATGAATATCGGCGATCACTCGCTGATCGAGATGGAGTAGAATTTTTCGCCACTAAGACTCGAAGAAAATCTTTAATACGTTACACCCCTCCCGCTGGGGAGGGGACATTGTGATGATTTGATTTTTTATCGACTTTCTTCGCGCCTTAGCGTCTTAGTGGCAATCAACCCCCGCCCGCTACCCCCAGGCAAAGTGCCGTATAAATTTTCGCAGCGGCGGTGACCTGGTCGAGGGGGATGTGTTCGTCCGGGGTGTGTGCCACTTCCAGGGCGCCGGGGCCGAGCACCAGCGGTTTGACGCCGGCCTCGAAAAAGAGGTTGCCGTCCGAATGGGAGCGGAAGGCATCGAAGCGCAGCGGCAGCCCGATGGTGGGGTAGATCTGTTCCAGTGCGCGCGCCACCGCAGAATCGGTGCCGAGGTCGTAGCCGCGCGAGGAGAAGTCGAAGGACAGTTCACAGTCGAGGTCGGGAATGAGTTCTTTGGACTCTTCCAATCGCTTGCGGATCGTCTCTTCGACCTCCCGAGGGTCTGTGGCAGGGGGCAGGTGCAGGTCGATCCAGGTTTCGCAGCGATCGGGGACCACGAAGCCGGCTCGCGACGAACTCAGTTCGCGGATGGAGTAGACGACCCCTGAGTTGCTGCGGTCGAAGAGGTGGTCGCGCCCCAGGTACAGCAGCACGCGAAGCATTGATTCCACGGCGTTGTGCCCCAGTTCGGGCAGTGACGAATGGGTCCGGCGTCCGCGACTGACGAGACCTGCCTCAAGATAACCGTAATGGGCGAAACAGGCGTTGAGGCCGGTGGGCTCGCCGATCACCACCCACTCGGGCTGAAATTCCTCGAGAAAGGCGATGCTGCCGTCGCCGTTTTCCTCTTCTCCCACGACCAGGGCCAGCCCCACCGGGGGCTGCTCGTCGTTGGGCAGCTCTGCCAGGGCGAGAAAGGCCTCGACCATGGCGGCGCAGCCCCCCTTCATATCGGCGCTGCCCAATCCGTAAAGCAGCGGCCCTTCCTCGCGCGACCAGTATTCTTCCAGGTCCCATGCGGTAATGGTGTCGACGTGCCCCACCAGGTACAGTTCCGGTTCCGACCAGCCGAGGGTGGCGATCAGGTTGTAGCGGTCTTCGTCCACTTCCTGCCGCCGCACGGCGAATCCCGCCCGCTGCAGGGTTTCCTCCAGCATAACCTGGATGTCCTCTTCCTTACCCGAAGGGGAATAGATATCGACCATGTCGCGCAGCAGTGCGTGCAGGCGTTGCGGGTCGATGGCGTGCCAGACTTTGTCGAGGATTTGGTGCATGCTTATTCTTTCTTCCGGCGTCTTTTCTTCGCCAGATTAAGGGTCATGTAGACATGCTCCTGCACATTGCCGAAGCCCTGTTTCTGGAAAAAGCGGATGGCGGCTTCGTTGTCGGCGGCGGTGTCGACGACGATCATGCGCACCCCCTGCTCGCGCATGCGGCGCTGGATTTCGCGAAACAGCTTGTCGCCGACCCTGCCTTTCTGCAGCCCTTTGCGCACCCCGAGCCACACCAGGTAGCCGTACTTCCAGGCGGAGTTGTGCTTTTCGACCGTGGTGCCGAGGGCGAAGCCGACGATCTCCTCGTCCCGTTCCGCCACCAGGCACAGCTCGCTGTCGCTGTTGAACATGGTGGTGATTTCGTACTCGTCCCAGGTGCGATACAGGCTGGGGGAGAACTCGGCGGTGAAGATCTCTTCGCCGATATGAAAGACCGGCGAGAGATCGTCGATGGTCATCTCGCGGACACGTAATTGCGGTTCATCGGGGTCCAGATTTCCATTGGGCATGAGAACGTTCCTTTCACTGTGCGTTTGATAGCTGAAAAGTTTAACAGATTTCTCTCGCTCGTCACAGCGCTTGTCGCCGCGGCGCAACCGGTTTATCATGGCGTGCGGTGAATGAGTGCCGCAATGGGAAACGGGATTTTTTTTATGGATGATCTGACGCTCAGGACGATACTGCCCTACCTGCTGCCCCCCGTGCTGGGGGCTTTCATCGGCTACGTCACTAATTACATCGCCATCCGCATGCTGTTCCGCCCTCTGCGCCCCTGGCGCCTGCTGGGGGTGCGCGTGCCGCTGACGCCGGGAATTATCCCGTCCAAGCGCCATGAACTGGCGGCGCGCATGGGGGAGATGGTCGGCAGTCATCTGCTGACCTCCGATGATGTAGGCCGCGCTTTGGAGAAAGAGAGCTTCCGCCGCGAGATCAAGGGTGCGGTATCGGACAAGCTGGGGCGCTTTCTCGATCGCGACCTGGGTACCCTGGAGCAGCTGGTGCCGGCCGATTTCCGGCATCGCTTCCGCGAGCTGACTGAACTGCTGCGCTGGAAGGTGGTTAAGACGGTGTTCGCCTATCTTGACAGCCCTGAGTTCGAGCTGCGGCTGCGTGATTACCTGGTGCGCAAGGAGGGCGAATGGCTCTCCCGCGATCTGGAAAGCTTCCTGAATCCGGAGCGCTACGATAAGCTGCGGCGTCACCTGGATCAGCGCATCACCACATTCCTGCAGTCGCCGGCGACTGCAAAAACGGTGGCCTCCTTCGTGGACAGCAAGACTGAACAGTGGGTGGGCTCCCAGCGCACGCTGCGCGAACTTCTGCCGGCCGATCTGATCGAAGTGCTGATGACGCAGCTCGAGCGGGAGGTGCCGCCGCTGCTCGAGAAGTTCGGCGGCATGCTCTATGACCCCGATTTCCGGCAGCGGCTGGTGGTCAAGGGGCGGCAGGCCATTGAAGGGTTCCTTGATTCCCTCGGCGGTTTGTCGGGGTTGATGGCCGGGTTCATCAATCTCGACAAGATCTACGATCGCATTCCCGAATTTCTGGATAAGGCCGGCGACGAGATCGCGCGCTGGCTCAGGGAGGAGAAAACCCAGGAGCAGGTGGCACGCATGCTGCGCGAGCGGGTCGACGGCCTGCTTGATCGCTCTCTGGCGAGCTACCTGGAGAAGGTGCCCTACGAGAAGGTGGCCGGGGTGCGGCGGTTTGCCCGCGACAAGGCGGTGCAGTATGTGCAGAGCCGCAAGGCGGGCGAGGCGGCGCTGGGGCTGGCCGAGCGCGGCATCGACCGTGTCAAGGATCGCTCTTTCGGGGTGCTGCTGCATAAAAGCCTGCCTGACGACGGCCTTGATCATGGGCGCGAGTGGCTGGTGCAGCGCATCCTGACCACCCTGCGCTCTCCGGCGGCGCGCGATGCTTTTTCCAATATTCTGGCAGAGCAATTGGAGGAGTGGTTGTTCCGCCGCCCGCTCGGGCGGTTGTCGGCGAGGGTGCCTGCCGATGTGCGCGAGGAGCTTAACACCGGACTTTGTCGGCAGCTGGAGGAGCTTCTCAAGAAGGAGGTACCGCCGCTGGTGGAAACCCTCAATGTGCAGCGCATCGTGGAGGAGAAGGTTAACTCCCTCGATCTGCTTACGGTGGAAGGACTGCTGATGGGGATCATGAAGGAGCAGTTCAAGTACATCAACCTGTTCGGGGCGCTGCTCGGCTTCTTCATCGGCCTGGTCAACCTGCTGATTCTTGGATTGCGCTGAGGGGGGATTTTTGACAAGGTAGGGGGGTGGACCGCGTCAGGGTGTCGGCTCTGTCTTGTCCAGGGACGCGTGAACCCATCCCTGGGGCTTGATTGCCGCCCTCCCTGGCGGCAAACACCCTGGCCAAGACAGAGCCGACACCCTGACGCTCCGTTGGTGGTGGATTGGAGAGGGACGTGTGAACCCATCCCTGGGGCTTGATTGCCGCCCTCCCTGGCGGCAAACACCCTGGCCAAGGTAACGCCGACACTTTGACGCTCCATTGCGGGGGGATGTGCAGGAATTATAAATTTTTCAGGAAAGATAGATTCGGATGTTTGACACCATTTCCCAAAAATTGAACGAGGGGCAGGAAATCGGGCGTGAAGAGGCGTTGTGGCTGCTCAAGGAGGCCGATCTGCTGGAGGTGGGGCGGCTGGCCGATGGCGTGCGTCGGCGGCTTCATCCCCATACGCGGGTGACCTTCGTGGTGGACCGCAACGTCAACTACACCAACGTGTGCGAGTCTCAGTGCCGCTTCTGCGCCTTCTACCGCAAGCCCGGCGCGGCGGACGCCTATCTGCTTGAAACTGACGCCATCCTGGAAAAGATCCAGGAGCTGGTTGATCACGGCGGTACGCAGCTGCTGATGCAGGGCGGGCTGCATCCGGAGCTTGATATTCACTGGTTCGAGTCGTTGCTGCGCGCCATCAAGGAGCGATTCCCGCAGGTGCAGGTTCATTCCCTGTCGCCGGCGGAGGTGATTCATGTGGCGCGTCTGTCGCAGCTCTCCATGTCCGAGTGTCTGCGCCGTCTGCAGGCGGCGGGTCTCGATTCGGTGCCCGGCGGCGGGGCCGAGGTGCTGGTGGACACAGTCCGTCAGGAGATCTCGCCCAACAAGATCGGCTGGCGTGACTGGGCGGCGGTGATGGAAGAAGCGCATCTTCTCGGCATGAAGACCACCGCCACCATGATGTTCGGCTCGCGGGAACGCCTCGAGGATATTGTCGAACATCTGCTGCGGGTGCGCGACATCCAGAAGCGCACCGGAGGTTTTACCGCCTTTATCCCCTGGACCTTCCAGCCGAGCAACACGGAACTGGGCGGCGAAACCGTCGGCGGGGTCGAGTATCTGCAGGTGTTGGCACTCTCGCGCATTCTCCTCGACAACATCCCCAACATTCAGGCCAGTTGGGTGACCCAGGGGGCGCGTATGGCGCAGGTGGCGCTCTTTTTCGGCGCCAACGATCTCGGCGGCACCATGCTGGAGGAAAATGTCGTGGCCGCGGCCGGATGCTCCTTCCGCATGTCACAGGATGAAGTGGTGGAACTGGCGCGCGGCGCCGGGTTTATTCCAGCCAAGCGCAATACTCATTATGAGATTCTGGAAACTTATTGAAGCGTAGCTCCTCCCCCCAGCGGGGGGAGGCTGGGAGGGGGGAACCTGAGCTGCTGCCCGGACCAGCCCCCACCCTAACCCTCCCCCGCTGGGGGAGTGGATGAAGTCAGCCTTGAATTTCGGAGAATCCATGATCCCCTTGCGTGACAACATCAGAAACATGGCAGGCTACGTGCCGGGTTTCCAGCCCGATGACGGGCAGGACTGGATCAAGCTCAACACCAACGAGAATCCCTATCCACCGTCACCGGCGGTGCGTGAGGCGATCCTGCGTGAGCTGGGCGAAGACGGCGCTCGCCTGCGCCAGTATCCCGATGCGGCCAGCCGTGCCGGACGGCAGGAGGCAGCGCGACTCTACGGGGTCGATCCCGCCTGGGTGATTATGGCCAATGGCTCCGACGAAGTGCTCAACAACCTGATTCGTGCTTTTGCCGGGGAAGGGGAGGAGATCGCCTATGTGCATCCCTCCTACTCCTATTATGCGACCCTGGCTGAGATTCAGGGTGCGCGGGTGTGCACTTTCGGTCTGACCGATAAATGGGAGCTTGACGGTTTTCCCGAGCGTTATGAGGGCAAGCTGTTTTTCCTGACCAACCCCAACGCACCCCTCGGCTTCGCCTATCCCCGTGAATTTATCGAAGAGCTGGCCGGACGGGTGGCCGGCATGCTGGTGGTTGACGAGGCCTACGCTGATTTCGCCGATGACAACGCTCTCGACCTGGTGCACAAGTATGAAAACCTGGTGGTGACCCGCACCCTGTCCAAAAGCTACAGCCTGGCCGGGATGCGCCTCGGGCTGGCGGTGGCGCGCCCCGAGGTGATCGCCGCTCTCGACAAGATCCGTGATCACTACAATCTTGACCGCCTTGCCCAGGCCGCGGTGACGGCGGCTTTACGCGACCAGGAGTATTTTTCCCGCTGCGTGCAGCGCATTCGCGAAACACGCGACTGGTTCAGTGTCGAGCTGCAGGTTCTGGACTACAGCGTGATCCCTTCCCAGGGCAACTATCTCTTTGCCTCGCCCCCCGACCGCGACGGCAAGCGCGTATATGACGCCCTTTACCAGCGTCGCATCCTGGTCCGGTATTTTTCCGATCCGGCCCTGGCCCACGGCCTGCGCATCTCCATCGGGACGCGCGAGGAGATGATGGCGACGTTGGATGCGCTGCGGGAGATCGGCTGAGTGGTTTGCACCTCCCTGTCTTCGCAGGAGTCCGACAAGGAAATCCCCTTTGCCTCGGCGGAAGTCGCCCGACGCCTGCTCAGCTGGTACGGGCGGCAGGGACGCGATCTGCCCTGGCGGGGCACCCGCGATCCCTACCGGGTGTGGCTGGCGGAGATCATGCTGCAGCAGACCACGGTGGACGCGGTTATCCTCTACTATGAGCGTTTTCTGGGGCGTTTCGCGGATGTCGGGGCTCTGGCTGCGGCTTCTGTCGATGAGGTTCTCACTTTATGGGCGGGATTGGGCTATTATGCGCGGGCGCGCAACCTGCACGCGGCTGCTCGTCAGGTCGTGGAGCAGCATAGCGGCTCTTTCCCCGACAGCCTTGAAGGTCTGCAGGGCCTGCCCGGAGTAGGGCGCTCCACCGCCGGCGCGATTCTGAGCATCGCCTTCGATCGTCCAGCCCCGATCCTGGACGGCAACGTGAGGCGGGTGCTGAGCCGCCTCTTTGCCCTGCAGGAGAACCCCCGGGGCACGGCGGCGGAGAAAAAACTGTGGCGCTGGGCCGAAGCCTTGACCCCTGCCGACTGTCCCCACGATTACGCTCAGGCCATTATGGATCTGGGCGCCACGGTGTGTGCACCGCGACAGCCGCAATGCAGTGTCTGCCCCCTGGAAGGGCTGTGCCGCGCCCGCGCCCTCGGGCTGGAGAGGCAGCTGCCGCTGCCGGCTGTGCGCAAAAAAGTGCCTGAGGTTGTTCAGGCCGCACTTCTGTGGCGTGATTCCAGCGGGAGGTTCCGCGTCTGCCGCCGCCCTTACCACGGGTTGCTGGGAGGGATGTGGGAATTCCCTACGGTCGAAATCGCCGACGGCGAGGACCCGGCGCTTGCCCTTCGTCGTTTTCTCCAGCAGTCGGGTGTGGCCGCAGAGCCGGAGGAGGTGGCGCGCCTGCGCCATGTCTACAGTCACTTCCGTCTCGATCTGCGTCTCTTCGGTGTGGTTGCGCCTGCCGCAGTGCATATCGCGGAAAGCGATCACTGCCGCTGGCTGGAGGCGGAAGAACTCTCTGGATTGGCCCTCCACGGGGCCCACAAGAAGGCCTTGCCTTATCTTGATCAAGTTGCATGAGGGGGCGATCCCCACGCTGTGCAGGTTCATCATTGATCTGAAATCCTCTTCATTCTTTCGGAGTTTTTGATTTGACATCCATACCCCCCATCCTGACCACCACCGCCGAGCTGACTGCCTTTCTCGCCGACCTGGCGAACGATACGGCACTGGCGGTCGATCTCGAAGCCGATTCCATGCACCACTACCAGGAAAAGGTCTGTCTGCTGCAGATCTCCGGAACGCAGCAGAGCGCGCTGATCGATCCCCTGGCGATGACGGACCTGTCGCCGCTGGCGCCGGTGCTGTCTGATCCAGCGGTGCGCAAGTATTTTCACGCAGCCGATTACGATATCCGCTGCCTGCACCGCGACTTCGGGCTGGAGGTGCGCGGGCTGTTCGACACCATGATCGCCTGCCAGTTCCTCGGTGAGGGAAAAGTCGGCCTGGCCGATGTGCTGCAGAAATATTACGGCGTGACGCTGGACAAAAAATTCCAGCGCGCCGACTGGACCAAGCGTCCGCTGCCCGAGGATATGGCGCGCTACGCGGCGGAAGACACCCGTTATCTGCATGCGCTGGGGGAAATGCTTGAAAAACGCCTGCGTGAGGCGGGGCGCCTCGATTGGGTGGCGGAGGAGTTCGAACTGCTCGAAGCGGTGCGCCACAGCGAACATGAAGGTCCCCTGTTCACCCGGGTGAAAGGGGCAAGCCGCCTCAAGCCGCGCCAGCTGGCGGTGCTCGAGCTGCTGCTGGAGTTTCGCGACGAAGAGGCGCGCCGGCGCGACAGCCCTCTTTTCAAGGTGCTCGGAAACGCCGTGATGCTCGAGGTGGCCCGTGAACAGCCCACCTCCCTGCGGGCTCTGACGGGACTTTCGGGGATGCCTGCGCGGCTGGCCGATCGGTACGGGCGGCGGCTGGTGGAGCTGGTACGGCAGGCGCAGGATCTTCCTCAAGAGAGCTTGCCGGTGATCCCGCGCAAGGAGCGTCCCGTGCGCGATCCGGAAGTGGACCAACGCATGACGAAGCTCAAGCAGTGGCGCAGCGCCAGGGCCGAGGAGCTGGGGATCGATCCCGGCGTGCTGATCAACAACGCCACCATGGAGGAGATCGCCCGCTTCAACCCGGACTCTGCCGAGGAACTGGCACAGGCCGGGATCCTCAAGCGCTGGCAGCAGCGCGAACTCGGCCCCTCCATCTGTGACGCACTCCGGAAGGAGCGATGAAGCGGCTGCACGTCTTCAGCCTGCAGGAGCGCCCCCTGGCGCTGCTGCTCAAGGAGCGCCTGCGCTACGAGGGGATCGACTGCCTGCTGCGCAACGAAGAGCTGTTCAGTGCCCTGGGCGAGATCCCTTTTCTGGAGTGCCGCCCAGAGCTGTGGATTATCGACGAGGAGATGCTGCCGCGCGCCCGCAAGCTGATTGAGGGCTGGCTGCGCGAGGATGAGGTCCATGAAGCCTGGACCTGTCCCGCCTGTGGGGAAAAGCTGGAGGGGCAGTTCGACTCCTGCTGGAAATGCGGACAGGAGCGGGGATAGAAGGCGAAAAGGGGTTCAACGCAGAGGCGCAGAGGAGCGGGAGGCGGAGAGATTTCCTGACATAAAAAGGGCTCTTCTCTCCGTCTCTCACACCTCTGCGCCTCTCCGTTAAGAGGTTTTCAACTCACCGCGTCTTCCCCGGGATTCCCGGTTGCGTCATCGGACGGGGGTCGAGTATCTGCGCCAGTTTTTCATCGTCGAGCAGTTTTTCGTCGCGCACCACCTCGCGCACGGTTTTGCCTTCGTCGAAGGCTTTTTTGGCGATCTTGGCCGCCTGATCGTAACCGATGACCGGCGCCAGGGCGGTGACCATGGCCAGGCTCTGCTCCACCAGCTCTTCACAGCGCTCGCGGTCGGCCTCCAGCCCCTGGATGCAGCGATCGCTGAAGGCGCGGGCGGCCTGGGTCAGGAGCGCTATGGACTGCAGCAGATTGTGCGCCATGACCGGCATCATGACGTTGAGCTCGAAGTTGCCCGACAGCCCGCCTACAGTGATCGCCGCGTCATTGCCGATGACCTGGGCGCAGACCTGCATCAGGCTCTCGGCCATGACCGGGTTGACCTTGCCGGGCATGATGGAGCTGCCCGGCTGCACCGGCGCCAGCACCAGCTCGCCCAGACCGCAGCGCGGCCCGCTGCCGAGAAAGCGGATATCGTTGGCGATCTTGTACAGGGCGGTGGCGCAGGCCTTGAGGGCGCCGCTGGCGTTGACCAGCGCGTCGCGGCTGGCCTGGGCCTCGAAGTGGTTGGAGGCCTCGCGCAGCGGCAGGCCTGTCGTTTGCGCCAGCCCGTCAATGACCTTGGCGGCAAACTCGGGATGAGTGTTGAGACCGGTGCCGAGGGCGGTGCCCCCCAGCGGCAGTTCGTTTAGGCCGTTGGCTGCGCCCTCGATGCGGCGGATCGACACCGCAACCTGGCGCGCGTAGCCGGAAAAAACCTGCCCCAGGCGGATCGGGACGGCATCCTGCAGATGGGTGCGGCCGATCTTGACGATGTCATCGAATTCGCCGGCTTTCTCTCCCAGGGCCTCCTGCAGTTCGAACAGGGCAGGGGTGAGCCGTTTGCGGATCTCCACCGCTGCCGCCACGTGGATGGCGGTGGGGATGACATCGTTGCTTGACTGGCCGAGATTCACATGGTCATTGGGGTGTACCGGCCGCTCGCCGAGCTGCTTTCCGAGCAGTTGCGCGGCGCGGTTGGCGATCACCTCGTTGGCGTTCATGTTGGTGCTGGTGCCCGAGCCGGTCTGGAAAATATCCACCGGAAAATGATCATCGAGGTCGCCCTGGATGACCTCCTCGGAGGCTTCCATAATCGCCATGGCGATCTCGCGGTCCAGCAGGCCCAGCTCCATGTTGGCCCGCGCCGCGCCTTCCTTGATCATGCCCAGGGCGCGAATGAAGGGGCGGGAAAACCGCAGCCCGGAAATGGGGAAGTTCTCCAGCGCGCGGGCGGTCTGGGCGCCGTAGAGGGCATCGGCGGGGACGCTCATTTCTCCCATGGAATCTTTTTCGATGCGTGTATCGGGCATTTCTTTCTCCTTGCTGAAAATAAGTTGCAGACTGCAGACAGGCTCTCCTTTGAATTCTGCCGTTCATCCGTCATTTGTCAACAATTTCACGCCCCTGCCGGGCGGCCTTCGCACAGGGCTCCATTCCCCGTTATCGCTGCAAAAAGGGGTGTCATGAGCAATACCGCTTTTTTCCTGATCCTCTTTTCCGCCCTGATGCATGCCCTGTGGAATCTGCTGGTCAAGCGCAGCGGCGACAAGACGGTGTTTATCTGGTGGATGTTCCTGAGCTCCGGCCTGCTGTTCAGCCTCGCCCTGCTGTTTGTTCCGGGCGACTTTCCCCGTCCGGATCTCTCTATTCTCCTTCTGGCCGCTGCGGGCGGTCTCTGTTTTGTGCTCTATCATCTGTTCAACGGGCGCGCCTACCGCGACGGCGACCTGTCGCTGGCCTACCCGCTGGCCCAGACCTCCATGGTCTATGTGCCCCTGTGGGGGATTCTTTTTTTCGGCGAACGGTTGACTCTTGTCGGAGCCTGTGGCATCGCCCTGGTGGTGGCCGGCGCCTACTGCATTCAGCTGCGCCGCCTGTCTCTTGATGAAATCCTGCGGCCGTTCCGCAGCCTGGGCGAGCCGGGGGTGGCGGCAGCGCTGATGGCCGGTTTCATCTATTCGGTCGGTGCGGTCATCGACAAGACCGGGGTGATGCGCTATTCTCCCCTGTATTTTACCTATTTGCTGGTTTTTTTCATGATGCTGATCATGACCGCCAACCTGATGCGTTCCCGATACCGTGGGCGCGTGCGAGCCGAATGGCAGCGCAGCCGCAATCTGATTCTCATCTCGGGGCCGGTGATGATGGGATCCTTTATCGCCTTTCGCTACGGCCTGCAGATGGCGCCGGTGAGCTACGCGGTGCCGACGCGGCAGGTCAGCTTGCTGATTGGCGTCCTGATCGGCATCATCTTTCTCGGCGAACGCTTCGGCCGCATCCGCATCCTGTCCGCCCTGACCATTCTGGGCGGCGTTTTTCTGATCCGGATGGGGTAGCGGCGGTTCAGACAACTGATAACTGAAACGGATATCCCCATGAAACATCTCGCCAATTTCTTCTTCGAAGCCGGCATGCTCAAGCGCACGCCGCGCACCGGTTTTCAGTTCCTCGGTTCGGGGGCGGAGTCGGTGGCCGAGCACAGTTTCCGCGCCACGCTGATCGGCTACACCCTGGCACGGCTCGATGGCTGCGTCGATGTCGGCAAGGTGCTGCAGATGTGCCTGTTTCACGATATCCCCGAGGCCCGCACCGGCGATCTCAACTACGTTAACAAGAAATACGTCCAGGTGGATGAGAAGAAGGCGGTGGATGATCTGGCGCGCACCCTGCCTTTCGGCGACGACTACCGTGCCCTGCTGGAAGAATTTGCTGCCGCGGAGAGCGACGAAGCGCGCATTGCCCATGACGCCGATCAGCTCGAAATGATCCTGGCCCTCAAGGAATACAAAGACCTGGGTAACCGCTACGCCGATGAATGGTATCCGTTCTCGGTGCGCCGCCTGCGCACGGAAACCGCACGCCGCCTGGCGGAAACCATCTGGGCCACCGACTCTAGCCGCTGGTGGTTCGACGACGACACCGACTGGTGGGTGCGCGGACGGCGTTGATCTTTCAGCCATATCGGCTGCGGCATCTGCGGTTGACGCGGCGACTTCAGGGTGATAATAATACTCCCTTCGCAAATGACCTACGACTCAGAGGGCGAACGATGCTCGATCTTAAATATCTGCGGGAAAATCTCGACGACGTTGAACAGAAACTGCGCACCCGGGGCGAATCGCTGACGCTGGCGCCGTTCCGTGAGCTGGACCAGAAGCGGCGCACCCTGCTGCAGGAGAGCGAGTCGCTCAAGGCCGAGCGCAACCAGGTTTCCGCCCTCATCGGCCGCACCAAGGACAAAAGCCAGGTGCAGGGCGAAATCACCCGCATGAAAGAGGTCTCCGGACGCATCAAGGAACTCGATGCCGAACTCAAGGGCGCCGAGGAGCAGCTGCAGCAGTGGCTGCTGCAGGTTCCCAATATCCCCCACGAAAAGACGCCTGTTGGAGATTCCGAAGAAGACAATCCCGTGGTGCGGCAGTGGGGCGAGCCGACACAGTTCGATTTTGAACCCAGGGCCCACTGGGATCTGGGTGAGCAGCTCGGCATTCTCGACTTTGAACGGGCGGTGAAACTCTCCGGGGCGCGCTTTTCTCTGTCGCTCGGTGCCGGTGCGCGCCTCGAGCGTGCGCTGATCAACTTCATGCTCGACCTGCACACGCAAGAGCATAAATATGTTGAAGTATTGCCGCCCTTTATGGTAAACAGAGACTCCATGACGGGGACCGGACAGCTCCCCAAGTTCGAGAGTGATCTTTTCCATACTGAAGACGTTGATCTGTTCCTGATTCCTACGGCGGAAGTGCCGGTCACCAATATTTACCGCGACGAGATTCTTGCCGCCGACCGGCTGCCGATCAGCTTCACCGCCTACACCCCCTGCTTCCGCAAAGAGGCCGGGTCGCACGGGCGGGACGTGCGCGGCCTGATCCGCCAGCATCAGTTCAACAAGGTCGAATTGGTGAAATTCGTTCGGCCGCAGGACTCCGACGCCGAACTCGAGAATCTGCTCGGCCACGCCGAGGAGGTGCTCAAGCGGCTCGAACTGCCCTACCGGGTGGTGGACCTGTGCACCGGCGACATCGGCTTTTCCGCTGCTCGCACTTTCGATATCGAAGTGTGGCTGCCCGGGCAGCAGGCTTATCGGGAGATCTCCTCCTGCTCCAACTTCCGGGATTTCCAGGCGCGCCGCGCCCGCATCCGCTACCGCCCCGAAGAAGGGGCCAAGCCCGAATACGTGCATACGCTTAACGGTTCGGGGCTGGCGGTCGGGCGCACGCTGGTGGCGATTCTCGAGAATTACCAGCAGCAGGATGGTTCCGTGACGGTCCCCGCGGCTTTGCGCCCCTACATGGGCGGCCTGGAGCGAATCACCGCATAAAAAGTCATTTTGCGGAGGAGTGGCCGAGTGGTTTAAGGCGGCGGTCTTGAAAACCGTTGAGCGAAAGCTCCGTGGGTTCGAATCCTACCTCCTCCGCCAAGTTTTAAAAGGAATCCGGTAGGGTTCGATAAAAAACAACTGAAGATCGATTTATACGGAGAGGTGGCCGAGTCGGCTGAAGGCGCTCGCCTGCTAAGCGAGTGTACGGCGTAAAACCGTACCGAGGGTTCGAATCCCTCCCTCTCCGCCATTTTATTTTCAGCTCACTTCGGAATTCGAAGCGCAGTGAGCGCCGCCAGTGGCGGAAAAGCGGCCCAGGACGGGCCGCGTCAGCGAACGAAGGGGGGGCCGCGCCGGAGCCGCCGTGAGGGCGGTGACAGAGTGGGCGAATCCCTCCCTCTCCGCCATTTTTATATCTGTTTCCGCACGTTCTCGTTATCTCCCGCATGACAGGTGGTTTTTCAAAGGTGAGAATCATTTTCCGTCCGTTCAGCATGGTCGGGGTTGTCGTCGCCATGCTTGTTGCGCTGGTTTGCGGCTGTACCGAAAGCGCAGAGCACAAATCCGCCGGAGACTCCCCGGATACGGGTGAAATGGCCGAAAGCGCGGCTTCACAGGTCGAAATTCTGGTTCCTGATGAAGTCGCCGGGCAGTGGAAAGCCGTAAAAATAGGCGTGCATGACAAATCTGGCAGTCGTGAGGAGGTTTTTACCGTCGATATCGGCTCCGGTTTCAAGGTTCCCGATTCCGATGTATCACTGCGGGTCACCGATTTTCTGCCTGATTTTATCATGAAGGGGCCGGTTATGACCTCGGCTTCCAACGAACTCAACAACCCCGCAGCACGGGTTGAAATCTATGAAGGCGACCAGCAGGTCTACCAGGGATGGCTTTTCAGCCTCTACCCCGACGCGCACGCCTACCAGCATCCGCGCCACGGCTTCAACCTGCTCGACTTCATCCCAGCCCGCCCACAAAAAAGTCAGTAATTTCATCTTGACTTTTGTTTCCGATTAAGCGATAACATGACCCTGCTTCGCGCCGGTAGCTCAGCTGGATAGAGCGTCTGACTACGGATCAGAAGGTCGGGAGTTCGAATCTTCCCCGGCGCGCCAAAGAAATCAAGGGCTTAGCCTTCACCGGCTGAGCCTTTTTTCGTTTGATTTGAAAATTTGTCCCCACTCTGTCCCCATTTGTTTCATTTCGCCTGATCTTGTCCGGTCGCCGGGGGGGGATGGCAGATCGACCGGCACCACCCCACCCCCACCCCATTCGCAAAACCGAGGCGACCTTACGCATCGACTCCTTGTAGATACTATCCTTCCCCGCAACACGCATCAGATCAAAAAAACATCATTTATCCACAGAAACCGGCGGCTTTTATCTCGTCGTATTTCTCTCGAAGAAAATCACGCTCAAGAATTGTCAGAAGTATTGACCCTAGCCTACCCATGCCACAAACGGAGAAAATTTCTCAAACGGCAGCTAGGTACGCATTGACGGCATAGAATGACCGATTCTCTGCTTTGGTTGTGGAATGATCGTAAGGTTGACAAGCCTGACGGAAATATGACCGAAAAGGTTATCTATTGATGGTGTCAACGAAGTATATTCAGGGACATATGGTTGAGGATGTGGGTTGCCTGTCGGTGGGAGTTGGTAGGGGTGGTGATATTGCGTAGAAGGCTTACCACGAAGGTAATAAAAAAGAGATGTTTTTCTTCGATGCGACATGCTCAGAGTTTCAGAGCTTGTCTCTAGGCTCTGAGCCCTAGTTATATATACCTAGTTATATACCTAGTTAAAAACCTTCTTAGGGGTGGAAATATGTGCAGGTCAAAAGGAAATATGTGCAAGTCCGGTGGAAATATGTGCAGGTCAAAAGGAAATATGTGCAGTGCCATTTTTTAATGGGTGGAAATATGTGCAGATATTACCCGGCTTCCTCTTGTGGCATACATTCCCCATAGAGAGGGCAAACACATATCAGAGCACCATCTTCCCCGCGCCAGAGAACCCCATGCTCACAAAGTTCATCAATCGCACTCGATATGCTGTTTCGATGTATTCCGGACAGTTCCGCTAGCTTGCTACGGTTGAAGTCAATGCCCTCGTATTCGATGACGTTGTAGGGTCGCCATGAGTAGCTAGACCTGCCTTCTTCGCACAGTTCAGAAACCCAGTTATCCAGATACCCCCCATCGTTATTAAGCTCGATCCTTTCAGCAATCACGAGATCATCAAAATCTGGATATCTGGAAATATGGCGCAGGGGTAGGTAGAGTGCCTTCGCTATAGGAGACAGGCTGACGAACTGCTGGTGTTTGATTAAGTCGCTGATAAGGTGGATCGCTTTGGCATCAGGCGCAGGAATCGGCAACATGTAGTAGTTCTTGGTCTTGCGTGGCCCAGCCTGCCGGGTGTGAACCTTTACCACCCCTGCCTTCCTAAAACCTTTTACACCGGCCTTGACCGCGCCCAGGTCTTTATATCCTGAAAGTCTGCGGATGGTTTCCTCAGAAGGAAAGGCGCGACCTTTTCTGTCCGCGTGTGCTGCGAGGGGATAAAAGATAGCCTTGCTCGCAAGCGGCAGGGACGCCCATGTGCCGTTCTCAATCAGGGCAGGGTCGAACCTGAAGAATTGCGGGGTGAACATGCCTCACCCCCTTTCAAGCAACGCGGCAGGCTGAAAGATTTGATCAACGTATGAGAACCGCTTTCCGCTTCTGTTGCGGCCTGTCAGCACCATGACAAGACATTCGCGGCCCCTCAGCCGGTCATAGTCGAAGTCTTCCAGTTCTCCGGCGGCCAAGGCCCGGCCCATGATACGTTCGATGATGTTGGCGAGTTTGCCGTTCGGCGCGGTGCTGTATCGGGCGGAACACATGACAGACCGGCCTTGAGCCTTCCCTTGAAGCTCAAAGATAAAGCCGACACGGCGACCGTAGGCGTTCTCAAAGAATCGAATATCGGTGAGGGTGGCGGGGTAGGTGCCTTCCGGCAGAGTGCCGGTATTGCGGCGGGATGTTTCCATATTGTCACCTCTTCCTTGTTCGGGTTTTGGTTTCGATGTCAGATGACAGTCTAGGCTTTAGCCTCCTTCGGTCGGTGGCCGAAACGGTACGGGTGAAGGGGGCAGTCCTCGGCGGTGCATTTGGCTGGCTCATAGACAGAATGACAGCAGCAGTCGATACATTTTTTGCGGATCGCTTTCATGGGGGTCAAAACGTCTTTCATTTTCTTTACTCCTTTCTGTTCAGATGGTGGCTAGGTGCAGGGTGAGATTTTTTCTCGACCATGCCCATGCCGTTACTCACGATTCATTTGAGCGACGAACCAAGCGAAGAAATCGAGGGCAGGGTAAGCCACTCGCTTGCCAACACGAACCTTACCTTTGGGACCAGTGCCTGCGCAGTCGCGGTTTGCACACGTCTTTGCACTGAAAAGGCCGCAGGTTGCCTCTTTGATTTCCGCTTTGTCGCGCAACACGAGAGGCTTTCCCCATCTTGCCGCTAGTTTTTCGGCTGCCTTGGGATCTGCTGGGTCAAAGCCAAGGTCGGTGACGGATGTACCCTGATTGTTCATGAATCCTCCTTTCCTTGTTAAGTTTTAACTTCCCTATCCTGTCCCCTATCATGCCAATCTGGATTTGGCAGATTCAAGGCAGATTGCGCCAAAATTGAATTAAAAGTAAAAACCCCGCTACCAGATTGGTAACGGGGTCGGTGTTCGACGATCATGTCAGCCTGTCATGTCAGCGTGTCAACTCCTGCGCCCGGTATAGCAGACGAATTGCATGGCAGATGTCGCAGGAACCAACGTTCTTCTTTTCGTCATGTTTGCATTCGCAGCGGGATTCGAGAATGTCACGGGCTTCTTCGATGTAGGTTTTCGCTGTCACTGTCATTGTCGTTCCTCCTTGTCTGTGTCAGGTTCGAGGTACTTAATCAGAATGGCTTTCTTGCTGCCTATACCGGTGCTTACCGTTTCTTGTCCGCCGGTCGCATGATCGTAAGTTTCTCTCGAATGAGTCTTGATTTGATTTGGACCTGCGAATATAACAGCATCTGCCCCGAGTTCTTTGGCTTTATCGACGATTGCAGAGTTTGACCACCAGTCCCCTAGTAGCATGACTGTGAGACCGTCGCTGATAACCGTATTTTCTGCTACACCCAAAACTTCGAACCGTCCTTGAGGTTCGCCCACTGTCCAAATGTCAATGCCGTCCTTGGTGGTGCAGGCCCCGCCCTTGCCGACAAACTCTCTCTGCCCCTGCCACGGCTGAAAGTCTGTGCTTGACAGGCAGCCTGTCAGAATCAGCGTTGTCAGGATCAAAAGCGTCAATCTCATGTCCTTCCCTCCTTTCCTTGTGCTGTTGCTGTCATGCCCTCTTGGATGTTAGCGGGATCACGTCGGCGCTGTCCTTCTTACCGGTCGCGTGTTTAATCAGGTGCTTGGCCCAAACTGTCAACGCTTTCTTCTTCTCGTCGTCGTAGCGGTGGCGGATGTAGTGTTCGGCTGTCACTCCTTGGAGTTTATGGCCCAATGTCGCGGCGATAACCTCCATGCTGAATCCGAGTTTTGCAAGGCCGCTGCCGACAGTCCGGCGCAAGTCATGGACAGAGAACGGATCAAGGCCAAAGTAATCATTCCGCTTGAGCCAACGCCCAACGGATGAAGGTTCAAACGGTCGCCCGGTTCTGATGCTGGCAAAGGGCGGGTCGGTGTCAGGGTCGATCTGTGCGGCGGCTTCTTCTGTCAGGTAGACACGATGTGCGCGCTTACCCTTGAATCTTGCTGCGGGAACCTCCCACCACTCGCCGTCAATTTCGCAGAATTGAAGGTGGGAGGCTTCGGACAGACGGCAGCCTGTCAGGAGGATAAACCTGACAAGCCGGATCATTGCCGGATCGCCTTCGGCTGTTTCCAAAGCGGCCAAGAGTTTGGCAGCTTCATCAATCGACAGGGTACGTTCTCGCGGTGCTGGCTTCTCCGGGCGGGGTACGTCGCGCACGATGTTGGTTTCGACGTATTCACGCGGTGACTGGATGGCCCAGGCATACAGGGATGACAGCGAGGATCGCACCTGAATGGCGACAGATTGCGATTCGGTGCCGATCTCCTCGATCAAGGCGGCGAGGTTGCGGCGGTGAATCTCTGACAGCTTCCACTCTCCGAGTTTGCCGGTGCCTTTGCCGGGTTGGAATACCTCAGCTTTGGCAAGGCCGTCGCGGTAATACCTGACAGTCTTGGCGCGTCTGGTGCGTTCACAGTGAATCATGAACTTCTCGACGGCCTCAGAGAAGGTCGGCATGGCCTCGTCTTCCATCGCCTTCTGTTTCCGGCGGTCTTTTAGCGATGCTGCCCCTCTGCCCGTCTTGGCGGCCTCTTTCAACTCGCTCAAGGTGTCGTAAGCCTTCTTTTCCGTCCATCCCTCAGACCACCAGCCTAGCCCCTCCTCGATTCTCTTGCCGCCGACCTGATACCGGATGGCGAAATAACGATCAAACTTGGTGCCATGCTTCCGGGTCGAATGATTGCGCCATCTCACGCCGGGGTACTTGTTCGTCTTCTCCCACTTCGCTGCCATCTCTTGCCCCCCTTCATCGTTGCCTGTCCCCACTCTGTCCCCATTTTTTGCAGGAATGTACGGGATAGCTCAATGTGGTTGTGGGATAAATGTTATTGCTAAGTTGCTGTTATGTCAAATGAAAATATCTGAGAACATTGGTGTTCACTGGTGAGGATTGAGGATGGGTATATAACTACGGATCAGAAGGTCGGGAGTTCGAATCTTCCCCGGCGCGCCATTTTAACACCGCAAAAACAAAGGTTTAGTTTGAAGTAGAAACCCACACCCTGTGGGTGTGGTGATGTGGACTGGCTACGCCGGTCCCGAATGGGTATGGCTGAAAGCCGCTCACTGTTATTCTTTCTTTCGAGTTGTGCCGCAACATCGAAAAGAAAGGAGAAAACAGTGAGCAGCCGATTTCGTAAGTTATCACACTCGATATGGCACTGCCAGTATCACATCGTTTGGGTCCCAAAGTACCGGTTTCGGATTTTGCAGGGAAAAGTGAAAGAGGCCGTTGAATCAGGTATTCATGCGATATGTGGCTATTCCGGTTGTGAAGTCGTGGAGTTGAATGTTCAGCCCGATCATGTCCATCTGGTTGTGATGATCCCGCCCAAGGTGTCGATCTCGAACTTTCTGGGGCGGTTAAAAGGGCAGACGTCGATGAAACTGTTTCAGCAGTTTCGGCATTTGCGGAAGAAACCCTATTGGGGCAACCACTTTTGGGCCAAGGGCTATTGCGTTGATACCGTCGGCATGGATGCGGACATGATACGCAAGTATGTCCGCTATCAGGACAAGCAAGAGCGGCAAATGGAGCAACTTCAGTTGGGAGATTGAGGACAGGACCGCGGCACAACTTCAGCCCGCCCCCTTGGGGGCAGGGCCAGCCCCCCTATGGGGGGCGAACTACAAAGCCACGTCCTGTGGGCGTGGATTCTTTACCTTTTATGGGCTAAGCCTTTTTTTGTCTTTTTTTGATTTGGGTTCCTCCGTGGGTTCCTTTTACGGATTCGTTGTCCGAAAGCCTGCAATATTTTGGTTTGCGGCCAAGGTGCTCCCGCAGACTTTGCTGTGCTAGTCCTAATGGGGTACACCATGATCCTCTAACGTGACTAGACCAATCATCATATACCCCCATCGCCACCATTAGTTCTCGGCAGCGTCGCCAGTGACGGTACCGGGTTCCAGGGGCGAGTCCAGCAGTCGCTACCTCTAAATACCATCTTATGTGTTTTGATTGCGCAGAATAAATCCCTACTTGCCACCTCTTCCAAATTGCCTCAAAAATGTTTCCATATTCCCGGATGATTTGTTTTTTTCTTTTTCGGCTGCAGTGGGAAAGTCTGTACCTCATAAAAACATCTACTTGACTCCTGGCCTGGCGCCAGGATGAGGGGCGATTGCTCATGACCGACCTCCGATGTATGCTCCTATGATATCGATCCGCCGATGGCCCAGTTCCGCGCTGATTATTTCCCGAGCTCGCAAGTCAGCGGATTGTGTGGCGAGCACCTTTCCCTTGCTGAAAACTGGGGCGGGGTAGCCAGTGATTTGTTGATACCGGTCGCATGCATAAGCTGCCCGAAGGTCATGTATTTTACGGAGGTCATAATTTGTCCTTGCCAAATTCCAAAAATAATGAACGGAATCGGTAAACTGTTTAAGTGTTTTATTTGGCGGTACCAGACACTTGCTCTCCCCTCGAACTTCGTTTGCTCGACGGAGGGCGTCAATTAGAGAATCCCTAACAGGGATCCAGCGCTGCATATTCCTGCCATACCCGCCTTTGGTGCCCCTTATGATACGCATCTTGCCCCTTTCGGCCTGTATGAGTGCCTCATCGATATCCATCAGGCACGCCTCCCGGAGCCTCAATCCGGCCTCGCGCGCCAGGTGGATGACACTAGCTTCTTTTGGGGCGGTGCGGTCAGCTATGTATTGGGCGGCGGCCGCGACAATAGCTCTGTTCATGCCAGCAGGAGGCGTGGTCCGTATTCGTGTACGTGGCCCCAAAATCAGTTTTGGCGAAATGCGTATTGAGGATTCCCCCCTTAATAGGCTCATGGTTACATTCACTGTTGATATCAGGTTCACGGCGTAACTTCGCGATAATTGTCCAGCTTCAATTCGAGTTTGTAATGTCATGGCATAAGCTAGCAAGGTGTCAGTTGTAACTAGCCGGGTGTCCCGCAGGCCTGATTCGTTGAGATACCGAGCGAAAATTGTCCATCGATATATATGGCTACGTAGGCTACCGTGCTTTTGGCCCAAGTGATGCTTTAGCGCCATAATGCCTGCATAACCAGCTTTGCTTCCCCACCCGTAATTCTTCTTCCCTCCAGTTTTCCGCATGATTAACTCCTTCTGTTGAATTTTGGTTTTTGCACAATAAGTGGATTTTTCCTTGTTGCAGTCCAGGCCTTGAAATCAAAGCATGGGCTTGCCTTAATTTTAATAGGTAAGTTCGAGTTCCATTCGAAATCTGATGTCCGAATGTGTGCCTTTTATTTCCCCGCTGTTGACCCTATTACTATTCAAAGTAATTACCGGTTTAAGCCGACCGGCGGCGACGGGTTGTCGAGATACGACATCCTGGGGATCACGATAATCCAGATCACCATGGCCACGTGACGATCATTGATGACCGCGGGTCGGTGGCTAGCACCAGTTGCGTGCCGTTGATCTGGGTTATTTTGACGCGCCATTTTAATTGCTGCGTCTAGGAAAACCCTTGGAAAGACAAGAGCTTCCGATTTTTCCAGCTCTCCGTCTCTATTGACATTATGAGCTCGGAGGTGGGCCGAGGCCGGGTTTTTTGGGCCTGCGGCTGATGAATGGATGGTCGGTACCGACTGGGGCATACCAGTGCCCTATCGCCAGTGACACGACCACTATTGGGTGGGTGTGCATAAAGGATGATCTATGCACACCGGTTCGAGGTTTTGGCACCAAAGGGCACCAAGATGGAGGAGGGTCCGCCAGGATATAGCCCAACGGAAGTGTCCATGGTAGTGATGGGCGAGGTGGCCCTGCTTATGAGCGGGCTACCACCTTGCTCCTGTTTAGGAGATGCACATCTTTGAATTTGTTTTGCGAGTTGTCGGTCTTATCTTTTGCCGATTTTCCCGCAAAACGGGCTGAGAGCCCTTTTTTTCAGTAGACGGGTTTTTTTTCGTCTACATCTGTGCTGGTTCATTTATGGAGGCCAGCTACCTCCCTGCGTCCCCCGGTGGCGCACTGCCGTCGGGGCCCCTCACAGCTCGGGGCGGCGGACCGCATATAGCGGACCCGACTGTCATGTGGGCTATTATATTGGGACTTATTGTGGATAATACCCCTGAATAAGGGCGTTTTGCTGCCTTATTTAAAGCAGAATCGAAATGATAACCGAAAATTGACCACCCTCGTTGGCCGAAAATTTCTTCTTCTCGGGTTGTGGGAGGTTGTTGTCTCCTGCTTTCAGAGGCTGCTTGAGGCGGTCGCTGTCCCAGGTGCCTTCGATGGTATGGGGTGATTATTTTTAGGGTTTCCTTGGTGCAGCAGATCAAGATGGCAATTTTTTTGTAAATCATATTTTGAATTCTCGCTATTGTGAATCTTTGAAGTTTTTTGACTTTCAAGATCATTATTACCTCACCATCGGGGTGATATCACCAATTTCGCGCTCTTTCAGCGCCGTGTAGAGACACAACGCTCCTTCCGGAATGAGGTGCCGATATTCGAACAGGATACCGTCGATCTGCTCAGGCATTGTCGGTAGCTCTGAGGCAAGATGGTCCGCCAGCTCTTCGAATAGCTGGAACCCCAATAAGCGAACATTGATCGCCGGCATGAACTCATGTGCACCGCCGTCTTCCTGCGCCATGCAGAACTGTTTAGGGATCGGGTGACGCGGGGCCAGACGATAGTCGTTTTTTGATAATTCTTTGAGGATGCGCAATCTCTCCCCTTCTGGGCCGCTGAGGTAGTAGGCTCGGCCCGCCAGTGAATAAACCATATCCGATCCTTCATCGACGTAGTACCAGAAGTTAAACGCGATCTCTGCCTCGTCCATCATTTGGTCTCCTTTCCGTCGAAGGAGTGTTTCGGTTCGTAGCGCTCGAATTCGCTGCCGATAAAATACATGCGACTGCCATCCTTGAACTCAAGCCGCGCCCTTTTGATCACATGCCTGAAGCCTTCCAGCCACGCCATTGCACAATCAAAATCTATGGGTGGGAAAAACTTTTGCGTTTTCTGGGCGGCGAAGCCGGGGCCGGCCCCGAAGCCTGCAAGGATAACTTTTCCCCTGGATACCTTCTTTCGAATTTCCGAAGGAACGGTTTTGATCATTTCCATTGGTGCCTCCTGTGAAGTGCGTTGAAATTATGAGAATTTCTCCTGCGGCGACTAAGTCAGGGCATCGAAATAAAATGATGCACTTGAGCATTTGCGGGGTGACTTGCGAGTGGTTTTCCAGACGGCCGGGTAAGGGCAGCTAAATTTTTTCGCCAACAGCCATTTAAGCGACAGCGCTTGTCGCCACGCTTGGGTAGGGTTTTCATGACGACTATTTGGACCCTGCTGAAAATGAAAAGGAGTTGTGAATGGCTGAAGCGCTTAAGCAAATCAATGATTTTGTCGAAGAGATTGATTCTTACGTCGGCCGACCAATGGCCAGAAGCCAGGAGGATGCGGCTTATCTACTGGACAACCCGGCAGAACATCTTCTGCGCAAATTCCACGCGACCCGAACTTTCCCCGAAGACATCAAAGCGAAAATACCTCAAGTTTGCGAAGCCTGGGAAAAGACTGAGGCACACCTTTTGGCCAGCCTGAAGATAAGTCGTGAGGAGTTGATCGGTTTTTTTGAAGATGCGCTCGAAAATCGCAATGGGGATTGGACGCTCCCTGAAAATCAATCCAACAAATGCTGGGACCTTCGGCTTTATGGCCTCGTCCGCAACATCGGTTGGCCGGAAGCTTTTACTTGCTCCATCCCGGCCGGTGCTCCGGAATGGGGCGGGCAGGCTCGAACTGCGGGACAGATGATGGCAGCCATTTTCGCTCTTGAGAAGATGGGCAGGCACACTGAGTACCCTTCCAGCGACATGGACCAAACGATGAAAAGACTCAAAGCTTATTACTCTTTCGCTGAAGGAACTCAAAAAGGAGGGGCGGCGTGATTGCAATGGACAACACCACCACCATCGAGGTCATAGAGCATTTTTTGCGCGATCAGCAAGGGTGGAGACCCTTCGGCGGCCTGTTCAAACGCCATCGCAATAATCCCCGGATTTATGCCCGTGCCGGCAAAAATATCGTACTAATTGGCCCCTACAAGGTCAAACCGGACATTTTGCTCGATCCCGCCCACGCACGACACTTGCAAGATGATTTTGAAGACTACCTGCACCAGGTCCAGCGAGAACTTCAGAACCACATCGCTGCGTTGCAACCCAAAGCTCTGACTCTTGTTTTTTCCCGCGGTGGTTCCCTGCAGGTCCCGCAATGGTTCCTGGATTGGTGCCAACAGATGGGGATCGTGGTTGTTTTCGCACCTGACCCGCAAGAGCACCCGGGGGAAGACAATGTCCTCGAATACATTTTGATGCTTCGGCGAATGCTGGAAGAGTTGGAATACTCGGAGCGCACCCTCAATCATGATTGGTTTTAAGGAGAATCTCGCAGTTCGGACTCGGGACTGAAATTCAAACACAAGATTGAGTCTTGAGCAGGTATGCGACGCCGATTGTCGTCACGATGAGGTAAAAAGAAGTTGTACGTTGGCTTGAATGCGAAAAGGAAAGGAGAAAAAATGAGCCAGGAAGAAGCGATGAGGTTTGAACTCTCTGCCGAGGAAACCCGTGCTTATCAACAATGGGTTTCAGAACGAGCCTCGAAAATGGCAGGGGAAGATGAAGCCGGCCTTGATGCGGTTACCATCTCATTCGTTCTAACACCCATGGGAACCGGAGTGATTGCCCACCTCAACCAATCCTGGGATGACAATTCTCCGCACATCGTGCTGAGGGAGATTTTTTGAATTTTTGAACATTGCGAAGGAGAAGTTCCCATTGTCCGAGTATTTCACCATGCCTGAGGGCTATCGCTGCCCCTTGTGTCCCACCCATGACGATGACGATTTTTGCTGGCACCATCTACTCAGCACCCCTATCTGCAGAGCCTGCTCCCACGAGATCATCAATCTTGTTTATGACGAAAAACGCATCGATGACAGCGCGCTGGATCAACTTGAAGCTGTGACCGGCCTGAGCTACGAAGAACTTCAGGTCGCGGTACTGATGCCTGAGATCCGTCATAAAGAGAAAATCCTCAAGTCACGAGATTATGCAGCCAAACACCATAATAGCCCCCAGCTGGATCTGGACGAATGGCTTGAGAAAGAGCGGCAGGAACTCGCCAGAACCAGACGGATGGTTGCCATTGCCAAAGCCAGAATCCGCGTCAGAAAAAAGGCTGAACAACGTTCAGAAAAGGAGATCCCATGATGGGAGCAAAACTCTGGAGGCATGAGTGGCTCGACCATTTCTCGATGAATTACTACCGTGATATGGAGGACGCTCGCTACGAAACCGAAGAACAAGCTGTGGCTGCCGCAAAAATCAAGCTGGCAAAGCAGAAGGAAGAAAAAGCGAGCCTTGGGATCGATAATGAACTCAATGACTGGCTCTATGTGGTTGGTCCAGATGGAGCGGGGTATCGCATTGACCCGTAACACTATTCTGAGATTGGAGGGGGAAATCTATGGCTTATGATCTGATCGGGGATATCCATGGATGCGCTGATGAACTGACCGCCCTGCTGGGTAAACTCGGCTACCGCAAAACCAATAACGCCTACCGTCACCCGGAGCGCCGTGTTGTGTTTCTCGGCGATTATATTGATCGAGGGAAGCAGAACAAGCAAACGCTTTCCATCGTTCGCTCCATGGTGGAGGCCGGCTCTGCAATCGCGATTGCCGGCAACCACGAATACAACGCCCTCTGCTATCACACGCGACACCCGCAAACGGGGCAATACCTTCGCCCGCACACCGATAAAAATATCCGGCAACACCAAAGCTTCCTCAATGAATTCAACCAGGATGACGATGGTCTAAAAAGTACCATCGAGTGGTTCTCTCAGCTTCCGCTCTATCTTGATCTGGGAGAGGTGAGGGTGGTCCATGCTTGCTGGCATCCCGAAAAGATTTCCGAACTTGAGACCCTGGGATTTACAAACTCTCTGAACGACGAGCTCCTGCTAGCCTCCTGCCGCAAGGACAGCCAGGAATACCGGATTATCGAAACCCTGCTCAAGGGAACCGAGGTGGATCTTCCCTCAGGATCTTCTTTTCTGGATAAAGATGGCCACGAGCGCAGAGAAATCCGCACAAAATGGTGGCAGTCCAAGGCGGACACCTACCGGGAGGCCGCTTTGTTGTCTGAAAGTGAACTGTCCCGTATCCCGGACGACCCGTTTCCGGAGGATGAGCTTATCGGCTATTCGTACGATGCACCTGCGGTCTTCTTCGGCCATTACTGGCTGCAGGGACAGCCATCTGTTTTCAATCAAAACATTGCCTGCCTTGATTACAGTGTGGGCAAACCCGGAGGCGCGCTCTGTTGTTATCGCTGGAGTGGAGAGTCGCAACTTTCGAATGAAAATTTTGTCCGCGTTCCTCGTAAAAACTGAAAAGTAGGTAGGACTTTGTAGCTGCAGAGACACAAGTATTTTTCGGGTACTGACTCTGTCATTGAACTCGGTTTGAGCAGGATTTCATTTTTTTGTATTAGCAAGGAGTTCAACGCTAAACGACACAAACTGTCGCGTTCCCAAGGCATTCTATATGTACACACATTGAAGAAGTCAGGAGGGACGGATGAGCGAAAAGTTTGAAAATGGAGTTGTTGCCCGGTACGTACTGAATATCCTCACCAGTCGCAAGTCTTTTCAAGTGCCTCCCCTTGAAGCACTGGTTGAGTGGCTCGAAGACGAGGGCGCCGACCTGGGACTGGTTCCGGCCGGAGTCTGCCTGGGCGATGATGTGGAGCAGATACGTGAGGTTTGGCGAGGTCGTGATATTGCTCCTCGAGCCATCCGGAAAATTTTCAGCACAACTCTCGAGCATTTAAGTGGTGTCTGTGAGGCGACGCAGGGTAAGGGACCCAGCCGGCTGGAAAAGAACCTGCGCCTTCTGGCTGCTGAACTGGGGCTCGACGAGATCGAACGCGATCTGCTCGGACTTGCAGTACGCTATCAAGTCAGTTCCGAGGTTGAGAATTTGTGTGATTCTCTCTCCCGGCGCAAGCGCAATACTCATACCTTCTGCGCGCTCATGCTGGGGACTTCGATGCAGCAGATTACTGAAAAACTGCGTCCCGGCGCCCGCCTCGTAGGTTCAGGGCTCATTGAACTCACCGGGAACTCCATTCACGAGCTTTTAAGTATTCCGGAATCAGTTCTGCACGGTCTGCGCAGCGCCCAAGGCGACCTGGGTTCACTGCGTTCGCAGATCATTGGGCCCGTGTGTGCCCCGCAGCTTCCCTGGGAAGCCTTCAGCTACCTGATGCCTGCGGTCGGGCAGGCCGCCAACTTTCTCAAAGAAGCGGCTCGTGGTGGATTGTCCGGGGTGAACATCCTGATCTACGGCCCTCCAGGAACCGGCAAGACTGAATTCTGCAAGACCCTCTGTGCCCACCTGGGTCTCGATCTGTTTTCCGTTGGCGAGGCCGATGAAGACGGCGACGAACCAGACCGCAGGGATCGTCTCAATAGCTACAGGCTCTCTCAGAATTTGCTGCGCTATCAACGTGGTTCGGTTTTACTCTTTGACGAGATGGACGATCTGGTTGCAGGAGGAGCCTCGCCTTTTTTGCCCCGGCGACTGCGCACCGGTTCAAAGATCTTTCTCAATCGTCTGCTCGAGAACAATCCGGTTCCCACTCTGTGGATTATCAATGACGTCACCCGTCTTGAGGCACCGCTGGTGCGGCGCATGGCTCTGGCCCTTGAAATGAAAACCCCGTCCCGGGCTGCCCGCCAGCAGGTTTGGGAGAGGCTTCTTGCCAGCGGTGGGGTGGATCTGTCGCCGGAGGATCTGACGGAACTGGCCGCTCAGGATGTCCCGCCCGCCGTCGTCGAGGGAGCCATCCGCTTTGCCAAGCTGGCCGGCGGGTCCAGTGATGATGTGCGTTTTGCCGCCCGCAGCCTGGTCAAGGCGATGAACGGGGGGCTGATGCTGGCCCCCAAGAACAAAAACCTCGAGGTCTTCGCTCCCGATCTGGTCCATGCCGATCTCGACCTCGATCATCTCACCGCACGGCTCTGCAAACCCGATGCGGCTCGCAACGTCTCTCTTTGCTTGCATGGGCCTCCCGGTACCGGAAAGACCGCCTATGTGCGTCACCTCGCTGAGGCCATGGGACTTGAGGTTCTGGTCAAGCGTGCTTCCGACCTCTTCAGCCCTTATGTGGGCGTAAGCGAGCAAAACATCGCCGCCGCTTTCAATGAAGCCCGGGACAAGGAAGCCTTTCTCGTGTTTGACGAGGCCGACTCACTGCTCGGTGACCGGCGTTATGCTCAACACAGTTGGGAAATCAGCCAGGTCAACGAAATGCTCACCTGGATGGAATCCCATCCTTTGCCTTTTGCCTGTACCACTAACCTCATGGATCGCCTCGATGCCGCAAGCCTGCGTCGTTTCACCTTTAAAGTCGGTTTTGACTACCTGCGGCCCAGCCAGTGCGAGCAGGCGTTTGAGCTTTTCTTCGGGCAGCCGGCGCCGGCCAGCCTCAGAGATCTGTCGGTTCTTACTCCCGGCGACTTCGCCGTCGTTCGAAAAAAGGCACAGGTCCTTGCCTGCACCCAAGATCCCATTGAATTGATTGCGATGCTAACGCAGGAATGTCAGGTCAAAGGTCCCTCCCTGCGACCCATGGGGTTTGCCTGTTGAAATTGAGAACATTTAAATGTTGTTTGGTTTACGGTATTTAAGGTTCAACACCAGACTTTATGTCAGTAAAGGTGAAGGTGTGGAACCTCGAAATGACATAATATCGAACTGGGAGAGACTCCGACATGAACAATGACAATCTGAAAAGCGATTTCGAAGGCCTCAAAAACTGGATCGTGCGCAAATCGGATGAACACAGGTCCTGCCGACAGGAAGAACGGGAGTGGCAAGCTGAATGTATCGAGGCCGATGTCTTGCGGAAAATCTTTGATTTTGGGGTCAAAGCAGGTCTGCGAGTTTCCTGGTGCGATATTGAGAAGGTTCTGGCCGCCGAGGATGACGAGGATCCAGAGGTCCCGGAGGAAGGGATTCAGGAGACGCTTTTTGATGTCTGGCAGAGGGTGACCGATCCGGACATGGATGATCGGGGTATTGAAGCATCAACCGAGGTCCGCGAATTATTCAAGCTTTTTGAGGAGAGTTTCTGGCCGGCCGAAGACGAGCCATAGCCTGTTCACAGGGGATAGATAAAAACCTCAAGCCCCTGGCGTTTGGCCAGATCGATCATGTTGTGAGTTCCTTTGCTCTTTCCATCCCAGATTGCAATAAGCGCATCGGCATTTTGCGCCATTTCCCGATTGCGCATGGGGCCCGCGCCGCGCCCAAAGCGCTTCCAGTCTGGGTCGAACCGCTCGATCGGAATGTCGTTGCGACGGGCCCATTGTTCACCGGCCTGATCGACCCCTTTGGCTCCGCCGGAGATGATCCGGGTGATGACAAAGCCTGAAGCGGCGATGGCGCTTTCGACCAATTGAAAGTCGGTGCAGGTCCGTGACCCAGCAATAATGACGCGCACGTATTTCTCCTTTGCATGAAGTTCCATGGATAAGACGGCTTTCTCGAAAAATAACATAAACCTTCATCCATTGGCTTTATCTAACTTCACTTCAGCCGGAAAAAAGCAGTCTCGTTTCTATGCCCTACAAAGACCTGCTCTGTGAAACTTTATGCGACATGAATTGTCGTCGAACAGTGAGATATTGAGGCAGACAAAGGAACCTTTTCAGAAACTGTCCACAGAATGATAGTCCTGAATCACGAACATTTCTTGGGAAAAGGTGGGGTATGGATAAGAACAATCGCGCAAGCAAGCTTGTTTCCGATGCAATGAAAGGTAGGGAGATCGCTAAAGGCGAACTTGTTCATCGTCTTGGCTATTCGAATTTAAACAAAGGGCGGCGGCGCTTGGAAGATTTTTTGGAAAGTGGTGAGGCTGATCCTGCGTTTATCGAAAAACTCAGTGACGCTTTGGAACTTCGCCTGGAAGATATTTCCAAGGCCATGGAAGAGGACAGGAAGCAAAAAAAGCTGCTTCAGGAGAAACTGGAGCGAGAAGCATTTAAACCTTACGTCTTTATTTTAACTGAGGAAACAAGGCCGCTCCAAATCACAATGTTTGCATTGGCAGGAGGCGTAGGTGTCCACAAAATGTTCTTACTGCCTGATGGTCTCCAGGAAAAACCCTGGCAAGAACAGTTAAAGATTGTGAATGACATGTCGAAAGAATGTTATCGAAAGAAAAAGGGCAAAGTCCTTTTATTCGGAAAAATAACCGGATATCTGTATTGTCCGACTTACGACAGCAGTTACCAGGTAGGCCTCGATGGTAAGACTGACGGTATAAATCATGGCCATTTCTATCTTCCCCGATCTACAGCGTCTATTTCATAAGCCGGAGGCTGGTTTTGGCGATTAAAGGGACGATTGGCATGTTTATCTCTCCAGAGGGTCAGATCTGCACGGTGCAGACCAGCCACATCGATGCCGTCATCAAAAGTCCAGTTACGTTTGGACTGACCTCAGAGGAGATTCAAAAACAGTATGATAAGTACTCTGAACCCTTGGGGTTGGAGGGCAAGGCACGTGAGGTTCTGCTCCGCAGGATTATAAAAAATGGCTGGATCCGTTTGCGGCGATATCCAAACCGCCAGTGGTCGATTACCGTCAATCATTACAGCGACAGGAATCGCGAGCTCATAACCGATTGGGCAATACGCATCACAAAAGGTTATCTCGGCGTCAAGGAGGAGGACCTTTATATGCCCGCCGTCGTGACTCAACTAGGCGGCGCCAGCCCGGTTATCAAGACGATAGAGGAAATGTGTCATAGTAAATAGGAGGGTCCAAATCTCCCAGGGCTCTGATAATAGCGATTTTTTACCCAGAAGAGGTTATTGGAAAGATGTCAAATTACTCCATGAAGGCATCGCCGCTGACCCCACAGGAGAGATATTTTTTGAATCAGATCAGGGATATACATTGAGTGCTCATATCTCTGCCGACTTTACACAGGGATAAAAAGTTTAAATCCTTGCGCATAAAATTAAAATAACCTAAAATTTGGCATTACTATTCGCGCAAATCATCAAAAGGTTGATTCGGGCAACAGGACCTGTCAGCTTGTCCAACTCAGGGTGAAGGACGCTTACGATCCCGCTCGCTGATATCGCCCTGGACCAAGAGGAGAGATGCAGTGGATACCCTGCTTCGACAATGGACCATGCTGAAGCACATCCCGCGGCTGCCGCGCAAGATCACTGCGGTAGAACTGCAGACGATCCTTGAGGATCGGGGATTTCCGACGACACTGCGCACGGTACAGCGCGATCTCGAGAAACTCGGGCCTTCTTTTCAGTTCGACTCGGACGGTTGTAAACCGGCCGGCTGGGCCTTTTCCCGCGAATCCAACCACTTTCAACTTCCCGGTATGGATGGCCCGTCTGCTCTGGTCTTCCAGATGGTGCGCCTGCACCTCAAGCCTCTCTTGCCCGAGACCTGCACCGAATATCTACGCCCCTATTTCAGACAGGCCGACAACGTCCTGACCGAAATGCAAATCCCTTTCTTCTCGCAATGGTCCCACAAGGTGGCGGTTGTTTCCCGGGGACTCTCCCTGCAACCACCCGCGATTGACTCCGACGTCTTATCCTGCGTGTACCAGGCGCTTCTTTACGGTCAGCAACTCGACATCATGTACCGCCGCCGCGGTGAGGATGCGCCCTCCGGGCGCCGGGTGCATCCGCTGGGGCTGGTGATGGTCGACCAGAATCACTACCTGGTCTGTACCCTGTGGGATTATCAGGATATCAAGCAGGTCGCACTGCACCGCATCTCGTCTGCGTCGCTGCGTGATGAATCCGTGCGCCCGCCGGAAGGGTTCGATCTGCAAAAATATATCGCAGGCGGTGCTTTCGGCTATCCGGTCGGCGACGGCAAACTGCACCTCAAGGCTTTGTTCGATCCAGATGTGGCGGTGCAGTTCGATGAATCGTACCTGACCCCCGACCAGACCCTGGTGGAACAGGAGGACGGCCGTGTTCTGCTAGAAGCCCAGGTGCTCGATACCGCTCAACTGCGCTGGTGGCTGCAGGGGTTCGGGGCCCGGGTGGAGGTCATCGCGCCTGAAAGTCTGCGCGAAGAGTTCCGGCAGTTGAGCCGGCAGCTTGGTGAGCGCTACCAGGGCAGGGCAAGTTCACATCCCTGAAGATGGCACTGCCTTGCATCGGCAAATAAATTGAATTGATTGCATGCGACACAGTTTGTCGCTTAAATATGCAGAGTGAAAACCAGGAGAGGAGGGGGCGATGAGTGAAACGCAAACGGTGGGCGATCCCTGCAGAATCTGCGGGCAAAAAGTGGTTGAAGTCAGCCGTGAGACTCTGCAGGAGATCCTTAGAAACCGTCCCGCCTTGAAATCCATCTCCCCTCGGGAGGTCAGACGCCGCAGGCCTTCCTATCTTCTATGTCCCCAATGCGACGCTTACGCCCTGGGAATCGAGATGGAGCATGGCTACCCGTTTCGAGACGAGCACGGAGAAACCCATACGATTGGAGAGTACGACCTATTCAATTGAACGGGGAGGTTTCATCTGCCCATTTATTGCATTTTGATCGGTTGAGCAAGCTGGAGGGGTCATGTCTGTCTGTCATTTTATCCTTGCCGAAGATCGAGCCCAGAGCCGCTATCTTAAACGGCACCTGGCTGAAAAAGGTGCCTGGCTCAATGTCGTGGTGGGCACCTGGGTCGAGCTTCTAACCACCCTTGAGAACTTTTTCCTGGTCGAAGAGCCGACCTCTGACTGGGCGGCGACTCTAGCTTCCTGTGCCGAACAGGTCGATGAGGCGTTCTGGCGATCAAGCCTCGAGGTCGCACCTGCCGAAACACTCTCCTGTCTGGATTGCGAGCTGCAGCGGCTTTTGCGCGCCTGCGGCCCTGAAATAACTCTCCCATCCTTTGACGCCTCTTCTTTAAGCCTTCGCGGCAAGCGCCATTACAACGACCTGGCAGCGCTGCACCGCCAAATGGGCCATGTTCTGCCCGACGACCTTGCGCTTATTCGCTCTATTCTGGATGCCGACCCTGCGCGCTGTATCAAGCCGGTGGTCATCTATGACCATCTGCTGCAAACCCCTTTGAACCCTTGGCAGCACAGCCTTCTGGAGCATGTGCGGGAGTCTTTTGCTGCAGAACCTGACAGGCGCCTGGAAGATGTTTTGACGGGCCTTGCGACTCAAGAGCAGGGCAGGGGACAAACAAACCTGCAGCATCTGTCGCAAAACCTTTTCTCCGGCGCGGCGGCTCGCCAGCCGCTTGACGGCTCCCTGCAATGGCTTGCCGTGCGCGATTCTCTGCAGGAGGTCGAGGTCGCAGCCTCCATGATCCAGCACGCCCGCCGCAGCAATCAAGACCTTGATTTTTCTGACCTGGCTCTGCTGATTCCCAACCGCCCGGAATATACCCGGCCGATCGCCGCGGTCTTTGATCGCGCAGGCATTCCACTTGCCGGTCTTGAGCGCTCGGAGTCGATCCGGGATCTGGGGGCAGAGCTGGTTTTTTATTTTCTGCTCAGCCTGCGCAAGCCTGCACCGGCCATGGCGCTGGCGTCCTTTTTGAGCTCGCCACTGCTGCCCTGGGATATTGACCAGGGGCATGATCTGGCACAGCGGGTGATGGATGGCCGGTTCGATCTGCGCGCTCCCCGCGGTGCAGGGCGGGCGGCCACCCAAGTGCTGGACAGCGTCCGTCAAGGCTGCGAGAAAGCTCCTGAGCTTTCGGCGGCCCTCGCGATGCTTGAGCAATGTCTTGGTCTCTCTGGCGGCGCCGAGGAGCACCGAAGTCGTGCGCGCGAACTGATTCAGGAACTGCAGGCGGCGGTCAATGCCGGCGAAGCCTTTCCCTGGGACGATCTGCTGCGCCGCTGTTCACCCGTGACTTTGCAGCGCCCGGCGGCGCTGGAGCTCCCCCGGGAAGGGGTGGCGGTGTTTTATGAACACGAAGAACCCTGGCGCGAGGTCAGACAGCTCTTCGTGCTGGGCTTTAGCGACGGACACTATCCGGCGGCGGTGGGTGCGTCCGCCGTCTTTTTCGAGTCCGACCTCCACGCGTTGCACAAGGATGCCAAGCTGCCCGTTGAAACCGCCTCCGACCTTCTGGAGCGCAGACGCGATCTATTACGTCGTCAGCTCAGCTTCGTCACCGAGCGGGTCCATTTCATGATCCCCCGCCGCGACGTGCTGGGCGCCACCCTGCAGCCCTCCCAATCCCTGAGTTTCATGGCACAGCTTTTTGCAGGTGTCGAGGATGCAGACGGTCTGATCCTCGAGCTCGAACGTGAAGACGACCGAACTCGAAGCTACGGCGTGCCCTGCGCCCCTGAGCAGTTGCCCGTCGCGCCTCCCGCTCCGGAAGTCTGCGATCTCAACCTGAAGCGTGACCTGGTGGCGATGTGGACGCGCGACGATGGCAGTATTTATCCCCTCTCCCCGAGTGCCCTTGAGACCCTGATGGTCAGTCCGCTTGCCTGGTTGTTCTCAAAGGCAGGTCTTGAACCGCGCCAATGGGCGCCCGAAGCGCTCGATGCCATGGTCAAGGGAACCCTGGCCCATCGTGTTTTTGAAGATCTCTTCAAACCGGCCGCGGCAATCCCCTCCGCCAAAGAGATTGAAGAGCAGGTCCCCGCATTGCTGCACCAGGCGATCCGCGAGATTGCGCCTTTTTTGCTGATGCCTGAATGGCGGGTTGAACGAGCCAACCTGCACAAGGAAATCGTTTTGGCCGCCACCCGCTGGAGCGAGTTTCTTCAGCATACCGGCGGACAGGTTCTCGGCAACGAGGTCAAGCTCGCAGGCAGGCTCGATGATCTGCCGATCCACGGCCTGACCGATACCCTGGTTGCGCTTCCCGGGGGCAGAATCTATGTCGTCGACTTCAAAAAATCCAAAAGCGACAAGCGGCGTGAGCGCATGACCAAGGGCTACGACAGTCAGGCCACTCTTTACCGAATCATGCTGCAGACCGGCGAGGCCCACAAAACCGAGGATGAACTTGCCCGTGCGTTTGAGCAGGGCGCACAGATCGGCGTTCTTTATTACCTGATGAATGACCAGGTCGTGCTCGCCGATACCGCCGGGTGGCTGCCGCAGGATCTGGCCGGGGCGGACGAGCTCGGCGACGGAATCTCCACCAAGGCCATGACCCTGATTCGCGAGCGACTTGCGCAGATCAGGCGCGGCGAGGTGCGGCTCAATCACGAAGATGATGAGCGCTGGTATGACAAGGAAGCCGGCATGGCGATCTACGCCCTCGACAACAGCCCGCTGCTCAGGCTCTTTATGCACCGCGGGGAGGTGACGCGATGAGTATCCCTCAGCTGACCATCATCCCCGCCGGCGCAGGCTCCGGCAAAACCTTCACGATCCAGAATACCCTGGCCAAATGGGTCAGAGATAACGAGATCGATCCCGATAGAATCGTCGCGGTCACTTTCACCGAGGCTGCCGCAGCAGAGCTTCGTGGACGCATCCGCGAGCAGCTGGTCAAAGATGGCCGTCTCGAAGACGCCCTGCGGCTCGATCAGGCCTATATCTCGACCATCCACGGCTTCGGTCTGCGCCTTCTCACCGAGTTTGCCTTCGACGCAGGGATCTCCCCCGCGCCGCGCCTGCTCAACGAAGATGAAGAGGCGATTCTGATCCGCCAGGCACTGGCCGAGACCGATCGTGCAGACGGGGTGATGGGCGACCTCGACGGATTCGGCTACCGCTACGATTTTACCTCCAAGAAGGGGGGCGAGGATCTCTTCCGCGACCGTGTCCTTGAGTTGATCAACAAGCTGCGCTCCATCGGCCGGCTCGAAGAAGATGCTGGGCTTCTGCCCCATGCCCTGCAGCATCTTAAATCCCTTTACGGGCCCACCGAGCTTGCGCAAAACCTCAACCGGACCCTGCACGATGCGGTGCTGGCGCTGCTTGCGCAATTTCCGGCCGAACTCTCCTCTCTCCATCCAGACAACGGCACTTTTGTCCGTGCCTTGCGCGCCGATTTTCAGGCCCTCAAAAAAGCGCAGAAGAGTGAAAATCTCGAGACCGACTGGCAGCTGTGGAAGAAACTGCGCAACCTGCGCGGCTCCAAGCGCGGCACTGACATGCCCGGGGGCTACGATGCACTGGTCAATGAGGTGATCGACGCGGCCGATGCGCTCCCCCAGCATCCAGGCCCCCTGGCCCATGCGATCGCGCATGTTCAGGCGCTGCTCGAGGCCAGCCAGGATTGCCTGGGACGCTATGCCCAAAACAAGCGCGAGAAGGGGCTGGTCGACTACACCGATATGGTGGCCTTGAGCCATCGGATGCTTATTGGGCGACCGGAGATCCTCGAGACTTTCCGCGAGCGGGTGGATTGCCTGGTGATCGATGAATTCCAGGACACCAACCCCCTGCAGTTCTCCCTTCTCTGGGCGCTGTGCGAAGCGGGCGTGCCGACCCTGGTGGTCGGCGATCTCAAGCAGGCGATCATGGGCTTTCAAAATGCCGATTCACGCCTGCTGGCGCAGCTGCAAACCCTCTACCCCGAACATACCCAGCCGCTGACCGGCAACTGGCGCTCCACCGCGAAGCTTATGGAGTGGTTCAACGCCGTGGGGCAGGGGCTGTTCAAAGAGCAGTACACGGCACTGACCCCCCATGCGGATTATCCCAGCAGTCTCTCCAGCCTTGAAGCCGTTGTGTTTGGCGAAAACTGGCGGGCCAAGGAGGGGGAGTCTTCGCCGACCGAGGTGCGACCGCGCTGGACGGCTTCGCGCATCAAAGCCCTGCTCGATGATCCTCAGCAATGTATCTACGACCGCCACCAGAAAATCACCCGCAGGCTTCGCGCAGGCGATATCGCCATTTTGTGCCCCACCAACAAAAAACTCTCTGATTATGCCGATGCCCTGCGCGAGCTGGGCGTGCTCTCGCGCAGGGAGGCCGACGGCTGGTTTGAATCGCCGGTGGTGCGTCTGGCCTGTCACGCCCTGGCCTATGTCGCCGATCCCTGCGACCGGCATGCCGCACTGGTTCTTGCTGTGACCGAGATGGGCGAGCAGACCCTGCAGTCGGCCCTATCCACCCTGCTGGAGGGAGAGCTGCCTTCCGGCAAGGTTTTTGAGGCACTGCGCCCCCTCAAGGAGGCGCCCGCCGATCTCAGTGTCAGTGAACTTCTCAACCAGGTGATCGACGCCCTGGATCTCTATGGCGTGATCAGCACCTGGCCCGAGGCCGAGCAGGCCCGCGCCAGCCTTTTGCGGCTGCAGGGCGAAGCGCAGGAATTCATGGCGGCCAACCGCGAGGCACTGGCCAGCGGCGGCTATTACGGCTCTGGACCCAAGAGCTTTCTGGCGTGGCTTTCAAACCGCGCCGAGAGTGAAAACGGCCAGCCCGATCCGCGCGTGGTCGATGAGCAGGCGGTGGTGCTGATGACCTGGCACAAATCCAAGGGCAAGGAATGGCCCGTGGTGGTCGTGGCCGGCAGTGACGCGAAGGTCAAATGCCCCCTGCCCAGCACCGACGTGAAGTATCGCGACTTCTCTGACCTGGGTGCGGTTCTCGAACAGGCCCGCATTGAAATCTCCCCCGACTTTGCCGCACCCGAAACGGGCGACAGGTTTAAAGAGCCTCTGTGGCAGCAGGCCTGGGAGAGTGCGTTGTGCCTGCTTTACGTGGTCATCACCCGCGCCCGGGAGAAGGTCATCCTCGAGTGGCCGCAATATCTCGACAATGGCCGGGAGCGATCCACCGTCACGTTCTGGGAGGTTCTCACCCAAACCACCGGAATGATGCTTGACGCCAATCATCTCAAGATCGGTCCGCAGCAGTTTGACTGCCGGGTGATGGAGACGGACCGGGATCTGCCTCCTGAATATGACACGGGGCGGGATCTCGAGGTAAGTCTTCCCACCACAGGGCGGCGTGCTATCGAGGCTGATTTACGACCGATAGAGTCCACGCCCGAGATCATCACGCCAAGCAGCCTGCACGCAGAAGAGGTCGGAGAATCCAGCGCAGCTATGACCAGGAGGCGTTACAGCACACCACTGGAGATGGAACTTGATCTCGAAGCCCTGCAAAAGGGAACGCTGCTGCATCGCTGTTTCGAGTTGTTCGACCTCAGGAGGGATGCCGAGATCATCCGCGGGGCCTTGGGAGCCATGGTGTCCGAGGAAGACTTTAAGCGGATTACTCAGGCGGCCGGCGATTTTTACCACTGGCTTGATCAAACCTATGCGCCCATTGCCCTGGAAAGAGAAGTGCCGATCCTGTTTCTTGACGAGAAAGGCAGCGTCGTTAACGGTTTCATTGACCTGCTGGTCGAGACAGAGCAAGGCTTCTGGATCATCGACCACAAATCGGACCGTGTCGAAGATCCCGAAGAGAAATTCAACGACTACCTGCCCCAGCTTCGCTGTTATGCAGCAGCCGTTGCGAAGGCCCGACCGGATAAGCCGGTGCTTGGGGTTGCGATCAACTGGATTGTGCGGGGTGAGGTGATGGGTGGGTAACACCCAGACGTCGAACTTTTTTCAGAGCAAAGCTCAAAACTTATCTTTGCTTGTTCGATTTTGTTAATTATCGTCAATGACGAGTAAGGTGCCATTGTATGAATTCGGGCACAATACTCGAAGAACACAACAGGCTTTTATGTTGTGCATTATTCCCGGAAGGTTTATTTGACATGCCATCTTCCTTAGCTTGGATTGACCATGACTCGAAAGCGAGAGAACGCACGCTTCGCATCCTTTCCCTTTTCCAGGAAAAGGAAAGTCGTGACGAGCTTGGGCTCGGCTCCGTGCGGGACAGCTTTGCCGATCAGTTATTCCCAGGAACAAGCACGATCCAGACGCGCCTCCGCTACATGCTTTTCGTGCCATGGATTTACCATTCACTGGAAGAGAAGCGACTATCTGCAGAAAATTTTGCGATCCAAGCTGACAAGATGGAAAGGGTCCTGGTCCAGCCATTGATGGATTCCGATGATCAGGCTGGTGTATTTGGAAAAACCGCCGGAAAAAGGCTCAAACGGTTGCCCAGCTCCGTTTACTGGGCCGGTCTCGGTGCCTGGGGAATACGCATTACGCCATTCTCGCAGGACGAATATCACAGGCGCATCGACGAAACTTACCGCCGCCGCAAAGCCCTGAAGGTTCGTGAGAAAGACGCAAAGGCACGAGGAGACGACATCGATGTCGAGCAGCGGATGGCCTCTCTCAGTTGGCATCCGCGATTGCCCACGCCTCCGGAAGATTTCCCTTCGACGGTGAGCTTCGCTTTATCCCGGGAAGAAACCGAGTTTATTCGGGATCGCATCCAGGTTGCTTGTCCCGACAGCCTTCTCTCGTTCTTGGCAATGCACTGCGAACCCGCCGACACTCAAGCCCCATGGGAACATCCCGATTACGGACGCTTTTCCGAACAGCATAAAGAACTCCTGACCCATGCACGGCTATTCTCGGAGGTGATGCATGGAGCGTCGCTCTCGTATAACGTTCAGCTCGCCAGGCTTCGAAACCATGAAGATCTTGTCGCCGAGCATCAGGTAAGTTTCGACGAATGGACCGCAAATCTTCCCTTGGAGGAAATTCGCGCCTGGTCGGTGAGCCGCCTCTGGGAGTTGACGATGGATCATGGCCACACCATCACCCCGCAAACGCGATCCTTCGTTCAGCAATGGATCGACCATACCCGGAAGTCCCCCAGCGACCTCCTTTCTAACGCCGAGGCGCTCACCCTGATCAAAAGAAGAGAAATGAAACTCAAGGGCACGCGTTCCCGATTCAGGAACCAGAGGGCGCTCGAGCAGTGGGGCGGGTACTCCGGCGTCGGAAGACTCGTCTATCGTTGGCCGAATGTGAAGGTGCTTTTGAACGACCTGTACCAGGGGATGAACCGGGAGGAACAATGCTGAACCCAAACTCCCGGAGCCTTTATACCTCTGCACTGACCCCACCGCCGGGGATGATGTTCGACGAGGCTGTTGCGACCACCTTTTCGATGGACCCAGCCCTACTGCTTGAGGCACCTGTCTATCTGGCGTTAATGGCGGCGGATGGTCAGACCGATCCTGACCCGTTATCTGTGCTTGAAGCCATCCGCAGGTACTCGAAACGCATCACCGTCTATGTGCAACGAGGACGGATTCAAGTGCCCCAGATTGCCAAGCCCAACCCCTTGTTTGGGTTTCTGGAGGAAATGGTTGTCGAGGTAACGGCCCCTGGCGGAGGCGTCTTCCATCCAAAAGTCTGGGCAATCCGCTTTATCAGCCCTGATCAAAGCAGCTCGATGTATCGTCTGGTGGTCCTGACGAGGAATATGACCACCGATCAGTCCTGGGACCTGTCCCTTCAGCTCGAAGGCGCGATTGCAGGTAGGAAGTCCAAATCAAATAAACCGCTGGCACATTTCTTCAAGACGCTTCCTGATCTGGCTACCGGACCAACGGAATCGGGCAGGGGCGAGCAAGCTCTCAGATTCGCGGACGAGCTACATCGAGTCCAGTGGGAACTCCCCGACGGCTTTGACGAGCTGACCTTCTATCTTCCAGGAACGAAAGGGTTTGACTGGGAGCCTCCCATGGCAAATCGGATGGCCGTCATCTCTCCATTCTGTTCTGACGAAGCCCTGCGGGCACTGACGAAAAAAACCAAGGCCGCTGATGCTCTCATCTCACGCCCTGAGTCATTGTCAGCCCTGAAGAAGGAGACTCTCGAGCTTTTCACGCAATGTCTTCATCTGGACGACGCGGCGGAAACCGAGGATGGCGAGGAAGAAGATGCCACCGAACAGCCGCTTGCGACCGGCCTCCATGCAAAGGTCTATCTGTTTGAGACTAAGTACTATTCAGACTACACCCATGTGATCATGGGGTCTGCGAATGCAACCAACGCGGCACTGAATGCTTCGAAGAATGTCGAGATCCTGGTCGGGCTAGTTGGCCGGAAGAGCAAAGTCGGCGGCATCGACGAGCTTCTTGGCGCTGACGGATTAGGTGAATATCTTGTCGACTTCGACACGAGCAAGGAAGCAAAAATTGATGCGCTCTGGCAGGCGGCTGAGGAATCCGTTGAGAGGGCACGCTCCCGGATAGCTGAAACAGCTCTGTCCATCGAATGCAGTCCGGGATCGAAGGACGGGCTGTGGGCATTGGTGTTGACAGGAGAAATACCATCCCTTGATGGGATCGTCAGTGCTATTGCATGGCCGATAACCGTTACTCGGGACTTCGCGGTGGACATTCTTAACGGCGATGCCCACGGTAGGATCGGCTTCGGAGAGTTCTCCGCCTCTTCTGTAACGGGCCTCATCGCGTTTGAGCTTAAGACCAACCATCCGGATGTTTCGGCCCGGTTCGTTCTGAATGTTCCCGTTGCCGGTGTTCCTGAAGAACGTAACTCTGCCATCCTGCAAACCGTGATCAGCAATCAGGAGGGATTCCTGCGTTATCTCCTGCTTTTGCTAGGGGATGATAAGGTATCCGGACTTGATCCAGGTAGTGGCTCCGGGTTTGCCAAATGGTTGGCCCGGTTGGCCGACGGTGAAGATATCCCGCTACTGGAAGAGCTGACCCGCACGTACAGTCGACACCCGGAGAGACTATCGGAAATCTCGGGGCTGGTTCGCGATCTATCCCAGGGAAGCCAGAATGCGATTATCCCCGAGGACTTTTTAAACCTCTGGACGGTTTTTGAATCAGCTATCGGAGGGCGTGATGCATAGCAACCGCTTTTTATCTGCTCCTGCCTTGGCCGGTCTGAAAGATTTCCAGAGGAAGACCGTTGAGTATGTCTTCAAGCGGCTCTATGGCAATGAGCCAACTTCCCGTTTTCTGATAGCCGATGAAGTTGGACTTGGGAAAACGCTAGTCGCCCGGGGGATCATTGCCAAAACCTTGGAGCACCTTCAGGATACTGTAAAGCGAATAGACATCGTATACATTTGCTCGAATGCAACCATTGCCAGCCAAAACATAAAAAGGCTCAAAGTGCAGGGATTGGATGAATATCTCAGAGCCGTAGGGAAAAAGAATGGGACTGATAACAGAATCACATTTGCCACAAGGCTGACCTATCTTCCAAAAGAAGTTAAGTCACTAAACGAAAACAAGGTCAATTTCATTAGTCTTACTCCAAGCACAACATTTGATCACACCCGTAGTCGAGGAGGACATGCCGACGAGCGGGCTATCCTCTACCGGATGTTGTACGACTTGCCCCTGGCGCAAAATGAACGGCGCAGAAAGTTGCGCAGAGGCCTCCTCAACATTCTTCAGGCGACAGCAGGGAAGGATAACTGGCGAGCCAAGGCCAAGAACCTACCAGTGGAGGATCTGGATGCAGACCTTTCTAAGTCCTTTCGCCGGGCAGTTCTTGAGGATGCCGAATTGTATACGGCCTTGAAGGAAGGCTGTGAACGTTTTGCTCGTTACCGGGACTACAGCAGAATCCCCTGGGAGGACTCCGAACTTCGCTACGACCTGATCGGAAAACTCAGAAGCAAGCTGGCTTCAGTGTGCCTTTCCGCGCTTGAGCCCAATCTGGTCATCCTTGATGAGTTCCAACGATTCAAGCACCTGTTGGATGGCGATGACGAAGCCTCCATGCTGGCGACCGCGCTCTTTGAACATCCCGACGTTCGCGTTCTCCTGCTGTCCGCAACGCCCTACAAGATGTTCACCCTCGACCAGGAGAATGACGAGGACGACCACTATCCAGATTTCATCAGGACGCTGAACTTCCTCTTCAACGATTCCGGTGAGGTCGATGTGGTCAAAAATCTCTTGTCAGAACATCGAACGACGCTCCACGCCTGCGCGAAGGGGTCAGTATGTCAACCGGGGAAAAAGGCCGAACTTGAACGAGCGCTCCTGAAGGTCATGTGTCGAACAGAGCGGGTCGCGACGACTCGTGATCACAACTCGATGATGACCGAGATTGAACGGATAGCTCCCCTTACGCCAGCGGACCTTCAGCACGCCGCGACGGTTGACGCGGTGGCAATCTGCGTTAAGGCCGGGGAGCCAATCGAATACTGGAAGTCTGCGCCTTACCTGATCAACTTCCTGAAACATTATGAGCTGCGGCACAAGCTGGACGCCCAGTTGAATGCCCCTTCAGATGCTCTTCGCGGAATTCTTTCGTCGGCAAATGGGCAGTTGCTGACGAAGGACAAACTGGAAGGCTATCAGGCTCTCGATTCTGCCAATCCGAGGATGCGCGTACTTTTTGAAGACACGATTGATAAGGGCATGTGGCAGCTTTTATGGATGCCGCCTTCCATGCCGTATATCGAGCCTGGCGGCGCATACAAGGACAAGGATGGCTTGACCAAGGCCCTTGTGTTTTCCTCTTGGAGTGCTGTTCCGGACGCGATTGCGTCGATCTGCTCCTACGAAGCCGAACGGAAGATGATCGCCGGAACCTCGGTTTCCCACAGCGAACTCTATGACAAGATTAAGCCATTGCTGCGGTTTGCGGTGGCCTCAAATGATAATCGCCTGACTGGTATGCCGGTTATTGCCTGGTTGCTGCCGTCCCCAACCCTTGCCACCAAGATTGACCCGCTTGAGATTGCTCTGGGCCGTGAAAGCGGACCACTGGACGTCCAGGAGCTGAGGGACGAGGTCAAGGCTATTTGCCGCAGTTTGGTCGAGACCCTGCCTGATGCCGGGGAAGGGACGCGGGCTGATGAGCGATGGTATTGGGCGGCTCCCATTCTTCTCGATTCCCATAATGGGTTGTTGGACTGGTGTAAGAGCCATTCGGGATGGAGATCCGCTACGCCGGACCATGAATCAGGCACCCGTTTCAAAGATCACATCGACCTGCTGGTCAGCATGGCGGAGGGCAACATTCCTCTCGGTCCTCAGCCAGATGATCTGGTCGATGTGCTTTGCGATCTGGCTCTTGCCGGTCCAGGAGTGTGTGCCTTGCGAGCACTTCGCCGTATCGGTGTCGGGATCGATGCGGGCGATCCGAACCTTCTGTCGGCCGCAGCCAGAATCGCATCCGGCTTCCGATCTCTTTTCAATATGCCGGAGACGATTGCCATGCTGCGAGGCTCCGGCGAGGACACTTATTGGCGGTTAACGCTTCAGTACGGTATCGACGGCAATCTCCAATCGGTGCTCGACGAATATGTGCATGTCCTTCGGGAGTCTTTGGGCCTCCAAGAGCACTCACCGAAAGAACAGGTGGCTGGCATAGCCGAGTGCATCCAATCGGTGCTGTCACTGCGAATCGCTCAGATTCGAATCGACGAAATAAAGATGTCGGGCGACGGCTTCGCTCTTGATGATTTCAACACCCGTTGTCGTTTCGCGCTCCGGTTCGGGGATATTCGAGACGACAACAACCAGGCTCTCGTTCGCGCCGACTCGGTGCGGGATGCCTTCAACTCACCGTTTCGTCCCTTCGTTCTCGCGTCGACCTCGATTGGTCAGGAAGGATTGGACTTCCACACTTGGTGCCATGCGGTAGTCCATTGGAACCTGCCTTCCAATCCCGTTGACCTTGAACAACGCGAAGGTCGGGTTCATCGCTATAAAGGGCATGCTGTCAGGAAAAATGTTGCGGAACGGTATGGTCTGGCTGCTCTTTCTGAAGCTCATGAGGAGGGCGACCCGTGGCAGACTCTTTTCCAAATCGCGGCCCGAGGCAAATCCAATGGGCATTCCGATCTCATCCCGTATTGGATCTTCGAGGATGGTTCCGCCCGGGTGGAGCGCCGCATTCCTCTGCTCCCGTACAGCAAGGAGGTTGGGAAGCTCAAACGGCTGAAGCAAGGGTTGGCCCTCTATCGGATGGTTTTCGGTCAACCACGGCAGGAAGACTTGCTTTTCAGTCTTAGCCAGAACGGAAACCATGAGTCAGCGCATTTGGCTGACTGGCTGATTTCATTGGAGCCACCTCGGGATTAAATCTGCCCTCTCCTATGGACGAAATGAAGAGGGATTTGAAAGATCCGGCTTTCAAGAATCTAAGGGGTTTTTATAGGGCCTCTCGGCCAGAAACCGTAAAAATTCTGATAGCTTTGCAATAAAAACTTTGATAGTTTTAACCCCGGTAAAAATTCAATGTTACTCTGAAATGACTCTTTCTTGTTTTTCTTTTTGGTTGCCCCCAGTGCTCAGGGAAGTGAAATTGCCCTGTTAGCGCGCACCATAAGCGACACTTTCTGTCGTAATCTGACGGTAGTATTTCGGTGCCAGCTTCAAGTGACGTTTTCGGTCAATAGACCTAGAAAGTTTTTTTGTCAGGGCCGTCTGGAATTTTAAATATTCTTATTGAGAAGAAAATGACGGGCATCACTCCATTTCACGCCAAATATTTTGCTTGGGAAATTACTCGCCGTCGCCGAGGCGGGGATGTTGACCGCCTCTCCCAATCCCTTTTTGACGCAAGCGTTGATCTGAACCCCCACCAGATTGAGGCCGCACTTTTTGCTTTACAAAATCCCCTGTCCAAGGGGGTTGTCCTTGCTGACGAGGTCGGGCTTGGCAAAACGATTGAGGCCGCGCTGGTGCTTTGCCAATACTGGGCAGAGCGCCGCCGCAGGTTGCTGGTTATCTGCCCCGCTGCATTGCGCAAACAATGGGCGAATGAACTTGCGGAAAAGTTTCATCTTCCCGTTCAGGTTTTGGACGCCCGGACCTGGAAGCAGTCAAAAGCTTCAGGTATCTATGATCCGCTTGACCAGGGAACGATCCCAGTTATGTCTTTCAATTTCGCTGTGCGAATTGAAAAGGAGCTTCGCAATCTCCCCTGGGATCTGGTTATTATCGATGAAGCCCATAAGTTGCGTAATGCCCATCGTGAAAGTCACCGGAGCGGACAGGCCATAAAAAAAGCATTGGCAGGCACGCGCAAACTGCTGGTTACAGCGACTCCACTGCAAAACTCCCTTATAGAGCTGTATGGACTCTCGACGGTCATAGATGAGCACCTTTTCGGCGACATTGTCAGCTTCCGCACCCAGTATATGAGAAATGGAGGTGATCTCTCCGGTCTCCGTGATCGTCTTAAGGATTTCGTTCAGCGGACTCTCCGGCGGCAAGTTCTGGAGTATGTCCAGTACACCGAGCGTAAAGCTATCACCATCCCTTTCGCGCCATCAGATGACGAACAGCGCCTCTATGATCTGGTGTCAGGATATCTTCAAAGGGAAGAAACCTATGGTTTCCCGCGCAGGCAACGTCACCTCATCAGCCTGATCCTTCGAAAACTCTTGGCCTCCTCAACAGAAGCGGTGACTGGTACTCTCGAAGTTATTCTTGAACGATTAAAGCATCTTCGTGACAAGCAGGAATTGGCGGAAGACTGGGTCGAAAAGCTGATCTCTGCAGAAGAATTGGAAGACGATCTTCTTGATGAAGATCTGGATGAGGAAGACATCCCAGAGAAAGATGACGAAATCGATCTGGTAAAACTGCGTGGCGAAATTGCTGAGATCGAACAATTTATCCTGTTGGCCCGCAGCATCCGTCAGGATGAGAAAACCAATGCGCTTTCTACCGCGCTGGATACAGGTTTTGAACGCATGGCGCAGATGGGGGCTGCCAGAAAAGCGGTCATTTTTACCGAATCGCGGCGTACTCAGGATTATCTCGCCCGTTATCTGGAATCTCATGGGTATGCTGGCAAAGTGGTGACATTTAGCGGGACCAACAACTCGCCGATAACTAACGGAATTTATCAGCGTTGGTTAAAAAAATACGCAGGCAGCGACCGGATCACGGGCAGCCCCGCGGTTGACCGCAGAACTGCCTTGATCGACTACTTTCGCGAGCAGGGCGAAATCATGATCGCCACTGAAGCTGCTGCCGAAGGTGTCAATCTGCAATTTTGTTCCCTCGTCATCAACTATGACCTTCCCTGGAACCCGCAACGGGTTGAGCAGCGTATCGGCCGCTGCCATCGCTATGGTCAAAAATTTGATGTTGTGGTTATCAATTTTCTTAACCGCCGCAACGATGCCGATCGCCGGGTCCTGGAGTTGCTTTCAGAAAAATTCCATTTATTTGATGGCGTTTTTGGGGCTTCAGACGAAATTCTCGGGCGCATTGAATCCGGGGTTGATTTCGAAAAACAGATTGCTGCAATCTACGAATCCTGTCGAACTTCTCAAGAAATTGAAAAAGCTTTCCAGGAACTGCGCGCCAAGCTCGAAGAAAATATCAAGCAGCAGATGCGGGAAACTGAAGAAAAATTGCTGGAACATTTCGATGCCCAAATCCACGACCTGCTTAAACTTCGTCGCAAACGCGCCGAGGAAAGCCTGGACCGTATAGGTCGATTGTTCTGGGCTTTATCCCAATATGTTCTCGCTGGATATGCCAAATTCAACGAGCAGAAACTTGATTTCGACTTATCAAACGCCCCTTGTCCAGATGTGCCGCCTGGTCGCTACCACTTAATCAGGAAAGGTGAACCGCCTCCAGAAAACGCCCATCTATATCGTTTGTCTCACCCTCTAGGCGAGTATGTGCTCGACACCGGTCGGCGCATTGAAACACCTGTCGCGCACCTGACTTTTGATCTTGCCAATCATCCTTTTAAGATTTCAGTGCTCGAAAAATTGCCTGTAAAATCCGGCTGGCTTGAGCTTAACCTTCTGGAACTGCACAGTTTCGAGATGGAAGAGCATTTGGTGTTCACTGCATTAGCTGACGATGGAAGAATGCTTGATCAGGAAGCCTGTGAAGCATTGTTTACTGTTTCTGCAAGGCACGATGACATTGTTGCCGAAATGCCGCCCGCCGCACTTAAAGAAACAAGCGATCGGCAACTCCAAGCCGCACTCAGTAGAGCCCTGGATGAAAATGATAAATATTTCAAGCGTGAACGCGAAAAGCTGGAGCAATGGGCCGACGACCAGTTGTTAACGGCTGAACAGGTTCTGGAGGACACCAAAACCCGTCTGCGTGACGCCAAACGTAAATCGCGTCTTGCAGAAACAGTAGAGGCGCAAAAAGAATTGCAGGAAGAGATTAAAAAGCTCGAGCGCCAACAACGCCGACAACGTCAGGAAATTTTTGAGGTGGAAGACCAGATCGAAGAAAAACGTGACCAGCTGATCGCCGCCCTTGAATCCCGCATGAAGCAGAAAACGGTTACCCATTCATTATTTCGAATTCGCTGGCAGGTCATATAAGATCGGCCAGACTACTTTGTCGCTTTTTTAATCGCCTCAGGAGAACAGATAAATGCCTTCCGTAGAACAACTTCGCACTCGCCTTCTGAAAAAACTGAAAGAACTGTTTCAGCTCGACCAGCCCGACCTCGATTTCGGTTTTTACCGGATCATGCACGCCAAATCGGACCAGGTGCAGGATTTTATCGAAAAAGACCTGCTGAAGATTATCGAGGATGCATTCGGACAACAAGAAAAACAGGATACCGGCGCACTGCTCCATAAGGCGAAAGAAAAGGTGATCCAGACACTTGGAGCCGGTGCCTTTGATGATGAGGGGAACCTTGTTGATGCATTCCGTGAGATCCCGGCTGGAAGGGAGTTTCTTAAAGAGTCCGAAAGAATCCAAGCACAAAAGGATACCGCCTCCAGCGAGGCCGATGTCTATGACCACCTGTATCGCTTCTTTGAGCGTTACTACGATGCGGGCGACTTCATCTCCCGCCGCTATTACACCCGGGAAACATCCGGCAAGGCCGCGCCCTATGCCATACCCTACAACGGCGAGGAAGTAAAACTGCACTGGGCCAATGCCGACCAGTATTACATCAAGAGCGCCGAGTATTTTTCCAACTTCACCTTCGACTTGCGGCAGGCAAAAGAGGTTCAGGCACTGAATTCAGGATTATTTGAAACCACGAAAGACGCGAAAAGCACGAAAAAAGTTCATTTCAAGGTGGTGGAAGCTACGGAAGGTGAGCATGGCAACGTCAAGGCCAGCGAGCAGAACAAGCGGTTTTTTATCATCCATAAAGAAAGACCGGTGGCGTTCAATGAAGAAGGTGAACTGGTTGTCCATTTTGAGTATCGCCCTGACCCGGAGAAGACCGGACAGGAAGGAAGCTGGCGCGATAAGCGCAACGCCGAGGCGGTGGTGACGATTCTCAAGGCACTTGAAGAATATGATCCGCAGATTACGCAGATGGACGCAGATGAACAAACAAAAAAAGAAATCTGTGAGAATCTGCGTAAATCTGCGGATGAATACTTGCGTCTGTTCAAGGTTCCCGCTCCGACCGACAGCGACAAAAAGCGCCCCATGCTGGCCAAGTACGTGAACCAGTACACCGCCCGCAACACCATGGACTATTTCATCCATAAGGACCTGGGCGGCTTCCTGCGCCGGGAGCTGGACTTCTACATCAAGAACGAGGTCATGCGCCTAGATGACATTGAAAACGCCGAAGCCCCGGCGGTCGAAAGCTATCTGGCCAAGATCAAGGTGCTGCGCAAGATCGCGGGCAAGCTGATCGACTTTCTGGCCCAGCTTGAGGATTTCCAGAAAAAGCTCTGGCTCAAGAAGAAGTTCATTATTGAAACCAACTACTGCATCACCCTCGACCGGGTTCCCGAGGAGCTCTATGAGGAAGTGGCGGCAAATAAGGCGCAGTGTGAAGAGTGGATTAAGTTGTTCGCTATTGATGAATTAGAAGATTTTTCAACCCCTCTAAAACCTGAGTTTCTTAAAACCAATGACAAGTTAGTATTGGATACTCGCTTTTTCGGTGACAGCTTCAAGGCGCAGCTGTTAGCGTCGGTTGAAAATTTCGATGAGAATTGCGATGGTCTGCTGATTCATTCGGAAAATTTCCAGGCATTGAATATGTTGAAGGAGCGGTATCGAGAGCAGATTAAATGTGTCTACATCGATCCGCCTTATAATACTGAGCAAGATAGGCGACAAGGTAAATTTATATATAAGGACAGCTTTGAGAATTCGTCTTGGATTTCTCTGATGTCAGATAGGATAACCTCTAATATTTCATTGATGAGTAGTGATGCAACTTTTTTTTCAAGTATCGATCATAACGAGATCGCCTCAATAAAATATTTACTTGAATCTGTTTATGGAAAAGAAAATTTTGAAGGTCTTATATCTTGGCGTAGGAGGCACAATCAACCAAATGACAGATCAAAAATGATAGGAATGGTAGCTGAATACATAATCAGCTATGCAAAAAATCAATTTTCTTACAAAAAATCAGGTGTTGGGAAATTAGACCTTACTGGGGATTTTTCAAATCCAGACAATGATCCCCGTGGAGATTGGGCGTCAAAGCCATGGAAAATTGGTTCAGACCAAAGTGGGTCTCGCTATAAAATCGAAACTCCATCAGGAAAAATGTTAGATGGAGAATGGATGGGGGAAGAGGCAACTTATAAAAAACTCTTAGCAGATGGACGAATTTACTTTCCGAAAAATGGAGAAGGCAGTCCGAGAAAAAAGTATTATAAGTTCGAAAGGGAAGGGGAAGGCCAATGTGCTACCAATTGGTGGCATCATGAACAATTTGGCCATAACCAGGGTGCAAATGATCTGATGACGGCCCTGATGGGGTATAAAAATGCATTTAGCAATCCTAAGCCAATTGAGTTAATTCGTGGCGTACTTCTTATATCAAATAGCAGAAACAGACCTATTCTTGATTATTTCGCTGGCTCCGGCACCACCGGACACGCTGTCATCAATCTTAACCGTGAAGACGGCGGCAAGCGCAAATACATCTTGGTTGAAATGGGCGACTATTTCGACACCGTCCTCAAGCCCCGCATAGCCAAAGTTATTTATTCTAAAGATTGGAAAGACGGCAAACCCACCGCGAGAGACACAGGCATCTCCCACTGCTTCAAATACATCCGCCTGGAATCCTACGAAGACACGCTCAACAACCTGCGTTTCAACGAGGAACCAGGCAAAAGCCCGCTTTTAAAAAACCTTTCCCTCAAGGAAGACTACATGCTCCACTACCTGCTGGACGTGGAGACCCGGGGAAGTCAGTCGCTGCTCAATATCGACGCCTTTGCCGATCCGACCGCTTACACCCTGGAGGTCAAAAAGCCGGGGACGGACGAGTACGCCACCCGTGCGGTCGACCTGATCGAGACCTTCAACTATCTGATCGGCCTGCGCGTGCTGCACACATCCGTGCCGCAAACCTTCCAGGCGACCTTCAAGCGCATCACGGACCCGGAGCTGCCCGAAGACCAGCACACCAAGCTGGTGGTGGATGGCCGCATCCGCCAGGACGAAGGCGGCCCGTGGTGGTTCCGCAAAGTCGAAGGCTGGGTGCCCAAGGACGCGGCCAATCCCAACAATGGCCAGCGGGAAAAGGTCCTGGTCGTCTGGCGCAAGCTCACCGACGACATCGAGCAGGACAACCTGATGCTGGATGAATGGTTCCAGAAGAACCGCATCAGCACCCGCGATTTCGAGTTCGACACCATCTACGTCAACGGCAGCAACAATCTGCCCAATCTGAAGCTGGATGACGAGAACTGGAAGGTCCGCCTCATCGAAGAAGAGTTCATGAAGCGCATGTGGAACGGCGAAAACGCATAAAGGAGGCGTGTGATGGCAAGAAGACGTTCACGCGGCCCCCAACCGCATAAATTTAGAGACAAATTGGTGCTCAACCAATGGCTCATCAGCCTGTTCGGTATCGATCCGTTGGTGGAGCACAGAATCAACGGAAAGTCGGTTCGCCCTTTTCACAAATTAGCCGAGCCGATTCGAGATCCCCGCTTGGAGGACTTGGACAAGGATAACCTTCATTTTTTCTACCATTATCTTGGGAATAGCCCCCTGTTCAGTCCGGCCGATCCCGCAGCAGGGAATCCGGGGTTTCGAATTAACCGGGATATGCTGCTCACATACGAGCAGAATATCGTTCGCCATACCCAGGCCATCAATGAAAAGCGCCATCGCCCGATAGTGTGGAAATACTATCAGTGGCTGACATTGGTCTTCGTTGAGGTGTACCTGGACCGCTTCTTCAGCAACCGCGAAGGCCTACTTGCCGACCTCAATGGCTTTGTAGAGAGATTCAACCGGCATTGGGCTGATTTCGCCGATGTGGCTTTCTACGAAGAAGATGACCTGAATAAACTCTGCCTTCAGAATGCCACCGGAAGCGGCAAAACGCTGCTTATGCATGTGAATCTTCTACAATACCGACATTATGCTGCACTGGCCGGCAAGGACAAGGACCTATCCCGCGTCATCCTCCTGACCCCAAATGAGCGACTTTCAGAACAGCACATCGCCGAATTTCGGGAAAGCGATATTAGGGCAGGGAGCTATCTGGAGTCTCGAGGCGGTCTGTTTAGTCAGGCTCAAGGCTTGGACCGGGTGGATGTTCTGGAAATTACTAAGCTGGCTGATCAAGAAGGGCCCAATACAATTGCTTCGCGAAGCCTCGGTGACCAGAACCTTCTGCTGGTTGACGAAGGGCACCGGGGGATGAGTGGCAAAGAGGAGGGCGTCTGGTTCAGAAGACGCTCTGATCTATGCGAAAAGGGGTTTACCTTCGAGTATTCAGCGACTTTCGAGCAGGCTGTGCAGGCATCGGGAAGTGCGGATTTCGAGAACAGCTACGCCAAAACCGTCTTTTTCGATTACTCCTATCGTTGGTTTTATGAGGACGGTTTCGGGAAGGACTACCAGATCCTGAACCTGCCGGAATCTTTTGAGGAAACGCAGTCTATCTATATGACGGCCTGCCTGTTGAAGTTTTATCAGCAACTTCGGATTTACGAGGAGAAGGGGAAGGAATTCGAGCCCTTTAATCTGGAAAAACCTCTCTGGGTGTTCGTCGGCAGCACTGTTTCTTCTGGAAAATTAAGCAGGGAGGAAGAGATTGTCGCCACGGACGTTGCGCTCATCATCTTGTTCATTGCCGACTTTCTGGACAACCAGCAGGCTGCTGTTCGCCGAATGCGAGAAATCCTGACGGGCAAGGGACAGGATACTGGGCTCTTGGACAAAGATGGCAACGACATTTTTGCTGGTGCCTTTTCTTATCTGCTTCAAGCCATGAATGCCGGGGAGTCTGTTGAGAATCTTTACCGGGATATCCTCTCCAGGCTGTTTAACAATGTTGCGGGTGGACACCTCTCGCTCGATCGAATTAAGGGAGAATCTGGAGAGGTTGCACTCCGGGTGGGTACCTCAGAAACGCCCTTCGGACTCATCAATGTCGGTGACGCCAAAAGCCTCTGCGACCACGTGGCCGAGTATGCGGCCCAAAATGGCACGCGCCTGACCGTGGAAGATAGCGACTTCACCGAGGCCATGTTTGCATCCGTGAAGGAATCCACATCCCCGGTCAATCTTCTGATTGGGTCCAAGAAATTCGTGGAAGGCTGGGACTGCTGGCGAGTCAGCACTATGGGCTTGATGCATGTGGGACGCTCAGAAGGCTCCCAGATCATCCAGCTCTTCGGCCGAGGAGTCCGCCTGAAAGGTTACGAGTGGTGCCTGAAACGCAGCGGACATTCTCACGCGCCCACCAAACCGTCTTTTATCGAAGAGCTGGAGACCCTGAACGTCTTCGGCATCAAGGCTGACTTCATGGAGAAATTCCGGGAATTCCTTAAGGAGGAAGGGCTCCCCGGCAATGAACGCCGCCGGATTTTCACCATTCCACTCAATGTCACCTACGATGCCGGAAAGAAACTTAAAATACTGCGCCCGAAGAAAAAGGCCTCAGACGGCAGGGAGTACGATTTTAAGAAGGATGCCCGGGTACCTACACTTGGGGAAATACCAGATTACATGTTCCGCAATCCCGTGGTTGCCGATTGGTATCCACGTATTCAGGCCATGCAATCGCGTGGAGCTCATGAAATCGGACAAAAAGTTCCGATTCACGGGGGAATACCGGAGCAAGTAGTCGCTTTGTTTGATATCGACACTCTTTTTTTCGAAATCGAGCAGTTCAAGCGCGAACGGAGTTGGCACAACTTAAACATTTCAAAAAATGGCATCGAAAAACTGCTTAGAAGGAGTGATTGGTACACACTCTACCTACCGGAATCTCGTCTGGCACCTGAAGATTTTGAAGGAGTGTCATTATTGCAGCAGGTAGCGTCTGAGCTACTTAAGCGCTACTGCGAAAAGCTCTATCGTTTTCGGAACGATGAGTTTTATAAGCCGCGACTAGAACTGCGCGACTTGGCATCAAATGATGACAATATTCCACAGGAAGATGTTTACAGGCTCATTGTGGATGGCGATGAAACTCAAGTTGTCCAATGGATTCAGCAGGTTCAGGAAGATCTCAAAAAGGGTAAAAAGGATCTTCTAAGCATGGGCGATTTGAATGCCTGCAATTTCAAACACCATCTTTTCCAGCCTCTTTTTCATGTCCGCCGTGGTGGGAAAATCACGATTCTCCCGGTGGCGCTCAATGAAAGTGAGTACCAGTTTGTAACCGACCTCAAGGGCTGGTGTGACAATAATAAAACCGAACTGGAAAAAGATGGGGTTGAACTCTATCTCCTTCGGAATTTGAGCCGTGGAAAGGGGGTCGGCTTTTTCGAAGCGGGCAACTTTCATCCCGATTTCATTCTTTGGATGCTCAAAGGAGGGAAGCAGTATGTCACCTTTATCGAGCCGCATGGCCTCATGCATGAGGGGCCAGGAAGTGAAAAGGTTTTATTCCACAAGCGAATTAAGGAGGTCGAAAAGCGGTTGAATGATTCTAATGTCATTTTGAATAGTTTTATTTTGTCTTGGACTCGATACCCTCAATTGAAGTGGGACAAGACTCAAGTGGAACTGGAAAATAATAATGTGCTCTTCATGACAGATGATAGAAATCATTATGTAGATAAGATTTTTAACAGAATGAAATAATTCTATGAAAAAATTAGAAAATTATACTTTTCAAGGTAGAAGGGAACCTGATTCCGTGAGATGTCTTCCCGCTTTCCGGTTTTCTCGTCCCAAGTGGCGAAAATGGGGGGCGAGAATGTCGCTCAGTTGAAAATCCGGCTCTCTGAAGGGCCTCAGCAAGCTTCGATCTTTGACAGATTGCCCGCAAAGTGCCAATCAAGGCGATTTCAGGACGAGTTCGATCGTGAACACCGCAAGTGCCCGGGTTTTGTCATCTTTTGTCATCTTCTTTTTGGCCGGCCTCTGGCCTATCCGTAGGCCAATCGTTGATAAAGGCCGGCGAACGCTTGGAAAGACGCGCCGCTATGGCGACTGAAGCGTAAATACAACCGTCGGCCGGTCTCGATCATGCGTGCCGCCAGACACATCAGTTCCTGGATGACCGTCTTGATGCGCCGGCGCTTGGCCGGGTGGCGCACTGGCGTTTTCTCGCCGAGCAAGCCGATCTGCCCGATGAAGCGCAGGATGTTGTAGGCCAGTGCGGCACAGGTCATCACCAAGCTGTTGACCTCAAATTTGCCCGAGGGCAGACGCTCAAGATCCATGTCGGTTTTGAGCTCGCTGTGAAACTGCTCACTGGTGCCGTGATCCTGGTAAAGAGCGATAATCTTCTCGGCGGACAGATTCAGCGAGGTCCACCAGCCCTCCAGCGTGATGTCGGGCTCGAGCAAAAGCTGGCCCTTCTTATCGATGGTGCGCTCGGTAACGCGGATGACCCGGCGGCAGCTCAACTCATGTTTCTGCCCGGTTTCGTCTTTCCAGCTATGAGTGTCGCGGACACTGAAAATGGCAATGCGCTTTCCCGGGCGCGGCTGGCTGACCTTTCCTTCGGCGAAGGCCCGCCGGTGCCAGAGGGTTTTGCTGTGCCCGCGGGGGTTCCATTTCAGGATGTAGTCCACCCGCTCATGGGAGGCCAATTCCATGCGGGTCTCCCAGGCATCGTGGCCGGAATCGAGGCGCACCAGCAAAGGGGCGGCGGTCAACGAGAGCGCCTTGTGCAGCACCCGGCCAAGAAACGGAATGAAGTTTTTCTGGCTGTGCTGGGAGCCCTCGCGCTGCTCGATCTCCAGAAGCTCGGTTCGGAAGGAACGCCCTTAAGCCCGAAAGATTCTTTGAAAAAACGGTCCTGGCGAAATCCGCTGATGGCCTCGAAATCGCTCTTGCCGAGACAAAGCAGGCCGATATAGCTGCGAAGCACATCGGCGTGCGAGATGGCTCCCTTTTTCAGTGGGCCGAGCTGTCCCAGGCGCTTGGTCAGGCTGGTGAAGCGGTTGAGGCACAGCCCCACCAGGGCCAGCCCGGAGTGGGAGCTGTAGAACTCCTCCTCGGATTTCTCGATGATAAAGCGTTTCATAGAACTCACCCACGGAGTGAAATTTTTGTGGGCTATAAGATAGCACAAATAACGAAATGTTTCAGCAACTTACATGCATTCGTGGAAAAGTTTTACGATTGTAATCTCACGGAATCAGGATATAGGGAGCAAATCCTGCCTCACTTGCAATAAGATCGTATCGCAGAACCCGAGTGAATTTTCATGGCTAAAACCAGCGACACGCATCCTTTACGAATCGACCTCCTGCAGATCCCTCATATCCAAGGAGAGCTCGGCCTGACTTTCTGCCCCGGGAAAAAGGGGCAAGGTCTTTTCTCGGGAAACTGGGACCGGGATCTCGACAAGGACCTTGCCGCGATCGAACAGTGGGGGGCGCAAGCGCTGGTCTCCCTTATCGAAGACCATGAATTCGAGCTGCTGGGCGTTTCTCATTTCAGGGACCGCGTGCGGCAGAGGGATCTGCAATGGTTTCATCTGCCCATTGTGGATGTCAGTACACCCGATGATCGATTTGAAAGCGCATGGGAGGAGGTCGGGAACCGGATCCGCGGGATTCTGTGCCGCGGCGGTAAGGTTGTTCTCCATTGCCGCGGCGGCCTAGGACGAACCGGTCTTTTGGCGGCCCGAATACTGGTCGATTTCGGACTGGAACCGGACCAGGCGATGGAGCAAGTCAGGCAGGCTCGCCCCGGAGCGATTGAAACCCTGGAGCAGGAGCAGCACGTTCATGCCTACCATGCGAAGCATGCCCGGCGAACTCTGGACCATTATCTGGGCTGCCTCCTGGGCGGAGCGGTCGGCGACGCCCTTGGCGGGGCTATCGAATTTGACTCCCTGGCCGAAATCAGAAAATGCTACGGACCTGAAGGTATCCAGGATTACGCGGAAGCCTTCGGCAAAGTGGGAGCGATCACTGACGATACTCAGATGACGCTCTTTACGGCCGAAGGCCTGCTTCGGGCTGTTACGCGTGCCCAGCACAAAGGAATCGGGCCTTCCTTTGTGAGCTGCACTCACACTGCCTATCGGCGCTGGCTTGTGACTCAGGGGGAGACTGATAACAGTCCGGTCCCCATGGACGGGTGGCTGGCCCATACTCCTGAACTGCACAGTCGTCGCGCCCCCGGCAATACCTGCCTCTCGTCACTTCACCATGACCGACCTTTTCTGCTGGACAATTCCGGTTCCCGGCACAACGACAGCAAGGGATGCGGAGCCGTCATGCGCATGGCGCCTGTGGGCCTGCTTTTCCAATCCCACTTTATGTGCCGCGTTATGACCCCCGGCATGCGTGACCGGGAAACGTTTATTGCTGGCCGGGATCTGGGCTATCTGACCCACGGGCATCCCTCCGGGTATCTGCCAGCGGCCTGCCTTGCCATGATGATTGGAAGAATCATTGATGGAGATGGTTTGAACGAGGCTATCGACAACACGCTCGATATCCTGAATGAACATCCGGGTGCCGAGGAAACAGAAGCCGCCGTCAAAAAAGCCATCGAATTCGCTGCAGATCCGGATCTACCGCATAATGCGGAAACAGTCGAGAAACTCGGGGAAGGGTGGGTCGGCGAGGAAGCCCTGGCGATCGCGATCTACTGCGCCCTGGTCGCCGGGAACGACTTTGATCTCGGAATCCGCCTTGCGGTCAATCATTCCGGCGACAGTGACAGTACCGGAGCGATTGCCGGAAACCTTCTCGGAGCCCTGCTCGGGCGAAAGGCCATCGCCGAGCGGTGGCTAGTGCGACTTGAACTGCGCCAGGTAATCGAGCAGGTCGCGACCGATCTGTTTCTCGGGTTTGAGGATGATGACGATTGGTGGAGGCGATATCCCGGGTACTAGCGGGAGGCCTAAGTCAGTCTTTAGCGGGCATTCTGTTCAACTCGGGGGTGTGTCTCACGCTGTGTTTTCATTGCTTGGCCGGCCGTGCGTCAGAATGTCGTACACATCAATCTGTAACTCCCCCCCGGCAAAGTCCGGGGGGTTACATCTTAAACCTCAGTCAATTTTTCGTTTTTGAACCTCTATTTCTTCGACTTTCCGCTTAAAATATGGGGGCAAAGGCATACCGCAGTGAGCGCAGGTTTGAGCATGTTTCCATGCATGAATTGTCATCACTGACACACCCGAACAGCTAGTGCATGATCCCTCCACCTCCTGTCTGGCGTTTTGGTAGTCTGCCGGTTCCAGTTCGACCAGAATTCCCCGCAGCCACATGATGATGGCAAATTTTCGCGCCTCAGCTAGCTTTTTGCAGGTGACACAGCTCTGATTTCCCTGGTCCCAATCGTTCCAACTGCGGTCGACTGCGTGACCCGACGGGCATTGCATCGGCAAGAGCTGGTGAGCATTTTTGTAAGCCGGTTTTCCCATCAAACTCCAGCCCTTTTCGCTCAGGGCGTATTCAATTTCGTCCAGATTCTTTGTGGTGTTTTTCGAACAATACGGGCACCAGTGCCCCTTGATCAGCAAATAGGGTCTTGCGTTCCATGTGTGGCCTTTGCTGCAGGTTACCGGAACAGGGCGGGTTCTGCCCTGGTAATCTTTTTCATGGAATGATCCGCCACGTTCCTGGACTATCCTCGCGAAATCTCTGTATTTATGGTCGGACCGCATATCGAAGATGGCGCGCATGTCGATATCTATGCTAGTGATGTCCTGGGGAGGTTTAAATCCTGCCACCTCCAGAGCCTGAGCCAGAAATGATCTGACAGCCTGGATCCCCTCGTCGAGAGCATAATAGGGGACGATGATCAAGGTGACATTGGCGCGATGGCAGCGGAGTTGTTTGATCAGGTCACGCTCCATTTGGGAGTGAAAATCATTTTTGCTGCGGTGAAACATCCGGCTGTATTGATAATGCTGTTGGCCGTGAGTCTCATAGGCGAGACCGAGGTCGGCATTATAGCCATCCAGTTCAAGACCATTTAAAAATTCTGGTTTTTGCGCTTTGAATTCGGCTCCAAAACCTGCCTCCATCAGGGCTCGGGTCAAATTCTCTCCAAATTTAGCATTGCACGTCGGGCACCAGGTCCCCTGGCTGCTTGCTGACCGACTCCAGGCTAGTCTTCCACGTATGCCCCAGCCCGCACTCCCACTTGAGCTTATCCTTGACGGAGACCAGCTCGGTCTCGGTAAGACAGCGTCCACCGCGCTCGGCAGCAACTTTTTGCGCCGTCTGCAGATTGTTGTTATTGGTCAGGGTTGTATGGCGGACTCTTTCGCCGCGGCAGCTATCACAGCTCCCCGGCCTGCGGCGCACATCCTGCGCCCGCTTGTCCTTCTCGGCACCGCAGGCACAGCGGATCCTCACCACCGACTCTTTGTTTGTCACCTCGCCGGCCAGAAGCTTACCTCCGTGCTTCTCGATCAACTGTTGGATATTATCGGTGGTGTAGTCTTGGCGGCATCCGCAATTCTTGCAGATGTTGCTCTTTTTTCTGCGAACGAGATTGGCTGCCGGCACCTTTTCCTCGGCGCCGCAGAGCATGCAGACGATTTCCAACTCACTATTATCCGCACCTTGCTGGGGCAGGTAATGTTTGATGTTGATGGAGTGGGGTGCGAGGTAGGTCTGCCATTCTGCAAGATTTCGGGGACGGCGATTGACGGGTTTGTTCTTTTTGTTCATGGATAACCTCCTTGTTTTCAGTTTAGATGTGACTGTTTGATGATTTGCCCGTTTTGGAACACTGCTTTGGCAAAAAGTTGCTATAAGGACACAGGTAAACGACAAAACGGATTTTGTCAATAAATAAAATGTCCGAAATGTATTTATTGATATTTCAATACGGATAATGTATTTTGGTTGTCTCAGTAAGACAGGGAAATGAAATTAAGGAGGAAAAAGGCTATGGGGAGCCCATGGGGAGAACGAATCCGGGAAATTCGCCAGCAATCCAATCTGTCACAAAAAGACTTTGCCGAAAAACTTGGTATTGCAACCGTGACATTTAATCGGATGGAGAACGGGCACAGACATCCAGATATTTTTTTACTGGAAAAAATAGCCAAGACATTTCAGGTCAGCCTCGATTGGCTGATCTTGGGAAAAGACGAAAACAACCCGGAATGTTCACCTGCGCCGTTGGTACCTTTGCTGACCATGGGCGAACTCAGTTCCGGGAATTGGAAGTCAAAAGGTGAGCAAAAGGGACTATGGCTGCCCGACACTCCCCCTTGTGATTTCGCCATGCGTATTCAGGATACAGCAATGGCGCCGCTGCTGCGGCCAGGAGATATCGTTCTCGTAGCTGAGAAACCAGGCGAGGTGGGGGACATCATCGTTGTGCGCGATTCTACAGGGATTGTGCGAGTTCGCCGGCAGGGTTGTACAGCGGAGGAAATGCTTTTGGTGCCGGAGAACCAGGAGTATTCGTGTCTTCCTGCGGGAGATCAGGATTTGGTTATCGGTAAGGTGGTTGGTAGTTTGTCTTGGTCGAGGTTTTGAGACAGACCGTGAAAGTCGATGACATAGATTCAGGGGGAAGCCCTAATTGAGTGTGTCACCTGGACACGGCCCGGTAATTTCAACGAACCGCCCGGTGCGGACCCGCATGCCGGGTGGTGTGGGGGCTGGGGGTTAAAAACCCCGGCTACCCGATTAGTCGTTTTTCGTATAGTGCTGGTCTAATACTGTGAATATAGATCGGCTGTACCAGTCTTTTCCGGTGCTTTTAGGGTTGTCAGGATCAAGCCGTCTTACTCTGCAGTACTTAGGATCAGATTTTAAAGGTTTTCTTATGTCATGGTATGTCGAATTCTCTTTAAAATCAGAATACCTAGCGCGGCATTCTGCAGTTAATTCCGCGTATGTTAGCGGATAGCGGTCCTTAAACTGTTGCTCAGTCAATTGCACCTTCATGGCATCTGCCTCTTGTGAAAACTGAACTGATAGAGCATCAGTAGCTTTTGATCTTGAAAACCTCACATCGACATTCACGGTAACCGAATATTGCCCTTGAGGATCATTGGCTGCGTCCAAATTACGGATATACTCTGCTACTTTTCGTTCTTCTTTATTCAGAATTAGGCCCGCCGCAGTGTGGTCTGAATGCAAAAATGCCAAGGGCATCAAATAGAAATTGAATTTACTAAGATCAACGTCAAACCAGTTCCTTGACGCCGTCACGAAATTCTTTACCGCCGCACTACCCACCTCTTGAAGCTGCAGCGCAAACAAATTGTTGCTGTTGTAAAAGTGGCTCGTCAGCAGAATCTGTGGTGATATTCAGGTTCCGGCAACTTGCCAAGTTCATGATATAAGGCGATTTGCAAGCATTTCAGCGTCTTGAAACCGTAGGCTTTTCTCATAGTGAGTTTTGCCTTGAGGTTCAGACCCTCCACTGCGCCGCTGGAAAGTTGACCCTTGGCCTTGAACCAGTTGAGGATCAGTGGCTTGTGACTGCGCAGCATGCGGGCGACTTTCTTCATCGGCTCCAGGTCCGTCTGTAAGGTCCTGGTGACCCAGTTGTCGAGAAACTTTCCCGCGAAGTCCGGGCGTTGATAGTCCCAGAAGCGCTGGAAGTCCTCGCGCAGCAGGTAGCCCTTGATCGACGCCAGGTTGAGTTTGAGCAGTTCGTCCAGCCGGGTCGTCTGCTTCTCGGAAAGGTTCTCCGGTCGCTTCAGCAACAGCCAGCGCCCGTGTTCGAGAACGTTCACCTGTCCGTTCGCCTTGAGCTGCTTGACCTCGTCGCGGCGGATCTGGTCAATCGCTTCGCCGAAGGCCCGCATGATATGAAAGCGGTCGAGGATGTTCAGGGCCTGCGGAGCCTTCTTGGCGATGACCTTGAGGTACGGCGCCCACATGTCGCTACAGACGAACTTGATCTGGGCGCTGCGCTCCTTGCCGAACTCGTGGAAGAACCGCAGCAGCGTTTTTGCCCGCCGCTCGGGGCCGCACCACAGCAGCCGTCTGACTCCGGCGTTGAGCTGATAGACCGTCGTCAGGTATTTCTGGCCCTTGAAGACCTTGATCTCGTCAACGCCGATCTCCGTGACGCCGTCGAGATCTCTGTGGGCTGATCAGGAGGGCATTCTGAGGAAGGTTTGCGGGAGATGATAGCGATGGGAAAAGCTTTACATTCCCCTAACTACAGCATTATTTTTGTAGCCCGAAAAAAGAAGTAAACACATTATGGAGTATGTTTTTCGATTTTTCTGGAAATTTTTTTTCAGAGGGGTTTACATTTAACTAAACTTTTATGGTAGATTATAAAGGTAAGCGACTAACTATTCGCTATTGTGAGCAGCCGGAAGGTGAGGACGACCTCCAAGTTTGGCGCCCTCCTAGCCTCCATAAAGCTTTGTCACATTTTCCCGGGGGCAAGGGGAAAAATGCTATGGCAACTATGGCCGCTCGGCGTAAGTATCTTGCAGATCAAGGACAGCTTCGAGCTCCCGACCATTGGAATACAGAAGCCAAGCTGCCCAACGACAAACATTTCTTTGCTATCAAAGCAGGGAAATTAAGAGCCTATGGCTGGTTCTCTGACAGGCACAAAGGTGTTTTCTTTATCAGTCATTTTGCCTTCAAGAGAGGGCCGAAACTGTCGAAAGAAGATGAAAGACTTGTCATAAGAAACTGGCGAGAGATTGAGGAGAAATGATAATGAGTGATTTTTTTGATGCATGGGCCCAAGAGAGTGAAGAGAACGATCGACTCGTTGCTCAGGAACTTTTAATTACAGAAGTAACCGAAGCTATCTGGAAGGTGATGCAGGAAACTGGAGTTACTAAATCGGAACTTGCTCAGAGAATACAAAAAACAAAGGGCTATGTGTCTCAGGTACTGAGCGGGTCAAGGAACATGACCCTGCGAACCCTTTCAGATATCTGCTTTGCACTTGGAAATCGCCCCGTTTTCAATTTTGGCTCGGCACTGCAGGAAAATGATTGGTACGAGGACGCACAGCAAGTGAAGATAACACATGGCGGTGTTAGGTATACCCGTTCCGAAAATATGATCACACCTATCGATCTATGGGCAGCCTGAAGATGAACGGAGAGCTTCTGGAGAAGGCAATCAAAGTCTTAAATATTCAGGGTGTCTTTCTAAGAAAAGCTACGACCCGTTGCAAGGATGACTTTATCCCACCCTTCTTTGGGACAGAAGTTATACTTTCTCCCCAACATCGTGGTGCTCCTACCGGTGATTTTGCAATTTTGGATTCCATTTCTGAAGACCAGGTGCATGAGACCAGAACGGTCGTTTTCAATTTCACCGCCGGAACGCGCTTGGTTGATAAAAATGCGGCGCAAGAGGGTGGATCAGCAGAATTGGAAGACAGTACCGTCTTTATCGAAATCACCGCCGAATTTTGTGCCCATTACAATATTCCGGCGGACCTGAATATCGAAGACCACGAGGCTGCTTTTGAAGAATTTGGCCGTCGCAACGTAGGATACCATGTATGGCCTTTCTGGCGAGAATACGTTCAGAGTGTCTGCAGTCGCATGGGAATTCCTCCCATCCCTATCCCTTTCTTTTTAGTGGGAAGTTCAAAAGCTGCGCCGGATAAATCCTGACTGGTTGAGTCTCCGCGTCGAGAGTAGCTCACCAATCCTGGAAATCATTAAGTTGGGTTGTCTTGCATTCTATTGCGCAAAGGGGGGGGTATCATCACCTAGAGTTTATCATCCACCAAGGGGGGCTCTGGACAACTATGGGTGAATTTCATGAATTAACGGGCGGATATGTTTGACCATTAATGCCTGGATGGTTTTGCTTGAGAACAGGAGGCCGGTTTAGATGACAACAAGCAATTGGACCGCAGCAAAGAGAGCTTAGCCAAAATCCAAAGAGCCAGACAGGTTTCAACGCGAGGCCTCGGTGTTGAAAGAATGGACCATCTTTTGGAAAAAGGTTCCCAAAAGGTTCCCGTGGGGGGTTCGGTGCGTTGGGCACGCTTCCGAAAGGTGTCGGTTTTCTTGGGAACAGCGCCGACGGAGCGCTTCGCGGGGAGGTTCCCTTGTATGTTGCTAGAAATGCTAATGATTTTTGATTTTGATAAAGGCGACAAGCTCGGTTATGTTTTAGTTGAAACTTAAAAATTGCAATGATCACGGTGGGTTGCGCACATTTTCCCGAGATTTTTTAGGCGACTCTACGGATCAGAAGGTCGGGAGTTCGAATCTTCCCCGGCGCGCCATTTTAACACAACAAAAACAAAGGTTTAGCTTTCGTGGGCTAAGCCTTTTTTTGTTTCTGTTTGATTTGGGTTCCTCCGTGGGTTCCTTTTACGGATTTGTTGTCCGAAAGCTTGCAATATTTTGGTTTGCGTCCTGCCTTAATGAGATAAACGTCGCTGTTCTAGCCCCAATGGGTTGCACCATGGGCCAGTAACATGGCAACGCCAGTCCTCATATACACCTAGCTCCACCATTAATTCTCGGCAGCGTCGCCATAACAAACCGGTCTCCATGGACGGATGGCTGGCCCAGACTTCTGAATTGCACAGTCGTCGCGCCCCCGGCAATACCTGTCTCTCGTCACTTCGCCATGACCGACCTTTTCTGCTCGACAATTCCGGCTCCCGGCACAACGACAGCAAGGGGTGCGGGGCCGTCATGCGCGTGGCGCCTGTGGGCCTGCTTTTCCAATCCCACTTTATGTGTCGAATTATGGACCCCACTATGCGTGACCGGGAATCGTTCAAAGTCGGCCGGGAGCTGGGCTATCTGACCCACGGGCATCCCTCCGGGTATCTGCCGGCGGCTTGTCTTGCCATGCTGATCGGTCGGATCATTGATGGAAATAATCTGAACGAGGCTATTGACAACACGCTCGATATCCTGAAGGAGCATCCGGGCGCCGAGGAAACAACAACCGCCGTCAAAAAAGCCATCGAATTCGCCGCTGATCCGGATCTGCCGCATAATGCGGAAACGGTCGAGAAACTCGGGGAAGAGTGGGTCGGCGAGGAAGCCCTGGCGATCGCGATCTACTGCGCCCTGGTCGCCGGAAACGACTTCGATCTCGGAATCCGCCTTGCGGTCAATCATTCCGGTGACAGTGACAGTACCGGAGCCATTGCCGGAAACATCCTCGGAGCCCTGCTCGGGCGAAAAGCCATCGCCGAGAGGTGGTTGTCGCGACTTGAACTGCGCCAGGTAATCGAGCAGGTCGCGACCGATCTGTTTCTCGGGTTTGAGGATGATGACGAGTGGTGGAGGCGATATCCCGGGTACTAGCGGGAGGCCCGGGTCAACCTATAGCTGGTATTCTGTTCAACTCGTGTGTGTCTCACACTGAATTTTCATTGCCTGGCTGGCTGTGCGTCAGGATCTAGTGCACATCGAGCTGTAACTACCCCCGGCAAAATCCATGGGCAGTACTCGCCAAGTTCAGTTTCGCTGAAGCTGGCGGTTTCGATTACGGTGCTCAGCTTCTCTTTGCTGCTGTACTTAGGCGACCGCTGGCCATGTGCCGCCGTGTCCTGCGGGGTACGGCGATGTTGAAGCCGCCACATGTAGAGAGTCTCCCTGGGTCCTCCGGTCTCTCGGGATAACCCCGGAACACTGGCGTTGTTCGGCGGCAGCAGCCGGGCAATGATACTGGCCTTAAACTCTTTGGAATATTTGCTGCTCATATATTTACTGTCGCTCTCCTTTGCCCCCGAGAGTAACACACAAAATCTCTCAGCGAGAGGCGACAACTATCCTGACACAGGGGGCGTTGCCTGGCACCGATTCGGTCGGCCCGGCTTGTTCTGTTTCGAAATTCTTTACTCCGGCGTCAGCCGGTCGGCGGACATCATCGCCGCGAATACCGTGAGATCCCGGGCCAGAATAGTCAGCCTTCCTCTTTCCTGCCGATCAGGTCGTTGAAAGTTTTCTCATCGATCACTTCCACCTCCAGCACCCGCCGGGCGATCTTTTCCAACAACTCGCGCCAGCTCTCAAGCAGGGCGCGTACGCTCTGCTCGCGTTCGGCCAGCAGCGCGCGAACTTCCTCGTCGAGCCGCGCGGCGGTCGCCTCGCTGTATGGCTTGCCGCCCGGTGATGGAATCTGCTCGCCGAGAAGGACGTTGCCGCGCCGGCGTGGATAGGTGGCCAGCCCCAGCGTATTGCCCATGCCGTACTCCTCGAGCATAGCCTGGGCGATGTCGGTGGCCCGTTGAAGATCGTTGTGCGCGCCGGTGGAAACATCGCAGAAAACCAGCATCTCTGCGACCCGGCCGCCCAGCAGGACGTCGATCTTCCCCAGCAACTCCCCGCGGGTCATGAGATAGCGCTCCTCAGTGGGAAGCTGCTGGGTATACCCCAGGGCCGCAAGTCCACGGGGGACGATGGAGATTTTGTGCACCGGCTCCGCGCCGGGGGTGAAGGCTGCGACCAGGGCGTGACCGGTTTCGTGGTAGGCGACAATCTCGCGCTCTTTGGCGTTGATCAGGCGGTTTTTCTTCTCGAGCCCCGCCGTGACCCGGTCGATGGCCTCGTCGAAATCACTCATCTCGACCTGCCGCTTGTTCTTGCGGGCGGCCAGCAGTGCCGCCTCGTTGACGATGTTGGCCAGGTCGGCGCCGGAGAAGCCGGGCGTCTTGCGGGCGATAACGTTCAGATCGACATCCTCGCCCAGCGCGATTTTACGGGTGTGTACCCGCAGGATTGCCTCGCGTCCCCTGAGATCGGGTCGGTCCACCAGGATCTGGCGATCGAAGCGACCGGCGCGCAGCAGAGCCAGGTCGAGGATTTCCGGGCGATTGGTCGCAGCCAGAATCACCACACCGCTGCGTGGATCGAAGCCGTCCATTTCCACCAGTAGCTGGTTGAGAGTGTTCTCGCGCTCGTCGTGGCCGCCGACGGTGACGGCCCCTCTGGCCTTGCCGATGGCATCGAGTTCATCGATAAAGATGATGCACGGTGCTTTTTCCCGCGACTGCCTGAACAGCTCGCGTACCCGGGCGGCACCGACGCCGACGAACATCTCGACGAAATCCGAGCCGCTGATGGAAAAAAAGGGGATGCCAGCCTCGCCGGCAACCGCCCGCGCCAGCAGGGTCTTGCCGGTACCCGGCGGGCCGACCAGAAGCACCCCTTTCGGCATGCGTCCGCCCAAACTCTCAAAGCGTTCTGGACTCTTGAGGAACTCGACAATCTCGGCGAGTTCCTCCTTGGCCTCTTCGGCACCGGCGACATCCTCGAACCGGGTATCGATATCCTGTTCCGCATAGACCCGAGCCTTGCTCTTGCCGAATTCCAGCATGGGCGATCCTGGGCTGAATCTGCGCATCAGCAGCAGCCACAAGCCGAAAAAGAGAAAAACCGGGATGATCCATGACAGTAGATCGCGCAGGATGGTGCTCTTGGGTTCCCCCCGAAATTTCACGTTTTGCTGTGCGAGCTTCTGCGCCAGTTCCGGCTCGACCCGATGGGTCACGAAAGCCAGCGGACTCTGCTGGTTGTCTCCCGCCGCCCGCATCTGGCCGGAGACGACATCGCCGCTGACCGCCACCTCGATAATGCGCCCCTCCTCCAGGGCGTCCAGAAATTCGCTGTAGGCGATTCTGCGGGGGCCATATTGGGTGACGATCAGGTTCTGGATCAACAGGACCAGCCAGAAGGCGATCAGGACATACCAGATGGAAAAGCGGGTTTTTTTCTCCATGAATTATACCTCGACGGCGTCCAGTCTTGCATTGCTGGCGCATGCTCCGCGCGGACGTTTACGCCACATCAGGACGACTTCCCGGCGTTCTCTTCTTCGTTCTCCAGAATGCCGACGATGCGGTCTGTGTCGGCAAGAAGCTGCTCGATGCGCTGGCGGGTGTCATGGCCGGTTTCTCCTTTCCTCTTGGAAATCGATGTCCTTCTTCAATGCCCCGGATCACTGATGTGCCAGCGGGGCGCGTGCGTCTTTGAGGGGCGCTACCGCCCGCCCAGAGCCCAGCCTCTTGGCCGGCAAAGGGATCCTGGCGGGGGCTTGCCGTTGTTGGCCTGTCGCTCAAGCTCCAGCAGTCGGCGCACCCGCTCCTCGGTGGGGGGATGGGTTCTGAGAAGGGACGGTTCGGGGATGTGGTACCCCGGCAGCAGAACCCGCCGCCAGAGAGATCGCTGGCTTCGCTCGAGCTTGACCAGGGCGCTGGCCAGACCTGCGGGGTCGCCGGTCAGTGCGGCGGCAAAAAGATCGGCGTCATATTCGCGCACCCGCGACAGGCCCAGCTGGGCCAGGGCGCTGAGCTGGGGGGCGAAGATCATAATCAGCACCACCGGCCAGATAACGGCCGTATCGGAAACGAGAATCAGCGGCAGATTGAGCAACAGCAGCAGCTGGCCGACCTCCGACAGGGCGCTGGTCAAGCGGGTGGTCATATCGGCCAGGCTCATCACCCGGATGTCGTTGTTGTCAACGTGGCTGAGCTCATGGGCAAGCACCCCAGCCAACTCCCGCTCATCGAGGGTGTCGAGCAGACCGGCAGTCACCGCCACCGCTGCGCGGCGGCGGGTGCCCACGGCAAAGGCATTAATCATGGCGCTCGGCAGGTAATAGAGCGTCGGCGGCTGAGGGAGACCCGCGCGCTGCGCCAACTCGGAGACCAGCCGATAGAGCTGAGGTGCTTCGGAGGCAGCCAGATGCCGGGCGCGGTGCACACGCATGATCAGCTGAGGCGATGCTGCCGGACTGAACAGGGCGAACGCCGCACCGGTCAGAAGCAGCCATACCAGACCGCTGCGCCCCCAAAGCAGCCAGCCGATCAGAGCCAGATAGCTCACGAGAAAGATCAGCAGCAGCAGGGTCTGCAGGCGGTTGAGCAGGGAATGTCGCTTCCAGAGTGGGGGCGTCGTCATCGCTTCCCTCCTTGCCCGTTTCTGCCCTGTTCGCTTCAGGGGCCAAGTCGCATGAGTTCGCACCGCAGCCGTTCGAGCTCGTCGAGGAGCTCAAGAGCCAGGGCCACCCCGGGCAGATTGATGTCGAGATCGCGCTGCAGATGCAGGGCGGTCCGGGCACGGCGCAGGCTGCTGCCGGGGAATCGCCAGTGGAGAGGTTCGGATCCCTGTGGTTCGAGAATTCCCTCCTCGACCAGTTCGATGACGCGTTCGGCGGTCACGGTGCAGGCTCGACTCAACTCGGCCAGGCTCAGCGTCGTCCGATCATCGAGAAGGCTCCCGCTGAGAATCGGCAACAAATCCTTTCTCATGATTTCTCCTCAGACTCCGAGCGCGGCCCGGGGGTTGAAGGCAAGCTCGCGCTCCATCTTGCGATAGAGTTCTTTTGCCTTGGCGTTGTTCGCCGGCGGCAGAACGATCTTGAGATTCACGTAAAGATGGCCCGCCGGTTCGCCCGGCAGTCCCCGCCCCTTGAGACGCAGTCGTTTGCCATCGGCCGAATTGGCCGGGATCTGCAAATCGACTACCCCCCCGGGTGTGGGGACTTTGACTCTGGCTCCCAACGCCGCCTCCCAAGGGGCGACCGGCAGGTCGAGATAGAGATCTCTGCCGTCAACCCGATAGAATGGGTGAGGGCGGAAGACGATCTCGAGAAAGAGATCGCCGGCACTGCCGCTAGGCAGTTCACCTCCCTGGCCCGGTAGTCGGATATGCTGGCCCTCGGTGACCCCCGGCGGGATGCGTACCCGAATTTCTTTTGACCGGATACGCGGCAGGCCGTTATGCCCCGTTTCGGGAACCTCCATCGTCACCGTGCGGGTCGCACCGCGAAAGGCATCTTCCAGGTCGATGACGAGGCGGCCATGAAAGTCCTCACCGCGTCGGCGATAAGTGGCGCGCCTCCCGGTCGAGCGGCGTCTCGAGTCGAAGCGGCCGCCGAACAGCGATTCAAAGAAGTCGCTGAAACCTTCCGTGTTGCCGTCGGTGAACCCGCCGCCGAAGGAAAACTCCTCCTTGGTCCAGCCGGGTGGGGGGCGGAAATCCTGTCCTTGCTGCCAATTGGCGCCGAGCCGGTCGTAGGCCGCACGCTTCTCGGGGTCTTTCAGCACCTCGTAGGCCTCGCCGACCTCTTTGAACTTTTTCTCGGCATCCTTCTCCCTGCTTACGTCGGGATGGTATTTGCGGGTGAGCTTGCGGTAAGCCCGCTTGATCTCATCCTGCGAAGCGTTTTTCGCGATCCCGAGGATGTGGTAGTAGTCTTTATATTCCATAAATATTCCATAAAATTTCTGCTCCGTTGTCCATCGCCATCAGTCCCTTAATTCGCCAGGTAGTAGCTCCGAATGGGGCGCAGGTCGTCCTCAAGCTCATAAACGACAGAGAGACTCGTGGGGATGTTGAGCCGAGCAGTCTCCTCATTCGAAAGGTTGTCTGAATATTTCAATAGGACCCGCAGTCTGTTGCCGTGGGTGGCGATGATGACCCGTTTCCCATTTGACATTGGGGGCGATATTTTCGTGCATTTCCCGGTTCCAGTTGTTTTCTCCATGCCGTATCAACACCAGCTTTTTCATGATCGTCTCCACTCAGGCGTGCTGAGATAACCAGATACATCTCTTCGCCGATAATGCGAAAGAATGAAGAATCGAAGATGATCTTGAGATTTTGACGTACATTGCTGGGGCTCTTGTCCCTCGCTAAGATCCGAATGGTATTTTGCATTAGCTGGCTGTATTCCCACTTGATCGAATTCTGCGAGGTTATTCAAAGCCGAAAAATTTATGTAGTAATACTTCTAGCCACTCAGAATGTGGCACCTTTGCCTTCCCCCTCAGTCCACCACCTCCGCTCGGGCCTGGCAGGTAAAAGTTAACTGCCCATTCTCCACATCGACCCGGACGGTATCGCCCGGCAGGAACTTGCCGGCGCAGATAGTCGATCTGGATGTCGGTTATGGCGCGGATCTGCTCTTTACCCAGGGGGTGAAACACGACAATCTCATCGAGGCCGTTGATGAATTCGGGCCGGAAATGCTGGCCGGCAACCTCCATCACGGCCGCCTTCATGCGCAGGTAGTTTTCCTCCCCTGATAGCTCCTGGATAAGCTGAGAACCGAGATTGGAGGTCATCACCACCACCGTATTGCGGAAATCGACCGTGCGCCCGTGACCGTCGGTCAGCCGGCCGTCGTCCAGCACCTGCAGCAGCACGTTAAAAACGTCGCTCTGGGCCTTCTCCACCTCTTCGAGCAGGATCACCGAGTAGGGCCGGCGGCGCACCGCCTCGCTCAGATAGCCCCCTTCGTCGTAGCCGACATAGCCGGGCGGAGCACCGATCATTCGCGCCACCAAGTGCTTCTCCATGAACTCGGACATGTCGATGCGCACTAGCGCCTCTTCGGTGTCGAAGAGAAATTCTGCAAGCGCTTTGCACAACTCGGTCTTGCCGACCCCGGTCGGTCCGAGGAAAAGGAATGAGGAATGAGCCGTTGGGACGGGTGGGATCTGAAAGACCGGCTCGGGAGCGTCGGATGGCATCGGCTACTGCCTTGACTGCCTCGTCCTGACCGACCACCCGCCGATGCAGGGTCTGAGTAGCTTCTCGCGTTCGCCTTCGAGCATCTTGGCCGTCAGCACGCCTCAACCCGAGCTGCAGAGGGTCAGTTCCCGCGCGTCGGCTTCCGGGACCTGCTCTCTGCCGACACCCGGAACAAAACGGGTGATGGCCCCCGAAGCCCGCTGATAGAGCCGCTGCCAGCCGTCCAACAGTGAGTCCCAGATGCGGCTTACACCTTCACGAATTTGTTGTCAGGTTGCCATGAATCATCCTCCTTTTTGTTTTCCTGAATAAATATTAAGAGCTTTACAGAACAGCGCTTTTTTGTCCGGGGCCTCATCCCCTTACTCGGCTTTCTCGTTCTGCGACTCGGCAGGAGCTAGGTCGTCCTTCTCAGACGGCTTTTTGTCGGCAAGGAAGTTGGAAATTTGCTGCTTGATCTTGTCGAAAAATCCCTTCCCGTGCTTGCCTCCCTCTGTTTTCTTCCTGATTTCATCCAGTTGTTCGTACATAGGTTTGAAGGCCTTCTTGTCGCCATAGCCGAGCAATTGAGCTATTTTCAACTGGGTCTGCGCCTCGTCCAGCAGCGATTCCAGTTGTTTGTTGTCCTTTTCGCTACGCCCTTGGTTTTCGGCCAGTTTTTCTGCCTCTTTCAGAATGGCCTCGGCGCGTACCACCGGCAGCGGAAGCACCTCCTCTTCGACAACCACCAGAGTGTTGAGAGCCATCTGCAAGGCCCTCCTGGCCTCCTCTAGCTTGCCCTCATCGATCAATGGCGCGACTTCTAAGATGGCATCCGGGTAGGTGGCCAGCGGGATGTTAACGGTTTCGATCACGATTTCGCTGGCAAGATTTGCCACCAAGTGCCTGGCCTTTTGCACTTCGCCGTCTTCAAGATAGTCCTCGGCCTTCTTGATCGCTTCTTCGATGGTCTCGACTTTGGCATAAATATCGTAAGACGTTACCCTGACATCTACCGGCGCCAAGGCAAGGTCAGGGTCCCGAGCAACGATCAGTGCCAGCTTACCGGTGGCCAACTCCAACGCTTTCAGGGCGTCGTCGGGCTTTTTCTCGTCAAGGGCCTTCAGGGCTTTTCTGGTCTCTGCAATCGCGGCGCTGGCTTCGGCCAGGATGCGCTTACGCTGCTCGGCGGTCTTGCCCTCCGCTTCTTTTGCCACCGAGGTCTGTACCGCCTGGGTCGCTTCGGATTGGGCCTCGGGCTTGTCCGGCGATTCATTGTCGTCGGCCATTACTGGACCGGTGAGGGCAAGACCCAGAAACGAGATTGCAATGATCAACAATTTCAGCAGCCTGTTTTTCATGACAGCCTCCTTTGCTTTGGGTGGGTTTAAATCTCCCGAATTTCCTGGAAACCCAGGGTCTCGGGTGTCGGCAAGTCGAGTTTCCCGTTTCTTGAATTTAGTTGTCTTTCGAGACGTCCTCGAACCCGGCCTCGACCACATCGTCCTCGGCCGGTCCACGAGGGTCGCTTCCGGTTGCGGTTTGCGCCTTTTGTTCGTAAAGTTTCTGAGCCATGGAGGCAGATGCTTCGCTGAGCGCCCGGCTTCTTGACTCGATGTCATCCTTGCTCTCGCCCTTGAGCGCCTCTTCCAGGTCTTTGATGGCCGATTCGATCCGCTCTTTTTCGCCGCTTTCGAGCTTTTCTCCCGACTCCTCCAGTGACTTGCGGACCTCATGCACGAACGCCTCGCCCTGGTTGCGGGCAGTAACCAGTTCGCGGAAGCGCCGGTCTTCCTCGGCGTGGGCCTCGGCATCGCGGACCATCCGTTCAATCTCCTCCTCGGTGAGGCCGCTGCCGGCCTTGATCACCACCGACTGCTCTTTGCCGGTCGCCTTGTCCTTTTCGACCGTCGGATCATCGTACCGACGGCCGATCAGGCGTTTGATAGCGAATAGGGTATTCTGCGGGTTGGTCACCGCCTGGCGCTTGGCCGCCTGGCCCACCAGGACCCCCCCTTGTCTTTGGTGTAGGCGACGATTGAAGGGGTGGTGCGTCCCCCTTCGTTGTTCTCGGCGATCTTCACCCTGTTCCCTTCCATGACGGCAACGCAGGAGTTGGTGGTTCCCAGGTCAATTCCGATAATTTTTCCCATGATCCGTATCTCCTCTTTCCGGTCTAACGTCTTTCCTTGGTTTCAAGGCGAACGGAAAGGATTCATGATGGTTTCTGCAGAGCTGCCAAATACTCCTGTCGGTCTTCGCTGAAATTTATTACTTCAAAAATTGTACCATGAAAAAATCTATTTTTTTCAATGTATTGCATCTTGATTTGGCCGCCGCATCGTGGAACAGCGACGTCACATGCGACAATGATTTTGACATCCTCGGGGGCGCCACGAGGCATCGCGCTAGACATCCTTTTCCGGGCAGGACCCGCCGGGATCGCCTTCGGAGACTTTGATCCAGGCTCGCAACACTTCGGCGACGCTCCAGGCCTGCGAGACGCAGCCCTTAGGCAAAAATGGCGGCTCCGCATCGAAAACCTCGCTGATCGACCCGATGCAGGTGTCGTCGAGGTGAGTCATGATCTGCTCGATATAGCGTCGGGCCCGGGAGCGTTCATGCGGGTGGACCCGCAGCCAGGAATCGACATAGAGACCGGCGAGCCAAGGCCAGACAGTTCCTTGGTGGTATGCGGCATCGCGGGCGAGGACGTCGCCGGCGTAACGACGCTGGTAGTCGGGATGACCCGGCGCCAGTGTGCGCAGGCCAGCCGGTGTTTCGAGGTGGCGGCGCACCGCCGCGAATACGCTGGACCAGTAGCGGCGTTCGAGTACGGGATAAGGCAGGGCCAGGGCGAAGATCTGGTTAGGGCGCAGGGCCGCGTCATTGCCCCGGTCGCCGTCAACCACGTCGTAGAGATAGCCGAGTTCGGCATTCCAGAACCGCCGGTTGAAGGATCGTCGCACCTTTGCAATCAGAGTCACGATCTCGTCGCGCTCGGCGTTGGGGGCGCAGCCGGCAAGCCACTGGGCGTAGATATTGAGAGCGTTGAACCACAAGGCGTTAATCTCTACCGCCTTGCCGCGCCGCGGCGTCACGACCCAGTCGCCGGCCTTGGCGTCCATCCAGGTCAGAGGCAGGTCGGCCGTTCCCTGTCGCAGCAGGCCATCAGCCGGATCGACTCCGATGCCGAAGCGGGTGCCGCGGATGTGATTCTGAATGATCTCACGCAGCACCGGCAACAGCAGCCGTCTGGTGGTCGGGTCGCCGGTGGTGTGCAGATAGCGGTCGGCGGCGTGAAAGAACCACAGGGTCGCGTCGCTGGTGTGATAGACACCTTCATTCCTGCCCTCGGGGAACATGTTGGGAATCAGTCCGTCACGAACGTAGCTGGCAAAGGTGCGCAGGATGTAGCCGGCCTCGGTATAGCGTCCGGTGGCCAGGGTGAGTCCCTCGAGGCTGATCATCGTGTCCCGGCCCCAGTCGGTGAACCAGTGATAGCCTGCGATCACCGAGCGCAACTCATCGCCGCGGGCATGGGCGCGCACCGCGTCGGCAGTGCGCGTGCTCGGCGTGATCACGAACTGGTCCGAAGCCAGTACCAAGTGGACTGCCGGCTGCGCCTGGGCGCAGACCGGAGCGTCGTCGACCAGCTGCTGGCGCCGCACCTGCTCGGCTTGCTGCGCCTGCGGCGGGGTAAGGGCGCGCAAGGTGTCCCAGTCCTCGACAGAGGCCACCAGCACCACCGTTTCTTCTGGCCCGAGACACGCACTGAAGTGGCCAGGCGTCCACAGGCGATCATGAGCAAAATAGCCGCGCTGCTTCTCAACGCGGTAGAAGGCGTCGGCAAAGGCTCCGCCGGTAAGGTTGAAGCTTCGCTGTTCACCATGCAGCAGAAGCCGCAGGTCCGGATAGCCGGCGGGCGCCTTGACCTTGAAGGAATGGCCATTGGCCTCGACGCGGTAGGGTTGGTTCAGGTCGCAGGAAACCTCCTGCGCCTGGGGACGAAAATGCATGAACGGCTGCAGGCGAATCTCCACCGGTCGCGGCCCCTCGAGCAAATAGTAGCTGAGATGGACAGTATTCTGCCTGTGAGGCATAATCAGGCTTTTTTCAACCACATAGTCGCGGTAGCGGTAGCGCCACACGGGCAATCCCCCCCGCAGCTCGAAGTATTCGAGAAGCGGCGTTCCGGGCAGCAACAGCCGACCCTCTTCGGGCTCCTCGCCGTCCAGCCGCACCGCACGCCCCCCGTCGAAGACCAGCTCTTCGGTACAGCGTGAGAGCATATTCACACGTCCCATCGGTACCGGCAGAGCGGCTACCAGCAGACCGTGGTAGCGTCGGGTGCAGACCCCTGCCAGGGTGCCGCTGGCATATCCCCCCAGGCCGTTACCGACCAGAAATTCGCGATAGATAAGCTGCTCGCCACCGGCTGTACGGCGGTTCCAGACAAACCGCCGGCGGATGCCGGTCACCGGCAGGTAGGGGTGCGAAGTCCTCAAATCAACCTCCCAATCGTCCTTCGACCTTGAACAGCATGACGATGCGTTTGGGCGCCAGCACCACCGCCGCATGACCGGGCACCAGCCAATACTCTCCGGTCTCCAGGGAAGGAGTGCCGCCTCCTCCGTACCAGGGCGCTTCGCTTGACCACAGCAATTCCCAGCGTGATTCTTCCGGCGGGGCGAGCAGCGGCTCGGGGACCTCGGCAAGTTTGAGGTCGCGTCCGAAGTTGACCAGCAGCAGCCGATCGCCCTCATCGCCGCCGAAGAAGCGAAGCACGAAGGCTTCGGGCCCAAGGACCGCGCCGTGCAGCCAGTCGCTGCGCTGGGCCCGAAAAACCGCATCTTCCCGTCTCAGCGTCAGCAGGTCGCGGTGGAGACAGTAGATTTCGTGGTGCGTCTGCCGCTCGCCCTGATCGACCTTTGAGCGCTCGAAAGTCTGCCGCCCGGCGGGGTCGGGGATGCAGTTCTGCACCGCCTCGCCGCGCAGACTGCGGAATTGCTCGAGAAAATGCAGCCGTCCCTTGCGGACCTGCTCGCCAAGTTCGCCGTGGTGGTCGGCAAAGTAGAAAAACGGGCTCGAAGCCCCGAATTCCTGCCCCTGGAAGAGCATCGGCGTCTGCGGCCCGAGCAGCAGCAGCGCCGTCATGGCCCGGAACCGGCCGGGCGAGCTCAGCGTGTGGCAACGCTCGCCTCGGGCGCTGTTGGCAACCTGGTCGTGGTTCTGGATAAAGTGGATAAAGGCGGCGGGCGAGATATCGAAGGCAGGGGTGCCGCGTCGTTTGCCCTGCCATGAATAAAGCTGACCCTGATATAGGTAGCCCCATTTGATGGCCGAGATGAACTCCTGCGGTGCTCCCAGGTGATCGGTATAGTAGGCCTCGTTGTGACCCGAAAGTACCACCATCGCGCTGTGATGGTAGTCGTCGTTCCACAGGGCATCGAGCCCGAAGCCGCCATCCTCGGGAGCGCGGACGAAGCGCACATCCTGCGGTTCGTTCTCACCGATCAGTACGATTGAGCGGCCACCGGCGGCCGTCCGGGCGCTCTCGGCGATCTCGAGAACCACATGGCGCGGCGAGCGGTCCACGATCGCCTGGGTTGCATCGAGACGCAGGCCGTCGAGGTGAAATTCATCGATCCAATAGCCGGCATTGCAGATAATCAGCTCCCTCACCGGTGCCGAATTGACCCCGTCGAAATTGAGGGCCTCGCCCCATTCGGTCTCGTAGCGATCGGTGAAATAGTCGAGGGAAAAACTGCGCAGAAAATTGCCTACCGGCCCGAAGTGGTTGTAGACGACATCGAGGACGACCCCCAGGCCCAGACTGTGGGCGTTGTCGACGAAACGGCGGAAATCGTCGGGTGTGCCGTAGAGTCTCGTCGGAGCGAAGAGGTCGACCCCGTCGTAGCCCCAGCCGAAGCTACCGGCGAACTCGGCGACCGGCAGAATCTCGAGCAGGGTAATTCCGGTGGCCGCCAGCTCTTGAAGATGGCGGGAGGCCGCCTCCCAGGTTCCCTCCCGGGTAAAGGTGCCGATGTGCATTTCGTAAATCACCTGTCCCGACAATCGCAGTCCCGTCCAATTCTGGTCGGTCCAGGTGAAGGCGGCGGGATCGATCGCCTGGGAGGGCCCCTCGGGCCCCTCGGGCTGAAACCGCGAAGCAGGGTCGGGATAGAGCTCGTCGCCATCTTCGAACTGATAGCGATACAGGGATCCGGTGCCGGCCTGCGGAACCAGGCAGGAAAAGTAGCCGTTGCTCTCGGCAATCATCGGTATAACGGTGGGGACTTCGTGCCCGTTCTCCAAAACAATCGAGGTCTTCTTCTGGCGTGGTGCCCAGACCCGGAAATGCACCCCGCCTTCCGCCTGAATCTCGGCACCCACCGGAAGTCTGCGTGATCGCTGCTCGTTCATTGTTCGACTGCCTTCCAGCGGCCGGCATCCTGCCGGCGGCATCTCGCCCCTAGCCGCGAGGGCGAAATGACGGGGGCTGTTACCTGGAAATGTCGGAATGCGGGCATGAGTGGGTCAGCCCTGTCTGATCTCGATTTTGCGCCGGTTCTGCCTGGCCGCCTCCGACTTGGGCAGGCGAATCTCAAGAACCCCTTTGCGGTAGCGTGCCTCGATCCGTTCATCATCTATCTCGGCGGTGATGGGAATCCGGCGCAGAAACGAGCCGAAATGACGTTCAGCATGGTAATATTGTGTCTGCCGGTCATCCTTCTCTTCGCGCTTTTCGCCGCGGATGGTCAGCATGCCTTCGCCATAGGTCGCCTCAATATTTTTTTCATCCATGCCAGGGAGTTCTACCGTCACGAGCACCTCGCGCTCGTTTTCCTTGATGTCGAGTGTCGGCACGAAATTTCCCGACTCGGCCAGAAGATTCTCCGCACCCATATCGTGGGTGCGGATGAATTCGGCGAAAAGCCGGTCGATTTCGTGCCGCAGTTCCATCATCAGATCACTGCGGTTCATTCTCCCACTCAAGGGGCGTTCGCCACGGCGCCAGGACATCTGATTCTTCACGTTCATTTACTCATTCTCCTGAGGGAGGCCGTTTGTATAGCGGGTCATGATTTAATGGCGATGCGTTGCGGGCGGCTGGCCGCGGCTTTAGGCATGACGACGGTCAGGACCCCGTTTTTGAGTTCGGCCGAGGCCCTCTCCGTGTCGATGTCCTCAAGTAGCTGAAACTGACGGTAATAATCTGTCAGAGCGAATTCCTGCCATTTTGTCTGGCCTCTTTCGGTCGCCTCCACCCAAGCTCTGATGGTCAGGAAACCGCGCTCGAAGTCGATATCGAGATTTTCGCGTTTCGCGCCCGGCATGTCGGCCACCAGGGTCAGGTTGTCCTCCGTTTCGTAAATATCGACTGCCGGCACCGCGTAACTGCCGGTCGTGCGGCGGACAGGTGACGTTTCATTGCGAGGGGATAATTCTTGATTAGTCATAGAGTGCGCCTCCTCCGTAGGTCGATTGTCGCTCAGGCGAAGTTCACAGCGATTTTTTTCGGTTTGGCCTCATCCGCTTTCGGCAGGGTCACCATCAGAATGCCGTCGCGATATTCAGCCGAAGCTTTGTCGGTCGCTACCATGGCGGGGATGTCGATAGCACGAAGAAATCTGCCGGCTCCCCGTTCACGGCGGTGCCAAGTCCTGCCCTTCGGATCAGGTTCCTTGCGTTCGCCGGAGATGGTCAGAGCCCCTTTAATGACATTAATTTCGACCTCCTTGGATTCCAGCCCGGGCAGCAGAGCCTGCACATAGACGTTGTCCTCATCTTCGCTCAAGTTGACTAGTGGAAATTCACCCGTACCAAGTCCCGGCAAGAATGCAGGGGTCAGCAGCCCACGCGAACCAAAATTTCGAAAAGCATTGTCGATCTTCCTGCGCAAGTCTTCCATTTCTCTGAATAGGTCCGTTGCTACCATGGCTATCCTCCTTCAAGTTCTGGACACTCCGTGCCGTTGTAATTCACCCCAATTTATTTGGGTCTTTATAGGTTTTATATATAGATAGAGATAGGCATTTTTAAACGCCACCCTTCCTTTTTGTCGGTATCATCAAAAGGGGTGAGGTCGCTAAACTGTGATTCAGCAAATTTTTTGGCAACAAAAATACTAGGCAAAATCTTTTTTCCATTAATTGGATCAATTTTGTATCTAAAAAATTCTTTATCATTTACTTTTTTTGTTTTAGTATTTAATTCTCTGTTGTTAGTATATATTTCTAGTATGTATGAATTATTGCTGGTTTTTCCTTCTATATTTATTTTTACTCCATCTTTATTTTCATCTATAAATTTTGAAATTATTGTCTCTAGTATTGAATTAATTTTTCTCTTGTCTACGGAAATTTTTGTATCTTTATTTTTAATATCTAAATTAATTTTATACTGTTTAGGTTGATTTTTTATTATGTTTTTTAAATTGCTAAAACATTCTCCAACATCAATATTTCTAATTCTTAAACGAGGTCCGAAACCAAATGCGGAATGTACTATATCAAATGTTTCTTCTGAAAAATTAGATATGTCTAGGCCTTTTTTTTCTAACAATTTAAGTAAATTTTTTCTTTCTTCATTGGAAATTTCGGGTTTCTGAAGAAGAAGTTGGACAAGACAAAGAATAGTGGTTAATGGAATGCGTAACTCCTTGTAGACAGCATCAAAGAATTCAACAATTTGGGTGTCGATTCTACTTTTATAAAAATCTGCCTTTTTTTCGTCGAACAAGTGGCAGGATCCCAAGTTTTCTCCAAAAATCATTTCCTGAAAGCTCCCCTGTTGATAGAGATTCTGATAATCACCTTGCCACTCAAACCTTTAACACATGGACCGTCCCCAAAGTCCGAGGGCACAGTGGATTAATTTTCCCTTCTTGAAGGAAAGGAACTGGGGTGGTATTTTATGTGTTTGTAATTGCTGAAATTATCGAGGCTCCGAAGTAGAGAAAAAGAACTGATTTCCATATTAGTTCGCAACTCGAACTTGTCAAGGGTGTTTTTGAAAAAAGTTCCTTTTAAAAACTTTTTTTTATGCTAGTCTTTTTTTTCGAGGAGAGGGTAAAGAGATGAAAGAGCAAGAAAAAATTACTGATATCAGACCGCAGATCGCTACCCTTATCGGAAACAAACCACCCTATTCTTGGGCGTCTGATGTGGGTATTCCCAAGGGGTCTTTTTTCAAGATTTGGAACAAGGGTGCCGCGCCTCTGTTGCCTCACCTAATCCAGATTGCCGATCAGGAAGGGGTCACTCTTGATTGGCTAATTACAGGAAAAGGCCGAATGTACCGGGGGGAAAACTTCGATGAGAAAAATGGCGCCAAGCCTGATGCAGGACAAATCAAGGAAGGAACCCACCCGAACCCGCATCGGTTATTTCCGGAGAACTTTGATTCAAAACTGTTTAAAAAAGTTAGCAAGGCTGTTGAACGAATAATAGATCAAAAGAAAGTCATACTTCCTCCCAAAAAAATTAGCGATATAAATCTTCTTTCTTACTCAGATGCCTTTTGGAAAGGAAAAATCATCAACGAGGACTACATAAACATACTGGTAGATCTTGCTTCTTAAATTTTTTTACTGGTAGAGTTTATCAACAAGTTGTTCCCTCCAATCCATCTTGCATAATTCACTAAAACGCCTGATTCCGTGAGATGTCTTCCCGCTTTCCGGTTTTCTCGTCCCAAGTGGCGAAAATGGGGGGCGAGAATGTCGCTCAGTTGAAAATCCGGCTCTCTGAAGGGCCTCAGCAAGCTTCGATCTTTGACAGATTGCCCGCAAAGTGCCAATCAAGGCGATTTCAGGACGAGTTCGATCGTGAACACCGCAAGTGCCCGGGTTTTGTCATCTTCTTTTTGGCCGGCCTCTGGCCTATCCGTAGGCCAATCGTTGATAAAGGCCGGCGAACGCTTGGAAAGACGCGCCGCTATGGCGACTGAAGCGTAAATACAACCGTCGGCCGGTCTCGATCATGCGTGCCGCCAGACACATCAGTTCCTGGATGACCGTCTTGATGCGCCGGCGCTTGGCCGGGTGTCGCACTGGCGTTTTCTCGCCGAGCAAGCCGATCTGCCCGATGAAGCGCAGGATGTTGTAGGCCAGTGCGGCACAGGTCATCACCAAGCTGTTGACCTCAAATTTGCCCGAGGGCAGTCGCTCAAGATCCATGTCGGTTTTGAGCTCGCTGTGAAACTGCTCACTGGTGCCGTGATCCTGGTAAAGAGCGATAATCTTCTCGGCGGACAGATTCAGCGAGGTCCACCAGCCCTCCAGCGTGATGTCGGGCTCGAGCAAAAGCTGGCCCTTCTTATCGATGGTGCGCTCGGTAACGCGGATGACCCGGCGGCAGCTCAACTCATGTTTCTGCCCGGTTTCGTCTTTCCAGCTATGAGTGTCGCGGACACTGAAAATGGCAATGCGCTTTCCCGGGCGCGGCTGGCTGAGCTTTCCTTCGGCGAAGGCCCGCCGGTGCCAGAGGGTTTTGCTGTGCCCGCGGGGGTTCCATTTCAGGATGTAGTCCACCCGCTCATGGGAGGCCAATTCCATGCGGGTCTCCCAGGCATCGTGGCCGGAATCGAGGCGCACCAGCAAAGGGGCGGCGGTCAACGAGAGCGCCTTGTGCAGCACCCGGCCAAGAAACGGAATGAAGTTTTTCTGGCTGTGCTGGGAGCCCTCGCGCTGCTCGATCTCCAGAAGCCAGCCCTCCAGGGCCAGATAGGCGGCAATTGGGGCAAACCCGTCATACCCATGGTAGGTGCGCGAGACGCCTTGTTTCTTGGTCCCGGAATTATCCTGGGTGAAGACGTCTATATCCACAGGAACGTGGCCGGTGGACACGGCCGAGAATAACGCCCCTGATTTTTGAAGGAACTCGGTGACGCAAAAGTTGGCGATCGTTTGAAAGGTTTCGGCTTGCGCCTCCAGGCGCTGGCGCAGAGTCGGTTCGGAAGGAACGCCCTTAAGCCCGAAAGATTCTTTGAAAAAACGGTCCTGGCGAAATCCGCTGATGGCCTCGAAATCGCTCTTGCCGAGACAAAGCAGGCCGATATAGCTGCGAAGCACATCGGCGTGCGAGATGGCTCCCTTTTTCAGTGGGCCGAGCTGTCCCAGGCGCTTGGTCAGGCTGGTGAAGCGGTTGAGGCACAGCCCCACCAGGGCCAGCCCGGAGTGGGAGCTGTAGAACTCCTCCTCGGATTTCTCGATGATAAAGCGTTTCATAGAACTCACCCACGGAGTGAAATTTTTGTGGGCTATAAGATAGCACAAATAACGAAATGTTTCAGCAACTTACATGCATTCGTGGAAAAGTTTTACGATTGTAATCTCACGGAATCAGGAAACGTTTCAGTATCCGTTTCGCTGATCGGCCTTTCATGCGCCCTATCAATTCCGAATCAGACATTCGCGCAACACGATTCGCAAAGCACTGAAACAGCCTTACGACGGCTATTCGCAGCGTCAATATCAGCCGTTCCTGGTCCGTTTTCGAACTTCCGTTGACAAGAGGGGAGGCGATTTTGGAAATAGATGGAGCCGAAGTCCTCTCAGATCTTCGACAGCTGCCTGGCCGGCTTGAAGGGGATCTTTCGGACCCGCAGATTTGAGGGCAAAAGCCGGATAAGGGAAAAAGAAGCGAAGCCTCAAACTTCAACGAGAAGGTGCGAATCGAAACTGTGACTACACTGCGATCCGTTCTCCTTCTGAATAAGAAGTGGAAGTGAGATTCTGGTAAGTTACTGGATAATCGCTGGTTGTCAAATCCTGCCTTCTTTCCCCTTGTCAAACCTGTCTCCCCATGGCAAATTACCGGTTCCATTGAAATTATAATGAAAAATGAGAGGGGAGGGGCATGGCAATCAAAGATGTCGATGACCTTTATCTGCGGCGCAGCACTCCGGGCTTTGGCCCTGATGACCACTTCAAAAAAAGCGAACCATTCTCTGCTCCGGTGGAGGCCGATCCGCCCCCCTGGCGGGGCATTGCCACTGAAACCCTGCCGACCGATATCAAAAAACAACTGCCTTGCCACTACCGCGAATGGATCGTCGTCGACCCGGAGCAGGTGCGTCATCGTCGCGTTGGGAATGCGTTTGTCCTCTTCGCCGAGAGCCGGAAAGGATGGCGCGCCATCACCTCTCTGAGTGAGCTGTGTTTTGCTCAAAGGCACTTCGCGCTGGTGCGCAGGCAGAACCAGAATCACTCCCAATGCGGAGGAGGAATGAGTGGCTCCTTTAAGCGGTTCCAGGCATCGGAGCACCGCCGCAGCACTCCCCTTGTCTGTGCCGATCCCCCTCCTGGTGTGCGCATCAGCCACCCTCCCCATCGGGCTGCCCTTGCCGTTGGGGACCAGGGCTGTTTCCGCGGAAACGACATACTGAGGGTCAGCGGCGAAGCCTATGACGCCCATCGGATCCGGATTCAATGGCAGAATTTCAATACCGGTCAGCGCGGCTCTACACTGCAGAAGGCCAGCCCCTCTTTTGGCTCCTGCAGGTGGGAGGAGCTGATCGAAGGCTGTCAGCCGGGGCGCTATCAAATCAGCGTGAGGGCCGAGTCGCCAGGCGGCGTCTGTCATGATCGTGTCGAAGTGCGCATCGTGGAGGAGGTCGTTTCCGTCGCCGAAATCCTCTTCGAGACCCGCACCAACACCTTTCACCTGCTTCGCACCGAAGACCTTCAATTCTTTCAGGCCGCTGCCCGACCCTATGACGAGGCTGTCGCAGATCTTGAGAATGCCTACCAGCGAGGAGATCAAAAGGATATAGAAGCTGCCAAACAGCAGCTTGACCGCACTCTGGCGCCTTTGATCCACAGTGCCGCCGACAGCAGCACCCTCACCGAAGTCATCGGCTTTCGCGGCGCGCGTTATACCTATCTTGATGCGGGGGATCTCAAGCCCCATTGGCGCCGTCATCGCATCGAGGATATGACCCAGAACACCCTGCTCACCGACGGCGAATTCGATCTTGATAAACTCAAAGACGCGTTCGGCGATAAAAAGGCGCAGCTGACCTGGGAACTGGTAGATCCCTGCAGCCGCACCCTCGCAGACTGGGCGCGGGGCTTCAATGCACGTACCGCCACCATGCTTCTGCCGCCGGACAACCCCAACCGCCGCTTCGATGTCAGCCCCCAGGCCCAGCTGATGCGCTATACCCATGGCGCCTCCCTCAAAGGAAATATCGACTTTTCAAAACGCCGCTTCGGCTTGACCGGAGAATCGCAGGTGACGCTGTCGCTGGCCGAAGGGCGAGCCGATTTCAATGCCTATGTGCCGCGCGAAGAAGGGCACGCGCTGCGTTTCGAATATACAGTGGCAAGCGGCCCGCGCCGGGGTGAGACCAAGAGGTTTGACTGCGGCCACATCCGTGCCAGGCTGCAGTCCGCCCTCAGTGGATTTGCCGGTGCCAGCCTGCAGGCCGGTGTGGGTGTTCATTTTGATGTCGCGTCGGGCGGCCAGGTTGAGTTGCGCGGGGCCACCCGCAATGACCGGAACGAGGAAGACGCTACTGTGGATATGGGCGGCGAGGCCTTTGCCGGGCTTAAGCGCGGCTGCGAAGTCAGCGGTGCCGCTGAATGGCGTAACCCGGAGAGTAACCACCAGTGGGGTGTGCTGGCTGAGGTGGGTGTCCAAGGCACTGCCGGGGTTGGAGCAGGAGCCAAAGGCGATTTTTTCATCGAGTACGAAAATGGCCGGTTCCTCATTCGCGCCAAGGCATACCTGATCTGGGGAGCCGGCGGCGGGGGCGGGATTCTGTTTACCGTCAATGGCAAGACCATTGCCGAGTTCTGTCAGTTCATCTATCACCAGCTCAAGAACAATGACTTCAATTTCATGGATTTCATGAATGAGGATGCCTTCAGGTATTTCGACACATTGCGAACCTATTTACTGCTGGCAAGCGAGCGACTGGAGACTGTGTACGAAGAAGGTGAAGATGCGCTTCGTCGGATGAGAATGACGGTGAAAGAGTTTCTTGAGTCCCTTCAAGTAGAAAACGTAGATCAGAAAAGGGCTGCTCTGCTGGCCGATCGTATTTTAAATTCCCGGGATCTGGTCTTGTTCCTGCCGCCGGAGGGCAAGGGCAGACTTCTGAAGGCCCTGTGTCACCGCCCCTGGTTTTCCTTCAATACGGAGCAGGAGCAGGCCATCATCGCCGTGTTACGTACCATCCAGACCTGGAACGAATACAAAGAGGTCATGGAGCACCTGACGGTTGACGGTAGCCGCATTGCGTTGGGCGAGCACGCCTGGAAACAAGGGGAACAGGTGCTGTGGGATTTTCTGGGACTGGCAAACAGGATGAGGCTGCAGTATGAGCAGCTGAAGCTTCTACTGCAGACAACGTCCCGCCTGCCGGTGCAGCCGCAAATTCATACCGCAGCTGTGCGCGACAACGGCTTGGGTCTGGCATAGGAAAAGGAAGGGCGGACAATGAGATCGTACGTTGTTTTGGTATGTTTATCGGTCGTGATGTTTTTGGGGCAAATGTCTTATGCTGATGACGATCCTTCAAAAGAGGTAGAAACACTCATCGAGCGCACCCTGAAGAATATGGTTTTCGTAGAAGGGGGTGCGTTCATGATGGGAGATTCCGAAGAGGAAATGATAGCTGCTTTCGGCGATATGGCTTTTTATTACTACCTGCCATGCCGTGATAATCGCCCCGCTCACAAAGTCGTTTTGAACGATTATTACCTGAGCAAATATGAAATTACTTTTGGGGGACATGACCTTTATTCAGCAATAGCCCAGCTTGAACCGGCCTTGCCCGGTGAAGTGGGTAACCCTTGGCGAGGCGGGCCTGATCACCCAGCGCGAGTGAGTTGGGCGCAAGCCAATGATTACTGTGCATGGTTAGGCGAGCAGACCGGTCTTCCCTTTGCCCTGCCGACTGAGGCGCAGTGGGAGTTTGCCGCTCGCAGCCGCGGCAAAGTCGTGCCTTTTGCCACCGATACCGGTTATGTTGAACGAGGGGTGAATTATCCCGAATCCGCCTATTGGCCAGGTCCGGTTGGGCAATTTCCTCCCAATCCGTTAGGTCTCCATGACATGAGCGGCAATGTGCACGAATGGGTTGCCGATTTTTATGACCCCGACTATTACAGTCGGTCGCCGGTGGATAATCCCCAGGGTCCGCAATCCGGTGAAAGCAAAGTGTATCGAGGGGGCGGTACGGGTAATTCTCCCGGGGGTAGCAGTACCATAATACGGGGGGAAGGGCGTTATACGGAGGAGTATTCTCGAGCAGGTTTTCGTTGTGTCATCAACACCAGTGAGCCGTTGCCGATACATGAACTGGCGACAGAAAATAACATCCAATAATGGGTGAATGATGCGATTTGCCGTCATTTGTTTGTCATTCTTCCTGTTCGCTTATCTGATCGCCGGAGGTGCCCCTCGGGCTGACAATGGTCATGCCGAAAACGTGGCGGTACTCATCGAGCGCACCCTGAAGAATATGGTTTTTGTAGAAGGGGGTGCGTTCATGATGGGGGATCAGAAAACCACCTTCATAAATGCTTTTGGTGAAGAAGAATACGGCTATTATCATCCGGCCTATACCGATGCTCGCCCAGCCCACCAAGTTTTGCTGAACGACTATTACCTGGGAAAATTCGAAGTGACCTTCGGCGAACATGATATGTTCACCGCCGCCACCGGGCGGGAGCCGACCGAGGCGGAACAGATGGGCAAGCCCTGGCGTCAGCTCGATACGCCCGCCTATGTCAATTGGCAGGACGCCCACGCCTATTGCGCGTGGCTCGGCGAACAGACCGGGCTGCCGATCAGCCTGCCGACCGAGGCGCAGTGGGAGTTTGCAGCCCGCAGCCGCGGCAAAGTCGTACCCTTTGCTACCGATACCGGTTATATCGAACGGGGTGTGAATTATCCCGAATCAATGGATTGGCCTTTACCGCCCGGGCAATTCCCTCCCAACCCATTGGGGCTCTACGATATGAGCGGCAACATCTCCGAGTGGGTGGCCGACTGGTATGCACCCGATTATTACACCCGCTCGCCGAAGCAAAACCCCCAGGGGCCACAGAGCGGCGAAAAAAAGGTCTATCGCGGCGGCAGCGTCTTCAACTCCCCCGGAGGCAGCAGCACGGTGATCCGCGGCAAGGCCAAGCCGGATCTGCCGTATGCGTCAGGCGGATTTCGTTGCGCCATCAACACCGGGGAGCCGTTGCCGGTAGACTGATGGTGCGAAGGTGGGGGGAGCGTTTTTGGTGGACGCCCAACCTGTCTTTCGCAAAAGGCGCTGCCTATCATTTCGCCAACGCCTTGTCGATGTCTTCCGTTTTGCCGATCATGATGAGGACATCACTGTCTTTGATGACATGGTCCGGCTTGGGCACCACGATAAACTCATCCGTCAAGACATCCTTGATTGCGACGACGTTGATCTGGAATTTGTTTCTCAGGTCCAGGTCTGTGAGTGATCTGCCGATAAAATGGGAAGGCGGTCCTGCCTCGGAGATCGAATACTCTTCCGCCAGAGGGATGTATTCCATGACGTTTGGGCTGGACAGGGAATGGGCGATTCTTATCGCCATATCTTTTTCGGGATAGATGACGTCAGTCGCCCCGACGCGCTCGAGAATCCGGCCATGATCTTCGCTGATCGCCTTGACCAGGATGCGTGGCACTTTGAGTTCCTTGAGGAAGAGGGTGATCAATGTCGAAAGGTGGGAACGCTCACCGGTCGAGACGATTGCCGCATCCATTTCGCCGACTCCCTGGGCGCTCAGAAATTCTTTACTGGAAGCATCGCCGACCAGAGCATAGCTGCAATGGTCCTGAATCTGCTGAATTCGTTCGGAGTCGACATCGATGGCGACCACTTCGTGCCCCTCGTCGAAAAGGGTGTCCGCGATGTGGAAACCGAAATTTCCGACCCCAATGACACAAAAGCGTCTTTTCATCTGATCTCTCCTTTTATTCCTTTACCCCACCATGACATTTTCTTCAGAGTAGCGAGGCGCATGCCGGCGTGTTGTCCCCGCAATTGCGAAGGCCACTGTCAGCAGTCCCACACGTCCGACAAACATCAGGGCGATAACGATCATCTTGCCTGGTGCCGTCAGCTCACCGGTGGCGCCCATGGATAAACCCACAGTTGCAAAAGCCGAAACGGTTTCGAAACTGAGGGAAAGAAATTCCTTGCCGGCCGATTCCATAGGGGCGGTTGTTTCCTGGGCGATGAGCAAACTGAAGAGGGCGATTCCAATCAGAATGATGGCCAGTATGACCAGTGCCAGTGCTTTGGTGACCGCTTCATTCGGGATCGTGCGTTTAAACACGTTGGTGTAAGGGCTGTGCTTGAGTCGCGAATAAAAAATGCAGAAAAATAAAGCGAGGCTGGTGGTTTTCACCCCGCCTCCGGCGGAGCCGGGAGAGGCGCCGATAAACATCAGGAACATGAGTAGAAAAAGCGTGGGTGCCGCGAAGGCGTTGAGGTCGATGGTATTGAAACCGGCGGTTCGTGCTGTGATCGACTGGAAAAAAGAGGTCCACAGCCCTTCCATGAAAGGCAGGCCAGCCAGGGCGTTGTCGAATTCAAGGAAACCGATCATGGCAGTGCCGTAAATGATAAGAAAGAATGTGGTTATCAGGACAAGACGGGTGTGCAGGGACATCCGGGCATTCTTCTTGCGCCGGCCCAGGGCGAATTCAAGAACTTCGTGGATAACCAGAAAACCGATTCCTCCCAGGATGATGAGCGTCATGACGGTGAGATTGACCAGGGGGTTGGCCCGGTAGCCGACAAGGCTGTCGCTGAACAGCGAGAAGCCGGCATTGCAGAAGGCCGAAATAGAGTGAAACAGGGCGCACCATGTGCCGTCGAGCCACCCCTGCTCCGGAACGAACACCGCGCAGAGCAGGGCCGCTCCGACACCCTCGATGATCAGTGTCAGGAAAATCACCCCTTTGATCAGCTGTCGCCAGGAGTTTATCGGTGTGTGCAGCAGCGTGTCCTGAATCAGCCTGCGGCCGCGGAGACTGACGCCGACACGCAGATAGATAAAAAGGTAAACTGAAAACGTCATTATTCCGAGCCCGCCGATCTGTATCAGCGCCAGCACCACCCCTTGACCAAACATACTCAGCCGGGTGCCCGTGTCCACGACGATCAGGCCGGTGACGCACTGGGCCGAAGTGGCGGTGAAAAGTGCGTCGAGGAATGAAAGCCGTGGTCCTTGAGTGGCCAGGGGCGTGGAGAGCAGAAGGGTGCCGAGAAAAATTGCGAGCGCATAGTAAATGATCAGTGATTGAGCGGGGGAGGGGTTTTTGATTTTATAGCTGGATAAAGATTTCATGCTCGACGCCTGAAAAATTGGTTTGTTGAAGGCTATTATGACAGAGGAGAAGACTCTGCAAAGCAGGCCAATTTTTTTATCGCCTCTTTATATCAGTCTGCTGGTGTTGCTAAGAAGGAAAATTTTGACCTGATTTACGAACACCAGCCATGGGGAGAGACAATTCCAAAGGATTTTCCCGTTTAATGCTTCGGCTGAAGTTTCTCGGTGGAAGGGATGCAACATCAGGAGAGAAAAATCGAGGGGAAGATTCAAAGCGGTTGTTTTCGGCAACGGAACATGTTAAAAAAATGCCCTGTTGAGCAAGGTTGGCGGCGATGCACGAGGTACCGACAGAGATGGCCGAACAGGAGGCCGACGCATTTTACATGCGCAAGGCCATGGATGAGGCCCACGCCGCTGAAAAATTGGGAGAGGTGCCCATCGGAGCGGTGATTGTGCACCAGGGGCGGATCATCGGCAGCGGCTTTAATCGCCGCGAGACCAGCAACGATCCGACCACTCACGCCGAAATGGTGGCGATCCGTGAAGCGGCCGCGCACCTGGACTCCTGGCGACTGCTCGATACCACCCTGTATGTGACCCTTGAACCCTGCACCATGTGCATGGGGGCGATCATCCTGGCGCGCATTCCCCGGCTGGTTTATGCCTGCCGTGATCCACGCGCCGGTGCGGTCGGGTCCATCTACGATTTTTCCCGGGACGAGCGCTTCAATCACCGGGTCGCAGTGACCGAAGGGGTGCTGCAGGAAGAGTGCAGCGCACTGCTGAGCGGATTTTTTCGCCAGCTGCGCGAACAGAAGCGAAAACTCAAGATCGAGAATTGATTTCTTCGAAAATATCCCCTTGCGGAGGGGTGTCCGAGAGGTCGAAGGTGACAGACTCGAAATCTGTTGTACCGCAAGGTACCGTGGGTTCGAATCCCACCCCCTCCGCCACATTTTTTTCAGGGAGAGTCGAGTCGACTTTCCCTTAAAGGTTCATCAACGAGAAGGCCGCCTTCGCATTGACGAGGGCGGCCTTCTCGTTGTTGGTACAAACGCCTTGGGGGGTTCTGGAGAAAAAAGAAACGGTTGTTTATCGCAGAAATCGAATTTCATGTTGCGAGGGGCATTTCGCTGTGTCTCTGTTACAATAGCCGATAACTCTGGCTGTTAAAAAGGAGACTGATATGAAAAAAATACTGTTTTTGCTGACTGTGCTGCTGGTTTTTCCCCTCGTTGTGTCAGCTCAGCAGTTCGAGCCGCGCCCGGGACTGAAGGTTATTCTTCCAAAGGTCTCCGATGACTGGCAGGCAGGCACCGAAGCGCCTGCGGATCTGCTCGAGCACATGATTGAACATCTGCGGGAAGATGCGGCTCGCAACGGGCAGTCCCCGACCGAGGAGCAGTTGCGCAGGGCGGCGCAGCAACGGCTGGCGACCAACGAGCTTTTCGTATTCAATCCCGAGACCGGGGCGCACCTCCTGATCAGTTTCAGTGAACTGGAAAAAGACGAAGCGCCACCTTCGATGCGCGCCATTGAATTGTCGGCCCGGTATGCCGCCGACGGTGTAGTGGATGAAGGATGGGAGAATGTCAAAGTTCGCCAGGACTCTGCTCAGATTGACGGCGCCCGCAGTGCACAGCGCTTTGAGATCGATTACAGTCACGAAGGGAAAGACAGCCGTTTTGTCGGCGTGGTTGGTTTTGCTGCGCCCTACTGGTTCTGGCTCTATGCCAACGACCATCTGGCTGACCCGGAAGATCGCCAGGTGATCGAGACGCTGCTGTCCGACATCCGCCTTCAGGTAGAGCGGCCGAACTGATTACAGAAAAAGCAGCAGGCTGACCGCCATCACCACCATGCCGCTCACCAGGCCATAGAGGGCATGGTGGTGGCGGCCGTATTCGTGTGCGCCGGGGAGCAGTTCGTCGAGAGAGATAAACACCATGATGCCTGCTACCGACGCAAACAAAACCCCGAACAGCACATCGTTCATAAAGGGATAGAGCAGGAAATATCCCAGCATGGCACCGGCCGGTTCAGAGAGTCCGGATAGGAACGAAAGCTGAAAAGCACGCAGACGACTGCCGGTGGCATAAAAAACCGGGATCGAGACGGCGATTCCCTCCGGAATATTGTGCAGTGCGACCGCCACCGCCACCGGCAATCCCAGGGTCGGGTCACGCAGCGCCACGGTAAAAGTCGCCAGCCCTTCGGGGAAGTTGTGAATGGCGATGGCCAGCGCTGAGAGCATCCCCATGCGCAGCAGCCGGTCGTCCGCTGGGCCGCTGCCGCCGCGGATTTCTTCCAGACGATGGGCTTCGTGAGGGTTTTCGTGGCTTGGAACCAACTTGTCGATCAGGCCGATCACCAGCATCCCGCCGAAAAATGCGCCCACCGTGACCCAGGAGCCCGCACGAATTCCGAGGCTGCCCACCAGCGGTTCTTTCGCTTTGAATAAGATTTCCACAAACGAGACATAGATCATAACTCCGGCGGAGAACCCAAGGGCGATGGCCAGCATGCGGGTATTGGTTTTTTTCGCCAGAAAGGCTGCCGCACTGCCGATGCCTGTTGCAAGACCCGCAAAAAGGGTCAAGCCGAAAGCCCATAACACATTCTGCTCAAACATTGAGATCATAGCCTCGCTTTTTTTGACTGATATTGCACTGATTGTCCTTTCCCTGTCCCCCGGTGAGGATTCGATGCAACCCACTGGAAAATCTGTGCGGTTGCGCTATTATTAACCGCATTGTCAGTGGATTGCAAAAGGTGTCTTTCCACAAGCCATGATGCCAGGATTCCGGCCGGAAAGGGGGTGGCGTCTGTACTGTTTGACCGGGAGGGCGTTTTTAAGACGATTGATATCAACCAGGGAGGTTTCATGATGCATTGGGGGAAATTTTTCTGTTTTGTTTTTATGAGCACACTGTTTTTAACAGGTTCCTCATCCGATACCTGGGGGGCGCCGGCCAAGCCGAGCCAGGCCACCGAAACCTGCCTGGCCTGCCATCGCGCGGTGACACCGGGGATCGTTTCCGACTGGGAGAACAGCTACCATTCCACGAGTACACCGGCTGCGGCATTGGAGAAGGCCAAGCGTGAGCGGCGCATGTCGGCTGCGCAGGTTTCTGATGAAGTTTCCGGCCATGTGGTCGGTTGTGCCGAATGCCACACCGCAAATCCTGACGCCCACCCGGATACCTTCGATCATAACGGTTTCAAGGTGCACACCGTGGTGACTCCGGCCGACTGTGCGGTCTGTCATCCTACCGAGGTCGACCAATACAGCCATAACATCATGGCCCAGGCTTATGGCAATCTTAACCACAATCCGGTCTATCACGACCTGGTGGAGATGAGCATCGGCACGCAGAAGTTTGCCAATGGCGAATTGTCGGTGGATCCTCCCAATATCGACACTGAGAGCGACGCCTGCAATTACTGCCACGGCACGGTGGTAGAATTCCAGGGGCTGGAGGAACGTTCGACCGGCATGGGGACCATGTCTCTGCCGAAGTATTCCGGCTGGCCCAACCAGGGTGTCGGGCGCATCAACCCTGACGGAACCAAAGGCAGCTGTGCCGCCTGCCATACGCGTCACAATTTCTCCATCGAAATGGCGCGTAAGCCTTATACCTGCGGTGAATGCCATAAAGGGCCGGACGTGCCCGCCTATAAAGTGTATATGGTCAGCAAGCACGGCAACATTTACAATTCCCATTGGAAGGATTGGGATTTCAAGGCCGTACCCTGGGTCGCCGGTGAAGATTTCACGGCACCGACCTGCGCGACCTGTCATGCCTCACTGGTTGTGACGCCGACAGGAGAGGTGATCAGCGAGCGCACCCATCAATTCAACGACCGCTCCGCGTGGCGTATTTTCGGCCTGCCTTACGCTCATGCCCATCCGAAAGATGCGGATACCACTAAAATCAAGAACAGTGACGGGTTACCGCTCCCGACTTCGCTCGACGGCACCCCTGCAACGGAATATCTGATCGATGAGAACGAGCAGAATAAGAGGCGCGCGACCATGAAACGTGTCTGCTCTGCCTGTCACAGCGAAGGTTGGACAAACGGGCATTTCGAGCGCTTTGAAAACACAATACAGATCATGAACGAGAAGACGCTGACCTCCACCGGCATTCTGCTGGAGGCCTACAACAGCGGAGTAGCCAACGGGCTGGCTGACGGCGACAGCCTGTTCAATGAAGCTCTTGAGAAAAAATGGGTAGAAACCTGGCTGTTCTACGCCAATTCCACCCGCTTCAGCTCGGCCATGGCCGGTGCCGACTACGGCGTGTTCGCCAACGGCCGCTGGTATATGAACAAGACGATCGCCGAGATGGCCGACTGGCTGGAGATGCTCAAGAAAATTCACGATGACGAGGATTGAAAGCGGAACGGAAATTCATTGAATCCGTAGGTTGTTAAAAAGCCCGGCCGCCGAAGAAGGTGGCCGGGCTCTTTAATTTTGGCGACTTCATGGATGGGGAAACTGTCTGCTGTATTGCTCCTCCTGCTCGGGGCTGCCGATCAGAATCAGTTTCATCCCGTGGGCAAGGCGGGTTTCGGGCGGTGGAACGACGAGGGGCTCTTGCCCGCTTTCAGTTTCGAGCGCGACGATGGAGCAGCCGGTGCGCGGGCGGATGCGTGATTCTGTGATGGTCATACCGGCTAATTGCGCTGGCAGCGGGCGGCGAAAGACATTGATGCCTTCAGTCAGGAATGCGGAGACTTTCGACTCTATGATGTTGAACAGGATGTTGGCACCGACCGATGGGGCGTCCTCTGTTTCATTGGGAAGTCATGGGGACGGGAAACTATGCCGGAGCGATCTGCGGGCGTCAACCTTTGTGGAGTGAAATCAGTTGACTCGGCAGCAGATTGCGCTAACCTGAAAGCAAAAATACAAGAAAGGGAGTTAAGTCTATGGCTGAAAATGATTGCACCAATCCGGAAGAACACTGTGAATTGCATGCCTGCCAGTTGCAGTTCAAGGACAGAAATCCCGAAATCGACAAGATCTTTGAAGATCCGCGCTATGCCTGCGCCAACTGTGGGGTAAAAGTGCATAACGCTGATAATGTCTGCATCCCCAAGCCGCTCTAAATTCTCCTACGACTCTCCTCTGGCAACACTCACTACGGGGCGCTCTGCATGACAGGGCGCCCCGTTTTTTCGTGCAATCCGCTGAATAAACATTCGCCCCCCCCCCTTGACACCAGGGGTGAATTCAGATAGGTATTGGTCCGACCAAAGACGGGGGCTGAGGCAGAGGTTTAGCCAAAATTCAGCTAAAAAGCATCTTGTGTTATTTTTTATCACGACAAAGGTACGACCTTTATGGAAGAAAAACAGGAAAAAAAAGATATGCGCAAGCATACTCTTCGGTTCTCTCCGGCCAAGGTAGGGCGTGCCGGCGAAGATGTGGCGCTGCAGATTGAGGCTGCCATAATCGGCGGCCAGATCGCCCCCGGAGAGGGGCTGCCCAGCGAGCGCGAGCTGCAGAATCAGTTCTGCACGGGGCGCGGGGTGATTCGCGAAGCACTGCGGGCTTTGAAGCAGAAAGGGTTGATCGAGATCCGCAAAGGGGCGCACGGCGGTGCCTATGTCAAGCAGATCGAGGTGGGCCAGGTCAGTGAATCCCTGGCACTGTTTCTCAAGCAGAACCATATCAGCCCCGAGCACCTGATCGAGTTTCGCGAGAGCATTGATCGCACCATTACCACCCTGGCCATTGCCCGCGCCACACCGGAAGAGAAAACCGCACTGGTAGAGGGGGCGGCGCGTCTGCGGCAGTTTCTCGATGTAGACGAGCCCGATATGGATGCTTTGAGTGAAATGGACCGCGAGTTGAACATTCGCCTGGCACGCATGACGGGCAACCCCATTTTCGAATGGGTGATGCAGGCGATTCAGCTGGGCTTCAGCTCCAATGACTACGCCCTGTACCAGAATCGTGATTACCGGGAAAAAACCATTGCCAATTGGAATGACACGGCACGGGAAATCGCCGCAGGCGAGCCGCTGCGCGCCCTGTCGTTCATCGGCAACCATTATGTTCTTCTGCAGCGCTGCGTGCAGGAGCAGAGAGAATCACGCAAGGGTGAGATAGAGCCCAAAGACGACGGGCTGGAATAAAGAGCGTCTGAAACCGAGTGAACAGAGGAGAGTACATTATGGCGACACAACAATATGACTACATCATCGTGGGCGGCGGTTCCGCCGGCAGCGTTCTGGCCAATCGCCTCAGCGTCAACCCGGATAACAAGGTGCTGGTGCTGGAAGCCGGTCCCCCCGATTACAAGCTGGATTTCCGCATTCACATGCCGGCGGCTCTGACCTACCCGCTGCAGGGCAAAACCTACAACTGGTGGTATGAGTCCGATCCCGAACCCCATATGCACAACCGCCGCATTTACCAGCCGCGCGGCAAGGTGCTGGGCGGCTCGAGCTGCATCAACGGTATGATCTACATTCGCGGCAACGCCATGGATTATGAAAAGTGGGGGAAAAACGAAGGGCTCGAAAAGTGGGATTACGCCCATTGCCTTCCCTATTTCCGCAAGTTCGAAACCCGTCTCAAGGGGGCTGATGAGTACCACGGTTCCAACGGACCTCTCTATCTGACCACGCCCCGTTGTGAAAATCCCCTGTTTGACGCCTTTTTTAAAGCCTCCGAGCAGGCAGGCCACCCCCTGGTAGCGGATGTCAACGGCTATCAGCAGGAGGGGATGAGCCCCTTCGATGCAACGATCTATCGCGGGCGTCGCTGGAATGCGGCCCGGGCCTATGTGCACCCGGTAAAAAACCGCGAAAATCTCACCATCCACTGCCGCAGCCTGGCGACCCGTATCCTGTTCGAAGGCAACAAGGCGGTGGGGGTAGCCTATACCAGGGGCGGCAAGAACGAGAAGGCCTACGGCGGCGAGATCATCTGCTGCGGCGGTGCGATCAATTCCCCGCAGTTGCTGCAGCTCTCCGGCATCGGCAACGGCGCGGAGCTGAAAAAACTCGGCATCGACGTGGTGCAGGATCTGCCGGGGGTCGGCGAAAACCTGCAGGATCACCTCGAACTCTACGTACAGTATGCCTGCCGCCAGCCGGTCAGCATGTACCCGGCGCTCAAATGGTACAACCAGCCCAAGATCGGCTTCGACTGGCTGTTCAAGCGCAAAGGCGCTGCGGCGACCAATCATTTCGAGGCCGGCGGATTTATCCGCGGCAATGACAGGGTCGAGTATCCCAACCTGCAGTTCCATTTCCTGCCGATCGCGATTCGCTACGACGGTTCGGCACCCAAGCAGGGGCATGGTTTCCAGCTGCATGTGGGACCGATGAACTCGGATGTGCGCGGTCGCGTCAAGATCAAATCCGCCGATCCCAAGCAGTATCCCAGCATCCTGTTCAATTATCTCTCCACCGAGCAGGAGCGTCGCGAATGGGTCGAGGCGATCCGCTGCTCGCGCAACATCATCGAGCAACCGGCCTTCGACGCGCTGCGCGGGGCCGAGCTGGCGCCGGGCAAAGAGGCGCAGACGGACGAGGAGATCCTTGATTTCGTGGCACGCGAAGGGGAGAGCGCCTACCACCCCAGCTGTACCTGCAAGATGGGTTACGACAAGCAGGCGGTGGTTGATGCAGACCTCAGGGTGCATGGCGTGGAAAACCTGCGGGTGGTGGATGCCTCGGTCATGCCGAGTATCACCAACGGCAATATCTACGCACCGGTCATGATGATTGCGGAAAAAGCCGCCGACACGATTCTCGGCAATACGTTGGAAGAACCGTCCAGAGCAGGATTCTATCGGTATGACCGCAAAAAATCAGGAGCCACTAAAAAGTGATTGAAAAACGTATGTATGTCGATGGGCAATGGGTGGATGCACGCTCGGGGAAAACCCGCTCCATCATCAACCCTGCCAATCAGGAAGTGATTGCCGAAGTGGCGGAAGGGGGGCGCGAGGATTCCCGCGTCGCCATTGCCGCCGCCCGTCGCGCCTTTGATCAGGGCGACTGGCCGCGCACACCTGCCAACGAACGTGGCGCGCTGGTGTATCGCCTCGGCGAACTGGTGGCGCGCGAACGCGAGGAGCTGGCGCGCCTTGAAACCCTTGATACCGGCAAGACCCTTGAAGAGAGCCGCTGGGATATGGACGATATCGCCGGCATCTTCAAATATTACGGCGGCCTGGCTGACAAGGACGGCGGCGAGAGCATCGCTTCGCCGGTGCCCGATTCCTCCAGCACCCTGGTGCGTGAGCCGGTGGGGGTCTGCGGCCAGATCTCCCCATGGAACTACCCGCTGCTGCAGGCGTCGTGGAAGATGGCACCGGCGCTGGCTGCCGGCTGCACTATCGTTATGAAACCGAGCGAGATCACCCCGCTGACGACGATCAGAATCACCGAACTGGCTCAGGAGGCGGGTTTCCCCGCCGGCGTGGTCAACACGGTGCTGGGCGAAGGCGCAGAAGTGGGGGCCGAGCTGGCGGAAAGCCCCCAGGTTGACCTGATCAGCTTTACGGGAGGCATCACAACCGGCAAGCAGGTCATGCGCGCCGCTTCCGGCAACGTGAAAAAAGTAGCGCTGGAGCTGGGGGGCAAGAATCCCAATATCATCTTTGCCGATGCGGATTTCGATACCGCCCTTGATTACGTGCTCAACGGTGTCTTCTTCCACGCAGGGCAGATCTGCTCCGCCGGCGCACGCGTGATGGTGGAAGAGCCGCTGCACGACCGCCTGGTGGAGGCCCTGGCGCAGCGCATAAAGCGCATCGTCGTGGGGGATGGTTTCAACCCCGACAGCCGCATGGGGCCGCTGATTTCCGCCGAGCATCGTGACAAGGTTGAACGCTATGTCGAGGTCGCACAGCGGGAAGGGGCGAATCTGGTGCTCGGCGGCCGTCGCCCCGAGGCGGATCATCTGCAGGACGGCTTCTATTATGAACCGACCCTGTTCACCGGCTGCAGCAACGACATGAAGATCGTGCAGGAAGAGGTGTTCGGGCCGGTCATCACCATCGAGAAATTCTCGACTGAGGATGAAGCGGTGGCGCGCGCCAACAGCACCATCTACGGTCTGTCGGCCGGCTTCTGGACCCGCGACCCGGACCGCATTCAGCGCATGAGCCGGGCGCTGCGCTTCGGTACCGTGTGGGTCAACGATTTCAACGTCTATTTCACACAGGCCCCCTGGGGGGGCTACAAACAATCCGGCCTCGGCCGGGAACTGGGGAAGATGGGCCTCGAGGAGTACACCGAGGTCAAGCACGTCTACCAGAATTTTAACGCGAAACCCTTGAACTGGTTCGGCGCCTGAGCAGGCTTGCGCCCCGGGTTTTCCCCACCCGACGGCCGCGCTGCGACAGGCTCTCGAACATGAATTGGTAAGGAGTACCGATGAAGAATTGTTTTTCTCGCAGAATGTTTGTTGTTTTTGCCCTTGTCTTGAGCCTGGCAGCCGGCCCCGCTGCGGCTGCCGATGAGGTGCGCTTTGTCAGCGTCAGCTGGACCGGCGTCACCGTCAAGACCGAGATCGGCGTGCGTATCATGCAGGCGCTGGGCTACGAATCCTCCAACACCATGGTGTCGGTTCCGATTGCCTACAAGGCCATGGAGATGAACGACGCCGATATCTTTCTCGGTAACTGGATGCCGTCCATGGCCACGGTCGCCAACAAGTTTTTCGAACGCGGCACGGTGGTCAAATATGTCGCCAATATGCCGGGTGCCAAATACACCCTGGCGGCGCCGTCCTATGTGGTCGACGGCGGACTGAAGGACTTCTCCGACATCGCCCGCTATGCCGACAAGCTTAATCACAAGATTTACGGTATTGAGGAAGGCAACGACGGCAACAAGGTGATCGAAGAAATGATCGAACAGGATATGTTCGACCTCGGCGACTTCGAGCTGATCCCTTCCAGCGAAGCGGGGATGCTGGCTCAGGTGAAGGCCTTTACCCAGCAGGATAAATGGGTCGTCTTTCTGGGGTGGGCGCCGCATTACATGAATGAAATCATCGACATGAAATACCTCACCGGCAGCACCGCGGAAACCTTCGGCGACAATGACGGCACCGCGACCGTCTATACCAATATCCGCAAAGGGTTCGACAAGGAAACCCCCAACGTTGCCAATTTCCTGCAGCAGTTCATCTTTCCGATCCCGATGATGAACGAGATCATGGCCACGCTGCATGAAAACGATGGTCTCAAGCCCTATCAGGCCGGCATGCACTGGGTCGCCCAGCATCCCGAAATCTATCGCGGCTGGCTTGAAGGGATAAAAACACTGGACGGCGAACCGGCGCTGCCCGCTTTCGAGCGCTATCTCGAAGAAGAGGGCCCGTTCGCAGAGCTGTAAGATCACAGAATAGGGGACCGGCTCTTAATCCCCAGGTTTTGAATTGTCTTTGAATTTTTTTTTGAAAGCAGCAGGAGAATTGTGATGCTTAACAACGTAATGCGTTCTTTGATGATCTTTTTCACGGCCCTGACCGTTTTTCTCACACCCGCCCTTGCGATGGCCGATATCAATCTGTATGAGCGCAGCGGCGCTTCTCTCGATTTCGGCCTCAACCTCGGTGCCGGTGTGTTCAGCGCTGACAGCACCGGGTTCGGCGGCCGTCCGGACGAGGACAATACCGGCTGGTCAGAGTATTATGTGATGCCGATTCTCAAAGGTTCTTATGACACAGGTGAGTTCGGCATGTTCTATGGTGAGCTGGCCTATGCCGGTGCCCGCACCCTGGGGGACGGCGATCTCGCTGATCCTTTCCCGGGGGGCAGTCCTGAGGTTGGTTTCACCGACGGCGATTCCAAGGGCTGGGAGTCCGAGCGGGCCTATGTCGGTTGGCGCTCAGGCAGCCTGTTTCAATCCCTGGGCGAAGACGCCATCGATATCTCCGTCGGCGAGCAGGATTTCTCTATCGGTGACGGCTTTCTGATCATGGACGGTCAGTTCGATTACAAGGATGGCGCCTACTGGCTGGCACCGCACAGTTCCTTCGACCAGGCGGCGGTGATCAACATCAACACTCAGCCGGTGCGCGGCGACCTGTTCTATCTCAAATCCGATGCGGATCAGGGCGATACTGAACTCTACGGTGTCAACGTCGAGCATATCAACGAGACCCTGGGGACCGTAGGCGCAAGTTATTTCAAAATCACCGACTCAGACTACAGCAACCGTGATGGGATGGATGTCTACAGCGTGCGCGGGCAGGGGACGCCTTTTGCCAACCTGGGCGCCGAAGACCTTTTTCTGGCCGGCGAGTATGTCTACCAGGGCGGCGGTGACGATCTGGATGTCGATGCTCATGGCTGGTACGGTGAGGCAGGCTACACCTTCTCTAACTGCCCCTGGAACCCGACCCTGAGCTACCGTTATGCTTTCTTCAGCGGGGATGATGAGGATAGCAGCGATTATGAAGCCTTCGATCCGCTCTTCTACGGCTTCAGCCGCGGCTGGGGCACCCATTACATGGGTGAGATCGTCGGTGAATACTACCTGTTCAACAGCAACCAGCAAGTTCACATGGTGCATCTCAATGCGCTGCCTACGGAGAAGCTCTCTACCGGTGTGCTCTATTATGACTTCACCCTCGATGAGAAAACCGAGGGCCGCAATGACCATTTTGCCCAGGAAGTAAACCTGTACGCCGACTATACCGTCAATGACCACCTCTATCTCTCGGCAGTTTTCGCATATGCGACCCCGGAAGATGCCGCCGAGGAATTGTACGGCAGCGACGACATGAAGTTGTTCCAGGTCGCTGCATTCGTCACATTCTAAAAAGAAATACCGTAACGGCGATTATAAAAAAGGGGACAGGCTGCTTTATCCAAAAGCAGCCTGTCCCCTTTTTTTCTGTCCCCTTTTTTTCGAGTGAGGAGTGAGGGGTAGAATCGTGATCGAAATCAGTTTTTTACGCTTTTTCTCTTCACTCTTTACGCCTCACCCCTCACCCCTCACGGATTCAGGTTGTTACGCAGTGATCAGAGAGTGTTTTTGCTTGCCGCACCCTGGCTGCCGCGCCGACTGCGCTGGCGGCGGTTGACGCCGGTGGGTTGCGCACCGGCGGGGCGACCGGCCTGATCGGCCTGCTGGCGCCGAGTCGTATTGGCAGAAGCAGGGGAGCTTTTTCTGCCGTTTCCTGCGGCGGCAGCCTTGCGGGGCCGGTTCGGTTGGCGCGGCGGACGGGCGAATTCGCGATCTTTCTGGGGCGCCGGGCTGTTGTAGTCAAAGCTGTCAAGCTTGTGTCGCTCGACGCTTTTGCCGAGTGTGCGCTCGATGGCTTTGACCATCGCCCCGTCATCGCCGGTCACCAGGGTGAAGGCGTCGCCGCTGCGCGCGGCGCGCCCGGTGCGGCCGATCCGGTGAATGTAGGCTTCCGGGGTGTCGGGAATGTCGTAGTTGATTACATGCGAAACCTGGCTGACGTCGATGCCGCGAGCGGCAATGTCGGTGGCCACCAGAATCTGGAAGCTGCCGTCGCGAAACCCTTCAAGAGCGGCCTGGCGCTTGTTCTGCGAAAGGTTGCCCTGCAGGGATGCGGCGCGGTAGCCGGCCTTGTCCAGCTTTTCGCCGAGGCGTTTGGCGCGATGCTTGGTGCGGGTAAAGATCAGAACCGAGCCCGTATTGGCCTTCTGTAGCAGTTCAAGCAGCAGAGGGGTCTTGAGGTGCTGCGAAACCGGATAGAGGGCGTGACTCACCGTGGTGGCCGGGGCGACGGTGCCGACCTGAACGGTCACCGGATCGCTCAGGACTTCCTGCGCCAGATGCTTGATTTCATCGGGCATAGTCGCCGAAAAAAGGAGCGTCTGCCGTTGCCGGGGCAGATGCTTGAGAATGCGGCGAATCGCCGGGAAAAAGCCCATGTCGAACATCTGATCGGCTTCGTCGAGGACCAGCACATCGAGATTGGAGAGGTCGATGGTGCCCTGTTCGATATGATCGAGCAGGCGTCCCGGGCAGGCGACCACGATTTCAGTGCCCTGCTTGAGCTTTTTGATCTGCGGGTTGATGCCTACGCCGCCATATACCGTCGCGCTGCGCAGGCGGGTCTCACGGCCCAGCGTAATGAAGTTGTCGTTGATCTGCTCGGCCAACTCGCGTGTCGGTGCAATGACCAGGGCGCGCACGCAGTTGCGCTTGCCCTTTGTCAGACGATCGAGGATAGGCAGTGCGAAGGCGGCGGTTTTGCCAGTGCCGGTCTGGGCAAGCCCCATAACGTCCCGTCCGTCAAGCACCTTGGGGATGGCCTGCTCCTGAATGGGAGTCGGGGTGTCGTAGCCTGCGGCCTTGATGCCGGCAGAAACCTGGGGTTGGAATGCGAATGCGGAAAAACTCATGATGTATCTTGATCCTTATATTCAACGTCGAACTTCAGCGTCATATCGGCCGTGCCGCGGCTGTCGCCGGCGGAGTGAGGTGGCCCCAGGTGTGTTGCGTCCTGGCCTGTTCCCTTGAAGGGCTGAAAATCGAGGGTGATGAGAGAGGTGTCGCACAATAAAAAAGCCCCGGAGGATTCCGGGGCTGACGATTGTGATTCGTTTTTTTCCGGGAACAGCATGTTTACCTGGCGAAGAGTATCAGTTCTCCTGTTGGAATGTCAAGTTTCATCGCATTTATGGTCTGTTGGCAATGCGTGAAATTGATAGGCGTCAGGAGGTCATGCGGGTGGTGGGCGCATCGAGAGGCAGCCCTTTTTCGGTGGCGCGGGAGAAATCCTCACGGCTGTCGAGGTGGAAGATTTCCGTGCGGTTGCGGCCGTTGCGCTTTGCAGCATAGAGAGCACAGTCCGCCTGTTCGATAAGCAGGTGCGGATCCCGCAGGTCGCCCGAGGCGCAGCTGATGCCGACGCTGACGGTCAGCGGCTGGCGGAAATGACTGTAGCTGCGCGCCAACTCGGCGATCTCGCCATGTACGCGTTCGGCCAGGATACGGGCGCTGGGAATGGGCGTATCGGGCAGCACCAGTGCAAACTCCTCCCCGCCGTAGCGAAAGGCCATGTCGGATTTCCGCACCGTCTGCCGCAGCACGCGGGCGATCGCCTGCAGCACCGTATCGCCGAGCTGGTGCCCGTAGGTGTCATTGATCCATTTGAAATGGTCGACGTCGATCAGCAGCAGCGAGAAGGGCGTATCGGTGCGGGTGCTGCGCGCCGCCTCCGATTCAAGGGTTACGTCGAAAAAGGCGCGGTTGCACAAACCGGTAAGGCTGTCGGTCAGGGCCATGCGTGCCAGGTCTGCGCGAGCCTTGCGCAGATTTCTCAGCGAAGTTCTTGTCTTGAGGCGGGCCCGGATGCGGGCTTCGATCTCGCGGCGCGGTACGCGGAAGCTCAGGGCGTCGTCAGCGCCAAGCTCAAGGGCGGCCACGCGGTTATCCACATCATACTCTTCAGTAAAGACCATGACCTGGATGTCTTTCCAGGCATCGCGTTTAGACAGGTCCTTGAGCCAGAGCAGGTCGCCTTCATGGTCACGACGCGCGCTGCTGAAGATAATGTCGACGCCTTTTTCCTCCAGCGCAGCCATCAGCTCCTGTTCATTGCGGCAGCGCAGAACCGATTCGAACTGGCCGGTGCAGGCGGACATTGCAGCAAGGGCGTCAAGGTGATCGGTCGAATGAGCGAAAATGAGTGCCTGAGGCTTCATAGGGCTCCGTCCTTTGGCGGCTTGCGTTCAAGCCGTGAAGCAAGTTGGTTTGCGGCATTGCGGTCTTCAATATACGTATCGACAGGACTGTCTATAAAAATTAGCGAAATCTCAGATTTTATGTATGATTTTTGTTCGTCCCATTATAGGGAAATCGACGGAAAAATCATTAAAGAATCGACCTGCCCGTGTCGATAAGTCTGGCATGAATATTGTGCCTCCCGTTTCATTGCCTCAGATCGTGGTTCATCCCGCTTCGCAGCCGGCTCATCTCAGTGGTGAGGAGCGGCGCAACGATCTGCTCATGCATCAGATGATCCGTGCCACCGTGCAGGAAGGGGGGCAGGAAAAAGCACTGCTGCAATTCGGCGACCGTACACTCTGGGTGCAGAGCAAGGTGGTTTTGCGTGCCGGGGAGCAGCTTAATCTGCAGGTGGTGGAAACTCACCCGGAATTAAAGCTGAGAATTCTTGATTCGGGACTGCTCGAACGACTGGGGCGTTCTCTCTACCTGCTGAGCGATAAACCCGACATGGCAGCGCTGACGCGGGATCTGGCCGCGCGATCAGGATCTTCGCCCGAGGCTCGCACCGCCAATTTGCAGGGACTGCTCAGTTCCCTGACCCGTTCTCCCGAGATGGTCGCTTCCGGCGGCGCCGGATCGACCCCGCAGCTTTCCGAGGACCTGTCTCTGCTTGCCCGCCGCCTTGGGCTGGGCTATGAAAGGCAGATTCTTTCCGGACAGGCGGACCAGGCCGCTGCATCCCTGAAAAACGCGGTGCTGGAACACCTTGGCCGGCTGGATCAGTCCATGCGAACCGTCGAACAGGGAGTTCGCCCCCTGCAGCAGGCCTTGACCCAGCTGCCCCAACTGATGTCGGAATCCCCGGATGCCGCCACCCGCCTTGCTGCGTTGCCGCAGGGAGTCAAAGCGGTGCTGGAGCCGTTGTTGGCGCTTGCACAGGCCAACCCGTCGGGGTTTGGACGTGAGCAGGCTGCACCCCTGTTGACCGCTTTCGGCCAGGCACTGCAGGCCTGGATTTCTGAAGAGACTGTCGGCAGCGGCGCCATCGAGCAGAAGCTGAGGGGCCTGGCCGATTCCTTTGCGGCGGCCGTATCGAACGGCACCACATTTGAGGCGCGAACGCTCCCTTTGGATGGCGGTCTGCGCGATCTGTTGACCACACTGCTGAGGCTGGTGAGAGGATCTCCCCGGCAACTGGCCGGGGCGGAAGGGGAAGAGATCGCCCGCCGCCTGCAATTATTTATCGGGCGGGAAGTTGCATCGTCCGTGGCCACTGCTCTCGAACAGACGCAAGACGCCTTGCGCCACATCGAGCTGTGGCAGATGTGCCGCGCGCGCCTGGCGGAAATCGGCGTTGATTTCCTGCCGCTGCCGCTGTCTTTCCTGGAGCGCGGCTATCTGCTGGCCAGGCGGCATCCGGAGCAGGATGGGGGCAGCGGCAAAGCCGGGTCGGGACAGAGTCATTCCCTGTCGCTTTTCCTGGAACTCGAAGGGCTTGGCCGGCTGCAGATCGATTGTCTGTATCAGAATCAGGGTTTGTACCTGCGATTTGCCTGTCGGGACCAGGAGGTGGCCTCATTTCTCGGAGCCGCCCAAGATGAGTTGCGTCAGAACCTTGGGGAGACTGCACTTCTGGGCGCGTCCTTCTCCTCGGGCGCCGAGGACCCGGCACAGGCTCTGATCCAGCGCCTGATACCTGCTGAAACCCATCTGCTTGACGCCCGCGCCTGAGCGGGGAGGTCTTCAATGAAACAGGAAGGAAGCCGCAAAGCCGTGGCCTTGAAATACGATCCCCAGCAGGCGGGGGCGCCCCAAGTCATTGCCGGCGGCCGCGGCGAGGTCGCAGCGCGCATCATCGAACTGGCGCAGGAAGCGGGGGTGGAGGTTGTCGAAGATCGCGACCTGATCGAGATCCTTGCACAGGTGCCTATCGGCGAGGAAATCCCCGAAGATCTGTATGTCGCCGTCGCGGAAATTCTCGCCTTTGTCTATCGCATGAACGGCCGCTACCGCAAAGATCCTGAGCAGGGCCCGTTGCGCTGATGGCGGAGCGGGAAAAACTCTTTACAACACCGCCGGGTTCATGTATCTTTTCCCCCCTGCGGAGAGGTGACCGAGTGGCCGAAGGTGCACGACTGGAAATCGTGTGTACCGCAAGGTACCGAGGGTTCGAATCCCTCCCTCTCCGCCATATTTAAAAATCCCCGGGAGGGATTCGAAGCGGAGCGAGCGCCGCCTGTGGCGGAAAAGCGGCCCAGGACGGGCCGCGTCAGCGAGCGCAGGGGAGCCGACGCCGGAGCCGCCGTGATGGCGGCGACAGAGTGGGCGAATCCCTCCCTCTCCGCCATATTTAAAAATCCCCGGGAGGGATTCGAAGCGGAGCGAGTCCATTTTTCTCGTTCTCCGCCTCTCTCTTTAACTCTGCGTCTCTGCGTTAATAAATTGCCGATAGAAGTGACAGCCGGGTCCCGTGCAACGGACGGTCGCCAACCCCGTCAGGCCCGGAAGGGAGCAGCGGTAACGACTGGTTCCGTGTGCCGCGGGGGTGCCTGGCTGTCACTTGTGCCGGCAATTCTTTTATCGGGACGCTGACGTCCGACCCTTCTACGGAGTCACAGCACCGCATGTCCTACCTGGTACTGGCCCGCAAATGGCGACCGCAGACGTTCTCCGACCTGATCGGGCAGGAGCACGTCAGTCGCACCCTCGGCAATGCCATCCGCACCGACCGGGTGCACCACGCTTTTCTGTTTACCGGCGCGCGCGGCGTCGGCAAAACCTCTGCTGCGCGCATTTTCGCCAAAGCCCTTAACTGCGAACAGGGCCTCAGCGATACGCCCTGCAACCAGTGCCCCACCTGCGTAGAAATCACCAACGGTCACAGCGTCGATGTCCTTGAGATCGACGGCGCCTCCAATACCGGCGTCGATGACGTGCGCGAGTTGCGCGAAAGCATCCGCTATCTGCCTTCGCGGGCGCGCTACAAGATCTTCATCATCGACGAAGTCCATATGCTCTCCAACAGCGCCTTCAACGCCTTGTTGAAGACCCTCGAAGAGCCGCCGCCGCACGCCAAATTTGTCTTTGCCACCACCGAGCCGCACAAGATTCCCGCCACCATTCTGTCGCGCTGTCAACGGTTCGACTTCCGCAAGATCGCCCTGCCGCACGTTGCCGAGCGGTTGCGCTACATCGTCGACCAGGAGGGCATCCGCGTCTCCGATCATGCACTGGCACTGATTGCGCGGCGCGGCGAGGGGAGCATGCGTGACGCACTCTCGGCGCTTGATCAGGTGATCGCTTTCTGCGGCGAGGAGGTCCGGGATGAGGATATCCTGACTCTTTTCGGACAGGTCGAACGGCGCATTCTTCTCAATGCCATCGAGGCGATTCTGCGCCGAGACCCCCGGCGTGCCCTTGATGTGGTGCGCCGTGTCGACGATCAGGGCCAGGCCCTGCGCCCGTTCTGCGGGCAGCTGGTGGAGTCCTTTCGCACCCTGGTGCTGCTCAAGGTGGCGGATGATGCCTGCGACCTTGTGGATGCGACTCCTGAAGAGCTTGAAGAATTTCGGGTCCTGATTGAGATGGTCTCTCTTGAGGATCTGCAGCGCATTCTCACTCTCCTTATGAAAGTGGTCGGCGAGTTGCCCGCTTCGTCCTTTCCGCGCTTGACGCTGGAAATGGCGCTGGTTCGGTTGACGGCTCTGCCGCCCGCCCGGGAGGTGGGCGCGCTGATTCGCAAGATGGAGGATTTCGAGCGGCGCCTGGGGGGGGGCGAGGCGCTTCGAAGCAGTACGCCTTCCACATCCGGGGGCACGCCCCCTCTGCCGGACCCGCCGTCCGATCCTGTTCGCCGTTCCGCTCCGTCAGAGAGGGAGTCTTCGGCTGTGCCCGTACCGCCGCCGGTAGAACCCTCTTCCGCACCGTCGCCTTCGTCGCCCCGGCAGCAGTCGCCGCCCGACCGCGCTGGGGCCAAGGGCCGCAATTGGCAGGGGCTGGTGGACAAAATCCGCAAGGTCAAACCGCTGCTTGCCAGCTTTCTCGAGCATGGCAGCCTGGTTTCCTCCGAGCTTCCGCATCTTGAGATTGCTTTTCCCGCCGGTTCTTTTTATCTTGAACAGCTCAAGGATGCCGAAAAACTGGCCCAGCTCGAAAAGCTGGCTACCCAGTATTTCGAACAGGCCGTGAAGTTGAAAGTATCCATCCTTGACGGCAACGGGGCGGCCCCGCCGCCGCTGGTGGAGGAGCGTCGTGCCCGGCAGGAATCCCGGCGTGACCAGTTGCGCAGGGAGGCGCTCGATCATCCGAAAATCAGGACGGTGCTGGAGATTTTCGGTGGTGACGTCAAAGAAGTCAAGCCACTGGCCCCTACTCAGGGTGAGCCGTCTTCGGAGTAGAGGCCATCAATAGATTGAGGTCGGTACCGCCGACCGTTTCAGGAGGAAGAAAAGCATGGCAAAAGGTTTAGGCAATATCATGAAGCAGGCCCAGATGATGCAGCAGAAGATGGCCAAGCTGCAGGAAGAGTTGGCGGAACGAACCATCGAGGCGACTGCCGGCGGCGGCATGGTGACCGCTGTGGCCAATGGCAAGCAGCAGATCGTGTCGCTGAAGATTGAGAAGGAAGTGGTCGATCCCGATGATATTGAGATGCTGCAGGACCTGGTGATGGCCGCTGCCAACGAGGCGTTGAAAAAAAGCCAGGAGATGATGCAGGAAGAGATGGGCAAGATCACCGGCGGCTTTAACCTGCCCGGCATGTTCTGAGAAATGCAACCAAATTCGGCCGAAAAAGGCCGCCCTCGGCCAAGGCCGGCGGCGGCCTTTTTCTTTAACACAGGTAAAGATAAAATTTAGTTTCAGTAAAATAGAGACCTTCCGCAAAAATTCTGATAGACTAGCTTTTCGGTAGGGATTTTGCTCAACAAAGTATTTAAATTTTTAGCATCACAAAAAAAATTTCGCCCCTTTAAAAAAATAAAACGGCATTTTAAAATGTTTGGATTTTTATCGCGCTCATGTTAGACTCCATCCCGTCATTTTCAAGGCTGGTGGCCGAGATGTCGAAACTGCCCGGGATTGGCCGCAAAACAGCGGCACGGCTTGTGTTTCACATGCTGAAACAGCCTGTTTCCGAAGCAGAGGCCCTGGCCGCGGCCATTGTCGAACTCAAGCAGCGCGTTGTCCTGTGCTCACGCTGTTTCGGCTTGACCGAGGACGACCCCTGCGAGCTTTGCCGTGATCCGTCCCGCGATGAGCATCTTCTGTGTATCGTTGAGCAGCCGGGTGATATGATCGCCATTGAACGTAGTCGCTCTTTTCGCGGACGCTACCATGTGCTTCACGGCGCCTTGTCGCCTCTTGACGGCGTGGGCCCGGAAGATCTCAAAGTAGCTCAGCTTGAAAAGCGGTTGGAAAACGAACCGATCCGCGAAGTGGTGGTGGCGACCAATTTTTCGGTTGAAGGCGAGGCGACGGCTCATTTTCTCGCCGACCTGATCAAGGCGCACGGGATTCGGGTGACGCGCCTGGCCTATGGAATCCCCATGGGCAGCGATCTTGAGTTCGTAGACGAGGCGACCGTCAACAGGGCCGTTTCCGGCCGTCGTGACCTGTAATTTCCTGAAAAATCAAAAAGTCCGGAAATGCCTCGAGCATGATTGTTTTTTGGGCTTTTTTTCGTATACTTTGAATCTTTCGACACATTGCCCCGCGAATTTCTTTTGGGCGCGGTCCGGTGTATTTATCCGGTTCTTAAAACCTTGTTGCAACCTCTCGCATGGACGTACGTTATTCTGTGTTCGCCGCGAATTGTGCGCGGCACGACCGTTTCAGCAGGATAGAGATGACACAAAGGAGGAGTTTCGATGTCGCAAAACGGTAAAATGGTGACTATTGACGGCAATACCGCGGCGGCCCACGTCGCCCATGCCACCAACGAGGTCTGCGCGATCTATCCGATCACCCCGTCCTCGGTGATGGGCGAGATCTGTGATGCCAAAAGCGCGATCGGCGAGAAAAACATCTGGGGCACGATCCCCAAAGTGGTTGAGTTGCAGTCCGAAGGCGGTGCCGCCGGTGCCGTACACGGTGCCTTGCAGGGTGGGGCGTTGACCACCACCTTCACCGCATCGCAGGGCCTGCTGCTGATGATTCCCAACATGTACAAGATCGCCGGCGAGTTGACCCCGACGGTGTTTCATGTTTCCGCCCGCGCCATTGCGGCGCAGGCGCTGTCGATCTTCGGCGATCACTCCGATGTCATGTCCTGCCGTCAGACCGGTTGGGGGATGCTGTGTTCCAACAACGTACAGGAGGTCATGGACCTTGCCTGCGTCGCCCAGGCGACTACGCTTGAGTCCCGCGTGCCCATCCTGCACTTCTTCGACGGCTTCCGGACCTCGCACGAAGTGCAGAAGGTCAATGAGCTCTCCAATGAAGAGATGAAGCAGATGATTGACGACGAGCTGGTGCGCGCTCATCGTGCCCGCTCCATGTCGCCCGATCATCCCGTCCTGCGCGGTACCGCTCAGAATCCCGATGTCTACTTCCAGGGGCGTGAGACGGTCAACAAGTATTACGAGGCCTTCCCCGGCATTCTGCAGAAGCAGATGGACAAATTTGCCGACATCACCGGCCGTCAGTACAAGCTGGTGGAATATGTCGGTGCCCCCGACGCCGAGCGTGTGGTGGTGATCATGGGCTCGGGCGCCGATACCGTGCACGAACTGGTCGATCACCTGGTCTCCCAGGGCGAGAAGGTTGGCATGCTTAAAGTACGCATGTTCAACCCCTTCCCGGTTGACGGGCTGGTTGAAGCATTGCCGAAAACAGTGAAAAAGATTGCCGTCATGGACCGCACCAAGGAGCCCGGCTCTCTCGGCGAGCCCCTTTATCAGCTGGTGCGTACTGCCATTGGCGAAGCCATGGCCGACGGCAAGGTCGATTACAAGGGGTATCCGGCGATCGTCGGCGGCCGCTATGGCCTCGGTTCCTATGAGTTCTCCCCCGGCATGGCCAAGGCCATCTTCGACAACCTTGCCCAGGATAAGCCGAAGAACCACTTCATCGTCGGCATCAAGGACGATGTGACCGATGCCAGCCTCGACTTCGATGCGGATTATCAGGTTCCCCAGGAAGGCGTCTACCAGGCGCAGTTCTACGGTCTGGGCTCCGACGGCACCGTGGGCGCCAACAAAAACTCCATCAAGATCATCGGCGAAACCACCGATAACAATGTGCAGGCCTACTTCGTCTACGACTCCAAAAAAGCCGGCAGCATGACCACCTCTCACCTGCGCTTCGGCAAGACGGTCATCCGCGCTCCCTACCTGGTGAAAACCGCTGATTTCGTTGCCTGCCACAATTTCGCCTTCCTTGAGAAGTACAACATGCTCAAGGCGGCCAAAAAAGGCGCGACGTTCCTGATCAACTCGCCCTACAACAAGGACGAAGTGTGGGAGAAGCTTCCCCGGGAAGTACAGCAGACCATCATCGACAAGCAGCTCAAGCTCTACGTCATCGACGCGGTTAACCTGGGTGAAAAAATTGGCCTCGGCCCCCGTATCAACGTCATCATGCAGACTGCCTTCTTCAAGATCTCCAGCATCATCCCCTTCGATCAGGCGGTGAAGGAAATCAAGGACGCCATCGTCAAGAGTTACGGTAAGGCCGGCGAGAAGGTCGTCAACATGAACTACGAAGCGGTGGACGCAGGCGCCAACAATATCGAAGAAGTTCAGGTGCCTGGTCAGGTTTCCAGCGATATCAAGATGAAAGTCGGGCTCGGCAGCAACGCTCCCGATTTCGTGCGCAATACCATCGGGCCGATCATCGACGGCAAGGGCGACGAGCTTCCGATCTCGGCCATGCCTGCCGACGGCACTTTCCCCACCGGCACCGCCAAGTGGGAGAAGCGCAATATCGCGATCAATATCCCGGTATGGGACGAAGAGCTGTGCATCCAGTGCGGCATCTGCTCATTTGTCTGCCCCCACGCCACGATCCGCATGAAGATCTACGACGGCGACAAGCTGCAAGGCGCGCCCGAGACCTTCAAGGCTGTCGACGCCAAGGGCAAGGGGATGGAAGGCAAGAAGTTCACCCTGCAGGTCGCGCCTGAGGACTGCACCGGTTGCGGCGCATGCGTCTACAACTGCCCGGCCAAGAGCAAAGAGGATCCCAAGCACAAGGCCATCAACATGCAGTTCCAGGCCCCGCTGCGCGCCCGTGAAGCGCAGAACTGGGATTTCTTCCTCAGCCTGCCTGAAACTGACGCGTCCCTGGTCAGCCGCGCCACTCTCAAGGGCACTCAGCTGCTGCAGCCCATGTTTGAATTCTCCGGTGCCTGCGCCGGCTGCGGCGAGACGCCTTTCGTCAAATTGGCCAGCCAGCTCTTCGGCGACCGTATGCTGGTGGCCAACGCCACTGGTTGCTCCTCGATCTACGGCGGCAACCTGCCCACCACGCCATGGTCGACCCGCGAAGATGGACGCGGCCCGACCTGGAGCAACTCCCTGTTCGAGGACAACGCCGAGTTCGGCTACGGTATGCGCCTGGCGGTGGACAAGTTCAATACCTACGCCCTCGAACTACTTGATCGCATCGGTGAGTGTCCCTGCGATGCCTGTAAAGGTCAGGAGGCCCTGTTCAACGAGATCAAGAAGGCCGACCAGTCGACACAGGAAGGGATCGAGGCTCAACGTGAGCGCGTGGCGAAGCTCAAGGGCGTTCTTGAGAAGTGCACCGATGAAGATTCCAAAAACCTGCTGTCCGTAGCCGATTATCTGGTCAAGAAATCGGTTTGGATCATGGGTGGCGACGGCTGGGCCTACGATATCGGCTATGGCGGTCTCGACCATGTCCTCGCGTCCGGCGAAAACGTCAACGTCCTCGTTCTTGACACCGAGGTTTATTCAAATACCGGCGGCCAGGCTTCCAAGGCCACACCGCTCGGTGCGGTGGCCCAGTTCGCTGCGGGCGGCAAGCGCATGCCGAAGAAAGATCTTGGCATGATCTCCATGACCTACGGCAACATCTATGTCGCCAAGGTGTCGCTGGCCAACCCGAACCAGGTCGTCAAGGCGTTCCTGGAAGCAGACGCTTATGACGGGCCGTCCCTCGTCATTGCCTACACCCACTGTATTGCTCACGGCATCAAGATGGACAGCGCGATCGAAAACTGCAAGAAGGCGGTCGCCTCCGGTCACTGGCCGCTGTTCCGCTTCGATCCGCGTCTGGCGGCAGAAGGCAAGAATCCGCTGCAGTTAGACAGCAAGGACACGACCATCTCCTTCGAGGATTACGCCTCGGCTGAAAACCGGTACAGGGTTCTAAAGAAAACCAACCCGGAAATGGCCGCCAAGCTTATGGATCAGGCCAACAAGTACACCTCTTCCCGCTTCGATCTCTACCGCAAGCTGGCGGAAATGAACACGGATTGGGGCGTTAAGTAATTCTTGCTTCAATCGGCATAACCTGAAAAAAGCCTCCGGCCCATAATGAGTCGGAGGCTTTTTTGCGTCCAGAATTATTAAGGTTCACATTTTGCACAGATAAAAGTGCTGAAGTTAAAATTTCTTGATACCTCCCGTCGCCGGGTGCTATAACGATGGCTGGCGCATCCACCCTAATCAGGAGTGAGAACACATGTTTGGTCACCAGTCTCCTTTCGTGATGTATGACGAGGAGCTTCACAAGATAAACGCTGTCATCGAGAAACTGCTGCGCGAGTCCAACGCCAAAGTTGTCTTTCTGGTGGACAAAAATGGTCAGCTCATCTCGGCGGTCGGCGAAACGAGCGATCTCGATACCACCAGTCTTGCCTCGTTGACCGCAGGCAATATTGCTGCGACCGGCGGCTTGGCCAAGCTTATCGGCGAGAAAGAATTTTCCATCCTGTTTCACGAAGGGGAAAAAGACAACCTGCATATCTCCATCGTGGGTGGGCGTGTTATCCTGGTGGTGATTTTCGATCAGCGCAGCTCCCTCGGCCTGGTTCGGTTGCGCGTCAAAAAGGCCAGTCGGGAACTTGACGCGATCTTCGACCGACTGGCGGCCAAAACTGCCGAGGTGGAGCGCACTGGCGGCATGGAAAGCCCCTTTGCAGAGATCACCGACGACGACATCGATAATCTCTTTCGTTGAGGCCAGTGACGCATGTCCTTCATTAATTACGCTTCACGCGAGATCAATTGTAAAATCGTCTATTACGGGCCGGGGTTGTGCGGCAAGACCACCAACCTGCAGTACGTCTACCAAAAGACCGCACCCGAGGCCAAAGGCAAGATGATCAGCCTGGCGACCGAGACCGAGCGCACGCTCTTTTTCGATTTCCTGCCGTTGGCCCTTGGTGAGATTCGCGGCTTTAAGGTTCGTTTCCACCTCTACACCGTGCCGGGACAGGTTTTCTACGACGCCTCGCGCAAACTGATCCTTAAAGGGGTAGACGGCGTGGTGTTTGTCGCAGACTCCCAGGAAGAGCGTCTCGACGCCAATATCGAGAGCCTGGAAAATCTCAAGTACAACCTGGAAGAGCAGGGAATGCAGCTCGAAAAGCTCCCTTTCGTGATCCAGTACAATAAGCGCGACCTGCCTAATATCAGCTCCGTTGAAGAGCTCAGCGAGCTGCTCAACCCGGATCGCGTCCCCGAATTCGAAGCCTGCGCCATGACCGGAGAAGGGATATTCGAGACCCTCAAAGCGGTCGCCAAGCTGATTCTGGTTGACCTGCAGAAAGGGCGGCGCTGATCTGAGGAAAGAGAGCGCCCCGCCGCTGGAGTCCTGACATGGCAAGAGCGAAACTGATCACAGCCCTCGTACTGGTTATCGTAGGACTCATCGTTGTTCTCCAGAACACTCAACTCGTCGAGATCAAGTTCCTTCTCATGGCGGCGACCATGCCGCTAGCCGCTCTTCTGGCCCTCACCATGATCATCGGGATCGCCGTTGGAATGCTGATCGCGCTTGGACTGTCCGCCAGGAAACCCAGAAAGACTGAAAAGGCACACCGTGCAGGGCACTGACCACTGCATCCCTCTCCGTCGGCCGCAATTTTCGCATATCTTCGCCGTGTACGCACGACCCGAATGCCTCTCACTCTGAGGGTGAAAATCATGCCTTTGACGCTGCAAGGCAACTATCGATGGCTGAACAAAGCTCCTTGAGCTGCACCGGTTTTGTCAGGACCTTATCCATGCCCGCCGTCAGGCACTCCTCGATGATCTCGCTACGGGTATGACCGGTCAGGCCGAGGATGCAGATTTTTTTACCCTCTTCAGCCTCACGGATTTGCCGAGTGGCTTCCAGGCCATTCATCTCAGGCATCTGCAGATCCATCAGGATTAGATCGAAATTGCCTTCTTTCCACTTCTGAACTGTTTCGCTGCCGGTCCCGGCGGTTTCTGATCGCCAGCCGTAGTGGGTCAAAATCGTCTTGATCATATTCCGGATTATCGGTTCGTCCTCGGCCAGCAGGATGCACGGGCTAGAAAGCGGGGCGGCTTTTTTTTCACCGTGGTCCACGGGCAAAGAGGACCTGTCGGTCGTTGCAGTTTTGAGCGGAAGGGTGAAGAAAAAGACGCTCCCACCCCCTGGCCGTGCTCTTAATCCAATTCGACTTCCCCCCATAAGATCGATCAACCTCTGGGACATGGTCAGCCCCAGGCCGAGGCCGCCATGCCTGCGCGTAAACGATCCATCGGCCTGGCTGAAGTGATGGAAGATTGTCTCCCTTTTTTCTTCAGGGACGCCGATGCCGGTATCACTCACGGAAAACTCCACAAAGTCGCTACAGGATCGTACGGAAACACGCACATCTCCTTCAGCGGTGAATTTGATGGCATTATCGATCAGATTGACGAGAACCTTTTCCAGCCGGTCAGGATCGCCGACAAACGATGCGGGGGGCGTTGAGCAGATCTCCATGATCAGTTGAAGATTTTTCTCTTGAGCCTCGGCGCTTATCCTCTGAAGGGCGTTCTGTACACAGCCCTGAAGATCGAAAGGCTCCCCTTCGATTTTAATTCCCTGCGTCTCTGGATGCGCAAACATGGTATCCGCAGCCAATAAAAATAGAACTCTGTTCACCTCAAAAGTCTCAACGTGATCCGTCAGATGCGACAGTAATGTCATATATGACGGATGCGACGGGCGGACTTTCTTTATTCCCCCTGCAAAACTTCTCTTTTTCCCAGCAAAGACAATATCTTGCACCCACCTTGTCTGGCCCTCCTCTCTGGCATGTTAGTTGCGTTTATACTGATTAACGAAGAAGCCGGAACCATCCTGCGTCTGAGCGAGTTACCGCAGGCCGGAAAAGATCCATCGCCTTTTTGGAAAGGAACACAGCCTTGAAACTTGAATTTCGACTTTTCTACTCTTTCCGCACCCTGGTTTTCGTCTTTATCTTTGTTTTTCTGAGCGGTTGCGCGATGACCGGAAGGGAGCGGGCCACAGAAACCACCAGCTCGATGCGAGCCGTGGAAAAAGATTACCAGCAGGCCCTTGTGCAGATTGATGCGACCAACGCCTCCTTGGAGGATCTTCTCAGCCCGCAGCAGGACGATCTGAAAAAGTCCTTTGACGTCTACAGTAAAAATGTCAGCAGAATGGAGAAGCTGGGCAAACAACTGGCCATGCATACCGAAAAGATGACGACCCAGGGCGATGACTACCTGGAGGAATGGGAAAATTCGTACACAAATCCCGAAATCCAGGCGCTCAGCGAACAACGGCGCGTCGAGGTGAGGGAAGTCTACGCAAAAATACCCGCAGCCAGTGTAGGGGTTAAAGGCGCTCTACAGTCCTATTTGACGGATATCAAGGAAATTCAGATGTATCTCGCCAACGACCTTACGCCTCGGGGGATCGATGCCATCAGACCGGTCGCCCGGAAAGCCGTGGTGGATGGCGACAACCTGAAGGAAACCATCAGGCCCGTGCTCAGCGCTTTTGCCAGGATCAGGGCCGCGACTGCCGCGAACGAGTAATAAGTCATCACCGCAAGCTTTGCGCCCGGCGGTAGTCGAACGAGAAAATCAGGGGAGGAAAGCATGACAGTGCAAAAAGCTAACAAGGCATCCCACCTTACAGGTTTGTCTAATATTGAAACTCTTTTAAATATGCTAGCTCATGCTGACGGATTCCCTTCTCCTTTATCTCGTTTTTCGTCTTCACATGTCACATCGAACACTCATATCCACCTCGCGGGCAGGTTTTGGAAGGCAGGGTCGTTGCGACTCAACTTGCTGGAAATAATCATTTAACAAAAAGGAAAAAGGGCCATGCTCGGATCGTTCTGCCGCTGTCCGTATTTCCCCTCTGGTCTCACAGTCGCCAATGAGCCTTGGCCTGGCGGATGTGGTTGGGTTGTTTGGTTCCGTTTGCCGGAACGCATAGCAGAGGGTCTTTGAAAGCGCATTATACCAAGGGTGGAATTCATGATTGACGCCACGATCAAGATGACCGTGCCTGCTGACAAGCGCATTGAGGTTTTACAAACCATCAAATCCCTGCTTGGCCCAATCCGAAAAGAACAGGGTTGTTTGAGTTGTTACTGCTGTCTGGATTCGGAATTGGAACATATCATTATCTTAAGGCAGGAGTGGAACACCGATAAGGACCTGACCGCCTATCTCAAGTCCGGCCACTTCAATATCCTGCTCGGGGCGATGAAGCTGCTTCTCGTCGAGCCGGAGGTCAGATTCAATACCATTGCCTCCACGGCAGGAAAAGAGGTCATAACAGCAGTACGATCGCCAAACGCGGCTCGAGGAACCGCCGATAAGGAAACCATAAAGGTCATGAAATGAAAAATGATAGGAGATCAGTTGAACCGGGCGAGCTGCGCCGCCGCGCGGAAGAAGCTCTGCGCGGTGAAACGCCTGCTCGCCTACCTCGGACCGAAGATGATCCGGTGAGGCTTTTGCACGAACTGCAGGTTCACCAGATCGAGCTGGAGATACAGAACGAGGAGCTGCGTCACGCCAGGAACGAGATGGAGGCGGCGCTGGAGATGTACACCGATCTGTACGATTTCGCCCCTGTCGGTTACGCTACCCTCGATGATGCCGGGATCATCCGCGGTATCAACCTGACCGGCGCCTCCCTCCTGGAAGTGGAACGATCCCGATTGATGGGCCGCCCCTTCGCGCATTTTCTCGCCGCCGAGAACCGCTCTGCCTTCCATGCTTTTCTCGGGCGGGTTATGGCGAGCCAGGTAAAAGACGTATGCGAAGCGCCGCTGGTCGGCAACGGCAAGGAGCCGCGCATTATCCAGATGGAGGCGGTAGCCTGCACGTCGGGGCAGGAGTGCCGGGTGGCGATCCTTGATGTCACCGAGCGCAAAAGCAGCGAGGAGGAAGTCCGAAAGCTGCACGCAGATCTGGAGCGCCACGCCAATGATCTCGAAATCGCCAACATGGAGCTTGAGGCTTTCAGCCATACCGTCTCCCATGACCTGCGCAATCCCTTGGCGGTCATCGACGGCTATTGCCAGTTGATCGTGCATCTATGCGGCGACAGCCTGGATGAGCAGTGCAGGGGATATCTGCACCAGGTCGACCAGGGAGTCAAGAACATGGGCGAGCTGATCGATACCCTGTTGAATTTTTCGCGTTTGACGCACAGCAAACTTTGCCCGGAAACGGTCGATCTCAGCGAAATGGCCCGGTCGATCGCCGCTGACCTCAATAAGGGGCACCCCGACCGCCGGGCGGCTTTCCGCATTGAGCCAGGGGTGAGAGTTCAAGGCGATCCAAAACTGTTGCGGGTCGTTCTGGATAATCTTCTTGGCAACGCCTGGAAGTACACCGGCAAGAAGGAAGATCCGGTCATCGAATTCGGCGCAACAGAAGCGGCGGGGAAGGGCCGGGCCTGTTTCATTCGGGACAACGGACCCGGGTTTGACATCGCGCACGCCGACCTGTTGTTCAAACCGTTCGAGCGTCTTCCCGGCAGCCATGAGTTTCAAGGGTTCGGTCTCGGCCTGGCGACAGTAAAGCGGATCATTCAGGTTCATGGCGGTCGGGTATGGGCAGAGGGGGAGTTGGGTAAGGGCGCCACCTTTTACTTTACGTTGGACTGATTTCCATATCTTTTCCACAAAAGCTGGTAACAGGAAACGATCGGTGCTACACGCAAACTTGTCCGTCCTCCCCAGGCCTGCAGATGCGTAACCAGTGTTCCGTCGCTTTTGCGGTTGGTCATTTCTTGGCATTTCCTCTTGACATCCAATTAGCGGTCCTGTATAAATTTCGCCTGTGTCCGAGATTTTCCCGGACATACCCGTTGGACGCTGTACGGACAGGCAGAAAAAACTACGTAGAATCAAATAGTTGTTCCCCGGTAGCTCAGTTGGTAGAGCAGGTGGCTGTTAACCACCCTGTCGCTGGTTCGAGTCCGGCCCGGGGAGCCAGAATAGAAGCGGCCGATTTCCATCGTGGGATCGGCCGTTTGCATTTTTCAGCTTTGATCGACCTCCGACTCTTTCCCTGTAAACCCCAGCAAAAAAAATTAGTTGAAAGTTCGAGTCCGGCTTGCCTCCATTAGAGGGAGAAGAGGGCGGTGAAGCTATAGCCATCTTTGGTCTGCTGGTCGATCTGGGAGGGGAGTGTGCCGGCGCGGTCGGCCTGATTGCCTTCTGCCTCTCTTCGTTTATCAGCTTTTTGGCTGTTTTCCCATGACACGCCTGGCGACCGACCGCCCGATGGCCAGCGAAGCGGTGGCAGCGGGGGAGGGGGCGTTGAGGACATGGACCGCTCTCTCCTCCTCGACGATGTGAAAGTCATCAAGGAGTCTGCCTTCAGCATCCACCGCCTGGGCGCGCACGCCGGCTCCGCCGGTCGTGATATCTTCGCTGGCCAGCATTGGCAGGAGGCTCTGCAGATCTTTCAGAAAGCGATGTTTACTGAAGGAGCGCAGATACTCATCCAGGGCGAGGCGCCAATAGCGGCGTCCGAGCTGCCAGAAACCCTTATACAGAAAGATCTCCGCGACGTCGCGCAGTGAAAAGCTCAGCCGGTTGTAGCCCTCGCGCTTCAGGGCGAGTACGGCATTCGGACCGGCTTCAATCCCACCATGGATCATGCGGGTGAAATGAACGCCAAGGAAGGGCAGGTTGGGATCGGGGACCGGATAAATCAGATTATTGACCAGACCCTCCCGCTCCTTGCACAGATCATAATATTCGCCTCGGAAAGGGATAATGTGCACCTGTGGATCAGCGCCGCACATCCGAGCCACCCGATCGCTGTGCAGCCCGGCGCAGTTGACCAGAAAACTGCAGAACACTTCGCCCGATGTTGTTTCGAGGCGCAGGCCCTCTTTTCCCTTGTGCACCCGACGCACCTCGGAATCGACGCGGATCGCGCCGCCAGCACCTTCGACCCGCTTTGCCATAGCCTGTGCAGCCTGGGGAAAATCCACGATTCCGGTCTGCGGGACATAAAGACCGGCGATGCCCACCACGTGCGGCTCGTATTCACGCAATGACGTCCTGTCGAGACGCTGCAAACCTTCCAGCCCGTTTTCCCGGCCGCGACGCTCGAGTTCTTCGAGGCGCGGGACTTCTTCCTCGCGGGTGGCGACCACGACCTTTCCGCAGCGCTCGCAGGGGATGTTCTCTTCACGGCAGAAGCGGTAGAGTTCTTCGCGCCCCTCGGTACAGGTGCGGGTTTTCCGGGAGCCAGGACGGTAATAGAGGCCGGAATGGATCACGCCGCTGTTGTTTCCGGTCTGGTGCCGCGCAAGGCCGGCCTCTTTTTCCAGAACGACGATTTTCCCCGCCATCTCACGGCTCAGAGCCAGAGCTGTGGCCAGGCCGACGATGCCGCCGCCGACCACCGCGATGTCAAATGAAGATTGCATGACCTGCTCCTGCTCAGCGGCTTTCTTTCTCCGGGCGGGAGTAGTTCATTAACTGCAGCTTCACGTCATCTGCTTTGACCCTGACCACCTCGCCGTTCTCGCCTTCCTCACTGCGCACCAGCCCCCCGCGAACCAATTCGAGAATCTCTTCACGCGTCAGGCCATATTTGGCTGCAGCCTTATCCACTTCGTACCAGGTTTTGACCAACGACATAAGTGCCTCCTTTTCGTTGTCGCTATCATGTTGAAAGTATAACGCAGATCACCACAATTACCCTCAGGGCACCCCCATATTTACCAAGAGACTCTGAATGTTTAAGGCTTGGATGAACGCTAATACTGAAACGGGTACTCACGATGGGAAGCGCCATTTTCATCTTCTCTTGCGGTTTGAGGTTTGTGAAATTCGTTTGTCGATCAGCCCATCAATACCATTTTCGTGATAGCGATCGATGTAGCGACGGAAGGTCCGATCAGTGACCCCCAGCAGGCGGGCCGCCTCTTCCTGCGTGAGTCGCTTTTCGGTCCAGATGGTCAATACCTCTTCGAAATGCATTTTCCGGGTCTCCTGTAGCAACTGCGTCCGTGTCATGGTTATCCTCCCTGGTTCCCTGGTTAACCATGAACCGGACAAACCTTGTGCTACAAGTCCGGACAGTTTACTTGCTGGTGACAGTCACAATGCAAAAAGCTTGACAGTCGCCCCCTTTCATCAGACCATCATTTCCCATGCGAAAAGGATTTACGACCGGAACAGCGGCGGCTGCGGCCGCCAAAGCCCATGCCCGGTTCATGACTCATCAGTTGAACGGCGATTATGTCGACGTCATGCTCCCTGACGGAAAGACGCTGGGTATTCCCGTTGTCTGCGGACTTCATGGCGCCATGGTGACCAAGGACGCCGGTGACGATCCCGATGTCACTCACGGCGCAGCGGTTTGGGCGCGGGTGGCGCTGAGTGAGGACGACACTGGCATCCATATCGTCGGTGGCGAAGGGGTCGGCGTGGTCACGCGCCCAGGTTTGCAGGTTTCCGTTGGGCAGGCCGCCATCAATCCGGTTCCCCGCGCCATGATCGAAACCAACGTGCGGACGGAGATCGGTCCAGATCGCGGCGCTGTCGTGACCGTCTCTGTGCCTGACGGCAAGCGGCTTGCGGAGCGGACCTTCAATGCGCGCCTGGGCATCGAAGGGGGGATATCTATCATCGGGACCACAGGAATCGTCGAACCCATGAGCGTTCAGGCGCTGGTAGACACCATCCGTTGTGAAATTGACGTGCAACTGGCCGAAGGCCATCCCATCACCCTGGTACCCGGCAAGATCGGTGAAAAGTATCTGCAGGCGCTGCGCCCTGAAACGCAGGCCATTCTGGTAAGCAACGCTTTTGACGAAGCTCTGGCTTATCTGCGGCAGCGACAAGTTGAAAAACTGACCATCGCCGGGCATCCCGGTAAGCTGGCCAAGCTGGCCATGGGCTGCTATAACACCCATTCCAATGCCTCCCCACAGGCCCAGGATTTTGTCGCCGGTACTCTGGGACTGATCGAGACCTTCAACACCGTCGAGGAAATTTGTCAGAGTTATCCGGCGGCTTTTATCCTGGTGGCGGTGCGCATTGCTGAACGGGTGCAGGCTGACTACGGTTTTGCTCGGGTAGAAGTGTTGCTGTTTGATATGCAGGGAGTGCTTTTGGCAAGTTATCCCCCAACAAATTCAGGTGATCTGTGAATCAGCCCCGCATCTCCATAATCTCCATGGGGCCCGGCAGCCCCGGCTTGCTGACAGCGCGCGCCCGTCGGGCGCTGGAAACAATCGACCTGGCCGTCGGCGCGCCACGCCTGACCCAGGGGCTCACGGTTCCCTGCTATTCGCCGGAGCCGCTAATCAGCGGGACGATCGAGTATATCCGCAGTCATCCGGATAAACTCATCGGTGTTCTGGTCAGCGGCGATGCCGGGTTCTACAGCCTCAGCCGGGCTATCGTTGCAGCCTTTGGGCGCAAGTCGGTTACCGTCATCCCCGGTGTCAGCGTGGTGCAGGCCGCCTTTGCTGCCATCGCCGAACCCTGGCAGGAGGCCCGTTTCTTTTCCGTCCATGGACGAGAAGCGGTGTTGAACATTCCGGCCATCATGGCAAGCGAGCGCTTTTTGGTTCTCTGTGACGGTAGCCACAACCCCCGCGCTATTCTGGAGCGCTACCCCCGACTGCTTGAGTACTTTGACCTGTGGTCCATGAGCAACCTCAGCCTTGACAATGAAATGATCGTCCCCGTGACCAGGGAAACCGTCATTCCTGAAGATCCCCTGAGTTGTGTGGTGGGAATAAAAAAAGAGAAGGAAAATCATATTGATGGAGAACAGTGAAAGATCTTGCGTTTATTTCATCGGCGCCGGTCCCGGCGATCCGGAGCTGATCACTCTGAAGGGGATCAATGCGATCAAGCGCTGCCGGACGGTCATCTACGCCGGCAGTCTGGTGGCCCCGGAAATTCTCGATCACTGTGCTGCCGGTGCCGATATCTACAGCTCCGCCTCCATGAATCTGGAGCAGATTATCGCCGTCATGGTGGAGGCGATCGGCCGGGGTCACAGCGTGGCGCGCCTGCATACCGGTGACCCCTCTATTTACGGCGCCATTCAGGAGCAGATGGCCGAGCTGGACAAGCACGGCATTGCCTACTGCGTTATCCCCGGTGTCACGGCGGTGTTTGCGGCGGCAGCCGCCCTGCGCACCGAGCTGACCGCGCCGGAGCAGTCCCAGACCCTGGTTATCAGCCGTATTGCCGGTCGCACTCCTGTGCCCGAGGATGAAGAGGTGGCGCGTTTGGCCTCCCATGGCGGCACCTTCTGTTTCTACCTTTCGGTGGACCGTTTCAGCGACATTGCCCGGCAGTTTTTCGAGCAGGGATGGAGCCCGCAAACCCCCGTGGCGATGGTTTATCGTGCCAGCTGGCCCGATGAACTGATCAGGCGTGGCACCCTGGCGGACATGGCCGGGCAGATTACAGACAGTGGCGTCAACAAGCACGCTGTGGTGATCGTTGGTAAGCCTCTGGGAGCCATCGGCGCCTACTCAAAACTGTATGACCGGGAGTTCAGCCATGGCACCCGCCCCTGATCTTGCGGTCATCGCTGTGACCGGGGCCGGAGCACGTCTGGCGGCCGGAATCAGCGCCGAGCTGGGCGGCAGTCTCCATCTGTCAGGCAGTATGGCTACGGAATATGACGCCACCCCCTACGATTCCCTCGCTGACCAGTTCGCTCGACTGATGGACGGCAGCAAGCGTGGTATTGTCGCGGTCATGGCCCAGGGGATCGTCACCCGCATGATCGCCCCGCACCTGCAGTCTAAATACCAAGACCCCGCCGTAGTTACCTGTGACGAGGTGGGGCGTTTCGCCATCAGCACTGTTTCCGGCCACGAAGGGGGGGCCAATCAGCTGGCCCACGCCGTGGCGTCGATCACCGGCGCAACCCCCGTTATCACCACCGCCACCGAGGCCAACCGCTGCCATGTGCTGGGTATCGGCTGTCGTCGTGGCACCTCCAAAGGGGCCATTCTTCACGCCATCCGTAGCGGCTGCGAACAGGCGGGCATTACTCCTGTTCGGCTGCGGCTGGTGGCCTCGGCCTGGGTCAAGAAGGATGAGCTAGGGCTTATTGCCGCAGTCGAAGAGCTAGGGCTTTATCTGCGTTTTCTCCCCCGCAGCGCCTATGAGAATCCGCTGTATAATTTCACGGCTTACGACGGCCCTATGCGCCATTTGGGGATTCCCGGCGTGGCCGAACCCTCGGCCCTGCTGGCAGCCGTCGACCCGCGTCTGCTGTTGCCCCGCACTGTTATCGACTCCGTCACCATCGCCATCGCTCAGGAAGGACTTATCCATGCCTGATGGAATTCTCTTTGTGGTCGGAACCGGCCCCGGAACGGAGGACTTCATGGCCCCCGCCGCTGGTCACGCCATCGCCGGTGCCGATTATGTCTGTGGATATAAACCCTATCTGGAACAGATAGAACATTTGATTCCCACAACGGCCCAGGTCTTCAGCAACGGCATGACCGGTGAGAAGGAACGGGTGGAGAAAGCCCTGGCAGCCATGGAGCAGGGGCAGCGCGTTGCCCTTGTCTGTGGCGGTGACGCTTCGCTGTACTCCCTGGCCTCGCTGGTTTTCGAGTTGGCCGGCGATACCGATGCTATTGAAGTTATCCCCGGCATCACCGCCGCCCTGGCCGCCTCGGCTCGTCTCGGCGCTCCCGTCGCCGACGATCTGGCGATCATCTCCATGTCTGACCTGCTCACCCCCTGGGAACTGATCCAAAAGCGCATCGAGGCGGTCAATAGCGGCGATTTCGTCTGCGCCATCTACAACCCGCGCAGCACCAAACGCACCACCCAGCTCGCCTATACGGTGCAGCGCTTCATGGCGGAGCGCGGTGACCTTGCCTGCGGCTTCGTGCGCCACTGCTACCGGGAGGGAGAAAGCATCTGGACCGGCTATTTGAGTCAGCTTGATCTGGAAAACATCGACATGAGTACCCTCCTCATGGTCGGCAACACCCGCACCATCCTCAAAAACGGCAAACTGGTCACGCCGCGCGGCTACACTGCCAAATACGGGGCGCGTCCATGATCCTCGTATTGGGCGGCACTTCCACGACCCATCAGGTGATGACTGAACTTGAGGAAGCGGGTGAGCGGCTCCTGCTCATCAGTGTCGCCACCGATTATGGTCTGCAGGAGTTCGCCGCCCGTTATCCAGGACGGGTCATCCACACGCGCTTCAATCCGGAGAGTCTGGCGCACTTTATCGCCGAACGAGCCATTACCCGCATTATCGACACCACCCATCCGCACGCCAGAGAAATCAGCGCCATCGCCCAACAGGTTGCCGAAGAGTGTGCAATCACCTACGAAAGCTGGGTGCGGCCTGTCGCGGAACTCGAAGCAGAGCCGGGAATCGTGATCTGCGCTGGCGCGGATGAAGCCTCCGCCTACCTGCAAAATTCTCCCCATCAGGGCATTCTCTTCACCACCGGCAGCAATAGCATCGAACGCTTCGCGCCCCTTGCCAAGCGAAGCTACGCCCGTGTTCTCCCCTTTGAAGATTCCATCGCTAAATGCGTGGCTGCCGGATTTGACCGCTCCCGCATCATCGCTCTGCAAGGGCCGTTTTCCACGGCATTCAACGCGGCACTTTGTCGCGAGTACCGCATCGACTGCATGGTGACCAAGAACAGCGGAGAGGGGAGTGGCTTTGAGGAGAAGCGGGAGGCATGCCGGGAGTTGGGGATAGAGCTGGTGGTGATCGGGTAGCCAGTCATCTCCCTTGCCCAAGCACCACCAGCAGCCCGTTGATCACCGTGGCGGCGCAGGGGCTACCCCCCTTGGGACCACGGTTGGTGACGTGCGGAATGGTGGTTTGGCGCAGCAGATTCTTGGATTCTTCGGCTTTGACGAAGCCTACGGGCAGTCCGGCGACGAAGGCGGGGTGCATTCTTCCGGCGGCGGTGAGTTCCAACAGTTTCAGCAGGGCAGTGGGGGCGTTGCCGATGGCATAGATGGCTTCGGGGTAACGTTCGGCGGCGTAGAGCATGGCGGTTTCGGCCCGGGTGAGATTTTCGGCACTGGCGCGGGTCAGCACGTCCGGTTCGCTGATAAAGCAGTGCACCTGATTGCCGTATTGTTGCAGGTAGCGGCTGGTAATCCCGACTCGCACCATTTCCACATCACAGATGATGGGTACACCACGACGCAGGGCCGCCACACCTGCGGCAACGGCACCGGGCAGAATACAGGTCAGCTCGGCGAACTCCATGTCTCCCGTGGTGTGGATGAGCTTGCGGGCGATGATCTGCTCATCTTCGCTGAAGCGGCTGAGGTCGGCACCGGCGTTAATGATGGCGAAGCTGTCCTGTTCTATCTGCAGGCCTTTGTTCATAAAATTCTCCTTCGATATGTTCTTTCTCACTTCAGCAACCAATCCAGCAGCGAGGGCTGGGAGCTGAAATGAAAGTGGACATAGCCCGCCAGGGTCTTGCTCTTGATGAAGCCGTCCCGGCTGCGCGCTCCATTGGTCACTTTCTCCAGCGTAAAGACGTAGGGTTCATTGACGTCCTCCAGAGTGGAGTAACGAAATTCGTGCCCTACCAGCCCTGTCAGGGAGATCGGCTCCTGCACCTGCACATAGCCCAGGGCCTGCCGTTTGCCGGTCATGCGGCAGCGGGCAGCAAAGATACCGGTCATGGGGTGGTGTCGGCCTTCACCGTCAACAATGCCTTTTGTCAGCAGCATCATGCCGCCGCATTCGGCCAGCAGGGGACGGCTGGCGGCACTGTGTTGGAGCAACCATTGGTGCAGCTCCTGACGGGTGGACAGGGTTTCGGCGTACAGTTCGGGATAGCCGCCACCGATGTAGATGAAATCGGCCTCGGGCACGGTTTCCCCCGCCAGGGGCGAAAAGAAACGCAAGGCGTAACCTCGGCGCTCTATCTCCCGCAAATTGGCCTCGTAGTAAAAATTAAAGGCATGGTCGCGAGCTACGGCACAGATGCGCGTGGTTTTCGGGATGCCTTGCTCCTGCCACTGGAGCTCACTGGTCAGGTCGATGGCACTCAGCGCGTCCAGGTTGACATGCTGCTGCACCAAATCAGCGCAAGCATCGAAGTAGTTTTCTTCCATTTCCGCTGCCGTGGTGATACCCAGGTGGCGGCTGGGTGCCAGGGGATTGGTCTGGCGGGGCACACTGCCGAGCACCGGAATATCAGTGTGCTGCTCCAGAGCGCTGCGGATCAGCCGTTCGTGGTTGCTTGACGCCAGTTGATTGACGATCACTCCCACCAAAGGTGTCGACCGGCAGAGGCTCTGTAACCCCCGCAGCAGAGCGGCGATGGTGTAGGAGCAGGAGGCGGCGTTCAGTACTACTACCACGGGAAGCCCCAGTTGCACCGCCACATCATAGGAGCTGCCACCGAAACGGCGCGGCTCAATGCCGTCAAAAAGGCCCATCACTCCTTCTACCAGAGCCAGGTCACGACCTTGGCAGCCCTGCGCGAAGATCTGACGCAGAGTCGTTTTGTCAAGCATGACGGAATCCAGATTTTCCACCGGGTTACCGGCGGCTCGGGCCAAATGGCGGCTGTCGATGTAATCGGGACCGCACTTGAAGGGTGCCACCTTCCGACCCTGACGACTCAGGGCGCGGGCAATACCGGTGGTGATGGTGGTTTTGCCGGAGCCACTGCGCTCGGCGGCGATCAACACACCTTTCATGATAAGTCCCCTTTGTGCAGGAGATCGCCAATGTATTTCCGCAGTCGTCGCGCCATTTGTCCGCCGCCGACAAAGAGTAGCCGTTTGGCGCTGATATGGATCAGAAAGGGATAGTAGCCGAATCTAACAGCAGCCCCTCCAGCATGGCGTCGATGTCGCAGTGTTCTTCCAGGGTTTTGGCCAGAAGATCCAGTTGACGCTCTTTTTCACCCCGATAATCCACGACAGGCAGGGACAGTTGCAACAGATCGGACAGAGCCTGCAGATTGGCAGCACTGTCAAAGAGTCCGTGCAGGTAGGTTCCGAAAATGCGCCTACGACCATCCCACAGGCACAGGCCATTGGTACTGAGCTGTTCCACGCCGCTGCCGACACAGGAACGCCCCACGTGCATTTCGTAACCGCTGAGATTTTGCCCTTCCCAGCGGCCCACGCCCGCCCAGTTTCCCTTGTGCAGGGTTTTCTCCTGCGCCATGGTCGTGGTCAAAGGCAGTAGTCCCAGTCCCTGGGCCGTCCCCGGCTCCCCCTCCACGCCATGGGGGTCTTCCAGTCGTTCCCCCAGCATCTGTAAGCCGCCGCAGATACCCATGATGGGGATGCGTCCTGTCAGCTCGTGCAGAGCGGCGGCAAAACCGGAGTGGTGGAGGAATTTCAGATCGTGGAGGCTGTGCTTGCTGCCGGGCAGGATGACCAAATCGCAATCTGAAAGTTCTGCGGGGTTGTGAAGATAGGCAAGACGAACTTCTTCCATCGCTTTTAACGGGGTGAAGTCGGAGAAGTTGCTGATGTGGGGCAGGCGTACGACGCCAACGCGCAATCGGGCATTCACTTTGCTGAAATCTGAAGCCAGATCCTGAGAATCCTCCTCCTCCAGGCTCAGACGCAGCCAGGGGAGAACTCCGTGCACCGGCACCGGCACCAGGTCGGCAAACATCTCGATACCCGGCTGCAGCAGGCTGACATCACCCCGGAATTTATTGATGATAAAGCCGGCAATGAGGGTTCTGGTTTTGTCGGGTACCAGGTCGTAGGTGCCCTTAAGCCAGGCAAAAACACCGCCCCGGTCGATGTCTCCCACCACGAACACCCGCGACCCAGCGTATTGTGCCATACGCATGTTGACGATATCGGTGCCTTGCAGGTTGATTTCCGCTGGACTGCCCGCCCCTTCCAGAACGATGAAGTCGTATTCGCTGCACAGGGAGTCGTAGGCGGCGCTTGCGATAGCGAGATTTTCGCGGGAAAGGCTATAGTATTCGCGGGCGCTGTATGCTCCCACCACACGTCCCATGCGCACCAGTTGGGAACAGGATTGTCCCTGTGGCTTCAGAAGAATCGGGTTCATACGCACATCGGGAGCCAGGCCCGCTGCTTCAGCCTGCAGAATCTGGGCGCGGCCCATTTCCAGACCATGAGCGGTCACGCCTGCGTTGAGAGCCATGTTCTGGGATTTGAAAGGCGCAACCCGCACCCCGCGTTGATGCAGCAGACGGCAGAACCCGGCGGTGATCAAACTCTTGCCCACGCCGGAACCGGTGCCCTGGAACATGATGGATGGCACTTTGACTCTGTTTGGGGTATTCTGCAAAACCTTTTTCACTCCTATTTGCATGAGGTGCCATATAATGACATCAAAAATGATCTGCGGTATCGGACTGGGTCCCGGTGACCCGGAATTGGTCACCATCAAGGCGGTACGCGCCATGGAACGGGCCGAGGTAGTGGTGGTGCCCCAGTCCGATGTGACCGGGCGCAGTATCGCCGCCGACATCGTCGCCCACTACGTTCCCGCCGAAAAAATCCACATGTATCACTTTCCCATGACCGGCAACAAGGTTGATCTGGATTCCCGTTACAGCGCACTGGCCGCTGACATGGCTGTCTGGGCCAACGACGGAAAGCGTATCTGCTACGTGACCATTGGCGACACACCGGTTTACAGCACCTTCAACTATCTACGTGAAAAGCTGCTGGAGCGCGGGATTGTCACGGAGATGGTGCCGGGAATTTCGGCCTTTTCGGCGGCCGCCAACGCCCAGAGCCTGCCGCTGTGTGAAAAGGACGGCTCATTCTGCGTGATCGAAATGCCTGAATCAATGGCGGAGCTATCTTCCCTGTTGGAGCGTTTCACCTCGGTTGTTCTGATGAAGGTGCATAAACGACTCCCCGCCCTGTGCGAGTTTGTGCGCCAGGCCGATCTGGCACAGGCCTGGTTGTTCCAGCGGGTGACTCTTGCGGATGAACAGGTGTATGATCTGTTGACCCAGCTTCCGCCGGAATCCGCCGGTTATCTGTCGACCGCCATTGTGCAAGGGAAGCCGAAAGAAAGTTGACGACCTTTTTCTCCATCAGAGGTCGCGCAACAGGCCGATTGATTCGCGCAGCGCCTCTTCCTGAAAAATCTCCAGACAGATTGTCAGCTCTCTTTCCAGAGCAAACTGTTTGACGGTACGCAGCAGGCCGGGATCGATCCACTTGAGACTACGGTGATCGCGCCGGCCGTCGCTGCCGTGCAAATGAAGCAGGATGATCCGTTCCTGGTGCCTGGTCAGAACGGCTTCCACATCGCGCCGAAAATGAATCATGTGCCCGACATCGACACAAAAATCGACGGGCAATGCCGCTGCTTCGTCAAACAGATGGGCATTATCCCCGCCGTTTTCGACACTGATGATCCCTTTATTTGTGCCGGCAAAAGCCTCCAACTGACAAAAAAAATCGCGCTGTGGCTGCAGGTGAAGCGTATGTGTCTGTGCCTTCAGCGGGCACAGGGAATCGACGAATTTTTGCAGCATCGGCCATGTCGCAGTGAGTGTTCCATCACGGTCGTAAGGGAGATGAACATTGTAGCGCATCGGCTCCAGCGCCAGCTGGACGACTTCGTGCTCGTCGGGCAAGTCTTGCGGCTGCCGGCTGCAGAAATAGAGCAGCTCGATTTCCTCCACCAGACCGCGCAAATATTGCACGTTATCCAGACGCTCTGCCGGAATGATAAAGGAAGGGGCCGCTATGCGCATGCATATCTCGTTGCTATGTGCAGGATGAGGTAAAAAACTGCAGCAAACAGAGTCAGCAAGGCGGTTGCACTGCTGAATAGTCCAGTCGCACCGGTAATCAGCATCGCTTCATTAATCCGGGTTCCGTTACCGATATAGGGTTTGTCCTTGCGGATGCCGAAATAGGTCGCTGTGCCGCCGAGGCGGGTATTGAGGGCGCCGGCAAAAGCGGCCATGCTATGCGCCGAGTTGGGGCTGGCGTGGGCATGACGGAAATGTCGTCCAACGCGCCAGGCATTGCCAGCGTTCAGGCGACAGCAGAACGCCGCGACGGAAATCAGCACCAGGGACAGCCGCGCCGGAATAAAGTTAAGGACGTCATCCGTTCGTGCGGCAAATTTGCCGAACCGCTCGTAGCGTTCGTTGCGGTAACCGATCATCGAATCCAAGGTACTGACGGCCTTGAACAGCATCGCTCCGGCCGCACCACCGAAGGCGGCGTACATACTCGGTGACAGCACGCCATCGGTAAAGTTTTCCGCCACCGATTCGACGGTCGAACGAATCAACATCTCCTGATCCATCCCCGCCGTATCACGGCTGACGATCATTGCCAGCGCCTGTCGGGCACCCTCAAGATCACCGGCAACCAGAGGTGCGTGAACTGCCAACGCATGTTGCACCATGGAGCGGGCACTGACGGAGAAAAAGATGATCAGGGTGTTGACGGCAAGATAAACGACAACATGGATACTCGCCGCCATCCACAGCAGAAGCAGGGTCGAACTGACCGCAACTGTCGTCGACAGCAGGGTCAGTAGAGCGCCGCCGGTGAAGCCGAGGGAATATAACCAATTCTCAAGCCGACGGTTCAGGCGCCCCAGCAGACAGATGGGGTGCCACCCAGTGCGCGGATCGCCGAGGAAATGATCGAGCAGCAAAGCAACGATCACGCACAGCAGGTTGAGGGCGATGAAAGCTGTCATGACAGCTCCCGGAACGTGCCCAGCAGCGGGGTCATGTCGTTTTTGATGCTGAAACGGATGTGCTCGCCGACAAGTCCGCCAAAGTTGCCGCAGTCACGGATCAGCACCCGGCGCGACAGGCAATGCTGGAACAATTCCGCCGCCCGTCGCTCCAGCAACCGACAAAGGATGAAATTCACTGTTGACGGCAGAGCCTGCAGCCAGGGGAAGCTATCAAGCTCAGCGAGCAGCCGTCGCCGCTGCGCGGCAACACGTTGCGCGATCGGTCGGCAGTCGATGTCGATCAACCGCAGGCCGAGTTCCTGGGCTAGACAGTTGACGTTCCAAGGGGAAGAGCGCTGCTCCAGTTCCGTCGTTAATTTTCTATTGCAACTCAGAGTGAACCCCAGCCGCAGTCCCGGTAAGCCGTGAATTTTGGAGAAGGAGCGCAGCACCACCAAATTGTCGCTGAGATGCGACGTCAACGTGAGTGATTCTTCTTCAAGGTGGAACGGCAGGTAGGATTCATCGACGACAAAAAGGGTGGCGGGATGCCGTGCTATAAGCGCGACAAGCTCAGCGCGCAGCACGACTCCGCCGGTGGGGTTGTTGGGGTGGCACAGGAAGCAGAGTTCGCTGTCGATGCGCGCATCGCCCAAGGTAAAAGCATAATCGGGAGTGGGCGCGACAATCGTTGCGATCTCAAGGGCCGCGGCCCGGGCGTAATGTCCATAATCACCGTAGGTCGGCGCGAAAATAGTGACCCGCTTGCCGGTAAAAAGTGCGCAGATCCGTTCGATGGCCTCAGTGGTGCCGGCGCTAACGCAGATGTTTTCCGGAGCTACCCGGTAGTGATCAGCCAGGGCCGCCCGCAGTGTGTGGCTATGCGGTTCCGGCAGGTGGGCGAGGAGACGCGGAAGGTCGAGCCCGTCCAGCACTGCAGGCTGGATGTCGGCGACATTCGAGCTGTAATCGCGGATGTCGTCGGGACGGCAACCTAGAATGGTCGCGGCCCGGTAGATGTTTCCACCATGATTTTCCTGGGGTACGATCATTTACCCTCCAAGCGCAACCGCCGCCAGCAACAACACCGCCTCGCACACTTCGCAGAGCGCGCCGAGCATGTCGCCGGTGACGCCGCCGATCATCCGCCGATACCACCACAGAATGAGGGCTAGAAACGTCAGATAAACACCGAGGATGCCGATAAAAAGCCCGAAGGGCAGCGCAAAAAAAGCCAGCGCCAGCAATATCACGCCAGGGATGACCAGCCCGGGGCGCTCACTGGCGAAGAAGGGTCTGGCCAGCCCTTCCGGACGAGCGTAGGGCAGACGTTGCATGGCAACGACCATGGCGAAGCGGGACAGCGCCGGAACCAGTACCAGCACAGCGATCGTGTTGATATGGGCAAAAGCCACCCCCTTGGCCCCGAGCACGATGACAATCGCCACCACCCCCATGGTTCCCGCATGGACATCCCTCATGATGGCCAGTTTTTTTTCTCGGTCACGGTGGGAGAAGAGGGCATCGGCACTGTCGCACAGGCCATCCAGATGCAGGGCGCCACTGATCACCACCAGATAGAGGACCATGACCAAGGGGCTAATGGTCGCAGGGGTTAGCCAGTGCAGCAGCGCCAGCCCCGCACCGATCAACAGCCCGACCCAGGCGAATGCGGCGGTTGCTCTGGCGCCGTCGAAGGTGGCGGGGCCCAGGCGGATAAGGGTCAGAAAATTCAGTGCGCTGAGAAATCCCCTCATCGGTGCACCTTGACGGGGACGGCAATGCCGCTGACCATCAGCACCACCTCATCGGCCAGTGTGGCGACGCCGCGGTTGATTCGTGCCAGCAGAGCACAGTAGCGGCGGGTCATGGGATCGGCCGGAATCACCCCCAGGGACACTTCGTTAGTGACGATGATGGTGCGCCGCGTCGAGGTGGCGAGCCGCGACAGAAATTTATTCAGAGGTTCGTCCTCTGCTGTTTCGGTGAAAATCAGATTGCTTGCCCAGAGAGTCAAACAGTCGATAAGAATTGTGTCGCAGGCAAGATCCAGGGCGCGCTGATAGGCGTCGGCAAGCTGCAGTTGTTCCTCGAGGGTGGTGTAGGAGGCATCCCGCTCCCCCTGATGGACACGGATTTTGCGATCCATTTCCGCATCCAGGCTGGTCGGCGCGGTGGCGATGTACGCCTTGCGTGAAGACGGAGCGGCCAGGTTAAGGGCATGATGGGTTTTACCGCTGCCGACGCCGCCGGTGATGAGAGTTGTGTATGACATCTTTGCGCTCCTTGTGGGGGACTCCGCCGCTACTTCTCTATTCCCTTTCGCGCGGCGATGCCCTGTTGAAAATAGTGCTTAACCTCGCACATTTCCGTCACCAGGTCGGCTTTCTCCACCAGTTCGGTTGGGGCGTTGCGTCCGGTCAGCACCAGTTCTGTTTGCCGTGGGCGCAGACGCAGTAGATCAACGATGTCTTCACGGGTTACCAATCCTTTGGTCAGGGCGCCGAGCAGTTCATCCAGCACGATCAGGTCGTAGTCGCCGGATGTCAATGCCTCTATCGCTTCCGCCATGCCGGTGCGGGCAAGCTGCCGATCTTCAACTGAGGGCTCGCTACGTATGAATTTACCGGTACCGAAAGCACGATGGATGATGCGATCGTTTAGAGGCTGCAGAGCGGTCCATTCCGATGAATCCCCCTTTTTCAGAAACTGACAAAAGAAGACTTTTCCTCCGGCTCCGGCGCAGCGCACCGCCAGCCCTACCGCGGCCGTGGTCTTGCCTTTACCGCTACCGGTGTAGATCTGCACATAACCCTGGCCAGGCATCTAAACCTCCGAGAGCATCGCGACTTCACCGATGACGATAGTGGCCGGATGGCTGATCTGTCGGTCGGCGACACAGGACAAGACCTCCTCCAGGGTGGTAGAGAAAATCCGTTCCTGCTCGGTTTCCAGATTCTGGCCGATCAGCACCGGCGTGGTGGCCGCCATGCCGTGTTTGAGCAACTGATTTCGGATGACCGGCATGTTTCTGACTCCCATGTAGATGACGAGGGTAAAGCCGAGGTTTACCAGCGCGTCCCAGCGGTAACTGGTTTCCAGATTGTCAGCCTTGGTGTGGCCGGTGATGAAGACCACTCCTGCCGCAGAGCGGCGATCAGTCAGGGCACTCTGGACCCGGGCGACCAGGGATGAGGCCGAGGTGACGCCGGGGATGATGGTGACGCGGGCTCCGCTGGCGCGGCCTGCTTCCACTTCCTCCACGGTGCGGGCAAAGACCGAGGTGTCACCCCCTTTGAGACGGACGACGCGCTTGCCCCGTTGCAGTTGCTCGATAATTAACTCATTGATCTGGGCCTGGGTCCGGCAATGGGCGTCGTAGGGGCGCTTGCCGACATCCACGACTTCACAGCGGATATGCTCCCGGATGGCGGGATGAATCAGGCGGTCGTAGAGAACGACTTCGGCACGGCGGATCGCTTCGATCCCCGCGAGGGTAATGGATTGCGCGCCCAGACCAGCGCCGACGATAATAAGTTCGCTCATGTTATCTCACAAATCGATTGCCGCCTGTTGCGCGGCCTGTTCCAGCAGATCAAGAAAAATCGCCCGCACGGCGGGGTTCTGTCCCAGCCCTTCGAGGATGGGTGTCACCTGATATCCATCGTTCTCAAGCAGGGTCAGCCACGAGTCCTCTTCGTCCCCAGCCATGTCATTGCAGGCATGATCCCCGGCCACGTACATCAGCGGTTTTATCAGCACCTTGCGGGTTCCAGCATTGGCCAGTTTTTCTCGTACGGTTTCGAAGTCGGGCAGTCCTTCCACCAGTCCGATGCAAACCGGGATGTTGTATTCACGCCGTAGCAGGATTTCCAGTTCGTAATAAGCGCCCTGGGCCATGTGTTCATTACCGTGGCCCATGTAGATCAGGGTGGCATCAGCGGCACGGGCGTCGTCGATATCGGGTTTCAGAGCCCGCACCAGGGCGCCGAGCTGTTCGCGATGGCCAAAAGAGCCCAGCAGGGGTTTGCCGATCGCGACCTTCTCGAAAGGCTGCCATTGAGGTTTGTGGGTTCTGATAGCACCCAGCGCTTGGACATACACAGCCAGATCACGGTACTCTTCGCCGTCAACGATCAGGACCGGTTGCACCACGATCCGGCGATAGCCCTCATTCTGCAGGTCGGCCATGACTCCCAGTATGTTTTTGACAGTGTATATCTGCTCGGGAATAGCTGGATGTTCACGGAGATAGTTGACATCGGTGGCACGCGCATGCCACTTGCGCCGAATGATGTTGGAAGTGAAGGCCAGGCGGACAGGGACGTCGGGATAACGCTCTTCCACCTCGTGCAGCATGGCCAGAATCGGTTCCAGGGTTGCTGGATAGGTGGTGCCGAAGGCCGCCAGGACGATAGCCGCGGGAGATTTCTGTTCGCGCTGCTTCATGTTCGTATATCCACCAGATAGTCGCGATTGATCATCGCTTCGTCGAAGGTTGCCATACCGTTTAACACGCCGATCGCAGCATCGATAATACCGAAAGCCAACGGGCAACCGCTGCCTTCACCCAACCGCATGTTCAGGTGCAGCATCGGTTCCAGACCAAGTTCGCGCATGATGTGAACATAGCCGGGTTCCGCCGACAGATGAGAGGGGATCATGTACTCCCGGACCAGCGGGTTGAGGCGGCATGCGATCAGCGCAGCTGCAGCGGAGATAAAACCATCGATGACGATCGGTACTTTGCAATGAGCGGCACCCAGAAAGCAACCGGCCATGCCCGCAACGTCCAGGCCACCGACTTTGGCCAGGACATCCAGTGGATCGTTCGGGTCGGGCTGATGGAGCGCCAGTGCAGCGCTGATGATCTGTTTCTTACGTATCAGGGTTTCGTCGCTGATGCCACCGCCTTTGCCGACGGCGTCATCGGCATCGGCTCCGGTAAAGGCCATGTACACGGCGCTGCTGCAACTGGTGTTGCCGATTCCCATTTCGCCGGTGCCGATCAGGTTATAGCCCTCGTCGACCAGATTTTTGACCATCTCGATGCCGATCAGCAGAGCCTGTTCCGCTTCGCAGCGATCCATGGCTGGTTCCTTGGCGAAATTGGCGGTGCCGGGGCGGATTTTGCGTTTGATCAGGCCCGGATGAGAGAGGGTCGGTTTGATGCCGATGTCAACCACGCGCAAGTCAGCGCCGTTGGCGGCGCTGATGACGCAGATGCCGGTGATGTTCTTGAGCATATTGATGGACTGGATGGCGGTCACTTCCTGGGGGGCGCAGGCAATACCCTCTTCGACGACACCGTGATCGGCGGCCATGACGATGGTGCATTTCTTCCGGGCTGCGGGGGTGATGGTACCGCTGATGGCGGCCACCTGCGCGGCGATTTCTTCCAGTTTCCCCAGACTGCCCGGGGGCTTGACAAGACTGTCGATGCGTGCCTGGGCGGCGGCGCGGATTTCGGCACTTACGGGTTCGATGGCGTTTATAAAGGTTTGTAGCTTGGAGGTTTGCAGCATGAAAGCTCCTTTATCGAAAAGTTTTTTCTCGCGAATGTCTTAATTTCGTTCCGTTATGTAACGACACAGTTCCTCGACGGTACGCGGCGGGGTACTCCGGGGAGAGCCCAGCGCATTCCACACCTGCACCACGAAAGGAAGGCCGAGTCCGAAGCGGGTCAGTACCTCCTGCTGTGCAGACAGTGCGTCAGTCGGAATGCGCGCCACGCACTTGCCGGCATCCATGATGACCATCGTGTTACTCCACTGATAGGCAAAATCCAGATCATGGGTCGCCAGCACAACACTGAGTCCGCTCGCGTGGAGTTCGTTGAGCAGATTCAGCAGTTCGTCTTGCATAGCGGGGTCGAGTCCAGCCATGGGTTCATCCAGAATCAGAACTCTGGGATGCATGGCCAGTACTCCGGCGAGACAGACCCGTTTTTTCTGCCCGAAACTCAGGTGCTGCACCGGCTTATGGGCGCAATCGTTGAGGTGTACAGCAGCAAGTGCCCGATCAACTCTGTGCTGGACTTCTTCCGCTGCCAGCCCAAGATTGAGCGGCCCGAAGGCAACGTCTTCGCGCACACTGGCGGAAAAAAGCTGACTGTCGGGGTTCTGGAATACCATGCCGATATCGGTACGCAGGCGGACGAGTTCAGCGCGGCGGTAGTTCAGGAGCCGCTCATCATAGAGCACCTCTCCCTGCTGGGGCTGCAGCAGACCGTTGGTATGCAGGAGCAGAGTGGTTTTGCCAGCGCCATTGGCACCGAGGACGGCGGTGCGTTCCCCTTCTGCAATCATGAAGGTGCAGTCATCAAGGCCTCTGCTGCCGTCGGGGTAGCTGTAGTGTACCGCCTGAAATTCGAGAATGGCGCGTGTCATCCGGCGATCACCATGGCAATATTCAGGCCCGATCCCGCCAGCAGGGCAATCAGGCTGTCGCGCCCGGCGTGGGGAAAGGTCTGATCGGCAAAGCGCAAAGGACCCTCTCCTGATCGCGCTTGAGCAGCGGCATGCAATTGTCCCGCCCGTTGCCAGAGTTGCAGCGTGGTATGGGCGATCAGCATTCCCAACGAGCGCAGGGAGCGGTGGGCGCTGATATATCCCAGGCGCGCCATTTGTGCCGTGCGAGTATCACTTACGACCTGCGCGAAAACAAAAAGCGAACGGTAACCCAGCACCATGATATCGATCAGCAACTCAGGAGTCCGCAAGCGCCGCAACAACGCCATCATATCTCCTAAAGGGGTCGTCAACGCCAGAAACAGCAGGGCGCAAAGGCAGGCGAGAGAGCGGGTGCACACCAACATCGCCTGCTCGAGCTGTTGCGGTGGGAAAGAAAACGAAACATCATGCCATGAGTCCCCCCAGGAGAGTGAAAGAGCGATGGAAAACGCACTCAACGCCAGAAAAAACAGCGCCGGGGCAAGAATGAGCAGATAAGAGCGCCAGGCGACCCGTGCTACGCCCAGTGTCAGAAGTGCAAATACCAGCGTCACGGCAGCGGCAGCCGGCACAGTAGCCGCCAGAAAAGCCGCGCTCAAACCGCTCAGGGTAAAAATCCCCTTGGCGCTCGGCGCAACATGTCGCCAGGCACCGTAATGACTGAAACGCTCTATGTACATGGCTGCCCGTTCTGCCATGCACGCCGCATCCGCACGCGGGTGATGGAGACGCCAAGATAATAGCCGATGAAGCCGCCGCCAAGAGCGGCCTGAAATGCAAACAGAAGGGATTCAATCTCTGCGCTGGGGGGCTCCCATAACGGGCCGAACCAGGGCTCGTAGTCCGGCGCAATTTCGATAATAGCATCCATTGCCTCGCCGTCCGCGCCGGAAAATATCTCTTTATCCGCCACCGGTTGCACCACCCACAGGGGTAGCAGCGCCAGCAGAAAGACTGCCAGTATCAGCAGCAGGTTCTGGTGCTTTTTCATGGCTGTACCTCGCGTGGTTGCAGCAGCTTCATTTTCCTGAGTTCCTGAGGGTTGAAGCGTTTCAGTGCATTAAAAATCAACACCGACAGCAACCCTTCGATGAAGGCCAGCGGGAGCTGTGTCAAGGCAAAAATGGAAGCAAACTTGGCGAAAGAAGCGACGAAGCCACCCACCGGATCGGGAAAGGCCAGTGCCAGTTGCGCCGACGTCGTGAGATAGGTCATCAGGTTAGCGCTGAAGGTGGCAAGAAATACGGCCATTCCAAACGGTAAACGGAATATGCGCGCCAACCGGAATACGCTGTAGGCCACAAACGGCCCGACAATCGCCATGGAAAAAATGTTGGCCCCCAGCGTTGTGATGCCACCATGGGCCAGCAAAAGCGCCTGAAAAAGCAGGACCACCAAACCAACGGGCGCCATGGCCGTTGGCCCGAACAGGAGAGCGCCAAATCCCGTCCCGGTAGGGTGGGAGCAACTCCCGGTGACCGACGGAATTTTCAGTGCGGAAAGGATAAAGGTAAAGGCGGCCGCAACGCCGAGGAGCATACGATACTCCGGGTGCTTTCGGACTTTTTGGCCGAGGGAATAGACTCCGTAAGCGACAACGGGAGCCGACGCCAAGCTCCAGCCGATTGCGTGATCAGCTGGGAGAAATCCTTCCATGATGTGCATCTTTTCCCTCCTGTGTTCCCATTTGGCAGCGTGAGGGGCGCGATAAAAAACCCGCCTCCTGAAAAGACAGGGGCGGGTTTCCGAATTTAAAGCCGCGCGTGCCCACGCTCCCATACCCGGGGAGATAAAAGTGGATGTTTCGACGGCAGGTCTTCTGACTTACGAGTTTCCGTTAACAACCGGAACCTGTGGCAGCCTTCCCGATTAAAAAAATTAACCAGTGGCATCATTGCCCGAGGTTTAACTCGCTTACAGCGGCGGGTCCGTGGAGGATTTACACCTCACTTCCCGTTGTCGTTATACCCAGCGTAGAGCGACAAGCCTTGCGGCACCGGCGAAACTTTTCAAATTGTTGATCGTTTATAGGAATTCTTGTGGCCTGGTGTCAAGGTTTAATTTGTCACCCACAGGCGGGGTTCCAAAGTCTGGCAACCAAGGAATTACAACCATCCAACTCTGTTTTGCCTCAGCCGGAAATGGGCTCACATCAACAGCATCGATTACGACCCGAATGATGACTCTATCATCCTCTCCTTGCGTCATCAGGGCGTGATCAAGGTTGGTCGGGACAAAGAGGTCAAATGGATCCTTGCTCCCAACGTCGGCTGGACCAAGGACATGGCCGCCAAGGTGCTGACCCCCGTTGACGGCAAGGGCAGAAAACTCGACTGCGTAGGTGCCAAATGCAACAACACGGAGTTTGACTGGAGCTTTACCCAGCATACGGCTTGGCTCAGTGAGCGTGGCGAGAACAACGAGCGCTACACGACCATGAGTGTTTTCGACAATGGTGACGGCCGTGAGCTTGAACAGCCGGCTCTTTCCCAGGACAAGTGGTCCCGCGCCGCCGAGTACAGGATCGATGAGAAGAACCTGACGGTCCAGCAGACCTGGCAGTTCGGCAAGGAGCGCGGCTGGGACTGGTACAGTGCCGTGACCTCGAACGTCAAGTACGATCCTGAAATGAAGACCTATTTCTTGTCAGCCCATACCAGATAAAGGGGATAGTCGTGATATGTTAACCGGTCGGATCCTGAACCAGCTAACAATTCTTCCATTCAGGGGCGCGTTTTGCCAGAAAGGCGCTGACGCCTTCAACCGCATCCTCCGTGGAGCTGAGAGTCGCAAACAGATCATCCATCAGGTCCAGCCCCTGGTGATAAGGGATATCCTGCAGCCGGTTGATTCCCTCCTTGCCGATCTGCAGGGCGAGCGGGCTTTTGGCGGCCAGTTTTTCCGCCAGGCTGCTGGCGGCTTCCTGCAGTTGGGCTTCGGGCACCACCCGGTTGACCAGCCCCAGTCTCTGCGCCTCCTGCGCCTTGATCGTGTCTCCCGTCAAAACCATCTCCAGCGTTTTCTTGCGGCCGATTAATCGGATCATCGGTGCCGCCGGTCCCAGGCAGATCAAGCCGACATTGATGGCGGTGGTTCCGAATACTGCTGTGTCGGCAGCCAGGGTCAGATCGCAGCCGAAGGCCAGACCGGCGCCGTTGGCCACGGCATAGCCGTGCACGGCGGCAATTGTCACCGTTTTCATCCGCGCAAGAGTGTGGTAGAAAACATCAATCTGATAAAGGAACTCACGCGCTTCACGCTGGGTGCGGGAGGGAAACTGGTCGAGCGATATGCCCGTGCAGAAATTCTTGCCAGCTCCGTTGATCACGACAACCCGGATGTCCGGATCATTTTCCATGTCCCAGAGGGCGGCATCAAGTTGCTGGGCAAAGGGGATGGTGAACGTATTCATCGCCTCGGGGCGGTTCAATGTGATCCGCCCAATGGCGCCTTCTTTGCTGCTGACAATCAGGTCTTGAGACATATGTCCTCCCTGCAGGTGAATTGGCGATATCGGAAAAGGGTCTTATTGTTTTTTTAACATCCCTGCGGGGCAGTGCAAGAGCTTCATTTGGAGAGGAGGAAAAGATGGCGGTTTTTGAGGTCAAACATCCGCTGGTCAAGCATAAACTGGGTTTGATGCGACACAAGAGCATCAGCACCAAGGATTTCCGGGAACTTGCCTCCGAAGTGGCGCGCATGCTGACCTATGAGGCCACCCGCGATCTGGAAACAGAGCCGCATAACACCCATGGCTGGGCCGGGCCTGTCGAGGTGGAAAGGATCAAGGGGAAGAAGATTACCATTGTTCCCATCCTGCGGGCAGGGCTGGGGATGATGGACGGGGTGCTCGATTTGATCCCCAGCGTCAAGGTCAGCGTGGTTGGCCTCTATCGCGATGAGACAACGCTTGAACCGGTCACTTATTTCAGCAAACTAGCCGGCAATATGGCCAGCCGCACCGCGCTGATCCTCGATCCGATGCTGGCGACCGGTGGCAGCCTGGTGGCGACCGTGGATATGCTCAAGGAGGTCGGATGCACCAGTATCCGTGGTATCTTCCTGGTGGCGGCGCCTGAAGGGATTGAGCGCCTGCAGCATAAACACCCCGATGTCGACCTCTACGTTGCGGCCATCGATGAGCGACTGGATGAAAACGGTTATATCCTGCCTGGTCTTGGCGATGCCGGGGACAAGATTTTCGGCACCCGATAACACCGCCAGGCTTTTCAGGACAAATATTGGAGAAGGTTTTTATATGCTCCCTGCACAGTGCGTCGTTCTTGACCTCGAAACCACAGGCACCAGCCCCCAGTATGACCGCATCATCGAGATCGGGCTCTGCGAAATCGAGCAGGGCCGCGTGGTGGGAGAGTGGTCATCGCTGGTCAACCCCGAAGTGCGCCTGTCGCCTTTTATCGTTCAGTACACCGGCATCAGCGACGCGCTGGTGGCCGAGGCGCCGCCTTTACCCCCAGTATCGGCGCCATGGGCTCGATGCGCTGATTGAGCGGCACGGGCTGCGGGCTGAGGCACGCCACCGCGCCCTGGGTGATGTGCGTATGACCTGGGAGTTCGTCTGCCGGGCGCTGGAGGAAAACCCGCCTGAAACCGTATCGCATGCCTTGGACAAGATCCTTGGCCCTCTCGCTGCCCAGTCCGGTCACCAAAGCTCCTCCCAAAAAAAAGAGAGCGGCACAGCAGGCCGCTCTCTTCGAGGTGTAGTAAGCGATAATCCGGGGCAGGGTCAGCTCCCCTTGACTCCCTTGGCGATGCGGCTGCCGACCTCTTTGTCGATATTGCTCCAGTATTCGAGGGCGCGCTTCAGAACCGGTTCCGAGACGCCGCCTTTGAGATGGCCGACCACGTTGGACACCAGCCGGTCGCGTTGGGCGTCGTTCATGACCTCGCGCACCAGGGCGCCGGGCTGGCTGAAGTCGTCATCATCCTTGCGCAGGGTATAGGCCGTGCGCATGAACTCCCCGCTGGCACTCCAGACCGCGGACTCGGGGTAGCGCTCCGGGTCGGCTTGCGGGCCGCCCTTGGAGTTCGGGACATACACCGGATCGGAGACATTGTCGATCCGCATTGCGCCGCCTTTGCTGTAGCTGTGCACCGGGCATTTCGGCCGGTTGACCGGAATCTGCCTGTAGTTGACGCCCAGGCGTGCGCGGTGGGCATCGGCATAGGAAATCAGGCGGGCAAGCAGCATGCGGTCGGGGCTTGGGCCGATGCCGGGAACGAAGTTGTTCGGCTCGAAAGCGGCCTGTTCGATCTCGGTGTGGAAGTCGCTCGGGTTGCGATTCAACGTCAATCGGCCGACCTCGTGCAGGGGATAATCCTCGTGCGGCCAGACCTTGGTCAGGTCGAAGGGATTGAAGCGATAGTTGGCTGCCTCCTCGAAGGGCATGATCTGCACCTTCAGCGTCCAGCTAGGGCAATCGCCTTTCTTGATCGCGTTGAACAGGTCGCGGCGATGGCAGTCGGCGTCTTCGCCGGCGATGCGGTCGGCCTCCTCCTGGGGGAGGGTCTCGATCCCCTGGTCGGTCTTGAAGTGGTATTTGACCCAGAAGCGCTCACCCTTGGCATTGACCCACATATAGGTATGACTGGTATAGCCGTTCATGTGGCGATAGCTCCTGGGAACGCCGCGGTCACTCATCAGGATGGTGACCTGGTGGGCGGTCTCGGGCGACAGGGTCCAGAAATCCCACTGCATGTCGTTGTCGCGCAGGCCGCTGTCGGCGCGGCGTTTCTGCGAGTGGATGAAATGCTGGAATTTCATCGGATCGCGCACGAAGAACACCGGCGTGTTGTTGCCGACCATGTCGTAGTTGCCCTCGGAAGTGTAGAACTTGAGGGCAAAACCGCGCACATCCCGCCAGGTGTCGGGGCTGCCGCCCTCGCCGGCGACTGTCGAAAAACGGGCCAGCACATCGGTCTTGGTCCCGGGCTGGAACAGCGCGGCCTTGGTGTAGGCGCTGACATCCTGGGTGACTTCAAAGTGCCCAAAGGCCCCCGAGCCCTTCGCGTGGGGCTGGCGGTCGGGAATCATCTCCCGGTTGAAGCTGGCCATCTGTTCCATGAGATAGTGATCATGCAGCAGGATAGGACCGTCGGGGCCGACGGTCAGGGAAAATTCATCGCTGGAGACCGGGGCTCCCGCGTCGGTGGTGGTGAATTTTGGATCGTCTTTTTTCATGTGGTCTGTCTCCTTTTCGGCAGAAAATCATTTTGTCGAGACGTGATGCTGTGACAACAAAGAGTAGCAAAAAAAAATTAAATTGCAGGACTGCAGGATAAATATTTCTGCCATTTTTCGTCAGTTAGGCAGATGCCGAATAGCTCGTGTTCTGCCGAACAATAGATCGCGCTTGATTGCGGTGTGTCCCGGCGCTAGGATTGCCCTTCGTGCTTTGGTCACGATGTAGGCGATATTCCAGGGCTGTACGTCGGCTCTTTAAGGAGGCTTTTTATGGAAAAACAGGAAAAGAATACTGAAGTCTGTCCCCCGGTTGATCTGAGCGGCGAGGCGGGTTGGACGCCTTTTGATGCGCCTTCTCTGGTGGGGGCCTCGCTGCGTTTTGTGTCCGGAGAGCCGGATGGCAACCGCTACCGGGTGCGCTATTACAAGGATGACGCCGAGCAGCTGCGGGCACGCATCTGGTTCGGACCTGAAACGGAAGGCCCCCCGGGGCACGCCCATGGCGGCGCCATGGCGGCGGTGCTGGACGAAGTGCTGGGGTTGGCGGCCTGGGCGGCAGGCCACTCCATCGTGGTCGGCAATCTCAATGTCAGCTTCCGCAATCTTCTGCCGCTTGAACAGGTGGTGACGGTGGAGAGCGAGGTCGTTTCCGCCCAGGGACGCAAGGTGATGGTACATGGGCGGATCTGCTTGGGAGAAACTGTTTTCGCCGAAGCCGAGTGCCTCTGCATCACCATTCGCGATAAATAAAATTACAAAATCCCTTTCGTTCTAATGCTCCCGGCTGTCACCGCCGACAAGAAAAGCAGAAATCTATCTTTGTAGATCTTTTCTTGATGCCGGACACTGTTTCAACACCTGTCCGCGGTGGAGGTTTCCCATGGTCAAAGGAATCGATGGCTCGTCGTTTAACCCGGCGCACAATGCTGCCGCAAAAGCCGGCGGGCAGGAGCCCAGGAAGATGGAGGCGATGCGTGGTGAGGGCCGCGACCAGGCTCGGAAATCCCAGGGAGAGGACCGTGTTTCGCTGAGCCGGCAGAAAGCGGCAGATGAGACCTACAAGGCGGAAGCCGCGCGTGCCGAGCTGTCGCCGCAGTTCACGCTGCTGCGCGACCTGGTGGCCAAGACGCTCCGTGAGCAGGAAGCTCATTTCTCCATCGCGGTCAATGGCGAGCAGAAAGGGATCGAGGATCTGACGCCCGAGGAGGCGCAGGAGCTGGTTGCCGAGGATGGCTATTTCGGTGTTGAGCAGACTTCACAGCGTATCGTCGATTTTGCCATCGGCCTGGCAGGCAATGACCCGGATAAAATCGATGCCATCCTGGAAGGGGTCGAGCGCGGCTTCCAGGAGGTCGAAAAAGCCTTTGGCGGAACTTTGCCGGAAATTTCCCATCAGACCTACGATGCCATTCGTGAAAAACTCGATGACTGGGTCGCGAGTTTTGAAGAGCAGCAGTAGCCAGGCTGCAGGAAGGTCTGTCACCGCAGAAGATGACGTTGCACCCCGCGGCCCTCGCTGAACAGCAACAGATCCTCTGAAATTAAAAAAGCCCCCGGAATTCTCCGGGGGCTTTTTTTACGGCCTGTTAGCTAATGGGCCGAATCGTGCGGGGAAGGGCTTACATCATGCCCATGCCGCCCATTCCACCCATGCCGCCCATGTCCGGCATGCCACCGCCCATGCCGCCTTTGTTATCGTCCTGGGGGACGTCGGCGATGCAGGCTTCGGTGGTCAGCATCAGGCCGGCCACGGAACCGGCGTTCTGCAGGGCGCTGCGGGTGACCTTGGTGGGGTCGATGATGCCCGCCTTGAGCAGGTCGGTGTAGGTGTCGTTGGCCGCATCGAAACCGATGGCACCGGTTTCGCCCATGAGCTTGTTGACCACGATGGAGCCTTCCATGCCGGCATTGCTAGCGATCTGGCGCAGCGGCTCTTCGAGGGCGCGACGCACGATCTGGACGCCGAATTTCTGCTCGCCTTCGACCTCGACTTTATCGAGAGCGGCAATGGCGCGCAGCAGAGCCACACCGCCACCGGGGACGATACCTTCTTCCACGGCAGCGCGGGTCGCGTGCAGGGCGTCTTCGACGCGGGCTTTCTTCTCTTTCATCTCGGTTTCAGTAGCTGCGCCGACTTTCACCACGGCTACGCCGCCGACCAGTTTGGCAAGACGCTCCTGAAGCTTCTCGCGGTCGTAGTCGCTGGTGGTTTCCTCGATCTGGGCGCGGATCTGCTTGACGCGTGCCTCGATGTCGGCTTCAGCGCCGGCACCGTCGATGATGGTGGTGTTGTCCTTGTCGATGACGATGCGCTTGGCGGTGCCGAGCATGTCGATGGTGGCGTTCTCGAGCTTGAAGCCGATCTCTTCGCTGATGACCTTGCCGCCGGTGAGCACGGCAATGTCTTCGAGCATGGCTTTGCGGCGGTCGCCGAAGCCGGGAGCCTTGACGGCGGCAATGTTGATGGTGCCGCGCAACTTGTTGACGACCAGAGTGGCCAGCGCTTCGCCTTCAACATCCTCGGCGATGATCATCAGGGGGCGGCCCTGCTTGGCCACCGGCTCAAGAACCGGCAGCAGGTCACGCATGTTGCTGATCTTCTTGTCGTGGATCAGGATCAGGGCGTCTTCCAGCACCGTTTCCATGCGCTCGGCATCGGTCACGAAATAGGGGCTGAGGTAGCCGCGGTCGAACTGCATCCCCTCGACGGTTTCGAGAGAGGTTTCCATCGACTTGGCTTCTTCGACGGTGATGACCCCTTCCTTGCCGACCTTCTCCATGGCTTCGGCGAGGATGTTGCCGATGGTGGCGTCGCCGTTGGCGGAGATGGTGCCGACCTGGGCGATTTCGGTGTGGTCCTTGATCGGCTTGGACAGCTCTTTAAGGCTGCCGACAGCGCATTCAACGGCCTTGTCGATGCCGCGCTTGATCTCCATGGGACTGTGGCCGGCGGTGACCAGCTTGACGCCTTCGCGATAGATGGCCTGGGCCAGCACGGTCGCAGTGGTGGTGCCGTCGCCGGCGACGTCGGAAGTCTTCGAAGCAACTTCCTTGACCAGCTGTGCGCCCATGTTTTCGAATTTGTCTCCCAGTTCGATCTCCTTGGCGACGGTCACGCCGTCCTTGGTGATCAGGGGAGCGCCGAAGGATTTTTCAATCACCACGTTGCGCCCTTTAGGGCCGAGAGTCACCTTGACGGCGTTGGCCAGGGTGTTGACCCCTTTGAGAATGCGGGCACGGGCGTCCTGCCCGAATTTGATTTCTTTTGCTGCCATATTGAAATGTCCTCCTTAGTGTAGATTGACTGACGACCAGTTGTGAAAGGCGTGAATTACTCAATGATGCCGAGGATGTCGTCCTCGCGCATCATCATGTATTCCTTGCCTTTGATTTTGATTTCGGTGCCGGCATATTTGCCGAACAGCACTTTGTCGCCGACCTTGACGTCGAGAGGGATGACCTTGCCGTCTTCGGTCTTCTTGCCGTTGCCAACGGCGATGACCTTGCCCTCCTGGGGCTTTTCCTTGGCGGTGTCGGGGATGATGATTCCGGAAGCCGTTGTGGTTTCTTCCTCGACCCGTTCAACAATGATACGGTCCTGCAGAGGCCTGATGTTCATGATGCGTGTTTCTCCTTTCTGCGAGTAAGGATATGCGGGCTGTGCCCGTGAGGATGTCGACCTTGCTTTGTTAGCACTCATCTGGAGTGAGTGCTAACGATAGGCCTAAATATAATCAGCGTGAAAACAATGTCAAGGGGGGAATTGGCAAAAATGTGACGAGGGTCGTGAGATGACGGCGGGTTCAGACTCTTTTTATCGATCCATCAGCGCCTGCCACAGGCTGTCTGCCAGCCTGTGGGCGACACGCTGAGCGATCTCCTGGCGTTTTTCAGGCAGTGCGGCCTGGTCGTGGTCGAAGTACAACAAGTCGCTGTCATGGATCGTCAAGGTGGAATCCTCGTTCCCGGGCTGAAACAGCTGCAGACGCGCCTGTATCTGGATGGTCGTGGAGCCGCCGCCGCTGTCCTCCAGAAATCCGTAGAGTTCGCCGGTGAGGTAATGGTGCCGTGCGAGCTGTCCGCCGTCGATTTCGGCTGGGATTTTTTTCAGGATTACGAAAGAGTAGCTGTTTTCAGGTGACTGCTCGCCGCGCAGATTGAGTTCGTCGACAAACGTATCGAACAGTGGATCGGCGACCGGGGCGGGGACCATGACGGTGCGAAAAGGCGCAATATAGATGACTTGAGTGTCGGGGCGCAAAACAAACCCCGCTTTTTTCTCCACCGTGGTTGACTCGGCGGCACATGCGGCAAGGCAAAGCGTTGAGAGCAGTGCAAGCAGCCGGACGATCATTGACTGAAACTCCTTTCGGCTGAAAATTCGAACAAATGGCCCGAGCGTGGGCCATGCTAGCCGGGTGAGGCCTGCAATGTCAATTGCTCCAGAATCGGCTCCTGAGGTTCTCTTTTCCACAGCAATGCGATTTTGATTTGGTCCGGTCGACAAAAGAACCGATAATGATTATTCTTTGCCTGACAACTGACAACTGACAACTGACAACTGACAACGGAGCACCAGATGCATAAAAAACTTTTTATTCCCGGTCCAGTGGAAGTCTCCCCCGATGTCATGGAAGCCATGTGCGCCCCTATGGTCGGACACCGGATGGCGGAGTATGCCCAGCTGCATGAAAAAGTGACGCGGGGATTGAAGACCCTGCTCAATACCGAGGATCCCGTGTTTCTCTCGACCTCGAGCGCTTTCGGGGTGATGGAGGGCGCGGTGCGCAACCTGGTGCAGAAACGTTGTGCCTGCTTCGGCAACGGCGCCTTCAGTACCAAATGGCATGACGTCACCCGCCGCTGCGGCATCGAGGCGGATCTGTTCAGCGCCGAATGGGGGCAGCCGATCTCCGCAGAGATGGTTGACCAGGCCCTGGCCGGTGGGAAATACGATGCCATGACCCTGGTGCACAATGAAACGTCCACCGGCGTCATGTCGCCGCTGGCGGAAATCGCCGAAGTGATGAAGAAGTACCCGGATGTTTCTTTTATCGTCGATACGGTCTCCTCCATGACGGCGGTCCCGCTTGATCTGGCCGCGCTGGGCACCGATGTCTGCCTGGCCGGCGTTCAGAAGGCGTTTGGCCTGCCGCCGGGGCTGGCCGTCTTCGCGGTTTCGCCCCGGGCTCTCGAAAAGGCCCGCAGCACGCCCAATCGCGGGTATTATTTTGACTTCGAGGAGTTTGAAAAGAACGACCTGAAGCACAACACTCCCAGCACCCCCTGCATCAGCCTCATCTACGCTATGGCGCACCAGCTCGACAAGATGTTTGCCGAAGGGCTGGCCGCGCGCTACGCCCGCCATGCGCAGATGGCCGACACCACCCGGCAGTGGGTGCAGCAGCAGGGATTCTCCCTGTTCGCCGCCGAAGGGGCGCGCTCGCAGACCCTGACCTGCGCCTGCAATGATGAGCGCACCGACCTGGAGCGGCTCAAGAAGCTCGCCGGGGAGCAGGGTTATGCCATCGATAACGGCTACGGCAAGATCAAGAACAAAACTTTTCGCATCCCACACATGGCCGACATGACCATGGCTGACCTGCAGGAACTTTTTACCCTGCTGGAGTCGCTGCTCCCTAAAGTGCGCCCCTGATGCAATGTCGGTAGAACTTCTTGATCGACGTTGAATCGCGCAGGTGGACAAGTCTCGTCCTCGGACCTCGGCGGCGATGCGGGTTGACTTGGCTTTTGCGCTGAACGTATCATTGAGGATTGAACCCTTGCCGCAATTCGTCTTTTTTGCACGAGTTGCCGAAATGGGAGTCCCTTAAATTATGGCTATTCGAAAAATACTGCATTATCCCGATCCTGTGCTGCGGCAGAAGTCTGAAACCGTTGACGAGGTCGACGACGAGATTCGCACGCTGGCCGATGACATGGCGGAAACCATGTATGCGGCGCCCGGAGTCGGCCTGGCCGCGCCCCAGGTGGGCGTGCTCAAACGGGTCATTGTCCTTGACTGCGCCGGCGACGACGATCAACGGCGCCTTATCTGTGCCGTCAACCCTGAAATCCTTTCTCTTGAAGGCGAAATCTGCGAGGAGGAAGGCTGTCTGTCGGTGCCGAGCTATTACGCCAAGGTCACACGCAGCCCGCGAGCGCGAGTCCGCTACCTCGACCTTGATGGACAGCAGGTTGAACTGGACGCTGAAGGACTCCTGGCGGTGGCCTTCCAGCACGAGATCGAACATCTCGACGGGGTGTTGTTCATCGATCACCTCTCCCCACTGAAAAAGAGCCTGTTTAAAAAGAAGTATAAAAAGATTCTGGAGCAGAAGCAGGAGGAGTTGTGATCGACGCCAAGGATATCCGCACCGTTTTCATGGGCACGCCTGCGTTTGCCCTGGCCACCCTTGAGGGACTGATCGATGCCGGCCTCGATTTGGTCGGGGTCTATACCCAGCCTGATCGGCCTAAAGGGCGAGGCAAAAAAACAGCCCCGCCGCCGGTCAAAGAGCTGGCGGAGCAGCATGGCATCAAAGTGTTTCAGCCCGACAAGTTGAGACGGCCTGAGGTTGTCGACGAATTGCGCGCCCTGGCGCCCGACCTGATCGTGGTGGTGGCCTACGGGCAGATTCTTCCCAAGAGCGTCCTGGAAATTCCGCGCTTCGGCTGCATCAACGTGCATGCCAGCCTGCTGCCGCGTCATCGCGGAGCGGCCCCCATCAACAAGGCGATCATGGATGGCGACACCGAAACAGGGATCACCACCATGCTGATGGACGAGGGGCTCGATACCGGTGATATGCTGGTCAAGAAGGCGATTCCGATCGGGCCTGACGAAACAGCCGGAGAGCTTCACGACCGCCTGGCCCTGCTGGGGCGCGAGACCATCGAGGAGACCCTGACCCAGCTTCGGGCGGGAACGCTCCAGCCGCAGAAGCAGGACGATGCGTTGAGCACCTACGCGCCGATGCTGAAAAAAGGCGATGGGCTTATCGATTGGACGCAGGATGCGCGAATGCTGCACAACCAGGTGCGTGGCCTCGACCCCTGGCCCGGGGCTTATACCTATTTCAACGGCGAGGTGCTGCGCATCGCCCGCACCCAGGTCGTGGCGGGCTGCGGCGAGCCGGGCCGGGTGATGGCTGCGGACCAGTCAGGCATCAGGGTGGCCTGCGGCGAAGATTTTCTGAGTATAGGCGAACTCCAGCTTCCCGGTAAGAAACGTCTCAGCGCCGCTGATTTTCTGCGCGGCCGGGCGGATCTGAAACCGGGCACGCAACTCGGCTAAGGTTTTTTAGTGGTGGATTTTTCCCGGGCGCAAGCGCCTTTTCGGCCTCGCAAGCGGCTGTTCATCGGCCTGCTGGCCGGCGCGTGCGTCCTGATGTTTATTCTTGGCGTCCTGATGTGGTGGGTTCCCAGTGTCGGGTTGAGCAGCATTCATCCGATTCTGCCGCTGATTCTCGGACTGGTGCTGGCCTCTGTCGGGGCCGTGGTGTTCGGCGGCCTCGCCCTGCTGGTCATGACGGTATTGACGGGGCGTGATCTGCTGCTCTCCGAGCGCCTGCGCGGACTGGTGATCAAATACCTGTTTCCGGCCATTATCGGGCTTGGACGTCTGCTGCGGCTGGATCGCGATACCCTGCAGCAGTCGTTCATCGCTTTGAATAACCAGCTGGTGCGTGCCAAAAAAATACGGGTCGACACCACGCAGGTGCTGATTCTGCTGCCGCACTGCATTCAACTGTTCGACTGCGGTATCAAAATTACCGGCGATGTGAGTAAATGCAAACAGTGCGGACAGTGTGACATCAGCGGCCTGCTTGAGCTCTCTCGCGAGCGGGGGATCGATATCGCGGTGGCTACCGGCGGCACGCTGGCACGCAAGATTATCGTCGAAAAGAGGCCGCAGTTGATCGTTGCCGTTGCTTGTGAGCGCGACCTGACTGCCGGCATTCGCGACGCCTACCCCCTGCCGGTGATCGGCATCCTCAATCACCGGCCCAACGGCCCCTGCATCAATACACACGTAGTTTTCCAGCAGGTGCGCGAAGCCATCGATGAGTGCGTCGTCTCTTGAATTTCCCAAAATGATGATTAAGTTGCTCTGGCTGCATCTGGACGAGCCATCGCAAAAAGAAATTTTTGAAATCAAAAACTCAAAGGCAAACAAAAACTAAGGTGATCCGAATGAATACACTGCGTACCGTATTTTTCATGACTCTTCTGACCCTGGTACTGGTTGGCATCGGTGGCGCTGTCGGCGGTTCCGGCGGCGCGTTCTTTGCGCTGGTGATTGCTGCCGCCATGAACCTGGGCAGCTACTGGTTCTCCGACAAGATCGTCATCAAGATGTATAAGGGCAAAGAGGTCAACAGCGGCCTGTTGTACGAGGTCGTGCAGGAACTCTGCCAACGCAACAACCTGGTGATGCCCAAGGTTTACATCCTGCCGCAGTCCACTCCCAACGCTTTCGCCACCGGTCGCAATCCCTCTCATGCGGTGGTCGCGGCGACCGAGGGGCTTATGCAGATCCTCTCCCGCGAAGAACTGATGGGTGTGATGGCGCATGAAATGAGCCATGTCAAGCATCGCGATATCCTGATCGGATCGATTGCGGCCACCATTGCCGGCGCCGTTTCCTGGATGGCGCATATGGCCCAGTGGGCCGCTATCTTTGGAGGCGGCGACGAGGAGGGGAGCAACCCCATTGCCCTGTTCGCCATGGCGATCTTTGCACCGATGGCGGCAATGCTGGTGCAGATGGCGATTTCTCGCTCCCGCGAGTACGAAGCCGACCGCGGCGGTGCCCGCCTGTGCGGCAACAACCCCCATTATCTGGCCAGCGCCCTGCGCAAGCTTGAAGCGGCCAATCAAAGCGCCCCTATGCCGAAAGTCAATGAGGCGACTGCCCACATGTTCATCGTCAATCCTCTGCGCGGCGGCGGGTTCAAAAACCTGTTCTCGACCCATCCTCCGGTAGAGGAGCGGGTACGCCGGCTGGAGAGCATGACCTCTTTTTGACGCTGTTTTCCTCAGCCCGGCTTATATTCTTAGCCCTTTTCTTTTTTTGGACTTTTCTTGACGACTTTCGACCCGCGCCGTGCGGCCTTTGACATCCTGTGCCAGGTCGAGGATGGAGCTTTCTCCGACCTGGCGCTCGACCGTTTTCTGGTTTCGCAGCCGCAAACCGATCCCCGTGACCGTGGTCTTTTGACCGAGCTGGTTTATGGGGTTTTGCGCCGCCGCGGGCGCATCGATTTTGCCCTGTCCCGTTTCTGCCGTCAGCCGTTGCACAAGCTCGAGCCCGGCATCCTGTGTCTGCTGCGGCTCGGCGCCCACCAGTTGCTGCACCTCGACAAGGTGCCCGCCCGCGCCGCCGTCTATGAAACGGTGGAACTGGCGCGCAAGGTGAAGTTGCAGCGCGCCTGTGGCCTGCTCAACGGCGTGCTGCGCGCCCTTGACCGTGAAAAGGCACGCATCCCCTGGCCGGCAGCGGCGGACCCTCAAGCGCACCTCGAACATACCCTGTCGATCCCCGGCTGGCTGGCCAAACGCTGGCTTGCCGAATGGGGGGCCGAAGAAGCCGTTGCGCTGGCAGCGGCTTTCCTCGAGCCGGCTCCCACGACGCTGCGGGTCAATACCCTGAAGACTTCTCGTGACGCGTACCTCTCGGAGTTGCGTCGGCAGGGTGGAGAAGGGCGCCCCGGACATTATGTGCCGGAGGCTCTTCACGTTCTCGCCCGGGGGGACAGTGGCCTGCCCGGCAACCAGGAGGGATGGTATCAGGTGCAGGATCAGGCCAGTCAGATGATGGCTCACTTGCTGGATCCGCACCCTGGAGAGCATATTCTCGACGCCTGCGCTGCCCCCGGCGGCAAGACTACCCATATTGCAGCTCTTGCCGCCAACGACGCTCTTATCACTGCACTTGACCTGCATCCGCAGCGCGTAACCCTGATCCGCGACGGCGCCGTGCGCCTGGGGTGCCGGGGGGTCGAAGCCGAAGCCTGCGATCTGAGCCGTACGCCGACGAAATGGCCTCCGGAATCATTTGACAGGATTCTGGTCGATGCGCCATGCAGCGGCCTCGGCGTCCTTCGCCGCAACCCCGAGACCCGCTGGCGGCGCAAAGCCGCCGATATCAGGCAGATGGCGCAGCTGCAGAAGACGATTCTGCACCATGTCGCGCCGCTGCTGCGTTCGGGCGGTACCCTGGTTTATTCCGTGTGCACCTTCACTCCGGAGGAAACTGAGGCGGTCATCTCCGACTTTCTGGCCCGCCACCCGGAATTTGTGCGGCAGGACCCGCGTGACAGTCTGCCGGAGCACTGGCATAACCTGTTCGATTCCCAGGGTGCGCTGCGGACCTTCCCTCACCGTCATGATGGAATGGATGCCTTCTGGGCGGTGCGGATGATAAAAAAATAGAAGATGTCCGTTGTCCGCTGTCTGTTGCAAGATTGCCGGCAATCGAGGAAATAGCTGACGATTTCATGGACCACGGACCCCGGACTAACAAACAGGAGCCCCAATGATTAAAATAGCCCCCTCCATCCTTTCCGCGGATTTCGCACGCCTGGGCCAAGAGATAAAAGCGATTGAAGACGCGGGTGCCGACTATGTGCATGTCGATGTCATGGACGGCCATTTCGTGCCCAACATCACCCTCGGCGCCCCGGTGGTCAAATCCTTGCGCGCCTGCACCCGGCTGCCGTTCGACGTTCACCTGATGATCGACAACCCCGACCAGTACATCCCCGATTTCGCCGAGGCCGGTGCCGATCTGATCACGGTCCACCAGGAAGCTGGGGCGCACCTTCATCGCACCATTCAGTTGATCAGGAGCCTGGGGTGCAAAGCCGGTGTTTCCATCAACCCGGCCACTCCGGTATCGACCCTTGACGTCATTCTTGAGGATCTCGACCTGGTGCTGGTCATGAGCGTCAATCCCGGATTCGGCGGGCAGGGGTTCATCCCTTCAAGTCTTGCCAAGATTGCGGCTTTGCGCCATGAGATCGACCGGCGCGGGCTGCAGGTGGAGCTTGAAGTCGACGGTGGCGTCAAGCCTGACAATATCGCCGAGATTGCCGCCGCCGGCGCCGATGTCTTCGTGGCCGGCAGCGCGGTATTCAATTCAGAGGACTATCATGCCACCGTACAGGCCCTCAGAACACGGGCGGAGGCGGCACGCTCATGAATCTTGATCCGGGGCGGGTGCGTCAGGCGCTGGCCCGACAGGAACCGCGCCGCTTGCCCCCTGAGGATCTGCGCCCCGCGGCGGTGCTGGTCCCTTTGTATAATCGCGAGGGCGAGGATTACGTTCTTTTCACGCGGCGTACCGATCGCCTGCGGCATCACCGGGGGGAGATCTCTTTCCCAGGGGGACGTCGTGAGCCGGATGATTGCGACCTGGTAACCACCGCCCTGCGTGAAACCCGTGAAGAGTTGGGAATTGCGCCCGACGATGTCAGAGTTCTCGGGCGGCTGGATGATTTTTTTTCGGTTTACGGTTACCATGTGACGCCCTATGTCGGGTTTTTCCCCTGGCCCTATTCTTTTCAGGCCGATCCGGGTGAGATTGCCGAGATTATAGAAGTTCCCCTGGCGCGATTTCGAGATCCCGCCATTCATCGCCAGGAAGACTGGCGGCACCGCGGCCGGGTGCATCCGGTTGATTTCTATTCCGTGGATCAGCACGAGATCTGGGGGTTGACCGCCGCGATTCTCCGCCAGCTTCTTCAGCGTCTCGGGCTTGCGCACTGAGGATAGCCGGGTAAACTGGTAACGGATTTTTCGTCGCTGCGTTTTCGCTGTGTTTCCCTGTTCTGGAAAATCTTATGTCGCCATTCCGAAATCTGAGCCTGCTGACCAAAATTACCGTGATCGTTGCCGGAATCCTGGTGGTTTTCTTCGGGTTGACCTCCCTTCTGCATTACCGCCAGGTCAAGAGCGTCATCCTCGATGAGGCCCTGCAAAAGGCGCGCGAAGCGGCTTATCATGCTGTGCACACTCGCGAATACCTCTCCGAGCAGTACCAATCCTGGGGGGTTGAGCTCTCCGCAGATCGCTGCGGGTTGATCCCCGTGGTGGCCTCCAACCGCATTGGCCAGCGGGTCGCCGAAGATCTCGGCTACAGCCTGCGCCAGACCTCGGACCGCTACCGCAATCCCGACAATGCTCCGGATCTCTTTGAACTTGAAGTGCTTAAACGCTTCCGTGGCGAGCCGGATCTGGATGAATATTACACGGAGGTTTCCGCTGAGGAGGGGCCGTTTTTCCGTTACATGATGCCCTTTGAGGCCGATTCGAGCTGTATGCCTTGCCATGGCGATCCTCAGCAGGCGCCCGACTTCATCAAGGAAATGTTTCCGCCGGAACGGGACCAGGCATATCACTACCAGCTTGGAGAGGTCATCGGCGCGGTATCGGTTTCGATCCCCATGAGCGAGATTCTTCAGCGCCTGCATGCCAACCTGAACCGTGACCTGCTGGCGAACGGCGTGAATTTCCTGGCGCTGATCACCTGCCTGGGCATATTGATCCGATTTGCAGTGACTCGTCCGCTTGGACGTCTGGGGGAGGTGACCTCCGAAATCCTGCGGACCGGACGTTTCGACCGTGTGCTGCCGAGAAGGGGGCGCGATGAGATCGGACGGCTGATTGACAGTTTCAACGAGATGGTGGCGGGACTTGGGGAAAAGACACGGGAGCTGGAGGAGTCGGAGCAGCGCTTCCGTCTGCTCACGGACAATGCCGGCGACGGGATCATCAGCTTTCTTGAAAACGGTAAAATTATCCTGTTCAACCGCCGGGCGGAGAAACTTTTCGGCTACAGCAAGCGCGAAGTCTTGGGCATGGATGTCGCCAAGCTTGTTCACCCCGATGCCACCAAAAGCCTGCATGAGATTGGAACCGCCGAATATCTGCGTCTCCACGAAGACGACCTGATGAACAACATTCATCGGATTATCGGCCGACGGCGCGACGGCAGCCCGATCGAAATGGAGGTCTCCCTGTCGCTGGCGGTCTCCGACGGGCATAAATTTCATACAGCAATTATTCGATTCAAAGAACCCGGCACATCAGCATAGCCGCGGTTTTTATGAGACTTCCGGAAACCACCCATGTCTAATTACCCCTCACGCAGCAGACGTTTTCTAGAGTTGTGCGCCGAACGTGTCGTTATCGGTGACGGCGCTATGGGGACGCTCCTTTATGAACGCGGCGTTTCGCTCGATGCCAACTTCGAACACCTCAACCTGGTGCGCCCAACGCTGGTTGCCTCTGTGCATGAGGCCTACGCCGCCGTTGGTGCCGATCTGCTCGAAACCAACACATTCGGGGCCAACCGTGCGCGCCTCGGTGCAATCGGCCTGCAGAGCAAGGTGGCCGAAATCAATCGCGCCGGTGCCCGCCTGGCAAGGCAGGCGGCCGGCAGCACCCGCTATGTGGCCGGCTCGGTGGGGCCGCTTATCGGGCCTCGCGGGGGCGATGCGCCGCTGGAGGAATCGGAGAAAAGGCAGATTCTGCGTGAGCAGATGAATGCTCTGGCCGAGGGCGGGGTGGATCTGTTTCTTCTCGAAACGTTCTCCTCCCTCGCAGACCTGCGTCTCGCACTGGCTGTTGCCGCAGAAATCGGGCTGCCCGCCGTCGCTCAGCTTGCCTTTCTCGAAGGCGGCCGAACCCGCGATGGGATTGATGCCGAGACGGCGGTTCCGGTTCTGGAATCCGCCGGGGCGGATCTGATCGGCGCCAATTGCGGCTCCGGGCCGCGTGATCTGCTGGCTGCCGTCAAGGCGATGGCGGCGTTGACCGATCGTCCCCTGTCGGCCTTTGCCAATTCCGGCTTTCCCCAGTATCACGATGGGCGCTACATCTATCTGGCCACCCCGGAATATTTTGCTTCCATGGGGCGCGAAATGGTGGCGGCGGGTGCGACCCTGGTGGGAGGATGCTGCGGCACGACGCCGGAGCATATCCGCGCTCTGTCTGAAGCCGTGCGGGGCAGCGTGCCTGCACCCCGCATGTTGCCGAGGCGGACGCAGGCGGCTTCCCCCGTCGAGTCGACTCATCCCCTCTGCCGGCCAACAGGGTTTCTCGATGGCTGGGGGAAGCGTCCGGTCGTGACGGTGGAGATCGACCCGCCGCGCGGTCTCGATTGCGACAAGGTGCTGGCTGCGGCCAGGTCACTGCATGAGGCAGGCGTGGATGCCATCAGCCTCGCGGAAAATCCCCTGGCACGCATCCGCCTCGGCAATCTCGCCCTGGCCAGTCGGCTGCAGCAGGAGGTTGGGGTGCCGGTCATAGCCCACGTGACCTGCCGCGACCGCAATCTCATCGGGCTGCACTCGGACCTGATGGGGGCTCACCTGCTGGGGTTGCGCAACATCCTGGCGGTCACCGGTGACCCGGTCTCCCTAGGGGGGGAATCTGGCGCCACCAGTGTCTTTGATCTCAATTCCATCGGGCTGCTCGAACTTCTGTCCGCCCTGAACCGTGGGACCAACCTGATGGGTGCCGACCTCGGCGGTCATACTGAATTTCTGCTGGGGGCCGCTTTCAATCCGAACGTGCGGAACATGGAGGGGCAGATCCTGCGCCTGGAGAAGAAGATCGCCGCAGGGGCCTGCTTTGTGCAGACCCAGCCGGTGTATGACGCTGCTCTGCTTGACGAAATGCTGCGGCTGACCGAACCGCTTGAAATCCCGGTCCTGGTAGGGATCCTTCCCCTGGTGAGCGAGCGCAATGCCGAGTTTCTGCATAACGAGGTGCCCGGCATCCGCCTGCCGGATACAGTGCGGCAGAGAATGCGCGGCAAGAGCGGTCCGGAAGGCGTGGCGGAAGGGCTGGCGGTGGCCAGGGAGCTGATCGATGCCGGTCGCGGGCGAGTCGGGGGGTGGTATCTGATGCCGCCTTTTGGTAAGGTCGACATCGCGCTGGAGTTGATCCGGTTTATCCGCCGCTGGAGTTGATCCCGAGTTTGCCGTCCAGTTCACCGGTCTCATCCAGGTCGAACAGGTCGCTGCAGCCGCCGATCGGCTCATCGTCGATAAAAATCTGCGGCACCGTGTGGCGACCGGACCTGTGGCGCATCTCCTGCTCCTTAACGGGGTCGGAGGTGACGTCAAACTCGGTGAAAGAGACGTTTTTGATATGCAGCAGTTCTTTGGCGCGCTTGCAGTAAGGGCAGTAGCTTTTGGTGTAGATTTCAACATTTTTCATGGTGCGCCCGCGTGCCTCCTTGGTTTGCAACGTCAACTCAAGTTTTCGACGATCGTCGGCGAAACAGAGCATAATCGTTTGCTCGGCTTTCCAAAATCAAAAGATCCATTCTATCCCAGGATTTTTCCCATGCAAGGGTCCAGTGTGAAAAAATGAAAACTCTGTGCTTGAGATCTCCTAAAGTGTTCGGGTTTCTATTGCTGGCGACGTTGATTTTGTCTGCCTGCCAGTCTACCCTCACACCCCAGAAAGACCTGCATTCCACACTCGGCCGCTTCGCTCAGGCGTTGCGATGGGGAGATCATGGGGCAGTCGCCAGTTATTTTGTCGATGCGGAAGAGGGACGGGCCTTCATCGAACGGCAGCGTGATCGCGGCCAGATTAATGTCACCGAGGTCCGTATTGTCGATATTGTCCCCTCCGATGAGGGGCTGAGGGCTGAAGTGACCCTGGAAATCGAATATTATGAACTGCCGTCGGCATCACTGCGCCGGTTTGACACGGTGCAGCATTGGAAGGCCGCCGGGATCGACAATACCGGGCAGGGAAGATGGCTTCTCGAAACGCCGTTTCCACCCTTTCCAGGCGCGGACTGAACCGGTGAGACGGGCTTCGAATTTGAATTCTAAAATAGTGATTTCCTTTATTTTTCGCCCTTTCGAAGGGAGCGCGAGGAATGGGAAATTTTCCCTTGATTTGGCGTTTACGTTTGTGCTATTAGATTGCATACTGTATACATAAAGCTCGGTATTAACCCTTTGCATTGACCCGGCTTTTGTTCTTTTTTCCGCGGGCAAGCTTCATTTCACAAGCTCCGGCAGACGAGGCCGACAGGAGGTCGATTTGACCCAGATCGTTTTTTCAAGTTGGGGCTCGCAGGTCGTCGACAACCGCAAGTCCACCGCCGACACGGAACCCCCCAAGGTCAAGCTCCCCACAACGTTTGACGGTGAAAAACCCCTGGCCGCCTTCATGGGCTGGAACGGGATCCTGGTGTTTGATGCCAGTGTTGACGTTCCCTCGATGGCGGCCGAATATATTCACCGGGTGCAGACGCTTTACTGCTGCGGCAAGTGCACGCCGGGGAAAAAGGGGACCAAGGTTCTGACCGATCTGTTTGCAGGTTTTAACAACGGCAGCGCCAAGGCTGAGGATCTGGACAAGGTTCCTGTTCTTGCACAACTGCTGCGCAACTGCAAGTGCACTCTGTGCCAGAGTTCGGCCAAACCGCTGGTCGACGCCGTGACCCATTACCGTGAAGATTTTCTGGCGCGGATCAATGGTGAAAGCGCTCCCCAGAGCGGACATCGCCTGGTCCACAAGTATACCGCGCCCTGCCAGGACAAGTGCCCGGCTCACATTGATATCCCCCAGTATATCGAGGAGATCAAAGAGTATCGGTTTGATCATTCTCTCGAGGTCATTCGCGACAGCATGCCGCTTCCCGCGGTCTGCGGCCGTGTCTGCCCCCATCCCTGCGAGACAGCCTGCCGCCGCAAGAATGTAGACGACCCGATCAGCATCATGCTGCTCAAGCGCACCGCCTCCGACTGGGAGTGGAAGCACAAGAAGAATCCGCCCATGGTGCCCAAGCCGCGCAAGGACAAGACGGTGGCGATTGTCGGCGCCGGACCTGCCGGGTTGACCGCGGCCTATTACCTTGCTCTTGAAGGTTATCCGGTGACGATTTACGAGGCCCTGCCGGAAGGATTCGGCGGCGGGATGATTGCGGTCGGCATTCCGGCCTACCGTATGCCGCGCCATATCCTGCAGCGTGACATCGATATCATCCAGTCCCTCGGGGTGGAGATCGTCTACAACACCCGTGTCGGCAAGGATATTACCTTGCCTGAATTGAAGGAGAAATTCGACGCGGTGCTGCTCGCACCCGGTGCGCACAAGTCAAAGCCCATGGGGGTTGAAGGCGAGGACAAGGGGTACAAAGGCTTTCTCCGCGGCGGCATCGAGTTTCTGCGCGATGCCTACATGGGCAAGCCGACCGGCATGGGTAAAAAAGTCGTGGTGGTCGGCGGCGGCAATACCGCCATTGACTGCGTCCGCGTCGCCCTGCGTGAAGGCGCCGAGGAATCCTACCTGGTTTATCGCCGTACCCGCAAGGAGATGCCCGCTGACGTGTGGGAGGTCGACGGCGCTGAAGAAGAAGGGGTTAAGTTTGAATTCCTGGTGCTTCCCAAGAAGATCATTGTGGACGACAAAAACCAGGTGATCGGAGTCGAATGTGTGCGTATGCAGCTCGGCGAGCCGGATGATTCAGGGCGCCGGCGTCCCGAACCGATCGAGGGCAGCGAATTCATTCTCGAATGCGATACGGTCATCCCCGCCATCGGACAGGATCCCGACCTTTCTTTTATCCCCGAGGACATGGGGATCGACATCACCAAGTGGAATACGGTGGTGACCCGCTATCTGCCTCTTAAGGGGCTCGATGGTCGTTCCCTCAAGGATGATATGGGCAACTACCTCGTGCGCACTTTGGTGACTGACCTTGATGGAGTTTTTGCCAGCGGCGATGCGGAAATCGGTCCTCTGACCGTGGTGGCCTGCGTCGGTAACGCGCATCGTGCCGCCCGTGTCATCCAGCGCTGGCTGGAAGAGAAGAAAGTTTATCTCTCCGATGACGAAATCATGGAAGACATCCTGACCAATCTGGGTGTTTACGAAAAGGATGAAGAGGTGGCCTGGCTTGATTCGGCAGAGCGCGAGAAACAGGCCGAAATACATGGCCCCGAGCGGGCGAGTTACAAGAATTACTGTGAGGTCGAACTCGGCCTGAGCGACAGTCAGGCGGTGCGCGAGGCCGAAAGGTGCCTGCGCTGCTACCGCATGGCGATGGCTGCGATCTAAACCATCTGGAAGAGAGCCTCATCGCGAGCGCGTCCAGTTGACGCGCTCCGGCTGCAGCGTACCTCGTTCCAGGTTTCAGGGGTGATATTCTTATGGTCAGTTTGACAATTGACGGCAAAACGGTCAGCGTGCCGAAAGGAAGCACCATTCTCGAGGCGGCCCGCACGGTTGGAATCACCATTCCCACTTTGTGCTGGCTGGAGAAGGTCTCTCCCACTGGCGCCTGTCGTGTCTGCGCGGTGGAAGTCGAGGGCGTTGCCCGGCCGATGACCGCCTGCAACACACCGGTTAAGGAGGGCATCGTGGTGACGACGCAATCGGAGCAGCTCTCCGACATCCGTCGCCAGGTCATGCAGTTGATGCTGGTCAATCACCCCTTGGATTGCCCGGTATGCGACGCCGCCGGCGAATGCGATCTGCAGGATGCCTGCTATGCGCTCGATGTGACGCAGCAGGACTTTGCCGCCGAAGATGTGCAGCCGGAGCCGATCGACAAGTGGCCTTTGATCCAGCAGGTTCCGTCACGCTGCATTTTGTGTGAAAAATGCGTCAAAGTCTGCAACGAGGTCGTCGGTTCTCAGGCTCTTTTCATCAATGAAAAGGGCGAAAAGGCTTATATCGACAAGGATCTCGACAAGTGCGAATTCTGCGGCAACTGCGTGGCGGTGTGTCCCACGGGGACCATGATTTCCAAGCCGTTCAAGTTCAAGGCCCGCCCCTGGGAGTTGAAGGTGACGCCTTCCATCTGCACCCAGTGCGGCAGCCAGTGCGAAGTCGATATTCATGTCAAGCACGATAAAATCCAGCGTGTGACCTCCGAGGACAGCGCGACCATCAACAACGGCAACCTGTGTATTGGTGGATTTTTCAATTACGGGTTTGTCAATTCCGACCAGCGCCTCAAGGCGCCCATGGTGGCCCAGAACGGGCAGCCGATGCCGGCGGAATGGGGCGACGCGCTGGCGAAGGTCGTCAAAAAGGCCCGTGAAATCAAGGAAGCACATGGCGCCGATGCCCTGGCCGGTCTGGCTTCCGGCCGCTTGAGCAACGAAGAGAACTATCTTTTTCAGAAATTGTTCCGTGCCGGGCTGGGCAGCAATAATATCGACTCCGAGGCTCGCTTCGGGACCATGCGTGCAATGGGCGTGCTGCATGATTCGCTGGGGCTCAGCGGCGCCAGCAATCGCATGGATCGTATCGGAACCTCTCAAGCGGTGCTCGTTTTCGGCTGTGACCCGACTGCCGAAGCACCGGCCATTGATTGGCAGATCGAACTTTCCTCCCGCAAGCGTGACGGCAAGCTGCTGCTCGCCAATATGCGAGGTGTCAAGCTCTCTCGCTATGCCAACAGCGACCTTCGCTACCGCCCCGGCAGCGAGATTCAACTGGCCAACGGCCTCACCCGCCTGATCGTGGACAAGGGGCTGGCGGACGAAGATTTCCTCAAAAACTTTGTGGTCGATGCAGCAAAGATTAAGGATGCTGTGAAAAAAATCGACCTTAAGCAGGTTGTGAAAGAAACCGGGATTTCCCAGGAACTGTTGGAGGAAGCGGCAGAGATGCTGGGGCAGGCCAAGTCGGTCGCGCTGGTGTTCGGGGGCGACCTGACACGCTCGGAAGGTGCCTCTGACAAGGTTCAGGCGCTTGCCAATCTCGCCCTGGTTTGCGGCGCGCTGCAGGGTGATGACGGCGGAGTTTTCCCGGTCGATGAACGCGGCAATACCCAGGGGATGCTCGATATGGGCGTCTGCCCCGAGTTTCTGCCCGGCTTCGCCGAGTACCAGAAAGAGAAATCCCAGTTTGAAAAAAGCTGGGCATGCGAGTTGCCCGCCTCGGGACGAGATGCAGAAAAGATCCTGGAGGGCATTGAAAAAGGGGAAGTCAAATTTCTCTACCTCGCCGCATGCAACCCGCTGGTGAACTTCCCTGAAAGCATGCGCTGGCGCAAAGCTCTCGAAAAAGTCGAATTCCTGGTTGTGCAGGATATCCTGCCTTCAGAGGTGACCCGCCTGGCGGATGTGGTGCTGGCCGGCGCCTCTTTCGCAGAAAAACAAGGGAGCTTCACCTCGCTCGATCATCGAGTCAACTGTGTACGTCCGGCTCTCAAGCCGGTGGGCAATGCCCGCGCCGACTGGGACATCTTTGCCGATCTCTATCAGCGTCTGGTCCCCCGCGCCGCCGGGGAAGTCGGCCTGCAGCAGGTCATGGAAGAGATCAAAATTGTTGCTCCGCTGTATCGCGAGGTCCCTCTTGACGGAAAGGCAGGCTGCGCGCCCTGCTTCAAGCCGCTGTCTGCGCCGAAGAAACAGTCGCTCAAGTTTGTTAGGGTGGACGGTAGTAAGGCAGGGGCCGCTAAGGGAATGCAGCTTCTCAGCGGCAAAATCCTCTTCCACTTCGGGACGACCTCCACGTTCTCCGAGTCGCCCCTTGAAGTCGCGCCGGAAGGATATATCGAGGTCAATCCTAAGGACGCTCAGAAGCTCGGAGTGTCCGACGGCGGCGCCTTGCGGGTCAAGTCCACGGTTGGGGCGGCTCAGGGCAAGGTCCGCATCTCGGATAACGTGCCTGAAGGCCTGCTGTTTGCGCCCTATCATTTCAGCGATCTCAACATCAATCAGGTTCTGCCTTCGGCGACCAACTCCACCGCGGTGGAGGTCTCCAAGGCCTGATCGGCAGGTTCAAGCTCTGCTCATTTGTTCCACTCTCGAAATCGGCCCGAAGGCAAGTCCTTCGGGCTTTTTTTATGGACGATTGAGCTGGTAGCGGCGTACGGCCTGGTTGTGTTCCTTGAGAGTGCGGGAAAAGACGTGGGAGCCGTCGCCCCGGGAAACGAAGTAAAGATATTTTGTAGAGGCCGGGTATGCGGCGGCATGCAGGGCGTCAGCCCCCGGGTTACAGATAGGTCCGGGCGGAAGCCCAGAGTTGGTATAGGTGTTATAGGGGGTCGGCGTGCGCAGGTGGGTCCGGGTCAGATTCCCATCGAAATTTTCAATGCCGTAGATAACGGTCGGGTCGGTCTGCAGCCGCATCCCGCGCTCAAGCCTGTTGTAGAACACGCCGGAAATAAGAGGCATCTCCTCAGTCAGTGCGGTTTCCTTCTCAATGATGGACGCCAGGGTGACCCATTGATGCAGAGACAGGCCACGCTCGGCGGCCGCTGCCCGCCATTCGGGTTGCGCTCTCTTGTTGAACTCCGTGATCATGGCCCTAAGCAGGCGCTGCTCACCGATATTTTTGTCGAGAAGGTAGGTTTCGGGGAACAGGTACCCCTCGAGAGAAGAGATCTCAGCATCGATCATCTTCAAAAAACGCGATTCCCGCGCCAGATCCATAAAACGATCCGCCGACCCGAATCCCTGCTCTTCAACCCGGTCAGCAATCTGTTTAAGGGTCAGTCCTTCGGGAATGGTCAGGGTGTGGCGAATCACGTCGCCAGCCACCAGGCGGGTGAGAACTTCCGCAGGGCGGGCCGTCTGCTCGAAAAGATAGCGACCAGCCTGGATTGCACCATGAACCTGTTGGTGGCGGGCCAGGAGCTTGAAATAAAGGGGGCGTGAGATGATTTTTTTCGTCGCCAGCAGGTGCGCGACGGAATTGAAGGAACTGCCGGAAGCAATCTCAATTTCGGTCGGTTGCGGCGGCGCGATGGGGCGGCGCAGGAACAGGGCGAAATCGATCGCGAGGATTGTTGAAAGGAAAACAATACCGATCAGTATTGCAGATAGAAGTTTGAGACCCTGATTTATTTTCATCGCTTAAGAATAGCACGCCGCGCCGGAGGAGAAAAAGATCCTTAAGCCTGGAAGCGGTTTTCGCTGCCGTCGAGAAGCCGCTCGATGTTGCCCCGGTGGCGAAAGATCACCATCGCGGCAATAAATAATGTGGCGAAAAACAGGGGGAAAGAGCCTTCAAGTCCCAGAATCAGGAAGGGGATAACGGCTGCGGCCGAAATAGACGCCAGCGAAACGTAGCGCCAACGCCACAGCACAGCGCCAAAAACAAGCAGGGCAATCAGGACGGCCAGAGGCGAAAGGACAAGGTAGATGCCAAGACCGGTCGCTACACCTTTGCCGCCCTTGAAGCCCAGATAAACGGGGTAACAGTGGCCGAGAAAGGTTGCTGAGGCGATCAGGGCGACTTCAATGGGAGAGAGCCCGATCTGCAGGGCAATAAAGACGGGAAATACGCCCTTAAGAGCATCGAGAATCAGGGTGAGAACACCCAGACGCCGCCCCCCGACGCGATAAACGTTGGTGGCTCCGATATTGCCGCTGCCGGCGCTCCGTATATCGCCCAGCCCCGCCAGCTTGGTCAATACCAGGCCGCAGGGAATGGCGCCGACGAGATAGGAAAGGATCAACAGCACAATCAAGCTGCCCACAACCAACGTCCTCCCGGTAAAGGCTCAAAGTAAAAAAGCGGCCGAAGCCGCTTTTGTGTAAAGAAAAATGGTCGGGGCGAGAGGATTTGAACCTCCGACCCCCTGCTCCCGAAGCAGGTGCGCTACCAGACTGCGCTACGCCCCGACATTGATCTATCAGCTTAACGCGGCTGGTAGAAATAGCATGATTGATCTGGAAAAGCAAGCGTTTTCCCGGTGCCAGAGGTGCCAGAAGACAGAGAATTGTGCCTCTGATTGCTGGGGTGCCATCTCCTACAGGCTCTGTCCGGGGGGCTGTCTCAGCAGCAGCACCTCCACTGAAGTTCCGGCGGCAATGCCGGGGCTATCTGCGGGAACGGGCAGCAGGGCCTGGGCTCCCTGCAGGCTGCGATTCTGCCCTGAACTCTGCCGTGAAGAGGGGTCGAAATAATAGCTGCCTTGGTCCTCGCGCAGGGTTCCCCATAAAAAGCGCTGGCGTTTCTCTCCGCCGTCGACCGCTGTGCTGAGGGTGACTTTGAGGCGTGGGGGAAGGGTGTCGATAAACCCCGCCATGCGCCTGAGGGCGGGACGCACGAAGAGTTCGAAGGTGGATGCGGATGCGGCCGGGTTGCCGGGCAGGCCGAAGACCGCCGTGTCGCCCGCGGTGCCGAACAGGACCGGCTTGCCGGGTTTGATTTTGACCCTCCAGAAGATCGGGGAGAAACCGTTCTGCCCCAGGACATCCTGCACCAGGTCGCGGTCCCCGATGGAGACGCCGCCGGTGGTGATCAGCACGTCGAGCCGCAGACCGGCGGCAATTTTATCGCCGAGATCGTGCTGGTCGTCACGGGCGATGCCCAGCGGCAGAACATGGCAGCCTTCTTCGCGCAGCCGTGCCGTCAACAGGTAAGTGTTGGAATTGATGATCTGGCCGGGTCCCGGCGGCGCCCCGAGTTCAACCAGCTCGTCGCCGGTGGCCAACAGGGCAACGCGTGGCCGGGGATAAACCTGGACGGTCGCGACGCCGGCAGTCGCGAGAAGAGCGATCTCTCCTGCATATAAGGGGGTCCCGGGTGAAAGAAGGGTTTCTCCCTCCTCGAATTCCTCACCCTTGGGGCGGATATGCTGTCCCGGCCGGGGAGTTCTGCACAATTGAATACGGTCGCCGTCGACCTCGGCCTCTTCCATCGGCACCACCGTATCGCAGCCTGCGGGAATGGGGGCGCCGGTCATGATGCGCACCGCCTCCCCGTCGGAAACCTCCTGGGTCAGCGGGCGACCGGCGGGAACAAACCCCACCACCTGCAGCTCACTCCCCGCCTTCAGACCTCTGCCCTTCATGGCGAAACCGTCCATGGCTGAATTGTCGGCCGGAGGCATGGTCCAGCGGGCGCAAACCGGTGCCGCCAGAACCCGGCCCAAGGCGTTTTCTATCGTTTCCTCTACTGGAGGAAGGACTTTAACCGTTTCGAGGACTCTTTTAATGGCCTCATCGTAGGTGATCATGGCATGGGCTCCAGCTGTTCTTCCAAATATTGCTGCGAAATAGCATGTCCAAGTCTAAAATCATGGCCTGCTTCCGTGTTCTGGAGAATGAGTCTGGCACAGATGCGGCAATTCGAGTATAGCCGGGTGGGAAACGGTCCGCAATAAATCCCTGTGGGTTTGTGTGTTTTCCTGCGCCTCGCCTGAAGTGCGGTCGCATCCTGAAAAAAGGTCTCTTATGCTTAAACAATTTATATTGGTGCTGCTGGCACTGCTGGTGACGACGACCTGCCTGGGGCATGAAAGGGACAGATTGACACCTTCCCCCGACGACCGCTGTGCCGTTTGCGGTATGTATGTCGCCACCTATCCCAACTGGGTTGCCGTTGCCGAATTCTCTGACGGAGCCCTTGTTTTTTTTGACGGCCCCAAGGACATGTTCGCTTATTATTTCAATCTGCCCAGGTATCAGCCGGAAGACAACCGAAAAGACCTGGTGGCCCTCTATGTGACCGAATCTTTTTCGATGGAGCGCCTCCCGGCACAGGACGTTTATTTTGTCGCTGGCAGTGAGGTTCTGGGGCCCATGGGGCATGAACTTGTGCCGGTTAAGGGGGATGATGCCCTGACTCAATTCCTGAGCAAACACGGCGGCAAGAAAGTTCTGCGCTTCAGCGCAGGGAGCTTGCAGGAAGTGGAATCCGGCCCGGGAGGGCCATGATCGCCGACTCCCGGGTGGGATTTCCTTGCATCTGTGGTAAAATGTTGGCTTTATTGATGCGGATTCGCTCTATCCCTGATGAGGAGGTTTTTTATGCCGCGTCCGACTGCCCTTGCCGCCTGGAAAGCCCTGCAGAATCACTACCGCGAGGTGTGCGACCTGCACATGCGCGATTTCTTTGCCCATGATTCGGGGCGGTTTGAACGTTTTTCCCTTCATCTGGACGACATCCTCTTTGATTTTTCCAAAAACCGCATAACCGATCAGACGCTGGAGTTGCTGCTTCAACTGGCCGATGAGGCCGGTCTGCGACAGCGCATCGACGCCATGTTCGCCGGTGAGCATATCAATCTCACGGAAGACCGCGCGGTTCTGCATGTCGCGCTGCGCAACCGCTCCGACCGGCCGATTCAGGTTGACGGCCGCGATGTCATGCCGGAAGTGCGCCGTGTTCTCAACAAGATGCGCCGCTTCAGCGAGCAGGTGCGCAGCGGAAACTGGAAGGGCTACACCGGCAAGCCCATACGGGACGTGGTCAATATCGGTATCGGCGGTTCCGATCTCGGGCCGCTGATGGTGTGCGAAGCGCTCAGGCATTACGCCAAAGCCGATCTTGGCATCCACTTCGTATCCAATGTCGATGGCACCCATCTGGCCGAAACCCTCAAGCGGGTCGATCCTGAAACCACCCTTTTCATCATTGCGTCCAAAACTTTCACCACGCAGGAGACGCTGACCAATGCCTATTCGGCCCGCAACTGGCTGCTCGGGGGGTTAGGTGATACCGAGGCGGTGGCGCGCCATTTCGTGGCCCTGTCCACCAATGCCGACAAGGTGGCCGAGTTCGGCATCGATCCGCAGAACATGTTCGAATTCTGGGACTGGGTCGGCGGCCGCTACTCGCTGTGGTCGGCGATCGGGCTGTCCATTGCGGTCAGCGTCGGTTTCGAGCGCTTCGAAGAGCTGCTTGACGGCGCTTTTTCGGTGGATGAACATTTCCGCACAGCGCCCTTTGCACGGAACATCCCGGTGATCATGGGACTGCTGGGCATCTGGTACACTGACTTCTTCGGCGCCGAAAGTCATGCCGTCCTCCCCTATGAACAATATCTGCACCGCTTCCCCGCCTATCTGCAGCAGGCCGATATGGAGAGCAACGGCAAGCGCATCACGCTCGATGGCGAAACGGTTGATTATCCCACCGGTCCCATTATCTGGGGCGAGCCCGGAACCAACGGCCAGCACGCCTTCTACCAGCTGATTCACCAGGGAACACGCCTTGTGCCCTGTGATTTTCTGGCCGGTGCCCACTCGCTGAACCCAGTCGGGGAGCACCACCGCATTCTGCTGTCCAATTTTCTTGCCCAGACCGAAGCGCTGATGAAGGGGCGCACGGAGGAGGAGGCGCGTGCGGAACTGCAGGCGCAGGGGATGCCCGAAGATGCACTGCAGCGTCTTCTGCCTCACAAGGTGTTTCCCGGAAATCGACCCACCAATGCCCTCATCTATCCCCGTCTGACGCCACGCACCCTCGGTTCCCTGATTGCGTTGTATGAACACAAAATCTTCGTGCAGGGCACGATCTGGCAGATCAACAGTTTCGACCAGTGGGGAGTGGAATTGGGCAAGCAGTTGGCCAAAACGATTCTGCCCGAACTTGCCGGCAAAGAGAAGGTGCGCAATCACGATTGCTCCACCAACGGGTTGATCGAGGCCATCAGGCGTCTGCGCGAGGAGGTCTGATTGGACGGGCGGCACGAGGGGTTGATCGACCGTGCCCGGGCGCAGGCCCTGTACGAGGCGCAGCGGTCGAAGTGGGAGGAAGCGCTGCTGGAATTGCATCACAGCCTGCGCGCCCTGCTGGAGAAGCAGGGTTATGCCCCGACCGTCAAGTACCGCGTCAAGCGTTTTGCCAACTATTTCGAAAAGCTCTCCCGCCTCAGCAAAAAGAGCCGTGACAAGACCCCTCCGCTGATCAGCGACCTGTTGGGGATGCGCATTATCTGCCCGTTTCTGGAAGATAACGAGGCGATCGAAAAAATACTGCTCGAAAATTTCGATGTCATCGAGGTTGAGCACAAGGGTCAGCAGCACTCTTTTCGGGAGTTCGGCTATGATTCGGTGCACCTGCTGATCCGTCTCGACTCCGCGCAGGTGCGACTCGATCTGCCCGGCGCCGCCAACGTCGTAGAGCTGCAGTTGCGGACCATTCTGCAGGACGCCTGGGCCGAGGTGGAGCACGAACTGGTCTATAAATCGAACATCCCCCTGCCGAAGGAATCGGTCAAGCGCAAGCTCGCCGCCCTCAATGCCATTCTGACCATGTCCGACCTGATGTTTCAGGAGATTCGGGATTTCCAGAAAGAGATCCGTAAGCGCGATCAGCAACGGCGCACCACTCTGAGCGGCAACCCGCATCTCATGGATGAAATGGAGCCGCAGGACGCGGAAGCGGACTGGCAGGAGCCCCATGACGAGCTGCCGCTGGCGGTCGTTGTGGGCGCGGCCGGTGGGGCTGTGGAAAAGGCGATGCTGGCTGCCCTTGACGCCCACAGCCGCGGTGACCTGAACAAGGCGGATGAACTCTATTGCGCGGTGCTGGGCATGGAGCTGGAACCCAGAATCCGGGCGCTGGTGCATAACCATCGGGGGATGGCGCGCTTCGTTCTCGGTCAATATCAGCAGGCGCTGCAGGATTTTGACCAGGCTCTCATCCATGAACGTGACAACGCGCGGGTTTATTTGAACCGGGGTCTGACCCGCCGGGTGCTGCGCTCCTTTGATCAGGCTCTTGAAGATTATGATGCCGCGGTACGGTTGGAGCCCGCCCGCCCGGACGGCTATTGGGCCCGCGCCCGGACCTTCCATGAAATGGGAATGCCGATGCGTGCCCTGGGGGACTGCGACAAGGTGCTGCAGCTGGACCCCGACTTTGCGCCTGCGCGGGAGTTGGCCCACAAGCTGAGGCTAAGCCTGCTTTAGCAGATGGATGCTTGGGCCTTTAATCCGGTTTTGTGCTACAATCCCAAATGGTTTTGACGCGAAGACAGGCAAGCAATCATCAAAGAAATTATCAGGAATAAATGGAGAGTGGAATGAGTGATCTGACCACCACTTATATGGGGCTGTCGCTGCCCAACCCGCTGGTCGTTGCCAGCAGCAGCCTCACCGGATCGGTCGATGGGGTCAAGCGCTGCGCTGCTGCCGGTGCCGGTGCGGTCGTTTTGAAATCCTTGTTTGAAGAGCAGATTTCCCACGAAACGGGGCAGCTCAGCCAGTATGCCGAGTACGCCTCCCACTATGAGGCCTCGCAGTATCTGCAGGGCTACGGGATGGAGCTGGGTCCGCGCGAATACCTGAAACTGGTCGAAGACAGCCGCAAGGCGGTGGATATCCCGGTGATCGCCAGTCTCAACTGCTTTACCACCGGACGTTGGGCCGATTATGCGCGAAAGCTGGAGGCCGCCGGGGCCTCGGCCATCGAGCTTAATGTCGGCCTGATGCCCAACGAGACCGACCAGGAAGGTACCGCCATCGAGCAGCGCTATTTCCGTATCCTGCACGATGTCAAATCCCGGGTGGAGATCCCGGTGGCGATGAAGGTCGGTCCCTACTTCTCCTCGTTTGCCAACTTTGCCGAAAAGCTCTGTCGGGATAGGGCCGAGGGTCCCGATTATACTGTCGGTTGGTGCGGACCCGGCAAGAACAGCGGTAAAATCGTGTGGCGCGGCGCCGACGCCCTGGTGCTGTTCAACCGTTTCTATCAGCTTGATATCGATATCGAGAAGATGAAGCTGGTGGCCGGCAATCCCTACAGCACCTCTGCCGAGATTCATACCTCCCTGCGTTGGATCTCGATGCTCGCCGGAAGACTCGGATGCGATCTTGCCGCCACCACCGGCGTGCACAGCGGCGACGACGTCATCAAGCAATTGCTGGCCGGCGCGCAGGTGGTGCAGCTCTGCTCGACCCTGTACCAGAACGGCAACGAGCAGGTCGGCAAAATTCTTGAAGAGATCAGGGGCTGGATGGATCGCCACGAATTTGAGTCTCTCGATGATTTCCGCGGCCGGCTCAGCCAGGCGCGCAGCTCCAATCCGCGCGGTCATGAGAGGCTGCAGTACATCAAGCTTTTTGTCGGGATCGAGTAGCCCGGCATCACTCTGAATGAAAATCCCACGTACGCCCATGATCCCATGGGATCCCATGGGGTCGGACCAAGATAACTCTCTGGAATAATGTCGAAAAATCAAATTAACACCTCCAAAAATCCCACTATGGCTCGATTTTTGAGGTCAAAATGGAACTCTTTAGCTGTAATGACATGAAATCCTTCGGGGAGGGGAACCCATGGCAAGAGCCAATCGGCATTACATCCCAGGCTGCATCTGGCATATCACCCATCGTTGTCACAAAAAGGAATTCCTTCTTAAATTCGCCCGCGACCGCAGCCGCTTTGTTTTCTGGCTCGGCGAAGCCCGCAAACGCTTCGGAATGAAACTTCTCAACTTCACGGTGACCAGCAATCATGTGCACCTTCTGGTCAAAGACCATGGCTCCGCCGGCAGCATCCCTTCTGCCATGCAACTGATCGCCGGCCGCACAGGACAGGAATATAACCAGCGCAAGCAACGCAAAGGCGCTTTCTGGGAAGATCGCTATCATGCCACCGCCATAGAATCCGGTGAGCATTTACTGCGCTGCCTGGTGTACATCGATCTGAACATGGTCCGCGCTGGTGCCGTCAGTCATCCGCAAGAGTGGGTTCATGGCGGCTACCGTGAAATTCAGGGTCAGCGGCGGCGTAATCGGCTCCTTGATCTTGATGCGCTGGTTGACGCTGCCGGCCTGAGCACTCTGCAAGCGCTGGCCGATTATCATGGATCTTGGGTGGGTGAAGCGTTGCGCACTAATGCCCTGCAGCGCGATGAGGCTTGGACCAGAAGCCTTGCGGTCGGAAGTGAAGAGTTTGTCCTGAAAACCCAACGTCTGCTTGGTGTACGAGCAAAAAGCCGCGCCATCATCGCGAGCGGAGATTGTTGTGTTTTGCGTGAGTCCGAAGAGGGCTATGGCGAGAATTTTCCAGCCCAAAATCAGCCCATAGTAGAGAAAAACACATATTTTTGAGCACAAAGGTTAAGGATGTCAGGCAGTTGGGTTGGTCCGACCCTCTTTTCCTCTTGCTCTTTTCTTCCCTCTTTTCTTCCGCTGCTGAGAAACGAAAGAGCGAAGATGAGGACAAGGATCTGGAAGAGGGGATTACCGAAAGCGAAATTTAAGGGTCGGGCGCCTGCGGTTGTCGGGACAGTTATCCACGCACAGCCCGCAGTTGTGGCACATGGGGTTGTCGCCCTCGGTCATGGGGTCGATCCGCATGGGGCAGCTCTCAATGCAGGTCCGGCACTGGCTGCAATCCGATTCGACCCTGGTGACCTTGATCCCACGCCTGCCCTGCAGCAGAGAGAGGAAGCTGCCGGTGGGGCAGATCAGGCGGCACCAGTATTTGAAAAAGAAGAATTCCAGCACCAGAATGGCGAGGATGAAGGCGATCTCGAAGGTCAATTCATGGAATTTGACCAGCACCAGGGCCTGGGATGAAATGACGCCGGGGGCCGAGATCAGGTTGAGGATGGGGATGCCGGCGATGCCGACCAGCAGGAGGCCGACGCCCAGCACCGTGAAGCGGGTCATGTTCTGGCGGGAGGAACTGCTCTCGTGCCAGGCAGGGGCGTTTGATTTGAGCCCCAGTCGGCCTCGGACCTTTTCCACCATCTCGGTCAGCAGGTAATAGGGGCAGAACCAGCTGCACCAGATGCGGCCGAAGAGGACGGCGATGAACAGCGGGATGACCACCGAGGTCAGCATGAACAGGTTGAAGCTGCGTGAGGTCAGAAAGGCCTGAAAGATCGCCAGCGGGTCGGCCAGCGCCACATCGCCGATATCCATCGAGTAGAAGGTTCCCTTGATGAACGTGATCTCGAAGACGTTGAGCAGGGGAATGATGAAGATCGCCGCAAGAGTCAGCAGTTGGGCGGTGCGGCGTAGGGGCTGAATGCGTTTCACGGGCTACTCCCATCCCTCGATATCGTCCTGAGGGGTGAAATCGCTTTCGAATTCAGGCTTTTTGCCGAACGTGGAAATGGATCCTTTCTTCTCGATCAGCTTCTCTCCCGTTAGTTGGTCGCCGTTTCCCACCAAACGGGAGTGGATGACCTTTGAGCGTTGGTAGTAGAAGCCGGCGCTCTTCTCGTCGCTCATGCCGGTCGGGACGATATTCACCGCCCGTTTCGGATGGGTCGGACACTTCTCCACGCAGATGCCGCACCCCACGCACTTCTCGGTAATCACCGGCAGCAGAAACTTCTCCATCACGATCGCTTCATCGGTATAGGGGCAGACATTGTAGCAGGTGCTGCAGATGGTAGCGGTGCCGCTGACCTTTCCCGTTTCCTCCTCCTTGACATAGATATAATTGAGACAGATCTGCTGGTCGATAACCGCCTTGCCGATGGCGACCTGTTTCGGGTCTTTCAGCGTCGGGTCAAGCGCGCCGGTGGGGCAGACTCCCGGGCATTTCATGCACAGGTAGCAGGCGCGCTCGTCGGCGAAGATGTAGGGCGTGCCGATCTGCAGCTTTTCGTAAAGATCCGCACGCTTGATGCAATTGTAGGGACAGACCTCGATACAGCGCCCACAGCGGATGCACAGCTCCATGAACCTCTCTTCCGCCACCGCGCCCGGCGGACGCAGGCGGTTGAGTTTAAAGAAACCCTTGAAGGGGTTCTGACTGAGGCGGATGCGCAGGTCCTCCCAGAAGCTCATGCATCGGCGCTCCCGACCCTGCGCCGTTTGCCGAATCCGCTCAGGTCCGGTTTCTTGCCGGTGGCGCGGATCTCCTCCACCTCTTCCTCGAAGTGAAAATAGTGGTGCGAGACATCGAGTACCTGAGGATGGGTTTTGATCTGCTGACAGAGATCGTCGAGGGTATGGTCGTTTTCGGTGGTGATGACCACCACCAGGCTGCGCCCGTCCTCGGAGGCGGTATAGAATTCCACCTCAGGATAGGCCTGCAAGGCTTCGAGGACCTCGTCGTAGCTGTTCTCTTCAATGGTAATCAGACTGCCGGCGATAATCATTATTTCACTCCTCGCCCACTTTTCAGATTGGGGTCGCAACTCCCATGACAAGGGACACTTTTCGCCATCCCTGGCCGTTTGATTGGTGCCAAACACCCTTGTCATGGGAGCTGCGACCCCGGGCGCGAACAGGTTTTAAAAAGCCCCGTCCACCGGATGCGAACGGGGCTTTCCGCTCTCAGGCGCTCTCGAACATCGCGTTGACGTCGGATATCACGAATTTATCCGCCACATCCTTCGGCCCCGACAGCCGCTTGATGCGCACCGCCGCCACCTTGTACTCCGGCTCAAAGGAGCCCGGGTCCACCGCATCGTTGCAAATGAAGTTGACCAGCCGCTCGTACTTCTGGTCGTGCATCGGCACGAACAGGATGCCCGGCAGAGAGGCGCTGGTGATCACCGCGGGGAACTCGCAACGCCCGCGGCGGCTCTCCACCTCCACTATGTCGCCGCTGGAGATCTTGTACTTTTGCGCATCCTCCGGATGAATCTCCACGTAGCCGTTGGGATGCGCGCGGGCAATCTCCGGCACACGCATGGTCATAGTGCCGGTATGCCACTGCTCGATGACGCGGCCGGTGGTGAAGAAGAAGGGATAATCGGCATCCGGCTGCTCCTCCGCTCCCTTGTACGGGCGCAGAAAGATGTTGGCTTTCCCCTCGTTGCGGCCATCCATGTAGAAGACGATCTTGCGATCCTTCGGAATCTTCTTGCCGAACATTTCTAGGAAGCCCTGGTGTTCGAACATGGGGTCCATGCCGCGCACATAGCGCTTGTAGGTGCCGGGGTGATCCTCCGTGGGGCAGGGCCACTGCAGGCCGGCTTTGCTCTTCTTTAGCCGCTCGTAGGTTACCCCCCACATGGTGTGGTCGGTGTCTTTGGTCACCGAAATGTAGTCGTGCCAGGCCATCTCGTTGGCCTTCATGGAATCGTCCATGTTCCAGGGGATGACTTTCTCCAGGCCCATACGTTTAGCGATCTGGGCGGCGATCCAGATATCGGCCTTTGCCTCGCCGGGAGGTTCGACGCACTTTTCGGTCAACTGGCTTCTGCGCTCCGAGCAGCCGTACACGCCGCCTTTTTCATAGATGAATGCGGCCGGTAGAATAACATCCGCCAGTTGGGTCGTGCGGCTGGGGAAGATATCAAGCACCACCAGGAACGAATCGCGCATCCCCGGAATATATTTATTCAGGTTGGGCAGCGAGTGGGCCGGGTTGGTGGTACAGATCAGCGCCGCCTTGATTGGTTTGTCGGCGTCGTTTTCTCCGCCCAGGCTCTCGAACATCTTCACCGTGTGGAAGCCGGGCTTGGGATCGATGGTGCCTTCCGGCAGGCCCCACTGCTTTTCGCAATGGGCGCGCCACTTGGGGTCGGCCACCGGCTTAGTGCCCGGCAGCAGGTGCGACAGGGCGCCGGTTTCACGTACGCCGCCGCAGGCGTTGGGCTGCCCTGTCAGCGAGAAGGAGTCGGCGCCGGCAAAGCCGATCTGGCCGGTGATCAGGTGCAGGTTGTGGATCAGGTTATTAGCCCATACCCCGCGGGTGCGCTGATTGAGCCCCATGCACCACAGCGACAGCGTCGCGCCACTGTTGGCAAACCACTCCGCCGCCTTGCGGATGTTGGCCGCAGGGCAGCGGGCGACCTTCTCCACCGTCTCCGGGTCGAACTGCTCCACATGGGCCGCGTACTTGTCGAAGTCGTAGACCTCCTTGCCGTCTGTGACGCGGGTGTTCTCCTCGATGAACTGGCGATCCACCCAGTTGTTCCTGATGATTTCGCGCGCCATGCTGTGGAACACCGCCAGGTCGGTGCCGGGGTCGACCGGCAGCCACAGGTCGGCGATCTTGGCGGTGTTGGTCTTGCGCGGCTCACAGATGATGATCTTTACCTCAGGGTGGTTCAATTTGTGACGCATGATGCGGCGGAACAGGATCGGATGCGCTTCCGAGGTGTTGGAGCCGACGATAAAGAGGCATTTGGCGTTCTCGATGTCGGCGTAGCTGCCCGCCGGTTCATCCGAACCCATGGTGGTCATGTAGCCGCCCACCGCGCTGGCCATGCACAGGCGCGGGTTGCCCTCCACCATGTTGCTGCGTAATCCACCTTTCCATAACTTGTTGAAGGTGTAGGTCTCCTCGGTCAGCGCCTGGCCGGAGCCGTAATAAGCCACCGAGTCCTTGCCGTATTTGTTCCGTAGAGTGGTGAATTTCGAGGTCACCAGGTCAAGCGCCTCATCCCAGGAGACGCGCTTGAAGTTGCCGTCCGCCTGGCGCACCAGCGGATGCTTGAGGCGATCGGGGTGCTCCATGACCTTGTAGGCCAGCATCCCCTTGACGCACAGAAAGCCGAAATTGGTCTTGGCATCCGGATTGCCCTTGATGGCGACCGCGCGCCCGCCTTTCACGCCCACATAAACGCCGCAGCCGGTTCCGCAGAAACGGCACACCCCCTTCACCCAGCGCTCCACGTCAGCGTCCTGCGCCATCGCCCATTTGGGCATGGTGATACCGATGGAAGCCGCCGTCGCGGCCGCCGCCGAATATTTGATGAAATCCCTGCGTGTCAGTCCCATGATCATGCCTCCTGAAGATGGTTACTGGTACTGGTGTCCTTTATGTACGGTAAAAGAATGAGCGGGGTGGCAGGTCGCGCAGGCGATGCCGCTCTCGGCGGTGTTGTTGGTGTACTGCGCCGGGTGGCAGGAGCGGCAGTTCTCGTTGGTGGGGATGCCGGCGAAGTTGTCGGCGTCGCCGTGGCAGATCTGGCATTTGATCATGGAATAACCATGGGCGCTCTGCTGCCACTGCTGGGAGATGTCAGGGGTGGCGTCAAGGTGGCATTCAAGGCAGTCCTGGCTGCCCATGGGGACGGGGTGAGCCGCGCCCTCCTTTTCATGCTCCGCTGCGTTCGCCGTGACCGCGACGGTCACCACCAGGCACAATAAAACCGCCAGCAACCCTATGAATCGCTTTCTCAGGCCCATGTTTGCCTCCTTTATTCAGTTGTTTCCTGGTCGAAAGGTACTCCCTCTTCAAGCCGATGGTTTCATCCATGTATTTTAACCGGGTGTTGGAGAGCTGCAACCGGGGTGGGGCAAAAAGAAATCTGTCCGTCTTTTGAGTGTTTAACCCCGAAAAGCGTTGACGGGATTAACGGGATTAACTTTCCCATGGGGTCGGACCAAGATAACTCTCTGGAATAATGTCGAAAAATCAAATTAACACCTCCAAAAATCCCACTATGGCTCGATTTTTGAGGTCAAAATGGAACTCTTTAGCTGTAATGACATGAAATCCTTCGGGGAGGGGAACCCATGGCAAGAGCCAATCGGCATTACATCCCAGGCTGCATCTGGCATATCACCCATCGTTGTCACAAAAAGGAATTCCTTCTTAAATTCGCCCGCGACCGCAGCCGCTTTGTTTTCTGGCTCGGCGAAGCCCGCAAACGCTTCGGAATGAAACTTCTCAACTTCACGGTGACCAGCAATCATGTGCACCTTCTGGTCAAAGACCATGGCTCCGCCGGCAGCATCCCTTCTGCCATGCAACTGATCGCCGGCCGTACAGGACAGGAATATAACCAGCGCAAGCAACGCAAAGGCGCTTTCTGGGAAGATCGGTATCATGCCACCGCCATAGAATCCGGTGAGCATTTACTGCGCTGCCTGGTGTACATCGATCTGAACATGGTCCGCGCTGGTGCCGTCAGTCATCCGCAAGAGTGGGTTCATGGCGGTTACCGTGAAATTCAGGGTCAGCGGCGGCGTAATCGGCTCCTTGATCTTGATGCGCTGGTTGACGCTGCCGGCCTGAGCACTCTGCAAGCGCTGGCCGATTATCATGGATCTTGGGTGGGTGAAGCGTTGCGCACTAATGCCCTGCAGCGCGATGAGGCTTGGACCAGAAGCCTTGCGGTCGGAAGTGAAGAGTTTGTCCTGAAAACCCAACGTCTGCTTGGTGTACGAGCAAAAAGCCGAGCCATCATCGCGAGCGGAGATTGTTGTGTTTTGCGTGAGTCCGAAGAGGGTTATGGCGAGAATTTTCCTGCCCAAAATCAGCCCATAGTAGAGAAAAACACATATTTTTGAGCACAAAGGTTAAGGATGTCAGGTATTTGGGTTGGTCCGACCTTCTTTTCCCCTCTCTTTTCCCCTCTCTTTTCCCCTCCTACTTGGTGTACGAGCAAAAAGCCGCGCCATCATCGCGAGCGGAGATTGTTGTGTTTTGCGTGAGTCCGAAGAGGGCTATGGCGAGAATTTTCCAGCCCAAAATCAGCCCATAGTAGAGAAAAACACATATTTTTGAGCACAAAGGTTAAGGATGTCAGGCAGTTGGGTTGGTCCGACCCTCTTTTCCCCAACCCTCTTTTCCCCTCTTCAAATGACCAGAACTTTATGCTGGGGCAAGGCTTAGAGCGTGTTCCCGGGAGGGAACAAATTCGCCCTGGGAGGTGGGCCCTGCAAGCAGTCTGTTCCCGTGCGGTTTATTCTGGTAAAATTAGGCGAGATTTGCTTTCCGATGGATTTGATCATGGAACAGGTACAATTTAAACCGATTTCACGGATCAAGACATTTCTGTTGATCGTTCTGCTGACGGTGCTGTTTCTCTTCAACAGCGGTGCGGATCTGGTTTATGAGTCCTGCGCCTTCAGCCTGCTGGTGGGGTACCATTTTTTCACCGATCTGCGCTTTTCCGGGGATCAGATCCGCTCAGCCGGCCTCATGCTGCCGCACCTGGCCGTTTACCTGTCGCTGTGCACCCTGGTCGTCTGGGTCACTACCGAAGATGCGGAAAGCGCCTACTGGGTCATTTATCTGCTGCCGATTGCCGTGGCCGCGGCCAACCTGTCGCTGAAAGCGACGTTGGCAACCTGCAGCGTCGCGACCCTGCTTTTCGCCAGCCTTGTCCCTCACCGGCTTTATTCCGACCCCACTGCACGCCGTGAGGAGTTGCCGGAACTTATGGTCTTCGCTCTCACCTTCTTTCTGGTCGGGGTGCTGATTCAATCCTTTTCCGAGCAGCACCGGCGACAGCTTGAGGTCGAAGTTCAGCTGAATGAAAAGCTGCATCGGCAGAAGACCGAACAGGAAGAATCCCTCGCCCGGCTTGAGAAGGCGGAAGAAACTCTGCGAAGGCGAGAGCGATTAGCGGCACTTGGGGAGATGGCGGCGGGAATCGCCCATGAGATTCGCAATCCCCTGGGGGTGGTGACCTCCTCAGTTCAGCTGCTTGAATCACGGCTGCCCGATCTGAAAGATAACCAGCGTCGCCTGCTCCAGATCATCCTCGAAGAAATCGGCCGCATGAACAGGTTGATTGGCGATTTTCTCAGGTTCAGCCGTCCGGCACAGCCTCACCTTGTTGAAACGGATCTGGCGGCCTTTCTGCGGGACAGGCTCGACCAAATTGCTCCCATGGCGGCGGAGGCCGGCGTCGAGATCAGGCAGGAGCTGCCCGGTCAACCGGTTCCGGTGTGGATCGATGGCGAACTGATGCAGCAGGCCTTTCTAAATCTGCTTCTCAATGCCCTGGAGGCGTCGGAGAAGGGGGACAGTCTTCTGGTCGGTCTTGATCTGCGCAACGATCAGGCCGTCACAGCCATCCGCGATAGCGGCGGCGGGATTGCAGCCGAGGACCTGCCCCTCATCTTCAACCCCTTTTTCACAACCAAGGAGGGGGGCACGGGGCTGGGACTCGCCAATGCCCATCGGATTATTGAAAGTCACAATGGTCAGTTGACTGTCGCCGCAAACCCTGACCGGGGGACAACTTTCACTGTCAAGCTTCCCCTGCAGCCGCCAGACCAGGAGTGAAACAAGATGGCCCATATCCTCGTGGTGGATGATGAAAAAAACTACTGCACCGTTCTGTCCGAATTGCTCGGCGACGAGGGGTTTCGGGTCTCCACCGCCGCAAATCCATATGCCGCGCTTGAGGTGATGAACCGGGAAAATATCGACCTGGTCCTCTCCGATCTGAAGATGCCGGGGATGAGCGGTCTTGAATTCCTGAAGCAGGTTCAGTCCGAAATCGGTGAAATCCCTTTTATCCTCTTTACCGCCTATGCCACGGTGGAGACTGCGCTGGATGCCATGAAAAGCGGCGCGGTCGACTACCTGGTCAAACCCTGCAAAAATGAGGAAATTCTGCTGGCAGTCAAAAAGGCGCTGGGTTACCGTCGCCTGCAGGCCCAGAATGCCGCTCTGCGTCGGGAGCTTGATGTGGAGCGTTCCGGCGGCATCATCGGCAACAGCCCGGCAGTGCGCAAATTGCTTGACGACGTTGAGCGGGCGGCTTCGGTGCGCAGTTCCGTGTTGATTTTTGGAGAAACAGGCACCGGCAAGGAACTGGTTGCCCGCGCCCTTCACCACGCCGGGGCCCGGGCCAAGGAGGCGCTGGTGACGGTCAACTGCGCCGCCTTTGCCGAGAACCTGCTCGAAAGCGAGCTGTTCGGTCATGAACGCGGTGCTTTTACCGGGGCGACTCAGCGCAAGAGGGGGTTGCTCGAAGTGGCGGACGGGGGGACCCTGTTCCTGGATGAGATCGGCGAATTTCCCCTCTCCCTGCAGCCCAAGCTGCTGCGCGCCCTCCAGGAGCAGCGCTTTCGCCGCGTCGGCGGGACGGCGGAAATCGAGAGCGACGTGCGCATCGTGGCCGCCACCCACCGCGACCTTCAACAGATGACTGAGACCGGCGCCTTTCGCGAGGACCTTTTTTATCGCCTCAACGTGGTGGTGCTTGAAATTCCGCCTCTGCGCCGCAGACGCGAGGACATCCCACTGCTGGCGTTGCATTTCCTGCGGCGCAGCGCCCGCGAAATGGATCGGCCGGTGCGCGATCTTGCCCCGGAAACCATCCAGCGGCTGCAGCAGTATTCCTGGCCGGGCAACGTGCGCGAACTGCAGAACGTCATGGAGCGTAGTGTTCTGTTCAGCACGACAGCGGTTCTGAACCCTGCCGATCTGCCGGCGCCGGTGGGGGACGTCGCACAGAATGTCTCACCGGGCGCGTCGAACATTCCGGAATTCGATGCACCATTGCCGGAACTGATGGATCGCATGGAAAAGGAGTTGATCCGCAAAGCCCTGCGCCAGACCGGCGGCGTGCAGGCCCAGGCCGCCGAGCTTCTCGGCATCAGCCGCAGCAACCTGCAGTACAAGCTCAAAAAGCATCACCTGATCTGACTCTTTTTGCCTCTTCTTGTCTTCCCTCCTTTCAATCTGTCTGACCTGTCCTTATCTGCCTGTTCAAGATTTTGTATTTCAAGCCGCAAACCGCCTGCCGAATGTATAAAAATTTATACAAAAAGAAGGCTAAGGCTGAGATAAGTAGTTGTTTTGCCGATTTTATTGCTTGGCAAAGAGTTTGCTTTTGGAAACTGGCTGCTCGGCTCCCGGCGTGCAGCCCAATCCCCAATCGAGGAGTTGATGCAGCGCATGGTTTCCTTTTCCCGTAAAATAAAAGAGTTCTTTCCCCCCGAGGCCCGCTTTGCTGCCGGGCTCTACCTTCTGCTGGCCATTCTGTTTGCACTGCTGCGTACGGTTCTTCTGCTGCGCAACAGCGTGCAGGCGGAACAAATTCCAATATCGATCCTGATGGAAAGCTACCTGGTGGGGCTACGTTTCGATATGGCGATAGCATCCTACCTGCTGATCCCCTTGTTCCTGGCCCTGCTGGTGCTGCGCGGGCGCGGAAAACGCTGGGCGGTGTTTGCCTTCGGTGTGCTGGTGGCGCTTCTGGCGTTGGCCGGGGTGGCGGAGGCGGAGTTTTATCGTGAATTCGAAAGCCGCTTCAACGCCCTGGTGTTTGAATACCTCAGCCATCCTACGATTGTGGGCGGCATGATCTGGGAAGGGTATCCGGTGCTGTCCTATCTGACCGTGTGGATTCTGTTCTGTGCCCTGTGGGGCGGGGCGCTGCGGTGGCTCTACCGTCGGGTTCTGGCGACAGAGAACCGGGACCCAGCTCCGGACAGGGGCATCCGCAGCGTCCTGCTGCGTACCATGGGGGCGACGGTTTTGCTGACCCTGATGGTTTTTGTCTCCCGCGGCGGGTTTCAGAGCCAGCCGCTGCGGTGGGGGGACGCGTTTTTTTCCGAAGTTCCCTTTGCCAATCACCTGGCTCTCAATGGTGTTTTCACCCTGGGGCGCTCGGGGTGGGACAAGATTTACAGCAAGCAGGAAAACTGGGTGAAGGCCCTGCCGGAGGATGAGGCGCTGCAGCTGACCCGCTCCATGGTCCTGCAAAAGGATGAAAAGCTGCTTGACCCCAAGAATTATCCCCTTCTGCGCCAATCTGCGGCAGTCGCCGATGCGCCGCTGGTTGCGGGCGATCGGCCGGTGAACGTGGTCGTCATCCTGATGGAGAGCTTCTCCGCGCGTTTTTCCGGCGTACTGGGTGCGCCGGAGAGCCTCACTCCCGAATTCGATGCCCTGGCCCGTGACGGGATTTTGTTCACCCGGGCTTTCTCCAGCGGAACCCATACTCATCAGGGTGTTTATGCCTCTCTGACCTCGTTTCCCAATGTGCCCGGCTATGAATACCTGATGAAGATGATGGAGGCCAACCAGGAATTCTCTTCGCTGCCGCTGCTTTTCACCCGCCGGGACTATGAAAGCATTTTCCTCTACAACGGGCTGCTCTCCTGGGACAATAAAGAGGGGTTCTTCCGTCAGCACGGCATGGAGCATTTCGTCGGCACCAGCGATTACCGTGACCCGACTTTCGTCGACCCGGTGTGGGGGGTGTCTGACCACGACGTCTATACCCGGGCCAACGAGGAATTCCGCCGACTGAGCCAAAAAGGGCCGTTTTTTGGAACTATCCTCACATTGTCCAATCATTCTCCCTTCAATCTTCCCGAGTCGCTGCCCTTTGAGCGGATCGAAAAAGATGACGGCATGGACGGGCGCTGGAATACCATGCGCTATGCCGACTGGGCGCTGGGGGAGTTTTTCCGCCAGGCCCGCCAGGAGGACTATTTCGACAACACCCTGTTCGTGGTGACCGGCGATCACGGCTTCGCCCATCCGCCCATGATCACCGGCATGCAGCTTGAGCGCTTCCATGTCCCGCTGCTGTTCTACGGGCCGGGACTGCTCGGTACCGAAGGCGAGCGGCGCGACATCGTCGCCAGCCAGGTGGATATCGGCCCCAGCATCCTCGGCCTGCTCGGCATCAGCGACCCGCAGCAGGGGTGGGGGCGCAACCTGTTTGCCGCCGCGCCGGACGATCGCGGATTTGCAGTGGTCAAGCCCTCCGGGGGCGAGGACCGCGTCGCCCTGATCGAAGGCGATTATCTCCTCGAAGTCGCCCCCAGGGAGAAGCCCCGCCTGTACCGCTACGACCTGGGTCATCCGCCAACAGGGAGCGAAAATATCCTTCGCGAACACGAGGCGCTGGCGGATGAAATGGAAAACCGCCTTCATGCCTATGTGGAAACCGCGATCCTTTCGCTGCGCAAGCGCGCCCTGGGAGTGCCGGAAAGTGTCGCCCTTGAACAATCTGCTGATGGGAAAGTTGCGCAGAAGTGATGCCGCTTTCTCTGGACAGAAAAGCATTGACGGGATTGGCAGTAAAAACATAAAACACGAAGGAGCGAAGGTTTAAGATCAAGGCACGCTGAACATTGAAGCGAGGCGGGAAAAATATGAAACCGCTCCACATTATTGTCGCCCCGGATTCCTTTAAGGACAGCCTCTCTGCGGTTGCTGCGGCAGAGGCGATGGAGCGCGGCATTCATGCGGTTTTTCCCACCGCTGAGGTTGTCCATGCCCCCATGGCCGATGGCGGCGAAGGGACCGTTCAGGCCCTGGTTGATGCAACGGGGGGGCAAATTCTTCGCCAGCAGGTGGCCGGGCCGCTGGGCGATCCGGTCGAGGCGCATTGGGGGATTCTCGGCGACGGGGAAACCGCCTTGATCGAAATGGCCGCCGCTTCCGGGTTGGCGCTGGTGCCGCCTGCCGATCGCGATCCGCGGATTACAACTACCTATGGAACCGGGCAGTTGATCAAAGCTGCTTTGGACAAAGGGCTGCGCAGGATCATCGTCGGGCTTGGCGGCAGTGCCACCAACGACGGCGGAACCGGAATGGCGCAGGCTCTGGGAGCTCACTTCCTGGATGCCGAGGGGCGGTCGCTGCCGCCCGGCGGCGCAGCTCTTGCCGACCTCGATCGCATCGATCTGTCCGGCGCCGATCCCCGTCTTCAGGATACCGAAATCCTTGTCGCCTGCGATGTGGACAATCCTCTTTGCGGTCCCTCGGGGGCGTCAGCCGTTTATGGCCCGCAGAAAGGCGCTTCTGCGCAGGTTGTCGCCGAACTCGATCGTGCCCTTGCCTGCTTCGCCGAAGTTGCCCGTCAGACCACCGGCCGTGATATCGCCAACCAACCGGGTGCAGGAGCTGCCGGCGGCTTGGGGGCGGGACTTCTTTTTCTGACCCGCTGTGAATTCCGGCCAGGCATCGACCTCGTGCTGGAAATCGTTGATTTCCCCCACCTCCTGCAGAACGCCGACCTGGTTGTGACCGGGGAGGGGTGTACCGACGCGCAGACCGCCTGCGGTAAGGCGCCTGTCGGCATCGCCGCCCTGGCGGGAAAGCACCAAGTTCCAGTTGTCTGCCTCTCGGGAGCCCTGGGAGATGACAGTGAAGAGGTGTTGAAAAAAGGGGTCGACGCACTGATGAGCATTCCGGCCCGCCCCATGACTCTGGAAGAATGCCTCGATTCCGCAGCGACGTTGGTCGAAGAGGCCACGGCAAGGCTGTTTCGCTGCCTCAAGGTCGGCATGGGGATGCAGCAGAAATCGGGTGCTCAGGAGTAATCCCACCTGTTCGAAATTCGTTAGCAGAACGAGAAATATCAATAAAAAAGGGGTTAGGCAAATTGCCTAACCCCTTGATTTTATTTGGTGGAGCTGATCGGGATCGAACCGACGACCTATGCGTTGCGAACGCATCGCTCTCCCAGCTGAGCTACAGCCCCGTAAGGATGGTCAATTTACTCGAGCGCCTGTTGATTTGTCAAGCTCCCTGATGGCGCACCAGTGCTGACGCATGAAGCGATGACCCGCGCCTGTGCTCAACGCCTCGGCGGGAAATTTGAGGCGTAATGCTGTCCGAATGACCCCAGAGACATCTGCCCCAGGGTGGGCGGAGCTTCTCACGTGCTGTTTCCCCTGATTCAGGGCGTACCTACCCCTTCGCCTGCGGCGATAGGTGTGGTTGACCCTCTTTTATGTCAGCCGTAACTGGAAAGGGGCAGCAATCTGCTCGCGGATCCACGCCTGATTGAGCCACGGACTCGCTATCGTTTCGCGTACCAAGCGGATCAATCCCCGCACCCCGGTCTCCCGAATGATTCTGGCGATCTTTTCCGAATACCTCGCCATGATGTTGAACATGTGCCCCAATTGCATCAGATAATGGAAACCCTTCATCGCGTTCCAATCATGGCTAAAACAGTGCTCGTATTGGTAGCCGTGGTGCTTCTCTACCAGGAAGCCTGTTTCGACCCCCCAGCGCGAGCGTGCGCCCAGATTGCACCGCTCGTGGAGGTTCCATCGGTCGAGGGGCTCACTCGATAGCCAGAGGTGCCGGCTGGTCTTTTCCACCACGTCGCACCCCTGGTTGCCAATCTCTTGCCAGCTCTCCAGACATTCGACGACGTTTACGATCTCCCGCTTCCTGCCGTTCGCCCCGAAGCTGTACTCTATCCTGTTTGCCCATCTGAAACGCTGCTGCCTGCCGCCCCAGGTTTGAAAATGCCGGTTCTTCGGCTCAAGCCGTGCCAGGGCCTGAAATTCCTTCACCGTGCTCGGCAAGGCGTCGTCCTTCAGCACGATCATGTACTGCCATTTGTTCCGGCGGCACAGCTCCATGACTGGCCCGTTCGCATAGAGCCCGTCCAGCAACAACATGATCCGCAGCGCCGGAAACGCCTCTTTGAGCCTCGCAGCCAATCGATAAAAAGCTTTCAGCTCGCAGTCCTGCTTGCTCCTGTGCGAATCTCCTTGCGTATGGCACAGGAACTCGCTCATCAAGGGAATGCTCATCCCGCCGGAAAAGGCGAGATTCGCCTGCAGGACATAGACGTAGTACTGCGTCTGCTCCGCGCTCTGCCCTCTATTGAACGTGCGTTGCAGGCATTCTTCGTCCCAAAGCCAGCCGCGCGCCATCTTCTGCGTACCGTCTACCGCAACGGGATAGCAATTATTGACCAAGTATCGGGAAAACTTCTTGTTTCGTATCCACTTCCGGATCAATTCCAGCTGTACCGACGCGATCTGGTCCACCTCGATTTGTGACAATACCCTCTTGAGGGTGTCATGGTGGGGGGTCTCTTCGAGTTCGGGAAACAGGGCCTTCAGGTTCTCCCAGAGCATCGGACGGCTCATTTCCCTGGTCACCTCCCGCGAGGATGCCATCTGCAGCACGAACGACAGAATTCCCAACATCAGCAGCACGGATAGCTTGTGCTTGGTCTTCTTCGCGGTTCTCGGATCCGGTATCGCCGACAATCGCCTCAAAAGCACCGGCAACTGGCCGCGAAACACCTTGAGCTGCTCCCAGGCCGCCTCGTTGCGGGCAAGACCCTCCTCCTCCACGCTTTTATAGCCGCTCTTGCGGTTGGCGATCGTGGCGTGGGAGGCCCTCTTCAACCCCTCTTCTTCCTGCTTGCGTCCGAGTTCCTTCTGCGCGCGTTTTCTCTGCCTTGCCTTCGCCTTGATCTCTTCGCGGTTCGCACGGCGGCTCGCTTTGCCCATGGCGCCACCCCCTGCCTGCTACGAGCAAAGCGCGCCGCGGAAATCTCCCGCAAGCGGCTTCACGAAGATCTTCTTGGGGGTCGTGCTGTAGCTCTTTCCCCTGCGCGCCAGACCTTGGCCGGTCGTCATCCCCAGGTACTGCCAGTTCGCTGCCAGATAACAGGTCCCTGCATAAAGCTCAGGGTCCACGAACGTTTCCAACAGCAGCGGCCGATATCCCCAACGTTTGTGCCAATCGTCCCCGATGCGCCTTGCCGCCTTCCCTAAGGTGTGGCTTGCCAGGTTTTTCACCTGTACCCAGGGAAACACCAGAAAACGGCTGTTGTTGATGACGAACCCCAGGTTCCTCAGTCGCTCATCCTTGCTCCAGCCGATAAAGCGATCCCGCTCCTGCAACGACTTCGCCGCGCCGCAAAACAGCAGACACCCCAAAAGCCCCCTCTCGCTCTCGATGAAGTAGCGTTGGAAACAGCCGATGGGAGGCGTGTACCCCAGGTAGTGATAGCGGCTCACATACTCGTTCCATAGATCGGCCGCATCCTTGCTGTCCGCCCCTGCCAGCCGAACCGGTCCGATCTCTGCGACGCTGCCTTTTACCGCCGTGGTCGCCTCCGTTCTGCGCGTCGGCTTCGGCTGCTTCTTCAGCCCCGCTCCCGGGGCGATGGTCCGCTTCCGCGGAAGCTTCAGCAATCCCTGCTGTTCGAGCTTCTCCAGTAGCTTCAGGCAGGCATCCCTCTTCAAACTCCCCGAAGCGGTGCGCCAATCCAGGTGCTCACAAATGGTAAATGCCAGTTCGAATCGGCTCAATCCTGAACATGTCGAAACCGTTTCCTGAATCGCCTCCACTTCTTCAGGACCGATGGTTCTCCCGCAGTGAACCAGTTGCTTCCTCTCGTCTCTCATGGCGCAGCCTCCTGGGTGAAATCACAGTCATGCCACGCTACCTTAGCGAAAAGCCGAAGCGTTGTCTAGGGTTGTTTTGCGACAAAATATTTTAGAGTCCCCCCGGAGTAGCGCTGTTTATCGGCGTAGGGAATTTCATGCGTCAGCACTGATGGCGCACGTGGCCTAACGGGAGCTGGATGACGAAGGTGGCGCCCTGTTCGCTGTTGAATACCTCGATGGTTCCCTGGTGGTGTTCGATGATGCGGTGCGAGATGGAGAGGCCGAGGCCGGTGCCGCTTTGCTTGGTGGTGAAGAAGGGGTTGAAGATGTTGCGCAGGCTTTCGGGTGCAATCCCGCCGCCGGTGTCGGCGACCTCGATAGTGACGGCCGGGTCCCCGCGCAGGGTGGAGCAACGCGCGGCGAGGGTAAGCGTGCCGCCGTCGGCCATGGCTTCGCGGGCGTTGCCGATGAGGTTGATCAGCACCTGGCGCAGCTGTTTTTCGTCGCCGATCACAGGGGGTAGATCCGGATCGAGGTTCTGCACGATTTCGATGTTGGATTCAGCCAGTTCGCGGCTGAGCAGATTGAGGGCGGAGCCGATGATCTCGATGAGGTTGCAGGGGGCGAAGCACATCATCTGTCGCTTGGAAAAGGACAGAATGTTGGTGAGCATTTCTTCCACCCGCCGAACTTCACGAGCGATGATGGTGGCATATTCACCGGCGCGCGACCCCTCCGGTACATTTTTGAGCAGACGCTGGGCGAAGCCGCCGACGCAGACCAGTGGATTTTTCAGCTCATGAGCGACAGACGCGGCAATCTCGCCGATCGTGGCCAGTTTCTCGGTTTGAAGAAGGTCCTCCTGAGTGGCGCGCAGCTCCGTATGGGTGGTCCGCAACTGCTGCAGCAGAGCGGCGTTCTCCATGGCGGCGCCGGCCTGGTTTGCAAACAGCTCCAGAAACCGCATCTCCTCCGGGTTGAACAGGTGTTTGCTGCGACTGTTGTCCACCACCAGTACGGCGACCGTTTTTTTTCGTCCCTGGAGGGGAACGCAGATAAATGGCCCCAAGCGCAGAATGCCTGCGACGCTGTCGCGAGGCGAGGGCGCTTCAATCGAAAGAGTGCGGCTGTTGCGAGCGGCCAGAGCGATAGGATTGAAGGGGTCGTCAAGTGCGACACGCTGCTGCTGGACCAGGCGGTTGAAGGCGGAGGTCTTCTGTTTTTGTTGAATCTCTTCAGGGATCAGATGCTCGGTGACGGGCTGCTGGTACAGTGATGGCGCCCATTGCTCAAGCTCCTGCTCGCGCACCACTCCGAGCATTCCCTGCAGAAAGCGGCTGCGTTCATTGATCATAAACAGCAGGGCGCGATCACAGCCGACGCCGTCGGGAACAACCGCGGCAGAAAGAATGAAGTGAACCAGATCATCCATTCCGTGCGCGCCGTGCATGGCTTCGGAGACGTGGTAAAGAAAAGAGATTTCAAGAAGCTTTCGCTGGTTTTCCTTGGAAACGGTGGCCAGTCGGTCGAGAGCTGAAATTCTTCCCCAGGCTTCTGCAACCTGAATCGAGAGATCCTGGAAGAGGCGGCGGTTCATCTCCGGAGAGGCAAAGGGGTTGCTGGTCGGGCTGTTGTCGCTGTAGAGAGTGAGGGTGCCGAGCATCTGGTTGTTGAATACGAGCGGCAGGCACAGGGCGGCAAAAGGCGGCGCGTTTTCCGGGTGTTCCCCTTGAGCGATTTTCTCATCCAGAACAGGGCGTTTCTGCAGGACGACGTCTTTATGCAGGTTGGCCGCTTTTGCAAGAAGAGTCTCGCGCAGGGCGCGGAAATTGGGATCGATTTCAAAAAGAGGTTGCGCACAGGGGGGGGGCGGCTTGTTGTGCTGCACGATAGCGAAGAGCGCCTTGTTCTCTCGGACCAGCGATCCGAGCAGTTCGCGCAGCATTTCATCGACCGTCTGGGCCTGGTTGAGCTGCCGACTGATCTGGGCGACGAAATGCAGATGCTCGGCCTGCTGGATTTTGTGCTGCATCCGTTCGTTGCACAGGGTCATCCAGCCGATCTGGCGACAGATCAGGTCGAGGTCCTCCTTGGCTCCGGCGGGAAGCCGATCCGGTTCGATTTCATGCAGGCAGAGATAGCCGATGGAGCGTTCGAGGCAGTCGACTTCCAGGGTCAGGGTGCCGCCCTGATCAAGGGGGTGCCAGCCTGCCCCGCGGGGCATGCAGCTACGTTGCTCGGGCGAGAAAAAACCCGGGGTGCCGGCACGCAGAATCTGCGGCGGCACTCCGGGCGCAAGCGGCTTGAGATAGAGCGTGGCTTCGCTGATGGGGAGGTGGGCAGTGAGAACCCGTAGCAGTGCCTTGGCCCGTTGCGGATATTCCAGCTCGGGGGTGGCGAGAACTTCGATGATGCGGCGCGGCAGATGCACTTCATCACCGCCCATGACGCCTCCTTGCAGACACCCGATTGCTCTGGCTGTCAGCCGATTTTTTCCTGACGTTCCTGCTCGGTTTTGCAGTCGATGCAATAGGTGGTCACGGGGCGCGCGCGCAGGCGTGCCTCTCCGATCTCTTCCTCGCAGACTTCACAGATGCCGAAGCTGCCGTCGTCGATGCGCTCGAGAGCTTCCTGGATCTTTTTGATCAGTTTGCGCTCGCGATCGCGAATACGCAACTCAAAATTGCGATCCGATTCAGCGGTGGCCAGGTCGGTAATGTCCGGCAGATTGGACTTTTCGCTGGTCATTTCCGACATGGTCTTGCCTGCCTCGCGCAGCAACTCGTTGAGTTGGTTCTGCAGAATCTGGCGAAATTCCTCCAACTTTTCCTTTTCCATGCTCCCCCCGTTGCGGTTGAGTGATTAACGTATCTTAAATATCGGAGTCTGTTCTGTCAAGTTTGATGGCGCCGCAAAAAGCCGCCCTGCGGCGTTACGGCGTTTTTTCAGGATCTCGACATCCCTGATCTTTTTTGCTGCCGCTCTTCACGCCACATGTCGATGAGCAGCAGGGCCACGCCCACGGTGATAGCCGAATCAGCCACGTTGAAGGCGGGCCAGTGGTACTGGTGCCAATGGACATCGAGAAAATCGATGACTTCTCCCAGGCGGATCCGGTCGATCAGATTGCCGACTGCCCCCGCAAAGATCAGGGACAGAGCGAAAGCCGCCAATTTCTTCTCAGCGCCCAGGCGCGACAGGTACCAGAGAATCCCTACGGCAGCGACCAGGCTCACCGTAATGAAGAAAGGGATGCGGTAGGCGCTTTCGGACAGGATGCCGAAGGCGGCGCCCTGGTTGCGCACATAGGTGATGTTGAACAGGTTCTCGATGACCGTCACTGATTCGTAGAGACGAAAGCTCTGATCGATATAGAGTTTGGTCGCCTGGTCGAGTGCCACGATAATCGCGGCGGTAATCGATAAAAGACGCAGATTTGAACTCAAGATTCGTCCCCTGGAGAATGCAGTCAGCTCAGTGCTTCCCGGCAGCGGTGGCAGATGGTCGGATGGGCGTCCCACTCACCGACGCTGGTGGCAAAGGTCCAGCAGCGTTCGCATTTTTCGCCCTCCGCCGGGACGATGGCCACCTGCAGCCCCTCGATGTTTTCGCCGGCGATGCCGTCAGTGATCTCATCGGTCAACTCAACCTGGGATACGATGAACAGGGTGGCCAGCTCATCGCGGTAGCGTCGCAGAAGATCTCCAATCTTCTCACTGTTTCCGGGGGCCAGCAGCACTTTAGCCGCCAGGGAGTGCCCGATGCGTTTTTCATTGCGGGCCAGTTCAAGAGCTTTGGAAACATCGCTGCGCACTTTACGCAGCGCTTCGTAGCGGTTCTCCAGTTCCGGGTCGACATATTGTGACTCAAAGCGGGGGAATTCGACCATGTGGACGCTTTGCTCTTTGGTGCCGGGCAGGTGCTGCCAGATCTCATCGGCGGTAAAGGAAAGCACCGGCGCGATCAGGCGGGTCAGCGCATCGAGGATGCGATAAATGGCCGTTTGGGCGCTGCGGCGCGCCGTGCTGGTAGCGGGCGTGATATAGAGGCGATCCTTGAGGACGTCAAGATAGAAGGCGCTCATGTCCACGGCACAGAAGTTGTGCACCGCGTGGTAGAGCACATGGAACTCGTAGTCCTCGTAGCTTTTTTCGACCCGGTTGACCAGCCCCTCAAGACGCGAAAGGGCCCAGCGGTCGATCTCCAGCAGCTGGTCGTCGGCGACCTGGTCCGTCTCGGGGTTGAAATCGTGAAGATTGCCGAGAATGTAGCGCGCCGTGTTGCGGATGCGGCGGTAGGCATCCGAGAGACGCTGCAGAATCTCCGGGCTGATGCGGATGTCGTCGCGATAGTCCTGGGCGGCGACCCACAGGCGCAGGATCTCCGCGCCGTATTTTTTGATGACCTCTTCCGGCGCGATGACATTTCCCGTGGACTTGGACATCTTCTTGCCCGCGCCGTCCACCACGAAACCGTGGGTAAGGACCGCTTTGTAGGGAGCCAGATCGCGGGTGCCGACAGCGCACAGCAGTGAGGAGTGGAACCAGCCGCGATGCTGGTCGCTGCCTTCCAGGTAGAGGTCGGCCGGCGACTGCAGTCCGTCGCGCGCCTCGAGCACGGCGGCAAAGGAAACCCCGGAGTCGAACCAGACATCGAGGATGTCCTGCTCGCGGGTGAAGCTGTCGTGTCCGCAGGCGGCACAGCTTGTGCCTTCAGGCAGCAGTTGCGCGCTGTCCCATTCGAACCAGATATCGCTGCCGTGCTGATCGAACAGGTCAGCCACATGATGCATGGTGGGACCGTCGGCCAGCGCTTCGCCGCACTTTTCGCAGTAGAAGACGGTGATCGGCACACCCCAGCTGCGCTGGCGGCTGATGCACCAGTCGGGGCGATTTTCGATCATGCCGTAGATGCGCTCCCGGCCCCAGCGCGGAATCCACTGCACCTCGTTAATGTGGTCGAGGCTTTTGCGCCGCAGATCGCCATGGGCCATGGAGATGAACCACTGCTCGGTGGCGCGGAACAGAATCGGCTTCTTGCAGCGCCAGCAGTGTGGATAGCTGTGAGTGACCTGCCCCGCATACAGCAGCGCTCCGACTTCTTTGAGTTTGTCGATGACGGCCGGGTTGGCGTCCTTGACCTTCATTCCGCCGAACAGTTCCAGGTCTTCCCGGTAGCGGCCGTAATCATCGACCGGATTGTAGACGTCGAGTCCGTAGCGCAGGCCGACGATGTAGTCATCCTGGCCGTGGCCCGGGGCGGTGTGGACGCAGCCGGTCCCTGCCTCGAGGGTGACATGGTCGCCCAGGATAACCAGCGAGTTGCGGTCGTAGAAAGGGTGGCGGCACTGCTTGCCCTCGAACGCCGCGGCGTCGAATGTGGCGAAAATTTCATAGTCCGCAATGCCGATTTCCTTCATGACGGCTTCAACCAGTCCTTCGGCCATCACCAATCGCTCTTCACCCGTGTCGACGGCGACATAGTCCAGGCGCGGATTGAGACAGATCCCCAGGTTGGCGGGAATGGTCCACGGCGTGGTGGTCCAGATCACGAAAGACAGCGGCTTGTCGCCCAACTGAGCCAGCTCCGCGGGGAGCGAATCGTTGAACGGGAATTTGACGTAGATGGTGGGGGAGGTGTGGTCGGCGTATTCCACTTCGGCTTCTGCCAGGGCTGTGACACAGGAGGCACACCAGTGAATCGGCTTCTTCCCCTTGTAGAGGCCGCCTTTTTCGGCAAAGTGGGCCAACTCCCGGGCGATGGTGGCCTCGTAGCCGGTATGCATGGTCAGGTAAGGGTTGTCCCAGTCGCCCAGCACGCCGAGGCGTTCGAATTCCTGACTTTGGATATCCACCCACTTCTGTGCGTATGTGCGGCACTCGCGGCGGATTTCAGCCTTGCTCATCTCCTTTTTGGCAGAGCCGAGCTGTCCGTCGACCTTGAGTTCGATCGGCAGGCCGTGGCAATCCCATCCCGGAACATACGGCGTGTGAAAGCCCTGCATGCGTCGGCTTTTGATGACGATGTCCTTGAGTATCTTGTTCAGCGCGTGGCCGATATGCGTGTGGCCGTTGGCGTAGGGGGGGCCGTCATGCAGGATGAACAGGGGGCGATCCGCAGTTGCTTTCTCGATCTGTGCGTAAAGATCGGTCTGCTGCCAGCGACTGAGAATTTCCGGTTCACGCTTCGGCAGATTGCCGCGCATGGGAAACTCGGTTTCAGGCAGATTGAGGGTGTCTTTATAGTCCATGCCGTTCCTCCCGGGGTTGGGCGAAAAATCGAAGCCCACAAAGTAGCAAAAACAGGGGATATGTCAAGGTAAAAGGCTGTTTCGCGGGAGGTTTGGCGACGGGAGAGGTAGGGCGGGCGGCGGGCCGGGTTTTTCTGCGGCCGCCGCCCGATCGAAGGTTTTATGCCTGGGGTTGTGCCTGTTCTTCCAGCATGTTGAGGCTGCGGCGCAGCAGGGTTGAGATGCTGGTGCCGTGCATTTTGGCGATTTCCTGGAGGGTTTCCATCTCCTGGTCGTTGATGCGGCAGGAAATAATGTAACGCTTGGGGTTTTCAACTGTCTTTCCCATAATTTTCGTCTCCCTTCTTACGAGCTATTGTTGAGTTTAAAACTCTAGTGTGTCGTTTTGTTCCGTATACATAATGCAAAACAATTGCCAATATTGCCAAGGTTAGAGGAATATATTTATAAAACATGTAATAACAGTGACTTGTGAGGTTGTTCGGTTTTGCGGACATAGGTTCTCTGAAATATCTGCTGAGGCAAAATGACACAATTGTTGGTGCGGGACGTCAATTGGCTACAGGTACTGAGTCACAGGTGACACATTTGCGGCATGATTGGGTTTAATTGGCTCGAAAATCGTTTATTTCTGGTGTGCCTTTTAATGGTAGCCGTGATTTTGCGATGTTTTTCAGTGAAATAGCCGAGCAAAACTGTGCCACATGTTTTTTATGGCACAGTTTTGGGTCGAATTGGCCCCTTCAGGGCATTTGCTTGATTTGCCCGTCGAATGTTTTAAACTTTGCGTGGCCGGTTTATTTAAGACGCGGGACAAAGCACCCTTGACGGGGCATTGCCGACAAGGGCACGGGGGAGAGGATTCGGAGATGGCACAGTCCCACATTGTCATGGTTGGCTTGCGGTATCTGGCGGCGTTTGTCCTGTTATGGGAAATCATTGCCGGGTGGTCATCCGGATCATGGGGCATGGGCAGTGTCGCTGTGCTGATTGCCACCGCAGTCGCCCTGTGTTTGCGTTCTAGAGAGGCTGGGCCGCTTCGGTGGAGTGGAGCCATTCGGTTCCTTCCCTATTTTTTTCTCCAGTCCGTTCGGGGTGGGGTAGACGTTGCTCGGCGCGCCTTCTCCCCCGGCATGCAGCTCGAGCCGCTGCTGGTGGAGCATCCCCTTTCTTTGCCCCCGGGTGCGGCACGACTTTTCCTGGTGAACGTGGTGAGCCTGCTGCCGGGAACGCTGGGGGCGGATGTGCGCAAAGACTGCCTGGTCGTGCATGCGCTGGATCGCTCTCTGGCCGGGGAGCTGGTGAACCTCGAGCAGAAGGTGGCGAGGCTTTTTGACGCTGACGGAGTGAATGCTCTCTGAGTAACATCTGTGGAGGATTATCGTAGATGGAGCCTTTGTGCCTGGCAATGGCGCTGATTCTGCTGCTGATCATTGTAGCGGGGTTGTGGCGGGTGTTTCAGGGGCCGACTGCCGCGGACCGCATGCTGGCGGCCCAGCTGTTCGGAACCACGGCCGTCGCGATCCTGCTGCTTCTGGGGCAGGCAGGCGGAGTGACGGCGCTGTGGGACGCGGCGCTGGTATTCGCCCTTCTCGGGGCTGTGGCGGCGGTGACCTTTGTCCGGCGCAGCTGGGCGCGGGAAGCGGATGCGGAAAAGGACAACGACGATGTTTGAATCTGCCCTGGCGACCCTGTTTTTTGCAGCCGCACTCTATTTTTTCCTGGCCGGAACCCTGGGGATGCTGCGTTTCCCTGATGTCTTCTGCCGCCTGCATGCCCTGACCAAGGCCGACAACCTCGGCCTGGGATTCACCGTTCTGGGGCTTATGATCCTCAGCGACAGCTGGCAGTCTGCGGCGCGGCTGCTGCTGACCTGGCTGCTGGTGATGCTCTCCGGCGCAACGGTTGCGCACCTGGTGTCGCGCAAGGCCCTTCGCGACGGCATCACCCCCTGGAGGAAGCCGTGACGCTGGTGGGTGCGCTCTTTGATCTGGTCCTGCTGCTGACCCTTTTATGGCTTGCCTGGCAGGTGCTGGCTTCGCCCGACCTGTTCAAAGCGGTGGTTCTGTTTATTTCATTCGGTTTGCTGCTGGCGCTGGCCTGGGTGCGGCTCGATGCGCCCGATGTGGCCCTGGCCGAGGCGGCAATCGGTGCCGGAATCACCGGCGCCCTGTTCCTCGCTGCGTTAGGGCGTTTCGGGCATGATGAGCCCGGCGGCCGGCGGGGTCGGAAGAGCCTCGGGCGACATCTTGCGGCCCCGGTCCTGGTGGCGACCTTTCTGCTGATGCTTGGAACCATCATGCTGCGCTTTTTGCCCCGCCTGCCGAACGCCGGCGGTTTAAAGTCGGAGGTCATGGCCCATCTGCCCATGAGCGGGGTGACTCACCCGGTGACCGCGGTCCTGCTCGGTTTTCGAGCCTATGACACTCTGCTCGAACTCGGTGTTCTGCTGCTGGCGGTGGTGGCGATCCGGTCGATTGACCTGGGCCCCCCGCCGGAAGATAACATCCCGGTCTCTCCCGCACAGAAGGGATTGAGCCGGATTCTGCTTCCGCTGATGGTATTGGTTTCAATCTACCTGTTATGGCGTGGCGGGCATGCCCCGGGCGGTGCTTTCCAGGCGGGCGCTCTGTTGGGAGCGGGGCTGGTTCTGTATGTATTGAGCGGTGGCGCCCTGATCGCCGGGCCGGGCGGCCTCTACCTGCGCATCCTCATGGCCTGCGGGTTCGCTTTTTTTCTCACGGTGGCTGTCGCAGCCCTCCTGGTTGCGGGGATTCCATTTGTCTATCCGCCTGCAGGAGGCAAGAACCTGATCCTGCTGATCGAAGCGCTGGCCGGCGTTTCCATTGCGCTCACTCTGGCGCTGGCGGTGTTCGGCGGGCGCCTGGAAGAGGATGAGGGTGCGGGAGGCGGCTCATGAATACGGGACCCGGTTTCGTCATTGCCGGATTTCTGCTTTTTCTTCTGGGGGTTCACGGGGTTTTCGTGCGTGAGCATCTGCTGCGCAAGATTCTTGCCGCCAATATCATGGGAAGCGGCGTTTTCATGGTCTTTCTCGCCCTGGGGCACGGCGGCACGTCCTCTGCACCCGATCCCGTGCCGCAGGCGATGGTCCTGACCGGGATCGTGGTGGCAGTGGCGTTCTCCGCGGTGGCGGTGGTGCTGGCCGTTAGAATCCAGCAGACTCATGGGCGGCCCTATCTCCCGCGCGGCGGGGAGGAAGAAAAGTGAGCGGCGTGCTGCATCACCCCTGGGCATTGTGGATGATTTTCCTGCCGCTGGCCGCTGCGGTTGCTGCGTTTCTGCTGCCGCGCCGCGCCGGCATGATCGGGATGGGCACGGCCCTGGCGATGCCGCTGCTGGCGGCGCTGGCTGCCTTCCATCTGTATGCGGTCGGCCCCCTGCAATTGACGGCCGGTGACTGGCCGCTGCCCCTGGGCATTGCATTGCGTCTCGACGGACTGGCGGCCATGATGCTGGTGACCTGTGCCGTGGTCGGCCTGGTGGTGAGCGTTTATGCTCAGGGGTATTTCCCTTCCCGGAGCCCCGGGCGGAACCGGACCGCGCATTTCTGGCCGCTGTGGCTTTTTTTGTGGGGCGCGGCGAGCGCCCTGTTCCTTTCTGCGGACCTGTTCAATCTCTATGTGACGCTGGAGATGGTGACGCTGGCCTCTGTCGCCCTGGCCGCACTGGAGGGGCGGCCAGCGGCACTGAGCGCTGCCATGCGTTACCTGCTGGTCGGCATGGCGGGGTCACTGTTTTATCTGCTCGGGGTGGCGCTGCTCTATGCGGCCTATGGGACGGTGGACCTGAGTCTGCTTGGCGAAGCCATGACCGCTAACGCTCAAAGCCGCGCCGCGATGGCCCTGATGGTGGGCGGCCTGTTGTTCAAGTCGGCGCTTTTCCCGATGCACTTCTGGCTGCCGCCGGCTCACTCCCAGGCGCCTGCCCCGGTGAGCGCGCTGCTATCGGCGCTGGTGGTCAAAACCTCCTATGTCATCATCCTGCGGTTATGGTTCGAGGTCTTTCCGGGAGTGGCATCACCTTTGGCGGGACATCTGCTCGGTGTCCTGGGGGCAACGGCGATTTTGTGGGGATCGCTGATGGCGCTGCGACAGGAGCGCTTGAAACTGCTGGTAGCCTATTCCACCGTAGCCCAGATCGGCTATCTCTTTCTGGTCTTCCCTCTGGCGAGCAGCGGCACGGCGGCCAGCGTCTGGGCCGGCGCCATCTTTTTCATACTGGCTCATGCCTGCGGCAAGGCCGCCATGTTCCTGGTGGCCGGGGCGATTCATCATACGGTGGGGCATGACCGAATCAACCACCTGGCCGGTGCCGGCGGTCCGCTGGGCGTGCTGGTGGTGATCTTTGCGCTGGCCTCGGTCACCATTATAGGACTGCCGCCCAGCGGCGGTTTTTTTGCCAAGTGGCTGCTGCTTGATGCGGCTATCGTGACCGGGCAGTGGGGATATGTCGTGGTCATGGCTTTTGGGACTCTGCTGGCGGCGGCCTATGTAGTGCGCGTTCTGGCCTGGGCTTTTCTTGATGTCGAGCGCACGCACCACGCAACCCTCCCCTGGGTGATGAAGTGGCCGCCGTTGGCGCTTTCGGTGGTTTCTCTGCTGCTGGGACTTGGTGCTTATGTGCCCGTGCTGCTCTCGTTGCTGCAGGCTCCCGTCGCCGGTGCCGTCCTCATAGGAGCGGGGCCATGAACGATTCACTGCTGTTGTTGGCCATTCTGTGCAGCTCTCTGGTGCCGGGACTGATCATTTTCGCCCTGCCGGAGCGAAGTCATCGCCTGCGCACCACCCTCAACATGGCGGGGGCGCTGCTGAAGCTGAGCCTGGTGGCGCTGCTGTTCATTCTGGTTTACCGGGGCCGCTTCCCCGAGCTGCGCATTGCTCTGCTGCCGGGAATGGAGCTGGCGCTGCATGCCGACTCGCTGTCGCTGCTTTTTCTCGGCCTGTCGGCCTTTCTGTGGTTTCTGACCACCGTGTATGCCATCGGCTACCTGGAAGGCTCTCCCCATCGAAGCCGCTTTTTCGGGTTCTTCAGCCTGTGTGTCAGCGCCACCACCGGCATCGCCCTTGCCGGGGACCTGGTCACTTTTCTCATTTTTTACGAGATGCTGACCCTGTCTACCTTTCCGCTGGTGGTGCATCGCGGCACTCCCGAAGCCCTGAGCGCCGGACGCATTTACCTGGCCTATACCCTGAGCGGAGGCGTGGTGCTGCTGGTGGCCACGGTCTGGCTACGAACCCTTGTGGGCCCCCTGGACTTCACCGTGTCTGGAATCCTGCCTGCTGCAGATCCTGCGCTCTATGGGGAGTTCAAAATCATCTTTTTTCTGCTGATCGCCGGGTTGGGCGTCAAGGCGGCGCTGGTCCCTTTCCATTCCTGGCTGCCCACCGCCATGGTCGCGCCCGCCCCGGTCAGCGCGCTGCTGCACGCGGTCGCGGTGGTCAAGGCGGGGGCTTTCGGCATCATGCGCGTGGTTTACGGCGTGTACGGCATCGAGTTTTGCGCCTCCCTCGAGGTGTTGGGACCGCTGGCATTCGTGGCGGCCTTTACCATCCTCTACGGTTCGCTCCGCGCCCTGGCGCAGGAGGACCTCAAGCGGCGGCTCGCCTTTTCCACGGTCAGCCAGGTTGCCTATATCACTCTCGGTCTGGCACTGCATGGCCCGCTGGCCACCATCGGCGGCCTGGTTCACCTGGTGCACCAGGGATTGATGAAGATCACCCTGTTTTTTGGAGCCGGAAATCTGGCTGAAACCCTCGGCATCCACAAGATCAGGGATATGGCGGGGGTGGGCCGTCGCATGCCCTGGACCATGGGCGCGTTTACCGTTTGCGCCCTGGGCATGATCGGCCTGCCGCCCACGGTGGGTTTTGTCACCAAATGGTACCTCTCGCTGGGGGCTCTGACCATCAATCAACCCTGGGTGGTGGTGTTGCTGATCACCAGCACTCTTCTCAATGCCGCTTATTTCCTGCCGATTCTGCGCACGGTCTGGTTCGATAAACCGCAGCGCCCGTGGCCGGAGAGCCCGCCTGATCACGGCGGGAAGGAAACGCGCTGGGCGCTTCTGCTGCCGCCCCTGGTGACGGCCGCGCTGGTGCTGCTGTTCGGCCTGCTGGCCGCTGCGCCTTTCAGCCCGCTGCAATGGGTCCGGTTGATTGCGGCACGGGAGTATGCGCCATGACGACAGAGACTGCTTTGTATCAGGTACTGTTGGTGCTGACCCCTCTGGCTCCCCTTGTATTGTGTACTCTGCTCTGGTGGGAAGGAGCCAGGGACCGGCTGATTTCTCTTGTGCCCTGGGCAGCGCTGCCCGGCCTGTTGCTGGCCCTGCTGCCGGATGGGGGAAGCCGCATCGGCCTGGATTGGCTGCTGCTTGGCGGACAGCTCGGCCTTGACGGGATGGGGCGCGTTTTTCTGCTGCTGACCGCCCTGCTGTGGATGTCCGCCGGCCTGCACCTGCGCCAGCTGCTCTCCGACGACTCCCATGCGCGGCGTTTCGCCATCTTCTTTCTGCTCGCCATGGGCGGCAACCTGGGGGTGGCGCTTTCCCTGGATATGCTGGGCTTTTATCTTTTTTTCGCCCTGATGAGTTTTTCCTCCTACGCCCTGGTGGTGCATGACGGGCGCGATTTCTCCCGCCGCGCCGGGCGGGTTTACCTGATTCTCGTGCTGGTGGGGGAGGTTCTGCTGTTCACCGCCCTGGTAATGCTGGCCCGTCACACCCCTTTTCTGCTGTTGAGCGAGGCCTCCAGTGCGCTCGCCGGCAGCGAGCAGCGAAACCTGATTCTGGCTATTCTGATTCCGGCTTTGGGGATCAAGATCGGCATGGTGCCGCTGCATTTCTGGCTGCCGCTGGCGCACCCGGCCGCCCCGGTGCCGGCCAGTGCGGTTCTGAGCGGCGCCATGATCAAGGCGGGCCTGCTGGGACTGGCGCGCCTGCTGCCGCTGGGGCAGGTGTCTTTGCCGGGATGGTCGGGAGGACTCATTATTGTCGGGCTGGTGATGGCCTATTACGGTGTCATTGTCGGCCTGCCGCAGCGTGAAGCCAAGACGGTACTGGCCTATTCCAGCATCAGCCAGATGGGCTATGGCGTCATTGCCCTCGGGCTGGGCTTGGCGCAGCCCGCCGTCTGGCCGCAGCTGGCCCCGGTGCTGGCTTTTTATGCACTTCACCATGGCCTGGCCAAGGGGGCGCTTTTTCTCGGTGTCTCCATGGCGCCCGTTTCAGGCATGTCCGTCTGGCTGCGCAGGGTGGCGGTGGTGGGGCTGCTGTGGCCGGCGCTGACGCTGAGCGGGGCGCCCTTTACCAGCGGCGCCCAGGCCAAGGCCGCACTCAAGCCTTTTTTGAAGGAGATGCCTGCCTATGGGCCATTTTCCCTTTCGGCCCTTTTATCCTTTGCGGCTGTGGGCACTGCCCTGATCATGGTGCGTTTTCTGTTTCTGATGTATCGCAAACCCTCTGATCGTCCTTCGCCCGGTGCGGCCATGTGGGGCGGCTGGTTGCTGCTGCTGGCGGCGAGCATGGTCTGCGCCGTCGGCTGGTTTCCCGATCCCTGGCTGCACGCCGCGCTGCAGTCCGTTTCCATCGCGCCGGTCTCCGCCCTGTGGCCGCTGCTGCTTGCCGTGCTCGTTGCTGTTGCAGCCATGCGCCGGCTGCCGCCGTCTGTGAAAGAGGTTTTTTCTCCACCGCCAGGGGATGTGGGCGCTCTTGTCGAAAAGTTTATTTTGCGGGCGTATGACTCCTGTCGCAAGCTCTGCGGTCGGATTGGCGCTGGAAAATGCTGGGAATCGCTCCGCCTGCCGCGCGGCAGGTGGTGGTACCGGCTGGCGGTATACGAGGTGCTGCACGAGACCGAACTGTCTCTGCGCCGATTTTCCATGGCGGGCGCAGTCTTTTTGTTTATACTTCTCCTCTTTCTTCTTTGAATGGGAGAGGCTTTACTGCAAATGAATCACCGCAAAACGTTCCGCTTTATCTTCGTGCTCCTGGTGGGATTGGGTCTCGGTCTTTTTTCTTCGAACACTGCCTTAGCATCGCAGCCGAACACTCCATGGAGTCTGATCGGATTCACTTCCATCTACACTCCCGATCGATTGAAAGACATATTCACCAATCGCCATTCCTACCAGGACTCCTACCTGGTGGCGCTGGCCCTGAATCACCGGTTTGCGCGTCCAAACAGATCGCTCGGCTGGGAGTGGGAGGTGCAGGGTGTTCGCCATTTCGGCCGCCAGAACCACTTTGAAACCAACGCGCTGATTCTGGCCCGCTGGTACCGCTTCCCCTGGAATGATTGGGTCGCAACCACCTTCGCGGTGGGAGAAGGGCTCTCCTACGCATTCCGCAAGCCGCGTCTCGAGCGAAAAGATCACGATGACCCTTCGCAGCTTCTCAACTATCTGCTGTTTGAGCTGACCCTGAGCCCCGAGGAGCAGAGCCGTTGGTATTTCAGTACCCGCATCCACCACCGTTCCGGGGTGTTTGGTCTGTTCAACGGTGTGCGCGGCGGCTCCAATTTTATCGGGATGGGGGTCGGCTACCGCTTTTGATTCAAGATCAATCCGATTCAAGTTGAAGCCTTCTTTTCTTTGTTTATACTTTCATGGGAGAGTTGCCTCATGGAGAATGCGGTTTTGCTTATGAAAGTAACTTGCAGGCTCGGTCTTTCCTTGCAGAGGAGAAGCCGGGCCGTTTTGATTGGAAGGAGGATGCAATGGCCGATAAAAAGAAACTTTCTCAGGACACGCAAAATACGCTCTGGCATGCTCGCACAGTTGAGGATGTCCGACAGACGCTGAATGTCCCGGAGGAGGGGCTCTCCGACCAGGAGGCCGCAGAGCGCCTTGAGCGCTACGGCCCCAACCAGTTGCCGGCCCCGCAGAGGCGTGGGCCTCTCAAGCGGTTTTTCGTCCAGTTCCACAATCTCTTGATCTATGTCCTGCTGGGCGCGGCGATGGTGACCGCTCTGATGGGGCACTGGCTCGATTTCGGCGTGATTCTCGGCGTGGTGGTGGTCAATGCTCTGATCGGTTTTATCCAGGAGGGCAAGGCGGAGAAGGCCCTGGATTCCATTCGCGACATGCTGTCGCTGCACGCATATGTGGAACGTGACGGACATCGCCGCGAGGTTGCCGCCGAAGAGCTGGTCCCCGGAGACCTGGTTTTGCTGCAGGCCGGCGACAAGGTGCCCGCCGACATGCGGTTGATCAGGGTCAAGGATCTGCGGGTGGATGAAGCCCTTCTTACCGGCGAGTCCCAGGCGGTGGCCAAACAGGTCGACCCGGTGGAGGAGGATGCCGTGCTGGGCGACCGCCTGAGTATGGCTTACTCCGGCACGGTGGTGACCTACGGCCGGGCCTCCGGGGTGGTGGTGGCCACCGGCAAGCAGACGGAAATCGGCCGTATCAGTGAGATGCTGACAACGGTCGAAACAATCAGCACGCCCCTGTTGCGCAAGATGGATGTGTTCGCACGCCGGCTCACGGGAGCCATCATTTTGCTGGGCGTCGGCGCCTTTGCGTTCGGGATGCTGGCACGCGACTACACGATGGTGGAAATGTTCCTGGCGACGGTGGGGTTGATCGTTGCCGCTATCCCGGAGGGGCTGCCCGCCATCATCACGATCACCCTGGCTATCGGCGTACAGCGTATGGCGCGGCGCAAGGCCATTATCCGCCGCCTACCGGCGGTGGAAACCCTGGGCGCGGTAACGGTGATCTGCTCCGATAAAACAGGGACGTTGACCCGTAACGAAATGATGGTGCGCGATGTCGTATGCGCCGACGCCTCGTTTGAGGTCGAGGGCGACGGCTATGATCCTCATGGTGAGGTTCTGCGTGACGGCCAATCGGTCGAAGTGAGCGATTACCCGCTGCTTGGCGACCTGGCTCGTGTCGGCTTGTTGTGCAACGACTCGACGCTGGATACCGACGACAATGAGCAGTGGAGGATTCATGGCGATCCTACCGAGGGAGCGTTGCTCACCCTGGGGCTTAAGCTCGGGCTTGACGCTGAGCGCGAAGCGGATGATCTGCCGCGCACCGACGCGATTCCCTTCGAGTCCGAGCACCGTTTTATGGCAACGCTGCATCACGATCATGAGGGCAATGCCTTTATCTTCCTCAAAGGGGCGCCGGAGCGCGTGCTGGAGCTGTGCCGCCGGCAGCGACAGGGTGATGAAGAGGTGGAGCTTGATGAGGATCTCTGGCGCGATGCTGCCGAGAAGCTTGCCGGTAACGGCCGGCGAGTTCTGGCTCTGGCCTGGCGGCAGACCGATTCCGATCGGCACGATCTCGCCTTTGATGACATCAGCGAGTTTACCCTGCTGGGGCTGGTGGGAATTACCGATCCACCGCGCCCGGAGGCAATTGAGGCAGTCAAACGCTGTCGCACGGCAGGCATCGGCGTGAAGATGATTACCGGCGACCACGCCCGCACCGCCTTGGCCATCGGCCGGGATATGGGGATCGGCGATGGCGAGCGGGTCGTGACGGGCGCCGAAATCGAGGATGCCGCCGACGAGCGTTTATCCGAATGGGTGCGCGAGGTTGATGTATTTGCCCGCACCAGTCCTGAGCACAAACTGCGTCTGGTGCGCGCCCTGCAGGCGAACGGCGAGATCTCCGCCATGACCGGAGACGGCGTCAACGACGCCCCCGCCCTCAAGCGCGCCGACGTGGGGGTGGCCATGGGGATCAAGGGCACCGAGGTTTCCAAGGAGGCCTCTGAGATGGTTCTTGCCGATGACAACTTCGCCTCCATTGTCGACGCCGTGGAGGAGGGGCGCACGGTTTACGACAATATTCGCAAGTCCATCACCTTCATTCTGCCCACCAACGGCGGCGAGGCTTTTGTGCTGCTGGCGGCGATCGCCCTTGGACGGGTGATGCCGATTACGCCGGTGCAGATCCTGTGGATCAACATGATCACGGCGGTCACCCTGGCTTTGTCGCTGGCCTTCGAGCCGCCGGAGAAGGATATCATGACGCGTCCTCCCCGTCCGCCGAAGGAGCCGATCCTTTCCCTGTTTCTGGGGTGGCGTATCCTGTACGTCTCCCTGATCCTGCTGGCGGGCACTTTCGGGCTGTACATCTACGAGCGCGAAACCGGGGCCGATATCGAAGTGGCGCGCACCGTGGCGGTCAACACCCTGGTCATGTTTGAAGCTTTCTACCTGCTCAACTGCCGCTACCTGCACCGCAGCGTCGTGTCGCGGGAAGGGCTGCTGGGCAACCGACTGGCGCTCTATGCCATCGGGCTGGTCGTTGTTTTTCAGTTGCTGTTCACCTATGCGCCGCCGCTGCAGTTTCTGTTTTCGACGGCACCTCTGGACGGCGCCGCCTGGCTGAGGGTCGTGCTGATCGCCTCGACGGTATTTTTCCTGGTTGAGCTGGAGAAGGTCTTGTTCAAGGGGTTGCACCGCGAGGCGCGTGGGCTTGAACCGCGCAGGGAGGGGGAAGCATGATTCTTTTTTGTCGGGCGGCTTTCTGGATTGCCGTTTATCTTGCCCTCGTTCTGGTGCCGCTTTTTGCCCTGTTGATCGGGCCGCGGCCGGCGGGCAGCGGTTTCTGGTGGGATCTTTCGCTGGCGCTGGGGTTCGCCGGCACCACCATGATGGCGGTGATGTTTTTTCTCACCGCCCGCTTCCAGCGGGCAACGGCTCCATTCGGCATTGACCTGGTCTACTATTTTCACCGCTGGATCTCTCTGGGCGCCGCGCTGTTCGTGGTGCTTCACCCCGTTCTGTTCGTGGTTCAGGACTCGTATGCCCTGCACATGTTTCACCCCGCGGTGATGGGCTGGGAGCTGTGGTCCGGAGTGGGGTCGGCGCTGGCGCTGGCGGCGATTATGGTGACCTCGCTGTGGCGCAAACCGTTGCGGATTCACTATGACGCATGGCGCGTATGGCATGCTCTGCTGGCTGTTATTGCGCTGGCGCTGGCGCTGGTGCACATTGCCGGAATCGGATATTACAGTGGGGAACCCTGGAAAAAAGGGTTGTGGCTGGTCATCGGCCTGAGCTGTGTGGCGGTCGTGGTTTATGTGCGGTTGATCAAGCCGACCGCGATGCTGAAGCGTCCCTGGCGGGTGACGGAGGTCATCGAGGAGCGGGGCAGCACCTGGACTCTCGTTCTGCGTCCCGAACACCATGCAGGATTTCTTTTTCTGCCGGGACAGTTCGCCTGGTTGACTTTGGAGCGCTCCCCTTTTGCCATGAAAGAGCATCCCTTCTCCATTGCCTCGAGCGCCGAGAACCCGCTCGAGCTGCGTTTCACCATTAAAGAGCTGGGCGATTTCACCCGCCGTATCGGTCAGATCAAGCGGGGAACCAAGGCCTGGATTGATGGGCCCTACGGCACTTTCAGCATCGACCGCATGCAGGCTCCGGGTTATGTTTTTGTTGCCGGCGGTGTTGGCATCGCACCGATCATGTCGATGCTGCGTACTCTCGATGAACGCGGCGACAAGCGGCCGCTGCAGCTTTTTTATGCCTATCATACCTGGGAGCGGTTGACGTTCCGTGAGGAACTTGAAGAGTTGCGTGGTCGTCTCGACCTGGATATTGTCTATGTTCTGAACGATCCGCCGTCGGACTGGGAAGGCGAAACAGGATATCTGACCGAGGACATTTTTGCCCGTCACCTTTGTGCTGGCCGTTCTCAGCTGGAATGTTTCATCTGCGGGCCGACTCCCATGATCGAAGTGGCGGAAAAATCTCTGGCGCACCAGGGGGTTCCCCGCGGTCAGATCCACTCGGAATTGTTCGACCTGGTTTAACCCGGAGTTTTTCCCGATTCGTGATGACAGGACGGTGTTATGCGTCTTCTTTTTGCCAAAATGCTGGCCTTGGTCAGCACGCTGTTGATTCTGCTGCTGGCAGTCATCTTTGCCTGGCTGCAAAATGCCTGACCTCTTCGCTTCCCGCAAGCGCCGCGGCTTAATGCTGCGGGAAGCGATTATTCTGTTTCTGACCGCAGCGCTTCTGCTTCTGGGGGGACTGTCAGCTCACGCACAGCAAGCGAGAGTCGAACTCAGGGTCGATGGAGTCCGCGACGATGCGCTGGCCAACGTGGAGCAGGCCCTGGAACTGCCCCGCGGGCTGGTGCGCGACGGGCGGATCAACAAACTGTGGCTGCGGCGTTTCGAACGACAGATCCCCGAGAAGGCGGCGCGCGCCCTGGAGCCTTTCGGCTATTATCAACCGGTCGTGGAAGTCGAGCGCGAGGAGTTCGAGCGTAACAGCGTGCGCCTGCGGGTGAAGGTCGACCCGGGGCCCGTGGTCAGGATCAAGGGGCGCCGACTGCTGATTGAAGGCGATGCCCCGCGGGTTCTTCGCAGCAGGCTCGATTCCTTTCCGCTGGCCCCGGGCGAGAGGCTGCTGCACGTTCCTTATGAAAAAGCCAAGGGTGAGCTGCTGGGAGTGGCGCTCGACCTGGGGTTTCTGGATGCCCGCTACACACGTCACGTCATCCGGGTCGATCCGCAGGAAAACAGCGCCGTACTTGAACTGACCCTCGATCCCGGCCCCCGTTACCATTTCGGGGACATCAGCCTTGAGGGCGCCCCCGATTATCCCGAGCGATTTCTGCGCCGCTATGTGGCGGTGCGCTCCGGCGATACCTTCTCCTACGACAGCCTCAGTGACACACAGCGCAATTTTCTCGACAGCGATCGTTTCCGCAACGTCGTTGTCAACCCCCGTAAGGACGAGGCGCGGGATAATCAGGTGCCCGTCGATATTCGGCTTGAGCCTTCCTCGCGCAAGCGCCTGCGTCCCGGCATCGGTTACGGCACCGACACCGGCGCGCGCATTTCTCTGCGCTACCAGGATGTCAACCTCTGGCACAAAGGGCATGAACTCGAACTTGAGGCCCTGCTGGCCGAACTGCGTCAGTCCGGTACTGCAGCCTACATTCTGCCCGGCTACCGCAATGTCGACACCATGTTCGCGCTGCGGGGCGGCTACCAGCGCGAGGATCTCGATCCCTATGAGACCGAGTACCTGTTTGCTGAAGCGGAGCGGATGGTCGGCTATACACAGGGGCGGCAATCGTCGGTTTACCTGCGTTATCAACTGGAAAAATCGACTGTCGGCGGAGAGAGCATTGACAGCAATTTTCTGATGCCCGGATTTCGCTACAGTCAGGTGCGCTTCGATCACCCGGTGCGACCGAGCAAGGGGTACCGCTATCGCTTTGAGACGCGCGGAACCTACAGCGGGTTGCTGTCAGACATTACCCTCGGCCAGATCCTCGGTGAGGGTAATCTGCTGGTGCGTCTGCCGTGGCGTAATTTTATCCATCTGCGCATGCAGTTCGGGACCACCATTCAGGATGATCCGATAGAAAATATCCCAGCTTCGCTGCGCTTTTTCGCCGGTGGTGATTATAGCGTTCGCGGCTACGGTTACCAGACCCTGGGGCCGCGCAATGACGAGGGCGAGGTGGTGGGCGGCAAGCATCTGCTGGTCGGCAGCGTCGAGTTGGAGCATCGTTTCAGCGGCAATTGGGCGATGGCGGCCTTTTTCGATATCGGCAATGCCTTCAACCGTTTTACCTATATCAACGCGGCCCGCTCCGCCGGGGCCGGCGTGCGTTACTACTCACCGGTAGGCCCGGTGCGGCTGGATCTTGCGCGCCAGCTCGGCGAGGATGACCCAAGCTGGCGCCTGCACGTGGGGATCGGTCTCGGATGGTAAGAGTTTTTGTAAGACGCATACTGCCTTATGCCTTTGCTCTGCTGGCACTGCTGCTGACGCTGCTGTTGGCGGCGCTGTTCTGGTTGACGATGACATCCTCTGGTTCCAGGGCCCTTTTGGCAGCAGTCTCCACCTGGACACCTGTTCAAATCCAATTCCAGATCCTTGATGGTTCGCTGTGGCGTGGTCTGACTCTTGAAGCGGCGCAGGTGCGCTGGCCCGATGGAGAAGTCCGCATCGGACGACTGGCGACGCGTTGGACGCCCCTGTCCCTGGTGCGGGGTGAGCTGGTGGTTGAGCTGATCGAAGCCGACACCGTCGAGGTCTCCTGGCAGGAGAGCGCCCCCCCAGCGCCCCCCGAGGCGGGGGATCCCTTTCGGCTTGAATGGCCGGGTCTGGAGGGGCTCCCGCTCAAGCTCAGCGCCCGGATCGTTTCTCTGAAGCTGGACGATGTGCGGATCGCGCCGCCGGGTGCGCAGCCCATAGCGGTGGAACGGCTTCACGCCGCGGTGCAATGGGATCATGGGATACTGCGGGTGGAATCCCTTGATCTGCGCGCCGACGCTGGGGCGGCGGCCGGCGATCTGGCTGTCGGGCTGGATGCGCCGCTGCTGCAGCTCGCCCTCGATCTGCGGGCGAGGGCGATCGAAGGGCAGATCGCGTCGGTACGGATTGAGAGCAACCTGACGGCTGCCGAAGGGCGGTCGCTGCCATCGGGTCCCCTGCGGGTTGTGGCCGACATGGTCGATCAGCCCGATCTGGAACTGGAAGGTACCCTTGTGCCGGCTTCCGGACGCGTTACCGCCGAGAACTGGCGACTGCGCAGAACGGGAGTTTCCGGCGAGGTGCATCTCAACGGATTTTTCTCCTGGCAGGAGACCCTCCCCCAGGCCGATCTGCAGATCATTCTCGATCAGCTTGATCTTGAACCGCAAGCCGGTTGGCCGACGCTTCTTGACGGCACCCTGTCCGTATCCGGTGGCCCCGATGCCTATCAGGGTTCATTCGGTCTGCACAATGCACGCCCCGGGTGGGAAAATCTGGCCGTGGCGGGAGAACTGCGAGGCGACCTTGAACATCTTGAGCTGACTGCACTCAACGGGCGTTGGCTCGAGGGGACGTTCGATGATGGACGCGTCAGCCTGAACTGGACACAAGGCCTCGAACTTGCCCTGCAGTTGACCGCACGCGGCCTGAACCCGGAACTGTTTGAAGGCGCGCCGCACGGTGACCTCAATTTTATGTTGACGGGTGAAGGGAGGTTCGCGCCGCAGCAGCCCCCACAGGGGTGGGCGCGACTCGAACTGGCACCCAGTCACCTGCAGGGGCATGCGCTGAATGGTCTGGTCGCTGCCCGCGCCGAGGATCAGGATCTCATTGTGGATGAGTTGAGTCTGAAAGGGGAAGGCTTTGCCGTAGAAGCCCAGGGGCGGTTGCAGGAGAAAATCGGCTTGAGCTTTATCATCAAGGACGCCGGAAAGCTCCTCCCCGATATGGCGGGTCAGGCCGAGGGGGAGGGGTGGTTCGCCTGGGCTGAGGGAGAGCCGCGAGGCGCGCTGGTCGCGGCAGGTGAAGATCTGGCCTATGAAGAGCTGAGCATTGACCGCTGGTTGCTCGATGTCGAGTGGCCCGGCATGAATCGCCCTTTGCGTGGTGATGCCCGGGTGGAAGGTCTGATGACCCGGGTTCTGGCTCTGGAGGAGGTCACGGCTGGTCTGACAGGGGTGCCGGATGACCATGAATTGAGGCTGGCGGCTGACTGGGGGACCGGGCAGGCGCAGGCGCTGGTACAGGGCTCCCTGCGGGATCAGCAGTGGCAGGGGGTCATCGAACGGCTGGAAGGCGAAGAGGCGGACCTGGGCCATTGGCAAAGCCTCAAACCCGTTGTGCTTCAGCTCTCCGCACAGCAGGCGCGGATTGCCGATCTGGTGCTTGAATCCAGCCTCGGCGGTGAACTGGCTGCTGACGCCGAGCTGTCCTTTTCGCCTCTGCGGGGCGAGATCGAAGGGGCCTGGCGCAAACTTTCTCTGGCGCATTTCAACCCCTGGATTGCGGCGCTTCAACTCGAGGGAGAGAGTTCCGGCGATCTGCAATGGCTGTTGGACGGGGCTGAGCAGATGGATCTCTATGCAGATCTGCGGGCGACGGCTACGGTGCAGCATGGCAGTGAGGATCTGGTGCTGGATGAAGTGCTGGTGGAGCTGGCCTGGGACCGCCAGGGGCTTGAGCTCGACGGACAGGTTGATTTTGGTATTGGTGGCCTGGTCAGTCTTGCCGCAGAATCCCCGCAATCGGGGCGGCTTGCCCTGCCTGACCCCCTGGATTTCCGGGTTTCCTGGGACAATTTTCTGCTAGAGAAACTCGAAGGGTTCGTGCCGGCTGGAGTTCAGCTTGAGGGCGAATGGCTGGGACGTCTTGAGGGGCGCCTCGGGCCCGGCAACATTTTAGCTGTGGAGGGGACCAGCCTGGTTTCCGAGGGACTTCTGCGCCGCCGGGACGAGGACGGCGAGTGGTCCGTTGCGCTGCGGCAGGCCGAGGTCCTCTGGCAGTGGCGCGACGAAACTCTGCAGGGCGAACTCGATCTGGCCCTGGGCGATTTCGGCGAGGCGACGGCGACCTTTCAACTGCCGCTGCCCGCGCGACTTATCACCGCATTCGAAGACGAAGGAGCGGTGAGTGTACAGGCGCAGGCTCACATGCGCGAGCAGGGCCTGCTTGAGATGCTGCTGCCCGGCCTCGCTGAAGACATTGCCGGGGAGCTGGCCCTTGATGCTCAGGTTGGCGGCACTTGGCAGGAGCCGCGCTGGCAGGGCGATTTTTCGCTGATGAAGGCTGGAGCCACCCTGCCGGCCGCCGGTCTGGTGCTCGATGACATCGAGGTCGCCGGGCGCATCGTCGAGCGACGTATCGAAGTGGAGCGCCTGCAGGTGCGCTCGGGGCCGGGGGTGTTGACCGGCCGCGCTCAACTTGACCTGGGAGATTTCTCCGCCCCTGTTTATACGGGCGAGATCAAGGGGAGCAAAGTGCAGGTGATGAACCTGCCGGAGTTGCAGATCCAGGTCTCTCCCGACCTGACTTTTCGCGGGCGCCCTGATGCGCTCGCGGTGAGTGGCAAAGTGCATGTTCCTGTTTTTCTTGTCTACGACTGGCAGAATGAGGGGATGGTCAAGCCCAGCAGCGATGTGGAGATTGTCGGCAAACAGAGTGAGCCGGAGCCTGCCAGGCCTTTCGACCTGGATCTCGATGTCAATGTGACGCTCGGCGAACGCGTCATTCTGAAGGCCATGGGGCTTGATGCGCGACTCGAAGGCGGGTTGACGCTGGTGACCAATGAACGGCGCGATTTTATCGGTCAGGGGGAGATCCGTGTCGCGCAGGGGCATTACGCGGCCTATGGCCTCAAGCTGCCCATTACTCGCGGTCGGCTGCTGTTCGCCGGCGGGCCGGTGGACCGCCCCGGTCTCGACATCCTGGCGTTGCGAAAGGTAGGCGAGGTGCGCGCCGGGGTGCAGGTGACCGGCACGGCTCGAGCGCCCCGGGTCAAGCTCTACTCCGAACCGGGCATGCCCGACACCGACATCCTCTCCTATATTGTTCTCGGGCGCCCCCTGGGAGAAAGCGGCGGACAGACCGATGTGCTGATGCTGGCGGCGGGCGCTCTGCTGTCACAGGGAGAATCGGCAGCGCTGCAGGACAAACTCAAGCGGCGCCTGGGGATTGATGTCATCGAGGTGGAAAGCGGCACTGGCGATGTAGAGGCCTCCATGTTGACGGTGGGTAAATACCTGACCCCCGATCTCTACGTGAGTTTCGGTCAGGCGTTGTTTGGCGAAGCGAGCGTGGCGCGAATGCGTTACAGCCTGAGCGAGAAGTGGGATTTTGAATCCCAGTTTGGAACCGTCAGCGGCGCTGATCTCTATTACAAGATCCACTTCGATTGATGCGCAGACCACCCGACGGTTATTTGGGCGGCGTTCTGCGTTTCCAGTTCTCCCCGTCGATATAATTGAAAACCGTACCGCGCCAGTAAAGGGCTTCCGGCGGCAGGTTTTCACTGTGGACGCGCAGAGCGGTACGGTTGCCGGTTGCGATCTCGTTTGAACTGCTGCCGGGACGCACCGCATCACTGTATCCCGCCATGGCACTGCCTGAGAGGTTGACAAAATTCCACAACGGGACCTGGGTGCGGGGCAGGACCACAAAAAGCAGCGCCACCAGGGGGATGGCGGCGACCGGCATCAGCAGCCCGGTGACGGCCAGCTTGACGGTGCGCACCTTACCCTGCAGGGTCCGGTTGGCGAGCCGTTCAATCAGCGCGTTGAATGCCTGTGCGGTTGATGTCGACATGGGTCAAAGTATATGCACCAAGCACGCCCGGATCAATCTCACTGACTTTTTTCTGCCGGGGCTGCAAAGTGCGGGCGGAGCGAACTGATTGACGCGTCCGCGACCGCTGTGCTTTAATCGATCAGATTTTAACGGAGGAACACTCGATCTGATGGAAAGTACCTTTATCGCCCTGGGCTCCAATAAAGGCGACCGCGAGGCCAATCTGCGCGGAGCCCGGGATTTTCTGCAGCGCAGTGAAGGCATTAACCTGCTGGCTTCTTCGGCTCTTTATGAGACCGAACCGGTCGGCGGGCCGCCTGAGCAGGGCCTCTATCTCAACGCAGTGCTGGCCGCCACCACCACCTTGACGGCACGGGCGCTGCTTGAGCTGTGCCTGCAGGTCGAAGCGAGTTTCCGGCGGATGCGCAGCGAGCCCATGGCGCCGCGGACTCTTGACCTGGATATCCTGTTCTACGGGGACCACATCATTGACGAGCCCGATCTTGTCATCCCCCATCCGCGGCTGCATGAGCGCGCTTTTGTGCTGGTGCCGCTGCGTGATCTGGCGCCGGATCTGGTTCATCCGCTGTTGAAAAAGGCGGTGCGCCGCCTGCTGGGCGATTTTGAACCCGTAGAAGAACGCAAAGTACGCCTGTGGGCGGATCAATGGTGATGTCATGCTGGTTCGGCTGCTGATTCTGGCGTTGCTGGCATTTCTGGGCTATACCCTGTGGACGGCCCTGCGGCGCTCTATTTCCAGCGATTCCCCGGACGGGACTCCGCGCCCCTCTACCAGCCGACGTGGCGAGGAGATGGTGCAGGATCCGCACTGCGGAACCTATGTGCCCCGTCATGAGGCGATCGAGGAGCGCAGCCGCGGGGGGACCCTGTATTTCTGTTCCACGGCCTGCCGCGACGCCTACCGAAAACAGAAGTGATTTCTACTCTTATCCCCCATAAAAAGGAGGTTCAACGTGAAATTTTTTATCGATACCGCTGATGTCGATGAAATCCGCCGCGCCCATGATCTCGGGCTGGTCGACGGTGTGACCACCAACCCGTCGCTGGTCGCCAAAAGCGGACGTGAATTCAAGGATGTTATCAAGGAAATTTCCGCCATCGTCAACGGCCCCATCTCCGCTGAAGTCATTGCCACCGATGCCGAGGGAATGATTCGAGAGGGGCGTGAACTGGTGAAGATCAACCCGGACAACATTGTGATCAAGGTGCCCATGACTGAAGACGGCCTCAAGGCCACCCGCGTCTTCAGCGAAGAGGGGATCCGCACCAACGTCACGCTGGTATTCAGCCCTCTGCAGGCGCTGCTTGCAGCCAAAGCCGGCGCCTCCTATATTTCGCCGTTCGTGGGGCGGCTGGACGACGTCGGCCATGACGGCATGGAAGGGATCGACGAAATCCGCACCATTCTCGACAATTACGGCTATCCGGCTGAAATCATTGTCGCCTCGGTGCGCTCGCCGCTGCATGTGCTGCGCGCGGCCCTGATCGGTGCCGACATCTGCACCATCCCCTTCGGCGTAATCATGCAGCTGTGCAAGCATCCCCTGACTGACATCGGCATTGAAAAGTTCCTGGCCGATTGGGGCAAGCAAGGAATCTGATGCTCCCATTACGGCCACCTTTTCACGGTCACTGCATAAAAACCCGATTTTTTTCACCCCGCAGGTGGAAATTTTCGGGTTTTTGTTTTTTTAGGGAGAATAAAATGGTAAGACCTCTTGACAGTCTTATTGAAAAAAATGTAATCGTGTATACATCCGTTGCTGACTATCGCGGTGTTCTTAAAGAAGTTACTGAAGAAAGCGTGGCATTACGTGGGCGCACCGGCTGGCATGAAATCTCCATGGATCGCATCAAAGACATCCGTCCTCAAGAGGATTAGCGGTCCCAGGCGGTTTTCCTGTCGATTTCCCGGTCCCGCTCAGGCAGACGGCTCCCCCCTTCAAACAGAACGAGGTAGGCATGAACATTCATGAGTATCAGGCCAAGGCCATCCTGCGCGACTTCGGGGTCTCGGTGCCCGACGGGCATGTGGTCTACAACAGCAATTCCGCCCGTGACTGGGCACGGCGGCTCGGCGACGGGCCCTGGGCGGTCAAGGCGCAGATCCACGCCGGCGGGCGCGGCAAGGGTGGCGGCATCAAGATCGCCCGCACCCCCGATGAGGTCAAGCAGTACGCCCGCGAAATGTTTGGCATGACGCTGGTGACTCCGCAGACCGGCCCGGAAGGCAAGGTTGTCAAGCGGGTGCTGGTGGAGAGCGCCTGCGATATCGCGGATGAATTCTATCTTTCCTTCCTGGTCGACCGCGCCACCGCCAAGGTGACCCTGATGGTGTCGGCCGAAGGGGGTGTCGATATCGAACAGGTCGCGGAAAAAACTCCTGAAAAGATCCTGCTCGAACCGATCGATCCGGCCATCGGCATGACGGCTTTCCAGGCGCGTAAAATCGCGTTCAAGCTGGGGTTCGGCATGCCGCAGGTCAAGCAGGCGGTATCTATGCTCGGCAATCTTTATCGCGCCTTTACAGAAGCGGATTGCTCGCTGCTCGAGATCAATCCGCTGGTCCTCACCGGTGACGGCAATCTGCTGTGCCTTGATGCCAAGCTCAATTTTGACGACAACGCCCTGTTCCGTCATCTGCGTATTCGCGACCTGCGCGATTACGACGAAGAGGACCCCATGGAGATCGAAGCCGGTCAGTATGATCTCTCCTATATCGCCCTCGACGGCAATATCGGCTGCCTGGTCAACGGCGCGGGCCTGGCCATGGCCACCATGGACATCATCAAGCACTACGGCGGCGAGCCGGCCAACTTCCTCGATGTCGGCGGCGGGGCCACTATCGAGCGTGTCACCGAAGCGTTCAAAATCATCCTCTCCGATGAAAACGTCAAAGGGATCCTGGTGAATATCTTCGGCGGCATCATGAAGTGCGACGTCATCGCCACCGGCGTCATCGAGGCGGCTCATCAGGTCGGCGTCAAGGTCCCCCTGGTTGTACGTCTGGAGGGCACCAATGTCGATAAGGGCAAGCAGATGCTCGCTGAATCTGGGCTCAATATCATCGCCGCCGACGGCATGGCCGATGCGGCGGAGAAGATCGTCAAGGCCGTGCATGGCACGCAGTAGGGAGAATCCAAAATGAGTATTCTGATCGATAAGGACACCCGGGTCATCACTCAGGGGATCACCGGCGCGACCGGCCTGTTTCATGCGCAGGGCGCACGCGACTACGGCACGCAGATGGTGGGCGGGGTCACTCCCGGCAAGGGGGGCACCACCATCGACGGTTTTCCGGTCTTTGATACGGTGGAGCAGGCGGTGCGTGAAACCGGCGCCGATGCCTCCGTCATCTATGTGCCGCCGATCGGTGCTGCGGACGCGATGATGGAAGCGGTCGATGCAGGGATCTCCCTGGTGATCTGTATCACCGAGGGGGTGCCGGTGCTCGATATGGTCAAGGTGAAGCACTATATGAGGGGGCGTGATTCCCGGCTTATCGGCCCCAACTGCCCCGGCGTGATCACCCCCGGGCAATGCAAGATCGGCATCATGCCCGGGTATATTCACCGCCCCGGTCCCGTGGGCGTCGTTTCGCGATCCGGCACCCTGACCTACGAGGCCGTGTGGCAGCTCTCCACCCGCGATATCGGCCAGAGCACCTGCGTCGGGATTGGCGGCGACCCGGTCAATGGCACCAGCCATCTTGAGGTGCTGGAGATGTTCGAGCAGGATCCCGGCACCGAGGCGGTGATCATGATCGGCGAGATCGGTGGAGATGCCGAGGAAGCGGCCGCGGAATATGTCCGCGACCACATGAGCAAGCCGGTGGCCGCCTTTATCGCCGGGGCGACCGCACCCAAAGGCAAGCGCATGGGACATGCCGGGGCCATTATCTCAGGCGGCAAAGGAGATGCGGGCAGCAAAAAGAACTTTCTACGCGAATGCGGACTGTCGGTTGCCGACAGCCCCGCCGAGATGGCCGAGGCCCTGCTCAAGATCTGGACTCCTTGAGACAGGTTCCCAACAATCCATTCCTTCGCTTTTAACGCCGGGGCTTTTGCCCCGGCTTTTTTGTCCGGTTTTGCCGTTTATCAAGGCTTCAAGAGCGTGTTAAACTGTGTTGCATCTGTTTACAGCTGTTTATCTTCTTTATCCACAGGATGATTATGAGCGAAAAAATGAAGATCCTGATCGCCGCTTCCGAGGCGGTGCCCTTTGTCAAAACCGGCGGATTGGCCGATGTGGCGGGCGTTCTGCCCCGTTACCTGGAACAGCTTGGGTTCGATTCCTGTCTGGTGCTGCCCCGTTATGCCCTTATCGATCCCGATGCTTTTTCCCTGGAACGTCTGCCGGGAGTGCTGACGGTTCCCATGGGCGTACTCGGACAGCAGTTCGCTGCGGTCTACCGGGGCGCGATTCCCGGCTGTTCAGCGCCAGTTTATTTCATTGAACATGAAGGGTATTTCGGTCGTGCCGGCCTGTATGAAGAAAATGGCGAAGGATACCCCGACAATGGAGAGCGCTTTGTCTTTTTCTCCAAGGCCTGTCTCGAACTGGGGAAATTGACCGGTTTTCGCCCCGATGTGATTCACCTGCACGACTGGCATACGGCGGCGATTGCTCCGCTGCTCAACACCGCCTATCGCTTCGACCCGATAGTGGGGGAGGCCGCCAGCGTGCTGACGCTGCACAACCTCCAGCATCAGGGCTGGGCCCCTAAGGATCTGATGGAGGTGCTCGGCATCGGCTGGGCGCATTTCAATTATCTCGAACTCGAGATGCACGACAAGGTGAATCTTCTCAAGGGGGGGATTTATCACGCCACCCAGCTGTGTACGGTGAGCGAAGGGTATGCGCGCGAAATTCAGACACCGGCTTACGGAGAGGGGCTTGACGGGGTGCTGCGCGACTGCAACTGGAAGCTGCACGGCATTCTCAACGGGGTGGATTACGATGAATGGAATCCCGAGACCGACCCGATGCTGGCGGCGCGCTACTCGGTGGATGACCTGTCCGGCAAGGCCGTCTGCAAAAAAGACCTCCAGCAGCTCTTCGGCCTGCCGCGGCGTGAGGATGTGCCGGTATTCGGTCTGGTTTCAAGATTGGTCAAACAGAAAGGGATCGATATTCTGGCGGCCGCCATCGACCGCATTCTGGCGCTTGATCTGCAGATGGTGCTGGTCGGCAACGGCGAGCCCTGGACGCATTTCTTCTTCGGCGATGTCGCAGCGGCACACCCTGACAAGTTCGCCTGTTTCATCGGTTACGACAATGTCCGCGCTCACAAGGTGGAGGCGGGGGCCGATTTCTTCCTGATGCCGTCGCGCTTCGAGCCCTGCGGGCTCAACCAGATGTACAGCCTGCGTTACGGCACTCCGCCTATCGTGCGGGCGACCGGCGGTCTGGACGACAGTGTCGAAAATTACGATGCGAAAGCGCGCACCGGCACCGGCTTCAAGTTTCTCGATCCAACCCCCGAGGCGCTTTACGACACCGTCGGCTGGGCCGTGCATACCTGGTACAACGATCAGGAAGGGCTCGATTGCTTGATCCGCAACGGCATGACGCGTCGCTTCAGCTGGCAAGCCGCCGCCCGCAAGTATGGTCGTCTGTACCGCCGGGCGGCAGAGTGGGAGCGCTGAATTACGACTGATTGCCCATGGGTTCGGCTTATTCGCGGTTGAATCGCGGCAGCAGGCGGATATCCTTGTTGTCGTCCGAGCCGTTCCCCGGGTTGCCGTCGCGGCCATCGGAGAGCAGAACCTGGTTGCCTTCACGATCGAGCACGGTATTGTCGTCGAGGATCACCAGGCCGAAGCGGTCCATCACATCCTGGCGATAGCGCTGCTGGCTGGTCATTCTACGCATGCGCAGCCGGTAGCTCAAAACCAGCCACAAAATGGCGAAAATCGTCGCCACGCCCAGGATGACCGAAAAAGCGATCACGAAATAACGCACCGCGCTTTCACCGGCGCGCGCCATATAGGCGGCGATGATGTCCATGTTGAAGCCGACCCAGCACGCGACGATCAGCAGCAGCAGGCTGAGCAGGAATGGAACGCGTTGGGTCAGGTTCAGGAATTTGTAGATCCTGCCGTCTTCGCTTTCGGCCAGCGAGCTTGACGTTGCGAACTGCTGATCCGGTGCCCGGAAAATATAGCGATTGAACGTCAGCACAATAATGGCGAAGATGAAGGTGATGGCAATCGGCGCAGTAAAGGATGCGAAGATAAAGGCCTTCCAGGGGAAAATACCCTGTTCGCCCGCCAGGGCATTGATGAAGCAGACAAAGAAGATCAGGCCTTCGACCACCAGGATGGTCACCAGATAGTTTACGAAAAAGGTTTTGATTTCACTCCGTCCAAAGACTCCGCCAACACCTTCGGCGGAACGGACATCTTGATGAGAGTCCATTTTTGCGTTCATGGCTTTGTGTCCTGTTGAAAAGGAATTCCGGATCGAGGTTGTTGTTTACATCTCCGGATTATAACCTGAATGGCGGGATTTCTTAAGGGTAAATCTCAATTGGTGTGTTATTTGCCACCATACGCCAGATTTCCTCAATTGCATCGTTGCTGACCGCAATACATCCTTCGGTCCAGTCGATGGCCTCGAAAAGCTCCGGAGCCTGGGCAAATTCGTTGGGGATGCCGTGAATCATGATGGCGTGGCCCGGCTCTTGGCCGCGGCGCAGGGCCCGTTCATAGTCCCGGCGATTGGGGTAGGAGATGTGGATCGATTTGTAGAAGCGGCTGCTGGGATTGCGCCAGTCCAGGACATAATGCCCTTCGGGAGTGCGGCCATCGCCTTCGTACTGTTTATGCCCGACCGGATTTTTCCCCAGCGCGATCGGAAAGGTTCGCAGGATGCGACCCTCAGCGATTAATTGCAGTTGACGCTGGGATTTCTGCACGACGACCAGATCCGCTTGCGCGGCGGTTCGTGCCGCCGACAGGGACGGTAAGAGGAGCAGGAACAGCAGAAGAGTCAAATGTCCGACAAACTCGGTTGAGATCTTTTTTTTCATGGGGGCTCGCTGCGTCGAGTCTCCTGGCGGTTATTCACTTCATCTCATTGGATCTGATTCCAACAGGGGGGCATTGCTTCTTATTCTTTTAATAGCAAAGATCATTCCTATGCTGCAAGTCATCGATCACTCTCATTCCAGATATCGTAAAAAAACCGAAAATCAACATGTTCTCCGTCAATTGACCATATCCTTCCGTTTTTTGCCGGTGGAGCCTGGTTTGGCGGAACCCCGGCCGCGTGCGGGTTGAACTTGCCGTTTTCGCGACCTCTGTGATATTTTTTCTGCCTTATGCCGAAAATACGTTACTACATCAGTGGCCACGGCCTGGGTCATGCCAGTCGCGGCTGCCAGATCATCAATACCCTGCGCAGACTCTATCCCGATCTCCAGGTTGAGGTGGTGTCCAATGCCCATGCCTGGTTTTTTGACGGGTTTCTCTCTCAAGGGGTTCCGGTCGCGCGCCGGCAGCTTGATGTGGGCGTGGTTCAGCGCGACAGCCTGGTGATGGACGAAGTTGAAACGCTGCGCGCCGCCCGGCGGCTTCAACTTGACAGCCGGCGCTTGATTGAGGATGAGGCGCGTTCTCTGCGTGAATCCGGAATCGATCTGGCCGTCTCGGATATTTCCTCTAAGGTTTTCCCTGCCGCCCGGTGCGCAGGAATCACGGGGGTGGGGATTGCCAATTTCACCTGGGAATGGATCTATCAGGATTTTGTGGCACGGCATCCGGATTACGCAGATGTTGTCGCTGCTCTTCATCAGGAATACGGCCAGGCGTCGAAATATCTTCTGCTTCCCTTTCATGGCGATTTTCCTGCCGAAGTGCCGCAGGAAGAGCTGCCGCTGGTCGCGCGCAAAGCCTGCCGCCCGCGCGATGAGGTGCGAAAAGCACTCGGATTGTCTGCAAGCCGAAAGGTGGCTCTCGTCTCCTTTGGCGGATTCGGCGTCGATGGTCTTGATTTAACAGCTCTTACGCGTCTGAAGGAGTGGACTTTTCTGATTGAATCTCGTATGGGGAGCGGCGCGGAGAATGTGCGGGTGATAGCGCCCCGGACACAGTCCTATCCCGACCTGGTGGCAGCTGCCGATGTGGTGGTGACCAAGCCGGGCTACGGTATTGTTTCCGAGGCGATTGCCAACGATACTGCCGTGCTTTATGTCTCCCGCGGCGCTTTTCGCGAGCAGGCATTGCTGGTGCAGGCTCTGTCGCGATCTGCCCGTGCCTGTGAGATTGACCAGGGCGCATTGTTGCGTGGAGACTGGGGGCCTTTTCTTGAGCGGGCCGTAACTCAGGCGCCTCCCCGTGAACGGCTTCAGGTTGACGACGGGACGGAGGCCGCACGGCAGATTGCCGGCCTTGCGGGGGTTGAGCGGAGTATCGGAGTATGACCAGCGAACTGAATAAAAACTCCCGCGCTATGCCGGCGGAGCTTTTTCCCCGTGAACAGGATATCCCGACAAACTGGCGGCCTGGACCGCTACGTGAGCAGCGAGAATATCTGGTCAATGGTTTTTTCAGGGTCTGGGCTGGGGCGTTGACGGAAATCTTCTCTCCCATTCCGGTCAGACGGGAAGATCGATTGGAGCCCCGGCTGCTCGGCCGGGTGCCCAACCTTGATCGCGCCGCTGCGTTGGACGCTCTCTCCGCTGCACGGGCAACCTATGATCGCGGGCGCGGGCAATGGCCGACACTGGGGATTGTACAACGTGCGGCTGTTATGCGGGAGTTTGCTCGCAGACTGGCTTCCTGTCGCGCCGAAATAGTACTGCTTCTGATGTGGGAAACAGCCAAGAGCCGTGCTGAAGCTGAGGGGGAGTTTGATCGAACCCTGCGCAACCTGGATGAAGCACTGGAGGAGGCGCACAACCTGGTCGCCAGTGGTGAGATTGCGGTACGCGAAGGGATCAGTGCGCGCTGCGGCCGGGCTCCGCGGGGAGTCGTCCTTTGCCTTGGTCCCAGCAATCATCCTCTTAATGAGACGTTTGCAACCCTGGTTCCCGCCCTGTTGATGGGCAATACGGTGGTCCTCAAGCCGCCGCGTCATGGCGTGTTGCTGTTTCGCCCGCTGCTGGCTCTGTGGCGCGACCTGCTTCCTCCCGGCGTTGTCAACGTCATTTACGGGGAAGGGGATGAAGTGCTGCTGCCGCTGATGCGCAGCGGCGATGTCGATGCGCTGGCCTTCATCGGTTCCCCGCAGGTCGGTCAGTCCCTTGTGCAGGTCCACCCGCGGCCGCTGCGCCTGAAGTCGGTGATGGGGCTGGGGGCCAAGAATGCAGCGGTCGTGCTGCCTGGCGCGGACCTCCAACAAGCGGCGCGCGAGTGCCTGCTCGGTGCCCTGGCTTTTAACGGCCAGCGCTGCACCGCGTTGAAAATCCTGTTTGTTCACCGCGCTGAGGTGTCTCGCTTCATCGATCTTTTCCTGCGCGGCCTGCGCGCGGTGCGCTGGGGAATGCCCTGGCGGCAGGGGGTGTGGCTTACCCCTTTAATTGAACCGCACAGGCCCGCCTATTTAAGGGAATTGCTGGCGGATGCCCTGCGGCAGGGCGCGCGTATCCTCAATCCGGATGGGGGCGCCGGCGCCGGCCCCTGGTTTCCGCCCACGGTGGTATCCCCGGTTACCTCCGCCATGCGTCTGTGGCGGGAAGAGCAGTTCGGGCCGCTGGTGCCAATCGTCTCTTTCGACAGGTGGGGCGAGGTTGAAGACTATCTCGAACAGTGCGACTATGCTCAGCAGATCAGTCTGTTTGCCCGCGATGCGGCACAATTGGATCCCCTCATTGATTCTGTGGTCAACCAGGTGGGGCGTGTCAATCTCAACTGCAAATGCCAGCGCGGCCCTGATCATCTGCCCTTCGGCGGCCGCAAGGATTCGGCCGTGGACACCCTGTCTGCCCGGGAGGTGCTGATGGCCTTATCCTTGCCTGCCGTCGTGGCGGCGCGCGACAGTGCCGAGAGTCGCCGCCTGATGGAGAACCTGTCTGTTTCGGATCGGTGTCGCTTCTTCCCGCAGGATTGACGCCCCCCCATGAATCGGACCCCTTTTCATCTTCAGTGCGGTGCCGAATAAAAAAAAGGCCGGTCCGGGGAATCCCGGACCGGCCTTTTTTGCTCATGGAAGGGTAAAAATAACGCTCTTGAAGAATCAGGATCCGCCGTAAGAGTGCAGACCGGACAGAACCAGGTTGACGCCGAGATAGCAGAACATGGTGGCGGCAAAACCGAAGATCGACAGCCAAGCGGCTTTGCGGCCGACCCAGCCGCGCGTGAAACGGGCATGCAGGAAGGCGGCATAGATAAACCAGACGATAAGACTCCAGGTCTCTTTCGGGTCCCAGCTCCAATAGGTACCCCAGGCGTAATTGGCCCAGGCTGCACCGGTGATGATCCCCAGGGTCAGCATCGGGAATCCGAGCATAATCGCCTTGTAGTTGATGTCGTCGAGGATGCGGGTGCTGGGGAAAATGGAGAGGACGCCCCCTGCCGGGTTGCGTCCGTCTCCGCTTTTTTCCTCTTTGCCGACTTTGATCAGATACATGATCGAGGCACCGCAGGCCACGGCGAATCCGGCATAGCCGATAAAGCAGGTAATGACATGGTAGGTCAGCCAGTTGCTCTGCAGCGCGGGCACCAGCGGTTCAATGCTGTCGTTGAGGGAAAGCTGCGCCCAGGCCATTCCCAGAAACGCGAAGGGCATAACGAAGGCTCCCAGCGAGCGCTGCTTGTATTTGAGGTCGAGCAGCAGGTACACCAGCAGGATCGACCAGGCGAAGAAGACGATCGACTCGTAGAGGTTGGACAGGGGTGCATGGCCGTAGCCGAGGGCAATCGACTCGCTCCAGCGCACACTAATGGCGATGGTGTTGAGAGCGAAGCCGGCCCAGGCGACGAGCGTCGCAATTAAGCCGACATTTTTGTTCTTGGTGGCGATAAATGCGATAAACAGAACCATCGCAACGAAATAGGCGATGGTGGTGAAATCGAAAAATTGAGCGCTGGACATATTTTATTTCCTCCGCAGCGGTGAGAGAACTTAACCGTTGATCTCTTTTTTAAGGTTGTCTTTCAGGTCGTCGAAGGCCATTTCAAAAGCGGCCTGGTTCCGGTGAGCGTTGCCGCCCATCATGATGCCGGAGCGTCCGTCCTCAAGGGGCATGATGCTGACCCAGACACGCCGATGGCTGAGGAAGAAGGCGACGATGGAGCCGACCACCAGCAGGGTGCAGCCGATCCACACGACCCACACGCCGGGGTCTTTGGCGACCTGAAGACCGGTGTACTGGCGCTGTTCCAGGCCTGCCAGTGAGAAAATATAATCTCCGCCGCGCTGCTCGTCAAATTGCGGGAAGTTCTTCAGGACCGTAAATGAGCGCGGCGCCTGTCCGGCTTTCGTCACTTCGATGCGCGCGGCCGGTCCGAAATTCTGGAAATTTTCGGCAAAGTTGGTGACGCGCACCGTCGCGCCGCCGGGCAGGCGGGCCCTTTTGCCCTGCTCCAGGGTGTAAGTCTGTTTCTCGCCGCTGGCCCGCTCGGTGGCCTCTATGGTGAAGCTCGGGTTGCCCGCCGGACCATAGCTCGACTGGTAGAAGACAATCCCCTTGTAGGTGAGCGGATCGTTGACAATGACCGGGCGGTCAACTTTGACTTTTTCGCCATTATCAATGATCGTGATCAGGCTCTTGTATTCCTTGGGGCGCATGGAGCCTTCGTAGTAGGTCATCGAAAAGTCCTCGCAGCGAACGGTGAAACCAAGGTCGATCGGCTGAGGTTCGACGCCGCCGCGTTTCCACACCCGGCTGGTTTCGGTGCCTTCCACGATATTGACAAAGGCCTTGAACCCAAAGACGTTTCCGATAATGGCGCCGATGAAGATAATCAGAATCGAGGCGTGGGTAATGTAGACGCCGAAACGGGCCCAGGCCATCTTTTCAGAGTAGAGGTGGATTTTGCCGTCCTGCTCGGTAATTCTCGGCTCGGCGAATTCCTTTTTCAGAAACGCGGCGATTTTGTCCCGCAGGTTTTCAGGCTTTTCCTTGGAGACCACCTCTTCCAGGGTCGACAGAGAGCGGTAGAAGGATTCGTCGGGAGTCAGGTTCGGGTTTTTCACCACCTTGAAGACCCGCGGCAGTCGTTTGATGGAGCAGGCGGTGAGGTTGATGGCGAACAGGGCCAACAGAGTCAGAAACCACCAGGAATGGTACATATCGAAAAACTGAAGTTTTTCAAACAGGCGGAAAGTGGCTTCGCCGTAAATGCGGATATACTCTTCCGGCTGCCTGTTCTGCTGGATGACGGTGCCGATAATGGACGTTGCCGCCAGCAGGATGAGGATGACGATGGTCAGTTTCAGAGAGCAGCAGAAATCCCAGATTGCGTTGATAAAAGATCGCTTTTGTTTGTTCAAGGTCAGTCTCCGGTAAAGTCATGGTGAGACGAGTACGCCGCAACCCCCAGGCACGCGTTCATTATTGGTACCGCTGTGTTTGCCGGGCGTCCTCTGTGATGATATTTCAAAGGGAGATTTCGGTGAGAACCGAAATGAGGGCTTTCAATGCAGAAGTACAACGGTGCGCAGAGATTGCAGGCTGAGATCGGGCAGGATCGTGCCGGTGACGAGAGGCGTTTTAAAAAAGGTCGACGGGGCCGGTTCCCAGGACTGCCTGGTTAAGGATACCGCCTTGTGCGGAGAATCCTTTGATGGAAGAGGCCCCGATATTGAGCCGGGCATGGCCAGATGGAAGGAGCCCTCCTGCTGCCCGTTGCATGCGGGGCAGTAAGGGGTCGGCAGCCGCTGGCCCAGGACCTGGTGCGCCCCCGAGTTGAACAGCTGCATGCCCTGGTTGCGGCACTCGGTTTCAGCGGGTACGCGTCCCCACAGCAACAGGCAGAAAAGAAATGCAAAATAGATTGTCAAGAGCCAGGGGCTGCGTCTTGCCACAAAAACCTCGCTATCTTGAGTGCAGCGCTTATTTTGATGCTTTTTGCAGAATTGACAATATAAACCAGATGAAAAAAATTGACTACCCCTCAAACACGTCTTTTCCTCCTGTTTTTATGTATACGCAACCTTGTCTTCAAAAGCCCCGGCGAGTATGATGGCGTTTTCGTGACGTAACAGGAAACGGATGAATTCAGGAGAAAAGATGGAAACATCCAAAACGCTGCGTGATGTTTTACAAGGGCTGGGAGGGCTGTGGCGCGGCATCTCCCTGTCGCGTGACGGCGAGCGCGATTTCGAATTCAAACCCAATCTCCCCGAAGAACAACGTGATCGCCTGCGCCAACTGATGCGCGACTGTCTTGAGGAGCGAGGCGGGGAGATCTCGGCGCGGGTGCGCGCGGCCCAACTCGGACGAGCCTATATTTCCATGACTGCCGAAGGGCGCCAGCGCTTTCTGCAGCTGCTGGTGCATGAATTCCCGCCGGATGCCAAGCATCTGTGTGACCTTGCAAGGCGCATGCTTGACGCCGGGGACCCGGAGTCCTTCCTCGAAGCGAAGCAGCGTCTGGATAAGGCCATGGCGTCACCCGGCTTGCGGCTTCTGAGTCATTTCAATATCCTCCCGGCCGGAGTAAAGTTTCTGATCGATCTGCGTGCCGACCTGCTCGAATGGGCCGGCGAGGACAAGCGCCTGGCGCATCTTTCCCATGAGTTGCGCGGCCTGCTCGCCACCTGGTTCGACCTGGGATTTCTTCGGTTGCAGCGCATCGCCTGGGAATCGTCGGCCGCATTGCTGGAAAAGCTCATTGCCTATGAGGCGGTGCACGAGATTCATTCCTGGACTGATCTGCGCAACCGCCTGGAATCCGATCGCCGCTGCTACGCTTTTTTCCACCCCGCCCTGGCGGACGAGCCGCTGATCTTTATCGAGATTGCCCTGGTCGAGGGGCTGGCCGGCAGCATTCAGGATCTGCTTGACCCCTCCGCCCCCGAGGTTGACCCCCAGACGGCCGACACGGCTATTTTCTATTCCATATCCAATGCCCAGAAAGGCCTGCGCGGCATCAGCTTCGGCAATTTTCTGATCAAACAGGTGGTCGATGACCTGCGGCGGGATTTTCCTGACCTCAAGACCTTTGCCACCTTGTCGCCTATCCCCGGTTTTACCCGCTGGCTGCAGCAGGTCTGGGAAGACGAAAAGGACGACCCGCTGGTGGAGACCCTGCGGCGGGCCGTTTCGGACGCCGCCGCCCGACTCGAAACGGAGGCCACCATCCAGGCGGTTGTTTCATGTCTCGGCTGGTGGGAGGATGAACAGGTCGTGGAGTGGCTGCAAGATCCCCTGGAGCGGTTGTGCCTGCGCTATTTTCATCAGAAGCGCGGCGACGGGTTTCCCCTGGATCCGGTGCAGCGTTTTCACCTAGGCAACGGCGCACGCATCGAACGCATCAACTGGCTTGGGGATCTTTCGCCCAAGGGAATGCGCCAGTCCTGCGGTTTGATGGTCAACTACCGCTACAAGCTAGAAGAGATGGAAAAAAACCATGAAGCCTATACCGGAGAGCAACGGATTGTACTCTCCAGGAAGCTGCGCTCGCGCCTGGATGCCCAGGAGCGCGACCGCGGCGCGTTGCTGGGACTGTGGAAAGGCCGTTGAAATGTTTGAAAAAGGCGCGTTCTGATGGCCATCACTCTTTTGCGTTTCATCAACGATTTGAAACTTCGCTGGAAGCTGCTGGTTGTGGTTCTGCCTCTGGTGATTCTGCCGCTGTTCGTGGTGGGGGGCGTGGTGGGCTACATCAGCTACGAACAGGCTTATCGCGGCGTCACCCAGGCCAGCAAGGACGACCTCGACCACATGGCGCATTTCACCATCGACCTGCTCGACAGCCATTATCAGCAGTTCCAGGTGTACAAGGAAGATAAGAAGAAGGTCATTCGCGAGGAGTTGGAGACCCTTACCAATCTGGCTTACAACCTGGTTGAATCCCAGCACAATCAGTACCGCAGCGGACAGATTTCGCTCGAGCAGGCCCAGCACGAAGCGAGACACGGCCTTAAGCGCGTCAACGTGGGTGAAACCGGTTACATCTTCGCCATGAACACGGAAGGTCTGCTCAAAGCTCATATCGCCCGCGAAGGGGAGAACATCTACGACGAGCAGGATGAAAGCGGCCGCCATTTCATCCGCGCCATGATCCAGACCGCTCTCAGGTCCGAGCCCGGGGAAGTGCTGTTCATGGTCTACCCCTGGCGCAACGAAGTGCTGGGCGACCGGTATCCGCGGCAGAAGATTGCCGCCTATCGCTATTTCCCCCAATGGGACTGGATCATCGCCACCACCGGCTATCTCGAGGAGACCTATGAGGATCTCGATTTCGAGCGCCGCTCCATGGAAGATCTCAAGCAGAAACTCAAGAGCAAAAAGGTCGGACGTACCGGCTATATCTACTGCATGGATCTTGAAGGGACCCTGACCATTCATCCCGATGCGGAAGGGACCAATATTGCTGATTCCGTTGACTTTACCGGTAGACCTTTCGTGCGGGAGATGATTGAAAATCGCAATGGCTGGATCCGCTACCCCTGGCGCAATATCGGCGACGATCTGCCGCGGATGAAGATCGTGCGCTATCGCTATTTCAAGCCCTGGGACTGGATCGTCGCGGTGGGTTCCTATGAGGATGAGTTTTTCCATGAGGCACGCCAGATCAAAACCAGTATCCTGTCAAGCCTGATTGTGATCACCTTTTTTGTCGGCTTGACGGCTGTTTTCCTCGTGTTTCTCGCCGCTCAGGTGCTCACGACCCCCATCACACGGATGATGGATGCCATTCGCCAGGTTCGCAAAGGCCGACTTGATGTACGCATGAAAGTAGACAGCCGCGATGAACTAGGCGAGCTGGCGGAGGCCTTCAACCGGATGGCAGAAAGGCTCAAGAGCAATCAGGAGATGGAGGCAAGCCTGGCTCAGCAGGGCAAGATGGCCTCCCTCGGGGTGCTGTCTTCAGGTGTCGCTCATGAAATCAACAATCCTCTCGGCGTGATTCTCGGATACGCGGCTTACCTGGAAGGCAAACTCGACCAGGATGATCCTAAATTCAAGTACGTGCATGAGATCAAGCGCGAGAGTAAACGCTGCAAGAAGATCGTTCAGGATCTGCTCAACTATGCCCGTACGCCGCGTCCCGACCTGCGCGAAACCGATCTCAACGATCTGCTGGGACAGATCGTCGATTTCGCTGCCAACCACACCGACATGCACAATGTGAAGGTGCGCAAGGATTTCGCCGGTCACCTCAAACCGGTCCGGATCGACGGCGACCAGATCCGCCAGGTGGCCATCAACCTGATTCTCAATGCCGGCGCAGCCATGCCGGACGGCGGCCAGTTGACCGTTTCCACGCGCCGCGCAGGCGATGAATGGGTCGAGCTGGTGTTTGCCGATACCGGGTCGGGTATTCCGGCGGAGTATCTGGAAAAAATCTTTGAACCCTTTTTTACGACGCGCCCTAAAGGGACCGGTCTCGGTCTGGCGATCACCCGTCAGATCATCGAACTGCATCATGGCGAAATTCGTATCGACAGTACGCCGGGGCAGGGGACCACCGTGGTGATTCGGCTTCCCGCCGTGACCGGTGTGGAGCAGGAGGAATAAATAATTTATGGCGAAAAAACCGCGTATTCTGCTGATTGACGATGAAGAGGGGCTCTGCCGCATGCTCGAAGCGGTACTCGGTGACGAGGGCTACGAGGTGCGGGCCTATAATCGTCCGGTACCCGCCGTGAAGGATTTCGTCGCCGGCCGCTATGATCTGGTGATCACCGACATCAAGATGCCGGAGATGAGCGGTATCGAAGTGCTGCAGAAAATCAAGGAGAAAGATCCGGCCATCCCGGTGATCGTGATTACCGCCCATGCGACGGTGGATATGTCCATCAGCGCCATGCGCAAGGGCGCTTACGACATGGTGACCAAGCCCTTCGAGCCCGACGAGCTGCTTTTCCGGGTGAAAAATGCCCTGCGGCTCAACCTGCTGGCTTCAGAGAATCAGAGCCTGCGCGAGGAACTTGAAGGGCGCTTTCGTTTTGAGCGCATCATCGGAACCTCTGAAAAACTGCGAGCCGTGCTGGATAAGGTGGAAAAACTGGCGGTGCGCGACACTTCGATCCTGATCACCGGCGAGAGCGGCACCGGCAAAGAACTCATCGCCCAGGCGGTGCATTACAACTCACCACGCAAAGAGGGACGTTTTGTCGCCATCAACTGCGGTGCCCTGCCCGAATCAGTGCTGGAGAGCGAGCTGTTCGGTTACAAAAAAGGGGCATTCACTGGTGCGACCGAAGACAAGGAGGGGCTGCTGAAGGCCGCCGACGGCGGCACTCTTTTCCTCGATGAAGTCGGCAACCTGCCGATGAATGTGCAGAAGACCCTGCTGCGTTTTCTTCAGGAGCAGGAATTTCGGCGCATCGGCGACACCCATACCACCAAAGTCGATGTGCGGATTCTCTCCGCCACCAACGCCGATCTCAGGGAGGCGGTGAAAGCGGGGACCTTCCGTGAAGACCTCTACTACCGCCTCAACGTGGTCAATATTCACCTGCCGCCTCTGCGCGAACGCAAACCGGATATTGCCCTGCTGGCCGATCATTTCATCCGTGAGCAGAACGAACGATTCGGCACCCGGGTCAAAGGACTTTCCCCCGAAGCGATGGAGGTGGCCAGTGATTTTTCCTGGCCGGGAAACATCCGGCAGCTGCGCAACGCCATTGAGGGGGCTCTAGCCATGGAGAGCGGCGATTACATCACGCTTCCGACCCTGGCGCAGTTTATCGAGATCGACGAAACACAGCCGCGCGAGCGCGGGTCGGACGAAGACTATTCAAGTGCGCTTTCGCAGTTTGAGACCAGTTATCTGAAAGAACTGCTGCGCAAGGCCCAGGGCAATGTGGAAGAAGCCGCCCGCCTGGCAGGCATGAATATGGCCACCATCTACCGCAAGCTGAAAAAGTACAATATCCGCAAGGAAGACTATCTTTGATCTTCCCAGGTTGCCGTTGCGTCCTCGCATAAATGCAAAGGCCTCTCCCGGACGCTTTGCATTTTTGCGAATCATCTGTCTGAACCTCCTGGGATTTTCTTTAATTGTACGAAAATACTAGAGTTTTTTCTTCGTCCAGAAGGGCTGCGCTGACGGGATAGTTTCTGTTGCAGCGGCTCTTCCCCTTTGCAGAGATGCAAAACCTGTCCCGCTCCATTCTCAAGTCTTTCAAAGGCAATATGCCGACTTCATTGTCTTTTCGCGGAAGAATGAATTTTTCCCTGATTTGGAATGCCTCTTGCTCTATCTATCGCCAAGGCATGACGTCCACGCGGTTGCGTTGGCGACTCTTTGACTGTTTATTCTTTGCAAAACGGGCGAGCGCTTATGACAGACGACATTATCTGTCCCTTCTACGGTCAGGACGAAGATCTCTGCGACGTCGGTTGCGGCTATATCAGCCCCTCCGATGTACGCCAGATCATTCGCTACTGCCGCGCCCAGCATCAGGAGTGCAGCAAGTTCCAGGAGCTTGCCCAGCGGTTTCCCGAGCTTGTTGCTGATTCTCCGCCCCGATCTCCCGCACGTCCCCTGTCCCTTGAGACGGCGGTGATGAAAGACGGTGAGAGTTATCCTCCGATCGCCGCCCGCCAGATCAACCATGTGGAACAGGATGACGAACAGTCCATAACGTGTGATTCCGGCGGCGCCGGGATTATGAGTCTTGCTGCAGCCACGGCCAACCCCGTCCCCCTGGGGCTGTTCGGCTTCGGCATGACCACTGTGTTGTTCAGCCTGCGTCAGGCGGCGCTTATCCCTTTCGACCCCCTGATTCTTGCCGTCGGTCTTTTTTATGGCGGTTTGGCTCAGATCATTGCCGGCCTTCTGGCGTGGAGAAAAAATTCCACTTTCGATGCCACCTCCTTTATCAGCTACGGCCTGTTCTGGCTGACCCTGGTGGGGCTGATGGTCCTTCCACGGGCCGGCATCGGTGAGGCGCCATCAAGCCTGGCCATGGTCTCCTATCTCACCCTGTGGGGGATGTTTACCACCGTTATGGTGTGCGCGGCGCTGCCCCTGGGGCGCCTTATGGCTGCGGTTTATGCGCTGCTGGGGGTGTTTTTCTTCGGGCTGGCCCTGGGGGAAGCGGCTGAACTTCCCTGGCTGATCCGTCTGGTCGGCTGGGAGGGCGTGGCCTGCGGTCTGCTCGCCACCTATATCGGGTTCGCGCATGTAATCAACGACGTGTACGGGCGCCGCATCCTGCCGCGTTGATCTTTTCGCATTATTCCCGCCCCGTTACACGATCCATTCCTGCCGCTTTTTCCCTTTTTCTTTTTACTCCCCCCCTCTGGCGTTTTTCTCCTTCAACAAGGGCCTTCCCCTCTCGATTCGCTCCGTGTTCTACCCTCTTTTTGGAGAGAAGATCTACGGACCGATCGGTAACGTCATTGACATCATGGCCACGGTGGCGACGCTGTTCGGGGTAGCGACCTCCCTCGGACTCGGTGTCCAGCAGGTCAATGCCGGCCTCAACCACCTATTCGGGATTAAAAACCCCCGGCTACCCGATTAGCGCATTATTCTGCGATGTTGTAACTTGTCCTAACGCCGAATGGTTTGTTGTTAAAAGGTGGAGAAAGTTGCTCAAAGTGATTTTTGGCGAGGTAATGAATTACCTCTTCTCCACTGACATTTTCTGGGAGCCAACCGTATGTTGAGTTGTCAATAGGGGTTTTGTAATTTGTAAGTGTGGTTTCCCATAGCCTATGAATTTTAATGTTTGAGTTGATGTTTACTCCGCTTTGGTATGTGAACGCTGCGATTGGCTTGAACCCATTTCTGCTATATCTTTTTCTGGTTTCCCTTGGTGTTTTCCATTCATCAATTCTTTGGAGCTTAATTCTTTTTGTTATATTTTCCTCATATACCCAGAGAACTTGTTTGTGCTTGCTCATGCGTGGAGAATCAAGATGTTTTGGGTATCTAAAATCATCATGATTGTTATTTGATAATTTATTTATTTTTACAGATTTTAGTTTCAGATTATCGCTGACAATCTCGATGCAGCTTTTTGTGTCTATATTGAACCACTCCCTCCCATTGTTTGGAAAGTTGAGGTTTGTTAGATTTTGGCTTGCCTTTTCTTCGATTGCGTTACTTTGAGATCGATCTTTTACTTCAGTTTCGATTTCCCATGCAGCTTCATAGATTATTTCTGCGGGACTATAGCTATGCGCAATTGTTATATACTTATTTCCATATTTGCTTTTTTCCCATCCTAGCTTAATGCCAACGTCATATCTTGAATCACGAAATGCATAAATCCACCCCATAAACCCTCCTCATTTATTGCGCTAACGCCGCAAATCACCGGCGGAAAAAAGCAGAGCGAGGAAAGAGCGGCGCTTTTTGCCGTCCGAGTGCATTTGCCTTGTTAGGCATTTTGCTCGGTAAGCTTATCGGCAAGGTCGGAAATCTCCCGGTCGATACGTTTAATTTCAGCGACGATAGGTTTTGCCGTTTCTGGAGACTTTTCCAGCGCAAGCCTTAAAATGCTCATCCAGTTTAGGTTGTTCCTCGCCCTTGCGGCTTCAATTTGGTCAATCGGGTGGCTGGCTGTCTCTTCACTGGGCTGCCATTGAACTGATATAGAGAATTTTTCATTGACGAAACTGGCGACGCAGGACCTGTTGCTGAAAGCCCGGATAGTCTTTTTCTGAGACCAGGCGCCACTGGTTGGCGTCGAATTCGGGAAAGAAAGTGTCGCCGGTAAAGCTGCCATGAACATGGGAGAGGATCATGAGGTCGGCCACCGCAAGGGCGCGTCGGTAGATCTGCTCGCCACCGATGAAAAAGACTTTTTCCGCCAGGGTTTGCGCTATGGTCAGGGCTGAATCGAAATCAGGGCAGATGTGGATGTCGGCCTGGGGGGCCAATGTGCGGCTGACGACAATATTGTGACGCTGCGGCAGGGGCTTGCCGTTAAGGCTCTCAAAGGTGCGCCGTCCCATGATGACGGCTTGACCGAGGGTCAGGTCGCGAAACAGTCGGCGATCTTCGGGAAGATCCCAGGGCAGGTCGTTGTCGCGGCCGATCACGCCATTGTCGGCGATTGCGGCAATAATGATTTTTTCCATCGTGCAGACCTGCTACTTTTTAGGTGGCGGCGTGCGGCGCGGTTTGCGGCGGCGCCGACTGCGCGGCCGCTGCGGTTTTTTGTCGTCGGTCGGCATCGGTTTTTTCTCTGCCGCATCGATCAATTCCCGCCAGGCGGCAACCTGGCTGCGGTAGTCACCGCAGACTTCGCTCCAATCGGCAAGCAATTTCAGTGCGTGAGGGATCATGGGGTGGGTCAGCAGGCGCTGCTCGCCCCGCTGTCGGCGCCCGCGCGCCAGACGGAATATCCCGACCAGCAGCTCCCTGGCCTGGTGTGAGATTCCGCGCGCGATGCTGAAGTAGCGGCAGTGGGGTGACAGGATCAGTCCCGCGCGCCGCACGACTTCCGTGACGGGCATCGGTTCGTCCGGGGGGCAGGTGCGCAGAAATCGTTCCAGATAGAGAGCGGCAAGTACATAGGGTTCCTCAACCGGTCGCCCCTGCCGGTGATGGCGGTCGAGGATCTCCAGCAGAGCGAAGGTTCGTTCGTCCCCCCGATACCCGGCCAGCAGCGGCTCCAGTAGACCTGTCGCCGAGGCGTCCCGCAGGACCCGTCCCCCCACGCCATGGCGGAAGAGTTCCATGAGTTCTTCGCGTATGCGGGCCGGCGCGGCTTCCGCGATGATGGGTGCGCAGGCATAAATCCCTTCGCGCACCGACGCATCAAGGGTGAAGTCGAGGCGGGCACAGAACTCCAACGCTCGCAGCATGCGCACCGGATCTTCGGTAAAGCGCTCGGTCGGGTCGCCGATCACTCTTATCCTCCGTGCCTCCAAGTCCTCAAGCCCGCCGACATGATCGATCACGGAAAAATCAGAGATATCGTAGAACAGCCCGTTGATGGTAAAATCGCGCCGGAAGGCATCCTCCCGCGGCGTGCCGAAGACATTCTCCCGAAAACCAAAATGTTCCGCCGGATCCTCCGGCAACTCATCCTCTTTAGGTTTGCGACGGAAAGTGGCGACCTCGATCACTTTGCCGCCGGCAAAGCGAATGTGTGCCAGGCGGAAGCGGCGCCCTACCAGAAAGCAGTTTTTAAAGAGCTTTTTGACCTGGTTGGGAGAGGCATCGGTGCCGACATCGAAATCCTTGGGGCGACGCTCGAGCAGCAGGTCCCGTACGCTGCCTCCCACCAGATAGGCCTTGTGGCCGTGGCGGTGCAGGCGGTAGAGTACTTTGAGCGTGTCGGGATCGATCAGTTTGCGGGAGATGGGGTGGCGGTCGCGCGGCAGGCGGCGCGCTTCGCCCTGCTTTGGGTTGTGGGCGTTTTCGGCAATGCTCATTTGAATATCAGAATCGTCAGGTGATGGGATGGTTTCACAAATTTCGAATGTAGCAGATTGCCGGCTGGAATAAAAGTTACTTTTCTGCACACGAAAGACAAATGAAAGAGGCCTGGTATTTCATCGTCGGCAGGGGGTGCAGCTCTCCCCTGACAAGGGACGCTTTTCGCCATCCATGGCCGCTTGACTGGCGCCCTCCCTGGCGCCAGACACCCTTGTCAGGGGAGAGCTGCACCCCCTCGGTGGAAAACGCAACCGAATATGTTTTCATTCAAGCGTCAGGACAACATTTTATGTCCTTGAAGTCTGATATCAATCTGCTGGTGGTTCTCGGTGCGACCGCGACGGGAAAAACCCGGCTCGGGGTGCAGCTTGCGCAGCGGGTCGGTGGTGAAATCATTTCCGCTGATTCCCGCCAGGTCTACCGCGGCATGGACCTGGGGACCGGCAAGGATCTGGCCGAATATGGGGATATTCCCTATCATCTCATCGACATCGCCGACCCGGGTGAGGAGTATCATGTTTTCGCCTTCCAGCGCGATTTTTTTGAAGTCTTCGAAAAGATCGAAGGTCGTGGCCGTATGCCGGTCATGGTGGGAGGCAGCGGTCTTTACCTCGATGCCGTACTGCGTGGTTACCGGTTGATCGAGGTCCCTCCCGACCCGGAGTTGCGGGCCGAACTCGCAACCCGCTCCTTACAGTGGCTGCGCGAGCGACTGCTGGAACTCAAACCCCGTCAGCACAACACCACCGACCTGACCGATCGCGACCGGCTGGTGCGCGCCATCGAGATTGCGGAAGGGGAGCGTGCCGCCGCCCCTCTGCCGCCGCTGCCTTCTGTTACTCCGTTGGTGATCGGCATACGCTGGCCGCGTCCCGAGTTGCGGGCGCGCATCACCCGACGCCTGCAGCAGCGCCTGGAGGAAGGGATGGTTGAGGAAGTCGAGCGTCTGCACCGGCAGGGGGTCACTTGGGAGACGATGGAGTTTTACGGTCTTGAATACCGCTTCATCGCACGCTATCTGCGGGGAGAACTGAGTTTTGGCGAAATGCAGGCGCAGCTCAATACCGCCATTCATAAATTCGCCAAGCGGCAGGAGACCTGGTTCCGCCGCATGGAACGGCAGGGGATTGAAATTCACTGGGTCGATGGTTTTAATGATCCTTTCTCCCAGGCTTTGAGCCTGTTGGAGGAGGCGTGACCCCGGCCGCGGTGAACAAATACCAGCGGCGGCGCGCCGTGGCCGGTCCCTGGGCGCTGAGTGGAAATCACGGCAGATCGTTTGACGGCGTGGTGGTGGTTCCCGCTTTGGCCGAGGAGCAAAGTCTGCCCGAGACGCTGAACTCCCTGGGCGCCAACCCGGCACGCTGGCGCGAGAAATTTCTGGTCGTGGTGGTGGTCAACAACCGGTGCGATGCGCCGCAGCCGTGGCGGGAGCAGAACGGGCGCACCCTGACCCTGCTCGAAGAGGCCGGGGGCTCAGGTTTCGGTCTGAACCTCGCTTGGGTCGATGCGTCTTCCGCCGGACTCGAGCTGCCGGGCGGTGAAGGTGTCGGCCTCGCGCGCAAGATCGGATTCGATCTTGCGCTGGAATGTCTTGACTGGCGGGGAGATCCCCTGTGCGCCTCTCTCGATGCCGACACCCTGACCGACGGCAATTACTTCGAGGCGCTGATGGCGCACTTTCGCAACTGCACCTCAGCCGGGGCGGTGGTGCCCTTTCGGCACTGCCGCGGGGCGACGCCGGAACTTGATGACGCCATCACGCATTATGAGCTGTACCTGCGCCATTACGTGCTCGGCCTGGAGCTCGCGCGTTCCCCCTATGCCTACCACACCATCGGCAGCGCCCTGGCCTGCCGCGCCGAGGCCTATGTCGCCGCCGGCGGCATGAACCGGAGGAAGGCGGGGGAGGACTTCTACTTTCTTCAGCAATTGGCCAAAATTGGGGGAATAGAGCAGGTCGGGGGCACGATGGTTTATCCGGCGGCGCGTCTTTCAGCGCGCACTCCTTTCGGCACCGGACCGGCCCTTGCGCGCCTGCAGGATGGGGAGCTGGAAGCGGTGCGTTTTTCGACTCGGGAATCATTTCAACTGCTGGGCGCTTTTTTGCGAGCGGTCGAGCGGGCCGTCGAAGAGGATGTGGATGAGATCACTGCGCGGCTTGCCCCTCTCTCTCCGGCGCTGGCTGATTTTCTTGGGGAGTGCGGGCTGGATGGGTTCTGGAGCAAATTGTATCGCCAGCATCGACGCCCTGATGCGCGCCGTCGCGCTTTTCACCAGTGGTTCGATGCCCTGCGTACCCGGCGCATGATCTCCCGTATCTGCGATCATCACGGTTGGTGGGGGACAGCGGAAACGGTCATTCCGTCGCTGTTGACACATCTGGGCTTGCCAAGTAGCGGAAATGCTGATAATTATTTAAAAGTGCTTAGAAAATACCAAAAGAGTGAAGCCGGAGTCTGACACTCGGGATGACCGCCGGCCATGGCCATGATCCCCGCTGACGGAAAAAGGATCAAGATTATGCCCCGCACAGCACAGCAGGCCGATACCGACAACCCGACGGGCGATCGCCGCAGGGACTTGCGCAAACCCTTGCTGGTGCAGCGCGTGCGCCTTGACGACGGCCGCAGGGTTTTCTTCGGATACGCCAAAAACATCAGTCAGAACGGCATGTTCATTTCCACCGTCAACCCCCGGCGCCAGGGGGAGCAGTTTGATGTGGAGATGACCCTTCCCGCGCCTCTCGAAATGCCGCTCTCCTGCCGCTGTGAAGTCGCCTGGACACGGGATTTTCGCAAGTCCTCCGATCTTGAGCCCGGCATGGGGCTGCGTTTTCTTGATCTGCCGGATGAGCTGGCCGCGAAGATCGGTGCCTGGGTCGAGGCGGACGAAGCACGCTCAGAGTGAAGTTTCTGGATGCTTTTTTCGCTGCCGGGGCTGAGACTGTCATCGGCGACGACAGGGATGCCATCCGTCGTGCCGTCGTTCAGGCGTGGCAGAAGGCCACTGATTTCTATGATCTCGGCAGTTTGCCGTTGCCGGAAATCGATTTCGGCTTGCGGGGGCGTTGCGCGGCACAGGCAGGGTGGCGTATGTCGGTGCACCGGGGCAGCCGCAAGGCATCGCAGCTTCGTTTGCGCTTCAATCTGCAGGCCTACGCCGCTCATCCCGCCGAAATGCTCAATGAGACCGTTCCCCATGAGATCGCCCACCTGATCGTCGTGTTGCGTTGGGGGGCCAAATGCCGCCCTCACGGCGCCGAGTGGCGAAGCGTCATGCAGGAGTGCTTCGCCCTCGAACCGCAACGCACCCACAGCCTGCCTCTCAAGCCGTCTCGAACCCTCCCCCGTGATTTTATCTATGTCTGCAAGTGCCGTAAGCACTGCCTGACCCGTATCCGTCATGGCCGGATCGCGCGGGGGCAGAGTGTCTACCGCTGCAGGGCCTGCGGCGACATTCTCCGGCGCAGCGACTGAGCGGGTTTTTCAGCCTCGCGCCTGCTGGCGCAGCGCCAGATCGATCAACACCAGGGCGGCAGCCGTTTCCACGATCGGGACGGCCCGCGGCACCACGCAGGGGTCGTGCCTTCCCTTGGCCGCCAGTTCCACCTCCTGCCCTTCGAAATCAGCGCTTTTCTGCGTTTTGCCGATGGTGGCCACCGGCTTGAAGGCGACCCGGAAGATGACGGGCTCACCGTTAGAGATGCCGCCGAGTACCCCGCCTGAATGGTTGCTGACGGTGCCGAGGCGCGTACCTTTCCTGACAAAGAGGTCATTGTGCTGCGAGCCAAGCATGCGGGTGCCGGCAAACCCCGAGCCGATTTCAAACCCCTTTGTCGCCGGCAGCGACAGCATGGCCTGCGCCAGCTTGGCCTCCAGCTTGTCGAACACCGGCTCGCCCCAGCCTGTGGGCACGTTGCGGCACACGCAGGTGACGACGCCGCCGATGGAATCCTGCGCTTCCTTGACTTCAAGAACACGCTCTTCCATGCGCCTTGCCGCTTCCGGGGCGGGGCAGCGGGTCAGCGTTGCATCGACTTGAGGGCGGGAGATTTCCAGGGGATCGACCTCGGGCGCTTCGATATCGCCGATGGCGCTCACCCAGGAGACGATCTCCACTCCCCATTTCTCCCTTAGAATCTTTTCCGCGATGGCGCCGGCCGCCACCCTTCCGATGGTCTCCCGCGCACTGGAGCGTCCGCCTCCGCTGGCGGCGCGGATGCCGTATTTCATCTGGTAGGTATAGTCGGCGTGGGAGGGGCGCGGCACACGGCTCATCTCGCCGTAGTCGCCGGGGCGCTGGTCCTTGTTGCGCACCAGCAGCCCGATGGGGGTGCCCAGCGTCAGCCCGTTTTCAACACCTGAGAGGATTTCGACCCGGTCGGCCTCCTGGCGGGGGGTGGTCAGATCGCTCTGCCCCGGGCGGCGCCGGTCAAGCTGGGTCTGGATGTCGGCTTCACAGAGCTGCAGGCCTGCAGGGCAGCCGTCAACGACCGCGCCGACGCCGACGCCGTGGGATTCGCCAAAGGTGCTGACCTGAAAAAGCGTACCGAAGGAACTGGACATAATCATCACTCCTGATGCGGATTGGGAGGGAGATTATAGCCGATTTGCGGGGAGAGGCCGAGAAAAAACCTTTTAACGCAGAGACCCAGAGATTGCAGAGGCGCGGAGAAGGACAATTCTCTGCGCCTCTGCGTCGAGGGTATGTCGCGGCGTAGCCTGGGATCGCGGCTTCTATGACAAGGGTGTCTGGCGCCAGGGAAGGCGCCAGTCAAACGGCCAGGGATGGCGAAAAGTGTCCCTTGTCATGGAAGCCGCGATCTCGGGCGGACCAGTATTTACACCACCTGCTCCATGGCCCACACGCCGCAGGGGCAGATGCCGGCGCACAGGCCGCAACCGATGCAGACATTGTCGTCGGAGACGTATTCAAAGGTGCCGTCGTCGTTTTCCAGGCGGCGGATGGCTCCTTCCGGGCAGGATTCCAGGCACATGGAGCAGTCGCGGCAAGTCCCGCAGCTAATACAGCGTAGCGTCTCGTCCTTGGCGTCGGTGACGCAGAAGCGGCCGCGGTTGCGCGGTTTGAACAGCTCTTTCGACAGACAGCTCTGGTTGATCATCTGCGGCTTCTGGATGGGCACCGGTTGGCGCCCCGCCAGGTATTCGTCCAGGTAGAGGGCTGCCTCCCGGCCGGTGCCGATGGCGTGGGTCAGCAGGCCGGGCGCGAGGGTGTCGCCAATCGCAAAAACTCCGGGAGCCCGAACGACCTGGCCGCAGTCATCGACGTCCATCATGCCGCGATCGGTCAGCCATTTGCGCGGAACATAGGAGAGATCCGGACGCTCGCCGATGGCAATGATCACCATATCGGCTTCGATCAGCTCACCGTCTTTGGTCCACAGCCCTTCAGGGGTGACTTTTTCGGTGAACACCGGCCAGCGGATATCGCCGCCGAGCGCTCTGACCTGGTCGATTTCCTTCTGATAGGCGGCCGGACGCTGAATGTCGATGGCGGTCACTTTCCTCGCGCCCATGGCGTAAGCCCCGAGACAGACATCCATGCCGGCATTGCCGGCACCTATGACGATAACCCGGTCGCCGACTTTCGGCTGCTCGCCGTTATTGATCTGCTTGAGGAAATCGAGTCCCTTGACCATGCGTTCATGTCCGGGGAAGGGGATGACCACCGGATTGTGAGCCCCCGAGGCGATGACGATGGCGTCGTACTCTTCCCGGAGCCGGGAGAACATTTCGCTGTCGACGCAGGTGCGGGTCCGGATGTCAATGCCCAGCGTCTTGATCCGTTCGATCTCCCTCTGGAGAGATTTCTCCGGCAGTCGTTCCGTGGGGATCGCCTGGCGCAGTTTGCCGCCGACTTCTTTATCGGCCTCATAGATTGTGACGTCGTGGCCGAGAAGTTTGGCCTGCCAGGCTGCTGAAAGACCTCCGGGACCGCCGCCGATGATCGCCACCTTTTTCCCGCTGTCCGGTTTCGGCGCAGGAGAGGCGGCTTCCAGCGAGAGGCGCCCCAGTTCCTTCATGGCCACCGGTTTGTCGATATAGCGGCGGCTGCAGGCGTCCATGCACAGGTTGGGGCAGACCTCGCCGCAGACGCTGGCGGGAAAGGGCGAATAGTTGAGGACCAGTTCGAGCGCCTCTCTCACCTTGCCCTGCCGCAGCAGGTTGATGCGATCCTGGGTCGGAATCTGAGAGGGGCAGGACACCTGGCAGGGCGCGCCGAAGCGCTTGTCCTGCCAGCGCGGGATTTTGAGGCGATCCTCGCCGGTGTTGACCAGGTTGGCGATATGGGCGTAGTCGTCCACCACCACGTCTCCGAAGATGCCGCCTTCGACCCATTTGTCGTGCCGGAATTCACGGATGGAGATGCGGCTGTGGATATTGCGCTCTTCGTAGCTCTTGGCCACGATTTTTTTCCACTGGGAAAAATCGAGCAGCGACTCCAGCAGGTGGGGACGACCGATTTTTTCCAGAAAAAGCGGCAGCCCCTGGTCGAGATAGGTGCGATCAGCGTCATCGAGATCGAGCAGCCACACTTCGTTGGAAAGCCCTCTCACAGGGCCTCGCACATAGATGGTGCCCCCCACCATGCCGACGCAGCTGCGGTCGCCCAAAACCGAATCGTATCCCTCGCAGTCGATGCCGCAGATAACGCCGATGCCGCCGCCCATGAATTCGAACGAGAAGGAGCCGGTGTTCTTCAGCACCCACAGCTCCGGCGGTTCATAGGCCGGGTCGTGCTTCATCAGCGAGCCGGAACGCGCTCCGACCCGCCCTGCAACCCGGATTACGCCGCTGGCGGCACAATGCGCGGTGGTGTCGCCGCCGTCGCCAAGGATGGTCAGGTTGGCGCCGGCATTGAGCCACCCGGCATCGGCAGGCGCTGAGCCATCGACAACGATCTCGGTCCCTTCCAAGCCGAAGGATCCAACCCGCTGACCGGGATTTTTGACCCGGAAGCTCAGCGGCGACCCGTCGCCGGTCCACAGGGGGCCCCCGATGTTGTGATGTCCGGATGAGAGTACCTCGAATTCCGTCTCCCCTTGCTCGAGGGCGGCATAAATTTTCTGCAGCAGCAGTTGGGTTGAAATACGCTGCTTCTTCTCATCAAAACCGACTATTTGAGCTGCCATTTTCTACTCCTCATGAGACCTAGCACACATACTGAATCTGCAACCGGTCGGCGACCGCCTTATCGGTGGCTACCAGGGCGTCGGAGCGGCCAACGGGCAGGGCGCTGTTGCCGATCGGCGCCATCAGTTTCTTGAATTCCTGATCCATGGCCAGGAAGTAGTTGACGATGTTCTGCGCCACTTTTTCCGGGTCGAGCCGGTGCGCCAGCGCCGATTCCTGGGTGGTGATTCCTACCGGGCACAGGCCGGTATTGCAGGCATTGCAGCGACCCATGTCGTTGCCGACGCAGCCGGCCATCTGCAGGATCAGCTTGCCGGTAAAGACGCCGTTGGCGCCCAGGCACATCATCTTGAAGGCATCGGCCGCGAGATCGCCGGTCTTGCCGAGGCCGCCCGCTGCCCACAGGGGGATCTGCCCCTGGCGTCCCTGGGTTACGGCAGCCAGGTAGCAGTCGCGCAGCTTGCTGACGATGGGATGGCCGGTGTGGTCGAGGGACACCTCATGGGCCGCTCCCGTGCCCCCGTCGATGCCGTCGAGAAAGAATCCGCCGACAATGTTGTAAGGGTCGCGCACCAGGTTGTTGAAGACCGAAACACTGGTGGCGGAAGCGGCGACCTTGATCGCGACCGGCACGCGGAATTTAAAGGCGGCATTGAAGGAGAGAAACATCTTCTGCACGCTCTCCTCTATAGAGTAGAGGCCCTGGTGATTGGGGGGACTGAGCAGGTCGGCTTTGGGAACACCGCGGATAGACTGGATATGCCCGGCCACCTTCTGTGCCTGTAGCAGTCCGCCGTCGCCGGGCTTGGCGCCCTGACCGATCTTGATCAGCACTCCGGCCGGGTCCTCGACCATGCTCGGCATAGTCTTGACGATGCGGTTCCAGCCGAAGTGGCCCGAAGCGATCTGCAGGATCATGTATTTGAGGTAGCGGCTCTTGAGCAGCCGCTCCGGCACGCCCCCTTCTCCAGAGCACATGCGCACCGGCAGGCCGCACTCCTCGTTGAGGTAGGCGGTCGCCATGGCGGCCCCTTCCCACATACGCCATGAAAGCGCCCCGATGGACATGTCGCCGATGATCACCGGGTAGATCCAGTTGACCGGCGGCGATTGCCCGGAGGGAGCAAGTCTGCCGTCCTCGGTGACGCGAAAAGCGAGCTGTTCCGGCGGCAGGATGCGGCCGAAGGGTGCCAGCAGGTCGAAGGTGTGGCGCTGGGCATCGAGGCTCGGGTCGGTCATCTGAGAGATGCGCCCCACCCGGATGCGGTCGAGGGTGCGCACGCTCCCCTCGAGATTTTTGCGGCCGCCGCGCTTGATGGAATCTCCCCCCAGGCAGCGGGTGATCACCGGGTGGCGCGTATCGGGGTTGCGCACCGGCCCGATGGCGTCGTTGGGGCAGACTTTTTCGCAGATGCCGCAACCGCGGCAGTAATTGCGGATGGATTTGGCCTGGCGGATGACGGGCACCGCCGAGAAGCGTGCCTTCGGTTCGGGAAATTCGCTTTCGGACCAGATCATACGGCGTCTCTCGACCTTCGGCTCGATGGCGCGAAAGGAACAGGCCGCCACGCAGGAGCCGCACAGGGTGCAACGGCTGGCGTCATATTCGACCTTCCACGGCAGATCGTTGGGGGTGACGTCGTTGACTTTCATTGCTTCCATCGTTGAACCTCCAACTCGTTATCGATCACCACGATTTCGCGCTCATGGGGATAGATGTCTGTCTCCCAATTACGGTCGGGCAGAACTTCGTTGATTCCGCACACTTCTGAAGAGATGATCACTTTATCTTCGGAGCGGCCGACGACCACCGGGCGCAGCTTCTTGGCGTCGCAGCAGGTGAACAGGATGTTGTCCGGCAGCACGCCGATGATCGTGTTGGGACCGTTGATTTCCAGGTGCGCCAGGGACTGGCGAATCGCGAAGAGCTGGTCGCGGTCCTCCCGGCGAGTTGCTTCTTCAAAGGGTAGGGGGGTGACCACGTGCTTGAAGTAAGGCAGCGGCCAGCCTAATTCGCGATGCACATAGTGCAGGGTATAGAGAAAGCACTGGCTGTCTGATTCGAAACCGGTGTAGCCGCGATGCAGGCTGCGCTGGAACTCCTTGTTCTTCTGGTAGAAAGTATTTTCGCCATTGGCCAGGGCCGTGTATCCCTGCAGAAAGAACGGGTGAGCGGCGTAGCGCACGATGTCGTAGTTGGTGTTCTGACGGCACTGGGCGGTGATCACCTTGGCGGTGAACTGATCGTCGGGCTCCCATAAATTGAAGTAGGTCCCGATGTCTTTCGGGTTGCCGATCTCCTTGAGAGTCACGACATCTGGCCAGAAGGAGTAGACAAAACCCTGGTCGTCCTCCTCCAGCGCAAAGCGCAGCTTCAGGCGCATATCGAGCAGCAGTTCCTCTTTCTCTTTCTGGCTGGCTTTTCGGTAATGGCGCGGATAGTTGAAGGTCTCGAACACGTAGTTGGGCATAGCAATGATGTCGAGGCCCGGTTCGTTGTTGGTCTCAGGCACCCATTGCAGGACACGGCTGAAGCCGGCTTCGTGCAGAATGTCTTCGGCGCGCTTGAGTCCCTCATCGGTGCAGGCCAGCGAGAGGGTCGGAAGATTCTTGTAGTTCTTGAAGATCCCGCCCAGGTCGTGCATGACCATAGCAAAGCCGGAATTGTCATGCCCTTTCTGCTGCGACTGCATCAGTAGCAAGGCCTGACTTGGATGCAGGTAATCTACACTTTTAATGGCACCAATACGGCACATGTCTACTGTCCTCCCAGGATTTGGTTTCTGCCACACCGGTGGCGGTCAGGCGTTAAGGGGTAAACAATGGTACACAATTAAACGTAATTTTTATCTAAGAGCAAGTAATGTGCCTCTGTTGGTATTTGGTGCTTTCTTTTTTTGTTTTTTGTTGTGATATCAAAATTTTAATTCACAAATAGAGGGTTTTTTACGTTGTTTTTCTCAGGGTTCTGGCATGGTTTTGTGTTTTTCAGAACAAGAGCTTTTCGTATACGTGCTCTGCGTGAGTATTTATGTGCTCAAAAAAATCGGGGCGAGAGGGCTGGCGGGGAGAAAGGTAGAGCAGGGACTGTGCCGTACAGGGAGATGGGGAGATAGGGGTTTTCTGACTGTGTATGCCGGGCACCGCTGCCGCTATTTTTGGCAGCGGTGCCCGGGGATTGGGCAGGGCAATAAAAAACCCCGATCCGGGGATCGGGGTAAAGGTGGCAGGCCAGGAGGGACTCGAACCCCCAACAGCCGGTTTTGGAGACCGGTGCTCTACCAATTGAACTACTGGCCTGTATTTACATTTTGTTGTAATTAGATCAACTCAATCCAACCATGAGGATCGTTGCGCTGCCCGTACTGGATGCCCGTCAGGGTTTCATAGAGTTTGAGCGTCAGTTCGCCGACCTGGTTGTCTCCAACCGAAACCGTCTCGTCTCGATAGGTAAACTGCCCCACCGGCGATACCACCGCAGCGGTACCCGTGCCGAAGGCCTCCTTGAGGCGACCGGTGCGGGCCCCCTCCAGGATCTCCTCGACGCTCAGGGCGCGTTCCTCCACCTCGATTCCCATGTCCTTGATCAAGGTGAGGATCGCGCGCCGCGTGATTCCGTCGAGAATGGTGCCGTGCAGCGGCGAGGTAATTACCTTGCCGTCGAGGTAGAAGCAGATGTTCATGCTGCCGACTTCCTCGACATATTTGCGTTCCACCGCATCAAGCCACAGGACCTGATCGAATCCCTTGGCGGCGGCCTCCATGGAGGCGCGCAGGCTGGCCGCATAGTTGCCCCCGGTTTTGGCTTCACCCGTGCCGCCGGGTGCGGAGCGCACGAATTGGTCGCTGATCCAGATTTTTACCGGGCTGAAGCCGCCTTTATAATAGGCGCCCACCGGGGACAGGATCACATAGCACAGGTAGGTATCCGACGGTTTAACCCCCAGGTAGGGATCCGTGGCGATCATGGTCGGGCGGATATAGAGGCTGGTGCCCTCATTGTGAGGAACCCAGTCAGCTTCAAGTCGTACCAGCTCTTTGATGGCACTGAGGAAGAACTCTTCATCGACCTCGGGCATGCACATGCGGGTCGCGCTGCAATTGAACCGTTTGATGTTGTCGGCCGGGCGGAACAGGGCGATCTTCCCGTCAGGATGGCGGTAGGCCTTGAGCCCCTCGAAGATCTCCTGGGCGTAATGCAGAACGGCAGAAGCCGGATCGAGGGAGAAAGGGCCGTACGGCTCAATGCGGGCCGAATGCCAGCCTTTGCCCGCCTGGTATTCCATCACGAACATGCGATCGGTAAAGATCTGGCCGAAGTTGAGCTTGCCTTCGTCCTGGGGTTTGGTCTTGGGGTGAGACAGGGGGAGAGTCTTCAGTTCCATTTTCAGCGCTTCCTCCGGCGGTATGGATCGGGCGGTTAAATGAATCGGGAATCGGCAATTTAGCACAGTCCCGGGTTGCCATCAAGAAATTAGGAGATGGAAAGAGCTGAAGATATAACGATGGCGCGAAGCGGGATTCAAGGAATGGAAATCGCCCGAGTGGTGAATTATTTCGGAGGGCGGGAAGTATCCTTTCCGGCAGGTGGATTGTAGAGCAGATCCTGCATGTTGTTTTTCATCTCCTCTTCGCGGAACCGTTTGAGCATCTGGTGGTATTCGGCCTGGTCCGCCAGGTCGTTGGTGCGGTAGCCTATTTTCTGAAGTTTCCAGAGGTCTTCCATGTCTGTTTTCTCCTGGTAAGAGATAAGCCGAAGCAGGTTGAACAGATGGTTGTTGATGAGAAAGTGGGCTTCGGATATCGTGAGGGTATCAGATCTGCATTGTTATGCAAGGGAAAATTTACTACTTATGTTATTCCGGGAAGAGTGAAAAATGGAGCCACTGGGGGTGCGGCCTGCGAAACTATCGGTTGGAGAAGATTTGTCATGCAGTATAAAGAACTGGAGCAGGCCCTGGACGTATTCGCCCTGACCGATCGCACCACGTTGCAGGAGATCAAGAAACGCCACAAAAATCTGGTGCGGCGGCATCATCCCGATGCGGGGGATCAGCCCGATGCAGAAAAAATGAAAATGATCAATGCCGCTTACCGGGTTCTGATGCAATACTGCGAAAAATATCGTTTTTCTTTTTCCCGCGAAGAATTCTACCGCCAGAATCCGGAAGCGCGCCTGCGGGATCAGTTCGGGGATGATTTTATGTGGGGCAAAGAAAAGTAACCCCGGGAGGAGACACTCCGCCCTACCTGGTGTTCGACCCCCTCGGCCAGGCTCAGGCTCTTACCCGCGACCATGCCCGGGGCGTGGTCAGGGCCGCGGCTTCAATCTCAATATGCCTCTGCCGGAGCAGTTGGAGGCGGGGCAATATCAAGAAGCGCTCGACAAGGCGCTGCGCCGTATCGAGCGTTTCAACTCTGCGCATCTGGTGGTGTGTCTCGGCCTCGATACCGCCAGGGGGATCCGACGGGCACCTGGAATCTGACAGCGCGCGACTTTGAATTGAACGGACGCGCAATCGGGTCTCTGGGATATCCCACGCTGGTTGTTCAGGAGGGGGGGGCTACCGCAATCGTTCCATCGGTGTCAACGCCCGGCACTTTTTCAGCGGGTTGCGAAGTGGAGGCCTTGGCGGCAGCCCGGCTTCCTATTGCCCCGCGAGGTCGGATTCAGGATCGGCCCCCGCCTTGCCCGTCCGCCAGAAAAGGGGAGATGCCAGGTAGATCAGGGCACTTGCGTAGGCCATGACAAGCGGGGCCATATAGAGATCGCGGCGCACCCCCTGGGCCAGCAGGACGAGAAACGTTGCCAGCACCAGTACCCGCACGATTTTGGGAACCCGGGGCAGGATGGTGCGGCCGAAGTGGGCGTAGGGGACGCGCGAAACCATCAGTGCAGAGGCAATGATTACGGTTGCGGCGTTGATCAGTTCGCTGGGAATCAGAATGCAGGAAACGCCCGCCAGCAGGGCCGCCGCCGGTGACGGCAGGCCGGAAAAGTTGGTGACCCCACCGGCAATCCCGTCGCGGCGTTTCTCTCTGACGAAGCGCACCAGACGATAAACCACTGCCGCCAGGTAGATGACCGCAATCAGCGCGCCCAGGCTGCGGTGGGTAAAGGTCACGGCGACGATCAGGCCGACCGTAAAGCCGAAGCTGGTGCCGTCGGCCACATCATCGAAAATTTCACCCCTGGGGGTCGATCCCCAGCGTTCCGCCGCACGGCCGTCGAACAGGTCGAGAAACTGCCCCAGAAAGACCAGCCCCAGAGCATACACGGGGGGATGGCCGGCCAGCACCACCCAGCAGCCGGCGAGACCGCAGATCAGGTTCATGATGCTCAGGATATTGGCGTACCAGTAGTTGGGGATCAGCTTGAAGAAAGTGGAGCAGAAGGCCAGGACGGTACAGATCGCCATCAGCGGCTGAATGGTGCGGCCGAACAGGGGCAGCGGACCGTAGATGTATTCCAGCCCCACCACGATCAGCAGCACCACCACCAGGAAGGTTTTGGCCTTGCCGAACAGGTTGGCCGCTTTGATCTTGATGAAGTGCCGCGAAAACTGCCCGGTGATGTCGAACAGGAGGAAGAGGCCGACCAGTACCGGGTTGAGCAGGTTGATCCAGGCCATGTAGACCAGCATGGGGGAATACATCAATTTATCCGAAAACGGATCGATCGATTCCCCTTCCTCGGTATGCAGATCGCACTTGCGGGCGATATCGCCGTCGGTGATGTCGGTGATCATCCAGAAGGTGAAGAAAAAAAAGCACAGCTTGGGGAACCCCATGTGCAGCAGCAGTACGGACACAAACCCCATCGGATAACGCGCCCGACTGATGGCGTTGGGGTGCAGCCACTTGTGGCGGCGCACCCAGGCCACCTGGGCCGGTGTGCGCATGAAGTAACTGACGGCAAAACGCTCCGCGCCCAGCATGATGAGAACGGGAAGGCCGATTTCCAGAAAGATGGTGGAAAAGGGTGTCATGGCAGATTGCTGTGCTCCGTAGTTGGATGGTGAGGGCATTGGGCTGTCAGGGCTCTGCGTAGCCCAGCGGCCGGTCTTCTGTCAACCTCAAAATGATTCTGCGCTGATCGGTTGCTTACCCGGGAAACAGGGAAAAATCGCCAACCCCGGGTATCCTGATTCTTATTCTAACATATGGGCAATGATTCATCAGGTCTGCTCGACAGGGCCGCAGGCACGGCTGTTGAGTCCTGGGGGTGCTGTCTGAGCCGCAGGCGAGTTTGTCACTGAAAACGATACCGCCGTGCCCTGCGGTCCCACCTGAACCGTTCTACATATTGAAAAAAGTGCCGTTCTGAAGATATCTTCAATTCCCTCATTTTTTTGATTGACAGCGGTGCAGGCCGGGCGTATATGAGCAATTAACGATAGACGTTCAGGCCCGGGGAATCGCAAGACGCGCACGCTTAAAAGTGACCCCTTTTAGCCGCAGGCCGCCAGGCTGCCCGGGACCGAAGACGCCTTCGCTCCTCCTTCGGGAGGCACGATCACTCAAGGCAACGATAAAGGGGTTACACATGAATATCGCACTCTCCTTCAATCTGAAGGCGGAGGCCGAAGGCGTGCAGGATACTGCGGCCGAGCCTCCCCTGGAACCTCCCTCCGAACCTCCCGACGATCTCTACGCCGAATGGGACGACATCCACACCATCAATGCGGTGGCCGATGCGCTGCGTTCGCGCCATCGCGTGACCCTGGTCGAGGCGGATACCGGCGCATTTGAACGCTACCGCCTGCTGCGGCCGGACCTGGTCTTCAATATTGCCGAAGGTCTGCATGGAGTCAGCCGCGAAGCGCAGATTCCCGCCATGCTCGATATGCTGGGGCTGCCCTACACCGGCAGCGATCCCCTGACGCTCGGCCTCTGCCTCGACAAACGCCGCACCAAAGAAATCCTCGCTCATCACCGCGTCGCGACCCCGCGATTCGTGGTGGCCTCCTCCATGGCTGAGATCCCCGCACGGTTCAGCTACCCGGCCATGGTCAAGCCGACCCTGGAGGGTTCCAGCATGGGGATAACCGATCGGGCACTGGTGCGCAACCGCCGCGAGCTGGTGCGCCAGGTGCAGTGGGTGCTGGAGACCTACCGGCAGCCTGCGCTTATCGAGGAGTTTCTGCCGGGACGCGAATTCACCGTGGCCATGCTCGGCAACGGCTCTGACCTGCGCGTGCTGCCCATCGTCGAGATCAATTTCGACAGTCTGCCCTCCGGCGTCAATCCCATCTACTCCTACGAAGCAAAATGGCTGTGGGATCAGGAACAGGACCCCCTGCAGATCTTCACCTGCCCGGCACAGCTTGAACCGCTGCTGCGCCGCCAGATCGAAGTACTGTGCAGGCGTGCTTTTGCCGCTTTGGGCTGCCGCGACTGGTGCCGCATCGACGTACGCCTCGATGGGCGCGGCCTGCCGCAGGTCATCGAGCTCAACCCCCTGCCCGGCATCCTGCCGCGTTCCGAGCAGAACAGTTGCTTTCCCAAGGCGGCGCGTGCGGCCGGGCTCACCTACGACCAGCTGATTCTGGCCGTGGCCGATGCCGCTGTCACGCGGCTCAACCTGCACGAACAAGGGGGGTGCAATGAAAGTCGCGGTCTGCTTTAACCGGGCTGTGCAGAAACCGGCGCAGGGCGAGGCTTTCGACCGCATTTCCGAGCAGGGCGCCGAGAACGAAGCGCAGGCGGTGGCCGGCGCTCTGGGCGAACTCGGCCAGGTCCCGCAGCTGGTGGCGCTGGGTACGGATATCTCTGCGTTCGTCGCTGAGCTGCGCTCGGCGGCGCCCGATCTGGTCTTCAACCTGTGCGAAGGCTTCTGGGGGCGCAGTCGCCAGGAGATGCACATCGCCGCACTTCTTGATCTGCTCGATCTGCCTTTCACCGGCAGCGCTCCCCTGTGCCTGGGGCTCACCCAGGACAAGGCGCGCACCAAGGATCTGCTCGCCCATCATCAGCTGCCCACCCCCAAATATCAGGTGGTCAAGCTCGGCGACCAGTCTCTCCGCGTGCGCGACCTGACCTACCCCCTCATTGTCAAACCCCGTTTCGAGGACGCTTCGCTGGGAATCTCCAACGACAGCGTGGTGGAGAACGAGGCCGAGCTCCGGACGCGCATTGCCTATGTGCATCAAACCTATCGACAGGGCGCGCTGGTGGAAGAGTTCATCGAGGGTCGTGAGATCAATGTTGCCGTTATCGGCAACGGCCCTTTCGAGGTGCTGCCCCTGTCGGAAATCCGTTTTCATTCCGAGCTGGTCCACCCCATCGTCAGCTATGAAGGGAAATGGCTTGAGCAGTTCCAGGGGTATCGGGGAACTCAACCGGTGTGTCCGGCGTCCATCAAAGGGCGCGACGCGATGCTGCTCCGCGATACGGCGCTGCGCGCCTGTAAGCTCATGGAGTGCCGCGATTACGCCCGCGTCGACATCCGTCTTCGGGACGGCGTGCCTTACATTCTCGAAGTCAACGCCAACCCGGATATTTCACCCGATGCAGGTCTGGCGCGCTGCGCTGCCGTGGCGGGCATGAGTTATCCGCAGTTGGTCCGCCGCATTCTGGAGATGACCGTTCAGCGAAAGGAGGCTAGCCGTGCGTAATCTCAATGCAACCGATGTGCCCGATCTTATCCGGATTCTTGAAACCACCGGCGCCTTCAGCGATGAAGAAGTGGGGGTGGCGGTGGAACTGCTCGGGATTGTGCTCAATGACCATGCGCAGCAGGATTACGAAGTGGCGGTGGCTGAAGTCGAGGGCCGCGTGGCCGGGTATGTGCTGTTCGGTCCGGTGCCGCTGACGCAGGGAACTTTTGACCTTTACTGGATTGCCGTCGACCCGGCGGCGCAGGGGCATGGCGTTGGCCGCGAACTGATGAGCCATGTTGAAGAGAAGGCCTGTGCTCGCGGCGGGCGGCTGGTCTGTCTGGAAACCAGCTCCCAGGGGAGCTACGAACGGACCCGGCGTTTCTATGAACAGGCCGGATATCGCCAGGAATCGTGCATTCGGGATTTTTACCGGCCGGGCGACGATCGCCTCACCTATGTTAAACGCTTGACTGTTTCAGAGGAGAGCTGAACGCCATGGAAACCTGGCAGAAAATGCTGCAGACTAGTATGACCCGCCCCGCCGAGGTGACCCGGCGCTTCGGCATCGACCCGGCGCCCCTCGATGCGGTCGCAGCCGAATACCCCATGCGTATCAACCCCTACTATCTCTCTCTGATCAGGGAGGTGAACGACCCCATCTGGCGGCAGGCCGTGCCTTCGGAGGAGGAGCTGCGCGACAGCGTCTGCCCTGCGGATCCGCTGGAGGAGGAGAACCAGAGCCCGGTGCCCAACCTGGTGCACCGCTATCCGGACCGGGTGCTGTTCCTGGTCTGTTCGGAGTGCGCCATGTACTGCCGTTTCTGCACCCGCAAGCGCAAGGTCGGCGGCGAAAGCATGGTGGTGAGCCGCGAAACGATCGAGAGCGGCCTGGACTACATCCGCAACCACCCTGAAATCCGCGATGTGATTCTGTCGGGGGGCGACCCGCTGCTGTTGTCCGACGACAGGCTTGACGACATCCTGCGGGCGCTGCGTGCCATCGCCCATGTCGAGATCATCCGCATTGGTTCGCGCGTGCCGGTGGTGCTGCCGCAGCGCATCACCTCGGCGCTGGTGCGGGTGCTGCGCAAATATCACCCGCTTTTTCTCAATACGCACTTCAATCATCCTGACGAGATCACCGCTCAGGCTGCCAAGGCCTGCGCCCGTTTGGCCGACGCGGGGATCCCCCTGGGCAACCAGACGGTGCTGCTGCGCGGAGTCAACGACGATCCCATCGTTATGAAGCGTCTGATGCAGAAGCTGCTTGCGATCCGCATGCGCCCCTATTACCTCTATCAGGCCGACATGGTGCGCGGTACCGACCATTTCCGTACTTCGGTGGAAGAGGGGCTGGAGATCATGCGCGCCCTGCGCGGCCATTCCTCCGGCCTGGGGGTGCCTGCCTACGTGATTGATGCGCCCGGCGGCGGCGGCAAAATCCCGCTGCTGCCCGATTATCTGCAGAGCCTGGGAGAGGAGGTTGAACTGAAGAACTATCGCGGTGAAACCTATCGCTACGCCAATCCCGCCATGCGTCCGCATGAGGAGAAGCGGCAGGTCGGCAATGCGCCTCTCAATTGGTGATCAGGTCCAGCTGAAAGTGGCTGCGCAGAAAGCCCTGGAATGATTTGACCACTTCAAGAGCGGTGTGCAGACGGTTTTTTTCGACCCGGTCAAGCTTGTCCGGGTCGACGTAATTGCTCGGCTCGCGTCCTTCGCGGATGGCCAGGGTCTGGCAGCGCAGCCGCAGGAACACCAGAAGATTGAAGGCGGCGTCGATGTCGCCCGCTTTCTGAGCCGTGAACACCCCCTGCTGCCGCAGCCAGGCGATTTTTTCAGGAGTACTGCCGCCAAGACGCCCCTTCTCAAGCGCCAGAGTCTTGATCCCTTCGGTCAGGGTGAAGATTCCTGCCTTTTTCAGATCGATCTTGCCTTTGTGGGGGCCGTCCTTCTCCCGCTTGAAATTGCCGAAAATGGTCAGGGGAGAATGAAAGCGCGCGGCGTTGGCGGCCATGCGGGCGATGAACACGTCATCCTCGCGCGTGCGGCACAGGATGTGCGCCTTGAGCTGTTCTTCGAGGGAATGGTCGCCGTGCAGGGTGCGCAAATCGCTGAACATGCTGAAGTTCATGATGTTTTCGGGGGATGGAGCCGAGATCCAGCTTTCCAGGGCTTCGCGCCAGGGTGTCAACGGACGTCGCCAAAAGGCGTTTTTGGCCATGATGCCGCCGGGGCAGGAGGGCACGCCGATTTCAATCAGACCGTCGATCAGAGCCAGGGAGAATTCCTCCAGTCCGGCGATCTGTTCTTGATCGAGATGATCGGCGTAGATAATGGCGTTGTCCTGATCTGTTTTCAGGGTCTGCTCGGAGCGCCCCTCACTGCCCATCACCACGAACGCAAAATCGTCCGTCAGCTCTGTAAAGCGTTGCTCCTGGCGCAGCAGCTCGATCAGGCGGCGCTGAATTCGGTCGTTGAGATCGGAGATCAGCCGGACGAGATCGCGCGTTTTGACGCCTGCATCCGCCAGTGAAACGATCATTTCTTCAATCTCTGCGTGATACCCTTTGAGTACCTCCCTGTCCGCGGCTTTTTCGATCTCCTTGGCGAGGTGCTGCGGCGACTGGGTCTGGATGCGGATCAGGTCCGATTCATTGACCATGCCGCACAGCCGGTTGTCGTGGTCCACCACCCCCAGACGGTGAATGCCGTGGTGCGACATCTGGTAGACGACTTCAAAGAAATTGTCCTCCTCGCGCACCACGATCAGTGGTCCGCTCATGATGTCGCGGGCGAGCAGCCCGGTGGGATCAGCCCCTTCAGCCACCACTTTGCGGCGTAGATCGCGATCTGTGATGATGCCGACCGGATCATCGCTGTCAAGAACAACCAGGCTTGAAACATTATGATCGCGCATGGTGCGCGCCAATTCCATGACGTTTTCATCCACCGTGCAGGTGAAATATTCGCGTCGGCAGAATTCGCGCACCGGTAGAAAGAAGATATTCTGCTCGGCCATAGGCGAAAAGCTCCAGGGGGAAGGCGGCGTTAAGGAATATACGGGGTTCCGGCATGTTCAAGTGGAAGTAGAACATGGTTATGATAGCAGGATGGGGCCGGATGGCAAGCTGGAAAAGGGGAGGTTGATGGAGTGTCGCTGCGAGCAGGTTGCGGAGCGGTCAGCCCGTCGCTGAATCATCCTCTACGGGCGAAGGAAGGTTGAAGGTATTGAAAATGCAGGAAATAAAAGCTTTGACCGCCGGGTCGTTGCGGCGGTTCCAGTTCACCACCAGGGTGCGGTTGCGTTGGTGGTTGAAGCCGTGAACGTGGTGCTCGCGCAGAATCCCTTCAGCCAGATCCTTCTCCACCAGTGAACGTGAAATGAAAGCAATGCCGGCGCCGGCGCGCACCGCCTCGATGGTCACCACCAGCCCGTCGGTGACGACGGTCTTGCGAAAATCGCGCAGGGAGAGGTGACGCTGGCGCAGGTTGTTCTCCAGCAGAGAGCGGCTGCTGCACCCCTCTTTACGGACATAGAGGGTGTGTTCCCGCAGTTGGCTCAGTTCGCAGCGCCCCTTGGGCAGGTTGAGAGTGTGAGCGCTGACGAAGACCAGTTCATCGTCCGGCAGGGTATAGGTGGCAAACTCTTCGAAATCCATCCGGCCGCAGTGCTCGATAACCGCCAGCTCGATATGCCCTTCGCGCAACTCGACCATGGCCTGTTCGGGAACATGAAACAGCAGCTGGATGTCGGTGATCTCGTAATTGCGCAACATGAAGCGGTTCAATGCCTGGGGGAGTTGAACCGTGCCGAAGGTGGGGGTGCAGCTCACGCGCAGCGGGTGGCCGTGTTCGAGGTTTTCCAGCTCCTCCACCATCTGGTCTTCGAGAGCGAGGATTTCGTGCGCTTTCTCAAGGGCGACTTTTCCTGCATCGGTGAGCAGCAGACGGGTGCTGGTGCGGTTGAACAGCTCGCGCCCGAAATGATCCTCCAGCCATTTGATCCGTTGCGAGACTGCGGACTGGGTAATGTGGAGCTGCTGGGCGGTCTTGGAGAAGCTGCCTGTCTGAGCGACCACCGCCAATGTTCGCAGATAACGTGTTTCCATGAGCGTTCCTATGAGATTTGTTGCTTATAATAGGGAACATCTCATTTTTTACGACGATCTGCAAGAAGAAAAGATTTGCCGGTTTCGCAGCAGGTTCTTCCAAAATCCGACAGCCTCCTGGTTCAGCGGAGAAAACGGATCGTCAGGGGGTAATGGTAGAGTTCCCCATTGCGCGCCTTGATGGTGGCGATGATGATCATCACCAGGGTGAAAATGGACAGGGCGACCAGCAGCACGACGCCAATCCCGATGAGCATCAGCAGCATCGAGGCAAACATGTAGAGCGTGACGCTGATCTGGAAGTTCAGTGCTTCCTTGCCGTGCTGATCGACCTGGGAGATCTGTTTCCCCTTGAACAGCCACAGGACAAGGGGCCCGATAACGTTACCAAAGGGGAAGAGGTAGCCGCACAGCGCACTCAGGTGACAGGCCATGGCCCAGTTGTCGCCGCTGGGGTCGGAAGATCGATAGACGGGGCCCCGGTCAGAATTTTCAGCGCGCATTTCGATATCGATTTCGGGGGATTGTTTCATGGTTCAGGACTCCAGGTTCAGGAAGGCCAGGGTCGTCTCCAGCGTGCGGTTGATAATCTGCTCGGGATCCACGCCTCCTTCGGCAAGCGCCTGTTGGGCCACGCTCAGCTCGCCTACGGTGCTGTGAAAATGAGCGTCGCTGCCCACGGTGACCGGGGTGCCATGCGCTGCACAGAAGTGAGCGAGCTGCCGGCAGTTGTGGTCGCTGCCGATGCGGCTGATGATAAAGGAGGAATTGTTGAATTCCAGGGCGGTGCCGGTTTTGGCGGCGTGTTCGGCCACCGCCTCCAGGTCGAGGGGTACCGAGGGGTTGCCCGGATGGGAGATGATCTTGATTTGCGGCCGGTCCATAATGGCCAGAAGAATCTCCGTGTTCTGCGCGGCATTGCCGACCGGCGAGCAGTCCTCGTGAAAGCCGGCCATCACCACGTCGAGCTTGGGCAGCACATCGTCAGGAAGGTCGATCTCTCCCGCCCCCATGATGTTGGCTTCGGCGCCACGCAGCACGCGGACTCCATAAAGGACTTCGGGGACAAAGCGCAGAGCGTGGAAGTGGTAGGGGTGCGGACCGCCGGGAAGCGCCGGACCATGGTCGGTCAGCGCAATGCCGCGAAGGCCTTTTTCGGCTGCGGCGCGGGCGATTTCATCCACCGTGCTGTAGGCATGGCCGGAAGCAATGGTATGGATATGCAGGTCGGCTTGCAGTTTGAGAGTTGAAACCATAGGTAGAGCATCCTTGTTGATTTGATTCATGCGCGGGAGCGTTCCGCACCAGGGGGACTGACCCGGAACTGAATCGTTATCCCGTTAGAATAGCACATTGCTGCCCCCAGGGCCTACCCTTGTCGCGGTTTGGCGGTGACGCAAGAGTTAAAAGATGTTGAGGGATAGCAGGCAATTGTGCTAAATTTCAAACTTTTCCCACATCAGTTTTTCTCTATCGTCTGGAAATTCATTTCATGGCTTACGAAAATATCCTGCCCCATGTCTCCCGTCCCTCGCGCTATCTCGGGGGAGAGGTGGGAAGCATTATCAAGAACCCGGAACAGGTGGAACTCTCCATCGCCCTGGCCTTCCCCGATGTCTACGAAGTCGGGATGAGCCATCTGGGATATGCCATTCTCTATCATATTCTCAACCAGCACTCCTGGCTCGCTGCGGAGCGGGTCTATGCGCCCTGGCCCGATATGGAGGAGCAGCTGCGGCAGGCCGGTGAACCGCTGCGCAGCCTGGAAACCGAGCGGCCTTTGAGCCGTTTCGATATTATCGGATTCACCCTGCAGTACGAGTTGTCCTATACCAACCTGGTGACCATGCTGGACCTGGCTTCGGTTCCGCGCCGCCGGGATCAGCGCAGCGCCGACCACCCGCTGATTGTGGTGGGCGGCCCCTGTGCCTTCAACCCGGAGCCGTTGGCTGATTTTTTTGACTGCGCGGTGATCGGCGACGGCGAGGAGGCTCTGCCGGAGCTGTGCCGGGCGGTCAGAGCTTCGAAAGAGGCGGGTGAGGACCGTGCCCGCCTGCTGCAGCGCCTGGCGCGCATCGAAGGGGTCTATGTCCCGTCGCTCTATACCGTCTCCTATCGGAAGGACGGCTGTGTGGCCTCCATTATTGCTTCTCCTGGCACTCCGGAGCGTGTGCGGCGCCGTTTTCTGGCGGACCTCAACGCCTCCTCCTTTCCCGTGCGGCCGGTAGTGCCGACCATGAATACGGTGCACGACCGTGTGGCGGTAGAGATCGCGCGCGGCTGCACCCGCGGCTGCCGCTTCTGTCAGGCCGGCTACATCTATCGTCCGGTGCGTGAGCGCGACCCCGCTCGTATTGTGGAGATTATCGAAAAATCCCTGGCCTTCGCCGGACAGGAGGAGGTTTCCCTGCTTTCTCTCTCCAGCGGTGATTACGGCTGTATTGAGCCGCTGCTCAAGAACCTGATGACGCGCTTTGCCGACAGCCAGGTGGCGGTATCGCTGCCGAGCCTGCGGGTGGGGTCTTTGACTCCTGAATTGATGGAGGAGATCCGCAGGGTGCGCAAGACCGGCTTTACTCTGGCGCCTGAAGCCGGCAGCGAACGCCTGCGTCAGGTGATCAACAAGGGGATTGATGCCGAGGATCTGGTTGAGGCAACGGCCACAGCCTTTTCTCTGGGGTGGCGCCTGGTCAAGCTCTACTTCATGCTGGGCCTGCCTACCGAGACCGACGAGGATCTGGAGCAGATTATCGATCTGGCGGTACGGGTCAAGCGCTCCGGGCGGGGCTCGCAGGGCGGTGCAGACGTCAATGTTTCGGTTTCGACCTTTGTGCCCAAGCCCCATACCCCCTTTCAGTGGGAAGCCCAGATCGGGTTGGCCGAGACGCGGCGGCGCCAGAATCTGCTGCGCGATAAGCTGCGGGCAAAAAAGCTGCGCATGAAGTGGCACACCGCCGAAATGTCGTTTCTGGAAGGTGTCTTCGCCCGCGGCGACCGCCGTCTGGGCGCGGTCATCGCCCGTGCCGTCGACCTGGGGTGCCGTTTCGATGGCTGGGACGATCAGTTTGATTTCGCCCGCTGGCAGCAGGCTTTTGCCGATTGCGGCATAGAGCCCGCCTGGTATCTGCGTGAGCGCACAGAAGATGAAGTGCTGCCCTGGGATCATATCGATTGTGGCGTGAGCCGCTCCTTTTTTCTGCAGGAGCGGCGGCGGGCCCTGGGGCTTGAGACGACTCCCGATTGCCGCGGCGGAGTCTGTACCGCCTGCGGAGTCTGTGATTTTCAGCAGGTGTACCCGCGCCTGCACGATGCCGCCGCTCTCGAAGAGGGATCCGCCGGAGCTACTGCCCCGACGGCACCTGCCGGAGAGGAGAATCGCTGCAAGCTGCGCCTGCGTGTTGCCAAAACCGGCAAGGGGCGCTTCGTGGGCCATCTGGAGTTCATGGGTCTGTTTAACCGGGCCGTCCGGCGTGCGGGCCTGCCGGTGCGCTATTCTCAAGGCTTTCACCCCCACCCGCGCATCTCCTACAGCGAGGCTCTGCCCCATGGTATGGAAAGCGAGGCGGAGATCATCGACCTTGATCTGGGTCGGCCGGTGGCGGCCCGGGAGGCGGCGGCCGGGATCAATGCACGCCTGCCCGCCGGGTTCCAAGTGCATGAAGCCGCGCTTCTGGACTGGCGCAATCCGTCACCATCGGCTAGTATTGACTGTACGGTTTATCGGCTGGAGTGCGCGAGCAGCGATGACGGCCAACTGAGTGAGCGGATCTCCTCTTTTCTCACCGCGGACACTGTTCCGGCGACCCGCATGAAAAAGGGGCGCGCGGTGGAGGTGGATCTGCGTCCCGGCGTCAGGTCGGTGCGACTTGAGGCGGGAACGCTTTATCTCGAAATGACCCACGGCAGCCCTCTGCCGGTGGCCGCTCATCTGCTCGAATGCGACGAAGATCGCATTCGCGGGCTGGTGCCGCGCAAAATCGGGGTGGTCCTCAAAGGGACGGGTGACGACATATGAGATTTTCATCTTTTACGGATATTGCGAGACTTTTATATTTTTGCGTGATTGGAAGGAGTTCTTATGACCAAGGAACTGGTCATCAACACCACCTCCCAGGAAACGCGGGTGGCGCTGCTGGAGAACGGCCATATCGCCGAACTCTATATCGAGCGTTCCCGCGAGCGGGGGATTGTGGGAAACATTTACAAGGGTCGGGTGATTCGCGTTTTACCCGGGATGCAGGCGGCTTTTGTCGACATTGGTCTTGAGAAAGCGGCTTTTCTCTATGTCGCTGACGTTTTTGACGAGGTCGAAGCGGTCGAGCAGTTCATCGATGACGGCAACCACGTCTCCCCGCCGGCGAGCGAGGAGGACGATGGGGAAGAGATAAGGGTCCTGCCCCCTATCGAGGATCTGCTGCAGGAAGGGCAGGAGATCCTGGTGCAGGTGGCCAAGGAGCCCATCGGCACCAAGGGTGCGCGTATCACGTCCCATATCTCCCTGCCGGGACGCAACCTGGTGTATATGCCGACCGTCGACCACGTGGGGATTTCCCGCCGCATCGAGTGCGAAGAGGAGAAGGATCGCCTGCGTGAACTGGTCGAGCAGATCCGTCCGGAGGGGTCCGGGTTTATCGTGCGCACCGCCGCGGAAAACAAGAGCTCCGAGGATCTGACTCTCGACATGGAGTTTCTGCTCAATCTCTGGCAGGATATCTGCCGGCGCAAGGACGGCAGCGGCGCCCCTTCTCTCATCCATTCCGAACTCGATGTCATCTGCAAGGTGGTGCGCGACGTGTTGACCGAGGATGTGCGGCGCATCGTGATCGACTCGAAGGAAGAATACGACAAGGTGGTGCGCTTCATCGATACTTTCATGCCCAGGCTGCGCTATTCCATCGAACTCTATACCGATGAAGAGCCTATTTTTGACGCCTTCGGTCTCGAGGTCGAGATTGCGCGGGCCCTGGGGCGCAAGGTGTGGCTTAAAAGCGGCGGCTACATCATCATAGAGCAGACCGAGGCGCTGGTGGCGGTCGATGTCAATACCGGCCGCTACGTCGGCAAGCACAATCTCGAGGATACCATCCTCAAGACCAACCTCGAAGCGGTCAAGGAGATTGCCTTTCAGCTGCGGCTGCGCAACATCGGCGGGTTGATCATCATCGATTTCATCGATATGGAAAAAGAGCCGCACCGTGAAAAGGTCTATGCCGCTCTGCTCGATGCCCTGAAGAACGATAAGAGCAAGACCAATATCCTCAAGATCTCCGAACTCGGGCTGGTGGAGATGACCCGTCAGCGGGTGCGCGAAAGCATCGGACGCACCCTGTGCGAGTCCTGCCCCTACTGCGAGGGCAAGGGGTATATCAAGAGCCGCCCGACGCTGGCTTATGAAATCTTCCGCGAACTGCGGCGGGAACTCAAAGACCTGGAGGAGAGTGCGGTCAATGTGGTGGTGCACCCCGATGTGGCCGCCATTCTCTATGACGAGGAGCGTCTGGGGATCGAAGAGCTGGAATTGCGCTTCGGCAAAAAAATCACGGTGGTCGCCCGGCCGGTGTTTCATCAGGAGCAGTTCGAGATTCTGCCCGGCGCATGAAAATCCTTGACATCGCCCTGACAATGGGATATTTTCCAGCGTTCTGAAAAGTAAATTATCATGACGCTGAGAGCGAGGTGAAAGCACTATGTACGCTGTTGTAAAGACCGGAGGAAAACAGTACAAAGTTTCCGAAGGCGATCTGGTAAAGGTCGAAAAACTCGTGGGTGCGGTGGGTGATGCCATCGAACTTGATGAAGTCCTCATGGTCGGCGGTGAAGAGGTTAAAGTCGGAACACCTCTGCTGCAGGGCGCGAAAGTCAAGGCGCGGATTGTTGAACAGGACAAGGACAAGAAGATCCTGGTGTTCAAATCCAAGCGGCGCCAGGGCTATCGCAAGCTCAACGGGCACCGTCAACCCATTACCCGCCTGAAGATCACGGGCATCGAAGCATAAGATTCAAGGAGGTTGATCCATGGCTCATAAAAAAGGGGTCGGCAGTACCCGTAATGGACGCGACAGCGCAGGTAAACGTCTCGGCGTCAAGCGCTTCGGCGGTGAGCAGGTGACCGCCGGTTCGATTCTGGTGCGCCAGCGCGGCACCACTTTCCACCCGGGAGACAATGTCGGTGTCGGCAAGGACTACACCCTGTTCGCCCTGATTGACGGCGTGGTGAAGTTCGAGCGCAAGGACCGCGATCGTAAGAAGATCAGCGTCCACGCGGCCTGATTCCGTCCCAAAATTCAACAGGAAAGCCCGGTTCCGACACAGGATGCCGGGCTTTTTTTCTTGTAGACAGACTACGGATTACCCATGCACTTTGTCGATGAAGTCAAGATACATGTCAAAGCCGGCGATGGCGGCCGCGGCTGCATGTCGTTCCGCCGCGAAAAATTTATTCCCAAGGGCGGTCCCGACGGCGGTGACGGCGGCAATGGCGGAGACGTCTATTTCGAGGTGGATTCAGGCTGCTCCACCCTCATGGACTTCCGCTACAAAGCTCACTACAAGGCCGGCCGCGGCGGCCATGGCATGGGCAAGAACATGCACGGGCGCGGCGGCGAGGACCTGGTACTCAAGGTGCCGCCCGGCACGCTGGTCTATGATGCGGAAACCGGCGAACGGCTGGCTGACCTGACCGAGCCTGGAGAAAAGCGCCTGCTTCTCAAGGGGGGGCTTGGCGGCCGCGGCAACGCGCGCTTCGCAACCAGCACCAACCGTGCGCCGCGTCATTGTCAGCCCGGCACCCCCGGTGAAGAGCGCACCCTGCGCCTCGAATTGAAGCTGCTGGCCGATGTCGGGTTGGTGGGGCTGCCCAATGCGGGCAAGTCGACGCTGATTTCCGCCGTTTCGGCGGCGCGCCCCAAAATTGCCGACTATCCCTTCACCACCCTGGTGCCCAATCTGGGGGTGGTGCAGTATGGCGGCTTTAAAAGTTTTGTGATGGCCGATATCCCGGGGCTGATCGAGGGCGCTTCCGAGGGGCAGGGGCTGGGGACCCGTTTTCTGCGCCACGTGGAACGCACCGGCTTGATTCTGCACCTCCTGGACCTGCTGCCCTCTGAAGGGGGTGACCCGCTGGAGCATTTCGATCTGATCAATCGCGAACTGGCGCGGCACAGCGATGAACTGGCCGGCAAGAGCCAGATCGTCGTGCTGACCAAGCTCGATGTGACCGAGGTGCGCGAAATGGTGCCGCACTACGCAGAGCTGTTCCGGGAGCGCGGTTTTGAAACTTTCGCTGTTTCGGCGGTAACCGGAGAGGGGGTTGATCGCCTGGTGGCCGCGGTCGGAGCGCGGATTGACGAGCGCAGGACGGCTGAAGAAGGCGCTGCGCAGTCTTGACTCGGAGGAAACGCGCGGCTAAGATGACGCTCCTCTGCGAGACCATCAATTTTCCGGACTCTTCCGCTATGCGCCCACATCTTCTTCGCCGCGTCCGCCGCGTGGTGGTTAAAATCGGCAGTAATGTCATCTCTGATTCCGACGGCCTCCTGCTGCCGCGCATGGAAGCGCTCTGCCGTGATGTCGCCCAGCTGCACAGGCGCGGAATCGAGGTGATTCTGGTCTCCTCGGGGTCCGTTTCGGCAGGCAAGGGGGTGCTCGGCATCACCGGCCGCCCGCAGACCATCCCCCTCAAGCAGGCTGCGGCCGCCATAGGCCAGCCGCGACTGATGCGGGCGTACAAAGAGTATTTCCACGCTGAGCAACTGCAGGTGGCCCAGGTGCTGCTCACGCGGGACGACCTTGCCAATCGGCGGCGCTATCTCAACGCGCGCAACACCTTGCTGACTCTGCTTGACTTCAGCGTCATCCCCATCATCAATGAGAACGATACGGTCGTGGTGGAGGAGATCCGCTTCGGCGACAATGACAACCTTTCCGCCATGGTCACCACTCTTCTCGAGGCCGACCTGCTGGTGATCCTCTCCGACGTGAGCGGACTTTACGATCGGGATCCCCGCACCCACGGCGATGCCTGTCTCATCCCCCTGGTGGAACGTATTGATGAAAAAATCGAGGCCATGGCCGGGGGGGAAGGTTCGGTGCGTGGTACCGGAGGGATGGCGACCAAGATCAGAGCCGCAAAGCGTGCGGCCCTTAACGGCATTGCCAGCCTCATCGTCAGCGGGATGGAGAATTCAATTCTTCAACGGGTGTTTGACGGCGAGGAGCTTGGCACCTATTTTCTGCCAGCACGCGACCGGATGACGGCACGCAAGCATTGGATTGCCTTCACTAAAAAACCGCGCGGCAAGCTGCTGGTCGATGCCGGCGCCCGCCAGGCGCTGGTAGAGGGGGGCAAGAGTCTTCTCCCCTCTGGCGTCAGAAAGGTCGAAGGGCGTTTTGAGCGGGGAGATTCGGTGCGGTTGTGCGATCTGGACGGGGTCGAGTTCGCCAAGGGCGTGATCGGCTACAATCTGAGCGAACTGACGCGGATCATGGGGAAAAAAAGCTCTGAAATCGAAACGATCCTGGGATATAAGTATGGCGATGAGGTGATTCACCGCGACAACCTTGTGATTACCGCCGGGCCCGAAGACGAAGAATGACTCAAGGGAAGAAGCCGGTGCTGGAAGGAGAATGCTCAATGACGCTTGCCCAACAGATGCTGACCCTGGCGCACGAAGCGAAGGAGGCGGCCCGTGTTCTGGCCAATCAGTCTTCGGCCGTCAAGAACGATGTTCTCCGGGCCATGGCCGATGGTCTGGAGCGGGAGATGCCGGCGCTGATCGAGGAGAACGAGAAGGATCTGGCGGCGACCCGCGAACGGGACCTGGCTCCGGCCATGGTGGATCGCCTGGTGCTTGACGAGAAGCGCATTCGCGCCATGGCCGACGGCTTGCGCGAAGTGGCGGCGTTGCCTGATCCGGTGGGCGAGGTGACCCGTATGTGGCGGCGCCCCAACGGGCTGCAGGTGGGGCAGGTGCGCATCCCTCTCGGGGTGATCGGCATCATCTACGAGTCGCGCCCCAATGTGACGGCCGACGCTGCGGGCCTGTGTCTTAAAAGCGGCAACGCCGTGGTGCTGCGTGGCGGATCGGAAGCGATTCACTCCAACACGGCGATCGGTGCCGTGTTGCGCAGGGAGCTGGAACGTTACAATTTACCCGCTGCCGCCGTGCAGGTCGTGACGACCACGGAGCGTGCGGCGGTGCTCGAGCTGCTGAAGCTTGAAGAGGAGATCGACCTGATCATCCCGCGCGGCGGCGAGGGGCTGATCCGCTTCGTCTCGGAGAATTCACGCATTCCCGTGATCAAGCACTACAAGGGTGTCTGTCATACCTATGTCGACGCCGATGCCGACTTCGAGATGGCGGAAAAGATCTGCATCAACGCCAAGGTTCAGCGTCCGGGCGTGTGCAACGCCATGGAAACGCTGCTGATTCACAAGGATATCGCCGAAACCTTCGTACCCCGCATTGCCCAGGCGATGCGCGCCGAGGGCGTGGAAATGCGCGGCTGCCCGATCACCCGCGAGTTCGCCGAGGTGAAAGAGGCGACCGACGAGGACTGGGGGGCGGAGTATCTCGACCTCATCCTCGCGGTGCGTGTGGTTGAGGATATGGACGAGGCGATGGATCATATCGCCCGCTACGGCTCCCTGCACACCGAGGTGATCGTGACGCGCGACTACCGCAACAGCCAGCGCTTTCTGCGCGAGGTCAATTCGAGCGTGGTCATGATCAACGCATCTTCGCGCTTTTCCGACGGGAACCAGTTCGGGCTCGGGGCCGAAATCGGCATTTCCACCACCAAGCTGCATTCCTTCGGCCCCATGGGGCTCGAAGACCTGACCACCCGTAAATTTGTCGTGATGGGTGACGGGCAGGTGCGCGAATAGGAGTGGTTCGATGCGTGTCGGGATTCTGGGGGGGACATTCAACCCGATCCATGTGGCGCATCTGCGCATCGCGGAAGAAGTTCGCGAGGCCTGCGCGCTGGACCAGGTCCTGTTTATTCCGGCAGCCGCCCCGCCGCACAAAAAGGTGAGCGGCCAAACTGCCTTTGATCATCGTCTGGCGATGGTGGAGGCCGCCATCGAGGATAACCCCTGGTTTGCCGCCAGCGATCTCGAAAGTCGGCGCAGCGGCAAGAGTTATTCCGTGCACACCCTGGATATTCTGCGGGCGGAGTACCCTGATAACGAGTATTTTTTTATCATGGGGATGGACTCCTTTCGCGAGATTTCCAGCTGGCGCGAGTACGGCAGGCTGTTCGAGCTCTGTCACATTGTGGTAACGGCGCGTCCCGGCAGTCAGGGCGGCTCACCGCTTGATCTCCTTCCAGTTGCGGACCGCAATGAGTTCTGCTATGATGGCGCCTTCCGCGGACTGGTGCATCGCTCCGGTTTTACAATTGTTTTCGTGGAAGAGACATTTCTTGACATTTCATCGACCCGTATCCGGGATTTGTGTCGGGATCAACGCTCGGTTCGATACCTGGTTCCACCTGCGGTCGAGCAATACATAAGCCATTTTGCCCTTTACCGGGCCTCGTGAGGATTTTGATTTTGCAGTCTGATCAACGGGCGCGTCTATGCGCCGCTTATGCCCTGGAAAAAAAAGCTGAGAATCTGCGTTTGCTGGACGTGCGGGGGCTCTCTTCCCTGACCGACTATCTGTTGATCGTGTCCGGACGCTCCGACCGCCAGGTTGAAGCCATCGCTGAAAGCATCCGGCTCGGCATGAAGAAAGATCATGAGCTTCTGCCGCTGGCGGTGGAAGGATTGAAAGAGGGCAACTGGGTTCTGATCGACTACGGCGATGTCATGATTCATGTTTTTCAGCCTCATGTCCGCGATTTCTACGACCTTGAGGGGTTGTGGCAGGAGGCGCGCGAGGTCGGGCTCGAACCTGAACCGCAGGCGGGAGCGCCCAGGCAGGCCGGGCAGGGGTGAAGATCCGGCTGCTGTGCGTCGGGCGCCTGAGCGAGGCGTATCTGCGCGATGGAGCGGATGAGTTTCTCCAGCGCGTGCGGCGCTACCTGCCGACGGATGTCGTCGAGTTGAAGGAAGAGAAAATCGGCGGGCGCCGCCCCGATATCGCCCGGATTCGCGAGCGGGAAGGGGAGCGGTTGCTGGCAAAGATCTCCGACGGATCTTGCCTGATCGTTCTCGATGAACGGGGGCGAGGCATGACCTCGCCGCAGCTGGCGGGTTTTCTGGAAGAACACATGGTTCATGCCACGCCGGCGCTCGATTTTGTCATCGGCGGCCCCTATGGAGTCAGTGACGCCGTCAGGCAGCGTGCAACCCTCGTGCTTTCATTGTCGAAATTGACCTTGACTCATCAGATGGCGCGCCTGTTTCTGCTTGAGCAGCTTTATCGCGCCATGACCATTGTGCGCAATGAACCCTACCACAACCGCTGAGGGGCTTGCCCCGGCAAGGAGTTTTCGTTTATGAGTCCGGAGGAAATGGAGCAGGCCAGGCAAAACCTGCTCAAAATGCGCCGAGAAATCCTTCGGGAAGTAATGGCGTCGCAGCAGGCCGGCAATGAGCTGGGGCAGGACGGTGTGGGTGATATCGGCGATATCTCCTCGAACACTTATACCCGCGATGTTCTGATGAATCTTAGTGAAGCGCAGCGGCAGAAGATACGTGATATCGACGCCGCTCTTGAACGGATCGAGGAAGGGGAATACGGCGTGTGTCTTCGCTGTGGGGAAGAAATTTCACCTCGCAGACTGGAAGTCCGCCCCTTTTCCCGGTATTGTGTGGAATGTAAGACCGAAGTCGAAAAATTCGGCGAATAGAATCCAATCGAATCGGGGCCACTGCCCGGGGAGAGTTCCATGACTCTGATGACCTTCCTGTTGTTGATCATCTTTTTCCTGTCTTTTTTCATCTACTTTTCCAATCTTAACCCGCAGACGGTGACCATCTATTACCTTGCCGGCGAGTCTTTTTCCGCGTCGGCCGCCTTCATCGTCATCGGTGCGCTTCTCATCGGGTTGTTCCTCGGCTCCATGGCCTATGGCTACGGCATGCTCAGCACCCGCATGCGGGACTGGCGCAAGGACCGTCACTACAAAAAGACGCGCGAGATATCGGCCATGTATCGCGAAGGCGTCGGCCGCCTGCTGTCCGGCGACCTGAAAAAAGCGCGGGTCCTTCTGCAGAAAACTCTCGACAAGGATCCCAAGCGGGTCGATACTCAGATCGCCATGGCGACTCTCTGTCTACAGGAAGGTCAGTCAGAAGAGGCGCTCAAGTGGTTGAACCGTGCACGGGAGCTCGAGCCAAAGAGCCTCGAGGTGCTTTTCAAGCTGGCCGCGACCCTGGAAGAGCTGGGACGCGATGATGAGGCGGAGCAGATTTACAAAGAAATACTCAATATAGACAAGGACAATCGCAAGGCCATCCGCGGTGTACGCGACCTGGCCATGAAAACGGAGCGCTGGCTCGAGGCCCTCGAATTGCAGAAGCGCCTTCTCAAGGCAATGCAGGGAAGCCCGCGCATTGCCGACGAGAAGAAGAAGCTGCTCTACATCAAGTACGAGGTGGCCCATCAGCAGCTCGAAGCCGGCGAGATCGATACCGCCAAGAGCGAGTTCAATGATGTCATCAGCCAGGATCCCGAATTTGTGCCGGCGCGCGTCTCGTTGGGCGATGCCCTTCATCAGCAGGGCAAAATCGAAGAAGCCGCCCGAATCTGGCAGGACGGCTACCGCCGTCTGCACAAGGGGATTTTCCTGGCCCGCCTTGAAGATCTTTACCTGGAAGCGGAAGATCCTGCGACCCTGCTTAATTTTTATCGCAACGCCATGAGTCAGGATGCCAACGACGTGATCCTGCGTCTCTATTATGCGAAGCTGTGCCTGCGTCTGGAAATGGTGGACGAGGCCGGCGAGCAGATCTTTGCCATTGAAAGTTCCGGCAGCGAGCATCCGCTGGTGCATTTTCTGGCCGCAGAAGTTCATCGCCGCCGCAAGCGCACCGACGAAGCGCTGGAAGAGTACCGCATGGCCATGGGCATGGGGGGGCGCATGGAGGTCTCCTATGAATGTGAAGCCTGCGGTGAAATCTTTGGTGAGTGGCTCAGCCGCTGCCGCGAGTGTGGTGCCTGGGGAACCCTGGGACTGAGTGGTCGCAGCGCCCTGGCCAACGTCAAGCCGGTGGAAATGCGCGAGATCTATCACGGAGAACAGTAATTCTGATGAAGCTTTCCGCCAAACGGCCTGTGGCCCTGGTAATTCTCGATGGGTGGGGTATCAATCCCGAATGTGAGGGGAATGCCGTCTGCCTGGCCGACACGCCGAATCTTGACCGGCTGTTTGAAAAATACCCCCATGCCCGCCTGGGAGCATCCGGAGAAGCTGTCGGTCTTCCCGACGGGCAGATGGGAAACTCCGAGGTTGGTCATCTCAACATCGGTGCCGGCCGTATTATTTACCAGGAGTTCACCCGCATTACCAAGAGCATCAAGGATGGAGACTTTTTCTCCAATCCGGTGTTGACCGAGGCGGTCGCCCGCGTCAAAGAAAACGGCGGCACTCTGCATCTGATGGGGTTGCTCTCCGACGGCGGGGTGCATTCCCATATCGGCCATCTGTACGCGCTGCTCGAGTTGGCCCAGCGCCAGGGGCTTGAAGATGTGTGCGTGCACGCCTTCCTTGACGGCCGCGATACCCCTCCCCGCAGCGGGGCGGACTACCTGCGGCAGCTTGAAGAAAAGATAGCGGAGCTGGGCGTCGGACGGGTCGCGACTGTGATGGGACGTTATTACGCCATGGATCGTGACAACCGCTGGGACCGGGTGGAGCGGGCTTATCGTGCCATGACGGAAGGAATCGGCGAGCAGGTGAGCAGCAGCGCTGAAGCTATCCGCCAGGCCTATGCCGCCGATCAGGGTGACGAGTTCGTGGAGCCGCGAGTCGTGGTTCGTGATGGTGCCCCGGTCGGGACTGTTGGGGATGGTGACGGCATCATTTTTTTCAATTTCCGCAGTGATCGTGCCCGTGAGATCACCCGCGCTTTCACCGAGGCGGAATTCAGAGGATTTGTTCGCAGCACAGAGCCGCATTTGGCGACTTACGTCTGCATGACCGAATACGATGCGACATTTGATCTTCCCATAGCTTTCCCGCCGACAAGTTATAAACGGATCCTCGGGGAAGTGGTCTCTGCCGCCGGCAAGAAGCAGCTACGCATAGCCGAAACCGAAAAGTATGCCCACGTCACTTTCTTTTTCAACGGAGGAAGTGAGGAGCCCTTTTCGGGTGAGGACCGGGTCCTGATCCCTTCACCCCAGGAAGTTGCGACCTACGACCTGAAGCCTTCCATGAGCGCCGAGAAGGTCACGGATGAAGTGGTGGAGCGTCTTGAGAGCGGGCAGTATGATCTGGTGGTTCTCAACTTCGCCAATCCTGATATGGTTGGGCATACCGGAATCCTTGAAGCTGCCGTTGAGGCGATGGAAACTGTTGATCGCTGCGTTGCGCGTGTTGTCGAGGGAGTCTTGGCGCAGGGTGGCGTGCTTCTGATCACAGCGGATCATGGCAACTGCGAACAGATGCGCGATGCACAGGGAAAGGCTCACACCGCCCACACCTCCAACCCGGTGCCGGTTATCCTGGTGGGCGATGACTGTGAGGATGTCAGGCTGCGTAACGGTATTCTTGCCGACCTGGCCCCAACCATTCTTTCATTGATGGGGCTTGATGTCCCCGAAGAGATGGATGGATCCAGCCTGATCGTTTCCCCCTAGGGTTGCGATTGGATGCGTTGTTCAGTCTCTTAGGCTTCTATCCCGGTTTTGCCGTCCATGTCTCTACTCAAGCAGCAGGGCCGTAGCCTGCTTAGGATGTTTCTGCCTCCCTGCTGCCCTTTGTGCGGACGTTCTCTTCAGGAGGATCAATCACCGCACAGCTTCTGCACGGAATGCCTTTCGAAAATGCCCCCGGTATCATCCCCATGCTGCCCCCGCTGTGCCCTGCCGTTTGCCCGCTCCGGTGGTCCTGACCATCTCTGTGAGGACTGTACCCGCAAAAGCCCGTCCTACGAGTGGGCCGCTGCTGCGGGCTGCTTTGACTCCTCTCTGCGTGAAGCGATCCATGCGTTCAAGTTCAGCCAGCGTCTCGATCTTGATCGCCCCCTTTCCAACCTGATTATCCAGCGTCTTGGAGATCGCCTCGCTTCGTTTCGAGCGGACCTGCTGATACCCGTGCCCTTGTATCCCGCGCGACTGCGCCAGCGCACCTTCAATCCTCCCCACCTTTTGGCACAGCGGTTGTCGCGTTTCACTAAATCTCCAGTCTCCCCCGGTGCTCTTCGGCAGATACGCCCGCATGCCAGTCAGCGGGAGTTGTCACGCGAGCGGCGCCTTCTCAATCCGATTGGATCCTATGAAGTCGCGCTGCCGGTGGAAGGCCGGCGCGTACTGCTGGTTGATGACGTGATCACCACGGGATCTACCGTCAATGAATGCGCAAAGGTTCTGCGTTCGTCGGGTGCTGCTTCTGTCGCGATCGTCGCCGCCGGACGTGCTCCGCGCCATTCTGAAGGCGGCTCTTATTTTCGTGAAAAATGACCAGGGCCGCAAGCTGCGGTGACATTTTTGCGTCAAACTGTCATAATGAACCGATTCTGTAAGACAATTTTTCGCAACAGGACAGCTCAATGAAAGACAAACCCTTAGATCCTCCTTCTCAGTTTCTCGCGGCACTTTCCACGAGGGGGCTTCTCAATCACCTTCCGCAGGGTGTTTTCCTGGTGGACCATTCCCAGACGATTGTCTACTGGAACCCTGCCGCGGCTCAAATCACTGGGTTTTCCGCCGAAGAAGCAGTGGGCAGGCACTGCTCGTTTCTCTCCGGTATCCCGTGCGGGCGCAACTGCGGACTCTATGATCCGCAGACCCCTAAGCCTATCAGTGGAGTGCGGTGCACCATTCGAGGGAGAAACGGTCAGCGCATCGATCTGTCCAAAAGCGTTGATTTTCTCTACGACGATAAGGGCGAGATTCTGGGAGGTGTGGAATCTTTTGTCGATATCTCCCCCATGAAAGGGCTTGAAAGACGCCTGCGGCGTCATGCCCTCGACTGTGAACAGGAGGTGCGCCGCCGCACTGCTCAGCTCGAGGAGGAGCGCTCCCAACTGCGGGCCATGCTTGATGCCATGAGCGATTTCGCCTATATCGTCTCCAATGGATTCCGTGTTGAATACATGAATCGCGCAATGATTGACGCCTTTGGCAATTGTGTCGGCTCTTGCTGCTACGAAGCTTTTTTCCAACGTGAAACGCCTTGCGTCGATTGCCCCATCGAGGAAGTACGGGAAGGGCGCACAGTGCATCGCGAATGCACTTTCCCCTCCTTGAGTCGTACCTATGAGGGGATCGATACGCCGGTTCACGGCAGCAGCGGTGTGCTGGGCAAGCTGGCCGTTTTTCGCGACATCACGGTGAGAAAAGAAGCAGCGGAGCGGTTGATCGAAGCCAACCGTGAACTCGATGCCTTTGTCTATACAGTATCCCACGACCTGCGTGCTCCGATGACCCCGATTATCGGTTACGCTGAATACCTGCAACAGAACTATGCCCAGGTTCTGGATGAGAATGCCATGAAGGCGTTGAGAGATATTGAGATGCAGGGACATCGCATGATGGCCCTGATGGAGGATCTGCTGATCCTTTCCCGTGTCGGTCGGCTCGAGGCGCCGCGCAGGCAGAGCGATACGATCAAGGTCGTCGAGCAGGTCCTCAGCGATCTGCGCTCAGCCCTGACGGAGAAACAGGTGGCTGTTCATATCGGCGATCTCCCTAATTTAAGGATTCCCGATACCCTGCTGAGCGAAATTTTCTCCAACCTGATCGGCAATGCAGTCCGCTATGCAGGTGTTGAGGGCAAATCCATTGAGGTTGGCGGAACGGTACAGGGGAGCCGCAAACAGATCTTTGTTCGTGATCACGGTGTCGGCATTCCGCCCGAGGAGCGAGGACGCCTGTTCGATCCATTTTTCCGTGGCGAGAATGCGCGTGAAATTCCGGGGACAGGGATCGGTCTGGCGATCGTCCGTAAAATTGTACGTTTGCACGGCGGCAGGATCTGGGTGGAAGCGACTGAGGGGGGGGGAGCGACCTTTCGGCTTGAGTTCGACGAGACGACAGAACTCTCTTTTTGATGTCCAAAGATGTTTTCAGGGGAACAGAATTTTGGGATTTACAAAATTTTATTTTTTTTATAAACTTAGGTTAATTATTTGGATCCCAGTACAGCCCCGACAAAAACAGACCTGTGACAAAACCGGAAGGTGAGGTTATGGCGGCCACTGAAAAGCATGAAATTCTGCTCGAGAGCGGAACCAACGAAGTTGAAATTATTGAATTCTATCTGGGTTCGCAATCCTTCGGCATCAATGTGCATAAATTACGGGAGATCGTGCCCTATGATCCTGATGCCGTAACCCGTGTGCCGGAAAGCATCCCCTCCATGATCGGCATGCTGCTGCTGCGCGGGCAGACGGTGCCGCTGATCGATCTGCGCGAGCATCTGCGCAAACGGCAGGGCGAGCTGGATCCGGATACCCGCAAGGTGGTTCTGGTCTGTGAGTTCAACCGGGAAGTCAATTGTTTCCTGGTCGACGGCGTGAACATGATCCATCGCGTCTCCTGGAAAGACATGCGTCCCATGGACGAGTTCTTCACGCCCTACCGCCCGCGTTTCACCGGCAGCATCGAGGTGGAGGGTCGTGAAATCATGATTGTGGACCTGGAGCATGTCATCTCGGAGATTTTTCCGGAGCAGGCCGACATGATGGGGCAGGCTGAAGTGCCGGATGATTTCAAGCGCGACAGCCGCCAGGATGTCAAGCTGATGGTCGCTGAGGATTCCAACATCATCCGCAATCAGATCGTGACGATCCTTCAGAATTCCGGCTACAAGCAGGTGACCTCTTTTGTCAATGGAGAAGAGTGTTATAACGCACTTCTTGCACTGCGGGATGAGATGCGCAACACGGGAGTGGATCTGAGTGACCGGCTCAATCTGCTGGTGTCCGATATCGAGATGCCGAGCATGGACGGCTTGACCCTGTGCCGCAAGGTCAAGACCGAGCTGGGAATGAAAAATCTGCCGGTCATCATGTTTTCCTCCCTGATCAACGAGCAGCTGGCTTACAAGTGCAAGGAGGTCGGTGCCGATTCCCACATCAGCAAGCCGCAGATCAATGAGCTGGTTAAGCTGGTCGACGGCTTCTGTATCAAATGATCCAGGAGCAGGCATACATCGGTTGAGGCCGCCCGCCTGAAAAAACAATATAAAACGACAACGCCCCGCAGCCTGTTTCAGGTCGCGGGGCGTTGTCGTTTAGAGACTGACGCGGATTTTCATTCGAAACGCTCGGCCAGCAGTTCGATGGTGTGAGCCGCACGGACTGTCGAACCTTTTTTCTCCAGAGCTCCGCGCAGCATGATCAGGCAGCCGGGACAGTCCATGGCCACCACCTGTGCTCCGCTGGAGATGATGTCGTTGACCTTGTCCTTGGTGATTTCGCGCGAAATCGACGGGTGGCTGGTGAAGGAATAGGAGCCGCCGAAGCCGCAGCAGCGATCCGCATGGGCCATTTCGATAAGTTCGAAGCCGCTCTTTTCAAGCAGAGAACGCGGTTCGCGCCAGACACCGGCGCCACGCCGCAGGTGACAGGAGTCGTGGTAGGTGGCCTTCCCGCCGGCGGCCGCCGGCAGCTGTTCGGTTGCCTCAAGCACGTTATGGATGAAGGCCGAGATGTCGATGGTTTTCTCCGCAAGGAGTTCGGCCTTCTGTGCCCAAACCGGGTTGTCCCGCAGGTGCTCCACGAAATCGCGCTTCAGCGCCAGGGTGCAGGTGGGGCAGGTGGTCACCACGTAGTCGGGATTCTCCGCCAGCATCGCCTTGACGTTCTGCTCAGCCAGTTCCACCATTGTCTCGCGGTCGCCCGAGTAGAGGGCGGGGATGCCACAGCAGTTCTGCTCCTGAGGATAATAGACCTCGACCCCCAGTCGGTTGAGCACCCTGACCAGCGCGGTGCCCATTTCTGGATAGATGAAGTCATTGGCGCATCCGCCGAAGAAAGCGACCCGATGGCGCGGCTTGTCGACCTTCTGCTCGATCTGTGGTAGAAGGTCGCGCAGCGGTTTCTCGGCAATGGTCGGCAGGGTGCGCCACTCGGTGAGGGACGAAAAATAGGCAGGCAGATGACGAATGCTGCGCTCGCCTTTGCTCACCGGTTTCTGCAACAGGCTGGCGGCGCGGATCAGGCTGTGGAAAAGCCTGCGGTTGCGCATCACTTTTTTGAAGACGAGGGATTTGGCCGTGCCGATTCCTTCCTCATCCCCGATCACCGAACGCAGATGCAGGATGATGCCCTCCAGGTCGATGTTGCTCGGGCAGATGGCGACGCAGGCGCGGCAGCCGATACAGGCGCGCACGATTTCAGCCGCCTTGTCCAGGCCGTGAAAGAAGGCCGTCAGAATAATACCGATGGCGCCGATGTAGACATGGCCGAACACATGGCCGCCCACCGTCTGGTAGACGGGGCAGACGTTGGCGCAGGCCCCGCAGCGGATGCAGCGCAGGGCGTCACGGCAGCGCGGTGATTCGGCCAGGGCGCTGCGCCCGTTATCGAGCAGGACGATGTGCAGTTCTTTCTGTCCGTCGCCGCAGGGAACCGCGCCGGTGATCCAGGTGACGTAACTGGTTATGGGCTGGCCGGTGGCGTTCTTGGGCAGTACACGAACCACCTTGGCGGCGTCTTCCAGGGTCGGCACAAGCTTTTCAATGCCCACCAGGGCCACATGAATTTTGGGCAGGGTTGCCACCAGGCGGGCATTGCCCTCGTTGGTGACCAGTGCAATGCTGCCGTTCTCGGCGACAGCGATATTGGCGCCGGTGATGCCCATGTCGGCATCCAGATACGTCTGGCGCAGTTGTTCACGCGCCACTCGCACCAGATGGGCGATCTCAGCGGGTTCCTCGCGGCCGGTCACCTTGCCGAAGAGATCGGCCACTTCTTCCTTGAACATATGGATGGCCGGCATCACCATGTGGCTGGGGCGCTGGTCCGCCAATTGAATGATCCACTCACCCAGGTCGGTCTCAACGGCCTTGACGCCCGCTTGTGCCAGCGCGTGGTTGAGGTGAATCTCCTCGCTTGCCATGCTCTTGCTTTTGGCCACTGTTTTTACACCGCGTTTTTTGGCCAGATCAGCAATGTAATTGTTGGCGTCCCCTGCGGTTTTAGCCAGGTAGATGGTGGCACCGGCGGCACCGGCGTTGTCCGTGAAGCGGGTGAGAAGTTCCTCGCGCCGTTCCCGCACCTCGTCTTTCATCGCGGCGATATCGCGCCGCAGTTCTTCAAAATCCAGACCGGCAAAAGCCGTAGCGCGGGACACCAGGTAGGCATCCCCAAAAATATGCAGGGCTTCCTGCAGTTTAGGTGAGGTCAGAGCCTGATCGATGCGTTGCTTGTATTCCTGGGTACGCTGCTTGGTCATGGGTTCCGCCCCGTGGACAAACCTGCCTGGTCCGATGGTCAGTCCAGTTTTATGGTTAATTCTCTATGAAATCGTCCGAAAGGCCTTCCAATAGCAGAACGTGTAGCTCGCAGGGCCCATGCACGCCAATGGTCAGCACCCGTTCGATGTCGGCGGTGCGGCTGGGGCCGGAAATATAAGCGAGAAAACTGCGCGGTGTCTGCTGCTGAAGGCGGCGAAGAAGAGGGACGGCTTCAAGCCCGTCGGCGACGATCTTGCACGGATCAAGCAGCGCGAAATGGCGCTCGGGCAGCGTTGTGGCAAGCCGTAAGGCCTCGTTGGTACTTTCCAGTACGATAGTTCCGGTGTCAGCGATGGCGAAATTGGAGCCAGTGATGCCGGCTGCCGCAGCGGGACCTTCAGCGCGCAACTTACCAGTGGCGATTTCGCTGCCGCGTTGGCGCAACTCCCTGGCCAATCCAAGGCGCTCAAGACTTGGGCTGGGGCCGAGCATCGCCAGACCGCCAGCATGCGTATGGATATAATCGGCGGCGGCGGCAACATCCCCCACAGGTAGAACTTTGGCACCGACGCGGGTGGCGGCTTCGCTGAAACCCTGCACAAGTTTTGCGTTAATCATGTGGAGTCTCTGTTGAAAATGGTCATACCACTAATTTTAAAATCTTATCTCGCAGTGAATTGTCTGTCAACAGCAAACAATGATTTCACTTAAACAGTATATTCCGTTAAGCATGTAATTTTTAGCCGTTTATCTGGTTTTTCCTCGCCAAAACGTAATTTTGAAATTGTGTTGACAAGAGCAGAAAAGGCAGGTAATTCTTTTAAAAGGTAAGGCCAGCTTACCTTTTTGCTGGTTTACCGCTTTGGCCCATTTTCCGTGTGGAAGGGACTTCCGCCCTATGGATTTGCTGCTTTCGCTGTTTCCCATCATTTTGCTGATCTATCTGATGACCCGCAAAAAAGCGGTTCCCTCCTATCGTGCCCTGCCGCTGGTAGCGGCAATTCTCTACATGTTGAGTGTCAGCGATGTCGTGGCACTAAAATCCGTTATCGATGTGCTGGCACTCAACAGGTAACGCCATGGCTCAGGTGGTCGGGCCGTACTGGCAGTTCTTTGCTTCATACCTAGGGGCCCTGGGTTCATTTTTTTCGGGGTCCAACACCGTGTCCAACCTGACCTTCGGCGGCATCCAGCTCTCCATTGCCCAGGAACTGGGGCTCAACCCCCAGACAATCCTGGCTATGCAGTCCGTGGGCGGCGGTATGGGCAATATGGTGTGTATCAACAACATCGTCGCCGTCTGCTCGGTGCTGAGCATAAGCCACAAGGAAGGCTTTATCCTCAAGCGGACCGTGGTGCCCATGCTCCTCTATGGTATGAACGCCGCGCTGGTCGGAATCTTTCTTATGTAGAAAGGTCGCTCTTCAATCGGCTTCTGAAAAACAGCTGCAACCTAGAGTAAGGAGACCTGAATGATCTCTACCACAGCTATTGCCCACCTCAAAGAAAAGCTAGGCGATTCCCAAGTCCTGCATGAAAAAGAAGATTTACTCACCCTCGGATATGATTCCACCCCCGGCGTGCATCACCTGCCGGAAGTGGTGGTTTATCCACAGACTGCCGAGCAGATGATCTGGGCCATGGAGATTGCCCACCGCGAAGGATTGCCGCTGACGCCGCGCGGTTCCGGTACGGGGCTGTCCGGCGGCAGTGTGCCGGTCAGGGGGGGGATGGTCATTGGCCTCTCGCGCATGAACCGCATCCTGGAGATCGACGAGGAAAACCTCACCGCGACGGCGGAAGCCGGTGTCGTAACCCTCGACCTGTTCAATGCGGTCGCCGCCAAGGGGCTGTTTTACCCACCCGATCCCGGCTCGCAGAAGATATCGACCCTCGGCGGAAACGTGGCGGAAAATGCGGGCGGGCTGCGCGGGCTCAAATACGGCGTTACCCGTGATTACGTGATGCAGCTCAAAGGGGTGCTGCCCGACCGCAGCCTGTTCTGTACCGGCGGCAAGAGCGTCAAGGATGTGGCCGGCTACGGTTTCAAGGATCTGATGTCCGGCAGCGAAGGTACGCTGGGGCTGATCACCGAGGTGACGGTGAAGCTGATTCCGCCCCCGCAGGACAAGCGCACCATCCTGGCCTATTTTAATGATGTGCGCACTGCAGGAGAGGCCGTTTCGCGCATTATCGCCGCTAAAATCATTCCCTCCACCATGGAGATCATGGACCGTGCGACCATCAACTGTGTGGAGGATTACGTGAAGATCGGTCTGCCGCGCCAGATGGCGGCGCTGCTGCTGATCGAGGTTGATGGCCATCCCGCCCCGGTGGCGGAGGAAGCCGATGGGGTGCGTGCTATTCTCGAGCAGGTCAAGGCCGCCGAGATTCACGTGGCGCGCGATGCCGCACACGCCGCCGATCTGGCTGCCGCCCGCCGCACGGCACTGTCGGCGCTGGCGCGGGTTTCTCCCACCACGCTGCTCGAAGATGCTACTGTGCCGCGCTCGCGCCTGGCTGAAACCTTCGGCGAAATTGAGCGGCTGACACAGAAGTACGGACTGAAGGTGGGCACTTTCGGCCATGCCGGAGACGGCAATCTTCACCCCACCGTGCTGTGCGACGAGCGCGATCAGGACGAGATGAAGCGCGCTCACGATTTCTACAACGAATTGTACGAGCAGGTGCTGGCCTCGGGCGGAACCGTCTCCGGAGAACACGGCATCGGTCTGGCCAAGAAAGCCTACCTGTCCCGTCAGATCGGCGAGGGGGGCGTGCGTGTTATGAAGCGCATCAAGCAGGCCTTCGACCCCGAGGGGATTCTCAACCCCGGCAAGATTTTCGATGAAGGCGACCCCTGCACCACCCCGCATGTGGAGGAGGGCTTTCGTGTCTCTCACTGAATCCAAGGAGCGTACGGGCAATTTCCGACCGCAGGACGCTCCTCATTACGACGACGTGCTGCAGTGCATGCGCTGTGGCTTCTGTCTGCCCACCTGCCCCACCTATGTGCTTACCGGCCGCGAGCGTTCCAGTCCCCGTGGACGCGTAGCTCTGGCGCGCGCGGTGGCAGAGGAAAAACTTGAATTCAGCCGTGCCGTGCGCGATGAGGCCTTTTTCTGCCTGGATTGCCGCGCCTGCACCAGCGCCTGCCCCTCGGGTGTGCGGGCCGGGGAGGTGATGGAGGTCTGCCGCGATCAGGCGCAGTCTTTTTATCCCCTGGGGCGCACCGGCAAAGCGCTGCGGGAATTCATCCTCGAAAAAATGGTGCCATCGCCCGGTCTGATGGAGGCGTCCATGCTGCCGACGCGCCTCTACCAGAGGCTCGGCATCCAGTGGCTGGTGCGCCATCTCAAGGTGCTCAATCTCGGTCCTGACTGGATGGCCAAGGCCGAGGGGATGATCCCTGAGTTGCACAAGCCGCTGCGGCCTCAGCTGCCGCCGGTCGTCCCCGCCAAGGGGGAGAAGCGCGGGCGGGTTGGTTTTTTTCTCGGCTGCGTCATGACCCTGATGTATCCAAGCGTGTCCCGACAGACCGTGCGTGTGCTGGCCCAGCAGGGCTTTGACGTGGTGACGCCGCGCGACACCAAGTGCTGTGGAGCACCTCATCTATCCGAAGGCGACCGGACCACGGCGCGCCGCCTGGCCAAATTCAACCTGGATCTGTTCATGGCGGAGGAGATCGACTATATCGTCACCGACTGCGCCGGTTGCGGCGCCGCGCTCAAGGAATACGAAGAGCTGCTGGCGGAAAGTGCCGATCAGCGCAGCCTGGAAATTTTCCGCAGCAAGATCCGTGATGTGTCGGAATTTCTGTTCGAGGTGGGTATCCGTGAGGAAGGGCTGGTTCCGGTAAATGCGACAGTGACCTACCATGAGCCCTGCCATCTATGCCACGCACAGGGGATTTCCCGTCAGCCGCGTGAGGTGATAAAGCATATCCCCGGCGTTGAGCTGCGCGAAATGAATGAATCGAACTGGTGCTGTGGGTCAGCCGCCACCTGGGGGCTCAAGTACAGCGAAGAGAGTCAGAAGGTGCTTGACCGGAAACTCGAAAATGTTCGCGCAACCAATGCTGATTACCTGGTGACCGCCAATCCCGGTTGCCACCTGCAATTGGCCTGGGGGGTGCGTGAAGCGGATATGCCGCAGAAAGTGCTGCACCTGATGGAGCTTATGGGACGCGCCCTGCCGCCCGATTCAGAATAGTTGTCAGCGTTTGTGATCCGTGTCGGGGCCTCCGTCCGAAAAGGCGGAGACCTCGATTCACCGAACTTCCACCCCATGCTACGCCAGAGAAACAATCACTTCTCCTCGCTCTCCTACCCGATCCCCAGCTCATCCTGCAGCCGCAGGACGAAATTCTTGGCCCGTCCCGAGGGCGCCAGCATGCCGTAGGCCATCGCTTCCCTGAGTTCCTTTTTGGTGGCGCCGTGTTCCTTCGCGACCGCGAAGTGCTTGCTCAGTCAGTCGGGGCAGCCGACCGCTACGGCGCAGGCCACGCGGATCATCTCGCGGGTTTTGACATCCAGTACTTCCTCGTATTCATAATCGAAGACTTTTTTGCGGATATTCATGGGTACTCCTTTCTCTGATCGGGAAATTCCTGCTTTCAGGATAAGGGTAGATCATGCGCTGGCGAATGCAACCCTGCTATATTGCAGAAGGATCGAGCAACCCTCTGGCAAAGTGCGGCGAAAAACGCTACCATGCCCGGATTGATCTGATTTGCCGCGGGAGGAAATACGATGTTCCAGATGGAGTTGGCTCAGTTTGAACAGGCGGCCAAGGAGAGACGCCCCGACCGTGCAGTGCTGGTGCGCGGGCAACATTGGCAGGATGATTGGCGTGAGCTGTTCGCAGTGGTGGCGCTCAAAGAGATCCGCCTTGATCTGCTGCCGCGGCGCGATTGCTTGGTGGCGGAACTCTATCCGCTCACTTTCTACAACCAGCGTGACGGGAAGATCGATGACGAACTGAGCGCACGGCTTGGCTATACCCGGGTCAACCGATTTTTTCTGCTGGTCGATCAGGAGCGGGGCAAGTGCCGCTTCGGGCCGCCCCACGGTCAGATCGGCCTTGATTCGGTATGGCGCAGTTTCGGCCTGGGCGGCTACCTGATGGCGCAGCTGATTGCCTGGGGGCGCGACCGCTATCCCGGCGCCGCCGTGACGACTGAACATCTTGATCTGAGCCAGGTTGAAGTTTTGCGGCCTCTGCTCAACGGTTTCTGCAAGCGGGCAGGGTTCGAGACGATCTTCCATGCCGAGGATTCCGTGACCTGTTTTGTCAAACGCCTTGAACTGCTCAACCCGGACTACAATCACCAGCGGGTCACCGAGGTGGAGGAGCTGGCCCCGGAATACTGGTTTGTTCCCGGTCTGCTGGGCGACAAGGCCGCTGAGAAGGTTCAGTCGGTTCTGTCGACCCGCCATTGACGCCGGTTTCTTTGTTCCATGGGAACTGCAATCCCATGCTGTACAGTGACGAGTTTGCAGGGAATATTCAGGGAGCGGGCATGGACCAGGTTATTCTGACCATCGACATGATCACTCATACGGCCATTCATCTTTTTGCGCTGAGCATTCTGTGGATCATTATTGCCGGGCAGCAGGCTAGACGCAAAGACCCCCGTGAGCCGGAAGCCAAGGGGCGCTGGGGGCAGGTCAATCATCTGCTGCTGTGGCCGCATCGCGAATACGCGCTGCGCAAGCGTCATCACTGGATTTTGTGGGTCAATCTCGGTAGCGCCGCCATTTTTCTGGCCGGGTTTCTGTTGATGGGGCTGACGGCGATTTTTTATCGGGGTGGGAGTTAAACACAGGAATTGCAGAAATAAAAAAGGCCCGCATATCAAATGCAGGCCTTGCACAAACTGTCTCCGGGATGCCGATTGCCGTGTCGGAAGATCTCGCCCCTGTAACCAAGGACGGCTTCTGAAAGCCGCTTCAGGCTTCCCGCTGCAAGGCGGGCCTGCTCACCACGACTTTACACGAAGCGCGATTCAACATCATGCTGGCGAGTGTTTCGTCAGCGAAAATCGCACATCCCAGAGAAGTCAAAGAACAGAAAGTAAAAGGCTTTTTTCCTCAGCAGCCTTTAACTGCATACTATATAAAATCCTGCCCCGAGGCAAGTATTTTTAACCCACAGAACGCAACAAGGAGAACCGAAGGTTTTATGAGCAGCGACGACAAAAAAGTCATTTATTCCATGATGAAAGTGGGCAAGTACCACAACAAGAAGCCGGTTCTGAAAGACATCTCTCTGTCCTATTTCTACGGCGCCAAGATCGGCGTGCTGGGTCTCAACGGCTCGGGCAAGAGTACGCTGCTGCACATCATGGCCGGGGTCGATAAGGATTTCGTCGGCCAGGCCTCGCTCTCCCCCGGCTACAGTGTCGGTTTCCTCGAACAGGAGCCGCATCTCGACGAGAACAAGACCGTGCGCCAGGTGGTGGAAGAAGGTGTGCAGCAGACCGTTGATCTGCTCAAGGAATTCGAGGAGATCAACCTCAAGTTCGCCGAGCCCATGTCCGACGACGAAATGAACAAACTCATCGAACGGCAGGGCGAGGTGCAGGAGCAGCTCGACGCCCATGACGCCTGGGACCTCGACAGCCGCCTGGAGATGGCGATGGACGCTCTGCGCTGCCCGCCCGGAGATTCGCCGGTCAAAGTGCTCTCCGGCGGCGAAAAGCGCCGCGTGGCCCTGTGCCGGTTGCTGTTGCAGAAACCCGACATCCTGCTGTTGGACGAACCGACCAACCATCTCGACGCTGAAACCGTCGCCTGGCTCGAGCACCACCTGCAGCGTTACGAGGGGACGATCATCGCCGTGACCCATGACCGTTATTTTCTCGACAATGTGGCCGGCTGGATCCTTGAGCTCGACCGCGGCGAGGGAATCCCCTGGAAGGGCAATTACAGCTCATGGCTGGAGCAGAAGCAGGAGCGGCTGCGGCGCGAGGAAAAGAGCGAGAGCGATCGGCAGAAGACTCTGGAGCGTGAGCTGGAGTGGATCCGCTTGACCCCCAAAGCGCGCCACGCCAAAAGTAAGGCGCGCATCACCGCCTATGAAAAGATGTTGGCGCAGGAGTCCGACCAGCGGGCCCGCGACCTGGAACTTTATATCCCGCCGGGACCGCGCCTGGGCGGCGTCGTCATCGAGGCCGACAGTGTTGCCAAGGGGTATGGAGACCGCTTGCTGTTCGAGAACCTCTCCTTCCAGCTGCCGCCCGGTGGGATCGTCGGCGTGATCGGCCCCAATGGCGCGGGCAAAACCACCCTGTTCCGATTGATCACCGGACAGGAGCAGCCCGATGAAGGCAGTTTCAAGGTGGGCGATACGGTCAAGCTGGCCTATGTCGACCAGAGTCGTACCCTTGACCCCGACAAGACCATCTGGGAAGAGGTGACCGGCGGCGAGGAGATGGTCCGCCTCGGCAAGCACCAGGTCAACAGCCGCGGCTATGTGGCGCGTTTTAATTTCTCCGGCAGCGACCAGCAGAAAAAAGTCGGAGTGCTCTCCGGCGGCGAGCGCAATCGCGTGCATCTGGCTAAGATGCTCAGGGAAGAAGGCAACGTGCTGCTGCTGGACGAACCGACCAACGACCTGGACGTCAACACTATGCGGGCGCTGGAAGAAGCGCTGGAGAATTTTGCCGGATGCGCGGTAGTGATCAGCCACGACCGCTGGTTTCTCGACCGCATCGCCACTCACATTCTCGCTTTCGAGGGGGACAGCCGCGTGGTCTATTTTGATGGCAACTACAGCGAATACGAGGCGGATTACAAGAAACGCGTCGGCGCTCAGGCCGATCAGCCCCATCGCATCAAGTACCGCAAGATGGAGCGTTAGCGAGCGTCTATTTCTTGACACAAAAAAAACAGCTGGACTCTTCTCAGGAGACCGGCTGTTTTTTTGTGTTGGATAAAAATGGGTGATGGGAGATGTCAGCGGGCGGCATGGGATCGCACCTCCCATGTCAAGGGACGCTTTTCGCCATCCCTGGCCGCTTGACTGGCGCCCTCCCTGGCGCCAGACACCCTTGTCATGGGAGGTGCGATCCCATGGGGCAGATGGATGAAAAGCTACTGGCCGCGTTTCAACGCCTCGATCCGCTCCTCCAGGGGAGGGTGGGTCATGAACAGGCGCTTGAGGCCATGGCCGATGGGGCCGGAGATGCCGAAAGACTTCATCTGGTCCGGCAGGTGCGGCTGGTTGACGCTGAGGCGCAGCTTCTCCAGCGCGCCGATCATCTTTTCGCGCCCGGCCAGGCTGGCGCCGCCGGAGTCGGCCCGGAATTCGCGCTGGCGGCTGAACCAGAAGACGATGGTGCTGGCGAGGATGCCGAACACCAGCTGGGTGACGATGGAGGTGATGAAAAAGGCCGGGCCGTGGCCTTCCTCCGTCTTGAAGACCGTCCGGTCAACAATGTGCCCCACCACCCGCGAGGCGACAATGACGAAGGTGTTGACCACCCCTTGGATGAGAGCCAGTGTGACCATGTCGCCGTTGGCGACGTGGCTCACCTCGTGGGCCAGTACTGCTTCCGCCTCTTCGCGATCCATCGCCCGCAGCAGGCCGGTGCTGACTGCCACCAGGGCATTGTTGCGGCGCATCCCGGTGGCAAAAGCGTTGGCATCGGGAGCATCGTAGATGGCCACTTCCGGCATGCCGATACCAGCGACTTCCGCCTGGCGGCGCACGGTTTGCACCAGCCAGTCCTCGACCTCATTGCTCGGTGTGGTGATGACTTTGGCGCCGGTGAGGCGCTTGGCAGTCCATTTGGAGATGGCCAGAGAGATCAATGAGCCGCCGAAACCAAAAACAGCGGCAAAAACTATCAGATTATAAAGATCGAGACCGACCCCCTGTTCATCGAGAATGCGACCGACGCCGAGCAGGCTCAGTACAACGCTCAGGACCAGGACGATCGCCAGGTTGGTAATGACGAACAGCATGACTCTTTTGAACATGTTTCTTTTTCCTCCAAGCTAGCTGGTTGACGTTCAGGCAATAATTTTTTGTTATCGCGCTGAAAAAAGGAGCGCCGCCAGAGGGAAGTACCGAAACAGGCGACGATGAGATTTATTATGAAGAATGGGGGGCAAGTGTCAAGAAAATCCGGATAAATTCGCATCGGCCTAGAGGCGTTTGATTTTTATCGGCCTGCAAGGTGTGCGCACAAAAGAGGAGTACAAAAACGCCCGCGCTGAAAAATCTGCGCGGGCGTTGCAAATAAAGCCAGTTGGTGGAATAGCGTTAGTTCAGCGGGGTGATTCGAATCTCCACCCTGCGGTTGAGTTGTCGCCCATGTTCGGTGCTGTTGTCGGCAATCGGGTTGGCTTCGCCGTACCCGATGGTGTTCATGCGCGCGGCGCTGACCCCCTGAGCCAAGAGAGCGTTCTTGACGGCCTCGGCGCGGCGCTGCGACAGCTGCAGGTTGTATTCCTCGCTGCCGGTGCTGTCGGTGTGCCCCGAGATGGTCAGGCGGGTCTGGGGGTACTGGGAAAGAACGTTGGCGACCCGGTTGATCTCGTCATAGGCGCCCGGCTTGAGAGAGGCCGAATTGACGTCGAACATGACATCCGATTTGAAGGTCAGGGCAATGGTGTTGGCCTGGCGCTGGATGCTTGCGCCTTCGACTCCGGCCACCGCCTGCTGCAGGGCGGCTTCCTGCTTATCCATATAGCTGCCGATAGATCCTCCGGCCAATCCGCCGACCACCGCACCGATGCCGGCACCGATGAGGGTCGACTCGGTATCGCCGCCGATCGCCTGACCCAAACCTGCACCTGCCGCGGCACCGACACCGGTGCCGATGCCTGCACCCTGCTGGGTTTTGGTGAGGGGCTGGGCACAGCCTGCGGCAATCAGGGTGACAGCCATCAGGGTGATCAGAACTTTTTTCATGATATCCTCCGTTTAATGTGAATATGAAATTATATCTCGGGGGCTATTATACTGTGTGGAACCGGCGATGCAACCTTCATCGGCCGACATGTCGCCCGATGTCGCCTGCAAAAGGGCCTATGCGGTGCTCTTTCGGCGCTCCGGAAGTGCCTGAATCAGGGTTAATATCAGGCTGGGGCGCCAAATCCTTGAAAAGCTGAATTGCTGCGTGGTAAATTTGCCACTTTCCATATGAAACTGAACAGGAGTTTGTGTCATGAAAATATCCCGTGAAGAGGTGGAGCATGTCGCCCGTCTGGCGCGGCTGGCTCTGCCCGAGGATGAAATCGATCGCCTGACCGGCGAAATGGACGCCATTCTCGGCTATGTTGAAAAGCTCAATGAACTCGATACGGAGGGGATCGTTCCGACCGCGCATGTGGTGCCGGTGGAAAATGCCCTGCGTGAAGATGAAGTCAAACCCTCCCTCGGGGCTGAAAAAGCACTCGCCAACGCCCCGCAGTCTGCCAACGGCTGCTTCCGGGTGCCGCGCGTGATTGAATAAGTACATCTATTCGCCTCATTGGAGCTGCGACCCCACGTTGAAAAGTTAAGAATACATCAGGGACATGTGCCGCCGATCAGGCGGAATGGAGATACATCATGAATTGGACTGATCTGACTCTGCGCGAGCTGGGAGAGAAACTCCGGGCACGTGAAGTTTCTTCGCAGGAGTTGACCCGCGCCTGCTTTGAGCGCGTCGATGCTACCGACCAGCGTGTCAACACCTTTATCACCCGCTGCGAGGAATCGGCTTTTGCCGCCGCGGAAGCGGCGGATCGCCGCATTGCCGAAGGGCAGGCTGGGCCGCTGACGGGCATTCCGGTGGCCGTCAAGGATATCTTCAATACCGAAGGAGTTCTGACCACCTGCGCCTCGCGCATCCTCGCCAACTACACCGCGCCCTACGATGCCACCGCCGTTGCGCGCCTCAAGGAGGCGGGAGCGGTGATCGTCGGCAAGCTCAACATGGATGAATTCGCCATGGGCAGCTCCAACGAAAATTCGGCGTATGGCGCCGTGAGAAATCCCTGGAATCTCGAATGCGTCCCGGGCGGTTCATCGGGGGCGTCCGCCGCCGCCGTTGCGGCGCGCCAGACCGCGGCGACCCTGGGCACGGATACCGGTGGTTCGGTGCGTCTGCCTGCCTCACACTGCGGGGTGGTGGGGCTTAAACCCACATACGGACGCGTCAGTCGCTACGGCGTCATCGCTTTTGCTTCGTCGCTCGACCAGGTGGGCCCGGTGGCTCGCACCAGCGCCGACTGTGCCGCCATGCTGGGTGCGGTGGCCGGTCACGACCCGATGGACTCGACCTCAATCGACACGCCGGTGCCGGATTATCTTGCCGGCCTCGATGAGCCGCTCAAGGGGCTGAGAATCGGACTGCCGAAGGAATATTTCATCGATGGACTCGACGCTGATGTCGACAAGGCGCTGAAAGAGGCGATGGATGTTTATCGCGACCTCGGTGCCGAGTTCGTTGATGTCAGCCTGCCGCATACTGACTACGCCGTGGCCTGCTACTACCTGATCGCCACCGCCGAGGCTTCGAGCAACCTGGCCCGCTATGACGGCGTGCGCTACGGGGTGCGCGACGAGGAGGCGAACCACCTGATCGATATGTACATGCAGACCCGGGCGCGCGGTTTCGGCTCCGAGGTCAAGCGGCGTATCATGCTGGGTACCTATGCCCTGTCGTCGGGTTATTACGCTGCCTATTATCTCAAGGCGCAAAAGGTGCGCACCCTGATCCGGCAGGATTTTCTCGATGCTTTCGAAAAATGCGATGTGCTGATGACGCCGGTTGCGCCGACTCCCGCATTTCGCATCGGCGAAAAAATCGCCGATCCGTTGACCATGTATCTTTCCGATATCTTTACTATTTCAGTTAACCTGGCAGGGACATGCGCTCTTTCTACCCCGTGCGGGTTTTCCGGCGAAAACCTCCCCATCGGCATGCAGTTGGTGGGCAGGCCTTTCGACGAGCAGACCATTCTGCGGGCCGGCCATGCCTTTGAGCAGGCAACGCCGTGGCACAAAAAACAGGCGCCTCTCTAATGCCCTGGTTGGGGCGCACCGAGTGCGCCCTGAACACAAAAATGGTTGCCCCACGCTTAATTCAAGAGGAACGATCATGATTTCAAAATATGAAACTGTCATAGGGCTGGAGGTTCATGTCCAGCTCACGACGGATACCAAGATCTTCTGCGGCTGTTCGACCCGTTTCGGCGAAGCGCCCAACAGCCAGACCTGCCCCGTTTGCCTGGGGCTGCCGGGCGCCCTGCCGGTTCTCAACAGGAAAGTGGTCGATTTCGCCATCCTGACCGGGTTGGCGACCAATTGCAGCATTGCGCCGCGTTCTATCTTCGCGCGCAAGAATTATTTCTATCCCGATCTGCCGAAGGGCTATCAGATCAGCCAGTACGAGCTGCCCATCTGTGAACATGGGCGGCTCGACATCGAGACCGAGGAGGGTGGCCCCAAGTCCATCGGCATCACCCGCATCCACATGGAGGAGGACGCAGGCAAATCGATGCACGGTGAAACGCCGGAGACCGTCAATTCCTCCCTGGTCGATCTCAATCGCGCCTGCACGCCGCTGCTTGAGATCGTGTCGGAGCCCGACATGCGCTCCGCCGACGAAGCGATCGCCTACCTCAAGAAACTTCACCAGATCGTGGTCTACCTCGGCGTGTGCGACGGCAGCATGGAGCAGGGCTCCTTCCGCTGCGACGCCAATGTCTCGGTGCGTCCCCATGGCCAGGCACGCTTCGGCACCCGCGCCGAGATCAAAAACATCAACTCCTTCCGTTTCATCAAGCAGGCCATCGAGTACGAAGTCGAGCGCCAGGTGGAGCTGATTGAAGATGGCGGCCACGTGGTGCAGGAAACCCGCCTGTTCGATCCCGACACTGGCATGACCCGCTCCATGCGCGGCAAAGAGGAAGCCCACGATTACCGCTATTTCCCCGACCCCGACCTGGTGCCGCTGGTGATCAAGGAGGATTGGATCGAGCGGGTCCGGACCCGGATGCCCGAACTGCCTGAAGCGAAGATGGAACGCTTCATGCGTGATTACGGGATTCCCGCCTACGACGCCGAGGTGCTGACCGCCGACCGACCCCTGGCCGAATATTACGATGCCTGCGTCAAGCTGCATGGCGGCGGAAAAATCTGCGCCAACTGGGTGATGGGTGAGGTCACGCGCGGACTCAACGAGCAGGGAATCGCCATTGCCGACTGCCCGGTGACCCCCGAGATGCTGGCCGGCATGCTCAAGCGCATCGATGACAACACCATCTCCGGCAAGATTGCCAAAAAAGTTTTCGATGCCATGTGGTCGACCGGCAAGGACGCCGATACCATTATCGAGGAGCAGGGGCTCAAACAGGTCACCGACACTGGCGCCATCGAGGCCATGGTGGACGAGATCCTGGCCGCCAACCCGGACCAGGTCGAGGAATTCCGCGGCGGCAAGGAGAAGGTGCTGGGCTTTTTCGTTGGCCAGGTGATGAAGGCCAGCAAAGGCAAAGCCAACCCCGGCATGGTCAACGAGCTTCTCAGGAAGAAGCTGCAGGATTAATTTTTTTCTCAACGCAGAGACGCAGAGATCGGAGAGGCGGAGATTTTTAAACTTCAAAGATCTCTCCAGGCTCGGCTTTCTCTGCGCCTCTCCGTTGATTGTTTTTAAAAAGGATGTCTCATGTCCATCAAACCGATCCAATTCAAAGACGACACCCTGTTGATGATCGACCAGCGGCTGCTGCCCACCGAGGAGGTCTGGCTCGAGTATCGCGACTACCGCAGCATTGCCGAGGCGATCAAGACCATGGTGGTGCGGGGCGCCCCGGCCATCGGTGTGGCGGCGGCTTACGGCGCGGCTTTTGGCGCGCGTGAGATCGAGGCGGAGGATTTTGCCGCCTTCCGCCCCCGTTTCGAAAAGGTCTGCCGGGTGCTGGCCGAAACCCGACCCACTGCGGTCAATCTGTTCTGGGCGCTGGAGCGCATGACCAACTTCGCCCTGGCCCATCAGGAGCTGTCCCTGCCTGAGCTGCGTGAACGGTTGATGGCTGAAGCGCACGAGATTGCCGCAGAGGATGAGCGCATCAACCGCGCCCTGGGAAAAAACGGCGCCGCGTTGATTCCGAACCCGGCCCGGGTGCTGACTCACTGCAACGCCGGCGCCCTGGCCACCGCAGGCTACGGGACCGCCCTCGGTGTGGTGCGCGCTGCTGTGGAGGCTGGGCACGAGCTGATGGTGTATGCCGACGAGACGCGCCCGTTCCTGCAGGGTGCGCGCCTGACGGCCTGGGAGCTGATGAAGGACCGTATTCCGGTGACGCTGATCTGCGACAACATGGCCGGTTATCTCATGAGCCGGGGCGAGATCGACTGCGTCATTGTCGGTGCCGACCGCATCGCCGCCAACGGCGACACGGCCAACAAGATCGGTACCTACACGGTGGCCGTCCTGGCTCGTGAACACGGCATCCCCTTTTATGTCGCCGCGCCCATTTCCACCATCGACCTGAGCCTGCCCGACGGCAGCCAGATCCCCATCGAGGAACGCGGCCCGCGCGAAGTCACCCATATGGGGGGCAGGCAGCTGGCGCCCGATTCCATCGGGGTGCGCAACCCCGCCTTCGATGTTACCCCCGCACGGCTGATTACGGCGATCATCACCGAGCATGGCGTGGTGCGCGATAATTTCACCGCCGGGCTGAAAAGCCTTGTCGAGCAGGGGTAGCCTATGACCCGAACACAGCTGCAGGAGGCGGTAGAAGCCTGCCGAGATGCGGACGAGGCCTGTCTTGCCGAAATCCTTGGCGGACTTGGCTACCTGCAGCCTCGCCGCAGTGCCACCAACCTGGTGCTGCTGGCCGAAAATCCCGATCTGGCCGGGCTGCTTGATCTCATAATCGTTGACGCCCTCGAGAGCGCTTCACCGGACGACACTCTCAACGCTCTGGAACGACTGGCCAATACGGCTGAATCCGAAGACCTTCTGGCCGTCATCAACGCCCCTGAAATGCGCCGGCGGTTATTCGTCATTCTGGGGGCGTCTCCCTTTTTGGCCAGCCTTCTCTGTCGCGACAGCCACTACCTGCGCCGCCTTCTGGTGGAAAACGACCTTCTGCGCAGTAAAAGCGGCAGCCAGATGATCCGCCAGTTGCGTGAACTGATCCCCGACGGGAGCGATTTCTCCTTTCTGCAGCAGGAGCTTCGCCGCTATAAACGACGTGAAATTCTGCGCATCGGCGGCAGGGATCTGTGCGAGCTGGCCGACCTGACCCAGACCACTGCGGAGCTTTCCGATCTGGCCGGGGCCTGTCTTGATCGGGCCATCGAAATCTGTTCGGCAATCCTTCAGCAGGAATACGGCCCGCCCCAGGTTGTCGAAGAAGAAGGCAGCGAACCCTACGAACCCCGGTTCTGCGTGCTCGGCATGGGGAAATTCGGTGGCCGGGAGTTGAATTTTTCTTCGGATATCGACCTCATTTATCTTTATTCTTCGGAGCGCGGCGAAACTCTCGGGGTGAAAAACGAGCGCGGCGAGATCAAAAACCGCATCGAGGTCCACCCCTATTTCGTCAAGCTGGCCGAGATGGTGACGCGCGCCATCGGGCAGGTTACCGAGGACGGGTTTGTGTTCCGGGTCGACTGCAACCTACGTCCGGAAGGGAGCCGCGGTGAAATGGCCATCTCCCTGCGAGGTGCGGAAGTTTATTATGAAAGCTGGGGGCAGAGCTGGGAGCGCGCCGCCATGCTCAAGGCCCGGCCGGTGGCCGGGTCGAAAGAACTGGGTGAACGGGTCATCAAGACCCTGACGCCTTTTATTTACCGGCGGTACCTCGATTACGGCATGGTCGAAGATATCAAGGCCATGAAGCAGAAGATCGACCGCAATCTGTCCCGGGCCCGCGAAGGAGAGGTAAACCTTAAGCTGGGCTGGGGCGGAATCCGCGAAATCGAATTTTTCGTGCAGGCCCTGCAGTTGATCTACGCCGGCAAAAATGTTCATCTGCGCGAGCGAAATACCCTCAAGGCGCTGGAGCTGCTGCGTCGCGAAGAGCTGATCGGCGACGAGGAATGCCGCAACCTCAGCGAAGCCTATGTTTTTCTGCGTACGGTTGAGCATCGCCTCCAGATGGTACAGGAGCGCCAGACGCACAACCTGCCTAAAAAAGAAGAAGAGATGGCGCTGCTGGCCCGGCGCTGCGGTTTTGCCGAAATGGATGGATTCACCCGCACCCTGGCGCGCCATCGCGAAAATGTCCATGCCATCTATCGCGACCTGTTTTTCACCAGCGAGGAGAAGATCAAGGAGGAGATCCGGCCGGAGGTCAACTTCCTGTTCGATCCCAACGCCGATCCCGATCTGGTCAAGGACCTGCTGGCCGAAAAAGGGTTCAAAAACGTGGAAGGCGCCTACGAGAATCTGGTGGTTCTGCGGCGCGGCGGCAGTGCCGCTTTTCTCACCGAGCGGGCGCGACGCATGCTCGAGCGCATCGCGCCGCTGCTGCTGCAGGAGGTGCTCGACAGTCCCGAACCGGAGATGGCACTCACCAACCTGGAGCGTTTTCTCTCCGCCCTGCGGGCGCGCTACTCCTTTTACGCGCTGTTGGCGGAAAACCACGAAATTCTCAAACTGCTGATCAACCTGTTCGGCACCAGCCTGTTCCTGTCACGCATTTTCATCCAGCATCCTGAAATTCTCGATGCTCTCGTGTCCCGTCATTATGCCGTGATCAACAAGGACAAGGAGCGGCTGCGCGAGGATATCAAAGACCATTTCGCGCGTGCTCACGATTACGAGGAGAAGCTCGAGGCCCTGCGCCGCTATCGCAACGAGGAGTTTCTGCGCATCGCCCTGCACGATCTTTCCGGGCGGCTCGGTCAGGCGGAAGGGACGGGACAGCTGTCCATGCTGGCGGAAGTCTGCCTGGAGCAGGCGGTGGAACTGGCGCGCGAGGAATTGCGCCCCCGGTTTGGCCTCCCCATGTGTGAGGACGACAACGGCCTTGAGCGCGAAGCCGCTTTTGCCATCGTCGGCATGGGCAAGCTCGGCGGCCGCGAGCTGACCTACCACTCCGATCTCGATATCATTTTTATCTATGAAACCGACGGAACCAACCGTCCCGCCTCCGGCACCGATCCGGAACGATTCCGGGAATTGACCAACCATCAGTATTTTTCCCGCCTGGCTCAGCGTATTATCTCGATCCTGACGCTGCAGACCCGCGAGGGGGTGGTTTATAAGATCGACACCCGCCTGCGGCCGTCCGGCAACCAGGGGCCGCTGGTCACCAATCTACCCGCCTACCAGCAGTATCACGACTCCCGCGCCGCGCTCTGGGAGCGCCAGGCGCTGACCAAGGCTCGCACCGTGACTGGCCCGGACTGGTTCGCAAAACGCATCGATGAGGTCAACCAGGCGCAGGTCTATGAAAAACCGGTTCCCGACACCCTCAGGAGTGAAATCTACCGCCTGCGGGGTCGGATGGAGAGCGAGATCGCCAAGGAGAGCGCCGATCACTTCAATATCAAGACCGGCCGTGGCGGGATGGTCGATGTCGAGTTCTTGGCCCAATATCTGCAAATCCTCCATGGGGGTAAGCACCCGGAATTGCGCTGCACCAATACGCTTGATCTGCTGGATGCCCTGGAGGAGAAGGGTATTCTGAGTTTTGCCGACCACGCCGAACTCAGTACCGGCTATGCCTTTTTGCGTCGCCTGGAAAACAAATTGCGGCTGGTGCACGATCAGTCGATCAGCGAACTCTCCGGTGATCGGACCTATCTGGAAAAGCTGGCGCGACGCCTCGGCTATCCTGAGCGGCCCATGCGCCCCGACCAGGCGTTTCTGGCGGATTACCGCAACACCACAGAAAAGATCCGCGCCATATTCGAACGCTTTCTTGGATCCGAGGCCGATACGAAGGCATCGGAATCCTAAACAGGAATCTGAACAAAGGAAAACAGATTTTATGCAAAGACAACGACTGTGATCTCTTATTCTTTTACTGTTTCTGGCTTCCCTGCTGCTGATGGCGGGCTGCAATGTGCCCTGTGTCCCCTGTCTCTGATTCGGTGGCGGCTGGCGCTGTCGGCCCGGTTCTGCGCCCGGAGTAAGTTGAGAATCCCATGAGCACCATCCTGCTGGTTGACGATGTTGAACTGTTTCTCGAGCTGGAGCGCTCTCATCTGGAGGGACGCGGCTACGGCATTGCCACCGCCACTTCGGGCGAGCAGGCGCTGGCGCGACTCGCAGAGGTTCGTCCCGACCTGGTGCTGCTCGATCTTTATCTGCCGGATATGAACGGTGATGAGGTCTGTCGGCGGATCCGCTCTCACCTCGAATGGCAGCAGCTTCCGGTGATCATGGTCACCGCTGCCGGCAAACAGGCTGAAATCGGCAAATGCCTGGATGCCGGATGCGATGATTACATTACCAAGCCGGTCAACCGGCAGGATCTGCTGGAGAAGGTGCAGCGCCTGCTGGGCAAAGTCCGGCGCCGCACCGCCGAGCGACGGCCTTTTGCGATTCAGGTGGAAGTATCGACCGGGGGGCGCAATTTTACCAGTTACGCCCGCGACCTTTCACGCAACGGCATCTATATCCGTAGTAGCAGCGCTCTTGCGGTGAATACGGCGGTCGAGCTCCAGCTGCAGTTCCCCGAGGGGCGCGAACTCAAAGTCATGGGGCGGGTCAGGAGGGTCGAACCCGGAAAAGAGGGTGATGAAGGCGGGATGGGGATCTATTTCATCCTGCCTGACGATACGGCCCGCGCCGAGCTCGATCGACTGATTGCACAGGGAGAGAAGAGGGACGAGGCGCCGAGGGAGGCGGCCTCCCTGGAGCAGCAGCTTGCGTTTATGGGGCGCGAGAAGGCGCATCTTGAAAAAGAAAACCGTCGTCTGGCCGCCCGTGTTGATGAGCTTGAGGCCGAAAATCGCGAATTTGCCGAACACATCGTGCAGATCGAAGAGATCAACAGCAACCTGAGCAATCTTTATATCGCATCTTCAAGGTTGCATTCGGTGCTCGATCGCCACAAGGTGCTGGAGATCATCAAGGAGATCGTCATCAACTTCGTCGGCGCAGAACGTTTTGCCATTCTGACGCTCGACCGAGATCAACAGCAACTGGTGTGCGAGACCGGCGAGGGACTCGATGTCGAGGGATTTAAGCCTGTCGCCCCCGGTGAAGGATTTCTCGGGCAGGTCTTTCAGGATAAAAAGATTTATCTGCGAACAGGCCCCCTGTCGTCACCCGGCGAAGAGTCCGAGGCGCCCCTGGTGGTGGTGCCCCTGACCATCGGCGACGAGGTTCTGGGGCTGCTGGTGGTTTACGCTCTTTTCGTTCAGAAGGACCGGCTTGAAGAGATAGACCACCAGCTGTTCTCCATGCTCGGTGAACATGCCGCCACTGCCCTTTTCTCAGCGACGCTTCACGAGGAAACCGAACGCAAGCGCGCTACCTATAAAGGGTTCATGGATCTACTGCTCAGGTAGAAGATTCACTGGGATTCCAGCGGGTGCCTGATTTATTCCGGCGGCAGCAGGATTCCTTCGCTGACGGCGAATTCGATGAACTCCTCCCCTTCCTGGCGGTTGACGCTGCCGTCGAAAATTTCCTGCGGCGAGCGGCTGCCGTCGCTACCCTGCAACAGCCTGGCAAAGTCTTCCTCCAGCGATTCGCAGACAATTTCTCCTCCCCGCCGCAAAAAGAGAGCGGTGGATCCTACCGGGCGAAAAAGGTTGACGAATTGCCGCAAATCCATCTCGTCGACCTGCAGCAGGTCGATGATCTCATAGCGAAAGCGCACCACCCGGGACGCGGGATTGAGTCGCCAGCGGGTTGTCCATAAATCGAGAGGGCGAAGCTGTTCGCTCTCCGCCGGTATCGTTTCCGGCCCCAGGACGGTTTCAGCGTAATGGTAATGATAGCGGATCAGGTCGCGTGCTGCAGGCAGAAGATGGCCGCAGCCTTTGTCTTTGAGGAGGTAAGCGGTAAAATCCATCTGCAGATCACGGATGTCCCGGGGTTGCCAGCTCTCCACATTCTCAATCTGTTGCCGGGACAGATTGCGCTCTTGCTGCAGCCAGTGCAGGAAAAAGTCGAGCAGATCGCAGGGATCGAAATCGACGGCTTCCGCCAGGGGGAGAAAAAAGCCGACCGCCCGCCCGCGATTGTAAAAAATGTCGGTTGCGGCCGCCAGCAGTCGGGCCTGACGGAGTTTTTCACCCTCAAAGCCTGGGGCTGCAGTGATTTCATAAGGCGGCTGCGGCTGGAACTCGAGCCCCAGATCCGCATGATCGCGGTGCAGGGCCGTCCCGGGCAGCACCGCAAGAGGAAAGATATCAACCTGATTGGGGCGCAATTCCAGGGCGAACCGCAAAGTGTTGCGGAATCCCTCATAATTATCGCCGGGCAGGCCGTAGATGATGTCGAAGCCGTAGGTGATCCCATCCACAGAGAGGAGCGATATTTTCTGGCGGAACAGTCCCTGGTCCAATGTGCGGTGGATGCGCTTGAGGGCTGCCGGAGTGACGGTCTGCAGGCCGATTTGCACCGAACAGGAGAGCCCGGCGAGCAGCTGGGCGCTTTCACGATCGAGAAAGTCGGCCTTCGCCTCCAGGTGAAAATGGATGTGGGGAGCTTTTTCGTTCAGCAGCCGAAGCAGTTTTTTGCCCCGCTCGGGAGGGTGGTTGAAGGTTGAATCGAGCACCCATATCTGGCTGACGCCGTTTGCGACGAACAGGTGCAGTTCATCCTCAAGGCGTTTTTCATCGATGGGGCGCAGTTGATTGTTGCCGCGGCCGTCGTAGCAGAAATCGCAGGTAAAGGGGCAGCCACGTGCAACTTCCCACAATACTCCGTCTTCCCGGGGCGCCAGAACCCCTGTCAACCAAGGGGACGGAACGTCCTGCAAAGAGGGGGGTGTGACGTCTTGCTGGAGGGATTCCGGCTCCCCCGGGGTGCAGACTCCGGGGAGGTCCAGCGGTTTTCCTTGATGGATGCGTGCCACCAGCTCGGGGAAAATGGTTTCTGCCTCGCCGCGCACCACGGCATCGAAAACGCCGCTTGCCAGGAGTTTTTCGGCGACGGCTCCGGCCTCGGGGCCGCCGCAGATGACAGGCAGCTGCGGCTGACGTTTTTTCAGTTCGCCGGCCAGTTCGATAACTGAAATATGGTTCCAGACGTAAAGGGGAAAACCCACCAGGGTGGGAGCGTACTTTATGATCCGCGCCGCCAACTCCTCGACGCTTTCGTCCTGGTAAAGGTCGACAAGGTGTGTCGCAGAGCGTATTTCAGGCGGCAGCGTCGCCGCCAGGCAACCTGCCGCCAGGGGTATGGCCTGGGCGGAGGGGCGAACGTGAAGCGTGGCAAGTACGATGTGCATGGGCGCTCCCTTTTGAGGTCGATTCATCGGGGTTTAAGCCCTTGACCCAGGCTTTAGTGCTTTTTGGCGCGGACCTTGATTTTGGGCTTGCCTCCTTCGACGACCACGCGGAACTCAACCTCGCGTTCGCCGAAGGTTTCCTTGATGCGCCCGCGCTGAGCCTCGATGAAACGTGCGATCTTTTCCCGGTCTTGCCCGTCGCCGCCTGGGTTGTTGCCGCCGGCTTGGCGCAACTGTTCGACGAGGCGGTCAATTTCCTCCTCGCGCCGGCCGGACCCGGCTGAAGCGTTGCGGCTGGCCGGGGATGGACGCGCGGGAAGACCGGTCGCTCCCCGCACGAAGCGTCCCTCATCCATCAGGCGCAGAATTCGATCCCAATATCCGGCGTAGCTGTGGAAGCGTCCGGCCAGGGTCTGATACTTGAAGCGCAGATCGGTCTGCATGATTTTGCGATTGGCGAAGTGGCGCAGGCGCGCCGCAAGTGCCTCCCGCAGCTTGATCGGCTCAAGTTTTTCGGCGCCACCGAAATATTTCTCGTAATGTATCTGCAACTCTCGCAGATCATTCTCGATTCGGTGCAGCGCCTGCTCTATTTTAATGCGATCGCTCATAGACATATTCATCAGTGCCCCAAATATACTGAAGGGTGCGGGTGAATGCAAAATAAATGGTTTGCTCCAGTGCCGTCACATGGCGCATTGCTTGACGCGCTTCGTCCTTTCCGAGATAATTGGTCGAATTTCTGAGTCTTTCTTTGAGGAGGGTTTATGCCGGATAAACAGTTGGCTGCGGTGATTCTCGCTGCGGGCAAAGGAACGCGGATGAAATCCCGGACGGCCAAGGTGCTGCATCCCCTGGCCGGTTTGCCGATGGCCGCTTATCCCACCCGCCTTGCGCGCGATCTCGGGTGTGACCCGCGTGTCATGGTGGTGGGACACCAGGCGGCGGAGGTCGAAAGCGCTCTGAAGGGGGAGGGGCTTGAGTTCGCCCTGCAAAACGAACAGCTCGGCACGGGGCACGCGCTGCTCTGTGCCGCTCCCTCCCTGGAGGGATTCTGCGGCGATCTTTTGCTGCTGTGCGGGGATGTTCCCTTGCTCCGCCGTGAGACGCTTGAAAATCTGCTTCGTTATCATCGCAGCGAGCAGGCCGCTGTGACTGTTTTGACCGCGGAGATGGCCGATCCCCATGGTTATGGACGCATCGTGCGCGACGGCGAAGAGGTGCTGCGGATCGTCGAGGAGAAGGATGCCTCGCGCAAGGAAAAATGCATCCGTGAAATCAACACCGGTATCTATCTGTTTGCCGCGCCCTTTGTGTTCGAGGCGCTGCAGGGTCTGGGGCGCGACAATGCCCAGAATGAATATTACCTCACCGATGTGCTGGCGGCCGCCCGCTCCCGGGGGGAAAAGGTGCGCGCCCTCGGGGTGGATGATCCCATGGAAATCATGGGGATCAACGACCGGGTGCAGTTGGCCTGCGCGGCAGGCTATCTGCGGCAGCGGATCAATCGCGGGCACATGCTCTCGGGCGTGACCCTGATCGACCCCGCTACGACCTATATCGATGCAGAGGTCGACATTGCGCCTGATACAACCGTTTATCCCAATGTTCACCTGCGCGGTCAAACCCGCATCGGCAGCGACTGTATTATCGAGCCGGGCGTGGTGGTCACCGATTGTGAAATCGGCGACCAGGTCCACATCAAATCTTCCACCGTCATGACAGAGGCACAGGTCGGGCGGGCCTGTACCCTCGGTCCCATGGCGCACCTGCGCCCGGGGACCTCCCTGGCCGGACAGAATAAGCTGGGCAATTTCGTTGAAACCAAGAAAGCGGTGCTGGCCGAAAAGGCACAGGCCAGCCATCTCACCTATATCGGCGATGCCGAGGTGGGGCGCAACGTCAATATCGGCTGTGGAACCATCACCTGCAATTACGACGGCGTCAACAAGCACCGCACCATCATCGAGGATGATGTCTTTGTCGGATCCGACACCCAGTTTGTCGCTCCGGTGCGCATCGGGCGCGGGGCACTGATCGGGGCGGGGTCCACCATCACCAGGGATGTCCCGGCCGACGCCCTCTCCCTGGCGCGTAGCGAGCAGAAAATCATCGAAGGGTGGGCGGCGCGCAAGCGCAGGAAAAAGTAAACTGATAGTATTCACCTTGTGTGGGGTCGCAGCTCCCATGACAAGGGTGTCTGGCGCCATGGAGGGCGCAAGTCAAACGGCCAGGGACGGCGAAAAGTGTCCCTTGACATGGGAGTTGCGACCCCATGCTGAACAGTTGCGACTGATCATTCATTTCTCATTTTCAGAGGTTTTTATATGTGTGGAATTGTCGGATATATCGGGGCGCAGCAGGCTTCGCCCATTGTTCTTGAAGGGTTGAGGCGGCTTGAATATCGTGGCTACGACTCGGCCGGCATCGCGACATTTGATGACGGGCACATCGAGATCCGTCGCGCCGAAGGCAAGCTCTCCAACCTGGAGCAGCAGCTGCGCGAGCGGCCGGTGACCGGCCGCCTCGGCATCGGGCACACCCGCTGGGCGACCCACGGCCGCCCCTCCGAGATCAATGCCCACCCCCATAAGGCCGGCGACATTGTGGTGGTGCATAATGGCATTATCGAAAACTACCTCGATCTACGCGAGCGATTGCGCGACCAGGGGCATGTTTTCAGCTCTGAAACCGACACTGAAATCATTGCCCATCTGGTGGACGAACATTACCGTGACTGTGGCGATTTCGCCTCTGCCGTGCGGGCGGCACTCAAGGAGGTGCGCGGCGCCTATGCCGTGGCCATGCTCTGCGAGCAGGAGCCCGACAAGCTGGTGGCGGCCAAGCTGGGCTCTCCACTGGTGGTCGGCCAGGGGCAGGGGGAGAATTTTGTCGCCTCCGACATCCCCGCCATGCTGTCTCACACCCGGGAGATGATTTTTCTCGAAGATGGCGAGATGGTGGTTTTTACCCCCGATGAACTCAAATTCACCACCCTGGAAGGCGCTCCACTGGAAAAGACCCCGCGCACCATCACCTGGACACCGCTGATGGCGGAAAAGGGCGGCTATCGCCACTTCATGCTCAAGGAGATCTATGAGCAGCCGCGGGCCATGGCCGACACCCTGGCCGGGCGTATCCGCGAAGAGGCCGGAGACATCTACCTTGAGGATCTCAATCTGGATGATGAAACGCTGCGCTCCATGGACAAGGTCAACATCGTCGCCTGCGGAACGTCCTGGCATGCCGGTCTGGTCGGCAAGTTTCTCGCTGAAAAACTGGCCCGCGTGCCGGTGGAGGTCGATATCGCCAGCGAATTCCGCTACCGCGATCCCATCGTGACGCCCCGCACCCTGACCGTGCTGATCAGCCAGAGCGGCGAAACCGCCGACACCCTCGCCGGTCTGCGCGAAGCCAAGGGCAAGGGGGGCAAGGTCGTCTCCATCTGCAACGTGGTCGATTCTTCCATTGCGCGGGAAAGCGACGGCGTCATCTACACTCATGCCGGTCCCGAGATCGGCGTGGCTTCGACCAAGGCCTTTACCACTCAGCTTGTCGCCCTGGTGCTGTTTGCCTGCAAGCTCGGCCGGGTCCGGGGGACTCTTGATGAGAACGAATGCCGTCTGCTGGGAGAGGAGCTGGTCAAGCTGCCGCGCAAGATCGAAGAAGCGCTGGAGCAGGATGCCGCCATTGAGGAAGTGGCCAAACTCTACATGAACGCCAGCGACTTTCTCTACCTCGGCCGCGGCAACCAGTACCCCATTGCACTGGAAGGGGCTCTCAAGCTCAAGGAAATTTCCTACATTCACGCCGAAGGTTATCCCGCCGGGGAGATGAAGCACGGCCCCATCGCCCTGATCGATGAACATCTTCCGGTGGTGGTGCTGCTTCCCAATAATGAAACCCGCGAAAAAGTCATTTCCAACATGCAGGAAGTGCGCGCCCGCGCAGGGCAGGTCATTGCGATTACCGATCTCGACGACAGCCTGGTGCGCGACAACGCCGATCATGTCCTGACATTCCCCGGCATACGCGACGAATTGATGCCGGTGGTCCTCTCCGTTCCCATGCAGCTGCTCGCCTATCATATCGCCGTTCTCAAAGGGACCGACGTCGACCAGCCGCGCAACCTCGCCAAGAGTGTGACTGTGGAATAGATTGCGATCAGGCCATGATCCGTTTGATCGTCAGTGCCGATGACCTTGGGGTCAATCCGGCCCGTAATCATGGGATTCTGGAAGCTTTTACCCACGGGATCGTTACCAGCGCCTCCCTGTTGGCCAATGGGGAGGCGTTTTGCGAGGCGGTTGACCTTGCCAGAGAAGCACAATTGCCGGTGGGCGTTCATCTTAATCTATCCGAAGGGCTCTCCTTGACTGGATATCTCCCGGGGCTGACAGATCAGCAAGGGCGTTTCAGGGGCAAGGAGGGGTTGCGCGACTGTCTGAAGCGGGGCGCCTGCCCCATTGATGCAGTTGAGGCAGAATGGACGTCCCAGATCGAACGGGTCTTTGCCTCAGGTCTTGTCCCCGACCATCTCGACAGTCACCAGCACTGCCATCTTTTCCCGCCACTTTCAACTCTTGTGATGGCATTGGCCCAGCGCTTCAGGGTCGGCGCCGTGCGCTGCTCCCGTCCGGCTGAACCCGTCGCGGATGATCCCTGTGGGGTGGTAGGTGAAGAACTGCGCCTCTATCGCAGGCTCTCCAGGTGCCGGGAACCTGGCCGGATCAAGATGCCGGACGGCCTGTGGGGAATGACGTTGCTGAATCGTCTGGACACGGATTCGCTGTGTGGAGTGCTGGAGCGCCTTCCTGAAGGAAGCTGGGAGTTGATGACTCATCCCGGTTATCCCATGGAGGGCGGAAGCGAATTTGAAGGAGGGGCGCGGCTGGAGGAACTGCATGCGCTGACCTCGGTAGAGGCGCGCGCCGCAGTCGAACGGCGGGGAATCCAGCTATGCAGCTATCGTGAGTTGTGAGGACGAACGGTCTTCAATCCTGGACCAGGCGCAGCTTGACCGGGGTCTTGTCGCCGTAGATCTGCGTGACATGAGTCTGCATGATCCAGTCAATCCCCTGGGTGATGCTGTCGACGGTTTGGTTCAAGGGGGCTTCGCCTCCGTCATAGCGGGCTTTGATCTGCTTGCCGTTTTGGTGAAAAACCTTTCCTACTGGATTATTCCCCGATCCGACCAGGACCCGGGACTCCTTGGGGGTGCCCGTTACTCTGTATTCGATGGTGCGCGGAGGTGTGTCCGGCAGGGCCTGGATCCGTTTCTCAACCAGCTGCAATCTTTTCTCGGCCGTTAATTTCAGGTTGCCGGAAAGATTCTGATAGGGCGATCTTTGCGCGGCATGCAGGGCGCGGCGATACCAGTAGCGGGCCCGGTAGGGATCGGGCCACATTCCGCGGCCGTAGAGGTGATAATCGCCCATAAAGATTGCGGCTTCTGGGTGGCGTCCGGCAGCGAAGGCGGCCGTGAATTTGTTTGCCGCTTTTCTGTAGTCTCCCGCCAAATGCAATTGATGGCCGAGGGCGAACAGCCCGAATGGGTTGTTGTTGTCAGCCAGGCGTTGAAAGTAGTCTGCGGCGCTGCCGCCGATATCCTCTTCCTGAAGAAGCCCCTGCCGTATCAGAACTCCCAAATTGTATTGAGTATTTTCGTCCAGATCTTTGCGCTGCGCCAGCAGGCGCCAGTCAATAACTGCCTGCTTCTCTGAGACAGGCAGAAACCTGCGTGCGTCCTTTCCGGCCTCAGGATAGCTTCTCAGGTAGCGTTCAGGTAGTTGCGGCAGACTGAGTTCCGCCCGCGCGATCACCGCCGGCATGTGCCCATTGTCAGCCGCGCGGCTGATCATGCCCCAACCGCGCCGCGTCGCATTTTCGTTTTCTGCGGCGACAACCAGCCCGAGCCCACGGTCGAGTTTCTGGGGGTCGGTGCAGAGCAGGCAGTAGCGGGCGTTAAGCCAGAGGCCGAGAACCCCGATAAGAACCACAATTGTAATTATGGCCAACTTCGCCCAGAAATGGGTTGTCCCGGAGTCTGCTCGATCCGCCGCAGTGTGCAATTGGTCTCTCCTATTCCTGCAGGCTCAGCGTGTGGGCATCGCCGTGGCAGTCATTGCAGCCCTTGAACTCCTTCAGCATCTCGGCGTTGTGCGGACCGGTGCCGTGGCACTGTTCGCAGGACGAGATATCGCCGTGCTGCCCGGCATGGCAGAAGACGCAGCTCAGTGCCGCATGCTGCTTGCTTCCCTGTTCCACCTGCTCCACGGCCTGTCCGTGGCAGGACTGACACAGGCTGTTTTTCACGCCGTTTTCCAGGGTGATGTCAAGGGGCGCATGAGCGGGATGACAGGCGACGCAGCCGGCATTGTCCCGGTAGGGGGTATGGGGTTCTGCGTGACAGTCGGTGCAGGCCGGGATGGAGCCGTGGCTTGCGTAATGACACTCGGTGCAGTTTAGTGCGGTGTGGGCGCTCGCCTGTTCCGAAAGAGTTGTCTGAGGTTCGCTGTGGCAGTTGCCGCACTGGTTGGCCAAGCGCTCGACTTCAACCATGCTGGCAACCGGGGCGTGAGCATTGCGGTGGCAGGAGAGGCAGTCGATGAACGTTTCGCCGTGGGTCAGGCCGTGACACCCCTGACAGCTCGGCATGCGTTCCTCCCAGGTCAGCCCCTGCTGGAAAGAGTGAAATTTGACATGACACTCCCGGCACTGCAGCTGATGACGCCCGCCCTCATCGCGAATGGTGGTAAAGACGCTTTCGTGACATTTGGCGCATTCGAGGGTACCCATCTCGGGAACATCCTGCTGGTAGACTCCGGCGCCGGGCGGTTTTTCCGCGGCCGGGGCCAGAGTTGAAAACAGCAGAAACAGCAGGATGGTGGCGAGTCTCAGGCCCGATAACAATTTCATTGCAGTGTCCTCCTTTGTCGCAGGGCGCATTCCCCAGGCTTCCGGGCGTCCCTCAACCGCGGTCTGCGGGGCTCTTGTCTACTTGCTCCAGTTGGCCAGATTGTGCGGATCGCGATGACACCGCAGGCAATCAGGGAATTTCTTGTGCAGCCCTGATTCATGGGGCCAGCCGTGACAGGTGTCGCAGCTGATCGCATTTCCGTGGTCGCCCTGGTGGCATTCCAGGCAGTCAAGTTCGCTGTGCTTCGCCTCGCTTGCCGCCAGGGTCGCCGTCACTTCGCCATGACAGTTCCGGCAGAATGAACCGGGAATATCGGCCGGCATATAGATCTGCGTCGGGGTGTGGGGTGCATGGCAGTGCATGCAGTCTCCCTCACCCATGTCGTCGGTATGGGGCTGGTGGCATTCGGTGCACTGCTGCGCCTGTTTGTGCTGCAGGTGGCAGTTGGCGCAGTCGAGTTCGGCGTGAAGGGTGGGGACTTTCTCCATGTCCCCTGCCACCGCCGGATGACAGCTCACGCAGGCCTGACGCGTTACGGCGGTTTTGTCCAGTTCCGTCTGCCGGGGGGCATGGCCGCTATGGCAGTCCCGGCAGTTGTCGACGGCAAAATGAGGATGATCGCCGCTTTTGTGGCAGCGCGTGCAGTCGGCGATGGTTTTCTCCCCTTTCGGGGGATGCTCCGGATGACAGGAGTAACAGCCGACCGCAGTGCTGTGGGCACCGCCCTGTTGCTCAAGCACGCTGATCGCATCCTGATGGCAGGATGAACAGAGGGCTGTATCGATACGCCGGTCAAAAGAGATGTTCTGCGGCGCATGGGCATTGTGGCAGGCGCTGCAATCCTGCTGGGTCATCTCCGCATCATGGGGAGAGTGGCAGTCGAGACAGGCCTGGGTTCCCGTATGGTCGAAGTGGCACTGATTACAGTCCATCTCGCTGTGGGAGCCTGGGTTGTAGCGCATCTGCCGGTCAATCACCTGGTGGCAGGTGGCGCAGGCGGGTCGCACTTCATCCATGGCTGCAAGGTTGATTTCCGCGGGCTCATGCGGTGCGTGGCATGGAATGCACGGCTCCAGGGTGTAGTGCTGCTTGTCCAGGCGCGGGTGGCATTCCAGGCAGGGTGCGATTGTCTCCTTGCCTTCCGGAAGATGCTGGGGATGACATGCCGCACAGCCTGCCGCGTCGCGGTGGGGTCCGCCTTTTTCGGTCAAGGTCTGCGCCACGCCCTGATGGCAGGTTGCACAGTGCTGGTCGGAAACCTCGCCCGTATAGGCGATATCGGTGGGACGATGCGGTTCGTGGCAGTCGCTGCAGTCTTCCGCCGTCATTCCGGGACCGTGGGAGCTGTGACAGCGCAGGCAGTCGTACCATTGGCTATGGGCAGGATGGCAAACGCTGCAGTCCATCGGACGGTGCGCGCTGTAAAGAGAGGCAAAGGCATCGCCGACCGGACGGTGGCAGGACAGGCAGGCCGGGCGTACCGGCTTCAGTGCGGTCAGGTCCATTTCCAGGGGCGTGTGTGGGGAGTGGCAGTCACGGCACCCCTTGACGACAAAGTGTGCGTTGTCCTGAGGTGCGTGGCAGGTTTTACAATCCTGTGAGGCCGCCATCCCACGCTGAGGATGATCGGCATGGCAGTCGGTGCAGCCCGCGGCAGGATGCTGCTGGTGGCAGTCAACACATAGCAAAGCATCGCGGTGTGCCGCACCCTGGTTTTTCACCTCCTTGTAGACCTGCTGATGGCAGGCGGCGCACAGGCCTCCCTGCGGCCCCGAAGCATGATCGATTTCCGTGGGCAGGTGAGCGTCATGGCAGGTTTTGCAATCCTGGGTCGTCATGGTGTTGGCATGAGGATCATGACATTCAAGACAGGACAGGATCTCCGTATGACTCTGGTGGCAGGCACCGCAGTTCATTTGTGCGTGCGGGCTCGGCACGATCTGGTTGGGTTTCGCCATGGGATCGTCATGGCAGCTCAAACAGGCGTCGTCAGCCTGCGACATCTGGTCCCAGAGCTGGTCGAGAGGCGCGTGGGCCGGATGGCAGCCGCTGCAGTTGGGCAGTTCGTAATGGGGATTGTCGGCTGCGGCATGACAGTCGGCGCAGGCCGGAATCGCATCCTCTGCCGGGGGGTGGTTCTGGTGACAGTCCGCACAGCTCATCCCTTCGCCGTGGCCGCCGCCGAGTTCAGTCAGGGTGGCGTGAATTTCACTATGGCAGGCGGCACAGTGTGCGCCGGCAATATCGCTTTCAAACGCAACGTTCTCCGGATCATGAGGCCCATGGCACTCCTGGCAGCTGCCCTGGGTCATCTCCTCGGAGTGAGGCTCATGGCAGTCCAGGCAGAGGGGCCGATGCCCGTGCTGCTGATGGCAGTCATAGCAGGCAATCTCGGAGTGGCTGCCGCTGGACGATACAATCTGCTCCTCGACGCCGGGATGGCAGGTGAAGCAGGCCGGCGACAGGTCGGTGGGCGCATCGGCGCTGCGCTCATGAGGCGCGTGGGGCTGGTGGCAGCTGAGGCAGTTATCCAGGGTGAAGTGGGCATTTTTCTCCGGCGTATGGCACTGGGTGCAGGCCGTGGGAGTGCTGCCCTCGAGGGGAGGGTGCTGCTGGTGGCAGCGGTAGCAGCCGACCTGCTCCTGGTGAGCGCCGCCTTTCTGCTCCAGGGTCGTGACAGTTTCCTCGTGACAGGCTGCGCACCAGGATTGGGAGACGCCTGCGAAATAACGGACCGGAACAGGCTTGTGAGCACCGTGACAGGCCCGGCAATCATCCTCCGTCATGGCGTCGTTATGCGGGCTGTGGCAATCGGTGCAGGCCGGGATCTCGTTATGTTGTGCATGGCAGGTGTTGCAGGCCACATTGGCGTGAGCGCCGCCCACAGCGTCCGGTCCCTTTGTGGCCCCGGGATGACAGCTGGCACAGGTTGCACGAACGTCCTTAAAGGAGGAGAAGTCAAAGTCAAGTGGCGCGTGGGGTGGGTGGCAGCTGCTGCAGTTAGGCAGAGTGTAGTGCTCCGACGCTTCGGGCGAATGGCAGTCGGCACAGGCTGCGATTGTATCCTGGGTCCCCGGGTAGGGGTGGGAGGAATGGCAGTCGGCGCAGGCCAGATTTTTCAGATGAATACTGTTTTTAGGATCGAAACCGGCAAGAGTTTCCTTGTGACAGGCTGCGCACCAGTCTGCTCGGACCTCATCCCAGGGCTCGGCACTCACCGGGTTGTGGGGCATGTGGCAGGCGCTGCAATCCTGGGCGGTGATGGATTTGTCGTGGGTCGGGTGGCAATTGGTGCAGGATGGCGCATCGCTGGAGTGCCTTGAGTGGCAGGTTGTGCATGCCACATTGACATGGCTCCCACCGACGGAGGCGGGTCCCTGCCCTGCGGCGATATCCTCGTGGCAGCTCAGGCAGACGTCTCTGGCTCCTCTAAGGCTTGAGAATTGGAAAGCTGTTGGCTGATGCGGCGGGTGACAGCCGGCGCAATCAGAGAGGGCGTAGTGAGCGGAATCCTGCGGGGCGTGGCATTCGGCGCAGCCCAGAGCATCACCATGAGTCAGATGGCAGGTGTTGCAGTCGAGTTCGGAGTGGGCGTCGCGAGCTTTTTTCGCAGTTGCCGCGACATCCGGATGGCAGGTCGAACAGGCCTTGCGGGCATCGGTCAGGGCGGAGAATTCGAGATCGAGCGGGGCATGGGGCGAATGACAGCCGGTGCACTGGGGCAGCGCATAGTGGTTCTCACCTGCGGGATCATGGCACGCACTGCAGGGTGCGATTTCGGTTTCGGCCCCTTTCTGGGGATGAACCCAGTGACAGTTGTCACAGCTGATGAATTCGCCGTGAGCGCCGCCCTTCTGGGCAACCTCTCTGGTCTCGTCCGCATGGCATTTGGCGCAGTCCTCGAACATGCGCCCGGATGCGCTCTGTTGCGCCGCCCCGGTTGAGAAGCAAAGAAGCAATCCGACAGAAACCGTAACTAAGACCCAGCCCCAATTTTTCATTTGACCTCCTCGAGGCCGCAGTGGCAGTCTGCGACCCATCCCGAAAAACATCTCATCACCTCCATGCTCCGATAAGAGCTGACCCCATGCGGGCGGAGGCGCAAAAATTCTCAACTTTCAGTTCAACACAGCGGCTTTGCAAGCCTTGAAACTCGGCCGGCTTGCCGACACGATAGCGTTTACATACCACGGAAAGTCGGTGTAATGAAAGTCTTTTGGTTCTTTCAGCGATGCTATGCATGCCCCCGCAGGGTGCTGCAGGAAATGTAAACGATTGGTACTTCAGCTTATCGGCTGCAGGGCCGGATGTCCAGTGCCGTGCCGGTCTCGGCGGTTTTTTGGAGCAAAAAGGTGCAGATTCTTCTTGTTGTCCCCAGCCAGGACCCGGCGACCGGCAACTGGGTCACCGCCCACCGGTTCAGGGATGGACTTGAGTCCCGCGGCCACAAGGTTTCTTTCGTGGAGGTTGCCCTCGACAGTGCAGATTTCGGCAGTCTGAGGAAGGCGGCGCGTCAAGCCGACGCCGCACTTCTGCTGCATGCCTATCGATCCGGGCGCCCCTGGCTTGAAGCCGGCCTTGCCGAAACTCTCCCCTTTGGCGTGCTGATGACCGGAACCGACATCAATTTCGGCATGGATGATTCGGCCCAGGCCGCAGTTATCGACCAGGTCCTGCAGCGGGCCGCGGCGATATTCATTCAGAGCCGTCAGGCTGTTGGCGCCCTGGAGAAGAGAGCTCCCCGTCTGATTGGGCGCCTGCGTTACCTTGCACCAGGGGTCAGTCTCGGGCACAGCACCTATGACCTTCGGCAAAAGCAGGGGGTTGGGGCGGACGAAGTGGTTTTTCTATGCCCGGCGGGGATTCGTCCGGTCAAAGGAGTGCTTGGGCTGCTGGGGCTTTTTGATCGGGTGGCAAGCTGCCGCAGAGGATTCCGGGTGCTGTTCTGCGGGCCGGTGCTGGCGCGCGGCTACGCTCGGCGGTTTGAAGCGGCCCTGGCGCATCGCCCGTGGGCCCGATATCTGGGAGTGATCCCTCCCGAGGCGATGGCGGCCGCGATGCGGGGTGCGGATGTCGTTTTGAACAACTCGCGCGCTGAAGGGTTGTCCAATGCGCTGATGGAAGCGGCGGCGCTCGGGGTCCCCATTCTGGCCCGCGACATCGAAGGAAACGCCGATGTCGTCGTCCCCGGCTGCAACGGCTTGCTTTATGGCGATGTGAAGAGTTTCTGTCACCATTCTCTCGAATTGATCGATTCTCCCGAGCTGCGTCGTCGTCTCTCTCGTCCTTCCTCCGTCCCATTGACGGAGCGCAGTGCCGAAATCGACGGCCTGGAGGCCTTCTTTAGGAGCCTCTGAACCCGCGTTTTCCTGCTGATCCACTCCTGCTTTCCCCTTCGATTTGACTCAAGCGGCCGGTCCATGTTTACAATGACCTTTTATTTGATCTTTCAAACCATTGCGCTCTCGCCGGGGAAGGGCGAGAAGCGCAATGATTCCGGTAACCTTCAGCAAGAGGAGAATCATGGACACCGCAGGCCGAACCGAACAGCGCGGTCCTACCGGCGATCTCTGGTCGCAATGGGCCCGGCTCGACTGGAAAGCGGAATTGAAAAACAATGTCACCACCCCCGCACTGCTTGAAAAGTATTTTCCACTGAGCGCGCGCGAAAAAGCCGACCTCGAACAGGTTGTCGCCGTGCACCCCATGAACATTCCACGTTACTATCTCAGCCTGATCAGGCCGGATGACCCCAACGACCCCATACGCAAGATGTGCGTGCCCGGCTCCGAGGAGCTGATCGTGGTTGGCGCCATGGGGGATACCACAAAGGATCCCTATGGTGATGACAAGCACGACAAGGGCAACGGCATCCTGCACAAATACAGCTATACCGCCCTGGTGGTGGCGACGGAATATTGCGCCATGTACTGCCGCCACTGCTTCCGCAAGCGTATGGTGGGGCTGTCTAACGATCAGACCGTCAGAAATTTTCAGGAGGCCTCAAAATATATCGCCGACCATCCGGAAATCTCCAACGTGGTGATCTCCGGCGGCGACCCGTTTCTGTTGCCCACCGACGTCATTAAAGCGATGCTGGAGTCGCTCAAGGATATTCCGCACCTTAATTACGTCCGGCTGGGATCGCGGGCGCCGGTGGTCTATCCCATGCGGTTTTTCGAGCCGGAGCTGCTCGATGTGCTGCGCCGTTTCAACCGGGAAAAGACTCTTTTTGTACCGACCCATTTCAATCATCCGCGCGAAATCACCCCAGAAGCGACCCAGGCGGTCCTCAACCTGCGCGAGGCCGGCCTCAACGTCCACAATCAGGCCGTTTTTCTGCGCGGCGTCAATGACGACCCCGAAACCCTCACTGAACTCATGAATGACCTGGTGCGCATCGGTATCAATCCATACTATCTGTACCAGTGCATGCCGGTGGCGCGGGTGCGGCACCATTTCCAGGTGCCCCTGAAAGAGGGGGTCGATATCGTTGATCGGGCGCGGCAGCAGATGGACGGTCACGCCAAGCGTTTCAAGTTCATCATCGGACATGACATCGGCAAACTCGAAATCTGCGGTCGTGTCGACGATAAGTTGATCCTGAAGCAGATTCATGCCCGTTCGGAGCACCCCGAGGAGGCTTCCCGCATGCTGATCCGGCAGTTGACCGATAACGGCGGCTGGCTGGACGATCTGCCCGAGGTTGAGCTGGCCTGATCGTATTTTCAGCACAAAAAAACGCCCCCGGTTTCATAACGCGGGGGCGTTTTTTTGTGCATGATAGCTGGAGGTTTCAGCGGTGGCTGGCCTTGAAGCGCTTCAGCCAGTTCTGGAATTCCTCTTCCTCGTTTTCGAGTTCGAACGCATTGATCAATCCGCGCCGCAAGCCGATCGCCACCGCCCGGTTGCGCAGGTTGAAGGCATCGCCGAACTTGTCACTGTGAAACTGCTGCTGATCCACTCCAAGCTTGTTGTAGAGGGAGTTGAGCCGACTCTGCACGCCGCGGCGTGAAAGATAGCGCCGCTGGGCGATAAGATTGTCGGTCAGCCCCAGGGATATATCGAGCAGCGCTTCGTATTCGATATCGGACAGGGCGGTCTGGCTGTGACCTGTGCGGCCCTGCACCTTGCGGACTTCGGGGTCGATCCAGCACTGCTCGTCCACCAGCACGGTGCGGATGGCCATGCCGATGCGATCGCGCGGGTTGGATTTGAGGACGTAGCCGTAGACCGTTTCCGGCGGCACGATGCGCAGCAGGGCGCGCACGTACATTTCGTCCTTGTACTGGCTCCAGAAGACGATGCGGGCCATGGGGCGCTTGTCCCACAGGGCGCGGGCGAAATCAATGCCGTTCATCTCAGGCATCTGGATGTCGCTGATGACCAGCGGTTCATCGTAGCGTGCCGCTATCTTGAGAGCTTCAAGCCCGTTGTCGGCGCGTTCCGGTTCCAGGGCGAGATCCTCTTCGGCGAGGAGACGTTCTAGAAATTCGTAATCTTTCGGATTGTCTTCGGCGATAATGATTTTAAGCGGTTTCATGAGATCAATCTTCCTGTCGAGCATTGCCGTTGAGCGGCAGGGTCAGCATGAAACGGGTGCCATGACTGAAGCGCGACGGGCCCCATTCGGCCCGTGCGCCGATGGCGCGTGCGCGTTCACGGATGTTGTTGAGCCCCCGGCCTTCTCCACGGGAGGCCTGGGAATAATCGAAGCCGGTACCGTTGTCTTCCACGATCAGCACGACATCGTTGTCGCGACGATCGAGGGTGACTTCGTAGCGTCCGGCCTGAGAGTGCTTAATCACATTGTGGACAGCTTCCAGCGCGATGCGGTACAGGGAAAGCCGGCACAGGCGAGACAGGTTGAGGCTTTCGACCTTGGGCGAAACATAAAGATGGTACTCGGGCAGCCCCCCTTTGTCGAGGTGGCGCTCAAAATGCGATTGCAGCGCTGCGCCAAGGCCCAGAATATCCAGCGTCTGCGGATGCAGGTTCTCCATGACGTCGCGCAGGTTGGCGATGGCGCGCTGTAGATCTTCCTCGATGCGCTCGACCTCGGACTGGTTTTCGCCCTGGCAGCGCAGATGCTGCAGCGCCCTCAGAACATCGGACAGGTCGGAAAGAGACTGGTCGTGGAGATCCATGGCGATGCGTCGTCGCTCTTCTTCGGCACCTTCGAGCAGCTTTTCGGTGCTGACCACACGGATGAGGCGGTCGGTCATCTGGTTGATGGAGATGGCCAACTCATCCAGTTCGTCCTGCACCCGGCTGGGGGCATCCGGAGGGGTCAGGTCGCCTTTGGCGATGCGGCCGGCGCTGTCGGACAGATGCTTGATACGCCGCAGCAGGCGCCGGGCGAAAAACAGGCTCAGAAAAGTTCCGAGTAGCACGGACGTGCCGATACCGATCAGGGCGACCAGAGCGGTTCGTGCTACCAGCTCGTCGATATCCTGCAGGTGGGCGGCCCGCAGGGAGGTGCGCCGCTCCTGTGACATCTCGGCCAGGGTGACCAGTTGCGGGCGCAGCAGTTCCAGTGCTGCCTTGAAGCGCAGGGCGTCATAGCCGCGCTTGGGGTCGAGATCGGTGACGGTCTGCTTCAACAGGGCCCGGGTATTTTCGGGCAGCGGCATCAGGTTGTTGATGCGGTTCACCGCGCCGGCCAGGTGTTTGTGCAATTCGCTGAGAGTTTCCATCTCTGCAACGTCGAAGCGGCCGACCCGATTGACGTGGGCAATCAGCCCCTGGATCCGCTGCGCCGAGAGATCGGCTTCGGCCAGGGCGACGAAGGTTTGGGTGATTTTACGCTCCTGCTGCCGTTTGACCGACAGATCCCAGTAGGTGTACTGCAGAAAAATGAGCAGCAGACTGGTCAGAGTCAGAACCGTTGCCGGCGCAAGCACGATCTGTTGTTTAAGAGTCAGTCGCATGCCTGTCAAGGTAGCATAGAACGCGGCGGCGCGCACTGTGGATAAGCACAGTGCGCAGGGCGCCGAATTCCCCGGAAAATATGCGCTAAACAGCCTTTTTCTCTTCTATCGGCTCGGTTATGCTTAACACCATCGACGGCCTGTTGTGGCAGGCAGGTTGTCGGTCAAACTCCCTCTTCATGTTTTACCCTCTCTCAACAGATGAAAAGAGCCGGCCGGACGCCTCCATCCGCCGGCTCTTTTCTTTTTTCCCGCGTGTTTCTCCCCCCATGCACCCCTGTCATCCCGAAAAGAACGACAAAGCCTCCTCCTGCAGGAGCTGCGGCCGGTCCTGATACCTGGGCGAGTGATGAAACGGCAGCAGTTTGCCGACGGCCGCCCTTCGTGCCAGCTCTCCCGCGATCCGTGCCGTGAGATGGTTTCGTTCCCGGGCCCGCGCCAGATCCTGGTGGGCGAAAACGGCCTCGATGGCAAGCAGGTCCGCACCCTGTGCCAGGTCCAGAATGCGGGCATAATTTTCCGCGCGCGGCTCACAGTCGGTGATGTAGGCGATTTTCATCCCCTTCTGACAGTGGGCGATTTCCTCCCTGATGCGTGACAGGGGAAGGTCCCGGGGCGTGCCACCGCTGGCCTGAGGGACTTCGATCGGCGTGTCTCCTGCTGCGCCCTCTCGCAACAGATCCTTAAAGCGGGTCAGCCAGCGGCCGCGGGCGTATCCCCGGCGGTCCAGCGCGTCGGGGTGGATCGCCACATGCAGTTTTTCTTCGAGCGCATATCCCTGCGAGACGATATTCCCATGCAGCAGGGGGCGGGTGCGTACCCGATAGTGCAGGGTTTCGCACACAAAATCGCTGCAGTTCGGCGGCTCTTCGTCGCGCCTGGAAAACCCCTCCGAAGCGCGAAAGAGGGCCTGCCGTCCCGACTTTTCACCGGCGGCCTCCCGCACTCGGATCTGAAGTGGGAAACCTCCCACCAGGTTCCAGGTGTAGCCGGCCAGGCGGTGGGAAAGGTGTTCGATAATGCCGGGCGGTCCGTAGAAATTGAGACAGGTGGGGCGATAGAGATGGTGGCGCAGGAGATGGTCGAAGCCGATCAGGTGATCGATGTGGGCGTGTGATATGAACACATGTCGGATTTTGAGCAGGTCGCGGCCACTCAGGGGGTGCAGGTCGCCGCAGTCGAACAGAATCGCTTCTCCCCGATGGGCGGCACGCACAAACAGAGCGGGATCACCGAACGGACCGTTGACCAGGGAAGAGAAAAACGAAGAACGCATCGAGGCCAGCCCCCTGCATCCCTCGTCAGGATGCGGTGTTGCGCGGTTTGCCGGGAGAGATCCTGGGAAGAAATACCTTGAATTCACTGCCTTCGTTGGGCTTCGAGGTGACGGTGATCCGTCCCTCGTGGGCGTCTACGATCCATTTGACAATGGAAAGGCCCAGCCCTGCGCCGCTTTCCTGCTCCCGGCTTTTGTCGATGCGGTAAAAGCGATCGAAAATGCGCGACAGATGTTCAGGGGCCATGCCGTGGCCGGTGTCGGAGACGACAATGACGGCCTGGTCCGATTCGCATTGAAGTTTCAGGCGGACACGGCCGCCGGTGGGCGTATATTTAATGCCGTTGGTCAGCAGGTTGAGTCCCATCTGGTGCAGGCGCAGTTCATCGCCCATCACCTGAACAACCTCTGCTTCGGGCATCTCCAGGGTGACGGCGATGCCTTTGTTCTCTCCGAGAACTTTGCCCTGCTGATAGAGATCGCGCATCAGGTCGTTGAGATTGACCTGTGTTTTCTCCATCGGCAGTTCGCCGGCTTCGCTTTTTGCCAGCAGCAGGAGGTCCTCGATGATGCGCCCCATGCGGTCGATCTCCTCGAGGTTGGATTCGAGGGTGGCGCGGAATTCCTCAGGATCTCGCGTCCAGCGCAATGCCACCTCTGTCTCCCCGCGCAGAACGGTGAGGGGGGTGCGCAGTTCGTGAGCGGCATCGGCAGAAAACTGGCGGGCGCGGCGCATGGCAGAGTCCAGCCGTGTCAGCAGAGCGTTGTAGCTTTGCACCAGCGTTCCCAGCTCGCCGCGATCTTCACTTTCCGGCAGGCGCTGATCGGCCAGGTTTTCCGCTGTGGTCTGGTCCATCTTCTGTGCCAGTACCGTCAGTTTCTCCAGGCGCTTTCTGTAAAGAAACAGGCTCAACGCAGCCATCAAAACCAGGGCGAGTCCACCTGTAATAATGAGTCGATTCTTCAATTCTGCAAGAATTCGCTCGACGGGTGCCTGGCTGATCGTGACGCGGATGGCGCCGAGAAAGGCGCTTCCTTCCAGCAGCGGATAGTCGATGCCGCGCAGGTCGGCGGCGTTGGGGCGTTCCCGGGTGAAAAAGCGAACCTCGGCTTCTGGGGGGGCTCTCCCGGGACCTTCCATTGTTCCCGTAAAAACTCCACCTTCCGGCGAAGATGCGCAGAGGCAGGCCCCGCGCAGGTCGAAGACGGCAATGCTGGAATCTTTGCCAACCAGGGGCAGCGCCGCTTCAACTTCGGTACACAAGTCGGCCAGCAGGGTGGCCGATTGCTCCCCGTGGGCGCTGCCGGCCAGGCTCTGGGTCAGCGCCAGCAGGCGCTCATCCGTTTCGGCGCGCAGGCTTGCAGCCGTTACCTGGAACCATAAAATGCCGCAGACCCCCAGAACGAGGGCCAGCGGCAGTATAAATTCCAGAGTCATGCGTATGCGTAACGTGTGCAGCGAGCTCAAATCAATCCGATTCCTTCAGGACGTAGCCCACCCCGCGAACGGTGTGAATGAGTTTCTGATCGAAGTCGCGATCGACCTTCTTGCGCAGATAGTTGATATAGACGTCGATGATGTTGGTGAAAGAATCGAAGGTATAATCCCAGACATGTTCCGCGATCATGGTGCGGGTCAGGACCTGGTTGGGATTACGCATCATGTATTCGAGCAGTGCGTATTCCTTGGAGGTCAGGTCGATCTCCTTTTCGCTGCGCCAGACCTTGTGGGTGACCGGGTCGAGACGCAGGTCTGCAAAACGCAGTTCGGCACCGCGATCCTGGGTTCCGCGACGGATCAGCGCGCGTACCCGCGCCAGCAGCTCGGCAAAGGCGAAGGGCTTGGTGAGGTAGTCGTCAGAGCCGGAATCGAGCCCCTGAACGATGTCGTCCACGGTATCCTTGGCCGTCAGGCACAGCACCGGCGTTGCGATGTCGCGCCCGCGCATTTCGCGGATAACCGTGATGCCGTCCTTTTTCGGCAGCATGACGTCCATCAGGATCAGGTCATAGGGGGTGTGCTCGGCCAGGTCGAGCCCCTCGTCGCCGTCATAGGCAACGTCCACCGCGTACCCTTCTTCTTCCAGACCGCGCTTGATGAAGCTTGCGACCTTCTTTTCATCTTCCACAACCAGAATGCGCATTGTGTCCACGTTAAACTCCCTTCCTTCTGATAAATTCTGTCATACTGCGAATAAGCTACTTCAGTTTCAACTTCACCAGAACCTCGTTGGCCGTTTCTTCAACGGCTTTGCCGGTTACATCGATCAGGGCCCACCGCTGCTTGCGGAAAAACCGTTTGGCCTGGCGGATCTCCTGTTGAATGTTCTCGTAATCGGTATAGGTGCCGCGTGAGAACTGCCCCATATTGCGTAACCGCGAAGCCCGCAGCTCTATGAGCCGCTGCGGGTCGATAATCAGCCCTGCCACCCTCCCGGGATCCAGGGAAAAAAGCTCCTCGGGCGGGTCGATGTCGGCGACCAGCGGCACATTGGCGACCTTCCACCCCTTGTGGGCAAGGTAGATGGAGAGCGGCGTTTTGCTGGTGCGCGACACTCCGACCAGCACAATGTCGGCTTTGTGCAGGTTGCGGGTTTCCTGCCCATCATCGTGCTTGACGGCGAACTCGACGGCGTCGATCCGTGAAAAATAACCCTCGTTGACGCCGTGCAGCAATCCAGGCATCTCCTTGGGGGAAATGCCGAAAAATTCTGAGAGGCGCATGAGCAGCGGCGTGATCAGGTCGATGCCGGGCAGCCCCAGGGAGTCGCATTCGTCGTGAACGATCTGCGCAAGCTCCCGGTTGACGATGGTATAGACGACCAGCGCCTGGTTTTTAAGGGCTTCATCCAGCGCCTCGTAGACCTGGTGCTTGGTGCGTACGTTGCTGATGCGCCGTACGCGGGCATTCTTGCCGCGAAACTGGGTCAGGGCGGCGGCGACCGTTTTTTCCGCTGTCTCCCCCGTGGCATCGGACAGGAGAAAAATATTCTGTCTTTCCGACATGTTAGGTCGTATCCCTGAGTTTAATTAGGAAAATTCCACGGCCGGATGGTAACTCAAGTCCTTTTCTCTGCCAAGAGGAAATTACCCGCCCTTTGACTTATTGTTCTGTCTTGTCTGCCACGGCAAGGGCCGACAGCGCAAAGGCGACCCGCATCACACCGAGGATTGTGAATCACTGCTGAGTCGCCCTGGACCTCATTAATTGCTATGAATTAGACTTGAACATTAAGGGTTTGTCAAGGTTTTTATTGTTTTTTTCCAACATCTCTGCTAGAGAAAAGGCCATGAATCAGCACTGGATTGAAATTAGTCTCAAAGTGCCGTCTGCGGCGGCAGACGCCGTGTGTGCGGTTCTGGCTGCACTCGGATCCACCGGCGTGCGCGAACGTGAGCAGGTCCTTGACACTTTTATCGTACCCGATGCAGACGAGAATCTTCCCGAGGTGCTGGACCTGCGCGCTTATTTTCCCAGTGACGAGGACCCGCGGCAGATCGTCGAACGCATCGAGCAGCAACTCGCTCCCCTGCGTCGTGCTTTTCCATCCCCCGGTTGGTCGGCAGCAACAACCGGCCAGGTGTCCGACGGGGATTGGGCCGAGAGCTGGAAGCAGCATTTTCCCGTGTTCCGGGTCGGGTCTCTGATTGTGAAGCCCAGTTGGGAAGAGGTTGACCCCGGTGACGCGCACGTGGTTCTGACCCTCGACCCCGGCATGGCATTCGGCACCGGCACACATGCCACCACAAGGCTGTGTCTCGAATTCCTGGTTGAAGAGTTTGCCGCCCGTGCGTCTGCCCCGAAAGTCCTCGATGTAGGGACCGGCTCGGGGATTCTGGCGCTGGCAGCAGCCGCTTTCGGCGCCAGAGGGGTGCTGGCCTGCGACATTGACGCCGATGCCTGCCGTGTGGCGCGAAAAAACGCTGCAGCCAACAACCTGGCGGACCGCATCGATTTTACCACGAGGGCACTGGAGGATCTCGATACCGGTTTTGATCTGGTGCTGGCCAATATCCTGGCAGAGGAAAATGTCCGGCTTGCCTCCGAGTTGGTGCGCCGTGTCGCGCCGGGCGGCTTACTGGTTCTTTCCGGCATCCTGCAGGAGAAAGAATCTTTTGTGCGGGAAGGTTTCAGCCGGTTCGGACTGAGCGGCCCGGAGGTGCGAAGCCGCGACGAATGGGTCTGCCTGACCTACCGCCGGGGCGCCTGATGCGCTGTTTTTTTGTCGACCCGATTCTCCTCGACAGCAATCCCGTTCTGCTCGAAGGAGATCTGCACCATCAACTCTCTCGCGTTCTCCGGTTGGCGCCCGGTGCTCCCCTGTGTCTGTTCGATGGCCAGGGCCAGGTTGTACACGGCGAACTCGAGGCGCTGTCAAAAAACGTTTCCCGGGTGCGTGTTTTGACCCGGTTTCGTGAAAATCCTCCCCCCCTGTCTCTCCGGTTGATCCAGGCTCTGCCTAAAGGCGAAAAGATGGACCTGATCTTGCAGAAGGGTACAGAGCTGGGTGTCTCCCGCTTTACCCCCTGGCTGGCGGCGCGAAGTATTGCTCGCCCTTCCGGGGACCGGCAGGCCAATCGCCTGAAGCGCTGGGAGCGAATCGTGCGCGAGGCGGCACAGCAGTCGCGGCGGCCGTTTCTGCCCCGGATCGATGCCCCGCAAACGCTCGGGTCGGCGATTGGTGGTCAGGAGCAGCTCAAGCTTGTGCTGTGGGAACAGGAAAGCATGCCGTTGGCGCATGCGCTTCCCACTTCGCCGCCCGCCGAAGTGGCGATCATGGTTGGTCCTGAAGGCGGGCTGACCGAGGACGAGGTGGCACAGGCGAGCAGCGCCGGCTTTGTTCCGGTCGGGCTGGGGCGACACATTCTGCGAACAGAGACGGCGGGGTTCGCCGTTGTCGCCATTTTAGAGTACCTCTACGGGGATTTCGGCCGAAGTTAGGCGGATTTTCCAGCTGTCGGGCAAGGAGTCGACATGAAGTGTCCAAAGTGCGGATTCAACAGTTTCGATTATCTTGAGAGTTGCAAAAAGTGCGGCAATGATCTCAAGGATTTCAAGGAAAAGTTCGGCCTGCGCAGCCTTCTCTTTCCTCACAATGAGGAGGTTGCTTCCGTCATGGGGCAGGGGTTGTCCGGAACTGCGGTCATGGCGCCTTCCGCAGTCGCCCCCGCGGAAGCGTCTCCTCCTTCCCAACCGCAGGAGTCGCGCGCTGCTGAAGCCGCGTTCGCTCAGCCTCAGGAGGAAGCAGAAGAAGATCCCTTTGATCTTGATTGGAGCGAAGAGGGCGGCGAAGGGCTTGAATTCGGTCAAAAAGACGACGCATTCGCTCTTGATGACACTTCAGGGCAGGCGTTTGACTTTGAAGCGGAGGAAGATGCTGAAGAGCGGCTTCAGGAGGACTCAACGCCTCCCGCTGCTGCTGAGTCGGATCTGGAGTGGGAAGAAGAACCTCTGCCGGATCTGAGTTTCTCCGAGGACCAGGCCTTTGATTCCAGCCTGCTGGATGATGCCCCAGGCGAGCAGGAATTAGACGGGTTGGCTGATGCGCCGATTCAGGACGAGCCAAAAAGCCGGGATGAGAGTTTTGCGGATGACGAATCCGGTCCGGATCTGCCTGGTCTGCATGAACTCGATTTCGAAGATCTCGAAGGAGAGCCCAGCCTCGAGGACGCCGCGGCTGGTGAACCCAGGGCTGAAGAAGATGCGGCCTGGGGAGAGATCAGCTTTGACGACGACGATTTTAAGCTGGAGGATGATCAGGATCATCAGCCAGCAGGCCGCAGCAAAAAAGCCGGGGAGCAGAAGGAGGGCCCCAGCGACCCTTTTGACCAACCGGAGCCGGCCCGCCAGGGGCCGGCTCCGGATTCTGAATCCCGGAGCATGAGTGAAACGCAGGACGGGGGAGAACGGGTTCATGAGGCGCGTTGCGTTCATCCGATAGCGCGGTTTGGCGCGTTCTGGCTCGACCTTTTTCTTGTGACCGGGGTTTTTCTGCTTTTCCTGGTCAGCGCCACGCGCTTGTTGTCACCCCTTGAGAGCCCGGCGCTTCTCCCCTCCATGGGAGATCTCATCCACCTTTCCGTCCCCTACTATCTGCTGCTTTTCAGTGTCTCTTTTCTCTACTTTACCGCTTTCCACTTTTTTACCGGCCAGACGCCGGGAAAAATGCTGTTCGGCATGCGCCTTGAGCGCTGCGACGGTTCGACGCTGAGCCTCTCCGATGCGTTTCTGCATTCAGTGGGCGGACTTGCCGCGCTGTTGACCCTGGGGCTCGGATTCTGGGGCGCCTGCCGCGACCCTCAGGGGCGGGGCTGGAACGACCGTTTCGCCGGGACCCGACTGGTTTTCAGCGCAGATGATGAGGTTTGAATCTGAAAAAGAGGGTGTTCAGCCCATGCGCAGCTTCAGGAAGCTCTCCAGGTCAGGGCAGTTGAGATAGGGGTTGTGCTGCTTTTCGTAGGCGATGGTGGAGATTGCCTGCGGCCCGTAATTGTGACCGGGGTAGATTTTGGTTTTCGGGGGGAAGCCGGCCAGTCGCTGCAGGCTGCGGTACAGAGCGCGCGGATCGCTCCCCGGCAGGTCGGCCCGACCGACGAATGTCACGAACAGGGTGTCGCCCGTGAGCAGCGCGTCGCCTGTATAAAGGGAGATGGAGCCCGGTGAATGACCGGGGGTGTGGAGGATTTCAAGCGTTTCCCGGCCAATGGCAAGGCGGTCGCCGTCGCTGAGCTGACGATCGGCGTCGGGCAGATCGAGGGGGTGCCCCGCCAGCGGCACCTTTGCAAAATCCAGCACGGCCTGGTTGCCGGCCGTGTGGTCATGGTGTCCGTGGGTATTGATCAGCAGGTCGAGCTGCAGGTTTCGCTCCTGCAGAATCTGCAGCAGATTCTCCGGCGCGAGGGACGGGTCGACAGCGGCCGCATGCCCGGTTTCGGGGCAGAAAACCAGGTAGGAAAAGTTGTCCATTCGCCCGGCGGGGATCTGGGTTACTTCCAGCGCCATGGTGTGCCTACCAGTATTCCGGCACCTGTTCGCCGGTGCCGATCTTGCGGATTTCACCGTCGATGACCTTGAAGCGGTCGCCGGTGGCGCGTACCAGCCATTCGTCGCCTTCTTCGGGAGGGAGGGGAAACTCACGATTTCCCAGGTACTGATCCTCGCCGTCGATCATTCCCCACCAGTCGAGGGCGCCGGTCTGCCAGAGCTTTGTTTTCAGATAAAAGGCCATGCTTTTGCCTCTCCGATTAGAGTGTTCCAGCGACTATAAATCACTGCCGGTCTTCAGGTCAACTCCGCCGATCACGGAACGATCGCGGCCTTGATGGGCGCGCGGTATTGTGCATATACTGTGTTTTTGCAGCTTTTCAGCAGGGGTTCGCAACTCACCGTGACAAGGTCCGCTTTTCGCCATCCCCGGCGCCAAGCACGCTGACAGTGGAGATGTGAACCCGCGAGGTGAATTGATGCTGATCTTTAAGGTTCGAATGCAAATGTGCTCGTTTATGTTCTATCGAAAGGATTTTTGAAATGGCTTTGAAGTTTGCCAAAATGCATGGCGCAGGTAACGATTACGTGTATGTCAACTGTTTCGAGACGGAGATCGAAGATCCCGCAGCGTTGGCCATAGAATTGAGCAATCGCAATTTCGCCATCGGCGCCGACGGCCTGATCCTGATCATGCCTTCGGAAGTGGCCGATGTGCGCATGCGCATGTTCAACTCCGACGGCAGCGAATCGGAGATGTGCGGCAACGGAATTCGTTGTGTGGCCAAATACGCCTATGACCACAAGCTCGTGGATAAAACCGAGATTACCGCCGAAACCGGAGCCGGCATTCTGACCCTGCAGCTCTTCCCCAATGCGGATGACAAGATCGAAAAAGTGCGTGTCAACATGGGCAAGCCCCGCCTCAAGCGTGGCGAGATCCCCATGACCGGCAACGCCGAAGACCAGGTGGTGGGGATCGAACTGGAAGTGCTCGACCGCACTTTCCGCATCACCTGTGCCTCCATGGGCAATCCTCACTGCGTGATTTTCGTGGAGGATGTGGATCAGTTCCCGGTGGAGAAATACGGTCCGGTGATCGAAAATCATGAAATTTTCCCGCGTCGCACCAATGTCGAGTTCGTCGAAGTTGTCTCACGCACCGAACTCAAGCAGCGCACCTGGGAACGCGGTTCCGGCGAAACCCTGGCCTGCGGCACCGGCGCTTCAGCGGTTACCGTCGCCGCCGTGCTCAACGATCTTACGGAGCGCAAGGTGCTCAACCACCTGCTCGGCGGCGACCTCGAGATGGAGTGGGCCGAAGACGGAAGCGTCTTCATGACCGGCCCCGCCATCCAGGTTTTCGAAGGGGTTTACGACCCCCAATAACCAATTGCGGTGCCGGGAGGGGGGCCTTTCGCCCCTCTCTTCCAACTCCACACTCCTCACGGGGAAGCCCATGGATGTCACCATTTTCGACCTGGACAACACGCTCTATGCGCCCGAGGCGTGCCTGTTCTCCCTCATCGACGTGCGGATCAACCGCTACATGACCGAGGTGGTGGGGATCGAACCGGAGCGGGTCGATGGTCTGCGGCGTCTCTACTGGCAGCGTTACGGGGTAACCCTCGGCGGCCTGATCCGCCACCACCAGGTCGATCCGGAGGATTATCTCGAATACGTCCACGACGTCGACGTGGCCCTCTGTCTGCGCCCCGATCAACGCCTGAGACAGTCGCTGGAAAGCCTGTCCGGCGTCAAGGTGGTGTTCACCAACGGGTCGCGCGGCCATGCCGATCGGGTGCTGCAGGCGCTTGATCTTGCGGATCAGTTCAGTGAAATCTTCGATATCCGCGTCGCCGACTACTGTCCCAAGCCCTATGCCGATCCCTACCACCGGGTGCTGACCCATCTCGGCGCAGACGCCGAGTGCTGCGCGATGATTGAGGATTCGGCGGACAACCTGCGCACCGCCAAGGTGTTGGGGATGCGTACCGTCCTGGTGGGTCCTGCTCTGCAGGCGGATTATGTCGACGCGCGGGTTGAGCGGGCCGATCAGGTGTCGGAGGTGGTCATGGGCTGGCGGGGGCAGTCCCTCTGATGCGGGCGGTTCTGCAGCGTGTAAGTGAGGCGGCAGTCGTTGTCGATGAACAGACGGTCGGAGCGATCGGCCGCGGTCTGCTGGTTCTGCTGGGCGTCGGGCGCGAAGATGAGGAATCCGATGTGCGCTACCTGGCGCAGAAAACGGCGGGGCTGCGCATTTTCGAAGACGAGCAGGGGCGCATGAACCGCTCCGTGAACGATATCGGCGGGGCAGTGCTGGTCGTGTCGCAATTTACCCTGTACGGAGATTGCCGCAAAGGGCGCCGACCGGGATTCTCCGATGCCGCGCCGCCGCAGCGGGCGGACAGCCTTTATCGAGACTACGTGGCTCAATTGCAGGCCCTTGGCCTGACGGTCGCCACCGGAATATTTCAGGCCGATATGAAAGTATCCCTGGTCAATGACGGCCCGGTTACCTTTTTACTCGACAGCAAGCGGGAGTTCTGATGAAAGAACCTTATGCGCCCACGGCACCCAGCCGCAGCGCCCTCAAACGCCAGGCCCACCAGGTGGAGGAGGTCGTTCAGGGGCTACTGAATCTCGGTGGTTCTCAGCTCGAGCGGTTGCAGTGGGATCAACCGCTGCGCGCAGAGCTCGACCTGGCCCGCAAAACGCCGCAACACGGGGCCCGCAAACGCCAGATCAAACATCTTTCTGCCCTGCTGCGGCGCGATTTCGATGCGCTGGAATCCGCACGCACTGTCCTTGAGGAGAGTACCGGCGCTCATCGGGTGCAGGTGCAGGATTTTCATCTATTGGAAGACCTGCGTGAAAGGTTGTGCCAGGAGCAATCCCGCGCAGATGCTCTCCAGGAGGCGTCACAGCGCTACCCGGCCTGTGACGAAGCGTTGCTGGAGCAGTTGGCCCGTTCTTACAGCGAAACCGGTGACCGACGCCCCTATCGCGAAATATTCCGCCACCTGCGCACGGCTGCTGAAAAGACGCCGAGGTGAAAAGCCGGGGCAGTTCCGTCTGAAAGGAGTCCGGGTATGACCGTTGTGGCCAAGAGGTTGTTGCTGGCGGCATTGATTGCCGCGACCTGTCTGCCGGCGCATGCCGAAATCTACCGGTGTCGCCAGGCTTCCGGTTCTCTGCTGATGACCGACGATCCGAGCAAGTTCCCGCCCGGCTGTACTCCGGTTGAAAAAAACGACAGTGAAGGCGAGGGCGCTGCGGGTTCATTTTCGCTGATGCCTGAAACGGAGGTGCCCAGCGCCGGGAGTGGGGAGGTCGAGCAGGCCGTGAGTGAGCAGCGGCAGCGGCTGGAAGAGCGCCGCGCCCGGATTGCGGAGTGGCGCGACAAGGCCAGCGAGCTGGCATCGCAGTACGAGCAGGCGGTCGCGCGCCGAAATCAGGCCTATAGCAGCTGGAGTTATGACAGCCGCGAGGTGGTGCGCAAAAGCCTGGAAGAGATGACGCGCATCAAAAAAGAAAAGCAGCAATTGCTGCAGGAGGTGGAGAAGTCCCGGATTCCATCGCCTGACCGGCAGGCCATCAGGCAGACGCTCTCTGCGATCCCGGAATGATTTTCAGGAAATCTGGCGCAGAAAATAACTGTTCAGCATGGGGTCGTCACTCCCGTGACAAGGGCCACTTTTCGCCATCCCTGGCCGTTTGATTGGCTCCATCCCTGGCGCCAAACACCCTTGACATGGGAGTGACGACCCCGTGAGGTGAATAGATATCGCAAAAAAAAAGAAAGCCCCTTATGAGAGGCTCTCCTTTTTTGCAGCAGTGAGTCCGGATCGATTTAAAGTGCTTTCTTGATCAACCCTTCGAGCTGATTTTTGGGGACTGCGCCCACGACCTGATCCACAACCTGTCCGTCCTTGAACAGGATCAGGGTAGGAATGCCGCGCACGCCGTACTGACCAGGAGTTGCCGGGTTTTCATCCACGTTGAGCTTGCCGATCTTGACCTTGCCGTCGTATTCGTCGGCAAGCCCGTCTACCACGGGGCTGATTGCTTTGCAGGGCGCACACCAGGAGGCCCAGAAATCGACCAGGACAGGGGTCGAGGATTTGAGAACTTCATTTTCGAACGAATCATCAGACAATTGGATGACTTTATCGTTTGCCATGAAAACACTCCTTTTGAGAAAAATCGTCACTGAAATTTACATCAGTTGTTTCAGGAAAGGATAAAGCAGCACCTGAAAAAATCAAGAGGGAATCGGGTTTGTCCGGTGGTACAGGGGAGATTTACCATTCTTGACAGCGGCCGTCGACATTCCTATCCTTTCGTTTTCGTTGGCCGACACCTTTACTTTTTTCTCCTCTATGCGGGGAGGGAGACATCATGGATCAGACTCGAATCGCCGAATCAATGCATAAACATACCGGCGTGCTGGAAGCCAGCCTGCAGAAACACGGCGGGGCGCTGTCACGGCTGGCGCGACGCCTGACCGAAACGTTCCACGCGGGCGGCCGGCTGGTGGTGATCGGCAGCGGTCAGTTCGGGGCGGTGGCCGACCTTGTGGCCAGTTTTTTCAATTATCGTTTGTCGTTGGAGCGGCCGGTGCTGCCGGCAGTTTCGCTCTGTCGTGATTCGATGCTGGGGTTGTCCCTCGGCCGCGACGACCAGCTGCAGCAGTTTTTCTCCCGTCAGCTGCAGGCGTTGGGCGGCGGGGGCGATCTGGTGCTGGCGTTCTCCGACGGCGCCCGCGACGAGGCCGTGGAAGAGGCTTTTGCGGTGGCCCGCGGGGTCGGCAGTTCGACGGCTTTCGTGTTTCGCGGCAGGGAGGAGGCTTTTTTCGGTGAAAAGCCCGATTTTCTGTTTGATATAGAGACCGACAGTACCGCTGACGCCCTTGAGGTGAGTCATTTCTGCGGCCGGGTGCTGTGCGAGCTGGTCGAAGCCGAATTGTTCGGGCTGTAATGGTGGAGAGCGCAAAGGCACCGGTGCCTGACTATCCCCTTTCGCTGCGTGTGCGGGGACGGTTGTGCGTGGTGGTCGGTGCCGGGGACGTCGGGCGGCGCAAGGCGCGTGGACTGCTGGATGCCGGAGCCAGGGTGAGGGTGGTCGATCCTGTGGCCGCGCGACTGCATGACCTGGAGGAGGCCCATTGTCTGCCCCGCCCGTATCGGCCGGAAGATCTCGCTGATGCCTTTCTCGTATTTGCAGCGACCTCGGATCACGACCTCAACCGCCGGGTTGCCGCTGATGCCCGAAAGGGGGGCGCCCTGGTGCAGATGGCAGACGATCCCGCGGGGAGTGATTTTTCCCTGCCGGCTCTGCTGCGGCGGGACGATTTGACGATAGCGGTTTTCAGCGGTGGGGGCAGCCCTGCGCTATGCTCCCTGCTGCGGGACGAAATCGATGCCGGTTTAGGCCCTCATTGGGGTGTTTTCCTGGAGATCGCGGCCGCCCTGCGGCGAAAGCGGTTGACAGGGTCTGATTCAAGCTCCTACAATCGTAATGTTTTAGATCAGTTGGCCGCAGCAGATCTGGCCGGCTTGATCGCGGCAGGAGATCGCGACGCCATTGAGCGCCTGTTGAGCCGTGTTCTCGGCACAAGTGTCTCTCTCGACCAGTTGGGGGTTTCCTTGTCGAAAGGATCGAAATGAGTTTAAACATCATTCTTTTCAAGCTCGCCCTGCTCGTCTATTTCTCGGCCACCATCCTCTACCTGGTCGATATCATTTCTCATCGTCAGAAGGCGGGCCTCGCCGCGCGCTGGGTGCTGTTGTGCGGCTTTGCGGTGCACAGCGCCACCCTGATCGCGCGTTTTGTCGAAGCCGGCTATACGCCGGTGACCAATCTGCATGAATCCCTGTCCTTCTCCGCCTGGTGCGTGGTGGGGATTTTTCTGCTGTTCGATGTGCGCTATCGACTGGCGGTGATCGGCGCCTTCCTGACTCCGCTGGCTCTGGTGCTGATGGTGATCGGCGGCGTGACGGTGACCAGCGTCGCGGAAATCAATCCCATGCTCAATAGCTGGTGGTTTCCGATTCACGTGGCGCTGGCCTTTTTCGGCAATGCGGTGTTCACCGTCGCTTTTGCCGTCAGTGTCATGTACCTGATTCAGGAACGTATGGTCAAAAGCAAGAAGTTTTCTGCTCTGTTTTATCGGATGCCGTCGTTGAATATTCTCGACAGCATCAATTATAGATGTCTGACTTTGGGTTTTCCGCTGATGACAATGGGGATCATCTCGGGAGCAATGTGGGCCAATTCGGCCTGGGGTGGGTATTGGCGCTGGGATCCCAAGGAAACTTGGGCCCTGATCACCTGGTTTCTCTATGCGGCGCTTCTTCATGGCCGCCTGGTGGTCGGTTGGCGCGGGCGACGCGCAGCGATTTTTATGATTGTCGGATTTTGTTTTCTGGTGTTCAGCTATCTCGGCGTAGGACTGCTTCTGCCGGGCGAACACAATTTCAAGTCGCTGCAGGGACCGTAAACTCTCCAGGAATGATGGCCGTATGAACATAATCGTCGTGGGGCTCAGTCACAAGACTGCCCCCGTTGAAATCCGTGAAAAGGTGGCGTTCGCTCCGACCGCCATGGAAAAACCCCTGCATGCACTGGTGGCCCTGCCGTCGGTGACCGAAGGATTGATTGTCTCCACCTGCAATCGTGTAGAGCTGTATGTGACCAGTCGCGATACTGAGGAGGCGATCACTCAACTCAAGCATTTCCTCGCTGACTTTCACCACCTCCAGGTGGAGGATCTCGCCCCCCATCTCTATGACCATAAGGGGCCCGAGGCGATCCGGCATCTGTTCAGGGTCGCCTCCAGCCTCGATTCCATGGTGATTGGCGAACCGCAGATCCTGGGGCAGATCAAGACTGCCTACGGTTATGCCACCGACCATAAAACCTCCGGCATCATCCTTAACCGTTTTCTGCACAAGGCCTTTTCCGTGGCCAAGCGAGTGCGCACTGAAACTCAGATTGCCAGCAATGCGGTTTCGGTTTCCTTCGCTGCCGTGGAACTGGCCCGTAAAATCTTCGACACCCTGGAGGACAAGACGGTCCTGCTGATCGGTGCAGGGGAGATGTGCGAACTGGCGGCGCGGCACTTCGTCAACAACGGTATCTCGAAGGTTCTGGTCACCAACCGCACCTATGAACGCGCCGTCAAACTGGCCGAGGAATTCCAGGGCAAGCCCATTCTTTTCGACAACTTCACCGAACATCTGCACCGGGTTGATATCGTCCTGACATCCACCGGCGCCCCCGACTACATCCTGCATCACCAGGAGGTGGAGGGGGTGATCAAGCAGCGCAGATACAAGCCGATGTTCTTCATTGACATCGCCGTGCCGCGTGATATCGATCCCAAGGTCAATGACGTTGACAACGTTTATCTTTATGATGTCGACGATCTGCAGGAGGTTGTGCAGTCCAACCTCAAGGAGCGCCACAAGGAAGCCAAAAAGGCCGAGGCGATCATCGATCAGGAAATCCATCAGTTTCACCAGTGGCTGTCCTGCCTGGATGTCGTGCCGACCATTGTTGCGCTGCGCGAAAAGTTTGACGAGATTCGGCAGGCCGAGGTGGAAAAAACCCTCTCCAACCTCAAAGATCTCGGCAAAAAAGAGCGTAAAGCCATCGAAGCCATGGCTGCGGCGATTGTCAACAAGGCGCTGCACGCACCCATCACCGTTTTGAAGAAAACTCAGAACGGGGCAGAGGGCGACAACTACGTGGAGGCTGTACGTACCCTGTTTGATCTGCCCACTTGCTGCGAGCAGCAGGATGCGCAATCCTCGCCCCCCGAGAAGAACTGAATTCGTCCAGGAATATCACCTCTGAAACGACAACCCTTTAAGGAGTATGACCAACAATGAGCAAACAGACCCTGCGGATCGGCACCCGGAGCAGTCAACTGGCCCTGTGGCAGGCTAACTGGGTCAAAAACTGCCTGGAAGAGCGCTACCCCGGACTGGAAGTGACCCTGACCAAGATCAAGACCCAGGGGGATAAGATCCTCGATGTCCCGCTTGCGATGGTTGGCGGCAAGGGGCTGTTCGTCAAGGAAATTGAAGAAGCGATGCTGCGGGGCGAGGTCGATATCGCGGTTCATTCCATGAAAGATGTGCCGACGATCTTCCCCGAAGGCCTTGATCTGCGCTGCATCACCGAGCGCGAAGACCCGCGCGACATCGTGGTCCTGCGCTCCGGCCTGTCGAGCTGGCGCGATATTCCGCAGGGGGGGCGCATCGGCACCTCTTCGCTGCGCCGCAAGTCTCAGCTGCTCCATCTGCGTCCCGACCTCGAAATGCTCGATATCCGCGGCAACGTAGAGACCCGCATCCGCAAACTTACCGATGACAAGCTTGATGCCGTGGTGCTGGCGGCCGCCGGCATGAAGCGGCTGGGCTTTGCCGATCAGGTCGGCGAATACCTGGAGCCCGAAGTGTCGCTGCCCGCCATCGGGCAGGGGGCGCTGGGCCTCGAGACCCGCATTGATGATGAGCGCACCAACGAAATGATCGATTTCTTCCATCACCCCGAAACGGCCTATGCGGTCACCGCCGAGCGTGCTCTGCTGCGGCATCTCGAAGGCGGCTGCCAGGTTCCCATTGCCGCCTACGGAACCGTCAGCGGCGATACGGTCAATCTCACCGGCCTGGTGGCCAGTGTCGACGGCGCGCGCTTTCTCAAGAAGACCCGCAGCGCTCCTGTCGCCGAGGCGGCACAGCTGGGGATTTCGCTGGCCGAGGATCTGCTGGGGATGGGTGCCGGAGAAATTCTCAACGAAGTCTATCAGCACGAAACCTTCAACAGCGACCGTGAGGACGTCTGAGGCAGAGCCGGAATCGTTGGCTGCCATGATGGGATCGCTATGATGAAGCAGGGCATTGTCTACCTGGTCGGGGCCGGACCCGGCGATCCCGGCCTGATCACCCTCAGGGGGCGCGATTGCCTGCGCCGTGCTGACGCGGTGGTCTACGACTACCTGGCCAATCCATGCCTGCTGGAGGAAGCCCGCGCCGATGTGGAGAAGATCTATGTCGGCAAAGAGCGCGGCCGGCACCACCTGCCACAGGAGCAGATCAATGAGCTGCTGGCCGAGTTGGCGCAGGCCGGGAAAACGGTCGTTCGCCTGAAGGGTGGGGACCCCTATCTTTTCGGGCGCGGCGGAGAAGAGGCGCTCTTCCTGCATCGCGCCGGGGTGGAATTCGAGGTGGTTCCGGGCGTGACGGCCGCTTTTGCCGCCGCAGCCTATGCAGGCATTCCCCTGACCCACCGGGATTACACCACGACCCTGGGGCTGGTGACCGGTCACGAAAAGCCCGAAAAAAAAATGTCGTCCCTCGATTGGGGAAAGATCGCCACCGGCATGGGAACACTGGTGTTCTACATGGGGATGGTCAACCTGTCTCTGATCGTGCGGGAGCTGATCCGCAACGGCCGTTCTCCTCAGACCCCGGTCGCCATTGTGCGCTGGGCCTCCACCGCGCAGCAGCACAGCCTGATTGCCACCCTGGAGGACGTCGAAGAGAAGGCCCGTGCCGCCTCCATCGGTCCGCCCGCGGTCATTATCGTGGGTGAAGTGGTTGATCTGCACAAGCGGCTGGCCTGGTTTGAAAACCGCCCTCTTTTCGGTCGCCGCGTCCTCTCCACCCGCGCCGCCGCGCAGGCCTCCGGATTGCGGGATCTGCTTGAAGAGCGTGGCGCTGAAGTGGTGTCCGTACCCACCATCGCGCTGGCGCCGCCGGCGGACTGGGGGCCGGTCGACCGGGAGCTGGACCGCCTGGCGCAAACCGATCTGCTGATTCTCACTTCGGTCAACGCGGTCGATTTCTTTTTCGAGCGCCTGCGCAGCAAAGGCAGTGATGCGCGCGCCCTGGCCGGAGTGACGCTGGTATCGGTCGGACCGAAAACCGCCGAGGCCTTTGAACCTTACGGAGTCAAAGCGGACCTGGTGGCCGCCGATTATCGGGCCGAAGGGGTGGTCGCGCTGCTTAAAGAGCAGGGTGTCCAGGGGCGTCGGGTGCTCTATCCCCACGCCGAACTGGCGCGCACGCTGATCCCCGATGAGCTGCGTGCCCTGGGCGCCGAAGTTGCGGCGCCGGTTCTCTATCGCACCGTTGTACCGCAAGAGGGTGGAGAAACCTTGCGCGAACTGCTGGTGAAAGGGGCCCTCGATGCGGTGACCTTCACGGCCTCTTCAACCGTTGATCATTTTGTCGCCATGGTGGGTGAAGATGCCGCCCAGCTGCTGCGCGGTGTCGTGGTGGTCTCCATCGGCCCGCTCACCAGCCGCACCGCCCGTAAGCATGGGATCGAGGTGACGGTCGAACCACGCGACTCCACTCTTGACGCCATGGTGGAGGCGTTGGCGCAGCATTTCAAAACACATCCCACCAGTCCCGTGCGGGATTGAACCCTGACAACAATTCCGGAAAAAGGGAAAAGGAGTTTAAACATGTTCTTCCCCGAATATCGTGCCCGCCGCTTGCGCCGCACCCCCGGCATCCGCCGTATGGTGCGCGAAACCTTCCTGCGGGTGGATGACCTGATCTATCCCATGTTCAGTGCCTTCGGCGACAACATCCGCAAGGAGATCCCTTCCATGCCGGGGATCTACCAGCAGTCCATCGAGCATATCGTGGCCGAAGCCAAAGAGGTCCATGAACTCGGCATCCCGGCGGTTATCCTGTTTGGCATTCCTGAGGAGAAGGATCCTCTCGGGCAGGATGCCTACAGCGACGAAGGGATCATTCAGCGCACAGTGCGGGCCATCAAGGACGCGGTGCCTGAGCTGACGGTCATCACCGACGTCTGCATGTGCGAATACACCGACCACGGCCATTGCGGCGTCATCCGCGACGGGGATGTGGACAACGATGAGACGCTTAAGCTGCTGGCCGCCGAAGCGCTTTCTCATGCCCGCGCCGGCGCCGACATCGTGGCCCCTTCGGATATGATGGACGGCCGGGTCGCCGCGATCCGCGAGATTCTCGACGCCAACGGCTTCAACCATATCCCGGTGATGAGCTATGCGGTTAAATATGCCAGTGCCTACTACGGGCCGTTCCGGGATGCGGCCGATTCCACCCCGCAGTTCGGCGACCGGCGCTCCTACCAGATGGACCCTGCCAACCGCCGCGAGGCGTTCCGGGAAGCGGCGCTTGACCTGCAGGAATGTGCGGATTTTCTCATGGTGAAGCCTGCGCTGGCCTATCTCGATATTCTGCGCGACCTCAGTGACCGCTTCGATCTGCCGCTGGTGGCCTACAATGTCTCCGGTGAATATTCGATGGTCAAAGCGGCGGCACAGCTGGATTGGATCGACGAGGACCGCGTCATTCTGGAAACCCTGGTCGGCATGAAGCGTGCCGGTGCGGATCTCATTATTACCTATCACGCCAAGGAGGCCGCGCGCCTGCTGGCTTCTTCACGGGACTGACCATTCGCGCAGACCTTCGAGACGCTGGTACACTTGGTCTGGAATCAGGTATTGAGATATATTTTTCAGAATCCTGAACGGCGGCTGCGGAGTGTCAACCGATGAGTGCGGATCTCAACCTGGGGGAAAATCTCAGCCGCAGCGAGATGCTGACGGCCCTGACCCATTACTACAGGGCCGATGTATCGCGCAGCCTGGCATGGCGAGAACGCCTCGACCGCACCACCAACTGGGCGGTCGGGGCGACCGCGGCCTTTCTCGGGTTCGTCTGCTGCATCAGAATTTCATCCACGGCATTCTCAACAGCCGCCTCACTGTGGCGCCCGGTGCGCCCTGGCTTGAAGACCTGTCTTCCGATCTGCGACACCCCCAGTATAAAATCACCTTGACTTATGCTCTCGGACGGAGCCTTTATGCCAATTACATGTCGGGTCCCGGAGGTTCAATAGTCGGGACAGAAACATTCCTGCATTTCCCGTTCATCTGATTTTCGGATAATTTTCCATGAGTGATTTTTTCAAGGATACCCTCGCCAACGGGTTGAGGGTGCTTACCGTTCCCATGCCGCATCTGCATGCGGTAGAGATGATGTTTTTCGTCGGCGTCGGCAGCCGCAACGAGGACTCCCGCGTGGCCGGCGTGTCGCATTTTCTCGAGCACATGCTGTTTCGCGGCTGCGAAGGCTATCCCACCGGGCCGGAGCTTGAGCGTGCTTTCGAGGCGATCGGCGGTTATGTCAATGCCGCGACTGATGTGGAGACCACCTGTTATCATTCGCGTGTGCACCCCGATCATGTCGACCGCGGCACCGCGTTGTTTGCGCAGATGCTGCAGGCGCCGCTGATGCATGATTTCGAGACCGAGCGCCGCGTGATTCTGGAAGAGGCCCTGGAGGATCTCAACGCCAAGGGCGAGGACGTCAATCCCGATAATCTCACGGCCGCCCTGCTGTGGCCCGGCCATCCGCTGGGACGCCCGACCATCGGCACCCGCGCCAGTATCGAGGGGCTGACACTGGATGACCTCAAGAAACACCACGCCACCTATTATCGCCCTGCCAACGTGGTGGCTGTGGCGGCCGGACGGGTCGGGCACGGCGGGTTTCTGCAATCCGTCGAGCATTATTTCGGTGGCTGGCAGTCGGCACCGGCTCCGGATTCAACCTTGTTTGCGGTTCCTTCTGCTGAAAATGCCCCCGAATCGGTCTGGGTGCGCGACAGCGGCTCGCAGGTCTCATTGCAGATCGCTTTTCGTATTCCGGGGCGCACCGATGCGAACAATATGGCGCTGCGTCTTCTGCGCCGCGTGCTCTCAGGCGGGGGCAGTGCGCGCCTCATGCAGCGGCTGCGGGAAGAGCTGGGATTGACTTACGCGGTGGATGCGCAGATGGCGACGGTCGCCGAGACCGGCTCCTTCTCCATCGATCTGGCGTTGATGCCGGACAATGTCGAACAGGCGGTGGAAGAGGTTCTCGCGATGCTCGTTGACCTGTGCCGCAACCCGGTGCCGCAGGAAGAGCTTGACGGCATCCGGCGCGGGTTTCTCTACGAGCTGGAGTTCAGCTGCGATTTTACCGAAGAGATGGCCGCGCGCTACGGCTGGGGGGAGATGGTCGGCCAGGTGCGCACCCTGGAGCAGGAGCGCCGCGACGTCGCTGCAATTACACCGGAGATGCTGCGTGAGGCCGCCTGTCGGACCTTCCGGCGTGAAACGCTGAAGCTTGCGGCGGCCGGACCCTGGAGAGCGGAGATGAAGCGACGGGTCAATCGCCGTCTGCAGACTTTTGATCCGCGCGGCTGAAACGCTCCCGCTCAGTCGTCGTGGGACTCGACCTGCTCGGTCCCTTCGTTGAGCACCATGCCCACTTTCAGCAGCATGGCGGCCAGACCCTTCTGGCCGTACGGACGCGCGGGGTGTGCCCCCCACACCGGTCCGGGCCAGGCCGCATCGCTTTCGTAGCGCACAATATGATGCAGGTGCAGCTGCGGGACCTGGTTGCCGAGGGCGGCGATGTTGATCTTGTCGGCTCCGAACACGGTATGCAGCCGTTCGGCCAGAAAGGACGACTCCTGTAGCAGGGCGTGCTGGTCGTCGGTGCTGAGCTCAAAGATTTCACGCACACCCTCACGGCGGGGAACCAGGATGAACCAGGGGTAGTTGGCATCGTTCATCAGCAGCAGGCGGCACAGGGGGAAGTCCCCCAGCATGTGGGTGTCGGCCTCCAGCCGCGGATCGAGTTCAAACATGCGTTATTCCCTCCTTGTTGATCACTTTTGAGCATGGCCCGCAGGGTGCGGCGAGCATTATTCTGGATATTTACCAACTGTTCAGCACGGGTTCGCAACTCCCATGAAAAGGGCCACTTTTCGCCATCCCTGGCCGTTTGATTGGCGCCTTCCCTGGCGCCAAACACCCTTTTCATGGGAGCTGCGAACCCATGAGGTCGAATTTCACTTCAACGGATGCGAATCGTTTTGTAGAGAAAATTCTTGAAGCGGAAAAATACCTTCTGTTCCTCCGGATCACTGCTGCGTGGGTCGCAGGCGTGCAGGCGCTGCGCCATCTTCGGCATGGTGGTCGCACCGTCGTCGCGGGCTCTCTCCACCAGGGTAAGCACCGTTTCGCGCGTCAGATGATTGGACGAATAGGGCTGGTGCACTGCCGACCAGAAATCCTCCCGGCCCGCCAGGATGTCGTCATAGATGCGTACCGCCACCTCTTCGGTCAGCTTGCGGGTCTGATCGCGGGGTTCCGCAGCAGGCGCTCCCGCCACCGCGGTGCGGATATCCTCCTCCGTGATCATCGCCCCGCGCCGGAAGAACAGCGCACGAAGCAGGATGCTGCGCAGCTCGCGGATGTTGCCGGTGAAATGGTGATTGACCAGGGCTTCGCGTGCCCCACGTGTTAAAGTCGGTTGGTCGTTGTCGCTTTCCTCGGGTTTTTTGTAGATGCGAAACAGTTGCCCGAGAAAGTGGGTGGCCAGGTCGCCGATGTCCTCGCGGCGCTGATTGAGGGACGGCACCTCGATGGTCAGTTCCGTCAGGCGATGGTAAAGATCTTCGCGGAAGGCACCCTCTTCGATCAGCTGGTGCAGGTTCTTGTTGGTGGCGGCCACCAGCAGCACCCGGGCGTAGCGCGTGGTGTTTTCGCCGAGGCGGACAAAACCGCCGTTGTCGAGAAAGCGCAGCAGCTGCACTTGGGTTTTAGGATCGGCGTCGCCGATTTCATCGAGAAAAACGATCCCGCCATGGGCTTCTTCCAGAATTCCCATGCGGTCGGCATGGGCGCCGGTAAAGGCGCCGCGTTTGTGGCCGAAAAGCTCCGAATAGGTCAGTTCGCCGCTGTAGGCGGCAATATTGGATTTTTTGACCGGAAGTTCGCGCCCGGGGCGGATTTTTTCGCGGTAGATTTCGTTGAGGCGTGAGTAGATGTTGTTGAAGACGAACTCCTTGCCGCTGCCGGTTTCGCCGGTAATCAGCAGCGACGGCAGTCCCAGGGTCGCCTCGCGGATGCTGGCCTGGCTCCAGAAGGCGATGCGGTTGGCCAGCGGCGGCGCCACGCGCTGAATGAAATCCACCACCTGCATGGCCTTGCTGGAGTTGCCGATGATATTGCCGAGCTTGTAGGAGGAGACCTTCGGGTCCTTGTAGCCGACGTCTGAGCGCAGTTGGGTCACTTCGGTGGTAAGCTGCTCGATGCGTCGCCGGTCGCCAAGGTGGCGCGAGATCATGCGCTCGATCAGGGTCAGGATGCGCTGATGCTCATCGGTGAAGAAATGCGGGCGCATGCTGTCAAGGCAGATCACCGCGATGACCTCTCCTTCGCAGACGACCGGCACCGCCAGCTCCGAACGGATGGTTTCGGTGATCTCGCGGTAGAAGCCGCCGGCGCTTTTCTCCGCGATCGTGTCATCGATGCGGTGCGGTCTGCCGGTGGCGGCCACGAAGCCGGTAAGGCTGCGTTCTTCGCGCGGCAGTTCCGAGCCGCCGATGGGGATCGGAGCGATGTTCTGCTTGAGCCACTCCTTGCTTTTGGCGCCGACCACGCGCCCCTCGCTGTCTTCCACCACCAGCCATTTGCGTTCGTCGATCTGCTCCACCAGGGCGATGCTGCCGGTGTCGGCACCAATGATTTCGGTGGCTTTGGACAAAACCCGGTTCAGAAAGGGGGCCAGCCCCTCGAAGCGCTGCTGCAGCAGGTCGTTGATCTCCGCCAGCACCTGGATTTCAATATGCTGGCCGCCGATCTCCTGGATGGCACGCTCAACCATGTCGGCATGCGCTTCCAGCAGCCCCTTTTCAAAATCGCTGAAGGTGTGCGTTTCCCTGGTATAGTAATTGACGAGGCAGATGACCCGCCGGGTGCGCGCCTCGTAACGCGGCACCAGAAACAGGGACTTGAGGCCGAGCTGATCTGTCAGATAGCGTTTCTGCAGGGTTTCCGACTCCAGGTAGGGAAAATAAAGCGGTGAAAGCAGGGTTTCGTCGGTAATGACCCCTGAAGCGTTGATGAAACGCGACAGCAGGGATTGCCCGGGGCCCAGGCTGACCAGCTTGTGATCTTCGTAAAGCTGCTTGGTCTCTTTCTCCCTGGAGTAGGAGGCCAGGATACGCAGCCCCGCATCGCCTGTTTCCCCCGGTGGGGCCGGTACCAGCACTGATGCCAATGCCAGTTTGTCAATGAGGCGCACCGCGGATTTGACCATGTGCAACGCCGCCTCGCGTTTCTTGGCGGCGTCCACCTGCCGTGCCAGCAGGATCTGCTGGTGGTATTTGCGAGCCTGGTCGATGACCGGGGTGACCTGCGCCAGAAACTGCTTGAGCTGATCGCGCTGCAGGGAGGTGGGAATCTGCCCGATCTGCCCGCTGTCGATACAGACCACGCCCAGCGCGCGACCCTCGTGCACCAGCGGGATGAGATAGCTGGCGGCGATGTCGAACTTCTCCGCCAACTCGCGGGCATAGGGGGACGACTGCGCGGCGACATCCTCCAGCAGCAGTTCTTCCTGATTGATATAGACACGCGATACGGCGAAGCTGGCGTTGTTGATGGGGAAGGATTTGAGCCGGATCAGGTCGGCATAGGGTCCCGAAGCCTGGGAGCAGGTCAGAATCCCCCGCGTCAGATCCTCAAGGTAGACGCGGCTGCGGGAGCGTTGCGATAAAAGCCTCAAGGCTTTCTCCAGCACATGAAGAATATCGGTGAGGTTCTCCTTGCCGTAGCTGAGGATTTTATTTGAGAGTTCGTTCAGACGAGAAGCGGGTTCCGGATTCAAGCTCATTCTCCGCAATGGGGTGGTGATATCGGGGTGATCGAAACATCGAATGGGCAAGGGCAGTGCCCCTGTCGAACCTGATCATAACGCCGCACCGCTTTTCACGCAACAATCCGTTTTTCCTCTGTTCTTCATGGGAGGGTAGAGAGGTTATAGGATAGTCAAGGTTCTACTTTTACTGTATGGTGTCAATTCTGCCATAACTTAAATCCAGGAGGCTGTCGCCTGCAGTCTCCTGTCATGATGAAGGATGGGGCTTTTGAATCCTAGTCGTTTTTTCATTATCGGAGTCGGCAACATCGGCCTTCAGCTGATCAGGATGTTGTCCAGGGACTTTCCTCTGACCTGCATCGACAACAATGCCCACACGCTGGAGATGGTCAAGTCGCTGCGTGGCGATGCCGTCAGGGTGGTTGAAGGGGATGCCACCAGCCGCCTGGTGCTCGAAGAGGCGGGAATCAGCGAAGGGGACACGGTGATCATCACCACCACTTCGGAAAGGGTCAACCTGGAAGTGGCGCGGGTGCTGCGCGAAAATTTCACGGTGGCGCGTATCGTTGCAGTCGGCATCACCAAAAAGGGGATCGAAGCTCTCGAAAACCTGGAGGTCGAGGTCGAGGGCATCTTCAACCTCAGTGCCCTGGGGCTGCGCAACCGCCTGGAGCACAAGACCAAGGCGGTGCAGGGGATCGGCCTGGGCAAAAACGAAATTCTCGAAGTCGAGGTCCACCCCAACTCCCGCGTCGCCCACAAGCGGCTCTCTTCCATCAACCCCCATAACTGGCGGGTCGGCATCATCTACCGCGATAACAATATCGTCATCCCGCGCGGCGATACCATCCTCAAACCCAAGGACCGCCTGATCATTCTGGGCGATCCGCGCGTGCTGCAGACCGTGGCCGAGATCCTGACCTTCCGGTTTCAGCATTTTCCGCTGGAATACGGCGACACCCTGCTGGTGCTGCTGGAAGGGGATGAGACCGAAGATTTCTTCTCCGAACTGGGTTACATCCACAGTGTTTTTCCCTTTGAACGGATGCGGGTGCTGCACCCCGAAAAAAATAACGGTTACGACGAGGCCGTACGGCGGCAGATCGAGGAAGCCGGCCTGCGATCAGCTGAATTTACGACGCTCACCGCTAAAAAATCGGTTGCGGCCGCCCTGGATTCTCTCTCCCAGGAGCCCGATCTGCGCATCGGCATGACGGTTCTGTCCCGCCCGCGCCTGGTGGATTCACTCGGCTCGATGTTCGCCCGTTCTCAGAAAAAAAGCTATTTGCAGGATCTGGCCCATCGGGTGCGCTGCCCCCTGGTGCTGGCCGGCGGCAGCCACCCGTGGGAGAAAGTTGCCGTACCCTGCACCGATCCGGAAAATGTGCAGCATGTACTCGAAACGGCACTGGAAATGTCTTCCGCCATCAAGTACGAAATCGAAGCGCTGCTGGTCAGACCTTCCGATTACATCGCCACGGATGAAGAGCAGGATGCCTTCACGGTCATGAAGAAAACCGTCTCCGACCTGAGCTACATCTACAAGGCCACCATTCATGCGACCGAACTCAGCGGCAATCCAATTCGCTCGTTCTGTGATCACGCAAAGGATTACTCTCTGGTGGTCAGCGACCTGACCGCCTGGAGCGATCGCGGTTTCATCCGCTCCCTGTTCAATCCCGACGTGGCCTGGAATATCGTGCGCAAAACCCCCGTGTCCGTCATGGTCGTCCCCCCGCCGGGCGAACTCATCTAGGAGGCTGCCGGACTTTGGAAGAATCTACTGCGAAACCGGCAAATCGGCCCATATTCCCGAAAATTTTCGACAAATAGGTTCACTATTCGCTCTCAAATTTCCAAAAATCTGTTCTCGATTTGCCAATTTCTCGTGACGATCCTCAAAGTCCGACAGCCTCCTAGCGGAGCGAAATCATGGTCCATCATTATCTGCCTATTTTCCTGATTGTGCTCGGCGCGGCCATCGTGCCCTTTATCGCACGGCGCATGCGGGTGCCGTCTGCGGCTCTCGAAATCGTTTACGGTCTGCTGCTGTTCAACTTCGTTCTGCATGAACGCCCCAACTGGTTTCCGCTGTTTCGTGAACTGGGGCTGGTTTATCTCATGTTCATCGCCGGCATGGAGCTTGATCTGCGCAGTTTGTGGCGCGGTGGCCGTGCCGGCTGGTATGTACTGGTGTCGGTCGTCTCCTTTACGCTGACGCCCCTGCTGTTTGTTGCCCTGGGCCTGCCTTTTTTCCTTGGGGTGTCGGTGGCGATGATCTCTGCGGGCATTGTGGTGCCGGTACTGAAAGAAACAGGTTTGATGAAGACGCCGCTGGGGCAGAACATCATGGGTGTGGTGCTGACCGGCGAACTGCTTTCCATCATGGTGCTGGCGCTGATTGATGCCTACCACAAGCACGGTATGACCTGGCTGGCCGCGACCGAGCTTCTGAAACTGACCCTGGTGTTTGCCCTGGCGGTGGTGGTGCTCAAGGCGATGCGCCTGCTGGCCTGGTGGTATCCGTCGCGGGTGCAGAAAGTGATGGAGAGCGAAGACCCGGTTGAAGAAGGGGTGCGCATCGTTGTCACCGTTGCCTTTGCGGGGGGACTGCTGGCCATTTTCGTCGGGGCGGAGGCGATCCTCGGATCCTTCCTCATGGGAGTGGTCTTTACCTTTGTTTTCCGCAACAAGGGGCGCTTTGAGGAGAAGATCAACGCGCTGGGGTTCGGCTTTCTGATCCCGTTTTTTTTCATCGGCGTCGGTTCCGACCTGACCCTGGAGGTGCTAACGTCGTGGGATACGGTGCTGCTGGCGGTCTTTCTGACCCTGGCGGTGCTGGTGAGCAACCTCTCGCCGTTGCTGGTCGCAAGACCGCTGGGGCTGACAATGCGGGAAGCGACCGCCATGGCCATTCTGCTGTCGGCCCCATTGACCATGATCGTGGTGGCGGGGACGATGGGCGAGCGCATCGGCGTATTGGCTCCCGAGATGACCGGCCCGCTGGTGCTGACAGCGTTGCTGGCCAGTATCCTCTACCCTTCTTTGTTTCGCCCTTTAGCGCAGAAGGTAGTGTCCGAAGACCAAAATGAAAACGGCTCAAAATAACCAATCAACGCATTTTTATTTTGCTGTTGATGTTTTTTTATTAAACGCTTAGAATGATCTTCCGTTGAGATCTGTTGTGCATCTGTGCCGGTCGGCCCATTTCCCAGGAGAGGGCAGGTATGAGTGAAAATTCGTGCATCCGCCATGGCATCGAGCCTCGTGAAGAGGTGATCCTGCTGGTTGAGGATGCGCAGGGCTTTGCTCGTATCGTGACGCGTATCCTGGAAAAGGCGGGGTTCACCCTGGCCATCGTCGGCACTGGCACCGATGCCCTGGCCTGGCTGCGCGAACACGACCCTTCGCTGATGCTGCTCGATTATAACCTGCCGGATATGAGCGGCCGCGCCGTCATCGAGACGCTGCGGGCCGACGGCCGTTTTGTTCCCTTCGTCATTATTACCGGCAACGGCGACGAGCGCGTGGCGGTGGATATGATGAAGCTCGGAGCCTTTGACTACCTGGTCAAGGACGAGGCTTTTCTCACCCTGCTCCCCTCCGTCGTACGTCAGACCCTGGACCGGGTTTCCGTTTCGCGCCGTCTGCAGGAGACGGAAGAAATGCTGGAAGAGCGCCAGGAACATCTGCGCGCCTTTGCCGCCGCCCTGCCCGATATGGTGTTAGTGCTCGACGAGGAGGGACGCATTGTCGAAACCCTTTCCGGGGAGGACGGCTCTGATGCACCCTGGTCGGGATCTCTCATGGGGCGCCATGTCCGCGATGTGTTCGGGACGCGCAATGCCCTGCTGTTTCAGGGGGCCATTCAGGAGACGTTGGCCGGCGGGATCAGCAAGGTGGTGGAATATTCGCTTTTTGACACCCAGGGCGATCGCTGGTTCGAAGGGCGCACGGCACCGGTCAATTTCCGCGACCGTCCCCCCCTGGTGGTGTGGGTGGCGCGCGAGATTACCGAGCGCAAAAAATCCGAAGAACAGTTGCGCAAGCTGCTGCGCGCCATCGAGCAGAGCCCCAGCATCGTCATGATCACCGACGCCGAGGGGGTGATCGAATATGTCAATCCTACGTTCTGCGAAGTGACCGGATACCGCGCCGAGGAAGTGCAGGGGCAGTCGCCCACTTTGCTGCAGTCGGATGTGCATCCTGAGGAATTCCATCGCGAGATGTGGAACGATATTTCCAGCGGGCAGGATTGGCGGGGCGAGTTTGCCAACCGTCGCAAGTCCGGCGATGTCTATTGGGAACATGCCATGATCTCACCGGTGCGCAACGAGCGCGGTCATGTGACCCACTACCTCAAGGTGGCTGAGGATATCACCGCCCGCAAGAACGCCGACGAGAAGATTCACACTCTGACTTACTTCGATGTCTTGACGGGGTTGCCGAACCAGGCACTTTTCTATGACCGTGTGCGCCAGGGGATATCAGCCGCTCACCGAGCCGGTGAAAAGCTTGGTGTGGTGGTGGTCGATATCGACCATTTTCAGCGTATCAACAATGCCTTTGCCCATGGGTTCGGCGATCAGGTTCTGCGCATGGTGGCCGATCGCCTGCGCCGCACCCTGCGCGAGGAAGACACCATCGCCCGCTTCTGGGGCGACAGCTTCCTGCTGGCGCTGCCACGCCTGCGCACCGAAGATGATCTGCTGCGTGTCACGCACAAAATCAGCAACGCTTTCATTGCGCCGTTTCGAATCGAGCAGCGCGAGATTTTCCTCACCGTAAGCATGGGGTTGACTCTCTTCCCCTCTGACGGCACCACGGTGGACGTATTACTCAAAAATGCGGAAGCCGCTCTGGGCCGCAGCAAGGAGCAGGGCCCGGGCGGCTTTGCTTTGTACTCTCCCAGCATGAACCGGCAGGCTTCCGAGAGTCTGATGCTGCAGGGCGATCTGCGCAAAGGCATTGAGCGGGGGCAGTTCGAGCTGTTCTACCAGCCGCAACTCGATGTGGCGACCCGCCGCGTTGTCGGCGCCGAGGCGCTGGTACGCTGGCGCCATCCCACCCAGGGGTTGCTTTTCCCGGACAAATTCATTCAGCTGGCCGAAGAGACCAATCTGATCTGCCCTCTCGGCGACTGGATTATCCTGGAAGCCTGCCGGCAGCTGGCCCAGTGGAACAAGGCCGGGGTCCGCAATTTCCGCATGTCCATAAACCTTTCGCCGCGCCAGTTCCATTCTTCCGATTGCGTTGCCGTGATCGAGCAGGGGGTGCGCGAATACGGCATCGACCCAACGCAATTGACCTTCGAGATCACCGAAACCCTGATCCTGTGGAACACCGAAAAAGCGATCAGCGCTCTCAACCGCCTCAAAGAGATGGGGTGTCACGTCGCCATCGATGACTTCGGCACCGGGTATTCATCCCTGGGCTATCTGCAGAAATTCCCCCTCAATACCATCAAGATCGACAAGAGCTTCGTCATGCAGTCCGACCGGAACCCGCAGGACGCCTCTATCTGCCGCACCATCATCGCCATGGCCCACAGCCTCGGCCTGCGAGTGCTGGCCGAAGGGGTCGAAAAGGAAGAGCATTACGGTTTTCTGCGTGACAACGGCTGCCATGAGATGCAGGGCTACCTGTTCAGCAAGCCGGTCGCCGTGGACGAGTTCAGCAGCCGCTGGCTCACCCAAGTCTGAGCCTCTGCCCCACCTCACTCCTCACTCCTCGCATCCTGTTCAGGGATCGGATCCATTGCCGGATAGTCGCTCAGGATTGTCAAATAGCGTGCCGCTTTATCCGCCTGTTCAGCCAACCGGCGGATGTTGCTCAGGGTGTCGAGGTGATCGACCAGATCCCGTACTCCGACACGACCTTCGGTGCCGGTGCGCAGCTCTCCGCTCTGTAGAATTTCCACGGCCGGAATCAGCCTCTGATCCTCGCCGAGGACATGGCGAAAATAGCGGGAGACGGGTGGTGGCAGGGTGGTGGAGAGGGAGCAAAAGTCAGCGTCGTGGGAACTTTTCGCAGCAGTCAGTCTTACTTCCAGACTTTTTGCAAAAGAAGCCTCTCTTGCCCGGTAGAAAAAAAGGATGCCGATACATGAAGCGACTATTATGACACTTAATATCAACCAGAAGTTCATAAAAGACAACGCAGAGAAAAGGTCAGTTTTACCAAGAAGAACGGTCAAGGGTGCAGGCTTATTCAAGCCACAGGTTTAAAGAAAAGAAAGTTTTAATGCAACAAAAAAATAAAAAAGTTTAATTTTTTCCTCATCAAACCCTAAGCTCCCGCCAACACCTGCCAAATAAACAGCCGGTAAAAAAAGGTTCACCACAGAACGTCTATTGTTCTAATGATCTCTTCCAGGTTAAGAATCCATGAGCCTTCAGGACATTTCGCAGCGCAAGAACTGTTCCGACAAAAACACGGTTCGCATTCTTATCGTTGAGGATGAGCCGGATCTTGCCGAGATGCTGGAATATTCTCTGCGGCAGGCTGGTTTCGAGACATTGAGCTGCGCCGACGGCTTCAGTGCCTGCCGCTTGATTGAGCGAGAACGCCCGGACCTGGTGCTGCTGGATATCATGCTGCCGGAGCTGGACGGCTGGGAAGTCTGCCGCCTGCTGCGCAGCGTACCCGATGAAAGTACGGCCACCACGCCGGTGATCATGCTGACGGCTCTCGACGCGGTGGAGCAGCGGGTGCGCGGCCTTGAGCTGGGAGCCGATGCCTACGTCACCAAACCTTATGCACTGCGGGAGGTGGTGGCGCATATCCGAAACCTGACGGCAAGGCGCCGTCGGGATGAGGCAAAGCGGAAAGAGGTTGGTGAGCTACGGGAGCGCGATCGCCTGCGTGGCGATATCCAGAGCCTTCTGTTTCACGAGCTGCGCAATCACCTGCTGGTGATTGGCGGATTTTCCAATCTGCTGATCCGGGGAGACAGTTCTCCGTCAGGCAAGCCGGCTCACGATTATGTCCGGGCGATCCATCGCAGCTCCAATTACCTGAGCCTGATCGCGGACGAGTTCCACCTGGTGCGCCATATTGAGAACGGTCGCCTGGCCCTGAAGGCCGAACCTCTGCTGCTCGATGAACTGGTGCGGGAGGTGGTGGCACTTTTTGCCCCCTTTGCAACAGACAAGGGGGTGAAGCTGGAGCTGCGGGGGTGGCAGCAGTCACCGCTTTTAATCGCAAACCGCGCAGCTCTCAAGGTGGTGTTGTGCAATCTGGTCGATAATGCCATCAAGTACGGCGGTGAAGGTGGAAGGGTCACAATTGTTTATCGTTCCGACCGGTTGCGGGGCCTGTCGGGATTCAGTGTCCTCGATCGCGGGCCCGGCATCAGCCCTGATCGTCAGAATGCGGTGTTTGAAAAATTTGTCCGCGGTGAAAAGGACGCCAGTGCGCGTGCCGGCGCGGGGCTTGGCCTGTATGTCGTGCGAACTCTCGTCGAATCACTCGGTGGTCGCGTCATATTGCACAGTCGATCGGGAGCGGGCAGTTGTTTTGAGGTGCTGTTTCCACAGGGCGATCACGAAAAGGGAAACCAGGGAGAGTGAATGTTGGTATGAAATCCTTGCGTCTGACCCTCGTCTCAGAAACCTTCATCCCTCAGGTCAACGGAGTTTCACGCACTCTGGACCGTCTGGTGCGGCATCTGGCATCACGGGGGGATCGGGTGCAGCTTATAATCCCGCGCTATGATGCTGTGGGTTCTGTACCGCCGTCGGTCGAGAAAAGCGAATGGAGTGCCTTTAAGCTGCCGTTTTACAAAGAGGTGCTACTGCCTGTTGCGCGCACTGCCAATGTGCGCAGAACGATAGAAGGGTTCTGCCCGGATATTGTTCATATCGCCACCGAAGGCCCCCTCGGTTTTGCCGCGCTGCGTGCGGCGCGGGCCATTGGAGTGCCCACGGTCGGCTCTTACCATACAGGATTTGAGATTGTGGGAAAGGTGCATCTTCATTCTGTTCCTCCTGCGTTAAGTTGATAATGGCCCGGTCTAATCACCGGGAAGGCGCTGGCTATTCAATAGGTGAAATGTTTTCGTTCAGTGAAATAAGTGTTTTATTTCTGTTTGATATGGTTATTTCTGATGGGCGGGCCAGGGGTCGCGCCCGAACAGCGGCTGGCTGTGGCGCAGAATTTTGGAGAGAAAAAGGGGGCAGTCTTCGTGGTCTTCGGAAAAGCAGCGATGGGCGATGCGGGTCGGCTCCAGCCGTGTGCTGGAGAAAGAAGCGTCACAGGCGCTCTTATCGACGCAGTAAAAAGGACAGTTGCTGTGAAGAGCCGGTCGTGACGGCAACGATCTGTGGATGGCGGACATGATGGGAACCTCCGAAAATTCGATGTTGATTTTTCGGAGTGGAGTGTGCTGCCGCAATGTTACGGCAGCATTATCTCCAGATGATGATTGTGTGAAAGTGGTTCGCCGGAGGGGGAGAAAGCTTTCCTCAGCAGAAGGGGAGAGGGTCTATGGTTGATCCGGGTTAAAGGTCTTTGAGCCGCTGGGGGTCGGTGTGAAACACGCCCCGGGAGTGAAGCCAGAGAAAATCTGCCTTTTCGTTCGGTGCGTCGCGGTTCCATTCGAGCGCGAGCACGGCACCTTTTCTAAGGATGACGGCACCGGGCGTCTGCAAAAGCTGGTTGCCAAGTTCGCTTAGATCAGGCTCGTGGCCGACGCAGGCCATGGATTTCACCCCGGGGTGCCGTGACAGCAGCCGATTCAGGCCGTCCAGGTCAAAGCCCGGCGCCAGGGTTTCATCCACCGGCAGCTGGCCGCGGAAAGAAAGACCTTCGGCGAGAATTTCCGCGGTCTGTACCGCACGTACCAGCGGGCTGGTGACGATGATCTCGGTCTCCATCCCCTTTTTACGCAGTTTCTGAGCGGCTTCCCGGAAACGTTCGCGGCCGTCGGGAGTCAAAAAACGATTGTTTTCCGGGATGTCGAAGGCGCGTTCGACCGCTTTGGCATGGCGGACCAGAAAAAGCAGCATGGCGTCTCCTCCAAATTCGGTATTGCGAATTCAGTTGCTTAAAAGCGGAAGCGGAAACCGACGTCGAGATTGTGGCTGCTGTATTCGATATCGTATTCACGCTCCTGTACGGTATCGGTTTCGGCATCCAGGGTTTTTGCGCGCAGTGTCGCGTCGAGCATGCCGAAGTAGCGATAACCGACTGAAATCGTAAAATGGTCGCCAATGGGCAGGCCGATGCCGGCGCCCGCCTGGTAGGCGAAGCGGGTGTCGTCGTCATCGCTGAAGCCGGCATCGTCCAGGGTCAGGCGTGCGGCTCCCACACCGATACCCATGTACGGGCGAAACGGGCTTCTGGTCCTGAAATCAACCCAGCTGTTGATCATCAGGCTGTCAACAGTTGCCTCCCCGCCGACCGGTCGGAAGGCGCCATTCTCTTCCACTTCGTCGGCGTCGGTGCTGCGCCGGGTATATTCAATTTCCAGCCGTCCGGAGGTGGTGCCGCTCTTGCTGAAATAAGTCCCGGCGTCATAGCCGAGTACGACGCCGTAGCTCATGCCGGGGTCGTATTCGATGTCGAAGGATGATCCGACCGGTGCCGAAACCGAGGAATCCTCGAGAAAAACTGCGCCTGTATTGGCGCCGAAATAAACACCCTGCTCAGCAGCGGTGGCGGAAGTAACAAGCGTAATGCAGGTCGCCAAGCCGAAAAAGATCATCCAACGCATTTTCACAGTAATATCTCCTGATTTAGATGATTCCTCCTCCCCCCAGCGGGGGGAGGGGATATCTCGTTAAAAGTAGAATCTGCCCAAAATCCTGTCAATGCCAATATGCTTATGCTGTGAAGCCGAAACGTTTCAGGGTCTCCGGCGGTGCCTGGTCGAAATGGGAAAATTCCATGGTGTAGGTGCCGCGTCCCTTGGTTGCGCCGCGCAGTTCCGTCATGTAGCCGAACATTTCCTCCAGGGCGACCCTGGCGCGAATGACATCGATTTCGCCGCGGGAGGTCATCCCTTCGACCTGGCCGCGCTTCTGCTGCAGGCCGCCCATGACCCGGCCGGTGCTTTCGGAGGGAATGGTCAGTTCCAGCGCCATGACCGGCTCCAGCAGGGTCGGCTGCGCCTCGCGGGCGGCCAGGGAGAAGCCGCGCTGGGCCGCCGCACGCAGGCCGATTTCGGTGGTGACGCCCTGCTTTATCTGAACTTCGGTCACGCGGATGCAGAGATCTGTGAGGGGATAGCCGGCCCGCACTCCCCCCTGGGCCGCCTGCCGCAGGCTTTCTTCCAGCAGAATGCGCCATTCTTCTGGAAGTTCAAGTGTTGAGGCCATTTCGATTTTCAGTCCGGAATTGCGTGCCAGAGGTTCGAGATGCAGGGTCAGTTCACCGTGATGCAGGCGTCCGTCGATCTCGCGTTCAAATACTTCATGATGTTCGCGCGGACGGGTCAGGGCTTCGCGGTAAACCACCTGGGGGCGGCCGGTCTGGACCTGGGTGTGAAAATCACGGGCCAGCCGCTCTACGACGACCTCGAGGTGAAGTTCGCCCATACCGGTGAGGATGGTCTGCCCCGTTTCGGCGTCTTCCCGGACCCGCAGGGTGGGGTCTTCCCACTGCAGCTTTTCGAGAGCTCCCGGCAGCTTCTCGCGGTCTTCGAGCGCGCGCGGCTCGACGGCGATGGAGACCATCGGTTCGGGGCAGCTCAGCCCGGCGATGCGCAGAGGACGATCCGGGCGGCACAGGGCGTCGCCGGTGAGGACATCTTTAAGGCCGGTGGCTGCCACAATGTCGCCGGCGCGGGACTGCTCGATGCGTTCACGCTTGTGGGCGTGCATCAGAAACAGCCGCGCCACGCGGTCTTCGCCTTCGCGGGTGCTGTTGTAAAGGGTTTCGCCGGCGGTTAAGCGACCGGAGTACATGCGCAGGTAGGTCAGTTTGCGTCCTTCGTCGGAGAGTACCTTGAAAGCCAGGGCGCACAAGGGTCCCTCGGGATCGCAGGGCAGTTCGATGAGGGTGCCGTCCCGGGGATCGCGCGCTTCAATGGGTGGAGCTTCTTTGGGTGAGGGGAGAAAGTCGATCACGCCGTCCAGCAGCGGCTGAACCCCCTTGTTGCGCAGGGCCGAGCCGAGAAAAACCGGAAAAATGCCGCAGGCGATGGTGCCGCGGCGCAAAGCGACCCGCAGGCGATCGGCTGTCACGGGATTTCCTTCAAGAAAATCGGTCATGATGTCATCGTCGAAATCGGCGGCGGCTTCCACCACCCGTTCGCGTGCGGCGCGGACCCGCTCCTGCTCCTCCTCCGGCAGAGGGTGGCGCTCCACCGTGCCTCCCAGATCATCCTCGCTGAACAGGATGATTTCCTCCTCCAGCAGATCGATCAGGCCGCTGAATTCGTGCTCAACCCCGAGCGGCAGCTGCAGCAGCACGGGGCGCGCCGACAGGCGGGCGCGGATCTGCTGGAGGGTGTTCTCGATATCGGCTCCAATGCGGTCGAGCTTGTTGATCAGGCAGATGCGCGGCACCCGGTAGTGGCCGGCCTGACGCCAGACCGACTCACTCTGCGGTTGGACGCCTTCGACCGCGCTGAATATGGCAACCGCCCCATCGAGTACGCGCAGGGAGCGCTCCACCTCGATGGTGAAATCGATGTGTCCCGGCGTATCGATGAGATTGATCCAGTGGTCGCGCCAGCGGCAGGCGGTGCTGGTGGCGGTGATTGTAATGCCGCGTTCCTGCTCCTGGGCCATCCAGTCCATGACGGTGTTGCCGTCGTGGACTTCACCGATGCGGTGGGTCTCGCCGGTATAGAACAGGATGCGCTCGGAGACGGTGGTCTTGCCGGCGTCGATGTGGGAGATGATCCCGATATTGCGAATGGATTTGAGCGCTGGTGGTTTCATGGGGCCGCCCGAGTGAAAAGAGAAATGATTTCATCGTATTGGAGATCAGTATATCGCACCTCGATCATCCAGCAAGATCCTTCTTTCATCACCCGTCATGAGCCTGGTGCGGGCTTCCGTTTCGCAGATTTATTCCTCGCCAAACTCCAGCCGCATCCCGTCATAGGCCAGTTCTGCGTCAGGGGGAAGTTCCCGGGAGTGGCGCTCATGGTCGACGTCGTGATTCAAATGGGTGAGGATGATGCGTCGCACGCCCAGCTCACGCATGGCCTCGATGGCGGCCGGAATATTGAAGTGCGTGGTGTGGGGACGAAAGCGCAGGCCGTCGATGATGACCGTGTCCAGGTGCTGGAGCAGGCGTTTGGAACCATCGGGAATGGCATGACAGTCGGTCAGGTAGGCGAACGGGCCGATGCGATAGCCGAGGCAGAGGTTGTGACCGTGCAGCAGCGGCACCGGCTGGATCCTGAGGCCGAACAGGTTGAGGGGACCGTCGATGATGTGGGTTTCAAGATTGGGACGATAGCCCGATGCGACCGCATCGTCGAAGATATAGCGGAAAGCGCGCCGGATGGAGTCGATGGTGACCGTGCTGCCGTGGATGGGAATGGCGCCGCCGTTTTTCATGCTGAAGGCGCGCAGGTCGTCGATGCCGTTGACGTGGTCGGCGTGCGAGTGGGTGTAAAGAACCGCTTCGATGTGGCCGATCCCCTCGCGCAGAGCCTGTTGGCGCAGGTCCGTGGCGGTGTCAATGAGGATGTGGCGTCCGCGGTGCTGCAGCAGGATGCTGCAGCGGGTGCGGTGGTTGCGCGGCGAGTCCGAGGTGCAAACCGGGCATTCGCATCCCAGGGTGGGGACCCCGGTGCTGGTGCCCGACCCCAGCACTCTGACACTGAATCCGGCAGACATGGCTACTCGACCTTGAAGGCGCCGATTTCATCCTTGAGGGTCTGGGCATGGCGCAGCAGGGCTTCAATTACCCGGTCGAATTCCTGTGTGCGTGCGACATTGCTTTCGGCGATTTCACGCACGTTGGAGACGGCGGTGACCACCTGGTGGCTGCGGACGCTCTGCTCGTGGGTGGCGCCGTTGATGTTTTCAATCATCTCGCGGATCTTTTCCATGTTCTGGGAAATCTGGCGGCTGCCACTGGTCTGTTCACCGGTGCTGACCTTGACGCGCGCGGTAATTTCGCGCATCTCTTCTGACGCAGCGTTGAGATGGCGGATCCCCTGGCTATGCTGCTTGATGGCGGAGGCGATCTGCATCAGGGTGTCGGTGTTGCTGTTGACCGCGCGGGTGATCTGCTGGCTGCCGCGCGCCTGTTCCTGGGTGGCACGCACGATGCCGCGCACCTCTTCCGAGGATTTGAGGGTGCTCACGCGGATGGTCTCAAGGGCTTCACCGGCAATGCAGGCTTTTTCAGCCTCCTGGCGCACCTTCTCGTTGCCTTGGGTCATGGTGTCCACCGCTTCGCGGGTGCCTTTCTGCAGGTGGTTGATGATCTCGGCAATATCGCGGGTCGAAACGGCGGTGCGCTCGGCCAACTCGCCGATTTCGTCGGCTACCACGGCGAAGCCGCGTCCGTGCTCACCAGCCTGCGCGGCGATTATGGCGGCGTTGAGAGCCAGCAAGCTGGTCTGGTCGGCGACCTCGTCGATGACCGTGAGGATTTTGCCGATGGCGCTGGACTGGCGGCCCAGTTCCTGAATGGTGGTGGTGGCCTGTTCCACAGTTTCACACAACGCCTGGATGCCGGAGATGCTGTCTTCCACCGCTTTCTGACCCCGTTCGGTTTCGCGTACAGCCTCGTCGGACAGGCGGTTGGTGCGTTCAGCGCTCTGTTCGATCTCTTTGATGGCAGCGTCGAATTCGGTCACCGAGGCGGCGGTTTCTTGGGTGGAACTCGACAGGGCGGTGACGCTGTCGGCGATCTGCTGGCTGGAACTCGACATTTCACCGAGGGAGGTGATGATCTCTTCCACCTTGGCGAACATGATCTCCATCTGCTCGGCGATTTCTTCGGTCGTTGAACCGACCTGCAACGTGGCCGAGGAGCTTTCTTCGGCGGCCAGCAGAAGAGTGGCAACGTTTTCGGCGACGCCGCTGATGATGCCGTCGATATCCTGCAGGGCGCTGTGCGATTCCTGCAGTGAGCGGGACTGACGCTCAGCCCCCTCGCTGACGGCGTGGGATGACAGCCGGATCTGCTCGGTGGCCTGGGCCAGCTCGTTGCGCACCTCAAGGGTGTGGCGCACCGTTTCCCGCAGGCGGGCAAGGAAGCGGTTGAAGTTTTCCGCCAGCGCGCCCACTTCGTCGCTGGAGCGGACTTTAAGGGTATGGGTTAGATCCGCCTCTCCTTCAGCAATCTCTCGCAGGTTGCCGACCACTTCACCCAGGGGACGGACGATGCCGCGTGAGATGAAAACGCCGATCAGTACCGCCAGCACACCGACACCGGCCAGTGTAACCAGCACCAGCTGTTCCATCTCCTTTTGAGATGCCAGCATGCTGGAGCGATCAAGGGCAATGACCATGCATTGCCCGGGGGTGAGTACAATCCTCTGGGCGAGATAGGAAGACTTGCCGACCTCAAGTTCCCAGATTTCGCGGTCGGCCCTGGAGGTAACGTCGAGATCTTTTAAGGCGTCAAGCGAAGCCGTTGTTGCCCCGTCCTGGCAGTTGAACGAAATTTCTGCTCCGCTGAGGTTGCTGAGACGTGCAGCATAACTGTCGTCCAGAAAAATTACGCCGACCAGGTAGGCCAGAGGTTCCTTGTGGAAGGTGATCGGTGCCGCTGCAATAATTGCCGACATCCCTTCAAACGTCGTGATCCCGCTGACTTCCGCCGGTCTTTCACCTTCCGGGGCGATCAACTGATGAATCATGCATTCTTCCCCGATTCTTGACAGGGGGAGATCTGCGAACTTCGGCTGGTTTTCACGTCTCAGAACTTTGCCTTCCAGGCTGACGATCTGAACAAGGTCAAGGTTGAAGATGCGAATGGCATCTTCCATGGCCGTGCCCAGGTTGAGGGGTTCGTCGGGATCAATGGCATATTTTATGGAATTGATCAGGTCTTCGTCCCGTCGCAGAACGTGGATGTAGTTGCGGGTTTCTCGGCGCGTATCCTCCATGATTTCAAGGACCAGGCGGGAGTTTTCTTCCAGTCGGCCGCGCAGGTTGTCATCGATCAGGTCGCTGGTTCGCGACGATACAATCAACAGAGCAAAAGCGAGGGGGATAACGGCCAGGCCGACCAGGGCCAGCAGAATTTTTGCCCGAAGTCCGAGAAAGGTTTTCATGGTTGTCACTATCCTGTGGCAAAAGGAAAATGAGATGCATCAATGAACCTCTTAACGCTAACATTTTCTAATTTTGTAGGCAATCATTTTTATCTGTTCTTTCATCAATGTTGTTCGGGAATTTGGAGAGGCGGCAGAACACCCTTTACTTACCCGGCAAATTTTGCCCAAAATGGTGTCTTGCTGGATGGAATTCGAGAGTGGGTCGGCTCAGCCCGGGAAGGATTGTGATGCACAAAGGTAAAAACGAGAAAAAGGGGGTAGACGTAGATTCGCGCCCGAACAAGCTCTGTCGCCGCTGCGTGCGCAGCTGTCGGCAGAGCGACATGATCGTGCTGGTGGATTGCCCGCGCTTTCAGCCGCGGCCCTTCAAGGTGAAAGAGCCGCCAAGGGATCAACTCGAATTGTTCCGCCCCGGGAAAAAAAAATGATGAAATCGCCGCCGTGTTCAGTGCACGGCGGTTTTTTTACGCCTGACGGTCGATAAAATGGCTGATCAGGTGGGTGAACTTCTCCGGCTCCACCAGGAAGGAGTCGTGACCGTAGTCGGAGTCGATCAGATGGTATTCGACATGTTTGCCCAGGGATCGCAGCACCTCGACTGCTTCCTCGGTCTGGTAGGGAGGGTAGAGCCAGTCGGAGGTGAAGGCGAACCAGAGCGAAGGGCATTGCAGGTAGGAGAATGCTTCCTGCAGTGACTCGAAATTCCAGGCGGTATCGTACAGGTCGAGGGCCTTGGCCAGGTAGAGAAAGCTGTTGGTGTCAAAATGCTGGGGGAAATTGTGGCCGTTGTATTCAAGGTAGCGCTCGACTTCGAACTGGCCGAAAAAGTCGAACAGGCCATCTCTCGCTGAATAGCGCCGCCCGAATTTCAGGTGCATCGACGTGTCGGACAGAAAGGCAATATGCCCGATGGCGCGCGCCAGTGCCAGCCCGTCCGTGGGAGGATGTTCGGTACGGTAGTTGCCTTTTTTCCAGAGGGGGTCGTTGAAGATCGCCTGGCGGGCGACCGAGTTGAGCGCGATGGACATGGGAGAGGTGCGCGCGGTGCCGGCGATGGGGATGATGGAGCGCACCCGCTCGGAATAGTGAATTCCCCATTCCACAGCCTGCATGGCCCCCATGCTGCCGCCGATGACCGTCACCAGGGTGTCGATTCCCAGATGGTCGAGCAGCAGTTGCTGAGCGCGCACCATGTCGCGCACCATCAGCACCGGGAAGCTGAGGCGGTAGGGCTTTTCCGTTCGCGGGTTGATGCTGGTGGGGCCGGTGGAGCCCTTGCACGAGCCGATGGTGTTGGAACAGATGACGAAATAGCGGTCGGTGTCGATCACCTTGCCGGGCCCGATCATGCCGTCCCACCAGCCGGGCTTGCGGTCGTCCGGGTGATGACGACCCGCGGCGTGGGCGTCGCCGGTCCAGGCGTGGCACACCAGGATGGCGTTGGAGCGCTCGGCGTTGAGCTGGCCGTATGTTTCGTAGGCCAGGGTGATAGGACCCAGGACGCGCCCGCTCTCCAGGCGCAGTTCGGTGTCGAAAGTGACGTACTCGGTTGTGACCAGCCCGACGGAAGTGTTCAATGCTTCGATCCCCTGCGGATGACAACGGTTCAAATCGGGCGTGACGGCAGCCGTCACGCAAAAAGGCCCCTCTCGTGGCAGATGAGAAGGGGCCTTCAGAACTCAGGGTGCGGGTATCGTCGGGCTCCGTCCTCATCTTTCCCGCGTTCGCCTTAAAAAGGCATCAGCAAGTAGGAGTTAGCACCTGACGTTCGCACGGGCCTTGCGGCGTTGACAAACCGGTTGCTGTGGTTTCACAGGGCCTTTCCCTCCACCACTCTGGATAAAGACGTTGCGCTATGCGGTTGTGAGCCGAAACTGTAACGAAAGAATTCCGGGCTGTCAATGCAGATTCAGCGAAGACCCTGCGCAAGATCGTCCCACAGGTCTTCAGGGTCTTCAATGCCTACGGAGATGCGCAGCAGGCTTTCACGGATGCCGAGCTCGTTTTTCACCGAAGCCGGGATCGCCGCGTGCGACATGCTCCAGCAGTGGGTGAGGATGGTTTCTACCCCTCCGAGGCTGGGCGCGATGATCGGCAGTTTGACCGTTTCGAGCAGAGGACGCACCTGCTTGTGATCCTTGAGCTCAAAAGAGATGACCGCTCCTGGACCCGTCGCCTGGGAAAAATGCACATCACGCCCCGGATGGTCGTTCAGCTGCGGGTAATAGACTTTCGCCACCGCCGGATGGTTCGCCAGCCGTTCGCACAGCAGCAGAGCGCCGTTCTGTGCGGCCTCGAGGCGGACTTTGAGGGTCTTGATGCCACGCGCCAGCAGAAAGCAGTCGAAGGGGGGCAGCGCCGCACCCAGCGCGTTGTGGTGGCGCTTGAGGCGGTTGGCCAGATCCTCGTCGGCGGTGGTGACCAGCCCGGCCAGAAGGTCCGAGTGCCCGCCGAGAAACTTGGTGGCGCTGTGGATAGCGACGCCGATCCCCAGCGGCAGGGCCGGCTGCAGCAGCGGAGTCATGAACGTGTTGTCGAGCAGGGTCAGCAGACCGCGGCGCCGCGCGATGTCGACCATGGCGCGCAGATCGGTAATCTTGAACAGGGGATTGGAGGGTGTCTCCAAAAACAGGGCGCGGGTCTGCGGGCGCACGGCGTCTTCGACCTGCTGCGGATCGGTCATGTCGACGAAGGTCGTCTCGATCCCCTGCTGCGGCAGCACCAGCGTCAGATAGCGGTAGGTGCCGCCGTACAGGTCATCGGGTGCAATAAGATGATCGCCGCTTTTGAGCAGGGACAGCGCGCCTCCGATGGCCGCCATGCCGGAGGCGTAGGCGAAGCCGCGCACGCCCCCCTCCAGCAGGGCGATGGCTTCCTCGACCTGATCCCGGCTGGGATTTCCGCTGCGCGCATAATCGTACGCGCCCGCGCGCCCCTCAAAATGATGGTAGGTCGAAGAAAGATAGACCGGAATATTGGCTGCCCCGGTGGACGGATCCCGATCCCGCCCCTGATGCACAAGAACCGTCGCAGCCCGCAGCTTTTTCGAATTCATAAAGACCCCTTTTTTGAACCACAGAGAACACGGAGAGCACAGAGGAAACCCTAGAGTACGAGATCTAAAACCAAAAAAAAGATTTTTTCTCAGATTTTTCTCTGTGCTCTCTGTGAACTCTGTGGTGAAAATTGGTTTGAGAAATTTCAGCCCAAAGCCTGTTCAAGATCAGCAATGATATCATCGGCATCCTCGATGCCCACCGACAGCCGCAACAGGCTTTCACAAATCCCCAGGCGCTCTCGCTCCGGTTCGGGGATGTCGCCGTGCGTCTGGACCGCCGGCAGAGTCATCAATGATTCGACACCGCCCAGACTTTCGGCGAATGAAATCAGCTTGAGCCGTTTCAGCACCTGGCGGGCCGTCTCCCGCGAGTCGACCCGGAAAGAGAGCATGCCGCCGAATCCGCTGGTCTGGCGCTGGGAGAGGGCATGCCCGGGATGGTCCTTGAGCCCCGGGTAATACACGGCGCTGACCCGCGGATGCGCCTTCAGCCACTGTGCCACTTCCAGCGCGTTGGCGCAATGGCGTTCCAGGCGCAGGGACAGGGTCTTGAGGGAACGCATCAGCAGCCAGCAGTCCTGGGGCGAAAGGATGCCGCCGGTGGAATTCTGCAGGAAGTAGAGTCGTTCTCCCAGTTCCTCCTCCCGGGCGACCAGCACCCCGGCGCACAGGTCGTTGTGCCCGCCCAGGTACTTGGTCGCGGAGTGGACCACGACGTCTGCGCCGAAGTCGAACGGGCGCTGCAGCACCGGCGTCAGAAAGGTGTTGTCCACCACAAAGAGCAACTCGTGCTTGCGACAGGTCTCGCCCAGGGCTGCCAGGTCGGCCACTCCCAGCAGTGGATTGCCGGGCGTCTCCACCAGCAGCGCGCGGCTGTCCGGCTCGATGGCCGCTGTTATCGCCGCCGTGTCGGTGGTGTCCACATAGGATGCCCGCAGCCCGAGCTTATCGAAGACTTCGGCCAGCACCCGGTAGGTTCCGCCGTACAGATCCTGCGATACGATCAGGTGATCTCCGGCGCGGAAGTGCAGAAACAGCGTCGTTAATGCCGCCATTCCTGATGAAAAGACGCAGGCGCGGGCTCCCCCTTCCAATTCAGCCAGGGCGTCTTCCAGCACCTGACGGGTCGGGTTGCCCGAACGGGTGTAGTCGAAACCGGTGCTTTCCCCCACGGCCGGATGGCGGTAGGTGGCGCTCGGATAAATGGGATAGCTGATGGCACCGGTGGCCTCATCCTTTCCCACGCCGACCTGTGTCAGTCGGCTGGCCGTTTTCCAATGACCGGGTGTGCTCATATCGTGCATTCCTTTCCGCCGCATTGTACAAAAAAAGCCCCTTCCACAGATGGGAAGGGGCCGGTTCGGGAAAAGGGGGCTTTCCGCGATGCACTTGCGCCGGCTCCGTCCTCATCTCTCCCTTGATTCAGGGCAGGAATTGGCACCAGTTGCTCGTTTGAAAAAAACGAACCGGTTGCCGTGGCTTCACAGGGCCTTTCCCTCCACCACTCTGGATGATAACGCAGCTTAAAATTTACGCTTATGGTAGAGCATATAAAAACCAATGTCAAACTAAAACCGTCAAGTTTAGGCCTGGATATCCTCAAAAAGAACGCTGGAAAGGTAGCGCTCGCCGGCATCCGGCAGAATAACGACAATGGTTTTCCCGGCGAATTCAGGCTGAGCGGCGAGGCGGGCTGCGGCAACCGTGGCTGCGCCGCAGGAGATTCCGGACAGCAGGCCCTCTTCCTTGGCCAGCCGTCGCGCCATTTCAATCGACTCCTCGTTGCTGACCTGCTCCACCCGGTCGACCAGGGAGAGGTCCAGGGTGTCGGGAATAAAGCCGGCACCGATCCCCTGAATTTTATGCGGGCCAGGCTTGATTTCTTCTCCTGCGAGCTTCTGGCGAATGACCGGGCTCTCCGTCGGTTCCACTGCCACGGACAGGATCTGCTTGCCGCGGGTCTTCTTGATGTAGCGCGAAACCCCCGTTATAGTGCCGCCGGTGCCGACGCCGGAGACCAGCACGTCGATGTCGCCGTCGGTATCTTCCCAGATTTCCGGGCCGGTGGTCTGTTCATGAATCGCCGGGTTGGCGGGGTTTTTGAACTGGTGCAGCAGCACGTAGCGGTTGGGGTCGGAGGCCGCCAGCTCTTCTGCCGCCGCGATAGCTCCCCCCATTCCTTTGGCGCCGGGCGTCAGGATCAACTCGGCGCCGAAAGCCGCCAGCACCTTGCGCCGTTCGATGCTCATGGTTTCGGGCATGGTCAGGGTGATCGGGATGCCGCGCGCGGCGGCGACAAAAGCAAGGGCGATGCCGGTATTGCCGCTGGTGGGCTCGATGATCTGCCTGCCGGGGCCGAGCAGTCCCTTTTGTTCGGCGTCCCAGATCATGGATGCGCCGATGCGGCATTTGACGGAATAGGCCGGATTGCGCCCCTCGATCTTGCCGAGGACAGTGGCGCCGCCGGGAGTCACTTTGTTAAGCCGGACCAGGGGGGTGCGGCCGATGCTGAGAGAATTGTCGGTGTAAATGCGAGCCATGGCAAACTCCTTTGAAAGTCCGTTGTCTGTGGATTTCACAACGGATAGCGTGAGACAACTTGATTATAGTGCTTGTTTAAGGGTTAGCATTAAATCTGATAAACTCAATCCTGTTTTGATTTTTTCCCCCAGATTTTTGTCCGTTCGACGGTAGAGATCGAAGCGTGGCTGGCGGACTCCGTTCTCGTCCTTGACGAGGCTGCTGGTGACGATGCCGAAGTCGGCCAGCTGCGGTTGACTGCAGCTGTTGGGACAGCCGGAGATGGCCCAGTCCAGATCGCGAGCGGTTTCGGGCATCCGGGCCAGTGCCTGACGTGCCACTTCGCGGGTGGCGCACAGTCCCATGCGGCAGGCGTGGTTGCCGACGCAGACACGAAAAGTGGTGCGCTGCTCCGGCGCAGCTTTGTTGAAACCAGCCTCGGTCAGCTGTTTGTTCAGCTCCTGTGCGGCTTTTTCGCTTCGGGGAGCAAGGGCGATGTTCTGGTCGGCGGTGAGAGCCAGAAATCCTTCCGTATGCAGGGCGGCAAGGTCGACAAGGTTGCGGAAAGCGGTCGTGTCGAGGTCTCCTGCGAAGATGGGGGCGGTTACGGTTTCCAGGTTCGTGCCGGGTGCCGGTGCGGCATCGAGGCCGCCCGCGATAAGCGTCGCAGATGCGCTGCCTTGCTCCTGTTGCAGGAGGCGTCGAAAGGTGCTTTCCCCCTGGGTGCGCAGCAGGTATTTGAGGCGGCGTGGCGGCGCAGTGTGTTTGCGATAGGTGCGCACCACCGCTTCGATCAGTGGAATGATCCGCTTTTCCGTCACCTTTTCTTCCAACAGAATCGCCGCCTGCGGTTCACGCCCCAGTCCGCCGCCGACCCAGACATCGTAAAGATTTTCCTCCTGGTGCGCTTCGACCAGAACCAGCCCGACATCCTGAATCAGATGGCGGGCGTTCTGATAGCCGTCTTCCACCGCGATTTTGAATTTTTTGGGCAGCCCTTCGAAATGAGGGTTGCCGGCGAAGTGGCGGTGCAGACGTCGCGCCAAGGCCTGGGTTGTGCCAAAATGGGGCGAGAAGCTGGTGCTGCAGGTGATGCCGCGCACCGCGCCGCCGCAGGCGCCGCGGCTGGTGAGTCCTACCGACGCAAGTCCGCGGCCGATCGAGGGAAGATCTTCAATCTGGACCCTGTGCAGCTCGATACTGCCACGAGTGGTCAGGTGAAGACGTCCACCCGCAAAAGAGTCGGCCAGCTCGGCCACCTGCCCGGCCTGCGCCACCGACAGCACCCCGGCCGGAACCTTGATGCGCAGCATCAGTTCGTCCTGATCGTTCATGCGGTAGACGCCGTCAAGGCGAAGCTTATGAAAATCGACGGCGGGTTTTTGGGGAGTGGCTGAGGTCATGGGGAGCGATCCTTTCGGGTTTTTGTTTCTGTTTTTCCGGTGGCGGCGGGTAGGGGCGCAGCATGCTGCGCCCCTACAGGTCCAACGACCGGACCAGGTGTTCGGCCTGTTCCGTGGGTGTTGCCTGATTGTCAATCGTTACCACGTTGTCGTGATCGGAAACGTTCTCTGGCGCGGCACCTCGGATTTCTGTGAAATCGCCGGGTGCGAAGCGGGAGCGAAGGTGATCCGCGCCGATTTCGCCGCCCTGCACCAGGACAATCAGTCCGGCATTATAGAGCAGGCTTGCGGTCTCGGCGAGACTCTCTTCTCCCGCGCCCTGGCTAACTAATGGCATGCTGTGCCGGCCGAGGCTGTGCAGCCTTTTTTCCACCAGAGACGGCAATTGGGGATCAAGGCGATTATCAAACCATAACACCTTTGCCTTCTGGTTTTTGAGGGCGGCGCGGGCTTCCCGGTTGATTTCGATCTCCGGCCAGCCTTGTCGTGACGAGCGCAGGGGCTGATGAATCATGCCGGCACCGACGGTGGCATTGGTCACCCGGTCGATCAGGATGAAGCTGCCGGTGGCGCGGTTCTCCCGGTAGGAGTCGAAGGAAACCGGCTTTGCGGCTCTCAGGCGGCAGACACCGATTTCGTTCAGGGCGAGGCTGTTGCCTGACTCCTGCTGCAGGGAGTTGACATTGACTTTGAACCTGAGTTCCTCGATCCGCGCCGGCGACAGGGAGGCGCCCGCCTTGAGGAGATAGTCGCGTCCGGGAACAAGCGCCTCTTCATGCAGCCAGACCAGCTTGGCTTCGAAATGGTCTTCGAAATGGGGCCGCTCCTGTGGCGCGGCCAGCGTTTCGCCGCGGCTGATATCGATCTCGTCTTCCAGGGTCAGGGTCACCGCCTGTCCGGCTACGGCGCGCGCAAGGTCGCCATCCATGGTGACGATGCGCGCGACGCGGCTTTTCTGCCCGGACGAGGTCACCACGACGGGATCGCCGGGGTGGATGACGCCTGCGGCGATGGTTCCGCAGAAACCGCGGAAATCGAGATCGGGGCGGTTGACCCACTGCACGCGCATGCGGAACGGGTTGCCCTGGGCGTTGTCGGCGACCTGCACATTCTCCAGGTACTCCATCAGGCTCGGCCCCTGGTACCAGGGAGTAGCGGGGCTTGCGGCGATAACGTTGTCGCCGTTGAGAGCGGAGATGGGGATCGGGCGGATCTCTTCAAATCCCAGGGATGCCGCGAAGCCCTGGTACTCCCGCAGGATCTCGTTGAAGCGCTGTTCTCTGTAGTCGACCAGGTCCATCTTGTTGATGGCCAGCACCACATGGCGGATGCCCACCAGCGAGGTCAGATAGCTGTGCCGGCGGGTCTGGGTCAGCACGCCTTTACGGGCGTCGACCAGGATCACCGCCACCTGGGCGTTGGATGCACCGGTGACCATGTTGCGGGTGTACTGCTCGTGTCCCGGCGTGTCGGCCACGATGAACTTGCGCTTGTCGGTGGAGAAGAAGCGGTAGGCGACATCGATGGTGATCCCCTGCTCGCGCTCGGCCTCGAGGCCGTCGAGCAGCAGCGCGTAGTCGATGTTCTGCCCCTGGGTGCCGACCCGCCTGCTGTCGGCCTCGAGAGCGGTGAGTTGATCTTCGAAGATCATCTTCGAATCCCACAGCAGGCGTCCGATCAGCGTGCTTTTGCCGTCGTCGACACTGCCGCAGGTGATAAAACGCAGCATCCCCTTTTCCTCCTGCTGTTTGAGGTAGGCGTGGATGTCGCGGGCGATCAGTTCGGATTGATGGGCCATGTGAAAACTCCGTTTTCAAGGGACGCGGGACGAGTCATGCGGGACGCGGTTCGATCTTAAAGCTCTTCCTCGTCCCGCGCCCCTCGTTCCGCGTCCCGTTTTAAAAATACCCTTCCTGCTTCTTCTTCTCCATCGATCCCGACTGGTCGTAGTCGATGGCCCGCCCCTGGCGTTCGCTGGTGCGGGTCAGCAGCATCTCCTGGATAATTTCCGGCAGGGTCGCTGCGGTGGATTCCACCGCGCCGGTCAGGGGATAGCAGCCGAGGGTGCGAAAACGCACCGACCTGTGCTCGATTTTCTCGCCCGGCCGCAGCTCCAGCCGGTCGTCGTCGACCATGATCAACATGCCGTCGCGCTCCACCACCGGCCGCTCCTTGGAGAAATAGAGAGGCACGATGGGAATCTCCTCGAGGTAGATGTATTGCCAGATGTCGAGTTCGGTCCAGTTGGACAGGGGGAAGGCGCGGATGCTCTCTCCCTTGCGCACGCGGGCGTTGTAGATGTTCCACAACTCCGGGCGCTGGTTTTTCGGATCCCAGCGGTGGCTTTCGGTGCGGAAGGAGAAGATGCGCTCCTTGGCCCGCGACTTCTCTTCATCACGGCGTGCCCCGCCGAAAGCGGCGTCAAACCTGTATTTGTCGAGAGCCTGCTTGAGGGCTTCCGTTTTCATAATGTCGGTGTGCACGGTCGAACCGTGTACAAAGGGGCTGATTCCCTGGCGCACCCCTTCTTCGTTGATATGCACCAGCAGGTCAAAGCCGCACTCATGCGCCATTCTGTCGCGGAATTCGATCATCTCGCGAAACTTCCAGGTGGTATCCACATGCAGTAGCGGAAACGGAGGCTTGGCGGGGTAGAAGGCCTTGCGCGCCAAGTGCAGCATGACCGCCGAATCCTTGCCGATGGAGTAGAGCATGACCGGATTTTCAAACTCCGCCACGACCTCGCGCAGGATATGGATGCTTTCGGCTTCAAGTTGTTGCAGATGAGTCAGTTGCATGGGGTTCTCCTTCATTGGGACCTGCTGTGCAGGCCGCATTCCTTGTGTTCCGGGGATTCCCACCACCAGCGCCCGGCGCGTTCATCTTCACCCGGCTCGATGGCGCGGGTGCAGGGGGCACAGCCGATGGAGGGGTACCCCTGGCGATGCAGGCGGTTGACCGGAATGTGACGCTGCTTGGCGTAGGCCCAGACCTTTTCGGCGCTCCAGAACGCCAGCGGATTGATCTTGATGATGCCTCCGTGCGCGGTGTCGATCTCCAGCGGTTCGATCTCTCCGCGGGTCGCGCCTTGTCCCCGACGCATGCCGGTAATCCAGCCGTCCAGTCCTTTCAGGGCACGCTGCAATGGTTCGACCTTGCGAATGCGGCAGCACTCTTTGCGGTTTTCAAGGCTGTTGCGAAATGAGAACAGCCCCTTTTCCCGTTCCAACTTTTCTACGGCTTCACGCTCAGGAAAGTACCAGTCGATCGTGACACCGTAGCGGACACTGATGGCTTCGGCGGTTTCGTAGGTTTCTTCGTTGAGCCTGCCGGTGTCGAGGGCGAAAATCCTGGTTTCGGGAGCGATCTCCTGCAGCAGGTCGATAATCACCACATCTTCCACGCTGAAGGAGCAGGCCAGGGCAACGGGTCCTTCTGCCGCGGCAAGGCCGCCGCGCAAAATGTCCGCTGGATGATTGAGTGTAGTGAAGCGGGGTACGGATATTGTTTCTGTCGTAGGGTTGTTCATGGGGAATCCTCCGCCCTGGTGAGCCCGGTCTATTCCTGGATGATCCGGGTTCATTTATTTAAATGCTGTATTCGGGCTCTTTGCGCTCACGCCCATAGGGAATGCGGTTTCACAGGCGCTCGTGACCGAAATAGATGAAAAACTTAACCACCGTGTCCGCCAGTCCCACCGTTGCGGCGAAGCTGCCTTCACCGGTCCAGGCATAAACCAGGCTCGAAGTGAGGACGACGGCGAGCAAACGCCAGGAAACTGCTTTAGCCCGACTTCGTTGTGTTGTTTTCATGAGGCAACATCTGTGGTTAGGTAAAGAATTAAAACTGTAAAAATAGTAAATTGGTGATAAATTAATGTCAATAGAAAAAGAAAAGAATTTTGATGTAAATTTTTATAATACTTTATCTGATTGGTGTAGAATTTGGTCTGAGATAGAACGGGAAACGACAAAGGCCGCCTTTGCCGGGCGGCCTTTGTCGTTGGGAGGTCTCTGCAGAAATTTAGTTTATATGATGCGGGGATCAGGTATTTCGGAAGGGAGTTGGAGCAAGTTGTTCCAGGTTCTGCTCTTCCATTTGGGCCAGGCGGGCAAAGGTGTATTCCCCCAGAACCCGGGTCATCTCTCCGCGAATATGGCGCCAGGCACCGTGAACGGGGCAGAAAATGTCGCGGTCACATGCCCTTTCGTTCATCAGGCACTGATTGAGATAAACCGGGCCCTCCTGTGCTTCCACAACGTCGAGCAGGGTGATGCGGTCCGGAGTCCGCGCCAGGTAGAATCCGCCGCCGACCCCGCGTTGAGAACCGACGATGCCTGCCCTGATGAGCGGCTGCAGAATCTTGGTCAGAAATGCCGGCGTGATGTCCTGGGTGCGGCAGATGTCTTTTTTCAGAACGATTTCGCCGGACGGTTGTTTGGCCAGGTAGAGAACGGCGCGAATGGCGTATTCCGTAGCGCGGGTAATCAGCAAAGGAGCCTCCTATTGTTAACCGTTTAGGTTATGGATACCCGGAGAAGGATTCTTTGTCAAGCATTGGTCCCCGCCGGTCACCGGTATCTTGCCATTAAACCGTTCCGAGCGTCCTTGACAGGGGGGGAGGGCAGAGGCAAGATGCAGTTGATTTCTATCGCAATCGGGTATGCTTATGGAAAAAACTCGCACTGAGGTCGTTGGACGCTTTGCTCCAAGCCCGACCGGGCCTCTTCATTTCGGGTCGCTGGTGGCCGCTGTCGGCAGTTATTGCCTGGCCCGTTGTCGCAATGGCCGTTGGTTGCTGCGCATGGAGGATCTAGACACTCCGCGGGTGGTGCCGGGTGCGGCCGACGACATACTGCGCACCCTTGAATCCTTCGGTCTTCAATGGGATGGCCCGGTGGTGTGGCAGAGTCGCCGGGGAGACGCCTATGCGCAGGCGCTGGAAAGTCTGAGATCGAAGGGGCTGGTGTTTGATTGCGGATGCTCGCGCAAAGAAGTGTTGGCCAGTGCACCTCACCAGGGAGAGGAGGGGCCGGTGTATCCCGGCACCTGCCGCAAGGGCCTGGCGCCCGGCCGGGTTTCGCGTGCTTTGCGGGTCAGGGTTCCGACTCAGGAGGTACACTGTTTCATTGACGGGATATTCGGTCGTTGTGAACAGCGGCTGGCCGATGCGGTGGGGGATTTTGTGCTGCGGCGGGCTGATGGCGTGTATGCCTATCAGCTGGCCGTCGTGGTGGATGATGCGGCCGCCGGCGTTACCCAGGTGGTTCGCGGTGCCGATCTGCTGGGTTCGACTGCGCGACAGATTTATCTGCAGCAGTGTCTCGGGTATTCCGTCCCGCACTATTTTCATTTACCCTTGGCGTTGAGCGCGGACGGGGAGAAAATCAGCAAGCGTCACGGCGCCGTATCTGTGGAGCAGGGCGCCGACCCCTCTTCCATGCTGTGCCGCGTTCTGCGCTTTCTTGGACAGGATCTGCCGTCCCATTGTGAAAAGGGGACGCCGCGGGAGATTCTTGAGTGGGCGACAAAGCATTTTGATGTACGGAAAACCCCGGCCACGGGGCAGGTGGTTGTCTGATTGTGTCTGGAATATCGAGTTCTTTATGAACCGGGAGGAAAAGATATGAAAAAACGTGTTCTGAAGGTTTTGGCGGTTTGCCTGGCATCGGCTTTTCTTGCGGCTTGCGGCGGCGGGAACTATCAGATCCCCCGTGATGAATTCAAGCAGCAGGTACGGACTCTGGCGGTGCTGCCGATTCTGGTGGATGAGCAGTCCAATATCCGTCACCCCGAGGCCCAGAAAGTGGTTGACCTTCTGCGCCGCCATAGCCAGGGGCGCGAGGCGCGTCTTGCGGAGCTGCTGCGAGATGCCGGGAGCTTTTTTGACGTACGCGAAGTCACTCAGAAGCCGCGCGATCTGGCCGGGCGGCTTCTGGTGCGGGCGCCTGGAGAGGGCGGTGAAGATGTCCTGCCTTATGATTTTTCCGGCCCTGTGGCGCGTAAGCTGACGGAAGAATATGTCGTTGACGCGCTTCTGGTGATTGTCCTGCATGGAGGCGATGTCACCGAAAAGCGCTGGGACCGCACGCGGTTGAACTATCTTGAGGCTCCCTACAACAGCATCCTGGCCGCCGCGCTGGTCATCGACCGCTCCGGAACGGTGCTGTGGCGCCTGGATGAAGGGCAGGGAAGGACCTTTTTTACCCTGCAGTATCCCGACTTTGACGAGGCGCGCTACAATAAGACCCAGAATGTCGCTCTGAAGTTTCTGACTGTGGACGGAATTGAACGCACCTTGGAAGAAGCCGAGGGTGGCCTGATCGGACGCGAGGATTATCCCAAACTTTACGCTGACCTGTTTGATCGCATCCGCAAAGCGCTTAAGCCCGGCCTTATGAATCCCTTTGCGCGTGACTCCAAGTAGTCTTGCTGTTGTTTGCCGGCCGGCGGTGTTTTGCCCCGCCGGCCGGAAAGACATTAAAACTGAAAAATACCGGTTGACATTTACAGGAAAAGCGATTAGTTATTTACTCCATATCACTGAACAACCACCATCCCGGTTAATCGCGCTCTTTCCCTTTCCATATCTCGAAATTTTGAATAGATAATTATTTTTAAAGCCCGCATTCCGATGACGCCTGCTCTTATATCTCCCCATGAAAGAATGAACCGATACGGCACTTTGGCGTCTTGAGCAGCCAGCACTGCAGTTGCGTCGCGGTTATGCCCAGAATTTCCGTGTAAAAAGGACGACCCACCACAGCATCCCGCTATCAACGCTTAAAATATGAATAAAGCTATTGCACCGCATGTTGCCGACGGCACATGTCCGGATGTCAGGTTTCTGCTCTATGGAGAGGACCCGGGGCCAGGGTGGCATCGCACACACTACGCCCACTTCCTTTGCCATTCTGGTTTTTCCTTCGTCAGAGTTGTGTCCGGACAAGGTCTTACCATGATTTTTCCGTCATGATTTTTGCTGCTGTTTACTGTTTTTCACGCCCGGACCCGTTATGGGGAGTACGAAATTAGGAGTCGTAATGAATCTTAAGGAACTTAAAGAGAAGAAGATCCAGGAATTGACTGGAATTGCCAAGGACCTTGGTATTGACGGGGTGTCGGGAATGCGTAAGCAGGACCTGATATTCTGTATTTTGAATGCCGCTGCCGAAAAAAACGGGGCCATTTACGGTGAAGGGGTTCTGGAGATTCTTCCCGACGGATTCGGGTTTCTGCGCGCACCGGACGCCAACTATCTTCCCGGCCCCGACGATATCTATGTGTCGCCTTCGCAGATCCGGCGCTTCAACCTGCGTACCGGCGATACGGTGGCAGGGCAGATTCGGCCGCCCAAGGAGGGTGAGCGCTACTTCGCTCTGCTCAAGGTAGCGGAAGTCAATTTCGAAAGCCCGTCCGTGGCGCGCGACAAGACTCTGTTCGACAACCTGACCCCCCTTTATCCCGAGGAGCGGCTGGTTCTCGAGGCTGAGCCCGATAATTATTCGGCGCGGGTCGTTGACCTGGTGACGCCGGTCGGCAAAGGGCAGCGCGCCCTGATCGTCGCCCCGCCGCGTACCGGTAAAACCATGCTGCTGCAGAATATTGCCAACTCCATTACCGCCAATCATCCCGAGGTCTACATGATCGTGCTGCTCATTGACGAGCGGCCCGAGGAAGTCACCGACATGCAGCGCAGCGTCAATGGCGAGGTCATTTCGTCGACCTTCGACGAGCCGGCCACACGCCACGTACAGGTCGCCGAAATGGTGATCGAGAAGGCCAAGCGCCTGGTCGAACACAAACGTGACGTGGTGATTCTGCTTGACTCCATTACCCGCCTGGCGCGGGCCTACAATACGGTGGTGCCTCCCTCCGGCAAGATTCTCTCCGGTGGTGTGGATTCCAACGCCCTGCACAAGCCCAAGCGCTTTTTCGGTGCCGCCCGCAATATCGAAGAAGGCGGCAGCCTGACCATCATCGCCACCGCCCTGGTCGATACCGGCAGCAAGATGGACGAGGTCATCTTCGAGGAGTTCAAGGGCACCGGCAACATGGAGCTGCAGCTTGACCGCCGCCTGGTTGATCGGCGCGTGTTCCCGGCCATTGATGTCAACAAATCGGGAACGCGGCGCGAGGAGCTGCTGGTCGATGCGGTTTCGCTGCAGCGCATCTGGCTGCTGCGCAAGGTCCTGTCCAGCATGAACGTTGTCGACAGTATGGAGTTCCTGCTGGAAAAACTCGGCGAGAGCAAGACCAATCAGGAGTTTCTCGATTCCATGAACCAGTGATGCCGATGATTGGATTTGCATTTGTCGGCTGGGCGTGGTAGAAAGCAAGACTTGCCTTTTTGGCTCAATCAATTCAATAGCAACGCGGCCTGTACTGAAGCCAGGCACGAAGGAGACGCATCATGAAAGAAGGAATCCATCCCCAATACAACGAAGTGACCATCAAGTGCAGCTGCGGCAACGAAATTGCCACCCGCTCCACTCTTAAAGGCGACATGCATACGGAAATCTGCTCGGCCTGCCACCCCTTCTTCACCGGCAAGCAGCGCCTGCTCGATACCGCCGGCCGTGTCGAACGTTTCCGCCGCAAGTACGGGCAGACCCAGAAGAAATAGGTTCCTGTTCGTATTCCCCTCTTTGGGGGAGTCATGTTTTGATGTCAAGTCTACCGCCTGCCTCCCTTTCAGGGAAGGCGGGCGGCCGACGTTTTCAGGCCCCTGAATTGACCGTCGTTGCGGCGGCGGGATGAGCCCGAATCCATGCGTGTTACGCTTCTTACCACGACCCCCGACCCGGAACGCACCGTTGCCGCCGCCGCGCGGTTGTGCTATTCCGATGCCTCCATCGGTCAGCTGATCGAGCGAAGCACGGAAGATCACGCGGCGCTGCTGCGCAAGATCCTCGATCTCGGTCATTTTTCCGTGCTGGAGCATGCTTCCTTCACCTTCGGTGTCGAAGGCGTCAGCCGGGCCTGTTCCCACCAACTGGTGCGGCATCGCATCGCCTCCTATTCCCAGCAGAGCCAACGATATGTCGCCCGGATGGAGCCTTTCGAGGCTGTTACGCCGCCTTCTCTGGCCGAAAAGCACGAGCTTCTGGCGCGTTACGAGGCTTTGCTGCATGAGATTCATCTGACTTACAGGGAATTTCTTGACGCCGGGATTCCTGCCGAAGACGCCCGTTTCGTGCTGCCCAACGCGGCGGCGACCAAGCTGGTGGTGACCATGAATGCACGTGCCCTGCACCACTTCTTCCAGTTACGCTGCTGCCGCCGCGCCCAGTGGGAAATCCGTGCCATGGCGGTGGAGATGCTGCGGTTGTGTTGTCACGCGGCGCCGATCCTGTTTGAGGGGGCCGGCCCGGGGTGCCTGCGAGGGCGCTGCCCGGAAGGTGCAATGACCTGTGGCGCCGCCGAGGAAGTACGGCGAGAGTTTGAAGAACTGCGCAATACCCCCTGAGTGGCGCCGGGGACTTGGAAAGATACCCGCTCATGTTCGGTAAACTCGAAGAAGTTGTGGACCGCTTTCGCGAAGTCGAAGGTCTTATGTCCGATCCGACGATCGTCTCCGATCAGGCCCGCTACCGGGAGCTGACCAAGGAGCATTCCGACCTGTCGGAGGTTGTCGAGGTCTACCAGTCTTACTGCAAAACCTGTGAGTCTATTGAGGGAAACCGCGAACTTCTGCGCGATCCGGATCCCGACCTTAAGGAGATGGCCCGCGCCGAACTTCAGGAGTTGGAGCAGCGTAAGGAGGAGCTCGAGAAGGAGCTCCATTTTCTGTTGCTGCCCAAGGATCCCAACGACGACAAGAATATCATCCTCGAGATTCGTGCCGGTACCGGCGGTGATGAGGCCGCTTTGTTCGCGGCCGACCTGTTCCGCATGTACTCGCGCTACGCCGAGTCCCGCAAATGGCGGGTCGAGTTGATGAGCATGTCGGAGACGGACGGGGGCGGGCTGAAGGAAGTGATCGCACTGATCAGCGGCGACCGGGTTTATTCACGGCTCAAGTTTGAAAGCGGAACCCACCGGGTGCAGCGTGTACCGGAGACCGAAACCCAGGGCCGGATCCACACTTCCGCCTGTACGGTGGCGGTGCTGCCGGAGGCGGAAGATGTCGATCTCGAGATCGATCCGTCGGATCTGCGCATCGACGTTTACCGTGCATCAGGTGCCGGGGGGCAGCACGTCAACAAGACGGAGTCCGCGGTGCGTATCACGCACATCCCGACGGGCGTCGTGGTGGCCTGTCAGGATGAAAAATCGCAGCACAAAAACAAGGCCAAGGCGCTTAAGGTCCTTAAGAGCCGCATTCTCGACAGCATGCGGGCCGAGCAGGATGCGCAGATGGCTGCAGACCGCAAGACCCAGGTCGGCAGCGGGGATCGCAGCGAGCGCATTCGGACCTATAATTTTCCCCAGGGGCGCTGTACCGATCATCGCATCGGGCTGACACTTTATCGTCTCGATGCCATTATGCAGGGGGATCTCGACGAAATTATCGATGCTCTGACCACCCACGCCCAGAGCGACTCTCTGTCGGGGCACAATGGTTGAAGGGGATGAAACCTGGACGGTCCTGCGCGTGCTGCGCTGGACCGCCGGTTATTTTCGTGAGCGGGGGCTGGATTCGCCGCGACTGGACGCCGAACTGCTACTGGCTGACACTCTCGGTGTCGACCGGGTCGGGCTTTATCTGCGCTACGATCAACCCCTGACCGATGAGGAACTGGCGTCCTATCGCCGCCGAGTGGCGCGCCGGGCCAAGAACGAGCCTGTCGCCTATATTCTCGGGAAGGCGGAGTTCTGGTCTTTGTCTCTGAATGTTTCGCCCGCTGTTCTGATTCCCCGACCGGATACGGAAGTCCTGGTTGAGGAAGCGCTGGCGCGGGGGGGAAAGCGGACGCGGGTTCTCGATGTCGGCACAGGCAGCGGAGCGATCGTTCTGGCGTTGGCCAGTGAGCGCCCTGATTGGAGTTTTACCGCGTTGGACCTTTCACAGGAGGCCCTGCAGATCGCACGGGAAAATGCCCAGCGGCACGAGATGGATGGACGCATCTCTTTTGTGCACGGGGATCTGGCTCATCTCCCCGAGGGCCCTTTTGAGTTGATCGTCGCCAATCCCCCCTATGTCCCTCGCGGCGAGTTGGCCGGACTGATGGCCGATGTGCGCGATCACGAGCCGATGCAGGCGCTTGACGGCGGGGAGGACGGCCTCGAAGCCTATCGTGCCCTGGCGGCGCAGGCTATCTCCCGTCTCGCACCCGGCGGCTGCCTGCTGGTGGAAATCGGTGCGGGGCAACAGGATGATGTGCGTCACCTGTTTCAAACTGCGGGGTTGCTCGATGTCGCAACGCGCACCGACTATGCCGGCATCGAGAGGGTTGTCGGCGGGTGTGCTCCCCTGTAATCCTGCCCCCGCAACGGGGTCGGATTTTCAGCGCTCGATGAACAACGGACTGATTCAAGGATTTTGACCTTTGGATAAAATTATCATACGCGGAGGAAAGCCTCTTTCCGGAACGGTTCGGGTCAGCGGCGCCAAGAATTCGGCTCTGCCGCTGCTGTTTGCCACGCTGTTGGCTCCCGGCGTTCACCATGTCGGCAACGTGCCCCGGCTACGCGATATCGATACGGCCGAAAAGTTGCTGACGATCCTGGGCGCCGATGTGGTGCGCGAAAACGGCTCCTTTGCCGTCGATGCAGGTCGTATCGAAAGTGTCGAGGCCCCTTATGACCTGGTGCGTACCATGCGCGCCTCGGTTCTGGTTCTCGGCCCCCTGCTGGCCCGCTGCGGTCATGCCCGCGTGAGTCTCCCCGGGGGATGCGCCATTGGCGCGCGCCCCATCAATCTGCACCTCAAGGGGCTTGAAGCTCTTGGGGCGGAAATCAATCTCGATCACGGTTATGTCGAGGCCCGCGCCCGCACCCTCAAGGGAGCCCGCATCCGCTTTGACATCCCGACGGTGGGTGGAACCGAAAATCTGATGATGGCGGCAACACTCGCCAAAGGTACGACCGTGATCGAAAATGCCGCCTGCGAGCCGGAGATCGTCGACCTGGCCGAAGCGCTGATCTCCATGGGGGCGCGCATCAAGGGGGCGGGCAGCGAAACTCTCGAGATCGAAGGCGTCACCGAACTCGGGCCCATGCGCCACGAAGTTATGCCCGATCGCATCGAGGCAGGGACTTTCCTGATTGCCGCCGCCATGACCCGCGGCGATGTGCGGGTTGAAGGCCTGCGCTCCGATCATCAGCAGGCCCTGCTTTCCCACCTGCAGGACGCCGGGGTGGAGATGGACATCGAACCGGATGCTATACGGGTGCGCGGGCCTCGTAAAATTCTGCCCGTTGACGTTCGTACACGCCCTTACCCCGGGTTTCCCACCGATATGCAGGCGCAATTCATGTCGCTGATGACCCTGGCGACAGGGCGCAGTGTCATCAGTGAAAATGTCTTTGAGAACCGCTTTATGCATGTCTGCGAGCTGCAGCGCATGGGCGCGCGTATCGATATCGAGGGCCACAGCGCAACCGTCAGCGGTGTCAAGAAGCTGGTCGGCGCTCCAGTCATGGCCACCGACCTGCGGGCCAGCGCATCGCTGGTGCTGGCCGGGCTGGCGGCGGAGAATACCACCGAGATTCGGCGGATCTATCATCTTGACCGGGGTTATGAACGAATCGAGGAGAAACTTCAGGGTCTTGGTGCCGACATGGAACGCGTCAGGGAATGAAAACCGTCATTATTTAGCCAAAGGACCGCTTTTATGAGCGACTGGATCACGTTTGCCCTCCCCAAAGGGCGCATCATGAAGGATTCGATGGAGCTGTTCGGCCGCATCGGCATCACCTGCAGTGAGATGGAGGGCGACAGCCGCAAGCTGGTGTTCGAGAACCGCGAAGAGCGTCTGCGCTTTATGGCGGTGCGCGCCACCGACGTGCCGACCTATGTCGAATACGGCTGTGCCGACCTGGGCGTGGTGGGCAAGGATACGCTGCTCGAACAAGGCAAGGATCTCTATGAACCGGTCGATTTGAAGTTCGGCTACTGCCGCCTGGTGGTGGCGGAGCCGAAGGCGCTACGCGCCGGAGACGACCCGAACAACTGGTCCAATATCCGGGTCGCGACCAAGTATCCCAACATCACGGAGCGTTTTTTCGCCGCCAAAGGGATTCAGGTGGAGTTGATCAAGCTCTACGGTTCTATCGAACTGGCGCCGCTGGTGGGGCTGTCGGAGCGTATCGTCGACCTGGTTTCCACCGGTGCGACTCTGCGCGACAACGGCATGGTGGAGGTGGAGACCATTGCTGAAATCACCAGTCGCCTGATCGTCAACCGCGCCAGCCTCAAAACCAAGCATCAGCGCATCGGCGCTATCATCGACGGCCTGGAGAGGGTGGTCGGTGAGGACGTGCGCATCAGCCCGTGAGGTGTTCATGATTTCCATCCTTCATTTCGGACACAGCAACTTCGAAACGGCACTGGCCGCCATTGTCAATCGCGGCGAAACGGCTCAGGCCGATGTACGGGAGCGGGTGCGCGAGATTATCGAGGATGTGCGCAGCCGTGGCGATGAGGCATTGATCGACTATACCGCGCGCTTCGACCGTCTGGAACTGACAGCCGCTGGCCTGCAGGTAACGGCAGACGAAATTGAACAGGCCCTTTCAGCGGTCAGCGAAGAGTCCATGGCCGCGCTGCGCCTTGCGGTGGAGCGCATCGGTGCCTTTCATGCCAAGCAGAAGGAACAGACCTGGATCTCCACCGAGGAGGAAGATGTGCTGCTCGGCCAGATGGTGCGCCCCCTCGACCGGGTTGGCATCTATGTGCCCGGCGGCAAGGCCGCTTATCCTTCGTCAGTGGTCATGAATGCCGTGCCCGCCAAGGTGGCGGGGGTTCCTGAAGTGGTCATGACCGTACCCATGCCCGGCGGCGAGGTGAATCCTCACGTGCTGGCGGCGGCACACCTGTCCGGTGTCGACCGCATCTTCAAGGTGGGTGGAGCCCAGGCTGTGGCGGCCTTGGCCTACGGCACCGCCAGCGTACCGCGGGTCGACAAGATCACCGGCCCCGGCAACATCTACGTTGCCACCGCCAAGCAGCAGGTCTTCGGCCAGGTTGACATCGACATGATTGCCGGACCGAGCGAAATTCTCATTATCAACGACGGCAGTGGCGATGCCGAACATCTGGCCGCCGATCTGCTGTCGCAGGCGGAGCATGACGAGCTGGCCTCATCGGTTCTGATCACCACCGATGAAGGGATGGCGCGTGCAGTGGCTGAAGCGCTGGAACGCCAGCTCAAGGCGTTGTCCCGCGAGGAGATCGCACGCAAATCCATCGAACAGTACGGCGCCATCATTGTGGCCGGCACCCTGGATGAAGCCATTGCGTTCTCCAACCGCATCGCGCCTGAGCATCTGGAACTGGCGGTGGACAACCCCTTTGAAATTCTGCCGCGCATCCACCATGCCGGCGCGATCTTCATGGGGCACCACACCCCGGAAGCGGCCGGAGACTACCTGGCAGGGCCCAATCATACCCTGCCCACCGGCGGCACAGCACGCTTCTTTTCGCCGCTGGCGCTTGATGATTTCGTCAAGAAATCGAGCATCGTCTCCTTCACCCGCAAAGGGCTCGAGCGCCTGGGCAAAGACATCGTGCACATCGCCGAACTCGAAGGACTCGAAGCCCACGCCCGGTCGGTGGCAATCCGGTTGGAGAGCAAATCTTAACGCAGAGACAGCAGAGATAGCTGAGTACGCAGAGTTTTCTATTTTGTTTCTTTTGGCACTCTCTGCGTGTTCTTTACCCTCTGCGCCTCTCCGTTAATTGCTTTTTAACGCCTATACGGGGGAAATTATGGCCCGCAGTGCAACGATCGAACGCAAAACGCGCGAAACCGACATTTGTGTCAGTCTCGAACTCGACGGATCCGGGAAACATGAAATCGAGAGCCCGGTGCCCTTTTTCGACCATATGCTGACCCAGATCGCCCGCCACGGCTTTTTCGACCTTGAGATCCGCGCCACGGGCGATATCGAAATCGATGCCCATCACACGGTGGAGGATCTCGGCATCTGTCTTGGCGAGGCGTTCAAAAAGGCTCTTGGCGACAAGGCGGGCATCCGGCGCTACGGGCGTGGCACCATGCCCATGCACGAGGCGCTGGCGTCGGTGATCCTCGACTTCTCAGGCCGCCCGTTCCTGGTCTTCAACGTGGATCTGCCCAAGGCGCAGGTCGGCAACTTCGATGTGGAGCTGGTGGAGGAATTTTTCACCGCCTTCTGCAATCACAGCGGCGCCAACATTCATGTCAACCTGGCCTACGGCGATAACCTGCACCACATCATTGAGGCGGTGTTCAAGGCTTTTGCCCAGGCGCTGGACGAAGCGACCCGCATCGATCCGCGCATCGACGGGGTGCGTTCGAGCAAGGGGACGCTGGAATAGGCATGAATCACATCGTCATTATCGATTACGGCATGGGCAACCTGCGCTCGGTGCAGAAAGCCTTCGAGCTGCAGGGTTTCGATGCCTGCCTGAGTAGCGACCCCGCCGATATCGCCGCTGCGGACAAGCTGGTGCTGCCGGGTGTCGGCGCTTTCCGCGACTGCATTGCTCAGCTGCGCGCCGGTGGTTTTGTGGGACCGCTCATGACACATGTGGAAGCCGGCAAGCCGCTGCTGGGAATCTGTGTCGGCCTGCAGCTGCTGTTCAGTGAAAGTCACGAGTTCGGCCGCCATCAAGGGCTGGGGATCATCCCCGGCAAGGTGGTGCGCTTTCCCGACCATATGCGTCAGGGCGGCGAGGAGCTCAAGGTGCCGCACATGGGGTGGAACGATATCCGGATCCGCCGCCCGGCCCCGATATTCAAGGGCTTTGACAGTGGCAGCTTCGTTTATTTCGTGCACTCCTACTACGCCCAGCCCGAAGATCCTCAGGTGGTGGCCGCCGAGACCACCTACGGCGATGTGACGTTCTGCGCGGCGCTGTGGCGCGACAATGTGATGGCGACCCAGTTCCACCCCGAGAAAAGTCAGGCGGTGGGGCTTGAAATCATTAAGAATTTCGGAGAAATGTGATGCTGGTTATTCCCGCGATTGATCTGAAGGAAGGGCAGTGCGTCCGCCTTGAGCAGGGGCTGATGGATAAGGCCACCGTGTACGGCAAGGATCCCGCCGCGCAGGCGTTGGCCTGGCAGGAGCAGGGTGCCGAGCTGCTGCATATCGTCGACTTGGATGGCGCCTTTGCCGGCGTCCCGAAAAACCGCGAGGCGATCAGCTCCATTGTCGCCGCGCTGGATATCCCCGCCCAGATCGGCGGCGGAATCCGCGACCTTGACACCATCGCGGCCTACCTGGACCTCGGTATCAAGCGGGTGATCCTCGGCACTGTCGCCAAGGAGAACCCCGAGTTGGTCAAGGAAGCCTGCCGCCGGTTCCCCGGCTCCATCGTGGTCGGTATCGACGCCAAGGATGGTTTCGTCGCGGTGCGGGGCTGGGCCGACGTTACGGAAAAAAAGGCGAGCGAACTGGCAAAGGAGATGGAAGGCTACGGCGTCGAGGCGATCATCTACACCGACATCGCCCGCGACGGCATGATGCAGGGTCCCAACCTGAAAACCACCGGCGAACTGGCGCGCTCCATCAGCATCCCGGTCATCGCCTCGGGCGGCATCTCCCGCCTGCAGGACATCCAGGACCTGATGCAGCTTGAAGCGGACGGAGTCGTAGGCGCCATTACCGGCAAAGCGATTTACAGCGGGGCTCTCAATCTGCGCGAAGCCATTGCCCTGACGCGCGGTGGGGTATAGAAAAAGATTGAACCACCCGTTCGCTCTGCTCACTCGAGGGCACAGAGAAGCACAGAGAAAAATCTGAAATCCTTTGTGGGGGATGTCTCAAAGTTTTCATGCACTGGGGGAAAAGATTTTTGGTTTTGAAAAAAATCTCTTCGGTTTTTCTCTGTGATCTCTGTGTGCTCTGTGGTTCAAGATTTTTATTCCCGCTCCCCTTGCGGATCACCGGCATCGTGACTAAGTTGAGAAAATTATGCTGACCAAACGAATCATTCCGTGTCTGGACGTCAAAGATGGACGCGTGGTCAAAGGGGTGCAGTTTCTGGAGTTGCGCGATGCAGGCGATCCGGTGGAAGCCGCCGAAGCCTACGATGCTCAGGGCGCCGACGAGTTGACCTTTCTCGACATCACCGCGTCGAGCGACAAGCGTGGCATCATCCTCGATGTGGTGGCGCGCACCGCCGAGCGGGTGTTCATGCCACTGACCGTCGGCGGCGGGGTGCGCGAGATCGCCGATATCCGCAACCTGCTCAACGCCGGCGCCGACAAGGTTTCCATCAACACGGCCGCGGTGCATCGTCCGGAGTTCGTCAAAGACGCGGCGGAACGTTTCGGTTCCCAGTGTATCGTGGTGGCCATCGACGCGCGTCGCATACCGGACAGCGAGCCTTTGGCGTGGGAAGTCTATACCCATGGCGGGCGCAACCCCACCGGCATCGATGTGCTGGAGTGGGCGTCGCGCATGGAAAACTACGGTGCAGGCGAGATTTTGCTGACTTCCATGGACAAGGACGGCACCAAAGACGGCTACGATATCGCCCTGACCCGCGCGGTCAGCGACCGGGTGGGCATTCCGGTGATCGCTTCGGGGGGCGTGGGCAACCTGGAGCATATCCGCGAAGGGCTGGTGGAAGGCGGTGCCAGCGCGGCGCTGGCGGCCAGCATCTTCCACTTCCGCGAGTACACTATCGGCGAGTGCAAGCAGTACCTGCGCGACCAGGGTGTGCCGGTGCGTTTATAATTCTATGAGGCGTGAGGCGTGAGGCGTGAGGCGTGAGGCGTGAGGCGTGAGGCGTGAGGCGTGAGGCGTGAGGCGTGAGGCGTGAGGCGTGAGGCGTGAGGCGTGAGGCGTGAGGCGTGAGGCGTGAGGCGTGAAAGGTTTATCAAATGTCACTGATTGAGCAGTTGAAATTCGACGACAACGGCCTGATCCCCGCCATCACTCGTGATGCGGATAACGGCGAAGTGCTGATGATGGCCTATATGAACGCCGAGGCGGTTGAAAAAACGCTGAAAACCGGTAAGGTTCATTACTTTTCGCGCTCCCGCCGCAAGCTTTGGATGAAGGGTGAAACTTCCGGGCATGTGCAGACGGTGCGTGAGATTCGTTTTGATTGTGACGAGGACTGCCTCTTGATCGACGTTGAACAGCAGGGCGCGGCCTGTCACACCGGTCACCGCTCCTGTTTCTATCGTCGCTGGCAGGACGATGCGGCGCTGACCGAGGGAGAAAAGGCCGCCGACCCCATGCAGGCCTATGCCCGCGAGGATATTCTCAATGCGGTCTACCACGTCATCCAGGAACGCCGCCGCAACCCGTCGGAGAAGTCCTATGTGGCGTCTCTGTTTGGCAAGGGGCTCGACAAGATTCTCGGCAAGATCGGCGAGGAAGCGACGGAGACGGCAGTCGCGGGCAAGGGCGGCGATAAGGACCAGGTGGTGTATGAGACTGCCGACCTGTTCTTCCACACCCTGGTCCTGCTTGGTTACTATGATATCCCGCCGGAGCGCATCTATGACGAGCTGCGCCGCCGCTTCGGCATGTCGGGGATCGAGGAGAAACAGAGCCGCACTAAATAGCGAGCTGTGGTCTTCCGCGGCCCGCAAACAGGCATGGCAAGAATGGCCCTTGGGGTGTCGCTGCGGCGGTCGCCCCCTTTTCCGTTTTCGGCCTTTCACCCTTAATCTTTTCAGGAAGGATTTGACCGATGAGTCTGACCGAGCAGTTGAATGCCGCTATGAAAGAGGCGATGAAGGCCAGGGACAGCCTGCGGCTGGGAACGATCCGCATGATCCGCTCGGCCATTCAGAACCGCGAAATCGAGGAGAAAGGCGCCCTGGACGATCAGGCCGTAATCGGCGTGCTGTCCACGCTTGCCAAGCAGCGGCGCGATTCCATCGACGCTTTTCGCGACAGCGGCCGAACCGATCTGGCGGAGAAGGAAGAGCGGGAGTTGGAGGTGATCCAGGAATTTCTGCCGCAGCAGCTCGACGAGGCGCAGATCGAAGCCATTATCGAAGAGGCGGTCGCGCAGACCGGTGCCGAATCGCCGCGGGATATGGGGAAGGTGATGAAGATTGTCGTTCCCCGTACCACCGGCCGTGCTGACGGCCGCCTGGTGAGCGAAAAGGTCAAGCAACGTCTGAGCCGCTGATTGGGCACCGGCAGAAGGAGCGCGTGTGAATTTCGTCGATATCGCCATTCTCGTCATCCTGGCGGCATTTATGATCAAGGGGCTGACCCGCGGCCTGGTCAAGGAGATCTGTGCCCTGGCCGGATTGGTGGTGGGGGGGCTGGCTGCCTTTGCTTATTACGCGCCCCTGGCGCAGTGGCTGCTCGATACGCTGGGAGTGCCGTCGCAGATTGCGGTGGTGGCTGCCTTTCTGGCGCTATTCTTGCTGTCTCTTGTGGTGTTCGCAGTGCTCGGCTTTGTCCTGTCGAGGTTTGTCCGGTTGATCTTTCTCGGCGGCTTCAATCGCGTTTTCGGCGGTTTGTTCGGCCTGGCCCAGGGAGCGGTGCTGCTGGCGCTGATTCTGTTCGCTCTGAGCCTCGGGCCGCTGCCGGACTTTCTGAAGGACGGCTACCGCGGGTCGCGCCTCTCGTCTCCCTTTATCAAACTGGGGGCCGCCATGTTTCAGGCCGGGCACGATTATGTGGAGCACAATTGAGGTGGACATCGATTCACTGAGCGGTTTTTTACTGGATGGATGAAGCAACAGCTCGGATTCTTGAATTCGGGAAAATACGCGACCTGCTGGCAGGAATGACGGTCACGGCTCCGGGAGCCGAACTGGCGCGTTCGCTCCACCCCCTGCCAGGGCGGGAGGCCGTGGCCCAGGCTCTGGCGCAGACCGCTGAAATGTGTCGGCTGTCGGAGGATCGCGGGCGCCCGCCTTTGGGTGGCACTGCCGACCTGCGGCCTCTTTTGCGGGAGCTGGATCTGGAGGGCGCGTTTCTGGCGCCGGAGGATTTGCTGGCGGTCTTGTTCAGCCTGGATGCGACGGCCGACTGTCGCCGCTATTTCTCCGCGGAGCAGGTCGCGCCACGTCTGTTCGAACTGTCGCGCGGACTGCAGATGCCGGCGGGGCTGCGAGATGCCCTGCGAACCAGCATCGGCGAGCGCGGCGAGATCCTGGACGGGGCTTCTTTCGCTCTCGGCGATCTGCGCCGTCAGATCCGAACGGCCCGGGAGCGCCTGCGGCGCACCCTGGAGAATATGCTCAACGATGAGCGTTACGCGGGGGTGTTTCAGGAGCACCTCATCACCGAGCGCGGCGGGCGGTATGTGCTCCCCGTCAAAGTCGATCATAAAGGTCGGGTCAAGGGGTTTGTCCATGATGAATCCGCCAGCGGCCAGACGCTGTATGTGGAGCCGGCCTCGACGCTGGCCGACAACAATCATTTGCAGAGACTGCTGCGTGAGGAAAAACGCGAGGAAGAGCGGATTCTGAAACGGCTCTCCGACGAAGTCCGCCTGGAACGCGGTCTTCTGCTGGCCAACCAGGAGCTGCTGGCACTGCTGGACCTGCGTGCGGCTGTTGCGCGTTTTTCTCAGCGCACCGACGCGGTGGCCCCGACGCTGTGCACGGGGGCTGAAATCAGCCTGCGCCAGGCACGGCACCCGCTGCTGCTGATGACGGCGGACGGGTCGGATCGCGATGAACCGGCGGTGCCGATCGATCTGCTGCTCGGGCGCGATGCCGACAGTCTGATCATCAGCGGTCCCAATACGGGCGGCAAGACGGTGGCGCTCAAAACCCTCGGCCTGCTGTGCCTGATGGTGCGCTGTGGACTACCGGTGCCCTGTCATCCGGACAGCCGCATTTATCTGTTCGAGCCGGTTTTCGCCGATATCGGTGACGAGCAGAGCATCGAGCGCAATCTTTCGACTTTTTCCGGTCATCTGGCGCGTCTGCGCACCATTCTGCAGCAGGCAGGTGATCGGTCGCTGGTGCTGCTTGACGAGTTGGGGACCGGCACCGATCCGGCCGAAGGCGGGGCGCTGGCCATGGCCGTGCTCGACGCTTTGCGCCGCAAGGGTGCGAAAACGGTGGCGACGACCTATCTCAACCTGGTCAAGGGCTATGCCGTGCTCAACGAGGGGGTTGAAAACGCCGCGGTGGAATTCGATCGAACCACGCTGCGGCCCACCTACCGGCTGCACTACGGCGTGCCCGGCGCGAGCAATGCCTTTACCATCGCCCGCACGCTCGGCTTTCCCGATGAGGTGCTGAACCGGGCCGAGCAGTACCTTGGCGAAGGTGAGCGCGAGGGGATGGAGGTTCTCGAAGAACTCAACCGGCGTTCGCGGCATCTTGAGCACGATCTGGAGGAGGCCCGCCTTCTGAAGGATCGTGCCCGGCAGGAACGTGAAAAGCGCAAGCGCCTGCTTGACGAGATCGAAGAGCGGCGCCAGGCAATTCTCGACAAGGCCGCCCGCCGTGGCGAGGATGTGGTGCGGCGTGCCGAAGCACGGGTACGGCAGCTTCTCAAGGAGGCTGAGTCGCTGTCCGGAAGTCCTGCCGATGCCGCACGGGTTACGCGGGAAGTCCGCCAGGTGCGGGAGGATGTGGCGCGATCGGCGGCCCCGGCTGTGCCGCGCGGGCGTGCACCGCGCCAGGTGCGGATCGGCGAGCTGGTCCGCGTACCGGCGTTAGGCGCCGAGGCCGAAGTGGCGCGAGTCAACGGCGAACAGGTGGAACTGCTGCTGCATGGCAAAAAAATGCGTCTGTCCCTCGCCGAACTCGAGGCCTATCAGCCGTCGCGTTTTGCGCGAAAGCAGAAAGGGGTCGCAGGCGTTCGCAGCCGCGTGCAGCGCGAAACGGTGCAGCCGCGTCTCAAACTGGTGGGTGAGCGGGTTGATGAAGCCCTGTCGCGCCTTGAGCGCTTTATTGACGATGCCGTTCTGCAGGGTTTGCGCGAGGTCGAGGTGATCCATGGCGCCGGGGAAGGGATCCTGCGTCGTGCAGTGCGGGAATATCTGGCAACCAGCCGGGCGGTAAAGGCTTTCCACGATGCCGACCTGGCCCAGGGGGGCGACAAGGTCACGGTGGTGCAATTACGGGAGTCATGAGCGGATATATTCCGGAGGATAAAATCCGCGAAGTGCTTGAACGGGCCGATATACAGGAGGTGGTGTCCTCCTATGTGACCCTCAAGCGCAGCGGCGCCAACTGGCAGGGGCTGTGCCCTTTCCATGCGGAAAAGACGCCGTCCTTCAATGTCAATCCGCCGCGCCGCATCTATCACTGCTTCGGCTGCGGTGTCGGCGGCGATGTCATCTCCTTCGTCCAGCGTATCGAGGGGTTGTCTTTTCCCGAAGCGGTTCGTCGTCTTGCGGAGCGCTACGGAATAGAGATTACCGAAGAAGCTCTGACCCCGGAGCAGGATCTCGCGCGCCGCCGCAATGAGCAGTTGCTGCGCATCAACCAGGTTGCAGCTGAGTTCTACCACGGCATCCTGATGAATGACGAAGACAGTCGCGGACGGCCGGCGCGGGAATATCTCAAACGACGCGGATACGGTCGTGAAACAGCCGAGCGTTTTCTGCTCGGCTATGCCCCGCCGGGGTGGGAGGCGCTCACCTCGCATCTGGCACAGAAAGGCTTCGATGTCGAGCTGGTACGTCAGCTCGGCCTGATCCGGCCGGGCAAGCAGGGGCGCGGCGATTACGATCTTTTCCGGCAGCGGCTGATCTTTCCCATTCATTCCGCGCGTGGGGACGTGGCTGCTTTTGGCGCACGGGTTCTCGATCAGTCGCTGCCCAAATACATCAATTCGCCGGAGTCGCCGGTCTATCACAAAAGCGCGGTGCTCTACGGCTATCATCAGGCCCGCGAAGCGATGCGCCGCGCCGACGAAGCGATCGTGGTGGAAGGCTACTTCGATGTCCTGGCCCTGCATCGGGTCGGTCTGACCCAGGCCGTGGCGACCTGCGGCACGGCACTGACCGCTGAACACGCTCGATTGCTGAAGCGGTTTGCGACCCGAGTCGTTCTGCTTTTTGACCAGGACGATGCCGGTCGCAAGGCGACGTTTCGGGCCATGGAGGCGCTGCTGCCCGAGGGATTGACGGTGGTTTCGGCTGTCCTGCCGGAAGGCGACGACCCCGATTCGCTGCTGGTCCGCGAGGGGGTCAGGGCGTTTCGCTCTCGCATCGACGCGGCGCGGCCGGTGTTTGACCTCTTCATTGACGAACGGCTGGCCGTTCGCGGCGACAGTGTTCAGGGGCGTGCCCGGGCGGCGGAAGATGTGGTGGCCCAGCTTGGGTCGATCCCGAGCGAAATTGAACGGGATCTCTATATCCAGGCACTGGCGCAGAAGACGGGTGTTGAGTTGCAATTGCTCAAGCAGATGGCAGGGCGTGCAGGGGCGCACAAAGAAGCGCGGCCGCTGGAGGCAAGGTCTGAACCAACGCGTCCGTCAGTACCGCCGCCGGCATTCGCGCCGCCGCGTTTTTCGCGACCGAATTCTGAACGGTCTTCGTCGCCGGCCGGTTCGGGGCGCACCCGGGGGGCGGCAGCGCCCCAGGCACTGTTGCGCTATCTGCTGGAGTCTGACGAGGTCCGGCGCAGGGCGCGCGAAGAAGGGATTGAAAACCTGCTGGTTGAACCGTCGACTCGGCAGGTGGCGCGAAAAATCCTCGATTTTGCCGCGTCTCCCGGACCTGTTTCGCGTGCGGAGCTGGTCGAAAAGCTCGATGCTGATGAGGCCCGTCTGCTGGAAGATATCCGCCTGCCTGCCCATGAAGTGTTCGGCGAGGATCTCGATGCCCTGTTCGCCGAATGCCGGGCGGGGGTGCAGCGCGGCGGCCAGAAGCGTCAACGGACCGAGCTGATGCAGCGCATCCATGACGCTGAAAAAAAAGGGGATAACGAAGCGCTTGCCCGTTTGACTCTTGAATTGCGTGAATTGCGACGGGGGAACAGCGGCAAAATCGAATAAATGGATTACACTGTATAAAGGAGGGCTTGAGTTGTCCCGCAATCGGAGGGCAACTCGCAATGCCGTTTTCAAACCATGCAGTTCGGAATCAATTCGAAACTGTTATTGGTTTCAAGATATCAACGACAGGTTCTACATCTACTTTGGTGCGTGAGAACATAAAAGGGGCTCTGCCCTTATCTCAACTCTCACGGATCAAGGATCAAAGAGCGCAAGGGGAGATTGGTCGGAATGTCCAAAAAAACCAAAATCGATGAAGTACAGCAGTTGATCGACCTCGGTCGCGAAAAGGGGTTTCTGACTTACGACGAAGTCAATGACCTGCTGCCGGCCGACATGGTGTCGTCCGAGCAGATCGATGATGTCATGAGCATGTTCGGTGAGCTTGACATCGAGATTGTCGATTCGGAGCAGAAGATTGCTCTGCCCAAGGATCGTGGCCTCGAAGACGAAGAGGAAGAGAGCGAGGGGAGCAGCGAAGAAAGCGAACCCGATCTCGAAGCCGAACTTGGCCGGACCAGTGACCCGGTGCGGATGTACTTGCGCGAAATGGGACAGGTCAGTTTGCTGACCCGCGAAGGCGAAGTCGAAATCGCCAAGCGCATCGAAGAAGGTGAAGCGCTGGTGACCCGCGTGATCCTGCGCACTCCCATCGCCTTCAAAGACGTGATTTCCCTGGGCGAGCGGCTCGAGAAGGGCACTATCGGCGTCGCTGAGATCACCAAGGAGTACGAGGAGGAAGAGGGTAGCGAGCAGGAGGAAAAGCAACGCGACCGCATCCTGGAAATCATTGATCGTATCCGCGCTCTCGATGATACCTTCATGGAGATCCGCGAAGAGTTGGCCGGGGACCCCTCGGCGCAGGAGCGCGAAGAACTCGAGGCGCGAGCCAGCCGACTCAAGGCCGACGTGGTCGAACTGCTCAAGCAGATCCGCCTTAAGGACCATCAGGTCGGCAAGATCGTCGATCGTCTCAAGCAGCTGGCATCCCAGGTGAAAAAGGGGATGGCCGAGGTCAATACCTGCGAGCGTGAATTGGGGCGGCCGCGTGAAGAACTGGAGAAGCTTCTTCTGCGCATGCGCGAAAGTGATGAAAACGCTCGTGCCGTTGCCGCCGAAATCGGTGTCGACATCGGTACTCTGCTGTCGGTGGAAAAGCGTCTCAAAGCCGCGTTGCGCAAATTCCAGAAGGTGGAGGAGGAATCGGGTTTCATGCCCGAGGAACTGCTCGAAGCCCTCAAAGATGTCCAGAAAGGTGAATTCCGCGCCAAGATGGCCAAGAGCGAACTGGTGGAAGCCAACCTGCGGCTGGTGGTGTCCATTGCCAAAAAGTACACCAATCGCGGACTGCAGTTCCTCGATCTGATCCAGGAAGGCAATATCGGCCTGATGAAGGCGGTGGACAAGTTTGAATATCAGCGTGGCTACAAGTTCTCCACCTACGCCACCTGGTGGATCCGGCAGGCGATCACGCGCGCCATTGCAGACCAGGCCCGCACCATCCGCATCCCGGTGCACATGATCGAAACGATCAACAAGCTGATCCGCACCAGCCGCCAGCTGGTCCAGGAGATGGGGCGCGAACCGACGCCGGAGGAGATTGCCGAGCGCATGGATCTGCCGCTGGAGAAAGTGCGCCGCGTTCTCAAAATTGCCAAGGAGCCTATCAGTCTCGAGACACCCATCGGCGAGGAGGAGGATTCCTCCCTCGGCGATTTCATCGAGGACAAGGCCGTCGTTTCTCCGGTGGAGGCGGTTATCAAGGGCAACCTTTCAGACCAGACTGCCCGGGTACTTTCGACCCTGACGCCGCGCGAGGAAAAGGTGCTGCGCATGCGATTCGGCATCGGCGAAAAATCAGATCATACACTCGAGGAAGTGGGGCAGGATTTCAACGTCACCCGTGAGCGGATCCGCCAGATCGAGGCCAAGGCGCTGCGCAAGCTGCGCCACCCGAGCCGCTCCAAGCGTCTCAAGAGCTTTGTGGAGTATTGAAAAATCCAGAAAAAATCTTGACATGAAAAACCTGGAGTCATAATCTAAAAGGCTGAGTCTTTAAAAAGGGCCTATAGCTCAGTTTGGTAGAGCCACCGGCTCATAACCGGTTCGTCCCAGGTTCGAATCCTGGTGGGCCCACCACCGGACAGTGAATGAGATCAATACGCCTCATGAAAACATAACCGCAAGCTTTGGCTTGCCGAGAGTGCAACCGCAAGACTAAAGTTGCACTCTTTTTTTTTCACGAACGCAAAATATGGCAAAAAAACCGAAATTTCCAAGAGTTCAAGATGTTGTCGGCTTCATGAACAGGTTTGCCCCGCCTGCTTTGGCGGAATCCTGGGACAATGTCGGCCTGCAGCTCGGCGACCCTGCGATGGAGGTGCGCCGCCTGCTGGTGGCCCTCGATCCGGAAGATTGCGTCATTGAGGAAGCCATTGCCCGTGAAGCAACGCTGATTGTCAGCCATCACCCGTTGATTTTCCGTCCGCTGCAGGGCGTGGTTGCAAGTGAAGGGACGGGGCGGAGGCTGCTGCGGGCGGCTCAGGCCGGGACAGCGATTTTCTGCGCCCACACCAATCTCGACCGGGCTCGAGGCGGCCTCAACGACTGGCTGGCCCAGGCCCTTGAGCTGCAGGATGTCGCCGTGTTGCAGCCGGGGGACGACGATGAGCTGTTCAAGCTGGTGGTTTTCGTGCCGAGCGGCCATGAAGAGCAGGTCTCGGATGCGATTTTTCAGGCAGGAGCGGGCAATATCGGTGAGTATGACCAGTGCTCTTTTCGTGCGGAAGGCACGGGGACGTTCCGCCCCGGCGCCGCCGCCAATCCCTTCATCGGGCAGATTGGCCGGCGTGAAACGGTTTCGGAGCTGCGCCTTGAAACCGTTGTGCCGCGCGAATATCTGATACGGGTGCTGCAGAAGATGCTCAAAGCGCATCCCTATGAGGAGCCCGCTTATGACCTGATTCCCCTGCGTAATCGCAGACGCGATGTGGGGCTGGGCAGGATCGGGCGACTTTCTGAAGCGCTTCCCCTTGACGCATTCGCCCGGCAGGTCGCTCAGGGACTGGGAACTGAAAAGGTTCGAGTGGTTGGGGCTGCAGACCGCGCCGTTTCCAGAGTCGCCGTGTGTGGGGGGAGCGGAGCTTCGCTGATCGGTGAAGCCGTGCGCCAGGGCGCTGATGTGCTGGTCACCGGAGACATCAAATATCATGAAGCGCGCCAGTCCCAGGAGAAAGATCTCTGCCTGGTGGATGCCGGCCATTTCGCCAGCGAACGTGTCATGGTGGCGCGTCTGGCACAAGTGCTGCGTGACGAGGCCGACAACCAGGGATGGAATATCGACATTTTGGAAGCACAGGGGGAGAGTGAACCGTTTCGGTTCGTGTAGCTCCCCTTTTTTTATTTGAGGACTCAGAACGGTGTCCGCGGCTGCGGGCGCTTTAAACCCAAGCAACGGGAAGGATCGGAATGGAAGGATCGGACGTTCAGCAACAGTTAAAGGTGCTCAGGGATCTTCAGCGAATCGATACGCATTCCTACGAAGCCAGGCAGCAACGCCAGGAACTCGAAAAAGAGCTGGCTGAGCTGGAGCGCGAGGGCGAGCAGGTCCGCGCCGTGGTGACGGAACTCGGGGATGCGCTGGATGCCCTTGAAAATGAGCGCCGCGAACTTGCGCGGGAGCTGGGACAGGAGCGTGAAAACGTCGTCAAGGCGGAGGAGCGGCTACCGGCCATCAAGACTCAGAAAGAGTATGTCGCTGTTCTCAAAGAGGTCGATACCGCCAAGAAAAACGTTCGCGACCTTGAGCAGCGCATTGCCGGCAAGGATGATGAGATCAATCGCCTGGCGCAGGAAAAGCAGGAGAAGGACGAAGAGCTGGCTGCCCAGGAAGCGAAGGTCTCCGAGCGCAAGGGTGATATCGACGAGCAGTTGCGGCAGATTGACACGGCGTTGTCTTCGAGGGAGGATGAACGCAAGGCGCTGTTTGATCGCCTGCCCAGAATGCTGGGCAAGCGCTATCAGATGCTGGTGGACCGGCGCGCAGGACTCGCCGTGGTCGAGGCACGTGACGGCGCCTGTCTGGGCTGCAACATGCAGCTTCCTCCCCAGTCGTTCAATGAACTGTTCCGCAACGATGAAGTGCTGACTTGCCCCCACTGCAACCGCATCATTTACCTGGATCCGGAAACGCCGGGACAAGCCTGATTGATTTTGCAATGGCCGAAGAAGCACAGGTGATCGCCGCCCGTCCTGCCTGAAGGCATGATGGGGGGAGGAAAGTCCGGGCTCCGCAGGGCGCGATGGTTCCTAACGGGAACCGGGGGTGACCCCAGGGAAAGTGCCACAGAAAGCAAACCGCCCGCTTTGGCCCTGTGCCGAAGCAGGTAAGGGTGAAAGGGTGAGGTAAGAGCTCACCAGTGCCGGTGGTGACACCGGCAGCTCGGTAAACCCCATCGGGAGCAAGACCGAATAGGGGAGCGTTTGAGGGCGGCCCGTCCGAAGCTCCCGGGTCTGGTCGCTTGAGGCCGTCGGCAACGGCGGTCCTAGATGAATGATCACCGCCTCGCCCCGGGTAACCGGTACGGGGAACAGAACCCGGCTTACGGGCTTCTTCGGCCATTGTATTATTTTGCGCCGCCGATCCCTGGCGGAAGGGTGTTTTTATTGAATCCTGTCGATGTTCATACGCGTGATGCGCAGCTGTGGGAGTCCGGGCTTGCCGCGCTGCGGTCCGACTGGGCGTGTCTGGCGGATGAAGAGAAAAGCTGGATTGTCACACGCCTCGATGCTGTCGAGCGTTTGCAGCAGGGATTGCATCGGCTTTTCGTCGAGGGGGAGGGCGAGGAACATTGTCGAAAGTGCGGGGGGCTCTGCTGCGGCCACGGCAAGCATCACGTGACCCTGGTCAACCTGTTGTTTTTCATCTCCCGCAATAGCGATCCGCCATCTCCCGACTTCTCGGCTACCTGCCCCATGCTGGCGGCCGAAGGCTGCCGTCTCTCCCCCGGGACTCGTCCCTTCAACTGTGTCACCTTTGCCTGTGATTCCATCGAAGAAAACATGAGTTCGGATGCGCGCGCAGCCTTTTATGCCGCCGAGCGCTCCCTGCGCCACCTCTATGACGAGTTCGCGCAGCGCTATGCGGGCGCCGGCATGCGTGGCTTTCTGCTGGCCCGGGCGCGTCTTGACGGCGGCTCATCTCTGCAGCGTCTTGATATTTCCCCGGCGGATGCCGGTATCTGATCCCGAAGGAGGCTTCACTCCATGGACATTTCCTTTAATCGCGACAACGGTCCGGTCGATGAACTGATCCGGCAGCTCATGGACCAGGTGGGCGTGCACAATCCGGCTCTTATCCGCGAAATGATTCTCAGCGCTCTCAAGGCCGGCCATGAAATTGATTACCCCGCAGACCTCAAGCTGATGCGCACCACCATGAAAGAGATGCGCTATACCAGCAAAGTTTTTCGCCCCTACCGCAATCGACGCAAAGTGACCATTTTCGGTTCTGCCCGCACCGCGCCCGAAGAACCCATTTACCAGAAGTGCGTCAAATTCTCCCGCATGCTGGTCGAGCGCAACTACATGGTCATTACCGGCGGCGGGGGGGGAATCATGCATGCCGGAAACGAAGGCGCCGGGGCGGAAAACAGCTTTGCTGTCAATATCCGCCTGCCCTTCGAGCAGGAAACCAACCCGGTCATGTCCAAGGACGACAAGGTTCTGACCTACAAGTATTTTTTCAACCGCAAGGTGGCTTTCCTCAAGGAGGCCAATGCAGTGGCCCTTTTTCCGGGGGGATTCGGCACCCTGGATGAGGCGATGGAGACCCTGACGCTGATTCAGACCGGTAAGAATCCGCCCGTGCCGCTGGTGCTCATCGATGGTGACGCCGGCGACTATTGGGGGCCCTGGTTCGAATTCGTGAAGAAGACCCTTTATGCCAAGGGGATGATTTCGGGCGAGGATTTCTCCCTGTTCACCATCACCTCCGATCCCGAGGAGGCCGTGCAGGTGATCGATGACTTCTACCGGATTTACCACTCCAGCCGTTTTATCGGCAATACGCTGGTGATCCGCCTCAACCGGAATCTGAGTGAAGACGATGTCAGGACGCTGGGCGAGGAGTTCGGTGAAATTATTCAGCCCGGCGGACATCTGCAACTTGGCGCGGCGTTCCCCGAAGAGCAGGACGAACCCGACCTGTTTCACCTGCCGCGCTTGAGCTTTGCTTTCAGTCAGCGCAATTTCGGATTGCTCAAGGCGTTTATCCGGCGTATCAACTCCTTCTGAGCTGCGCTTGACAGCAGGCGGGGGGCTGGTAGCTTTATGAAATCCATTACTTGAATGCTTCTTCCCTGAGAGATGATTGTGCCCCCCTTGCCGGCACGATCAAGCCGAACACGAAGGAGAACCCTATGAAACGCTTGCTCGTCTTTGTTCTGGTGTTGTTTTTTCTGCCGGGATGCCAATCCGAATCGGATCAGAAAGGTGAGGGCGCATCTGGTCCGACAAGGTTTGTGACCATCGGCACCGGTGGCGTCACCGGTGTGTATTATCCTGTCGGCGGTGCCATCAGCAAGCTGGTCAACCAGAAGCGCGATCAGTACAACGTGCGTACTACGGTGGAATCCACCGGCGGTTCGGTGTTCAATGTCAATGCATTGATGAACGGCGACATTGAACTCGGCGTGGTTCAGTCCGACCTTCAGTACCAGGCCTTCAAGGGTCTTGGCGAATGGGAAGGGCGCCCGCAACAGAAGCTTCGCGCCATGTTTGCCCTGCATCCGGAGGCCGTGACTATCCTGGCTGCTGCTGACGCCGGGATTGATAGCGTTGAGGATCTCAAAGGCAAGATCGTCAACATCGGCGCCCCCGGCACCGGCCAACGCGTCAATGCCCTCGACCTGTTTGCTGTGGCGGGTATCAATCCCGATACCGATCTCAGGGCTGAGGGGATCAAGCCGGCCGAAGCCGCCGGAATGCTTCAGGACGGCCGCATCGATGCCTACTTTTATACGGTGGGCCACCCCAACGGCTCCATTAAGGAGGCGGCCGCCGGTACCCGCAAGGTTAAATTCGTGCCGGTGAGTGAGCGCTATGTGCGCGACCTGGTCGAAAAGCTGCCTTTCTATGCGCCTGCCGATATTCCGGTTGAACCCTACCCCGGCGTTGCCAATGAAGCGCCGGTTCCCACCTACGGTGTCAAAGCGACCATCTGCACCTCAACCGATGTGCCGGAAGATCTGATTTATCTGCTGACCCGCGAAGTCTTTGAAAATCTGGACAATCTCACGACCCTGCATCCGGCTCTGGCCGGCCTGACGCAGGAGAACATGCTCCAGGGCCTTTCCGCGCCGCTGCATCCGGGCGCTGAAAAATACTTTCGGGAGGTAGGCCTGATCGAATAAGGTCTACAGCGGTTTTTCAGCACCCAATCGATACTGGGTACCTTCTTCGACGGCAGGGGGCAGTACATGGTGCATCAGGATAAGACCGTCTCGGATGAGGGCCTTGCGGCCGCTCAGCGGCTCAAGGAAGAGGAAGAGCTCGGACTGCGCCGCCCGCAGGGGCCGATGCGTTATACAGTGCCGGTGATTGCACTGTGCTGGTCGCTTTTTCAGCTCTCACTATCCAGCTGGTTGTTGCTCGATTCGACCTATATCCGTTCCATTCACCTCGCCTTTGGCCTGGCCATTGTCTTTCTGTCCTACCCTACACTCAAGCGCGATGTGACCATTCCAGGTCTGCGCTGGCTGGGGGAAAAGCACACCATCCCCTGGCCCGATCTGATCATCGCTCTGCTGGCAGCCGGTGCCGCGCTCTATATCGTTCTTGATTACGAGGGGATCGCCAACCGTGTCGGGCGCCCCAATACGCGCGACCTGGCCGTTGGTATTTTCCTGGTGCTGACCCTACTCGAGGCGGCGCGCCGGGTGATCGGCCCCGCTCTGCCAGTAATTGCCATCGTATTCACCTGCTATGCGTTTTTCGGTCCCTATATGCCGGATTTTCTGGCATTCAAGGGGGTAAGCCTCGATCGCTACATCAGTCAGATCGCCCTGACCACCGAGGGGATCTTCGGGATTCCCATCGGGGTTTCGGCCCGCATTGTCTTTCTCTTCGTGCTGCTCGGTTCCATGCTCGACAAGGCGGGAGCGGGTAAGTTTTTCATCGATCTGTCGATGTCGCTTCTGGGGCGTTTTAAAGGGGGACCGGCCAAGGCCGCGGTGCTGGCAAGCGGTATGACAGGTATGGTGTCCGGCTCCTCCATTGCCAATGTGGTGACGACCGGAACGTTTACCATCCCGCTGATGAAAAAGGTCGGCTACCCACCCAAGAAGGCGGCGGCCATCGAAGTGGCGGTCTCCACCAACGGCCAGTTGATGCCGCCGATCATGGGCGCTGCGGCCTTCATTATCGCCGAGTATGTCAACGTGGCGTATATCGAGGTCATCAAGGCGGCGGCCGTTCCGGCTTTCGCTTCCTATTTCGCGCTTTTCTATATCACCCACCTCGAAGCGTCCAAGCTCGGCATGAAGGGGCTGAGCAAGGTCGACCTGCCGCAGTTCTTTCAGGTGCTGCGCAACGGCCTGCACTACCTGGTGCCGATTTTTCTGCTGCTGTACGAGTTGATCATCCCGCGCCACTCTCCCGATCTGGCGGCCTACCGCGCAATCCTCGTGCTGGCGGTGATCATGGTGTTTCAGCATCCCATCAAGGCGCGCATCTGGGGCGGCGACATGGGCGAGGCCTGGCGGCAGGGCTTCTTCGATATTGTCAACGGCATGATCGCCGGTGCGCGCAACATGGTGAGCGTGGCGGTAGCCACTGCTGCTGCGGGGATCATCGTCGGGGTGGTGACCATGGGGCTCGGCGGACTGATCACCAACATCATCGACACCCTGAGTCAGGGCAATATCTTCCTGATGCTGGTGATTACCGCTCTCGCCAGCCTGATTCTCGGCATGGGGCTTCCGACCACGGCCAATTATATTGTCATGGCCTCGCTGACGGCCCCGGCGCTGGTCACCATCGCCCACGGGCAGGGCTTTGTCGTGCCGCTGATCGCCGCCCATCTGTTCGTCTTCTATTTCGGGATTCTGGCCGACGATACGCCGCCGGTGGGCCTTGCGGCCTATGCGGCAAGTGCTATTGCCCGATCCGACCCCATCCCGACCGGCATTCAGGGTTTCATGTACGATATCCGCACCGCGGTGCTGCCGTTCATGTTCATCTTCAACACCGACATGCTGCTGATCGGGATCGACAGCTTTCCGCTGGCCATCTATATCTTCTTTATGACCTGTATCGGCGCATTTGCCTTCGCCGCGGCGACCCAGGGCTGGTTCCTGATCCGTTTGCGCTGGTATGAACTGTTGCTGCTGCTCGGGGTGGCGGCCATAATGTTTCGTCCGGGATTTTTCGCTCATTATGTCGGCATCGACAACCATTATCTGAGTTATCTCGTGGGGCTGGCTCTCTACCTGGGAGTCATGGCTCTGCAGGAGCTGCGCGGCGGCAATACACCGCACAGCGCCTGAGCCGTCGGGAGGCGCGTCATGATTCCTCGATACCGCACCATCGTCTATGCCACCGACCTGTCGGACAACGCCGCCCATGCTTTCCGGCACGCAGTGAGCCTGGCCCGCTCACATGAGGGAGTCATTCACATTCTGCATGTCCTTCCGGAAGTGGAGTCGGCGGTGATGAACTATGTCTCGACCGTGATCGGGCCGGACCAGCTCGCCGATATGGAGCTGGGACACAAGGATGAGGTGCGCAGACTGATTCAGCAGCGGTTGAAGCAGTTTGCCGAAGACGAATTGAAGGATCATCCCGAAGATCTCGCCCGGGTCACCGAAATTCATGTGCGGCACGGGCAGGCGGTGGGGACGATTCTCACCCTGGCGCGCGAACTCGACGCTGACCTGATTGTCATGGGAACCCACGGTAAAGGTCGGCTGCATTACACTTTTCTTGGAAGCGTCGCGGAAAAAGTGCTGCACCGGGCCAAGCGCCCGGTACTGGCAGTTCCGCTTTTGCCCTGATTTCTTCTTTTCATGACACCCTCTGTGTTTTAACTGGCCGGTTGAGAAACCGGGCATTTGGCATTTAAAGACTTGCCGAGGACGGTATCCTCAGCTTGACTTTATTTCTCCTGCTCACCTAACATAACGCTCAAATTACTGGACCTTTTAACCTGTGAGCGGTATGTATCTCGATTATTTCGGCCTCAAAGAGGCTCCTTTCTCCATCGCCCCCGATCCCCGCTACCTGTTCATGAGCGAACGTCATCGCGAGGCGCTGGCTCATCTGGTTTACGGGATTCGCGGCGAAGGTGCGTTCGTGCTGCTGACCGGCGAGGTCGGAACCGGCAAAACCACGGTGTGCCGCTGCCTGCTGGAGCAGCTCCCCGAGGATTGCGAATCCGCCTTTATTCTGAATCCCCGCGTCACTACCAGCGAACTGCTGGCCACCCTGTGCGACGAACTGCAGATCAGCTATCCGGACGGCAATCAGAGCAACAAGGTTTTTATCGACCGCATCAATGCCCGCCTGCTTGAGAACCATGCCGCCGGTCGACAGACGGTGCTGATTATTGACGAAGCGCAGAATCTCGATTTCGATGTTCTGGAACAGCTGCGCCTGCTCACCAACCTGGAAACCAACCAGCGCAAGCTGCTGCAGATTATCTTGTTGGGGCAGCCTGAATTTCTGGAAATGCTCGAGCAGCCCCGGCTGCGTCAGCTGGCGCAGCGTATCAGCGCCCGCTATCATTTGACCCCACTGACCTATGACGAAATGGTTGGCTACGTGCATCACCGCCTGCGGGTGGCGGGGCTGCCCCGCGGCGGCCTTGATCTCTTTCCGCCGCCGATTCTGCGGCGTCTGCATCGCTTGAGCGGGGGAATTCCCCGCCTGGTGAACCTGTTATGCGACCGGGCGCTGCTGGGGGTCTATGCCCGGGAACGATCCCGGGTCGATCGCGGAATCCTTTCGCAGGCGGCACGTGAAATTTTCGGAGGGGAAGTTCGCCAGGCCGGAAAGCGTGCCGTTCGGGCGACTGTCTTCGCGTTGCTGTTTGTGGCCATCGCAGGCGCGGGGGTTTATTTTTTAAAATCCTGGTGGGTCGCAGAACCTTCCAGCTCTGTCGCTTCCGTTGAGAACCGGGATGCTCCTGAACCGGAGAAAAAACCTGTTGATGAGAGGCATCAGGCCCAGAAACAGGCCGGATTCTCTCCTCTGGTCGTTCCTGAAGTTCGTGGTGATCTTGAAGCTTTTGAACGGTTGTTTGCCGCCTGGGGCCTGCCCGGCGTATCGGTCGACGAGAGCAGGGCTTGTGAAACGGCCGCGCTGCACGGCCTCAGCTGCTTGCGCGATCGCGGCACCCTGCATGCCCTGGCGCGACTGGATCGTCCGGCGGTTCTGACTCTTTATGGCGATGATGGCGAAACTTTCTACGCAGCGCTGGTCGAACTGGGTGAGAATTGGGCCGTTGTGGATGTGGCGGGGGAACCCGTCAAGGTGGGGCTGCCGGCATTGGAGCGGCGCTGGCTTGGAGAATTCACTCTGTTCTGGCGACCACCGCCCGGCTACCGCGGCAATCTGCGCCCCGGAGATGAGGATCCGTTCGTCTCCTGGCTTGATGCAGGGCTCTCCGCGGCAGAAGGGCAGGCACCTGTTCTGGAGGGGGGCACTCGCTATAATGACCGGTTGGAGCGCAGCGTCAAGCGTTTTCAGCTGTCACGCGGGCTTGACCCTGACGGGATTATCGGCAGCAAGACCCTGATTCAACTCAATTCCGCACTGGGCGGATCAGAGCCGCGGCTCAAGGTGGAGGGACACTGAACACCATGTCGTTTATTCTTGATGCGCTGCGAAAATCAGATAAGAAAAGGCCGCAAGGGCAGGCCCCCGATCTGAGTACCGAGCATTTTGTCGCACAGCCTCGCTCCTCCCGGCGGGGATTGTTGATCCTCGGGATCGTCGTGTTTGTGCTCGTGCTCAATGGCGCGATATGGCTGTGGTGGGCGTCCAGACCCTCCATGCCGCCCCAATCCCCTGCGCCGACTGAAGCGGAGGTTGCGAAAGAGCCTGAACCGGTCGTTGCCCCCCCTCACTCGGGTACTGTAAAACCGCAAACCTCTGCAGACGTTGTCTCGCCGCCTGCAGCCGGTTCGCTTCCGGTTGCTGAAACACCGCCTGCCGTTCCTGTCGTCCCGCAGGAGACGGTAGGCCGGACATTGATCGTTGCCGACCGGGAAAAATCGGACACACGTTCCGCAGAGATTTCCGTACCTGCAGCCGCTGAGGATACCGGGCCTGCGGAACTGAACGTCGAGCCAACCGAACCACTTGCGGAGCCGGTTGTCCCGCCGGCGACTCCCGCCGAGACCTTTTTGGATGAAGCACCGGCAGAGTTCGATGAAGCTGAAGAACCTGGGGGCGTGCTCGCTCTGCGGGATCTGCCGTCTTCGATTCGTTCCGGTCTGCCTGCCTTCTCATTCTCGCTGCATTATTACACGGCTGAACCCACCCAGCGTATGGTGCGCATCAACGGCCGGATGCTGCGCGAAGGGCAGCTGCTGCAGGACGATCTGCTGCTGGAGGAGATTACGCCGGCCGGTGCGATCTTCAGCCACCGGGACCTGCGCTTCGAAGTGGTGCGCTATTGATTCGGCCGGGTTGGAGTCTTCGTCTGTTCGATGCTTTGGTGGCCCGCAGGTTTCAGTGGTGGACGCCTCCCCGCCGGGTTGCGGCTCTGCTGCCCCCGTTGCTCTTGATGGCGGCGATTTTCTTTGTATCCTCCCTGCCGTCCGCGCCCCGCTCCGAGGCGGCCAACCCCTTTGATTATGTGCCGCCAGCTCTGAACAACCTGCTGCATATCCCCGCCTTCGGCCTGTTGACCCTGCTGTGGCTGCGCGGGGTTGAGGCGCTCGGCTGTGGTCCGCGGGCCCGTTATTTCTGCGCACCTGCCATTTCGTTTCTGTTCGGCGTGTTCGACGAATGGCATCAGTTGTCCGTGCCGGGCCGGTATGGCTCGATCCTGGATGTCGGATTCAACCTCATCGGCATTCTTCTCACTCTAAGCCTCTGCGCCTGGGCTGAACGTCGCCGCGGCGCTCCGTCTTCGAACTGACAAGAGGTCTTCATCCTCCTTCTGGAGAATTTCATAATGGTCTTCCTTTTTGCTCATCCTCCTCAGCTTACATCGATCAGGGATCTTCTGGCTCGTTGCGGCTTGCCGCATGATGACCTGAATCCGGATAATATCGTTCATTTTCTCACCTGCCGAACCGACGGCATGCTGGCCGGCGCGACGGGGATGGAGATCCTTGGCGAGGAGGCCGTTCTGCGCCCACCGGCGGTGGAGGCTGATATGCGCGGACGCGGCATTGCCTCTCTGCTGCTGGTGCGCATCGAGAGGTTTGCCGCCTTGGGGGGGGCAAGGCGTTTTTTCGCGCCCAGCGGTCCCAACGACGACTACCTTCTGCAGCGTGGCTATCGTCGGGTGGAAGGGGAAGAAATCCCCGAAGAAGTGCGCCGTCATGCTGTTTTTTGCGGCGTCGGAGATTCCGGGGCGTCGGCTTTGACCAAGAACCTGGTTGCGACCAAGATGCCCGCTGCCAAAAAAGCCGCCCTCGCATCTGATCGTCAGTAACTGCAGACCGGTCAAAGCAGCTTGAAATTGCGCTCGCGCTGCGTTTTGTTATACTTCATGCGCTGAATGTTGCGACGCCATCACTTTTGACCGGGATGTGTTCTGATATGCCTTTTTCCGCCCAACTTGACCCGGCGTGGATCGATGCTCTGTACCAACGCTGGTTGCGGGATCCCTCCAGTGTCGGTTCCGACTGGCATGGTTTTTTTGAAGGGTTTGACCTGGGCAACGAATCGCCTTCCTGCCCCCAAACCTGTGTCGATCCCGAATTTGCCCTGAAGCAGTCCGGCGTTCAGTCGCTGATCTACCGATATCGCGATATCGGGCACCTGCTCGCCTGTACCGACCCCCTCGAACCCTGCCCCCTCAATCACCCGCTGCTCGATCTGAGTGTTTTCGGCCTGTCGGAAGCCGATCTCGACACGGTGTTCCATACCCGTCGATTCGTCAAGGAGCACGCCACCCTGCGGGAGATTGTCGCTGTGATGCGCGAGACCTACTGCGGCGCCATCGGGGTGGAATTCATGCACATCCAGGACCCCGAGCAGCGCCAGTGGCTCAAGGACCGCATGGAGGGGACGCGCAACCGCACCGAATTTTCGGAGCAGCACAAATGGCTGATTCTGCAGCAGCTGCAGGAAGCCGCCCTGTTCGAAGCGTTTCTCCATCGCAAATTCCTGGGGCAGAAGCGCTTTTCGCTGGAAGGTGCCGAAACGCTGATTCCAGTCCTGCACGATATTGTCACCGCGTCCAATCAGCGCGAGATCAAGGACCTGGTTCTGGGGATGGCCCATCGCGGACGGCTCAACGTCCTGGCCAACATCTTCCACAAACCGCTGGAAAACATCTTTGCCGAGTTCAAGGACAACCTCGAGTACGCCTTTGTCGGAGAAGGCGACGTCAAATATCACAAGGGATTCTCCCGTGACGTCGCGCCGCTTGGGCGTCACGGAATTCATCTGTCGATGGCTTCAAACCCGAGCCACCTGGAGGCGGTGGACCCGGTGGTGGAGGGCAAGGCGCGGGCGCGGCAGGACTACCACGGCAGCGGTGGGCAGGAGGTCCTCCCGGTGCTGATCCACGGCGATGCTGCTTTTGCAGGGCAGGGCGTGGTCGCCGAAGTGCTCAATCTCTCCCAGCTGGAAGGCTACTCCACCGGCGGCACCCTGCATATCGTGCTCAATAACCAGATCGGCTTTACCACTCTGCCGCCCGAAGCGCGTTCCACCCACTACGCCACCGATGTCGCCAAGATGCTGCAGGTGCCGGTATTTCACGTCCATGGCGAAAATCCGGAGGCCGCGGTGCATGCCGCCTCGCTGGCGCTGGACTATCGCTGCCGCTACGGACGCGATGCGGTGATCGACCTGATCTGCTATCGCCGCCAGGGACATAACGAAGCCGACGAGCCGGCCTTTACCCAGCCGTTGATGTACGAAAGAATCAAGGATCGGCCGCCGGTGCATGAACTCTATGCCGAGCGCCTGGCTGAGGAGGTCGCGGATAAGGACCGCATCGAAACGCAGGAGCAGGAGATCGAGCATCGACTGGAACAGGCCCTGGAGCGGGATCAGCAGCCCGCCGATGCCGGCCACGAAGGGAAATGGAGCGAAATCCAGCGTGAATTCACGATACCGGACGATGTCCGCACAGCGGTCGATCTCGATACCCTCCAGAATCTCGGACAGCGCATCCTCCAGCTGCCTGAAGGGTTTGAGCCTCATCCCAAAATCGTCAAGTTTCTCGAGCGACGGCGCGAAGCGATGGACACGGGTGATGAGATCGACTGGGCGCTGGCCGAAGCGCTGTCCTTTGCCACGCTGCTGAACGAAGGGCATACGGTGCGGCTCTCCGGCCAGGATTCCCGCCGCGGCACCTTTAATCAGCGCCACGCCGCCATCGTCGATCTGAACACCGGCAAACCCTTTCTGCCGCTTGCCCAAGTGGCCGCCGAAGGGGCGGATTTTCACTGCCACAACAGCATGCTCTCCGAGTTTGCCGTGCTCGGCTTCGAATACGGCTATTCGCTGGAGGTGCCGCAGGGGCTGGTCATCTGGGAGGCCCAGTTCGGTGATTTCGTCAACGGCGCGCAGGTCATTATCGACCAGTTCATTGCATCGAGCGGCAGCAAGTGGGACCGTTCCTGCGGGCTGGTGATGTTTCTGCCGCACGGCTACGAAGGGCAGGGCGCCGAACACTCCAGTGCCCGCATCGAGCGTTTTCTGCAGCTCTGCGCCCATGAGAACATGCAGGTGTGCTACCCGAGTACCCCGGCGCAGATCTTTCATCTGTTGCGCCGCCAGCTCAAGCAGCCCTTCCGGCGACCGCTGATCGTTTTCACCCCCAAAAGCCTGCTGCGTCATCCTGCCTGCCGGTCGACCCTCGACGATCTGGCCGGAGGCCGTTTCGAGGAGGTGATCGCCGATCCGATCGAGCCGGGGCAGATCAAATCGCTGCTGTTATGCTCCGGCAAGATCTATTACGACCTTGTGGAGAAGCGGGCGGACCTTGGACGCAAGGATGTGGCCCTGGTGCGGATCGAGCAGCTCTATCCCCTGCATCGCGAGAGGCTGGCCGAGGTCGTCTCCCTTTATGGAGAGCTGGAGCACGTGGCCTGGGTGCAGGAGGAGCCGCGCAACAACGGCGCCTGGTCCCATCTCGCACCGCAGTTGACCCGCGTGCTGGGACGGCATCCGCGCTACGTCGGCCGGGAAGAATCCGCCGCCCCCGCCGTTGGCAGCCACCGCCTGCACAAGCAGCAGCAGGAGGCGTTGCTGGAAGAGGCTTTCAACCTGCCCGAAGGCAAATAGACAAAAATCTTCAACGCAGAGCCGCAGAGAGCAAATAAAGAGCGCAGAGAAATCTATTCCTTAAAATGTTTTTCTCTCCGTCTCACTTTCTCCGCGTCTCTCCGTTGAAAATTTCATTCAGGAGTTTTTATGGAAATCAAAGTCCCCGAAGTCGGTGAATCGATCTATGAAGCGCAGGTTTCCACCTGGCATAAAAAAGACGGAGAGCGGGTGGAGAAAGGCGATCTGCTGTGTGAGCTTGAGACCGACAAGATTTCCCTTGAACTCAACGCCGATGCCTCGGGCACGCTGCAGATTGCCGTGGGCGAGGGGGAGACGGTGAAGGTGGGAGCCGTGATCGGCACCATCGCTGACGAGGAAGAGGGTGAAGGCGAGGATGAAAAAGGCGCCGCCCCTGCGAAAGATGAAAAAGAGGCTGCGCAGAAAGAGGACAAGAACGCTGCCGCAGAAGAGGCGGAGGAAAAGGGCTCCGCTCAGCAGAAAAAGAAGGCTGCCAAAAACAAGGAAAAGCCGGAGTCCGAATCGGCCGGAAAAGCGGTGCCGGCGGCCGAAAGCCCTTCGAAGGAGCCTGAGAAGAAGGAAAGAGTGCCGGAAAAAAAACAAAAGGAGTCGGCTGAAGATCAGGAGAAGAAACCCGCTCCTCGTGGAAGCGCCGAGCAGGATGGACGCGTCACCCGCACGCCTATGTCACCCATTCGCAAGCGCATCGCCGAGCGGTTGCTTGCGGCCCGGCAGCAGACCGCCATGCTGACAACTTTCAACGAAGCGGATATGAGCCGGGTGATGGCCCTGCGCAAAAAACACCAGGAGAGTTTTCAACAGCGTCACGGCGTCAAGCTGGGGCTGATGTCCTTTTTCGTGAAAGCCTGCGTAGAGGCGCTGAAATCCTTTCCCGAAGTCAACGCCAGCATCGACGGAGACGATATACTCACGTATCACGACTACCATATCGGGATTGCCATCGGCGCCGAAAAGGGACTGGTGGTGCCGGTGCTGCGCAGTGCGGATGAGATGCATTTCGCCGAGATCGAGCAGGCCATCGCTGACTTTGCCGAGAAGGTTGAAAACAACAAGATTACCCTGGCCGATCTGGAAGGGGGGACTTTTACCATCACCAACGGCGGCGTGTACGGCTCGGTGCTTTCCACCCCGATTATCAACCCGCCGCAGAGCGCGGTGCTGGGGATGCACGCCATCCAGGACCGCCCGGTCGTGCGCGACGGAGAGATTGTCATCCGCCCCATCATGAACCTGGCTCTCTCCTACGACCACCGCCTCATTGATGGACGCCAGGCGGTGAGCTTCCTCAAACGCATCAAGGACCTGGTGGAAGAACCGGAAGAGATGCTGCTGGAGTTGTAAGATGAATACACTGAATACGCACAGCAAGCTTATCGGATACATCCTGTGGATCTTCGGCTTCATGGGGGCCCACCGCTTCTATTACGGCCGCCCCATCAGCGCAACGATCTATTTCTTCACCCTCGGTCTGTTTTTCATCGGCTGGATCATCGACCTGTTTCTGATCCCATCCATGGATCGCTCCGCCGATCTGCGCTTCACCCCCGGGGCGAGAGACTACAACATCGCCTGGGTGCTGCTCACTTTCGTCGGCGTATTCGGCGTTCACCGCTTTTATCTGGGCAAATGGCTGACCGGGTTGATTTATCTACTCACCGGCGGTTTGTTTCTTGTCGGCATCATTTACGATTACTGGACGCTCAACGCCCAGGTCAGTGAGGTGAACAGCCGTTTGGGAGGAGTGAACGGGGTCGTCTCCTGACGTGGCAGGAAACGGCCCCGCTGCGTGTTTCTTACAGATCGCTGGTCATGATGAACAGGGGCTGGCGCTGGAAGGATTCGTATTTGGGGCGCAGCCGCTCGATATTGTAGTACTTCTCCACGTCGACCACTTTTTTCTGGCCGGTGACGGTCGTGATCGGCACTGTGTCGTAATGGCCGTTGTGGATGCTGACCAGCCGTCCCGAGGTGCCTTCGAGCACCAGGTCGAGGGCGATATTGCCGAAGGCCATGGGAACGATGGAGTCCAGTGCGTCCGGTTCGCCGCTGCGCACCAGGTAGCCGAGGCGCTGGTTGAGCACATTGATGCTGCGGCCGTTATTAAACCCGGGCGAGAGTTCCTTGAGCATCGCCGAGACTTTGTCCCCGATCCCTCCCAGCTTGCGGTGACCGTACTGGTCGACCTCCTCCCCCTCGAACGACATATCCTGCTGGTGGCGCATTTTGGCCCCTTCGGAAACCAGGACCACGGCGTATTTGCTCGGATGCTTGTTGCGATCCTCGGTGAGCAGGCGCGCTAACTGCTCAATGTCGAAGTTGTGCTCCGGGATGATGCAGCGATCCGCCGCTCCGGCCATGGTCGGCAGCAGCGCGGTAAACCCGGCGTAGCGCCCAAAGACCTCGATCACCAGGTAGCGCTCGTGTGAGCCGGCCGAGGTGCGCAGGCGGTGGGTCAGCTCGATGGTGCGGGTGACGCAGGTGGAAAAACCGATGCAGTAGTCGGTGCCCGGCACGTCGTTGTCCATCGTTTTGGGGATGGCGACCACTTTGACCCCTTCCTCGTGCAGGCGCTGCGCATAGCTCAGGGTGTCGTCACCGCCGATGGGGATCAGAAAATCGAGCCCGAGAAATTCGATGTTTTTCAGCACCTCGGGGGTGACGTCGTTAATCTTTTCCGTGTACTTGTCCCGCAGGTGCGCGGGCAGATTGTCTTTCGGCAGATGGCTCGGCCGGGTGCGCGAGGTGTGTAGAAAGGTGCCGCCGGTGCGGCCGGCGCGGTTGACCACGTCGCGGGTCAACTCCTGCACGCACGAGCTGTTGTCGGCCTGCGGCTCTGCTACCAGTTCAACCAGTCCCGCCCAGCCGCGGCGAATTCCCAGAACCCGGTAACCTTCGCGCAGCGCACGGATGGTAATGGCGCGAATCGCCGGATTGAGTCCCGGCACGTCGCCGCCGCCTGTGAGAATTCCGATGGTTCCTTTGTTTGCCATGATGACACCTCCAAGGGTTGTGAATAAAACTGACGGAGATCTTTTTCGCACACAGATGTGCCGGACTTATTCCACGCCAAGATCATCCAGGTAGCGCGCGGCCTGCATGGCGGCGGTACAGCCGGAGCCGGCGGCAGTGATGGCCTGGCGGATGTTGGGATCCTGCACGTCGCCGGCGGCAAAAACACCGGGGATGCTGGTGCGGCATCCGTCATGAGTGAGGATGTAGCCGTCCTGGTCCATGTGCAGCTGCCCCTTGAACAGGTCGGTGTTGGGGTTGTGGCCGATGGCGACAAACAGGCCGTGGCAGGAGAAATCCTCCTCCTCGCCGCTTTTCACATTTTTCAGGCGCACGCCGGTCACCCCGGTTTGAGGATCGCTGTGGATAGCCGTAACCACCGTATCCCAGCGGAAATCGATCTTCTTGTTCTCCATGGCTCTTTTCTGCAGCGGCGGTGAAGCGCGCAGCTCGTCGCGGCGATGGACGACCGTGACACGGGAAGCGAACCGTGCGAGAAAAGAAGCCTCTTCCATGGCGGTATCGCCGCCGCCCACGATCACCACTTCTTTCTCCTTGTAGAAGAATCCGTCGCAGGTGGCGCAGACCGAAACGCCGCGGCCGTAAAGGTCCCATTCGTTTTCCAGGCCCAGCATGCGCGGCGAGGCACCGGTGGCGATGATCAGGGTGCGGCACTGATGGCATTGGTCGCCGACCCATACGCGAAAGGGCGTTTTCTTCAGGTCGACCCGGGTGACCTCCTCCTCGGCGAACTGCGTCCCGAAGCGCTCCGCCTGGCGCCGCATGCGATCCATCAGCTCATTGCCGTCGATGCCCTCGGGGAAGCCGGGAAAATTATCGATGACCGTGGTGGTGGTCAGCTGGCCGCCGGGTTGACGTCCGTGCACCACCAGCGGGCAGCAGCGGCTGCGCGCGGCATAGATGGCGGCGGTCAGGCCGGCGGGGCCTGAGCCGAGGATAAGAGTCTGCAGAATTGAATCACAGCTTTGGGGCATGATGAGACTCCTTGAACTGTTGTTCGGCGTGATAACTGGAGCGCACCAGCGGACCGGATTCGACATGAACAAATCCCAGTTTGAGAGCGTCCTGGCGCAGATCTTCAAATTCTTCGGGAGGGACGTAGCGGTGCACCGGGTGATGGCTGCGGCTCGGGGCCAGGTACTGTCCCAGGGTCAGAAAAGAGACCTCCATGGCGCGCAACTGGTGCAGCACCTCAATGATTTCGACGTATGACTCACCCAGACCCAGCATTAAACCGGACTTTGTGGGGATATGAGGAGCCAGTCGCTGTGCGTCCCGCAAAAGAAGCAGGGAACGATTGAAGTCCGCGCCCTGTCTCACCTGCGGGTAAAGGCGGGGCACTGTTTCCAGGTTGTGTCCGAGAATATCCGGGCCGGCATTGAGAATTGTTTCAAGGGCTTCGGGGTTGCCGAGCAGATCCGGGATCAGCAGCTCAACGCGGCAGGATGGCGCCTCCAGGCGCAGCGCCCGCACCAGGGCGGCAAATTGCTCGGCACCGCCATCGGGCTGGTCATCGCGAGTGACGGAGGTGATGACGGCGTGTTTGAGCTGCAGCGTGGCGACCGCCCGTGCAACTTTTTGAGGTTCGCCTTCATCCAGCGGCTGTGGCGTCCCGCCCTGAACATTGCAGAAGGCGCAGCTGCGGGTGCAGGTGTTGCCGAGAATCATGAAGGTGGCGGTGCCGCGGTCCCAGCATTCGCCCAGGTTGGGGCAGGCGGCGCTGCGGCAGACGCTGTGCAGCCCCTGCTCGCGGTGCAGGCGGTCGATGCGCGCCCACTGCGGTCCCTGCGGCAGGCGAACTTTAAGCCAGTCAGGTTTGCGTGAATGAGGCGAGGTCATGGCATCCATGGTGTTGAAGATTGAAGGTGGCGGCGAAGGCGCGAATGATTTGCTGCTCGACTGTCGTGCGCGAAGGAGCATTGGCACATTCAACGGCCAGTGAGGTCATGGTGACATCCTGCAGCCCGCAGGGCACAATGGCTTCAAACGCGCGAAGATCGGGAGCGATGTTGAGGGCGAAGCCATGCCAGGAAATCCAGCGGCGCACACCAATGCCGATGGAGGCGATTTTGCGCCCCCCGACCCAGACGCCGGTCTTGCCCGCCTGCCGCTCACCCTGCAACCCGAAGGCAGACAGCGTTTGGATCAAACATTGCTCAAGCAGCCGCAGATAGCGATGCAGGTCCCGCCCGATCTGGTCCATATGCAGGATGGGGTAGCCGACCAGCTGTCCCGGCCCATGCCAGGTCACGTCGCCGCCCCGTGAACTCTCATGACAGGCGATCCCCTGCCGCGACAGTTCGTCCGGCGGCAGACGCACATGGGCCTGGTTGCTTCCTCGCCCCAGGGTAATCACCGGGTCGTGTTCGAGCAGCATCAGGTACTCTGAATCCGCGTCATGCAGACGGCGCTCGATCAGTTTTTCCTGAAAGGCAAGGCCGGCCTCGTAAGAGAGCCGGCCTGCCTGCAGTACATGAAAACCCGTCGGCAGCGACGGGAGGGTGACGGTCCGGTCAGTCTTCCCAGGCAATGCAGGAGACCGGGCAGTTGTCGATTGCATCCTGAATCTTTTCTTCCGCAGCGCCCTGGGGCGCATACACTTCCGCCACGCCGTCCTCGTTCAGTTTGAAAACTTCGGGGACCAGGTCCACGCACAGATTGCAGCTGATGCAGGTGTCCTGATCGACAACGGGAGTTCTAGCCATGGCAACCTCGTTTATCTCAGATTTGTAACCGTTGCGCCTGAGGGCGCGGCTCCCATGTCAAAGAAGCTGTGTCCCCAGTGGTGAATCGATCTTTAAATTTTTTCGAAATTGCTCTTGTCCGCACCACACAGGGGGCAGACCCAATCCTCGGGTAGATCTTCAAAGGGGGTGTTGGGCTCGACACCGCTGCCCGGATCGCCTTCGGCGGGGTCGTAAACGTAGTCACAGATGACACAGCGATACTTGGACATGCTTTCCTCCTGATTAATAGACTTCTTGGTTTCGTGCTTTCTGTTGCTGAAAGACGAGAGACGGAAACGATTCTCCATTTTAGAACATTTCCGCCATCTGGCAAGCGCGGGGCGAAATTCGGAACCGGTTCTGCAAAAAGCGGGTGAACGCTTTGCTGCGCCCACCCGCTTTTTCATCAGGATCCCCCTCTTTTTCTGAAGGATTCGATCACGCCATCTTCAGTAGAGCCTGAACTGTTTTCTCAATCCCCTCGGCCGCTTCGCTGATGCGTCCGGCCAGCATATAGGCGGGGGTGGAGATGATTTTGTTCTCTTCGTCGACCACGAATTCGTTGACCGGGCACTGGACATGCTGCGCGCCCATCTTTTCCATGCCGCCGGCCACATCCGCGTCGTTGCCGATGGTCAGTTTGGGCTTCTGGTCGCCAAGGACTTTTGAAATCAGTGCCGGCGCGATGCAGACCGCGGCCAGCGGTTTCTTTGCCGCGACAATTTCCTTGACCAGACGTGACACTTCGGGGTGCACGGTGCAGTCGGGCCCTTTAACGGCAAAATCACATAGATTTTTAGCCACGCCAAAGCCGCCCGGCATAAACAGGCCGTCGAGCTGGTCCGCTTTGATGTCGGCGATATTCTTAATGTTGCCGCGGGCGATGCGGGCGGCTTCGACCAGGACGTTGCGCGTCTCCCCTTCAGCAGGTTCGCCGGTCAGGTGGTTGACGACATGCATCTGCTCCATGTCGGGCGCCATGCAGATGATTTCGGCGCCGGCCCGGTCAAGGGCGAGCATGGTGATGACGGCCTCATGGATTTCGCTGCCGTCATAGACTCCGCAACCTGCAAGAACAACACCTATTTTTTTTGCCATGTTCGCAACCTCCTTTGCTGGGGATGTGGTTGACATCCCTGATTCGATGATTTCCGATAGTCAGCAAAACTGATGTCAAAAAATATAGACCAGGGACCCGTCATGGTCAACCACAGGCCCTTTGGATCGAACAGTGGAGGCTGAATGCTGGAATTTACTCGCGGGAATAAAGAACCGCCACGGCCTGGGTGCGTCCCGGTGCGCGCGCGACGTAGCCATGAGGTTCGCTTGAGTCGTGATAGACTGAATCGCCCGGCTTCATGATCAGCACCTGATCGCCAAAATGCAGCTCAAGCTCGCCTTCAAGTAGAAAGAGAAATTCCTCCCCTTCGTGGCGGACCTTCATCTCTTCCGACCACTCGCCCGCCTCGAATTCGACCAGAAAGGGTTCCATGTGCTTGTGGCGCAGCCCGTAGGCGAGGCTGTGGTAGATATAGGGGGGGATCGGCTGTTCAGGGGTGTGGCGTCGTCGCATCTGCCGGCGTTGATCTGCACGCACCAGAACGCATTTGTCGGTGCCGTCTTCTTCTTCGAAAAAAGTGTGCAGATCGACTTTGAGCGCTTTCGAGATGCGCAGCAGGGTCGCCAGCGGGGGGATGACCTGGTTGTTTTCGATCTGGGACAGCAGGGGTTTCGATAAGCCGGTGGCATCGGAAAGTGCCTGCAGCGTCAAGCGTTTATGCTGACGCAGACGTCGCACCTTGAGTCCAATTTGAAGCTCTTTGACTTCTTCGCGGATGTTGTCCATGGTCTTTCTTGTCCTTGGGAGTGAGTCCGATTTATGACCGAGCGATCCGATGGAGTCAAGAAAAAATCAATAATACCATCTGGTTCGATTCCGTCCATGATCAGGTTTTCTTTATGATTCCACCGCGCCGACAGTTCTGTTAAAATGACATTTTAAGATCACTTTCATTTTGGATTTACTTATATGGTGCATTATCCTTCCGAAAAACCGCTGAAAGCTGTATTGTTCGATCTCGACGGGACCCTGCTGGATGTGGAAATGGCTGAATTCATACCGGCCTATGTGCAGGGATTGGCTTCGCATTTCACCGATCTGGCTGAGCCGGACCGTTTTGCCGATACGGTGCTGGCGGCGACCTTCGCTCTGATTCGCGACGACAGGGTACGTGCGAGCAATGAAGCGCTTTTTCTTGAAGCCATGCACAGCCGCCTGGGTATCGAGGCGGTCGAGTTTGGCCGTCGTCTCGATGCTTTTGTCGAAGACGGGCTGGGAAGGCTGGCTACCATGGTGCGTGCGTTGCCGGCGGCCAGAGATATTCTGCAGCTCTGTTTCGACAGGGAGCTGACGGTAGTGATCGCCACCAACCCGGTTTTCCCCCGCCCTGTCATCGATGCTCGCCTGCAATGGGGGGACTTGCATGATTTTGACTATTCACTGGTGACCAGTTATGAAAATACCCGCCTGTGCAAACCGCACCCGGGGTATTTCCATGACATTCTGACACAGTTCGACCTTGACCCTGAACAATGTCTGATGGTCGGCAACGACACCGAGCACGACCTGGCCGCTGCCCAGGTCGGAATTCCCACCTTCCTGGTGGAAACCTGGATGATCGACCGGCTCGACGGCGCGTTTCAAAGCGATATGCGCGGAGATCACGACGGTCTGCTGGAGTTTTTGCAGAAAGTCTGATTCTGCTTGCAGGCAGCCCGTATGATTAATTGACACAAATTATTTTTGCCGGTATTCTGATCTGGATTCATGGTTCTTGTTTAAGCGTCGGTCTTGAGCAGGGCAAGATCCATAAACCTTGATGGAGGTCCCATGCCCCGATTGGTTGACAATCCAAATCTGGCCTTTCGCCTGGCGCGAGCCATTGTTTCCGACATTGCCCTTTACAACCAGGAGAAGGTCGCGTCCGGAATCAAGAATGACAACATTTTCGATGTTCTTGCAGAAGAACTGGAAGAGGGTCGCGAACATTTTCATACCCGCGTAGCGGAGGATCTGGCCGGACGCGACCAGCTTTATGATCGCGCCATCGTTGATGTGATGATCAAGCAGGCGGGTAAAATCGAAAGCGCAATCTGGTAGATGGCAACTGAGCATAATTTTTTATTCGAGGCGCAGCAGGCACCACGCCGTCTCGATCATTTTCTCGCGGACGAACTGCCCGAACTGAGCCGATCCCAGATCAAAAGGCTGATTGAGGATGGACAGGTCCAGGTCGACGGCAGGGTGACCAAGGCTGGAGAAAAGCTTAAAGGGGGGGAGCGCCTGCGTGTCATCGAGCCCGCCCCGCAGGCTGCCCTGCCTGTCGCCGAAGCGATTGAACTCGAAGTTCTTTACGAAGATTCACACCTTATCGTCATCAATAAGCCGGCCGGCCTGGTGGTGCACCCCGCTGCGGGGCACTCCAGCGGGACGCTGGTCAATGCCCTGCTGCACCACTGCACCGATCTCTCGGGGATCGGAGGGGAGTTGCGGCCAGGCATCGTCCACCGTCTCGACAAGGAAACCTCTGGCGTGATGGTGGCGACCAAGGACGACGCCACTCATCAAGAGCTGTCGCGACAGTTTAAAGAGCATTCCATCACACGGCGCTATCTTGCCCTGGTGCACGGCATGGTCCAGAACAACCAGGGAGTGATCGACCGCCCCATCGGGCGCCACCCCACTGATCGCAAAAAGATGTCGAGCCGCAGCGGGCGAGGGCGGCGTGCCGTGACCCGGTGGCAGGTGCTGAAGCGTTTTGACCGCGATCGCCTGACGCTGCTGGAATTGACTCTGGAGACGGGGCGCACGCATCAGATACGGGTCCATTTCGCCGACATGAATCTGGCCCTGGTAGGCGACCCGGTCTACGGCAGTACCTCCCGGACCAACGCCCTGCATGATCTGGATCTGCGCCGGCTGGTGCAGCGTCTGGGGCGGCAGGCGCTGCATGCGCAGCTTCTGGGTTTTGTTCACCCCGCTACGGGCGAGTATCTGGAGTTCAAATCCCCTCCGCCCGCCGATCTCCAGGCGGTGCTCGACTATCTCGACCGGCTCTACGCCGAGTGATTGCGGGCTTGACCCGCGCCCCCCTCTGCATTTAATCTCTGTAGCAACGCGGCGTACGCTGCGCTCCTCATTCCACCAATCGGAGATACCTCCCCAAATGAAAATGGCACGTCAAGGAAAAATAAATTATCTGCAGCCTTCATGGGCGGCCGATTCTGCGGTGTGTGCCGGCTTCACCTCGCGCAACGGCGGTGTGAGTCGCGCACCCTATAATTCACTCAATCTCGGCTTCAATACCGAGGATCCGAGACATAACGTGGAGGCCAACCGCTCATCCCTGTCACGTTCTTTCGGCCTGCCGCCGCACCTGCTGCTGACCGTGCAGCAGGTCCACGGCACCGATCTGCTGGTGATCGATCAGCCCAACCCCGATCTTTCTCATTTCCAGCAATTGAGCTGCGACGGCATCATTACCAACCAGCCGGGAATTCTGATAGGGGTTCTGGTGGCGGATTGTTTCCCCGTCCTGATCTATGATCCGCGTCAGCATGTGGCCGCTACGATCCACGTCGGCTGGCGTGGCGCGGCGGCGGGCATTCTCGGCAAAGCGGTGCGTTCCCTGTCCCAGCTGTTCGATAGCACTCCCGACACCCTTATGGCGGGGATCGGTCCCGGCATCGGCGCGCATAAATATGAAGTCGACCGTCCGGTGCGCGATGCGTTCCGCGCAGACGGGCAGCCCTGGGATGAGCTGGCGAGCCCCCAGGGTCTGGGCAAATGGCGCCTCGACCTGCGTAAAGCCTGCTTCCTGCAACTGCTCAAGGCAGGGCTGCGGGAGGAACATATCGAAGCGGCCGATGAATGTACCTGCTGCCATCGGGAGCTGTTTTTCTCTCATCGGCGCGACCAGGGTAAAACGGGACGCCAGATGGGATTCATGCTCCTGTCTTCTCGAGGCTGAAAATTGACGACACCTCATCCGGTTGTCTTTTTTCACTGAAGTATTGCTCATGTCCATCAAAATAATCTTTGCGGATGATCACGAAATCTTCCACGACTGTGTCAAGGCCCTGTTCGATTCTCATGGCAGAATCGAAGTGCTGGCCACGGTGAGCGATGGTCGCGCGGCGGTGAGGCTGGCAGAGGAGCTCAAGCCCGATGTGGTGGTGATGGATCTGGCCATGCCGTTTCTCAACGGCTTCGATGCCACCCGCCGCATTGTGGCCGAAACTCCCGGTGTAAAGATCGTCGCTTTGTCGAGCCACAAGGATCGAAAGTTCATTCTTTCCATGCTCAAAGCCGGTGCACGGGGCTACGTGGTGAAGGATTCAGTCATTGCCGAACTTGTGCAGGCGATCGAGGTGGTCGTGGCCGGTGGAATGTACCTGAGCCCCGGCGTGACCGATATTGTCATGAACAATCTGCTTCATGGCGACGAAGAGGGGGCCTCCTCTCCCTTTGACAAGTTGACCCCCCGCGAACGTGAAACCCTGCAATTGCTGGTTGAAGGCACCCCGGTCAAGGATATCGCGGACCTGTTGAACGTCAGCGCCAAAACCGTCGAAACTCATCGCCATAATATAATGCAGAAGTTGGGGGTGGAATCCCTGCCTGAGTTGACCAAACTGGCGATTCGAGAAGGCTTGACGACCTTGTAAAACCTTTTCCCCTCCTCCTCTCTTCTGATTCTATCCACAGTTTGTCCACAGAAAGTGCTCCCATCTAAGGAATTTCGAAGTATAAAATAATCAAATATCGGGTAAAAATCAGGATTTTCCTGATAGGCATTTTTAAAAAAAAGAGTTATGGTATTTTCATCATTTTGGTTGAAACGGATTTGTTCCGTTATTTCAAAGAGATCGCATGTGAAGGAGGGGTTCCGGAGTTTTCTTCCGGGGCTGGAGAATCATTGCCGTGAAATGGAGGGCCTGTTCGGATTTATTCCGGGCGGGCCAATTTTTTTGCCTGACTGCTGAATCTAATGGTCTTCGGGGTGGTCGTGATCGTGGGGTTCCAGCTCATGATGGGGATGGGCATGGTCATGGTAGCGGGGGCGCGGTGGATGACAGTGGGCCTCACTGTCGGCGCCATGCAGGTGGGTATAGGTGTGCGCGTGAGTATGCTCGTGCTCATGGAGGTGACTGTGCTCCAGCTCGCCATGGCGATGGCGGTGTTCATGCAGGTGCCGGTGCGGGTGTTTGTGGGCGTGCTGGTGTTGCAGGGCCCTGATCTCGCGACAGTGCTCCCGGCGTGAGGTGAGGGTCAGCAGGTTGAGCCGTGCGCGGTCCTGGTCATGCAGAAACTCCCGTGTGCTGTAATCCCGTATGATCTCTCCCCGGTGCAGAACCACTGTCCTCTGCGTCAGCCTTGCTGTCAGATAGGGGTCGTGGGAGACAAGGATCCGGGTCTGGGGCAATTCCTGCAGAATGTTGAGCAACATTTCTTCCCCCTGTGGATCAAGCCCCGCAGTGGGCTCATCGAGGATCAGAATTTCGGGCTGCATAGCCAGCACGGTGGCGATGGCCAGCCGTTTGCGCTCTCCGCCGGAGAGATGCAGGGGGATGCGATCTTCGTAGCCTTGCAGGTGCACCTGCGCCAGTGCCTGATGCACGCGCCGGGCGAGCTCTTCTTTTTTAACTCCCATCTGGCGGGGTCCGAAAGCCACCTCTTCTGCACAGGTGGGGCAGAAAAGCTGGTCGGCCGGATCCTGAAAGATGATCCCGACCCGCCGCCATAGATCACGCCGCCTGCGTCGGTTGATCGGCATTCCCTCGAAAAGGTGTTCGCCGCTCCCCTCCAGGATGCCCAGCAGGCAATGCAACAGGGTTGTTTTGCCGGCGCCGTTTTCGCCGACGATGGCAACGCTCTCGCCGCGATTGATCTTGAAAAGGATCTTGTTAAGCGCCTGCGTTCCGTCAGGATATCTGAAGGAATAGTCCCTGACCGCGACCAGCGGCGAACTTTCCGGCCTGGGTAATGCCGCAGGGTCATTGGCTTCCGGCAGCAGGGGGTCGCAGCGGGCGGCTTCCGCCGCGAGGATGTCGTCAATGCCATCCAGGCGAAAAGAGAAATCCAATCCGTGCTCACGCAGGGAGCTGCGGTGGGAGACCAGTTCTCGCAGGGTATAGTCATGATGCACGCGCCCCTGGTCGAGCACAACGGCGCGCTCACAGAGATCGTAGGCAAATAGCAGGTCGTGGGTGATGCAGATCAGCGTTCCGTCGTAGTCGCGCAGCAATTCCCGCAGGATGTTGTCCTGTGCCGGGTCGAGGTTTGCCGTCGGTTCGTCCAGGATCAGAACCTGGGGGCGCATGGCCAGTAAAGTGGCCAGGGCGGCGCGTTTTTTCTGCCCGTAGCTTAGATGGTGAGAGGGCTTGTATGCCAGATCGGCCAGCCCCACCTGCGCAAGTGCGTTCCGTGCCCGCTCTGCACATTGCTCCGCACTCAGCTCCTGATTGCCCGGTCCGAAAGCCACGTCTTCGAGCAGGGTATTGCAGAACAGCTGGTCGTCGGGGTCCTGAAACAGCAGGCCCACTTCAAGGCGCGCCCGTCGCAGATGCTCGCCCTGCAACGGCTTCCCCTTGTAGATGACGGCACCGGCCTGGGCCTCGAGCAGACCGTTGAGGTGACGCGCCAGGGTGGATTTCCCGGAACCGTTCTGTCCCACCAGCGCGATGCGGTCGCCGGGCCGAATGGTCAGGTTGATCTGCCGCAGCGCCTGAGAACCGTCAGGATAGCTGAAATCAAGATCGCGAACCTCGATCAGCGCCTTGCGCTCCCGTGGTAAAGATGTTTCAGAGTCAATAAAGTGCATTTTTATCCAAGAATTAAAGGGTTTTCTCTGCGTCTTAGATATTCTCTCTCCGCCTCAGCGTTGAAAAAATAACTCAACCCCCCAGATAGAACCGATCAACCCCCAGCAGCACCGCTCCCAACAGAATCCAGAAGGTTGCCTTGAGCCAGTCTCCTGCTGAGGAGCGAAAGCGATGCAGTTCCTGGAACGTGCCGTCGTAGCCGCGTGCCTGCATGGCGTCATAGACGCGATAGGTGCGCTCAAAGCCACGCACGAACAACATGCCGAGAAAATTGCCGGTCACGCGCAGCGTTTCCATATTGGTCCTCTTGCGAAAACCGCGCACCTTCATCCCCGTTGCCATGCGGCGCGTTTCCTCCAGGACGACGAAAATGTACCGGTGCGCCAGATGAATCATGCGGGTGATCTTGTCGGGAACACCCAGCCGGGTGAGCCCTTCAAGCGTGACAGACAGGGGCGCGGTAGCCAGCAGGGGCTCCATCAGCAGGGCGACTGCAAAGGCTTTGCAGCAGATCGTCAGCGCCAGCGCCGCACCGCGCAGGTTGAAGGAAATCCCCTCCATGCCTGTAAAAACGACAAGCGTATCCTCTGGCTGGGTGGGGACGGTCAGGGGCATAATGACGATGAACATGACCAGAAAACCCGACATGGCGAGCAGACGGCGAAGGGTCCGATGAAACGGCAGGCGTGCAAGTGGTACACAGATCAGGGCCAAAAGCATCGCCGCGGATGCCGCGGGCAGGGAGCGAACGGCCACAACGAAAAAGGCGAATGTGATCAGGGAAACCAGCTTGAAGCGCACATCCCAGAGGTGAAAAAATGATCGGTTGGATGCGTTGTTGTCGAGTTGGGGGATGGACCAGTCGCGATCAGTGCGGCTGCCGTTGCTGCGCTCGCCACGGCGTACCCACCAGGCCAGCAGAGCCCATCCGGCCATCAGTCCCGCCGCCATAGCGGCCAGCACGGAGCTCGGCAGGATGATCGTGGCGCCGGGTGTGATATTCATGAAGCCTCTGCGGAAAAGGGAGTGGAACCCGCACGCAGCAGTTCAGGTTTAACCCGCAGCAGAAAGGATACGGTAAAGGCGCTGACCGCGCCTTCTATCGCGATTACCGGCAGATGAGCCAGAAGAGCGAGGCGGGCGACGCCGGAGAAATCCTCCCCTCCGGTGGTCAACAGAAGCGCCAGAAGCAGCGCAGAGAGCACCGTGCCGCCGCCACCGGCCAGGGCGGCAGCCAGCATGTGGCGTTTCGGCCCATGTCCTTTGAGTTTCTGGAAGGCAAAACCGCATGCCAGGGCCGGTACCCCCATCATCAGGGTGTTGGCGCCAAGAGCGGTCAGCCCGCCGAATTGAAAAAGCAGACTCTGCAGCAGCAGGCCGATAGCAATCGCGAGAAAGGAAGAGGGCCCGAGCAGAACCCCGACCAGCCCTGGAATCAGCATATGGACACTGGTTGGCCCCAGCGGCACGTGAATCAGGGAGGCAACGAAAAAGGTCGCGGTGATGACCGCCACTTTCGGCAGGTCTTTTTCTCCGGTCCGTCGCACGCTCCACGCGGCGATGGCTACGGATGCCACGGCGCATCCCAGGGTGACGCCGACCGGCAGGACTCCATCGGAAATATGCATGAGGCTCTACTCCCGCCGCCGCTCGCGGCGCCCGGCCACAAAAAAGGCTACTCCGAAAAGACCCAGGATATAACCGATGCCGCTGAAGATCTCTTCTGCTCCCGGCTTCTCAAGCTCCTGGCGCAGTGCGGCGACCTCCCGGTGCAACCGGCGCAAATCGCGCTCCATCTGCGCGTGACTTTCTTCAAACGCGGCCAGCATTTGATCGCAGCTCTCACCGGCAGCGCAAGCTCTCTCACCGGCAGCGCAAGCTCTCTCGCCGGGGGCGCAGACAAGGAGAAAAAAAATCGCCAAGGCAGTCAATCGACGTTTCCATCTTGCCATAGGACTTATTCTCCAAAGGTGGATTTTTTCAATTTGAAGCGGGTTTTATGGCCCATCCCGGCATCGAGAATAATGACCAGATCCTCTTTTTTTGGAATCGCGAACGAGAACAGCCCCTCCTTATTGGTGCGGCCTTCAAGCAGAGCTTCTTCGTTCGAGTCGACCACGGTGATTTTGCCGTCTTCAACGGCCCGCCCGTCAGGGAAATAGCTTTCGGTGTAGACCGTGACGCCTTCGATATAGGCAAAGATATTGACCTTGTGAGCAAGGGCTGTGCCGGCCTGCAGGGTGAAGAGCACAATCATGCTCAACAGCAGGAGCAGCTTGGGGGATTTAATGGTCATGATGGATCCTCTATTTTTGGTCAAGAGCTTGAACCACGGAGAGCACAGAGAGCACAGAGAAAAACCGAGAAGCAGATCGGAGTGTAAGATTGCTTGGGAGAAAACTGAACCCTATGAAGTTCATGTTTTTCAAAATCTCTGTGGACTCTCTTTTTATCTCTGTTTTTTACCTTTGTGGTAAAAGCGTTTTTGTCGATTGGTTATTTCATCTCCCGCGTATGCACCCAGTAGACCGCGCCGATTTCGACTTCCTTCTGTTCCCCTTCATGCTCCAGGGTCCAGTCCGCCAGGCTGAGGGCGGAGAATCCCCACCAGCCGGCGCGCGGCATGGCATAGTGGAAGACACCGTCGGCATCGGACTTGATCACCTGGGTGACAAAGGCGTCAGCGGGTGCGGTGATCCATTGGGGGTTGTCGGGCGATTCATTCAGATATTCCACTTCGATCTCGGCGAAAGGGACGGGCTGCCCGTCGCGCAGGACGCGGCCGGAGAAGAGGTTGCCGCTCCACAGGCCATAGGGGCGGGTCAGGGGGACGATCTCTGTTTCGAGCCCAACCGGCTCATCCCACCCTTGCTGCAGACCGTAAGCGTTGACGCAGACCTTGGTGTAGTGGACGATGAAAAGATCTTCCGCCGGCTCCCAGTAAGGGGTTGGCTCCATGTAGAAGGTGTAGTCTCCGGGACGCTTGAGGGTTGTCTCGGCGACCCAGAAAGTGAAGTCTTCCTCCTGGTCGGCGCTTTTGCCGCGGACTGCAGAGAGGGCCGGGAGCAGATCTGCTTTTACACCGTCATGCAGCACCCCGAAAACCCGGGGCCCGGCCATCTCCATGTAGTGACCTTCCATGGGATGGATGAACTTGGCTGCAAGCTTCAGGAAAGGGCCGCTGTCGGAGGTAACGAGGGGTGAAGAGGGGATTATGGCGCCGAAATGGGCCCCGGCGGAGGTGCACAGGACGAACAGCAGGGCGGCTGTGGAGAGAAGAAGCCGAATCATGTCAGGTCGCTCCCTTGAAAAAAAGTCATGACAGGATCATGTAAAAGGTGCTCTTTGAAAGGGATGGAATATGTTTGCTACCGAAATGCGTTTTAGTAGCACGGACAACATAGAAAGAGACTCAACAATTGTCAAGTTTCAAGCGAACCGGGGCGAAAAGATGAGGGTATTTTCAGGTTTTCTGATTATTGCTCCGGAGCAGGGCGCCCCGGATGGCTGGGCCGACGGGATGTTACAGGCCGCGTAGGGAGACTTGGGCGGCGTATTGGGAAGCGATTTCTTCAAAGCGGCGCAGTGTCGCGGCACTGTGGGCGCTGCGCTTGCGCCAGTCGGGTGCCAGGGCGTGCTCGGGCACGAACTGCTGCAGAATCCAAAGCGGTGCGCCCTGCAGCAGCTTGCCGAGTTGATGGAGGTCGGGTTCTTCGATCAACCCCGGCACGCAGGTGGTGCGCAATTCGTAATCGATGGTTCCGCTGCGCAGCAGCTCGATCGATTGGGGCAGAAGCTCGAGATCGACCGGAGCCCGATGCAGTTCATTGTAGCGTCCAGGAGCCGTCTTGAGATCCAGGGCGACGTAGTCTACCAGGCTTTCGTTCATCAACTGCTCAAGCACCGCGGGAGCGAGGCCGTTGGTATCAAGTTTGATCAGCAGGTCGAGTTCCCTGATGCGGGCGAGAAACGCCGGCAGTTCCGGATCGAGGGTTGGTTCGCCGCCGGAGATCACTACACCGTCGATGAACTTGCGTCGATCTTCGATCTCGCGCAGAAGGGTATCGGCTGGATAATCGGGATGATCCTCGGGGGTGAGAACCAGGGAACCGTTGTGACAGAACGGACAGGTGAGGTTGCAACCGCCGTAAAAAACGAGGGAAGCGATCCTGCCCGGATAATCGAGCAGGCTCGTTCCCTGAAATCCTTTAATGCCCATGGCCAGTGTCAGTTCCGGCCCTGGCCGTGCTCGACCAGGAACTCGCGGCGATCCTTGAACTCTTCTTTCTTGCCCTTGTTCCATTGCTGTACGGGGCGGAAGAAACCGCAGACGCGGGAGTAAACTTCAACTTTTGCTTCACATTTGCTGCTCATTGGACTCCTCCTGTGGGTGAGACGGTTCAGGCCGCCTCGTGATCATGGTAAGGGCACTCGAAATGTTCGCCGGGGATGTAGCCATGCTCGGGGCAGATGGTAAATGTCGGCGTAATGGTGAAATAGGGCAGATGGAAATTCTCGGCGATGCGCCGCGCCAAGAGTCGCGCGCTGCGCCAGTCCTCGAGGCGTTCACCGAGGAAGCCGTGAAAGACGGTGCCGCCGGTGTAGCAGGTCTGCAGGGCATCCTGGTGACGCAGGGCCTGAAAAATATCGTCGGTGCTGCCTACCGGCAGCTGGGTGCTGTTGGTGTAGTAGGGCTGGTCATCGCCAGCGGCATGGATTTCGGGAAAACGCTCGCGGTCGGCGCGTGCCAGGCGGAAACTGGTGCCTTCACCCGGCGTGGCTTCCAGGTTGTAGAGGTGACCTGTCTGGTCCTGGTAGCTTTCGAGCTTGCCGCGCATGAACTCCAGGGTTTCCTCCGCCAGCTTGTTGCCCGCGCCGGTGGTGATGTCGCGCCCGACGAGGTTGACACAGGCTTCATTCATGCCGATCAGGCCGATGGTGGAGAAGTGGTTGTCCCAGTGGCTGCCGGAGCGCTCCTGAATTCCCTGCAGGTAGAAGCGGCTGTAGGGATAGAGGCCGTGCTCGGTGAAGCGCTCGAGTTGCTTGCGCTTGATCTCAAGGGAATCGCGGGCGATATCCATCAACTCGCCGATGCGGGCGAAAAAGGCCTCTTTGTTTTCGGCCTGGTGGGCGGCGCGGGGCAGGTTGATGGTCACCACACCGATGGAGCCGGTCAGCGGGTTGCTGCCGAACAGACCGCCGCCGCGACGGCGCAGTTCGCGATTGTCGAGCCGCAGGCGGCAGCACATGGAGCGCGCATCCTCGGGGCTCATATCGGAATTGATAAAGTTGCTGAAGTAGGGGATTCCGTACTTGGCGGTCATCTCCCAGATCGGCTCGAAACGGATGCTGTCCCAGTCGAGGTCGCGAGTCAGGTTGTAGGTGGGGATCGGGAACGAGAAAATGCGCCCCGAGGAATCCCCCTCCATCATCACTTCGCAGAAGGCACGGTTGAACAGGTCCATCTCCTCCTGGAATTCGCCGTAGACCGAATCCATGAGCTGTCCGCCGATCACCACGGCCTCCTCGGCCATGCCCGCCGGGGGCGACATGTCCATGGTGACGTTGGTGAACGGAGTCTGGAAGCCGACCCGGGTGGGGACGTTCATGTTGAAGATGAACTCCTGCATGGCCTGCTTGACGTCCTTGTATTTCAGTCCGTCATAGCGGATGAACGGCGCCAGCAGGGTGTCGAAGTTGGCGAACGCCTGCGCGCCTGCCGCTTCCCCCTGCAGGGTGTAGAAGAAATTGACCACCTGCCCGAGGGCGGTGCGGAAATGTTTCGCCGGGGCGCTCTGCACCTTGCCGTAGGCGCCGGTGAATCCTTTGAGCAGCAGATCCTTCAGGTCCCAGCCGCAGCAGTAGACCGAGAGCATGCCGAGGTCGTGAATGTGGAAATCCGCTTCGCGATGGGGCGCGGCGATGTATTCGGGGTAGATCTTGTTGAGCCAGTAATTGCTGGTGATATTGCTGGCGATATGATTGTTGAGTCCCTGCAGGGAGTAGCCCATGTTGGCGTTTTCGTTGACCCGCCAGTCCTCCTGGGCCAGGTAGCTGTCGATGGACTCGACCGACTCGCGCATGAATTCGCGCGTGCGGCGCAGCGATTCGTGCTGACGGCGATAGAGGATATAGGCTTTGGCGACCTGGGCGTGGCCGTTTTCGATCAGGATCTTTTCCACCAGGTCCTGAACGTTTTCGACTGTGGGGACGCGATCGTCCTTGTAGATCACCTCAAGGATGCCGACCACCTGGCGTGCAATATCCGCGGGGCGCTCCATGTCCGTGCCGCCCACGGCCCTCACCGCTTTGCAGAGTGCTTCAACGATCTTGTCCTGTTCGAACGCGACCACGCGCCCGTCGCGTTTGCGGATGAAAGGTACCATGAGTTTTCCCCCTCTTGTCGAAATTTGCACGCCTGTCTGCCACGATAATTCATGCAGCCGACGGCGTCTGAAACCGAAATTGAATTTAGCATAGAGATGGACGCAGTCAAGGCAAAAAGCCCAATATGTAGATTAAAATTATCGGCCGCAACACCATATATTGTGATCAGCCGGTGGACAGGTTGTGGATAAGCAGAGGATGAAAAAGACGGGTCGGCCCCTGCAACCCCTCCTCTGGCCGCGCTTGACCGCAATAAGGGAGCATGCTAGACAGTTTTTCAACTCGACCCGTTTTCCCCTGTATGCGTTGCTGTATTCGGTTGCCCGACTCTCAGGTCTTGCCGGATGACCAGGAGGGGCAGGAAACAGGTTTTCATCTTACTCCTGGAGGACCCTATGGCTGAAACCACCCGCTTCGGCATTTCCATCGACGAACGTCTGCTGCAGCAGTTCGACGAGCTCATCGAAAGCAAAGGGTATGACAATCGCTCCGAAGCGATTCGCGACCTGATCCGTAATGCCCTTGTGGAGCAGCAGTGGTCCGGTGATGACGAGGAAACCGTGGGAACGGTGACCCTGGTCTACGATCACCACACCCGCGACCTGGCGGACAAACTCACCGAGCACCAGCATTCGCACCATGAGGCGGTGATCTCGACCCTGCATGTGCACCTCGACGCGCATCACTGCCTGGAAGTGGTTGTGGTCAAAGGTCGCACGTTGAAGGTGCGCCGTCTGGCCGATGAGTTGATCGGCACCAAAGGGGTCAAGCACGGCAAGCTGGTGACCTCTACCACAGGAAAAGGCTTGCAGTGAACTCAGTGTGGCGGCGTGTTGCGACAGAAAAAGTCGCATTGATGGCTTCGCCCCCTGTCATAAGGCAGGGAGCGAAGCTGAAGCGAAGGGGTCGTGCGGGTCGAAGATGAACGGAGGGGCGGAACAGATCAGCGATCTTCCAGCTTGTGACAGAAAAGGCAGCGCATGGGCGCATCGCCGGGCTTGGCCGGGTGCTCCGGCGGGAAGGCGATCTGTTCTCCGTCGTGGCACTGCTCGCACTGGGCGTCGACCTCGATCTTTTTCATGCCGGCTTCGCGCATTTCGTAGAAAGGGCGGTGGGTTTCGTCGTAGGGAACGCGCGTCGTTTTGATGGAACCGGAGATGACATAAAAAGTGATGAAAACCGCTGCCACGATGAGCAGAAACAGCCCGTCTCTCTTGCGAAAAGTCATAAGAATCGATCCTTGTTCAAGGGTGGTCGGTTACTGTTCAGTGCGGGGTCGCAACTCCCATGACAAGGGCCACTTTTCGCCATCCCTGGCCGTTTGATTGGCGCCATACCTGGCGCCAAACACCCTTGTCATGGGAGTTGCGACCCCGCGCGGTAAATCGGTACGATCTTTATTCCCTGCCGGCCAGCACCGCACAGCCGATGGCACCGTTGTGCTGGGGGTGTTCGGGCGGCAGGGGAGCGCACCCGACGGCCTGGTGCAGCAGGTGCAGGAAGGCCTGGTTGCGCGCCACCCCTCCTGTGACGAGCAGGGTGTCGCGGGGGAAGCGGCGCAGCATCGGCATCACCCGCTTGATCAGGGTCTGGTTGATCCCAGCGCACAGCTCCGACAGGGGGTAGCCCTCGACGATCTTGCCGATCAGCTCGCTTTCCCCGAATATGCCGCAAGTGGCATCCAGAGGTACAGGGTTTTCGCTGTGGCGCGAGAGCTCGTCAAGGTCGATTTCCAGAACCTGTGCCATGTTTTCCAGGTAGCGCCCGGAGCTTGCGGCGCACTTGTCGTTCATCAGGAAATCCTGCAGGATACCGTTTTCCACCCGCGCGACCTTGGTGTCCTGGCCGCCGAGATCAAGCAGGGTGAAGGTTTCGAGGCCGGTCTGAAAACGGGCGCCGGCGACATGAGCCTGAATTTCCGGAATGACCCGCGCGCCGGCCAGGTTGATGGTGTTGCGGCCGTAGCCGGTCACCACCATGGCTTCGGCCTCCTCCTGGCCGTCAAACAGGTCGAGAGCCGGGAAGTCGATCGTCAGGGCGCCGTCGCGCAAGCCGCCGTAGCGGCGGTAGAAGGAGATGGTGTCGAATTCGCGCAGCCACAGCAGTTTATCGTTGTCCATGGCGGCGAATTTGACTTTGCGGCTGCCGAGATCGATGCCGAGAGTTCTCATGCCTTACGCCCCTTGAGCATTTCAACAAACCCTTCCAGGCGGATGCGGCCGCGGGCATCGAGAGGGCCGGGGCGATCTCCTTCCAGAGTCATAACCGGAACGTCGAGCTTGCGGCGCACGATCAGGTCCTCGATCTGTCGAAAGCAGAACGATTGGACGTAGTGGATGACGCCGTCGATGCGCCGCCTTGCCACCTCCCGCTGGATGTCTTCCAGGCGGGTGAAAATGTCGTAGGGATAGGTGTAGCGCAGGTACTGCTCCTCCATGCCGGTGCAGGAAAAGGGCATGGAGAACTGGCGCTGGGTTTCGTTGAACACCACCCGCGCCTGCATCTCCTCCAGCGCCTCGTAGAGACCGCCGACAATGGGAGGCACCCCGATGTAGGCCAGTCGAAGGGCGTCCCGGCGCGGCTCGCGGGCGCGCGCCTGTTCGAGAAAGGCGTCAACCTGCTTTTCATAAGCCGCCACATCGCCGTTCATGTCCGAGGTGCACAACTGGTAGAAGTTGTTCTCCTCACCGCTAACGCGGTTCTCCTCCCAACTGAGCCGATCGATTTCGTGAACCTTGGCGCGGACCCGCCCAAGTTCACCACGGGCGTCTTCAATCTCGGCGCGGGTGACGGCGAAATATTCGGCCAGCTGATCGATCTGGCGCCCGATCGCTTGTTGCGAGCGGTCGTGGGGGTAGGAGAAGGGGATGGTCGCGGTCCCTCTGAGCGAGAGCACTTCCATCAGGGCGCGCGTATTGGAGCAGTCGCCTTCGGTGACCGCAATCACTTCATCGATGCCATGACGGACCACCGCGCCGTAAAGACCTTTGATCCAGGCGCAGATGTTGCGGGGAAAGCCATCGATTTCCGCCTCCTCGATCAGGGCCTGAGGGTCGGGTGCCGTAATGAAGATATTGTTGAGGTCCACCGGCCGCCTGCCTGCGGCTACCAGAACTTCAAGGGGAATTGTGGTGGTGAATCCGACCGTGGCGTGCGTCAATCTTGAAAAGCTCCAGGGGTGTCAGGGTTGATGATTCCCCGCGGTGGGAATGTGTTCAGTCCGTGCGGATGAAAACCAGGTAGATGACAATGCCGACCAGCACGACCCCGCCGCCGATGAAAACAAGCAGCGCGTCGTTGGTTCCCTCTTCCAGCGAGGTTCCACGCCCCATCGTGTAGGAGAGCAGCCAGGCGAACCCGACGCAGCCGACCAGGGTGGCCAGCAGCGTGCGCCATTTCATGACCAGCGCGACCAGCGCCAGAACCCCGCAAACCGCCAGGAACCAGGGATTCGTGATCAGTTCACCGAGGTTTGCCTCCTGCAGGGTGCGCACGACTTCATCGGTGCGCAGGTGGCGAAAAAAATCGGCAATGCGCGAAAGATCCATGATGAAAAGGAATCCTTATGCTGTTTGGTTGTTTTGCGCGAAAGCTTACTATAGCAGTTTCCTAATGGCTGCGGAAGGGGAAGACTGGGGAAGCCGCCATTTTTCTTGACTTTGCATGGGCCGTTTTCTACGATGAGCGGCCGATTGATGCCTTTTTCCGGGCATGATCGGGGACTGCGGTTCCGCTTATTGAATCAGGGCTGCGGAGCCTTCATCGGGAGAGAGCGGGTGATTTCAGAACGTGCCATCGGGGTTTTCGACTCCGGAGTCGGCGGCCTGACGGTTCTCAAGGAGTTGAGCCGTCAGCTGCCGGAAGAGGAACTGGTTTATCTTGGAGACACGGCGCGTGTCCCTTACGGCACCAAAAGCCCCGCCACTGTCACCCGCTACGCCCTGGAGGCGGCGGCCTTCCTGGTTTCCCTCGGCGTCAAAGCCCTTGTCGTCGCCTGCAATACGGCTTCGGCGGTGGCCCTGCCGGCCCTGGCGGCACGCTATCAGATGCCCGTTTTCGGCGTGATCGGTCCCGGTGCCGCGCGCGCCCTTCAGCTCAGCCGCGGCAGGCGCATCGGCGTCATCGGCACCGAGGGCACCATTAAAAGCGAGGCTTATGCCCGCGCTCTTCACCAGCTCGACAGCCGCGTTCATGTGTTCGGCGTGCCCTGCCCGCTGTTTGTTCCTCTTGCGGAGGAAGGGTGGGCCGATCATCCCATTGCGCACATGGCGGCCAGTGAATACCTGATGCCGCTGCTGACCGAGAAAATCGATACACTCGTTCTTGGTTGTACTCATTACCCCCTGCTCAAGAACACCCTGTCTCAAGTGCTTGGTCCCCAGATCGCCCTGGTCGATTCCGCTGAGGAAACAGCGGCCGCAGTTGCGTGCCGCCTGAATGAAGACTCCCTCACTCGCCATACCCCCTGCTCGCCTCACCGTTTTTTCGTCACCGACGTGCCCGATCGTTTTGAACGGGTTGGCGGAGCCTTCTGGGGGGAGCCGCTGCATGGTGTCAAACAGGTGGAGATCGGTTGATTGAATGCCGGGCTCAAAGCCGGGCTGAAAGCGGAGATTCAGATATGTTTTCAAGGCGCTCCATTCTCGCATCGGCAGTTATTGTTCTCGGACTGGCGGCAGTTTTTGCCCTCGCTTTCTGGGCCGGCAAAATCAATCTGTTCGCCCCCGCGCCGCCTGAAGTAGCGCCCACGTCCACTGAGCCGCCGGTGATGCGTGAAATCATCCTTTATTTCAGCGACCCGCAGGCGGAATTTCTGGTGACGGAAAGCCGTGAGATCGTCGAGTGCGGCAGCGACCGGGAGTGCGTACGCGCGGTGGTTGAGGAGTTGATTCTCGGTCCCAGGGAAGGGCTCATTACGGTATTGCCGCCCCAGGCGAAACTGCTGGCGGTGGATATAGAGGGGCCGATTGCCGTTCTTGATTTCAGCCGTGATCTGATTACACGCCATCCCGGCGGCAGCATATCGGAATTGCTGACGGTGCATGCGTTGGCCAATACGGTTGCGGTCAATTTCCCCCATCTGCGACAGGTGAGGATACTGGTCGCCGGAGAGGCGGTGGAGACCTTGAAGGGGCATGTGGATGTGAGGGCGCCGATCGCCGCTGACTTCCGCCTGACGCGCCCGCCATCGGATGGCGAAACGGATGATCACCCTGATCAAGGAGGCTCGAAATGAATTCTTTTCTCAACGCCCTCAAGCAACGCGTGCTGGTCCTAGACGGCGCCATGGGGACCATGTTGCAGGAGCGGGGACTGGCCCCCGGCGCCAGCCCCGAGGCCATGAACCTGGAGTCGCCCGAAGTGGTGGCGGCAGTTCACCAGGCCTATGCCGAAGCCGGGGCCGATATCATCGTGACCAATACCTTCGGTGGCAACCGGGTCAAACTCAGTCATTATCAGCTTGAGAACCGGGTCGAGGAGATCAATGCGCGCGGGATCGAGCTGGCTCGCCGCGCCGCGCCGCAATCCTTCATTGCCGGTTCCATCGGGCCCACCGGCCGCTTTCTCGAACCGGTCGGAGATGCCGGTTTCGACGAAATGGTCGAGGTGTTCGGCGAGCAGGTTCGAGCTTTTGCCGTTGCCGGTGCCGACCTGATCACCCTGGAGACTTTTCTCGATATACGTGAATTGCGGGCGGCGGTGGTGGCCTGCAAGGAGTTTTCTCAGCTGCCGGTGGTAGCGCAGATGACTTTTGACGACGGCGGGCGCAGCGTGCTGGGGACGCCGCCGGAAGCTGCAGCCGTGACCCTCGATGCGCTCGGGGTGGATGTGGTGGGGTCCAACTGCGGTCTCGGCCCCGAGGGAATTCATGCCCTGCTCGAGAAGATGCGTGCCGTGACCGCTCTGCCTCTTATTTCACAGGCCAATGCCGGGCTGCCGCAGCTGGTGGGTGATCAGACGGTTTTTCCTGCCGGCCCCGACGATATGACCGTTCTGCATGACCGCCTGATCGCCCTGGGCGTGCGCATCATCGGCGGCTGCTGCGGCACCACGCCGGACCATATCCGCGCCATCCGTGCGGCCCTCGAAGGGCGCGACCAGAACTGGACCCCGCCCGCTCGCGGCCTGTATCTCTCCAGCCGCGGCACGGTGGTGCCGGTCGGGGGAGAGGCGGCCTGCGCCATTATCGGCGAACGCATCAACCCCACTGGCAAAAAAGGTTATGCCGCCGAGCTGCGGGAGGGCAAAACAGCCTATATCCGACGGGAAGCCCAGGAGCAGACCGACGCCGGGGCCGTTCTGCTCGATGTCAACTGCGGGGCGCCGGGGGTGGATGAGCCCCTGTCTCTTGAGCGTGCCGTGTTTGCAGTCAACGGGGTCAGTTCGGCGCCGCTGGTGCTTGACTCCTCCGACCCGGAAGCCCTGGAGCGAGGACTCAAAGCCGCAGACGGCAAAGTGCTGATCAATTCGGTCAACGGCGAGCGTAAAAGCCTCGATACGGTCTTGCCACTGGCCCGCAAATACGGTGCCGCTGTAATCGGCCTGGCTCTGGATGACCAGGGAATTCCGGCCGACGCGCAAGGGCGCGTCTCCGTAGCGCGCGCAATCCTCGATGCGGCCGTGAAGGCTGGTCTTCCGGCCCGCGATGTGGTGATCGATGCGCTGGTTCTGACCGTCTCCGCCGAGCAGAAAGGGGCGGCAGTGACGCTGGAGGCTCTGCGGCAGATCAAGCAGGAGCTTGGCCTGGCCACCGTGCTGGGGGTCAGCAATATCTCTTATGGTTTGCCTGATCGCCCCGTTCTGTCTTCCGTATTTTTCGCCATGGCGCTGCAGGCCGGTCTTGACGCCGCCATTGTCAACCCCAAGGAAGAGCGGATGATGGATGCTTTCCGCGGTGCCATGGTTCTGTTGGGCCGCGATCTCCGCGCCGAAGAATATATTGCTCATTACGGCAGCTTCAAGGCGCCGCCCCATGTGCCGCAGGCCGAAGGCCAATCTCTCGATATCCGCGCGCAGCTTGCCGCTGCCATTATCGAAGGGGACTGCGAAGGAGCGCCGGCTTTGGTGCGTCAGGCTTTCGATGAAGGCTTGAGCGCCATGCAGATCAGCAACGAAGGTCTGCTGCCGGGGCTGGAGGAGGTCGGGCGTCGCTTCGGCGAGAAGCAGATCTTTCTCCCCCAGGTTATGTTGTCAGCCGACACCATGCATGCGGCATTTGATGTGATCAAGGAGCGGATGCAGGGTGAGACGGGCCCCTCTTCGGGGAAAATCCTCATGGCTACGGTCGAGGGAGATATTCACGATATCGGTAAGAACATTGTCTGCACCCTGCTGGAAAATCACGGCTTCGAAGTCATCGACCTCGGCAAAAATGTGCCTGCGCACCGGATCGTTGAGGCGGCGCTGCACCACAGGGTGGATGCCGTGGGGCTTTCGGCCCTGATGACCACGACCCTGGCGCGCATGGAAGAAACCCTGGAGCGGTTGCGGCAGGAAGGCGTCAAAGTGTTTACCATGGTGGGCGGTGCAGTGGTGACCGAGGATTATGCCGCGCGCATCGGAGCCGATCTCTATGGAGGCGACGCCATGGATGCGGTTCGCAAAGTTAAGCAGCTTCTGGTTAAGTGATTTTACTTAGAGCTCCTTTAGTATTGCGCCATTTCGCGGAGTGTGATATCAAGGACCGACGTATAAAGCAGTTTTCGCGGGGGACGACATGGTTGTCGGGTTCAATCACAATGTGCGCTACAAGGGTGAACTCTACCATGTGCAGACCGAAGACGGGGGGCTGAAAAAACCTCAGATTATCACTCACCTTTACCGTGCCGGCAGCATCCTGTCCAGCAAGCGGGTTTCCTATGCCGACATTACCCGGATCGAGAATCTGGCACGGGTGGTTGAGGACCTGATGAAGGAGCAGCACAAGGAGATGCTGCGGCGACTCAAGAACGGCGATTTTGACGGAGTCATTCTGGAGCGTTTCGGTGAGAATTGCGCTTTGGCTGCTCAATCCACCTCCGTGGATGAAAATACCGCGCCTGACGTCCCCGAGATGCTTCCACGGGCTGTTGAAGTACGGCGCGAACCGGTGGCGGAAGAGCTGGAAAATTCAGCATCGCCTGAAGACAAACCTTCCGATGAGCGTTCGCCGGAAGGTCTCAGCCTTGATGATCTCGTTCTGTCCTATCTGACCGGTGGGAAGGACGAATAAATAACGGATAGACAACGGATAGACAACGGGTGCCTCGACACTTGTTGTCGGATGACTCATTCAGATTATTGCTTTGGAAGGAGAGAATCATTCATGCTCGATGAGCAGAAGGTCCAGGAGTTGAACGATACCGCCCGTCAGTTGCGGGTGGATGTTCTCAAGATGCTCAACACCGCCCGTTCCGGCCACACCGGGGGAAGCCTCTCGGCGCTGGACGTGTTGACGGTTCTGTTTTTTCAGACCATGCGCCACGATCCCACCAATCCTCACTGGCCTGATCGCGACCGCTTTGTGCTCTCCAAGGGGCATGCCGCGCCGGCGCTCTATGCCTGCCTGGCTCATGGCGGCTATTTTCCGCCCGAGGACCTCAAGACCCTGCGTCGCCTCGGCAGTCACCTGCAGGGGCACCCCGACATGCGCAAGACGCCCGGGGTGGAGGTCTGTACCGGCTCTCTCGGGCAGGGGCTGTCCCAGGCTGTTGGGCTCTCTCTGGCCGCCCGTCTGCAGAAGCGATCCAGCCGGACTTACTGCCTGCTGGGTGATGGCGAGGTTCAGGAGGGGCAGATCTGGGAAGCGGCGATGGCCGCCGCCCACTACCAGCTTGACAACCTGTGCGTTCTGCTGGACTGGAACGGGTTGCAGATCGACGGTGAGGTGCAGAAAGTTATGGGGGTGACGCCCCTGGGACCCAAATTTCTCGCCTTCGGCTGGCATGTCCTGGAAGTGGACGGGCATGACATCTCGGCGATCAACCGCGCTCTGGACGAAGCGGCCCGGTATTCCGGCAAGCCGACCATGATCGTTGCCCGCACCGTCAAAGGCAAGGGCGTGCCGTTTTTCGAGCACAAGGCCAACTACCACGGTGTGCCGCCCAGCGACGATGAGCTCGACCGCGCACTGGAGCACCTGGGGCATTCCTGATTTTCTGGGGATGCTGTCCGCCGCCCGTGAATTTATCAGATATTCAATACATGGAGTTTAGAACGCCGTGAGCGAAAAAATAGCGACCCGTGATGCCTACGGGAAGACATTGCTGGAGTTGGGGCGCGAAAATTCGAAAATCGTGGTTCTCGATGCCGATCTCTCCGGTTCGACCAAAACCGGACTTTTTGCCAAGGAATTTCCCGAGCGGTTTTTCAATGCCGGCATTGCCGAAGCCAACATGGTGGGAATGGCGGCAGGCCTGTCGGCCGGCGGGATGATCCCCTTCGCGTCCACTTTTGCCGTATTTGCCTCGGGGCGGGCCTTTGAGCAGATTCGCCAATCCCTGGCCTATCCCAGGCTCAATGCCAAGATCGTTGCGACTCATGGCGGCATCACCGTCGGGGAGGACGGCGGTTCGCATCAGTCCGTTGAGGATCTCGCCATCATGCGGGCTCTGCCCAACATGACCGTTCTCTGCCCTGCCGATGGCCCGGAAACCGCCGCTGCGGTGCGGGCGGTCGCCGAATATGATGGCCCGGTCTACATGCGTTTAGGACGCGCCAAGGTGCCCTGCGTGTTCGAAGAGGGATTCGACTATCGCATCGGTGCCGGCAAGCTGGTGCGCGAAGGTACGGATCTGACCTTTGTCACGACCGGTCTGATGACCGCCCAGGCCCTGGATGCCGCCTGCATCCTGGAAGAGGGGGGCGTCAGCGCCCGGGTTGTGCACCTGGGCACCGTCAAGCCTCTCGATGTTGATCTTGTTTTAAAAGCCGCCCGGGAAACCGGCGCGCTGGTCACCGCAGAAGAACACTCCGTTATCGGCGGTTTGGGCGGTGCCGTTTGTGAAACCCTGGCCGAGGGATTTCCGGTGCCGGTGGAGCGGGTCGGCCTGCGGGACGTTTTCGGCCAGTCCGGAACGGCCGAAGAGCTTCTGCTTCACTACGGGCTGACGCCGGCAGAACTGGTGGAGGCCGCACAAAGAGTGCTCAAGCGCAAGTCACGCTGAGCGTGCCGCGACGTCCCGGCCGGTAACCTGTGAAAAACGCCTGTGGCACCCTTACTGGGGGATGACTCATTTTGCCGTTGAAGACCACCGATGTCAGTGTGATCACCAAGGTGATCATTTTCAGCGTTATGCTTGTGGTGGTGGGGATTTCCAGCTTTGGAGCCTTTCATCTCAAGCGCGAGCGCGAACACCTCTATCAGGTGTCGCGCAAGAACGCCCAGGTTCTGATATCGACGATTGAGCGGTCCATTTTCAACTCCATGTGCCTCGGCAATACCGAAGAGGTGCAGACGATGCTGGAGACGGTCGGCAACGGCCCCGATCTGGTCAACGTGCGCATTTTTCATCCTTCGGGTGTCGTGCTCAAGTCTTCCAACCCGGCGGAGCTGGGGCAGCTGGTCAATGCCGGAGATTACGCGCTTTTTACCGAAGGGCGGCATGAGGGGATTTTCACCCTTGGCGACCAGGAAGTGATCGGGATTGTTTCCCTGATCCGCAATCAGCCCAATTGCGCCCGCTGTCACGGCCCCGGTGAGCAGGTGCTCGGCATTCTAAATCTCAATGTATCTCTGGCGGAAACCCACGGTCAGCTGCGTGAAACCACCCGCCTGTTTCTTTTTTCGACTCTCAGCATGATCGCAATTCTGGCTGCCGGAATCAGTTGGGTGCTGGTGCGGTTTGTCAAGAGTCCCCTGCGGCATCTTGCACGCCAGATGGCCCGCGTGCAGAACGGTGACCTGGGAGTGCGCATCACGCCGCGTTTCGATGACGAGATCGGCCAGTTGTCCCATAGTTTCAATGAGATGGTGGATAACCTGGAGAAAGCCCGCGAGGAACTCAAGCATTATCATTATCGGCAGATGGAGCGGGCTGATCGCCTCGCTGCAGTGGGAGAGATGGCCACCGGGATTGCCCACGAAATCAAAAACCCGCTGGCGGGCATCAGCGGCGCCATGTCTGTGCTGGCCGATCAGTTTGATGAAGACGACGAGCGCAGAACGATTATCGCCGAGGTGCTTGACCAGCTGGGGCGCCTGAACAAGATCGCGACGGATCTGCTGCACTTCGGACGCCCGGCCAAGCCTCATTTCAGCCATATCGACGTCAACGAGCTGGTGCGCAAGACACTCTTCTTCTCGGCTCAGCATCCGGAAGGGCGCGAGGTTGAAAAAGTTCAGGAGCTGGCCGACAACCTGCCCTTGATCTGGGTGGACGAAAAGCAGATTCAGCAGGTGCTGTTCAACATCATTGTCAATGCCCTGCAGGCCATGCCGGAGGGCGGTGTCTTGCGGATATCAACCTCCCGGGCTGAAGATGCCGATCGTATACGGATCACCATCAGCGACACCGGACGGGGTGTGCGCCCGGAGCAGATTGAACAGATTTTTACCCCGTTTTTCACCACCAAGACCCAGGGCACAGGATTGGGTTTGGCCATCTGCAAGCAGATCATTGAACACCATGGCGGCGTGATTATGGTCGAAAGCCGCCTGGGTGAGGGAACAACCTTCATTATTGAATTGCCGACCGCCGCTGCGGGCGGCTCAGAAACCAAGGGAGAAGCGCCCGGTGCCGAAACAGAAAATACTCGTCGTTGACGACGAACACCTGATCCGTTGGTCGCTGGAGCAGAATCTCAACAAGCAGGGCTATGAAGTACTGACTGCCGGCTCCGGCGAGGAAGCCCTCAAGGTGATCCACGACGAATCACCCGACCTGATGCTGCTTGATATCCAGCTGCCGGGTATAAACGGCTTGGACGTGCTGGAAAAAGCCAAAGCCATCGATGAGGAACTCATTGTCATCATGATTACCGCCCTGGGGGTGCTGGAGACGGCGGTCAAGGCGATGCGCATGGGAGCCTACGACTATATCAGCAAGCCGTTCAACCTTGACGAGCTGGCGATTACCATCAAAAAAGCGCTGGAAACGGGAGAGCTCCGGCGAGAGGTGGCGCATCTGCGATCCTCTCAAACGCAGAAATTCGGCATTCACAACATCATTGGTGAAAGCCGCCACATGCACGACATGCTCGACATGGTCAAAAAAGTGGCTCAGAGCGATGCCAGCACTGTGTTGATCCAGGGAGAGAGCGGCACCGGCAAGGAGGTCATTGCCAAGGCCATTCATTTCGAGAGTGCGCGCGCTGACAAGCCTTTTATGGCGATCAACTGTGCGGCGGTGCCGGAAACATTACTCGAAAGCGAGTTGATGGGGCATGAGCGCGGTGCCTTTACGGATGCCAAGGTGCAGAAAAAGGGCCTGTTTGAAATGGCCGACGGCGGCACCATCTTTCTCGATGAGATCGGTGACATGGCCATGGGGATGCAGGCCAAGCTGCTGCGGGTTCTTGAGGAGCGCTCCTTCCGCCGCATCGGCGGTTCCAAGGATATCACCGTCGATGTACGCATCATTTCCGCAACCAACAAGAATCTGATGCAGTCCATCGAGGAGAAGAGCTTCCGCAACGATCTGTATTATCGTTTGCAGGTCATCCCGATTTTTCTGCCGCCGCTGAGGGAGCGAAAGGATGATATTCTGCCTCTGACCGAACATTTCATTCAATTCTTCAACAAAGAGTTCGGCAAGAACGTGCGCGGGATCTCCAGAATGGCGGAAAAATTTCTGTTCGAATACCACTGGCCCGGCAACATCCGTGAACTGCGCAACGTGATCGAGCGCGCGATCATCCTGGAGAATGAAGAAACGCTGTTGCTCGAGCATCTGCCCCAGGAGATCGTCGGCAAGACCAGTACGGCGGCTTCTGCGCCGTTGAGCTTTCGGATTCCACCGGAAGGGGTGGACATCGAGGAGGTCGAGCGTGAGCTGATCCGCCAGTCACTCGAACTTGCGGAAGGCAACCAGTCCAAGGCCGCGAAAAAGCTACACATGGGGATCGATGCTTTTCGCTATCGGATGAAAAAATTCGGCTTTCTTTGATGGCGTCGCAAAAAGTCCGCCCTACGGCGTTACGGCACTTTTTCAGGACCTCGACATACCTGATGTATGCCTTCGCCCCTGAAAAACCGCCAGGGCTTGTAGGACGAAATTTTTGCTTAGCCATCCTCTGAGTTTTTGCGAATGCACCTTCTTTAAAATTTTCTTTTGAACAGCGACCTTTTTTGTTTCTTTTTCTGCCCGCACGGCTCAATCGAGTCTGCGGGTTTTCTTTTGGTACCTCGCTTGCATAAAACTTAACAATAATTCATAAGTCAGGATGAATCTCAACTTAAAGTATCTCTCGGAACGCAGTCGTTCAGGAGGATCGTATATGCGCGCTCACTCAGCCGAAAAATCCCTGATTCTGGCCATTTGGCTGATTTTCGGAGTGATATGGCTGGGCCTTGTGCCCGTCGCCCAAGCCGCGAGTGTCCCGAACATCACCTCGTTGGGGCATATCGATGAAGGGATGTCCGTGCCTACCGATCTGGCGATGGATGGTGAAGGCAACCTTTACGTGGCTGAGCCGCGGTCCAAAACTGTGGTCAAGTACGACCCCTATGGAGTGCCGGTGAAAACCCTGGGGCCTTTGCCGGTTTCGGTGGCTTCTCTGGCGGTGCATACAGATTCCGACGGTCATATTACTCTCTATGGTGCCGGCGAGTCGGCGGTGCTGCGCATGAACGCTGAAGGAGAGGTTCTCGATTATGTGGGCGGCGGTCCCGATGCCTTTGAACGCGCTTTCGATCTGGCCGTGGATCACCAGGGCTTCCTGTTTGTGGCGGACAGCCAGGCTCGGCAGATCAGCGTATTTGATGGTTCCGGCAGCCTGCAGTTCCGTTTCGGATCTCCCGGCACTGGCGACAGCCAGTTTTCCACTCTGACCGCCATGGAAGTCGACCCCTACGCCGAAGAGATTTATGTCGCCGACAATTACGCTGAAGGGTCCACCGTCGAGCCCAGAATCCGTGTTTTTGATTTCAGCGGAAATTACAAGCGGTCCCTGCCGGCCAAGTCCGGATTCGGCTCATCGGCACTTGTTTCTTTTGGCGGAATAGCCTTTGATGACCAGGGTCGAGGCTACTTTCTGGACAGTCTGAAGAATCAGGTCCGTATCCTGTCCCTTCCTTCCACTTTTCTCAAAGTTCACTCATCCTCAGGATACAATCCGGGGCAGTTGGTGGCGCCGTCTTCCCTGATATACGATGGCATCAACAGCCGTCTACTGGTGTTGTGCCCTGACGGGCGAATCGAGCTGTTTGGGGTCGATGGCGGGTCCAACCCGGTAAAGCTCAACAGCCCGCCGCAAACACCCGTGCCCGTTTCGCCTCTCGGCGGCAGCGAGGTCGATTCCCTGCGCCCGACCCTGATTTTTGACAATGCCCATGATGGGGATGACGATCTTTTGACTTATGATGTTCAGGTGTGGCGGGACGGAGCTGTCGTGGCAGAGATGTTCGATGTCTCTGAAGGTGCTTCGCAGACCAGTGCGGTTGTTACGCAGGATCTTGAAGAGAATATGGAGCATACCTGGCGGGTTCAGGCTTTCGACGGAACGGATATCAGTGACTGGAGCGCCTTTGAACGGTTTTATGTCAATGCAGTGCAGGAACCGCCCACCCGGCCGGTGATTACTCTACCGGAGCAGGGAGCCGTGATCGAGGCGGAGGATTTTCTTGCGTGGGATGCCTCTCTGGACCCCGACCCCTCTGATAAGGTCAGCTATCAGATTGCGCTGTTCGACGGTGCGGAAGAGACCGAACCGCTGGTTGAGCAGGATGTGGAGACCACCTCAGTCACGCTGGGCGACCTGTCTTCTCCTATTTCTCTCAGAGCGGGACAGACCTATTACCTGCAGGTGCAGGCGGTGGATGAACATGGTGAATGGTCGGACCCGAGTGAGAGGCGTGAGTTTGTTTACGGCGCAAGCGTGTTGCAGGTCAGGGCCAACCTGCCGGGATGCCGTGTTTATCTGGGCGGCAACCATGCCTATCCCGGACGTTATATGGGGGAAACGCCCCTTGAAGTTTCCGAGCTCGCTCCCGGCGAATACACGCTGGTCATTGAGCGGGCCGGGTGCGAAACTGACCTACGTCGAGTCGAAGTGGTGGCTGCGCAGGAGACGGTTGCTTCTTTTGACCTACGCCCCGTTTTGATCCCCGAGGATTTTGTCCGGCGTGCGGTCACCGTCACTCGCGGCGGCGGTGAACTTGTGGCGCCGTTCATGGTTGATTGGGATGGTGACGGCTCCCTCGATCTGCTGGCGGCCGATCGCTCGGGGCGCTTGCTGCTGCTCTCCGGTTCTGAAGCCGGGGTCGATTTCTTCGACTCCGCTGAAGTCCTGCCGCTGCCGCTGATTCCCGGGGCCACCCCCTTTGTTGCAGACTGGAACAACGACCAGATCCCCGATCTGCTGGTGGGCGGCCAGGATGGCAGCGTGCTTTTGTTTCGTGGAACCGCTGCAGCGACAGGAGGACTCTCCTTTGATGGCGGCAGCTATCTGCAGGCCAACGGCGCGCCTTTAGCCGTCGCGTCCGATGCGGTTCCGGTTGTGGTCGACTTTAATCTCGATGGGGCCAAGGACCTGATCGTGGGTGACGGAGACGGAGAGGTGCGGTTGTTTCTCAACCAGGGCAGTGACGCCGCTCCGCAGTTTGCCCAGGGAATCCTGCTGAAAAAATTCGATGCTGCTGCGGCGCCGTTTTTTGCCGATCTTGACGGGGATGGCCGCCGTGATCTGGTTGTTGCCGCAGGCGGTGAAATAGACGGTTTCTCGATCCATGGCGAAAAGGACCTCTCTTCTCTGCCCGGAATCCATCTTTCTGTTCACGAAGGCGTGCGGAAAGGCGCAACCTCTCTCCCGGAGGTGGCCCAGGCCGAGGAGGTCTACGACAAGCGCCGCAAGAAAAGCAAAGCTCCCAAGAAAACCGAAAATTTCATGCCCGAGGTGCGCCATTTTTTCATCGCTGACCTGGATGAGGGGGCCGGCAAGGACATGATGGTAGTGGATGATGAAGGGATGATCTACTTTTTGGAAGCACAGGGAGAGAAACTCAGCCCGCATTTTATCGAGGCCATGCAGGAGAAGCTTGATTTCATGGCAGCAGACTTTTCCGCCTCCGCAGCTATCTGCAGCGAAATCAGTACCAAGCTGGCAGACGGTCGCTTTGGTTCTGCACGTGAGCTGGTTGAAGACTGGGCGGAAAGTGTCGCTGTTGATACGGAGTTGGGGCTGCAAGTCATGGAGTTGCGCGCCCTGATGCCACATCCGAGCGACAAGGTTTGGGAAAGTCAATGAAAAGATTGCGAGAAAAGGGCGTGTCGGTTTATTCTTTTACTGAGCGACTGACCCTCTTCTCGTGCGGGAGTTCCGGTCCAACATGATGCGCATTATTCTAGCGATGTTTTTTATCCTTTTGCTGTTTCAGGCGTCGGCTGTCGCCGTCATGGGACCGCAGGGAGTTGCTAATACCGCTCATAACCTCTCTTCTCAGGATGGTGGGACCCTGGATTACTACGTGTCCGACAATGAGGATGAGATCTGCATCTTTTGTCACACTCCCCATGGTGGTTCACTTGATGGTCCTCTCTGGAACCGCAGTTCCCCAGGAAACAGCACCTTTACCCATTACACTACCGCCACTCTGGACTCCATCAGTGCCGGTGCAACACGGGTTCTCAGCGATGAGTCGCTGATCTGCATGAGCTGCCACGATGGCGCCATGGCGATCAATCATGTCCTCAACCCCAGTAACCGCACTGGCACCCAGCCGACCATTGGCGGCATGACGGATGTGCAGATCGTCACACTTCCTGGCACCATTGGCGGCGCGATTGGAAAATCGCTTCAAGACGAATATGCCACGACCGATCTGACCGATGATCATCCGATCTCTTTCAGCTATGATGATGTCCTGACATTTTACGGCAGCAGCGGCAAGACAGGGCAGCTGCACAATGTCGCTGCTGCGATCGGTAGCGGAGTTCGATTCTACGGCGAAAAGAACAGGGTCGAATGCGGTTCCTGCCATGACCCTCATGTCAACTATGATTCCGGTATTCCCGACGGCAATGATCCCACTGCCAACGAAGACTACCGCCCTTTTCTGATTACTCCTAACATCGGCAGCGCCCTCTGCCTGGCCTGTCATAACAAGTAGTCCAGCCTTTCTGCTACCTCTTGTTGGTTCTGCTGTATTTCGGTGGTAGGCGTCTTTCGGCCAAATTTGACATCCGCTGTCTTTTTGGCGGATAAAGGGGCATCCATCGGGAGGATTATAATGCGGCATCTTTTATCTTTTTTCCTGCTTTTATTGATATCCCCACTGCTTTCGCACGCGGAACTGCCCCCTCAGGGTACGGTAGTGGGCCAGGTCGCTTTTGACACGCACAAACCGCTGCGCGGCGTAGCTGCCCTGTGGGATGTGGCTTCGGGCAAGGTTCCTGATCCCCGCAAGTATATTCTTATTCCCGCGGCGGTTGTGCCTCTCTCTGCCGAGGGGCGCTTTGAATTGAAAGCGACTCCGGGCGAGTATTACCTGGGCGCCATTGTGCGCACTACTTCAGGCCCCGTTGTTGCCCCCCCCCGGCCAGGTGATCGTGTCATGATGAGTCCCGACGCGCAGGGGGGGGCACTCAAAGTCCACATCAAAGCCGGGCAGACGCTGGATGTGGGTCTACATCGGGACGGGTGGGTTTACGAAGGATTCGCGTCCGAGTCAGAGTTGGCGCTGACTGGTGTCGTGCGCGATGTAAACGGTAAGCCAGTCCAAGGGGTGCTGGTTTTCGCTTTTGCCGATGCTGCCATGTCTACGCAGCCGGTGGCGGTTTCCGACCGCAGCGGAGAGGACGGCGTTTACTTTCTACGGCTCAACAGCTCAAGGCCGGTTTTTCTTCGAGCCCGGGAGTCCTACGGCGGCGGTCCGCTGGCGGGCGGTGGTTATGTGGGCGTTTACGGAGGTCACGAACCGCAGGCGGTCAAGCCGCCGGAAAAAGGTCGGGTGTCGGGGCTCGATATCGAAGTGCTGAGTCTCCCGTCCGCCGGGAACCGTGGACAGGGCCGGCCGGAGGCTCCCTCTCAATAAGTACATAATATTCCAACTATCTTTTCCTTTTTTTCCCAAGATAGCCTCCCTTTCCCTTCCTGACTTTCCTTTTAAATCACCACTGTTTCTTTTATCCGGCTGTCCAGAAGGGTCTGTGCGTTTTCCTGTGCTAAACACACCCTTTCAGGTGGAAAACGGAGTGAAGTTTGCATGCTTGATAAGGTACAAATCTTTGCATTTTGAATATTAGTGATTTTAAATGACCTTTTGCTAAACCTGGCGGAGTGAAAAACTCCGATCTTCGTCAAATGGCGTGTCGGGTCGGTGTTTTGACGAAAAAACGAGGGGTGTGGAGCCTTGATTTGAAGAGCCGGAATGACAGCATCATCGCTTTTTTGGGGTCGATCCTGATTTTTCTGTGGATCGCCATGCCGGCGCATGCGATCGAAGTGCATAATTTCGACTGCAAGAACTGCCATAAGTTGGGTGTTTCCTACACAGATCTGGGTAACTCTGCTACCAATGTCTGCCTGGAGTGCCATAAAGACAACCCTCCTTCGGTCACCATGCTTGATGGGACCAGTGCCACCCCTACAGGGCTGTTCGCGCCCACCGATGCCAGCAATGCCATGGGATCCTATCCCTCCGGTCTGTCGGAGGGCAGTGGTGCCGGCGCTCAGACCTCCCACATGTGGGCAGGGCGCGATGTTAAGGAAGCGGCCGGTGCACAGGCGCCGAGTGGTCGCGTATTTTACGGCCGCTATGGGATTTCAACCGGCAAACTGACCTGCCAGCGCTGTCACGACCCCCACAGCCGCGACGCCACCAATACCAAGATTCTTCGCCTGGGCACAAACGGCAAAGAGCAGATGTGTCTCGACTGCCATAAACCCTGGAACCTCGACAACACCGATCATGGCCTTTTGACGCATCCCGTCGTTTCAGACTACCAGGCGGTGTACGATACCGCGCCGGATAAATACAGGAGTCCGGCGCAGGTGGCAGAAGCGCAGGGCGAAGTGACCCTGGTGGAGGGCGGAGTTTCGTGCTCATCCTGTCATGGTGTGCATTTTACCGATTCCGACGGCACCACCGTTGATGGTCCCGCCCAGGCTTTGAGTGAGGGGGACGGAAAACTTCTGCGTGCCGATGGCCCTAAAGGAACCGACCCCTCTGCCCTGTGCCAGGCTTGCCATGCCTATAAAGAACATGGCAGCGGGACTGAAACTGTCGGTTGCCTGGTGTGTCACAGCGGCCATTCCTACAACGGCGGGACCCCCAATTACTATATCCTGCGGGGACAGGCTGAAACTACGACTTACGGGGTCGTCAATTCGCTCTCCTACACCGACCTGGCAAGCGACCTGGGCGGCACTTCAAGCACGGCGCAATTGTGGGCCGGCAGCGCCGGCAGCGCAGACGGTTACTGTGAACGCTGTCACGGTGAGTTGACCAGCATGCCTGGCAGCACCCGTATGCATATCGAGGGCGAGGACTGCAACGGCTGTCATGGGCACAATGCGGCGGGCAATGATTACGCCTTCGGTGCCAATTGCACCGACTGTCATGGGTGGCCGCCTTCCACCATAACCGCGGGCGGACCTGACGGCTACGCCTTTGTCTCCGGAAGCCGAGATTACAGCCTTGACGCGAACTACAAACCGGAAACCACCACCGCCCATCTGACTCATGCCGGCTCCGTCAGCGGTTACGGACTGGCCTGCGCTCACTGCCACGACGATGATTTCGCCACGACTCATAACGATGGCAATTTCCAGAATGTGTTCAGCGGTGTCAGCGCCCATTCCGTCACCAGTGCCGGTGGCCTGCTTTCGCCGAGCTATGATAAGACGGGGGATGGAAGCTGCAGCAACGTCTATTGCCACAGCAACGGCGGCGGGCGCAATGCCACCGGCACCAAGGTCCTGAGCGACTACACCACTCAGACCGTCTCCTGGGCCAATACCACGATCAGCAGCTGCGCAGCCTGTCATGGTAATGACTCCATAACCATGACAGACCTTGGCAATTCAAGGGCGCATAATGCTCATCTCGACGCCGGCTACGCCTGTGTCATCTGCCACGAACAGACTGCCCTCGACGCTCATAACCTGGTCAGTGGCGCTGAGTCGGGCCTGCATGTCAACGGTGCGGCGGATGTCCTTTTCGCCAACGATTACGAATTGAGCACAGGCAATGTCCTCGGGTCGGGATCCTATGGCACGGACGGCAGCTGCGCGGTGTACTGTCATTCCGACGGCCTCGGCACAACCGCGACTCCCGATTGGGACGCTCCCGCCAGCGGCGCCTGCGGCACTTGCCATGGCAACGCTCCGGAGAGCGGCTCCCATCTCCGCCACGTGACCGATGAAAGCGGTCCGCAGCTGACCTGCAGCGCCTGTCATCCGACAAACTCTGATGACGCGACCCACACGGCACATGTCGACGGCAAGATCGATGTCACTGACGGCATCTGTGACAGCTGCCATGCGGTGGATGAAGGTGAAACTGTTCCTGTATGGGGGAATGCCGGCACCCTGGATTGCCTGACCTGCCATGGCGGTGCGACCCTCTCCGTGATTGGCGGGAAGACGGCCCCTGACAAATCGCTGGCCACGGGCAGCGGGCACAACCGCCCGACCGCCGACGGACCCTATCCCGTATCCGGCAATGCCGCGGCCGCGCGGGCCTGCCTCGACTGTCACGACGGCAGCGCGCCCGGGCATTTCGACGGCATCAGCGGCAACGACGCAAGAGTGATCGAGGCAGGCGCATTCCCAGCGGATTACAGTCTCGACAAAAACGGTTTCTGTGCAGGGTGTCACGCCTCGATCCTGACCCATCAGAGTAAAGATTGCGTGGCCTGCCACGATCCGCACGGTACCGCCAATATCGAGATGGTTCATCGCGCGCAATCCGTGCAGAACAGCAAGGATCTCAGCGGTAGCGGCGCGTTCAGCGGGGACGTTGTCTTTACGGCACGCACGGGCGTCGATTCCTTCGACGAACTCGATGACGGCGCCGGCGCCAACGCCGATGATATCTGCGCCACCTGTCACAGCAGCGCCAACGGCATCAGCCACAACAACCGCGAAGTGACCGGGCTGCACAGCGCCGGCGACATGCGCGGGACCGACTGCACCCAGTGCCACGGTCACGCAAAGAATTTCAGCCCGGTGGGGACCGCCTGCAACCAGTGCCATGGCAATCCCCCGACCAGCGGCGCCCACGAGGCTCATGCGCTGGTAACCCTTCACACCGATGCAGAAGATCTCAGCGATTGCGAGGCCTGCCACACCGGCGCGGCATCCTACAGCTACGATCCGGCCGGTGATCGCACCGCCGGATACAATCACAGCTATTCAGTTGGGCGCAAGACAGTTCTGACCTCGGCGGTGGGCTATGATGAGGCGACTCAGACCTGCGCGACGGCCTGCCATCTTTCAAGTGAGGCCGACGGTGCCTGGGCCGACTCCGACGGACTGGCCTGCGACGCCTGCCATTACTATGCGGCAAATCCCACTTCGGCTGGCAATCAGGCCTACACTGGCCCCCTGGCCGCAGCTCTGCCACTGAGTTCCCGGCACAACGCCCATTTCGACGCCGGAACCCAGTGCGCCGATTGTCATGGCACGCTCGAAGCCCAGGGACCGGGGCTCGATCACAACAACAGCAAGGATGCGGTCAGCGACGCGGACAAGATCCGCTACCAGGGATATGAATATCTCAATCCCACCGGCACCGATGTGCAGGTCGATGACAGCGCCTTCAACCAGGGCGGCGGCAGCACCTGGCTCAACAGCGCCGTGAGCAATGACGGCGGCAATACCTGCGCCAACCTCGACTGCCACAATCCATCAGGCACAAGCTACAAGGCCGACTGGGATGTCGACACCGCCGACTGCACCCTGTGTCACAGCGCAACCGACCCGACCACCGGCGCGCATACCAAGCACCTGGGTGGTCGCGATCCCATGTATGGCGGTAATTTGGTCTGCATCACCTGCCATGTGGACAATGGCTCCGATACGGCTCACCGAGATGGAGCTGTTAGCCTGAGGCAGTCGGCGTATTCGACGTGTAACTGGTGTCACCAAGGTCATGATTCACAAAATTATGGATGTTTAGACTGCCATCCGATGGTTGACGGCGACATGCAGCGGGATGTGTCGAGTATGTGGCAGCAGACTGACTTGATTGCAGGAAACTGCTGGGTCTGCCACGAATCATCTCCTTCTTCCACGGCGCATCCGATACATCTTTCGGGAAATTCCGGGCCAGGGATTGGTACCAACTGCAACACATGCCACCAGTCCAATGCGAACAACAGTTCCATGAGCGGCATGCTAACCCATATGAACGGCACAATCACATTTGTCAATCGTGCGACACCGGCTTCACCTTATGAAGCTGCCTCCGGTACCATCCACCAGCCCGCCAATGACGGGATCCACAGTTGCGACAACTGCCACGGTGGCTCAACAGCGGCTAATCTGGCCAAGGATGCCTGGAGTGCAGGAACGTCGGTGACCTGTGCCAGTTGTCACGGCCAATACGACGCCGCCAACAGCGCCGCCGACGGCAGCGGAGTGACTGCCCCGGCGCGGGCGGGCTCCTTCGACAGCGTCGGTCACGGGCGGAGCAGCGGCGAGTTCCCGCCGGCACAACAGTGTGTCAACTGTCATGACAGTACTTCCGCCCATATCAGTGGCGTGCTTGATGATGCCGACCGGCTCTCAGTCAGTACGGGAGGATACGACTTTTCTGTGGCAGGGCAGAAAAACGCCTATTGCCAGGATTGTCACATCAACCTGGGCGGGATGGTGGTTCATTACGGCAACACCCGGACCGCTGGTGGCAGCAGCACCGACGCCCTTCACTGCGCCACCTGTCACGACCCTCACGGCCAGGGCGGCCAGGATGCCATGATCCGCGGAGAGATCGGTGGACTTAACGTCACCGGCTTTACCGATCGCAGCGCCCGCAGCAGCTACTTTACCTCCGCTGCTGAACTGAGCGGGGGCAATTACGGTGTATGCCAGGTGTGCCATGACAGCGTCGAGGTGGCTTATTTCAACCGCGCGGCCGAAGACGATGCCGGTCACAATCCGGGATCGGTCTGTACCGGATGCCATGTTCACGACAGCGGCGAAACAGCATTTGAAGCGGATTGCATGGGATGCCATGGCGGCGGACTTGCCGCGGAAAACTTTGAGAATTTCTGGCCCGATGTCGACAGCAAGGATCCGGTCGACTGGCCCAACCGCGCCGGTGCCCATGCACAGCATGTTATTACCATCGGCGATATCATCAATGGCGGCGGTCCCGGCAGCGCCACCACCGCCGACAAGAACCAGTCCTGCGTTTTCTGCCATCCGCAGGGGGCGCACAGCGGCGACCAGGCCGCAGCGCCGGCCGACACCTATCGCGACGGCCAGGCCGGCAACGATGATGCTGGAGATTACTACCTCTACCTGCTGGATGATCCGGCCAACCCGGGCAGCCTGTTTCCGTTGGACACCGATGGCAGCTATACACCCTATAATTATGCCGATCGCACCAACCAGAGCGTCAATTACAGCACCTGCAGCAATCTCGACTGCCATGGCAACGCCCCCTATACCCCGCAATGGTACGGGGACGAGGTTGTTCCGGGGGCACCTGCCGGCCTGAGCGCGGCCACCCATGATGCCAGTGGAACCCATGTGGCGGGTGAGACGGATGAACCCGGCACGGTGCTGCTGACCTGGACGGCTCCCGGGGATGACGGACAGCTCGACGGGACGGTGTATCGCTACGATGTGCGCTGGAGCACTGCACCGATCGATGACGCCAACTTCACTTCCGCCAACCCGGCCGGGAAGCCCCCCATTCCTCAACGCCAGGGGCGTGCCCAACGCATGGTGGTCGACGGCTTGACGCCAGGCCAGAACTATTATTTTGCAGTGCGGGCCTACGATGAAGCGGGGAATGCAGGGGATATTGCGGCGACGGTATCTGCAGCGACGGCCCACGAAGACGACGTTGTGCCGATCTTCTGGGGTATCGATCGCGTTGAAACGACCCTGGAATACAGCAATGACGGCACAAAGACCTCTTCCGCTCTTGACCTGAGCTGGGCGGCGGCCAAGGACCATACGCTGCCTCTCGATTATCGCATCTGGTGGAGCACCTATAATCTCAAGACGCATCTTTCGCGCGGCGGCTCTCTGCCCGAGGTAGAAACCTCCTATACCGAGGATGGCGGCGGAGGCGCACCGACGGAAGGCGGCAGCGACTACACCATTTACACGGCCACAACCACCGCATTGCGCTATCGGGTTCAGGATCTGCAGATCGGCATCCTCTACAATTTCCTGGTGCGGGCCGAGGATGGGGCTTCCCCCTCCAATCGGGAAGAAAATCTTGTGACTCTCTACGGCATGGCGGAAGCGCAGCAGCCGTTGCCGACCGAACTGCTTGTTTACCTGGCAGACGGCGGCACGACTAGTGCCGCCGGGGGGCTGGATCCTCAACTCGATCCTGCCGATCCGGACTGGGCCGGTGTTTCATCTTCAACTGTTGAACTGTGGCCCGGCAATTCCATTGCCTGGATTGCCGGCAGCGCCTACAGCGTCGATACCAAGGTGACCGGCATCAGTTTTGACATCCGTGTCGAAAACTGGAATCGTGACCCACAGATGCTCGATTACGAATTAGGCTATGCCGATGGCGGCGGTGCATGGGTCGATACCCTTGGTTCAATTTCTGCGGAATCGGTCAGCATGGGGAAAAAGGCCCGTCGCGTGGTGCGGATGCCTATGTCGCATTTTGACGGAACCGTTCCTGCCGGACATCGACTGGCCGTGCGCGTGACTTCCGATTCAAGCAACACCCAGGATATGGATATCCGGTTTGGCGATTCTACCAACAAAGGGCAGCTTCTGGTGCGAGAGCAGGTTTACAATCATGCGCCTGATGCCGTTGCCGGTCTGTCGATTACCGAACAGGCCAATGGGGGGTATCTGGATCTCAGTTGGAGCGCATCCAGCCCCAACGACACGGGACAGACCGTAACTTACGATGTCTTCGGCTCCGCCGATGCCGGCGTGACCTTCCCGTATGTGGTCGCCGCGCAAACGACAGACACCTCAGTGACCTGGGATACGGTGGGAGACGGTCTGACCGGCGGCAGCTTCAACTGCGTGGTCCGCGTGGCGGTCAACGACGGTTATCTGCACGAAACCGGCATGGCTTACCCGGATAATTATGCCAGTTTTGCAACCGCCGACAGCGCATCCTATGCCCTTGACAACAGCCTCGATACGGAAGCCCCGGCCGCAGTGTCTCTGCAGGTCCCCGAGACGCGACCGAAGCAGGGTTCCGTTGTGCTGGCCTGGGAGGCGGTGGGCAACGACGGCTACAATCACGGCACCCGCGCCTCGCAGTATGACATTCGTTACCAGAAGACGGCGCAGGGCGCCTACGACTTCAATACGGCGACTGCGGCTGAAGACCCACCGGCTCCCGGTTTCAGCGGCACGGCGGAAACTTATGAACTGCTGGGGCTGGAGCCCGACCAGGAATACTACGTGGCCATGAAGGTGGGTGACGAAGCGGGCAACTGGTCGCCGCTCTCCAACATCATCACCACCCAGAGCGGACCGAAATACTGCGGTATCTGCCATTCGACCCCGCCGGACGAACCGGCCATGGCCGGTGTGCATGCCGCCCACGGTTATACACTGGCGGATTGCGCCAAATGCCATGGAGAGGAGGTTCTCGACTTCACTGTGCGTCACCAGGACGGGCAACTCAAGCTCGGCTGGGGGTACAATGTCGGCGGCGACGGCTCGCGCAACCCGACGGTGACGGCCAATATCTCGGGCGAAACCGTCACGTACACCCAGAACGGCGTGGTGATCTATGAGGATACGGACGGTGCGGGCGGGTTCAATGCCACCGGCACTTATGACGAGGTCACAGGCGTGCATGGCGACAGCGGCACCTGCATGAATTTCACCGCTCTCGGCAACCAGGCATCCGGGTGTCATGGACCCTTCACTCCGCGTTGGGATAGCGGTCGCGACGGCGTTAGAGAAGAGCCGAAGTGCGCCGATTGTCATGGGGATCACAGCGCAGCACGCGATGTGGATCCTTACGGTCGCATCTGGGATGACAATATCAACGACGCGCCGGTTCCGGAAATTCAGGCTTCCCCGCCGGTGGATAATCACGGCTATGACGCCGGCCGTTATGTCGGTGCGCACCTGGTGCATCTCAATTCGTCCTTCCGCTTCGCAAAGGGGGATTCCTGTCGCCTTTGTCACAAGGACACCATGACCTCCGGGTTGCACGCGGACGGCAAGCCGGATGTGGCTTTCGACATCGCAGCGGACTACGATGATGAGGCCCCTGCGCAGTTTACCCCCAATGCCTCGGGGCCGGGCACGCCGGGCACCTGTGCCAGCCTCAATCCTTACGGCTGTCACGATACGGGTGCGACCTGGACCACCAATACCACCGCCAAGTGCAACGAGTGTCACGGTTTCTACGGGAAAAATTATGATGTCGCCGGCAACAGCAGCGAAATCCCCCACGTCAGTGACGGCGGAGTGGTGCGCGAATGCACCTACTGTCACGTGGCCGGGCATCCCCAGTCGCCTGACGGTGTCAGCTCCGGGGACCCCGACGCGCTGCTGATCAACAACAATCCCGCAGTCGGGATCAGTTACCGCTCCGGCGGTATCCATCTGCGCTGGGAAATCGGCGGTCGCACTCAGCTGGCGAGCGGCGACCCCATCGACACTCTGGCCGAGATCTGCTGGGGCTGTCATGAAGCGCAAAGTCCGGTGATTTCCGAGTGGGGCACCAATACCTCCGCCGCTACCGGCAACAGCCCCTATGATTACGGCACCCTCAACCAGAGTTCCTGGGTCGGTGCGGTATGGTCGAGCGCCTATGGACAATCGTCGGGAGACCCCTTTTATTACAAGCGGGGGCAGATCCAGTCGATTCATACCACCAACCCCGACGGAACTTCCGCAGTGAGCTGGAATGCCGATGGCGGGCGCTATGACGAGACGGTCGACCCGGTAGCGAAGATCCGCTGCTCCAACTGCCATGATGTGCATGACAGCAACCTGGCGCCCGGCGACGAGATGAGCGGCGCCCCCTATCTGCGCGGCACGTGGATGGGCAATCCCTATGAAGAAGATGGTGCGCCCTGGAACAAGACCTATTCGCTTCCTTCTTTCAGCCCTTCCGGTGCTGCAAGCAATAAATACGGGCGTGTTCCGCGCGGCGGATCGGCATACGGGGAGTTGGGCGGCTATTATATCGACCAGAACAATGTCGTGCCGGGGACCGGCGCCACAACACAGACCTCGGCTCAGTTCCCGACGACCGGGTGGACCCTTGAAAATTCAGCCGGCCTTTGCGTTCTGTGCCATGGCTCCAATGTCGACAACATGGATCAGGCGAGCGGAGAGAATCTGTGGCTGGGCACCAATGGCCACAGCAACTCCGCTATTGGAGCAGACTTTGTCAACGCCGCCAACATCTTCGATTATAGTCACGGGCGGCCTGCGCCGAATGTCAATACCTTTGGCGGAAAGGGGCGTCCCGACAGCAGCTACACCAGTATTGTTCCTGATATGGGGTTCGTCAGCCAGGGCGCCGACTCATTAGCGGGAGGAGGCTATCGTGGCACCTATTCGGAATCAGGTGGATACAGCCCCAGCATGACGGAATATTATGCCTATGGATTCAATGACTATGACTGGGGAGCCTCGGTCGATAGCACAAGTATCGATGTCATGTACCATCAGTTCTCCTGCTCCAAGTGCCATAACCCGCACGCCTCGCGGCTGCCGAAGCTGATGATCACCAACTGCCTCGACATCCGCCACAACACCTGGGATGACGCCCAGTCCAGCTCTCAGACGAAGTACACGGATTCCAGCCTGGACAACGTGGATCGTAATAAGCGGGCGGCCTACTATGCTTCGGCGCAGAACTGCCACCGCTACGACGACAGCCGCTCCACGCAACAGCTCAAGGGAGGATGGAACAAGGTGACGCCCTGGATGAAGGACAATCTGAATGAGGTGGTGCATCCCTAGAGGATGCGAGGTGACATCTGCTTTCCAACTGGATTCTTTTTCAGTCATTTGCTGATCGGTTTTTATCCGGCGATGCGGGGTGGAGACTGATCAGCTTCCCTCGATCTCGGCCGCCCTGCGCATGAAATGGGCGGCTTCGTTTTCCATGCCGGCCCGGGCGAAACTTTTGCCCAATTCGCGCATCGCCTCTGCCGCTTCCGCTGCCGTGTCTCCCAGGTTCGACAGGGGGAGCCAGGCCTTCTGTCGCGCCGCAAGCAGGGCATTCATATTGTTGCGCTGGTGCAGACCAAGAACCTGCTCTCCCAGGTTGAAGCGGGCTGAAAATTCCAGGATCGGGCGGTCGTCGGTATTCATGCGGTCGGCAGCCGCTGCAAGGCGGTGCGCGGCGTCGGAACCGAACAGGTAGTGGCGCGCGATCAGATCGCCCGGGGCGCGGATGTCGATTTCTGCCATGACCTTCCCTATCTCCGGAAGAGTCAGACGGTCGGCAAGAAGTTGATAGTCGAAGGAAAAATCGCCTTGCGCCCCCAATAGAATGATGTCGGCGCCGGTTTGAAAGACCTGCACGTGCGGGAAAATGTCGACGAAAGTCCTGAAGGCGAGCCTGAGATTGTCGGGAGTGATGTCGTAGAGCCCGATCCATTGGCAGAAAATACCCTCCGGCGCCAGGCGTGAGGCGGCGAGGCGGTAGAAGTCATGGGTAAAGAGGCTGGCATTGCCCACCTGCCAGGGGTTGGAAGGTTCTGAGATGATGATATCGTAGATTTTTTTCTGGGTCAGCAGCAGATGGCGGCCATCCTGCACAATGAGATCGATTTTCGGATTGTTCAGAGCATGGCCGTTGGCTTCCCTGAAGTAAGGTTCCACTTGGACCACTTCCGGTGAAATTTCGACGCAGTCGATGTTCCGGGTGGGGTGCTGCGCCAGCCCGCGCAGGGTCACGCCGGTGCCGAGCCCGATCACCAGCACTTCGTGCGGCTGCGGATGAGCCAGAAGCGGGAGGTGCCCAACCAGGACCTGGGTGCTCATGTCGCGTCCCGTGCCGCCATCGGTCTTGCCGTTGACTGTGAAAAAGCGATGGTTGCCATCAAGGCTTTCGTGAACCGCTACGGTCGTCCCCCGCCCTTCGATCACTTCGAGAATCCGTTCATCCTTGAGAACTTCCTTTATGCCCCCCATGGCGAGGTATTTCGGGGCGTAGCAGTAAACGCCACTGTTCATCAGCTTGGTGTCCCAGGTCAACGTCTGCAGCAGTATTCCTGCGAGCACCGCTGTCGCTGCCGTTCCCCAACGCACAAGGGCGGGAAAGGGACGGAAGCGAAAAATCAGATAGAGGCCGAAAGCGGTATTGAGCAGAGCGAGAGCCTGGATGCTTTCCAGCAGTCCCAGCGCCGGGACCAGAAAAAAACCGGCGGCAAGGCTGCCGAGCACCGCGCCGAGAGTATTGTGCAGAACCACCAGCCCCACGCCCGCGCCGGTCTGCCGCTTGCCGGGATCAAGAATCGCCACCGCTGCGGGCAGCAGCGCGCCGGAAAGGATGGTCGGCGGTCCGACAATGCCGAAGGTGATCAAAAAGGATAGAAAAGACAGCAGCCACCAGCGTTCTGCAGAAACGTCATGGGCCCATTGAAAAGCCAGCGCCAGCTGATCGTAGAATGGCGCCATGACGGTCACAGTCAGGCCCATGCATAATGTCAGCAGGCAGAACAACCGTTTTTCATTCATGTCCGGTCTGGCCAGTCGCGCGTACAGTGCACCTCCCAGTGAAATCCCCACCAGAAACGCCGAGAGCATCATGGAAAAGGCATAGACCGTGTTGCCCAGGAAAAGCAGCAGAACTCGAGTCCAGAGCACCTCGTAGGCCAGAGAGAAAAGACCGATCAGTGCAATGCCGACTAGAATCGGGCGGTGATGAGCTGCACGGGGCTGCCAGGAAGGCAGGCTGGTTGTGGGGAGCACCGGCGTTGGATCAGGCTGTTTTCGCGCAAGCAGATAGGCGGCCTCGGCGATCGCCAGGTTGAGAGCAACGGCCAGGTAGCCGGTCCATGACAAGCCCAATGCAGGGATCAGCCAGAAGCCGGCGGCAAGGGTGCCAAGTGTCGCACCCAGGGTGTTCATGGCGTAGAGGCGTCCGATCTGTCCGCCACATTTGCGGCGTGCAAACAGGCGGCACATGACCGGAAAGGTGCCGCCCATCAGAATAGCGGGCGGCAGCAGCAAAATGGCGCAGAAGAACAGGTGCAGGCTTTGAGTGAGCAGGGGAAGACCCGGCAGTACCTGAGCCCAGAAAATATAGATTGTCTCCACCAGCCGCAGAGTCGGGGGAAAAAGCAGGGCGGTGACAGCGATACCGACTTCAAGGACGGCATAGGTGCGCAGCAGATTGACTCTGGGGTGAACCGTGTAGCGACCCAGCAGAAACGAACCCAATGCCAGCCCCGCCATGAAGGTCGCAGTGACGATGCTGACAGCCCACATGGTGTTACCGAAAGTCAGGGAGAGGTACTTGCTCCACAGCACCTCGTACACCAGTGCGCAGAAGCCTGACAGGGCGAAGAGGATATAGATCAGCTTTTTGCGGGAAGAAGAGAGTTCCGGCATCGGATGCCTCCGATGAGAGTTGATGGGCCGTTGTTCGCACCTTGTGCGCTTTAGGAGAATATGTGCGAATCGCGTGATTCTAGCATTGCCTATTCCTGAAAGACAAATGATTTCAAATCATTTTCAGTGAGTGTCGATATTCTGGAAAGCTGCTCTTCAGTCTCGGGATAGTAGATGTCGGACCAGGGCAGACGTGCCAAGTCTTGGGCAAGATCCCGAAGAGGAGCGATCTGTTCAAGTTCAAACAGCAGGCCGATGCGCCGCATTCTGATCAATGGGTCGTTCGGCAGGGCCTTCTCCGCCAGTTCCTGCATCTGCAGGGCTTTTTCGAGACGCCCCGCATCGCGCGCGGTTGTAGCCAGCGGCAGATATTCGAGGGCATAGACCGAATCAAGGGAGACGGACCGTTCGAGGGCTGCAAGGGCCTGGTTCCCCTGTTTCACCGCTCGAAGAGCCCGGTAGCGGGCAAAATGAAAGGCGGCCTCGTTCGGATGTTCCTCGCACAGTTTCGTTAATTTTTCGGCGACGCGTTCGGTTTCGAGGAATGTGGCCAGATAGAGGGCCTGGGCCTGTTCGCGCCAGGGGGCGGGAAGGGGAGCATCAAGTTGCGCAGGGTTGTCCAGCCAGAACCTCAGGCGTTCGACGAGGAACCGAAGGTCGAGGGGCACGCGCCCGCTGCGGTTGCCGGCGGTGAGGGTCGTGGCGAGAGTCTCCCACGATTTGTCTCGCACCTGGACCAGCATTTCCCGACCCAGGTCGTGAATGGGCGTTTTGACTTCGTTGCGGTAGAGCTCGCCAAAAAAACTCAGATCGAAATGGGTGATGACCAGCCCCTCAAGCCCAGGCAGTTGCTCAGGGTGGACGATGCGAAAAGGCACTCCGCCGGCAGTGCCGGCAAAGCCCTCGGAAGCAGCGTGCAGGGAGTGTCCTTCGCTTTCACTCAGGATCCCGGCCTCGGTCAGCTGTTGTCGCAGGGTGGCCAGATCAAGCTGATCGGGGTCATGGGCGGAGGGAATGACCCAGATCAGTTCCCGGAAAAATCCCGCCTGCAGTGCAAGCCTGACGCTCATGGAGGGAAAGAACAGCGGATCGGGACGGCCGGGAGCGGCATGATCCGCTATGTTCTCAGGGGGGCCGCTGCGAATCAGCTCCAGAGCTTCCCGTTCCAGCTCTTCAGGGATCGGCAGTAGAAAAGGATCCTGGGAAAACAGGACCAGCGTCGGGCGTTGCGCGACATGGGTGCGCCAGATAGGCAGAGCCTCGGCCGGATGCTCCACCCGGTGAACGGAGGAATCCTGAACGATCTGTGCTTGCCGTTTCTCAGCGTCCGCAGGAACGGCTACGGGAACTGGCGCAGGGCCTTGGGCCGAATCCTGGCAGGCGCAGAGAGCGAGCAGAAAAATCACAATTGCGATAGAGCGGAACATAGCCTACCTCACGAAAAGCCAGCGGATTACCGTTGAGCCGTAGAGAGCGCTGAGCATGCCGACGGTGACCGCCATGGCGGTGACAAAACCCGGTGTCGAGGTGCCTGAGGGCAGGGCGCGCATGCAGCGGCGCACCGCCGGGAGGCACAGGGCCGCGCCGCCGAGCAGCAGCGTCATGATGACCCATTTGAGGGTGTCGAGTTGCAGCAGCAGCCCCGGAGAGGGCACTGTATGCATGACGTTCATGGCCAGGTAGCTCTTCACCCCGCCGGGGTCGCGCAGCGCATAGGGCAGAAACCCCGCCTTGGCGTTGATTTTGACCACCGCCAGAATCAGGTGAATGGTGAGCAGTAGCGGAATCAGCGGCAACGCCAGATGCCCCATGCGAGCCCAGAAGCCGATTTCCGCTATGGGCGCTGAGGTGGGGGCAGGGTGCGGAGGCGAGTTCTCGTCTGTCAGCGTCGTTATCCGCAGGTCGCTCAAGCGCCAGATTCCCCAGGCAGGAAGGAGCAGCAGCAGGGGAAAGATCACGGCGGCCCACAGCGCCGCAAGCAGGTAATAACCCGTGCCTGTCCACCCCAGCAGCAGCGCGGCCTGCTCGGGCGCGGCCCACACCCATTGGCGCAGGTCGGGATAGACCTTGGTGAAATTGACGGTGAGAAGCCCCAGCAGGACGAGAAAGAACAGGGTCTCGGAGGGCGCCAGCGGCGCGCGGCCAAGATCGCCGAGCCAGGGCCTGCGCCCCATGGCGATGTTGTCGTTGTCGCAGTTGTGGGCGCAGTGCAGGCACAGGGTGCAGGCCGCCGCGTCGTTCATCTGCTCTGGCACCAGGTCGACGGGGCAGGTTTTGCGTTGCCCGTGCCAGAACAGCACCGCCGGACCCAACGCCAGCTTGCGCCACAAGGGCTTGCCGGAAATGCAGTTTTTTTCGCTGCAGGCTTCACAGGTCTCAGCGTTGCGAACCCGCAGGCTCCAAGGGGCAAGGCGCGCATAGAGGCCGAAAACGGCGCCCGCGGGGCACAGCAGGCGGCAGAAGGCGTGGCCGCGAAAAACAAGTCCGGCGAGCGCGGCCAGCAGCAGAAGCAGCGCCAGCAGGCGCGCCGTGAGGTCGGGGTGGCGGTGCAGCTCCAGAAAATAGACTGCCAGCTGCAGCGCCAGCAGCGCCAGGGTCACGGGGATAAAGTTCTGCAGCCACCGGGGCAACGGGCGGTTGAATCCGAAGCGGTTGGCCAGCCCGTTGATCCACCCCAGCGGACAAACTGTGCACCAGCCGCGACCGAACAACAGAGCGATAAATACGATTCCCATGATCCACCACACCCAGAACAGATGGGTGGTGAGGCTGGTGTACATCAGAGGGTCAGGCACCTTGACGCCGGGGATGGCGTGATGGTGCCAGCCGGCGGCGATCATAATCAGCACCACAGCCAGGCACAGCAAACGTGCGATGCGCCAGGTCCATGGCGACCGCATGACCGGGCCGAGGAGAGGTGTGTTGAAGATGTTTTTCAGCATGATATTTACGTCTCGTTAAGAGGCATTTTTAACACGAAGGCACGAAGAAAAGCTTTAAGAGCGACAGGATTAACAGGATCTACAGGAATTTAAAAATTTCTGAGCATGTGTATTAATCCTGTCATTCCTGTTGATCCTGTCAAAAGTGTTTTGATTCTTTTCTTATTTTTTTCTTGGTGTTCTTAGTGACTCCTTCGTGTCTTCGTGTTGAAAAGCTTTTATGTCTGTCATCTCTCAGTGATACACATTATCCGGCGGCACCATCTCCCCTTTGGCGTTGCGGTAGAGGGTGCGCTGACCGGTGATCATTTCCAGTGAGCGGGCCGACCACTCGCGGACCACGGTCACTTCATCTTCCAGGGTTTGCCGCAGAGGCTGTTCAGCTTTTTGGGCGCCGAGGGGGCCCAGGGCCATGGCGGCGTTCATGCGGACCTCCCAGTCCCCGTCTGTCAGTCCGGCAATAAGCGCGTCCGTGGCCTGCGGATCGCGCAGCTTGCCGAGGGCCAGCATGGTTTCAGCCCGGTGGTTCGCATGGGGTTGTTCGAGCAGCGCCTGGAGGGCGCGGCGATCGCCGATGTCGCCCAGGGCGTGGATGATGCCGCGGGCCATCTGCGGTGAGGCATGGGGCAGCGCCTCGATCAGGGCGGGGACCGCCGGTCGATGAATGCGCACCAGGGCGCGCACCGCCTGGCGGCGCACCTCGAAATTGGCGTCGTCAAGCGCAGCGATCAGGTTCCCGGTAAATGACGGATCATTGATCTTGCCCAGCGCCCAGGCCGCGACGTAGCGGCGCTCCAGGGCGGTATCGGCCAGGATTTGCGCAATTCTGTCGGCCGCCTGTTGCGCGCCGAGGTTGCCGAGCGCGGCAATGGCCGCCTCGCGCCGGGCGGCGTCAGGGTCTTTGATCAACTCCATGAGAAAGGGCACGGATGTTTCGCCCTGTTCCATCAACAGGTCATAGGCGCGTTCGCTGAGAACCGGATGCCCCAGCAGCTGCGCTGTTTTACGCAGCGCAGCTGCATCGCCCTGACGGGCCTGACGTTCCAGGTCGCTGAAGTCGAGGGGGGTGCGGTCGCTTTCGCATCCCGTCACCAACCCCATCAGAATGAAGAAAAATAAAAAAAGCAGAGCTCGTTTCATTACCAGACCCGTGTGACGTAAATGTCGACGTTTTGGCGCTGCTCGCCTTCGCGCAGCACCACCGCGGAGGGTTCAATGGTACCCTGGTCGTAGCGGCCGTAGAGGTCGCCGATCTTGGGAGGCCCGCCGAATTTATCCCGCGCGGCGAGGTAGTAGGTGCCCCCCTCCGGCAGATGAATCAGATAGCGGCCGTCGGGGCCGGTTTTTTCCGAGACGAACTTGGGCCGCTCCGACATTTGCACATGGTCGTAGACGTGCACCCGTGTGCCTTCCACCGGTCGTCCCTCACTATCCAAAATGCGTCCGCTGAGGATCGTCTGCGTTAAATCCTGTTCTGCGGCCAACTGTTTATCGTCGCCGACTTTAAGCGGCGCTTCCACCGCGACCTGCGTCACCCCCCCGCGGACTGTGAGAGTCAGGAACTCGCTGCGATGGTCGCCGGTCACCACCGGCCCGGAAGATTCGCCGTTGGCGCGTTTGCGCACCACTCCAATATAGTCGCCCTCGGGCAGGCTTAAACTGAAACGTCCGTCGCTGTCGCTGGCGGCGGAAACCGCAAATGCGGGGCCATACAGATCCATCCCCTCCTGGTAGACGTAGAGATAGGCGTCGGCCAGCGGCGCCGTAACCCGCCCCTCGACGACAGCAAGCCATTCGCCCGCCGTTTCGGAATCGGACGGCGCCTGATTACACGACACTATAAAACAGAGCAGAAACGCTCCAATAAAAATCCGCAGATATCTTTTCCCTATCATATTTCTCTCCGTCTTCGATTTTCTCTCTCCGTCTCTGCGTTAAAATATCACTCCAGCAGCACCAAAGTTTCCCGCAGAGTCGAAGCATAATGCTCGCTCAAGGTGTGATCCATGACCGCAAGACCGAAATGGGTCGCGTTTCCCTCCCCGGGCAGAAAAGATCGATCAAGAGGATCGACGCTGATCCGATTTCGTCTCAGGGTCAGAACCCAGCGCCCGTTCTCGTGCCGACTGTGCGCGCTGACATCGGCGCGGCTGCCGTGAGGAGGTGAAACCAGGTACCCCGGCGCCAGAGTGCCCGGCGCGTAAAATCTGCCGCCGGGCGGTCGACCGTCGGCATCGACGAGGGGGCGGTCCTGCTCGCCGAAAGGAGCGTCCGTTGAGTTCTGAAGGCTGGCCATGCGCGAATTTCTGCTGAAGATTTCTCCGGGTAGGTCGCCGTGCATCCCTTCTTCGTCGATGCGGCGGTCATCGGCGAACCCCAGACGCGCCGTAAGATCGGCCTGCCAGGACCACAGGTCAAGCACTTTGTCGGGACTTGCAAGCTTCATGCGGTGACCGGCATGAAAGCCGCTGCCTGATACTCCGAAGTCATCGATATGACAGGAGCGCGCACAGGTAAAGTCAGAAAATTGTGCCGGATCGGCCCAGATCAGGCCGAGACCATCCTGCAAACGTGGTTCGTTGTTCCACTTCTCGCCGTCGAAGATCCAGGGGTTGAGAGCGGTGTCTGCAGTGGGGTCGCGCCAGACGAGACGCAGATAAAGGTCCGTTTCCGTATAGAAGGCTTTCATTTCCACCCGGATCGGGTCAGGCAGCTGCCCGCCGTGATGACAGGAGGGGGTGGACGTATGAACGGTGTCCTCGTTGATATCAGGCAGAGGATTCTCCTTGTGCGGTCTCCCTCCGCGCACCGTGACCGTGCGGGGAAGCGTTCTCTGCCAGTCCGTCTCGCTCGGTGGTTTTTCGAGCTTCAGGGCATAGAGCCGGTCGGCGGGTATCTCGCGACATGAGGAGATAAGGGTTAAGGCAGAAAAAAAGGTCAGGATGACACGGTGAAGGTTCATTTTGTCCTTTAGTGAAAGCGCTTTTTTAACGCAGAGTCGCTGAGAAAAAGACAGAGTACGGAGAGAGACCCTCATTTTGGTTGGTCCTTCAACTGTCGAATGTCTATTTTATTGGCAACACAGATCAATATGATAACATTAATCAAACAGCAAAGAGCATACCAGCCGAAAAAATATATAGGTCAGGGTGCGTTGTAGAGGGTATCGATAAAAAACTGTGTGCAAGGCAGATTTGATGTCGGAATTTTGTCTCGGATAACTGAAAATCAGAAGTGAAAAGCGGCTTGTATTTTGCATTTTCTTGCAGAAGATTCATGGTTTTTTATTCACTCTTTACCGTGAAGGATTCCAACGGGAGAGGATAAATGGTAAATGCTCGCTTCGACGGTGCTTTTCTGAGAAGATACTCGGCGGAAGATTGATCTGACCAATCTTTCATCCGGTGATTTAGCGAGCTTGATCGGTTAAAAGGAGATATGGCCATGCTCAAAGGATGTGTCGGCTTTTTGGTTTTTTCAATGGTACTGCTTGCGGGAACGATTGCGCCTGCTGCCGTGGATTTCAGCGATATATCCGAAGCCGCCGGGGTGGCCGACGACGGCCTGGGCAAAGGGGTGGCTTTTGCCGATGTCGACAATGACGGTCTGGTTGATCTTTATGTCTCCAACAAAGGGGGCGCCAACCGATTGTATCTCAATCAGGGCAACGGGGTGATGATGGACGCTACGGCGCTGGCCGGCGCAGGGGTGGACCATCCCGGCCTGACCATGGGCAGCGTTTTCGGGGACATCGACAATGACGGCTGCGTTGATCTGTATCTGGCGACCGGCGGCACCTATGAAATCGAAGCCAACCGTCTTTTCAAAGGGAACTGTGACGGTACTTTCACCGACATCACCGAGCAGGCCGGGGTGGGGCTCAAGGCTTTTACCTACGGAGCTTCCATGGTCGACTTTGATAACGACGGCTACCTCGACATTTACTGCGCCAATTACGGTGTCGGCGCAAAGAACGTGCTGTACCGTAATAACGGCGACGGCACGTTCTCCGATGTGACCGAGCAGGCCGGCGTGGGTGACCCGTCCTGGAGCTGGATGGGGATCTGGAGTGACGTGAACAATGATGGGTATTCCGATCTTTATGTGGTCAACGGCCGTTATCCGGCCGGCGAGCGCAATCGGCTCTACATGAACAACGGCGACGGCACCTTCACAGAAAATGCCCGTGCCGCCGGAGTCGATGACCCCAACTGGGGGCTGGGCGCGGCCTTTGCCGATGTGGACAACGATGGCGACTTCGACCTGTTTGTGTCTAACTATGTCGGGGGCAATCAGCTGTATCTAAACAGCGGCAATGGTACCTTTACCAAGGCTTCTGCCCATATCCGGGGCGGTCACGACGGCTGGGGAAAGGGGCCGACTTTCGGCGACATCGACCATGATGGAGATCTCGACCTCTACGAAGGGGACTGCAAACTGGCCAACCAGCTTTATCTCAATGACGGCCGGGGACTTTTTGATGACGTGGCCGGTGATCAGCCGGAGCTCAAGTGCGAAATGGTGCGTACCAAAGGGACGGCCTTTGCCGATATCGACAACGACGGTGACCTCGACCTCTATGTGATCAACTGGGGCGCGCCCAACAAGCTTTACGAAAACCACCGCAATGACAGCCGCTGGCTACAGGTCGCATTGAAAGGAACCGTATCCAACCGGCAGGCCATCGGCGCCCGTGTCAAAATTCTGGATCCGGAAACCGGTGACTTGATCGCCGTGCGCGAACTGCGCTCCGCCACCGGTTTCTGCGCGCAGCAGCCGGCGACTGTCCATTTCGGCCTGGCGGACAGGCCTGTGGTCGACCTGGTCGTCGTTTTTCCCAGCGGCATTGAAGTCCGCCAGGAGGGGGTTGCTTCCGGCCAGCGCCTGGAGATTGACGAGCCTCGGAGATAAGGCAGCCACTAAGGCACGAAGATCACTAAGGGACTGCTGTAAAATGCCTGTGCTTAATTTGCCGGACAGGCCCGTTGCATATCTATTAATACAAAGCATCTCTATTAATACAAAATTTTTGGGTATCTATTCACCTCGCGGGGTCGTCACTCCCATGCTGAACAGTTACATTTTAAGGAAGCCGCCCTTTTGGAGCGGCTTCTTTGTTACCGGCACATTTCTGGCACTGCCTGGATTCCATGGATAGTTCTGCAAACCTCGATCGCCGCACCTGCTGGGGGATGTTTCTGCTGTGCATGGCCGTGCTGATGTACGAGCTGCTGCTGACGCGCATCTTCAGCGTGCTGATGTGGTACCATTTTGCGTCCATGGCCATCTCCCTTGCCCTGTTCGGGCTTGGGGCGGCGGCCTTGACCGTGGCCCTTGCGCCGGGGTGGTTTCCTCCCGGCCGCACGGCGTCGCTGGCCGCCCGCTGCGCTGCATTGTTCTCGCTGGCGATAACGCTTTTTTTCGGGATCTTCGTTGCCTTTCGCCTTTGGCCGCGTTTCGGCTACACCGTTCTCTCCTTTTTCCATCAACCCTATTATCAGCCCTTTCAACAGGGACACACGGCTGGTATTGACGGCACGATGCTGCTGGCTCTTGCGGGGCTCTACCTGCTGACAGCGCTGCCTTTCTACTTTGCCGGCCTGTCGGTGACCCTGCTGCTGTCACGCCATCTCAAAGGGATCAATCGCCTTTACTGCTGGGATCTGCTGGGAGCCGGCGCCGGCTGCCTGGTCATCATTATCCTGCTCAAGGCCGTTGGGGCGATCACGGCGTTGCCCGTTCTGGCAATCGTGGGGGCGGTGGCGGCGCTGCTGTGGCTGCCCCATGGCGAGGCGCGAGCTGTGCGGTGGGGCGTTGCGTTTCTGCTGCTGGTGCCGGCGCTGCTGGGAGTGGGCAATTACGTGTTCGATTTTGCCGGCATCCGGTTCGCCCGCGGCCGCTATGAGCCCAACATGCAGTGGCACGCCTGGAATTCCTTCTCCCGCGTGGCGGTCTATCCTTCGCAGGGTCAGGAGATGGAGCGCGCCTGGGGACTGTCGCGCACCTACCGGGGGCCGATCCCGGAGCAGCTCGGCATGGTGGTTGACGACACCGGCTACACCAGCATGTTTCGCCGCGACGATGGGCGGTTCCGGGAGTTTTTCCGCTCCAATGTCATTGGTCTGGCCTATGCGCTGCGGCCTGAGGCCGAGGCTCTGGTGATCGGTCCCGGCGGCGGCAAGGACGTGCTGGTGGCCCTGGCGCGGGATGCCAACCGGGTCACGGCGGTGGAGGTCAATCCGCTGATTGTCGAAGCCGTCAATGAGCGTTTCGGCTCGTTTACCGGCGCGCTCTATCGCGACCCCCGGGTGCAGATGGTGGTCGACGAGGGGCGCAGCTTTATCCGCCGCACCAGCCATCGCTACGATGTGATTCAGGCCAGCGCCGTTTTCGGGCGCATGGCCCCGGCGGCCGGGGCGTTCACCCTTTCGGAGAACAACCTTTATACCGTGGAGGCGTTCCGTGATTACTGGCAGCGCCTGACGGATGAAGGGATTCTGACCATCTCGCGCTTCATCTTCGAGCGTGAAACCCTGCGGCTGGCCTCCCTCGGGCTGGAGCTTCTCTCGCGGCAAGCCGTGGCCGATCCCGCTGCGCACATGGTGGTCATCAAGGAGCGGGGCTTGGCCAACTTCATGCTAAAGCGCACCCCCTTCACGGAGCAGGAACTCGCGCGTCTGCGCCAGTTGTCGCGGCAGTTGGAGTTCGACATCGTCTATATGCCGGATCGCCGCGACGGCGACAGCGTTTTTCACGCCCTCATCGCCAGCGGCGGCAGTGATGCCTTCCACGCTGAATTTCCTTTCGACATCCGCCCGGTGGACGATGATCGGCCCTTCTTCTATTACATGCTCAAGCCCGCTGATTTCCTGGATCTGTTTTCTTTCGCGCCCGACAGCCCCTTTGAGGATCGGGCCATATTGACACTGCGCAATCTGCTGATCGTCGTGACGGTCGCGGTCGGCGTGGTGCTGATCGCGCCTCTTCTGGTCTGGCGCCGCAGCGAGCTGTCAAAGGCCGGCACCCTGAGGCGGCTGCTCTATTTTGCCTGCCTGGGGTTGGGATTCATGCTGATTGAGATCGGCCTGCTGCGACGATTTACCGTCTTTCTCGGCCACCCGATTCATGCACTGGCGGTGGTGCTTTTTTCTCTGCTGATTTCCGCGGGGTTTGGCTCGCTGGCTGCTGCCCGCTTCCCGACCCAGCGGCTGCAGCGCCATCTGGCCGGTCTTCTCTCGGCACTGGTTTTGCTTTTTATCCTCTATATTGTGGCTCTGCCACCGATTATGACCCACACCCTGGCTCTCGCTCTGCCGCTGCGCATCCTCATCGTTGTGGTGCTGTTGGCGCCACTGGGTTTCGTGATGGGGATGCCGCTGCCGCTGGGAATGCGGCTGTTTCATCGAGACAGCGAGACGGTGGCCTGGAGCTGGGGGATCAACAGCGCCACCAGTGTCTTCGGCGCTATTTTCGCGGCCGTGCTGGCAATGAATGTCGGCTTCACCTGGACGCTGCTGGCCGGTGTAGCCATCTATCTGACGGCGTTGGGCGCGGTAGCTCTCCGCGGGACCAAGGAGAATCACCCTTGAAGAGATGGTTTTTTCTGAGTCTGCTGCTGTTCTGCCTGCCGGGGTGCACGCCCTCGGGAGAGACAGGTGTGGCAGGACGGCTTTTGATCGAGGACCAGCCGGCTGCGGGAGCGACCCTCGAGGTCTACCTCAAGGATGAACAGGATCGCAGCACCGCACCCTTCGCCGTGGCGACTGCGGACGACGGCGGACGCTACCGTCTTGATCTGCCGCCGGGGCGCTATTTTCTGATCGGCCGCAAACGCACCCATGAGGGTTCGGGTCCCGCCCGCATGTATATGGCCTCCTATCCCGGCAACCCGGTCAAGGTCCGGGACGGCCGCCTGCAGGTGCCGGCTTTCTCCCTGGTTGAAATGGGGCGCGGCCGGGCCCTGGTGCCCGATCCCGCGACCGGTGTCGAAGGGCGGGTGGTTGCAAATGGAGAACCCGTCAGCGAAGTTTATGTCTACATCTACACCGAAGATGCCACGGACCTGATGGGGCCTTCCTACAGTGAAGCGGTCCGAACTGATGAGAAGGGCTTTTATCGAGTGGACCTTCCTGCGGGGCGTTATTTTGTCGCCGCGCGCAAGCGGCTCGATGGCGGCCGCCTGGGAGAGCCAGCGCCCGGCGACCTCAACGGAATTTTCCCCAATAACCCGGTGGAGGTGATCCAGGGGCGCTACGCTTCTCTTGCGGACCTGCCTCTGGCGCCGGTCGATCTTGGCACCCGCAGCGACCGTCGATCCACAGGCAAATTCAAGCCGACCGGAACCGCCCTGAGGGGGCGGATCGTGGATGAAGCGGGCCGCCCCGCGGCCGGTATCTACCTGTTCGCCTACAGCGACAGCCGCATGACAGGCAAGCCGTCGCACATTTCGGAGGCGACCGGGGATGACGGGCGTTTCGTGCTGCACCTCTCCGACGGAGGCGCCTGGTTTGTGGGGGCGCGCAGCGCCTTCGGCGGGCCGCTGGAGCCGGGCGAGCGGGTCGGCACCTATGGCGGGCGCTCTGACCATGGAGTCAACGTGAAACGGGGCGAACGTCTCGACCTGGGAGAGATCCAGGTCAAGGAGGTCTGGTGAGATTCTACCGAGGTATTCCTGCCCTTCTGATGCTGCTGTTTGTCATTATCCGGCCGGTGGCAGCGCAGACCATTTCTGAGGATACCCACTGGCAGGGACAGCTCTCTTTTGCAGAAACGGTGCGGGTGCAGGCCGGGGTGACGTTGACCGTTGAACCGGGTGCCGAAGTCAGTTTTGAGGCGGGCGCGCTCGATGTGGCGGGAACCCTGCAGGCGCGCGACGCCCGTTTTTACGGGGAAGGATGGCAGGGGATCATCCTGCGCGGCGGAGCGGACCTTCTGGAGCGGTGCGTCATCAGCGGCGCCGCGACCGGCGTGCAGGTAATGGGCGGCGCTCCGCGCCTGATCGATGTGAAGGTCGAGGGCGGCACCACCGGCATCGAACTGCGCCGGCGCAGCCAGGCACAACTGAGCGGCTGCACGGTACGCAACCAGGCCGAAGTGGGGTTGTTCGCAAAAGATGAGTCCGCCCCGCGCGTAGAACGCTGCCTCTTCGAGAAAAACGGGCGCTTCGGAGTCTACCTGCACCGCAGCGCCCCTGAATTGTTTAGCGACAACCGCCTGGTTGACAATCCCGTCGGGCTGATGGTGGCCTGGTACGGCACCGACCCGGAGATCCGCAAAAACGAGTTTGAACAAAACGGCATTGCCATCAAGGTGGACCGTGCCGCGCGCCCCCTGGTGACGGGCAACCGCATCCATGGCAACGAAACCGGCCTGCTGCTGTCCCGCCGCGCCGATGCACGGGTGCGCCGCAACCTCGTTCGCGACAATCGCATCGGCATCCAGGTGGAATATTCCTCCTACCCGGTCATCCGGGAGAACGATCTGGCCGGCAACGGCATGGCGCTGGTTCTCCATCACCAGTCCTCGGCCTGGGAGAAAGCCAACGGCGAAGCCATGCGCAATACGCAGAGTTCTGCCCGCGGCCCCTTCAACCGCAACGCTTCCGGCGGAAAAGAAGCCGCCCCGCCACCGGCGGTTCTGACCGGCACAGTGGATGCGCGTCGCAACTGGTGGGGTGAAGATGCAACCGCGCAACTGCAGGTCAACCAGGGGCGGGGCAACCAGGTTTTTATTCACGACAGCCGTGACGAGCCGTTTTTCGAGGACGGCGGGGTCAATTATCCGCTGGATCGGGTGGAGTTTGCGCCCTGGCTTGAGGAGCCGGTTTTTCCTTGAAAATAATAATTTTGAACCACAGAGGGCACAGAGGACACAGAGAAAAATCCGAGAAATAATCTTTTTTGGTTTTAGATCCCTTCCTCTATGGTTTCCTCTGTGTTCTCTGTGGTGAAAGGATTTGGCTTTGTGAACAAAATTCTTATCTTTCTGTTGTTGTCTGTTGCGCCGGTGTTCGCTTTTGCCGCCTCAGGCATCGAGGGTCGGGTCGCCTGGCGGGGGCAGTTGGTGGAGGGGGTGCGGGTGCATGCCTACCGGTCGATTGCCGATATTGCCACCGGGGGTGAGGTGGCCGTTTCACCGCCGGTGGATGTGGATGGCACCTACCGCCTGGAACTGCCGCCGGGAAATTATTATCTGGTGGCGCGTGATTTTGAAGGGGAACCGCGGGAAGGCGGCTATTTCTGCTATTACAGCGGTGCGCCGGTGCGGGTGGAAAACGAGTCTTTCAGCCAGGTCGGCTTCAACCTGGTTCGTATTCCGGAACAGGTTGACGTGGAGCCGGGCGGCAGCAGCGGCATCGAGGGGGAGATTACCTTTCAGGATGAGTTGCTCGAGCGTTGTTATCTCTATGTCTACACCGACCCCGAACGCGGTTTCAAGGGCCCGGGCTACGTCATTGCGCCGGTGGAGAAGGGGCGCTTCCGGCTGCGGCTGCCGCCCGGCGAATACTGGATCCTGGCCCGCAAGCGCGCGGCTGGAGGGCGGTTCGGCCCCATCGAGATCGGCGACTATTTCAACTTCTACTATGGCAACCCGGTGCGGGTCGGCGAGGGGGAGATGCACCCCGTTCATATCGAAACAGTGACGCGGCTCGATATGCTGGAGAAAGGAGACTCTCCCTTTCGCGGGGTGTCGGGGCGGATTCTCGACAGTGAAGGGCGTCCCGTTTCCGGAGTGCGCGTGTTTGCCTACCAGGATCCGGCCATGACGGGGACTCCGGCGGCCATGTCGTCGCCCAGCGGCGAAGACGGCCTCTATCGGCTTCCGCTTTCCGCACAAGGTCCCTGGTATTTTCTGGCCCGTGAAAGCCTTGGCGGTCCGGCGGGCCCTGACGAGCTGCAGGGCCGCTATCAGGGCGGCGCCGGTTCCGGTTTAAATCTTTCTTCGGAGAATCCCTCTCTCGAGGTTGACATTCATGTCCGAAGCTCTATGTAGGCCGCTTTTCTGGGTGGCGGCAATTTTTCTGCTGTGGGGCTCTCCTGCCCTGGCACAGGAGTTCGGCGGCCGGCTTGAAAACGGGAGCCGCTGGCAGGGAACGGTTCGCCTGACCGGCAGTGTCGAGATTCCGCCGGGGGTGACTCTTGAGATTGCTCCCGGCACTGAAGTGCAGGTGGAGCGCCCGGATTACCGAATTCTGGTGCGCGGCCGGCTGCGGGTCAAAGGGACTACCGAGGAACCTGTTATTTTTTCAACGCCTGCGCAATGGCAGGGCATTGAATTCATGGAGCCGGAGGGACACAGTCACATTGATTTCGCCCGCTTCGAGGGCGGAGCGGTGTTTGTGAGCGGTTTTGCCGCACGCCTGACTATGCGGGGCACTGAGTTCCGGGGGGCGGGGACCGCCGTCAACCTGGTGCGCGAGTGTGTGCTGCGGGTGGAGGAGAGCTTTTTCTCCGGCAGCGAGGTCGGCATTGGGATGCAGATGAAATCCCGCGCCGAAATCATCGACAGTCGCTTTGAAAAGCATGGCGTCAGCGCCATTGTTTCTTCCCACGGCAGCCGTGGCAGCGTCACCGGCAACGTATTCAGCAGCAACGAACAGGCGATCGGCATTCAGGGGAAATTCCCAGGCGACATCAGAGATAACCATTTTCGCGACAACCGGGTCGGGATTTTCTGCAATCAGAGCCAGAACACGCCGGAGATTTCCGCCAACCGGTTCGAGGACCATGAAAATGCCCTGGTCAACCTTTCTTTCTCTTATCCGGTTGTACAGCGTAATACCTTCATCGCCAACCAGACCGCCATGCGCAACGATCAGTTCGGGTCGGCCGGCGTGTTTCACAATCTCTTTGCCGGCAACGGCACGGCGGTTCACAATAATCGCAAGTCCAATCCCGAGCTGGAGAAAAATATTTTCCGCGAAAACAAGCTGGCTTTGTTCTGCGATTACTCGTCCTATCCTCGGGTGAAAAACAACAACTTTATCGGCAATGAGATGGCGGTGAAGCTGGGCACCTATCAGAGCGCTGATTTCGAAGGGCGCGAAGGTTCGCGGGGGCTTGTCATGCAGCAGGCGCAGCAGCGTCGCAGCCGTAATCCGCTGTTGGATCAGGCGCCGGATTCATTCAGCGACAGAGTGGATGTGAGCGGCAACTGGTGGGGCGACAGGACATCAATCCTGGAAGATGCGGGTGAGGACGGCAACCTGGAGTTCTTCCATGACCGGCATGACCAGCCGAAGGTGCGCTACGAAGGGTGGGGGGAGGAGGAGTTTACTCTCGACCGGGTCGTTTTCGCGCCCTGGCTTGAAGCCCCGGTGGCCGACGCGGGGCCGGAGGTGAAGCAATGATTGACCATCAGCGGATGACGGATCGGAAAAAGGGAATCGGTTTTTTCCTGTTTCTGTTGTTTTTGTTTGTCAGCCCTGAGGGCGAGGCCGGTGTATTTGAAGGTCGGGTGGTGCATGGGATCGACCCTGTGTCGGGAATCAAGGTCTCGGCCTACAAAAGCCTTGATTTTGCCGGCGAACCCTTCGGAACAGCGGCGACTGATGCTGAGGGTCTCTACCGACTTGAACTCCCGGCCGGACTTTATGCCCTTTTTGCCCGTGACGACGGTCGCGGCCTGTTCGCCTTCTGCGGTCGCAACCCGGTGGCGGTGGCTGAGGGCAGAAGCTGGGCCGGGCTGCAGGCGGTGAGGATGACTCCCCCCCAAATCGCCCCCTATGATGATGAATACAGCGGCGCCATCGAAGGCCAAGTTCTCTTCGAGGGTGAACCGGTCGCAGGGGCGCGCGTCTATCTCTACCTCGATGCCGACACCGATCTCAAGGGACAGGGCTACCGCTTGTCCCCTCCCACCGGCGCGCAGGGCCGTTTTTCCTTCGAAGGGCTGCCCGAAAGCAGCTACTTTCTCGTGGCCCGTAAGCGCTCCGGCGGTGGTCGCGTCGGCCCGGTGCGCGAGGGGGATCTGCAGGGGGTCTTTCACGCCAACCCCCTCTATGTCAAGGCCGGTCATTTGCAGCAGATCAGCATCCCCATGGTGACCAAAATGCAGCAGGAATCGGGCAGCGAAACCTTTGTGCGAGCGACCGGCATGGCCGTCAAAGGGTGTGCGGTAGATACAGATGGCGAGCCGGTGGCAGGGGTGCACGCCTTCGCCTACACCGACCGCGTGATCGGTCACCAGCGCCCCGCCGCCCTGTCTCCCCCCACCGGCGAGGACGGCCGCTTCACCCTGTTTTTTACCGAACCGGGGATCTATTATATCGGCGCCCGCGAGGAATATGGCGATTCGCCCATGCCGGGGGAACTGTTCGGCATGTATGACGAAACGGCCGATCATGGACTGGAGGTCGTGGAGGGGGAGACCCTGCGCGATGTGCGGATCATGGTGGAGCCGGTCCGGTTGGAATAGGTGATAGGTGGTGAAGCCTGTGAATAAAGGGATGTATGGGACTCATGGGACATATTGGACCTATGGGACTTATGGAAAAATCGCTTTTTTTGTTCTGGGTGCTGCTCTTCTGTTGGCTTCGGCTTGTGTTCGAGTGCCTTCAGCACCTCAGGTTCTGCACCTCACCGATGCCGTGATCGAAGGTGAAGCGGTGTGGAGTGGTGAGGTGCGCATTACCGGGGTGGTGGTGGTGAAAAAGAGCGGGCATCTGACCCTTCTGCCCGGCACGCGCGTTCTGTTCGAGAAGATCGATCGCGACGGCGACGGCATCGGTGATTCGGAATTGCTGGTGGAAGGCGGCATCGTCGCGCGCGGGACGGCCGAGGCGCCGATCCTGTTCACCAGCGCGGCGGCCGAACCGCAGAAGGCCGACTGGAAATTTCTCTATCTCGATTTCGCCCGCGAAGGGGTGATCGAACATATCATCAGCGAGTATGCCTTCAGCGGCATCCAGGTTCATTTCTGCAAGGCATCGATCCGCAATTCGGTGTTTCGCCACAACATCGACGGCGTGCGTTTTTCGACCGTCAATCTCGAGGTGGAGAACAATCTCATCCATGAAAATACCCACGGCCTGCGTTACGAAGAACGACGCGGGCGCGCCCATGTCCATCACAACGAGATCCGCGACAACGACATCGGCATCTTCGTCGTGACCCGCTCCGACGACAACAGCCTCATCACCCGCAACAACATCACCCGCAGCCGCCTCTATCAGGTCAAGCTCGGTCTCGAGCAGCACGGCGACGTGACCTTTCCCGCCAACTGGTGGGGCACAGCCGATCCCTCCGTGATGGAGGAATCTTTTCTCGACCATTCTTTTGATCCGGCCCTGGGGGAGGTTTTCGCTCCCCAGCCTCTTACCGAACCTGTGGTTTTCATCCCGAATAGATAAGCTGCGCGCCCACCCGCCCACCGTTTTTGTTTTTCTGGCCTGCCTTTTTCTCGCCATTTTTTATTAATAAGAAATATCAAATATCTCATTGCCTTTAAGAATCTTTGCGGATTTTTTATACACGATAGAGTTTATCGGTATATAAAATCGCCATATTCTAAGTCCCCGGAATGATATGAAAAATAAGGGTGTTGTAAATGGCTTGTAAGTTGCATAAAAAGTTTCATATTTTTATTGTTCAAGAGTTTAATACTAGGAAAAGCCTGAAAATAAAGAAAATATTATTAAGCTGGCTCTTTTTTTATTTTATTCCTGGCTCGTGATTTGACGAAGTGTTGGCGATATGACGGATGGGGTGAGCTGTTTTGGATTGTGACGGAAATCCAGGGTCCGCATGCAATAAACAGAGGCAGAGCATGATTGGTTTTCGAAGTCAAATGATTGGATGGACAATTTTTGTGCTTGTGCTGGCATTGCTTCCGGCCGAAACGGTGCGGGCCATCGAGGTGCACAATTTTGATTGCAAAAATTGTCATAAACTCGGTGTTTCCTACAACGAGTTGGGCAACTCCACCACCAATGTCTGCCTTGAGTGCCACAAGGACAATCCCCCTTCGGTCACTATGCTCGACGGCTTCAGTGCAACTCCGACAGGTGTGTTCGCGCCAACAGATGCCAGCAACGTCATGGGATCCTACCCGACGGGGTTGGCGGAAGGCAGCGGGTCGCGCTCTCAGTCCTCCCACATCTGGGCAGCGCGCGACGTCAATGAGGCCGCGGGGGCCAAGGCGCCGAGCAATCGTTATTTCTACGGGCGCTACGGCATCTCTACCGGCAAAGTGACCTGCCAGCGCTGCCATGACCCGCACAGCCGCGATGCCACCAATACCAAAATTCTGCGGCTCGGCACCGGCAGCCGTGAGCAGATGTGCATCGACTGTCACGCGCCCTGGAATATCGACAATACGGATCACGGCCTGTTGAGTCATCCCATGGTCGCTGATTATGCTGCTGTGCAGGGAGCGGTAGCCAACGAGGGCAAATACCGCGCCCCTGCAGATGTCGCGACACAGGGCGGCGAGGTTGTTCTTGTGGATGGCAAGGTCTCCTGTTCTTCATGTCACGGAGTGCATTTCACCGATTCGGACGGCACGACACTTGATGGTCCAGGGCAGACTCTGAGTGCCGGCGACGGCAAATTGCTCAAAGCCGATGGTCCGGCTGGGAATGATAAGTCGATGCTGTGCCAGGCCTGCCATACCTATAAAGCTCATGGCAGCACGAACGAAACGGTGGGCTGCCTGGTGTGTCACAGCGGGCATGCCTACAACGGCGGTAACCCCAATTACTATGTCCTGCGCGGGCAGACCGAGACAACTACCTACGGGGCGGTCAATTCCCTGGCTTACACCGATTTGACGGCCGATCTCGGGGGCACCTCGACCACCGCCCAACTGTGGGCGGGCAGCGCCGGCAGCGCCGATGGTTACTGCGAGCGCTGTCATGGGGATCTGACGTCCATGCCCGGCAGCAGCAGGACTCATGTGGAAGGCGAGGATTGCCTGGAGTGCCATGCCCACAATGGCGATGGGATGACCTACGCCTTCGAGGCCAACTGTACCGATTGCCACGGCTGGCCGCCGAGCGCCGACTCCGGTGGAGGGCCAGAAGGGTACGCTTTTGTCGACGCGCCCGAACCGGAAGGCCGTAATTATTCCCAGGATGCCGATTACAAACCCGAAAGCACCACAGCCCATACGACGCACACCGGTTCGACAAGTGACTACGGGCTTTCCTGCGGCAGTTGCCATGATGACGACTTTGGCGCCACACACAACGACGGCAACAATCAGAATGTTTTCACCGGCAGCTCTCCCCATGTTGTATCCGGAGCGGGCGGCGTCCTGCGCCCGGTTTACGATAAGACGGGCGCGGGAACCTGCTCCAGCGTCTACTGCCACAGCAACGGCGGAAAGCGAAACGCCTCCGGCACAAAACAAGCTGCTGATTTTAACACTGTTGCAGTGACCTGGACTGGCGAGAGCATCACCTCCTGCGCGGCCTGCCACGGTAACGACAGTGTCGCCATGGGTACAAGCAACAACTCGCCCCGTCACATCCCGCACCTCGATCGGGGCTATTCCTGCAATATCTGCCATCAGGCCACCGCCGCCAGCGCCACCGCTCTGGCCGCCGGCGCGGCAGGCGGGAGCCATGTCGACGGCGAGGTCGATATCGTTTTCGACTCGTCCTACAGTCTTGGAGCAGGCCTTATGGGCAGCGGTAGCTATGACGCGGTTGCCGGCACCTGCGCGGTTTATTGCCATTCGGACGGCAAGGGGAACTATGCTTCTGCCGATTGGGATCTCGCTTCGGGTGGAGCCTGTGACTTCTGTCACGGGCATGACGCCGGGTCCGCCAACCCGCTGACTTCCGGCAGCCACGCTACGCATATCGACGACAGCGACAACGAGATCGGCCGCAGTCTGGGCTGTGTCGAGTGTCACAGCAATACGGTCAGCGACAACAACACTATCGGCACTGCGGCCAATCACATCGACGGCGCCTTCACCCTCGGCATCCGGATGGATGGGAACAAGTCCGACTGCACCAATATCTACTGTCACAGCAACGGCAACGCCGGCAACCTGGTATACCGCGACCGGGCCTGGGGAAGCGCCCCCATCTTCTGCGACGGCTGTCATGGCGACGGAAACGGCAAAGCCTATCCCGCGTATGCCAATGGCGGCATCGGCCATGTCGATGCCAACAGCCACGAAGCTCATGCGGGTAACGCCGGTTTCAACTGCGCAGAGTGCCATAGCACTACCGCGACGGGCAATGGTCTCAAGACCGGCGGGACGCTGACGCATCTCAATGAAACCATCGATGTCTCCGGCCCCCAGTTCGCCTGGGACCCGGCGACTGGAACCTGCAGCAACATCGCCTGCCATTTTGACAATGGTGCGAAGTGGGGTGACACTCTGACCTGCACCTCCTGCCACAACAACGGCACCGATGACGGAAACCTGGTCAATGCGGTTCCGGCAGCAAGTAGCGCCATCCACGCAATCCATTACAATGCGGCGGCCACTTACGTGGGCGGTTGCGACGGCTGCCACGGCGGCGGCGCATCAACCGGCAGCCATGCGGGTCATGCCGACCTCAGCAGAACCCTGGTCAACCTGACCTACTCCGATGTCGACAAAAACTGCACCAATGCCTGTCACCTGGCCGCTCCGGTCAATCTGTGGAGCGCCGGCCAGAGCCTGGCCTGCAGTGACTGCCACGGCTCGGGTAAATCCCTTGACTCTGGGGACAACCCGCCGAGCAGCGGTTCCCATGCCGCCCATGTCGTCAGCGCTGCGGGCGCCTATGGCTCGACGGCGAACTCATCGACGGCCGACACGTACGACTTCGGCTGCGGTAAATGTCACGGCAGCGATGACATCAACCATATCGACGGCACCCTGACGGTGGTCGACGTCGGCTGGACGGGGACTGTCTGCAACCAGAGCTACTGCCACTCCAACGGCGCCTACGACAACGGCGACCCCGCCACCACCCGGCGCGAGTATGTCGCTTCGCCCCAGTGGCTGGGCGGCACCTTCAGCGGCGACCGGTGCGCGGCCTGTCACCTGAATTCGCCGGATACCGGTGCCCATCATGAGCATGAAGTCGGCTTCCACTACGACGCGGTTTACAGCGGTCTTGCCGGGTTTCTGCCGGTGCTCGACACGGACCCCGTGCCGGCCGGGCTCACTTATACCGTTCTCAGTGAAGTCCGCGGCCACGGCGGTCGCCTGGATGACGGTATCACCTCCACCTCCACTGTTCTGAGCTGCCAGGTCTGCCACAATGCCACGGTCACGGTCTGGTACAACGATAACAACACCACCTGCGCCGCATGCCATGTGGGTGGTGCCGCGCCGCCCAAGGGCCAGATGACCATCGCCGATAAGAGCAGGCACGTCAACGGTGTCCGCGATGTGCAGTTCTTCAATCAGAAGGTGCGCTCCAAAGCGCAGCTGAGCGATATGGTGCCCGATTTGCCCGGGCCCAATGTCGATTGGACGGAGATCCTCGAACTTCAGCAGAGCTGGGTGCGCATCAACGGCTACAAGGCCGCCGACGGATCGAGCTATGACGAGTCGCCCGACACCCTTCTCAGCACCGGTCTTTTCGATAACGGGACCGGCGAGATCGGCGGAGACGTTGCCAACCCGACCTGTCTGGTTTCATGCCACCTGACCAACAAGTTCATCTCCGACAACAACCTCGACAAGGAACCTGTCGGGTGGTTTGACGGCGGGCGGATGTGCATCGACTGTCATACGCGCCTGCCGCGATAGGAGGCGTTGATGATCCGGCAACCTGAAGACGCTGAAAAAAAGGAAATCGTGAAAGGCCCAAGAGAGTTTTCCGGGAGACAAAAGATGAGTTTTGCACATACGGACGTTCAATCGAAAGCCTGCTGCTCCGGCCGGAACCGGAGGAAAGGGTTTCTGGGCGCCTTGACTTTGATACTGTTGTTGAGTCTGACATCCTTTTCGCAGGCCGCGATCCCTGATGTGCCTGCCAGCGGCGCCTATATCGAGGCCGAAGACTACGTCGGCATGGGGGCGCCCAACCCCTGGGCCTGGGAATTTCAAAGCAGCGTTACCGGTTTTCAGGGCACGGGCTATCTTTACACCACCAACGGCGGGACCGGCACCACGCCCAACGGCTCACGCGTTGATTTCCCGGTGAACTTTCTCGAAGCCGGCACCTATCAGATTTGGCTGCGGGGTCGGGATCAGGATGGCGCCGGCGGCGGCGATTCGACTTTCTGGGGGATGGACGGCACTGTGCTGGGGGCATTGACCCAAGCCGGCGACAACCGGTGGGAGTGGACCACCCGCCTGCAGAACGGCACCAACCAGGTGACCATCAACGCGCCCGGGGGCCACACCCTCAATCTGTGGCCGCGCGAGACGGGGCAGCACACCGACAGTATCTTCATCATCCGCACCGATAAGCCGCTGCCGGATAACCTTTCCGAAGGCAGCGCCGCCGGAGTGCCCACCGGCCACACCGCCTTGGATTTCTCGCAGACCGGGCCCGGCGCAGGCTATATCACCATCGCCGACGGCCAGAAGGTCAACGGCGACACGATCGATCTGGTCACCGGCAAAATCGACGGCAATGATCTGGTCTACGACACCGATCTCTCCGGGCTCACCTACCGCCCCCTGCTCCCGCCCAGCGATGGGTTCAACGGCTATGCCGTCGGGTCCAAGTGGACCAAGGTCGACGTGGGCGGTGACACCACCCCCGATCCCGTCATCGACAACAGCGGTGTTCTGCATCTGACCGGCAGCGGGCAGAACATCTGGAACCGCAGCGATTATTTCACCTACCTTTACCAGAACGGCATCAGGGGCGATTTCAGCATCGACGTCCATGTGAAAAACCTTCAGAATACCAACGGCTATGCCAAGGCGGGGATCATGGTGCGCCAGAGCCTTGCGGGCAACAGCCAGCACGCCATGGCGCTGATGACCTACAGCAACGGGGCCGGCTTTTACCGCCGCACCACTGCCGGCGCCAATTCACAGAATACGCTTGCCGCGGGCCAGACCACACCCAAATGGGTGCGCATCACCCGCGAGGGAAATACCTTCACCGGTTACTATTCGGCGGACGGGGTGAGCTGGAACCTGATCGGCAGTGATACCGTGGTCATGAGCGATCCGGTGATTATCGGCCTCGGTGTCACCTCCGCCGACGCCAACCAGGACAACACCGCCCAGTTCGACAACTTCCTGTTCACTGACACGGTGATGGGCGCCACCAGCGGCTGGACCGACGTCACCACCCCCTTCGGCGCCGTGGCCGCGGGCTGGGGAACCGACCCCGGCGTGCCTGAAGAAAGAGCCATGGCGCTCAAATCCGGCGGGACGCTGGCCGTCAACACCTTCACCTACAGCTCCTGCGTGGACACCACCCCGTCGAGCATCACCATCCCGGCGGGTCAGATCGTCTCCGGCGGTTCGGTCAGTCTGCCCAGTCTCTTTGACACAGAGGGCAACGTCGCTGGGTTCACCTATCAGATCAACGGCGTCGGCGCCAACAACCCCTGGAACAGCAACGCCTTCGGCACCGATACCCCAGAGGACGTGACCTTGACGGTGCGCGGCAGCGACCCCGACTGCGGCGGTTCGCTTCATTCAGCCAGCGCAACCATCACCGTCGACAACACCTGTCAGGATTCAACACCCTCAACCCTCACCATCGCCACCGGGCAAAGCACCGGCGGCCGGTCCGTGGATCTGACCACCCTCTTCACTAAAACCGGTGACGTGGGCTCATTCACCTACGAGATCAACGGGGTTCCTGTTACCAGCCCCTGGAACAGCACCGCCCTGGTGCCGGTCAACAGTGACGGCTCCGTCACCCTGACCGTGAGCGGCATCGACCCCAATGACGATTGCCCGGAAAAACCCGATATTCTCATTGAAGCCTCCAACACGATTTATGTCGACAATCGCTGCACCGGCGTCGATCCCACGGTACTATTCGACGACAGCCCCAAATACGTGGCCTCCGGCAAGCAGGTCGCCTATACGGTGACGGTTTTCAACAACGACGGGCTGATCTGCGATCCGATGGATGTCACCCTGAGCCTGGTGGGCGACAGCAATCTCAGCGATTTCGACGCCTCTATTCTCATGGGCGGTACCCAGAGCGTTTTGCCGCGCGACTCCAGAACCTGGGAGATGATCGTCGGCGCGAGAGAGGACGTGCCGGAATGGCAGGAGAACACCACCACGGTGCGGGCTACCATCGACAGCGATCCTAACGGACATGTCCACACTGCCGTGGATGCGAGCACCAAAACCGTCGTCTTTCTGGTCTCGCCCATCACCCACAACAGCATCACTACCAAATCGAGCAAATGGGGGGGCAACTGGGGCACCAGCGACGCGGGTAGCAAGTACGGAAACTTCACCTGCCTGACCTGCCACGAGAAGAACTCCCCCAATGTCAAATGGATGCGCGAAACCATCGCCACCCCCGACGGCAGCAACTGGGAGAGCACCGGCACGAATTCGGTCACCGTCGTTTTCAACGATGCCCGTGACGGATCCTCCGACTGGGGCAATGACGACCCCTACGGGCTCGACGGAGCCGATTTCGACAACAACGGCGGACCCGGTCGCACCTCCTCCAACCGCAGCTGCGAGGTCTGTCATTCGCAGACCCTCTATCATCGCTACGACACCAGCGGGCAGGCGGAGCTGGCCCATTTCAACGACCGCGCCTGCATCGACTGCCATCGCCATGACGAGGGTTTTACCGCCGACTGCACCAACTGTCACGGCAACCCGCCCATCGACGATAGCCACGGCGGCCCCTGGGGGCTGGCCGATGTGCCGGGTGTGACCGGCTCGGTCACGGCCGGCACCCATTACAAGCACGTGGTGGTGCTCAACTACCCCTGCACCTATTGCCACGCCAACTACCGGGGCGTTGATCAGATGCCCCATCAGAACGCAGAGTCCGGTCTTTACGACATCAATCACACCTTCAATGTTTTTGATTCGCCGGAGTCCGGGGCCACCGCCGGCCACTACACCGGCCAGGACGGCGTGTCCTATGAAGGCGTCATCGTCGCGCCGGGACAGGGCACCCTGTCCTGCGAAAGCATCTACTGCCACGGCGGCACCGACAACATGGGCGGCTCCAACCCCCAGTGGAACGGCAACATCGCCTGCGATTCCTGCCACGGTACCAGCGCCACCAACACCCCGCCGGGCTACAGCCACACCACCCACGTCGGCAAGATGGGCATCGCCTGCACGGTGTGTCACGGCATGGAGGTGGGCAACACCACTCAGGACAACCCGGGGCTGGTTGGACATGAAGGCGCCAACGTCAAGGGGCATGTCAACGGTAGCGTGCATATCGACCTGAGTCTGCTGCAGGATCCCCCCTACAACAACAGCAACCCCACTTATCGCGGGCAGACCCTGTGGAACTCTGGCACCCTGGCGCCCAGCGCCGAATACGGGACCTGCAGCAACATCGCCTGCCATTACAACACCGAGACCCCGGTGTGGAACGACGGGCCCGCCACCTGCGTCACCTGTCACAACAACACCGGTGAAAGCGGCGGGCCGGCGCAGACAAGCTGGCGGGTCGGGACCATCGGCATCAACAACGCCGCGCCCAACACCGGCAACCACGACGAGCACTGCGATCCCGCCGATGGGATCGACACCGCCATGATCGGCGCCTTCGTCAACAAGTGCGACAGCTGCCACGGTGCCGGCGCCAACAGCGGCGAACATGTGGGGCATATCGATTTCACGACGGATTTTGCCGGCGGTTTCACGTATGATGATGTTGACGGCAGCTGCGCCAACTCCTGTCACTACACCGATGCCACCTACAATTGGGGGTCGGTCGGCGCTCTGCCCTGCCATTACTGCCACATGCCGCGCACCGACGGCAGCGGCGGGGCTTACATCGGGCCCACCGTCGTCAATCCGGACGGAACCGGCTTCGACGGGCGCGATGGAGACGGCAACGGCACCTATTGGACCGGTTACGGCTCGCACCTGAAGAAAACCAGGGGCGAGACTCTCGGCGCCGGCACCAATTGGGACGCCCAGTGCCAGATCTGTCATCCCTACCACGAGGGGGGTGTGGAAGTGCCGCTGCCGCCCTCCAACTGGACGGCCGCTTCCGGAACCTCCAGCCCGCAGATGGGCAGCAACATGCAGGAAAAACTCGGCCTGCAGTTCCCGGTCACCGGGGGTATTCATCTCAAGCCTTATAGCGGGGCGGCCAGCGAGGCGGAAGTGTGCTGGAATTGCCACGGAACGGACGACACCATCAATGAATGGGGATTCAATACCGACACGGCGCCCGGTTTCCCCAACAGCCAGAACATCTGGAGCGGGCCGTCCCACAATTACGGCCATCTCTACAGCGATGCGGGCTGGACCACCCAGACCCCCTACTGGGTCGACACCAACGGCAAGGGCATGTACCGTAAGGACTATTACCAGCACTCCACCCAGACCACGCCGAGTTACGTTCTGAGCCAGCGCATCAGCTCGGTGCATTCCGTCAATTTCGAGCTGGGTGAAAACGAGGCTTCGAGCGTGAAGCTCAACATCAATGCCGATGGCACGGTGAAGCGCGACAACACCCAGACCCTCGAAGCGCGTGACAAAATCCGCTGCACCTATTGCCATGACGTGCATGACATGAACCGGGCGCTGGTCAATGACCTGACTCAGGAAAACTCTTCCGGCCCCCCCTACCTGCGCGGCACCTGGATGGGCAATCCCTATGGGCCGGATATGCCGCCGATTTCCGGGTATACCTATCCCACCGACGGAGGCTACCACAACCGCGGCAACCGCTTCGCCTCCTTCAGCAGCGATAACAACAATCGCGGCAACATGGTCTTCAGCGCGGCGGTGCCGCGCCTCTTCGTCGACACCCAGCAGAACAAGGGCGGCTATTTCATCGACCAGAACAGCGGCTGGCCGACTGACGGACGTACCCTGGAGGACACGGCGGGGATCTGCGTCATGTGCCACGGCGGCAACGTCGACAACCTAGATTATTATACAAATGCCAGCATGTGGCGCACCGGTACGGTCAACGGCCACAGCAACGCCGTCCTCGGCGGGACGGGCGCCAACAAACGCGACATCTTCGATGCGCGCCGCGGCGGAACCGGGCGCATGTGGATGGCGGCCCAGGAAGGCGTGAATATAAGACAATACGGGAAAAACCCGCCGGGAGGCGGCTATCAGCCGCGATCGATCGGCCCCTTCCGCGGCGTTTTCTACACTAGTGGCAATAAGCCGGCCAAGGATCGCGCCGCGGGTGCTCCGCCGCGAAACACCGGCTGGTACGGCGGCACCGTCGGCAGCACGACGCGCGGCGGCCAATACAACGCCTGGTACAGCGCATCGGGCATCGGGACGCACGGCGGTCCCAGCGGCAGGGCGCACGATTTTACCTGCTCCAAGTGCCACACGCCCCATGCTTCCGGCCTGCCGGCGCTGCTGATCACCAACTGCCTCGATGCCAATGTGTCCAACTGGAGCAGCGGCAATGCGGGACCCAATCAAACCGGCCAGGCACCCAACACCGCCAACACCTGTCACCGCAAGAGCAGCACCACCACGGGCTGGAACAAGCTGGCGCCGGGGCAGTAAACACAACAGGTGGGTGAATGAAAGATACCTTGGCCGCGCAGGGTCGAAAAGGATGTCGAAGTGTGACTTTGGATTGCATCGGCGATAAACCCGGCAGGGTTCAGCGACTGCTGCTGGTGATGATGTTCTTTTTCGGCGGTCTTTTGTTCAGCGGCCCCGGGCACTGTGAACGACCGACGGCAATCACCGGCAAGCTGACCACGGGCGCGGGAAAAACGCCCGTGGTCGGCGCCGTGGTCAAAGCCTGGCCTGTAGGAGAGGCTTTGACCGGCGAGGCGCCCCATGTTGCCGCCGAAACGGCGCAAGACGGGCATTTTCGGCTGTCTCTTCCCCCCGGCGACTATTTTGTTCTCGCCGAGGGCGCGGGCCTCTACGCGTTTTACGGACGCAACCCGCTGAACGTGCCCGATGGGGGCGTGGCCGGCCTGAATCTGAGCATGATTTCGCGCGAAGTCCCGCCGGCTCACATCGATGCCCGCGTCGAAACCGGGTTTCTGGGTCGTCTGACTCATGACGGCAAGCCCCTCGAAGGCGCAATCGTCACGGTCTATGCCGATGCCCGCGGCGCATTTCGCGGGATGGGCCTGGGGTGGGCGGCGCCGACGGATGCGGCGGGCTTTTTCGAAGCGCCGCTACCGCCGGGTTCCTACTACCTGGTGGCGCGCAAGCGCAATGGCGAGCATCTGAGGGGGCCGCTGCAGGCGGGGGATTTCTTCGGATATTTCCCTGATAATCCGGTCCGGATACGGGAAGGGAAGGTGGTCGACGTGTCTTTTGCTCTTGTGGAGATCCCCGAAAAAATCAGGCTGCAGGGTGAAGAGATGTTCGGTGACACCAGCATCCGCGGGCAGGTGCTCGACGGCACGGGACAGACGGTGGCAGGTGTCAAGGTGATGCTCTACGGTGACCCGATGATGATGCAGCGCCCGCTGTACGTGTCGCATCCGACCAATAAAAAAGGCGAGTTTGTTCTCTCTTTCCCCCGCGGGGGGCGCTACTGGCTGGTGGCGCGGGACGATCTGGGCGGGCACCCGCGGCCCGGTCAGTTTTATGGCCGGTATTCGGACTCTCTGGATGGTTCGATCTACATCCGCACCGGACAGAAGTTCGAAGGCGTTCGCATCAGAGGAGAGATTCTCAACTAGTGCCCTGTTAGCTCCGCAGGGGTGTCAACCGCACAGACTGCCGGCCGGCATGACTCCCTGTGGGGGGAGCACCTCCCCTGTTACAAGGCGGGATCGGGTTGCTCCCGATGTCGCGGTGGGTTCTGTTGCGCTCCCGGCTTCCTGCGTTCCATCGCTTTTGATTGTGACTGCAACTCTGCCGATTCGCGCTCGATGCGGATGTCGTCCACCAGCACCGGTTGCCGGTCCGGTGTTCCTTCCCGGAACAGGGTCAGGTGAATCATCCTGGTACGGGGCGAGGTGGTAAAGACAAAGGACTGGTGCTCCCAGTCGCTTTTTCCCGTCAGCGTCACCCCTTGGTGAAGTCCGGTGCGATGACGTTTATCGAGAGTGCGGGTATATTGCTCCCCGACCCAGAGAAACTGATCATATTCGACAACTCCGACCCCGGCCCGCCCGCCTTCGGGGAGATCCGTTCTGATCCTGAAAGAAACACGGTAGCTCGTCGCGGGTTCCACCGCCAGCGGCGAGAAGAATCCCACCGAGTCAATCCCCCGGATACTGCGAAACGAGTAGGCCCGATCTCCCGTCTCCTGCCGCCGTACCACCCCCGACGTCTTGACCAGATGTTCCTGGTAGGTCCGCCAGAAGGGCAGAGCGATCTCATCTCCCTCTTCGGGCCTGTAATCTCCCAGTCGCGCAAACAAGGAGAGCTGCGGCGCTGCATCGAAGGTTTCCAGCACCGGCGGTGCAGGGGGAACGGGTTGTGACTCCTCCACCGGTGCCGGGCTCTGTGCCTGCTCTGGGAGGTCCCGGGGTTCATCGCTGCCGGTGCATCCCCACAGCGGGGCGAAGATAAGCCCGAGTGCGCATGCGGTTCTAATTGTCGGCTTCATCATCGGGCTCATTCGCAGCGGCGTCGAAATTCAGTGCGGCGTGCCGCATCTCTACAAGGAAATCAGGGATGTCGGGATGATACGTAGGCGACCATTGTTTCTCCAAAAGCGGATTCAGCAGCGCAAGCGCCTCGCCGGGGCGCCCAGCCGCCAGAAGCAGATCGGCGCGCTGTATATCGAGGAAGGGGTTGGCTGGGAAAACCTGCGCCCCTTTTTCGAGAAGTCTCAGGGCCATCTCCAGGTTGCCGTCGTTTAAGGCCATCTCCGCCAGGCTCAGGTAGGCGGCGCCGTAGCCTGGGTCCCGGGCGACCGCCTGGCCGAGGGCAGTGAGGGCCTTGTCGGTTTCGCGGGCCAGCAGGTGGCTCTGGAAGAGGTCGTAGATGACGGCTGGGTCCTCGGGGGCCAGATGTGCAGCCTCTCGGTAGAGTTCAAGGGACTTTGACTCGGTGTACATATCGGCGGCGTACAGCGCCTCGGCGCGCAGGCGCCAGGGCTCGGGCATGTCGCCGGTGAGCAGCGAGGAGTCGCGCAGAACCTGCGCCAGGTTGGAGAGGACAAAACGAGTATCCAGGGAGATGGCGCCGTGCAGGGTGGAGTAGGAGAGGGTCAGCGCCAGGGGCTGCCACCCGCTATCGAGGACCCGCGTGGCGTTCTGATGGATCAGGTCGTAAAGCGGGGTTTTGATCTCGTTTTCGTACAGACCGCGGAAAAAGCTCAGGTCAATATGCAGAACCATCGGGCCTTCAAAATACGGAAACTGATCGGGGTGAACAGCCTCAAAGGGGGTGCCTCGCAGGCGGCCGACGTAACGGCCGTTTTCCAGAAAAAATCGCTCTGCTTCCTGTTCGGTCATGAAATCTGCATCAACCATCTGTTTGCGGAACGTGCCGACATTTAGTTCAGACGGGTCAACTTTTGAGGGAAAAATCCAGTAGACCCTGGAGAACAGCTCGGCTTCCAGCGCGGCACTTAACGCCTGGGTCGGCATAATGACCGGATCGGGTCGGGGATAGCTGCCATGAAGGTCGATGTCATCATTGCTGCCGGTCAGGACCAGTTCTTTTGCACGGCTCCGCAACTGGCCAGGAATCGGCTGAAGAAAGGGGTCAAAACTCATGAGCACCAGCACCGGTTTTTTCTCGCGGAGGGTGCGCCAGTACGGCAGGGCGTGGGTGGAAAGCTCGACCAACTGAGGATCCAGCGGTTGATACTGAGAAGCTTGTTCCGAAGAAGGTGCAGGGTCTTCAGCGACATGCTCAGGCTGTTTTCGATCGCACGAATAGACCATGAGAATTAAAATTCCCAAGAAAAAGACTCGAAAAAAAAGGCGACCCATTGCTTTCTCCCTATTTACGTAATTAAAAAAATATTATAAATTAAGTATCAGGTTTTTGACCAGTGAAAAAATTGAACAAATGGGGGACAGATCTATTTTTGTGTTTTTTTTTACCCCCGGCATGGACTTGCGCTGAGCACATTCGACGAGCACTTCCGGCATATTGACGGACTGCTCCTCACCGGCAGTTGAAAAGGAGTTCACTATGGGTACGATGACTTTGCGGGGAATCGATGAGAAAACGGCCGAGGCGCTGAAGGATAAAGCAAAGAGGGAAGGAAGCAGCGTCAATGCCGTGACATTGCGGCTTCTGCGGGAATCCCTGGGCCTGGAAAAAAGAAAACGGAACGTTCGTTATAGCGACCTCGACCATCTCGCTGGAACCTGGAGTGCAGAGGAAGAGGCCGAATTCGAGCGTAACACTTCTGCATTTGAGAAAGTTGACGAGGAGCTCTGGTAAAAAGGCCAGACAATCCACCGGATCGTCCCTAAAAAGAAGAGCGATCTATTCCTGTCAGGAGGCCTGTTGGTATTGCGCCCTACGATTTCAAGTAAAATCGCCTCATTCTGTACCTCCCCGAAGGTGACCCTGTTCCTGCTGCTGGCGTTGGCGGCGGTGTCTGTCTTCGGCACGCTGGAGGGGGCTGCGGAGCAGGGGCGCTACGACCTTTATTACCAGAGCCTCTGGTATCGGCTGCTGCTGGCCGCGTTGGCCGTCAATCTGGCGTCCTGTACCCTTAAGACCATTCGTCGCAACATTCGGGATCGCAGCCGCTTCATGGCGGCCATGGATGAAGGGCGTGAGGTCGAGGCCGATACGGTGATTGAGCGCGGGCGTCAGGCGCTGTTTCCCCAGTTGGAAGCTCAAGGTTACCGTTTGTCCGTATCGGGGGATCGCTGCCTGGCCGAGCGCGGCCGTCCGGGGCGCTGGGGGTCGACGGTGGTGCATTGCTCCTGCCTGCTGATCATGGCCGGCGCGCTGGCCTCGGAGCTGGGTTTTGTCGGCACCCGTTTTATTTACGTGGGGCAGGAGGATAGCCGGATTCTGGACTGGAAGACACAATCCGAGCGGGAGTTGGGATTTACCGTCCGGCTCGATGATTTCAGGGCGCAGTACTACCCCATTGACCTGCAAATTACCGCCTATCCGCCGGATTCGCGCGACCCCCTTCACACGTGGACTACACGGGAAGGTGAGCGTTTTGATCTTGCCGGATCAAAGTTGAGTGCAGAGGTCGTTTCCTTCGACCCCTTCACCCAGGAACTGCACCTGAAAATCCTGCGCGATGAAGAGGTGCTGGGGGATTACCGGGCCGGGGTGGGGGAACACACCTACCACGAGGGGGTCGATGCCGGGGTGGTGCTCTACCCGACGGCTTTCAGGGATCCCATCCTCAAGCAGACTTACAGCCATGTGACAATCGTGGAAGACGGCCGTGCCGTTCATCAGGGTGAGATCTCCATCAATCACCCCCTGGTGCACCGCGGAGTATCGATCTATCAGACGGCTTTCGAGCGGGACAAGTTCGGTTTCTGGTATGTCGGATTTCAGTTCTCCCGGGATCCCGGTAAACCCTTGGTCTGGGTCGGCTGCGTGACCCTGGCCCTGGGACTGCTGCTGGCGTTTGCTGTCCCTTACCGGGTTTTTGCCATTGTCAGTACGCGAGAAAACTGCCGGCTGCGTGCCATAAAAGGGTTCAACGGGGAGGCGGGACGGCTGGCTTTTGAGCAATTGACGGCCAGGCTGAAGGGGCAGGCGCCATAAGTTCCGCCGATTTTTGAATCGTTGATGAAGAGACCAGCGACGGTAAACGGCGCTGAATTGAATTAGCGCGGCCAACCCCTCCGGCTAAAACTATTCTTGATTTTGCAGAATGCGCGCCACCGTCTTGTTGAACTCACCGAACTCAAGCGGTTTGGCCAGATAGCCATCCATCCCGGCTTCCAGAAAACGCTCGCGATCCCCCTGCAGGGCATGAGCGGTCAGGGCGATGATGGGAATGTCTGCATAGGGGCGCTGCGAGGCGCGGATGCGGCGCGTGGTTTCCAGGCCGTCGAGGTGAGGCATGGCGCCGTCCATGAGGATCAGGTCGAAACGGATCTGCTCCAGTGCGGTCAGTGCTTCTTCCCCGTCACCCGCCGAGACGACCTTGTGCCCTGCATTGCTCAGCAGGCGCCGTGTTGCCAGTTGATTCACCTTGTCATCCTCCACCAGCAGGATCTGCAGGGGCGAGATTTTCTCTTGGCAGGATTCTTTGCCTGCCAGTGGGGCACCTCGTCTGAAGGGTAGAGCCACCCTTGCTTCGCTTCCACTCGTGCCCACGACCTTGAGCACGATTTCCCCTCCCATCAACTCGATCAGGCGTTGCGCGATGGGCAGACCCAGGCCGGTTTCCTGAAACGCACGACTTGTAGGGGCGCATGGGGTCGGTGAAAACGCCGCCGATTCTTTGACGGATTCAGGGGAGGAAACGGAAACCAGAAGGTGGAGCTGCATTGTTTCCTCGCCGGTTGGGCTTTGTGATAGCCCGACCTGAATTTTGCCGGTTTCCGTGTGGCGCAGGGCATGTCCGAAAAGGTTGAAAAAAATCTGGCGCAGGCGGGCGGCGTCTCCCAGACAGAGATGGGAGGCCGTTTGCGCATCGATACGCAAATCGATCTCCTTGTCTTCGGCGACGGGGAGATATAGGCAGGAAACCGAGCGCAGAATCTCGGCCGCGTCGAAAGGCTCCTCGTTAAGAGTGATTTCACCCATCTCGATACGTGCCAGATCCATAATATCGTTGACGATTTCCAGCAGGCAGCGACCTGAGTCAAGGGCAATATGCACGGCTTCATGCTGCTCCGGAGCCATCTCTCCCTGCTCGAGCAGCTGCAGCATGCTGAGCAGGCTGTTGAGCGGGGTGCGGATTTCGTGACTCATGCCGGCCAGAAAAGCGCCGCGACGGGTGGCCTCCCATCCGTTCTGAAGGGCGTTCTTGTCATCGATTCCTGATTCCGTGAGATTACAATCGTAAAACTTTTCCACGAATGCATGTAAGTTGCTGAAACATTTCGTTATTTGTGCTATCTTATAGCCCACAAAAATTTCACTCCGTGGGTGAGTTCTATGAAACGCTTTATCATCGAGAAATCCGAGGAGGAGTTCTACAGCTCCCACTCCGGGCTGGCCCTGGTGGGGCTGTGCCTCAACCGCTTCACCAGCCTGACCAAGCGCCTGGGACAGCTCGGCCCACTGAAAAAGGGAGCCATCTCGCACGCCGATGTGCTTCGCAGCTATATCGGCCTGCTTTGTCTCGGCAAGAGCGATTTCGAGGCCATCAGCGGATTTCGCCAGGACCGTTTTTTCAAAGAATCTTTCGGGCTTAAGGGCGTTCCTTCCGAACCGACTCTGCGCCAGCGCCTGGAGGCGCAAGCCGAAACCTTTCAAACGATCGCCAACTTTTGCGTCACCGAGTTCCTTCAAAAATCAGGGGCGTTATTCTCGGCCGTGTCCACCGGCCACGTTCCTGTGGATATAGACGTCTTCACCCAGGATAATTCCGGGACCAAGAAACAAGGCGTCTCGCGCACCTACCATGGGTATGACGGGTTTGCCCCAATTGCCGCCTATCTGGCCCTGGAGGGCTGGCTTCTGGAGATCGAGCAGCGCGAGGGCTCCCAGCACAGCCAGAAAAACTTCATTCCGTTTCTTGGCCGGGTGCTGCACAAGGCGCTCTCGTTGACCGCCGCCCCTTTGCTGGTGCGCCTCGATTCCGGCCACGATGCCTGGGAGACCCGCATGGAATTGGCCTCCCATGAGCGGGTGGACTACATCCTGAAATGGAACCCCCGCGGGCACAGCAAAACCCTCTGGCACCGGCGGGCCTTCGCCGAAGGAAAGCTCAGCCAGCCGCGCCCGGGAAAGCGCATTGCCATTTTCAGTGTCCGCGACACTCATAGCTGGAAAGACGAAACCGGGCAGAAACATGAGTTGAGCTGCCGCCGGGTCATCCGCGTTACCGAGCGCACCATCGATAAGAAGGGCCAGCTTTTGCTCGAGCCCGACATCACGCTGGAGGGCTGGTGGACCTCGCTGAATCTGTCCGCCGAGAAGATTATCGCTCTTTACCAGGATCACGGCACCAGTGAGCAGTTTCACAGCGAGCTCAAAACCGACATGGATCTTGAGCGACTGCCCTCGGGCAAATTTGAGGTCAACAGCTTGGTGATGACCTGTGCCGCACTGGCCTACAACATCCTGCGCTTCATCGGGCAGATCGGCTTGCTCGGCGAGAAAACGCCAGTGCGACACCCGGCCAAGCGCCGGCGCATCAAGACGGTCATCCAGGAACTGATGTGTCTGGCGGCACGCATGATCGAGACCGGCCGACGGTTGTATTTACGCTTCAGTCGCCATAGCGGCGCGTCTTTCCAAGCGTTCGCCGGCCTTTATCAACGATTGGCCTACGGATAGGCCAGAGGCCGGCCAAAAAGAAGATGACAAAACCCGGGCACTTGCGGTGTTCACGATCGAACTCGTCCTGAAATCGCCTTGATTGGCACTTTGCGGGCAATCTGTCAAAGATCGAAGCTTGCTGAGGCCCTTCAGAGAGCCGGATTTTCAACTGAGCGACATTCTCGCCCCCCATTTTCGCCACTTGGGACGAGAAAACCGGAAAGCGGGAAGACATCTCACGGAATCAGGCGATTGGCTTGCTCAAAGGTTGATCTCCATTCAAGACACTGACCCTCTGTAAAAAGATATCGTGAGACTCCCAATAGCTCATCGGCTGTCGCCGGAAAGTCTGCTTCCACTCTCTTCTCATGAAAACATCATCTTCACGAAAATATTACTTTTTGCGCAAACGCTCAATATTTTTTTTATTTGTCGAGCTTCACTTTACACGTAACAAAAGAGATTGTATCATTTTAATGCCGTTTTCAAGATGTCAGACGCCATTTTGTTCATTGAAGAAAACTCAGGGGATTCAGTATGCCGTTAATTGAGTGGGATGAGAATTTCAGTGTCAATATTGACCGCATCGACCGCGAGCATCGCAAGCTGATCGGGTTGATCAACCAGCTTCATGAGGCGATGCTTGAGCAGAAGGCGCAAAAGGCCATGACCGCCATTGTGACGGAAATGGTCGACTACGCCCAGACCCATTTTGCGACGGAAGAACTCTACATGGAAGAATTCCGTTATCCCGATCTGGATTTGCACCGGGTTGAACATCAGAAATTTATCGAAAAAACCGATGAACTGCGCAAGCGCGTCAGCCAGGGGGAGTTCGTGTTGTCCCTGGAGGTGATGCGTTTTCTGCGCGACTGGCTCAAAGGCCATATTCTCGGGACCGATAAAAAATATGCGCCTTTCCTGAATGAGAACGGGATTACCTGATGGCGTCGCAAAAACTCACCAACTGCTGCGTTACTGCAATTGCTCTCACTGCTTCGACGTACGGCAGTACGCCTCATTGATCGGCAATTGCGCGCCTTGCATTTGGCGCTTTTTGCTTAGCCATCAACATCATCATTGCCTGGTGGTCGTGACGTAATAGATGGCGCAGTGCGGGGGTAACTCAGATGAGCTGCAGGGGCGGTTCGCGAAGAGCTGCGATCTGTTCGCGCAGTTCAAGAATATGCTCGTCCCAGAAGCGCGGCGTGTTGAACCAGGGAAAGGCCGTGGGGAAGGCGGGGTCTTTCCAGCGATGGGCCAGCCACGCACTGTGATGGATAATGCGCAGGGAGCGCAGCGCCTCGATCAGGCGCAGTTCAGTCGGGTTGAATGAGTGAAATTCGTTGTAGCCTTCAATGATCTCGCTCAACTGGGCCAGCTGGCGGGGGCGGTCGCCTGAGAGCATCATCCAGATATCCTGCACGGCAGGCGCCATGCGCGCGTCATCAAGGTCGACCAGGTGCGGCGCCTCGTCGCGCCACAGCACGTTGCCGGCATGACAGTCGCCGTGGGTGCGAATGAGACGGGGGGCGCCCTCCGCCATGAGTTGGTCGATCCCCTGCAGCAGGTCGCGGGTCAGGGCGCGATAATTGTCGCGATATTCGTCGGGAATGAAGTGCTTGGCAATCCAGTTCGCCGCGGCATGTCCAAAATCCGCTGAGGTGAGTTGAGGGCGGTGTTCAAAGGGACGCAGGGCGCCGATGCGGTGCATGCGTCCCAGCAGGCGTCCCATGATCAGCAGGTTGTCGAGATTGTCGAACTCCGGTGCATGTCCGCCCTTTCGCGGATAGAGGGTGAAACGAAAGCCGTCGAAGTGCGACAGGGTGTTGTCCTTCGCGTCAGCCAGCGGCGCCACCACCGGCAGATCATGCTCGGCCAACTCCCTGGAAAATTCGTGCTCCTCGATGATCTGCGCATCGCTCCAGCGGCCCGGACGATAGAATTTGGCGATCAGCGGCTGCCCCTCCTCGATCCCTACCTGGTAGACCCGGTTCTCATAGCTGTTCAGGGCCAGCGTGCGGCAGTCGCAGCGGTAGCCGCGGCTTTCAACGGCATCCATGACGAAGGCGGGTGTCAGGCGATGAAACGGATGGTCCGAGGCAGACATGGTTATCCTTCTTGGGTTTTCTGAATGACTTGGTTTCGTGAGAGCAGAAAAGTGCCGTGTGAAACGCTCGAGTGTAATCATACCTCCTGAGCAAATGGCGGGTCGATACCAATTAATTCACATGTGGCGTTAATGCTTTTCCAGGTGTTTCTGCTAAATTTTTGCTGATTTAGAAGTTCTTGAATTTCGGTTCGAGAGCAGTATAAAGAAAGGACTTTGCACTGATCTAAGTCTTTTCCCTTTTTCGACTCCTTGGTTCTCCTGTGGGCAATGATCATCTTATGCAGGAGCATTGAGCGTGGAGACGGCACCCGAACAATGCCATCAAGAGAGGTTATTTTCAGTGTTAATGGTTCAGAGAAGAGAATATTTAAAAAGGGAAGCGGCTGTGCGGTGATATTGAAAGGCCGGATCAGAACGGTTTTGTTTCGATTGCCTTTCCGTTGGGTCAGAAACTCGACTTCCATATCTGCTGTATGAAATTTTTGCAGATGGGTCTCGTAGTCAATCGTGGGAATAAACCCCTCCTCCTCTAATTCGGCTTCCAGATCCCTGATAATCTTTTTTCGGTGCTGCAGAGCGTCATCGACTATGAAATCAAGGTCCAGGGTCCTAAAATTGTATTTGACTCCGATGACGGCGTCATAGAAAGGAAAACACCAGCTTCCACCAATCAAGCCATATTCAAAGAAACCGCATCCCGCCAGGCGGGCAATGGCTGTTTCTACGGAGGGAGGAAGAGAGACAGCCTCGCACTCAAAAATAGTCATCTCCCGTCCTTCCGGGGCCTGCCGCGTTTTTCTTCCGCCAAAAGGCGATCAAGATAGCGAAGCCTTTCTTTTGCCTTCTTGACCTCCTCTTCAATTTTTTTTCTTTTTCGAATCTGGTCCTGAATGATTTCCAGATCCTCTTGGGGGATGTGTTTAAAAACACTCCTGCCCTCTTCCCTGTATTTCAGGAATGGATAAGAATATTGCTTTTTCTGCGATTTGACGATGCGAAAATGAATGGAGCCTTTGGGATACTCAGAAGCCTTCCGCGCCAATGCTTCAATTGCATTTGCGCAGCGTTCCCGCTCATCTTCAAGCATTCCGCTGATTATCGGGTCTTTTTGCACCACAGACATGGAAATATTTTATTTATTGTGGTGCAAACTGTCAACCTCATTTTCCGCTGCAAGATCGGATCGTGTCATCTGCACTGGGTTAGCCTGGTGGGAAAAGCCGCTTGCAGAGAGTAACCCAGGTTACAAAGGGTAGACGTTGAAGAAAAAAACGGGCGACCGCAAGGCCGCCCGTTTTTCATGGGTACAAGGGGTCGGCAGAAAGCTTCTCTGCCTTATTTGCCCCACTTTTCCTTGATGCGGCTCACGGCGGTTTCGATATTTTCGCGGTCGCCGAAGGCGGAGAGGCGGAAATAGCCTTCGCCGCTGGGGCCGAAGCCGCTGCCGGGGGTGCCGACCACATGGCATTCCTTCAGCAGCTTATCGAAGAAATCCCAGCTGCTCATCCCCTCGGGGGTCTTGAGCCAGATGTAGGGGCTGTTGACGCCTCCGTAGCAGGTGATGCCGGCCGCGCTCAGACCCTCGCGGATGATGCGGGCGTTTTCCATGTAGTAGTCGATAATCTCCCGGGTCTGCTTCCATCCCTCGTCGGAGTAGACTGCCTGGGCGGCACGCTGCACCGGGTAGGAGACGCCGTTGAACTTGGTGCACTGGCGGCGGTTCCACAGCTTGTTGAGCGCCACTTTTTCGCCCTTGGCGGTGGTCGCGGTGACCGCTTCGGGCACCACGGTCAGGGCGCAGCGCACGCCGGTGAAGCCGGCGGTTTTGGAGAAGCTGCGGAATTCGATGGCGCATTCCTTGGCGCCCTCGATTTCGTAAATTGAGTGGGGGATGTCGTCTTCGGTAATGAAGGCCTCATAGGCCGCATCGTAGAAGATGACCGCGTCGTTGGCGCGGGCGTAGTCGACCCACTTCTTGAGTTCCTCGCGGCTGGCGACAGTGCCGGTGGGGTTGTTGGGGTAGCACAGGTAGATGATGTCGACCTTCTCCGAGGGCAGATCGGGGGTGAAGTTGTTCTCCTCGGTGCAGGGCAGGTAGACGATCCCTTCATAATAGCCCTTGTCATCGGCTTCGCCGGTGCGGCCGACCATGACGTTGGTGTCATTGTAGACCGGGTAGACCGGGTCGCAGATGGCGACCTTGTTGGAGAGGTCGAAGATGTCGAGGATATTGGCGCAGTCGCACTTGGAGCCGTCGGAGATGAAAACTTCCGATTTCTGCAGATCAACGCCAAGGGGCTTGTAGGACTTGTCGATGATGGTGTCGATCAGCCACTCGTAGCCCTGCTCGGGGCCGTAGCCGTGAAAGGTGTCGCCGCGGCCGAGATCGTCGACGCCGTCATGCAGCGCCTTGAGCACCGCAGGGGCCAGCGGGCGGGTGACGTCGCCGATGCCGAGGCGGATGACCTGCGCATCGGGGTTGGCGTTGGTAAATTCCTTGACACGGCGGCCGATCTCGGGAAAGAGATAGCCGGCCTTGAGCTTGAGATAATTATCGTTGATACGAGCCATAAAGTTGTTCCTCCTTTGAGTGAGAACGCAGAGGTGCCCATGACTCTTTCAAGAGCCAAAGCACACAAATGCCCGGTGATGACCTGAAAAACTCAATGAGGTCAGGCCTCTCTCCGCGCCCTTCGCTTCTCTCAGCGTCTCTGCGTTGAAAGGTTTTATTTCAACCCCAGCACATCCTGCATGTCGTAAAGGCCGGGGCTCTTGTCGTCGAGCCACTGGGCGGCACGGGCCGATCCCCGTGCAAACATGTCGCGGCTCATAGCGCGGTGGGTGATTTCGATGCGTTCGCCCATGCCGATGAAATAGACGGTGTGTTCGCCGACGATGTCGCCGCCGCGTACGGTCTGCATGCCGATCTCATCATGGGTGCGCTCGCCGGTCATTCCCTCGCGGTGAAAGACAGCGCATTCGTTGTAGTCGCGGCCAAGGGATTCGGCGACCACCTCGCCCATGCGCACCGCGGTGCCGCTGGGGGCGTCTTTTTTCTTGTTGTGGTGCAGTTCGACGATTTCCACGTCAAAACCGTCGCCGAGAATGGAGGCGGCTTCCTTGAGCAGCTTGAAGCAGGCGTTGACGCCGACGCTCATGTTGGGGGCCAGCACCACCGGAATCTTCGCGGCGTGCTGCTCCACCTGCTTGCGTTGCTCGGGAGTAAACCCGGTGGAGCCGATGACCATCTTCTTGCCGAGCCGAGCGCAGACTTCCAGGTTTTTGAGGGTCACATCGGGGAAGGTGAAGTCGATCAGCACATCGGCCTCAGCCAGGGCTTTCTCCAGATCGTCGGTAATGGCGACGCCGAGTTGCCCGCAGCCTGCGACCAGACCGGCGTCCTGCCCGACCATGTCATGACCTGAGCGCTCGGCTGCGCCGGCCAGCTCAAGCTGATCGGCTTCCTGCACTGCCGTAATAATGCGCCCGCCCATACGGCCGGCGGCGCCGGTGACAGCAATTTTAATCATAGAGACCTCGTAAATTAATTCCCCCGTGGGGAAAAGACGCACCGAACTCCCTCCCCAGCGGGGGAGGGTTGGGGTGGGGGAGGGTTGGGGTGGGGGAGGGCCTGAGCTGCTGCCCGGACACCCCCCTCCCAGCCTCCCCCCGCTGGGGGGAGGAGATTGGTGGGAAGGCTTAAATAAGCTTGTACTTCTTCAGCACGCCCTTGAGCGTTTCGAGCTTGTCGGCGCTCATTTCGCACAAGGGCAGGCGCAGGGTAGCGCCGCTTTTGCCCATCAGCGACAGGGTCGTTTTCACCGGCACCGGGTTGGCGTCGATGAACATGGTGCTGTGCAGCTCAAGCAGGTCGAGATGCATCTTGCGGGCATCCTCCCAGCGGTTCTCCTGAACCGCCACGACCATGTCCTTGACGGCCTTGGGAGCGACGTTGGCGGTGACCGAGATCACCCCTTTGGCGCCGCAGGCCATCATGGGGAAGGTCAGGAAGTCGTCGCCGGAGAGCACCTCGATCTTGTCGCCGGCGCGGGCCAGGATTTCGCTGACTTGGGTCAGGTTGCCGGAAGCTTCCTTGATCGCAACGATGTTGGAAATTTCAGCCAGTCGCACCGTTGTGTCGGCAGCGATGTTGATGCCTGTGCGTCCCGGTACGTTGTAGAGGACCTGGGGCAGGGAGACCACTTCGGCCAGTGTCTTGTAGTGGCGGTAAATCCCCTCCTGGGAGGGCTTGTTGTAGTAAGGGCAGACCAGCAGCAGGCCGTCGGCGCCAAGCTTCTCGGCGCTGCGCGACAGCTCAATCGCTTCGCTGGTGGAGTTGGCCCCGGTGCCGGCAATGACCGGCACGCGCTTGGCGACCTGGTCGATGCACACCTCGATAACGCGGGCGTGCTCTTGAAAATCGATGGTAGCTGATTCGCCGGTCGTGCCGCAGGGCACGATGGCGTCTGTGCCGTTTTCGATCTGAAAGTCGATCAGGCTGCGATATGTCTCTTCGTCAAAACTGCCGTCGTCCTTGAAAGGGGTGACGATGGCAACCATGGATCCTTTGATCATAGTGTCCTCCTATCGTGAAAAAGCATCAATAGAACGTCCTGCCCGCCCTTTGTCGCAGTGCTGTTTCATGGGCGTGGGGGCAAGGTAGACGGACAGGTGGTTCACATCCAGTCGGGTACCGATTCGCCCCGGATCAGGTCCTCGACGGTTTCGCGCTCGCGAATCACCGCGAAGCGGTTGCCGTTGACCAGAACCTCGGCCGCACGGGGGCGGCTGTTGTAATTGCTGCTCATGGTGAAGCCGTAGGCTCCCGCTGACATGAACGCCATCAGGTCGCCCTGTTTGAACATGGGCACCTGGCGCTCCTTGACCAGGAAATCGCCGGTTTCACAGATGGGACCGACGATGTCCGCGGCCACCATGCCGTCCTGGTCCTTAACCACCGGCTGTACGCCGTGGAAAGAGCCGTAAAGGGCGGGGCGGGCCAGGTCGTTCATGCCGGCGTCGATGATGATGAAATGCTTGTCGTCGCGCTCTTTGGTGAAAAGGCACTTGGCGGCCAGGATGCCGGCGTTGCCGGCGATGTTGCGGCCCGGCTCGAAGATCAGGTGCAGGCCCAGGTCCTTGGTTTCGGACTGGATGGCGGCACCGTAGTCTGCAGGCAGCGGCGGATCTTCAGCGTCGTACTGAATGCCGAGGCCGCCGCCGAGGTCCAGATATTTCAGCTCGATCCCCAACTCGCCAAGCTGCGAGATGAGTTCCTTGAGCTTTTTAATAGAATCGACAAAAGGCTCGACGTTGGTCAATTGGCTGCCGATATGGCAGTCGATGCCGAGAATTTCAAGATTGGACATCTGCGCGGCGCGCTTGTATTCGGCAACTGCATCTTCCATGGTGATGCCGAACTTGGCCTTTTTCAGGCCGGTGGTGATATAGGGGTGGGTCTGGGGATCAACGTTGGGATTGACCCGTAGCGCGATGCCGGCCTTTTTGCCCACCTGTCCGGCGATTTCGTTGATGCGGTCGATCTCCTGCTCCGACTCGACGTTGAACATCAGAATGTCGCTGCGCAGGGCATATTCGATTTCATCGTCGCGCTTGCCGACGCCGGAATAGACGATTTTCTTAGGATCGACGCCAGCTTCCAGGGCGCGAAAAAGCTCGCCGCCGGAGACGATGTCGACACCGCCGCCGAGGCCGGCAATCAGTTTGAGGATTGCCAGGTTGGAGTTGGCCTTGACCGAATAGCAGATAGTATGCGGCGCTTGACCGAAGGCTTCGTCGAACGCTTTGTAGTGACGCTCGAAAGTGGCCTGCGAATAAATGAAAACCGGACTGCCGACAGCCGCGACGATGTCGGCGATCGGAATGTCTTCGGCATAAAGTTCATTGCCCTTGTACTGAAAGTAGTGCATGGGGTCTCAATTCCTCCTGTATGGGTCTGGTGAGAGAACTTTCTGGAAAATAAGCGTAAATTATTAACATACACCGGGGGATAAGTCAAAAAACTGTCCATTTGGCGGGATTCTCCGCCGCCATGGATCGGCTCTTCGGTGCCGTGAAACAAGCAGGCTGAGGCAGCAGCGGGCAGCCTGCCTGTTTCACATTTTAAGGTATGCGAACTTCGGAAGAGCGTGCAGATTGAACCCGTCGACCCTCTTCTTCAAGCACGGTGCGAACGGTGTACTCGTAGGCCTGGTTCACGTCAGCCGTCGTGTCATTGAATCGGGGCTCGGCAAGCGGTTCCGCTGTCAACGGAAAGGGAGAAAAAGGTGCGTCTCCGCTGCGGCGGTAAAGAAAATACCGGGGAGTGCCGGAAGCCTGATCTGCAGCATCCCAACGAAGGCTGACGGCGCCATTGCTGCGCCGCGCCTGCAGCCCGGTGGGGGCAGGTGGGGGGATAACCGTGTTGATGGTGACTGAAGTGGATGAGCTGTCAATACCGGTTCGTTCAAAGGCAAAGATCCGGTAGCGGTAGGCGGTGCCGGGAATCGCTGTCGTGTCGAACCAGGCCAGTTGATTTTTATTGCGGAACAGCGTCCGTGAGTAATCGAGGTCGATCTGCACCAGGGTCCGCCATTGGTCGTCGCAGTTCAGGCAATCGCTGTCGGAATAGTTCGTCATGCGTTCAATGCGGAATCCCTGGGTTTCGGCACCGCCTGCAGATTCATCGCCGATCTGCCAGAAAAGCACCACGCTCTCACCCATCTGTTCGGCCTCAACCGCAGCCGGGCTGGGCGGCTCGGGGGACTCAAGCGGGCGCACCGGGCCCTTTTTGCCGCATCCGGATACAGTGAAGGCCAGCATCGCCATAAGGGCGAAAAGCAGGCAGCGCGTCAGTCGATCAGGGATCATGGAGGCAATCCTGTCTGTCGGTTTTTTACTGCTCATTGCGTGCCTTGCGAGCTCGCTGGATTTCACGTTCAACCGCTTCGCGCGCGGTGCCACCGGTGGCCCGGCGGGCATTGACCGAAGCATCCAGCGTGACGTAATCGTAAATATCCTCTCCGATCAGGTCGGAGAAAATGCGGAATTCCTCCAGCGTCAGCTCCTCAATTTCCTTTTTATGTTCGATGCAGTAGCGCACCGTCTTGCCGACCACCTCATGGGCCTGGCGGAAAGGCAGCCCTTTGCGCACGACGTAATCGGCGACGTCGGTGGCGGTGGAAAAGCCGCGTGCGGCGGCGATGCGCATCGGCTCGGCCTTGACCCCCATCTGCGCGATCATGTCGGCAAAGATCTTGAGGCTGCCCTTGACGGTGTCGATGGTATCGAACAGCGGCTCCTTGTCCTCCTGCATGTCCTTGTTGTAGGCCAGGGGCAGCGACTTCATCAGGGTCAGCAGTGACATCAGGTTGCCGTACACCCGGCCGCTTTTGCCGCGCACCAGTTCAGGCACATCCGGGTTTTTCTTCTGCGGCATGATCGAGCTTCCGGTGCAGAAGGCGTCGGTCAGTTCGATGAAGTTGAAATCCGCCGAAGACCACAGGATCAATTCCTCCGACAGGCGCGAGAGGTGCATCATCAGGATCGAGCCGGCAGCGCAGAACTCCAGGGCGAAGTCCCGGTCGGAGACGGAATCGAGGCTGTTGCGCGTCACACCGTCGAAACCAAGCTGTTCGGCGACATATTCCCGGTCGATGGGGAACGTGGTGCCGGCCAGCGCGCCAGCCCCCAGCGGCATGATGTTGACCCGACGAGCCAGATCATCCAGACGTCCGGCGTCGCGGCAGAACATCTCGTAATAGGCCATCATGTGGTGGGAAAACAGTACCGGCTGGGCGGTCTGCAGATGGGTGTATCCCGGCATGATGACGCCAAGGTTTTTCTCCGCCTGGCCGAGCAGGGCTTCCTGCAGGCAGTCGAGGTACTGACGAATCTGACGCAGTTCGTCGCGCAGGTAGAGGCGGATGTCGAGGGCAACCTGGTCGTTGCGCGAGCGGGCAGTATGCAGCTTGCCCCCAACCGGGCCGACGCGCTCGATGAGCCGTGCCTCGATGTTCATGTGGATGTCTTCGAGGCTGACCTTGAATTCAAACTCTCCCGCCTCGATATCCTTGAGAATGGCTTCCAGCCCGGCAATGATCGTGGTGGCATCCTCTTCGGTGATAATCTGCTGCTTCGCCAGCATGCGCGCGTGGGCGATGGAGCCCTGAATGTCGTAGCGGTACAGCCGTTTATCGAAATCGATGGAGGCGGTGAATTCTTCAACAAATTGGTCGGTCGGCTGGGTGAAGCGCCCCGCCCAGGGTTTTTCGCTCATAGGTTGTGGCTCCGTTCTTTGATCAGAATATTTAGATCCTCATTTCTTCGTTCCCGATTCGGCAGTACTGCCGAGGGAGCATTTCTTTTCCGGCGAATTCTCATCCTCCTGCATGACGTCCTGATCAGCCATGCGCTCCCATCTCCCATCCGGGTCGGGGCGGTAGATCCCGTGGATTTTGAGGGGGAAGCGCGTCGTGCGCGGATCGAGTTCGTGAAACAGCGGCAGATTGAAATAATACAGCCGTGTTTCCGTGCCGAAGCGCAGGCGGCACACCGGCAGGCCGTCGAAGTCGTCGCTGGCGAACTCGGGGTAGTCCACCGGTCCGATCTTGTGGCTTTTGTGAATGATGATGGATGAGTAGCCGAAAGGGGCTTCCCCTTTGGTTTTGATTCCCGTGGTCTCGTCGGACACATTGTTGAAAATTGTCACCGTGTCGCGCACGCCGGGAGTGTAGGCCAGGTATTCGCCGTAAAATCCGTTGACTACATCCTGAAAAGCGCGATGTTCCGGCTTGGGATTGCATTCAAGAATGGTGAGCAGATCCAGGCGCTGCCGGGTGGTGAAGAACAGGTCGTTGGCTTTTTCGATGACGGTGCTGATGTTGGACTGATAGAGGTCGCGATAGACGTAGTCCAGGCAGATCAGCACCATGAAGTTAAAAGCGATAGGTGTACAGCGAAACAGGGGGAAGACCTTGCCGCGGTAGAGATCATGGAAGGGGTCGATGGTTTCCTCGCCGACGAAGGGATGACTTTTGGCCTGCAGAAAAACCCGCAGGCGTCCATCGGTTTCCTTGACCGCGGTGATTGCCCAGTTGGTCGGAACCTGCTCGATATCTCCGGCGTCGAGATCCTTCAGGACCGAGGCGAGGGCCTCTTCGTTGTCCTCGCGGTACCGCTCCAGTATGGCGCGGTATTCGTGGAGTTGAATATGTTCGACGCCGAACATGGTGACGGTGTTGGCGCGAAAATGGTTGCGAATGAAATCAAGCGCATCTTCCACGTGAGCGGCGGGCATGGCAGATTCGGGCAGAACGAGAAAGTGCAGTTTCTTGAGGTTGCCGGGACCTTCGGCCACCATCTCAAAAATCGAACGGATCTGCTGCCATTTGTCCTGGGGGTCGGTCAGCTTGCAGGCAGACTCTCCAAACCCCACATGATTGGGGATCTGGCACACCATGCAATGCTGGTGATGTCCCAGGGTGAATTCGACATTGATCTGCTTTTCGACAATCTTGAACATGGGGATCAGTGACCGGCCGCCTTGATATTTCCGCCCGGAAGTTCTTCTTCGAGAGAAACATCCTGCGGACGCTCGGGGTGCCAGGGCAGATCGGGAAACACCCGGCTCAGGATATGACGCCCGCCGGGAGGCATCGGTATCTGCGGCAACGAATTCTTTTCCACCCACACGGCTTCGGTGCACTCGTCACCGTTGGGAGCCAACTCGCGGGACAGGGGGGCGGCGCGGTAATAAAGGATGACGAAATGGTCATTGCGCTCGCCGACACCGATGTGTTCGAAGACATCGATCAACCCTTCGACCTGGACGTCGATGCCGACCTCCTCGCGGACTTCGCGATGAAGCGCCTGCAGGATAGGCTCGCCATGATCGATTTTGCCGCCGGGCATGACCCACAGGCTGCAGAAGGGCTCGATGCAGCGCCGCGTGAGCAGTACTCGCTCCTGCTCGTCGATGACGCAGGCGACGACGGATGTCTTGATGGCCTGGCTTTTTTTGAATTCCATAATGACCCCGTGAGGGGTGAGGCGTGAGAGGTGAGGGGGAAAGGCCATCATAATCGCCTCACCCCTCACTCTTCACACCTCACGCCTTACTTCTTGCTCTGGCGCTGGATCGCAGCAATGCGCATGCGCAATGCGTTGAGCTTGATAAAGCCCTCGGCGTCGGCCTGATCGTAGACGTCGTCGGCTTCAAAGGTGGCGAAGTCGACGTTGAACAGGCTGTCGGTGGCGGAATCGCGGCCCACCACGCGGCAGTGGCCTTTGTAGAGCTTGACGCGCGCCTTGCCGTTGACGGTCTGCTGCGATTCGTCGATCAGTGCCTGCAGCACCTTGCGCTCCGGGGAGAACCAGTAGCCGTTGTAGATCATCTCGGCATAGCGTGGCACCAGCGAGTCGCGCAAGTGCATGACCTCGCGGTCCATGGTGATCGATTCCACGGCGCGGTGCGCTTCTTCGAGGATGGTGCCGCCGGGAGTTTCATACACGCCGCGGCTCTTCATGCCGACGTAGCGGTTTTCCATCAGGTCCACGCGGCCGATGCCGTGCTTGCCTCCCAGTTCATTGAGTTTGGCCAGCAGGTTGGCGGGGGAGAGGCGCTCGCCGTTGACGGCAACCGGGTCGCCCTTCTCGAATTCGATCTCCACGTATTCCGGCTGATCCGGAGCGTCTTCCGGGCGCGCGGTCAGCACATACATCTCTTCGGGGGCTTCCGCCCAGGGGTTTTCGAGGATATCCCCCTCAAAAGAGATATGCAGCAGGTTGCGGTCGGAACTCCAGGGGAACTTCTTGCTGGTCGGTACCGGAATGCCGTGCTTCTTGGCGTAGGCTTCCAGCGCGCTGCGGCTTTTCAGATCCCACTCGCGCCAGGGCGCGATGACCTTGATGGCCGGGTCGAAGTGGTAGTAGGCCAGTTCGAAGCGCACCTGGTCGTTGCCCTTGCCGGTGGCACCGTGGGAAACCGCGTCGGCCCCTTCTTTAGCGGCAATATCCATCTGCGCCTTGGAGATCAGCGGGCGGGCGATGGAGGTGCCGAGGAAATAGCGACCCTCATAGATGGTGTTGGCGCGGAACATGGGGAACACGAAATCGCGCGTGAACTCCTCTTTCAGGTCGAGGATGTGGCAGGCACTGGCCCCGGTTTTCTTTGCTTTCTCCGGAACGTGATCAAGCTCTTCTCCCTGGCCCAGGTCGGCGGAAAAAGCGATGACTTCACAGTCATACTCTTCGGTGAGCCACTTGAGGATAATGGAAGTGTCCAGCCCGCCCGAGTAGGCGAGGACGACTTTTTTGACGGATTGTTTTTGAGCCATGGATGATTTCTCCTTAAAAATGCGCTGTGAATTCCTCTCCCCCCTGGAAGGGAGGGGATCGTTATCTATAATTTAACCACATAAGTGGCGGCCATGCGATCATGGAGCCCCTGTTTTTCCGGGTCGATGGCGACGAGCAGAAAACCCAGGCCGAAAAAGAGCGCTGCGAGGAATTTGCCGACCACTTCGCGCCAGAAAGCCCGCAAAAAGCCGATGTCGGCAAAATCCGTTTTCACCACTTTGATGCGGAGTGCCATTTTGCCCGGTGTCTGGCCGCAATAGCCAGTGAAAAATACCTTGTATGTCTGCCATAGCGCGAAATTGAACATTCCGAAAATAAACATGTTCAGGACGCGATCAGGCGAGTCGACGATCAGGGCATGGACAGACAGGTCGAGAAGCCCTCCCAGGATCCCCTGGGTGAGACTGATCAGAAAGGTGTCGATCAGTGCGGCAAGGGTCCGCAGCCAGAAGCCGGCCTTCTGAATCGACGCCTGGTGATGGGCATAATCGACCCCCTTGCGGATTTCCTGGGATGACGGCGGCTCTGCTGAATTCTGCACGCCTCTTTCCGTGTTCGTACCCGGCCAGGTAAAATTCTCGTGGCAGCGGGGGCAGGTCGCGCGCGCCGCGCCCTGGGGCAGTCGTTCGGTGGGCACACGGCGGGTGAAGCCGCACTGGGGGCAAGTGATGGTGGTGATTGGAGTCGACACGGAATCTCGCTTATTCTTGCGCATCCGGGGATGCAGAGGTCCTGCAGATCGAAAGAGGATCAACCCATCAGGGTTGCCATGATCGCTTTCTGCACGTGAAGGCGGTTTTCCGCTTCATCGAAGATGATCGAATGCGGTCCTTCCATCACCTCATCAGTGATCTCCTCGTCGCGGTGAGCCGGCAGGCAGTGCAGGACCAGGGAGTCAGGTGCCGCGTAGTCGAGCAGCGCCTGGTTGATCTGGAAGTCACGGAAAGCTTCGGCACGCTCGCGCTGCTCGCTCTCCTGGCCCATGCTGGCCCACACATCGGTGTTGAGGATATGGGCACCCTCAGCTGCCTCGACCGGCCGCTGGGTGAGAGTGATGCGGGCCCCCATTTCACGGGCGCGTTCTATGATCTGTGCGTCAGGTGCATAGCCATGCGGCGTTGCGATGCGCAGTTCGAATCCGAAGACCGCTGCAGCATTGATCCACGAATGCGCCATGTTGTTGCCGTCGCCGATCCAGCAGTAAGTCAGGTCGCGCCAGTTGTCGCGGTGTTCGCTGACGGTAAACAGGTCCGCCATCACCTGGCAGGGGTGATAGGAATCGGTCAGGCCGTTGATAATGGGGATCTCGGAGCAGCGGGCCAGTTCCTCCACCGCCGCCTGGGAAAAGGTGCGGATCATGATGCCGTCGACATAGCGCGACATGACGCGCCCGGTATCCTTGATCGGCTCGCCCCGCCCCATCTGGGTGTTGCTGGAGGACAGAAAAAGCGCATGTCCGCCAAGCTGGAACATGCCGACTTCGAAAGAGACGCGGGTGCGGGTGGAACTCTTCTCGAAGATCATGGCCAGGGTCTTGCCCTTGAGCAGATGATGCGCTTCGCCGCGCTTCTGCTTGTCCTTGAGTTCACGGGTCAGATTGAAGATCTGTTCCAGTTCATCCCGGCTCCAGTCGGTGAGGCAGAGAAAGTCTTTGTTCACGATAAATCTCCCGAAAAGACATTTTGAACCACAGAGGGCACGGAGGGCACAGAGGAAAATCGGAGAAAATCAAAAACGTTAGAAAACTCTGTGTTCCCTGTGCTTTATCTCAGAACCTTCTCTGTGTGCTCCGTGATCTCTGTGGTGAATGCTTTTATTATTTGTATTCCTGAAGAACGCTGTCAAGGATGCCCATGGCCTCGTCGATTTCATCCTTCGTCACGATGAGCGGTGGCAGAAAGCGCAGCACTTTGCCGACAGTGCAGTTGATCAGCAGCCCCTTGGCAAGGCACTTTTTGACGATCTCGGCTCCCTCGATGGACAACTCCATCCCCAGGATCAGGCCGCGTCCGCGTACCTCGGTCACGAAGGAGTAGCGCTCGCGCAGCTCTTCCAGTCTTTTTCTGACATAGTCGCCCATGGCGCGGCAGTTTTCGAGAACGCCGTCTTCCAGGAGGGTTTTCAGAGCGGCCACGCCGGCAGCGCTGATCAGCGGATTGCCGCCGAAGGTTGATCCATGGCTGCCGGGACCGAGTATCTCGGCGTGCTTTTCCCGGAAGATGGCGGCACCGATCGGGGGACCACCAGCCAGCGCCTTGGCCAGGGTCATGATATCCGGCTCAACGCCATCGTGCTGGTAAGCGAACAGGGTGCCGGTGCGACCGCAGCCGACCTGCACTTCGTCGAATACCAGCAGCATGTCGTGTTCGTCGCACAGGGCGCGCACATCGCGCAGATAGCCTTCGGGGGGCAGGTTGACACCGCCCTCTCCCTGCACCGGTTCCAGCATGACGGCGCAGGTGTGCTCATTCAGAGCCGCGCGCATGGCGCCGATGTCGCCAAAGGGGACATAGCGGAAGCCGGGGACAACCGGCTCGAAGCCGACGCGCACCTTGTCCTGCCCGGTGGCGCTGATGGTGCCGAGGGTGCGGCCGTGAAAGGAGGCCAGGGCGGTAATGACCTCGAAGCGCTCTTTGCCGTGTACCTGCTGGCTGTATTTACGCACCAGCTTCATGGCCGCTTCGTTGGCCTCGGCGCCCGAATTGCAGAAAAACACGCGATCGCCGAAGCTGTTGCTGCACAGCAGTTCGGCCAGCTCGATCTGCTGCGGAATATGATAAAAGTTGGAGACATGCAGCAGCTCGGCGGCCTGCTTCTGCAGGGCGGAGACGACGCGCGGATGGCAGTGCCCAAGATTGTTGACCGCGACCCCGGCGAGAAAATCCAGATAGCTTTTGCCGTCCACGTCCCACAGCCGGCACCCTTCGCCGCGCTGTGCCACCAGGGGGAAGCGGGCGTAGGTTGCGGCGATGTGGATTTCGCCACGTGCAATCCATTCGGAAGAAACACTCATGCTGAAAATCCTGTCAACGAGAGGTGTTGAAAATCTGAGTGACGTCAGGTTGTATCTCAGTCAAAGCGGGCGACGGCGGTACCCACCCCCTTGTCGGTGAAAATCTCCAACAGGCAGGCATGAACCATGCGCCCGTCGATGATGTGCGCCTTGTGAACGCCCTCGCTCACGGCGTCGACGCAACAGTTGACCTTGGGAATCATGCCGCCGGTGATGGTGCCGTCATTGATCAGGTCCGGCACCCGGTCGACATCGATCGTGGAGATCAACTTTTCATCCTTGCCTTTGACCCCCTCCACATCGGTCAGCAGAATCAGCTTTTCCGCCCGCAGGGCGCCGGCGATGCGGCCGGCCACCAGGTCGGCGTTGATATTGTAGGTTTCCCCGTTGAGGCCGACCCCGATAGGTGCGATCACCGGGATGAAATTGTTTTGCTCCAGTGAATCGATAATATCCGGATTGACCGTCTCGACTTCACCCACATGGCCGATGTCGATGATTTCAGGGGTGAGGGTGTCGGGGTTGACCTGGGTCATTTCCATCTTGCGCGCCACGATCAGGTTGCCGTCCTTGCCGGTGAGTCCCACCGCCCTGCCGCCGTGGCGGTTGATGTTGTTGACGATCTCCTTGTTGACCTGGCCGCCGAGAACCATTTCCACGATGTCCATGGTTTCGCGGTCGGTGACGCGCATCCCCTGGACGAAATGGGAATCCTTGCCGATCGCCTTGAGCATACGGCCGATCTGCGGCCCTCCGCCATGGACCACCACCGGGTTGAGGCCGATGTATTTCATCAGGATGATGTCCTTGGCGAAGCTCTCCTTGAGCTTCTCCTCCACCATGGCGTTACCGCCGTACTTGATGACGATGGTGGCGCCGTAGAAGCGCTTGATCCAGGGCAGCGCCTCCAGCAGCACATTAGCCTTCGCGATAAGTTCCTGCATAAAAACCCCTGTTTTTTTATAGCCGCCAAGACGCTGAGACGCGAAGAAAATCTTTTTCCCTTGAACTCCTCCCCCAGCGGGGGGAGGCTGGGAGGGGGGAGCCTGAGCTGCTGCCCGGACCTCCCCCACCCTAACCCTCCCGCTGGGGGAGGGGACGATTCCGGTATGTTTTTCTTCGCGCTCTTAGCGTCTTAGTGGCCAACCCCCCTAAAGAATATACCGCGAAAGGTCTTCGTCCTTGACGATATCGGCCAGTTTTTCTTTCACGTAATCGGCATTGATCTCGATACGCTTTTCGCTCAACTCCGGTGCACGGAAGCTCAGGTCGTCGAGCATTTTTTCAACGATGGTGTGCAGGCGTCGGGCGCCGATGTTCTCGGTGCGTTCGTTCACGACCTGGGCTGTGCGGGCGATTTCATGGATAGAGTCGGTCTGGAACACCAGTTCGATCCCCTCCGTTGCCAGCAGGGCGGAATACTGCCGCGTCAGGGCGTTTTTCGGCTCGGTGAGAATGCGCACGAATTCCGCTTCTCCGAGGCTGTCGAGTTCCACCCGGATCGGAAAGCGCCCCTGCAACTCAGGAATCAGGTCTGAGGGCTTACTCATGTGAAAAGCACCGGCGGCAACGAACAGGATGTGGTCGGTCTTGACCGGCCCGTACTTGGTGTTGACCGTACTGCCTTCGACGATGGGCAGGATGTCGCGCTGCACGCCTTCGCGCGAGACGTCGGGGCCGCGCCCGTGCTCGGAGCTGGCCACCTTGTCGATCTCGTCGATGAAAATGATGCCGCTCTGCTCGACCCGCTCCTTGGCGAGGGTCTTGACCTTGTCCATGTCGACCAGGCGCTCGGCTTCGCTCTCTATAAGAATTTCACGCGCTTCGCGCACCTTGACCCGTCGCCGCTTGGTCTTCTTGGGGAACAGGTTGCCAAACATCTCCTTGAAGCTGGAGCCCATTTCCTCCATCCCCTGCGGCGTGAACACCTCCATGGACGGGGCCTTGGAAACTTCGGCCTCGACTTCGACCATGCGGTCGTCAAGTTCGCCCATGCGCAGCAGGCGGCGCATTTTGTCGCGGGTACTCTGTTTGCTTTCATCGCCTCCTTCGTCGGCGGCGCGCACCGAGCTGCCTTCTCCGGGGAGAAGCAGGTCAAGGAGCTTGTCTTCAGCCAGGTCCTCGGCCTTGAGGCGCACGCTTTCGGCTTCTTCCTCGCGCACCATGATGACGGCCAGTTCCACCAGGTCGCGCACCATGCTCTCCACGTCGCGTCCCACATAGCCGACTTCGGTAAATTTGCTGGCCTCCACCTTGATGAAGGGGGCCTGAGCAAGCTTGGCCAGGCGGCGGGCGATTTCGGTTTTGCCGACACCGGTGGGGCCGATCATGATGATGTTTTTCGGCGCGATCTCGTCGCGCAGATCGGGGTCGACCTGCTGGCGGCGCCAGCGATTGCGCAGTGCGATCGCAACGGCGCGTTTGGCAGCCTGCTGGCCGACGATGTAGCGGTCGAGTTCGGAAACGATCTCTCTCGGGGTAAAATTATTCACGACAGGGTCTCCAGCTTGATCTGGTCGTTGGTGTAAATGCAGATGTCAGCCGCGATCTTCATGGCCTTCTCGGCAATGTCGGCGGCATCCATGTCAGTGTTGTGCACCAGTGCCCGGGCTGCTGCAAGAGCATAGGATCCGCCCGAACCGATGGCTGCAATACCGTCGTCGGGCTCGATCACGTCGCCGGTGCCGGAGAGCACCAGTATACTCTCCTTGTCGGCGACCAGCAGCAGGGCTTCCAGGCGACGCAGTACCCGGTCGGTGCGCCAGTCCTTGGCCAGGGCCACAGCAGCGCGGGTCAGGTTGCCGCCCGCTTCCTGCAGCTTGCCTTCGAATTTTTCAAACAGGGTAAAAGCATCCGCGGCGCTGCCGGCAAAGCCGGCCAGGATTTTGCCGTCATTCATCGTACGGACTTTGCAGGCGGAATGCTTCATGACGGTATTACCCAGACTGACCTGACCGTCGCCGGCCATGGCCACTGAATTGTTTTTACGAACGCAGAGGATGGTGGTTGCGTGAAACATAGGAAGCTCCCATCAAAAAATGCGGCCAAGCCGCAGAAAAATACCGTGAATATAACACAGCGCCCCGATAAGACAAAGAAAAATGCCGGGTTGCGAAGTGAAGCGAGTACTCAGATCGGTAGGGTGATCGAGGCGGTGGTTCCCCGTCCGGGTTCGCTTTCCAGGGAGAGGTTGCCGCCCAGTCGGTGCACGAAGCGGCGCGCGTAATAAAGCCCCAGGCCGAAACCGCGAACCTGCCGGTCCGCTGCGGATCGACCTGGTAGAACTTCTCGAACACTTTGGGGATCTCTTCTCGTGCCATGCCGATGCCGTCGTCCTGGACCTGGATGCGCAGTTGGTGCTGGCCCTGCTCCGCACGAATGCTGACATGTCCCTCTTCGCGGGAAAATTTGATGGCATTGTCGATCAGGGCGTGCAGGGCGAAGCGCATGTGCTCGCGATCGGCGCGCACGGTGGGAAAACCTGCCGGGAAATCGGTCTCGATGCTGATGCTGCGCTCCCGGGCGCGCGGCATCAACTCCGTCACCAGCACACGCGTCAATTCATCGAGGGCAATATCACCGGCTTGGGGGGCGTTTTCTTTCAAGATAATGTTGGAGAAAGAGAGCAGATCCTGGATGAGACCCTCCAGGTAGGCCGACTCCTCAAGGATCATTTTCAGGGTTTTCTGAAAGGCCGGGTCATTGGTTTCTCCAATGCCGTGGGCCAGATTCTGAATGAAGAGGGAAATGGCGGTCGTGGGAGTTTTGAGCTTGTGGGAGATGAGACCGAGAAATTCTGTCTTGAGCCGATCCATGCGCTTGAGGTCGACCAGCTCTTCCTTCATCGCCTTGCGCTCGATGACCTTCTCTACGGTGGTGCGCAGCTGCAGCAGGTTGATCGGTTTGGTGATGAAGTCGTCGGCGTCGGCCTTGAGAGCCTTCAGGATGACGTCTTTGTCAGCATAGCCGGTCATGACAACCACCGGTTGGGTGGGCTGACGCTCCTTGATCCGGTGAAGCAGTTCAAGCCCACTCATGCGCGGCATCATGACATCGGTCAGCACGACCTCAACCGGGGTGGAATCAAGAATGTTGAGCGCCTGCTCCCCGGAGCCGGCCTCTACGATACGGTACCCCTTGAGAACCTTGGCGCAGAGGTCGCGTATGATCGGCTCGTCATCGACCAACAGGAGAGTGTGCTGTGCTGTGTTCAGGCCCGATTCGAGATCCATCGCTACGCTGTGTCTCCCACTTATTTATTTCAAGGGCGGCGTGAACATGGCCATAAGAACAACCGGCTCCTGTCCCTCGTTTTTCAGGCCATGAGGGATCCCCGGCGGTGCGGTGCCGCAGGTGCCGGACCCGTACTCGATTTTTTCCTCTCCCATGGTGCAGACCGCCTGTCCGGAGAGAATGTGGAAGGTTTCGGTCTGGGAGTCATGAGTGTGGACGAAGATTTCGCCGCCCGGTTCAAGTCTGCCAAGGTGGACGGAGAGAGCCGGATTGACTGCAGCGGTGACGAGATCACGCAGATGATAGTCCTTGTGCTTCGGATGTGTGTATTCCGCCTGCTCGGCAGCTTTGACCGTGGTTCCCTGCATGCAATGTTTCCTTTCATTCTCAGGAAAGTTGTTGGGCAATGATCCCTTCAGCAGCCGCGAGGGCATCATCGAGCTTTTCAGGTCGGCTGCCGCCGGCCTGGGCCAGGTCGGGGCGTCCGCCTCCACCACCGCCGACAATAGCCGCCAGCTCCTTGATCAGGCGTCCGGCCTGCAGACGGTCGGTCAGATCCTTGCTGACCGCCACCAGCAGGTTGGCCTTGCCGCCGCTCTCGCAGGCGAGAATCGCAACGCCGGAACCGAGCTTGTCCCGCACCTGGTCGGAAAATTCGCGCAGCCCCTTGCCGTCGACCCCCTCAACGCGGGTGGCGAGATAGCGCACGCCGGAAACCTCGCGCACATTGGACAGAAGTTCGCCGGAGCGTTCGGCGTTGAGCTTGTCGCGCAGCGATTCGAGTTCGCGCTCCATTTCCTTCTGGCGTTCGATCATCTTCTGCAGGCGGCTCTCCATCTGGCGTGGGTCGCTTTTGATCAATGCCGCCACGCGCTCGATCGCCTCCTGCTGCTGCTGCACGATCTCTACCGCTTTTTCGCCGGTGACGGCCTCGATGCGCCGCACCCCGGCGGCGATGCCGGTCTCCTGCAGGATCTTGAACAGGCCGATGTCGCCGGCGGCCCGGGTGTGAGTGCCACCGCACAGCTCCATGCTGAAGTCTCCAACGGACACGACCCGGACCCGTTCGCCGTACTTTTCGCCGAACAGGGCCGTGGCGCCGGCCCTGATGGCCTGCTCCGCTTCCATCTCCTCGCTGGCGACCGCTTCGTTTTCGCGGATGCGGCGGTTGACTTCCTGCTCCACGCGGGAAATCTCTTCTTCACTCATAGCGGAAAAATGCGTGAAGTCAAACCGTAGCCGCTCAGGTGTGACAAGCGAGCCCGCCTGCTTGACATGATCGCCGAGAATATCGATCAGCACCGCCTGCAGGATATGGGTTGCGGTGTGATTGCGGGCCGTGGCGGAACGCGCAGCGCCGTCCACCTTCATTTCAACCGTGTCGCCTTCGCGCAGCAGTCCCTCGGTGATTTCGCCCTGGTGTACGATGAGATCCGGCAGCGGTTTTTGTGTTCCCTTGATGCGCACGCGGGTCTCGCCCGCCGCCATTTCCCCCCTGTCACCGGCCTGACCGCCCGATTCACCGTAGAAGGGCGTTTGCGAGCAGACGATCTGCACCTGTTCTCCGGCCCGGGCTTCATTGACCCTTTCACCGTCTTTGATGATGGCCTGGACCTTGCCGAATCCCTCCAGGCTGCCGTAGCCGCAGAACTCACTGCGAATGCCGCTTTCCACCAATTCGCGCCACACCGCTTCCACGGTTTGCTCGCCCGAGCCTTTCCAGTGCTCGCGGGCCTTGCGACGCTGTTCCTCCATGCAGGACTCGAATCCGGCTTCATCCAAGGTAAATCCTTCGGCCTCGACAATGTCGGCGGTGAGGTCGACCGGGAAGCCGAACGTATCGTACAGGCGGAACACCACTTTGCCGGGGATCTGCTTTTCCCCCTGCCTGCGCAGCCGTTCAACTTCCTCCTGCAGGATGCGCAGGCCGTTGCCCAGGGTCTGAATGAAACGCTCTTCTTCATTGCGGGTGACTTTGGCGATGTAGTCGGCACGCTCTTCAAGCTCCGGATATGCCTCGCGCATCATTTCGATGACACGTCCCCCGGCTTTGTAGAGCATCGGTTCCTCGAAACCGAGCATCTTGGCGTGGCGCGCGGCGCGGCGCATGATGCGACGCAGGACATAGCCGCGCCCTTCGTTGGAAGGAAGCACCCCGTCGCCGATGAGAAAGACGGTGGCGCGGGCGTGGTCGGCAATGACGCGCATGGAGACGTCGCTGTCCTTGTCGTCGCCGTAGCGCTTGCCGGCCAGTTCGGCTACAAAATCGATGATGCCGCGCAGCAGGTCGGTGTCGTAGTTGGATTTGACCCCCTGCAGCACGGTGGCAATACGTTCGAGTCCCATGCCGGTGTCCACCGAAGGTTTGGGCAGCGGAGTCAGGGTACCGCCGGCGTCGCGGTCGAACTGCATGAAGACGTTGTTCCAGATCTCCATATAGCGGTCGCAGTCGCAACCCACCGCGCAATCGGGGCTGCCGCAGCCGACTTCCGGGCCGTTGTCCCAGAAGATTTCGCTGCAGGGCCCGCAGGGGCCGGTATCGCCCATGGACCAGAAGTTGTCCTTCTCCCCGAAACGGAAGATCCGCTCGCGCGGCACCCCTTCCTGCTGGTGCCAGATGTCGGCGGCTTCATCGTCTTCGGTGTAGACCGTGACGTAGAGTTTGTCCTTGTCGAGGTTGAGGTCTTTGGTGAGAAACTCCCAGGCGAAGGCGATAGCTTCCTTCTTGAAATAATCGCCGAAGGAGAAATTACCGAGCATCTCGAAGAAGGTGTGATGGCGGGCGGTGCGGCCGACGTTCTCCAGGTCGTTGTGCTTGCCGCCGGCGCGTACGCACTTCTGGCTGGATGCAGCCCGAACATAGGGACGCTTTTCGCGGCCCAGAAAGCAGTCCTTGAACTGGTTCATCCCCGCATTGGTAAACAGCAGGGTGGGATCGTTGTGCGGAACCAGCGAGGAGGAGGGCACCACCGTATGGCCGCGGTCCTCGAAGAATTTCAGAAAACGTGCGCGAATGTCGTTGCCGGTCATCATGTCGGTCCGTGTGTGCCTTTCTTGTGATTTGTCGAATCGTAACTGGGCATGCTGAACAGCTACGTCGAATCTTTATGGCGATGTTGTCTCGGTTTCTCTGAGAATAGCGAGAATCAGATCCAATGAAAAGCCGCGCCGCTGGAAAAAGGCCATGACGCGACGTTTTTCGCGGTCGTCTGCCTGGTGATACTTAAACCTGGGGAAGCGGCGTGCCAGCAGATTGCGGGCGACCTGTTCGGGCGGCTGTTCGTGCTGTGCCTTGTCAATGGCGTCACGCGCTCTTTCCGCCCCGATTCCCCGGCGCTGCAGATCAAGCTCGATCCGGCGTCCGACCCCGCGGCCGTCGCGCAGCATGGCGCGGGCGCGCTCCTCGGCAAAGCGGCGGTCGTTGAGATAGCCCAGTTCGCGGCAGCGCTCAATGACGGCGGCAGTCCGCTCTTCATCGTAGCCGCGATTGTGCAGATCGCGCGTCAACTCCGCCGTAGAGCGGTCGCGCCTTCCCAGCAGCCGCAGGGCTGCCGCCATGGGATCAGAATCTTTCGATTTGCGGGTCTTCTCCATTTTCTCCGGAGGCGTCGCTTTCGTCGCTGTCGTCCTCTTTTTCGAAATCGTCCCAGCTCAGATCCGAAGTGGAGGATATCCCCGACATCTTGAGTTTGAAATCATCCGGGTTGGAGGACTGGCGCAGCGCTTCGTCAAAGGTGATGAGCTTTTTCTTGAGCAGCGCCATCAGCGATTGATCAAAGGTCTGCATGCCGTAGGAGACAAAGCCCTGCTGGATGGCATCACGCAGCAGGCGCGTCTTGTCCTTGTCCTCCATCAGTTCGCGGGTGCGCGCCGTGCTGACCAGGACTTCGACCGCCGGCACGCGCCCCTTGCCGTCGGCGCGCGGCACCAGCCGCTGCGAGACAACCCCCTTGAGAACGCTGGCCAGCTGGATGCGGATCTGGCGCTGTTGATACGGGGGAAACACCGACACGATGCGGTTGATGGTCTCCGGCGCATCGATGGTATGCAGGGTGGAGAGCACCAGGTGTCCCGTTTCCGCAGCGGTCAGGGCGGTTTCGATCGTTTCGTAGTCGCGCATCTCCCCGACCAGGATGACATCGGGATCCTGGCGCAGCGCGCTTTTCAGGGCCACATCGAAACCTTCGGTGTCGAAGCCCACTTCACGCTGATTGACGATGCTGCGCTTGTCGCGATGCAGGTATTCGATCGGATCCTCGATGGTGACGATATGGCTGGTGCGGGAGCTGTTGATATAATCGATCATCGCTGCCAGCGTGGTCGATTTCCCCGAACCGGTGGCACCGGTCACCAGCACCAGGCCGCGCTGCTCCTCGCCGATTTTCTTGAGCACGCCGGGCAGCTGCAGCTCATCGAGGTTCTGCACCTTGAAGGGGATGACGCGGAAAACCATGGAAACGGAGCCGCGCTGCCGGAATACGTTGACGCGGAAGCGGCCCAGTCCCGGCACTCCGTAGGCCAGGTCGACCTCATGCACCTCTTCGAAATGTGCCTTCTGAGATGCGTTCATCACGCCGTCGGCCATCTTGGCGATCTGCTCGGAGATCATGCGCGGCGCGTTGGGCAGCGGCTTGAGCGCACCGTCGATGCGGTAGACGGGGGGCAGCCCCGCCTTGATGTGAATGTCCGAGGCGCGCGCCCGCAATCCCAGTTTCAGGACTTCGTTGAGGTCCATGGTGATTATTCCTCAGTTTTTTCCGCGGGAGGATTCAGCCCGTAGTGCTCACGCAGACGATCTTCAATGGCCTGGGCCACATCCGGGTGCTCACGCAGGAATGTCTTGGCGTTTTCGCGGCCCTGCCCGATACGCTCGCCGGCGAAGGAATACCAGGAGCCGCTTTTTTCGACGATATCGACATTGGCGCCCAGGTCAACGAGATCCCCCTCGCGGCTGATGCCGGTACCGTACATGATATCGAATTCGGCTTCCTTGAAAGGCGGGGCCACCTTGTTTTTCACCACTTTGACGCGGGTACGGTTGCCGATGGATTCCTGCCCCTGCTTCAGGGCCGCAATGCGGCGGATGTCGAGGCGCACCGAGGAGTAGAACTTGAGCGCATTGCCGCCGGTAGTCGTTTCGGGGTTGCCGAACATGACGCCGATCTTCATGCGGATCTGGTTGATGAAGATGACGCAGGTCTTCGATTTGCTGATCGTGCCGGTGAGTTTGCGCAGGGCCTGCGACATGAGGCGCGCCTGCAGGCCGACGTGGGAATCTCCCATCTCCCCCTCGATTTCGGCGCGCGGAGTCAGCGCCGCGACCGAGTCGACCACCAGGATATCGATAGCGCCGCTGCGCACCATCACTTCGGCGATCTCCAGCGCCTGCTCGCCGGTATCGGGCTGGGACACGAGAATATCGTCGGTCTTGACGCCGAGTTTTTTCGCGTACTGAATGTCGAGAGCGTGCTCGGCATCGACGAAGGCGGCGATGCCCCCTTTTTTCTGGGCCTCGGCGACAATGTGCAGCGCCAGGGTGGTTTTGCCCGATGATTCAGGGCCGTAGATTTCGATAATCCGTCCGCGCGGCACGCCGCCCACCCCCAGGGCGATATCGAGAGAGAGCGCTCCGGTGGGGATCGCTTCGACGCCGGGCAGAGCGACATCTTCGCCAAGGCGCATGATGCTGCCTTTGCCGAATTGTTTTTCGATCTGACCAATGGCCAGGTCAATGGCACGGTTGCGGTTGTCGTCGGCCATATTGGAAAACCTCCAGGTTCATAGCTGTATGTTTATGTGTGATGTTCTTTTTGCGATGAAGTGCCGTTCAGGCCGACCCGGTACAGGGGGGTATGAACGGCCCCTTGCGGGTTCAGGCGGCTATGGTAGAGAATTATTTCGTTGACGTCCAGCGAGCCGCCGCACCAGCTGCGCCCCCAGGCCGGCGGTTTGATTTCTTCCCCGCCCCGCCGTCGGGCGCGAGCGAGAGTGACATGGGGGGTAAACGGCCGCTCTTCCGGCGCGAAACCCTCCCGTCGAAGAGCGCCCTCCAGCCTGCGATGAAGTGCAACGAGAGGTGCCGACGGCTCGAGCCCCAGCCAGAGTACGCGAGGTCGATTCAGTCGCGGAAAGCCGCCCAGCCCCCGAATCTTCACGCTGAACGGGGCATTTAAATCTCCTACCGATAGCATGGATTCGTGAATCCGATCAAGGTCTTCTTCCGGCAGCGCGGCGAAAAAGCGCAGGGTCAGATGGATCTGGTCGTCGGTGCGTACCCAGCGCATTTGCGGGTAGCGGGGTTCGATCCTGCGGCGCAGGTCGCGGATGGCCGCCAGGTTTTTCTCAGAAAGGGGAACCGCGATAAAGGCACGGATCTCAGCCATAGGCTGCGCCCATCACAGAATCAAGACTGACAGGCAGCAGGAGGTGAAATGCGCTGCCGGGCTGCTGCCCGGTGCAGCTTTCCAGCCACACCATGCCGCCATGGGCCTCGACCATCCCCTTGACCAGCGTCAGGCCCAGCCCGACGCCCTTGCCCCCGAAGCGGGTTCTGGAGGTGGAATGGGCGTCGATTTCCCCGATTTCATAAAATTTGTCGAACACGCGAAGATGCTCTCCCGGCTGGATGCCGATGCCGGTGTCGCGCACCGTGATCTGCACCAGGGGCCCGCCGATGGTGTCGCGAAAGAAGTTGGGGGAGAAGGGGGCCAGGGCCGATCTTTCGGCCTGGACTTCGGCAAAGCAGCGCAAGCGACTGTGCACGGCAATCTCACCGCCGGACGGTGTGTATTTGACGGCATTTTCCATCAGTCGGCTCAGGGTTCGCTTGAGATGGAACGCGTCGCCGGTGAGTTCAAGGGGATGGGGCGGGGGCTGTAAATCAAAGGAGAGCTGCCGTTGAGAAAGAACAGAGCTGAATTCATCCCCCAGGTTGCGCAGCAAAACGGCCAGATCCACCTTTTCGCGGGCCAGGTAAAGGGAGTTGGTCTCCAGGCGGGCGGCTTCCAGCATGTCGCGTACAATGGTGTCGAGGCGCTGCGCGCCCTGCAGCACGGCATCGAAGAGCTGAACCTCGTCGGGCGGCAGGCGGCCGGCGAGGTTGTCACGCAGAAACTGGGTGCCTGAAATCACGCAGGTCAGCGGGGTGCGCAGCTCGTGGGACGCCAACGCCATGAAATTGCTCTTCATCCGCTCCAGGCGTTTAAGTTCCCGGTTGTGGTCCTGGACCCGGGTCAGATTGTCGCTTAGCTTGCGGCGTGAGCGTTGCAGTTCACGGTTGCTGGCTTTGGTCAGCCGGTTCTGCCATTTGAGGGCTTCGAAAAGCTCGGCTCCCTGAATCGCCGTGCCGACCTGGTGGCCGATCGCCATCAGCAGACTGCGCTCATCGTGATTGAGAACGCGTCGATCATGGTTGAATAAAAACAGGACCCCGACAGTCTGCTCCTGGGCTGTCAACGGAATGGCCTGAAAGCCGCGCCAGCCGGCATTACGAATGGCGTGGCTGCGCAGGCGCAGATCGGTTTGGACATCGGCGGAACCCTGCGGGTGTCCGCTGGCCGCCACCCGGCCGGCCAGCCCGAGCCCCGGCGGCACGTTGCGGATATCAGTCAGAACATCGGAGCTGATATTGCGATGGACCGCCAGCTGTAAAGTGGTGCCTTCGTCGCGGACCAGGAAGATGCCACCGCCATGGGCCTCAAGGACGGCAATGACGTCCTCCAGAATGGTCTGCAACAGCTCGTCGAGGCCGCTGCGTCCGGCAATGTTGCGGGCGATCTCATTGAGCAGCACCAGCTCGCGGTTTCTGCGGCGCAGCGCGTTTTCCGCCTGCCGAAAGCGGGTGACATCGCGGATGACGCCGTGCACGATCTGATGCTCACCCAGTTGGCCGAGGCGGGCATGCACCGCGCCGATCAGTTTTTCCCCATCTTTGCGCCGCAGCTGCAACGCAGGCTCCTCGCCGTAGCCGTCACGCATGACGCGGCGCACCAGCCGCAGGTAGCGACGCATCTGGCGGCCGGGAAAAAGAACCGAAAGGGACTGCCTGCGAATCTCCTCCTGGCTGTAGCCCAGCATTCTTTCCCCTTGGGGGTTGACCTGTAAAAGTCTGCCGTCAGTGGGGTCGATGAAAAACAGGGCATCGCCGGCATGGTCGAAGATGTGCTGAAAACGCTTCTGCGCCGCTTCGATCTGCCGCCGCAGATCTTCGTGCTCTTTCTGCAGTTTTTCCGTTTGGGTCTGGAGGTGTTTTTTACAAGGCAAATTTGTTCTAATTGCATCCAGCAGCCGAGCGCCTGCTCCTTGTATTATCGGTCATTCGCAGGTAGTCGAAGACGGCGCGGGGGTTCATGGCGAGCATCCTCATTTTCTGCGCAACGCTGCCGACGCTTTTTGATTTAATCAGACCGACCGCGAAGCGTCGGAGCCGGGTGATGTTTTCCGGCCCATGGCCGGTGCGTATCCGGCTTCGGTCTTCGTCGTAATTCCAGTCAATGATGTAGTGGCAGCTGTTTTCTATGCACCAGTGGTTGCGATTAGTCTTGAGGATGCGCTGGGCGTCGGCCTGCTGCGGTGTGTGGCTGGTGATTCCGTAAACGGTTTCGGTTGAGACTTTCCCGCTCTTTTTGTTGACCCTTTCGCGTTCGACCATGAAAGCCTGACCGACGTGAGGAAAGTCGAGATAGTCGTTGAGCTCGGCGGTGACCCAGATCCTCCGCGTCTCGATCCGGCCATGGTCGGAGTCGACGGTGACAGCGTGAGGTTCTTGGCGGCCATGAAAATACAGGGTGAGGTCTTCGAGAAGCCGGGGCTGATTGCCTTTGACGGTGAAATGGTAATGGGCCTGCCTGTCTTCGACCAGGTAGCGGGCCAATCGGCGTTGCGTCAATAGGGCGTCGGCGCTGATGGTCTTGCCTTCGATGCTGATCGCCTCGAGCAAGGGGATGGCCATTTTGATTTCGTTCGTTTGCTTGACCTCGTCGCTGCCATCGTCTATCGGCAGGAGGCCGACTTTTTTTGGGTGTGGCAGGTTTTGGTCTCGTGGCCGATCGCGCTCATGATATGCGTCTTGCGGCCTTGCTCGTCGGTGGCGTTGCACATGGTCTTGCCGTCAATGGCGAGGCTTTCATCCGCGCCTGCGTAAGCCTCGTTCCAACGTTGAAAGCTGCGGTCGAGATGATCCGGATCGACCCTGATGAGGATATCGCGGATGATGTATTCGCTCGGGACAAGGTACTGCCCTTGTTTTTTACGGCATCCGAAGCGCTCGCGCGCCTTGGGGCCAAGACTTTTGGCCCAATCGGAAATCGCCTTGTACCCGCGCATCCCGCAAAGCGTCGCCCCGGCGGCAATGGCCAAAACGGTGGACAGCCGGTGGCGTTTCCCTGCGGCGCGGCGCGGGTCGGGGATGTCGGTGAAAAACTCTGGCAAGGATCGCATTTGATTGGCTGTCAACAACATTTTCACGTCTCCTGGACAATAGGGCGCCCCAAGCAGGGGGCGGGACAAGAGCGATTGGGCATTGGACTGCAGCGCACGAACAAACACCATCTTCGGGGACTGTGCGAGGTTGCTATAACCTTGACGGGTTCGGCGAAATCCCTTGGTCTGACCCAGGCATAGCCAATTGGCCGCCTTGTAAACCGTGCCTTGATAGCGCTGCGGATCGACAAAGGTCTCCATCAGCACAAGCGGATGGCCAAAGCGCTCCAGCCAGTCGCGCTGGATTCTTTGTTCGCACAGCGCCAAGACGCGCGAGCCCAGATTGGGCAAATGCCACTGCGGCAGGATCAGAAAACGGCTATTGTTGGCAACCAGCTTCAAGCGGTCATATTGGCGCCGATGATCCCAGCCAATCCACTGGTCGCGAACGGCGCACTTCAAGGCCGCAGCGGAAAAGCTCAGCAAAGCGACCCACTGCTGGCGCAATATGGCAACGTACCAGAGGGTTTCGCCGATCTTGGGCAGATCTCCCAGATAATGATGCGCTTGCATTGTCTCCCGATATCGGTCCTCCTCGAGGGCTGAAACGGGTCGTACATGGATTTCTTTCAGATTCACGACAGGGTCTCCAAGGGCAAAGGACGAACCCTTTATACCCCATCGGAGAACAAATGACCAGAACTTTATGCTGGGGCAAGGCTTAGAGCGTGTTCCCGGGAGGGAACAAATTCGCCCTGGCCCTGATTGCAAGGCAAATTTGTTCTAATTGCATCCAGCAGCCGAGCGCCTGCTCCTTGTATTATCGGTCATTCGCAGGTAGTCGAAGACGGCGCGGGGGTTCATGGCGAGCATCCTCATTTTCTGCGCAACGCTGCCGACGCTTTTTGATTTAATCAGACCGACCGCGAAGCGTCGGAGCCGGGTGATGTTTTCCGGCCCATGGCCGGTGCGTATCCGGCTTCGGTCTTCGTCGTAATTCCAGTCAATGATGTAGTGGCAGCTGTTTTCTATGCACCAGTGGTTGCGATTAGTCTTGAGGATGCGCTGGGCGTCGGCCTGCTGCGGTGTGTGGCTGGTGATTCCGTAAACGGTTTCGGTTGAGACTTTCCCGCTCTTTTTGTTGACCCTTTCGCGTTCGACCATGAAAGCCTGACCGACGTGAGGAAAGTCGAGATAGTCGTTGAGCTCGGCGGTGACCCAGATCCTCCGCGTCTCGATCCGGCCATGGTCGGAGTCGACGGTGACAGCGTGAGGTTCTTGGCGGCCATGAAAATACAGGGTGAGGTCTTCGAGAAGCCGGGGCTGATTGCCTTTGACGGTGAAATGGTAATGGGCCTGCCTGTCTTCGACCAGGTAGCGGGCCAATCGGCGTTGCGTCAATAGGGCGTCGGCGCTGATGGTCTTGCCTTCGATGCTGATCGCCTCGAGCAAGGGGATGGCCATTTTGATTTCGTTCGTTTGCTTGACCTCGTCGCTGCCATCGTCTATCGGCAGGAGGCCGACTTTTTTTGGGTGTGGCAGGTTTTGGTCTCGTGGCCGATCGCGCTCATGATATGCGTCTTGCGGCCTTGCTCGTCGGTGGCGTTGCACATGGTCTTGCCGTCGATGGCGAGGCTTTCATCCGCGCCTGCGTAAGCCTCGTTCCAACGTTGAAAGCTGCGGTCGAGATGATCCGGATCGACCCTGATGAGGATATCGCGGATGATGTATTCGCTCGGGACAAGGTACTGCCCTTGTTTTTTACGGCATCCGAAGCGCTCGCGCGCCTTGGGGCCAAGACTTTTGGCCCAATCGGAAATCGCCTTGTACCCGCGCATCCCGCAAAGCGTCGCCCCGGCGGCAATGGCCAAAACGGTGGACAGCCGGTGGCGTTTCCCTGCGGCGCGGCGCGGGTCGGGGATGTCGGTGAAAAACTCTGGCAAGGATCGCATTTGATTGGCTGTCAACAACATTTTCACGTCTCCTGGACAATAGGGCGCCCCAAGCAGGGGGCGGGACAAGAGCGATTGGGCATTGGACTGCAGCGCACGAACAAACACCATCTTCGGGGACTGTGCGAGGTTGCTATAACCTTGACGGGTTCGGCGAAATCCCTTGGTCTGACCCAGGCATAGCCAATTGGCCGCCTTGTAAACCGTGCCTTGATAGCGCTGCGGATCGACAAAGGTCTCCATCAGCACAAGCGGATGGCCAAAGCGCTCCAGCCAGTCGCGCTGGATTCTTTGTTCGCACAGCGCCAAGACGCGCGAGCCCAGATTGGGCAAATGCCACTGCGGCAGGATCAAAAAACGGCTATTGTTGGCAACCAGCTTCAAGCGGTCATATTGGCGCCGATGATCCCAGCCAATCCACTGGTCGCGAACGGCGCACTTCAAGGCCGCAGCGGAAAAGCTCAGCAAAGCGACCCACTGCTGGCGCAATATGGCAACGTACCAGAGGGTTTCGCCGATCTTGGGCAGATCTCCCAGATAATGATGCGCTTGCATTGTCTCCCGATATCGGTCCTCCTCGAGGGCTGAAACGGGTCGTACATGGATTTCTTTCAGATTCACGACAGGGTCTCCAAGGGCAAAGGACGAACCCTTTATACCCCATCGGAGAACAAATGACCAGAACTTTATGCTGGGGCAAGGCTTAGAGCGTGTTCCCGGGAGGGAACAAATTCGCCCTGGTGTTTTTTATGTCTGATATTGATCAGCAGGAGGCCGCCAAGAGCCGCACTCAGCAGAAACCCTCGGTCATGGGTGACGTCATAAAAGGCGCACAACAGCAGAATGAGGGCTACCGCGGCGGCAGCACCCATGCGGCTGACGTTTTTTCTGTTGAACAAGCCGGCCATGGGTCTGATCTCCATGGAATGGATGAAGACTGATCTGCGAGAACCGCTTCCGCCAAGTCTTCAGGGAGGACAGCGGTTTTAGGTTAAAATGAGAGAGCCATATTCATCGTCTCTGATGTTCGATCAGGTAGCGGCGCAGCCACTCCAGCGCCATGCAGGCGCTGGCACGCCGGACCTGGTCCCGGGTTCCGCCGAAGGTGTAGCGTTTGGCCTGTTCCGCGTCGCCTGCCGACAGGGCAATGAAGACCGTTCCGACGGGCTTGTCCTCGGTGCCGCCGTCAGGGCCGGCGATGCCGGTGATGGCCAGGGTAATGTCCGTGCGGGTGGCCTGCCGCAGACCGGTCGCCATGGCGCGGGCGCAGAATTCGCTGACTGCGCCATGTTCATGCAGAATTCGCTTTGAAACTCCCAGCCAGTCGTTCTTGGCCTGGTTGGAGTAGGTCACCGCGGCGCGGTCGAGGTAGGTCGAGGCGCCCGGAATGGCCGTGAGCCACTCGGCCACCATTCCGCCGGTACAGGATTCGGCCAGCGCCAGGGTAAGGCCGCTCTGTTTCATCATGGCGGCGACATTCTGTGCCAGCGTTTCCCGCTCTCGGGCCACAATGAAGTCGCCCAGCTTTTTGCGCATTGAAACTTCCGTCTGATCGAGGCGCTCTTCCCAGTCATCCCCTGCCGCGCGCAGCTTGAGGTGAACAAAGGGATGGTCGACGCCGAAGGCAATCGTAACCCCTTCGGGCAAGGGCTGGGATTCGATCATGCTTTCGGTTTTCGGTTCCGAGAGGCCGAAGATCTTGAGCACCCTTTCCCCCATAGGGGGGCGGTCGCCGAACCATTCGTCGAGCAGGGGCGGAAGATGGCATTCAAGCATCGCTTCCAGCTCGGCGGGCACGCCGGGAAAGAAAAGAAGGCGGCAGCTGTTCTGTGTCAAGACAAAACCGGGGGCGGTGCCGGCGGGATTGGCCAGGGGGATAGCTTTCTGGGGCAGCAGGGCCTGCTTTTCATTGCGCGGGTCCATCTCCAGGCGCTGCTCCTGGAAAAATGTGCGGATCGATTCGAGGGCCTCATCATTGAGGACCAACCGCTGCTCGAAAGCGCGGCCCGCGGCGCGTGCGGTCAGGTCGTCGCGGGTGGGGCCAAGCCCGCCGGCAACCAGGACGACCTGGTAGCGGGAGGCCAGCTCCTGCAGTGTGGCGCTGATGCTCTCCTCGCTGTCTGCAATGGTGCGCCCTTCAAGAGCCCGGCAGCCGAGTTTCCCCAGCGCCCTCCCCATGGCGGCCGTATTGGTATCGGAGATCTCGCCGTTGAGAAGCTCGTCTCCCACGACAAGTGTCGCGATCCGGATCTGTTCTTCCATGTTGCCTCCGTCGAGCGAATCCCCTCCTGCCCGACACCTGGTTGATGGCGTCAGGACAGGTTCCGGAAATAGAGAAGAAGATGTAGGACAAATGCGGCATAAATCCCCGCCGCCACGTCATCGAGCACCACTCCGACTCCGTTTTTCATGCGGCGATCGAACCAGGACGCCGGCCAAATCTTTGCAATATCGAAAAAACGGAACAGAAAAAAACCGGCAATTGCCGCAGTCCAGGAAAAGGGTACAAAGACTACTGCCACAAGATAACCGACAAGTTCATCGATGACAATGCGGCGATCGTCGATGACGCCGAAAATACGCCCTGCATGGGTTGCCGTCCAGCAGGCCAGCGCCAGCAGCGCCAGCCAGGTCAGCAGGTAAAGGGGCGTGGACAGGCGCGAGAGCAGGGCATAAACGGGAATCCCGGCCAGGGTGCCGATGGTGCCCGGCGCGCGGGGAAAATAACCGAGGCCGCCATTGGTTGCCAGCAGCAGAATGAAACGTTTCATTGAACCTCTCCTGAAGTGGCCCCTTGGTCCCTTTCAGCTGAAAAAAGGCCGTCCGCGGCACGCTCCACCAGCCGATAGATTTCGGGCAGCGGGCGACCGGTGGATTGCGACAGCGTCCGACAGCTTTCAAACTCTGGAGTGATGCGCAGCAGTTTCCTGCCGTCTCGTAGCAGCTTGACCTGCGCCGGACCCAGCTCGGTGTCGATCGTGCGGGACTCGCGCGCCAGGGTGAAGCGGTCCCAGAACTGCCGGCGAACCCCCGCGGCGCTGCTTTCATGCAGCAATCGGCGGGCGCACTCTGCGCCCTGTCCCAGCGGGGCCAGGACGGTGACCCTGATGCCGGGGCGGTTTTTTTTCATCTGCAACGGGGAATAGGCGACATCGAGGGCGCCCTGGTGCAGAAGATCTTCCATCAGTGCGCCGAGCCATTCGGGGTTGACGTCATCAAGGTGCGTTTCCAGAACCTCAACGCGCTGTGCAGTCCTTTCACTGTTGAGTTCTCCGAGGAAACCGCGCAGCAGGTTGGGGCGATCGGGGAGGTCGCGGCCGCCGACGCCATACCCGGTGCGCGACAGGGTCATACCCGGCAGCGGGGAAAAGGTGGCCATTTCCACGGCAATCGCGGCTCCGGTCGGCGTTACCAGTTCCTGTCCGGCGTCATCGTAGGTGACCGGGCTTCCGGCCAGAATCTCGGCGGTCGCCGGTGCCGGCAGGGGCAGGTTGCCGTGAGCGCACCTGATGAAACCGCGGGTCAGGGGCAGGGGGGCGCACAGCACTTCCGGCTCCCCCAGCAGGTGCCAGCCCAGTGCGGCGCCGACCACATCGAGGATGGAATCCACCGCGCCCACTTCATGAAAGTGAACTTTGTCGAGTGTTGTATCGTGGATATGGGCCTCGGCGTGCCCGATGCGCAGGAAAATGCGCCGTGCCAGCTCTTTTGCTGCGTGGGGCAGGTCGGCCGCGGCCAGCATGGCGTCGATGTCGTGCCAGCTGCGGTGGGGCTGGGCGGCCGTAGTACGGATCAGGCAGCGGCTGCCGGCGATCCCTGAACGGCTCTCCTTTGTCCACTCGATTTCGTAGTCTGCTAGCGACAGTTTTTTCAGGAGGCTTTTGAGTTCCTGTTCATCGACGCCGAGATCGACCATGAGGCCCAGCGTCATGTCACCGGAGATGCCGCTGAAGGTGTCGAGAAACAGCGTCTTCATGAATTCTCCTGCAGGTTGATGCGATGGGCGGCGAATGCGGCGCCGAAGCCGTTGTCGATATTGACCACCGTCAGGCCGGATGCGCAGGAATTGAGCATGCCGAGCAGAGCGGCGATGCCGTTGAAGGCGGCGCCGTAGCCGATGGAGGTGGGTACGGCGATGACCGGTGCTGACACCAGCCCCCCGACCACGGAAGGGAGCGCGCCCTCCATCCCCGCCACCACGATCACCACCGCGGCGCGTTGCAGGCTTTCGGTGCGGGCCAGCAGGCGGTGCAGTCCGGCGACGCCCACGTCGACGATTTCTTCAACCTGGTGCCCCAGCATTCGCGCGGTAACGGTGGCTTCGCGCGCGACCGGCAGGTCGGAGGTGCCGGCAGCGACAATGGCGATGCTGCCGCGCCCGCGGGGGACGATGGGGGACTGCAGCAGGGTAAAAGTGCGTCCGTCGGTATCGTATTCGCCCGCCGGGAACAGGGCCAGAAGGTCTTCCGCTTTTTCGCTGTTCAGGCGGGTCACCAGGATGTTGCTGTCGCGCTGCTGCATGCGGGTGACGATATTGATCAGCTGGGAAACGGATTTCCCTTCGCCGAAGATGACTTCAGCGGCACCCTGGCGCAGGCTGCGGTGATGATCGATCATGGCGATGCCGATATCCTCGAAGGGAAGGTGTTTCAGGCGCTCGATGCTTTGCTCGACGCTGAGGCGGCCGTCACGCAGATCGGTGAGCATTTCTTTGAGTTTATCTGGATTCATGGGTGGCGTCCTGAGATCGATGTGTTGAGCGTGGTGACAAGTGGCGCGCCAGGTAGCGCTGATAAATCTGCTGCGCCAACTCGTCGGCGTGGTTGCCGCCGCCGGTGGTTTCGGCGTGGAGCAGAAGCGGATCGGCCAGCGTCAGGCGCGCATTTTTTGGATCTTTGCCCAGTCGCGGATCAAGGGCCCGCAGCAGGGAAATGTTGCCGTCGGCATCCGGCACCAGGCGCAGGCGCAGCATCAGGGCGAGCGGATCGTCCTGAATGTGCAAGGTCGCCCGCTGAGGACGTGTGCCCTGCAGCACCAGCGCCGCTCCAAGTTCACCGCCGACCTGCAGTTGCCCCTGCAGTCCCTGTTTGACGATCAGGTCGGGCAGCGCGGTGAGCGCCAGGTCTGCGGCGGGGCGGCAGATGTCAAGCAGCAGTTTGGGGCGCAGCCGCTCGAGATAGCCGATCTCCCAGCGGTGGAAAAGCTCGGTGCGGTTGCACAGGTGCAGCCGTCCGTTGTCGTCGGGCTGGGCGAAGCCGCGCTGCTGAAGCTCTTTCAGTACCGGCCCAACGGCGCCGAGGGCGAGACCGGCCTCGTTGCTCAGGCGCCGGTAGGTCCAGTTAAGGGCCTCGGGCTTTCGCAGCAGCAGGTGGATCAGGCGCAGTCCGGTCGGCTGAAAGCCGCGCCCTGCCTTGGGGGTGCGGGAGGCTTTTTTGCGACCGCTGATTTCAACCAGCAGGCCGGGCTGGCGCAAAAAAGCGTTGCCGGCGGTGTCGATGTATTCGATCCCTTCCTGACGCAGGGTCTCGCCACAGCCGGCAGAGACGTAGTCCGTCATGACCATCTGAGGAATCGACGGCGGATCAAGCCGGTGACGATGAACGATCAGTTCGGCTGTCTGTGGCGTCATGCGGGTCACCGCAACGACCCGGTAGCGGCAGCAGCCCCAGGGGCCGTGCATCTCGAGCGTGCCGCCGGCTTCAGGTTCCGGCGCGGGAATGAACTCCGGCCGGCAGTCCGGCAGGGCATGCAGGGAGGCCAGGCACAGGTCGAGAACCTGTCGTTCACGTGCTGTCGATTGAGCCATGGCTGTGAATTGACCTCCTTCTGATGCAGGCCGCGCAGCAGCAAAGACTTTTTCTTACTGCGGTTCGATGCGGTTGATGAAGACTTCGCGCGGCTTGCTGGTGCCGTCCGACGGCCCGACGATCCCTTCCTGCTCCATCTTTTCGATCATGCGTGCGGCGCGGTTGTAGCCGACCCGCAGGCGGCGCTGCAGCATGGAGATAGAGGCCTGCCGGGTGTCGGCCACCAGCGCGAGGGCTTCGTCCCACTTTTCGTCCTCTTCCTCGTCGTCGCTGCCGCCGCTCCCTTCACCGCCGGCGGGTGTTTCCAGAATCGATTTGTCGTATTCAGGCTCGCCCTGTTTCTTGAGAAATTCGACGACGCGCTGCACTTCCATCTCGCTGACAAAGGCGCCATGCACCCTCTGCAGGGCGCCGGTGCCGGGCGGAAGAAAGAGCATATCGCCCATGCCCAGCAGGGTTTCAGCCCCCATGGAGTCGAGGATGGTGCGCGAGTCGGTGCGCGAGAAGACCTTGAACGAGATCCGGGTCGGGAAGTTGGCCTTGATCAGGCCGGTGATGACGTCGACGGACGGCCGCTGGGTGGCCAGAATCAGGTGGATGCCGGCGGCGCGGGCCATCTGTGCCAGGCGCGCGATGGCTTCTTCGATCTCGCGCCCCGCCACCATCATCAGGTCGGCCAGCTCGTCGACGATAACCACGATGTAGGGCAGGTGACCGTGTTCGAGTTCTTCGCCCTCGACCGGTTCGACCTCCGGCAGATCATCCTCCATCATATCGACGGCTTCGTCCTCGCCGTTGGCCTGGTTTTTCCGCTCGGCGAGTTCCTTCTCCTCGCGGGCCAGCTTCTTGTTGTAGCCGTCGATATTGCGCACCCCTTTGTCGGCCATCAGCCGATAGCGCCGTTCCATCTCGCGGACCGCCCAGTTGAGGGCGAGGGCGGCCTTCTTGGGATTGGTCACCACCGGCAGCAGCAGATGGGGGATCCCCTCGTAGATGGAGAGTTCGAGCATTTTGGGGTCGACCATGATGATGCGCACGTCTTCCGGGGTGGCGCGGTAGAGCAGGGAGAGCACCATGGTGTTGATGGAGACCGACTTGCCGCTGCCGGTGGAGCCGGCCACCAGCAAGTGGGGCATTTTCGCCAGATCGGAGACCACCGTGCCGCCGAAAATGTCCTTGCCCAAGGCCATGGGCAGACGCCCGCCCGCTTTCTGGAAGACGTCCGACTCGAAAATGTCCTTGAGCCATACTGTTTCACGCTCGCGGTTGGGGATCTCGATTCCCACTACGCCGCGGCCGGGAATAGGGGCGACGATGCGGATCGACATGGCACGCAGCGCCATGGAGAGATCGTCGGAGAGCCCTGCGATCTTGTTGACCTTGACGCCTGGGGCCGGCGCGAACTCGTACATGGTGACCACCGGTCCAGGCTTGACTTCCGCAACTTCCCCCTCGACGCCGAAATCTTTGAGCTTGTTCTCCAGCAGGCGGGCGTTGGCCATCAGCGATTCGCGATCAACCTCGGGAGGAGGGCCGCCGTCGTGATCGAGCAACGACAGGGATGGGCGATGATAGGTCCCGGAAGGTTCCAGAAATTCAAAATGTTCCTGCAGGTCGGGATCGTCTTTTTTCTTCTTTTTTTTCTTTTTCGAAGAATAGTTCGCCGATGACTGCGGGTGCGGTACGGGCTGGGCGATGACAGGACCCTTCTCGAGTCGCTCCCCCTTCTCTTTGGCTTTCTGCTGCCTGCGCACAGCGCGTCGATCGCGGCGCTGTTCGATTCCACGCCCGAGCCGGTCAAGACGGTCGGAGAGAAAAAGGACCAGGGAAAAACGCGTGGAAAGCATCAGGGAGACGAGGAAGAAAACGCCCAGCACAATAGCGGTGCCGGTGATGTTGAGCAGGCTTGACAGGGAGTAGACCAGTATCCGGCCCGCGGCCCCGCCCGCCTCATCGAGGGTCGACCCGAACAGGGGGATCTCCTTGAAGCGCAGCGCCAGCAGCCCGGCCAGCGACAGCAGTAGGGCGAAAAAGGCCAGGGTGCGCTGCAGGCGAAACCGCACCTCGCGCATGCGCAGCAGACGCCAGGCCACCAGGAAGCAGGCGAGGGGCAGCAGCAGGGCGGGCAGCCCCAAGGTCTGGAACAGGATATCTGCAAGGTAGGCGCCGACCACCCCGCCGAGATTGCTGATCTCATCGGGCCTGATGCTGGTGTTCCAGGAAGGGTCGCCCTGATTAAAAGACACCAGGCAGAGCAGCAGAAAAAGACCGAGAGCCAGCCAGATCAGGCCCGCTATCTCTTTGCGCAGGGTCACGCGGCGGGTTTTCGAAGTTTCGTCACTCATCCCTTATCCATCAATTCAGAGTGAATAGTTGAGGAAAAAAGCGCCTGCGAGCCAACAGTAAATAGCAAAAGTATACAATCGGCGGCGGCGGATGATCGCCAGAAGAAAGCGAATTGAAAAATAACCCGCAACAAATGCAGCGGCAGTGCCTGCAAGGTACAGGGGCATCTGGTCAGTGGCCACATGGCGGATATCTCCCAGCGACAGGATGGCGGCACCGAATACAGCCGGCAGCGCCAGCAGAAACGAAAAGCGCGCTGCAGTCTCTCCGTCCACCCCCTTGATCAACAGGCTGGCGATGGTGGAGCCGGAGCGGGAGATGCCGGGGATGATCGCCATGGCCTGCGCGGTGCCGGCCACCAGGGCATCAGCAATCGTCAACTGGCTCTCCTTGCGGGTGCCGCGACGAAACCGTTCGGAGATGAACAAAAGAGTGCCGGTCACCAGCAGCATGGAGGAAACCACGGTCAGGTTATCAAACAGATCTTGAAAGAAATCCTTGAACGTGAGGCCGATGATGGCCGTTGGGATCGAACCGACCACCAGCAGGAGCAGGATTTTGCGATGCACGCCTGAATCTCCGCTGCGCCGGAATGGGGATTGAGCCAACATCCTGATGTCAGTCCAGAAGTAGAGAATGACCGCGATCATGGTGCCGACATGCAGCATGATGTCGAACAAGACGCCGGGCTGCTCAAAACCGGGCAGGAAATGCTGGGCGATGGCCAGGTGTCCTGATGATGAAACAGGCAGAAATTCGGTGAGCCCCTGCAGGGTTCCAAGGAAAAGGGCTTGAAGCAGTGTCATGTGGTTTGTCCCTGAAATGAGTCATTTAAAGGTGAATAGGTTGTGAACAGGATCGTCAAAGCTCCATGATGATCGGCACGATCAGCGGCCGTCGCTGGATGGTACGGTTAAAGAAGCGTCGCAGGGCCTTGCGCACTTCAACCCGCAGCTCTTCCCAGTCAGAGATGGCTTCCAGGCTGTGTTCCGTCAAGACCTCGCGCACGGCGGCGGCCGCCTGTTCAAGATAGTCGCGGCTGTCCTCCTCGGGAACGAATCCGCGTGTCAGCAGTTCGGGGCCGTAGACGATTTCTCCGCTCCTGCTGTTGACACCGAGCACTGCCGTGACCATGCCGTGATTGGCGAGATGACGTCGGTCGCGCAATTCAAGCGCTCCGACGTCGCCGATACCTTTGCCGTCCACCAGCACGCGCCCCGTTTCAACCTCATCGTCAAGGCGGACCCCCTCCCGGCTCAGAACAAGCGGCATGCCGTTGCCCATCACGAAGGCTTCGTTGACGCCCAGCCCCATCGTGCGAGCCAACTGGGCGTGCTTGACCAGGTGGCGGTACTCTCCATGGATCGGCACAAAGTGCCGTGGGCGGGTCAGCGCCAGCATGGTTTTGAGTTCATCCTGGGCGGCGTGTCCGGAGACGTGGATTTCGCTGGTCGTTTCATAGACCACCTCCGCGCCCCGACGGTAAAGGTTGTTGATCAGATTGGCAATGGCCTTTTCGTTGCCGGGGATAAACTTGGAGGACAGAATGACCGTGTCGCCATGTTCGAGCACGATCTGCTTGTGGTCGTTGTGCGAGATGCGCACCAGGGCGGACAGCGGTTCCCCCTGACTGCCGGTGGTGATGATGGCCACCTTTTCGCGATCGAGGTTTCGCAGATCCCGCAGCTCGCACAGGGCATCGTCGGGAACCTGAAGATAGCCGAGTTGCCGGGCCACTGCGCAGTTCTGCTCCATGCTGCGGCCATGCAGGATGATGGAGCGGCCGCAGGCTCGCGCGGAGTCCATGGCCTGCTGGATGCGGTGAATGTTGCTGCTGAAGGTTGAAACGAGAACCAGCCCTTTGCAGCGCGGCATGATTTCGTTGAACGCTTCTCCGACAACCTGCTCAGAAAGGGTGGTGCCGGCACGCTCCACATTGGTGGAGTCGGACAGCAGCAGGTCGACTCCCTCGTCCCCCAGGGCCGCCAGGCGGGAGAGGTCGGTGCGTTCGCCGTCGACCGGAGTGTTGTCGATTTTGAAATCGCCGGTATGCACGATGAGTCCCGCCGGTGAACGGATCGCCAGTCCGGCGCCGTCGACGATGGAATGGGCGGCGCGGAAGAATTCGACCTCGAAGGTGCCCAGGCGCACTGTTTCGCGCATTCTGACCGGGTGCAGATGGGCGCTGTCGATCAGATCATGCTCGCGCAGCTTGTTGCGAACCAGCCCGAGTGTCAGACCGCTGCCGTAAATGGGGGGAAATCCCAGTGCGGGCAGCAGATAGGGGATGGCGCCGATATGATCCTCGTGGCCATGGGTCAGCACCAGTGCGCGGATGCGGTCGACCTTGTCCGCAATGGCGCTGATATCGGGAAGCACCAGGTCGATGCCCAGCATGTAGCTCTCAGGGAACATGAGCCCGCAGTCGACCAGCAGCAGGTCTTCACCGCATTCAAGCACCATCATGTTCATGCCGATTTCGCCCAGGCCTCCCAGGGCGAACCAGCGCACCTCATCTGTTGGCAAATGTTTGTTTTCCATCATAGTGCACCTTTCTTGGAGGCCAGAGCGCCGACGAGATTAAGGCGCACCTTTTCCATGAGGTGTCCCCTGTCCTTGTCCGTCAATCCACGGGTGGACAGAGCTGGGAGAAACTGCACCTCGATCACCCCTGGATGGATGCGCATCCGGTGTTTGGACAATACGGCCGCGCTGCCGCGGATGGCGACCGGTATGATTGGAACCTGGGCGTGAACTGCGGTCATGAATCCCCCCTTTTTGAACGGCAGCAGCCGGCCGTCCGGCGAACGGGTCCCTTCAGGAAAAATCGTGAAGGATTCGCCGTCGCGCAATCGTTCTGCCGCCTGATTGAGGCTGGCGACGGCCTTTTCCCGGTGGCGGCGGTCAATGCAAACGGTTCCCGCCGCCCGCAGGGCCGTTGCAAAAAAAGGAATGCGAAACAGCTCCTTTTTGGCGACCCAGCGAAAGGGGTGGTCGATGCAGGTCATCAAAGCGGGGATATCGAAAAGACCGGTATGGTTGGGCATGTAAATCACAGCGCCCTCAGGGGAGGCTTCCGGGCATGTCCGGCAGATGACCTTGACTCCGGCCAGACGCAGGCAGCCCCGCGAATAGATCTGTCCGCACCGAAAGATGGCATCCGGCCCCCGAAACGAAAAAATAAAAGACGCTGCCAACATCAGCAGGGTCCACCACGGAAATATCAAAAAGAAAAAAAGTGTGCGCACCATGCCAGGATATTCCGGGAGTTTTGATGATACGTAAATCATCGACACCTTGGTGCCTCTGGTCAAAAGATCAGTTTAGAAGAGTTGCCGCAGGCAGTCAAACCATTTTCAGATTGAGGATTTAGCCTATCTTGTCGGTGTTTTTTAAAAGCATCTGAGTGGTCGGCAAGGCAATCGCTTTGCGTAAAGGGGGCGGCTGTTGCTGTATCTGCGGTTGGTTAAGTGCTGAATTGTTTTTTCAGCAGCGCGTTGCCGGCCTGGAAGTGTCATGGTCGATGAGTGGTTTAATAAATGTTCTGTCGGGATTATGTGCTGGAAAACGAGAGGCAAATCATTTATCATCAAAAACTGTTGAACCCGGTCGGGTTGCGTCGCGTGCGGCACTGCCTCAGCGACCGGCGGGAAAGGGAAGATGGGATGACCTCCTGCTTCCCTTTTGCCGTCTTTGAACCGACGATGACCCGACCCGGTCGGTTTTTTGTTTCCTCCGCGCTCGAACTGCCCGCCCCGACCGCGGAGGACCGATGATGCGCGGCGGTCATTGTTGACGCAGGAGGCGTTATGTCGATCAATAAAGTGATACTGGTGGGAAATCTCGGCAAGGATCCCGAGTTGCGTTATACTCCGTCCGGTGTTCCCGTGGCGACTTTTCCCATCGCCACCAGCGAACGCTTCAAGGACCGCAACGGCCAGCAGCAGGAACGCACCGAGTGGCACAACATCGTGGCCTGGCGGCAGCTGGCCGAGATCTGCGGCAAATACCTGCATAAAGGCAAGCAGGTTTATCTGGAAGGCAAGATTCAGACCCGCAAATACCAGGATCGCGACGGAAACGATCGCTACATCACCGAGATCGTGGCGGATCAGATGCAGATGCTCGGCTCCCGCGGAGATGAAGGCGGATTTTCCCCGCAGCGCGGCGGCGGAGATTATGGCAGCGGCCGTACAGGTGAATCCCGCGATACGTCAGGCGGCGAGAGCAAGAAAGACGCCGGATACGGCGATAGGGAAGAGCCGCCCTTCAATCCTGATGACGACATTCCGTTCTGATTGCCTGTCGGGGATCGATTATGCTTGAACAGCGCAGAAAAGCCTTGAGTGAAGCCCTCTCGGATCCCGAAGAGGGTGTGCGCAAGGCTGCCGCCGAAGCCCTTGCAGCCCTGGAGCCGACTTTGCATCTCAGTATGCTGGTGCAGGGGCTGCAGTCGCCGAAACGTGCCGAGCGTATCCGCTGCCTGTATGCGCTTGAATCTGTGCGTTCTCCCCGCGTGTTGCCATCAATGCTGAACTGCCTGACCGATACGGACGCCGATGTGCGGGCCACCGCCGTTCAGGTGATCGGCACCCGGGGCGAGCCGCGCGCCCTGCCCGAACTGGCAAAGCGGTTGCGCGACGAGGTCGCGGCGGTGCGCATGTACGCGGCCGAAGCGCTCGGGGGGTTCCGGGACGCCCGTCTGGTGCCCCACCTGGCTTCCGTTCTGCGCGATGAGGACAGCGGGGTGGTGACTGCTGCGGTTGGTTCCCTTGGAAAGATCGGGAGTGCTGCGGCGGAGAAATATCTTCTGGCCATGCTGCGCGACAGGCGCCCGGCGGTGCGGGCCGAAGCGGCCAGAGCCCTGGCGTTGCTTGAATGGGGGGACGCGTCGGATACACTCTGATGCTCGCGGCGAAGCATCCTCCTGCTACAAAAGACTGCCGAGATCGATGCCTGCCAGAAAGGGATCGACTTCCCCGACGATCCGCTCCGATTCACCCGCCGACAATTCCACGAAGCGCTCCTTTTCCGGCTGCGTTCCTTCCTTGTTGAACAGTATCTTCAGGCGCAACTCACAACGACCTTCCGTGTCCGCTTTGGTGACGAGGGCGGTTTCTCCCTGGCTAAGGCGCACGACCGTGCCGACCGGATAGGCGCCGAGGTATGTGAGAAAGTGCGCCAGGTATTCAGGGTGCAGCAGGATGCCGGAGGTTGTGTTCATTTCACGCATGGCCTGGCGGGGGCTGACCGGCCGGCGATAGGAGCGCATGGTGGTCATGGCGTCGTAGCTGTCGGCGATGGCGACCATATCGGTCAGCGGTGACAAAGGGCGGCCGGCGAGATCATCAGGGTAGCCCTGTCGGTTGTAATGCAGATGGTGGCCGATCACGATATCGATCACCTCCCGTGACACCCCCTCCATCTGTTCGACGATCCCCGCACCGTGAACCGGGTGCTTTTTAATTTTTTCGAACTCTTCGAGGGTCAGTCGCCCCGGTTTGTTGATGATCCCCACATCGATTTTGAGTTTGCCGAGATCGTGCAGCAGCCCGCCCAGACCCAATGTGCGCATCTGCGCTTCGTTCAGACCGCAGGCGCGTCCCACCGCAATCGCGATCACCGCCACGTTGACCGAATGGTGAAATGTGTAGTTGTCGTAATCCTTGATCAGGGACAGGGCTGTCAGCGCGTGGGGGTTTTCCAGGGTGCTTGCGACCATCTCTGCCACCGTTTCACGGGCCTGCCGGCTTGAAGGTACTCTGCCGAGTCGCACGTCGTCGAAAACGTTTCTCACTACATTTAGAGCCCGTTGGTAGATTTCGTGCGGGTCTTTTTCTCCGGCGTTTTTTTCCAGCGGCAGAATGTGATAGATTTCGCGCCTGACCAGCGCGGCTTCCAGTCCTGTTGCCTGCCAACCGCCTTCATGGGCAAGGAAAATGAATTCTTCAAGTTCCGTCGTGTTGATGCCGGCCTGGAACTCGATCCCCTCAACGTGCAGATTTTCAAGAAGCTGGATGAGTTCCTGCAATGCAGGATTTGGGGTGGTGAACAGGTACTCGTCACAGAAAAGAGTGCTGTCGGTCACTCCCAGGCGCAGGCTTTTCTGCCGGGCGAGAATATCGCTCAGGCAACTGCTGCAGGCTTTGACCTGGCGGCCGATCAGCGGGTGGGTGCGAGGGTAGAGGCGCAGGCTCTGCATGGCGCCTGCCAGCAATTGAACAAAATTTTTCAGTGGTTCAACCGTCATGACTTCTCCGCGCGGGCAATTTCCCGCAGTGCACGGGATGCACTGCGGGAAACCGGACCATGCCCGCGTTGTGTGGTGATCTCAAGTATCCGACGGCATTCGTCGGTGCCGATCCGCGCCAGTGCCAGGCAACAGGCTATCTGAATCTCCTGAAAACGCCGGGGAAAGAAAAACTTGCGCTGCTGGAGCAGCGCCCTCAACGCGGGAACGGCTTCAGCCGCCCCCATGTCACCCAATGCGCGAACTGCGCCGCGCTTAAGTTCAAGGGCGCGCACAAAAGGGTCGCTGCGTTCAAGGAAGCGCAGCAGGTAAGGGATTGCTTTTGTCTGCTTCATGGCGCCGAGAAACAACAAGGCCTGGCGTTGCAGATCGGGGTCTCCTTCTTCGACTGCAACCAGCAGTACGTCCATGGCTTCGGTGGTGCCAAGGCGGGTCAGGGCGCGAATGGCTTCGCGGCGCACCCGCTCGTCCTCGTGCCCCAGAAGAGCCGCCAGGTGCCCGGCGGTTTCGGGGTCGCGAATCTCTCCCAGGATAGTGGCAGCGTTACGCACCACATACCAGCGACTGTCGCCCAGCAGGCGATCGAGCGTGGCAAGGGCGCTGCGCCCGAACGCGGTCAGCGCTTGGGCTAGAATTTTACGCCTTTTGGCCTCTTTTTCCTCGGCCAGCCGCTCTCCTAGCCGCATGGCGCCCTGTTCTCCCGATTTTCTAAGCAAAAAATGGGCCTTTTCACGACTGCTTTCGTTCAGGCCCGGCTCGCAAAGAGAGTCGATGATCTGCTCGGTTCGCTCGGAAGTCATCAGGGTTTCAAAACCTTTGCGGCACAGGGTGCGTTCGCTCTCCTCGTAAGCTTTCTCTTCGGTGCAACGCGCCAGAAAAAGCATGGCATTCAGGAGACCGGTCGACAGGGAGGAGGGCTCTTCTGCGTGGATCGCTTCGGTCAATTCATTGACCAGGCGGCGGAAGCGAGCCTCGGAACCCTTTTCGGCTAGATCGGCCAGTATCTCTTCCAGTGTGCGCCGCTGATCTGCAAAAGACGAATTCTCGCTGGGTGGCGGCTGCCGTTGATCCTTCTCCTGTATTGCCCCGTCATCGTTCTGCTCTTTGTCCGTGAAAGTTTCATTCTGGTCGGCCTGGGAACGGGTGTCGCTTTTCCTCTCTTGCAGCATTTCGCGCCGGGAGAGGATTTTAGTTAAATCGGTTTCGTTGACCCAGAGAGTTTGGATGCCGGCCGAACTGAAAATTTTAGCGATGCCTCCGCGGTGGATGATCTCTTCGGGTTCTAAAGCCAGCGCACAGGCCGCGCTTTCCAGATCCTCGGTAGAAATATCGGCAAGAATCATCAACTGGAATATGCGGCGGGCGAACAGGTGGTGCGCAAGAGCCTTGATAGCGGGATTTGAGTCGCGCAATCTGCTGCCGTTTTCGATCGAAAGATGGTCCCGGCGAACCGTGAGCGCCACATGATCAAGGTCGCCCAGGGCGAGACGCAAGGCGGAGACTCCTCGCTCGATCGCATCAATCCGTGCGGGATGGTTTTCGGGATAAAACCTGACGGCTTTTATGGCAAGGCCGAGTCCGCGCAGGGCGTTTTCCATGTGTAGATGCTGCGGACTCTGTTTTTTCACGGCAAGAGTGACTCCTTGAAAAGTGGGCGAACTCAGCTAAAAGATAGCGGCTGGAGTATTTTTTGTAAAGGCGTGTCGACTCGAGTTTGAAAGCAAACCCGGCTTTCCTGCAACATTGGATTCGATGGTGTTGCTGAGGGTGCTCCCCTGTGTTAAATCGGTACAGTTGTGTTTTTGCCTATCGGGGAGTGAATGGATGGGAGAAATTAATAGGGTGGATTGTCAGACCGGAGAGGAAAAAAAAATGGTTCTTGGAATTACGGGTGGAATTGCTTCGGGGAAAAGCTTTGTTGCAGATCTCTTCCGCCGCCTCGGTGCCGCCGTAATCAGCGCAGATGATCTGGCGCGCGATGTTGTACGTCCCGGCGGAAAAGTATTGGAGGGCCTCGTTGAGCATTTCGGCCGTTCAATTCTGGCTGATGACGGCACTCTCGACCGCAATGCGTTGGGGAGGAGAATTTTTGCCGATGAAAAACAGCGCCAGGCTCTCAACTCTCTGATTCACCCGGCGATAGCATCGTTGGCGGAGCAGCGTCTGGCCGAGGCGCGCAGGGCTGACCATCCCCTGGTCGTCTATGAAGCGCCGCTGCTGTTTGAAGCCGGTGCCCAGAACCGGGTCGACGCTGTCCTGGTTGTCAAGGTGGACCCGCAGACCCAGTTGAAACGCCTGATGGAACGCGACGGTATTGATGAAAAGAGTGCCCGCCGTAAAATCGCCGCACAGATGCCGCAGGCCGAAAAGCTTGCCCGCGCCGATTTCGTCATTGACAATTCCTACGATCGGGATCAAACCCGTCTGCAGGCCGAGCAGCTGTTTGAACGCCTGGCCGGCCGCAATAAAAACGCCCCCTGAAAATCAGGGGGCGTCGGGAAAAATCCGGTCGGGCTGCCTTGCAATCCTATTTGTGAAAGCCGAGTCGGGTAGAGAGTTCTTCGGCCGATTCCAGAACCAGCGGCACGATTTCTTTTTCGATGCGTTCGTCGTTGATTCTCATGGAGGGACCGGAAACGCTGATCGCTCCTACGATGCGCCGTGTGTAATCACGGATGGGCGCGGCGACGCAACGCACGCCAAGGTCGAGTTCTTCGTCGTCGATGGCATATCCCCTTTCCTCGACGGTCCGAAGTTCTTTGCGCAACGCCTCACGGTCGGTGATGGTGTTGTCCGTGAATTTTTTGAATTCGCGGTTCGGCAGGATGGAGTCGATTTCCTCGTCCGACATGAACGCCAGATGCACCTTGCCGGCGGCGGTGCAGTAGGCGGGCATCCGGGAACCGACGCGCGACACGACCCGCACTGTCAGGTTGGTCTCGACGACGTCCAGGTAGACGATGAAGCCTTCTTTGAAGATGGCGACGTAGGCCGTTTCGTTGCACTGCTCGACAATTTTTTCCAGGATCGGCTTGGCCTGGCGCAGCAGCCCCATCTGTTTGATGAAGGTCTGTCCCAGTTCCAGGGCTTTGAGGCCCAGCCGGTAGTTTTCGGTCGCCTTGTTCTGCTCGATGTAGCCGCGCGACTCGAGGGTCGCGAGCAGCCGAAAGACGTTGTTCTTGTGAAGCTTCAGGCGTTTGCTGAGTTCAGTAACGCCGAGTTCGTCGACATCGTCGTGAAATTGCTCGAGCAGGTCGAGGGCATGTGAAACCGCCTGAATGATATATTCGGATTTTTCTTTTCTGGCCATGAGAGGATCTGTTCCTTTTCCGAATTCACGCAAGATTAAATATATTAAATGTCTCTATAATAGCCTACCATCTTAGATAAATAGGACCATATGTCAAGCAGGAAAGGCACCCACCGTTGATTGATTTTTTCGCCGCGTTGGCTGTCGCCAGTTATTGATGCGCCGTCTGGCAATTTAAAACAGTCAAGAGAAATATAGAATGATGTTTTACTAAAGTCAACATGAACCGGCACAAAGAGGTAAGAATGGGCCGGAGAGTGTGGTTTTGAGCCTGTTTTAAAGTGGTCGTGCATTGACTTTAAAGCGCCCCATCCGGCATGATGAAAAAATACTCTGAATTCGTGCGTGAAGGAGAAAGCAGATGCTGAATCTGAGCAAGAAGATCCTGGTGGCCATCGACGGTTCCCCCCAGTCCGACAAGGCCGCGGAAGAGGCGGTGCGGTTGGCGACCGCATCGGGCAAGCGCTTTAAAAGCCGGGTTTTCGCCATCCTGGTTCTGCCCGGCAATCGCGCGCCCTCCTTCACCGATTTCATGCCTTCGCCGCCGCCGACGGAACGCCCCGACTGGGAGGAGAAGCGAAAGCGCATTTTTTATGTGGTGGAAAAATCCGCGGCGGAAGCCGATGTGCCGCTTGAGAATGTGGTGGTCTATGGCGACCCTGCAGAGGAGATCATGGCTTTTGCCGAGCAGGAAGAGATCTCCGTGATTGTCATCGGCTCCTCCGGTGCGGGACGCGTACGCCGCACTCTGCTCGGCAGCGTCTCTACCAAGGTTGCCCTGCACGCCAAATGTTCAGTCTATGTCGTGCGTTGAGTGTTTCAGTCCCTGTCACTCTCTCCCGATACCTGCCTCCGCCCAGGAAAGCTGTGTCGTGTTTCCTGGCATAAATATTCAAAATCTCCGCCAGACTTTCCCTGATCAACTCTTCTTCTTCCGGAAACTCATGGGGCGATAGCTCCAGCACCAGGCTCTCGTTGTATCCCGTTTCACGCAGATGGTTCAGAAAGCGGGTCAGAGGCAGCACGCCATGCCCGGGGAGCAAATGTTCTTTTCCGTAGCCGTAGTCGGAAAAATGAATATTGCGCATGGTGCCGGAATCGTAGAACAGGTGAAAGTCAACGAGAAAGTTGGCTTTTGACGTTCCCATGTGGGCGGTATCGAAGGTCAGGAAAAGATTGTGCTGATGGAGAAAATCGATCATCTTATGGGTTTGCCCCAGGTAGTAGGGATTGGTCTTGAATGCGCCGGTGCAGGGCATGTTCTCCATGGTGATAATCACCTGGTTTTTGCCGATCTCCTCCTGAAAATCCCTGACACGCTTAAGCCAGCGCCAGAATTTGAATTCAAAAGCCATCCAGGCCGGCGGATGAAAGTTGATCAGGGGAATGTCGCACTCCATGGCGAGATTGGCCGTGCGCCTGAGCTGATCTGTTTTGTTGCCCCACCCGTCGAGCTGGAAAAAAGGTGCATGGAGTGATGCTACGGGTAATATCTGCCCGAGATCAGTCAATAAGGCGACATTGTCCTGATACTGGAAGTCGTAATTGATGATGACTTCCATCGCGTCGAACCCCGTATCCCTGGCCAACTCGAAAATCTTTTCCAGTTCAAGGGTATAGAGGCTGCCTGCCGACAGGACAAGCTTCATTGCAGAACCCCAGGATAAAATAAAGCAATCAAAGTCATCTCCCGCACCCAGGCAGGGTTTGTCCGTAAACGGCCATTTTTAGGGCGTGTGAACTTCCCGTGCGAGGAAGCGGCGGATTTTCTCGGGCGGTGGAGGCGTCAGCAAAGACACGCCGATCATCATCAACATCACCAGGGGTACACCGATCAGAGCGCTGGAGGTCGGATGAATAATCCCATCCAAGGCCGGGAAAAGCTCCGGCAGGAAGAAGGCTGAAAAGGTCACGGCCAGACCGGTGAGCATGCCCGCAATGGCACCGTATTTGTTGGTGCGGTCCCACCAGATGCCGAGCACGAACACAGGAAACAGGGTGTTGCCCGCCAGGGCAAAGGCTACGGCGGTGATTTCGGCAATCAAGCCCGGCGGATTGACCGCCAGCAGCACAACGATGATGGCCAGCACCAGGGTGGTGCCTTTGGCAACGCGGACACATTGGCTCTGGCTGGCGGTGGGGTTGAGCAGGCGGAAATAGATGTCATAGCTGAAGGCGCTCGCGCCGGTCATAAGCAGGCCGGTGACCGTGGAAAAAGCCGCGACGATAGCCGCCGTTGCAAGGATTCCGGACAGCCAGGGAGAAAGATTGGCCCATTCCACCGCGCGCAGGATGATGATGTCGGCATTCTGAATGGCGGCATCGGGATCAAGAACAACTTTTCCTCGTGATTCTAGCAGCTTGGCAAAAATGGCGTAGGCCGGCGCGCTCCAATAGAGAAGGCCGATGAAAAAGATGCCCCACAACACACTCCAGCGCGCGTCGCGCAGATTGGGGGCGGTGTAGAAGCGCGACAGAACATGGGGCAGGCCGGCAGTGCCGACCATCAGGGTAAAACACAGGGCGCTCCATTGCCAGGGGCTTGCGTTGCTCCAGGGCAGGGTGAACTGTCCCTGCGTATTCTGAGAGAGTTCCTGCAGAGCCGGACCGTAGCCGAACTGGGGGACCACCCAGGAAAACCCGAGCTGCTTTGCCAGGGCCATGAGCGGAACGATGAAAAAGATGATCAGCACCGTGTAGTGCAGCTGCTGGTTGCGGGTCGCGCCGAGGGCGCCGGAAATCACCATGTAGGCGATCACAACGGCGGTCCCCAGCATGACCGAACGGGTGTAGTCGTAGCCGAAAACCCAGGAAAAAATCAGCCCGATCCCTTTGTATTGGGCCAGGCAGTAGATCAGGGAGATGATGATGGCGATCGCCGCCGACAACAACCGGGCCGCGGGAGAATCGTAGCGCGCATCGACAAACTCGGGAGCGGTGAACTTGCCGAAGCGTCTTATCTGGCCTGCCAGCAGGATCAGCAGCAGTACATAGCCGCCTGTCCAGCCGATGACAAAAGCCAGGGCGAAATAACCGCTGAGGTAAAAGACGCCGGCGATCCCCAGCAGCGAGGCGGCGCTCATCCAGTTCGAAGCAATCGCGGCGCCGGCGCCGATGCGGCCAATGGGGCGAATGGAGGTCGGATAATATTCGGTGCTGGAACGCACGCGGCTGAACAGCCCCACGATGAGAAAAAAAGCCAGCGTGGCGAAGATGATCAGGGCGGGGCCCCACTTGATCCCCTGTTCGAATATCTCCGGTTCAGGCATGGCGGCTCCTATTTGCGCCTGCGATGAGTCTGGGTCAGGCGGTCAACAAAGGTGTTGAAGAGAAAACAGAGAAAGATAAACCAGACGATCAGAAAATGCCCTGAAAACCAGAAGTGAAACGGGAAACCGAATACGGTCATATCGGTCAGGAAGCTGGCGCCGTTGGGATGGCGCTCAACCAGGTAGAGAAGCCACTGGAAGCCAAAGGTGAAAAAGGCCCAGCTGGTCAGCATAACCCAGATGTAAACAACTTTCTGCCGCATGTAGCCGGGGCGCGGCCGAAAGAAGTTCACACGGTAATCATCATTCAGCGGTTCGGATGCTGGGGGGCGGCGGGTGTTCATAAACTCCTCCGAAGCGCGGTTGGCATTTCCTCTGGTATCTGGAAACGCCATCAACTCATGATGCACTCGCAACAATTGAGAGGATGGCTAAGCAAAAATTTCGTCCTACAAGGGCTGGCGGTTTTTCAGGGGCGAAGGCATACATCAGGTATGTCGAGGTCCTGAAAAAGAGCTGTAACGCCGTAGGGCGGACTTTTTGCGCCGCCATCAATCTTAACAGAAAAAAACAGGTTGAGAGAAGGGGTTTAATCAAACCCCGTTTTGCGGATCCGCTTCAACTGGTTTCATGATCTCCCGCAGAACGCTGGTGGCATAGCTGCCGCGGGGCAGAGCAAAGGATACGATCAGATCCTCTCCCTCGGCATTGACCTCTGTTTCTGTCAGCGGCACCCGCAGTGGGCGACGTTCGCCTTCCATCGACAGTCCTTTTGACAGGCGAAACGATTCCAGGGAGATCCCCTCGTGATCCAGCAGCGCCTGCTCGATCACGCCGGCCTGCCCCTGCGCCAGGGTGCTTTTGTAGCCGAACAGCGGGCCGGATGGGCTGATCTCAAAACGGTCGGCGCGCGGCTGTTCCGTGGTCGCATCCTCTACGAGGAAGCAGGCCCCTTTGCCGTGAATGTAGGCCAGGTCGCCCGGCCACAAGGTTTCGAGGCTCTCCATGCGCATGGCGACAATGCGGTCGAACAGCCAGGATTGGCAGGCCGACAGAAACAGCCGCAGCTTGCGGCGCGGAAAGGCAAGAACGGCGGCGCGTTCGTCGTGCCCCTGCAGCAGCATGTCGAGCAGGCGGCGCTCATCGCGCATGGCGGGCGGCAACGCAGTTCGTGCCTCGGCCAAATTGCCGGCGCGATAGGCTTCAGCTGCCTGTCGCCAGCGTGGATCCCGGATCAGGGTGGGGTCACCTATGATCTGGGAAAGGGCTTCGCTGAAATTGCCTTCCAGGATCGCGCGGCCGATAAGGTGGGAATTGTTGAGCAGTCCGTAGCGTTGACTGCCAAACAGGTTGGGGACGCCGACCTGCTCGAGGATATCAACGATGTCCCGGGCGCGGTCCAGGGCCTGTTCTTCCACCTGGCGGATTCGGATGCGAAAACGGTTGCCGGTCAGGTGCCCGGGGCGCAGCTTGTTGCGATGGTACTGGGCACTGATAATGCGGGTGCCGGGCAGCTCCAGACCTTCAAGCTGTTCCGGGCGCACCCCGGGAAGGCTCAGGGTCTGGCGGGTCAGGGCGCGGGCGTCCTTGAGCCCGGCATAGCCCATGTCGCGCTCCTTGAGGTTGAGTGCGCGAGCCAGTCGCCGCATGAGGTCGAGGGTGGTCATCCCCCGTTTTTCAACTTCGATATAGAGGTGCTCGCCGCTGCCGCAGGGCAGGTAAAGGGGGATTTCCTCGACCTGGAAATCCTCCGGTACCTCCTTGATGTGGCCGCCGATGCCGTCAAAATGTGCGCTCAGGTAAGGGATCATAAATCGCTCGCTACCGCCCACAGCAGCCGGAAGCCGGGTTCCATCGGAGGCGGAGGCAGAACCGCTCCTTCAGGCTTGTCGCAGTGAAAGTGCACGAAGTAAATTGGTTCGTTGCGATCGAGGAAGCGCCTCATGTATTTGGAGCGCGGATATTCTTCGATGTCGAGAGTGACCGGGGCCGGGCGGGCCTGGCAGAAATGAGGGTGTTCCGTGGCCCGCATGGCCACTTCTACGGCATAATCCTCGAAATCGGAGGTGAAGTAAAGGTCGCCCTCGCGTTTCAGAACGTAGCGCGCCAGGTCGAGAAAAGTCTCGTTGACCAGGCGCCGCCGCCGGTGGCGTTTTTTGGGCCAGGGATCGGGGCAGTTGATGAAGATCTGCGACAGGGAGTCCGGCGGCAGAAAGTGAGCCATCAGAAAGCGCGCTTCCGCTCGGGCCACCCGCACATTGGTCAATCCGGCCTGTTCGACACGGTTGCAGGTCTTGAAGCAGCCGCGATTGAAGATGTCGATCGCCAGGTAGTTGCGCTCCGGATTGCGCCTGGCGCATTCCACCACGAAATGGCCGGTGCCGCAGCCGATCTCCAGCGACAGGGGGCGGTCGTTGCCGAACACTGAAGACCAGTCGTCGACTTTGTGCAGATTTTCTTCGGAGATGAAGTAGGGCGAATTGATCAGAATCATCCGCTGGGTCATGGTCCATCCTTGATGGCGTCGCAAAAAAGTCCGTCCTACGGCGTTACGGCGTTTTTTCAGAACCTCGACATACCTGATGTATGCCTTCGCCCCTGAAAACCACCAGGCCTTGTAGGACGAAATTTTTGCTTAGCCCTCCGCTGAGTGTTTGCGATGACGGCAATTTTTACGACAAAAAAGGTCGAAACAGCAGGGCGTTATTAACACAATGGGATCACTTTTGCAATCGGGTCTCGCTGCGGCAGGGAGGGTCAGGCGACCTGGGCGCGCAACTGCTCGATGAAAAGTTCCGCTACCGGGGACAGGCGCCGTCCGCGCCGGGTCAGCAGGTGAAAGCGCCGCCGCAGATCGACTCCTTCGACCCGCAGCGTTTTAAGCGTTCCCCGTTCCGCATCCTCCGCCACGGCCAGTGCCGACATGAACCCACAGCCGATGCCGGCCTTGATGCTTTCGCGCACCGCTTCGCAGCTGCCGAATTCGGCGACGATCCGGGCCTGTTCCAGGTCGAATCCCCGGGTGCGCAATCCCTCCATCGTCACGGTGCGTGTACCGGAGTCGGGCTCCCGCAGGATGAAATCCTCATTCGCCAGCTCCTCCGGGGTGACGCGGGTTCGTTGGGCAAAAGGATGGTCAGGAGGAACCACCAGCAGGATTTCATCGGTAAACAGGGGCTCGTCGGTCAACCTGCCGTCGCGCTGCTCGGAACCGACGATGCCGATTTCGAGGTCACCGGCGATAACATCCTGTGCAATGCGGTTCGTGCCGCTGATGCGCAGGTTGAAATGGATGCCGGGATGCTCTTTCTTGAGCGCCGCAATCTGGCGCGGCAGCAGGTAAGCGCCAGGAATGGAACTGGCCCCCAGCGCGAGCGTTCCGCTCAGTCGTCCGCCAAAGGCTTCGATCTCGGCCAGCGCCTCGGATTTCAGGCGCAGCATCTTCAGCGCGTGATCGTAGAGAATCCGCCCCGCGGGAGTCGCAACCACCTCGCGGCCGAAACGGTCCAGCAGCTTTTCCCCTACAACCTGTTCGAGGTGCCGGATATGCTCGCTGACCGTCGGCTGGGACAGGTGGAGATGCTTCGCCGCTTTGGTAAAGCTTTTCAATTCGACGGTCCGGCAGAATACTTCAAGCCGTTTAAGATCCATTTGCGAATCCCTTGATTGATAAGAACAGGTGACACCGGCGGTGTCAGGCTTCGGTACTCAGGGAGCGGATTTCCGCCGCCAGTGCGTCAATATCCGCTTCACAGGTCTGCCAGGAGCACATGAAACGGGCTTGCCCCAGGCCGATGAAGGTGTAAAAGCGCCATCCCCGTCGTTCCAGCTCCTGGCTGACGCGGGGCGGCAGGGAGACGAACACGGCGTTGGCCTGGCGGGGATAGCAGATATCAATGCCGGGGATCTGCCGCAACCGCTCTTCCAGCAGGGCGGCGCAGCGGTTGGCGTGCGCGGCGTTGCGCAGGTAGGCGCCGCTTTCCAGCATGCCGATCCACGGCGCGGCAAGAAAGCGCATTTTGGAGGCCAGCTGCCCCGCCTGCTTGCAGCGGTAATCGAATTCTTCAGCCAGTGCCGGGTCGAAGAACACCACCGCCTCGCCCACGGCCATGCCGTTTTTGGTGCCGCCCAGGGTCAGGACGTCCACCCCGGCGCGCCAGGTCAGGTCGGCGGGAGTTCGATCGAGGTGAGCCAGCGCGTTGCCAAGGCGGGCGCCGTCCATGTGCAGGCGCATGCCGAACTCGTGGGCGCAGGCGCCGATGGCCTGCAGTTCCGAGGGGCTGTAGACCGTTCCCAACTCCGTCGCCTGGGTGATGGAGAGCACCTTGGGCTTGGGATAATGGATGTCGGCGCGGCGGGTGACGGTGTGCGCGACGGCATCCAGGTCGATTTTGCCGTTTTCCCCCGGGACCAGCAGGATCTTGGTGCCGTTGCTGAAAAACTCCGCCGCGCCGCACTCGTCCGTTTCCACGTGCGCAATCTCATGGCAGATGACGCTGTGGTAGGAGTTGCACAGCGAGGCCAGCGCCAGCGAGTTGCCGGCGGTGCCGTTGAACACGAAATAGACCTGGCAGTCCGTTTCAAAAAAGTCCCGCAGCAGATCGCAGGCCCGCGCCGTCCACCGGTCCTCGCCGTAGGCGTTGGCGAATCCCTGGTTGGCTTCGGCCATGGCCTGCCAGGCTTCAGGGCAGATCCCGGCGTAGTTGTCGCTGGCAAACTGATTTTTGAGATGGGCGGCACCGTGCGATGATCTCATGGGAGTGCATCTCCGGGGTATTATTTGAAATCAGGCCCTGTTTTCTTTAAGAGAGGGAAAGTGTAGCGCTGTTTTTTGCGCAGGGCAAACGTTTGCAGAGACGGTGCAAAAAGAAAACGGGGATCCGGCCTTCAGCCTGAACCCCCGTTATCCAATCTGGAGCCACCCATCGGATTTGAACCGACGACCTACTGATTACGAATCAGTTGCTCTACCAGCTGAGCTAGGGTGGCGCGCAATATTTGCCTGCGAGACCTCGTCTTTTACCGTAAATTCGTTTTCGAGTCAACGGCTTTGCGCGCCTCGCCGCTTTGGATCATTTTGACGAGCGGCTGAACAGCTCGGTGATCTTTTCGAAATCGAGGCGGTTTTCGGCCATCTGGCGGATCAAGTCGATTTTTTCCGTGTCCTCGGCGGTGGTTTTTGAGACGTCATCGAGCAGCGCCTGGTAGATGTCGGTGGTATGGAACCCCGTTGTACGGATATACGGGATGTTGCTGGTGTCGAGAATCTGCTGGGTGACCTTGGTGATCGGGGCGACGCCGGGTATGACGAGGGCGACGATTTTTTCTCGGTATTCGGGGATCTGGTATAGATTGGCCATGGTGACGAGCAGCTCGTCGCGGCTGCTGGTCACCACCAGCAGGGTGGAATCCTGCAGCGCTTCCACCACGCGCTGGGTGGAGGCCGCCCCGATGTGAATATGGTGTACAATGCGTGAAGCCGCGGCCTGGTTGCCGTGCAGAGGGAAGTCGAGCAGCTTGGCAACCCGTCGCAGCGTGGGGTTGGCCAGTACGGGCTGGTAATTGAAGCCGCCGATGATCTCGAACGGCTGTCCGGTAAAAGCCTTCTGCAGGTAGCTCAGGGTCGCCTCGCGTTTTTCCGGCAAGATCTTGTTGACGAGGATCGCGCGCACATCGGCCTGCTCTTTTTCAAACAGGGCCAGGTTGAGATGTACCGAGTCCACCACGTTGCCGATGCCGCCGCCGGTCACCATCAGGACGGGCGCGTTGAGCAGGCTGGCGATGCGGGCATTGGAAAGCCCGAATACCGAACCGACGCCGGGGTGGCCGGAGCCTTCCACGATGATGAAATCACACTCCTTCTCCAGCGCAGCGCAGGACTCGAGGACCTTTTTGCTCAGCTGCTCGACAGGAAGCTCGCCGTTAAGCGCGCGACGGGTGTCGCCGGGCTTGACCACCACCGGGCACATCAGCGGCAGATGCTTTTCCAGCCCGAAAAGTTCCGCCATCAGTGCAGGATCCTTGTCGATATCGATTCCGCGAAATACAATGGGTTTGGGACCCAGCGGTTTGATAAAGCCGATGCGTTCGAATTTTTTGGATGCCAGGTGCATCAGCGACAGGCTGGTGGTGGTTTTACCGCTGTGCTGACCGGTGGCGGCGATGAATATTTTGAGTGCCATGGCATTGCTCCCGCGGGAAATCGTGGCAAGGTGGATGCTGAATATCTCAAAGACTAACAGGAATATAGAGGGCTTGCCACCAGTATACGCATGTGAAGGGTATACGGGAGATGACGTACCTATAAAGGAGAACGGACGATGAGACTGGAAAACGATGTCAAGCTGGGATTCAAGGATGTGCTGATCCGCCCCAAGCGCAGTACTCTCAGAAGCCGCGCCCAGGTGGCGCTGGAACGTACCTACCGGTTTATGCACAGCGGGCGCGAATGGAGCGGTGTCCCGGTCATTGCCGCCAACATGGATACGGTCGGCACATTTGAAGTCGCCCGCGTGTTGGCGCGGCATGGTATGCTGACCGCGGTGCACAAGCATTATTCGCCGAAGGAGTGGTCGGATTTTCTGCAGGGGCAGGATAGGGATACCTATCAGCGCATCATGGTCAGCACAGGAACCGCGGAGCAGGACTTTGCCTGCATGGAGCAGATTCTGGAGGAGAATCCTGAACTTTGCTTTATCTGTATTGATGTCGCCAACGGTTATGCCGAATCCTTCGTGGAGTTCGTCGTGCGGGTGCGGCGCGCCTATCCCGACAAGACCATTATCGCCGGCAACGTAGTGACCGGCGAGATGGTGGAGGAGCTGCTGCTCAGCGGTGCCGACGTGGTCAAGGTGGGGATCGGTCCGGGGTCTGTGTGCACTACCCGTGTCAAGACCGGGGTCGGCTATCCGCAGCTTTCGGCGGTGATCGAATGTGCCGACGCCGCCCATGGCCTGGGCGGCCGCATCATCTCCGACGGTGGTTGCGCCTGTGCCGGCGATGTCGCCAAGGCGTTCGGCGCGGGGGCGGATTTCGTCATGCTCGGCGGCATGCTGGCCGGTCACGATGAGAGCGGTGGCGAAATCGTGCATCGCGACGGGCAGATGTACAAGCTGTTTTACGGCATGAGTTCGGCCACCGCCATGGAAATTCACGCCGGCGGGGTGGCCGAGTACCGCTCATCGGAAGGCAAGACGGTGGAGGTCCCCTACCGTGGCCCTATCGAAGGCACGGTCAAGGATGTGCTGGGTGGTCTGCGTTCGGCCTGTACCTATGTGGGCGCGGGTGCCCTCAAGGAGTTGACCAAACGGACCACGTTCATCAGGGTTCTGGAGCAGGAGAGCCAGGTTTTCTCCTGACAGACTGCAGAGTGCTTGTTTTCCTTTTCTACCGGAAATTGCGCATGTTCGACTGGAATGCCTGTGTCGCGGATTCGAACAGGGCGGCGGCCTGGTCGGCGGGCAGAGATTAAATCGCGAAACCACCTTGAAAATGTCCGTGAGGTGTGAGGTGTGAGGTGTGAAGTGTGAGGTGTGAGGTGTGAGGTGTGAGGTGTGAGGTGTGAGGTGTGAGGTGTGAGGTGTGAGGTGTGAGGTGTGAGGTGTGAGGTGTGAGGTGTGAGGTGGCGGGCCCCGCCATGTCGGGGGGGCATGGGCAAGGGGCCGCCGTTTGGTGAGGGATGCACTTCTCTCTCAATGTTTGGAAAGGAGGCGGATGCGTCTTATCTTGCGGGAATGCTCTTCGTACTCGTGGCGCAGCAACTCTCGGCACAGAAGGTTGAGACGCAGGTGTTCCAGCAGCAGCAGCAAAACACTGATGGCGGTCAGGTGGGGAAAGTTCAGAGTGAGAATGTCGGCATACCAGTAGAAAAAATAGAAGGGGAGCATGAAGCCGATCTGGCTCCATCCCGCATATCTTTCAGTTTTCCGGGTATGGCGCGAGCCCGTCAGAACCAGCGCTGAAATGACGTAGACCAGCAGGGCCGCGTGAATCATCTCCGCTGTCGGCGAAGCGCCGAGCAGTGCGCGCGAATGCGGGGGGCATGTCGGCCATATGACGGTCGCCTGCCAGAGGGCAATGGCCGACGCCGTGAAAATAAGCACCCCCCACAGGCCCAGCCGGGACAACGCATGCAGCTTGCGGCTGCGCTGGAGGGTGATCAGCTCGAGGCCGGCAATGACCTGGTCCGTAGAATCACAAACCCGGGTTGTGCTGTTGTCGGCTTCGTGATGACGGGGGCTGGGGTAATAGTCGTGATCGTTTTGCATGACGCCTCCCTTCGTGCAAGCGGTCCTCCCTTGAATGGGAAAAACCGCTGTTGTCACGAAGATTGGCGTGCACTAACAGTGCCAGGAATGAAAATCCCTTTAATTTCGAGGTCTTTTCGGCCAGGAGCCTCTTTCGGGCCGGCTGTATTACAAAAGCATCCGGTTATTTCGCGGACAAAGATGGTGTCGGGCGTAGTTTCCAGATCTCGTCGTTGTATTCGGAGATGGTGCGGTCGGTGGAAAAGCGTCCGCTGCATGCCGTATTGAGGATACTCATCTTCGCCCATTTCTCCTGATCGCGATAAGCCTGCGAAACCGCACGCTGAGCCTTGAGGTAGTCAGCGAAGTCGGCCACCGTCAGCCAGGGATCGTTGCGACTGGTCAGTGCCCGCAGAATGGGGTCGAAGATGCCGGGTTCAAACTGGTTGAAATGTCCGCTTTCAAGCAGCTGCAGCACCCGCGCAAGGTTTTCGTCGGCTGCGATGATGGCGGCCGGGTCGTAGTTTTCGCGCATGCCGGCGACCTCTTCGGCATTCAAGCCGAACAGGAAAAAATTCTCCTCGCCCACTTCTTCGCGGATTTCAATGTTGGCGCCATCAAGTGTGCCGATCGTAAGAGCGCCGTTCATCATGAATTTCATGTTGCCGGTGCCCGAGGCTTCCTTGCCGGCGGTAGATATCTGTTCCGACAGATCCGTGCCGGGGCAGATCACCTCCATGGCGCTGACGCCGTAGTTAGGGAAAAATGCCACCTTGAGCAGGTCGCCCACCGCAGGGTCGTTGTTCACTACATGGGCGACATTGTTGACCAGTTTTACAATCCGCTTGGCCATAGCGTAACCGGGTGCGGCCTTGCCGCCGATCAATACGCATCGCGGAGTCCAGTTTTGGATATCCCCGCGTTTGATGCGATCGTAGAGATGAATCACGTGTAAGACATTGAGAAGCTGACGCTTGTATTCATGGATGCGCTTGACCTGCACGTCAAAAAGGGCATCGGGGTCGAAGTGCACTTCGCAGCGCTGCCGGACCAGGTCGGCAAGGCGCACTTTGTTGTCGCGTTTGACAGTCAGCCAGCGCTGCTGAAAATCCTTGTCTCCGGCCAGGGGAATCAACTTGCGCAGCTGTGAGAGATCGTCAATCCATCCGTCTCCGATCTGCTCGCTGATCAGTTCGGTCAACATCGGGTTGGCGGCCGCCACCCAACGGCGCGGTGTCACACCATTGGTTTTATTGTTGAATTTTTGCGGCCACATTTCGAAGAAATCTTTGAACATCCCCCGCTGCAGCAACCTGGAGTGCAGCGCCGCCACGCCGTTGACGGAAAAACTGCCGACAATGGCCAGAAATGCCATGCGCACCATGGGTTCCGGACCCTCTTCGATGATCGACATACGGCGAATGCGGTCCCTGTCGCCCGGCCACCGGCTGCTGACTTCGGCGAGAAAACGGGCGTTGATTTCATAGATGATGTCGAGCAGTCGCGGCAGCAGCCGCTGGAACATGCGCACCGGCCACTTTTCAAGAGCTTCCGGGAGCAGGGTGTGGTTGGTGTAGGCCATGGTGTTTGAGGTGATCTCCCAGGCCTCGTCCCAGCTCAGGCAATGTTCGTCGAGCAGCAGACGCATCAGTTCGGGAACGCAGATCGCGGGGTGGGTGTCGTTGAGCTGAAAGACGTTCTTTTCGGCAAAACGATCCATGTCGATCCCTTCAATGCCGACCCATTGCTGCAACACGTCCTGCAGGCTGGCGGAGGCCAGGAAATACTGCTGGCGCAAACGCAGCTCCTTGCCGTTCTCCGAGGCATCATTGGGGTAGAGCACCATGGTGATTTTTTCGGCATCGTTTTTGGCGGAGACCGATTCGGGATAGGCGCCCGAGTTGAATTCGCCCAGATCGAACTCATCCGTGGCGGCGGCGCTCCACAGCCGCAGGGTGTTGACCGTGCCGTTGCGGAAGCCGGGGATCGGCACGTCGTAGGGGATCGCCAGGACATCGTGTGTTTCAACCCAGCGTCCGCTCAATCTGCCGTCTGCCTCGCGTTTGACTTCGCTGCGTCCGCCGAAGCGAATCCGCTGGGCGTACTCGGGGCGCTCGATCTCCCACGGGTATCCGTCGCGAAGCCAGTGGTCGGGTTCTTCCACCTGTTCTCCATTGCGGATGTGCTGGCGGAACATGCCGTAGCGGTAGCGGATGCCGTACCCGCACACCGGCAGCTGCAGGGTTGCACAGCTGTCGAGAAAGCAGGCGGCCAGTCGCCCCAGGCCCCCGTTGCCGAGTCCGGCATCGGATTCACAGGCTTCAAGTTCCTCCATGTCGAGGCTGAACATGGACAGCGCCTGGTCGATCTCCTCTTCCAGCCCGAGGTTGAGCAGGGCGTTGCCGAGCGCGCGTCCCATCAGGTACTCCAGGGACATGTAGTAGGCACGCCGGCCGTTATTGTCCTGGTAGGCATATCGTGTGTTCTTCCAGCGTTCCATCAGCCGGTCACGCAGGGTCAGCACCAGCGCTTTGTAGATGTAGTGAGTGGTGCGGCAGTTGCGGTCGCGCCCGAGGTGGTGGGTGTAGTAGCCCTGGAGATCCTGTGCCAGGGTCTGCGGATCGTTGGACAGCGGCGGGACTTCAGTCAGGGAAGCGTGGGGCAGACTGCGATCGTGGGTGCGGTGGTGCATAATGTAAACCTCCTGCCGATACCTGGCAAAGATGCGTTAAGTTCAAAACAGAGGATAATAAATTATCTGATTCAATCGCCGGGTCAAGGAAGAATTTCGCACCTGCGTCGATGATTTTTGCGGGTGCATCATCATTATGTGTAAAAAAAACCGACAGAATCCGACGAGAGATGGAAAAAAATGATGAAATATGCCTCCACTGGCTTCGTGGAGAAGCGGATTTTCCCGTATCCAGGTATGAAAATAACTAAAATTGGGGTTAAAAGTCTTCTGGCCTGTTTTTTGCTGAATTATCTTTCATTGAGGAGGGGTGTTTGGCGATGGATTTATCTGGGGAGGCCTCCGATGAATATGTCCAGCGATAAAAAAGTGGGGACAGGCCGTCCAATGAGATTGCCGCGTATGGTTCGGTTGTCTTTGATCGCTCTGCTGGTCGCCGTACCTGGTGCCGCTCTGTTGATCTGGGGAGCTGAGGTCGGTTTAGTGGTGCTCGCAGTCTTCCTGATGGGCTGCCTCGGGCCTTTGTTGGTGATGGCGGGCCTGACGCGGGATCAGGGTGCGCTCTACTGCCGTTGGCCGAAGCGTGACGAGAGAGCGCGCCCGGAGACGGACGTCTCTTCGGATATCTGAAATCAAGTTATTCTTTCTGGGGAGCTTCCATTTTTGGCTGCTCTCCCAGCAGGATGGCGATCCAATGGGTGTCGGGGCTGCTTTCAAGGGCAATTTTGACCGTCATGGTCAGCGGCACCGAAAGCAGCATTCCGACCGGCCCCAGTACCCACCCCCAGAACACCAATGAAACAAACACCACCAATGTTGAGATTCCCAACCCCCGCCCCATGACCCGCGGCTCGATCATGTTGCCGAACAGAACATTGACCACGACATAGCCCGCCGCGACGACCAGTGCCCGCAGGCCACCAAATTGAATGAACGCCATCATCACGGCCGGCAGCGCGGCGATGATGGAGCCGATGTTGGGAACGTAATTGAGCAGAAAGGCCAGCAGCCCCCACAGGATGGGGAAATCCACCCCGAGCGCCCAGACCCATGTGGCAACCACTGCGCCGGTGCCGAGGCTGACCAGGGTTTTCATCGCCAGGTAGTGCTTGACGCCATCGGCCACGCGGGCCAGGTAACCGTAGGATTTTTCGGCGTCTTCTTCCTTGAGCGCAACGCGCAGTTTGGCCGGGAAACTGGCCGCCTCCAGCAGCATGAAAATGACCGTAATCAGGATCAGGAACATATTGGTCAACATACCGCCGAAGCCGGTCAGCATGTTGGCCGCCAGGCGCATGATCGCGCCCGGGTCGACGAATTCCATGAAACGCTGGCGGGGAATTTCGATGCCGTAATTGTTTAAAAGGGTCAGCAGCAAAGATGTTTCGTCCTTGAGGCGCTGCTGGTAAACGGGGACATTGTTGATAAAAGTGTCGATGGAGGTTCCCACAAAGGCCGCCAGCAGTAACTCCACGCCCAGTATGCCCAGTATGACAACCCCGATCGCCGCCACCGGCGGCAGTCCGCGGCGTTTCAGCCAGAAAAAAATGGGTCCGCAGACGATGGCCAGGAAAAGCGCCAGCAGAAAAGGGACGATAATCTGAGAGGCCTGGCGCATTCCGGCGATGACGATAATGGTCGAGGCCAGGGTCAGCATCAAGCGGGCGCTTGGCCCGCCCGTCTTCAAATCGGACATGGTGAGGGCTTCCGTGAGCAGGGTTGAAAGTCGGTGGATCCACTCGTTGCATTGGACCTCAAAAAAGAGGCAACGTCAATGTGGACCGATAAATGCCTTTGCCTTGTCGCTTTTTAAAGCGGAGGAATTATCTCCGGCGGTGGGATCTGGTGCAGGGCGACTTCTTCTTGCAGAGCCGCGAGCAACTGCTGGGCGTCGGCGCGCTGTGAGGCGGGCCAGGCCACTTCGAGCACCCCGGAGCGGTTGTCGAGAGTGCGCATGAAGCACAGCCCGTCATAGCTCTCCAGGATAAAGCGCAGATAGGCAATGTCCTGTGGCGGCAATGAGAAATATCGGTATTCAAAAGTTTTTTTCATCGGGGGTCGGCTCCGAAAAGCTCTTGACGGCAACGGTCAGGAGCGTTATTTTTGCTGAAAAATTTTATCGAGATTGAAAATGATTATAGGTGTACCGACTGAAATCAAAACCCGTGAATATCGCGTCGCGCTGACGCCGGTCGGTGCCCGTGCCCTGGTGGAAGACGGTCACGAGGTCCGGGTGCAGAGCGGCGCCGGCCTTGGCAGCGGCATCGACGATCAGGCCTACCGTGAGGTTGGTGCAGAAATCGTGGATGAGGCTGCCGATATCTTCGCCGCATCTGAGCTTCTGGTCAAGGTAAAGGAGCCATTGGAGAAAGAGTGTGCGCGTCTGCGCCGCGGGCAGATCCTGATGACCTTTCTGCATCTGGCCCCCGCGCCTGAATTGACCCGAGCCCTTCTGGATGCCGGTGTCACGGCAGTGGCCTACGAGACCATTGAGCCGGCAGACGGCTCTTTGCCGCTGCTGCGCCCCATGAGCGAGGTGGCCGGTCGCATGGCGGTGCAGGTGGGGGCGCATTATCTGCAAAAGGAAAACGGCGGACGCGGCGTTCTGCTCTCTGGCGCGCCCGGTGTGCCGCCGGGACGGGTTCTGATTCTCGGGGCTGGAGTCGTGGGCAGCAATGCGGTGCGTATTGCCGTCGGCATGGGAGCCGATGTCACGGTGATGGATATCGACCCGGCGCGCATGGCGCGGCTCGACGATCATTACGGTAACCGGGTGCGTACCCTGATGTCGAGTACCCACGCACTTGAGGAAGAGGTGCCGCATTGTGACCTGTTGATCGGCGCCGTTCTCGTGCCCGGCGCCCGAGCGCCACGTCTGGTGGGACGCGATCTGGTCAGGCGCATGATCCCCGGCAGCGTGGTGGTCGATGTGGCGGTGGATCAGGGGGGATGCGTAGAGACCACTCACCCAACGACCCATGACCAGCCCGTATACCGGGTCGGCGACGTGTTGCATTACGGCGTGGCCAACATGCCCGGCGCGGTAAGCCGCACCAGCACCTATGCCCTGACCAACAGCACCCTGCCTTACGTGCGCGCCATCGCCTCTCAGGGGCTCGCCGCTGCCTGCCAAAAGGACGAAGCGCTGCGGCGTGGAGTCAATATTCACGACGGTCAGCTGTGCAACCGCCCAGTGGCCGAAGCCCTGAACCTCGAATATAAAGAGTACCGCCCGTAACCCGCGGCTTCCCCCCTCTCCCAGCGGGAGAGGGCCGGGGTGAGGGAGAAAAACAGCATATCTCTTATATTTGCCAACGACCCTCCTTCAAACGGCAATTCCCCAAGCAGAGGTATCATTTTTGCGACCCCCGGGCTCCCCACCCGGGGTTTTTTTGGCTGGAAATAACAAGGTATTTATCCTATTGTTTCAAGTCGACTTCTGTTTGTAGTTTCTGGCCGGGATCCAGGAGATAATGTGATGAAGAAAGACAATGGGAATTATGAGAAAGATGTGAGCCCTGGGAGCGCCAGACAGGAGCCTTTTCATGATTCCCATAATTCTCAGAACTCCCAGCCTTCGATTCTAACCCCAAGAGGCGATTATCGGACCCTGCTTTCCTATCAGAAGTCTGAAGTGGTCTATCAGATAACCTACCGTTTTTGCCGACGCTTTTTGCACCGGGGCGACCGCACCATTGATCAGATGGTGCAGGCGGCCCGTTCGGGCAAGCAGAATATCATCGAAGGGAGCAAAGCCGCGCCCACCTCCAAAGAGATGGAGATTAAACTGACCAACGTAGCTCGTGCCAGCCTCGAAGAACTGCTCGAAGACTACCGCGACTTTCTCAAAGTGCGTGACCTGATCATCTGGGACAAAAACTCAAGGCAGGCCCGCTACGTCCGCAGAATTGGGCAGAATCCCGAAATCTCCTATGAAACCTACCGCGAATTCGTCGACACCCGCTCTGCCGAAGTGGTGGCGAACATCGCCATCTGCCTGATACATCAAGCCAATTACCTTCTCGACCAACAGTTGAAACGCCTGGAAAAAGATTTTCTGCAGGACGGCGGTCTGCGCGAGCGCATGACGCGGTTGCGCTTGCAGGAACGGGATCGGCAGCGCCTGAAGCGATGAAAAAACGGAACCCATGAGAAGAGCAGCAAATTATGCAAGTGATGGGAGCTATGAGAAATATGGGAGTTATGATTCTCATGCTTCCCATGGCTCCCATAAAATAAAGATCGAAAACCGCGAATAGCCTTGCTTTTAAGGTTTCCGCGACCCGCGTCCCGCGTCTCGCGTCCCTGCTTCTGCCCCTGCCCCATCAATCAAATAACGCGCAATGCTGCGTTTCGGCGGCAGGTCGGGGAGGGCGTTGATGGGAAACCAGCGTGCGTCCTCCAGTTCTTTCTCTTCAACAACCACTTCTCCACCGGCATAATCCGCGGTGAATCCGGTCATGACCTGGCTGGGGAAGGGCCAGCACTGGCTGCCGACGTAGCGGATGTTTTTCACCCGAAGGCCGGTTTCCTCCTGCACCTCGCGGGCTACGGCCTCCTCCAGGCATTCGCCGGGGTCAAGAAACCCCGCCACCAGGCTGTAGCGGTTCGGCGCCCATTCCCGCTTGCGGGTCAGGAGAATTTCACCGGGTCGCCGCACTGCGACGATCACGCAGGGATGTATATGCGGAAAGTGCAGATAATGACACCCTTCGCACTTTTTCCCCCATTCTCCCGGCAGTCGCTGCAGCGCCGCGCCGCAGCGCGAGCAGAAGCAACTGTTGGCTTCCCAATGAAGAAGCTGGCTTGCAAGCCCGCCCAGTGACAGATGCGCGGGCTGCATACGGGGGTTAGCGCTCAGCAGGCTTTCGAGGACAAAGCCGCTTGGAACATCCTCTTCCTGGTTCATCGCCATAACCCGAACGGGTCTGCCCTGCCAGGTCCCGATAAAAATCGATTTACTGTCTGAAGTATCCGCTGGGCAGGGGCCATAAGGCAGGTCGATGATGGAACCCTTCTCGGACAGCAGTAGCGCATTGCTGCGGAGGGCCAGCCACCAACCGTCGGTCCCGGGCGGCTCAAGGTCCGGCGGAAGCAGAGTGAATCCGTCCATGCTTGTCGAGTTGAACGGCAGATGCAGCGGGGATTCGAAAAAGTCGGGAAGGGGTGTCATAGAAGGCTTTTCTCCATGTCGGTCAGATGTGCCCCAGGCGTTTTGCCATCAACAGTGCCAGTTGGGTTTTGCCGTCGCTGATTTCGCCACGGTCAACCATCTTAAGTGCTTCTTCAGCAGGTATTGGGACGATCTCGATATATTCATCCGGCTCAAGAGCCTGTTCCGTCTCGTTTAAATCCTTGGCCAGAAAGAGGTGAAGAATTTCGTCGCAGAAACCCACCGCGGTCAGCATTTCGCCGATCTTTTCCCATTTTCCCGCCTGATAACCGATCTCCTCCTGGATCTCCCGCTCGATACACTGCTCAGGGCTTTCTCCGGGGTCGAGCTTGCCGGCGGGGATTTCCCACACCATGCCGCCGCCGGCCGGCCGGAATTGACGGATCAGGATGACGCGGCCGTCATCGAGAAGGGGGAGCACCGCTGCCCCGCCCGGATGGCGCACCATCTCGTAGACGGCCCGGCGACCGTCGGGAAGTTCAAACTCCTCCCGTCGCACGGAAATGATGCGGCCGTGAAAGATGTCTTCAACAATTCGAGTCATGATGCGTTATCGATCCTTTTAAATAGTTATTGAGATGGAAAGACCAGCGTGATTTCACCGAAGCTCGTGGTGAAATGCAGGGGGAGGAACCCGAAAAAGTCACCATCGAGCTGAACGGAGACAGAGTCGCCGGAAAGGGTCACCTCGCGTGTCCGGATAATTTCGCCGAGAGCGGGGCTCACCGGGCGGCGCAGCAGCATGCGCAGGCTGAGTTTTAAAAGAGCCGACAGCCCCGCATTTCGCAGGATGAAAACTTCGAGGCTCTCCTCGGTCAGGCACGCCTTGGGAGTGATCTGGAATGTCCCTCCATAGCAGCGGGCGTTGCTGATGATTGCGCCATAGCCGGTCAAAATTTGACCCTTCGGCATGCGGGCCTGGACCGCTTGCGAGCGGTGCCTGAGCGCTTGGGCCAAAGCCCCCACCACGTAAGCCCCTTTCCCCAACAGCTTTTTCAGGCGAGCGTTCACGCCGGCCACAACCTGTGCATCAAAGCCGACGCCTGCCATCAGTAGAAAGCGGGTTTCACCGGCCAGGCCAAGGCTTATAGGGCGAGGATTTCCTTCCAGCGCGACCTGGCAGGCCTGCTCCACAGTTCTCGGCAGACCGATCTCCAGCGAAAGCACATTAGTGGTGCCCAGCGGCACGAATGCCAGGGGCGTTGTGCAGGGTGCCAGTCCATTGACCACTTCATTCAGGGTGCCGTCGCCGCCTGCGACGATGATACGATGGTAGCTCTTCCCGCGTGCCTGCGCGGCGAAGCGTTGCGCGTCGCCGCGCGCCTGGGTCAGGGCGGTCTCCACCTGATAGCCGCGGTCGCGCAGATATTTTTCGGCCCGTTGGATTGCGGGGCGCGCATTGCCGCCGGCGATGGGGTTGCAGATGAGCAGGATGGGGGAGGGCATGGCTTATATTTTTGGCCGAATGTGGGTCAGAACAACTTTAAAAAATCAAGCAGGCATTGATTGAAGGCCTCGGGCTGTTCAAGGTTCGCCATGTGCCCGGCGCCATCGATCATACAGGAACGTCCGGCCGGCAGACCTTTTGTGAAGGCCGGAATGGTCTCCGGCGGCACGGCGCGATCTTCCGTCGCACCGACAACCAGTGCCGGCACAGGAAAGTCACCCAGGCGGCTGCTGTAGTCGGGACGGTCGCGCATGGCGTGCAGGGCACCGATGAGCCCTTCATCAGAGGATTGCTCCATAATTCCTCTGACCTGATCCACCAGGGTTGGATTCTGCTCCAGGGTGCTCGGTGCGAAAACCAGTTGGATAAATGCGTCGATCACATCATGACGACGCCCCTGGCGCACGGCTTGCGCCATGCTGTTGCGCTTCTCCCGCCCCGCATCGTCGTCGGCGGTGCAGCGGGTCACCAGGAAGGCGGCGCCGGCGATCCTTTTCGGATGCCGCTCCAGCAGGTTCAGCAGAACATAGCCGCCCATCGACATGCCGCCCACCACCGCACGCCCGATGCCGAGATGCAGCATCAGTTGAGCGACATCGTCCGCCAATCGATCCATCGAATAAGGTTCATCGCCGCATTCACTTTCGCCGAAACCAGCCAGGTCCGGGGCAACCACCCGGTAGCCTGCGGAAGCCAACGCCTCGATCTGCGGTGTCCACATGGCGCGACTCAGAGGAAAGCCATGGATCAGCACAATCGCCGGTCCCTGCCCCTCGTCGCTGTAAGCAATCTGGCGCCCATTGATACAAGCCTTCATCGATATATTCTCTCCTGTATGTTTGGCTTAAGGGGGGCGGCTTAAGGCTTTAGGCGTGAGGCTGAAGGCGCCCAAAGCCCAAAGCCCAAAGCCCAAAGCATTTCGCGTCCCTCGTCCCGCGTCCCTCTCTACCCCTTCCCGAACAGTCCGAACAACCCCTTCTTCTTTTTCTCCGGTTCCGGCTCCTCAACATGATCCACAACCGGGAAGCGTTCCACCACCGCGCGCACATGGGGGGCGCTGCCGAGTTCTTCAGTCAGGTCGGCTCCCGCCTGATGTTGACCTTGGTGGTCACCATTCTGCCACAATTCGCTTTCACTCACGTCATAAACTTTGCCGCTCACGGCGACATAGGCGTTGTTGCCGCCGCGTCCATCAAAGTTGCTCAGTTCCGATAATTTCATCCGGTAAACCTCCCATCATGAAAACGTCTTTCATTTTGTTGCAAGTTCATTGCTGCTTGGTACGCTCGTGAAAATTGGAAGGACTGTGTAGTTACACAGTCCAAATTCTCCGGGATCCCTTTTGCCTCACAGCATAGGAGATCATAGCATTAAAAGGCCGTTTTTACTATTGTCTCTGGCTATTTCCGAAATGAAAACCTGAAATATTGCCTCTTGGTAGCTCTTTAAATATAGGGAAAAGTCAATAAATAGAAATAGAAATTACTGAATTAATGTTTAGTTGGGGGGGCAAGATTTGCTTTGACAATTAAGGTGTGTTGTGTTTAATTGTTGCCAATTCATTCTGTCGGTTTCATTCGATCGTTTGCATTGTTTTAGGTGAAACCCTGATGGCAAGTTAATGTTTTTATTCGTTTTAAGCGGTTTTGTTGAGTTTGTACAGGCGTTTCGCATTTCAGTGTGTTGATTGAATTAATGCTGATTTCGGAGCAGATTGAAGTGTTTTGGTCGGGAGGTTTCATGGGGGTTAAGAAGGGGCTTCTTTTCGGCTTGGTTTCAGCCGTTTTGGTTCTTGGCCCTTTTTTTGACGCCTCGGGCGCCAGGATTTCCGGTCGCACCAGTACGGTGGTTGAGTGGTTTGATGACGCCAACGGAAAAACCATTGTTCCGGCATATCAGTATGTTCAGTTCAACGCCTATGACCTCGCCGATAAAGGATATGATTTCCGCATATACGGACGAATCGGAGATGATCTTGCTGGCGAGCGCAGTTCTTCCGCGAAGAGTCGGTTGTATTATGCCTATATCGATAAGCAGGACTTTGGGGTTGATTCCCTTGACCTGAGATTGGGGCGTCAGTTCGTCACATCCGCTGCCGGTGCCTCGGTCATGGACGGTTTGCGGCTCGATTATGATTTCCTGGACAATTACAGCCTGACCATTTTTGGTGGCGGCGATGTGGCTTACTACGAAGGTTACAATGCCAAGGATGCCGTTGCCGGAGCCGAGATCACAGGAACTTTTTTCAAGACGCTCAATCTGGGATTGTCATATCTCGCCCGGTTTGACGGCGGGTTGCTGGCCCAGGAGTTATACGGACTCGATGTCGAATATGATATCAACGACCTGCTCTATTTCTACAGCGAGACCCAGTATGACTATCTTTCCGATCGTGTCAGCTACTTTCTGGCTGGGATCAGGTATTATCAGTTCTCCCAGTGGAAAGCGCGCCTTGAGTATCTTTACTCCTTGCCGGTGTTTTCATCTACGTCCATCTATTCTGTCTTCGCTGTTGATGAATACGAAGAAATCCTGGCTGAACTCACTTACGACATTGCACCGGGCTGGCGTGTTTTTGGTCGTTACACGCGTGAAATATATCCTGAATTTTCCGACGCTAATGTATTCGAGGCCGGCCTTGAAAAGCTGCGCACCGACCGTTGGGGCGGTTATCTCTCGGGGGTGTACCGCGACGATGAGGATGGACAGGATCTGAAAGGGTTCAAGTTTCGCTGTTCGTATCTGTTCAACAAGCACGTACTTGCCGGTGCCGGAGTGGAAGTCGATGTCTTTGACAGGCAGATCGATTATTTCGACATCGATTCATCCAGTGATGAGACCACCAGTAAGCGCTACTGGGTAGATGCAACCTTATTCGTAACCAAGGCGATCAATCTGCAGGCGAAGGTCGAACGTATCGAAAGTGATCTGTGGGATTATTACAATCGCGGACGGGTACGTCTGAACTTCATTTTCTGACGGCAGGGAGTTTCCTTATGATGCGCAAAGTTTTATTAACTCTTGCCCTGGTGGCGCTTTCAGCGTCGGTGGGATGGAGTGTGGACTTTGATCATCGCGATCATCTCGAAGAATATTTTCCGGGGCTCTCCTGCCATGTCTGCCATGTGCCTGATGCGAAGAGCATCGTGCCGGACAAGGAGGTCTGCCTTTTCTGCCATGACAAACCCCTGGTCGATGCAAGCCGGCTTGGTACCACCAAAACCCACGGAGTGACATGGGCGCTCAACCATCGCACGCAGGCGAAAAGTGACGATATGGAATGCACCGCCTGCCATCGCCAGAGTGATTGCTTTGACTGCCACGCAGCCGGTTTTGCCGACGAGCAGGGCGATTTCGGCAATGCCATGATCAATGTGCATAAAAGCGATTTCCATGTGACGCACCCGGTTGCAGCGCGAACCGATCAACAGCTCTGCGCCAGCTGCCATGAATCGCGGTTTTGCAGTGACTGCCACGACAGCTTCCGCGGGCGTACCGGGCGTGCAGGAGGCCCGTCTCATGCCCGCTTTTTCGGGATTGACGGTATCGGAGATATTGAAACGGTTCATGCCGGCATGACTCCTGAGACCAACTGCGATGACTGCCACCTACAGGGTTCCGTTGCACCAGGTTTTCACGACTGGTCAACAGGCCATGCCCGGGATGCGCGGCGCAATTTGACGACCTGCCAGGCTTGTCATCCTGGCGGCGACGTCTGTATGAACTGCCATAGCGCAAAAGGCGGCGTGGTGGGCTTCAGCCCGCATGGAAAAAACTGGGGCGACCGCGCCGGTCGTCTCAAGGACGCAAGCAACGGCAAAACCTGCAGGCGCTGTCATGACCAATATTGAAGCCCTCGCGACCTGTGACTCTGCATCGTAATAAGGTGATGATCGTTCGTATGGCCCAATTGAGATCGTTCCTGAAATTTATGCCCTTTGCCGCCGCACTTCTCGGCTTTATGTTGCTGGGAGGATGTGGAAGCAATAGCGGCAGTGGCGATGCCCCGCAGGCGGAGGCGCCAGTGGGCAGCTACGGGGTGGATGAGAACGGTATCCGTTATACGGGGAGCAGCGGTTGCGTGGCCTGTCATCAGCTGTTGACTTTCGGTGAACTCGATCCCGAGGCCAGTGCGGAGATCGTTGCAGACTACCTGCGCGGCCGCCACGCCCAGGGCAGCCTTGATGCAGCGGCGCCCCAGGCGTGTCTTGATTGCCATGATCCGATTGGCGACGGATCGACAATTGAGTCCTTTCTGCCTGCCGGCGCCTCAATCCCTGAAGCGGGGCTGGCGGCCGTTGGTTGTGAAAACTGCCACGGCGCCGGAGGCGACCATTTTGGCGACGGGCCGCTCCCCCGCAGTGTGCCTGGTTTTGAAACCTGTGGGAACTGTCATGACCTTCTGGCTCCGGCCAGCCCCCATGTCGGGGCAGAAGACAGCCTCCTTGCAAACTATCAGGACAGTCGCCACGCAACCTCGGTGCGGGCCCCGGGCAACGCCCTTTGCGGTCGGTGTCACAGCGATGAACTATTCCGCAATTATCATGAAAAGACGGTTGATCTTGAAGCGGCTCAATGGGAAACTTTTTTCTCCGGAGTGACTCCTCCCTCCGATCCGAGCCCGGTGCAATGCCGTACCTGTCACAACCCCCACAGTGGCGCACTGAGAACTTCGTCGATTGTCGACAATGATCGAGAGGTTTTCTCCGGAGAATTCAACCTTTGCACTGCTTGCCATCAGGTTAATCTCGAGTATGATTTCGATAGTGAAAGCGGTACCTACAGCTTTCAGCTCGATGAGAGCCGGGACACCTATCTGGCGACGGGCCACCCCGCGACCGATGCCCTCATCGAGGATAGCCACTTTAAATCGGGGGCGGATATTTTCGGTTACAACATCAACGCTTCTGCCCGCAACGCCTGCACCCAGTGTCACAGCCCGCATGCGGCTTCTCGGTTTGTTGCCGAGGATTCCATGGCTATTGCCGAGGCGTGGGCCCGTTCCGGACATGCAGATTATCAGGGGGGCGCGTTTACTCACCAATTCGATCCCGATAGCGACGGCGCCTGCCTCAAATGTCATAACGGGGTGGAATTCGTTCGCTATGTGAACGGGGTGCCCCCCGTCGACCTGGATGCTGCCAGGCAGGGCGGCGTTGTCGCCTGCGTCGCCTGCCATGATCTTGATGATTCCAATAACGCCGATGGCGCACTGAGGCAGATTGATGAAGTTGCATTCCCCTCCGGCGCGATTGTCAGTCTGAACCAGGCCAATAATCTCTGCCTCGAGTGTCACCAGGGGCGGTCGTCGACACGCCAGGTTGATGAACGCATCGCCGACAAGGGGAGTAGGGGACGGGAGTAGGGGACGTTGTTTACCTGTTGCCTAAGTTTCACTTTCATGCTACTTAAAGCTTATGCCACGAACAGCACGCCTCGACATCCCAGGTCTTACTTATCACGTCATCGCTCGCGGGGTGAATCGCTGCGACCTGTTTCTTGATGACAACGACCGGCGCAAATTTCTCAGCCGTTTCTCCGATCTTCTCACGGAAACTCAGACTCAGTGTTTTGCCTGGACGCTGATGTCCAACCATTTTCACCTGCTGCTGCGCCCTCAGCAAACAGGGCTTGCCCACCTGATGCGCCGGCTTCTCACCGCTTATGCCATCTACTTCAATCGTCGTTATGACCGTAGCGGACATCTTTTCCAGAACCGGTATCGATCCATCGTGTGTGATGAAGATACCTATCTGCATGAACTTGTTCGCTATATCCATCTCAACCCTCTGCGGGCCGGGGCGGTGAAAGAGTTGAACGAGTTGGATGAATATCCCTGGTGCGGACATGCGGTCGTCATGGGGAAGAAAGCCTTGCCTGGGCAAGCAGTCAATGAGGTTCTGGAGTTGTTTGCGAACAATGGGGCGCAGGGACGAATCAGGTATCGCTCATTTATTGCTGATGGTCTTGATTTGGATGCGCAGGAGAAAATCACCAGGAGGGGGGCTGCTCGTGAAGGAGAACCGTTTCCCGATCCCCATATCTTTGGCGACGAAGGATTTGCCGAAAGGCTTCAGGCCCTGCAACAGCGCGAGCGGAGATCCAAAAAGGGGATGCCGGTCGATGAAATTGTCAAGCGTGTCTGTGGTGAGTATAAAATTGAAGCCGGAGAACTGGTTCGCAATACGCGAACTGCGAAAATTGCAGAGGTGCGGGCCGTTATCTGCTACCTTGCTGTTCGTATCGTTGGTTACAGTGGTGTTGTGGTCGGAAGGTACGTCAATCTCGAACGAGCGGGTGTAAGTCGCGCGGCTGCGCGAGGCGAGCTGGTTGTCAAAAATTGTCCGCAATTGTTGAAGTTGGTTGACGAGTAAACAACGTCCGTCCCCGGGTTGACGGGTTGATGATAGCTGGCATTGGTTGACGAAATTGAGATGGAGATAATCTGCCAGAGTTTACAGGGTCGACAAAAAAAAGGAGGCAGCACAAAGCTGCCTCCCTTTCGCCTTTTAGAGACTTGCTACTCGTGGCAAACGGTGCAGGATTCTACAGGGAATCCGTCGAAATAATCAATATGATCATATCCGCCGAACATGTCACCCCCTTCAGCCGTCATGTGTCCACGCAGGACGCGGTCTGCCAATTCATCATCGGTGATTTCGTGGCAGGAGTAGCACACGGAGGCTGTGGGGCCATTGACCCCCGATCCGTTCGCATATAGGTTCTTCATCTCGTTGCCGATTACGCCGAGGCGCATTTTGGGGTCAACAGGAAATTTATGGCTGTCGTTTATGTGACAGGCGTTACAGTCCACCACGGTGTTGGGATAGGTGACATGGGTATATCCGCCGTCATAAACACCATCGACGATGTGGTCGCGCCGGCGATCGAACTTGCCGCGTTTCTCACCCACGCCATGGATTGCGTGCATGATGTACATGAAATCGACGGTGCCTTGCACTGTACTGCCATCGCGACTCAGAGAGCCGGCGTTGTGGCAGGTGACACAGGCCATGATGTCGTTGTCGGCCGTAGTGCCGTGTCGGCCGATCGTATTATGACAGCTCAGACAATTTTCGGTGCTGACGATCTGGCGACGCTCTCCAAATTCTTCAACCAGGCCGGAGCCGAGAGTGAACGTTCTGACGACGCTGCTGGCATTGATGCCAGCAGGGCCGCGTTCAATTACTACGAATCCGTTGCGGCCTTCCATGGCACCGTCAGGAAGGACCGCGAAGGTTGTGACCGCTGTTGTGTTGTCACCATCGACAGGGGCTGTGTTTCCGCTATCAGCCTCGACCTGGAAGGGGCGGCCGGCGTCACCGTTGCTTGAAACGCCGGAACCATCGTTCGTCCAGTCATCGCCATACCCCCAGCCGATCCCGAGACGCACGGATTTTTCGAGATAGATGTCCTCGCCTTCGAAGATGTCCTGATATACTCCATCCTTCAGTACACGCCAGGTGACTTTTGCTTCTGAGCCGGTAACGGCACCTTCAATGCTCAGGATTTCCATCTGATAGCTTCTTGCAGCAGCCAATTGATCAAGCGTGGCGCCTACCTGGTGAAACTCCTCTGCGCTGGGAATATCACCCTCTGAATGGCAGGAAGTGCAATCACTATCCTGGTAATGAAATGCATTTGTCCCGCTTTCCCTGTCCGTGTGGCAGGAGGTGCAAGCGCTGAGCTTAACTTTGTTCCATAATTGATTGGCAGTGGGAATCCTTCCTTTGTGGCAGGAAACACAATTCGCGACCCCAGGGTTGCCGGGGTAGGGGGTCTCGTCACTGGGATGAGGAGTCCTGCCGAAAGTCCAATCGGGATAGCGCACCTGCTGGAAGGGTTTGCCGTCAAGTTGGAAGTCTTCGATGCCGGCATGAATTCCATGGATCATGTTGGTCATGCTCAGGGTAAACCAGCCATCGACTTCCGCAACGGATTCATTGCGATCAAAGGTAAAGTCGTTATGGCAGTTTGCGCAGACATTGGGATCATGGCGCTGTGAACCATGTGCGTTGAAAGCTGTTGCAGCGGTGCCATGGCAGGAAGCGCAGGATGCTATATCCATAATCTTATGGGGATTGCCGACGAGGGTCACATTGCCGTCGTCGTCAAACTGGAAATGGGCCAGTGCATTGAAGCGGTAGTCCCCGTTGCGGCTGTCGCCGGTGCGACTGGTCACGGCGACGCGATATGTTGCCCCCGCCTCCCAGGTGCTGAAGGTGTTGATGTCTGCTAGAATGCCCGCAACGAAGTTGCAGTAGTCAGGGCTGATGTCACTGCATCCGAACGCTTCTGCATCTGGAGCCGAACCGTCGGATGTGGGGCTGGTCCAGTAGGCGCCGTTGCTGAAGTCGATGACCGTATCACCATCGGTGTATGTGTACTGGAACGTTTTTTCTTCAATGGGTGAAAGTGCGCTGTCATTTTCCTTGCGCAGGTTCCCGGCGCGAATAACCCTGGGATTGTCACCCGTTTGGCGATCTCTTTGAAGCATGCTTACCCATGTGCCCGCTTCGGGAACCCATTTGGCAATGGTGAATTCGGCATGCATCCGATCTCCCTCAAACCCGGGAGTTTTAAAAGTCAGTGAAACCTGCCCATTGTTGAGAGAAACCTCCTTAATTTCTGCATTTTGGTCAAAAGGTTTGACTGGAAGAGCGTGCGCGTCTTCAAATGATAATGTGAGACCTTCTCCGGGTGTGCCGGGTGGCCCGGGAGGGCCCTGTTCGCCTGGTGCGCCATCTTCACCTGGTGCCCCCGGTGCGCCATCTTTTCCATCGTCGCCGGAACAGCCGGCTAGAATCAGGCTGAGCGCGAAAAAGGGGATCAGGAGATAACGATTAAACATGCAAAACCGCTTCATGCAATAAGCCTCCGTTCATTGTTTGTTGAATTTTCGCAGTTGTTCTGTAAAACAAATTTTCCTTCTCTGGTCGTTTGATGACACCTCCTTTAGTTGGCTTTTAAAAATATTTTCCTGAAAAGGCCAAGGCTTGGCATCTGGATTTAGGCTTAACTAATCTGAAGTTAGCAAACGCAGTGCCAACAGAGAAATGTAATAAAAACGACATATTGGGCTTGGCGTCCTGAAGGGTGAAGATTAAAATGTTCAAGATCCGGCGGCGCTGGGGGGAGGCGAAGATCAAAACTCGCGGAAGGCCGTGTGCTTCAGTGGGAATTGTGAATAGCTTTATTTGTTCAAAAACCGGCGGACACGGGCGAGGTGTAAGGGCGATCGAGGTTTGTTGATGGGCGAGTGTGTCCAAAATCGGGCGGTGGTTGTGGTTTTTTTCAGGCGGGTTTGCGAATCCCGAGCTTTTCCATCTTGCTATAAAGCGTACCACGCGCGATACCCAAGGCCTCGGCTGCGTGGGAGAGATGCCAGCCTTTTTGTTCAAGTACCTCTCGGATGAGGGCTGCTTCTGCTGCAGCAAGAGAACTGTTCTTCAGCGTCAGGTTGAAGTTTTGGTCCGCAGCGTTGCCAACCGACTCGGGAAGGTGCCCAGGAAGGATTTTTGACCCTTGGCAGAAAACGACGGCATGCTCAATGGTGTTGGCCAGCTCACGGACATTTCCCGGCCAGTCGTGCTCACAAAGTAAAGCCATGGCTGATTTGGCGATACCGTCAATATTCTTCCCTGTTTGACGCCGGTACTTCTTGAGAAAAAAATTTGCCAGCAGGGGGATGTCGGATTTACGCGATCGCAAGGGGGGGCAGTCAGAGAAACCACATTGATGCGGTAGTACAGGTCTTCACGAAAGGTCTTTTCCTTGATGGCGGCCGTCAGGTCGCGGTTGGTGGCGCAGATGATGCGGGTGTCGACCTGAATGGTTTCGGTGCCTCCCACCCGCTGAAAATTGCCGAGTTCCAGAACCCGCAGCAGGGTGACCTGGGTCTGGATCGGGATGTCGCCAATCTCGTCGAGAAAGATCGTTCCTCCGGAGGCCGCTTCAAAGAGACCGCATTTGCGCGACGTGGCGCCAGTGAAGGCTCCTTTTTCATGCCCGAAAAGGGCGCTGCTGATCAGGGCTTCGTTGAGTGCAGCGCAGTTCACAGGGATAAAAGGCTGCTCTCGGCGCGTGCTGCGAGCATGGATGGCTTCAGCGATCAATTCCTTGCCGGCGCCACTTTCTCCATGGATCAGGACAGTTGTATCCGTTTGGGCTACTTGGCGGATTTTCTCGTAAATTTCGAACATGGTGGCATCTTTGCCTACCAGGTTTTCGAAGCGAAAACCTGTTCCGGGAGTGGGCGCGGAATCTTGCAGCAATTCCTTATGCTGGATAATCTTGTCCAGCTGCCGGCGGATCATGTCCATGTCGAGGGGTTTGAGAATGTAGTCATAAGCCCCGGCTTTGATCGCCTTGACTGCCTCTGCCGTCGAATCGACACCTGTGAGCATCAGCACGAATGTGTCGGGGAAATTTTTTCGGACCTGTCGAAGTAGTTCCATCCCATCCATGCGCGGCATGAGCAGGTCGGTAAAGACGATATCTACGGTGGTTTCGTTCATCAGGCGCAGCGCCTCTTCGCCGCTTTGCGCGGTGGTTATGACGAAGCGTTCCTCGTCGACCATTGCCCGTTGGAAGAGTCGGCAGTATGCGGCTTCATCATCGACGTAAAGGATATGAATTTTAATCGGTGCCGAGGAGTTATGATCGAATGAAGTCATGATTCGCCTGTTGTCGGGGATTCCGTAAGGTCGGTTTTTGGAAGGGACATGGCCTGGGCTATCGCCTTCTGCAGATCTTTTGCACTCCAGGGTTTGCGCAGGAATGCGTGTATTTTTCTATCCTCCAGGGATTGTTTTGCCGTGTTGATGTCGGCATACCCGGAAAGGATAATACAGAAAGCAGAAGGGTTGATCTCGGCGGCTTCTTCTAAAAAATCAATACCGTTCATCCCTGGCATGCGGTAATCCGACAGGATGATTTGCACGGGCCGCAGGGAAGGTAACAGGGCCAGTCCTTCTTTGGCCGACAGTGCGGTATAAATTTCAATATCGATGTCGAAAAGTTGCCTTCTGATGACATTGAGAATGTGAACTTCGTCATCTACGCACAGCATACTCAGGGGCTCAGGCATGAGATGCCTCCAGCCTGTTTTGAAAGGGGAGGCGAATGGTAAAAACGGTGCCGCTTCCGGGTACGCTCTCGGCTGAAATCTTGCCCCCGTGTTTTTGGACGATGTCGTAGACGATGCTCAGGCCCAGGCCTGTTCCAACGCCAACTTCTTTAGTGGTGAAAAACGGTTCGAAAATTTTCGAGAGGTTTTCTTCGGGAATCCCTTTGCCTGTGTCTTTAATGGCAATATAGAGGTCGGTGTCGTCCGCCCAGGTTTTGATCCCGATTTCCCCCCATTGGTCAATGGCATGCGAGGCGTTGATCAGAAGATTCATGAACACCTGGTTGAGTTGCTGAGGAAAGCAGAAAATTTTTGGGGTTTGTCCGTAATCTCTTGTTATTGTGGCCTTATAGCGGAGCTCATTCCAGATAATGCTGATTGTACTTTCCAGGCATTCGTGGATATCGGTTAATTGGGCTTCAGGTTCATCGAAACGAGAAAAACCCTTGAGGTTGAGGACGATTTTGTTGACTCGGTCTGTTCCCTCGAGACATTCCTCCAGCACTGCCGGGAGTTCCTCAAGGATATAATCAATTTGAAGAGTGCGACGGCTGCTGCCGGTTTTCTCATACGCTTCTGCCGGTCCTGATTTTTTTAACGCCTGATCTTGAATCGCGATAAATTGGGAAATTTTTTCCCAGAAACCGCCCAGAACCTCGATGTTTCCCTTCACAAAGCCGATGGGGTTGTTGATGTCGTGGGCGATGCCTGCCGCAAGCTGGCCGATGCAAGCCATTTTGTCCTGCTGCAGGATAGTCGCCTGCTGCTCCTGAAGGTTCTTGTATGCTTCTTCGAGCGCTGTGCGCCCTGCTTCGATTTCTCTATTTTTAGCGCGCAGCTCACTGGTTCTTTCGTAAACACGCTGTTCAAGGTTTTCATTCAGGCGGGTCAATTCCTTTTCGGCGTGGCGGCGCTCAGCGATCTCGATTTCCAGCTTCTGGTTGGTATGAGCCTGTTTGTCGAGTTCTCTGTGAAGGCGGCGGCGGTTTTCAGCCAGGCGTCGGTCGACGTGCCCGAGAACCCGGTAGGAAAAAGCAAAAAGCCCAGAGCTCAAAAGCAGGCTGAAAAGAATGACCTGTGCGATAAAGACTCGGAAAGAGGCCATTTCCTGGGTAATGTCATTGAGGATAATGAAGTCGCCGACGGTGCGCCCAGCGGCATCTCTGAGCGGAAATGCACGGCCACGATAGGAGCGGCCCTCCGTATGAAGGACTGCCCCATGCTCATGGTAAATGACCTCCCCGGATAACAGTTCTGCCGCGACCTCAGGTGGCACGGAAACCGTTTGATCGATCAGGACCATTCCCGGCAGCAGGTCCCAGTCGGCCTGGCGACCAAGCAGGGCCATCCCCTCCTCCCAGGACTGGCGATTCAGAAACTGTTTGTCGAGTGCGAGGATAAAATCAATGTCGGTAATGCTCTTGATCTCATGAAGTATGTGGTCGACCTCCTGGCCGAGCTCGATATACCCGGCCAATTTCCCCTCAACATGCCAGGGGTAGACGAGTCGGAGAGTGAATGTCCCGTTTGCTCCCAGTTCCAATCCTGCAGCCGGTTTTGCCTGTGTTATGGCGCGTCGCATTGTGACGCGCTGGGGCGTGTCGGCAGTGTTTTCCGGATGGTAGACTCGCAGGAAGTGGTGGCCATTGACATCATGAAAATAAAAATGAGTGATCTGCTGCTGGTGATAGAGGCGATCGAGCAGAGCCGAGCCGTGTTCCAGTAGAAGTTGGCGATCTTCGGCAATCATGGCATTCTGAAAGCGTTTTTGCTCGGCAATGAATTGAACCACTGAAAGCATGGATTTTTCACGGCTGGCCACTAGACCGTCGAAAAGGTTCTGCACTCGCTCATAACGATGACTTAAATCATCGGCAGAATCCTGCATGCGGATACGGTAGCTTGCATAGAGAAAAGAGCTGATGAGAACGAGGAAGGTGAGCGTGAGTGGAACCAGAACCTGCCTTCTTATATTTTTCTCGTGCATGAGTTAAAGCCTGTGTACAGGGCGTGGGGATGTTGGAATAATAACCAAATTTAGGTTACTTAAAAGAGCTTTGTCAAGGAAGCTTCTCGGGGACGTAGAAGGGTCCCGGGTTTGCGTGCCGCCCTCGGTGGCATCAAAACTGCCGCAAAAAATCCGCAACCGTTTGCACAATGACACCCTGGGTCTTTTCGGGTTTGTTCATGTGCGCCCCGAAATGCCTGGTGTCGCCGGTGAGGAAGTGAGTTGCCCGGTTGGCGGTTGCCTATCAAAAAACAGGGCAATCGCATAGAAAAAGATGGATGAGATTGTCAAGCGTGTCTTTGGTGAGTATAAACTTAAAGGGAGTGGTTGGAGCGCAAAAAAAACAATCGTCGCTTATGCAACTGATGGAGTTGGTTGACGAGTAAACAACGTCCCCGGGTTGAAGATGGAAAATTTCTCGTTTATCCCTGCAAGGCTGAATTCGTTGATCTGCCGTTTGGCGGAGTTGCCCTATGTGGATAAAATCATTCTGTTCGGATCGCGGGCGCGTGGGGATGCACAGCCGCGATCCGACATCGATCTGGCTGTTTTCGCGCCGGGGGCGACCTCGCAGCAATGGGTGCAGCTTGTTGATCTGGTGCAGGAGGCGCCGACGTTGCTCGCGATTGATCTGATCTGGTATGAAGAGGCTGGTGAAGAGTTGAAAACGAAAATCCGGCAGGAAGGGAAAGTTCTTTATGATCGATCAGAAAGCGGCGCAGAGTCTCGAAAATCTTGAGCGTGCCTTGAAACGGCTGGAGGAGGCCCTTCGGGAGCCGGAAAGCAACTCCCTGGTGATTGACGGCACCATCCAGCGGTTTGAATTCGTCATTGAGCTGTATTGGAAGACATTCAAGCGATTGCTGGCGATCGAAGGCCTTGAGGCAAACACGCCGCGCGAAGCGTTGCAGAAAGCTTATGCCGCTCACTGGATCGATGACGAAGCCGGCTGGCTGCAGATGCTGCGCGATCGCAACGAAACCTCCCATATCTACGATGAAGCGGCCGCCCGGCGCATTTATGCGCATATTCAGCAGAATTTTCCTGTGCTTAAAAAAACTTTCCTGTTTTTGAAGAAACGTTTTATCAACTGAGATAACTTCTTACTCACCCGATGTGGCAATAATGGGGACGTTGTTTACCTGTTGCTTAACTATATTTTTCATGCTACATACGTTGCATGCCACGAACAGCACGACTCGATATTCCTGGTGGCAATAATGGGGACGTTGTTTACCTGTTGCTTAACTATATTTTTCATGCTACATACGTTGCATGCCACGAACAGCACGACTCGATATTCCTGGACTTACCTATCACGTCATCGCTCGCGGGGTGAATCGCTGCGACCTGTTTCTTGATGACAACGACCGGCGCAAATTTCTCAGGCGGTTCTCCGATCTTCTCACGGAAACTCAGACTCAGTGCTTTGCCTGGACGTTGATGTCCAACCACTTTCACCTTCTACTGCGCCCCGGGCAATCCGGTCTTGCCCACCTGATGCGCCGGCTTCTCACCGCTTATGCCATCTACTTCAATCGTCGCTATGACCGTAGCGGACATCTTTTCCAGAACCGGTATCGATCCATCGTGTGTGATGAAGATACCTATCTGCATGAACTTGTTCGCTATATCCATCTCAACCCTCTGCGTGCCGGGGTGGTGAAAGAATTGAACGAGTTGGATGAATATCCCTGGTGCGGACATGCGGTCGTCATGGGGAAGAAAGCCTTGCCTGGGCAAGCAGTCAATGAGGTTCTGGAGTTGTTTGCGAACAATGGGGCGCAGGGACGAATCAGGTATCGCTCATTTATTGCTGATGGTCTTGATTTGGATGCGCAGGAGAAAATCACCAGGAGGGGGGCTGCTCGTGAAGGAGAACCGTTTCCCGATCCCCATATCTTTGGCGACGAAGGATTTGCCGAAAGGCTTCAGACCCTGCAACAGCGCGAGCGGAGATCCAAAAAGGGGGTGCCGGTCGATGAAATTGTCAAGCGTGTCTGTGGTGAGTATAAAATTGAAGCCGGAGAACTGGTTCGCAATACGCGAACTGCGAAAATTGCAGAGGTGCGGGCCGTTATCTGCTACCTTGCTGTTCGTATCGTTGGTTACAGTGGTGTTGTGGTCGGAAGGTACGTCAATCTCGAACGAGCGGGTGTAAGTCGCGCGGCTGCGCGAGGCGAGCTGGTTGTCAAAAATTGTCCGCAATTGTTGAAGTTGGTTGACGAGTAAACAACGTCCCCCGATCGGCCCGTCCCCCGATCGGCCCGCTCGGTGTTGCGCCGAGCCTCTTCAACGGCTAGGCGGCAGGTGAGCGTGCGCCAGTGCCCGTCGGTAGATAGCTTGATAATCAGTGCTGATTTGCCGGAGGGGTTGTGCGCGGCGGTAAACAGGATGTTGGCGTCGAGGAATAATCGCATCATTGCCTGCGCTTGAGCTTTTTCAGTATGGCTTCTTTCTCAGCGACAAGAAGCTGGTCATCCTTTTCCCACTGCGCGATATCCTGATCTGAATACATCTCGATTTCAAGCACTGCCGCGGGCCTTAAAACCACCTCTCCGTTCCGGTCCTCCGCGATAAGGACTCCGCCAGGCTGTATCCCCAGTTTTTTTCGCATTTCCGCAGGCAGGGTGATTTGCCCACGACTTGAAACGATAATGTTTTCCCGCATGGTTTGTTCCTCCGTATGTATGAATTTCAGTATTGCAGCATTTCGGCTGCCTGTCAAAAAAACAGGGCAATCGTATAGAAAAAGATGGATTCCGGTGGATGAGATTGTCAAGTGTGTCGTTGGTGAGTATAAACTTGATGGAAGTGGGAGAATCCGTAAAATAGCAATTGTCGCTTTATGCAACTGATGGAGTTGGTTGACGAGTAAACAACGTCCCCGGGTTGACTGGGTTGAACTCGATGAAGATTGGAGCCTGATGTGAGATTGAAATGGATTCTTGCGCTTATGCTGTTGTTTGTCGCCGGATGCAGTGGCTTGCATACCGGCGCTTCACCTGATTTCGACTGGTCGCGCGTCGAGAAGATTTCGGTGCAGGGGCCGTGGGAAAAATACCAGGAATTGCAGACGCCGACGCTGCAGGAAGTTGCGGCGATGGGATACGAGGTTGTGTCTTCATCTGCACCGGAGGCGGATGCCCGCCTGGAGCTGGAGGTCGTGGAGGCGCTCGACATCAACGAGGTGGGCGCGGTCTTCTCCCGTCCTAAAAGTCTGCATGTGCGTATTTACGATGCAGACAGTGGTACCCCGGTCGCGCTGGCGGATTATCACCTGTCATCCACACAAAGTGCTGTGGACGGGGTGCATGAGCTGTTTGCAGGGGTGAGAAGAGAGCGGGGCAGTTCGAAGGGGGATCATAAATCGACTGCTGCAGCCCCGGAAAAAATTCCGTCGGCGAGCGATCCCCCCGCCCAGGCCGAAATTCCGGAAAAGAGCTCAGTGCCGGAATCCACGCCGTCGGAGGAGCAGTCGTCACAGTCAATGTCTGGAAACGTCAAGCCGGACGAAAAGCAGATGCCGCAGGCCGCGCAGGAAGCGCCGCGAGAGACGGCAACGGAAACGGTCAAGGAAGCGCCCCCGCCGGCGTCACAGAAACAGGAAGCTGAAACTTCTGAATGGGACCCGGCCGAAGCGAAAAAGCGCTCCCCCTGGGTTCCGCGCCTAGAAAGCTGGGGATTTGAAGACTGGGGCAAGCCCCGCGAGGGCGATGGGCTGGAAGAGATGATGAAGTAGAGTCTGGCCAATCAGCTTTCGTAATAGCTGTAGCCGCGCAATCCTGCTGCGAAGCAGTCGACGATCTCGCGTCGTTCGGCGACGGTGATGGTGCCGCGGCGCACGGCCTGTTCCGCCGTATCCCGGAAGCGCTCCAGCAGATCCTTGGGGTTGTACTGCACGTATCTGAGGATATCGGCGATGCTGTCGCCTTCGGTTTCGCGGGTGATATCGAAGCTGCCGTCGGCGTTGATCCGCACGCTGGCGACATCGGTGTCGCCGAACAGGTTGTGCAGGTCGCCCAGGGTTTCCTGATAGGCTCCGACCAGAAAGACGCCGACGAAATAGTCTTCCTTTTCGGGGTCGATGGGGTGCAGGGGCAGGGTTTTGCAGGTGCCGTGGGCGTCGATGAAGCTGTCGATGCGGCCGTCGCTGTCGCAGGTGATGTCGGCGATAATGGCGTCGCGGCTCGGTTTTTCATCGAGGCGGTGAATGGGCATGACCGGGAAGACCTGGTCGATGGCCCAGTGGTCGGGCAGGGATTGAAACACGCTGAGATTGCCGTAATAGATGTCGGCCAACTGCTCGCGCAGATCGCGTAGCTCGGGGGGCGTTTCATCGCCCAGGTTGTCGAGCAGGTCGGCGATGCGGCGGAAAATCTGAAGCACCAGATTCTCTGCCAGAGCCCGTGAGCGCAGGCTGATGCGGCCGCGCTTGAACAGTTCGCGCAGCTCGTCGCGATAGAATACGGTGTTGTTGTAGCACTGCTGAACGCGATCGGCTTTGAGCTGCTGCAGGGTCTCGAAAAGGTTGCGGATCAGCGGCTCTTCTTCGGAAAGTTCGTCCGCCGCGGGCAGAGGGGTCGGCTCGAACCGGGTCACATCAAAGATATTGAACAGCAGCAGAGAATAGTAGGCCACCGTCGGGCGTCCCGATTCGGTGACGATGGTCGGATGGGCGATGCCATGAGGCTCGAGTGTCTCCATGATGACTTCAACGATGTCGGCACAGTACTCGGCGACGGTGTAGTTCATGGACTGGGTATGGTTGGAGCGTGACCCGAGATAGTCGACCGCCAGCCCGCCGCCGAAATCGAGAAAACCCATGGCGGCGCCTTCGCGCACCAGGTTGACGTAGAAGTGGCAGGCCTCCATGACGGCGGAACGGATATCGCGGATGTTGGGGATCTGCGAGCCGAGGTGGCAGTGCAGCAGCTGCAGGCAGTCAAGCATGTCGTGCGCCTTGAGGGCATCGACAATATCGATCATCTGATGGGTGGAGAGACCGAAGATGCTGCGATCTCCGCTGGTTTTGTTCCAGTGTCCGCCGACGGTGGTGGCCAGCTTGGCGCGCATGCCGATTATCGGGCGCACCCCCAGTTCACGGCTGCGCTCCAGAATGATGGGCAGCTCGGTGGGCGTCTCGATGACGAACACGCAGCGATAGCCGAGTTTGCGCGCCCGCAGGCCCAGGTCGATGAACTCGCGGTCCTTGTAGCCGTTGCAGATGATCAGGCCGTCATGGGCCGGCAGGTTCGATAATGCCACCACCAGTTCAGCCTTGCTGCCCGCCTCAAGACCATGCCCATAGCGTTCACCGAAACGGGCGATCTCTTCAATGACCTGGCGCTGCTGGTTGACCTTGATGGGAAAAACCCCCTGGTAACGCCCCTGGTAGCCGCGCTGCGCGATGGCGGCGCGAAAAGTTTCGTTGAGGCGCACCAACTGGGCATCGAGTAGGTTCTCGATGCGCAGCAGCATCGGCATGCGCAGCCCGCGCTGGCGGATTCCGGCGACCACATCCATCAGCGAAATCTGCTGCCGCTCCGAGTCGAATTCCACCCCGACCGTCACCTCACCTTTGTCGCTGACATCGAAATACCCCGCACCCCAGTCACGCACGCGATAAAGACGTGCGGAATCTTCGGTGGTCCAGTGTTGTTGGGGGGGGGATGTCATGGTGACCGTCTCCTTTGAAGGCAAAGCATCGAAAAAAAACAAAAACCCTGAACCACAGAGATCACAGAGGAAAGGCACTTTTTTTACAAAGTCGCTAATCCCTGCTGCACAAAACCACAAGAATTTTTTGTGATTTGTCTTTTGAACTTTCTCTGTGTTCTCAGTGTTCTCGAGTGAGCGAAGTGAACGGGTGGTTCAATGTTCTCACCCTTCAATATTCTCCCGCGCAAACGTCGGCAGCATAAACGCCCCAAGGTGCAGGTCTTCATTGTAGTACCGGGTGTGGAAATCACGCCCCCTGGCCCGCTCGCGGTCGAAATCCCTGACCGGGTGGTATTTCTTGCTGGCGAAGGCGAAACTCCATAACCCGCTGGGATACGTGGGGATAAACGCCTGGTACATCTCGACAATGGGAAAAACCGAACGCAGGTTGCCATACATGTTTTTCTGGATTTCGGCGTGATAGAAGGGTGATTCGCTCTGCGCCACCATGATGCCGTCGTCCTTGAGGGCGGCGAACACCGTGCGGTAGAAATCTTCCTCGAACAGCCCTTCGGCCGGGCCGATGGGGTCGGTGGAATCGACCAGGATGATGTCGAACTCGCCCTGGTGTGCCTTGATGTAGGCGATGCCGTCATCGACGTGAAGCTTGACGCGGGGGTTGCTGCCGTCGATTTCGCATGACATGGACGGCAACAGCTCAATGGACTTGTCGATGACCAGCCCGTCGATTTCGCACAAAACCGCCAACTCGACATTTTTGTGCTTCATGATTTCGCGGATGGTGCCGCCATCGCCGCCGCCGATCACCAGTACCTTCTTCGGGTCGGGATGCGTGAACAGGGCCGGGTGGGTGATCATATCGTGATAAACGAACTCGTCGCGCTCGGTGACCATCACCAGGCCGTCGAGCAGCATCATGCGACCATATTCGAGGGTCTCCAGGATGTCGAGCTGCTGAAAATCGCTCTTGCCGGAAAAAAGGGTGCGGCTCACCTTCATGGTGATGCCGACGTTTTCACTGTGTTTTTCGGTGTACCACATATCCATGTTCGAATCCTTGCCTAAGCTGGTTTTATTTATCCTGGATTCGTGAGGTCGCCAGGGGCTGCCGATTCGAAGCGGCATCACAGGTTCCGCCGGGTGAAGAGTGAGGGGTGAGGAGTAAGCGTAAAATAATAAACAAAATCAGGTTTTATGCTTTTTCTCTTCACTCTTTACGCCTCACACCTCACGGATTCAGATTTATATTTGTCCGCCAACTTTATCAAGGCGGTAAAGTGTTTGCAATCTCACAGCCGGGTTGGCAGTCGCGCGCAGCCTGAATGCCGGGGGGAACCCGAATTTAATACGCCGCTGACGGGCGGCTGTCAACCTGAATCGGAACATAAACCGCCTCCTTTGCGCGCTGGTTGTGAACGTGCCGCTTGACTTGCTCTCTCGCCTCAGTTTCAATGCAGTTGAGGCTTGAGGCTTGAGGCTTGAGGCTTGAGGCTTGAGGCTTGAGGCTTGAGGCTTGAGACTTGAGGCTTGAGACTTGAGGCTTGAGACTTGAGACTTGAGACTTGAGACTTGAGGCTTGAGGCTTGAGGCTTGAGGCTTTTTTGAAATTGTAAATCGGGAATCACGAACACATATATAGAGATGAAAGGAATAAGGACCATGCGCGAGCGGAAGATCGGTTTTATCGGTGGTGGAAATATGGCGGAGGCTTTGATCCGGGGGATGTTGGCGGCTTCTTTTTCCGCTGAGCGGATCTGGGTGGCGGAGCCCCGCGCCGAACGCCGCGAGTGGCTCGAAGAGCATTACGGATTTGCAGCCAGGGCTGACAACGGTGAAGTCGCCAAGGCATGTGATGTTCTGATCCTCTCCATCAAGCCGCAGATGATCAACAGTGTCATGCCTGAGATCGCGGAATATTTTAGCGATAAAAAACTGCTGATTTCCATCCTGGCCGGCGTCTCCACCCAGGCTCTGGAATCGTTTCTGCCTGGAGCCCCGCGCGTGGTGCGGGTCATGCCCAATACCCCGGCCCTGGTGGGCGAGGGCGCTGCCGGCCTGTGCGGCGGCCGGCATGCGCGCGAAGGCGATCTGACGGCGGCGCAGCAGTTGCTGGAGAGCGTAGGTGTGGCGCGGGTCGTTACGGAAAAAGAGATGGATGCCGTGACGGGCCTCTCCGGTTCGGGCCCTGCCTACGTCTACACCCTGATTGAAGCGTTGGCCGACGGTGCGGTGCGCCAGGGGCTTGGGCGGGACGATGCCCTGGCGTTGGCCTCTCAGACCGTGCTGGGCGCAGCCCGTATGGTGCTGGAGACAGGTGAGCATCCGGCTGTTCTGCGCGACCGCGTGTGCAGTCCCGGCGGCACGACGATCGCCGGAGTGGCGGCCCTGGAGGAAGGAAATTTCCGCGCAACCCTGATGGAGGCGGTTAACCGGGCGACGCAGCGGTCACGGGAACTTGGCAACAGCTGACGAGGGACAGCGGGCGGCGGGCAATAGTTTCTTTATCCGCCGCCTAAATGCACACCCGCAGCACCTGCTGCAGATCGGTGTGCCCGGCGAACACCTTCTGGATTCCATCCATCTTCAGGGTGGTCATCCCTTCTTCGATGGCGAGATTTCTCAGGTCCTGGGCCATCATTCCCTTCTTGATACCGGTCTTGAGCGGTTCGGAACCTGTCAGTAGTTCGTGGATGGCGATGCGGCCGCGGTAGCCGGTATTGTTACATGTTCGACATCCGACTGGCTTCATTAATTTCAGACCGTCCTCATAAACAGGCAATCCGTGTTTTTCGTACCATTTCTCGCCATAGGCATGAACCAGTTCATCATACTCTTGACGGCTGGGTTGATAGGGTGCACGACACTGTTCGCACAGGCGGCGGGCAAGGCGTTGCGCGAGAATGCCCAGCATGGCGTCGGCGAAGTTGAAGGCGTCCATCCCCATCTCGATCAGCCGTACCACGGTTTCCGGGGCGCTGTTGGTGTGCAGGGTGCTGAACACCAGGTGGCCGGTCAGTGACGCTTCAATGGCGGTTTTGGCGGTTTCGGCATCGCGCATCTCGCCGATCATGATCACATCGGGGTCGGCGCGTAGAAAGGAGCGCAATGCTTCTTTAAAGCCGAAACCGATTTTGGAATGGACCTGTACCTGGCGCAGGCCGGGTTGGGTGATCTCCACAGGGTCTTCTGCCGTCCAGATCTTGCGGTCGGGTTTGTTGATATGTCCCAGAGCTGAATGCAGGGTGGTCGTCTTGCCCGAGCCGGTTGGACCGACGCACAGGATGATGCCGTAGGGCTTGGCCAGAATTTCTTCGAACCCCTGGCGGTTTTTGTCACTGAATCCCATCTGGAGCAACGGCAGGGGCTTGGATGCCGCGAGGATGCGCAGAACCGCGTCCTCGTTTCCCCCCACGGTCGGCGTGATTTCGACACGGAATTCGACTTTTTTCCCTTCGTAGCGCAGCAGGATCTTCCCGCTCTGCGGCCGGCGGTGTTCGGCAATGTCCAGTCGCGCCATAATTTTGACTCGCGAGATGATGGCGTGCTTGTACGCTGGGGAAACTTTGTGCACCACCTGGCAGACACCGTCGATGCGGTAGCGCACGCTCAGGGGAAGTTTGCCCAGTCCCGGTTCGAAATGAATGTCCGACACCTCTTTTTTGTAGGCATCGATGAGGATCTTGTTGACCAGGCTGATAATCTGCGAGTCGCTTTCGGAAAACTGGGAGTCATCAGCCTCTTCATCCTCTATGATGGCGCTGTCGGACAGCTCACCGATCAGCTCGCGCACCTGGCTGTCGGTTCTGACATAGTGATTTTCAATCGCCTCGAGAATCTGGTCGCTGCGTGACACCACCAGTTCGATCTGATAGTTCGTGCTGAAGCGCAGGTTTTCGCTGATGGTTGGGTCGGTGGGCTGCGATGTCGCCACCACCAGTGTGCGTCCATGGATCTCAACCGGCACTACCTGCATGCGCGTTGCCACTTCGCGCGGCAGGGCCGCCAGCGCATCCTGGGAGGGCTCAGTCTCTTCCAGGTTGACCAGTCGCAGCCCGAATTTGGTCGCCAGCGCAGAAAGAAGCTGATCTTCGGTGATCAATCCCATCTCGATGAGCAGCGTGCCGATCTTTTTCTTCTTGCCCTTTTCCTGGGTTTTCAGGGCATGTTCCACCTGTTCACGTGTGACCAGCCCGGCGGCAACCAGAATATCGCCCACACGCACATTTTTGGGGATCTTGCCCTGGCTGTGGGCGCGGGTGATTTCCTGGTCGATTTGCTGGTGATCGAGCTGATTTTCTTCTGCCAGGATGTCTCCGACACGGCGTTTGCGCAGCTTTTTCTGCTCAGCCAGGGCCCGCTCCATGTCGGGTGGCCTGACTGCGCCGGAGTCCTCAAGAATCCGTCCCAGCGGTTTTTCTCCCCGGCTTTTTTTGATGCCGTGGAATGTGAAAAAGATGCTCTTGTAGGGGCTTTCGACACTGGCAGGCAGGCCGTAAAAACCCAGGGGGTATTTGGACCGGCCCATGATCTGCACATGAAACTTTTCGCCGCTGATCAGCTCGATCTCTTCCCAGCGGCTGTCGCCATCGACGCCGGCGGGTGATTTGCCGTGAAACTTGATGCAGCTCAGGTCATAGAGCGGATACGCCATGCGCAGATCCTGCGCTTCAAGAATGACCTCGATTTCATTCTCACGGGGCTGAAAGGGGCGGGCCAGCCTGGCCTCGGTTTCGCCGCCATCCATGAAAGTCAGAATAAGAGTTTGTTCCAAGGGGTCACCTCGTGCCGGGACTTTGACAGAAATGGCGAAAACATGACTATCAGTTCTGTTTTACGGGGAAAGTAAATTGCTATCAGGGATTTTGCAAGAGATGAACCAATTTGAGGCCCAAAGCCCAAAGCCCAAAGCCCAAAGCCCAAAGCCCAAAGCCCAAAGCCCAAAGCCCAAAGCCATCTATAATGAATCCACGGACTCAGGTTATTGTCCGGCGCGGGGAAGTGACCAGTTGAAGTGAATGGCGGCCAGGCGGATCGCAATGACTGTGAGGGCTGCTGCGAGGGCCGCCACGGGACTCGGCGTATTGAGGTGGTGCAGTGCGGTCAGCAGGGCGGCTCCGGCGATGCAGGCGGATGCGTAGACTTCTTTGCGCAGAATCAGGGGAACCTGGTTGGAGAGGACATCGCGCAGCACGCCGCCGGCGGTGGCTGTCATAACGCCCATCATGATCGCGCCGACAAAGCCGATCTGAAAATCAAGAGCCTTGCCGGTGCCGATCACGACAAAGGTGCCCAACCCCACCGCATCGAAATAAAGCAGGGGGTGGTTGAGAAAATCCAGGCGTCGGTGAAAAAAGAAGATCAGCAGAGAGACAACAAGGGACAGGTAGAGGTAGGTTTCGTCCTGCAGGCTGAACGGCGGCAGATCCCCCAGCAGAATGTCGCGCAGGGTGCCGCCTCCGGTTGCGGTGACCAGCCCCAGTACGAGCACGCCGAGCAGATCCATGTCGCGGCGGATGCCGGCCCATGCACCGGAGGCCGCAAAGGCGGCGGTACCGATCAGGTCGAGGAGATAAAGCAGCGTCACGGTTTGCTATCCTCCGGGTTTTTCTGGTGGTTAAGCTTCTCGAAAAGGGCGATCTGCTCGGCCATGGACAGTTTTTTACGACATTTTTTCTCCGGGCGCAGGCACAGACGGCATCTGTCGTCCGAGCACCACTGGCACATTCTGCAATCCGGACAGGGATGCTTTTTATCCATGGTTTTCCTCTCCCTCACCCCTCAGGATGTTCAAGCATCTTATCGTTGGAAAGACGGAACGGCAATGGATTTGCGTCAGGCCGCCAACCGCCGCCGCATGTAGACAAGTTCAAGCAATTCGGCGGATACGATCAGAAAGACGGCAACGGCCACGCCGGGAACGGGCGAGGCGGTTATCGGCACGATAGCCCAGCAGATCAGCATGTAAATGACCTTGTAGACCATGACGCGGCCGATGGTGCCGGTTTGATGCCTTTCGGTGAAAATGCCGCGCAACAGGTTGGCCCCGCCGTGCATGACCGGAAACAGAGCGCAGAACGCCAGGGGCAGAGCGATATAGTGGCGCATTGTTTCGTCCAGACCCATCAGCGTGCCGAGGATGAAAGCGTTGAGCGGATAGGCCGTCAGCAGAATAAGTGCCGCCAGGGTCCCGGAAACGCGGCGGTGAAAAGTCACCAGCACAGGGTAGTCTTCCGGCTGGCGAACCAGGGTCTGATAGGACTGCATCAGGTTGCGCAACGGGCCGGCCAGCAGAAAAAGAAAACCGCGGATGATGCCGAATGCCGCAAGGGCCAGTTCACCATCCGGAAGGCGGCTGATGATGGCGTTGATCTGAAGCGGCACCATGTGCTGCATGCTCGAAGAGAAGGCCAGCGGCAGGGCGAAGCGGAAAATCTCTCCCACGCTGTGTTCTTCTTCATCGTGGTGACGCACCCGGTACCGCAGGGCAAACCAGCCGACAAAAAGGGTTTCCACCAGGATGCAGCCAAGCAGGGCCGCTGCCGCCAGCCTTGCGCCGGACAGCCAACCCGAAAGCAACGCCAGCAACGCCAGCAGGATGCCGATGCGCACCGCGGTGGCGATGGAGACCGGGGCAGTGCGGCGCGCCTGCATAACCATCCCCTGCAGCATTCCCCGTGCACCGGTAAGAAAAGGCAGCGGGACCAGGATGCCGAGTACGGCTTTTGCCTCGGTGGCAATCTGCGGGCCGACACCGAGAACCTGGGTCAGGACCAGATCCCCCAGCGGCGACCAGGCCAGCAGGCCGAGAAACAGGGCGACATACACGGCGATCGTCAGGACAAAGAGCGCAGTGCCAATGAGTGAGCGGCGACCGCGCACCATGGCAATGGTGATCGCCTGGTTCTGGTAGGAGGGTGCGGCGACAAACATGTGCAGCACCATGGCCACTGAAAAGGCCGCCAGTGTGATCACCGGGTCGGGCTGGCGCGCCAGGGCCGCGTTGATAAACGAATGCGATACGCTCATGAACTGAACGTTGAGCATGAGCGGGAAGAAGAACAGGGAGATGGCTTTTAAAGTCAGGGGCGGATTGCTCACGATGCGACCCCGGAGAAGATGCGGGCGAGGTCGGTCGGTGAATAAGCACGGAAAGTGCTCGGGACCCCGCCGTCATTGCCCATCCCCCAGGTGCAGAAGCAGGTGGCGAGGCCTGCAGCCTGCCCGGCGTGCAGATCCGTATGATGATCGCCGATCATCACGGCCCGTCGTGGAGAGGCATTCAGTTGGCGCAATGCGGTTTGAACCGGTAGGGGATCCGGTTTTTTGGTCCGGCAGCTGTCCCCTCCGATAATGGCGCCGAAATATGAAGTGAGATTCAGACCGTTGAGCAGGTCCATGGTCAGCAGATAGGGTTTGTTGGTGACGACCGCCATGCGGGCCGGCTCGCGTGAATCAAGGAAGTCCGGAATGCCGGGATAGGGCCGTGTCTGATCCAGCAGGTGGGCGCGATAGAGAATAAGGAAGCGCTCCAGGTGCGCATCCCGGTACAGGTCTGCGGGCAAAGCGCGTCGAACCAGCATGCGGGCACCGTCACCGACGTATCCGCGAACCCTTTCCTGCGCGATCGGCTCCAGGCTCAATTCAGCCCGCAGCAGATTGATGGCGGTCGCAAGGTCGGCAACCGAGTCGACCAAGGTGCCGTCCAGATCGAAAAGAAAAGTATCGAGAGACATGGGATTGGTCAAAAAAGGTTGGTCAGCCAGGCAAACAGACCTGTTTCTCTGATCTTGAAGAACAACACGATAGCCACCGCGACGGGGGAGACGTAGCGGATCAGAAAATGCCATAACGGGTAGACCCAGCCTGCGCCACCGGCGATCAACTCCTGCTTCTCCTCGGTACCGCTCCAGAACCATCCTACGTAAATGGCTGTCAGCAAACCGCTGATGGGCAACAGGTAGTTGGATGTCAGCAGGTCGGCGGAATCAAAGAAGGTCAGATCACCGATGAGCGTCCACTCGGACAGGGAATTGAAGGAGAGGGCGGTGGGCAGGCCGACCACAAAGGCCAATCCTGCCAGGAATGTGGTGGCGCGCTTGCGCCCCCATCCCCGTTCATCAATCAGGTAGGAGACCTGCGCCTCCAGCAGAGAAATGGCGCTGGTCAGAGCGGCAAACGCCAGAAGCAGAAAAAACAGGATGGCCAGAAACGCACCGCCGGTAATTTGGGAAAAGACGACGGGGATGGTTTTGAAAATAAGCCCGGGTCCGGCCGCCGGCTCCATGCCGACGGAGAAAACGATGGGGAAGATGGCCAACCCCGCCATCAGCGCAATCACGGTGTCAAGGAGGACGATGCGCAGGCTTGATCCGAGCAGGTCTTCGTTGCGGTTGAGGTAAGAACCGTAGGTGATCATGGCCGCCATGCCCAGCGAGAGGGTGAAAAAAGCATGACCCATCGCTTCAAGCACCGCACCGGGGGTGAGTTTGTGAAAATCGGGGCGGAACATGAAGTTGATCCCTTCCCATGCCCCATTGCTCAGCATGCCGTTGACGAACAGCAGCGCAAGCAGCGCCAGCAGAACAGGCATCAGGATCTTGGCCCAGCGCTCGATCCCCCGCTGCACACCGCCGATGACGATCCCCAGGCAGAGGGTAATGAAGAGCAGGTGCCACAGAATCTGGCGGGGGCCGTCGGCAATCAGCCCGTCGAACATCCCTTCGATCTGCGCGGCGGGCAGACCGCTGAAACTGCTGGTCAGGGCGCGATAGACATAATCAAGGGTCCAGCCCGCGACCACCGAATAATAGGAAAGGATGATGAATGCCGCCGTGATGCTGGTCCATCCGGCGACCACCCAGAACGAGCGGCGATGCTCCAGGGCGATGAAAGCACCTACCGCGTCGCGGCGCGTGTGACGGCCGATCATGAACTCGGCCATCATGATCGGCAGGCCGACCAGTGCGATGCACACGAGGTAAACCAGCACGAACGCGCCGCCGCCGTTTTCACCGGCGATGTAAGGAAATTTCCAGATATTGCCCAAGCCCACCGCGCTGCCCGCCGCGGCCAGGATAAAGCCGAGGCGGCTGGCCCAGAGGGCGCGGCCCGTGGAATTGTTCATAGGTCAAATCCCGTTCAGGGTGTTTCGCGGGCGCCGAAGATGGCGGTTCCGACCCGCACCAGGGTCGCGCCTTCCGCAATGGCGGCAGGGAAATCATGGCTCATGCCCATGGATAATTCATCCATGCCGACCCCGGGAAGATCGAGCCCCGCGATCTCTTCGGAGAGTTCTCGCAATTGGCGGAAATAGGGGCGGACGGCCTGGGGATCTTCGAAAAAAGGAGGCAGGGTCATCAGTCCCCTTACGCGCAGGTGCGGCAATTCGGACAGCTTGCGGACCAGTGCCGGAGCTTCCTGGGGGGCAACCCCCGATTTGCTTTGTTCTCCGGCCAGGTTGACCTGAACCAGAACCTCGAGGCGCTCATCGATGCGCTCCCATTGACGATTGATCTCCCGTGCCAGCGAGAGACGGTCGACGCTGTGGATCATGCGGACGCGGCCGCGCAGATATTTGGCCTTGTTGCTCTGCAGGTGCCCGATGAAATGCCACTCGACGGGGGCTTCGACCTGCTCGGCTTTGTCCGTGAATTCCTGGACGTAGCTTTCGCCGAACAGCTTCTGTCCCGCGGCAAAGGCCGCCAGAACGTCCGCGGCCGGCTTGGTTTTCGAGACGGCCACCAGGCGCACGCCATGCGGGTCTCGACCACAGTCATGACAGGCCTGGTCGATGCGCTCCCTGATCATGCGCAGATTTTCCTGAATATCCTGAATGCTCATGGCGACAAATCCGATACCTGGTTTTCTCGGGCGGAGTGCTGCGGCGGCAGGGTGATGGCGCCGAGGTTCAGAAGAACATCGACGACCTCGGCCAGGGGAAGGCCGACCACATTGGTGTAGCTGCCCGAAATATCGCTGACCATATAGGAGGCCAGCCCTTGAATGGCGTAGGCTCCCGCTTTGTCGAGGGGTTCACCGCTGGCAATGTACCCCGCGATCTCCGCGCCTGTCAACTGCCGCAAACGCACCTGCGTGCAGACCGAACCGGTGGTGCTTTGATCCTTTTTCCGGTCGTGGATTGCATAGCCGGAATAAACCTGATGCTCGCGTCCCGAGAGCATTCTGAGCATCTCGCCTGCCTGACGGGTATCGCAGGGTTTGCCGAGCAGATGACCGTCCTGCACGACGATGGTGTCGCTGCCGAGAAACCAGCGTCCTTTGACGTCGGCGCGGTTTGCGACCTCCTGCGCCTTTTCGCGGCTGAGACGCATGACATGCTCGGCCGGTTCTTCATCCTCAAGCGGACCCTCATCCACGCAACTGGGGATGATCTGCAATTGAATTCCGAGGCTTTCCAGCAGTTCACGGCGGCGGGGAGACGCCGATGCCAGCACAAGTCCCTCCTCGGAGGTGTAAAACATCGGGGAAGATACGGATTTCATAATCGCTGAAAAACCTTCGGTTGTGAGGTGGCGTTGGGCATGGCACAGGATGATAACAGAAAGTAAAAAAAAGAAAAAATGCTTCGCGACGGGATGCTCAGGCCAGGGAGATGTGGCCGTTCTTCTGGGTGGGATCGAAAAGAATGGTGCGGTTGCGTCCTTCGGATTTGGCACGATACAGGGCGATGTCGGCCGCGTTGATCAGGGATTGGGCGGTGTTGCCATCGGCGGGGTAGGACGCCACGCCGAGGCTGCAGGTCAGTCTCCCCAGGGGCAGGGATTTTTCGCGGGGGAAACTTTCTTTTTCAACGGCATGGCGGATGCGCTCCGCGACCAGGATCGCTTCTTTTTTGGAGGTGCCCGGCAGCAGGATGCAGAATTCCTCGCCGCCGTAGCGTGTCACGATGTCCATCTCACGGGCTGATTTGCGCAGGATACGGGCGGTGCGCTGCAGGGCCTTGTCACCGGCGATATGTCCGCACAGGTCGTTGTAATTCTTGAAATTGTCGAGATCGAGCAGAATCAGGGTCAGGGCCAGATCCTGGCGCAGGCAGCGGCTGATCTCTTCTTCCATGCGCTGTTCAAGGAAGCGGCGGTTGTACAGGCGGGTCAGTGGGTCGGTAATGGACAACTCCTCCAGTGCGCTGGCGCGTTCCAGGGTTTCCGTGCGTTCGATCAGGGTCGAAAAATGAGGAGAAAAAGTGGTCAGCAGGCGCAGGTCCTGTTCATCGAAGGTCGCCTGATCGCGCTTGTCGGAGAGGTTGAGAACCGCAATGACTTCGCCCTTGGCCATCAAGGGAACGCTGATGAAGGATTTGGTCTTGAATCTCGGCCGGTTGGCGGTGCGGACTCGCTCGTCTTTCTCGATATCGTTGACCAGCAGGGGTTTGCTGTTGGCTGCCACCCGTCCGGAAATGCCGCTGCCCACACGGACCCGCATCCCGCGGGCCAGTTCAGGGTTCATGCCGAGGCTGGCCTCGATTCGCAGAACAGTCTCATCGTCGTCCAGCACCATGAGCGAGCCCTTGGAGGCATGCAGCAGATCCGACGACATTTCGAGAATCCGTTGGAACAAAGCTTCCCGGCTGTCGAGAAGTGACAGGTTGCTGATCATCTCGATGATGCGTTCCGAGGTGTCGTTCTTCAGGTTGAATTCCTGTTCCCGGGTGAGAGTATGCAGTCGCGCCGCCATGCGCCCGGCCAGCAGTTCGAGCAGCAGCTTTTCACGTGGATGAAGATCCGTGTTGAACAGCACGAGGGTGCCGTAGGAGGTCCCTTCCGATTTCAGCGGCAGGCACAGGGCCTGGTCGCAGGTCACCTCGGGAAGAGTTTGGAGGACCTCTTCCTCCTCCAGGGTGAAGGGGTGGCTTTCTTTCGTTTGTGCGAAAACAGACGCCTGTTCCTCGTTAAGCTGAACCGGTTGGGTGAGCCAGGAGCCGAGCCCATGCAGTACGGCGGACTGGCTCGGATCTTTTCCGTGGAGGATAACGGCGGTCTGGGCCAGGTCGAAGAGAATCATCAGGGTTTCCCCAACCAGGTTGAGAACCTGCTCAATCGAGCTTGCACGGTCAAGTTCGGAGGACACGCCGATTATGGAACCGAGACGCATCATGGTCTTTTCGAAAGCGACCGCGTAGAGATTTTCGTTGTGAAGGTCGGGAATGATTTCAGAGGTCTTGCGGGCCACCTCTTCCAGTTGCTCTTCGGTGCAGGTCGGCAGCTTTTCCAGTTCTTCGAGCAGGCTGATGCCGCTGCGGTGGCTTTTACGTGCGATTTCTTCGACCGTTTCGAGGTCGATTTCTTCAGTGCGGACCCCGCCGCCCATCAGACAGCAGTGTGCCGTCTGGGGGATTTTGAACGGAACAAAGAAATTGAGAAGTCCGGTTCTGCACCGAAAAACAACCGGTTTGTTGGTGCTGATCGCCTGGTGCAGGGCCTTTTCGTGGTCGGATCGGCAGCTCGGGTCGCACAGCCCCCCTTTCTCGGGAGGACAGCACAGGGATGTCAACTGGCCGTGCCCTGTGCCGACGACTCCCTGGTTTTCGCAGAACAGGGCGAGAGAATAGGGGGCCAGCAGCGGAGACGACCGCAGGGAATCGAGAATATCCCCGGCGTTCAGCGTTGTCAGGTTTTTGAAACGATCACTGCTGCCGCTCATCAATCCACCCAGTTCAAACGTTCCTTGACGGAAACTCTTCAAGCAAAGCCAAGCAAAAGGCGAGCCGAATTTTGGTTGGTGCGGGAAATGTACGCATCGGGCGCCGCTAGACGACCTTTGGAAAATGCCGGGAAATAACTGTCAGGATGAGTCTGCCCGATCAATATGCGCCAGTTGCCTTAAAGATGATCGCCAGTAAATGAAAAGAAAAGTCCATAAGAAGTATCATTCATATCATTGGAAAAAATGTATAACAACATAAAATTGCTTGTTTATAAAGCCTTTATTAGGGTTTGTGCCAAAATCGCGCACTGCAACAGTTGGGACGGCTGAATTGTTCAGCGGGGAAAACAATGTAATCAGAGATGGGGTCGGGAAAGTTCATTAATCTTGCCCGTAATTTATCCGTTAAATTTTAGAGATGTCCGCAGGAATTCCCTGTCGGGGTTGGTGCATATGGCGCAATAGGCAGACGAAGGCGGCGTTTTGCCGGAGGAGGGTAGGCTAAGCGTCAGAATTCAGTCGCAATATTCAGGCGCTGCCGCCAGGAGTCGAGGTCATCAAGCGCGCGCTGTGCCAGGGCCAGGCGTCTTTCGCTGCGCTTGCGCGGACGCGGTTTCATGGAAGGGAAGAGTCCGTAGTTGACGTTCATGGGTTGAAACCCCTCGGGGTCGGACTCGTGCAGGTGTGCCAGCAACGCACCGAGGGCCGTGGTGGGCGGAGGAAGAAGCGGTTCGGTTTCTGCGATTCGCGCGGCGGCGAAGAGTCCGGCAAGAAAGCCGCAGGCGGCCGATTCCACATAGCCTTCGACGCCGGTGATCTGGCCGGCCAGAAAAAGGCGCGGATGCCCTTTAACCTGCAGGGTGCGCTCAAGGCAGCGCGGCGCGTTGACGAAGGTGTTGCGGTGCATGGAGCCCAAGCGGGCGAAACGTGCCTGTTCCAGACCGGGAATGGTACGGAAGATGCGTTTCTGCTCGGGATGTTTGAGTTTGGTCTGGAAGCCGACCATGTTGTACAGGGAGGCGTGGCGGTTGTCCTGGCGCAGCTGCAGGACGGCAAAAGGCTCCCTGCCGGTGCGCGGATCCGGCAGCCCGACCGGCTTCATCGGGCCGAAAGCCAGCGTCATCTCGCCGCGCTCGGCCATTTCTTCGATGGGCATGCAGCCTTCGAAGTGACGCAGCTGTTCGAATGCGCGCGGCTGTACTTTTTCGGCGGCAAGCAGGTCGCGGATGAACTGCAGGTACTGCTCGCGGTTCATGGGGCAGTTGATGTAATCGTCGCCCCCCTTGCCGTAGCGCGAGGCGCGCCACGCCTTGGAGAAATCGATGGAGTCGGCTTCGATGATCGGCGCGATGGCATCATAGAAATAGAGATGTTCATCGCCGGTGAGGCGGCGGATTTCTTCCGAGATTTCGGCGGAAGCCAACGGGCCGGCAGCGATAATCACCCAACCTTCTTCGGGGATGCGGTCGACCTTTTCGCGTACCAGCTCGATCGCCGGGTGACTGCTGATCTTGTCGGTCAGATATTGGGCAAAGGCATCCCGATCAACAGCCAGGGCGCCGCCGGCCGGGACGGCGGCGGTGTCGGCCGCGGCCATGAACAGACTTTTGCAGGCGCGCAACTCCTCCTTGAGAAGACCGACGGCGTTGGTCAATGCCGCTCCGCGCAGGGAGTTGGAGCACACCAGTTCCCCCAGCAAGGGGCTGTGGTGGGCGGGGGAGAACTGCTGCGGCTTCATTTCGTACAGGCGAACCGCGTGGCCGGATTGAGCCAGCTGCCAGGCGGCTTCACAGCCGGCGAGGCCGGCGCCGATAATGGTCACAAGCGGACGTTGTGCAACCTCTACGGTGGAGCGACTGGTTTCCATCGACTATTTCTTCGGCTGCTTGGATGCCGTACTTTTACGGGCTGTTGTGCTCTTCTTGGCGCCCGCAGCCGTTTTCGACTTTGCCGCGGTCTTTGATTGGACCGCGGTTTTCGATGGGCCGGCCGTTTTCGATTTAGCCGCAGGCTTGGGCTCCGGCGGTGTGATGACTTTTTTCCAGTCGCAACTCTCCTGAGGGCATTTGTGGACGGTGCCCTCGCGCTTGGTGGTCTTCTCGACGGTGACGGGAAAGCCACATTTGGGGCAGGGCTGCTTCAGGGGCTGGTCCCACAGGGCGTATTTGCATTTGGGGTAGCGGTTGCAGGAGTAGAAAATTTTGCCGTAGCGGCTTTTTTTCTCCATCAGCTCCCCTTCGCCGCATTCGGGGCAGGTAATGCCGAGTGCCTTCGGTTTGACAAGGGGCTGGATGTTCTTGCAGTCGGGGTAGGCCGAGCAGGCGAGGAATTTGCCGTAGCGCCCGTCCTTGATCAGCATGGGCGCACCGCACTTGTCGCACTTTTCCTCCGACATCACCGGCTCTTCTTTCTCCTCGCCGGAAAGAGGCTCGGTGTAGCGGCATTCGGGGAAGCCGGAGCAGGCCAGGAATTTGCCGGCGCGGCCCAATTTAACCACCAGCGGCTTGCCGCATTCGGGACAGCTGCGATCGGTTTTCTCGGTGGTAACGTCCGCCTTTGAAACCTCTTTTTCCTTGGCCTTGAGCTGCTCGATGAAGGGCTCCCAGAATTCGCGGATGGCCGGACGCCATTTCTGCTCACCGCGCGAGATGGCGTCAAGTTCTTCCTCCAGCTGGGCGGTAAAGTCGTAATCGACATACCGGGTGAAATGGCGGGTCAGCAGATCGTTGACCACCATTCCCACATCCTCCGGGTAGAAGGTGCGTTTTTCCAGGCGCGCGTACTTGCGCGCGACCAGTGTATTCATGATCCCTGCGTAGGTGGAGGGGCGGCCGATGCCGTACTCTTCCAGTGTCTTGACCAGGCTCGCCTCGGTATAGCGGGGCGGCGGCTGGGTGAAATGCTGCTCCGGCAGCAGTTCTCTGCGATCGAGCTTGTCTCCTTCGGTCAGCGCGGGCAGCGTTCCCTGTGCTTCCTCCTCGGCCTCGTCGGTGCCTTCAATATAGACCTTCATGAAGCCGGGGAAGCGAATCACCTGCCCTGATGCCCGGAACATGAAGCGTTCACCGGCGTTGATATCGACGGTGGTGGCGTCCAGAATCGCCGCGGCCATCTGCGAAGCGATGGTGCGCATCCAGATCAGGCGGTAGAGACGGTATTGGTCGGAGGACAGGAACGGCTTGACCTTCTCCGGCGTATTGGAGAGGTCGGTCGGGCGGATCGCCTCATGGGCTTCCTGGGCATTTTTGGCCTTGTTGCGGAACGCCCGCGGCTTATCCAGCGCGTATTCCTTCCCATATTGCCCGGTGATGACTTCGCGCGCCTGGTTGGTGGCTTCCTGCGACAGGGCCACCGAGTCTGTTCTCATGTAGGTAATCAGACCGACCGCCCCGGAGCCGATATCCACCCCCTCATAGAGTTTCTGGGCGTTGCTCATGGTCTTGCGGGCCGAGTAGCCGAGCTTGCGGCTTGCCTCCTGCTGCAGGGTGCTGGTGGTGAAAGGCGGGGCAGGATTGCGTTTTTTCTCGCTCTGAGTCACCTTGCCCACTTCGAAGGCACATTCGGCGATCTGTTTTTCAAGATCGGCGGCCTGCTGCTGCGAAGTGATGGCGAACTTGTCGAGCCGCTTGCCGTCGAGGGCGTGCAGACGGGCTTTGAACGAGAGTGATTTGTCTGCTGTTTTCAGTTGAGCCAGCAGGGCGTCGATCGTCCAGTATTCACGGGATTCGAAGGCATTGATCTCCTTCTCCCGCTCACAGATCAGCCGCAGTGCGACGGACTGCACCCGCCCGGCTGAGAGCCCATAGCGTATTTTTTTCCACAGGAAAGGGCTCAGGTTGAAGCCGACCAGGTAGTCGAGCACGGCACGGGCCTGCTGCGCGTCCACCAACTCGCCGGCAACCTTGCGCGGCGATTCAAGGGCCTTTTTGACCGCGTCGCGGGTAATCTCATGGAACACCACACGTTTGACTCTGGGGTGATCCGCATTCTCGTCAATGCCCAGGGCGTTGAGCAGATGCCAGGCGATGGCTTCCCCCTCACGGTCGGGGTCAGTGGCGAGAATCAGTTCGTCACACTTTTCGACTTCTTTTTTCAGCGCCTGGATGTGTTTGCGGCTCTCGGGCAGAACCTGGTACTGCGGTTCGAAGTCATGCTCGACATCGACCATTCCCTGCTTGCTCGGCAAAGCGCGCACGTGACCGTAGGAGGCGAGCACCTTGTACCCGGGCCCCAGAAATTTTTCGATGGTTTTCGATTTGGCGGGAGATTCGACAATAACCAGATGTTGTGCCATGGGAACCTCGCTGCCTCCGGAACCGTTTCAAGTATGCGGGGCAGAAATGAAAAAGGCCGCGGATTTCCCCGCGGCCCGCTGCGATGTCAGTGAAAAAGAGCCGACCAGTCGTCGTCGAGAATGCAGTCGACCTCTTTGCGCCATTGGTGCTGGGCGCGCGAAAAAAGAGATAGAACGGCAAGTTGCTTGATGTCCTGCAGTCCCATCGGTTCGTTGGCGGAATCTACCGCGCGTTCGATAATCTCTTCCTGAGTGTCCTGGTCCAATATGCCGAGAGAGCGCAGTTTGATCAGAAAACCCCGGGCCTCGCGGGTCAGAGCGAGATTTTCCTGTGCGGTGAAGATGCGCTGTGCCGGGATATCGAGCCGGTCTGAAAGAGCATGCTCTTCGTGGAGTGTCTGAGTTTCCATCCAGGTGAAGGCGGCATCGATCTCATCCGCTTCAAAGCCGAATTCGAGCAGTTCCTGGACCATTTCCTGCTCGTTGGCGACCAGCCCCTGGTCTTCCAGAATATACTGGGTGATGAGATTGACGATGGCTAAAACCCTGTCTCTCAAAAGACCTCCTTCGGATGAGGCGTTGTTGAACGCCTGCCTGGGGTTCAGGCTCTCTGGTACCGCATGCCCGGAAGCTGAACAACGCTTCCCTGGAGTTCCAAGTGCAGTAAAATAGCCGAAACCTCCATGGGAGTCAACCCACTTTTACGCACGATTTCATCGATATGGAGGGGGCTTGAGCCCAGTTGCCGGGCGACTTTCCGGTCTGTCTCCGAAAGGTTCTCATCAACATCCGGGAGCGGTTCGGGCGACGGGGGACGGTAGTTTTTCCGCCACAGCAGCTCAATGATGTCGCGCGCCTCGGTTACCAGGTGTGCCCCCTCCTTGAGCAGCGCATTGGTGCCGGCGCAGGTGGGGCGCTGTACCGGTCCGGGCAGGGCAAAGACTTCACGTCCCTGTTCCAGGGCGAAATCCGCCGTGATCAGCGAGCCGCTGCGCACTGCGGCCTCCGCCACGAGCACTCCGCGCGACAGTCCACTGACGATGCGGTTGCGGCTTGGGAAGTTTCCTGCCTTCGGCGGCATCCCCGGCGGCTGTTCGCTGATGAGCGTGCCTTCTGCGGCGATCTTTTGAAACAGGCGTGAATTTTCCTGGGGATAGATACGGTCGATGCCGCAGCCGAGAACTGCTGCTGTCCATCCCTCGGCATCCAGGGCGCCAAGATGGGCCGCGGTGTCGATTCCCCGTGCCAGTCCCGAAACGATCGGAATGTCGCACGCCGCCAGCTCGCGACAGATGTCCCTGACGAGCCGCATGTTGTCGGGGGAGGCACGCCGGGATCCGACGACCGCGAGTCCTTCGGGCAGTGGGAAGCGTCCGCGCACATAGAGTAGCACGGGGGGATCGTGAATGGCATCGAGAAGATCCGGGTAATTGTCGTTTCCGCGGCAGACCAGTTGCACCCCCTCGGCGGCCAGCTCCCCCGCGGTGCGCAGCAGCTGCGAGCAGTCAGCAGGCGGGATGGCGAGGGCGATATTTTTGGGAAGGCGTGCACGTCGGTAGAGGGTGACGGGGTCGGCGGCGAGGATTTCATCGACCGAGCCAAAGGCCTGGTACAGATTGGACAGGCGGCGCTGGCCGAGCCCCGGCGTCAGGTGTAGACGCAGCCAGTTGAATTGTTGCGGTGGAAGTTCATGACATTGCATGGCGCAAACAATAAAAAAAGGGCGGACTGTTGTCCACCCTTTTTTAATGAGCTGTTGAGTTTATGGGAGTGATTCTGTGCCCCTGCCGAGCTGCTGGTTGAACGCGACCCGTTACAGGGCGTCCGTGTGCACCCGGTCTCCGGCATAGATGGCTTCGACGCTTTTGAGGATCAGGATGGACGCGGTGTGGGGCTGGGTTTCAATAACCACCGCTGTTCCAAGAGCCGTTTCGGGAAGCTGCAGGGACCGGTCACTGTGGTCGTACATCTTCCTTGCTGTTTCGGAGATTTCGCGTGGCCGGGAGATCATCAGCAGGTTGCCCGGCAAAAGGCCTTCTTCTGAACCTATGTCGATATAGGCCACCATCTGTTGTCCCATGGCGATGTTTTCAAGGCGGTTGCCGATGATCTGCCCTGTCAACTGCCGATCGGTCTGCTGCAGAACGATTTCCGTCTCAAGGGGCTTAAGCGGCTTGATCAGGTCGCCGCGGTGGATTTCGCGATCCGCTTCGGTGATAACGGCCGAGGCGACATCCTTATGCAGGCGGCTGATCTGAAGGCTGCCTTTCTCCTGCACGAAATAGCCGAGGGATTCGCCGGTGTCCGGATGAAAGACCTCCTCCCCCAAGGAAAAGATCGTGAAGAGATCTCCAGGAGAGACCCTTCCGGCGTCGGTCAGGTCGATAAAGACCTGCTCCCCTTCAGCCATCATGATGCGGTTGTCGGTGGTATCCACCAGGGTGCCGACGGAGCCGACCGCGGATTTGTCGATGAAGCCGGGATAACCGCCGATGGATTTGATCGTGATTTGCTCGCTGGGCTCACCGGCACTGACGGTTTCGGCGGGCGCGGCCTGCTCCAGGATGTTCTCCAGTTCATCCTCGTCCCGCACGATTTCAATGCGGTCGGGGAAGATGCGCAGTCTCTGTCCCGGGTAGATGAAGTGCGGGTTGCGGATGTCCGGGTTGTTGGCCCAGAGGCTGGGCCAGTAGTGGGGGTCCTTGATGAAACGATCGGAGATCCCCCACAGCGTGTCGCCCTTTTTGATGGTGTAGATTCTGGATGGCTCGGCGGCACCGACCGCCCAGGACATCAGGAGGACAAGAGCCCAGGCGGAAGCGCAAACGGCGGTTTTTTTGAAGAACATGGCAGGTCCTCGAAATTCGTAAGGGAGTCTAGAACTCCAGTTGCGTTTTGGCAGCAGCACTGTCGGGATACTGCTCGCGCAAAAAATCGACGATTTCACGCGCCTGGTCGGTATGCCCCAGCTCATGGTAGGCCTGTGCCGCCTTCAGCAGAGCATTCGGTGCACGTGCGGATTGCGGATAATTCTGGGCCAGGCCGACAAATCGTGTCGCGGCTTCGGTGAATTTCTGTTGGGAGTAATAGCATTCTCCGATCCAAAATTCAGCGTTGGCCGCATATTCGTTGTCCGGATAGTATTCGAGAAAGTTCTCAAACCCCGCAATCGCCTTGTCGTAGCGGCCTGAGGTGTAATCGGAGAAGGCGCGCAGGTAAATCTCTGTTGCGGATGAAGGTGCCCGCCCCGCGGATGCCGTGCGCTCCAACGGGTCGATTCGGGGTGTTTTGTCGGTGATTTGGCCAGACGAAGTGCCCATTTGCGTTTGGCCCGTCAGCTGTCTTTGCTCAACCGCCTCCAGGCGGGCATCGTACCCTTGCAGCTGTTGATCCAGATCCTCCACCGTATTCTGCAGCGAGATCAGTTCGTCGGTGATTGCGGTGTATTGCCGCTTGAGACGGGAGAGGTCGGTCTGCAGGTCGGACTGGGACGAGTGGGAAGGGGGCAGCGCGCAGCCGCCGGCCATCAGGACAAAAGCAGAAAAAAGCACAAAGGCTGCGATTCGAATCAAGACGGTCTCCGTCGGAAAAGTGATGCGATGAAGGAATTTTAAACTGGGGATTTTTCTAAAAAGTAGAGGGTTTTACCCCGCTTGTCAAGGCGGCATTGATGAGCTCTCGTCCGGCGGGCAACGATCTGTTATGATGCGTCAAAATACGCGGAGAGGAAAATTTTGCAATGAAACAAGTGGAACTCCTGGCTCCAGCCGGTGATCTTCATAAAATGGAAACCGCTTTGCGATACGGCGCCGATGCGGTCTATCTCGGCAGCCCGCGCTTTGGCCTGAGAGCGCCGGCGGGCTCTTTTGATCTCCAGGCGCTGCGACGGGCCGTGGACTTGTGCCATTCACTCGGCAGGCGGCTTTACCTGACGCTCAATGCCTATCTGCGGCCGGAGGAGTTTCCCGAGCTGGAATCTTTGCTCGAAGAGCTGCGTCCCCTGGACATTGACGCCTACATCGTCTCCGATCCAGGAGTTGTCGCCACGGTGAAAAGGATTGATCCTGGTCGGGAACTGCATCTTTCCACCCAGGCCAATACCACCAACGCCGCGGCGGCCCAGTTGTGGGGTTCCCTTGGCGTTTCGCGGGTGAATCTTGCCCGGGAACTGACCCTGGAGCGCATTGCCGCCGTCCGGCAGGGCACATCTGTTGAGCTGGAGGTGTTTGTCCATGGCGCCATGTGTGTCGCCTATTCTGGCCGCTGCCTGCTGTCGGCCGTGTTGACCGGGCGCGAAGCCAACCGCGGTGAGTGCGCCCACCCCTGCCGCTGGGGGTATGCGCTGGTGGAAAAGACGCGGCCGGGGGAATACATGCCGGTGGAGGAGCATCAGGACGGGACCTTTCTCTTCAACAGTCGCGACCTGTGCTTGCTCGACCACCTGCCCCAGCTGATCGGCGCCGGGGTGGACAGTCTCAAGATCGAGGGGCGCATGAAGAGTCTTTACTATGTGGCGGCCGTCACCCGCGTTTATCGCGCCGCCCTGGATCGATTTTATGCCGATCCGCACAACTACGTCGTCGATTCCCTCTGGCGCGAAGAGCTGGACAAGGTCAGTCATCGCCCCTACGGCACAGGCTTTCTGCTGGGGGAGGATTCACCCCAGGTGCATACGACCGATTCCGCTTATGTGCGTAGCTGTGATTTTGTCGGTCTTGTGCACCGGCAGGAAGGCGAACTGATTGTAGAAGGGCGCAATCGCTTCTTTCCCGGCGAGAATCTGGAGCTGATCGGCCCCGGTATGCGGACCAAGCCTTTTAAGGCCGGCCGCATTGAAACGTTGGACGGCGAGGGGGTGCCCGCCGGTCAGCCCAATATGCGGATGCGCATCGAATTGCCGGAAGGGGCGCAGGAGGGCGACATTCTGCGGCGACCCATGCTGAACAGTTCGTTGCAGGTTTAGAAGAAAAAGAACAGTTTCTTTTTAGGTTCCCGTGCCGGCACCGACCAGCAATGTCCGCTGCGGACTTCACAGCAGGTTAGCGCGCGGCCGTAAACCGCCCCTGTATCCAGCCCCAGCCGCCCCGGTTTTTTCAACGGCCCTTTTGATTGCGGCGTGTGGCCGAAGACCACGGTCTTGCCCCAGTCGTAATCATTGTCCAGGAAATCCTCCCGTATCCACAGAAGATCCTCTTCGCTCTGCTGTGAAAGGGGCCGTTCCGGCCGCAGACCGGCATGGACGAAGATGAATTCCGGCGTCTCATAATAGAGTCGCAGGTTCTCAAAAAAATTCAGGTGGTCTCCAGGAAGACTGTCGCCCGGGTGCAGGGCGTAGCTCTCCAGCGTTGAGCGCCCACCGTTGGTCAGAAAGGCCAGATGGTCGCGTCCGGAGATGAAATCGAGCAGCATGGCCTCATGGTTGCCCTTGAGGAAGACCGTGTGCGGAAAACGTTTGGCAAAGTCGAGCAGATAATCCACAACTGCGCAGGAGTCGGGTCCGCGGTCGATATAATCGCCGAGGAAAACGACCTGATCGTCACTTTGCGGTGCAACCCGCTTCATCAGGGTGCGAAGCTGATCCAGGCAGCCGTGTATGTCTCCCACCGCCAGCAGGCGGCCGGTGCTGTTGTCGTGTGTCGTCATGCGTCGAGTATTTTCCCGTTGATGCAGAAGGTTTTTCGGTTCAGGTCGGACGCCCCTCACGGACCTTGGTCGGGACTACCCGTGCGCAGGCCTGCGGCCCCGCCAGTTCGCGATAGACACGAAGCAGGAAGCGTACCGTCACTACCTTGTGGATCGCCGCCTGAGTCAGGCGGTAGATTTGGCGGCGGAAAAAGGAGGGCTGGGCGCTGCCCAGCAGCAGGGGGCAGAATTCAGACAGCTGCAGCTCGATCCGCACCCCTTCAGGCAACTCTTCCGTAATGAATTGCAGTCGGCCGCGATGGCACATGTCGCGCTGAACCAGAAAACCACCGCAGATTTCCATCGTGCAGGTGCGCCGTGAATCCTGATGCTGTTCGACGGGGGCGTTGAACTCGAGCAGATTCCAGGGCGTGCCCGCCAGACGAAAGCGAACACCCTCAGAATCGCAACCCGGACGCACCAGCCCGAAAGTAAAGCGGCGCAGGTGCTCCAGGTAGCGGTCGAACAGGAAACGGGGAGTGACCCCGTCGGTCAGATGGCGGGGAAGTTCCAGCCATTGCACCGAGAAAACGGAGGAATCGTCCAGCAGAACCTGCTGGCAGGCGATTTCGCCGGGCTCGGAGTTTGCGTCCATACGCTGACATTCTCCAAAAAAATGGTAGATTTGCAGTGATCGTTGAAGTTTAACACAGAGAGAGCCCGACAGTCGATTCTGTCGGTTCAGTGCCTTTAAAGGGAAAGGGGTGTTTTTATGGGGAAAGAGAGATTGGTCGTTATCGGCGGCGATGCCGCCGGCATGAGTGCCGCAAGCAAGGTGCGCCGCGAAGACCCGGAAAGGCAGATCATTGTATTCGAACGGGGGCCGCATACTTCCTATTCGGCCTGCGGCCTGCCCTATTATATCGCCGGCATGATCAAGGATTCTGATGACCTTGTCGCGCGCACTCCTGAAAAATTCAAGGAGAAGTACAACATCGACGCACGGGTGGGGCACGAAGTGCTGCACATCGATCCGGATGCCGGCAAGGTGCGGGTGGTGGAGCGCGAAAGCGGACGTGAGTTTGACGAGGGATATGATCAGTTGCTGATCGCAACAGGCGGGGTTCCGATCTGCCCGGATCTACCAGGCTCCGGGGCGCAGGCGATCTTCGGGCTGTCGACCCTGCAGAGCGGCATCCGGGTGCGGCAGTTTGTGGATCAGGTATCTCCCCGCCGGGCAGTGGTCGTCGGCGGCGGCTACATCGGCCTCGAGATGGCTGAAGCGCTGGTGCGGCGCGGTCTGGAGGTCAGTTTGGTTGAAAGGGCCGAACAGGTCATGGCCACTCTGGACCCTGACATGGGCTCCCTGGTTTCAGATGCGCTGCGCGAAGTGGGAGTGACGCTTTACCTGGAAGAGTCCCTGACCGGCTTTGAGGTTGCAGATGGGCGTGTCAAGGCGGTCGTGACCGATAAGCGCACCTTGCCTGCCGATATGGTGATCCTCGGCATGGGCGTGCAGCCCAACAGCACCCTGGCCGAAAATGCCGGGCTGAAGTTGGGGGAGAAAAAGGCGATCCAGGTTGATTCGCGCATGCGGACCTCGAAAGCGGGCATCTGGGCGGCCGGGGACTGTGTCGAGAGCTATCACCTCCTTATGCAGCGCCCCGTTCATATTGCGCTGGGCACCGTTGCCAACAAACAGGGCACCGTGGCGGGCATCAACCTCGCAGGCGGCGACGCGACCTTCCCTGGTGTGATCGGCACTGCGGTGAGTAAAATCTGTAAATATGAAGTTGCGCGCACCGGATTGCGTGAGGCGGATTTAAAAGTGATGAATATGCCCTACGTCGAGGCTGTGATCAAAAGCCGCACTCGCGCCGGGTATTATCCCGGTGCAGGTCGGATCACTGTCAAGCTGATGGCGCACAAGGAAGACGGCCGCCTGCTGGGTGGGCAGATTGTAGGGCTGGAAGGGGCTGCCAAGCGCATCGATGTGCTGGCCACAGCTATTACGGCCGGGCTGACCGCGCAGCATCTGGTGGATCTCGATCTGTCCTATGCTCCGCCTTTTTCGCCGGTTTGGGATCCGGTGCAGACCGCGGCGCGACAGATTCTCAACAAGCTGTAAAAGAAACGGGGCGCCTGATCGGGCGCCCCGTTTCTTCTCATACGCAATTCCCCGGTTCCACTGAAAGCAGGACCGGGGATGTCAAGTTCGGTTGACTCAGTAGTTTTCCCCCAGAAGTTCGAAATGCGCCTGGGGATGGGCGCAGGCTGGGCAGGTGCCGGGTGCTTCGGTACCTTCATGCAGGTAGCCGCAGTTGCGGCAGCGCCAGACCACCGTTTCGCCGCGTTTGAAGACCTGGCCGTTTTCAATGTTGCGCATCAGGTCGAGATAGCGTTTTTCATGCTGTTTCTCAGCCACGGCAATCGCTTCGAAAATATCGGCAATGTCGTTGAAACCCTCTTCCCGCGCAACCTTGGCGAAAGAGGGGTACATGTCGGTATGCTCGTAATTTTCACCGGCGGCGGCTTCCTTGAGGTTTTCCACCGTGGTGCCGATAACGCCGGCGGGGAAGGCTCCTTCGATCATGACCTCACCACCCTCGAGCATCTTGAACAGGCGCTTGGCGTGCTCTTTCTCCTGGTCGGCAGTCTCTTCAAAAATAGAGGAGATTTGCATATACCCTTCCTTCTTGGCCTGGGCGGCGAAATAGGTATAGCGGTTGCGGGCCTGGCTTTCGCCGGCGAAAGCGGTCAGGATGTTCTTCTCGGTCTTGGTTCCTTTCAGTCGTGCCACGTTGTTTCCTCCTTTGTGTTGAATAATGCGGGGCGTGGCCCCAGGTTTCTTTGGTTCAGTTTTGCTCCGCCTCGCAGCATTGCGGGCAGGTGCCGAAAAAGTCGATCTGGTGCGTTTCAACCTGAAAACCGGTTTTCTCAATGACTTCCCGAACCAGATCGGTCGTCGGGAGACCCTCAAAGTCGATAATTTTTTTGCACCGGGTGCAGATCACGTGGGGATGGGGGTAGGGCTTGTTGCCGTCGTAGCGACTGCGACCGTCGAGAACTCCCACCTCCAGCGCTTCTCCAAGGCTTTTCAGCAGGTTTGCGGTTTTGTAAATGGTGGCGCGGCTGACCATGGGAAAGTCGCGGCGCACCTGTTCGTAAATCTGGTCCACCGTGGGGTGCTCCTTGCTTTCCACCAGAATCCGCAGCACCGCGAGCCGCTGAGGGGTAAGGCGGAAGTCGCGCTCCCGCAGGCGGTGCAGAATCTGTTCAAGGCGCGGGTTGCTGTGAGTCATCGTGGCCCCGGAATGCTTATTTTGCGGAAAACAGTTATCAGTGGATAATATCTCTTATTTGTAGCGCGCATTTTTTCTTTGTCAAGGCGGGAGCATAAAAAATAGGACCGGACCGATTGGTCAAACAATCGGCCCGGTCAACACATGCAGAAAGCGAAACTTTATTCAGTGAGAGCAGCGATAATTTCCCGGCAGAAGGCCGGCAGGTCTGTTGGCGTGCGCGAAGTGATGATGTTTTCGTCGCGGACGACTTCGCGGTCGAGATATTCGCCCCCTGCGTTGATCAGGTCGTCACGGATGGCAAAAAAACAGGTGAATTTCCGGTCGCGAATTGCATCGGCGGAAGCCAGCATCCAACCGCCGTGGCAGATGGCAGCGAGAATTTTTCCCTGCTGGTTGGCCTGACGCACCAGTTGAACCATCGGTTGGGAGCGCCGCATGTGGTCGGGCGCATAGCCTCCGGGAATGATCACCGCATCGTATTCGGAAATTTTGGTATTGTCCGCCGCCTTGTCGGCCTTGACCGGATAGCCGTGCTTGGATTCATAGGTTTCAGCCTTGGGGCCGACAATTCTGACCTTGGCGCCGGCCTCCTTGAAGCGCAGCAGCGGATACCACAATTCAAGGTCCTCGTAGAGATTTTCGGCGAGGATCGCAATCTTTTTGCCTTTAAGCTGCATTGTGCAACCTCCATCGGGGAAAGAGATTCAGGATTCAACAGTGAGAAAGTGTAACATATTTCTATTTTTTTGCACCCCGGTTTGCGAAACGGCTCAGAAATTTCTCGACGGACACCTTGCGCGCCGTGTTGTCTGAACTCATGGAGCGCACCCGGCCATAGATGGGCCGTTGGGGCCAGGGGCGGTCAAAGCGGCCGAGACACCAGAATATGCCGCTGAGGCTGTTAGGGTTGCGGCCGTCGAGGGCGTAGCGGTCGTTGAGCTCCAGCATGATGGAGAGAGCCTGCCGCGGCCCCGCACTCCATTCCAGGATCTTTTTCCCCCACAGCATGCGCAGATAGTTGTGAATGATGCCTTCACGTACCAGCTGCCGCTGGGCGGCGTTCCACAACGGGTCATGGGTTCTGGCCTGCTCGAAGTCCTCCAGGGGGTAGAGCCAGGGGCGGGGATCCTGCTCGTGGCTCTCGAGCGTCTGCCGCACCCAGTCCGGCAGGGATTCATAGCGGGCGGCATCCTCGCGCAGAAAAGCGAACGCATAGCCCAGTTCCCGCCAGGTCACCAGCTGGTCGAGGAACGCTTCCGCTGCCGGCGACAGGCCCCACCACCCTTCGCGGCGACCGCGGATCTCAGGGCTCAGTCGGTCTGGTGACCACTGCTGTGCTTCGCTCAGGCGGAAAAAAATCTCGTGACTGGAAATATGGCCGAAATGCAGATATGGGCTCAGTCCGCTGGTCACGTCAAGATCGGGGTGGTTGCGATATTGCGCGTACATCTCCAGCCGGTGATCGAGAAAGCGTGTCAGCCGCAGGCGTGCAGAAGTGGTGCCGCCGGTGCAGGGAGCAGGGGGAATGCTGTGGTCGATCGGCAGTGAGGACAGAGCGGAATCGCTACGATCGCCGATCAGGTCGAAGGAGGGGGGAAACTCTTCTGATAAGTCGCGGAACAGCCGGTCCGGCAACATCGGCAGTGCCGCATCTTTAAGCGGATCGGGATGGGGCGGGCTCACCAGGTGAACGGGGAGGTGCTTCTGCAGAAAACGCCGGAAAGCGTAGGCGCTCGGATAGGCTTGCGGGATCGCATTGAGCGGCATGAGACCGTTGCTGTCCACCGCGATGGTTGAAACACGGGGTTGAATATTCAGGGCCTGTTCGCCCGGCGCATAATAGTTGGGAAAATCGTCCGAAACGATGACGCAGGCTTTTTGCGCGAGGCGGCCCAGCAGCTTTGCGGCCTGTCCCTTCTGTCGTTCCACGTAGGGATAGTAGCGGGCGCCGCGGTTTTTCAGCCGGCGCGCATTATCGGCCATGCCGTCAAGCGTGAAACGGTGAAGGCGGTTGCTTGAAAAAGGCATGCTGCACGACAATAGTTCCACGACCAGCAGCGGCTTGTTGAGATCCTGCGCCAGGTAAACCGCCTGCTGAAGAGCGAAATTCCAACCGGTGCGGCGGAAGGCACTCATGATGTAGAGGATGAAATCTGCGCTTTCCGCCGGGGGCAGATCGCACAGCTCGCGGCAGCGGATTGCAGGTGCGGGCAGGGTGGAAGCGGCCATGATCGAAGTCTCCCCGTTTAAAGCCAGTTCTTCTTTTTGAAGAAAAAGACCAGCCCGATGCCAAGGCCGATCATGATGCCCCAGACCGCAGGATAGGCCCATTTCCAGGCAAGCTCGGGCATGTACTCGAAGTTCATGCCGTACACCCCGGCGATAAAGGTCAGTGGGATAAAGATGGTGGCGATCAGGGTCAGCACCTTCATAATTTCATTCATGCGGTTGCTGACATTGGACATGTACAGATCGAGCATGCCGCCGAGCAGATCACGAAAGGTCTCTACCGTATCGATTACCTGGATACAGTGATCGTAAACGTCGCGCAGGAAAACCGCCGTTTCACGACTGACCATTGGCGTTTCCTCGCGACCCAGTTCGCTGATCAGCTCCCGCAGGGGCCACACCGATTTACGCAGCAGGATCATTTCGCGGCGCAGGCGGTGGATCTGATTGAGGGATTCCGGAGACGGGTCGTCAAGCAGTTCATCTTCGAGCTGTTCGATCTCGTCGCCGATCTTTTCCAGGATGAAGAAGTGGCTGTCGACTATGGCATCGATCAAGGCATAGGTCAGGTAGTCGGGGCCCAGGAAGCGTATGCGGCGTCCGCTGCGCAGACGCTCGCGCACACCGTCAAAAACATCGCCGTGGCATTCCTGAAAGGAAATGACGAAGTTGTTCCCCAGCACAAAGCTGACCTGCTCGGTGCGCACCCCTTCATGTTCGGTATCGTAGATGAGCATCTTGACGACAATGAAGATGTAATCGTCGTAGATTTCGACCTTGGGGCGCTGGTCGGTGTTGAGAATGTCTTCCAGCACCAGGGGGTGCAGGCCGAAGCCCTGGCCGAGGGTTTCAATCACCTTGACCTGGTGCAGCCCCTCGACATTGATCCAGGAGATAGTGTCTGTATCGCGCAAAGCAAGGCAGGATGCGGCGTCTGGGTACTCACGCTGGTCGAGGTGCTCCTGGTCATAGTCAAAAACATGGATGCGCGGCGCGGCTTCGCTTTTTTCCCCCACGTGGATCAGGGTGCCGGGAGCGGCGCCGATTTTCTTGCCGCGTTTCTTGAGCAGTTTTCGTGTCATGCATTCTCCTGCTTTTTTGCTAGAATGACGTGAGTCACAACTTTGCCTTGCCTCTGATCAGAAAGGCCATAAATTTATATGACGGACAAAATCCGCATCGGTATCAGCAGTTGCCTGCTGGGGCACAACGTGCGTTTTGACGGCGGGCACAAGCTCGATCGATTGATACGTGACGTGCTCGGCGCTTACCTCGACTTCGTGTCGGTCTGCCCGGAGGTGGAAGTCGGCCTGCCGACCCCGCGCGAAACTCTGCGCCTGGTGGGCGAGCCTGATCGGCCGCGGCTGGTGTTCGGCAAAAGCGGAGAAGATATCACTGAACGCATGCAGGACTGGGCGCACCGCCGATGCGATGAGCTGGAGAAGGAGAATCTGTGCGGGTTCATTTTCAAGAGCAAGTCTCCTTCCAGCGGTATGGAGCGCGTCAAGCTCTACGATAAAAACGGCGTGCCGTCCAAACAGGGCGTGGGCGTCTTTGCCCGTGTCTTCATGGAGCGCTTCCCGCTGATCCCGGTGGAGGAGGATGGACGCCTGCATGACGACAAGCTGCGGGAGAATTTCATCGAAAGCCTCTTTACCGTCAAACGCTGGCGTGATCTGGTCGAACGGGGGATGAGCGCCGGCGACCTGGTCGATTTTCATTCACGCCACAAGCTGCTGCTGCTCGCTCACAGCCCGCAGATCTACCGGGAGATGGGCAAGCTGGTAGCGGAAACCGGCAGGCAGGAGATGCAGACCCTGCAGAAAGAGTACGTCGAACTGCTCATGAAAGCGCTGCGCATGAAGGCCACCGTGAGCAAGCATATCAACGTCCTCGAGCATCTGCTCGGCTACTTCAAGCGCGAACTCTCCGCCGACGAGAAGCAGGAAATGCTGGAATCCTTTGCCAGCTACCGCGCCGGGCATGTACCGCTGATCGTACCGATCACCCTGATCAATCACTATGTGCGCAAGTACGACCAGCCGTACCTGAAGACCCAGTATTACCTCAATCCCCATCCGCTGGAGCTGCAGCTGCGTAATCACGTTTAAATCAAAATCGGATCGCATTTGTGGTAGGGGCGCAGCATGCTGCGCCCCTGCGTCAGCCCCAACGTCAGGATGTGTCGGCGGTTAATCTTTTGCCGGCGATCTGGACAGCAGCGCCAGCGGCAGGTCCTGCAACAGGGTACCGACGCCGAGATGGCCCCCGGCCTCGATCGATCGCCCCGACAGGAGGTCATGCCAGCTGCCCTGCATCTCTCCCGGCAGCACAATGCGAGTGTCGCCCCAAATCGCTTCCCCTAAGGGCCAGGTTCCTTCATCGACCAGGCCGGTCATCAGTCGCGGCACAACAGCCACCACCGCATTTGATTCCAGGCATCGGGCATAGGCCAGCAGGTGGCCGGCATATTTCCCTTCGACCTCCAGCGGCAGATAGTCGCCGTCGCTGAACAGATCGGCCTGCTGCTCCCGTGCCTGCAGGCAGCGCCAGGTCAGGTACAGCTTGATGCGCCCGCTCTGCCAGTCGTCTCGCAATTCGGCAAGCAGTCCGGTCAGGTTTTTTTTCGCCGACTTGCGCAATTCCGAGAGGGTTTTGTGGCGTGCCGGGTAGTCGACGGGCCGCCGGTTGTCCGGGTCGACCAGGCTCAGATCCCAGAGTTCACATCCCTGGTAGAAATCGGGAACACCGGGAGAGCTCGCCTTGAGCAGCAGCTGGGAGAGCCCGTTGAGCATGCCGAAGAAGGCGATCTTTTCCTGAAAGGGTGCGAAGTCCTCGATAAAGGAATGCTGCTCCTGAAACAAGGCGTCGATGAACTCTAGATAGGCATCTTCGTATGCGCTGTCCGGCTTAAGCCATCCGGTGTGCACTTTGGCCTCGCGTACCGCCTTGATGGCGTAGTCGCGGATGCGCTGCGGATAGTCTTCCATCTCTTGAGGGTGCAGAGGCCAGGAACCGAGCAGAGTCTGATAAAGAAAGTACTCGTCGTTTTTGTCGGGCACCATGCGGCGCCGCACCCGTTTTTTGAGTGGCGCGTTGAGACGGTACCAACTGCGCAGGTGACGCTCCCACTCCTGTGGCAGTTCGGACAACACTGCGATGCGCACCCGCGTGTCTTCGCCGCGTTTAGTGTCGTGGGTGGCAGTGGCGTTCATGGTGTGCGGCCACAGACGGGCGCGCTTTTGGTTGAGGGCGTGAAAATCGTCCGGTTTGACACCGAAATGCTCCGGCGAACCCCCCACCTCGTTGAGGCAGATGAGCCGATTGTAGACATACAGCAGGGTGTCCTCGATCCCCTTGGCCATGAGCGGCCCGGTGAACTGCTGGAAGCGCATGACGAAATGACGCCAGGCCTGGCGTTCTTCTTCCGACAGGTCGCGATTGATCTCCAGGGGCAGGATGCGGGCGAGAAATTCAAGTTCATTGGCCATGCCGGGGTTGTTGCGCTGAGCCTTGCGCAGTGCTTTGCGCAGATGAGTGCGCCCTTCATCGGCCTGTCGCCGCGGGGTGAGGTAGGTGCGATAGACAGGCATCTCCACCATCACCTCGATCAGTGCCTGGTGCAGGGCGTGTCGGGTCAGGTCGCTGCCGTAACGGTAGCGCGAAGCAAAATTTTTCAGCAGCAGGGTCAGATTGTCGATATCCCCCAGCATGTGCCGCTGGATGATCAGCCTTTTCTTCTCGACAGCCAGATCTTCGCAGCGTCCGCCGGGATTGGCGAAGCGGTGATAGATGGTGTTGAAGCGACGCTCCTGCGAGGCGTCGCACAGCACGCCGAGGGCGCGGTTGAGAAAGTCGTAGCCGCTGGTGCCCTGAGTTTTCCAAGTGCGGGGCAGGTTCTCGCGTTCTTCGAGAATTTTTTCCACCACCACGTAGGCTTCCGGTGCGGCAACGGCGAGGCGCTCCAGGTATTGCAGCGGATCATAGAGCCCGTCGATGTGGTCGATGCGCAGTCCGCTGAAATGCCCCTGGCGCACCAGCTTGAGCACCAGGCCGTGGCAGTGCTCGAAAACATCCTTCTCTTCGATGCGCAGCGAGATCAGGTCGTTGATGCTGAAAAAACGCCGGTAGTTGAGTTCCTCCGAAGCGACTTTCCAGTAGGAGAGACGGAAATACTGCTGTCCCAGCAGCGCATCGAGACGTGAGAAGGATTCGGGCTGATCCGGTGTGCCGTTGAACTGGTCGATGCTCTGGTCGATCTGGGTGCGAACCTGTTCATTTCGCTCGTAAAGCCCCCACAGAGTCTGCTTGATGAAGCGGATCTGATCGTAGCGGTCGCGGCTCGGGCCGTCGGCCAGGGTTTTAAGCAGGTACAAAACCCCCATGTACTGGATATGATCGGGATGATCGGTGCCGAGGCTGCGCCGCAGCGGAGCATGGGTTTGAGTCAGGATTTCGAGATAGCTGTCGATGCGTAGGGGATAGCGCTGATCGAAATAGCTGGCGAAAAAGCCTTCTTCGTCGTAACCCAGCCGGATTTCCCCCCGTTCCAGAGCCTCTCCGTAGAAGCTGCCGAGAAAAGGCGCCAACACACGACCGTGAAGACTCTCCAGGGGATGCTCCCAGTTTATGTCGAAGGTGCGGAAGTAGCGCGAATGAGAGCCGTTCTCCAGCACGTCCACCAGCATGGGGTTCTGCGCATCGAAAGCCATATGGTTGGGCACGATATCCTGCAGCCAGCCCATCCCCTGCCTGCGCACCTCTTCCGCCAGCAGGGTGAAGTCGCCACTGCCGCCGAGCTCCGGATTAAGGGCGTTCATGTCGGTGACGTCATAACCGTGGTCACTGCCGCTGCGCGCGCGGAAGATGGGGGAGGCATAGAGGGTGTCGATCCCCAGTTCCCGCAGGTAGCCAAGGGTTTCGCGGGCATGATTGAAGGTAACTCCCGGCGTAAACTGCATGCGGTAGGTCGCGGTCGGTATGCGCATCAGATCATCCCCACGTTGAGAGAATGTCCCAGCTGCTGGAACTGTTCAAACCACTCGGAAGACGTCGTGTTGCCCCGGTCGTAGGCGTTGCGCAGAGTCGGGCACAGCTGACGGCAGATGGCGTAGTAGGTGTTCTGTGCCTGCCACAGGTCGATGCTGATCGGCAGTTGCTGCAGCAACTCGATGGTTTCATTGATGGTGATGAGAAAGGCGAGATTGGCAGGAGCTTTGGCCAGCTTGCTCATTTGCCGAGCGATTTTTTCTCCAGCCGCAAGCCCCAGGGTGGGGTCGTCGAGCTTGAGAGAAAGCCGTTCCACCTCGTTGATCAGTCCCCGCAGGGTGAGAAGATCCTGTCCGCCGGCGGTCAGCAGCTTTTTCAGGCGGTCGGTCACCACCATCTCTACCGGGGCAGTGAGCGCGCGTGGTGCCGGTACGCCGATGTCGTTGAGAAAGCGCAGCAGGGCAAACTGGTTGTCATAGATCTGCTGATAGGTGCGGTTGAGATCTTCAAGCGGTTTCTGCATGATCTGATTGAGCACCTTGCGCTGCTCGTCTTTGAACAAGTGCCACAGGGTGTAGTTGTGTTGCTCGAAATGGCGATCGATCAAACGGATGACTTCCGGAAGGTCGCTGCGTTCGAAGGCGTCGCGCAGTTCTTTCTGCATTACGGTAAACGATTTTTCGTCCGGATAGGCGCGCACCCCCGCCGAGAGGTTGTGGTCGCCGAAGTGCAGAACTGCGAAGGCGAAATCCCCTTGGTTCAGAGTGATGCGGGAGCGCACCCGCGTACGACCGATCCCCAGTCGCACCCGTCCGGCGTGATAATCGGCGTAGTTCAGGTTGACCGCTTCGTAGCTGTAGACCTGCTGGGGGTTGTGGTTTTCTTCAAATTCGCAGGAGATGGCGTGGTGGGCGGCTACCCGCTCGAGGTCGAGGCGGGTCGTCGACACATGGCGTCGATAGATGTTGGCTGCATGCCGGTACTGCTTGAAGTTGCTGGGAACGCGGGCCAGCTTTTCGAGAAAAGCCGCCTCCAGGTTGGCGCCGCCAGCTTCTTCCGCCAGCTGGATGGCGCGCCCGGCATAGGCCATGATCTGAACCGTTTCGATCCCTGAAACCTCATCGAAGAACCAGCCGCAGCTGGTGAACATGAGCAGGGCGTGCCGCTGCATCTCCAACAGCCGCAGCAGGGTGACTTTTTCCTCCTCGATGGGGTCGCGCTCGCAAAGCTCCGCCAGGAAGCGGTTCACATGATGTTCGGAGCGATCGAGAATAACGTCGATGTAGGCGTCGCGCGCCTCCCAGGGCGTCGCCGTCCAGTGCTTCATCTGCCGTTCGAACTGCGCTGCAAGCTGGTCCCGCAACCAGTTCAGGGCCTCCCGCAGTGGAGCTCGCCATTTCTGGTGGGCGCCGGGGCGTCCGCTGTTGCAGCCGCAATCGGCACGCCAGCGCTCGATGCCATGGGCGCAGCTCCAGGAGGAGTTTTCGTGAATGCGCACCTCCCATTGGGGCGGGTGTTTTTCGAGATATTCGCCGTAGATGGTGAGTTTGACGTTCGGCTCCTTTTCCAGGTTTTTCAGGCAGTAGGCCAGTGCCATATCGCCGTAGCGGTGGTGATGGCCGTAGCTTTCTCCATCGGTGGCGATGTGGGAGAGTGCGGCATCCGGTCCGCCGGCCAGGCCGTCAAGAAGCCTGCGGGAAAAGTTTTCGCCGTCGTTGAGCAGGCCGCCGAAGGCCACGTCCTGTGAGGCGGCGCCGTCATAGAAGAAAATCGTGATACTGCGCCCCGAGGGCAGTCGGCATAGATAGGCCCTGCGTGGGTCGATCCCCCCTTCGCTGAGGGGCTGCCAGCTCTTCTCGCCCAGCGGGCGTACAGCTCTTGCCTGCCGGGGTGCCAGCAGGGTGAAGCTGATGTCATGCTCCGCCAGCACTTCGAGGGTGGCCAGGTCAACGGCGGTTTCGGGGAGCCACATTCCTTCGGGCTTGCGGCCGAAGCGCGACTCGAAGTCCTGGATTCCCCAGCGCACCTGGGTACGCTTGTCGCGTGCGTTGGCCAGCGGCATGATCATGTGATTGTAGGCCTGTGCCAATGCGGCCCCGTGACCGGAGAAATGTTCGCGGCTCTTGTGGTCCGCCGCGATAATCGCCTGATAGGTCTCTGGGCGATGGGCTTCGAGCCAGGACAGCAGGGTGGGGCCGAAATTGAAACTGATTTTTTCGTAATTGTCGGAGATGTCGACAATGAGGTTTTCGTGGTTGAGGATCCGCGAGGCGGCATTGGCCTGGTAGCACTCGGTGGTGATGCGCTCGTTCCAGTCGTGAAACGGATAGGCCGAATCCTGCAGCTCGACATCCTCGAGCCAGGGGTTTTCGCGGGGCGGTTGATAAAAATGTCCGTGAATACAGACGTAACGATCACTCATCAAACAGCTTCTCTCTTTAATTCAACGGCCTGCCCGCATGCTTCGGCCGACAGGACTTTAAAAGTAAGGGAGCTTCAGTCGCAACTGGTTAGCCTGGGGTCGCAGCTCCCTTGCGGGGTCTTCAGCTTTCTTTCGTAAAAAGGGCCAGGCTGTGAGGCGGTAGTTCCACCTGCTGTCCACCCTCGATTCTTGCGGGCAGACGGGCGCCGGGGCCCCGCCACTGACGGTCGGCGGAATCGATGAGTTTGCGCCAGCTGCCGGTCCGTGCCGGGAAGGGACACTGCGCTACGGCACGGTTGAAATTCATCAGCATCCATACTTCATCTTTCTCATGGTGGCGGCGCAGCCACAGCACCCGCTGACCCTCCATTCCCCAGCCTTCGAGTTGCCGGTTGTCGCAGCGGTTCAGGACGGGATGATCGCGGCGCAGCCGCAGAAGTTCGCGGTAAAAGGCGTTCATTGCGCCCTTGTCCCCCTTCCGGCGCGAAGCCCAGTCGATCCGCGCCGAGTCAAATGTGGCCGGATCCTGCGGATCGGGTGGTTCGCCCTCCTGATGAAAGTCCTTGAATTCACGCTTGCGTCCGGCCCGTACGCCCTCGATGAGTTCGTCGTCATCAAAGCTGACGAAATAGGGAAACGGGCGATCCTCGCCATATTCTTCTCCCATGAAAAGCAGGGGGATGTATGGGGAAAGGATGACGGCGCCGGCCGCCAGCTTTGCGGCCTCGAAACCCGCCAGGCTGATGAGCCGCTCGCCGCGCATGCGGTTGCCGACCTGATCGTGATTCTGGGAGCAGACCACGAACTGTTCCGCGGGGCGGTCGGCGCTGGAGTTGCCGTGATGGCGCTTGCGAAACTCGGAATAGCGCCAGGAGAGGATGAAACCCTCGCGCAGCGCCTTGACCAGATCGCCAATATGACCGAAATCAGCGTAATAGCCAAGACTTTCCTCCGTCAGGAGCACATGCAGGGCGTGATGAAAATCATCGCTCCACTGTGCGTGCATCCCAATCCCGCCCAGCTTTTCGGGCCGGATCAGGCGTGCGTCGTTGAGATCGCTTTCGGCAATCAGCAGGCACTCCCGCCGGTTGCCGGCGGAGAATTCCTCCGTTTGCTCTACCAGCTCCTGCAGAAAGGGCTTGGCGGAAAAATCGTTAATGGCGTGCACCGCATCGAGCCGCAGGGCATCGATATGAAAATGTCTGAACCAGTACAGGGCGTTCTGCAGGAAGTAGCGCCGCACCTCGTCGCTGTGGGGGCCGTCGAAGTTGATCGCCTCGCCCCACGCGGTGCGATAGTGGTCGGTGAAGTAAGGGCCGAAATCGCGCAGGTAATTTCCTTCCGGCCCCAGGTGGTTGTAGACTACGTCGAGAATGACCGCGAGGTCGGCCTGGTGGGCGGCGTCGACCAGCTTCTTCAACCCTTCAGGACCGCCGTAGCTGTTCTGCACCGCAAAGGGGAAGACCCCGTCGTAACCCCAGTTGCGGGTGCCGGGGAACTGGGCGACCGGCATCAACTCGATGGCGGTAATCCCCATGTCGCGCAATTCCTCCAGGCGCGGAATAATTGCCTCGAAGGTGCCTTCCTGCGTGAAAGTGCCCACATGCAGTTCGTAGATGACCATTTCGGACAGGGGGCGCCCCTTCCAGTCGCGGTCGCTCCAGGCGAAAGCCTCGTGATCGATGACCTGGGAGGGGCCGTGTACACTGTCGGGCTGGTAGCCTGAAGCCGGATCAGGGCGGTCTTTTTCGTCATCGAGCCTGAACTGATAGCAGGCGCCCGGCAGAACGTCATCGACGACGATCCGCCAGTACCCGCGCTCCTGCCGAGTCATGGGCAGGATGCGCTCATGGGGTGAATCAAGCTTCAGCTCCACCTGCCGGGCACGGGGCGCCCACACAGAAAATTCACAACGTCCGGCATCGAGATAATGCGCACCCAGTTGCATAAAAATCACATCCTCTCTTAATCTTCACCTCACGCCTCACGCCTCACGCCTTTTCCAACGGCTCTTCCAGAATCATCTCAATGCCACGCATCGGCAGGGAAATCCAGTCCGGGCGGTTGTTGAGCTCATAGCCCAGTTCGTAAACCGCTTTCTCCATTAGGAAGCAGTGCAGCAGCGTTTTGAGATGGGCGCGATTGTCGGGCACCAGTCGCGAATCGCCGAGGGTGCGCAGATAGCCCTGCAGGAAGATGGCCCCGGCATGGGTGCTCCAGGCCTCCAACCAGGGGTGCAGGAATTCGGCATCGGTCGGATGATCATCGGTGTGGCGCCGCAGGGCGCTCATGGCGGCATAGTGAAAGGAGCGGATCATGCCGGCCACATCCCGCAGGGGGGAGCGCTTCAGGCGTCGTTCACTCAGGGAGCGTGCCGGCTCTCCTTCGAAATCGATGATGACGAAATCCTTGCCGGTGTAGAGCACCTGCCCAAGGTGGTAGTCGCCATGAATACGGATTTTCATGGAGGTGATCTTCGGTCCCATGATGCGTGACAGGCGGATGAGGACATCACGTTCCTGCTCGATCAGGTGTTCGACCTGATCACGTTCTGCCTCCGGCACCCGCGCCATGTTCTGGCGCAGCAGCATGAAGGTGCGCCGCGTCAGGGAGCGCATGGATTGATAGACTGAGCGCTGATAGAGGGTGGAGAATTCCTCCGGCCGCCAGGTGGCGTCCTGCACGTTGGAGGCAAGCGCCAGGTGAAGTTGCGCGGTACGCTGCCCGAGTCGGTCCACCATGTCGAGGTAGAAGGTGCCGAACACTTCCGAGAGCCCCGTGGGTATGTTTTCCCAGGTAATGTCAAGCAGATGCGCCGCCCGGTCGGGCAGCGGCGGCAATTCGCTGCGATGACTGAACAGCCGGTCGATATAATTGGCCAGGACATTGAGAGAGAAGCTCCAGGCGTCCCCCTGGTTGGAAACCAGTCCCATCAGGAGGCCTACCGCCATCGGCTCGCCCCTTTCGCCATGATACTCGAGGGCTCCGCCAAAAGAGGGCGTGTGTTCGAATTTGGCTTTTTCAGTCAGGAGCCTGGTGATCTCCTGGTCGGGGTTGATGCCGTTTTCCAGCATTCGATAGAGCTTGAGAAACAGCCGGTCATCGTAAATCATGGCGCTGTTGCTCTGTTCGGTCTTCATGACCTGCGAGCTGGTGGGATCGAACCCCTTTCCGAGCAAGGTCCGCAAACGGCTGCCCGGAATCCCGGCCAGTTCTCCCCGCTGCCCCTTGAGCCGTCTCCGCGACCGGATCATGTTGAATAGAGCCTGTCGAAAAGCGGCGTCGTAGATGGCATCGTAAAGGAAAAAGTTCTCCTCTCCGATCTGAAGGTCTGCAATCAGGGACTGGGGGTACTGCTGGCGCAGGTTGTCGGCTTCCTTCTCATTCACCGCATGGACCGGCAGCATGTAGGTCTCGGAGGCGCCTTCGCTGTAGGCCACATCGAACAGCAGGATGCGCACATCCTCCCGGTTGATACTCATGGCAATGGAATCGCGGATAGAGACGCCGCGCACCGTGCGCGCCTTGGAGCGGAACCAGCGGGCCCGGTCGAGATATGCAGGCAGAATGTTTTCCGCGAATCGATTGCCGCTGCGTCCCTCGAGAATACGGTGCCAGGCTTGTCCGGCGCTGAGCTTCAGGCGGATTGACTGCTCTTCCGGCGTGCGGCCGTGACGCTCCGGCTGCAACCGGAACCAGTAGTAGTCGTGAATGCCCAGTGTCAGAAAATAGGGGGTCTCGCGGATGATGGGGAAATTGTTGTGGCTGAACACCTCTTCCGGAATCATGCCGGAAAATTCCGACAGGTCAAGCTCCACCGCCTGGCAATAGCGCGACAGGTTGACCACCACCAGGATGATTTCATCTTCGTAGCGGCGGATAAAAGCCAGTACTTTGGGGTTGTCGGGCAGCAGCATCTCCAGGCTGCCCCGGCCGAAGGCTTTGAAATGCTTGCGCATGGCGATCACGCGCCGCATCCACCACAGCAGCGAAGTGGGGTTGCGCTCCTGGTTTTCCACATTGAGCGCCTCGTAGTGGTACTCGGGATCGCTGATGACCGGCAGGTAGAGTTTCTGCGGATTGGCGTTGGAGAAGCCGGCGTTGCGGTCGGGGCTCCATTGCATCGGGGTGCGTACCCCGTCGCGGTCGCCCAGGTAGTAGTTGTCCCCCATGCCGATTTCGTCGCCGTAATAGACGATGGGTGTTCCCGGCAGGGAGAACAGCAGGAAGTTCATCACCTCGATCTTGCGTCGGTTGTTGCGCAGCAGCGGTGCCAGCCGGCGACGGATGCCGAGATTGATGCGGGCGCGCGGGTCGGTGGCGTAGGTGCGGTACATGTAGTCGCGCTCTTCGTCGGTAACCATCTCCAGGGTTAACTCATCGTGGTTGCGCAGAAAGATCGCCCACTGGCAGCTCTCGGGAATACTGGGTGTCTGATCGAGAATGTCGAGCAGCGGGAAGCGGTCCTCCATCTGTAGCGCCATGTACATACGCGGCATGATGGGGAAATGAAACGCCATATGGCATTCGTTGCCCTCGCCGAAATAGGCGACGGCATCCTCCGGCCACTGGTTGGCTTCGGCCAGCAGCATGCGGTTATCAAATTTCTCATCGATATGAGCGCGCAGCTCCTTCAGATAGTCGTGTGTTTCGGGAAGGTTCTCACAGTTGGTGCCGTCGCGTTCATAGAGATAGGGCACGGCGTCAAGGCGCAGCCCGTCGACTCCCATGCCGAACCAGAAGTCGAGCACCTTGAACATCTCCTTGCGGACCTGCGGGTTTTCAAAATTGAGGTCGGGCTGGTGAGAATAGAAGCGATGCCAGTAGTAGGCCTTGGCGACCGGGTCCCAGCTCCAGTTCGAGCTTTCGAAATCCTGAAAGATGATGCGGGCATCGAGATACTTGTCCGGCGCGTCGCTCCAGACGTACCAGTCGCGATAGCGCGAACCGGGCTTGGCGCGCCGTGCTCGCTGGAACCAGGGGTGCTGGTCCGAGGTGTGATTAAGCACCAGCTCGGTGATGACACGCAGCCCCCGGGCGTGCGCCTGCTTGAGAAACTCCTTGAAATCCTTCAGGGTGTTGTAGTCGGGATTAACGCTCTTGTAATCGGCGATGTCATAGCCGTCATCGCGCAGCGGCGAAGGGTAGAATGGCAGCACCCAGATGGCGGTGACGCCGAGGCTCTGCAGGTAGTCGAGTTTGCCGATCAGGCCGCGAAAATCCCCGATGCCGTTGCCGTCCGAGTCGGCAAAGGCCTTGATATGCACCTGGTAGATGACGGCGTCCTGATACCAGAGGGGATTGTCATCAATCTGCGATTCTTTTTTACGCGCCATGGTTATATCCTTAAGTGTTTCCGGTGTAGGGGCGACCCGTTGGGTCGCCCTGGGCGAGGCAGCGCCTCGCCCCTTGTATGCCCGGCGGTATCCTCACATAAAATAATCAAAATCCTGCTCGCGCCGCAGGCGCGGGTAGAGGCGGAATACGGCAGCCGGCAGCTGGTGAGGGTCGAGTTCGATCGGGTTCCACTCGCTGTGCCAGATGTTGCGCCCGTCGCCCAGCAGGTCATGGGCCAGAAACGGATGGCCAGGGGAGAGGCCGAGGCTTTCCATCGGCAGCCGGATATGGCCGGCCTGCTTGTGGAAGGGATCGAGGTTGACCGCGACCAGCAGGATATTATCGTGCTCTTCAGTGGTTTTGACGTAGCAGATCAGGTTGTCGTTGTCCGTTTTACAGAAATGGACGTTCCAGGTGGTCTGCAGCGCTGGGTTGTCACGCCGGATGCGGTTGACGCGGGCGATCAGCTCCCGCATGTGATCGGCGTTCTCCCAGTCCCAGTTCTTGATTTCATATTTCTCCGAATCGAGGTATTCCTCGCTTCCCGGCAGGGCGGTGTTGACGAACAGCTCGAACGGCGGGCCGTAGATGCCGTAGCTGGCTGAGAGGGTCGCTGCCAGGATAAAACGGATCATGAACGCCGGACGGCCGCCGTACTGCAGGATTTCCGGCAGAATGTCGGGGGTATTGGGCCAGAAGTTGGGGCGGAAGAAGTCGCGCACCGGCGGCGTGCTCAGCTCTTGCATGTATTGCTCCAGTTCCCACTTGGTGTTGCGCCAGGTGAAGTAGGTGTAGGACTGGGTGAAGCCAACCTTGGCCAACCGGTACATCACCTTGGGGCGGGTGAAGGCTTCAGAGAGGAAGATCGTTTCCGGATGCTCTTTCTTGATCTCCCCGATGACGTACTGCCAGAAACCGAAAGCCTTGGTGTGAGGGTTGTCGACACGGAAGATGGTTACACCCTGCTCGATCCAGTACTCAAAAATACTTCTGAGTTCTTCCCAGAGGTTTCGCCAGTCGTCGCATTCAAAGTCGAAGGGGATGATGTCCTGGTACTTTTTGGGCGGATTTTCCGCATACTGCACCGTGCCGTCGGGGCGCTGTCGGAACCACTGCTTGCGCCGATGGACATAGGGGTGGTCCGGGGAACACTGAAAGGCGATATCCAGGGCGACTTCGAGACCATGTTCCGCCGCTTTGGCAATAAAGCCGCGAAAATCCTCCAATGTGCCAAGATCCGGATGAACCGCCTTGTGTCCGCCCTTAGCCCCGCCAATGGCCCATGGAGAACCGGGATCATCGCCTTCGGCCACCACCTGGTTGTTGCGCCCTTTGCGGTTGGTGAGGCCAATGGGGTGGATCGGCGGGAAATAGAGGACGTCGAAGCCCATGCGGGCGATTTCCGGCAGCAGTTTTTCGCAATCGCGGAAAGTGCCGTGCTGTGACGGATCGCCGGAGGTCGAGCGGGGGAAGAGTTCATACCAGCTTGAGAAAAGGGCTCGTTGGCGTTCGGCGAGCACTTGGAAAGTGCGATCGGCCAGCGTTGCCAGATGAGGGTCGTAGTGACGCTCCATCAGGGCCGTAAGCTCGGGGTCTTGCGCCAGACGCAGGGCGGAAGCGTCATCCGGCGCCTGGCGCAGGCGCGAAGCCCACTGTCTGAGCCTCTGGGCATCGCTGCTTCCGGCGCGCAGAGCAAATGATTCGACCAGGCGCGCGCCGATCTCCCGGTCGACGGCCAGATCCTGTCCGGCTGAAAAGCGTTTGGCCAGATCTTTCTGCCAGGTGACGAAATGATCGACCCGCGCTTCGACGGTGTAGTAATAGACGCCGAGTTCGCTGATTTGGAAGGCGGCTTCCCAGGCATCGTTGACGAGAAAGCGCATGGGAACCTTGTGCCATTGCTCCTCCGATTCGTGACGATAAAGAAGCAGCGCCGCCGGTTCGTCGTGCCCGTCGCAGAAGACATCGGCGCGCACGACGACTTTCTCGCCGATCACGCGTTTAATGGCAAAGCGCCCGTCATCGACCTGTGGAGTGATATTCTCGATCACCGCCCGGCGGCGTCCATCTTCGGGGAATTCGTTGGAAGTCTGCGGCCTGTGCTGCGACATGTTTCCTCCTTGCCGTTATCCAATGGCCATTCCCCGCATTTTAAACCTGCGGGGAGCCGGGGAATCAACTCTTGATCAGCTAAGACTTTAACAAGAATTGAGTTTTGAGCAAGTGGACGGAGCTTTTGCGCCGGACGAATTTTATGGTTTTCAGTGCGGAAAAATTTTACTTTTGTGTAAAAATTTTTTATTGTGAAAGGCTGATTTGAACTTTTGCGAGAGAAGATTTCGTGCGCAACGACCTTGATCTGGAATATTTCAAAGGAAAACTTGAGAAGAGACTGGATGTCCTGCAGTCAGGGCGCCAGGGGCAGCAGCGAGACGGGGCGCCGGTGGAGCTCGACCAGACGCGGGTCGGCCGCCTGTCGCGCATGGATGCCATGCAGCAGCAGGCCATGGCACAGGCCACCGCGCGTCGTGCGGAAGCGGAACTGCAGCGCATTCATGTCGCCCTGGGACGTTTGCGTACCGGAGATTACGGGTACTGCATCAAGTGCGAGGAGGAGATCGCCGAAGGACGTCTGCAGGTTGATCCCTCAACCCTGATCTGTATCGACTGTGCCCGTGCGGCTGAAAATGGTTAGACCTGCTGAATGCGCCGGACTTCCCTTTCAATAGACCCGGAGTAAACTTACTCTGGCGAACCGGGAATTTATCCTCCTCGGACTCGCCGATCTGGATGGGTGCTTTTTATGAGTGAAATCATCATTTCGCCGCGCAGGTCGCGCCAGCGCAAGCCGAAGCGTGCCCGTCGATTTGTGCTTGTTGTTTTGCTGCTGCTGCTGGTCGCAGGCTGGTTTATCTGGCCGGAGAATTCTTCGGAGAGCCTGGTTCGAGACGAATTAGCGGAAATCGAACGGGACGCCGAGAACTTCTACCCGGATGTGCCGCCTGAACCTCCCGTGGTTCAAGAGACACTGCCTCCCTCCACAATTGTCCATGATATTGAGCCGGGCGACAGTCTGATCGGGATCTTTACCCGTTTCGACCTCGACTGCGGGGCACTGAATCTCATTCTGGAAGCGGACGAACCGCTGTTGGCCCTCGATATCCTGCGCCCGGGGAACACTCTGACGTTTCATCTTGATGAAGAGAGCCGCTGCCTGGAAGAAATGGAGTTGTTCATCCATCCGGGCAATCGGGTTGTTTATCGTCGCGCGGATGACGGCTCCTTCACCTACGAAGAGATCATCCTGCCGGGCGACTGGCAGATTGACCTTGTCGAAGGCGAGATCAACGGCAGTTTCTACCTTTCTGCAATCAATGCCGGCCTGTCGCAAAAAGAGGCCGCCCAGATAACCCGGTTGTTCAAGGAGCAGATTACCTTCTCCCGCGACATCAGGGCCGGGGATCGTTTTCAGGTGGTGCGCACTCTGCAGTTCGTCGATGAAACCTTCACCGGGCAATCACGCATCGAAGGGGTGCGCATTCTGCGGCGCAATCGCGTCCACAGCGCCTTTCTTTGTGAAGACGGCAATTATTACGACCAGAACGGCGAAAGCCTCATGCGCGCTTTTCTGCGCTACCCCACCGCCCAGCGCTACCGCATCAGTTCTTCCTTCAACCCCGCCCGGCGGCACCCGGTCACCGGGCGCGTCGCCCCGCACAACGGGACTGATTTCGCCATGCCGACCGGCACACCGGTCCTGTCCACCGGCGACGGGGTGGTGACGCGGGTCAGCAATCATCCCTATGCCGGTAAATATATCGAAATCCGCCACGGCGGTGATTATGTCACCCGCTACCTGCACCTGCACCGAATCCTGGTCAATAAAGGGCAGAGCGTCAAGCGGGGCGAGCGCATTGCCCTGTCCGGCAATACGGGGCGCTCCACCGGGCCCCATCTGCACTTTGAACTGCATGTGCGCGGCCGCCCGGTCAACCCCATGAAGGCCGACATCCCCATGACGGCATCAGTGCCCCGGGAAAGGCGCGCCCAGTTCGATCAGCGGGTCACGGAACTGCTGAGTCTGATGGACGGAACACGCGAGCAGATTGCGCTGCGTTGACCACCTGCCCGGTCTTTTCCTCGCAAAGAAGTGAACTGTTCAGGATGAGAGTGACGACCCCGCGAGGTGAATAGATACAGAAAGATTTGATTTATGCCGTGGATCCTGTTGAGTGCCTATCTTGTCGTCGTCTGCATCGAGTTTGTCCTGGACGGACTCAATATGCGGCATCTGCGGCGTTACGGACATGAGGTCCCGGTCGGTTTCGAAGGTGAGATTGACGGGGAGCGGCTGGCGCGCATATCCGACTACACCCTGTGCCGCAACCGGGTCGGGCGCATCGAGTCCCTGTTGAGCCACCTGCTGCTGATCGTCTTTCTTTTTGGCGGTCTGCTCGGGCTCTATGATCGCTGGATCGCAGGCATGCAGCTGCCCTTTATCCTCTCCGGGCTACTGTTCTTCGCCTGTCTGTCGGTTGCTAAATACCTCATCGATCTGCCTTTCAACCTCTATCACCAGTTTGTCATCGAAGAACGCTTCGGCTTCAACACCATGACCTGGCGCCTGTGGTTGTCCGATCAGATCAAGGGGCTGCTCGTGTCCGCGGTGCTGTTCGGCCTGCTGTTGAGCGGCGCTCTGTGGCTGGTGCAGGCCGCGCCGCACAGCTGGTGGTTATGGGTGTGGGGCTTTTTCGCCCTGTTCAGCCTCTTTCTGATGTACGTCTCGCCTTATGTGATCGAGCCTCTGTTTTTCAAATTTGAGCCCCTTGGACAGCCTGAGCTGGAAGAGCGCATCACCAGGGTCATGGAGAAGGCGGGGCTGAAGATCAGCCGCGTCTTTCAGGTGGATGCGTCCCGTCGCAGCCGCCATTCCAACGCCTATTTTACCGGCATCGGCCGGGTCAAACGCATCGTGCTGTTCGATACACTGCTCGAGCAGTTGACTGCCGATGAGATCGTTGCCGTTCTGGCTCATGAAGTCGGGCACTGGAAGAAGCGTCACGTTTTCAAGAGGTTGGTGACGGTGCAGCTGCTCTCTCTCGCCTTTCTGGCCGCTTCGTGGTGGCTGGTCAATGCCGGGGTGCTCCCCGGGCTGATCGGGCTGGAGGACGGTTCGTTTTTTGCCCAGGTCATGATTCTGTCTCTGCTGGCTTCCCTGGCGGGGTTTGTTGTCTCTCCCCTCTGGAGTGCCTTGTCGCGGCGGGATGAATACCAGGCTGATCATTTTGCCTGCCATCTGACGGGGGATGCGGATGCACTCGCCTCGGCGCTGGTCAAGCTGTCGCGGGACAACCTTGCCAACCTGCGCCCCCACCCGGTGTATGCCGCGTTTCACTATTCTCACCCTCCTGTTGTTGAGCGGGTGCGCCGTTTGCGCGACCGTTCATCCTGAACAGAGAGCCGACTCATGCCCATCATTTTTTTTACCACCGTCCTGACGCTGTCGGCCCTCTATGCTCCGCAGCCGCTGCTCCCCGTAATCATGCAGGAGTTCGGCGTGTCACGTTCCGCGGCGGCGTTTCTGACCACGGTTTCCTTTCTCCCCTTAAGCATTGCGCCATTGTTTTACGGTTATGTTCTCGAGTCGGTCAGCCCGCGCCGCATGCTGCGCTGGACGGTCCTGCTGCTCGCTGTCTCGGAGGTGTTTTTCTTCCTCGCGCCCAATTTCGCCAGCCTGGTGGTGGTACGCCTGTTTCAGGGGCTGCTTGTGCCAGCCATCCTGACGGCGCTGATGACCTACGTGTCCCTGGCCAGTGCCAAAATGCACGTGCAGCGGGCCATGGCAACTTATATTGCGGCAACGATTCTGGGTGGATTTCTGGGGCGGGCTTTTTCCGGCTGGGTGGCGGGTGTCTTCGGATGGCGCTACAGCTTCCTGGTGCTTGCCGCAAGCCTGCTGCTGGCTTATTTTCTATTGTCCCGGCTGAAGGGGGAGACGCGTCTCAATCTGACCCGCCCCCATCCGCGTATGATTTTGAGTGTCCTGCGTCAGCGTGGATTTCTGCCTCTCTATCTGGCGGTGTTCGGATTTTTCCTGGTTTTCGCCGCGATCATGAATTTTATCCCCTTCCGCCTGACTGAAATCAGTGAGCAGGCGACGGAGTTCCGTATCGGCATGATGTATAGCGGATACCTCATGGGGATCGTCGCATCCCTTGGGGCGGCCTGGGTTGCACGCAAGGTGGGGAGTGAGATGCGGGCGTTGCGCCTCGGGATGGCCGTCTTCACCGGGGCACTGGCGATGATGCTGATCCCTTCGGTGTCGGTGCTGTTTGTGGTGATGTTCGTGTTCTGCGGCGGGATGTTCCTGGTGCATTCGACGGCGTCCGGCCTGTTCAATCGCTGTGCGCGCGAAGGGCAGGGGCTGGTCAACGGGCTTTATGTTTCCTTTTATTATGCGGGGGGAGCCATCGGCTCTTACGGTCCGGGGCCGATTTATCGTGATTGGGGGTGGAACGGGGTGATTTTTGCGTTGGTTGCAGTTTCACTGATGGTGCTGGTTGCCCTGATGGGGCGCGGCCCTCTGGCGGCAGCTATGGATTCGGGGGAACCCAGATCAGGCCATGACGCTCAGGCGCGTTCCTGAGACGGGTGTGTCTGTTACCTGTTCAACGCTTCCCTCTGAGAGTTCACGACGGGCCTTGGTCGCCATTTTGCCGGCTTTGGCGGCGATGGCGCGATCAGCGGAAGACGGCTCCGTAGGTGCCATGGCGGCACGGTAGATGGTTTCGGCTTTCTGCAGTGTCGCTTCCGGGTCGTTGGCGACGGGAGTGGTGTCGATGGAGACCTCGCCGGAAACGGCGTAGGAACGGCCATCCGGCCCGCGCTCCAGGGTGAATGTGGGCTGGTCGGAATAAGCACCGCCGACGGCGGCATGAGCCTGTTCGTGAACTCGCACCTCGCGGTCGCGCTGCTGCAGTTCGCGGATTCTTTCCGCTTCCGGGCTGAAACTGACCCGGTCTTCTTTTGTGTTGCCTGCACTACCGCTCTGCGGTGCTTTACGCTCCCGGGAAGACGAATCCCTCTCGGGTCCCAATGGCTGGACCCCGACGGTTTTGTCGGTGCTTTTGAGCGAGTGGACGGCCATGCCGGCATAGCGCGCGACAAGAGCCGCCGGTGCGGCAGCGATTGCCATATACCTTCCCTCCATCCAGGGAAAGTCCTGCAGGGCGGCGAGTGCTCACCCTGGAAGATCCCGATGGTTTCTTTTTATTCTTAAAAATATATAACGACTTGTGTTTGATCGCAAGAAAAAAGCCCCGTGAAGCCGGGGCTTGTGTCACCGTCAAGATGTCTTTTCGCTCCAGTGAAGGGCGTTTGATGGGCAACTTGCAATGCATTCAGGGCATTTCAGGCAGTCGCGATCGGTCAGTGCGCCGGTTTCTTTATGCTCGGCGATGGACAGGCTCATCGGACAGGCAGCCTCGCAGCGACCACATTCGCGGCAGTTGTGACTCACTTGCAGCCTGTCTTTGTGGCCGCCGATCAGGTTCTGCATGGTGCCCATCGGGCAGATGGCACACCATGCGCGCGGATGCAGGGTGAACGCCAGGCCGACGCCAACTGCAGTCGTTACGGCACACATGGTCCAGAACACCAGCCCCCAGTGTTGAGGATCGCTGGGGTTGAGGGCGATACGCCATCCCATAAAGCCCATCATGGCACTCAGAACCCCCAACCGAAAAGGCATGCCGCGCATAAAATCGGGGATAACGCCGCGCCGGGTCAGCGGTGCGATCAGTCGATCGAAGAACGCGCCGCGCGGGCAGAGGTTGCCGCACACATAGCGTCCCTTGTAAAAAGCTCCCACTATCCCGGTCAGCATGGCTCCGGCTACGGTAAACCCGAGCAGCGGATACTTCCAACCCAGCGCCAGAGTCACGAGCATAATGGGCATCAACGCCCACTGCAGTTTGCGGCGGTTGGATACCGCCTGATATTTTTCCTGAGCAACAGCTTGCATAAGTAAACAACTCCCGGGTATTATTTAGATATATATTCGGATAATCATATATTTGGTAAAAAAAGTCAACCGCTTTTAAACTCAAGCGGCGCAGTTGGCCTGTTCAATTGCCTGCACGGCCGATGTGTGCGGCTCGCGCTTTACCGCAGAGCAATTCCAGCATGCTGAACAATGACTTTCTGGAAAATCAAAAGGCCTCCCGTAGAGGAGGCCTTTTGTCGAACGTGTATCCAGATATTGCTTACTTGATGTGGCAGTCGCCGCACTTGGTGGGGCCGCCCTGAGCTTTGTGGCAGTTCTTGCAGGCGTCGCCATGAGCGGAGTCTTTGTCGATTTCGATTTTAGCAGGGGTGCCTTCGCCGTGGCATTCCTCGCATGAGACTTCTTCGCTGTGCATTTTGTGATCGAAGGGAACTGCGCCGTTTTTGGCTTCATAGCTGTACATGTCTTGGGCAGCGAAACCGACTCCGACGGCAAACAGAACAACCATGGCAGCTACAACAAACTTCTTCATGCTCTTTCCTCCTGAAAATAAAAATGGTTGGAAAAATTTTCCGCTCCTATTAAAGATCCAAGGAGACTATTTGTCAAGATGAACCCGCATGAAAAAGAGAAATTCAAATATGCGGAAAGGTGGGTGAATAGGGTGGTTATTCCTGGGAAAAGAAAGCCTCTTTGCGCTCAAGCTGTTTCATGTGTTCTTTCTCTTTGCGGATATTTTCACGGCAGAATGCCCATATATGGTAGTGCTCAAGGGACAGAATAGTGAAACCGGCGGCAAAAATCGCCCAGAAATTGCTGTCGAGGGCTTCAGCGTAATAATAAAACGCATAAAAGGCCGTGAGATAACCCAGGTGCGACCAGCCCCGATAGCTGCCGTTGCCGCTGCCGATCCGAGAGAGAATCAGGACCAGGGCGCTGAAGCTGTAGACAACGAGGGCAATGCTGATCAGGTTGGTGGGAGGCGCGGCGCCAAGCATCTCGCGCACATTGCGCGGGATGGTCGGCAGCGCTCCGGCCTGGGGGAGAGCAACCATGCTGATGCCGAGAAAGATCGCCAGCCCCCACAGCCCGCGCTGAGACAGGGACTGGAGCTTGCGGATGCGCTCCAGCCCCTGTTCACGCGTTTTTGAGGGGGCGATATCTGAATTTTCGGCGCTCTTTCTATGCCGGTGCATGCTCTCTGGATGACTCCCAGTGTGGTGTAAAGGGCTGCGTCTGAAGCTTATGCCTTGTCGCCCTGCTGATTATCCTCCCGTTCGCGGATCTCTGCGCTCAGTGCTTCAAGCTGCTTCTGCAGGCGGTCCAGGTCCTGATGGTTCTTGTGGCGTTCACGGGCCATGTGCCGGAAGGTCTTGGCAAGGTTTTCAAGCTCCTCGGTGCCTTCGGGAACACTGATGTCAAACTTTCCTTTACTCAGTTGCTCGGCAAAGACCACCAGTTGCTTGACCGGCATCAGGACATTGCGGCGCAGCAGCGCGCTGACTCCACCGACAGTCAGTACCATAACCATCAGGCAGAAGACAATAAGACGATTGCGCAGGGTGTTGAGAGATGCGTTGAGCGGTTCCCGCGACAGGCCGATGTCAAGGGTGCCGAGGATTTTGTCTTCCGGAGTGTGCACATGGCAGCTTCCCGTGAAGCAGCTCGGCTCATTGTAGATCGGTGCGGTGATGGCAAGAACTTCTTTGCCCTGACTATTCTCGAAGTGGCGGGCCTTGTCCATCTCCCCCAGGTGGGTGGCGGGTTCAGAGCCTTCGTGGCATTCGATGCACCCGGCCGTCTCCTTGTCGACGATCTGGTTGACCTCATCAGGGTGGGCGGAGAACATAATGAGGCCCTTTTTGTTGAAAATGCGCACATGTTCAACACCTTCCTGCTCGCCGATATTCTGAATGGTATGGCGCAGCGATTCGCGGTCGTCTTTCAGCATGGTATAGCGCGTAGATTTAACGATAATATCCGCCAGTTGAATCTCGCGCCGGATGGTATCGTTTTCCATATCCTGTCTGACGAAGGAATACAGCAGAATACTGCAGACAATGACAAAGCCGGTGACCGTCAACCCGACGGGGACCAGTGCTTTGGCCGCGATGTTTTTCAGGATGCTCACGACTCCTCCCGCTCTCTCTCGGCGTTTTTGAATTCTTAGATAAATATAACCGTAAAAAATTCAGGTTTCTACTGAATATTTTGTGGTGCAGGTTTTTTCACTCGGAATGTTTTTCCCCGTGTTCATGCTCCTCAATTTCCTCCCATCCGGTCCACATCGGTTTGAAATGAGCAAATGGGGTATGGCCAAGGGTTGCAAGGTAGACATGTGTGAACAGAAAAGCGATCAGACAGCACGCCAGCAGGAAATGGGCGCCGACAACCATCTTTATCCCCCCGAGCAGCATGACGACGGGGCGTAGCAGCTCCAGGTTCAGCAGAAGCAGCCCCGTCACAATGACCAGCGGCACGAGAACCATCATGATGACCACGTAGGCGGATTTCTGCAGCGGGTTGAATTTGTTCTCCGGCGACATGACGTGTGGATTGGGTTTGCCCCTGAAATAGTTGAAAAAATAGAACAGGGCCTGTTTGAAAAGCCCGTGTTTGAGATCGTCGCGATTGGGAAAGTAGAGGGGCAGCAGCGAACGGGCGATAATCAGGTAGTATCCCAGCCAGAGGCAGAAGGAGATGGACACCACGATCCCCGCTGTGTTGTGCAGTTCGATGGCGGCACGATAGCTGCCGAAAATATTCAGATACTCAGGAAAGCGAATCTGGGCGCCGCTCAAAATCAGTGCGACGAATCCGAATGCGTTGAGCCAGTGCCAGATGCGTACCGGTGTCGGCGTCAGGTAAATCCTCTGTCCTGTCTTCACAATTTTCCTCCTCGTAATGGCTGCCGTCATTCACTACGCAGGATCTGGTCCCAGGCAACGAATTGCAGCCGCGACAAAAAACGCCAGCAGAACAAGTGGCGGAATCAACTGCATAATCGACAGCGTTAACACAAAGCTATAACATATTTTACCGAGCATATCGCTGCTGTCCGATAAAATACCGATAGCGCCCTGTGCTGTCGGGGGTGCCGAAAAGAGCACAAAAACCGCCACCACCACCGCCAGCGTGGTCGACCTGTGAATGTGCATGACGATCCGTCTCCTGTAGAGGTGAAATTCGCACCAACTTTGCAGGGACCTAACAAGAGCATCTGCTATGCCAAACCTCGGCGCAGCAGCTCGATAATTGTTAAGTTGTTGAATAGTAAAAGAAAAAAGTTGAATTTGGAGATTGGAGGCTGTGGTGTGGACCTGCTTGGTGTATAATAAAAATGTGCACCTGTTTTGTCGCACACACTGGGTGCCATCGAACGCAAACGCCCTGAAAGCGGCAGAAGCCTTTTCTCCCGCTGCTGTGTGACGGGATGTATTAAAAAAATATACAGTTTTGAATAAATATTTATTTTGTGCGGGAGAGGATAAATCCCGTTGGGCGAAAGGGAAGTTTCTGTTATTATTTGTCCTATGTAGTATGTGGTTTAAACGGTTTCAGCCCCGTTTTCTTTGATGTTTTGTGCCGCCTCTCTATATGACGCGGCTCGCCGTTTTGAAGACCTTTGTCCGGGGGAGCCGGCGCCGCACCTGAAAAGGCAGGGCGCCGAAGGAGTGATCTGCATGAACGAACAAGCACGCATTCTGGTCGTGGATGACGAAGGGGTGATACGCGAAGGTATCCGCCGCATCCTCGAAAATAGTGGTTATGAAGTCGATGTAACCTCCAGCGGGAATCTGGCCATCGAAAAACTTCAGGAAGAAGATTTCGATGTCGTCATCACCGACCTTAAAATGCCCGGCATGAGCGGTATGGAAGTGCTCAAGGCCATCCGCATACTCCAACCGGATGTGCCGGTGATCATCATTACCGGATATTCCACGGTCGATACGGCGGTGGAGGCCATGAAAAACGGCGCCTTTGACTACCAGTCAAAACCCTTTACCCCCGATCAGATCGTCGGCAAGGTAGAAAAGGCCCTGGAGCAGCGCGCTGTCCTGCTGGAAAATTTCTACCTGAAGAAAGAACTGCGCGACCGACATGGTTTTGACGATTTTGTCGGTGACAGCAAGGCGATGCAGAAAGTCTACCGGCGCATCATTCAGGTGGCGCCGACCGACAGCACGGTTCTGATTACCGGCGAAAGCGGCACCGGCAAGGAGCTGGTTGCCCGGGCTGTTCATCGGAACAGCCCCCGCAAGGATCAGCCTTTTGTGGCTGTCGACTGCACCTCTCTGGCTGAAAGCCTTCTGGAAAGTGAGCTGTTCGGTCACGTCAAGGGTTCTTTTACCGGTGCGATGCAGACCAAAACCGGCCTTTTCAAGGTCGCTGACGGGGGAACCCTGTTTCTGGACGAAGTCAGCAATATCAGCCTGACCACCCAGGCCAAACTGCTGCGCGTTCTGCAGGAACGTGAGGTCGTGCCCATCGGCGGTACCAAGCCCGAACCCATTGATATCCGGCTCATCGCCGCAACCAACCGCGGGCTCAAGGAGCTGGTCGCCGAAGGTAAGTTCCGTGAAGACCTCTTCTTCCGCCTCAATATCATTCCGATTGACATGCCCCCGCTGCGCGATCGCCAGGGCGATCTGCCGACCCTGGTCGGTTATTTTCTGCAGAAGTTCGCCAGCGAGATGGGCAAGGAGATCCGCGGGCTGAGTCCGGGGGCGATGGCTTTGCTGGAACGCTACTCCTTCCCGGGCAATGTGCGTGAACTCGAAAACATCATCGAGCGCGCTGTCGTGCTGGCGGCCGGGGATCTGATTGAAGACGATGATCTTGAACTGCAGCTCTCTGCCGCCGAGGAACAGGAAATGGGGGAAGGGTATGTGCCTCTGACCGCAGATGAGCTGAAGGAAGCCAAGCGTCACCTGCGTGAACAGGCCGTCGCTCCCGTGGAACGTGCATTTGTGCTCAACGCGCTGAAGCGTAATGAGTGGAATGTGACCAAGGCCGCAGAAGAAGTGGGAATGCTGCGCCCCAACTTTCAGGCGATGCTCAAGAAACAGGGGATTTCAGTGCGTGAGCATATGACGAACTGATGTTTGTTTAGGGGATTGGTTGTTTAAAAAGCCGCTGCCGGTTGCGAACCGGGCAGCGGCTTTTTTTTTGCAGGCATGCGTGAAACGGGGTCTATTCTTCCCCCTCTCCCGACGGTTCCTGGGAGGACAGGGGAAGGGTGATGGTAAACGTGGTCCCTTCGCCAGGGGTGCTTTGGACTTCGATATCGCCGCCATGATTTTCAATGATACCGTAGGAAACCGACAAGCCGAGCCCTGTCCCCTTATGCCCCTTGGTCGTAAAGAAGGGGTCGAAGATTTTGTCAAGGTTTTCCGGCGGAATGCCGCTGCCTGTATCGCTGATTCGAACGACAATCTTGTTGGATCGGGCATCTATCCCTGTTTCAATGGAGAGTTTCCCGTCGTTTCCCATGGCCTGGCTGGCATTGATCAGCAGGTTCATGAAAACCTGCTCGATCTGATTGGGGTCCGCCTCGATCTGCGGGATTTCACCATAGGTCTTTTCAATGCCGATGTCGTGGAAAGAGCTGTGGTGTTCCACCAGCGAGAGGGTCTGTTCCATGATGTCGTTGATGGAGGTAGGCACTTTTTTCGGCACACTTTCGCGTGCGAAGTCGAGCAGCCCTTTAACGATTTCAGCGCAGCGCTGCGTCTCGCGGATAATGGTGTCGAAATCGGGTTTCAGGGCCGGGTCGAGCCTCGGGTCGCTGCTGATCATCGAGGAAAACATCAGCACGCCGGTCAGGGGGTTGTTGAGTTCGTGGGCGATGCCGGCCACCAGTTCTCCCAGGGAGGCGACTTTCTCCGACCGGATGAGGCGCGACTGCATCTCCTTGATTTCATGGGTGCGCTCCTCCACTTTCACCTCAAGTTGATTGCCCCATTGGGCCAATTCCTCCTGGGCCTGCCGCAGGCTGCGCGTCATTTCGTTGAAGGAGCGGGCCAGTTCACCGAATTCGTCCTTGCTCTCCACCTGGACTTCCCCCCATTCCCCACGGGCGATGCGATGGGTCTGCTCCAGCATCTGGTTAAGCGGCTGGCTGATGAATCTCTGGGTGAGCAGCGACATGCAGGTTCCCAGAATCAGCAGCAGAATCAGGCTCAATGCGATGATGTTGTTGCGGTAAGTAGCAGTTTGCAGGCGCATCCCCTCAAGGGAGACGATCACGTCGAGTACGCCCAGCAGTTTGGCGTCGGGGGGGTGGAAGTGGCATTCTGCGGTGGAGCAGCTTTCCTGGTTGTAGATCGCCTTGGCCATCCCCAGCACTTCATGGCCGTGCTTGTCGTCGAACAGGCGACTGCGATTCATTGATGATGCGTGGGTCAGGGGCGTATCTTTGGTGTGGCAGACGTTGCACCCTTCTGTAGCTTTATCCAGAAACTGCCCGATCTCGGCGCGTTCGGTCGAAAAGATGATCTCCCCATCCTTGTTGATCAGGCGGATGTGTTCGATGCCCCGCTGCGTGCCGACCTCCTGAATCATCTGATAAACCCGCTTGCGGTCATCTTCAAGCATTTGGTAGTGGGTCGAGCGAATCAGGGTTTCGCTCAGATTGTCGACGTCGTTGATGGCCTCTTCCAGAAAGATTTTCTTCAGGGCGCCGACATTGATGATGGCAAACAGAAGCATGGTGCCCACCAGGACAAAAACCGTGACCAGGGTGACCTTGGTGGTGATAGACAGCTTCACGACAGTGCGCTCCTTTGGGTTGAATGCTGGTTTCGATGTGTCATTAATGTGCCATTGAATGTATTTCGGACTGGAACTGAAGTCAAACCTGTTTTTGCGGGCCATTGAGACTTTGGTGGACGCCCGCATCAGGTTTCTTCGGTTGACAGTGCCCGACGCACCACGGTATTAGAGGGTGTCGCAGGTAGCTGACTTTAAAAGCTGCCGCATTGTGAAGCATTAAGTGCATTAGACGTAGAAACCATTCTCCGAACGTGAAAGGAAAGAATGCATGCAGAAGATGATTGTATCTCTGGCCGTACTGATCTTTGTCGGATTTTCGGCCGTTGCTTCGGCTCAAGATGAAACCCTGACCCAGGAACAGAAAGGCGCCTATGCCCTGGGGCAGCAGCTCGGAGGCGACCTCAAGGCCGGCGGGGTTGAAGTCGACATCGACATGCTGGCGGCAGGCATCAAGGATGCCTACGCCGGGACTTCACTCCTGGATGATGCCGAAATTGCCTCGGCCATGGAGACCCTGCAGCGTGAAATGATGGAAAAGCAGATGGCTCAGCGTGAGAAGGCTGCTGAGGAGAACCTGCGCGAAGGGCAGGCGTTCCTCAGTGAAAATGCCCAGAAGGACGGCGTTAAAACGACCGAGAGCGGACTGCAGTATGAAGTGATTGAGAAAGGCAGCGGAAAGATTCCGACGCCCGAGAGCACAGTGACCGTTCACTACCGGGGCACATTGATCGATGGGACGGAATTCGACAGCTCTCTGCGGCGCGGTGAGCCTGCGACTTTCCCTGTCAACGGCGTCATCGCCGGCTGGACCGAAGCGCTGCAGCTGATGAGCGAGGGAGCCAAGTATAAACTCTACATTCCGGCCGATCTTGCTTATGGCGAACGTGGCGCCGGTCAGGCCATCGGCCCCAATGAAACCCTCATTTTCGATGTAGAACTCCTGTCGGTAGAGTAGTGTTTTGCAAAGGCGGCGCCGAGGACATTTCTTCCCGGCGCCGCCTTTGTTCTGCCGATCTGCCCGATTTCAGCAGGGCAAACTTGTATGCAGTATGCAGCGTACAGTTGACTTTCCCGTCGGCCTGGGATAATTTTTTGCCTGAATTGTGCCTGCAGTAACCATTTTCCGATGGGTTCTTTCCGGGGAGGCCGGAATGGATCCATTTGAGTTCATTTTTTTTCGTGGCGGAATCGGTTCTTCTGTAACGAGGAAGAGAGCAAACCGGATCCGGGGGCGCAGATGGCGCCTTGTTTCACGAAATTCATGTCAACGGTGTTGGGAGACAGGAGGAAATGTAGATGAGGAGTTTATTTAGCAAGGGACGTTATGCAGCCGCGGCGTTGCTGCTGGGAATGGTGATGCTGGTCGCCGGCCCGGTCTCGGCCCAGGATGCGGAACTGATGAATTCGGACTGCGTAAAGTGCCATCAGGCGGTGCCGCAGCAGGTCGAAGAGAAGGGGATGGCGCATAAGACCGCCGTTTCCTGTCTTGATTGCCATGTCGGGCATCCGCCGGAGGTCGCCGACAATATCCCTGCCTGCGCCATGTGCCATGCCGGAACACCCCATTATGACGAACCCGAGGATTGCGCCAAGTGCCACGCCAATCCCCATACGCCGCTTGAATTGACCCTTGAAGGGGAGCTTAAAGCGGAATGTCTGACCTGCCATGACCCGATCGGGCAGCAGCTTACGGCCAACCCCAGCGCGCACACCGAAGTGTCCTGTAATTTCTGTCATGCCGACACCCATGGCTACATTCCCGAATGCATGGTCTGTCATGAGACCCATTCCGAGGAGATCGCGGCGCAGGATTGCTCGGCCTGCCACCAGGCTCACATGCCCCTCGAAGTGGCCTATGACGACCAGCTGCCTTCGGTCTTCTGCGCCGCCTGCCACGATACGGCTTACAGCGAGTTGAGCGCGACACCGACCAAGCACCAGACGCTGGCCTGTGTTTACTGCCATCAGGATGAGCATAAAATGGTCCCGCTGTGTTCCGATTGTCACGGCGTGCCGCACGCACCGGGAATTCATGAAAAGTTCCCGTCCTGCGGCGAATGTCACAATACCGCGCATGATCTGAACAACTGGCCCGGCCAAGCCGAATAAGGGAGGGACCCATGCCTGTTGTCAAAAGGTTTGCTCTGCAAACACTATTGGTTGTCCTGGCGTTGGTGGGCTTTATGGCGGTTGCCGCCTGTGCCCGTCCTGACGTCGATGACGGTCGTGTCGAAAGTGAAACACCTCCTGCTGCAACCGAAGTGAAGCAGGAAGCAGTGGAGATGGCGTCCGAGCCGGAAGCGGCTGATAGCGCCGTTCAGGTCGCCCAGGCGGAAACAACAGCTGAGCCTGCTCCCACCGCCAACAAAAAAGACCCGGCCAACCCCTATGATGTCGACATCCCGCCCATGAGCCTGGAGCAGTGCGGGCAGTGCCATCCGACCTATTTTGAGAGCCTGCGGACTGAAGGTGGTCGCCATCAGTTCGACTGCCGTGAGTGCCATGAGGTTTTTCACGCCTATAATCCGCAGAAGCAGAACTGGGCGGAAATCATGCCTAACTGTGCCGATTGCCATGGTCAGCCTCATGGAAGCGTACATGTGCAGTGCCTCAGTTGCCATGTTGACCCCCACGCACCCCTTTCCATGCCCTATGCTGAAGGGGCACCAGTGACCAAGGCATGTGCGGATTGCCACACGGGACCGGCCAGAGAGGTCGCCGAGTTCCCCAGCCGCCATATGGATGTCGCGTGCACAAGCTGTCATCATGACCAGCATGGCTATGTGCCGTCCTGCTTCGAGTGTCACGGGCCCCACTACGAGGGACAGGCTCTTGAGTCCTGTACTGAGTGCCATCCGGTGCACAAGCCGTTGGAAATTGCTTTGACTCCGACCACCGGCGCCCGTACCTGCCAGGCCTGCCACGATACGGTTTACACCGAGTGGAAAGAAACGCCCAGCAAGCACGGCCAGGTCAATTGCTCTCTGTGCCACACAGAGCACGGCATGATCCCCGACTGCAGGACCTGTCACGTTCAGCCCCACAGTGACAACATGCTGAGCAAGTTCCCGGATTGCCTCACCTGTCATATCAATCCGCATGATCTGCCGGTCAAGCGGAAAAACTGACGGTTTTTCTTCGGGGACACTAAAGGACAAACAACAAGGGCGCGACAGCAATGTCGCGCCCTTGTTGTTTGATGACAGATAAAACCGGGGGGGTTACTGGTTGCTCAGGAATTCGACCAGTGCGTCGATTTCCTCGGCTTTCAGGTGGTCGTAGGCGGGCATCATGGTGCCGGCGTTGACGCTCTTCGGATCAGTGATGACTTTGCGCAAGGCCTCTTCGTCAAGGCGCTGGCCGACTTCGTCGAGGCTTGGCCCGAGTTTTCCGCCGGATCCGTCGAACTGATGGCATCCTTTGCAACCGAGAGCGTTGATCAACTCGCGGCCTTTCGCTTCATTCTCCTCAGCCATCGCACCGGCGGCGACAAGGGACAGAGCGGCAGCGCAGGCGATGGCTGCAGCGGTTTTTTTAACATTCATCGGTTTTAGACTCCTTTCAGGGGTATTCTGCGACGGCAAGCCGCTGCGCAGTTTCGGTTAAAATCATACCTGAAGTCGGCGGGAACGCAATGCTAGCCAAGCCGAAGAGGTTTTAAAAAGTTGAAAATCCTCCCTGCGGCGAGTAACCTGTTGGCGCCGCAAGGGATCATTCTGATTGCCATTTGTTGACGGAGGTCTTTTCAGATGCTGATTGTTATGGAACACAATGCCTCCGCGGAGCAGGTACGCCGCGTGCAGGAAACCATTGAAACCATGGGGCTTCAGGCCGCGCCCATTCCCGGCAGTGAACGTACCGCCATCGGTGTCCTCGGCAATCAGGGCTATGTCGACGATACCGCGATTCGCAACCTTCCCGGTGTGCGCGAATGCATCCATGTCAGCAAGCCTTACAAACTGGTCTCACGCGATTTTCATCCCGGTGCCACTATTGTTGAAATCGGCGATGTGAGAATCGGCGATGGCATGGCGCCCGTTGTGATCGCAGGCCCCTGCAGCATTGAAAGTGTCGACCAGATGATGGCCGCAGCTCGAATGGCCAAAAAGGCCGGGGCGTCCATGCTGCGCGGGGGGGCTTTCAAGCCGCGCACCGGGCCGCACTCCTTTCAGGGCCTGGGAGAGAAAGGCCTGAAAATGCTGCGTCAGGCCGGCGACCAGGTGGGCCTGCCGGTCATTACCGAGGTGATGCGCATCGAGCAGCTCGACGCGGTGTGCCAATATGCCGATGTCCTGCAGATCGGGGCACGCAACATGCAGAATTTTGATCTGCTCAAGGAAGTCGGCCGGCTCGACAGGCCGGTGCTGCTCAAGCGCGGCATGAGTGCGACGGTCGAGGAGTTTCTGGCCGCGGCGGAATACATTGTGGCGGAAGGCAACGAGCGGGTTGTCCTGTGTGAGCGCGGAATCCGGACTTTTGAACGTGCCACGCGCAATACTCTCGATCTTTCCGTTGTGCCCTTGATCCGGGAGATGAGCCATCTGCCGATTATTGTGGATCCCAGCCACGCGACCGGGCTGCGCTCGCTGGTGCCGGTGATGAGCAAGGCCGCTTTGGTTGCCGGAGCCCACGGCGTGATGGTGGAAGTGCATCCCGATCCCGCCAGGGCCCTGTGCGACGGGGCCCAGAGCCTTGATGGCCCCGCCTTTGAATCACTTATGAGCGAGCTTCGAGGTCTGGCCGCTTACCTGGGACACGATCTCTGACCGGAAGCACATGATGGGATCGCCCTTATGGGCCGTGGAGTGTTATGCGGGTGATTTCCGGCGGGCAGAAGAGGCGCAACGGCACGGCGCTGGTTCCGACTCCACGCGTCACATAGAGGGGGATTCCTGGGCCGACACGGTAGAGCCCTTCCACAAACGGGTCCGAAAAGCGGGGGAGGTGCAAGGGGGGCAGCAGGGGCAGGCGAATCTGGCCGCCGTGCGTATGTCCCGCCAGGATGAGGTCGATTCTGTCATCAAGCCTGTGATGTTCGAAGGCTGGGACGTGAGACATGAGAAGATTGAGTCTTGCCGGATCCATGTGTCGATGCAGGGCGGTCAACGTATCCGTTGCGCTGGGGTAGTCGAGGCCCGCGATGGACAGTGCCAGATCGCCAATCTGAATATCGCGACGCTGGTTGATCAGCAGTTCGATTCCCCAGTTTGAAAAGGCTCTCTGCAGGTTTTCTCCTTCCACCCGGCCCCAGTATTCCCAATTGCCCTGCACCGCAAAAATGCCGTGGCTTGCCTTGAGCTGCTGCAGGAATTCCCTGACCGCAGGAAGATTGCGTTGCTCACCGATAAAATCGCCGGTGATCAGGATGACCTCCGCCTGTGGCGTGTTGACCTTGCGGATCACGTCGTGGTGATAGGCACTGAATTTCTCGATGTGAAGGTCGGAGAGGTGGAGCAGGTTCAATTCCTGCCCGGTGCGCAGTTTTTTCATCGGCAGCGCCAGGGTTTCGGTGACAATGGAGCGCGGTTCCAGCAGCAGGCCATGGGCGCTCAGCAGGGTGAGCGCGCCTGCACCGTTCAGCGCCAGGAATGCTCTCCTGGAGAGGCGTCGGTGGCTGGGCTCCTGATGGATGGTCTGTGTGTCTGGCGAGGATGTTTTTCCCAAAAGTGTTCCCTCGGATCAGGCCCGGACTTGTCAATCGAAGAATCGCCATTTATAGTTTACTGAAATTGTCAACCATTGCCTATGCCTGATCATGGCATATCCGTTCTCCGATGGTGAATCTTTCCCCTCAGAATTGCAAGGAGTTGCGTTATGTTCGATCCTACAGAAATTCGTTCCGATGTTCATTGGGTCGGTGTCCGTCATCCGGATCTGGAGATTTTTGACGAACTTTTCCCGACACGCAACGGAACAACCTATAATTCCTACCTGGTTCGCGGATCAGAAAAAACCGCTCTGATCGATACGGTTAAAGAAGCCTTTGCAGATGAATTTCTGGAGAGGCTCAGTCAGATTATGCCTCTTGAGGAGGTTGACATTCTGGTCGTCAATCACGCAGAGCCTGATCATTCCGGTGCTCTCGGCCGAGTGCTGGAAATCAACCCGGATATTGAAATCTACTGCACGCGCGCCGGGCAGAATTTTCTCGGCCAGCTCTATGAGCAGAACCTCAACATTCAAGCCGTAAAGGATGGCGAGGAAATCAGCCTGGGAGACAAGACTCTGCGGTTCTATCTTGCTCCCAATCTGCATTGGCCCGATACCATGTTCACCTATCTCCCGGAGCAGGAAATCCTGTTTTCCTGCGACGCATTCGGCGCTCACTATTGCGGCGATGGCCTCTTCAATGACCAGGTGGAGGATTTTTCCTACGAATTCCGCTTTTATTTCGACACCATCATGCGCCCGTTCAAATCCTATATCCGGGACGCGGTGGCCAAGATCGAGGATCTGCCCATCACCTTGGTATGCCCCTCCCATGGGCCGCTGCTGCGCCGCGACCCCCGCAAGTCCATTGAAGCCTATCGTGAAATGGCCGCTTTGCCTGACGCTGGAGACCGGCCCCGTGTGCTGCTGTTGATTCTGTCGCCCCACGGCAATACCCGCCGCATGGCGACCGAAGTGCGCGAGGGGTTGCAGGAAGGGGGCGCGGAGGTTGTCGAAATCGATATCGTCGATCTCACCGATGAGATGGTGCGCGACGAACTCGAAAGAACCCAGGCCCTCGTTGTGGGGACTGCGACGATCAATCATGATGCGCCGCCGCCGGTGTGGCGCGTGCTGTCTCTGCTCTCTTCGGTGACGCCGGGGGGCAAGATCGGTGCGGTGTTCGGCTCTTTCGGTTGGAGCGGCGAGGCGATCAAGCTGGTGGAAGAGCGTCTGCGCGGGTTGAAATACTCCCTGCCTGTAGAGGGGGTCTCCTTCCGTTTCAAACCGGGGCAGGAGGATCTTGACGCCTGTCGGGAATTTGGGCGGCAGGTGGCCCGAGAGGTTCAGAAATAAATCATTTTCGCCCGCATGATGACCTCATCTCGCGGGCGATTTTTTGTATTGAAGAAACAAATCGCGGAGGTTGTGCATGAACCCGGATCAGGTCATGGCGACGATCAACAGCTTTGTGTGGGGACCCGTCATGTTGGCGCTGTTGGTGGGCACAGGGGTGTTTTTAACCCTGCGCCTGGGTTTTTTACAGTTCTTTCAATTGCCGCGGGCGCTGCGGCTGGTGTTCCGGCGTTCGCCGAGCGATGCCGAGGGGGATATCAGCCCCTTTCAAGCCCTGACCACCGCTCTTTCGGCGACGATCGGCACGGGCAATATTGCCGGTGTGGCGACGGCTATTTTCCTGGGCGGGCCGGGCGCCATTTTCTGGATGTGGATCTGCGCAATTTTCGGGATGGCGACAAAATACGCTGAAGCAGTGCTGGCGGTCACCTATCGGCACCATCTGCCCGACGGCACCATGCAGGGCGGTCCGATGCGCTATATTGCCGAGGGGATGGGTTTAAAGTGGCTGGGGTGGCTTTTTGCGCTGATGGGCAGCATTGCCGCTTTCGGTATCGGGAGCATGGTGCAGTCCAATTCCGTGGCGGTGGCGCTGGAGCAGACCTGGGACATTTCGCCGGTCCTGACCGGCGTGGTATTGGCGATGCTGACCGGAGTGGTCATTATCGGCGGGATTCGCCGTATCGGCAAGGTCACCGAGAAGCTGGTGCCCGTCATGGGAGTTTTTTACGTGTGCGGCGCCGCTGTCATCCTGATCATGCATATGGACAAGGTGCCTAGCGCACTGCAGCTGATTATAACGCACGCCTTTGCCCCGGCTTCCGCCGCAGGCGGTTTCGCCGGGGCGGCGGTTTCCGCGGCGATTCGCTTCGGTGTGGCGCGCGGGGTGTTTTCCAACGAGGCCGGGCTGGGCAGCGCTCCTATCGCGCATGCCGCCGCCCGCACCAACAGCCCGGTGCGACAGGGGCTGGTCGCTATGACCGGCGTGTTTTTCGACACCATCATCGTCTGTACCATGACCGCGCTGGTCATTCTCTCGACCGGTGCCTGGACCAGCGGTGAGACTTCGAGCGCACTGACCTACCTGGCTTTCCAGCAGGGGCTGCCGGGGCCCGGCGGCCTGATCGTCACCATCGGCATCGCCGTTTTCGCTTATTCCACCATGATCGGCTGGGCTTATTACGGTGAGGAATGCATCGAGTATATCTTTGGGCTCAAAGCCCGCACGCCATACCGTTGGGTTTTCTGCCTGGCGATCGCTTTTGGGGCGTTTCAGAAAGTCGCCTTTGTCTGGGATTTCTCCGACACCATGAACGGTGCCATGGCGATTCCCAATCTCATCGGCCTGCTGGCGCTCTCGGGCGTGGTCGTAAAAGCCACCCGCGATGCCTTTGCCCGGCCGCAGGAAATGCTCTGATTTATGGATTTTTTCCCCGGTTCATCCGATCATAAAACGGCTTCGGTCGCAGTGACGGCACCCATTGACAAGCTGCTCGACTATGCCATCCCTGCTTCGCTCAGCTCGTTCGTGCACATCGGAACCCGGGTCAAGGTTCCGCTGGGGCGGCGCATGGTGTGGGGATTTGTGCTCGGTGTGTCAACCGAAGAGAGGGAAGGGCTCAAGCCGATTGCCGAGGTCCCGGAGGATTCTCCTTTTTTCCCGCCGCACCTGGCCGCCTTCTATCAACGCGCCGCGGCCTATTATCATCATCCGCCGGGAGAGGTCCTGCGCACCGCCTTGCCCGCAGGAATAACGGGCAAGGTGCAGAGGGTCGGCGTTGTGCACGAAAAGAAATATCATGCCCTCGATGCCGCCGACCAGCCGAAGGGGGCGCGCCAGCAGGAGATTCTCTCCTGGCTGCGGGAGCGCAAAGAAGCTTTCGGTTCGGAGATCGGCGCGGTCTTCCCGTCTCCGACCCCTGTGCTCAAGCGCCTGGTTGAATTGGGCCTGGTCGGGGAAGAGGAAGTGGAACGCCGCCGCGATCCCTTCTTCGACCTGCCGGTCGATGCCGACCTGCGCCCCTCCGCGACGGAAGATCAGGGTCAGGCTCTGGCCGCATTGCAGCAGGCACTGGCGGCGGAGGAATTCGCCGGATTCCTGCTGCACGGCGTCACCGGTAGCGGCAAAACGGAAGTTTACCTCAAGGTGATTGCCGCAGCTCTTGAAGCCGGACGCCAGGCGCTGGTTCTGGTGCCTGAAATCGCGCAGACTCCCCAGCTCGTGGCGCGCTTCCGGGCGCGTTTCAAATCGGGCGAGCACTCCATCGCCGTGCTGCATTCAGGTTTGTCCGAGGGGGAACGCTATGATGCCTGGCGCGCCATCGCCCGCGGAGAGGTCCATATTGTCATCGGCGCTCGTTCCGCGGTTTTTGCACCGCTGGACCGGTTGGGTGTGATCGTTGTCGATGAAGAGCACGAAGCCAGTTACAAACAGGCCGAAGGCTTCCGCTACAACGCGCGGGATCTGGCTCTGATGCGCGGCCAGAGGGAAAAAGCGGTGGTGATTCTCGGCAGTGCGACCCCCTCTCTGGTCTCTTATCACCGAAGTCGCGAAGGGTTTCTTCAATACCTCCGTCTTCATCATCGTGTGCTTGGCCGCCCCCTGCCCGAAGTTGAGCTTGTTGACCTCGCAGGTCGTTCAATGGAAGGAAGCCTGTCGCAGGAGATGCTCGATGCCCTGGAGTCCAACCTGCAGGTGGGCGATCAATCCCTGCTGCTGCTTAACCGCCGGGGGTTTTCCCCTTATCTGCTCTGCCGGGAATGCGGTGCAACCTTCCATTGCCCCAATTGCGCGATTACTCTGACCTACTACCAGTCCCGCCGGCTGATGCGCTGCAACTACTGTGACTATGCGGTGGCGCCGCCGACGGTCTGCCCTGAGTGTGGAGGCGGGCAGATCGAGCCGGAAGGGGCGGGGACCGAGCGCCTGGAGGAAGAACTGACGGCTTCCTTTCCAGAAGCACGCATCGCCCGTATGGACCGTGATACCATGACGCGCAAGGGGGCGCATCAGAAGCTGGTGTCTGATATGGAGCAGGGGCGGATCGACATCCTGGTCGGGACTCAGATGGTGGCCAAGGGGCTTGACTTTCCGGGCGTCACATTGGTCGGAGTGGTCGGCGCCGATGCGATTCTGAATCTCCCCGATTTCCGCAGTGCCGAGCGCGCTTTTTCTCTCCTGACCCAGGTGGCGGGGCGCGCCGGACGCGGCGAGCGACCCGGGCGGGTTCTGATCCAGACCTATGCCCCGACGCACCACGCTTTGCAGCATGCCAGCCGGCATGACTATGACGGGTTCTACCTGGAGGAGATCGAATATCGCCGCGCCCTGGAGTACCCTCCCTTCGGGCATCTGGTCAATCTTGTCATCTCCGGTATTGAGGGCGAAAAGGTCGCAGAAGCCGCCGAGCGGTTCTGTGACAGCCTTCAGGCCTGCGCCGGGGAGGAAGTCGAAGTGTTGGGGCCCGCACCCTGTCCGTTGTTCAGGTTGCGCGGCAGAACCCGCTACCAGATCCTGCTCAAATCGGTCACAAGAGCACCTCTTCACCGGCTGCTTTCCCGTCTACCGGCGTTGCGCTCCGCTCTGCCGCGTACCTTGAAGCTGACTCTGGATGTCGATCCCCTCGACATGCTCTAGAAACCGCCTCGACCCTCCGTCCCTCTCGAGAATCTTTTCTCTGTACGTCTCCTGTCTGTGTACAATGAGTACTCAAAGTTTATGTATACATAATTAAGCTGCGGTTCGATTCAGTTTTGATAAGTTAAAAAAATGTTTTGTGACAGTTGTTTATGAACTTTGTGCTGATATTATTTTTTTTGGCCTGCTGTTTGCTTATTATAGTCCGGTTCCCGTTATTCTAAGTAGAGCAGATCAAGACGTCCCCCCCCAGGGGACAGGCGGATTGCCAAAAAAAATACTTCAGGAGGTTTTTTACCATGACCGTACATCTCGATGAAAAAGTAGCCCCGATTTATCAGGAAGTCCTGCGACGCAATCCCGGCGAAACGGAATTTCATCAGGCCGTGCGCGAAGTGCTCGAGTGCCTGGGTCCGGTGCTGGTCAAACATCCCGAATTCTCTCATCACAGCATCATCGAGCGCATCTGCGAACCGGAGCGTCAGATTATCTTCCGTGTGCCCTGGCAGGACGATAAAAACCAGGTGCAGATCAATCGCGGTTTCCGCGTCGAATTCAACAGCGCGCTTGGCCCTTACAAGGGCGGCCTGCGCTTTCATCCTTCGGTTTATCTCGGGATCATCAAGTTTCTCGGTTTCGAGCAGATTTTCAAGAACAGCCTCACCGGCCTGCCCATCGGCGGCGGCAAAGGCGGCTCCGACTTTGACCCCAAGGGCAAATCCGATGATGAAATCATGCGTTTCTGCCAGAGTTTCATGACCGAACTTTATCGCCACATCGGCGAACATACCGATGTACCGGCCGGCGATATCGGTGTCGGCGGTCGTGAGATCGGCTATATGTACGGCCAGTACAAGCGCATCACCAACCGCTACGAACTCGGCGTGCTGACCGGCAAGGGTCTCGATTGGGGTGGCTCGCTGGTTCGTACCGAAGCGACCGGCTATGGTGCCGTTTTCTTCGTCCAGGAGATGCTCAAGGCGCGCGGCGAATCCTTCGACGGCAAGACCTGCGTCGTGTCCGGCTCGGGCAACGTGGCCATTTACACCACTGAGAAGATCCACCAGTTTGGCGGCAAGGTCGTGGCCTGCTCCGACTCCAACGGCTACATTTACCACGAAAAAGGCATTGATCTTGACCTGGTGCAGCAGCTCAAGGAGATCGAGCGTCGCCGCATCAAGGATTACTGCAACTATCACAAAGACGCCAAGTACGTGGAGAATGGCAATATCTGGGCGATCCCCTGCGATGTGGCCATGCCCTCCGCGACGCAGAACGAAATCAACGGCAAGGACGCCGAAATGCTGGTCAAAAACGGCTGCATCGCGGTCGGCGAGGGAGCCAACATGCCCACCACCCCGGAAGGCGTGCGGGTTTTCCTCGACGCCAAGATCGCCTATGGGCCCAGCAAGGCGGCCAATGCCGGCGGCGTTGCCACCAGCGCGCTGGAGATGCAGCAGAATGCCTGCCGTGATTCCTGGACCTTTGAACACACGGAAAAACGTCTGCACGAAATCATGAGGAATATTCACGACCTGTGCTATGAAACCGCCGAGGAATACGGTACGCCTGGCAACTATGTCAACGGTGCCAATATTGCCGGTTTCGTCAAGGTGGCCAAGGCCATGGTTGCGATGGGACTTGTGTGATCCCGCAGTTATTCCATCGACGATAAAACGAAAAAATCCCGGCTTTGCGGCCGGGATTTTTTCGTTTGAAGAGGAAGCTTTTACTCAGGCAGAGTACAGATCAGGCGCTGGCTGACCACGTCGGCCAGTAACCGGAATCCACCCTGTTTCAGGCGACAGACCTTGACCACGTTCCTGAAACGGCTGCTGGCCGGCATCAGCCCTTCCAGGTTGTTGGGCTGGCGCTCAAGCCAGGCACGGTTGAACATGACCCGGGGAGATTCGGGGAACAGGGCCAGGTAAAAAATGTCCGCTTCCACCAGGTCCTGGAAGAAGTGAGAGCCGAAGCTCAATTCCGGCATCAGCCCTTCTGCGGAGAAAGCCACTTCGCTCAAAGCGGCCATGTTGTTGATTTCTGAAAAAGTAATGGGAACGCCCAGGGAAGGGGTGCTGGTGCCCCAGCGTCCCGGCCCCATCAGCAGGGTTGGTTCATTCTCGCGTTCGCCGATGCGGCGGTTGAGTCGTCCGATGAGGCGGGCGACTTCGTGTTTGTCGGAGAGGGACAAGCGGCTGTAAGCTTCGGGTTCGACCCAGATGATCTGAGAAAGTTCAAGGTTGATATTACCGCCCATGAAATTGCCCTTGCTGCGGAACAGGAGTCGTTCCTCGTCCACTTGTTCCGGAATATCCACCCGCTGCCTTTCGCCACGAGTCTGCAGGGGACGGCACTGTACCACGTTGATGCGCGGGGTGCCGTCTTCGGTGAAATTGACGGTAAATTCGGTGTCCACCGGGTAATCATAGGCTTTTTCAAGGGTTTTGAGCAGCCGCTGCATGGTTTCGCAGAATGGGGTCTTTGACAGCAGGCCGTCAAAAGTCAGCAGCCAGGCTTTTTCCCCTTTGCGACCGCGCTCTTCCATTCTGCGGGTGACTTCGTCATCGCGGATGGCAAAAAGGTCGAGAGGGAGTCGGCTCTCGGAGTTGGCCAGCCGCAGCAGAGACACGGTTTCGGGTGCATTGCGTGAAATATCGAGCACGTCCACATCGCGTTGAGTGAATCGGCGTGCATCTTCGACGCCGTGATGCGGCCTTTTCGAGGGGGCGTCGAGGGCGACCAGGCGCGGATAATCTCCTTCCACCCGATCCACTGCACGGGTTCCAAGCCCGAGAACCAGCCTCAGCATGCCGGCACGGGGGTCCATCCCCTTGTCCCACACAAAGGTGTTGTAGGAGACGCCGACGCCTGCCAGTTCCGGAAAATACCAGTTTTCCCGATAGCCTCCCGAAACCCGCTGCACCAGCAGCGCCATCTGTTCATCGAGCTTCTCCAATCCCCGCTGGCGGCGGTAGGTGAGGGCGTCTTCACTCATGGCGCTGGCAAAAATGCGCCGCACGTTGTCTTCGAATTGTGTCAGCCGCTGCTCGGGGCTGCCCTGGTTGACGCAGAAGAAGCTGTCGTATTTGCCGGCAAAGGCATTACCGAAGCCGTCTTCGAGAAGCGAACTCGACCGTACAATGATCGGATACTGGCCGAAATATTCCAGCATCTGGCGAAAGCCGTCGCGGATGTCATCGGGGAACTGCCCTTCGAGCATTTTGCCGCGCAGTTTGGCTGCCGCTTCAAAATACCCCTCCGAGGTTTTCTGGCGCATATAGAGGGGCCACATGCCGTTATGCACGATGTAGGAGTAATACACATTCGACCCCACGAAAAACGAGTCGTGAGGTTCCAGGTGGGCGGCCCAGTCGAAGTCCGGATCATTCAGAAGGATATCGCGCGCCAGCAGCATGCCGACCGTTTTGCCGCCGATGAACCCGGTGCCGATCATGCGTGATTTGATCGTCAGAAGATCTTCCAGGCTGAAATATTTTGTCGCCAGTTTCAGCATACGCTCATCGCGCCCCATCAGGTGCCGACACAGATGACGGATCATCTCGCGCCTTTCATCCTCTGCGTCGTCGTCGGCCACCAGTTTCTCAGCCTGAAGGAAGAGCCGGTACCAGTGATCGAGATGACGTCGCGCCGTGTCGGGATTGGAGGGGGAGAAGCGGCTAAGCAGCGAGGTCGCCTCATGGCTGTTGGCCAGGGGGATGACGTCATCGTCCTTCATCAGGTGCGGCAGGAACATGGTCGGACTGTGCCGCTGCCAGACCTTGAGAGGATGAATATGGATTTTCCCGTCGGCGGTCAGAACATCGAGCAGGACTTGCGTCGTGTCGCGAATGCGTGCGATGGTTTTGAGTGAATGGCGGTCGCGAATCAGGGCGAAGTAAGCGACGGTATCGAGTTCGAAGAGGTAGGGGCAGGTGACCCAGAAAAAATTGCCGACCATCTGGTCGGTGGCCCAGGCGGAAAGCAGATCGGAGAGCGAATCGAAAATGTAGAAGGCGCCATGCCCGGCCTCGGTGATGATGGCGTGAATGCGGGCCGCAAAGGTTTCGAACCCCTGCCGGGGATCGAGTTCGTGGATGGTGAGCCCCTCCTGTGCCGTCAAAAGAGGGGGATGGCTGCCGAACCTCATGTAGATGACCGTGCGTTTTTCAGCCAGGGCGCTCTCTGCGAACGGCGTGACGAAGCGCTGATAATCTTCGATGTGGTCTACGCTCCACACCACGTTGTCGCCCAGGCGCAGCCCGTCAAGGACCGTGTCGAGTCGTGGCAGGCCGGTGGGTATTTTTTCCGCGTCGGTCATGTCAAATCCCCTTGCGAGGGCGGTCATGGTTCAAAAGTAAAAAATGGCGTGTGCCTGCTTCTTGTTGGGTCAATTTTTGTATTCTGAAACCACGAAGATGATACAATGGCAACCCCGTCGGCACAAGCTGTGCCTCGATTCATCCGTTTTCTGAAAGTGGAGAGTTGTTCAATGAGGATTCTGCGTTTTTTCTCGGCCTTTTGTGTTCTTGTTCTCGCCGGATGCCTGGCTCCGGTGACTGAAAAACCGGTTGCTGAAAAGGGGCCGCGGGTTGCGACGACATACGATCGCATCAGCGGGTGGGCTGAAAGCGATCCCCGCCCAGGGTTTGACGTTTTTATGAAAAGCTGTCGTTCTCTTGCGCGGCGTGACGGCTGGCGCGATGTCTGTGAATCCGCCAAATGGGTCGATAGCGAAAACCGCACCGAGGTTCTGCGGTTTTTCCACGAATATTTTACCCCTTATCGGCTGCAGACCCCCGATGGGGAGTCGAGCGGCCTGATTACCGGTTACTATGTCCCCAATCTCAATGGCAGCCGCGAGCCGTCCGAACGGTTTTCCTGGCCCCTTTACGGGGTACCCGACGATCTGCTGGTGATCGATCTGCGCGAGGTTTATCCCGCGCTGGGCGATTATCGCCTGCGCGGGCGTCTCGAGGGGCGCCGGGTGGTGCCTTATCTGACCCGCGGCAAAATCGACGGCGAAGAACAGCCGTTGCAGGGCAATGAGCTGTTGTGGGTTGACGACCCGGTGGAACTGTTTTTTCTTCATATCCAGGGGTCGGGACGAATCCAGTTCGAAGACGGCTCGGCGGCCATGGTGAATTATGCCGATCAGAATGGCCACCCCTACCGCTCTATCGGCAAGCTGCTTCTTGATCGCGGGGAGATGACCCGGCACCAGATGTCGATGCAGAACATCCGCGCCTGGGCGCGAGATAACCCTGACAAAACACGCGATCTTCTCGATGAAAACCCCAGTTATATCTTCTTCAGGGAGTTGGACACTGCCGACGGCAATCCGCCGGGAGCCATGGGGCTGCCTTTGACGCCCGGCTACAGCCTGGCTGTCGATCCGCGTTACGTGCCGCTGGGCGCGCCGGTATTCCTCGATACGCGCTGGCCTGGTGAAGAGCGTCCTCTGCAGCGCCTGATGGGCGCGCAGGATACCGGCGGCGCCATCAAGGGTGCGGTGCGCGGCGACTTTTACTGGGGAGTAGGAGAGGAGGCCGGATCCTACGCCGGGCGCATGAAACAGCAGGGCGCCCTGTGGCTACTGCTCCCCCGGGAGCCTGAAAAACAGTCCCCTCCAACGGGGGAGGGTTAGGGTGGGGGCTGTCAGGGCCGCAGCTCGGGCTTTCTCTTCTTTCAACAGCTCCCCCCTCCCGACCTCCCCCCGCTGGGGGGAGGAGATCAGCTTTGGAGGGCAGCCCAATGCTCTGCAATGCGCGTCGCAGTCTCCTCTACGTTGAGACCTTCCGTGTTGATGCGCAGGTCGGCATAGCGCAGGTAGAGCGGCCGGCGTTGACGATACAGGTCTGCAAGCGTCTCCCCGGGATCGATCACCAGCCCGCGACTGTCCATGTCGCTGATCCTCTGCTGTAGGTTCGCCAGCGGGACATCAAGGAAAACGACGGTGCCCCGGTCTTTCAGAGCCGTCATCCCTTTTTGGCTGTAGACCGCAGACCCGCCGGTGGAGATCACGCTTTCGTGCGTGCACAAGGTGAGCAGAACCTGCTCCTCGTGTTTTTTGAAGCTTTCAAGCCCTTCGTTGGCAATGATCTCCTGCAAGTGCCTGCCGGTACGGCGCTGAATGAGCAGATCGGTATCAATGAAATCGAAGCCAAGGCGCTTGGCCAGAACCACCCCGACGGTACTTTTGCCCGCGCCGGGCATGCCGATCAGAATAACATTGTCCCGCTCTCCCTTCATAGCGCTTCCTTCCCCAAAGCCCAAAGCCCAAAAAAGGGCGAAGCCGCAGCTCCACCCTTTTCATCATTCTCACTGTTTGCCTGTCATATTGCGGTCAGGCATCGGCGATCTTGAGCACGATCTTGCCGAAGTGCTTGTCCTCATCCATCATGCGGTGCGCCTCGGCGACCTGGTCGAGGGGGAAGACCTTCTCGATAATAGGCACGATAGAGCGATCGGCAAAGCGGGGCAGGGCGCGTCGGGCGAATTCGGCAATAATCTCGCCTTTTTCGGAGACCGGACGCGAGCGCAGCACCGAACCGATGATCTGCTGGCGCTTGACCATCATCAGGGCCAGGTTGAGTTCGGCCTTGATACCGCTGATGACGCCGATGACGACCAGGCGGCCGGTGTAGCCCAGCGATTTCATGTTGGGCTCCAGGTATTTTGCGCCGACATGGTCAAGGATCAGGTTGACCCCTTTTTTCTGGGTAAACTCCTTGATCATGTCGCTGAAGTCAGGGGTCTGAGTGTAATCGATGACGAGGTCGGCCCCCAGCTCCTTGACCCGCTCCATTTTGCTCGGGTGGGCGGTGACGACCAGCTTGCTGTTGGGGGTCAGAGCCTTGCTCAGCTGAATGCCGGCCGTGTTCACGCCGCCGCCGCCGCCATGCAGGATGGCGGTCTGGCTGTCCTGGAACTCGCCGATCATAAAGACGTTGAGAAAGGCCGTGATGTAGGACTCGCACACGCAGGCGGCTTCCTCGAAGCTCATGCTGTCAGGGATACGCATCAGGTGATCGGCATAGGCCACGGCATATTCCGCATAGCCGCCGCCGCCGACCAGCGACATGACCCGCTCGCCTTTTTCCCACCCGCTGACGCCGGGACCGACTTCTTCGATGACCCCTGAGACTTCAAGGCCCAGAATCTCCGAGTCTCCCGGAGGCGGCGGATATTTTCCTTCGCGCTGAACCAGGTCGGGGCGGTTGATGGACGTCGCCACAACTTTAACCAGCACCTCCCCCTCTTTGGGCGTGGGCTTGTCCGTCTCCCCTACCTTTAAAACATCGATTCCTCCAAAGCCGTCGAGCAATACTGCTTTCATGCAATCCTCCTTGCAGCAGGCGGCACCTGCGCACTTGTCGTTTAAATTTCAGATAAAACGCTGTTGTTGATTATAGGGGATCCAGTGGCGCATGCAACCGGAAAACTATATTTCTGCGGTTTGAGGTTTTTTTCGGGTGAATCTGGATAATTCCTCCGTTCGTGGTATAAGTATTTGAAAAATACAAGAAAACTACTTTAAATGAGGATTGTGTGAAGAAGGTTCTGGTGGTTGACGATCAGGTAAGCGTGCGTCGGCTGATCGAGATAACCCTCGTCGACACTGGTGTCGAGGTGATTCAGGCCGACAGCGGCGAGCAGGCGGTGGAGCAGGTTCGCGCCGATGCTCCCGATCTGGTCATCATGGACGTGATGATGCCCGGCGGGATGGACGGATATGCGACCATTGACGCCCTGCGCGACCTTTGCTGCGACTGCCCTGTTCTTATGCTCACCGCCAAGGACGAAAAATCAGAGCGGGACAGGGCCCGCGAAGCGGGGGTTGATGCCTACCTGCCCAAGCCGTTCAGACTGCATGAGTTGCTCGAGGCGGTGGAATCGCTGCTGGGCAGAACCACTTAAGGCGGATGGCACTGCAAAAAAAAGCATCAAGGTTGACAATTCTCCGGCGATTCTCAATAATTCCCTTTCTGATAAAGACCAATCCCTTTTGTCTGCATTGTCTGCATTGAGCCCGGTTTAAATACCCACGCAAGGAGATTTGTTCATGAAGAAGGATATTCTGGAAAAAGGCGCGATTATTCAGCGCGATAAGCAGACTTATGCTGTTGCTCCCCATATTCCCGGCGGCATCACCAATTCCGATCAGTTGCGTAAAATCGCCGATGTTGCGGAGAAGTATCAGGCCCAGGCCCTCAAGATCACCAGCGCTCAGCGCATCGCCATCGTCGGTTTCGACGAGAAGCATATCGATGCCATGTGGGAGGATCTCGGCGAGAAGCCCGGCGCCGCCATCGGTCTCTGTGTGCGTTCGGTGAAAATCTGCCCCGGCACCACCTTCTGCAAGCGCGGCCAGCAGGATTCCGTTGCGGTTGGGCTGGAGATGGACGAAAAATACCACGGTCTGGAACTGCCCTGGAAATTCAAAATGGGCGTTTCCGGGTGCATCAACGATTGCGCTGAAGGGTGCATCAAGGATGTTGCCCTGATCGGCACCCCCAAGGGGTGGAACGTTATGGTCGGTGGCAATGGCGGTGCCCAGCCCCGGGTGTCGCAGAAACTGGTCGAGCATGTGCCGACCAACGAGGACGCCCTCGCCATTGTCGATAACCTGGTGCAGTGGTTCAAGCAAAAGGATCGCCGCTGCCGCCTCGGCAAACTGGTCGAAGAGATGGGAATCGAGGAATTTCGCAAGGCAACCCTGGGATAAGCAGTTATCCCTGCTTTCTTACGAAACGATAACCCCGCCCGCGTACGGTTTGAATATGAACCGGCCGGGCGGGGTTTTTTTCAAAGTATTTACGCAGCCGCACCACGAAATTGTCCAATGTCCGGGTTTCCGTGTCCGGAGTCACCCCCCACACCTCCTGCAGCAATTCGGCCCGGGAAACAACCTGTCCCGCTTTTTTGATCAGCACCTTGAGCATCTTTATTTCCAGATCCGTCAGGTCGAAATCGCCGCGGGGCGTGTGGGCAAGGCCCTGCTCCAGGTCAACGCTGTTATCGCCGAATCGATAGAAGCGGGGTGACGGTTTTGCCGCCGCTGCAGGGGCGCGTCTCAGCAGTGCTTTGACCCGCAGCAGAAACTCGTCGAGGTTGAAGGGTTTGGGAAGGTAGTCGTCTGCGCCCTGGGCAAGCCCGGCAATCCGGTCTTCATCCGTTCCGAGCGCGGTCAGCATCAGGATCAGAATGTCGGGAAAATAATCGCGCACATGGCGGCAGATCTCCAGCCCGGAGATGTCCGGCAGCATCAGATCGAGAACCAGCAGGTCAAAATGCTCCTGATCCAGCAGATCGAAGGCGTCCCTTCCGTTCTCGACATGATGCACCGCGTAGCCTTCCTGCTCGAGGTTGAAAATCAATCCCCCGGCGATATGAACCTCATCTTCCACGATCAGGATGCGGCGAGGTGCGGCGTTTGAATTCATCAGGACTCCGTGACGCGGGGAAGGGTGATGTGAACGCTGCACCCCTGCCCGGGGCCGGCGCTCTCGATTCGGATCTTTCCCCGGTGGCGGGCAACGATGGCGCGGGAGATGAACAGTCCCAGTCCCGTGCCGGGGATGCGTTCATTGCCCCGCTCGGCGCGGTAGAACATGCGGAAAACTTTCTTGCGCTCCACCTCGTTGAGGCCGCGCCCCTGGTCCGTCACAACAAGATGGCATCGATGGTCGTCTGCGCTGAGGGAGACCCGGATGCGCGCCGGCCCGTCACTGTAGACGACCGCATTTTCGAGAATGTTGCGGAGGACGATTCCCAGGGACTCGGCTTCAAACCGGCTGTACAGATTCGGCTCGATATCCGTTTCCAGTTCAGTGCCATCCGGCAGTTTTTTGCCGTTCTCTTTAAAGTAGTGCTGCACAAAGTGCGAAAGGTTGCCTTTTTTGAGAATCAACCGAGGGCCTTTAAGCTCCAGGCGGTTGGCGGTCAGCATGTTGTTGATCAACCCATGCAGGCGCTGGGTGTCTGACAGCATGGTGTCGACGAACTCGTCAAGCTTTTCCGGCGAGGGCTTTCGCCGCTTGATGGTTTCCAGGTGCAGTTGCAGGGAGGCCAGGGGGGATTTGAGTTCGTGGGTCACCTGGGAGATGAATTTTTTCTGCTCCCGGTAAAGCGCCACCTGCCGCCGCCAGTACAGGAAGATGACATAGACGCCCACCAGAATCAGGATCAGCAGAAGGAGCCCTTCCGCCAGCAGAAACCAGTTAAGGTTGTTGTCGAGGAATTCCGGACTGTATCTCTCCGCGACGGCGCGCAGGGTCTGCTGGTTGCCGAGAAACCAGCGGATCCAGACCAGGACGACCAGCACCCAGGCGAGCTGAATGCCGATCAGGGCGATCAGTGGATTGATAATTCTGCCGAAAAGTTTCAAAGGCTTTCTCATGGCGCGAATGTTTTACGAAACTATTACATTTTTAAGCGAATACTTCTGCTAAGCTGTTAGAAATTATATCTTAACTCTTATCTGCGAGGATTCGCAATGAACAAAAGCCTGACCATCGGCAAACACCGTGTTCCCTTTCCCCTGCTGCAAGGCGGCATGGGAGTCCGGGTATCCGGCGGGCGTCTCGCCGGGCATGTCGCTCTTTGCGGAGGTGTCGGCATTGTCGCCACTGCCGGGATCGGCCTTAACAGCCCGCACTACAGCGGCAAGAATTACTTCCCTGCCAACGAGCAGGCGTTGCGCGACGAAATCCGTCTCGCCTATGAAATTGCGCCTGACGGCGTGATTGGCACCAACTGCATGGTGGCCGTCTCCGATTATGATGACCAGGTGCGCATCTCCTGCGAAGCGGGCGCCAAGCTTATCGTCAGCGGCGCGGGACTGCCCTTGAGCCTGCCGGGACTTACCGCGGATTTCCCGGACGTCGCGCTGGTTCCCATTGTTTCCTCGCTCAAAGCTGCCCAGCTGATTGCCCGCAAATGGAAAAAAAGCTTCAACCGCCTGCCTGACGCGGTCGTGGTTGAAGACCCTGATACCGCCGGCGGGCACCTCGGCGAAAAAATCGAAAATATCGGTTTCGGGGCCTACGATCAATATGCGACAGTGCGCGCCGTCAAAGCCTATTTCCGTGACGAACATGGCCTGGATATCCCGATCATCGCCGCCGGCGGCATCTGGGATCGCCAGGATGTCGAGCATGCGCTGCGCGAAGGGGCAGACGGCGTGCAGATGGCCAGCCGTTTCGTCTGCACCGAGGAGTGCGACGCGGAGCCTGCCTTCAAGAAGGCCTACCTCGATTGTCGTCAGGAAGATATCGGCTTGATCATGAGCCCCGCCGGTTTGCCGGGCCGCGCCATTAAAAAGAATGTCGAACAGGTCCGTGAACGTGACCTGGGGGTCGATCTCTACTGCCCATCCGCATGCCTGAAAAAATGTTCCTATAAGGAAGGGCGCGAGCGCTTCTGCATCGTCCACGCTCTGGACCGGGCTCAGCGCGGCGATGTGGACACCGGGCTGGTCTTCTGCGGCACCAATGCCTGGAAGGCCGACCGCATCACAACGGTACAGGCCATTTTCGACGAGCTTTTCGATCTGGCCGACGGGCTGCCCGTCAGCCAGGCGGCCAACGGTTGACGCCGCGATAACGTCGGTGTCGGTGAACACTGACCTCATCCTGAATCGACACCATCCAGCCAAAACAGGGCGGACCTCTCCGGGGGTTCGCCTTTTTATTTGAGGCCCCAGGGGGCGCCCGGCAACCTGAGATCCCTTTCATTGTTGCCATAAAGAGCTGGGCTGGGTTAAGATGCGCGTTTATATGGATTTAGCGCTTGTTCCCACCGGCAGAAGGAGAAAGCATGGCCGCTGAAAAATCGGATCAGAAGTTCATCCCCAAGTGGATTGCTTGGGAAACGACCCAGCGTTGCAACCTCAACTGTGTACATTGCCGCTGCTCATCGGACATGGATGCGGCCGAAGGCGATTTTACCACTGAAGAAGCTTTCAAGCTGATCGATGATATCTGTGAAGTCTCCACACCGGTCTTGGTGCTCTCCGGCGGCGAGCCGCTGCTGCGCGAGGATATCTGGGATATCGCCGAATACGGCACCCGCAAGGGGCTGCGCATGTGCATGGCGACCAATGGCACCCTCATCACCGATGAGGTCTGCGCCCGCATGAAGGCGGCCGACATCAAGATGGTATCCCTTTCACTGGATGGCTCAACCGCAGAGATTCACGACAATTTCCGCAATTGCCCCGGTGCTTTCGAAGGCGTGGTGCGTGCCGCCGAGATCATGAAGCGCAACGGCATCAAATTCCTGATCAACTCCTCGTTCACCAAGCGCAACCAGCACGATATCGGCGACACGTTCAAACTGGCGAAAAGTCTTGGTGCAACCGCATGGTATATGTTCATGATCGTGCCGACCGGCCGCGGTGAAGATATCATGTCGGAGCTGATCTCGAAAGAAGACTACGAAGAAATCCTCGAATGGCATTACAAGCAGGAGAGGCAGGAGGATGACATTCTCATGCGCCCCACCTGCGCGCCGCATTACTATCGCATTGTACCGCAGATGGCCAAGGCCGAAGGCGTCGACTTCCAGCGCCGCTCCCTGACATTTTCCACCGGCGGGGGCAAAGGCTGCATCGCGGCTCAGACCATCTGCCTGATCGATTGTTTCGGCAATCTCAAGCCCTGCTCCTATTTCCACTCCTCCGTCGGCAATGTCAAGCAGGTGCCTTTCAAGGACCTCTGGTTCAACAGCCGGGTGTTCAACGAGCTGCGTGACGCCAGCCTCTTCAAGGGCAAGTGCGGCGAGTGCGAATTCGTCAATGTCTGCGGCGGCTGCCGCGCACGGGCCGATGCGGTTTATGGCGACTATCTGCAGGAGGAACCGTTCTGCAGCTACATCCCGCCCCGTACGCGCAAGCGCATGGAGAGAGAATCGGCTGAATTGGCGTCCAAATCGTAGAAGGAGGGTGCCAACACCGAGAGCACCCGAGGCACGTCCCTGCAAATGATGATGTTTTGTATTTATTCACATTTCGCGGGGTCGTAACTCCCATGACAAGGGTGTTTGGCGCCAGGGAGGGCGCCAATCAAACGGCCAGGGATGGCGAAAAGTGACCCTTGTCATGGGAGTTACGACCCCATGCTGAACAGTTACGATTATTTTATAGGAGGCAATACCCAATGTCCGATTACCGTTTCATCAAGGCCTGCTGGGGCCAGCCCGTCGACATGACCCCCGTTTGGCTGATGCGCCAGGCCGGCCGCTATCTGCCCCAGTACATGGAGGTGCGCCGCAACGTCAGCTTTCTCGAACTGTGCAAAACGCCTGAGCTGGCTGCCGAGGTCACCATCCAGCCCATCGATTATCTCGGTGCCGACGCCGCCATCCTGTTTTCCGATATCCTCACGCCGGTTGAACCCATGGGCCTTAAGCTCGATTTCGCGCCCGGCCCGGTTTTCGAAAACCCGGTGCGGACCCAGGCCGACATCGACGCGCTGCGCATCCCCGAGATGGAAGAGGATGTTCCTTATGTGCTGGAGACGATCCGTATTCTGCGCCGCGAGTTTGAAGGCCGGGTGCCGTTGATCGGTTTTGGCGGCGCGCCCTTTACGCTGGCCTGCTATATGGTCGAAGGCAAGGGCAGCAAGGATTTCGCCCAGATCAAGCGCATGATGTACGCCGAGCCGCAGATGTACGCCGCCCTGATGGACAAGGTTACCGAGATGGACCGTCTCTATCTCAACGCCCAGATCGAGGCCGGAGCCCAGGCGATCCAGATTTTCGACACCTGGGGCGGCATCCTGTCGCCGGTGGATTACGAGCGCTACATTCTGCCTTACACCACCCGCCTGATCGATGGGCTGAACCGCCAGGGCGTGCCGGTCATCCATTTCGTCAAGGGCGCCGGGACCATGCTGGAGTTGGTCAAGCGGGCCGGCTCCGATGTCATCGGTCTCGATTGGCACATCTCCCTCAACAAGGCGCGCACCCTGCTGGGAACCGAGGTCGCCGTCCAGGGCAATCTCGATCCCACTGTGCTTTACGCTCAGCCGGAATATATCGAGCAGGAAGTCAAGCGGATTCTCGACGAGAACGGCGATCGCCCCGGCCATATCTTCAACCTGGGCCACGGCATTCTGCCGACAGTGCCTCCCGAGCACGCCAAATTCATGGTTGAGTGCGTACACCGGCTCAGCGCCAAAGGATAAGAACCCGTCATGAAAGACGAAACCCCTCGAAGTCCCATCGGCCTCGTCCTGCTGAACATGGGCGGGCCCGATTCGCTGGAAGCGGTCGAGCCGTTTCTCTACAATCTGTTCTGCGACCGGGATCTGATTCAACTCCCGCTGGGTGGCCTGCTTCAGAAGCCGCTGGCGCGGCTGATCAGCCGCAAGAGAGCGCGTTCAGTGGTGGAAAACTATCGGGCCATCGGCGGTAAGTCTCCGCTGCTCGCTTGGACCCGGACGCAGGCCGAGGGGATCGCTGCCGCTCTCGGGGAGGAGGTTCGCCCCTATGTGATCATGCGTTACTGGTCGCCGCGCGCCGAGGAGGTTCTTGAACAGATGAAGGCCGACGGCATCACCCAGGCCATGGTTGTGTCCATGTACCCTCATTACACCGGCGCCACCACCGGCAGCAGCGTCAAGGACTTCAAACGGAATGCCGCGCGGGTGTCTCCCGAACTGCGCTACCGGGTGATCGAGCAATGGTATGACTGGCCTGGCTACCTCGACGCCCTGGCGGCGCGGGTGCGCGAAGGGCTGGAAAAGTTTCCCGAAGAGTTGCGCTCACGCGTGCAGATTGTGTTCAGTGCTCATGCTCTGCCGCAGAAATTCATCGACCGCGGCGACCCCTATCTTGAACACGTTCTCGATACCACCCGGGGCGTGATGAAAAGGGTTGGCAACAGATCCTGGCGGCTGGGCTTTCAGAGTCGCAGCGGTCCGGTCAAATGGATGGAGCCCGATACGGTCGATGTCCTCGACCAACTGGCCGAGGAGGGGCGCCCCGCGGTGTTGATGGTGCCGATCTCCTTTGTGTCGGACCACATCGAGACCCTGCACGAGATCGACATCGAGTACCGGGAGCATGCCCGCAATAAAGGGATCGAATATTTCGAGCGCACCCCCTCATTGAACGATCACCCGGATTTTATCGAGGCAATGGCGGATCTGGTGCGAAAGGACTTGGAGCAGTGGCGATGAAAGAATGCAAGGTCTGCAAGGTCTGTGGCAAAGAGTTTGATCCTGACGCCCCCACGGACGACCCGGCGGTTCAGGCAGGGGCTTTCATGGCGACGCAGGAATGGAATGACGCGGGCGAAGTCTGCCCGCGCTGCCTCGAAAGCCGCGGCATTCTCGGCATGATGTACTGCCGGGAGTATGATGCGTAAGCCGTAATTCACCGTAGGGGCGCGGCGCTGCCTCGCCCTGGGCGACCCACCGGGTCGCCCCTACAACCCTTCTTTACGCAGTTTCTCCAACAGGCTCTTCTGCTTGTCCGTCAGGGTTTTCGGTACCTTGATCCCAACCACTGCATACAGATCGCCCTGCGGCCTTTTCTTGTGGGCCGGGACGCCGTAGCCCTTGAGGCGGATTCTGCCGCCGGATTTCATGCCGGCGGGCACCTTGACTTTCTTCGTTCCCTGCAGAGTGGGCACCTCGATGGTGGTGCCGAGGCAGGCACCGCTGAAGGGCACCTCGACCTGCACCAGCAGATTATTCCCCTCCCTTGAGAAAACAGGATCAGGGGCCACCTCGATCTCCAGAAACAGGTCTCCCGCCTGCCCGCCTGCCGGGGCCGGTCCGCCTTTGCCCGGCACCCTGAGGCGCGACCCCGTTTCAACGCCCGGCGGGACGCGCACCTTCAACGACTGCTGCTGCCCGTCGTGGCGATAGGTGACCTGCCGCTCTCCCCCTTGAACCGCTTCGCGCAGCGGCAGGGTCATGCGCAGGGTATAATCCTGCCCCTTGATTCTTCTTCCATGAGGCGTGCCGCCGTAGGTCGCACCGCGGGGGTGGGCGCCACCGCCACCGAACAGGTGACTGAAGATGTCCTCGGTGCCGAAGCCGAACTCGCGGAAAATATCCCCCACATCGAAGCCGCGAAAGATGTCTTCCTTGCTGTAGCGCTGGTGGAAGTCGCTCTCGCCGAACTGATCGTACTGCTTCTTCTTCTCCGGGTCGCTCAGAACGGCATAGGCTTCGGTGATCTCCTTGAAGCGGTCCTCCGCTTTCTTGTCGCCCGGATTCTTGTCCGGGTGATATTTCAGGGCCAGCTTGCGGTAGGCCTTCTTGATCTGATCCGTCGAGGCGTCTTTGCTCAGGCCGAGCACGCCGTAATAGTCTTTCGCCATAATATTGAATCTCCGGGATAAGTATTGTGTTGAAAATATAAATACCGCGTGGGGCAGCGTCAAGGTCGCAGCGCAAAAGGTTTGTCACATATGGGGTATACCTTGACCCGTGAATTTCACTCGGTTAAGATTCGTTGTCCGTTGTCCGTTGTCCGTTGTCCGTTGTCCGTTGTCCGTTGTCCGTTGTCCGTTGTCCGTTGTCCGTTGTCCGTTGTCCGTTGTCCGTTGTCTAATCAAGGAGCCGTCTGATGACCCGTGTTGCTGTTCTTGGAGCTGGAATTTCCGGTCTGTCCACCGCTTACCTCCTGCAGCAGGCCGCTGCTGAAGCCGAGATCGACCTTGAAATCACCGTGCTGGAGAAAAAATCGCGCACCGGCGGCAAGATTCACAGCATCAAGGATGAAGGCTTCCTGTGCGAGTGGGGCCCGAATGGATTTCTCGACAGCAAGCCCTGGACACTGGAGCTGTGCGACAGGATCGGCGCAAGGGATAAACTGCTGCGCTCCAACGACAACGCACGTAAGCGCTTCATTTACAGCGACGGGATTCTGAACCAGCTGCCGGAAAACGGTCCGATGTTTCTCAAGTCCAAGCTCATCTCCTGGCCCGGCAAGCTGCGCCTGGCCTGTGAAATGGTCATCCCCCCCAAACGGGACGATGAGGATGAAACCCTCGCTGATTTCGGACGGCGCCGCCTCGGCCGCGAAGCGCTCAATAAACTGATTGCGCCCATGGTTTCCGGCATTTTTGCCGGCGACCCTGAAACCATGAGTCTCAAGAGCTGCTTCCCCCGCATCCACCAGTTGGAGCAGGAGTATGGCGGACTGCTCAAAGCGATGATCAAGCTCGCCAAAGAGAAGAAGGAGCAGCGCAAGCAGGGCAAAGAAGTGGCCAGCGCCGCAGGCCCCGGGGGCGTGTTGACCTCCTTTTCCGGGGGCATTCAGGAACTGACCGATTCAGTGGCCGCCGCATTTACCGGCAAGGTCGAGTGCGACGCAGCGGTGACGCGCATCGACCGCAAGCAGGATGGGTATGACCTGAAGCTGGAGAACGGTAAGACCGTCGAGGCGGAAATCGTCGTTGGCGCAGTCCCTGCCCATGCCCTGTCGCAGATGGTCGATTCCCTGGATGACGAAATCCCCGATCTGCTGCGGGATATTCCCTATGCGCCCATGAATGTCATCTGCTTCGGTTATGAGCGCGAAAAGATCAGCCACGATCTGAACGGCTTCGGCTACCTGATCCCCCGGCGTGAGGGCTGCTCCACCCTTGGAACCCTGTGGGATTCCAGCATCTTCCCGCATCGCGCCCCGGAAGGCAAGGTGCTGCTGCGCTCCATGATGGGGGGCGCCACCAACCCGACCGCCATCAATCTCTCCGACCGCGCGGTGCAGCAGCGCACCCAGGCCGATCTCAAAGCTTCCATGGGGATTACGGCCGATCCGGATTTTGTACGGATCTTCCGCCACCCCCGCGCTATTCCTCAGTACACCGTTGGTCATTCCCGGCGCCTTGCCGCCATCAATGACCGGCTTCAGCACTATCCGGGGCTGTTCCTGACCGGAAATGCCTTCTACGGGGTAGGCCTCAACGATTGCGTCAATGCCTCTAACCAGGTGGTCGAGCGTGTGATGAAATTTCTGGCGCGCTGATTTGAGGTGAATAATAAAAAATCATATAGATGGTTGACAAAGGTGGGTCGAGGGGAGATTATAGAATGGCAATTCTGGAGAAGGGAGAAAAATAAGCTTTTGTTGTCCGACTGAAACCCGCATTGATTCTGTGTGGGATGCCCCCAGGTTATAAGTGAATGGAAGCCCAGAGACTGCGCAAAATTGATCCCCAGGAAAAGGTCCGGGCAGTGCTCACCACTGCACGCCGCCTTTTCGTTGAACACGGTTACCATTCGGTTTCCATCCCCATGATTGTTCGGGAGTCCCGTGTCAGTACCGGAGCGATCTACCATCACTTCGGCAACAAGGAGCAACTGGCGCGCAGGATCTATGACGAGACGCTCTCCGAATTTCAGGAGATGCTCGAACAACGTCTCACAGGGCAGGCCGATGTCCTGTCACAATTGCGCGCTTTCGGGAAGCTGCTGGTGGATGTGGCCCAGAGTGACCCGGAAATGATGCGCTACATGCTGTTTCTCAATCACGGCGAATTTCTCAGCTCCTGTCCGCCCATCTGTTCTTCCGCTCCTTTCCGCTGGGTGCAGGAAACCATCCGCAACGGCGTTGCCGACGGCACCCTGCGATCCGACCATCCCTTTGTTGCCGCCGCTTCATTCATCGGCGCCATTCTGCGCACCATTGAACTCAACTACCAGGGGGTCATTATCGAACCCCTCGACACCCTGATCTCCCCCATTCTCGACCACGCCCTGCGTGCCGTGCGCGCATAATCTCCCCTCGACCCGATCCCGCAAGCCTCGTCTATCTCATTAAGAATGCGGGCCTTTCCTCTCAATAAGAATTCTATCTCTGCGCCTCTCCATTCTCTCTGCGTCTCTCCGTTAAAAAATATTTGAATCGGACAATTTTTTTAAATCTAAAAGTTCAGTCATTTCAATCCCTTAATTCTGCTTGTGGCTTGCCGAGACCGAATCAACATTCGGTTTCTGTTGACACTAACAAAATTGTTTGTATATCTTGAAGGGCGTCTAATAACAGAAATCAAAAAAAATACTGATCCTGACAATTGTCCCGCTTTTTTGCGGGTAATTTAGTTTTAAGCCAAAGATTTTTTACCTGCCATGTAGAGAAAGAATACTCGTTCTAATGTTGGGAGATGGGAAAAGTATTTAAGGGAAGAAAATCAAGGAAAGGAGGTGCCAGAGAAAACATCATCTTGTTGAGAAGGTGAACTCGTTACGTTTTAAATTATCTTTTGGAGGCGACATGAACGTGAAGAAACTTTTCCGGCAACACCTTTTTGTTTTCCTGATTGGACTGGCCCTGATTGCGGCTGGTTGCGGCGGCGGGTCGTCGAGCTATGACGAACCTGATTCAATTGGTACTTCAAATGTCCTGATTGACGCACCCACTCTCAAATCCTGGGTTGACGCTGGCCTGGTCAATGGCGACGGCTATGAAAACGTTGTTATTCTTCATATTGGTAGTCCTAGAAGTGAGTATGCCGACGGTCACATTCCTGGTGCGTTGGAATGGAGCACTGTTGGGATTGACCGCATTGACGGTCCCCTGTTGAGCGGCAACATGGTGCTTGATGGTGAAACGATGGACAAAATGCTCCAAGAATGTGGCATCCGTAAAGGGAGCACAATTGTTTTTACCGGTGACAACAACCTGGCTCGCGTATATTTTACCTTCCGCTATTGGGGGTTTCCAAAGAAGCAGTTGAAGATACTTAACGGCAGTCTTCCTGCATGGAAAGCACATGGTTACCCAGTTACGACTGTCACCCCAAGAGTTGAGCCGTCCAACCTCAGCGTTCGTGATCTGGGGGGCCCCCAAACCCACCTGCGCGCTTCTTTGAGTGAAGCAATTATGTACGTTGAGCAGGGTTTGGTCACCCCATATAATACCTATTCAGCGACTTCAGATTTAACCGCCCCAAAAATTACAGAGACCCTTGACGGCACAGGTAGTTATGCTGCCGGAGCAGGAACCGGTGGCTATGTTCTTTTTCAGGGGGAGATGCGGGGCGCGGTTACTGATAATCTTGTAGCCGGTTTGAAAAAGACAGTAGACATTAATGGTCAACAGGTGACAGTTTTCAAGGATGCTGATGAAATGCGCGCGTTCCTTGAAAATGATCTCGAGGTTGACCTGTCCAAGCCGATTATGACCTATTGCCGCGCCGGCAATCTGGCATCCCAGGGTTTCGCACCCATTGATGCTGTGCTGGGTAACGAAGTCGAAGTCATGATGTACGATGGTTCCTGGAGCCAATGGGCCTCATTGACTGCAGATCCTTCGATTGTTCCTGAAGGCAAGCTTTGGGTTTTACCCGACGGCTCTGCAGGTTATGATTTCTCTGATTGGGAAACCTATTCTTTGACGCATGATGGCCAAGGTGGCCTGCCTTTCGCGCTGAAAGACTTTAAGGGGACTATTTTGTGGGGAGGGGAAACTGTAACTTTTGACCCCGTAGATCACATTCAACCCCCTTATTTTTATGATACAGCACCCGATTCCCCTTATGATCCAGGCGCCAATACTATTGAAGATGAGGACCGTGAATATTACAGGACTGGCCCCTCTGACAGCGCTCCTACTGCCGTGCAGGGCGCGGCTGGTGGATGCTAGCGGGTGACCACTCTCTCCATTTCTAGTTTGGTTAAAGGTTTTTCTTCTTTAAAAGGAGTGAATATCGTGAAAATGCGTACACTACTGACCGCCTGTGTAGGGATGGTGCTGATGGCCGCTCCGGCCTTTGCCGGGCCTGTATGGACCTTTGGTCCCAATGACGAAGGTGCCATGAAACTGGAGTACAAAGGCCAGTTTCAGCTCAACATGCGCGACACCGGCTCTGAAGCCGATGGCGAAGGCGACACCAAGGAATTCAACTTCCGCCGCAACCGCCTGGCGCTGATGGGCGCCTATGGGCCTCATTTCGGCCTCTATGTTCAGACCGAATTCGGCGAAGACCGTAACATTACCCCTTTTTTGGTGCGTGACGGAGACGAGTCGGATTTCGAGATTCTTGATGCCGTCCTGCGCTTCCGTTATGACGACCGCTTCAATTTCTGGGTCGGTAAATTCAAGTACAGCTTTTCCCGTGAGAACCTCGAAGCCTGCGAAGCGCCTCTGACACTCGACCGTTCGGTGCTGATTCGCGCCCCTCTGGTTGACGAAGGCACTCGCGACAAGGGAATCTCCATCTGGGGCAACCTGCTCGAGCAGAAGTTCCAGTACCGCATCGACGCCATGAACGGCCGCAACGATTCCAGTTCATCGCCCGAGTCCAACTTCCGCTATGGCGCCCGTGCCCACGTGACCCTGCTCGATCCTGAAGCAAACCACGGCTACAAGGGCACCTACATGGGCGAGAAGAAGGTGCTGACCATCGGTGCCGCTTATCAGATGGAAAATGATGTGGCCTATGCCAATACGGTCACGGAAGATGCCGTGGATTACCAGGCCTGGACGGCTGACCTGTTCTTCGAGTATCCCGTTGAAGAGGTTGGCACCTTCACCTTCTCCGCTGCTTATGCCGACTACGATCTGGACGATGCCTACAAGGGCGCGAATTTTGAGGATGATGTCGTTGGCATCTACGGTGAAAAAAACGGCGGCTATGTTAAGATTGGTTACATGCTGCCCAACACTCCTCTGCAGTTCTTTGCCCGCAGCGAAAACTGGTCTCTGGCCGAGTACAGAGGGATTGTTGACCAGGAGATCGACTGGTACGGCGGCGGCTTCAACTACTACTTCCGCGGTCAGAACATGAAGCTGACCATGGAACTGTCGAAAGCTGATTTCGATAAGGAAGGAATCTTCGGCGGCGAAAAAACCGAAGACTTCACCACCTTCACCACGCAGCTCCAGGTGATGTTCTAATCGCCGGTTCATGCTGAATCGGTCAACTACCATGTTGAAGGAGAAAAGACCATGAAGAAGATGATTGTACTGCTGGCAGCCATGATGATGATCGTGTCCACCTCCGGCCTGGCTCTTGCCAATGACGTCAAGGGCAAAGTGACTTCGATCAAGGGCGACACCATCACCATCGAAGTTGAAAAAGGCAAAGCGTCCTCTTTTTCTGAAGGCGACACCGTAGAAGTGGAAGCCAAAGAGAAGAAGAAAGCCCCCAAAAAGGGCGGCGCCATGCTGATGGGCTGCTAATTTAAGCCTGTGACTGGCCGGGAGGGCTCTGCCAGGGCCTTCCCGGCCGATTATTTTTTGAACCAAGGAGGCAAGGTAATCATGTCGAAAAGAAGATTGAATGTTCTTTCTTTTTCGGCGATGGTTCTGGTTCTGTTCTCGCTGCTGTTGCTGGGTGCCTTTACCAGCACAACACTGGCGGCGGGAATCGGCAAGGATGGCACCATTGCCGCCAAGCGCGGCAAGGCGACCACCCTTGATGAACTGATCGCCATGTACGACTCGAGCTCCTGCTTCGAGTGTCACCAGGATATCCACGAAGAGTGGTCGCAATCCGTTCATGCCCGCTCCGTTTACGGAACCGGCCGTACTGCCGCGACCTTCCGCACTGCATTCACCAACGGTTTCATGAACTGGGCTTATTCAGGTGTTGAAAAACCTGAAGATGTTGAAGTTGAACACCTGATGGGCTGTGCCAAGTGCCATCTCCCCCAGCTGGCCGACGCCACCGACGATGTGGCCAAGGAGCTGGTGGTGACCATCTTCGACTGGATGGACGCCTATCAGAACGATGATATGGCCACCTTCGAGAAGCATCAGGAAACGCTTCTCGATCTCAACATCAACTGCCTGGTTTGCCACAACCGCATGGCGATTACCCACAAGTGGACCGACGGTTATCCGCAGGATGGCGTTGTCTATGGCAAGAATGCGGGTGAGCACTATGATCCGAACTTCCCCATCGTGCGCCAAGGCCCGAACATGGAAGCATCCATCCTGTGCGGCCAGTGCCATGGTCTGGGCCCCAACCTTGAGCTTGACAACCCGACCCAGTGCGCCACCGGCTACGGCAGCTACCTGTTCAGTTACATCACCAACGGCGGCGACAAGACCTGCCAGGAATGCCACATGCTGGAGTCCGGACTTGGGCATAACATCCAGAGCTATCGCTCTGAGGTGATGGCTGAGAAAGCTGTTGAATGGCATGTCACCGCGCGCCCCATGGTATGGCGCGATGGACGCAACGTGCGGCCCAAGGTTATGGTCGATGTCGCCATGACCAACAAGGCCGGCCACGGCATCCCTGATGGCTGACCGACCCCCAACCGACTGGTTCTGTCGGTAAGTGCTACAGATGAAGAGGGTGACGAAGTCTACAGTGATGAAGTGATCTACATGCCGGTTCCCCAGCAGTTCGCCCGTGGCGACGTGATGGGACGCGGCCCCTACGAAAAGAGCGGATTGGTGGCGGATACCGCCCTGCATCCTCTCAAGAAAACCAAGGAACATTTTGAAATTTTCTTCCCAGTCGAGGAAGGTGACGAAAGCAGCACGCTGGACGTAAAGGTTCAGCTCTGGTACCTGCCTTACGGGACCATGGACAGCGACCCCTTCCTGTGGAAAGAATTCACAGAGACCGTCAAGGTCGAGCTGTAATTACTCGTAAGACCTCATAGCGGAATTCCGCGGGCCGGCTGCTTCTACCATGAGGCAGCCGGCTTTTTTTATGGCGTAAAGGGGGAGGGGTTCGTTATCATGGGGAGAAATTTTTAACGGAGAGACACAAAGAAGGGAGAGGTGGAGAGAAAATGATTAAAAACTTCCTCTTTGCGCCTCTCCGAATTTGCTTTACTGCGTCTCTGCGTTGAATGTTTTAATAAGGGCTCTATTCGAAACCACGGTGTTCATGAAGTCGATTTTTCTCCTTTTCCTCCTCGTTTTAGTTTTTCTCGGCGGCTGTGACTGGCTGCGTTCGCACGGGTCCACCTGTGTGGAATGCCATCAGGGGCTTGAGCTGGTTTCCGAGACTCACGGTGATTGTGTTTCCTGTCACGGCGGTGACCCGGAAGCCGAGGACAAGGAGGTCTCTCACCGGGGGATGCATGGCAAGAAAAATCCCGGCGCGCCCGAGGTGTGGGAGAAAACCTGCGGTGAATGCCACGCGTACCAACTGGGTCGGGTGCGCTCCACCCTGATGACCACCAACACCGGCATGATCAAAAATATTCAGATGACCTGGGAAGGGGAGGACGGGCAACTGTATGCGACCCGGCCTGTGGAGACCTTCGCCGAGGATGGCACCCCGCTCGAATTGAACACCGTGGTTGATCTGGGTAACCTCGCCGGGGAGCTCTACCGTAAATTCTGCTCCCTGTGCCATGTGGCCAACGAGTCCAACCAGGTCTGGACCGGAAGCCACGGGGCAGGGTGCACCGCCTGCCACTTTCCCTACAACGACAACGCCACCTACGAGGGGGGCGATGAGACGGTGCAGGGCAAGTGGCCCTATTCCAAGACCCACAAGATGGAGCCGTTGCCCGACAATACGGTCTGTTTTCGCTGCCACAATCGCAGTGGCCGCATCGCCTTGACCTATCAGGGCAAAAACGACGGTAACAACGGACTGGTGCCCACCGACGGAATTTATCCCGGGCCGGAACTGATCAGCGGGCTGCGCAACGCGACCTCCATTACCCCCGATATCCATCACGAAAAGGGGATGGAGTGCATCGACTGCCACACCTCGCGCGATCTGATGGGCGACGGCTATGCGTATGAGAATATGTACCTGCAGGTGGAAATCACCTGCGAGGACTGCCACGGCAGCGCTACCGAACCTCCGCGCTACGAGCCGGTGACGCGCGAAAATGATGAGGCGGTGCGGGAATCACGCAATTACCAGCGCCAGGTGAAACTCGGCGATCAGATGGTGCTCACCGCCAAGGGGCGCAAATACTCCAATGTGTTTTACGAGGAGGATAAGATCTGGGTGGTCGACAAGCGCGACGGCCAGCGCCATGAAAGCAAGGTCATCACCGATACGCCGGAACACACGATTGTGGGACACGAGCGCATGGAATGCTATTCCTGCCACTCCACCAGCGTGCCGCAGTGCTACGGCTGCCACACCCAGTATGACTTGCGCGAGAAGGGGCGCGATTTCATCAAGCAGCGTGAAACACCCGGTGCTTTCAGTGAATCCGAAGACTACCGCATGCTCAACCCCTTTCCGCTGGCCCTGAATCAACGCGGGCGTATTTCGCCGGTGACGCCGGGCTGTCAGACGTTCGTGACGGTGATCGACCAGCGCGGCCGACGTCTCAAGGATGAATACGTGGCGCGCTTCGATGGCGAGCACCGGTTGCGTTTTGCCCCTTTCTACAGTCACAATACGACCAAAAAGGCGATCGGATGCGCCGAATGTCACAGTAACCCGGCTTTTGCCGGCTTCGGACAGCATGTGGTGGAGGGTGACAGTCTGCATGCCACCCTGATCTGCGAAAAATCCGAAGACAAGCCCCTCGACGGGTTCGTGACCCTGCGTGACGGCCAGGTCAAAGCCTTCTCCGCCATCACACGGGAGAACTCGCGCCCTTTGAATGCCCGTGAAATCCAGCGACTGTGGGCGGCCAACCAGTGCCTGATCTGTCACCCCGATCCCAAGGATCCCATCTATCAGAAGGAACTCGATTATCGTGCCCTTGATCGTTGTCTTACTCGCCCTGCTCCTGCCGATCGCGACGCCCTCCAGCGCTGAGGACGACTGCCGCATCTGTCACCGGGTGGATGTGCGCGGGACTCATGCGGATCTGGCCTGCGCCGACTGCCACGGTGAGGATGCCGGGCAGCGCCCGCCGGGTGCGGCTCTGAGCGCTACTGCGATCTATTGCCAGCAGTGTCATCCCGATACCCTCGGGGTTCTGCACGGCCCCATGGCGCACCGCCAGGCGGAGCAGGATTTCGTGGAGCGCTCCTGGGGGCAGGCCGATCCGGATTTCTATCAGAACAACTGTGCCCAGTGCCACGTCAGCAATTGTATGGATTGTCACGGCCTGGACGGACATGAGATCGCACGCCCGGCCAAGGAAGACTGTCATGCCTGTCATCGCGGTTATTATGTCGGGGCCGATTACTATGGCTACGCCCCGCGCGAGGATGCCCAGCGCTATCAGCGCGGCCTGAACTACGGGGGTGAACACTATCTGAAAATGCGCCCCGATGTTCACGGGCGCGCCGGAATGGAATGCGGCGACTGCCATGATATGAGCAGCCTGGCGCAGGGGCAGGTCGCCTCCCATACCTGCCGCGATTGCCATGAGCCGGACCTGGAGGTCATCGAACACGGCATCGCTGCTCATATGCAGAAGCTCGAATGCTATGCCTGCCACTCCGGCTGGGCGCCGCAGGAATACGCGACTTTTTTCATCCGTTTCACCGAAGGGGAGGTTCCTGACTACTTTGTCCTGAGACGCGACCAGACCGCGCCCGATTATGTGCGCAGCGCCTATCTGCGTTTCCAGAATCTGCCGCCGCTGGGCATTAATGAACGTGGAATGGTCAGCCCGATCCGGCCGCAGTTTCAGGCCTATTTCAGCGAAATCTCTCCCGAGGGGCCGGTGGGCGAGCCCAACCGCAAGCTGGCGGCGCAGTGGAAGGCGTTTTTTCCTCACACCATTCAGCGAGGTACGCCCATGTGCGATGAGTGCCATGACAACCCGCAGCGCTTTCTGCTGCAGAACCCGGAAGATCGCATTTACCGCACAGATGAGGATGGGTTGGGACTGGAATCCTTCTGGATGCAGGAGGGGCAGACAGTCGTCAATGGCTCTTTTTATGACGCGGCGCGTTTTGAGCGCATGAGCCGTCGTGACAGTGAATACGTAAAGGCCTATGTGGAAAAATGGAAGAATCTGGCAGAAGGCGTCGACGCCTCATCGCAGCCCTGATCGCCGCCGCAGGTGCAGTGTTTTTTCTTGGGCGCTTTTTTCGTCCCCTGACTCGCACGGCCGAGGTGCGTCTTGACGTGCCGCGCGAGCCGGTGCCGGCGGACGGTGCCCTGGTTTACGCCCGCGCGCGGGTGGCGCTGGTGCGTGACGGTGATCGGATTCAGGCCCTCGACCTGACCTGTACTCATCTCGGTTGTACCGTGACGGTGACACCCACCGAGCTGGTGTGCCCCTGCCACGGCAGTCGCTTCGACCGCAAGGGGAAGGTGCTGGAAGGCCCGGCGCAGCGCCCCCTGAAGCAATTGAGGCTGGAGGAGCGGGAAGACCGCTGGGTGGTGACGGTATGAGTTTTGTGCGGGAATTTATTGCTCATCTTTTTCCGCGTGTGGTGCGCCGCAACGATCTGAAGTTGACCTACACTTTCTGCCTTGGAGGGCTTGCGTTCACCGCCTTCCTGCTGCTGATGGCCAGCGGCCTGCTGTTGCTGTTCTATTATCAGCCGACCGCCGAAGGCGCGTTTGCTTCGATCCTTTTTCTCGAGGAGCAGGTGGCCGGCGGCAAGTACCTGCGCAGCCTGCATCGGTTGAGTTCGCACGCGTTGCTGATTCTGCTTTTCCTGCACACCCTGCGGGTGATCTGGACCGGGGCCTACCGCCCACCGCGCCAACTCAACTGGCTGATCGGCTTTGCCTTGCTGTGCCTGGCCCTGTTTGCCGGTTACACCGGATACCTGCTGCCGATGGATCAGCTTGCGCTGTGGGCGACCCAGACCGGTATGGAGCTGCTCCACACCTTGCCGGGTGGGGGGATTCTGCACGCCTTCCTGGTTCCGGACGGCATCGGCGGGTCCCTGTCGCTGTTACGCTTTTATGCCCTGCATATTGTCGTACTGCCTGCCGCCATGCTGATCCTTATCTCTCTGCATTTCTATCGCGTGCGCAAGGACAAGGGAGTGCTGCCCTACCTATGATTGATTACGTCAAGAGTTCGCCTCATTTTTTCCGTCTGATCAAGCGGGCTTTTGTCGCGGTGTGCCTCATCCTGCTTGTGCTTGCCGCGGTGATTCCCGCGCCGCTGCAGGAGGCCGCCGACTTCGGCCGTGTGCCCAACCCGTCCAAGTCGGCCTGGTTTCTGCTGTGGACGCAGGAACTGGTCAGCTACTCCAACTATTTTGTCTATCTGATCGTGGTGATGGGGCTGTTTTTTGCCCTGCTGCCCTGGCTGCCCCGCACCCGCCCCGCTGAGCGGGCCTGCTGGTTTCCCCGTGAGCAGCGGGTCGTGAACCTGCTGACCCTCGCCTCTTTTGTTCTGATCGTCACTCTGACCATCATCGCAGTTTTCTTTCGGGGGGAGAATTGGTCTTTCGTTCTGCCTTTCTGATTATTGCTGTTTTAGTCTGCTGGTGCCTGCCGGCGGTGGCCGATGAATCTGTGAGCTGCCTGCGCTGTCATCCGGTCCATTATGCCGAGCGGGGAAGCTGCGTCGATTGCCATCGGGGTGATCCTCGCTCGTCGCGCCCGGTCATCGCACACTTTGGGCTGATACCCGCGGACTACTCTGATTTCACTCTGCCTGAGAGCGCTGTGGTCAAAAACGGCAATAAACTCCTCGACGAAATGGCCTGCCGCCGCTGCCATGTGATCGGTGGTCGCGGCAACCGTCTGGCCACCAGCCTCGATCAGAGCGTCAACCTCTCCGATCCCCTCAGGCTCGCCGAGGCGATCCGGGAGCCGGTCCTGTTCATGCCTGATTTTCACCTTCCCGATCCGCTGCTGGTTGAAGTGGTCAATGCCCTCTATGCCGCCGGTGTCGGACGTGAAGTCCCTGCTGAGCAGACTCCGCAGGTGGTCCACTTCGAGGAGAGCGACGAAAATGAGGACAACGCATTTATCAAAAACTGCGGGGCCTGCCATCGTACCCTGACCACTGCCCTGGGCGGCCTCGGCAGTGGCGAGGTTGCGCCCAATCTCTCCGGTTTGCTGACTCCCTTCTTCCCCCCCACCTATAAAGACGATTCTGACGACCCCTGGAACCGCGACCGTCTCAAAAAATGGATTGATAATCCCCGCAAAAGTCGCCCCCTGGTCCGCATGGCGCCGGTGCGACTGGAAGAAGAGGATTTCAGTCGGTTGATGGACATCCTTTCCGAGGATGTCACGGTTGAAGGGGATTCTCAGGAAAAGTAAGCAAATTTTCATTTTACTCCTTTACATGAAGATTTGGTGGTGTTAATCTCGTGACGTTATTTCCGGGTTAATCACTTCAGGGTTTTCACGTTTTCCCCTGTAGTAAACATTCCCGGGGATTCTGCCACATTGATCTCACGTGGAAGGGAGTCAGGATGTTCAATCGAATGAAGATCGGCCCCAAATTGCTGGCGGCTTTCGGAGTGGTGCTGCTTCTGACCGCACTCGTCGGCCTGGTTGGTTATGTCGGTATGAACAAGATCATGACGCGGGTCGAAATCTCGGAAAATGTCTCTGAAATGCTGCACCAGCTTGAGGAGGCGCAGAGTGCCGAGAAACGTTTTGCCCTGATGGGTGAAGAGGCCTATGCGGAATCCGTGCGGTCGCACATCGGGCGGGTGGAGGAGATTGCGCAAAGTCTTTCCGCCAATGAATCCGCCCAGGGGGTCTGGGGCCAGCTTGACGGAGTGCGCGCCGCCGCGGAAGTCTACCTTGAAAACTTCGACCAGTATGTCGCTTCCGAGCAGCAGCGGGTCAAAGCGACCGAAGAAATGATGGCCAGTTCCAACGTGGTTCTGAACGCCCTGATGCAGGTGCGCGAAGACCAGATGAGCCAGGTGGCGGATCTGCGTGACAATCAGGATGAATACCACCTGTGGCAATATGACGAACAGCTGGTGGCGCGCTATGACCGGGTGGAAATGACCGACCGCATGATGCTTTTTTTCACCAACGCGCGCAAATTCGAGAAGGAATATTTCCTCTCCGGCGAACAGAAATACATTGACCGCACCTGGCAGACGCTGGAGGCGGTGCAGAACCTCGGTGCGGGGCTGATCGACAGCCTGGATGACACCGACAGTGTTGCGCTGCTGGAGCAGATGCAGCAGGCCCTCTCCGATTTTATCGGGCAGCTTGAGCATGTCGTTGATCTGATGGCGCGCCAGCAGGCGCTGGCCGAAACAATGGGGCAGCGGGCCGAGGCGACGGTCGCGGCCTGCAACCAGGCCGTTGCCATCCAGAAAGCCGGCATGACGGATCTGATGACCCAGGCGACCCGCGGCGTGTTGATCGGGCTGGGTGTGGCGCTGCTGATTGGTGCGGTGCTTGCGGTCCGGATTTCGCTGGGGATTCAGCGTCCCCTGGCAAAGGCGGTGGACCTGCTGGGCGACCTTGAAGCCGGGCGGCTGGACTCGCGCCTTGATCTCAATCGTGGTGACGAGGTCGGCATTCTGGCGCGCACCATGGATTCTTTTGCCGAAAGTCTGGAAAACGAAATTGTGCAGCCGCTCAAGCGTCTGGCCGACGGCGATCTTGATTTTGAAGTCCACCCCCGGGGCGCGGACGATGCCATTCGCCACGCGCTGGCCAAGGTGCGTCAGGATCTCAACGAACTGCTGAGCGAAGTTCGGGCGGTTGGCGACCAGATCGCATCGGGCAGCAGCCAGGTCGCCGATTCAAGCCAGTCCCTGTCACAGGGGGCGACTGAGCAGGCCAGCTCTCTGCAGGAGATCAGCGCTTCCATGAACGAGCTGGCTTCGCAGACCAAGAGCAACACGGATAATGCCCAACAGGCTAGCCGTAATTCTGACGAAACCAAAGTTTCGGCCGAGAAGTGCAATGATCAGATGCGTCACATGGTTGCGGCCATGGACGAGATCCGCACGGCAGGTTCGGATATTTCCCGGATCATAAAAACCATTGACGAGATTGCTTTCCAGACCAATCTGCTGGCTCTCAATGCCGCTGTCGAAGCGGCACGCGCCGGGCAGCACGGCAAGGGCTTTGCCGTGGTGGCGGAAGAGGTGCGCAACCTGGCCGCACGCAGTGCCAAAGCCGCCCGGGAGACCGCTGAGTTGATCGAGGGGACCGTTAATAAAACGGAAAACGGATCAAAGCTGGCCAATGAAACAGCCGGGGCGTTGGAGCGTATCGTCGCCCAGACGGCGGAGGTGTCCGACCTGATCAGCTCCATTGCCGGGGCATCCAACGAGCAGGCGGCCGGCATCTCCGAAGTGAATCAGGGCTTGAGCCAGATCGACCAGGTCACCCAGCAGAACACCGCCAACGCAGAGGAAACCGCGGCAGCAGCCGAACAGCTTTCCAGTCAGGTGGCACACATGAAACAGATGCTGGGTCGCTTCCATCTGGCAGCTGACGGGGCCGGGAGCGGCATGCTTTCACTGCCTCCAGCCGAGGATTTCGGCGCTGAAGATCAGGCCGACCCGTCAGATGTGGATGAATTCTGGGCGAGTTAATCGCCCATCCGGAAAGTCCGCGAGTGGTTTTTTAACTGAGCTGGCGGGGAGTCATAAAAAAGGCGTCATCCATTGCGGATGGCGCCTTTTTTATGGTGAATGGATGTTACGAGCACTTTTTAACCGGGCCGTTAGTCGCGAGGATTACGGGTTCGCACATTGTACCGCGGAATATTTTCGTCGGCGGTGACAAGGATCAGACCTTCAGCCTGTGCCTGGGCAATCAGCATTCGGTCAAACGGATCTCGATGCAATGTCGGGAGGTGACCGGCCAACTGACCGTGGTAAAGACTGATGGGGAGTTTGCTGAAGCCTTCATCTTCCACCACAGAGTCCATGTCCTGCGGGGCTTCGAGTTTGCCGAGCGACATCTTTATGGAAATTTCCCAAGTTGTGGCCGCGCTTATGAAAACCTGATTGCGCCTGTCGCTGATCACCTCCCTGCAGCGCGGACCCAGCTGCGGAAGATCACCAAGCCACCAGAGCAGGGCGTGGGTGTCGAGCAGAAAGCGCTGCACTAGTTATCTCCCTCAAAGGCGCTGATAATTTCCTCCGGCGTCTCGTCAAAATCATCGGCAATGCGGATCTGCCCCTTGAAGCGTCCAGGCTGGCGCGGAGTACTGTTTTCCCTGTGCGGAAGAATATCCAGATAAGGCTTTCCCGCCTTGGCGATAACCACGGTTTCTCCCTGCCAGACTTTTTCAGCCAGGGCGGACAACTTGCTCTTGGCTTCGTGCATATTGACCTGCATGACTTTCTCCTTTGCAACTTTTCAGCATGGGAGTTACGACCCCGCGGGGCGAATAGGTCATTCGCTTTTTTAAGAGAAAGGTCTAGCTAAGCTTAGTTCGTTTATAAGGGTAAGCGATTAATCCTGCTTATGTCAATACCTGGAATGGGTGGGAATCTCAGGAACCCTTGCGCCGGAAAACATCCGCTTTGCGGTCGGCGACCCGGTCGAGGAACAGCAGACCGTCGAGGTGGTCGATCTCGTGCTGGATGGCTACCGCTTCAAAGCCGTCGGCTTCGATGACCCTTTCGGTGCCCTGGCGGTCGGTAAACTGTACGACGATACTCTCCGCGCGCACGACATTGCCGGTGTAATCCGGCACGCTCATGCATCCCTCCCGCATGCGTTTCTTCCCCTCGTGCTCGAGGATTTCCGGATTGATCATGACCAGCAGGCCGTGATTGTTGTCGCGCCCCATCTTGCTGTGGGAAACGTCGACCACCACGACGCGCTTGGTCGCTCCGATCTGGGGGGCGGCTACGCCGACAGAGTGTCCCGCGTCGTACATGGTGTCGACCAGATCCTGAACCAGTGCGTCGGTTTCCGGGGATAATGCGTCAACGGGAGCGCAGACCTGCTTCAGAATGGGGTCCGGGTAGCAGAGGATTTCCTTGACGGCCATGAAAGTCTAAAGTTCCACTGGAGTGATGGAGCGCAGGGTAATGTCGACCTGCATCTCGGTTTTAAGGCTCTGCAGAATTTTGTCAAGCTCTTCATAGGTCAGATCCAGGGCGAATTTGTTCCCTCCCGGGAACACGCTCTAAGCCTTGCCCCAGCATAAAGTTCTGGTCATTTGTTCTCCGATGGGGTATAAAGGGTTCGTCCTTTGCCCTTGGAGACCCTGTCGTGAATCTGAAAGAAATCCATGTACGACCCGTTTCAGCCCTCGAGGAGGACCGATATCGGGAGACAATGCAAGCGCATCATTATCTGGGAGATCTGCCCAAGATCGGCGAAACCCTCTGGTACGTTGCCATATTGCGCCAGCAGTGGGTCGCTTTGCTGAGCTTTTCCGCTGCGGCCTTGAAGTGCGCCGTTCGCGACCAGTGGATTGGCTGGGATCATCGGCGCCAATATGACCGCTTGAAGCTGGTTGCCAACAATAGCCGTTTTCTGATCCTGCCGCAGTGGCATTTGCCCAATCTGGGCTCGCGCGTCTTGGCGCTGTGCGAACAAAGAATCCAGCGCGACTGGCTGGAGCGCTTTGGCCATCCGCTTGTGCTGATGGAGACCTTTGTCGATCCGCAGCGCTATCAAGGCACGGTTTACAAGGCGGCCAATTGGCTATGCCTGGGTCAGACCAAGGGATTTCGCCGAACCCGTCAAGGTTATAGCAACCTCGCACAGTCCCCGAAGATGGTGTTTGTTCGTGCGCTGCAGTCCAATGCCCAATCGCTCTTGTCCCGCCCCCTGCTTGGGGCGCCCTATTGTCCAGGAGACGTGAAAATGTTGTTGACAGCCGATCAAATGCGATCCTTGCCAGAGTTTTTCACCGACATCCCCGACCCGCGCCGCGCCGCAGGGAAACGCCACCGGCTGTCCACCGTTTTGGCCATTGCCGCCGGGGCGACGCTTTGCGGGATGCGCGGGTACAAGGCGATTTCCGATTGGGCCAAAAGTCTTGGCCCCAAGGCGCGCGAGCGCTTCGGATGCCGTAAAAAACAAGGGCAGTACCTTGTCCCGAGCGAATACATCATCCGCGATATCCTCATCAGGGTCGATCCGGATCATCTCGACCGCAGCTTTCAACGTTGGAACGAGGCTTACGCAGGCGCGGATGAAAGCCTCGCCATCGACGGCAAGACCATGTGCAACGCCACCGACGAGCAAGGCCGCAAGACGCATATCATGAGCGCGATCGGCCACGAGACCAAAACCTGCCACACCCAAAAAAAGTCGGCCTCCTGCCGATAGACGATGGCAGCGACGAGGTCAAGCAAACGAACGAAATCAAAATGGCCATCCCCTTGCTCGAGGCGATCAGCATCGAAGGCAAGACCATCAGCGCCGACGCCCTATTGACGCAACGCCGATTGGCCCGCTACCTGGTCGAAGACAGGCAGGCCCATTACCATTTCACCGTCAAAGGCAATCAGCCCCGGCTCCTCGAAGACCTCACCCTGTATTTTCATGGCCGCCAAGAACCTCACGCTGTCACCGTCGACTCCGACCATGGCCGAATCGAGACGCGGAGGATCTGGGTCACCGCCGAGCTCAACGACTATCTCGACTTTCCTCACGTCGGTCAGGCTTTCATGGTCGAACGCGAAAGGGTCAACAAAAAGAGCGGGAAAGTCTCAACCGAAACCGTTTACGGAATCACCAGCCACACACCGCAGCAGGCCGACGCCCAGCGCATCCTCAAGACTAATCGCAACCACTGGTGCATAGAAAACAGCTGCCACTACATCATTGACTGGAATTACGACGAAGACCGAAGCCGGATACGCACCGGCCATGGGCCGGAAAACATCACCCGGCTCCGACGCTTCGCGGTCGGTCTGATTAAATCAAAAAGCGTCGGCAGCGTTGCGCAGAAAATGAGGATGCTCGCCATGAACCCCCGCGCCGTCTTCGACTACCTGCGAATGACCGATAATACAAGAAGCAGGCGCTCGGCTGCTGGATGCAATTAGAACAAATTTGCCTTGAGGTCAGATCTGCCGGCAGAACCGCCTCGATCATCATCACATACACCGGCCGTGATTCCTTGCCCACCAGCTTGGTGTGCAGGTCGGTGATGTTGACATTGCGGTCACCGAGGGTTTTGGCGACCTTGTAGACGATGCCGGGCTTGTCCGAGCCGTAGACCGAAATCATGCACAGCTCGCCATCGAAGTGAGGTGATTTTTCGCCGCCGGGTTTGAGGGTACGTAGAAAGACGGACAGATTGCCCTCTTCCAGGGGGGCGAACGCGTCACCGAAACTGTCACGGTCAGTGAAGTCGGGGTGGGCGATAATCAGAATCATGGCAAACTGCCCGCCGAGAATGGAGCAGCTTGAATCGGCGATGTTGCAGCCGAGACGGTAGAGTATTTCGGTGACCTGAGACACAATGCCGGGGCGATCGCGGCCGATGATAGTCAGGGCGAAATGGGCCATAGAGATCTCTGCCTCCCTTGAAATAGTCCTGCGTAACGTATCGGGTAAGTGGATATTCTTTTTAACACTCTCGACGGCAAAATGCCACCCTTCTCAACTGGATTGATTTGGAGCTTCCCTGGTGTTGTTGACTCCCGTCCAGTGTTTGATATCGTTATAGAAATGCGTAGCGGCTTTTCCCGGAGGTCGAGGATGCAAAAGGATCGCCACCTGAAAATTGAAAAGATCGGTCATCATATCCCGGAGTTTCCCGGATACCGTGCGGTGAATTTCAATGAAACCGACCGGCAACTTCGCCATTTTCTGCACCGGCGTCTGGATGAGATCCGTGATGACCTGCGGGAATCCATCGAAGGACTGCCTAGCGGAGGGGCGCCGCGTCAGGCTCTTGCCGATTGCCTGAAGCGCCTGGAGGAGATCGGCAAGCGTCTTGAAGAGCCCCTTTCCAGTCAGGCAGAGGCTTCAGCGACCCGTGACCAGGAAGAGGCGCTCCTTGACTTCGACCTCAACCTCCTCGACAAAACCGCCGCACTCTCGACCGCGGTCGGCGATATCTCCCGCCAGGGCGGTGGCCCTGCAACCCAGACCCTGCTGACCTCTCTTATCGAAGACCTCGGAGACCTTCTACAGCGCCGCGCCCAGATGCTAGAGGGGCTGTAGGGGCGCTGCATGCTGCGCCCTGTTTCCGTCTTATATCCTGTTTCGACGGGGGGCCTGTCCGTGCGGGTATTCACCCTCATCCACCGTGGTACGGGGTTTCACCAGGGCGACCCACCGGGTCGCCCTCCCTCCCATCCCATTGCCCCTCCCATTCATCTTGCAATTGCGGCCGCTTCGGTGTTCTGGTAGCATAAGTGCTTGAAATCGGAATCGGTTGATCCTGTCAGGGGCAATCCGGATATCAAAGGCCTGGTGCAATGACCTGGAAGTATAAACGAATCATTATTGAAGCCGTCGTGATCTTCTGCCTTGGCGTGGTGGTGGGGCTGTCGGTGAATCATCGCATGGTCATCGATGCCTTTGCGGGCAAGGTGGCCTCGAAAGCTGCTCCGCCTGCAGATTCAGCCTCTGTTGCCCAGTATCCGGTGCCGACCTTTCTTGAAGAAGTTCTTGCTGAACGGGAAGAAGGCGCTTTGCTGGTCGATGCCCGGGTTGGCGAGCTTTACCGCGAAGGTCATATTGCAGGGGCGGTTTCTCTACCACTGGCTGATTACGAGACGCAGCTGGAGCAATTTAAACAGGACATCGATCCGGATCGAACCCTGATTCTTTACTGCAGCGGCTACGGCTGCCCCGACTCCTTCGATCTCGGTCAGGTCCTTCTTGAAGAGGGCTTCCGCGATGTGCGCGTTTATGAAGGGGGGATGCCCGAATGGCGCGATCAGGGCCTGCCCGTTGAAAAGGGGGCGCCATGAACCGTCTTGTCTCCATCGTCCTTCATGGTGCGCGTATCGCCCTGGGGGTGACCTTTTTCTACGCCGGCTGGATCAAGGCTCAGGAACCGATCGATTTTGCACGCGCAGTAGCCAATTACCAGGTTCTGCCTTATTCCTGGAATTATCTGGTTGCGGCGACCCTGCCATATGTCGAGCTGCTGGCCGGCACGCTTCTGGTGCTCAATCGCCGTGTGCGCCCGGCCGCACTGGTGATCGGCGTTCTCAACTTCGTTTTTATCCTTGCCCTGATTTCGGTCATGGCCCGCGGGCTCGATATCGACTGCGGCTGCTTTGCTCCTAGCGGCCAGGGGCACACCACCGCTCTGGAGGCGCTGCTGCGCGACCTCGGCCTGATGGTGCTTGTGGTTCTGGCCTGGCTCTCCCGGGAGCGGCGTTCTGTCGCGTCCTCATCCTGAATGAAAGTTTTTTTTCGATGGAATTCTGGCAAAAGCGGCTGCGTGAGAGTGTCACGACAGCCGCGCAGCTGTCCCGGCATTTTGCAATTGATGTCGATGCCCTTGATCGCGTTGCCGCCCGCTATCCACTGGCAATCACCCCCCATTACCTGTCATTGATCGAGCATCCCGGCGATCCCATCTGGAAGCAGTGCGTTCCCGATCTTCGCGAGCTGGAGGACGGTGCGACCGATGCCGACCCCCTGCATGAAGAGCGCCTCGCCACTGCGCCGCAGGTGGTACACCGCTACCCGGATCGTGCTTTGCTGCTGGTGGCGGGAAGCTGTGCCGCCTACTGCCGTTTCTGCACCCGCAAACGCCGGGTCGGGTGTGCAGAGGCGCGTGTCACGCTGGGTGAAGTGATGGAGGGGATCGAGTACATTGCCCGCACCCCGGCGATCAAGGATGTGGTGATTTCCGGCGGCGAGCCGCTGCTCATGTCCGATCTGCTGCTCAAGCAGATTTTCGAGCGGTTGGGGCGCATCCCTCATGTGGAGATTTTGCGTATCGGCACCCGCGCCCCGGTTGTTCTGCCCGAGCGGATTACCGAAAGCCTGTGTAATCTTCTGCGCCGCTGCCATCCGTTGTTTGTCAATACCCATTTCAACCATCCCCGCGAGTTGACCCCGGAGTCGCGCGAAGCCTGTCTGCGTCTGGCCGACGCGGGCATCCCGGTGGGCAACCAGACCGTGCTGCTGCGGGGCGTCAATGACGATGCCGCGACGCTGGAGGCCTTGTTTCGCGGCCTGCTGCGGATGCGCGTGAGGCCGTACTACCTGCACCACATGGACCTGGTGCGCGGCACCGACCATTTTCGGACCCCTTTGGAAACGGGCATCGAAATCATGGACAGGCTGCGCGGCACCCTGTCCGGGCTGGCGATCCCCCAGTACGTGGTGGACCTTCCCGGTGGTCGCGGCAAAGTCCCCATTACTCCGCAATATGTGGACAAGCTGGGTGCTCAGGCGGTGCTACGCGCGCCGGACGGCGAGCGGATCTCTTTCCCCAATCTATAAATCTTCCGGGGTGAAGGCGACGACCTCGTCGATTTCTGCAGCACCGGTCAGCAGCATGATAAGGCGGTCGACGCCCAGTGCGATCCCGGCCGCAGGCGGCATGTAAACCATTTCGTTGAGGAATTTTTCCGGTGAGGGGTAGGGGGGGTGACCGCTGCTGCGGCGCTGCTCATCTTCGCGGGCGAAACGGGCGCGCTGTTCTTCGACATCGGTGAGTTCCGAAAAGGCGTTGGCGATTTCCAGCCCTGCAATGTAGAGTTCAAAGCGCTCGGCGACCCGATGGTTGTCGGGCTTTTTTCGTGCCAGGGCTGCAAGTTCGGCAGGGTATTCAATAAGAAACACCGGTGTGTCGAACCCCAGCCGGGGTTCGATTTCGTCGCTGATGACTTCGTCGAAACGGTCGTCGCTCAGTGCCCGGTGGGGAGTCGTGTCCGTGTAGCGTTGGAAGGCTTCGGCCACGGTCAATCGCTCCCACGGCGGGGTGATGTCGATGGTGTGCCCCTGCCGGGTCAGGCTGCCGGAGGGGACGAGGCCGGTGAGCAGCTGTTCGCATTCCGTCATTAATGCCGTGTAGTCCACTTGGGCGCGGTACCATTCCAGCAGGGTGAATTCGGGCAGGTGGCGGCGGCCGCGCTCCGCCGAGCGCCAGCAGCGGCAGATCTGAAACAGGCGTTCATATCCGGCGGCCAGCAGGCGTTTCATGGCCAGTTCGGGGGAGGTGTGCAGAAACCAGTTGCCGCTGGTTTCCGGTTCGATATAGGCTTCGGGGGCATTGCCCGGCACGCGGTGAGGGGTTTCCACCTCCAGGTAGCCGTGATCGATGAAAAAAGCCCGGATCATCTGCATGATCCGGGCCCTTTCGATCAGTTTGGCGCGCTTGCCGGCAAGTCGCCAGTTGGGCTCCGCCATCGGCCGGTTATTCCTTGACCCGGGTGTTGTAAGCGCCGGTGCGGGTGTCGATCTGAATCAGGTCGCCCTCTTCGACAAAGCTCGGCACCTGCAGGCTGTAGCCGGTCTCCACGGTGGCCGGTTTGTTGTTGCCGGCGGCGGTGTCGCCCTTGACCCAGGGATCGGTCTGGGTGACCTTGAGGTTGACGAAGTTGGGCAGGGTGATTCCGATGGCCCGGTCGCCGAACATGAGAACCTTCACGTCCATGTTGTCGATCAGAAAGTACTTGTCGTCGCCCAGGGTTTCCTCGGTGAGCGTGACCTGCTCGAAGGTCTTCTGATCCATGAAGACGTAGCCGGTTTCGTCCTGGTAGAGGTACTGCATGTCGCGGTCTTCCAGGCTGGCCGGCTCAAAGGATTCGCCCGAACGGTAGGTGCGATCGAACAACGATCCGGTGATCATGTTGCGCAGCTTGCATTTATAAAGGGCCTGGCCTTTGCCGGGTTTGGTGAAATCGAAGGCGACAATGACGTGCGGTTCGCCGTCGACCATGAGTTTGAGGCCCTTTTTGAGATCGGAACAACTGTACATGGGGAAGTTCTCCTTGCTATGGTTTTCAATTCGTGAATCCGGGAAGTTGTGTTGGGAACCACGCATTTAAACACATAAAGGTGAGTTTTTCCAATGGAAATTTGATTGAAGAGTCGCCCTGGTCCATGCTTCGGTGAGAAGCGGCGGCATGCGACAATTGCCTTGAGGGGGCGCCCTGTGCTAATTTTTCGCGGTTATTTTCAGGTTTTCGGTCTCACTGGGCTGTCCCCGGGGGCTGAGCCGTTATTACAATTCAAGGAGATTTCTGAATATGATTCTCGCCAACGATCTCAAGCGTGGCATGGTCATCCAGCTTGACCAGGCGCCCTGCCTGGTGCTCGACGTCAGCTTCCAGTCGCCCTCCGCGCGCGGCGGCAGCACGCTGGTCAAAACCAAATACCGCAACCTGCTGACCGGGCAGGTGCTGGAAAAGCCTTTCAAGGCCGTCCTTTCAGGGCGGCTTTGCTGTTTTAAAATGAAATTCTCAGAATCAATTTTTCATTCGCACAATTGCGAAAAAGCCCTTTTTGCCTGTTTGCAATCTTGCAAAACCTTGTTTGAAAAGCCCGCTTGGAGGTAGAACCCCTGAAAAACAGGGCTTTTCAGTTATTTCCAGGCAGGGGTGAGTTTTTCCCCTTTCTTTGTTCACCTCCCGTATCCCGGCCGGCTTATTTGCAGTTGTGCGAATCCACCCGCCTTCCTCGCCAAAGCCATCCCTTTTTCTGCCCGTATACAAGTCGTTGAAAATAAACAAGTAAAACTCTTTTTTTTAAAAATCGACACGTTGGTATGCACGTTGCTCATAATTAAAGTCAAGCGCGGATACCCCCGCCCCTTTTCAACAACGGAGAGACGGATGAAACAGCAGGGCGAAAACATTTTGCATAAAGCTGACACGGCTGCACCGTCTCCCGATCAGATCGTCGCGGCAGGCAGCCATAGCCGTCGGGCGGCGCGCCCGGTGGTCAAGCCCTTCAAGGGCAAGTGGCCGCTGGCCTTCCAGGTTCGTTATGTGACAAGTCATTGTTCGCTCAACCCCACATTGTCTAAGGAGGACAACACCATGAACGCAAATCAGACTTCCAACGCACGCGGATGGACCGTCGTTCTGGCGGGTACCGGTATCAACCTGGCCCTCGGTATTCTCTATACCTGGAGTATTTTCAAGGGTGCAATCTCCGAATCGATCCAGGCTGGAGGCGCCGGAGCCTTTAACTGGAACATGGCGTCGATCAACGACCCCTACGCCGTCTGCTGCCTGATGTTCGCGTTTTCGATGATCATCGCCGGCAAGCTTCAGGATGCTCTCGGTCCCCGCATCACCGCAATTATCGGCGGCCTGATGGTCGGTATCGGCTTCGTGCTGGTTTCCCAGTCCACCAATTACTGGGCATGGATCCTCGGTTTTGGTGTCTTGGCCGGCATGGGAATCGGTTTCGGCTACTCCGCTGCGACGCCTCCGGCGCTCAAGTGGTTCCCTCCCGCTAAAACAGGTCTGATTGCAGGTATCGTAGTTTCCGGCTTCGGTCTGGCTTCGGTTTATATCGCTCCCCTGGCCAACTATATGCTCACTGTTGCCGGCCTGCAGAAATCCATGATGATTTTCGGCATTGCCTTTGCCATCGTGGTTTCGTTGCTGGCTCTGCTGCTCAGCAATCCTCCTGCCGGTTATGTTGCCGGTGGCGCGCCCAAGCCCGGTGCAGCTCAAAAAGCTGCTGATTCTCCTGAACTGAGCCCCAAGCAGATGCTCTCCAGCGGCAAGTTCTACACCCTGTGGCTGGCCTATTTCATCGGCGCCGGCGCCGGTCTGATGGTTATCGGCAGCGCCAAGGGTATGGCTGCTGCCAGCCTCGGTGAGATGGCATTTCTGGTTGTCGCCATCATGGCAGTGGGCAACGCCGCTGGTCGCCTGGTGGCCGGTGTGGTTTCTGACAAGATCGGCCGCGCCAACACCCTGATCATCATGCTGGTGTTCCAGGCCTCCCTGATGTTTGCAGCCATCCCGGTGCTCGGCGGACAGGGCAATCCCGTACTGGTGACCCTGCTGGTGACCTTCCTGGTGTTCAACTACGGCACCAACCTGGCCCTGTTCCCTGCCTTCACCAAGGATTTCTTCGGCATGAAGAACTTTGGGATGAACTACGGCATTCTCTTCTCTGCCTGGGGTATCGGCGCCTTTGTCCTGGTCCGCGTTGCCGAAATGCTTAAAGTGCAGACCGGCGGCTACACCGCTTCCTTCGCCGCAGCCGGCATCATGCTGCTGGTCGGAGCCATGATGAGCCTGTCCCTGCGCACCAAGAAGGTTGCTGCAGAAGCTCATGTCACCGTCGGTGCGGAAAGCTCCGCGATCATGGAAGAAGAGTTCGAAGAGCAGGAACTGGCCACTCAGAAAACCAACCGCTGATTCCTTATCCTAAATTCCATATGGCATGAACATGGGCCCCGCTTCGGCGGGGCCATTTTTTTAAGTCTCGCCTCTTTGCGCACGCAGTCCATCCTGCCTGGATTCCACCTCGTTAAAATTGTTGAGAATTACGGTTGCACTTCGGGGCGATCTTTGACATATTGTCAGGTCGATCACGTGTATAAGTATTTATGCTCACCAGGAGGAATTCATGCCGCGACGCGATGATGTGAAAAAAGTCCTTATCATTGGTTCGGGTCCGATTATCATCGGCCAGGCCTGCGAATTTGACTATTCCGGAACCCAGGCCTGCAAGGCGTTGCGGCAGCTCGGCTACCAGATCGTGCTGGTCAACTCAAATCCCGCCACTATCATGACCGACCCCGGCATGGCCGATGCCACCTATATCGAACCTCTCAATATCGCCAGCCTGACGGAAATCATTAAAAAGGAGCGCCCCGACGCGCTGCTGCCGAATCTCGGCGGGCAGACCGCGCTCAATCTGTCCAGCGAGTTGGCGCGCCTCGGCATTCTCGACCAGTACGGCGTGCGGGTTATCGGCGTTAACCTTGATGCCATCAAGCGCGGTGAAGACCGCGAAACTTTCAAGGAAACCATGGCCCACCTCGGTATTGAGACGCCGCGCAGCGAAATCGCCACCAGTATGGAGCAGGCCCGCGAAATCATCTCGCGCATCGGGCTGCCGGTCGTCATCCGTCCCGCCTATACCATGGGCGGCACCGGCGGCGGCTTCGCCTATAACCTTGAAGAGTTTGAGACCATCGTCAGTCGCGGCCTCGCGGCCAGCCCGGTGAGCCAGGTCCTGATCGAGGAATCGATCCTGGGTTGGGAGGAGTTGGAGCTGGAAGTGGTGCGTGACTCAAAGAATCAGAAGATCACCGTCTGCTTCATCGAGAACGTGGATGCCGTCGGCGTGCATACCGGAGATTCCTTCTGCACAGCCCCGATGCTGACTATCGATGCAGACCTGCAAGCCCGCCTGCAGGATTATGCTTACCGCATCGTCGACGCCATCGAGGTGATCGGCGGCACCAATGTGCAGTTTGCCTACGATCCGTCCAGCGGACGGGTGGTGGTTATCGAAATCAATCCACGCACCTCGCGCTCCTCGGCGCTGGCTTCCAAGGCGACCGGCTTTCCCATTGCACTGGTCTCGGCGCAGCTGGCTGCCGGTGTGACTCTTGACGAGATCCCTTACTGGCGCGACGGCACCCTCGATCGCTACACCCCCTCTGGGGATTACGTGGTGGTCAAGTTCGCCCGCTGGGCGTTTGAGAAATTCAAGGGCGTGCATGACAAGCTCGGCACCCAGATGCGGGCCGTAGGCGAGGTCATGAGCATCGGAAAGAACTACAAGGAGGCCTTCCAGAAAGCGATTCGCTCCCTGGAGATCGGCCGCTACGGACTGGGGTTCGCCCGTGATTTCCACCAGAGATCTCTTGAAGAGTTGCTCGAAAGGTTGGCCGAACCGTCCAGTGAACGCCAGTTTCTGCTGTATGAAGCGCTGCGCAAGGGGGCCGATCTTGATCTCCTCTACCGCAAAACCTATATCAAGCCCTGGTTCCTGCAGCAGATGAAAGAACTGGTCGAACTGGAGGAGAAGGTTCTGCGTTACAAAGGTTCACTCCCCCCCGATGATCTGCTGCTTCAGGCCAAGAAAGATGGTTTCGCCGACCGCTACCTGGCCGAGATCCTGGGGGTGCCGGAAAAAGATGTGCGCGAAAAGCGCATTGCACTCGGTCTCGAGGAAGCCTGGGAGGCGGTTCCCGTCAGCGGGGTGGAAGACGCGGCCTATTATTATTCGTCCTACAACGCCCCCGACTCGGTTTCGGTCTCGGGCCGCAAGAAAATCATGGTGCTCGGCGGCGGTCCCAACCGCATCGGTCAGGGGATCGAGTTCGACTACTGCTGCGTGCACACGGCGCTGGCCCTGCGGGAGGCGGGCTACGAGACCATTATGGTCAACTGCAACCCGGAAACCGTCTCCACCGATTACGATACGTCGGACAAGCTTTATTTCGAGCCGCTGACGGTCGAGGATGTCCTTTCCATCTACAACAAGGAAAAGCCCGAGGGAGTCGTCGTGCAGTTCGGCGGGCAGACTCCCCTGAACATTGCCCGGGAGCTGGAAGAGGCTGGCGTGCCCATCCTCGGCACCAGCCCTGCCACGATCGACAAGGCCGAAGACCGGGATCTTTTCAACCAGATCATGGTCAAGCTCGGCATTCCCCAGCCGGAATCGGGCATGGCCTATACGGAAGACGAAGCCATCGAGATCGCCTCCCGCATCGGCTACCCCCTGATTGTGCGCCCCTCCTATGTTCTGGGCGGGCGCGCCATGGAAATTGTGCATGATGAAGCGATGCTGCGCGAGTATCTGCTCAAGGCGGTCGAGGTTTCTCCCGAGCGGCCGATCCTCATCGACCGTTTCCTGCAGGACGCTATCGAAGCGGAGGCCGATGCCATTGCCGATGGTCGCGACGCCTTTGTCCCTGCAGTTATGGAACATATCGAACTGGCGGGGGTCCACTCGGGGGATTCGGCCTGCGTGATTCCGCCGGTCAGCATCGCCCAGCGCCACATTGATACCATCGAGGAATATACCCGCCGCATTGCAATTGAGATGGGTGTGGTGGGTTTGATGAATATTCAGTACGCCATAGCGGACGACCGGGTTTATATCCTGGAAGCGAACCCCCGCGCCAGCCGGACCGTGCCGCTGGTCTCCAAGGTCTGCGCCCTGGCCATGCCGCGTGTTGCGGTTGCGGCCATGTTGGGAGAAAAGCTTGCCGATATGGGGTTGAAGCGCGGCCGTTTCGCTCACTTTGGCGTGAAAGAGGCTGTTTTCCCATTCGGCATGTTTCCGGAAGTCGACCCGGTTCTCGGTCCGGAGATGCGCTCAACCGGCGAAGTGCTGGGGCTTGCCGGCAACTACGGCCTGGCCTATTTCAAGGCGCAGGAGGGGGCGAATTCTCCTCTGCCTCTGGAGGGCACCGTACTGATCACCGTGGCCGAGCAGGATCGCGACAGCGTTCTGGAGGCAGCCCGCCTGTTTGCCGCGCTCGGTTTTTCGATCCGGGCGACAAAGGGCTCACAGGCGTTTCTGGCCGAGCATGGAATCGAGGCCGAGGTGATTCGCAAAATGCACGAAGGGCGTCCCAATATCGCCGATGCCATCAAAAACGGCGAGATCCACCTGGTGGTCAACACCCCGATCGGGCGGCTCAGCGCGCACGATGATTCCTACATCCGCAAAACGGCGATCCGGTACAAGGTTCCCTACATTACAACGACAGCGGCCGCACTTGCCGCCGCCAAGGGGATTGCAGCGCGCCGCGAAGGGCAGGAGGCGGTGCTCAGCCTGCAGGAGTACCACCAGGGCATCAGCTAAACTTTACGCCATCCCCGGCCGTTTGATTGGCGCCCTCCCTGGCGTCAAACACGCTTGACAGTAGAGATGCGAACCCATGAGGCGAATAGATAATCTGCAATAAAAAAGGCCCGCATTTCAGCGGGCCTTTTTTATTGAACTGTCCATTTGGATCAGGGGATATGCTCTGAGAAAAAATGGTCGTCGGAGATGTCCGCGGAAGAGAAGGCATCCGACCAGGAGAGTCCGATTGGTTTCATGAGGAAGATGGCCATAGCTCCCACCACCAGCAGAGCCGCAGTCCAGTTGAGAAGTTGTGTCAGAAAGGGCCAATCGGCATCAATCGGTTTCGATTTGCGCGTTTTTTCCTCTTCCTGCTCTTCCTCGCTGTCGCGGGCCATCATGCGCGCCGCCCGGCGCATGATGCGCCCGGAGGTCAGAAAGATTGCGGCGGAAACCACGAACTGAGGCATGACATCGATGGAAAGTTTTCCCGATGCGAGCATTGCGCCATAAAAGGCCATGGCACATATTCCGAGCAACGTCATGTGCTGACCGATTTTGGCATTCATGCGCGTTCTCCTCTTGCCGGATGGGATGTCGTTTATTGTTTGTGGTAAAAAATAAACGATCGGTTTGCAAGTTGCTGATTCGTCAAACAAAAATGGTAAAAAACTGTTCTAAATCTACTTCGGTTTGAACGAATTGTCAACCACTACTGCAGAGGAGTCAGGGCAAAATTACAGCATCGGGGAACGCCGCCGGGCGTGCATCAGGTCAACGCGCGGCCTGGTAATGTTGAGCCGACTTCTCCCGCGCGTACTTCCGAATCAAAGCCAGGCCGCGGAACACGCTCAAGGCACCGCAGGCCAGGCCGGCTGCGCAGGTCAGCTGCGACAGTTGCGGGTGCGGCCAGGCCAGGTTGGCTGCGGTCAAAACTATCAGCAGAGAGGTCGCCATGAAAATAATGCCGGTAAGTTTGTGGCTGGAGAAGCTGCCGTAGCCGAGGATCAGGCAGAACATGCCCCACATGAGGAGATAGGGGGCCGATGCGCTGATTTCCGGAACTTTTCCGAGGCCGGCCTGAGGAAGGATGAGAACCGGAAGAAGAGACAGCCACATCAGGCCGCAGGAAGTTAGAGAAACCGCCCCGAAGGCATTGCCGCGCCGCCATTCATTGAGGCCTGTCAGGGCCTGGCAGCTGCCGCCGTAAAGGAATACGGCTGAAACAAGATACGGAAAATCCATCCATCCGGCCTGTTGAAGGCCGAGCAGAACGGCGCACATGCCCAGAGTCAGAAAACCTGAGGGGCTTTGAGGTACAGTCAGGCGATCCAGTCCGGAAATATGAGTTTTTTGCGTTTGTGTTTGAGTCATCATGCTGAACACTCCTCGGACGGATGGGGCACGCTGGTGAGAGGCCGGACGTCCCTCAACGTCCGACGCCTCTCACCCCGTACCTTCAGAGAAAAAGTAACGCTGTTCTGTGATTAAGCAAGACGTGTACCAGAGTTGATTTTATTTTTTCAAAACGATAAAGGTGCGAAGTTTCAGTGGGTTGTAAATGGGGGGGAGGCGTTTTGAGATTGCCGGTTGATAGGATGGCCTTTCGCAGCGTTGCGAAACACAGAGACCTGGAGACCTGACTGAGAACAGCAATCCCCTTAAAATAGTCGATTTGCAGCCTTTTTTGCCGATTTGCAAAAAGATTGAGGAGCCGTTTTGCATTTTTGCGACAGGCAAGGCGGAGAAAAAATAGCGGTCCTGCGGAGATTTATCAGAAGCGCGCCCATGCCAGTCATCGTCGTTTGGACAGACCGGCGGCTTCACCGATACTGAAGGTTCGCCGGTAGTGGTGTATTTCAAGGATGGCGATTTTAAGAATACTTGCCACGGGGACACCGATAATCATGCCGAGCACGCCGTAGAGCTTGCCCCCCATGATGATGGCCAGAATCACCACCAGCGGGTGCAGGTTGGAAACGCGCGAGATGAGAATGGGGATCAGGATGAAATTGTCGACGATGACCTGCGAGATGAGGATATAAACGATAACGATCCACCAGAACTGGCCGCCGAAGCCGAGGTCGACCATGGCGATCAGGATGCCGGGAATCATGCCGACGACAGGGCCGATGTAGGGCACCAGGTTGGAGACACCGGCAAAAATTCCGAGCAGCGGTGCATAGCGGATGTCGGTGAACGAAAGGCCGACCATAACGACGACGCCGATGATAACGGCCTCCAGAATGCGGCCGCGAATAAAGTGTGCCATCTGCCGGCTGATGTAATAGTAGAGGTCGAGGGCCATCTCGAAGTGGCGATTGGGCGCCAGCGAAATAAAAGAGCGCATCAGGCGGTTGCCGTCTTTGAGAAAAAAGAATGAAAACAGCGGCACCAGGACCATGAGGCTGCCGATGCGCAGGGCCGATTTGGGGGTGCCCGCCAGGATGGTGGCGAGAATGGCCTCTCCCCAGAGGCGGGTTTTGGTGGAAAGGTCGAAGGTCTCCACCACGGGAAAATGACTTTGCAGGTTATCCTGCCAGTCGCGGATTAAGCCGACCGCGCGGGTGATGTAGCGCGGCAGGTCCGCGCGCAGCGCCAGCCACATGGTCTCCCAGTGCGGGGCGATCCAGGCCACGAAAAGGAAAAGCAGCATGGCGACCAGCACATAAACCACGAAAATGGCAAAGGTGCGGCTGATCTCCTCACGCTCGATAAACTGCACCACCGGTTCCAGCAGAAAGGTCAGGATCAGTGATAGCAGGATAGGGAGGAAGAGACCGCTCGAGGCCCGCTGCAAAAGGCTGATCAGGTTGCTGGCGGAAGAAAAGAGAGCCAGGCCGGTGGCGATGGCAGCGGTAAAAACCAGGTAGATCAGGAGAACCTGGGCGCGGGTCAGACCGGGGCGGTTTTCCATGTAGCTATTCCTTGATCTGGGATGCAGAAGGAGGAGGCGCCTCGGAGCCCTGAACCCCTTTGAGCCGATAGATTTCCAGGGCGGCGGTTTGCAGACGCTCGCTCAGAATCCGGGTCAGCCCGAGGAGGATTTTGGAGGCGATCATCGGATGCTTCTGCACGGTTTCCATCAGATCAGCGCGAAAAAGGCCGACCAGTTCGCAATTGTCGATGGCAACCGCGGAAGCGGAACGACTGCTCGGTGAGGTGAGGGTAGACTCTCCGAAAAAATCACCCGCCTCCAGCAGGGCGAGTTCTTCTTCTCCCCCGTCGGGCAGATGACGGTGGATACGCACCCGACCTGCACGAATGGCATACATGCCCGACCCCACGTCGCCTTCGGCAAAAACAAGTTCACCCGCTGCGTAGTGGCGGACATGCACCATCGTTTCCAGGTATCTGAGATCACGCCCTTTAAGTTCACTGAAGGCGGGAATAGTGCCGAGAAAGTAGGCGACCGAATCTTTTTCCGGTTTTTGGCGAAAGATATTGCTCCAGATCGGATTCATCCCGTGCAAGATTCCTTTTTGCGAAGATTTGCTCAGCGTCGGCACTGCGGGCGAAAACCCGTGTCGACGCTGAAAATTCATGGCGCATTATATCAGGGTCTTGATTGAAGTCCAAAGAATTTGCGGACTTCGGGCCCCGCGTTTGTTTTGCGGCGGGATTGTTGTGATAGGATGAGCTGTGTATTGCCTCCAAGGAGTGGTTTGATGGCGGAAATCGAGATTGACCTCAAGCGGTTCCCGACGGCCAGCGGCGTATATCTGATGCGCGGCGAAGACGAGACCGTGCTTTATGTGGGAAAGGCCAAAAACCTGCGGGCGCGTTTGCGCAGCTACTTCAATGCTGCAGGCGATGGTCGCGGGCAGATCCCCTTTCTTATGAATCGCGTGCATCGCATCGATACGATGGTGACCGATACGGAAAAAGAAGCACTGATTCTGGAAAACACCCTGATCAAGAAATACCGTCCCCGCTACAATATCAACCTGCGTGACGACAAGACTTACCTTTCCATCCGTCTCGATCCGCGTGAGGATTTCCCCGCCCTGCAGACCGTGCGCCGAGTGCGCCGGGACGGGGCGCTTTATTTCGGCCCCTACGCCTCCGGGTCTGCCGTGCGTGAAACGCTCAAGGAAATTTACCGGATTTTTCCTCTTCGGCACTATCCCATGGCCACCTGCCGTCGAAGGGGGCGCCCTTGCCTCTTTCATCAGATCGGCCAGTGCAGCGCGCCCTGCCATGGCAGAATCAGCCGTGAGGAGTACCGTCACCTGGTCGATGGCGTTGTTGCTCTGCTTTCAGGGCGTGAAAGTGAAGTTGTCGGCATTCTAACGGAGCGCATGCGGCAGGCCAGTGAGCAGATGCGCTTTGAGGAGGCCGCCCGCCTGCGCGACCAGATCCAGGCCATCAGCGCGACCGTTGAGAAGCAGAAAGTGGTCGAGGCCGGAGGCGGAGATCAGGATGTGGTCGGTCTGCACCGTGAAGGGGGCGAGGTGGAAATCGTCCTGATGTTTATCCGCGAGGGGAAATTGATCGGACGCAGAAGCTTTCCCCTTGAATGGCGTCTTGACGAGGATGAACTCCTGGCTGCGTTTTTAAAGCAGTACTACAGCAGGGATGTCGTCATTCCCGATCAGATTCTGGTCCCTTTCGCGCCTGACGATACCGACTCGCTGGCGGTGTGGCTCTCAGAAAAACGCGGCAGAAAAGTCCATATCCTGGCTCCACAGCGGGGTGACAAGGTCAGGCTTGTGGAACTGGCGGCGCGCAATGCCGAACAGTCGTTTCGTGAGCGCGGCAGCCGACGGGAGGCGCGGCGGGAAGTGCTTGAGGAAATCAGGCAGCGTCTGAATCTGTCCCGCATCCCCCGGCGCATGGAATGCTTTGATATCTCCCATGTTCAGGGCAGCCAGACGGTCGGCAGCATGGTCGTTCTCATCGACGGGGAGCCTGCATCGTCTGAATACCGCCGGTTCAAAATTGCAACGGTCGACGGCAACGATGATTTCGCCTCGATGCGCGAGGTGCTTGGCAGGCGCTTGCGACGCGGGCTCAGGGAGGAAGATCTTCCTGATTTCATTTTGATTGACGGCGGTAAGGGGCAGCTGGCAGTGGTGACTGCGGTTCTCGATGAATTGGACCTGCTGGGCAGAGTCGATGTTGCGGGGATGGCCAAAAGCCGGGTGATTTCCAATATGAAAGGGCGGGTGGTCGAGCGCAGCGAGGAGAGGTTTTTTCTGCCGGGGCGCAAAAATCCTGTGGTGCTGCGGCAGGGCAGCGCGGCTCTTTTCATGCTTGAACGCTTGCGTGACGAAGCGCACCGTTTCGCCATTTCCTATCATCGTAACCTGCGGGGGAAAAATGCCTTGAGTTCAGCCCTGGAAGCGATACCCGGAGTCGGTGCGGCGCGGCGTAAGCTGCTCCTGAAATATTTCGGCAGCGTTAAGAATATCCGCGCCGCAACCCGTGACGAGTTGGCTGCCGTTGAGGGTTTGCCGGCCAGGACAGCTGATGCCGTCTATCGGTATTTTCACGAAGACGGGCATTCCTGAGTCGACCCACTTTGGAGCGCGCACGAAAAAGCCCCCGGCAGTTTGTGCTGCCGGGGGCTTGAGAAGAACAATAACCGTTCGGGGGGCTTATTCCACCACAACCTCGGCGTCTTCAACGATAATCTCATATACCGTGCCGTGTGCAATGTCCTTGTCGGTTTCGAGTTTGCCCGAAATTAACACGGTGTCGCCCACTTCAGCGCTTGCTGTAGTGGTGACGGTCAGGTCGGCATTACCTTCTTCGTCGCCGGTCCCGTCCTGCAGGTGAATCCAGTTCTTACCCATGATCTGGGGGCTGAAACGTACGACCTTGCCGCGCACCTGGATTTCTTCGCCGGCCAGTTCATCTTTGCGGGTATAGATCTCGGCCACGGTTACGCCGCCTTCTGCTTTGGTCAGGCCGCTGAAGTCTACCTCGACGCTTTTTTCTGCGTTGATGTCGGGGTGCCCCTGCGGCATCTGTCCGGCACTCATGCCGTTAGCGTCGGCGGCGGCACTTTCTCCGCCAACCATGATCCCGTTGACGAAAAGAATCATGTCGAAGGTGCGGTCCAGCGAATCGCTGCGGAAATTGTGCATTTGCTGTCCGGGAGCGAGGGCGACGCTGTCGCCGACGGCGACCTTGGTTTCAGGACCGGCAGCCCAGATCTGCTCTTCCCCGGTGTCGACCAGGACATAGGTGTAGCCGGCGGTATTCATGGTTTCAACGACGATGCCGCTGATTCCGGTGGCTTCAGCCGGCTTAGCGTTCATCCCGGAAGAAGAGGCGGGCGGATGTCCTTCAGGTTTTTGTGCGGGTTTGGGCGCCTCTTCCTTGCAGGCGGACAGCAGCAGGGCGGTCGTCAGGGCGGCAGTCAGGAGTAGAAGTGCTCTTTTCACGTATGGATCCTCCATGGTTCTAAAGATGGATGTGCTCAAGTTGTCTTGCGATCAAGCCGGAAGCGTAGCACAGGCCGCTTGAGAAACTCAAGAGCCTGAAGCATCATTTTCCGTAAAACGACCGTAGAGCATGGTCATTTCCTTGAGTGTCTCCGTCCGGGATTGAGTCAGCTGATCCCGGCTGAAGCGCCAGTCCCAGTTGCCGCTGCCCTGTCCCGGGCGGTTCATGCGCCCGTCGTTGTCGAGTTCGAGAATGTCCTGCATGGGAATGATGCACAGGTTGGCGACGCTGCTCATGGCCGTGCGGATCAGATCCCAGGGCATGTGGTGCAGCCCGTGTCCGAGGTAGGTGCGAACTGCGTCTTTTTCTTTCTTGTTGCGGGAATTCCACCAGCCCAGAGTGGTGTCGTTATCATGGGTTCCGGTGTAGGCAACGCTGTTGCGTTCGATGTTGTGCGGCAGGTAGGGATTATTCGGACCTCCGTCAAAAGCGAAATGCAGAACCTTCATGCCGGGGAAGGCGAACCGGTCGCGCAGCTGTTCCACTTCCGGCGTAATCAGCCCGAGATCTTCCGCAACGATGGGGACTTCGCCGAGTGTGGCCGCAAGCGCTTCGAACAGGCCGCCGCCGGGGCCTTTCATCCATTCTCCGTTGACGGCGGTTTTCTCGTCGGCCGGGATGGCCCAACAGGCCTCGAATCCGCGAAAATGATCGATGCGCACAATGTCTGCTTGCGCCAGGTTCCAGCGAAACCGTGCAATCCACCAGGAATAGCCCTGCGCGGCCATGCGGTCCCAGTGGTAGAGGGGGTTGCCCCAGCGCTGACCATCCTCGCTGAAGTAGTCGGGAGGAACGCCTGCCACCAGTGTCGACTCGCCCTCCTCGTCGAGGTGGAACAACTTCTGGTTGGCCCAGACATCCACCGAATCGTAAGCGACAAAAATGGGGAGGTCGCCAAAGATTCGAATCCCCTTGTTGTTGGCGTACTCCTTCAGGGCGAACCATTGGCTGAAGAAAATGTGCTGCGCGTAGAGTCTCCAGAAGATTTCATCGGCCAACTGCTCATCCCACCGGGCCAGCGCCTGGGGGTCGCGGTGGCGCAGTTCGGAGGGCCATCGGTTCCAGCTGGTCCCGCCGAAATGATCACGCAGGGCACGAAATCGGGCGTAATCCCAGAGCCAGTACCCCTGGTGTTCGCGAAAATTTTCAAACTCCTGCCGTCGTTGCGCCGTGGCATTGGCTTTGAAATTGGCCGCCGCTTTGCGCAGAAGATTTTCCTTATGGTGAGTTGCCCATCCGTAATCGGCCCGGTGCGGATCTGCCGGCTCCATCAATGCGATATCGCACTGATCCAGGTCGCCCCGGCCGACCAACTCATGCAGATCTATCAGCAGTGGGTTGCCGGCAAAGGCCGAAAAGGCGTTGTAGGGGGAATCGCCGTAGCCGGTGGGATTAAGCGGCAGAATCTGCCAGACGCTCTGGCCGGTTTCGGTCAGAAAATCCACGAATCGATAGGCTTCTTCCCCAAGGGATCCGATCCCGTGTGGGCCGGGCAGGCTGGTGGGGTGTAGCAGAATGCCGTTGCAGCGGGTGATCTTCATAAATTTTCTCCTGAAAACGACCATTTCCCCCCTGCAGAGATCAGCAGTGGCCACAGAATGGAGCGGGGACGTGGTCCGGATGTATGAAAAACAAAGATTTCCTGCACATTATGCCAGAGACACAGGCAATTTAAAGGAGATTCAGGTCTTGGGGCTGTAATGGCGTTTGAGCCAGTGAGATAATCCGTCGAGGCCGGGAAACAGAACGCGTTCGGTGATGTTGGCCTGATCCAGCTTGTCGCGGATTTCCCATTTGAGTTCAGCGGGAATGATGATGCGACGCCACAGATCAGGATGCTCGCTGAGCCAATGGTGCAGGATGGAGGTCGGTTTCGACATCACCGAGAAAAACGCGAACTGGTTGATGATGCGATCATCGATGGATGGCGGCTCGAAGAAGATGACGAATTCGCGATGCGAGAGTTCGTTCAGCTCTTCCAGGCTGCGTACCGCTTCAGAGAGCATCTCCACCGTAAAGACATTCGCACCCTCTTCGCTCAGTTTCAGGCGCAGCCTCTCCGGCAGCAGGCGGTGCACTTTGAGGTAGTTAACCGCCCAGATGACTCCGTCCGTGTCATAACGTTCAAAATTGGCGGTGGCAAAATGCAGGGCGATGAAGGGAGAGTAGGTCCAGTCCAGCAGGCGGGTAGGCAACCCATAATGCTGGGCCACACTGAGCCAGTGCCAGAGAGAATCGCGTTCAACGACGGTGCGGTGCGCATATTTCTTGAAATTGCGCAGCAGATGGCGTTCCAGGGTGTCGAAAGGACCGCCCAGGCGCATGAGGGTGGTTTCGAGGCCGTAGCTCGCATCGGACAGCCCTCGAAAAGCATACCTTGAACGGAAGCGCCCGATGTCGGCGCTCCAGGAGTCCTCGAAGAGTTGATCCTGCAGCTCGTTCCAGCTCTCGATGCGTATCTCGTTCACGGGAGCATCAGATTTTGCTGGCGAGGAGATAGGAGAACCAGGCCGAACCGATGCCGGTGAACAGGGCCAGCATTCCCAGCAGGCCGAATACCAGGGCATGCGCCTGATATTGGCTGCGTACGCACAGAACGCCGATGGTCAGAAAAAGGATTCCCAGCGGAATGGAGAGGATGATAACCACGATGCTCCTCCCGAAAGAGCGGATGGTTGAAAAACAGCGTTGTGAAACACTTCAGAAAAGCTGCATTATTCTAACAAATCCAAGGGGGGGTGTCCATGCCGCAAGTTGTTCAATTTGGCGTTGCATTTGAAGGGCCTTCTGCGTTTGGTAGAATTCAGCAGGCGTGAGTCGTGTTAATGCTGATATTTTACAATGAGTTAAGCGTGGGCCGCAGGGCGTGACGGCATCTTCTCCGGTGATGAGCGCACCTGCGCTCAAACCGTCACCTCGTAATGCGGCCTGGGCAAGCAAATCTAGTGAGTCGTTACTTTTTTGACCTGCGGTGCGCATTCCGGTTGACAATCCCTTTTTCAACATGTATTCCCTTGCGGTTTCAAAGGTTTTCACCTTTGATACAGGCTGCTTTTTTCAACGGAGGTTCTGTTCATGGGTAGAAGAGATTGGAGCTATTCAGTCTGTTGGAATCTGTTCCTGGTGATTTCCGGATCCATTCTGCAGGCTTTTGCATTCAAGGGGCTGGCGACCGCGCACGGTTTCGTGCCCAGCGGCATGTTCGGCCTCGCGGCCCTGCTGCAGTATGTGACCGGTTTTTCCAATGCGGGCATCATTTACCTGATTCTGAATATTCCCATGTTCATTTTCGGGTATCTGATGATCAGCAAGCGCTTTCTGGGGTACAGTTTTGTCTCCATGATTGTGACCACCCTGGCATTCATGGTCGTCAACGTGGACTTCGGCATCGAAAATCAGCTCTATGCCGCCGTCTGCTTTGGTGTCATGGTCGGTGCCGGGGCGGGGATCGTGCTGCGCTCCCTCGGTTCCAACGGCGGACTCGACGTGATCGCGGTCTACCTGACCCAGCGCTACAATATCGGCGTCGGCAAAACCTATTTTGCCTTCAACTTCGTCCTGTTCTCATTCAGTTTCGCAAGTCTGGACAACGATCTGGTTATCGCTTCGCTGATTGCCGCCTTTGTCTGCTCGGTGACCATCGAGTACTGCCTTTCCATGTTCAACCAGCGCAAAGTGTGCTTTATCATCTCGGACAGGAACCAGGAGATCGCCGACAAGGTGATGGATCATCTCAAGATCGGCGCGACATTCCTGCAGGGTTCCGGTGCCTACAAGAAGTCGGAAAAGCGTATGCTGATGGTTGTTATCAACAATATTCAGCTCAAGCGCCTGGAAGAGCTGGTTTTCACCACGGATGACTACGCCCTGTTCATTGTCGAGAATACCTTTGCGGTCATCGGTTCCACCTTCTCGCGGCGCAAGATTTATTGATAAAATTCGGGTGTACGCTTGACCAGGCCGGCCCCGGCACAGTAGAATCCCACAGCTTGCGGGCCGGTTTTTCCGGCCCGTTGCTTTTGCGACGCCATCAACTTTATATCTGGATTCATACTGACAGGACGTTGAACGTGAAGAAACACAATCAGAAAGAAATCGATCGCCGCCGCACTTTCGGCATCATCAGCCACCCCGATGCCGGTAAGACCACCCTGACCGAGAAGCTGCTGCTGTTCGGCGGCGCCATCCAGATGGCCGGCGCCGTCAAGGCACGCAAGGCCTCGCGCCACGCCACCAGCGACTGGATGTCGGTGGAGCAGGAGCGCGGCATTTCGGTGACCAGCTCGGTGATGAAATTCAATTACCGCGACTTCGACATCAATCTGCTCGACACCCCCGGTCACCAGGATTTCTCCGAGGATACCTACCGGGTGCTGACAGCGGTAGACAGCGCCGTTATGGTGATCGACAACGCAAAAGGCGTCGAGACCCAGACCCGCAAGCTGATGGAAGTCTGCCGCATGCGCAATACGCCCATTCTGACCTTCATCAACAAGCTCGACCGCGAAGGTCTTGACCCGCTGGACATCCTGGCTGACATTGAGGAGACGCTGCAGATCGAATGTGCACCTCTCTCCTGGCCCATCGGCATGGGCAAGCGCTTCAAGGGAACCTACAACCTCTATCGCAAGGAACTCAACCTGTTTGCTGCCGGCGCTGACCGTGTGCAGGATGAAGGGGTGACCATCCGCGATCTCTCCGACCCGCGCCTCGATGAACTGCTGGGAATTCAGGCCGATGACCTGCGCGCCGATGTCGAGTTGCTCGAAGGGGCGGCCAATCCCTTTGACCTTGAGGAATACCTCAAGGGAAACCAGACGCCGGTCTTTTTCGGCAGCGCGGTCAATAATTTCGGCGTGCGCGAGATGCTTGACGCCTTTGTCGAAGTAGCGCCCGCTCCCGCCCCGCGTGCCACGGAAACGCGCGAAGTTTCCCCTTACGAAGATGCTTTCAGCGGCTTTGTCTTTAAAATCCAGGCCAACATGGACCCGGCCCACCGTGACCGGATCGCCTTTCTACGCATCTGCTCGGGGAAGTTCACCCGCGGCATGAAGGTGCGCCATCACCGCATCGGCAAGGATATCTCGCTGGCCAACGCCACCATATTCATGGCGCAGGACCGCGCCAATGTGGAGGAAGCCTACCCGGGCGATATCATCGGCCTGCACAATCACGGCACCATCAAGGTGGGCGATACCTTTACCGAGAAAGAGCCTCTTAAATTCACCGGCATCCCCAGCTTCGCCCCCGACCATTTCCGCCGCGTGCGGTTGAAGAATCCCCTTAAAGCCAAGCAGCTGCAGAAAGGGCTGGTACAGCTTTCGGAGGAGGGCGCGGTCCAGGTGTTTCGGCCCCTGTTCGGCAGTGATTACATCCTTGGGGCGGTCGGTGTGCTGCAGTTTGATGTGACGATGGCGCGACTCAAGGATGAATACGGTGTAGATGCCACCTATGAGGGGATCGATTATGCCACCGCCCGCTGGGTGGAGTGCGACGATCGCGCCAAGCTGGAGGAGTTCGAGAAGAGGAACCAGGGCAACTTGGCGCTCGATGCCGAAGAGAACCTGACCTACCTGGCCTCAAGCGAGTGGCGTCTCAACCATGTCGCCGAGCAGTGGCCCGATATCCGCTTCCTCAAGGCCCGTGAACATGCATGATTTCAGAACCGACACGATTGGGTCGGCTCTGAATCGACCTGTTTGCCCGCGGCGATCGGCAGACTGAAATAAAAGGTGCTGCCGACGCCGACTTCACTCTCCAGCCACACCCTCCCCCCGTGAGCCAGGACCACCTCGCGCACCAGGGCCAAGCCCAGACCGATCCCGCCGGGAATGCGTCTTTCGCTGTCATCGATGCGGTAGAACTGCTCGAAGATCCGTTCCCGTTCCGCCAGTGCGATTCCCATCCCCTGGTCACGCACCGAAATCAGCAGCATCTCCCCTTCATGACGTGCAGCGCAGACGATCTCCCCTCCTCCCGGAGAATATTTGACGGCATTGGACACCAGATTTTTGATGACCTGCATAATGCGCCGTGGGTCGGCTTCTGCAAGGGGGAGTTCCTCTGGGCACTCTATCCGCAGAGTGTGCTTTTGAGAGGTCATTCGGAACTGGCTGACGGCCTGCTCCAAGAGGGGGCAGATCTCAACCGTGGCAAACTGGTATTGACCGATTTCGGCCTGCAGGCGCTGCAGATCGAGAAAATTGCTGATCAGTTCGTTGAGGCGTTCGGTCTCCTGCAGGACAGTTCGCAGAAAATCAACCTGCTGTTCCCGGTCAACCTCATTTTCGAGCATGAATTCCACAAAACCAAGAATTGCCGTCAAGGGAGTGCGCATTTCATGGCTGACAGCCGAGATCATCTCATCCTTGGCTCGCTCCATTTTTTTACGTTCGGTGATTTCATGGGTGACATAGACTCCACCCCAGATCTCATTGGCGTGATCGATGAGCGGATATAGGGAAATATGGAAAAAACGCTTATTTGACGGGGTGGTGCGCTCACAGCAGCGGGGTTCCTTCTCACGCAGGAGTTGCTCCAGGGAGCAGTCATCCCGGAAGTGGCGGGAATCGAAGAGCAGATCATGACCGTCGTGGCCGGGATAGGCGCTGCCCAGTTCACGCACGAGAGAGGATGCGGCACGGTTCATCTTGAGGATCTGCCCTCTGCTGTCCACAATGGCCACTGCATCGGTAATGGCGTCAAAGGTCTGCTCCCACTGGTTTTCGCTGCGTCGTAGATTGTTCTCAGCGGTTTGTCGTTCTCTGATCTCCTGCTTCAGTTCCTGGTTGAGGTTGTCGAGTTCGCGCGTGTAAACCAGAACACGGCCGGTCATCGGCCGCAGAATGGCGCCCATGCCGAAGGCTCCCAGTGCGGTGAGCAAGAGCACGGAAACGGCCAGGGAGGCAAACTGGTTGCGCAATGGCGCCATGAATTCGCGGTCGTCCATGTTCAGAACCAACCCCCAGGCGGTTCCGGCGATAGGGGCATGAGCAATGACTACTCCTTTACCTTTTTGAGCGGGATCTATACGATTGACCCCGGTTTTCCCGGAGGCAGACAATGCAAATGCCGTTGTCAGCACAGGACTCTGGACATCTTGATTATACGTTTCTTCTTCGCCTTTTCTGCCTGGGAAAAAAACAACGGCCTGATTTTTTATGGCTTTTCCAAGAAAGCTTTCGCCGGTCTCTCCCATTCCGGATTTGTCCCACAGGATCCGCTGCAGCTTGGCCGTAGAAAAAAAGACGATATCCTGGCCGATCGGAGTGTCCTCAAATGAAAAGATGGGATTGACGACGGCCAGAACCAGCTCCCCCCGCAGAACAAATGGATCCACCAGGTACGTTTCAGAGGTTGGCCTGGTGAGGCGAGAAAAAATTTCAGGATTGCGTTCGATTGTGGGGTAAAGACCGTTCTGCGCCACAGTTTGTCCATCGGCACTCAGACGGATGAGGCCCCGTACGGTGCTGGAGGCCTGCCGTGCCTCATCCATCCGAAGGTCACTGAACTCCCGCAGTTGATCCAGGCTCCAGCGCCCCTGTGCATAATGTTCGAGAGCCCGCCGCAGTTGGGAGCGACTGCCGATCTGAAGGGTGATTTCCTGAATGCTGTTGAGGTATTCTTCTACGGCCAGGGTGCGGATCTGAACGGCATGCAGCAGATTGCTTTCTTCGAATTGCCGCATACTGCGCAGTAGCGGCCAGGTACTTACCGCCGCCACGATAAGAAGTGCGGCGAGCGTGTAAACGACCGAGCAGAAGAGGATTTTTTTTCTTAATCCCTGAATGGCAAAGCGAGGAAAAGCCGGCATGAGTCTGGTCTCGGTTGATGAGTCGTGAAAATACGACATGATTATGTTTAAATGTAGCAGACTTGCTTCGTGGGGCAATTGCGGCGGCGGTCTTTTTTTCTGATGCGAATTTTGTCGATTTAAGCGAGGAGGCCTATGGATTTCGATGAATCTTCACTGCCGCGCACCCGGGTGCGCGATGCTTTGTCAAGCCATGCACGGCCGGGAGCATGCCTGGTGAAGGGCTGGGTCAGGACGGTGCGTGCAGGCAAAAATGTAGCATTTCTTGCGGTTAATGATGGAAGCTGCCTGGACAGTCTGCAGGCTGTCGTGGATTCTTCACTACAGAATTATCCGGAGATCCGCAAAATCGGGACCGGTGCGTGCATCGCGGTTCGTGGCGAACTTGTGCCGTCGCCGGCGCAAGGGCAGGCCATGGAACTTCAGGTGCAGCAACTTGAAATTCTGGGGGAGGCGGATCCGCAATATCCATTGCAGAAAAAACGTCATAGCTTTGAATATCTGCGTTCCATTGCACACCTGCGTGTGCGCTCCAACACCTTCGGCGCCGTGTTCCGCATGCGCTCAGCTCTTTCCTTTGCCGTCCACCAGTTTTTTCGCGAGCGGGGATTTCTTTATGTCCACACCCCCATTATTACCGCCAATGATTGCGAGGGTGCGGGCGAGATGTTTCGGGTCACCACCCTGGACCCCCAGGCCCCCCCTTTGAATAACGGCCGGATCGACTGGTCGCAGGATTTTTTTGGCGAACGCACAGGTTTGACGGTCAGTGGACAACTGCAGGGTGAGTCCTTCGCCACGGCCTTTTCAGACATCTACACCTTCGGGCCGACTTTCCGCGCTGAAAACTCCAACACCAGCCGCCATGCGGCTGAATTCTGGATGATCGAGCCGGAAATGGCCTTTGCCGACCTGACCGAAAACTGCCGTGTGGCGGCGGATTTTCTGCGTTACCTGTGTCAGTTTTCCCTGGAAGAGTGTGCCGATGATCTGAAGTTCTTCGATGCCCGCATAGAAAAGGGGCTGATTGATAAACTTGAAAATCTGGCTGATGCGGAGTTTGCAACCCTGTCCTACACAGATGCGGTCAAGGAGCTGCAGGCCTGCGGAGAGCAGTTCGAGTTTCCGGTGGAATGGGGCTGTGACCTGCAGTCGGAACACGAACGGTTTTTAACGGAAAAGATAGTGGATGGACCCCTGTTTGTAACCGACTACCCCCGGCAGATCAAGGCTTTTTACATGCGCTCAAACGATGACGGGAAAACGGTTGCTGCCATGGACTGCCTGGTGCCTCGCGTCGGGGAGATTATCGGCGGCAGTCAGCGCGAGGAGCGTCACGATGTGCTTGTACAACGAATGATCGAAGCGGGTATTGCTCCGGAGAGTCTCGGCTGGTTTCTCGATCTGCGCCGCTGGGGCAGCTGTCCTCATGCCGGGTTCGGTTTGGGTTTCGAGCGCTTCCTGATGTATGTCACCGGCATGAGCAACATTCGCGATGTGATCCCCTTTCCGCGCACGACCGGTAATGCGGCGTTCTGACCTGGGGACTTATGGCCGGCAAGCAAAAAGGGACGGCATCACAATGCCGTCCCTTTTTGCATCAAAATTGCTTGATTTAAAAGCGGTCTGATCGAATCAGTGCTCGTTGATATAGTTGCGGTATTTGATGACTCGCAGCCGGTCGATAACCTCGGCGACATCGGGGCAGGCTGCTGCAACGCGTAGCATCTCCTGCCGTTCGTCTTCACTGTGAGCGGTGCCGGTCAGAGTCGCTTTGCCGTTTTTGACAAAAACTTCGACGTTCAGTTCTTCCACGACCTCTGAACTCAACAGCCCGATTTCAATGCGCTTGCGCATGATAAGATCTTTGAGGATCTTTTTGTTGGCGGCCTTGTTCTCCTGCAAATCGGTATCCGCCACACCGTCACAGATGAGCTGGACGGCCGTTTCCTCGGTAATCCGCTCAGTGTTGATGATCAGGTCATAACCCAAGGGGTCTTTCCAGTCACGATCGAAATAATACTTGATGAAACCGGCGCGCTGCTGATCGCTGCGGCGCACAAGTTTGCGGGCCAGATCAGGATCAAGCCACTCGCGCTCAGCCCAGCGCTCTACCCGCAGATCGAAGGGTGCAATCACCCTGACCCGGAAGACGCTGTCGATCTCCTGCAGAAGATCCTGACCGCCGCGTCCATAGATGATGACGTTGCCTTTGAGGGCGTATTCGAGAATGATCAGCTCGATCTGGTGCAGGTCGACTTCGACCTGGGAGTCCTGTTTCTCTACGAATGCCGGCGGTTTTTCGTCGGCCTTTTCCAGCGCTTCGGCGGACAGGCCGTATTTTTCCGCCACCTTCATCAGCATCTCCCCGTCTACCAGGGTGTAGCCGAGTTTTTCGGCGGCCTTGTGAGCGATGGGGATGCCGCCGCTGCCCATTTCTCGAGATATGGTGATGATCGCCATGGAATCTCTCTCAATCTGCAATTATTGACATTAGGAAAACAAAAAAACAGTGTTAATTTAAGAAATTCGACATCATATTGCAAGTTTTAAATTTCTGCATGCCTGTTGATCAGTCCAGGCCCGGCTTATAGTCGAGATGATGACGTGCCTCGATAAACCGTACCGTTCGGCTGGCTGAGCGCATGACGATAGAATGCGTGGTTGCGCCGCCGGAGAAATAACGCACGCCGTTGAGCAGGTCGCCGTTGGTGACTCCGGTCGCTGCAAAAACCACTTCCCCTTGGCGCAGATGGTAGTGCCTTCCAGCGGATCGACAGCGATATCCGCATCATGGCCTCCCTGTCCAACCTTTTCGCCGATATAGAGCATCGGCGCCTCGTCCATTTCGCCTTCCCCGATGACCACTGTGCCGCTGATGCCGACCGAATCGAGCATTTTGCGCATGGCATCGGCGGCCGCCTCGTCGGCTGCCATCTTGTTTCCTTTTCCGACCCAGCGTCCGCAGGCCAGCGCGGCTGCTTCGGTGACACGGACCAGTTCCAGAACCAGGTTGCGATTCATAAGTACCTCTTTGAGAAAGGATTGTATTTGTAGAGATTTGCCGTTGACCATCCCGCGTGAGTGCAAGGGCTCAAGCCGCTTGTCTCTGCTGCAGGGGAGGCATCATGGCATGTTTTTGGGCATAAACTCAATATTTGCCATGGCATGTTGTGTTTTATCGCCCTATAATTGGGCTGTTTTTCTCTGCGTGCACAACTGCGGAGAGAGTGTTTCCGGGCGCATCCGGAATACTGCCGTAGCCGTGACGGCTTTTCTCCCCGCCGAAAATCAGCGTCAGGACCATGCCGAGCAACAGCAGCACAAGTAGGATGAAAAGAAATATGGTATCGCGGGAAAACTTCACACAATCCTCCTGCATGCCGGATCTTGGAGGTTTTTGACCCTATGCTGACCGATCTGAGTGAGACCCGGTCCATCGTATTCGATCTTGACGGTACCCTGTATGTCTGCCCGCAGTTGGGCAAACAGATTGAGGAAGCTGCTGTCGAGCTTGTCGCGGAGTCACGCGGGGTGTCGAGGGAGAGGGGGCGTGAAATTCTGGCGCGTGCACGCTCGCGGTTGACGGAAATCTTTGAAGAACAGCCGACGTTGACCCGCACCTGCATCGAGTTGGGAATTGAAATCCGGGAATTTCACCAGATGCTGCAGTACAGGGTGCGTCCTGAGCAGTATCTTGATCATGATCCGGTCCTGGTGGCGCTGCTCGATTCTCTGCGTGAGCAGTGCGATCTTTATATTTATACCAACAACAGCCTGCCTTTGAGCCATAAAATACTCTCTCTGCTCGGTGTCGAGGAGATGTTTGCCCGGCTTTACACCATCGAGTTCGCCCAGGCTCCGAAGCCCGATCCGGAAGCTTTCAGGCGCGTGCTGGAGGATATCGGGGGGCCGCCGGAAAGTTTCCTTTTTGTCGGAGACCGGGCCGCTATTGACCTCAAATTGCCGGCCCATCTGGGGATTCCTACCCTGCTGGTCGGAGAAACCGCAGATCTGCTTCAGATCCACAAGTTGCTGGGAATCATTCCCTGAATCCGGTTTGGGCTGCAATGGATGCTTGTCTGAGCTTTGGGATATGGGTTAGAATCGCCTCTTTTCAATAATTGTCACTGTCCGGCGTGGGATCCCATCTCCCATGACAAGGGGCACTTTTCGCCATCCCTGGCCGTTTGATTGTCGCCATCCCTGGCGCCAAACACCCTTGTCATGGGAGATGGGATCCCACGTAGTGACTCGATACCAATGTTCAACATAAGTTTTCAGGTTGGATCCTCATGACGGAGAATAACGAAAATAACATCGAACTTGAAGTCTTTCTGCGGGAGCGGATTGCCGAGAGCGGCCCCATTCCTTTTGTCGATTTCATGGAGCAGTGTCTCTACCACCCGCGCTGGGGGTATTATGCGGCTCCCCGGCAGCGCATCGGCAAGGAAGGCGATTTCTTTACCTCCAGCAGTGTCCACTCGCTGTTCGGTCGGCTTGTTTTCCGACAGCTTCGCCAGATGGCCGAAATTCTTGAGGAGGAAACATTTACGGTGGTTGAGCAGGGTGCGGGAGAAGGGCACCTGTGCCTGGACATTCTCAACGCCGCGCGCAATGAGGATCCCGATTTTTATGATCGCCTGGAATATGTTCTGGTCGAGATCGGTGAAGACGGGCGCCGCCGCCAAAAGGAGCTTCTGGCTGAACATGCTTCAAGGGTGAAATGGGCCGATTTTGACCAGCTGGAGCCGGTTGTCGGTTGTTTTTTGTCCAACGAGCTGGTCGATGCCTTCCCGGTGCATCTGGTTGAGCAGACACCGGAAGGGCTGCGTGAAATTTATGTCGATTGGCAGGACGGTGCATTTAATGAAAAAATGGGAGCCCTGTCGACATCGCGTATCGAAGAATATTTTTCGCGTCTTGGAATCACCCTGCGCGAAGGCAATCGTGCGGAAGTCAATCTGGCTGCAGAGGATTGGATGACCGAAGTTGCGCAAAAGCTGAAGCGCGGTTTTGTCATTACGATCGATTATGGATACCAGGCGCAGGAGTTGTTTTCTCCGCTGCGCCGCACTGGAACCCTGCTCTGCTATCAGCATCATCAGACCAACGAAAATCCTCTCGAAAATGTCGGGCGGCAGGACATTACCTCCCATGTGGATTTTACCACCCTCCCTCTTGTCGGAGAGGAGTTCGGCTTAAAACCGCTTTATTTCGGGCCGCAGTACCGTTTTCTGATGGGGCTTGGGTTTGTCGAAGAACTGATGAGGCTGCAGGCTGATTTGAAAGACCCCAAGGAAGAGCGCGCTCTTCGCATGACGTTGAAAAATCTGATAATGCCTGACCAGGGAATGGGAGAGACCTTTAAAGTCCTGGTGCAGGGTAAACAGGTCGGTACCCCGAAGCTTCTTTGTCAACGGGCCATCGGCGACATCCCGGTGCCGCTGTAAACCCGGCCGGGCCGGGTCGGTTGCGCAGGGCGAGCGTTGTGCCTATAATTAAAACACAACATCACAGGAGGTTACACCAGATGAAAGAACAGGTTCAAAAGGTACTTGATGAGGTTCGTCCCGCATTGCAGGCCGATGGCGGCGATGTCGAGCTGGTTGAAGTCGGCGATGACGGCATTGTGAAAGTGCGTCTGACAGGTGCGTGCGGGTCCTGCCCCATGTCTACCATGACCCTTAAAATGGGGATCGAGAAAACACTCAAAGAGAAAATTCCTGGCGTCAAAGAGGTGGTCCAGGTCTGATTCTCATCTCAACCAGAAAGGGAGGCGAGGATGATTAAAGTCAAGACATTCGGAGAACCGTTGCAGCCATTTAAGACACACAAGGAGCTTGACGAACTGGATGAGCGGGTCAATGCCTTCATCCGGGAGAACAAGATCGAGAAAGTGCTCAGCGTCAGCGACACGGCCACCACTGAAAGTGGCTCGTCCATCGGTTTGGTCAGGGTTCTGGTCTACGAAGACTGATCCTCGTCGACTTATTCCTTAACGTAAAAAAGGCTCCTCAAAGGAGCTTTTTTTACGTTGTGCGGCATCTCTCAGGTTCGGCCATGGATAAAGTCGGCCAGGCGCAGCAGGAATCCCTGTTGAGTTTCGATTGCACCCTCCGGACAGAGTTCCTGGCAGCAGAAACAGGAAATGCAGTTATTCAAATCGATGCGCACCCGCTTTGAATCAAGGGTCATGGCCTGCGGTGGACAATGTTTGACGCACAGGCCGCAACTGCAGCACAAGCGTGGATCGACTTTGGGGAGGTTGATAATGCTATCCGCCGCTATCACCTCCCGGGCCACTTCCAGCCGGTGTCCGCTCTCGCCCGAACCGCCGATGGGGACAGATTCGGTGAACGTCGCAAGCTTCGCCCCCGTTTCCTCGATCACCTGAAGAATTCCGCATTTCTGCGCCACCTGACGGCAGCTGCCGATCCCCGGGGAATCCCCGACAACGGCGACGGCCCCGGCTGACTGCACTCTCAGAATCACTTCTCGGACAATTGAAGGGTGGGTGGTCACCGCTTTCTCCGGCGCTTTGCCGGCCAGCATGTTGGGCTTGATCAGAACCTTCTGTCCTGGACGGATAAAGGCTTTGATGCCCCCTAGAGGCGAGAGGAGTGTATCCAGGGCGGCGGCAACTGTCGCGGGGTCATAGTCGGGCAGTGCCTGCAGGGAAACCGTTTTCATGCAGAGATTGTCTTGAACAGCACCTGGCGCGGGCGCGGTCCGTCGAACTCGCAGAAATAAATACCCTGCCAGCGCCCCAGAACGACTCGCCCTTCTTCGATCATCAGCATTTCGCTGTTTCCCACCAGCGTCGTTTTGACGTGTGCCGCGCTGTTTCCTTCGGCGTGGCGGTACCCTCCCTGCAGGGGAACTATTTTGTCCAACGCCTTAAGCATGTCGGTGATCACATCCGGGTCTGCGTTTTCGTTGATCGTGACAGCCGCAGTCGTGTGGGGAACGAACAACATCCCGCAGCCGTTTTTAATGCCGGCCTCGCGGATTGCTTCCTGTACCTCGGTTGTGATGTCGATCAGTTCAACCTGACTTTTGCTCTGGATGTCGATCCGGATCATTTTCGTCTTCTTCCTGAAGCCGTTTGATTGCAGCTTCAAACGCGTCCCGGTGATAGAGCAGGGTGCTGTGTCCGAGACCTGAAAGTTCCATGTTGTGGGCGCCCTCCATGCGGCCTGAGTCAAAAGGCAGGACCAGGTTGTCGTTTCGGCTGAAAATCGAGGTAAATTGGACATTGCCCGGAATGGGAGCCGCTGCAAGCCGTTTGAGAAAATCCGAGTTGGGGATGAGGTCCTGCCCTACGGGGGTGACCGCCAGGGGGGCCAGCCGCGAGCCGCCATGAGGGGATCCGAGGCAGACACAGTGTCGAACCTTGTCGCTGCCCTCTCGAAGTTGAATGAGGTTGCGCGCGATCAGGCCTCCCATTGAGTGTCCGATGAGATCGACGCGCTCTACGCCGTGACGAAAGCGGATCAGGTCGATTTTTTTAGCCACCGCTTCGGTGAGTGGTTCGATATCCTTCCGATAATAATTCAGAGTCATGGAATAGACTGGATTGGATCGTGACTGGCGCAGACGATGCTTGAAAAGCCACCAGCATGAGCGATTATGAAACAGCCCGTGCAGCAGCAGAACGGGGGTGCCCTGGCCGCGTGTCTTTTGGGGGACAGGAATCCATCCCAGAGGGTGGGCCAGCACAGTGGCCAGCAGGTAACAGAATTCCATGGCCATCAGGCGTATGGCAAAGATGAGAACCGCGGGTTTGAAACGTTGTTTCATGAGTTGCGGTTCGCGGTTGGCAGCTTCACACCAGGCTATGGTATAACTGAACAGAACGACAACCCCGACCGCGAGAGCAAGAATGGTCAAGGCGATAAGAATCAGATTCATCGCAGGTTCTCCAACGGTTTCGAATTGAGGCGTGTTTTTCAAGATGCCTTTCGCGAATGGTGGTTAATCGCCCCCTTTGCGGGGTGGAGCAACCTTCATCATTATGGCAGGTCAGCTATAAAGGGTCAATCAGCGCTCTTGATGGCTTTTTGACGAAAATGGCCGATTGCCGCGGGAAGAGAAGACTATGCTCGATTGTCTGAACCGATTCAAACGTCACCTTCACTATGAACGTGGACTGTCTGAGCACACCATCAAGGCCTATTGCCGCGATATCGAAGGTTTTCGCAGATTTCTTGCTGGTCGGCTCACGAGGGGAAATCCCTCTGTTGAAGATCTGCGTAAAGTAGACCTGAGAACCCTGCGGGCATTTCTCGCGGGACTTGGAAAGGTCAATGGCCGTACAACCATCGGACGCAAAATTGCCGCCTTGCGGTGTTTCTTTCGTTACCTCGTTCGAGAAGGGCTGTTGGAAGCGGATCCCACCGAGCTGCTGAGCACGCCGAAAAAAGAGCGCACGCTGCCGCATTCTCTCAGTGTCGATCAGGCGTGCGGGTTGATGGAAAAGACTGGAGGCAATGACCTGCTGGAGCTGCGTGATCGAGCCATTCTCGAGACTCTTTACTCTTGCGGCCTCAGGATCAGCGAGCTGACCGGGCTTGATGTGGGCCGCGTTGATCTCGATCAGCGCCTGGTGCGGGTTATGGGAAAGGGGCGCAAGGAGAGGATTGTTCCCCTGGGACGAAAGGCTCTGGCCGCACTGGAGGCCTATCTGCAGGAGCGCGGAAATCCGCCGCCCGATGCGCCCCTGTTTCTTAACTATCGAGGCGAGCGTCTGACGCCGCGCAGCATTCAGAGGCACATGAAGAAACACCTGATTCAAGCCGGGATTTTTTCACCGGCCACTCCCCATACGCTGCGCCACTCCTTTGCCACGCATCTGCTGGTTGAGGGGGGCGCGGATCTGCGCGCGATCCAGGAACTTCTCGGTCACGCTTCCCTGTCCACCACCCAGAAATATACCCAGGTCGGAATCGACCATCTCATGGCGGTCTATGATAAGGCCCATCCCCGCGGGCGCAAGAAAAAATAAAAAACCCCCTCCGAATCTCGGAGAGGGTTTTTGTTTTCAATGGGAGATCGAAGCTGCAATTATTCGCAGAGATCGATATTGATATCCCAGTTCTTGATGCGCATGGTGCCGTTGGTTGCAAGGTTCTGCTGCATCTTGAAACAGCGGTCGAAGAGCTGAGGCTCGTGACCAATCCCCTTGGAGAGGCACTCTTTCTTGGCGCGCTCGAAGTAGTCCAGCAGAATCGGGCGATACTCGGGGTGTGCGCAGGTGTTGATGATTTTGAGGGCACGATCTTTCGGTGCCAGGCCGCGCAGGTCGGCAAGACCCTGCTCGGTGACCACGCAGTCGAGGTCGTGCTCGGTGTGGTCGATATGAGGCGCCTTCGGGACCACGCAGGTGATGCCCAGCGGATCGGTCTTGGTGGGGCGTACCGACGGGGTGTGCATGATCTTGAGATAGCCGTTGCGCAGGAAGTCGCCGGAACCGCCCAGGCCGTTGATCATGCGGGTGCCGCCGACCAGGGTTGAGTTGGCGTGAGCATACATGTCGAACTCGACCGGGGTATTCATGGCGATGCACCCCAGACGACGGATCGGCTCGGGAGCGTTGGAAATGGACAGGGGGCGCAGCACGATCTTGTCGAAATACTTCTCCCAGTTGTCAAAGAAGCGTGGGAAGCCGGGATCTTCAGACAGAGACAGGGAGCAGGCCGAAGCGCAGTTGAGCTTGCCGGAGTCGAACAGGTCGAGCATGGTGTCCTGCAGAACTTCGGTATAAACGGTCAGATTGGAGAACGGACCTTTTGCCAGGCCGCCGACGACAGCGTTGGCGATGGAGCCGACACCGGACTGCAGGGGCAGCAGGTTCTCGGGCAGGCGGCCCATTTTGACTTCGTGAGCAAAGAAGTCGAGGATGTGGTCAGCAATGGCTTCCGAGGTGTCGTCCATCTCGGAGAAGGCACGGCCCTTGTCGCGGCGCTTGGACTCAACCACGGCGACGATCTTGTCGGGATCGCAGGGGACATAGGAGGTGCCGATGCGGTCGTCCGCCTTGGTGATCAGGAAAGGCTGACGACGCGGCGGCTTGTACTGCATGAAGATGTCATGCATGCCTTCGAAGGAGGGCTGTCCGGTGTTGACCTCGATGATGATTTTGTCGCAGAGGTTAATGGTTTCCGCGACGATGCCGCAGGAGGTGGTCAGGGCCAGCCCGCAGTCTTCGTTGATGGCAGAAACTTCAATGATGCCAATGTCGTAGCGACCGTTTTCCGTGTAGAAACCGTAACCGGCGTCCTGTGCGAACAGGCCGAGGTGCTTGTCGCCCATGCGGATGCGGCCTTCGTTGATCCCCTTGGCAATGTTCTTGCCGGTCTGGTAAGGCCAGCGGCGGTCGATCATGTCAAGGGTCGCCCAGCGGTCTTCCGTTTCAGCACCGACGGAAGCACCGATGAACAGGTTGAATTTCAGTTTGCCCTGCAGATTGTTTTTCTCGACGTGGTCTGCCAGCGCGATGGGAACCTCTTTGGGGTAGCCGGCGGGGGTGAAACCGGACCACATCAAATTCATGCCGGACTTGAAGTGCTCAATGGTGTCTTCGGCCTTCACGACCTTCTTGAGCAGGGACTTGCGACGAACGCGACTTTCCAGGGTTCCGAAATCGGACATCTCTCTCCTCCTGTGAATTTAAGTCGAACAGACTGCGTGGCGACAGGCCACGTCAGGTTTTGCAGAGCTGAAAAAGTGGGTTGTTTTTAAGCGAATTTTCGGCATTGGGTCTGCAATAAAAACAACTGAAATAATTAAATAAAAACAGGAATGTCCTGTTTATAGTCATCAACCGCAATGATGGGATGCGTGCGATGAGTAGATTTTAAAATCACGTTATATTCAAAATCCACTCCCTTATAATATGCCGTAAACGGCAAGTCAAGCAAAAAGAATGGATTTTACTTTTTGTGGTAGGCCGAGGAGTTTGATCCGTCGGAAGGAAGCGGGAATACTCGCTAAAATGCTTTGGCAACAATCTTCTGCGCTTTGGGGATATATTCGCTCTTGGGAAACTCCTTCATCAGGGTGTTGAAGGCGTCTACGGCTTTGTCGCGATTGCCCAATTCCAGGTAGGCGCGTCCCAGATAAAAATAGGCCTCGTCACGCTCAAAGAAATTGGGGTAGGTCTCAAAGAGATATTCCAGCCGCTGGGCAGCAGCTTTCGGATGGCCGGTTCGCAGGTAGAAGCGGCCGACATAGAGTTCGTGGGCGGCAAGATGATCGCGACAGCGCTGTATAAGGGCACCGACTTCTTCGCGCCGGGGATCCTCGGGGTATTTCTCAAGCAGGATCTCGAATGTCGCCAAGGCGTTGCGTGTTGCGGTCTGGTCGCGGTCCACCGACAGGATCTGGCGGTAATAGGTGAGCCCCAGCTGGTAAAGGACGTCGGCGTTGCGGGGGTGATCGGGGTGCTGTTTGAGAAAGTCTTCGTAGGCCACAGCTGCTTCCACATAACGCTCGGCCTCGAAGTAGGCATCGGCAATCTTGATTTCGGCAAGGATGTTGAGTTCCGGTGAATAATAACTGTCGCGAACTTTTTCCCAGGAGGCGATTGCCTCGTCATACAGACCGCGCTCGAAATAGCTTTCACCTTCGGTGAAATGCTTCTGGACTCCGCCAAGGTTATCGGTATCCGGGCTGGGAGCGCAGGCCGAGAGGGCGAGAATAAACGTGAGCAGGAAAAATCGTTTCAACATGAACCGCATACCTTTGCCGTGAATCGGGGAATAAATTGAAGGCGCAGGGTGAAGGTAAGTCAAGTTCGTAATTTTGTCAATTGGCAGCGCATGTCTGTGGGCTTGAATGCCCGGTTTGTTCCAGGGCGCGACGCATCTTGTTCATGGCGTTCTGTTCCACCTGGCGCACCCGTTCACGGCTGATGCCGTAATCGGCCGCAAGGTCCTGGAGAGTGCGTGGATCTTCCGCAAGGATACGCTCGCTGATAATGCGGCGCTCACGTTCGTTCAGTACCGCCAGTGCGCTTCGAACCTGAAGCTTTCGCGCCCGGGATTCTTCCTGCTGCGCCAGCAGCTGCTCCTGGTTGTCGCGTTCGTCGGCCAGCGTGTCGAGAAGACTGTAATCCTCCCCCTCGCTGAGTTCGAGATCCAGGGAGGCATCGCGGGCACTCATCCGCAGGGCCATCGACTCGACCTCGTCCTCTTCGACCTCAAGTTCCTTGGCGATGCGGGCGGGATCATCATCACCCTGCAGGTGGGCGATTTTGGCACGGGTGCGGCTCAGTTTGAAGAAAAGTTTCTTCTGTGCCTGGGTTGTGCCGATTTTAACCAGGGACCAGCTGCGAATTATGAAATTGTGAATATAGGCCCTGATCCACCAGACGGCATAGGAGATCAGCCTGATTCCCCGTTCAGGATTGAATTTTTTGACCGCCATCATCAGGCCGATGTTGCCCTCCTGGATCAGGTCGAGCAGTTTGAGGCCGTAACCGCGGTATTCGTAGGCAATTTTAACGACAAAGCGCAGGTTGGCGCATATCAGTCGGTGGGCGGCGTCGATTTCGCCGCGCTTGTAATAACGGCGTGCCAGATCGTATTCTTCTTCCCGTGACAGAATGTCGAAGCGGGTGATCTGCTGCATGTAGTGTTCAAGCCCGTCCTGCGGAACGGGCAGGGTGGCCAGATTCATGGGCGTGAGCCTCCCGGTGAAAAGGTTTTGTTAGCACTCGTGCAAAGTGAGTGCTAAATTTTATAACAAGAATTGTCCCCAAATGCAAGCGGCGAAAGGAAAAACCCGGGGTGCCGCGTGATATTCAGACACGTTGACAGCCTGTGGCCGTCCGGCCATAATGATGCGGCACCTTAACAAGTGCGCCGACCTTTTCATTCGCTCCAGCGTGTTTTCATCAACCGTATTTATCCCTTGCGATCAGGGCTATGAAAGTTTTCTATATTGGATTGTTCGGCGCGGCCGGCTGTCTGGCGCGCTACTGGGTTTCTGGCTGGGGGTACGCGCTTTTCGGACGCAGCCTTCCCTATGGAACCCTGATGGTCAATATGCTCGGATCGTTTCTGCTCGGCATGCTGATGGAAGCGGGGCTGCGCACCACGATCTTTTCCGTTGATGTGCGTACTGGATTGGCCGTCGGATTCATGGGGGGCTTTACCACTTTTTCGACTTTTTCCTATGAAACCTGGCGGCTGATCGAAGAGGGCAGTTTATGGCAGGCGGGAGCCACTGTTCTGCTCAATGTCATCGCTTGCGTTGTGCTTGCAGGGCTGGGCATCTATGTTGCCCGCCAGTTTTAACCCGGAGGTGTGCGCATGAAGCTTGAGGGCGAGCAGACCCTGATGCGAATTTTTGTTGGTGAAAGCGACCGCTGGCAGAGAAAACCGCTTTACGAGGCCATTGTGGAGATGCTGAAAAGCGAAGGGTTTGCCGGTGCGACTGTCCTCAAGGGGGTCATGGGATTCGGCGCCGGCAGCGTGGTGCACAGCGATCGATTGTTGCGCCTGTCTTCAGATCTGCCGGTCGTGATCGAAGTCGTTGAATCTGCGGAGATGATTGAAAATGTGCTGGACCGCCTCGATGAGATGGTCTCCGGCGGTATGATCACCCTCGAGAAAGCCCGTGTCATCCGCTATCGGCCTGAGGAGAAGAAATAAATGATTGATTCATTGAAGAAAATTTTTGGTTTCCAGTCGAGCGAGGCGGAAGAAACTCCCAGCGAGGGGCCGGACAGAACCTGGGTGGCGACAGCGGTGCTGCTGCTTGAAATGGCCCATACGGATGATGGTTTTCACGAACTGGAGTCCATTCTTGTCGACCGGATTCTGGGTGAAAAATTCGACCTCGACGCCCGCGCACTCAAGGATCTTCGTCTCTATGCGGAACAACGGCGGCAGGAAAGCCTTGATCTTTATCAGTTTGCCAGGGAGATCAACGATCACTTCAGCAAAAAGGAAAAGCTTGAAGTGATGGAGCATCTGTGGCAGATCGTTTTTGCAGATGGGAAGATAGATCCTTATGAAGAGGCACTGAGCCGCCAACTGGCCACATTGTTGAAGTTGTCGCATAAAGAGATGATCGATGCGAAATTGCATGTGCGTGAGATGTTGGCGCAGGGCGAAGGGGGAAAGAGGTGATCGGGTGAGTTCTGCTCTGCTCCTACCCTTGACCCGCATCGTACCCTGGTCCCAATCCTTGTTGGCGGAGGTCCTGGCAACCGGTGATCTTGCAGTGGATCTGACCGCGGGGGCGGGGCGCGATACTCTTTTTCTGTGGCAACAGGTGGCGCCTTCGGGTTCAGTGGTGGCTTTCGATGTCCAGGAGGCCGCGCTGGAAAGGACCCGTCTTCTGTTGCAGGCTGAAGGGGTGCCCGTGTTTCTGCACTCCTATGAAGACCCTGGCAGCTTTGCAAAGCCTGGTGTTCATCTGATCCATGACAGCCATGCTCAATGGCTGCAGTATGACTTTGATTCGCCGCGTGTCGTTATCGCCAACCTGGGATACCTCCCCGACGGAGACCGTTCACTGGTTACGCAGAAGGATTCGACTCTGAGAGCCCTGACTGTTGCGTTGCGGCACCTCAGGGATCAGGGTCGTCTGGCGGTCGTGGGCTACCCCGGTCATGAAGGGGGACAGGAAGAGGTCGAGGCGGTCGGGTTTCTGCTGAGCGGTCTTGATCCCGAAAGGTGGCAGGTTCTGCATCTTCGGGCGGCAAATTGCCCTCAGGCCCCATTGCTGTGGGTGGCTGAGAAAAAAGCGGCCTGAACGGCGGCGGCATCCATACTGACCAACAACGCAAAAAAGGCCGGGAAATCTCCCGGCCTTTTTGCGTGTCGTTCGTGATTGCCGAAGATGATTATTCTTCAGGCGGCAGCACCATGCAGCAGATGGTTTCGACGCGGCGGTTCTGATAGCGTCCTTCAGCGGTGCTGTTGTCGGCAACCGGTTGCGCCTCGCCGTAGCCACGTGCGACCAGCCGCTTGCGGTCAATTCCATGTTCGCTGACCAGGTAGTCAACGACTGCCTGGGCGCGGCGCATGGAAAGATCCTTGTTGTAGGATTCACTGCCCAGAGAGTCTGTATGACCCGCGACCAGGATGTAAGGCACGTCGCGGTGCTTCTGGATGAAGGCCGCCGCACGGGCGAGTTCTGATTCGTACTCGGGTTTAATGGCTGTTTTGTCAAGATCGAAGTTGATGTGCATGGTCATTTTGAGGGTGCAGCCGTCCTCATCGACCAGTTCGCCTGCCGGGGTGTCGGGGCATTTGTCGCGATAATCGGGTACGCCGTCGCCGTCGCTGTCGAGGGCACAGCCCTTGTCGTCAACAGAGGCGCCTTTGGGGGTGTCGGGGCACTGGTCAAGATGATCGGGGACACCGTCGCCATCGCTGTCAAGGGGGCAGCCCTTGTCATCGACCTGGACGCCTTTGGGGGTGCCGGGGCATTTGTCGCGATAGTCGGGGACACCGTCGCCGTCACTGTCAAGAGGGCAGCCCTTGTTGTCGACCTGAACACCCCTGGGGGTGCCGGGGCACTGGTCGCGCTCATCGGGTACGCCGTCGCCGTCGCTGTCGCGGGGCTCGGGCTTGGCCGCTTCGGCGAACTGCCATGCAAGGCCGGCGGAATAGCTCATGTTGTTGACAGCCTCGCCGGTCAGCAGATGCCGCACATCGGCGCGCAGGGCGGTTCTTTCTGTCAGCCAGTATTTGATCCCGCCACCCCAGTTGAAGAGAGCTTCGCTGTCGTCGGAGCCGTCTTCGTAGTCTTTATTCTGCAGCCCCACGCCGGCGGCCAGATAGGGCACCAGGGCGTTGTCCGTCAGGAAATGATAAAGGCCATCCATGCGGAAGTGCATCACATCGACGTCGCCGTTGCCTTCGTCAATGTCGGTGGGGGTCAGGCCGGCGACAAATTCAGCGCCCCAGGACTTGGTAAAGTTGTAGCCGATACCAAGACTGTACTGAATGTCATCTTTAATGTTCTCGGCGCCGTCATAAACGTAGCCGCCCACCATGGGGGAAAGGGTAAAGGCCCTCTCCTTCTGCTCGGCCGAAGCGGTTGCAACCCCAGCCAGGGCCAGGCTGACGGCCAGGGCGCAGGACAGAATCCCTCGATACAATGTGTTCATGAAATAAATCCTCCAAAGGTGAATTGTCGGGACGCCGGTGTGAATAGCCTGTGCGTCTCTTTTATTAAACGATATAGCAAACAATAGCAGGGCAATCTGCGATTGCAATGAAGCTTTGTAACAATTTGCGGCGCACCGAAAAGATTTGTCCGGGCAGAAAGGATGGTCCGTCAGTCTGATGGAAGGTTCTGAGGCAGGACCAGCTGGAACGTCGTTCCGTTTTCCGGCGTTGATTCGAAAACGACCCGCCCGCCGAGAAACTCTTCTGCAAGCAGGCGCATCCCGTAGGTGCCAATTCCACGTCCATGGCCTTTGGTCGAAAATGAACGTTGGAAGAGTTGCTGTTGGACGTCCTTCTTGATGAAGGCGCGGTTGTGGACCCGGAACTGCACCTGTTGCCCCTGCCGCTTGAATCCGAGCGTGACCCTGTCGCCTTTACGGCCGGCCTCCAGGGCGTTTTTCAGCATGTTGCCCAGCACTCGGCCGACCAGCGCTTTGTCACTGGTGAACCAGGGATCACCCGAGCCTGTTTCGATGTGGATGGTCTGATGGTCCGCGACCGGATGGCTTTGATAGAGTTCTGCAGCCCGCTTGAGAATTTCAGGGCCGTTGAGCAACTGCGGCCTGACTTTCAACTCTCTATTCTCCGCGGCCAGCAACATGCGTTGAGCGTTGATCTCTTCCACGACCTGTGAGGCGGCAGATTCGATCAGGCGCACCATTTCGGGGGCCTCCGCTCCGTCGGGGTTTTCCGCCAGAAGTTGAGCGAAGCTTTTGACGCCGCCGGCCAGATTGAGAATGTCGTGGAAAAAGATGTTTTCCAGAACAGAGCGGCGCTTCTGGTCGCTGATGTCCTGGACCGCAAAAACAACGAACCTCTCCCCCCGATGCTCCAAGGGCATTGTGTCGACCCTGAGATCAAGACTTTCGGTGTGTTTGTCGAAAGTACGGGTCAGGCGGTATTCCTGGTGTCCGGGCTGTCCGTCAATCGCGGCAAGTATGGCATTGACCGCACCGCAGGTTCGGCACATATCCGCTGTGCCGCAACCGCCCGGAAGGGTGTCGGCATTGATGCAGCCAAAGACTTCACCCGGGCGGGAGCCGAGGACAGAATCTTCTGATGCGGCACCGAGAAATTCAAGGACGGCACGGTTGCTGAAAATGATCTGCCGATGCGTATTGAGGACAACAAGTTGAATCGGGATTGCATCCAGAAAACGGCGCAGCAGTGAATCTTCAGCAAAATACTGATACTGGGCAAACGCCTGGGGTTGTGTCAGACGCTCCGCCGGTGCATGACTGGTCTTTTCAATGTTGTCGACAGTTTGGGATGGCATGCGGGTCCGTTCCAAATGAAAAAGGAGGTAGGCAGCTTTATCAGAATCCGAAGTCCTCTGGAATACAAGGTTTCTTGCAGATTATCACACCTTGCCTTCTTTACTCAAAGGAAACCGGCGCAGAGACAGGTTTGGTCAGCGCCCCTGCCGTTTCTGGAGCAGGGCGTTCAAATGAGAGTAGTCTTCCGATGTATCCATGTCGAGAAGGATGCCGGGATCATCCACGGGGAATCGCCGGGTGTCTGCCTTGTGGCGATTGCGCAGATCACGCAGGGTTTCCCCCGCACGCAGCCGGCGGAGAACGGATTGGGCAAACAGGGGAGGGTGCCCGCTGCGCCCCATGTGGGTCGGGATCAGGATTGCGCAGGGAGCCTGACGGTAGGACTGGATCAGGGCCTGGATGGTTGTGGGGCGAATCAAAGGCATGTCCGCCAGCGCAATTAAAATCGCGGCATAACTTGGATCCAGGGCAGACAGGCCCGCCAGCACCGAAGATGCCATGTCGCCCGCAGGGTCGGGATTGGTGACAAGGATCGTGTCCCGCGCTTCAGCCGCGCTTGATACCTCCAGGCCCTGGGGACCAAGCACGACGGCTATTCGCGCTACCTGCCCTTCGGTCAGAGCGTTGAGGACGAGTTGGAGTGCAGGGCGCTCATTGAGGGGCAAAAGCTGTTTGCAGCGGCCCATCCTTGTCGAGCGGCCTGCTGCCAGCACGATCGCCGCGATCGGCATCGACATGTTGTCTCCTGAAAGAAATCAGTTGTGCAACGACGCTGACCGCAATTTCCGAGGGAGTCTGGGCGCCGATGTCGAGACCGATGGGCGATGTCACGCGCCCCAGTTGGTCTTCCGAGAGCCCTGAACGCCGCAGGTAGTCGACTAGGGCTGCCCTTTTGCGCCGACTGCCCAGCATGCCGATAAAGCCGGCTTCGGTGTCCAGGGCGGCCCGCACCACTGAAAAATCACGCTCGTGCTCGCTGGTAACGACGGCGATGGCAGAGCGTTTGCCACATTTCAGCCGCGGAAAGGCCTCTTCGAAAGAGCAGAAAATCGTTTCATCGGCACATTCCAGCGGCGGCCTCTGTGGGTTCTCCTCCACCACCGTGACGTAAAATCCGCTTTGGTTCGCCAGTTGGGCCAGCATCCGCCCGATATGCCCGGCTCCAAAAATAACCAGGTACGGCCGCGGATTGATTGGTTCGAGATAGAACATCAGGCGACCGCCGCAGGCATGACCGAAGTCCTCGGTCAAGTCAAATTCCGCTGTGCTCGGCCGGCCTTTTTCCACCGTCTCAAGAGCTTTTTGAATGACTTCAACCTCCAGGCGTCCGCCGCCGATGGTCCCATGGATGCTGCCGTCCGATCGAACCAGCATTTTAGCCCCGGCTTTGCGCGGAGTGGAGCCGGTTGAGCGGATCAGTGTGACCAGGGTGGCGGGCTGTTCGCCGTTTTTCAGGCGGATGATCTCCTCGTAAAGAGTGATATCTTCCATGTGACTGTCTGGACTCCCTGTGTGGGTGTTGTTTTTGATTGAGAATCCTGAATGGCAAAGCCGCCGCTTCGGATTTTCGTTTGTGAGTATACCAAGGGCCTTTCACATTTCAAAGAGGCTTGTGCTTTATGCCGGACGGCTTTTGGCCCAGCTCCATTTCTTGAGGGAAAAGTATGATTTTTCGAGCTTTTCCCCTTTGACAATCAGGCGCAACACGCTTGACCTGCCGGAGGGCTTGGATTACATTGACGCTCCGACGGTCTGCCCACGGGCAGGTATCTTCTTGAAACTCAGGGTCCGGATGCTCGCCGGAGAATTTTGCGCGATTTGATTCTTCTTTGAAACAGTCCAGTGACTCAGTCCCATCTGCCGATAAAAGGAATTACAGTCTATGCCACGAATCGATCTGCCCCAGGAAAAGAAAAAGGGGCATCTGACCCTGCTGCGTGAGACACGTACTCTTCGTGCCGGCGAATACAACGCTCTGACGGTCGAGGAGCGCCTGCGCATTGTGCGCAATGCCGTGGGGAGGCAGAAGTACGATCTGATCATCGAGGCCGTTGACAGCACCGAGTTGGTGCAGCGTCTGCCGTCGCAGGAAATCTATCTTCTGCTCAAGGAACTGGGGGCTGAAGACTGCACGGAACTGCTGGCAATGACCAACACCGAACAGATGATGATTTTCTTTGATCTTGATTTCTGGCGTGACGAGGAGTTTTTGCCCGATTCCGCTCTGCAATGGCTGGCCATGCTGCTGGAAACCGGCGAGGACAATGTCCTGCGGACGGCGCACGAACTCGATTTCGACCTTTTGACCGTTTTGTTGCAGAAGTTCATTACGATTACCCGCGGGCTCGAGTCTCTGACCGATGAGGATGCCCTGGCTGAAGGCAGGCTTGAGCGCTTGTACGACATGGACTTTCGTGATTCCGAAAGCGCCAAGATTGTCGGGATGTTCCTGGATATCCTCTATCGCCACGACCGCGATTTTTATATCGGGTTGATGGAGTCGGTCCGCAACGAGATCCCGGCCGAAATCGAGGAAGTCGCTCAGGAGAACCGGCGCGGACGCCTGCTTGACCGTGGTTTCCCCGATCCTTTCGAGGCTATGAGTGTCTTCAGTCCCATTGACGCCGGCATCTTCGAGCGGCGATCCGAAAGTAAGATCCCCTTCCAGGCGGGTGAGAATGGAGTCGAGGCGCCGGGTTTCTTCCTGGTGGAGCCGGCGGGGGATCTGCTCGGCGAAATTCTTTCCCGCGGGATTGAGCCCGAAACCTGCTGGGAGATGGCCTATCTGCTCAACAAGGTCATGATGGCCGAGCGGGCCGATGTCGGAGATCTGGAGCAGATTGCCGAAAAGGCGCGGGAGGTCTACGGCTATCTCAATATTGCACTTGAATACCTGGGGCGCGGGGATTTTGAAAAGGCCATGCAGCGCTTTACCCATGCATACCTTGAGCACCTGCTGCGGCTGGGGCTGGGGTTGGTCATGCCCCTGCGGGAGCGGGCCCGTGTTGTGAAGCAATCCGGTGCGATGACCTTTCTCGATGGCCCTTTCAGGGCGTTGGTCGAGTCCCTGTGCTATAAACGGCCCCGTTTCTATGAAGGAATGGTTGAGGTCAATCGCGCTGGGGAGCGCTTTTTTAAGCGGCTCGACGACATTCGTCTTGCCGAGCAGTGGTTGAGTCGTATCGAGATCCAGGTACAGCTTTTTGATGGGCGACTCGGTTTTGATCTGCCCGATCCGCAGGGCGAAGTGCTCAAGGGGTGCGTGCCCGATCAGGTCGGCGACCTGGCGCTCTCGGACTTGTTTCTGACCGCCTGGGGAAATCGCCTGCTGGGCCGTGATTTTTCCCCGGTCCCCATTGCCAAGCGTCTTTTGCCTGAGTTGCACAAAGTTGTCTGCGCCGATGGTACCCTGCGCGAGGAGGTTCGCCGGGAAATTCGCCAGGCCACAGAGTCCCTTTTGCCCGGGGCGGGTGAATTTTCCGATTATTGCCTGGACCTGTGGCAGGAGCAATTCTGCACCCTTGCACCTGATGCGCTCGATGTGCGATTCATCGGGGCGATGATCATTCGATTGGACTGACCTATGGTTGCGACGGGATCAATGATGATGTCCTAGTGTCCCGTGCGGTTAGTTCGTTTAGATAATTCTGAGCAATTTTGCCTGCTGGCAAGGCACGCCGACGCAGGCCTAGCCGAAGCTAAGCCGAGGAGGCGCAACGAAGGCAGCGGGCAAAAGGGCCATAATTAATGAATGGAACTAACCGCACGGGACACTAGCAGAAATCCAGAAGGTGGAAGGTCAGGCAATGCCGTCGCGGCCGATACTTTTAACGTAGAACAGGGAGCTGTCGGCGATTGCCAGCAATTCCTCCAGATCCTGCGCGTCTTCGGGAAATCCCGCAATTCCGAAGCTGGCAGTGAGCCGCACATCAAGGCCGTGCGCGGCGAGGTAGGAGGTCGCGGACATGTGTGCGCGGATCTCTTCAGCCTTGCGAACGGCATCGGCGCGATTCTTGTCCGGCAGGACTACCACGTATTCGTCTCCGCCATAGGCGACGGCAAAAGCGGGGGCTTCGATGCAGGCCTTGATCGTCTGGGCCACTTCCCGCAGTGCCTGACTTCCCCTGATGTGCCCATGAGTGTCAACCACCTGTTTAAAGCGGTCGACATCCAGGAATATCAGAGCCAGCGGCCTATTGAGCCGGGCGCACTTTTCAAAGTGGTGCTTGAGCCCCTGATAGAAGTAGCGGGTATTGTAGAGCCCGGTCAGATCGTCGCGGATTGACAGTTCTTTGAAGCGCCGCTCGCTGGCGCGCAATTGTTCTTCGGCCTCGACCCGGCGGCGGCGGTCCTCTTCCAGGCGCTCAAGCATCTTGTTGTATTCGTGAACAAGTTCGCCGATCTCACTGTTGCTCCTGACGCCGATACGCTCAGACAGGCTCTCATCCGTCTGGACTTCTGCGATGTGCTGGCGTAACCGTCCCAGCGGTTTGGTGACGATGCGCCTGATGATGATCAGGTGAACCGCGGAAAAAAGGATGCCGATTGCCGCCAGGGAGGCAAAGACAACCATTGCCAGACGCCGGCCGAGATGGTTGAAGATGCGCGGCACTCGAACTTCCAGCAGAAGCGCCGGTTCTCCGTGGATATCGGGGTAATGAGCAAAAATCCGCATGCGATCCGGTGCCTGAGGGTCGCGGTAGAAGCGGGGCTGCGAGAGTTCAGAGTCTTCGCCGAGGAGATGGGAGAAGTCCGGGTCGTGCAGCAAAGCGCGTGCTTCGGGCAGCAGATCAAAGCGATCGAGGTAGTACGGCAGCCGGTATTTCTCGTCGGGAACCCGGGCCTCACTGGCGGGATGCAGAGCAAAGCTGACGCGCGTTTGCTCATTGAGGCGCTTGATTTCGTCCTGATCCAGAAAACGCCCCATGATGACCGTGCCCTGGCGCGCGCCAGTGCCCATGCTGGTCAGAACCGGACTCGACGCGATCTGCAGGGGACCATGGCCCGTGACGAGGATGCCGGTTTTGGGTTTTTTCGGATCTTCGAACTGCAGTAGAGGATGATCAAGCGGCCAGGTCCCCGAGGGAAGCTCGCTGATGTGGCGCTGCTGCTGTGCCGGCCGGTCAAATTGATTGCTCCAGACCGTTTCGCCTTCTTTGTCGATAAAGATGAGCAGATCAAGGCGTGTCTTGCGAAAAGTGTCGGGAGACAGGCTGGTGACCTGGAACTTCAGGTTGCGATCCTGTACGAACCGATAGGTTTCATCCCACTGCGCCCAGTCGCCGATGAGCACCCCCAGATGCTCCGATTCTCGCCGCAGGGCCTGGGCGACGCGGGCCAGGTTGATTTCGGCAATCTCCTCTTCGGCGGTGATCTCCACCGGCGTCAGCAAAACGCGGATCAACACGACGCCGAAGGCGAGAAACAGCATGAAAAAAAGAATCATCAGCAAGATGATGCGGGTTTGCAGGCGCATGAGAAACAACTTCGGGGGAGAGAGGTTTACAGCCGTATTTCTTTAACCTTCAGGCCACGGCCCGAGGCGGTCTCATAAATAAAGAGGATAATGCGGCGCTCGTCAAGCTCTTCAAGGTGATGAAACGCAGCTGCAAAAAATTGAATCTTGACGCCCTGTCCCTTGACGCGTGCGGTTTCTTCCTGAACAAGGCGATGAACGTGCTGTTGCTCCTGCGGGTGGAGGCGCGAATCAAAAAAATCCGGCGCGTTGCCGGGCACGACTCTCTCGCAATGGGCGAAGTCCCGGGCGAGCTGCTCGCGAAGAATATTCTGCCGGGGCGCAGAGAAGCCCTGGGAGACGAATCGGGCAAGATGTTCAAAGACTGCTTTCTGCGACAGGGGAAAGCGCAAAAGCCCCTCCCGGCGCCAGTAGTTTTCAAGCTGCTCCAGCGCCGCGCTGAACGAGCCCGCTGACTTCTGCAGTGCACCCAGAAAACGGTCCAGCCGTCCGGCGTTGTAGGTCAGATCCAGCAGGCGGCTGATGCCGCGAAGACGCTCGAGGTCGGTGTGGTCCAGATCTGCGGTGCGCAAGACCGTATAAGGAGGGTTGGGGTCGAACTTCAATTGCAGATTTGGAGCCTGTTCGCGCAGGGGGGCACCCGGAAGCAGTTTGACCGGCTCGATCTGCAGGTGATGGGGGCGAAGGGCGGCAACCCGGTCGAGGGATTTCAGAAAGTCGATGTAGCCTTCCTCCGGCAGCCCGGCGATCAGGTCCAGGTGCAGCGCAACATTGCTTTTTTCACGCAGGCGGCGCACATTGGTTTCCAGGAGTTCAAGGGACGCCTCGCGGTTGATGACGTTCAGCGTGCCGGGGAGGGTGGATTGCACCCCGATCTCAAACTGGAACATCCCCGGCGGGACCTCCTCAAGCAGACTCAGGGTTGCTTCGTCGAGCAGATGGGCGCCGATCTCGAAATGAAAATGACTGCCGCGATTGTGGGTGAGGATTTCGCGGAAGATTTCCCGTGCGCGTTTTGCGTCGTAATTGAAGGTGCGATCCACCAGCTTGATTTTGGGAACCTCATGGTCCATCAGCAGGCGCAGGTCTGATCGGATCCTCTCCATGCTGAAGGCGCGCACCCGCTCATCGCGCGCGCTCAGGCAGAAAGCGCAGCGATAGGGGCAACCGCGGCTGGTCTCGTAATAGACGAATCCACGGTTGAGATCGATCAGGCCAAGGGCAAACGGCGAGGGGATCGCATCCAGATCTTCTATCGGCGGGGTATCGGGCCCCTGGCCCCCCTGGTTTCCCTCTCGCCACATCAGGCGTGGCACCTGCGACGGCTTTTCCCCTTTTGCCCAGGCCTGAAGCAGGCCGCGAAAGGGAAGCTCCCCCTCTCCACGGATGAGGGCGGTCAGACCGGGGTGTCGGTCGAAAAGGGACGGGGCTTCGAACGAGACTTCCGGGCCGCCCACGACGATGCGCAGATCCGGACACACCACGCCGAGGGCGTCGATGAGATCGAAGGTCTCCCGCCGGTTCCAGAGGTAGACCGAAAATGCCACCACGTCGGGATCTTCGGCCAGAATCATGGCCAGGATATTTTCCCGGGGTTCGTGAATGGTGAATTCGCGGATCACGAACTGCCCCAGGTCGCTGCAGTAGGCGGCCAGATAGGGCAGGGCGAGGCTGGCATGGATAAATTTGCTGTGAAGTGTCGCCAAAAGAATACGCATGAGCGCCAGAATAACCAACAGTCGCTTCGGCGTGAAGAGAAATTTTGTGTAAACCGCAGGAGAACTCCATAGATGTCAGAACAGAAAACATTTCTTACCGTAGTTGCCGATGATGGCGGTGAAATGTTCGAACATCCCGACCTGATGATGGCCGGTATGAACGGCATGACCCCTTGTCTCCCCGTTGCTGCAGAGATGATTCCCCTTCCTGAAGGCAGTCGTCTCTTCACCCTGCCCGAGATGCCCCCGGTGGGGTATGATCCTCAGCGCAGGGAGTTCATTACCGTTGAGCATCTGCCCCGCGAATGGGGAGGCGGTCGTGCCCAGGCCGTATGCGCTTTTATGGCGCCGGGGTACACCCGGACCCTGTTGCCCGCCGCCGATTATCAGCGTAAAAAGCAGACGCTTCCCCTGTGGGCCTATACCGCTGTAGCCTGGTGCGTGGAAGAGGAACGTTTTTATGTGGCGGCCTCCCGGGTTGACAGCAACCGGCAATGGGAGCCCGATCACTTCGATGACCGCGAGCTTGATCCGCTGGTTCGGCGCCGTCTACGCCAACAGAGCGGCAACCGCCTGCTGGAGCAGTTGGCGCGCTGCGCCCTTGATTACCACTGTTTTGCCGCCAAAAACCTGTTCTTTGAACGCTGGGAGGCGCCGCTGCCGACATCGCCCGCCTGCAATTCGGCTTGTCTCGGTTGCCTGTCCCTCCAGCCTGAAGCCAATGAATGCTGCCCTTCCAGCCAGGAACGCATTCAGTTTGTCCCGACCGTCGAGGAGTTGTGCGAGGTGGCGGTCCCCCACCTGGAAAAGGCCAAAAACGCGATCGTTTCCTTTGGCCAGGGCTGCGAGGGAGACCCGATTCTGCAGGCCGAAACCATCATTCCCGCGGTCAGGGAAATGCGTCGTCGCACCGGCAGGGGCACCATCAATTTCAACTCCAACGCATCGATTCCCGATGTGATCCCCCGTCTTGCCGAAGTGGGCCTCGATTCGATCCGCGTATCGCTCAATTCAGTGCGGGAAAAGCGCTATACGGCTTATCATCGCCCGCGTGGGTACTGTTTTGCTGACGTGGTTGAATCTCTGCGACGCGCCAAAAGCTCCGGGCTGTTTACCATGATCAATTACCTGGTGTTCCCCGGTGTGACCGATCAGCGGGAGGAGATCGAGGCTTTTGTTGAGCTGGTGGAAGAGACCGGAGTCGACCTGGTGCAGCTGCGCAACCTGAGCATCGACCCGGCCTGGTACTGGAGTGCGATGGATGAAGAATCCAACGGCAATGGTATGCTGGCGATGATGCAGGAGATCAAAAAGCGGGTGCCGCGGCTTCAGTACGGTTATTTCAATCGAACCCGGGAACAGTTCTTCCCGCCCGGATTTGAGCGCGCCTGGCCGATTGATGAGATTTAATTGCCCCGCATTGAACGTTGAAAAGATGACGTTCTCTGAAAAGATGTCGATATGAGCTTGTTTCGGCCCAAATCCTTTCTCGTTCTCGTTCTGATTGGCTTCAGCGTGGTTCTGATGCCGCTGTTGATTGCCCTGATTTCCGCCCAGGTTTCAGTGCGGGGGATGGTGGATCAGGGGACCGAAACGGTGTACCGCTCTGTTTCCGCGACCGAAGGGGGGCGGGTGCTGGTAGAGCGCCTGGTGGATCTGGAGCGAAGTGCCCGCCAGTACCAGGTACTCAAGGAGCCCGCCCTGCTTGAGGATGTTGCGCACAAGCGCGATGATGTCCTCACTCGGATCGAGAATCTTGCGGTTCTGGCCGATCCGTCCCAGCATGGCGTTCTGGAGAGCCTGCGGGAAGGAGTCGATGCGTTGACCGCTGAGCTGCTCTTTGCTGCTGGCAATGGAGAGAGTTCTGTCTCCGATCTCGATCTTGATGAATTCGTGCGTCTCAACGCTATGGCTAAGACGGTTTATTTCAACAGCTATGACCTCATTGTACGGGAGGTGGACAGTCTGCATGCCAGAGCCTCCAAGGTGCAGAATCTTCTGATCTGGACGTCCCTGGGTCTGCTGCCCCTGACCCTGTTGCTGGTCGCGTTCTTCGTCAGGCGGCTTTCGCGCCCGGTGCAGCAGATCAATAAAAAGATCATGCGCCTGGGCGAGGGGGACTTTTCCACCGAGATCAGTGTCGGCGGTCCTCAAGACCTTCGTGATCTGGGGCAGCGCCTGGATTGGCTTCGCCAGCGCCTCGGCGAAGTTGAGAGAGAAAAACATCGCTTCCTTGCCCATGTTTCCCATGAGCTGAAAACCCCGCTGGCCTCAATCCGCGAAGGTTCGGAACTTCTCATCGAACAGGTGGGCGGCCCCCTGACCAAACAGCAGCGCGAGATTGCCAGAATACTTGGAAAAAACAGCGTACAGTTGCAGAAGATGATTGAAAACCTGCTTGGATTCAGCCGTAATCCGACCCGCAGCATCCGAAGTGAAACAAAGGTCGATCTGCAGGAGATGATCGAAGCGCTGCTGCAGGATCATCGGGCCGTGGTCCTGAAAAAAAACCTGCAGATCAAAACCCATCTTCGTCCTGGAGAGCTGACCGTCGACCGGGACCGTCTGCGCACTGTTTTGGACAATTTACTGTCCAATGCGGTAAAAAACACTCCCTCCGGGGGACGGGTGGAAGTCTCAGTAAGGTCTGCGGACGATGAAACCCTGATAGATGTGTCCGATTCAGGTCCCGGGGTGGATGAAACAGAGGAAAAAAAGATTTTTGAACCATTCTTTCAGGGCAGCGCCCCCTGTCTCGGTCCCGTCCAGGGGACAGGGCTCGGCTTGTCAATTGTCAAGGAATATGTCGATGGGTTCAATGGGCGGATCGAACTTCAAAAAAGTACCTATGGTGGAGCGCTGTTTCGCCTCCATTTGCCGATGAAGATGGAGACCCCTCATGAGTAGGACTTTTCAGTTTTTACTGCCGGCGCTGTTTGCCGTACTGTTGCTCGGCGGGTGTGCTTTCCTGCGCGAACTCCATCTCCCTGCTCAGCTTCCTGCCGCGCCCGAGATCGCTGATGAGGCCGTGAACGCAGAGGGAAATCTGATCGACGCAGAGTTTGAACACAGTGTCGATACAAGCGAGGCTGAATCCCTTTTAACGTTTTTAGCTTACCTTGAGACGCTGTCTCCTGATGAGCAGGATCAGGTCTATCAAGAAGTAAAGAACCAGTTCGATGACAGTCCTGATCAGCAGGTGCGCTTGCGCCTGGCCCTGCTTCAAATTCAACCGGGAAGGTCTTTTACCGACTTTTCCGAGGGCCGGAAACTTTTACAGGACTACGGACGGGACTCTCAGGAACAGGGGGATGCAGGTCTTGGCGCCCTGGCCAATCTGCTTGAAGCGCTTGCCCGCGAGCATAATCTTCTCACCGCGCAATTAGTCGATGAAAAGCGTGCCAATGAACATTTGGCACGCCAGTTGAATGAACTTAAAAATATTGAAAATATCTTGAAATCCCGTGAAGTCGAAAGCCTTCCCGGCATGTGAGCGGTCTATAAAGATTTCCCCCTATGAGCCAAAACGAAAAGAAAATTCTTCTGGTTGATGACGATCAGGATCTGCTGCAATTGCTTTCAATGCGGCTTGAGCGGCATGGTTACCAGGTGAGCCTGGCACAGAGTGCGGAAGAAGCTCTGGCCCGTATCCCTGTGATCCGTCCGCACCTGGTCATAACCGATTTACGCATGGAAGGGATGGACGGCCTGGCCCTTTTCGATGCGGTGCGCCGGAGCCACGGTTCCCTGCCGGTGATTATCCTGACCGCACATGGCTCCATCCCTGACGCGGTGGATGCGACGAGACGCGGAGTTTTTACCTTTCTGACCAAGCCCTTTGACAGTCGCGACCTGCTGCGGGAAATCGAAAGAGCCCTTACCCTCTCGGCTGACACTGCCGGGCAGGCGGATTCCGATGGCGACCAGGACTGGCGCAGGGAGCTGCTGACGCGCAGTCCGCTGATGGAAGATCTGCTGGCCAAGGCCCACCTCGCTGCAGCCAGCGGCGCAAGTGTGCTGCTTCGTGGCGAAAGCGGTACCGGCAAAGAGTTGCTGGCCCGCGCCATTCATCGTGCCAGCAACCGTCGCGACAAACCTTTTGTCGCCATTAACTGCGGCGCCATTCCCGATTCCCTGCTCGAGTCAGAACTTTTCGGGCATGCCAAGGGCGCATTTACCGGTGCAGATCGCAACCACCCCGGTCTTTTCAAGTCTGCCGACGGGGGAACGCTTTTCCTGGATGAAATCGGAGACATGCCTTCCGCGCTACAGGTCAAGTTGCTGCGCGTCGTCCAGGAGCGGCAGGTGCGCGCGGTTGGAGCTTCACAAACGATTCCTGTTGACGTACGCATTATTTCTGCGACTCATCGGAATCTTGAGGAGGAAATTGAAGCCGGAAATTTCCGCGAAGACCTCTACTATCGCCTCAACGTGGTTTCGCTCGATTTGCCGACGCTTGCGCAGAGGCGCGAGGATATCCCTCTGCTGGCCGACCATTTTCTGCGTCAGTTCAGTGAGCAGATTGGCAAGAAGGTCAGTGGTTTTTCCCCGGAAGCGATGGAAACCCTGGTTGGCGCTTCATGGCCCGGCAATATCCGGCAGCTGTGCAATGTTGTGGAGCAGGCCGTCGCATTATCGACGACGTCGGTCATCGCCGCCGATCTTGTCAATCATGCCTTGCGTGAAACGCCCGAGGAAATTCCTCCCTTTGCCGAGGCCCGGCGCCGCTTTGAGCAGGACTACCTGGTCCGTTTGCTCAAAATAACCAATGGTAATGTTGCGCAGGCCGCACGCCTGGCCAAGCGCAACCGGACGGAATTTTACAAATTGCTCAATCGCCACCATATTGCTCCGGCATTATTTAAGTAGATAACCATTTCAAGCTCATTCAGGGTTCGCGCAAGGCTCTCTAGGAGAGCATGTCTCCAGAAGGCGACAATTGCCTATTACGTTGTTTTTCCCGGCAGTTTGAAAAAAATTGTCAGTTTGATGACTCAACCTGGGGTGCTTTGTCTCCAGAAGGCGACAGGTTCGGGCGTAGTTCTTCTACCAACCTGGCCATATTGTGTGCTCGCCGCGCGGCTGCAGACTTGGTACTTTGTTTGCTTCTAATTCATGCATAGATTTTGGTAGGATGTAAATCCCTGGAATTTTCTCGTCAAGCCTGATCTTTTATGAGCCATTAGCGTAATGGTAAGGAGTTTTTCTTGAAAAATTCCATTTGGCGTTCATTGGCCGTGCTGGGCGTCGCCATGGTCATGGGGCTTGCCGCATACGCCGGCCAGACCGGATATCCCGATGATATGGAGGTGCGCCGCATTACGGCACTTCCCGAAGTCCGGTCTCTGGAGTATGATGGAGTTCGCTTGAGCTATCGCCTTGGTGAAGTGCGGACTCAGGATCGTCCTTATCTGGCAGGGAGTCAGGACTTTCCCGCCCAAAGCGAACTGAAGATTTTTGCATCACTGACCGATGTGGAAAGCGGCCATGCACTCGATGGCGCACAGGTTTATTTCAATGCAGAAACACCGATTGGAGTTGAAGTCACTGCCATTGGCAAAAAGGCTGCCTGGGGGTACTATACAGTGCTCACGGAGCCACGCAGTGGTCGATATGAATTTACTTTCACCGCCCAGTTCGGAGGCACCTTTGTGGAAGATCGGTTTTGCTACGATTTCAACTGATAAAACGTTTGACTTTCGACAACTCGGTTTGACCTGTTTTTATTCCCGTCCGGCGGCTCCTGCCCTTCCGTTGGACGGGTTTTTTTCGCGATGGAGACCTCATTATGATTCGTAAAGTCGTGATTGGATCCGTGTCTGTCCTTCTGTTGCTGCCGTCCGGCGGTCTGGCTGAAACCCGATATGTCAGTGATCAGTTGGTGATCACATTGCGGGAAGCTGCACGGGATTCTGCGCCGATGATCAAGACTCTGCGTACCGATACCGCCGTAGAGATTCTTGGAGAGCAGGGGGCGTTTTTTCGTGTCCGTGAGCCGGGAGGCAAGGAAGGCTACGTGCTTAAGCAGTATATCAGCCCTCAACTGCCGAAGCCCCGCCAGATCGATCATCTGAAGAAAGAAAACGCGTCCCTGGATGGCATGCTGAAAAAATGCCGGGAAGAGCTTTCAGGCCTTCACGACACATCAAAAGATGTACGTGCCCAGGACAGGGAGCGGATTGCCGAGTTGGAGGCCCTGATTGCTGATCTGGAACAGGAAAAACAGACCCGCATGGAGAACTACGATGTCATCCGTGAAAAATATGAAAAGCTCAAAGCCCAATCGGAAAACGTCGTTCAGTTGGCTGAGGAGAATAAGCAGCTGCATACCGACCAATCCCGTTTGAGTGAGGAGAATGTCCGTTTGGCCGAGCAGAATCAGAAGCTGATGATGAAAGGAATCATTCAATGGTTTCTTGCCGGGGGCGGGGTCTTTTTTATCGGCTGGCTCAGCGGGAAGTTTTCCCGGCGGAAAAAGTCCTCATTCATGGGTTGAACCACTGAAAGTATGAAAAACTGGTAAATATTTTTTCAGCTTTTCAGCATGGGGACCTAACCTCGATATTTCAACCAGATGAAAATATAAAAAAATGGGCGGCCATAAAAGGCCGCCCTCATTGAAGTGGAATTTATAGTGATTTGAGTGACGCTTATCAGGCTTCTTTGGGCAGCGCCTTGAGCAGTTCGCGGTTCATGCGGGCGATGAAGGAGACGCTGATCCCCTTCGGGCATGCCGCTTCGCACTCGTAGTGGTTGGTGCAGTTGCCAAAGCCTTCGCCATCCATCGCTTCGACCATGGCCCGGACACGGCGTGCCGCCTCCACCCGGCCCTGGGGCAGCAGCGCGAGCTGCGAAACCTTGGCCGAGGTGAACAGCATGGCAGACGCATTGGGGCAGGCTGCCACACAGGCACCGCAACCGATGCAGGCTGCTGCATCCATGGCTGCGTCGGCATCAGGCTTGGGAATGACCGTTGCGTTTGAATCGGGCACCCCGCCATTGTGGGTGGAACCGCCCGAGGGGCAGCCGCCGGTGTGGCAGCTCACATAGCCATAGGCCTGCATGATGCGGTCAAGGGCGTTGCGGTCGACCACCAGGTCCTTGACAATGGGGAACGCCTTGGAACGCCAGGGCTCAACGAAGACAGAATCGCCATCCTTGAAGCGCCGCATGTGCAACTGACATACGGTAATTTCGTCGTCAGGCCCATGTGCGATGCCGTTGATCACCTGCGAGCACATGCCGCAGATTCCCTCGCGACAATCGTGATCAAAGGCGATGGGGTCTATCCCCTTTTTGATCAGATCCTCGTTGACTTCGTCGAGCATTTCGAGGAAAGACGAATCGGGGCTGACATCCTTGGCTTCGTACTTTTCCAGTTTGCCTTTGTCGTTGGGCCCCTTCTGCCGCCAAACGTACAGTGTGAGATTCATTATTTGTAACTCCTTACGGCAAGTTGGACATTTTCAAATTTCAGGGGCTCCTTGTGCAGTTCGGGCTCTTTGCCCACGCCCTTGAATTCCCAGGCAGCTGCATACGCGAAGTTCTCGTCGTCACGCATGGCTTCGCCGTCTTCGGTCTGATGTTCGACACGGAAGTGTCCGCCGCAGGATTCTTCACGGTGCAGCGCATCTTTGGTCAGGATCTCGGCGAATTCCAGGAAGTCGGCGAGACGACCGGCATTTTCGAGCTGCTGGTTGAAGTCCCCGTTTTCCCCGGTAACCTTGACGTTGTTCCAGAACTCATCACGGATCTTGGGGATTTCCTGGAGGGCCTTATTGAGGCTCTCCTTGCTGCGGGCCATGCCGACATTTTCCCACATGACGCGGCCGAGTTGGCGGTGAAGTTCCGCCGGGGTCTTCTTGCCGTTGATTGACAGAAGCTTGTTGCTTTGTGCTTCGACATCTTGTGCCGACTTCTTGAATTCGGGATGGTCGGTGGTGATTTTTCCGGGGGTGATGCGCGCCAGGTAATCGGAGATGGTGTAGGGGATGACGAAATATCCGTCAGCCAGGCCTTGCATCAGGGCTGAAGCCCCGAGGCGGTTCGCGCCATGCACCGAGAAGTTGGCTTCACCCAGAACAAAAAGACCCGGAACGTTGCTCATGCAGTTGTAGTCAACCCACAGGCCGCCCATGGAATAGTGAGGCGCAGGGTAGATGCGCATCGGTCGCTTATAGGCATCCTCGTCGGTGATCTTCTCATACATCTGGAACAGGTTGCCGTAGCGGGCGCGGATGGTGTCTTCACCGACGCGCTCGATGGAGTCGGCGAAATCGAGGTAGACGCCGCGCCCGCCGGGGCCGACGCCGCGCCCGTCATCGCACTGTTCTTTGGCAGCGCGCGATGCGATGTCGCGGGGAGCAAGGTTGCCGAATGAGGGGTATTTGCGCTCCAGGTAGTAGTCACGGTCTTCTTCGGGGATATCTCCAGGAGCCTTGCCGGTATCCTCTTTCTTCTTGGGGACCCAGCAGCGACCGTCGTTACGCAGCGATTCAGACATCAGGGTCAGTTTGGACTGATGCTCGCCGTGCTGCGGGATGCAGGTCGGGTGGATCTGGGTGAAGCAGGGATTGGCGAAGAAAGCGCCTTTTTTGGCTGCTTTCCAGGCGGCCGTGACGCTGCAGCCCATGGCGTTGGTGGAAAGATAAAAGACGTTGACGTAGCCGCCGGTGGCCAGGATGACCGCGTCGCCCCAGTAGGATTCGATTTCGCCGGTCACAAGATTGCGGCAGGTGATGCCTTTGGCTTCGCCGTCAACAACAACCAGGTCCAGCATTTCACGGCGGGCGAACATTTTGACCGAGCCAGCGCGGATTTGGCGGCATAGTGCGGAGTAGGCGCCGAGCAGGAGCTGCTGGCCGGTCTGGCCGCGAGCGTAGAATGTACGTGAAACCTGCGCGCCACCAAAGGAGCGGTTGTCCAGGTAGCCGGCGTAGTCGCGGGCAAAGGGAACGCCCTGTGCGACGCACTGGTCGATGATGTTGTTGCTCACTTGAGCCAGGCGGTAGACGTCGGCCTCACGAGCACGGAAGTCGCCGCCCTTGACGGTGTCATAGAACAGCCGCCAGACGCTGTCGCCGTCGTTGGGGTAGTTTTTAGCGGCATTGATGCCGCCCTGCGCTGCAATGGAGTGGGCGCGGCGCGGGCTGTCCTGGTAGCAGAAGGCCTCGACATTGTAGCCGAGTTCGCCCAGGGAGGCTGCCGCAGCGCCGCCGGCGAGGCCGGTGCCGACCACGAGCACTTTGAATTTACGCTTGTTGGCGGGATTGACCAGCTTCATGTCGAAGCGGTGCTTGTCCCAGGATTTCTCAATCGGTCCGGTAGGACATTTGCCGTCGAGTATCACGATAGTTCCCCCTAAAGTTTAACGATGCCTACGAGAATGGAGATCGGAATGGAGACATAACCGACCATCAGCACGATTGCAATCCACTTGCCGACAGTTTCGATCGTCGGCAGCGTACGGGCGTTGTTGAGGCCCGAGGATTGGAACATGCTGCCGATGCCGTGGCTGAGATGCAGCAGCAGAAAAACCATGGCAATGACATAGGTCAGTGCGATGAAGAATTTCTGGAAGCTCAGCACCACCATGGAGTAGACGTCCATGCGTCCGGCGGCGTCGACAAGATTGGAAATGTCGGGATTCGTGACACGCACCGTGAAGTGGAACAGGTGGTAGATAACGAAGATCAACAGCACGATACCGGTGTAGATCATGATCTGTGCCGCATAGCTGGTGCGCAGGTTTTTCTTCTGGGCATATTCAACCGGGCGGGCCATCTTGTTCTCAAGCGTCAGCTTGATGCCCAGCCAGATATGAACCAGAAAAACACCCAGCATCACCAGGCGGAACAGCCAGACCACCGGCCCTAAGGAGTGGAGCTTTGCCGCATAGGCGTTGATGCCGTCGGGACCAACAAAGACCGAGCTGTTCCCGATGAGGTGGACGATGACGAACATAACCAGGATCAAACCTGTTGTCGCCATGAGGACTTTCTTACCCACCGAGGATCCAAATAACATTTGCATACCCATCATCCCCTGGAAAAGATTGTTTGACTCACCTGCCCGACCTCATGCCGGGAGGCACTCTCTCCGATATTTATCTATTGAAGCAAAACCGGATTGCTCCGGTGGCGAAAAACCGACTCAGATCGGCGGAGCGCGTCCGCAGACCATGCATCTGTTCATGCCGACATTCATGGAACGAAGTCTTCCATTGACAATGTGTTGGGAAAAAGGGACAAAGAAGTCGCGACCCAGCAGGATGCAAGCTCTTTCATCTCCTTAATATAACATAATAAAAATGCTTCTATTGCAGATGGAATTTGTAGATTGTATACACAATCCATACTCTTCTAGCAGTCCATGACAAAAATGTCAATTTTTACTTTCATGACAATGGCAAAGAAATCGTCTGGTTTGGAACGGCGTTTGAATCTTGACCCTGTGGGTCGGAATAGTTTTTGAGATCAAGGATGACGCACTGGCAAAAATTGAGAGGATGGTTAAGCAAAAATTTTGTCCTGCAAGGCCTGGTGGTTTTTCAGGGGCGAAGGCATACATCAGGTATGTCGAGATTCTGAAAAAACGCCGTAACGCCGTAGGGCGGGATTTTTGCGACGCCATCAAGGATAACTTTTATCTGAAAAGGGGACATTATGGATTGGCGCAGACTTGTTGCCGGTTTGAGCTTGTGCCTGCTCGTTGTCGGGTGCGGTGCGGGGCTCGGCGCCCGGACGAACGAGCTGATTGAGCGCGACTACCTGACGATGACGGATACAGAACTGTTAGGGTATTATCAGCGGCTCAGCGATCAGTTGGCGCGAGAATCCCGCGCCAGCCGGACCAAGGGGTCCACCCCTTTTGGCGGCCCTTCTCTTGAGGCCGGTCCCCGGGAGAGTGATGGGCGCATTGAGCTTCTGCGCAGCCGGTGGAATGAAGTTCGCTCGCTGCTTTACGAGCGCGAACTGCTGCCCTGATGTTTCCGACGCTCCATAGTGCCAGTCTGAAGGCATGAGGGGGCAGGGTCAGATACCCAGTTCAACCCGCGGTTGTGCCTGTTGCTGTGACTGATAGTCGGGACTGCAGGTCAGGATTCTGTCTTCAGCGATCCCTGCTTCAATGAGGCTGGTTTGTACAGTGCCGGCTCGCTGCCGGGCCAGTTCATACATCGCCTGCTTTTCCTCCTCGCTGGCAGGTGGCGAAGGTTCAGGCTTTGATTCTCCGGTGGACGCAGCGCCCTCGTCCTTTTTGTTGTCCTGTGATTCGGCGCGCTCGGCACGCAGTACTTCGAGGTCGGGTGGCGCCGCAATGCCGCATACCACCAATCTGGCATCCGGACGGTCCTGAAGCAGCTGGGCCATCTCCTTCAACTTCTGCTGTTGCTGCTCCGTCGGGTTGTATTCCCCCGGGCCAAACAGCATGGGATCAAAACGCAGGGTCGTTGCCATATCATAGAGTTTCCCCACTGCCCAGATTGCGCCGGCAGGCAACGCGGCGCCGGTCAGCAGCGATGCGCCCAGCGGGGCATAGTAGCTGACCATCCCCTTTTTCAACGTCTGAAAGACTGCCGTGCGCACCACCTTGCCGATCCGAAAGGCCGGGTCGTTGAAATCCCCCTGAATCGGGATGTCGAGGTGGATGGTGCCGTCACTGTCGCGCACCAGGTTGAGGGCCGTCCCGAGGGGCACGCCAAGCTCGCCGCTGGCTTCGGTCTGGTCTTCTTCGCGCACTGCCTCAACTTCCAGTTGGGCGAAAACCAGATCAAGATTTGAATCGAGCAGGTCGTTCTCGACCTGGCCGTTGATTTCGCCGTCAAGCCGACCGCTTTTAAAGCGATAGCCGATGGCCTTGCGCAGGTAGCCGTCCACGGCGGAGAGATTGATGTTCCTGAGCTTTAGAAGCAGATCGCTTGAGAACTGGTCGCCAAAGGGGTTCAGGCTCCCGTCGAGATTCAGAATGCCATGCTCACCGACATGACTCTTAGCCGTGATGCGGGTGTCTTGCCCAGGCTTGCTGTTGTCGATGCCGGTCGCTTCCAGCGAGAGGTCGGAGAGGGTCTGATGCACCTCGGGCGTGACGCTGCGGTCGATGAAATCGATGCGATTGTCTCCGGCCAGCAGGAAGCGCTGCAGCGAAAATTCAAAATGGGATTCTGAATCCGTTTCGGCATCGGCGGACGGCTTTTCCTGTACGCCGGTATCCGGGCCATCCTCCCGGGCTGAAGGGGCAAGCGCCTGCACGGCTTCAATCCGGCCATCCTTGTCGCGCAACACCCAGGCATTGAGATCCTCGATCTGCAATTCCTTTGTGCGCAACGCCTTCAGCTCTTTGAGGGACGCCTGGGTCAGCTCAATTCGCCCCGAGCTTAAAACAGCATCAGGGGCGTGGGTGGAGAGAGTCTCCCTGTTTTTACGCTCGACAGCCCGCAGGTTGTCAAGTCGAATTGATGCCGCGCCGATTGAGTTCATGCCGGCCATATCCAGATCCGTCACGGTGAAACGTTCCAGCTGCAGCAGCTTGCTCTCCTGGCGCAGATTTGAGATGTCAAGCCCTTCCAGGGACAAGGTCGCGGCGAGGCCAAGCTGTTCGGCAGGGGCCCCTTCTGCGGGGACTTCCACTTTGATGTCGGCGGTGAATTTTTGTTGCGCGATCCCATATCCGGCTTCAATCAGGTCAAGAGCAAGATCCGGAACCGCCAGTGTCCCTTGCGCCTCAATGGCTGGTTGCGGTTTCCGGGTGCTGTGCTCCAGGGCGACATTGCCTTCCCAGGTCAGGCTGCCGCGTTTCAGGGAAACCTGCAAATCGCGGTAATTCAGGCCGGCGAGGTGAAGGCTGCCGTCAAGAGATGCTTCAAGGGCTTCCTGATTTTTTTGCTGTGCGCAGATGCGCTGGGTCAGCTCCATATCCCCGCCTGCACTGCGTTCCGTCACATCGTCGGTCCACTGCAGGGATTCGGACAGTAGATGCAGGTCGCCATCGACGCTCCACTCCGGCGGAGCTTCCTCCGGCAGAAGCCGCACCTTTGTCTTCCCGTCCCAGGTCAATTCGAGGTGGCCTATTCCTGCTTGTGAATGGTCCAGGGATGCCGAATCCAGACCGATTGATCCCTCCACCGAGAAACCTGGCAAGGAGGTTTCCTGGTCCGTCTTCATTGCGATCTGCAGGTCCGTATCGAAATTGCCGCTCAGCTGCGAGACTGAATGTTCTTCCAGCAGCGGCTGCAGCCAGCCGATGGGCAGCTGGTCGATGCGCAGACGGGCGGAAGCTTCCGGGTGAGAGGACAGCGGACGTGTCTCGCCTTCCAATCGTATGCGTCCCTGGTTGACGGTCAGATCCAGATCGAACGGGGTCGCCTGTTCAGGGCTCCAGGTTTCAAATGAGCCGAGCCGGGCGTTGGCAACCCGGGCGTTGACAACGATCTTTGGATCGCGATAGTGGATGCGGACATTCTCAAGGGCCACCTGCCCGATTCCAAACCCCCAGGGTTCTTTCCCGTCGGCCTTGTCCTCGTCTTCTTCGGGCTTTTTTCCGGACTCTGATTCTGAAGGGAGATTCAACTCTCCAATGGTCCAGCTACCGTTATCGTCTCGTTGAAGGTGCAGATCCACATCACGCAGGGCGATCTCGGGAATATAGATGTTTTTCTGCCACAGGGGGAACCAGTCGATTTGAGCCTGGATCTGGACCGCCGCCAGCCTCTGTTGCTCCGACTGAACATTGCCGCGGAATGCTTTGATCACCAGAACCCCGGTAAATGGATTGAAATCCACATCCTTGACCTGGGCATTGGGCGCGCCCTGATCGGACAGGGCCTTTTCAATCCCCCAGCGGATCGCAAATGGCGTAGCCGCCAGCAGAATGATCGTTGCGATCACAAGTCCTGCAAGGATCCACCAGAGACGGCGGCGGCGTTTTAAAGGCGGGGAAGATTCTTCCTGTGGCTTGGGTTCAGTCATGGGTCTCTTATTCTGTGCCTGTTGCAGGAAATTTTACTGCGTGGCGGGTCAAACACGTCGTTTGCGGCCTCTCAGGCTGCGAAACGGCAGGCGCAATGAATTTACTATAACCAAAATCACCTGCCGTGCAACCACAAAGGAAGGCGGGGTGTGGGCGACCGACGAATATCTCCTGACACAGGTTTCCGACCCGGATCTCCCCGTCGGTGCTGAGGCCCTGATCTTGTTCCGGCCGTCGAAAAAAAAAGAGAACCTGCCCTCATTGACGGTTGTCGTAATGCAGGTGCCTTTTCCGGTATCCCAGCACTGGTGAATCGTTTTTTCTTCGTTGCCGATTTTTTCTCGAATCTCAACGCGTGCCCCGGCGATGGGGCCGTCGACAACAATTCCCGATATGTTCAAGGTGTCGGCGGGTGTCGGTTGACGTACTTCGCTGCTGCTCCCGCCACCGCAGGCAGCAAGGCTGAGCGCTGCGATAAAAAGAAGGATCCGTGCGATGTGAAGCGGCATGGATTTTGGTTCTCCGGAAAGGGTTTCAGTCAGAGGATTTTTCAAGACGGCGGTCATGCTTGGCCACCTTGCGCCCCAGAAGCGAAATCACTTCGGTTGCAGCCTTGATAATGGCCTCGTCGCTGAATCCCGCCTGGCTCATCTCCCGGTAGAAGGATTTGCCTACCATGCGCGCCAGTTTCCCGGGGTTTTGCGCTGTCTGGGCAAGAGATTCGCTCACATTGGCGCGGGTCTGCTGCATCAGGGCGTGCTGGGCGAAGCGTGACTTGAGGATGCTCTGCAGCTGGACGACCTGGATGGATTTCCCGACGACCAGCGCGATGCAGGTCAGAAGATAGAGGTCGCGTTCGGTGTAGCGCCTTTCATCGAGGGGGGAGTTGACATTGATCACGCCGAGTACTTTGCCTCCGATAAAAATCGGCGCCGACAGGAACCCCTTGCTGCTGCGATCGGGCCAGCGCGCCTTGGAGGCATAGGGGGATTTTTCGATGTCGGCCACCAGCAGCGCTTCGCCGGTGGCGGCCACATGCCCGGCGATGCCTTCCCTGTGGCGGGCATTTTCGCTGTAGGCGGCAGGCGGCAGGTAGCCGTGGCTGGCAAAAATCTTCATACGGGGATCGCGCGGGCTGTCCTCCCGGAGCAGCATGATGGAGCAGTTCTGCGAGGTCAGAAGGTCTGCTGCCATGGCCGCCGATTCATTGAGACTGTCTTCGAGGTTGTCCTGTTGTTCAAGAAAGGTGGAAAGCCCCACCAGGTGGACGAACGAGATATCCGTTTTTGTCATAAGCCCTCGTCGCTGATGTCCCTGAACTCAATAGCCTCTCAGGTATGGTCTTTTTCGGTGAGCCCCAGTTCCGGATAGTGCTTTGCAACGCATTCCGGGCAGAAGCTGTGAGAAAATTCCGATTCGGAGTGGGAGCTGATATATTCCTCGAGCATTTCCCAGTTTCCGTTCTCATCGCGGATCTTCTTGCAGAACGAGCAGATCGGCAGCAACCCGCTGAGCACCTTGATCTGTTCTGTCTTGGAGTGAATGATGCCGGTGGCTTTGCGCAGCTGGGCGTAAATGATCAGGAAAATAAAGGCCAGAACCGCTGTGATGATGGCCAGGGAAAAGATGACGAAATGAATGACGTCATGCTGGTAGCGTGATACGTCGAGATAAATTTCGTAGGCGCCGATCACTCTGCCGTTTTCATCGCTGATGGGAATATAGGTCTCTACAATATCCACATCAAAGCGCTGTTCGTCTTCGAGATCCCAGAACTCCCCCTCGGTTTCAAGCTGCGAATAAATTTCCCCTCCCAGCGCCTGTTCAAGCTTCTTGTTCTCAGAATCCAGTCGGCCGATGATGGCCCTCTCAGTGCTGTAGAGAATGGTTTTTCCCGCAGTGAATATTTTGATCTTGGGAACATCCAGTGCACGCAGGGTCTCCCGCAATCGACGGTCAAATTCCTGGAAATTTTCCGGATCCAGGCCCAGCCGTGCATTTCCTTGCGCATCTCGGTGAATCAGGTCCGATCTGCCCTGTTCGAGCAGGGCCTCGCTGATGCGCACCGCGCTCGACTCCGCTTCGTTGTGAATGTAGTTTTTAAAAGCAAGAAAAATGCCGGTGCCGGAGAGGGTCAGGATCACGATGAAGGAAATCGAAGAGGAGAGCAGGAAAAACCTGCGAAGCCGACGATTGGGATCGTCTTCATGGGTATGCATGTGCGCGTGCTGAGGTTTTTGCATGAATAACTCGCCTGTCTATGGTCGATAACAAAGAGAAGATCAAAGACCATAAGTGTAATTCACGTCAGGCGGGATGAAAAGTAAAAAACGGGTCTTTCAGGGGGGGGGGCTGTCGATGCGGTCAGCTGAAATGACAGACTAGAGGCCGCCGCGTTTGGAAAAAACGCGGCGGCCTCTGGCTCTTAGAAGGAATACTGCAGGCTCAAGCTGGTCTTGAAGTCGTCTTTTTTGATATCCTCAGCCGGGTCGCTGTCACGCTCCCAGACATTGGACAGACGCAAGGACCAGGACCCGCCGAGGGAGGTCAGCAGGGCACCTTCGTTGCGCAGGGTGTAGTCTCCGAAGCTTTCGAGTTGCGGATAAAGCAGCAGCCGATCCGTAAATTTGAGCCAGGGGGTGATCTGCCAACGTGCGTTGGCGCCCAGGCGCGCGGTAATCCACTGGTCATCCTCCCCGTCGACGCGGTCTTCGGAAAAGTAGGCAATACCGGCCTCAAGCGCGAGAGCCTTGATGTCGTCTTCCCACAACTGGTAGCCGACGCCGGGGCCGACGATGGTTCGCAGGTTAAGATCCTTGAATTTGTCTTTCAGCATTTCAAGGCTGAGCAAGCCATAGAACTTCTGTGTGAAGAAGTAGTCGTATTTCAAAGATCCATAGGTGTCGCGGGTTGTCAGCTCGCCGTCTTCTTCAGCGTAGTTATAGAGGAAGGAAAGGCTGAAGCGATCCCTGAGGCTGCGGCGCATTGCCTCCGCACCGAACGATACGCTGGTGCGTTCCGTATTGCCGGCTTGGTGGGTGCCGCCCAGAAAGACGCTGCCATCCCAGTAGGTATCGGGAACATTGATGGAGCGCACCTGCGTCCAGTCGATCGGGGTGGCTCCCCGTACTTCGCTGGCCTGTAGGGTGATCTGGTCATCGTCGGTGGCAAGTTTGCCGCTCAGCACCTCCTTGCCGTTGAAGCGCAATGTGACATCTGTGTCGCTGTTGATGGAAGCGATCGCATCCATGGCAATGGCGACGTCCCCGGCGTAGGGGGTGTTGAAGGTCAGTTTGCCCTCTTTGGCGGAGACGACGCTGCCGGTAAGGCGATCGCCGTTTTTAAGGATGAGCTCGTCGGCTTCAACTGTTGGAACGATGGACAGGGACAAAAGAAGTATGAAAGTCCATGGTATGAAAGCCCGCAGCAGGGAAAGGGGTGTCATGAAAGTCTCCTGTTGATGGAAAATATTCGTGTCACGACCGGAAAAATGATGCCCGGCAGAATATGGGCATTTAAAAGCGAGGGGGGGAGAATAGCGGACGGTGGTGAAAAGATCAATAGGTGGCTTGGGGATGGGAGAATCCGGTCGAATCATGAACGGGAAATCTCCTATCCCGTCGGTGGAGGATGTCCCAGGTGATGGCGTGCCGCATGAATGAACTGCCGGCAGTCTTCCAGCAATTGGGGGTAGTGAATCTTGAGTTGGGGCAGGCCCTGGGCAAGAGGAGTCGGGCGGGAAAGTCGGCGAGAGAGGTTTTGCAGAACTCTGCCGATCACCTGCGGATTGCGGTAACCGGCCAGCCAGTCGTGTTCGATCATGCGTGGCGCGATGCGTTGCAGATCGGGGGGAAGCTGGTCGAAGTTATATTGCAGCAAACGGTAAACGTGTGCGGCAAAATCCTCCAGCGGTTGTGGGTGGTGGCGGTGCCACTCCCGGGCCAGGATGTGGTCATAGAAAATGTCGACCATAATGCCCCGGCAGTGTCCGAACTTCGGGTCGAGCCGCTGCCTGCTTTTTTGAAAAAAAGGATTGCCCTGGGCAAAGGCGTCGATCCGGCGATGTTCCTCAATCCCTTGTCGCAGCAGGGGAGAGCAGCTCTCCTCGATGGCACCTTTGACGAAATCTCCCATTAAATTGCCCAGCAGACCCTCGTCGCTGCCGTCGGAGAGATAGAGGTGCATCAGGAAGTTCATCGGTCACTCACTCTTTGTCTCCGGCAAACATCAGGTCATCATGATCTTGTTGCGCAGAATCAGGATATCAAGGGCCAGCGTTGCTTTCTGCGTCAGTTTCTGCAGATCGAAAAACTCTCCCGTCAGCATGGAAGGCTGCCCGGTGACATAGAGGATGCAGATGACGCGACCCTGCTTGACCCAGGGAATCAGGAGGGTTGTTTCCGGCGGCAGGTTCTGCAGTTCTTCAAGAAGTCGATTGTTTTCGGTGGTATCCGGCGGCGTGCCGAGGTAGAAGCTGCCTGTCTCGACGACGGTCTTGAGAATGGAGGGGTCGTTCAGAGAAATATGAAAATGGTCGAAATCGGGGACCTTCTTGCCGTTGATCCTTGCCTGCCAACCGTGCGCCATTCCGTCGCGGATAAGAAAAAGCGCCGATTTGTCAAAGGTGCGCCCAATATATTTCAGAACGAGGGGCGCGATCTGATCGCGTTCGCGTACATCGGCAAGAGCCTGTGACAGTTCGTCAATGGCATATCGGGAGATATTCTCGCGCCACGACGGATCATTTGTTCTGGCTGGTGATATTGACGCAGTCGAGCTTCCGGAAGATCCGGTTTTTTTTGCCGGCGGATTTTTTTTGAGAATCTGCTTGATCACCGGAACATAACGGACATCGCGGTCGATGCCGTAGTGCTTCTCCAGCGCTAAAAACAGGCTAACCTCCGGCGCCACCAGGGGATGAATGGCATAACCGCTGATAAACCCGATTTCGTCCACGGCTCGCAGGTCCGAGGGATCAACCATTGCCAGGTAGAGTCGTTTTTTCTCCTGCCGCAGCGGTACGACTTTGTATTTCTGTGCAATCTTGCGGGGGATCAAGCGGACCAGTTCCGCCGGGATATTGAGCAATTCTTCACTTCCGGTGAAGGGAACCCTGAGCTTTTCGCTGAGAACCCGGGCGATGTCTTCTTCTTCGGCCACTCCCATCTCGATCAGGTTGGTGCCGAGCCTGCCTCCGAATATGGTCTGGTATTTCAGCGCTTCGTCCAGTTGCTGAAGGGAAATCAGCCCTTCCTGAACGAGCATTGTGCCGAGTTTGATGGCCATCCGTGTTACGCCTCTGAAAAAAAATGTATTTTGTGCATTCCGCTGAAGATGGATCAGGGGTTCGACTCGATCTGCGCCTGACGGATATTCGCGTCACCATCCAGCTGTGCCAGCAGGGGGGCTGCATGCTGCTTGAATTCAGCCATATTTTGTGAAGAGACGGACGGGGCGGCAGGAGCTTTGATGCGGGCCGGGTTGATCGGTGCGCCGTTTTTACGCATGCGAAAACAGAGATGGGGGCCGGTGGCCAGTCCGGTGCTGCCGACGTAGCCGATCACCTGCCCCTGGCTCAGTCGCTTGCCTTGGGTCATGCCGCGCGCGAATTTGCTCATGTGCAGATAAAGGGAGGTGTAGCCGTTGACGTGGCGGATTTCCATGAAATTGCCGTTGGCCCGAGTGTAGCCAATGCGGATGATGGTGCCGTCTCCCACCGTCTTGATGGGGGTCCCCGTCGGCGCGGCGTAGTCGATGGCGGGGTGAGATTTCCAGGTTTTGGTGATCGGGTGGTAGCGCCGCATCGTGTAGCCGGATGAGATGCGGGTGAAAGACAGGGGAGCCTTGAGAAAAGCCTTGCGCAGGCTGCGCCCTTCAGAGTCATAGTAGGCGGCGGAGCGCTCTCCGTCCTTGAACAGGATGGCGTCGAATGTTTTGCCCTGGTTGATGAACTGTGCCGCAAGGATGCGGCCGTAACCGCTGGGTTCTCCCTCCCGGTAGCGCTTCTCCACCAGCGCCTTGAAGCTGTCGCCCTGGCGGATGTCGAGGATGAAGTCGACATCCCAGGCGAAAATGTCCGCCAGCCTCATGGCAAGCTCGGGGGCTTCTCCGGAATCGGCGATTGCGGAGAACAGGTTGGATTCGATCCGCCCCTGAACAATTTCCGTTTCAACGGTATAAGGGATGGGGATGCGCTCGATCTCAAACCCTTCTTCTCCCTTTTTGACCAGCAGCTGTTCTTCCCGGTCGATCTCATAGAGAAAACTCTCAAAGTCTCCATCTGCCAGGCAGATCTGATAGGGCTGGCCCGCACAGATTCCGGTCAGGGGGAAAACCTTTTGGCTCTGCTGCGACAGGCGGTGAATCTCCTGCGGAGAAAAGTGGTCTTTGAATAAAGCGGTGATGGTATCGCCGGGTGCGATGAAATCCTTGATGACCTCACGCGCGATTTCCGGCTCCGGACGATGATTCTCCAGAGAGGAGATCGCTGGAGGGCTATCGGCGTCGTCGGCAGCCTGTACCTCTACGGGGTCCGGTTGGAAATGGGCTTCCGTCACGCCGGCATCCTGTTGAAGCAGGAAAAAACCGGCGGTAAACGCTGCGGCCAGGCACATGAAAAGCAGAGGCAACCGGTCGCGAAAGCGGCTCCGCCGTTTGCTCCTGTTGGAGCTCTGGGGGGGATTGAAATCAAAATCCATACACTATCCTGAGACAATTGAAATGTGCCGGGAAAAGCCAGCCCTTGCCGATGCTATCAGCCTTGCGTGGGAATTGTCCAGAGTCAATCGCTGTGAAGTCGAGAAGAGCAATAGGCCTTTTCATCCTCGAACATCTGCGGTAAAAATGATGAATTCTGCAACCGTTTAAAGTTTCCGGTCTTTTCTGTCGACAAGGATAAACAATGGCCAACCGACAAAGAATCATTGATGAATTTACTCGCCTGGCGTCCATTGCCAGCCCGTCTTTTCATGAAGGGGAGATCGCGCGCTATCTGACCCGCCGCTTCCAGGAACTGGGTGGAGAGGTTTTCACGGATGACGCCGGCACCCGCATCGGGGCCGAAAGCGGCAACCTGATAGTGACCTTTCCCGCGGAGGGGCGCGACAGCGAGCCGCTGATGCTCTCGGTGCACATGGATATGGTCGAGCCGGCCGCAGGGGTAAAACCCGTCTTGAACAACGGGGTTTTCACCAGTGCGGGGCCGACGGTTCTCGGCGCCGACGACAAGGCGGGGATTGTCGAAATTATGGAGGCCATTGAACTGCTGCGCGAGCGCGGCATTCCCCGCGGGCCGTTGGAGGTGGTGGTGACCGTGTGCGAGGAGGCCGGGCTGCTCGGCGCCAAAAATCTCGATTATTCCCGCCTGCGAAGCCGACGTGGGCTGGCGCTGGATACCACCGGGATTGATCTGGCGATTCACCGCGCGCCCTGCGCTGACAAGCTGCGCTTTGAAATCACCGGCCGCGATTCCCATGCGGGGATTGCGCCGGAGCGCGGCGTGTCGGCCATCGAAACGGCGGCGCGTGCTGTCACCGCCATGCGTCTCGGCCGCATCGATGATGAAACCACCGCGAATATCGGCACCATCCGCGGCGGTCAGGCCATCAATATCGTGCCTCGCAACGTGGTGCTCGAAGGGGAGGTGCGCAGCCACGACCCGGCCAAACTCAAGAGCCAGGGTGAGCACATGATCGCCTGTTTCGGGCAGGCGGCGGGCGAGATGAGCCGTGAAATCGACGGGGTCATGGTGCGTCCGGAGATCCGCTGCGAGGTCATCTCCGACTATCCGGTCATGCACGTGCCGCTGGAGAGCGACATGGTAGCGCTGGTGAGGGCTGCGGGGGAAGCGATCGGTCATCCGCTGACGGTGCGTGCGGCGGGCGGTGGCAGCGACGCCAATATCTTCAACAGTCACGGCATCGAGACCTTGATTGTCGGCACCGGCATGACCCATGTGCACACTGAGCAGGAGTCGGTGCGGGTCACGGATATGGAGCGCGTGGCCGAATTCCTGGTGGAGGTGATGAAGCGGGCATGAAATACCGGATCAACCCCCTGGTCGAAGCAGTGAACTTCCCCCCCATCTCCGAGGTCTGGGAGTGGGTTGCGGCCAAGCGCTGTCCCCGGGACATCCCCTTGATCGATCTTTGCCAGGCGGTGCCGTCCCATCCGCCGGATGCGGGGCTCGTCGCTCATCTGAAAAATCTGATGGATGATCCTGCGACCTATCGCTATACCCCGGACGAGGGCCTTGCGGAGGTGCGCGAAGGTTTAAGCGCCTATTACCAGCGCCGCTACGGGGCGCAGATGATACCGGAGTACCTGTGCCTGACGATCGGTGCCAGCCAGGCCTTCTGGCTGACGATGGTGACCCTGTGCCGCCCCGGCGACGAGGTGGTGGTCGTGGTGCCTTATTACTTCGACCACGTGATGGCCCTCGACATGCTCGGCATCCGCAGCGTCTTTGTGCCCTTCGACGATCAGAACGGCGGCATCCCGGACCCCCGCGCCCTGGCCTCGCGCATCAACGAGCGGACCCGGGCGCTGCTGATGGTGACGCCCAGCAATCCCACCGGTGTGGTGATGCCGCCGGAGGTGCTGGAGGAAATTCATGAGCTGGCGCGTAAAAACGACGTCGCTCTCGTCCTGGATGAAACCTACCAGGCGTTTATCCCCGGCGGCGGCCGTCCCCACAACCTGTTCTGCGATCCCGACTGGAGCGATCATTTCATTCACATCGCCTCCTACGGCAAAACCTTCGCCCTGACCGGCATGCGTGCCGGCGTGCTGGCCGCCTCCCCCGATTTTATGCGGCAGGCCCTCAAGGCGCAGGATACCATGGCGGTGTGCGCGCCGCGCCTGACGCAGCAGGCCATTTTGTACGGAGTGACCCGCCTCGACGGCTGGGTCGCGGCAAAAAGGGACGAGATGCAGCGCCGTCACGACCTGTTCGTGGAGGAGTTCACCAAGGGCGGCAATCCCTTCAGGCTGGTTGCCAGCGGTTCCTTTTTCGCCTGGGTACGCCATCCCTTCACCGGGCACAGCGGGCGGCAGGTGGCGCGCCTGCTGCTGGAGGAAGCGGGGGTGCTGACCCTCGGCGGCGAGGTGTTCGGCCCCGCCCTGTCCGGCTACCTGCGCATTGCGCTGGGGAATATCACCGAGGATCGAATTGCCGAGGCGGTGGGGCGGTTGCGTGAGTTTCCGGTTTAAAGGCTGTGATGGGTGGAGTGTGATGGGGGATGGAGGGCAGCGTTTTTTATTGCGGGGGCGGGTGGCGCGAGTGGCAACTGCGCTCCAGGGGTCGTCGGGCCATGGGTGCTTCGGGTAGCGGCCGGACAGTTCTTTTTTGACCTCGGGGTAGATGTTGTTCCAGAAACTGCGCAGATCCTGGGTCACCGCCAGGGGGCGGCGCGCGGGCGAGAGCAGATGAATTGTCACCGGAACGCGCCCCTCAAATACAGCCGGGGTGTCAGCCAGACCGAAAAGTTCCTGCAATTTAACCGCCAGCACCGGTCCCTCGGGTCCGTAATCGACCCGCACGCGCGAACCGCTCGGCACCTCCAGGTGCATCGGCGCCAATGTGTCCAGCCGCTGGCGGGTACGCCAGTCCAGCAGCGCGTGCAGCGCCGGTAGCGGATCGAAGCGGGCCAGGTCGTCCAGGGTGCGGCAACCGGTCAGGTAGGGTCCCAGCCAATTTCCCAGGTCCGCTGTCAGCTTTTCATCTGAGACATCCAGCCATTCACCGGATTCGTCCTGTTCGGCGACAAATCGCAGCCGCGCCAGAAACTGGCGGCTGTCGCGTGACCACCCCAACCCCTCAAGCCCGCGGCGGCGCAATCCCTGCAACAACGCCGGAATCCGCTCTGACTCTTCTGCCCTTACAGGCTTTTGTGCCAGCACCAGCGCGTCAAAAGCCAGGATTTCGCGCGCGGTCACTCGCTGCTCGCGCTCATCCCAGTCCACTTCACGGCGTCGGATCAGGCGCGATTGAAAATCCTGCTCGATCCATTCCCGCTCCAGACGGCTGGCCCGGCGGATCTCCCCTTCGCGCCGGTCGCCGCCGAACACCTCGACCGCCACCAGAAAGGGAAAAGCCCTGACCGCACTGTCTTTGCCCAAGTGCACGCCGCGGCCGTTGGCGAGCAGATAGCGGCGTGATCCGGGTTCACGCTGCGCTGCGATGCGATCGGGAAACGCGGCTGCCAGCAGCCGGCCGACCTGCTCCACCGAAGGCGAGCGATGCGGCTCCGGCTTCTCCCCCAACCGCCGCAGCCAATATTCTGCCGCCTGCACTACCCGGCGGCGGGAGTGTGTATCGTTGTTGCCGTTGCCGCCTCCGTCCAGCCAGGCCAGGTCTTCCAGCAGATCGCTGTCGAGCGTTCCCCGTCCCGATTCGCGGCGAGGCACAGCAACCTGTTCGCTCAGAATCGCCGCCAGGCGGCAGGCCAGACGCGGGTATTGGCGCTTTTGCCCCTGCAGTATCATAGCTGCCAGCCGCGGGTGCGCACCCAATTCCGCCATGGCGCGCCCCTGAGGCGTAATGCGATAGTGGTCATCCAGGGCGCCAAGCTGGGCCAGCAGTTTGCGCGCCGCCGTCAGGGCACCGGCGGGCGGAGGGTCGAGCCAGCTTAGTGCATCGCTGTCATCTATCCCCCACAGGGCCAGGTCCAGCGCCAGATCGCACAGATCCACACGGCGAATCTCCGGAACATTATGCGCCCGCAGGCTCCCCTGGGTCGCGTCCGTCCACAGTCGGTAGCAGATCCCGGGGCCGAGGCGGGCGGCGCGTCCCGCCCGCTGGGTGGCTGAAGCTGCGGAAATGCGCTCCGTTTCAAGCCGCGACGTGGCGCTGGCGGCATCGAAGGCGACACGCCGCGCCAGGCCGGAATCGACCACCACCTGCACCCCCTCGATGGTGAGGCTGGTCTCGGCGATGTTGGTTGCAAGAACCACTTTGCGTCGGGGCTGGGGCAGAATGACACGCTCCTGGGCGGCAAACGGGAGGTTTCCATACAACGGGCAGAGTAGGACAGGTGAGTCTTGGAGACGGGATTCCAGCAGGTTGGCGCAGCGACGGATCTCCGCCGCTCCCGGAAGAAAGACCAGCACGTCGCCTTCGTGGCGGCGCAGAACGGTTTCCACGCAATGCGCTGTTTCCTCCACCACCGGCCTGCCCGGGTCGCGGTCCAGATAGCGGATGTCGAGAGGGTGGCTGCGCCCCGTGGTCGTGAGCAGCGGCGCGTCACCCAGCAGGCGGCTGACCGGTTCGGCATCCAGGGTGGCGGACATCACCAGCAGGCGCAGGTCGTCGCGCAGCCCCTGCTGCACATCACGACACAGGGCCAGGGCGAGGTCCGAATGAAGATTACGCTCGTGGAATTCATCGAAGATCACCAGCCCGACCCCTTCGAGCAGGGGATCGCTCTGCAGCCGCCGCGCCAGAATACCTTCGGTTACCACCTCGATGCGGGTGCGGGGCGACACCCTGCGGTCAAAACGGATGGCATAGCCGATCGTTTCTCCGACCCTTTCGCCCCGTTGCTGCGCCATGAACCGCGCTGCATTGGACGCGGCCAGGCGGCGCGGTTCCAGCATCAGGATGCGCTTTCCGGCAAGCCAGGCTTCTTCGAGTAGAGCGGGCGGCACCCGGGTGGTCTTGCCCGTTCCAGGCGGCGCCTGCAGCACGGCACAACGGCCCAGCGACAGCGCCTCCTTCAGTTGCGGAAGAATCCCCTCGACAGACAGAGGCTCCTCACTCCTCACTCCCAAAGCCTACACCTTGCGGATCTCAAGCCCCTGCGGCCCAAGTTTCTCATTGGCTTTTTTCAGATGTTCTTCGCTGGAGATCACCGACACCACGCTTTGATCGCGACCTTCTACCAGGTAGCGCTGGGCAACGCGTCTGACAGTGCCGCGATCAGTGGCCAGGACTTTTTCGCGCAGTTCGCGCCGCATCTGCGGGGTCAATCCCTGGGTGGCGTTGGCGAACTCACGGTAGCCTTTGCCTCCCGGGGACAGCGGCTTGTCCAGTTCGGCAAAGACAGCGAGAATGGCTTCTTTGACCTCCTGATCGCTGAATTCTCCGGCCGCCGCCCACTGTGCCGCCTGATCATAGACGCTGAGGGTGCGTGCCAGATGGGGATCGCGGTAGGAAAGCATGGAGAGCAGGCCCGCTTCCGGGTTGCACGAGGCCATGCCGCCGTATGCTCCGCCCTTCTCGCGGATTTCACGATGCAGAAATCCAGATCTCAACAGCTTGCCCAACACCATCAACCCGGCGCTGTCGGCGTGGGTATAGGGTACGGTCGGAAAGACCCGCGTCACATAGGAGACCGGCATGCCTGCCGCCCATCCGAGTCGTGCCGTTTGTGCGGTGAAGGGGGGCGGCGGGGTGAGCTCCTGCCCTTTTTCCGGCAGCCGCTCGAGAAAGGATTTCAGGGCGGGGCGCCCCTGGTCGAAAAAACGCTGCTCGGCCACCATTCCGCAGCACATCCCCTCCCGGCGCAGCAGGCGTCGCGCCAGGTCCTTCATCGTTTCGGCGAACGCCTCCAGCTCCGCGCCGCGCAGTTCCGCAGTCTTTTTGGCCAGCGCCACCAGCTCCAGTCCCGACCAGGCCTCGCGCAGGCGTCCAGCCGGCCTGAGCCTAGCGGCCGCGGCGCGGGCGGCGTAGCTGTGTCCTGAAGCGGGGATGGAGTTTTCCAGCGAGGTGCGGATCTGCCCCAGAACCGTGGCGAGGCGGTCAAGGTCGCTGAAGTCTGGAGCGCTGAGCAGGTCGCCCAGCAGGTCGAAGAGCTTGTCCAGGTTGCGGGCCAGCGCCTTGCCTTTGACCTGAATCAGGGTCTTGATTTGTTCCGTATCCTGCGGGTTTTCCAAAACTTCGGGGGCTGCGGAGATGCCGCCGGTGCCCGCTTCGATGCGCTCGGCAATACGCTCATAGCTGTCCCCCGCGGCGCCGATATGCGTCAGCAGGGCGCAGAACAGCGGGACATAGGCCTGCAGTTCATCGGGCAGGCCTCCCGCGTCGAAATGGGCGATCGTATAAACGATGCCGTTGGTGGGCTGATCGAACCAGCGCACCGGAGTGCCCGCTTCTTCGCTGGTGGTATATTGCGCGGCCTTTTCTTCCGCTGGAATGTCGGAGAGATCCAGCGTCGGCAGGCACGAGAGATCCTCCTTCGCCTCTTGTGCCTGCTGCAGGGCGCGGGCGCGCTCGACAATGCGCTGTTCTTCTTCCGGCGACATGGCAGCCCGGATTTTCTCCAGCCGCTCTTTCTCCGCCTGCTGTTCCCGCTCTTTCTGCTCCGGGTCGGGGCAAAGAGTCAGAGTCACGCGATGGGGATTTTTTAGCAGCCACTTTCGGATCAGGCCTTCGAAGAAAGACCCGCGGTCGATTTCCTGGCGCAGCCGCTTCAGGTTCGCAGAAATGCTCAGCGGCGAAACCGGGTCTTCACAGTGCATCCACGGACCCATCATGCGCATGCATAGCACCAGGGGGTAGGGGTAGCTGTCGCCGGTGACTTCGCGATGGCTGAATTCGTAACGGTGGATGGCGCCGTCGATGCGCTCCCGGGAAAAGCCTTCGCGTGCCACCTCCTCGAGGGTCTGCAGCACCAGTTTCTCGATCGCCTCGGCCTGCTCGGGATCGGTTCCCTGCAGTCCTGCGGCGAAAACCGTGGTGCGGTAATCGTCGTGATAGCCGCATCCCGGTGCCAGGTTGGTGCCGAGCCTGGAGTCGAGCAGTGCCTTGTAGAGGGGTGCCGCCGGATTGCCCAGCAGCAGGATCGAGAGGATGTCGAGAGCCATGCGCTCGAAGGTCTCGGAGATATCCGCCGTCAGCCAGCCCAGTTGCACCATGGAACGGCGCGCGGTTTCCTCCCCTGCGTCGATGGGGAAGGTTTCTGTCACCTTTCGCGGCTGATCATAGCGCTGTTCCGGGGGCACTGCCGAATCGACCTGACGGCGGGAGAACTCCTTGAGCGCTTTTCCCTCAATTCGCTCCAGGTGCTTCTCCAGCGGCAGGTTGCCATAACTCAGCATCCAGCTGTTGCTGGGATGATAGTAGGCGGCATGAAAGGCTTTGAGGTCGGCGTGGGTCAGGTCGGGAATCTGCGACGGTTCTCCCCCGGAATTGTGATGATAGGTCACAGTAGGGAAGAGGGCGCGGTTGAGGCGCCGCCCCAGCAGCGACGAGGGGTCGGACATGGCACCCTTCATCTCGTTGTAGACCACCCCTTTGAATTCCAGGGGCGAGGATGGGTCGAGCGGATCGGCGAACTCGAGGCGGTGCCCTTCCTGGCTGAAGTTCATCTCCGTCAACAGCGGAAAAAAAGCCGCATCGAGATAGATATCCATCAGGTTGTAGAAATCCTTCTCGTTCATGCTGGAAAAAGGATACAGTGTCCAGTCGCTGGAGGTCAGCGCGTTCATGAAAGTGTTGAGGCTGCGCTTGAGCATGGAGAAGAACGGATCGCGCACCGGGTAACGGCGCGATCCGCACAACACGGTATGCTCAAGAATATGGGCGATTCCGGTGGAGTCCGCGGGCGTGGTGCGGAAGCCGACCGCGAACAGGTTGTTGCTGTCTTCGTTGGCCAGATGCACCATGCGGGCACCGGTGGCCTCATGGCGCAGCTGCACCATGTCGATATTGATCTCTTTGAGGGGAGTGACGGCGGTGACCTCGAAGCCATGGAGGTGCTGGCCGACGCTGGGAATCTCAGGCATGCAAAAATCCTTTCATGCAAAGCTGAAGATGCATTATGATTTCAAGCCATTCGTTTTATGACCACGAGGAATTGGAGCGGTCCGAATTTATATCATGGGCGCGGTGAAATAAAAAGGTGATCGATTCGCTATACTCTTGACTGCGGCTGAACAGAACAATTCAGAAAATGGAGAACTTATGAAATCCCTGGAAGTTCTTTTCAATAACAACCGCCGCTGGGCGGCAAGCAAGGTCGAGGAAGATCCGGAATTTTTCAAGCGGCTGCAGAATCAGCAGGCTCCCAGATATCTATGGATCGGCTGTGCCGACAGCCGTGTTCCTGCCAACGAGATCTGCGGCCTCGATCCGGGGGAGCTGTTTGTCCACCGCAATGTCGCAAATGTCGTGGTGCACAGCGACGTCAACTGCCTCTCCGTCATCCAGTATGCGGTGGAAGTGCTCAAGGTTGAGCATATCATCGTATGCGGCCATTACGGCTGTGGCGGCGTCAACGCCGCTCTCGGCAGCGGCCAGCATGGATTGATCGACAACTGGCTGCGGCATATCAAAGACGTCTACTACCTGCACCGCAAGAAGCTCGAGAGCATCACCGACGAAAAAGAGCGCATGGACCGCCTGTGCGAAATCAACGTCGCCCAGCAGGTGGCCAACGTCTGCCATACCACCATCGTGCAGAACGCCTGGCATCGCGGTCAAAAGCTGCATGTTCACGGCTGGCTCTACCACTTGGAAGACGGCCTGCTCAACAGCCTCGACCTGTGCATCGACGGCCCGGGTCAGATCCCCATCATCTATCGTATGGACAGTGGTGAAGAGCTGGGGTAATCCATCGCGGTTAATTTCAGCAATTCCTCTTCGATCAATCCCTTGAACAATTCAATTTTGTACCCGTTGTGCTTCAGCGGTTTGGCTTTTGCCATGGCCGCTGCGGCGGCGTTGGCAGCCGTGTCTGCGTTGAGGGGGCGGCCTGTCAGTTCGTCTTCCGCCTCTTGGACCCGCCAGGGAACGGGGGCCGCGCCGCTCAGGGCAATACGGGCCTGGTGGACGCGGTCGCCTTCAAACGTCAGCGCCAGGGCGCAGCCGGCGACGGCGAAATCCCAGGATTGGCGGGCCCGCACCTTGCGGTAGCTGCTGCGCTGCCCCTGCGCAGGAGCGGGGAGCAGGACGGCGGTGAGGATTTCCTGGTCGTCAAGGACTGTTTCCTTGAGAAAATCATCCTCCGGCAGGACATGAAAGTCCTCTACCGCCACGGTACGCTTGCCGCCAGGCCCCTGGATTTCAACCTGGGCGTCGAGGGCGACCAGGGCACAGGCGGTGTCTGAAGGATGGACGATGTAGCAGCCGCTGCCGCCAAGGACGCAATGAAACTGGCTCTGCCCTTTGTAGGCGTAGCAGGTCGGTCCCCCCTTGCGCAGGCAGTCAAATTCTCCGCGGTAATACCAGCAGCGCGGCTTCTGGCACAGGTTGCCGCCCAAAGTGCCCTGCTGACGCAGCTGAGGGCTGGCCACCGCGGCAGCCGCCTGGGAAAGTGCGGGGAACTGCTGCTGGATATCCTCATGCGCAGCCAATTCAGCAATGGGCAGCAGTGCCCCAAGGCGATAGCCGCCGTCGGAGCGGCGGGACAGGGCGCGCAAGTCGTCAAGGGCGGACAGGCTGACCACTTTAGAAGCAGCAAAAATCTGGTCGTGCAGGCAGCCGAGCAGATCGGTGCCCCCGGCGTGAAGGCGCACGCTTTCAGTCTCAAGGTGCTTGAAGGCTTCCTTCAACGTTTGCGGGCGCACATAGGAAAATTGCGGTATCATCTCATCCCTCCTTGCGATTCTCAGTGAGAACCTGCATCAGTTGAGGCGGGTTGATCGGGCTGTGGGTGACCCATTTCCCCGTGGCATGATAGACGGCATTGGCGATAGCTGCAGCAGTGGGGATGGTCACCGGCTCCCCCAACCCCTTGGCTCCGGTGCTGTTGGCCTCGGGGTCGGGCATATCTATGGGCAGCGACGTCATGCGCAGCGGCACATCAAGAGCGGTCGGCAGTTTATAATCATGCCAGTTTTTGTTGAGCACCTTGCCGCTCTGACCGTAGTCGAACTGGCGCACCTCGGTCATGCCGAGTCCGATCCCCATAGTGATGCCGCCGAAGACCTGGTTGTCGTAGGTCAGGCGGTCCATGACCCGGCCGCTGTCGTTGGCGCTGAGAAAACGCAGCACTTTGGCTTCGCCGGTGCGAGTGTTCACCTCAACTTCACAAAACTGGGCAGCGAAGGGATTGACGACCTTCCCGTCAGGATTGGGGCCGCGATAGCCGACGCCGACCACTACGCCGCGTTTTTTCAGGGTGGGGATTGAAGTGATGGCCACTTTCTTCGAGGAGTCGGATTTTGAGACAACGCTCGCTCCCTCGAAGCGTAGATCATCCACCTCGACTTCGAGGTGATCGGCAGCCATCTTCAGCAGTTGGCGTTTGACCTCCACCGCTGCCGCGCGCACCGTCGGCGATTCCGTCGGTACCGTCTTGCTGCCGCCGCTCGGGGTGGCATACTGGGTAGTGCCGGTGTCGGCGTGTTCAATCTGGATCACCTCGGGACGAACGCCGAGTTCTTCCGCCACCACCATCGCCATCACTGTTTTAGTGCCGGTGCCGATGTCGGAGGCGCCCATGTTGAGATTGACGCTGCCGTCGGAAAAAAGTTTAACGATGACGGTCGACGGCGGTCCGCCTCCACCTGCCACCCAGACGCAGGCCCCCATGCCGACGCCACGTTTTATATGACTCTTGCCGTTGTTCTCCTGCGCCTGGCGGCGCGCCTGCTGCCAGCCGAATTTTTCCGCCCCCTGGCGGAGGCACTGTTCAAGGCCGGTGGTGGTGTAGGGGGGCTGCCCTTTGCGGGCCTGGCTGACAGTGGGGATATTCTTCAGCCGCAGCTCTACCGGATCCATGCCGATCTCTTCGGCCAGTTCATCCAGCAGCTGCTCCAGGGCCCATGAACATTGCGGATGGCCCGGCGCACGGAAAGGACGGGCGGGACCGGCGTTGATGTAGATGTCGGTTGTTTCGCAGCGCACGTTGGGGCACAGGTAGAGGTCGCGCACCAGCCAGTCGAGCAGCGAGGTGCCGCCGGCGGGGAAGGCGCCGCCGGTGCCGGTGCCGGTAAACTCCAGGGCGGTGAGGGTGCCGTCCTTTTTGACGCCCCCTTTGAGCTTCATATTGGCGGGGGGACGGTTGCCGACGGCGAGGAAGGTTTCCTCCCGCGTCAGGAAGAGGCGCACCGGGCGTGCCGCCTTTTTGGCCAGCAGGGCGGCGATGATGGAGTATTTCCCGGTTTTGAGCTTGCTGCCGAATCCGCCGCCAAGATAGTGGCCGATGACACGCACCTTGGACAGGGGCAACTTGAGTGTTTCGGCGATCTGCGCCTGTACCGCGTAAACGCCCTGGCTGGATTCCCATACGGTGAGGCTGTCGCCGTCCCAGTTGGCGACACAGCCGTGCAGCTCCAGGGGCGTGTGGAGTTCCGCCTCGGTGCGATATTCGCGCTCCCGTACCACGTCGGCTTCAGAAAAGCCCGTGGCCACGTCGCCGCGGCTGTATTCATCCTTTTTGAGTTGGTTTCCCTGCTCATGTACCCGCGGCGCATCTTTCTCCAGGGCCATGCGCTCATCCACCACGAAGGGCAGTTCTTCGTACTCTACCTTGATGGCGTGCGCAGCATCTCGGGCCTGCTGTGGCGTGTCGGCCGCCACTGCGGCGACCGTATCGCCTTCAAAGCGGCAGACGGGGTCGAACAACCCTGTTTCAATGCCGTCGGCCCAACTCCACTTGAGGTCGGAGGGCGTGGTGCGGTTGCAGACGACAGCCCTGACGCCGGGCATCTTTTCCGCGGTGCTGGTGTCTACCCCCTTGACCCGGGCGTGCGGATAGGGACAGCGCACGACAGCCCCGTGGATCATGCGCGGCAGGGACAGGTCGGACGGGTAGACCGCGGTGCCGCTGACCCGTTCATAGCCGTCGACCCGGGGCAGCGGTTTGCCGACGATGTTGGTCTTTTCCCAGGGCGCTGGTTCGGCGTTCGGTGCCGGCGTCTCCGGTACGGGAATATCCTGAGTATAATAAAGGCCTTGTTGGTCGTCGCTCATGGCTGGCTCCCTTTATCTTGGTTCGGGGTGCTGAACAAGAATCAGGCTTTTCTCTTCTGTGCTGCTGTCTCGACCGCGTCGAAAATATGAACATAGGCGCCGCAGCGACACAGGTTGCCGCTGAGTGCTTCAGCGATCTGCTCTCGCGTCGGGTTGGCGTTGGCGCGCAGAAGCCCTTCCGCAGACATGATCTGTCCCGGGGTGCAGTAGCCGCACTGATAGGCATCGTGATCGAGAAAGGCCTGCTGGGTGGTGCCCAGTTCCTCGCCCTTCATCAGCCCTTCCAGGGTGGTGATGCGCTGATTTTCGGCTTCCACCGCCAGCGTCATGCAGGCATAGCGGGGCCGGTCGTCGATCAGCACCGTGCAGGCGCCGCACTCGCCGCGTTCGCAGCCGACCTTGGTGGCTGTCATCCCCATTCGGTCGCGCAGGACGTAGAGCAGCGTCCAGCGTGGCTCCACCAGCAACCGGTGCTTGCGGCCATTGATGTCCAGGGTGATGCGAACCATGTCGTCCGAGGTGATCTCCTGTGCGCCCGCCGTGGCAGGTGCGTTCACTCTCCCCGAAACAGCCACGGAGGCTGCACCGATTCCAACCGTGGTGAGGAAGCCGCGTCGGTTAATGCCGGTACGATGGGGGCATGAATCCTTTTTGTCCTTATCGCACATGCTGCCCTCCTTCTGTTTTGCGACTCAGCTTTTAAGCTTGGCGGCGATTTCGGCCACCCGAAGTCCCTGCACCTGGGCGATAGCCAGCTCGTTTTCGCTCGGCTGACGCGAGCCGTCGCCATCCGCCAGGGTACTGGCTCCGTAGGGGGTTCCGCCGGTGATTTCATCCATGTTGAGCAGGCGCTGTTCCGTGTAGGGTACGCCGACGATCACCATGCCATGATGCAGGAGCGTGGTGTGGAAACTGGTGATGGTGGTCTCCTGGCCGCCATGCTGAGAGGCGGTGGAGGTGAACACGCTGCCGACCTTGTCCACCAGCGCTCCTTTAAGCCACAGCCCACTGGTCTGATCCAGAAAATTTCGCATCTGGGCACACATATTTCCGAAGCGGGTCGGCGTGCCGAAAATCAGGGCATCCGCCTCTTCCAGTTGATCTAGGGTTGCGGTGGGGATATGGGCGAAAGCTTCCTTTGCCTTGAGGGCGCCGGAACTTTCAAGGACATCCTTCGGGACGAGTTCCGGAACCTGATAGAGGTTGGCTTCGGCGCCCTGATAACCACGCACTCCTTTGGCCACCGCCTCTGCCATCTGGTAAACATGTCCGTACATGCTGTAAAAGATAATGTTGATCTTAACGCTCATAATCATCTCCTTTGGCTCTGCTTTATTTTGTTTCTTTTGGAAAACATAGCGTAGATGTCGTCAATGTCCACCGCCCAACAGAATTCGTCGGATGGGGATCTGCAGGGCAGATTCCTTTTGGATGGATGCATTTCTTGCGGTAAGCTATTGTTTTTCCTTTTACCGGCGGCACCCGCCGCCTGATGACGAAACAGGTTTGTGCATGTCTCTTCTGACCGTAAAAAATATTTCCCTTGCTTTCGGCGGTCCGCTGCTGTTGGACGGTGCCGAGCTGACCATCCGTGACGGCGAGCGACTCTGCCTGCTGGGACGCAACGGCGCCGGCAAAACCACTTTGATGCGCGTTCTCAATGGCGACCTGCCGCCCGACGGCGGCGACATCATGCGCCGCCAGGGTTTGCGCACCGCCCTGGTCACGCAGGATGTCCCTGCGGATCTGGAGGGGACGGTATTTCCCATCATTGCTTCCGGTCTGGGGGAGCAGGCGGCACTGCTGGAAGAATTTCACCAGGTAAGCCGATCGCTGCAGTCCTCCACCGATCCGGCACTCATGGAGCGGCTGGCGCAACTTCAGAAGCGGATCGAGGAAACAGGCGGCTGGCAGATGCAGCAGCTGGTGGAGCAGGTCATCCGCCACCTGAAGCTTGAAGGCGATGCTGCGTTTGCGCATCTGTCGGGCGGGGTTAAGCGCCGCGTCATGCTGGGGCGTGCGCTGGTCAGCGATCCGGATCTGCTGCTGCTCGACGAGCCCACCAACCATCTCGACCTGGAGACCATCGCCTGGCTGGAGGATTTCCTGGTACGGCGCGACAAAGCGCTGATGTTCGTGACCCATGACCGTTCATTCCTGCGCCGCGTGGCGACCCGCATCGTTGAACTCGATCGCGGGCGCCTTTCCAGCTGGCAGTGCGATTACGACACTTACGTGCAGCGCCGGGAGGAGCAGCTGGAGGCGGAGGAGAAGCAGGCGGCCGAATTCGACAAGAAGCTGGTCCAGGAAGAGAAATGGATCCGCCAGGGGATCAAGGCGCGGCGCACCCGCAACATGGGGCGCGTGCGGGCGTTGCGGCAGATGCGCGAGGAGCGCCGCGCGCGCCGCGAACGTTCCGGCACCGCCGATCTGGCGGTACAGCAGGGTGAACGCAGCGGCCGGCGGGTGATCGAGGCCGAGCACATCTCCTACGCCTGGACGGGGCAGCCGATTATCCGCGATTTTTCCACGACAATCCTGCGGGGCGACAAAATAGGCATCATCGGTCCCAACGGTTCAGGCAAAACCACCCTGCTGCAGTTGCTGCTCGGGCGGCTCAAGCCCGACGAAGGGAGAGTCAAGCTCGGCACCAACCTGGAAATCGCCTACTTCGATCAGCACCGCGGCCAGCTTGATGAAGACAGGAGCGTGCAGGACAATATCGCCGAAGGCAACGACTGGGTGGAGATCAACGGCCAGCGCAAGCACGTGATCGGTTACCTGCGCGATTTTCTCTTCCCGCCGGAACGTGCCCGTTCGCCGGTTCGCACCCTCTCCGGCGGCGAGCGCAACCGCCTGCTGCTGGCGAAGCTGTTCACGCGGCCGGCCAACCTGCTGGTGCTGGACGAACCGACCAACGATCTCGACCTGGAGACGCTGGAGTTGCTGGAAGGTCTGCTGGTGGATTTCCCCGGCACCGTGCTGCTCGTCAGCCATGACCGCGCCTTTCTCGACAACGTGGTGACCAGCACCCTGGTGCTTGAAGGCGAGGGGAGGGTCGGTGAATATGTCGGCGGCTACGAGGACTGGCAGCGGCAGCGGGCAGAACAGATTGAAGACGAGGAGAAGAAACCGCAGGCTGCCGCCGAGAAAGTTCAGCCGCAGCGCCCCGGGCGCGACCGCCCCCGCAAGCTCGGCTTCAAGGAAAAACGCGAGCTTGAAGCCCTGCCGGCACGCATCGAAGAATTGGAGGCCGAGCAGGCGACCATTCACGAGCAGATGGCAAATCCGGATTTCTACCGCGACCACGGCGACGAGGTTGCGCAGCTGCAACAGAGACTGGAGCAGATTGCCCGGGAATTAGAGCAGGGTTACGCGCGCTGGGAGGAGCTGGAGGCTCTGGAAGGGTAAGGAAGCAATTGGATTGCGTGGGGTAGCCTCCCCCCTCTCAGCCTCCCCCCGCTGGGGGGAGGAGCTATGACCAAGAAGAGTGGGATGAGGATCTAGGACGCGGCCTTGCGGATGAGGGCCAGGAAAAATCCGTCCATCATTTCATCGGGAAGAATCCGCACCGCTTTGCACAGATCGGGATGCAGTGTTTTGCTCTTCCAGCGGGTCAGGCCGGGCTGGGTATTTTCGATGGGCAGGGTGATCTCTTTCAATTTTGCTTCATCTCCGACGCGGCGTAGCAGCCGGTCGAGGATCAGTTCGTTCTCCTCCGGCGAAAACGAGCAGGTGCAGTACAGCAGTACAGCTCCCGGCTTGAGGGAGGCCCAGGCAGAAGCGACCAGCCCTTTCTGCTTGCGGGACATCTCCTTGACTTTGCGGGGGCTCCAGTGTGCCCAGCTGTCCGGGTCGAGCCGTGAAAAGCGGGCCTCGGACGAGCATGGCGCGTCAAGAAGGATGCGGTCGAACATCTGCGGGCACTTGCGTCCGACCGCCCGGCCGTCCATCAGAAACGTGCGGGCAATTTCCACCCCCTGCTGATCCAGGTTGGCCTTGAGCTTGAAAAAGCGCGGCTTTACCGCCTCCACCACCGACAGCCTTCCCTCATTTTTCATCAGAGCCGCGATCTGGGTCGACTTGCCTCCCGGTGCCGCCGCCAGATCGAGAACCGTCTCCCCCGGCTGAGGATCAAGCACCCAAGGCGCCAGCATGCTCGAGAGATTCTGGATATAGAAAAGCCCCCGCTGGAAAGCCTTCGTTTCCGTCAGCGCCCGCTTGTCCTCGACGGGCAGGCTGTAAGCCCCGGACAACCAGGGAACGGGGTGGGGGAAGATGTTGTCGGATTCCAGTTCGCGCAGGAGCTGCTCCGCGGTGGTTCGCAGAGTGTTGACACGGAAGACGACCGGCTTTTCAAGGCTGAAAGAAGCGAGCGCTGCATCCTTGTGCGCCGGGGGAAGAACTTCGTTCAACAGGTTGAGAAATTCAACGGGAAGTTCCGGAAAGTGGCAGGTCATAATCGAGTCAATTCCAAGAGGATGGTGGGGCGCGGCTTCCTTTACGCAAAAAAGGCCGGAACGCTCGTTTTTGCGTTCCGGCCTGTGGATATAGCATGATTCCGTCTTGCGCTCAAGGCCCCATCATGCGCGTCATGGGAATCAGTCGCATGTAATCCTGATATTCCAGCGAGGTTTGCCAGTGGCCAGTAAGCATGCCGAAGCCGACGCCGCCGAAAAACAGCGTCAGCACCAGCACCGCGAAACTCCATGAGGGGAGGTAGCGGCGATAGAAGGGTGGCTTCATCGACAGCGCTTCGGTCGGGCAGTTTGAAACACAGCTCAGGCAGCCGGTGCACTCGGCATTGATGACGGTGCTTTTCTTCTCGACGTCAATGCGTGACGGACATGCGCGCGTACACTTGCTGCAGCCGATGCAGGCTTTTGGGGAGCGTCTGACCGCCATGGGGCTGCACAGACTGATGAGGCCCAGCAGAGCGCCGTAGGGGCAGAGATAGCGGCACCAGAAGTTGCGGTACAGCAGAGAAAGGCCTGTCAGAACAGCGAGCACCACTATGGCCGTGAGCGACATGTTGGTAAAGAAGTGCAGCATCTTCACGTCGCTTATGGCCCAGTAGGGGGCTTGCAGAAAGCCGCCGATGGCCTGCGCCGGCATGTCGACCAGGATGATCTTGACGAAAAAGGCCAGCAGGGCGTACTTGAGGCCCCGCAGCACGATGTCGAGCGGGCGCCAGATATGGAAGTTGCGTCCGAATATGCGCTCACCCAGTTTCCAGCACCCTTCCGATAGCGTTCCCACCGGGCACAACCAGGAGCAGAACGACTTGCGCGCCACAAACGCCATGGCGACAAAGGTCAGGAAAAGGACCAGCGCCGCCGGGTGCACATGATCGACGATGCCGTTTGTCACCCAGTGCTTGAGGCTGACCAGCGCGCCGATGGGAAGAAAACCCTCGACCCCTGGCGGACGCGACATGTAGGCAGTTGTCCCTCCCGATTCGAAATGGCGGACGAAAAACCAGAAACGCACGCCCAGATAGATGATCCAGGCGAAAAAGGCCCATTGGACCAGAATGCGAAAGGCGCGGGCATCACGCGGGAGCAGGGTTTGAAGCATAGAAAAATCTCCGGGAATAGCCGAGTCAGGAATATGTGGAAAATGCAGAACGTGCCGAGTGTCGCACCTGGGCCGCCGGGTTTCTTTGACGTAAATCAAAAAAATCCCGGCGTGGTGATTTCTGCGTGAATCGACAGTCTCGATCAGGGTTCTTCGTCGGGGGAAACCAGTGTGAATGCGCTGCTGACCTCCGGAGGGATGCTGCATGGACGTCCGCCAGCTGCATCGACATAAACCCACTCAGTCTGGGCGCGCGCGATCTCCTTGCCGTCGCCAGCGCGAACGAAAAGAAATTTCCGCAGGGAGCGGGAGCGCTTGAGGTTTGCCACCCAGGTGCGCACTTCGATGGTGTCGCCGGCAAAGGCCGGGGCCAGATAGGTGATCTGGTGCGAGCGCACCACCCAGCTGGCCTCCAGGCGGCGATAGGCCGCGGCATCGAGCCCCTGCGCGCTGGAGTGCATGACTGCTGCATCCTGCATCCACTGCACGTAGGAGACGTTGTTCACATGGCTGTTGGCGTCGATGGCGCTTCGCGGAACTTCGATGTCATGCTGAAAGATTGAAGGCATGATGCGGATTGCCTTTTTAAAGGGATCGTAGCTGTTCAGCATGGAGTCGCAACTCCCATGACAAGGGCCACTTTTCGCCCTGTGAAAAATTCTAAATTGCATATACAAGCGTTGTCAAGGGGTCGCAACTTCGCAAAGTGAACAGATACAATCGATCATTGAATGGATCAGGGGGTTGCCACGCGTTGTTTGATCATCTGCCAGGCGCCGTTTATTTTCTGGATATCAACCTGGAGATCCGCAATGCGCGCCTGGTAGTGAGAGTTGTCCAGCCATTTTCCGCTGTCGGTGAACATGGCGACCATCTGGCGGTTTCCAAAACCGGCTACGGGGCCGAGGTTGACGGGGGGCTCATTCGGTTGATGCACATAGGCGGTCAGTGTGAAGGAATTGCTGGCGCCGAACCCCACATCGCTGACCTTGAATTCGATAAAGTCTCCGTACTCATTTTCTTCGCCGGACAGGGTATAATCCTGTGTAAAGTAGTACCAGGCGATGGGCAGGGCGATCAGGGAAAGGATCGCGGTCAGTATAAATATCCGTCTGGTGCGAATGGCTGCGTTCATTGATTTCCGTCCTGCGCAAATGTTTTTCTATCGGGGAAGAAAAAAGGAATTGAGCGAAGTCTGTGTTTCGCGGGTTTCATGACATACCATATTTCAGCCGGCGCGCCTAGCCCATAGTGTGTTTGGTCCCCGCCGATTTGATATAATCGTGATCAGGAGAATTTTTTCTTCAGCTTGGAGCGCGAACATTTATCCTTTATAGCAAGGTGGTTTGGAGCGTATAATTCACAGCATGAACAGTGCGCGCCTTTTTTTCATTTTTTCCTGGTTGCTGATGGCCGGGTGGTTCTTCTCCGGGACGCTTTATGCCGAAGACGGCCTGCGTTTCGGACCGCTGCGGGGCGATGAAGCGTCCGGCAGCAGCGAGCCAACTCAAACAGCCCCTCCTCCAGAGAACCTGGATGCGCCGTCTGCATCTCCCCCTGAGATTCCGCCCATCTCCCCCGATTTTCCGGCACGCCGGCGAATGAGCGAGCCTCAAAGTCAAACACCCACCGGGAACGGGCGCAGAACAATGCCTCCCTCACGCACCGTTTCTCCTCCAGGGTCCGGCTCGTCGTCCGGTTCTGCTCCTGCACAGGTCGCAAAACATGCCGGGGCGCTGGAGCTTGTCCGGGGAGGCCCCGTGCGGAGTTCCCTGCGGGAGGTCGCCGCGCGGTTGTGCCGTCATGTTTCGTCTTCTCCGCAACGCCCGCACCTGGTGGTTGCCGACGGCAAGCGGCGGGTCCAGTTTATTTTTGAAAAAATCCCGGGGGGGGTAAAGCCGGATATCGTGCTGTCCGATCTGCGTCTCGAGCGATTTGCCCGCAATGCGCAGGGGCAATGGGTCCTGTCAGCGGTGGTGCACGAGGGGGCGCTGGAGGCGCGTATTTTCCTTTATACCGCCGGACAGATACAGAGCTTCCCGGTGTGGTCGACGCCGCATCGCAATGTCGACTTCGATGGTGATGGGACGGTTGGTGAGGCGGATTGGGCGGCGTTGCACAAGAACGCGGCCTCTCTCTACGACCTTAACGGCGACGGCCGCATCACCGCGGAAGATGAAACCATTTTCGTCCTCAACTATCTTCTCGAAAATCCCTGCCACCAAATTGATTAATCAATTTTTGACCAATCACCTCCCCGGGCTTTGATCAGAGAGACGCTGGCCTGCAAACGCTGGCCCAGAATGCGGGTCGCTATCCGCTGTGAGGTCAGCGCCGTGCGTTCGCTGTCGACCACTTCGAGGTAACTGACCAGCCCGGCCCGGTAGCGCTTGTTGGAGAGCTGCGCCACATCAGGGCGCTTTCCCAGCAGATGCGAGGGCAGGCCGGGGGAGGGGGCCGGCGGAGAAATATCCAGGGGAGAGGCCGGCAGTTTAAAATTACTGACCGCATCCCCTGTCAGAATAGCCAGGGCATGCTCGATCTGAGTCCTGTCCCGGTTCAGGCCTGCAACATCAGCCTCCGCGGCATCCTTCTTTTCCGCTCTTGCGGAGGGTGCTGTCAAGAAGGGAAGGGTGAGCGCCAAGGCCATGGCAAATGTCAGCAGGCCGATAAAATCGACCCGGAAGTGATGAGCGGAGCGGTGTGAATTCAACCTGCCGGTTTTACGTCTGAAAAATTTCTGTAGCGTCATTACTGGACCTGATTAGCATCAATCTTCCGCTGGCCTTCGTTCAGGTTTTCGAGCCAAGTAAGATCAGCGGGTTTCGCATCACCTCAATGACCACTCGCACAGGAGTTTACCCCCTGGCGGAAGATCAGTGCTAATCAAAACTCTATATCGCTCCGACCTCGCCTCCATTCAAGTCTGAAGCCGGATGGAACACAATTAAATATACTGTCCCCGGAATTGGGAATTCTGTCGAATTTGCCGACCTGGGAAACACCTAATCGGGTTTCTCCTGCTCTTCCGGCCTGCGCAGCCCCGGAAACGCATTGGCTTCCTGAAGGTGCGAGGAACCAATGGGCCGCGGTCGTTCCAACTCGATCAGGATATTTCCTCCGCGAAAGACGGTGACCGTGCCGGTGGACTCGCTCACCGTAATAGCGACTGCCTCGGTGGTCGCGGTGATCCCCGCGGCGGAGCGATGCCGGGTGCCGAGACCGCGTGGCAGGGATTCGCCTCCGGTTTCGGGCTTGAGATAAACTCCCGCAGCCTCGATATGCCCGTCGGCCTGGATCACGAAAGCCCCGTCGATGACGGCGAATTCCTTGACGGTTTCCTCCAACGAGGGATCAAGGATGTTGCGCTCCTCTTCGGTGTACCCCCGAAACGGATTGAGAACCATCTGCCGGGATAATTGCATGACCTTTTCCACGTCGCCAATTACAAAGGTCGTCCCTACCGGCTTGCCCTCGCGCCCTTCGTAGCCAAGGGTCGTGGCGATATCGAGCACCCGCTCGAAAACTTCGGGGGTGATGTTGCTGGCCACATCCGCCGCTCCCGTGGCGGCGAACATTTCAAACTCGTCGCCGACATCCATGATCACCAGGGTATCGAGCATCCCGCTTCCGGCGATTCCAGAAAGACAGACCAAACGGTCGCCTTTTTTGAAATACCCCTTCGAAAAACCCACCAGCACGGCGATCTTGATCTGCCCAAGCCGGGTCAGCCGGATCCCCGGAACCCGGATCACCTCGCCCCCCTCCAGGTCGGGTTCTTGCCCGGTTCCGCCGCGGGTGGCGAGGATCACCGGAACCTGACCGGAGTCCCTTAGAAAATCCTCCAGTTCCTTCAATCCGGAGAAGACGTCGGCATAGAGAATGATGGCTCGCGCATCGATACTTTTCGCCATGGCGCTGGCGTGGTGGAGGAATTCACCTGTGATGCTCATCTTCTTCTTTTTCATTCTCGTCCTCCAAGGGTTCTTGCGCAGCGGATTTTTAAGGTCTTTCTAACCCCACTCTTTCAACCCAACTCCCTGCCATCCCCCGCCGAGAGCCTTGTATAAGCGCGCGAGATCGGCAGCGACTTGCCCTTTGCTCTGAAACAGCTCATCTTCAAGCTGAAGGAGGACGCGCTGGGCATCAAGGACGTTGAAGAAATCCACCAGTCCTGCGTTGAAGCGATCACGTGCAAGCCATTCGGTACGCCGGGCCGCTTCCACAGCTTTGGCAAGATACTCCTGGCGGATTTGCTCCTTGGCGTAAGAGGTAAGGGCATCCTCAATCTCCTGCTGGGCGCGCAGGATGGTGGCATTGTACGCCAACAGCGCCTCGTTGTACTTTTCCTCCTGCAAATCGATGTTCAGGCGCAGGGCATTCCCGCGGAAGATATTCCACGAGATGCCCGGGCCGATGCCCCAGAACTGACTCGATGAGTCAAAGAAATCACTCCCGGAGTTGAGCGCTTCGAGTCCTATAGTGCCGAGAAGACGCAGCTTGGGATAGAGCTCTGCAGTAGCAACCCCGATGCGTGCGCTCTGGGCGGCGAGCATTCGCTCCGCACGTCGGATATCGGGGCGGCGGCGCAGCGCTTCGGCTGGAATCCCCACTGCGACCTTAACTGGTGCTTCGGGGATGTTGCTCGTGGAGGCCAACTCTTCACGCAATGCGCCCGGTGATTGCCCGAGAAGCACGGCGAGATTGTTCTCTGCCATGCGGATGGCTGCTTCGAGACGTGAGACCTGCGCCCGGGTCTGCTCCAGGTTGCGCAGCGATTGTTGCAGATTGAGCTCGTCGATGAGCCCCGCCTGGAAGCGCGAATTGTTGAGATCGTAGGTTTTTTTCTGGGTGGCAATGTTATCCAGAGCTACTTTGAGGCGCTGCTGGTAGGTACGCATCTCGATGTAGTTCAGCGCCACTTCGGCAGTGAGGCTGGTCAGTACCCCGTGCATGTCCGCACTGCTCGCTTCGAGCTCTGCCTGAGCACTCTCCACCGAGCGCCGAATCCCTCCGAACAGATCGAGTTCCCAAGAGGAATCAAGTCCGGCCATGTACCAGTCATTTTCCTCTCCGTTCACAGAGCCGCCGAGGTTTTCGCTGCTGCGCTGGCGCTGTATCTGCCCTTCGGCCCGGAGTGTGGGGAAGTAGTCCGCCCGGCTCAGACCGCGATTGATACGGGCCTGCTGCAGGCGGGAGAATGCGGTTTTGAGCTCCAGATTATCCTTGATGGCGCGCTGTTGCAATCTCTCCAGCAACGGATCTTCGAACACCTTCCACCACGCCGCCAGGCCACTTTCCTCAATAGCGGATGCTTCCAGCCCCTTCTCCATCGAAGCGTACCACTCTTCCTGGGCTGCGGGCTCAATGCGGGAGTAATCTGGGCCCACAGCGCAGGCGCTTAAGGTCAAGGCGACAAAGACAAGCACCGCCGCACCCTTAATGGGGCGTAGTGTCATATCTCGTGTATATATCTCCATAATATCCCTACCTTTTTATTTAGCAGACTGGTTGGCAAGCCGCGCACGGCGGCGCTGTTTCCAGGCTGAAGATTTGTCTCGCAGACTCTGGAAAAGGTAGTATAGCACCGGAATAATAAACAGGGCCACGGTTGACGCCGCTATCATGCCGGAAAAGACCACCACCCCGATATGGCTGCGGCTTGTCGCTCCGGCGCCCGTGGCCCAGACCAGTGGAGCAACCCCGAGGATAAAGGTTAGGGCGGTCATCAGCACCGCTCGAAAGCGCAACTTCGCGCCTTCAACCGCGGCATCGCGGGTTCGGACCCCTTCCTCCCTGCGGTCACGCGCAAACTCGACAATCAGAATCGCGTTTTTCGCCGAGAGCCCTACGAGAAGCACCATGCCGATCTGGGAGTAGATGGACAAGGGCAGCCCGGTGATCAGCAACCCGACCAGGGCGCCGCAGGTTGCCACGGTAACCGAGAGGATAATACTCAGAGGCAGATTCCAGCTTTCATACTGCGCCACCAGGAACAGATATGCAAATATCACCGCCAGGGCGAACAGATAGCCCACGGTGCCGCTTGCGGCCTGTTCCTGCAGCGACATGGTGGACCACTCAAAGGAATATCCCGGGGGCAGATGCTCAGCGGCAAGTTCTTTCATCGCCTCCATGGCCTGACCGGAAGAGTATCCCGGCGCGGCCTGACCGTTGATGGTGAGACTGGTGAACTGGTTGTAGCGGTTGACACTCTTTGCCCCCAGAATGGTGGAAATATCCAGGAGGTTTTCCACCGGAATCTCCTTGCCGGCAATACTGGTCACGTACAGGTCTTTGACATCCTCCTGATTTTTGCGGAAGTTCTCTTTGGCTCTCACCTTGACCTGATAGGTGCGCCCATAGAGGTTGAAGTCATTGACGTACTGAGAGCCCAGATGCTGGTTGAGGGTCGAGAACAGGGTAGCCGCCGAGACACCGAGTTCCTCCATGCGGGTACGTTTCAGGTCCAGCCACAGCTGGGGGGTGTCCGCACTGTAAGTGGTGTATACCATGGATAGCACTGGATGCTGGTTGGCCGCTATCACGAGCCCCCTGGCTACCGAAGCAAGTTCCTGCGGCGGCTGATCCTCCAGGGCCTGAAGGCGGAAGTCAAACCCGCCTGTCACCCCTAGCCCCTGAATGGGCGGGGGCACGAAGGCGCGAATACTCGCTGTCGAGATGCTGTTGAGCTCCTGGCTCGCCTTCTGCACCAGGGCATCAATATGCAGATCCGGGCGGGTCCGTTCATCCCAGGGGTCAAGGTCGGCGATGACAAAACCCACGTTTTCCGCACGTCCGCTTAAGAGACTGTAGCCATCCACTGCGAGGACACGCTCCACCCCTTCCATCTCCAGAAGACGGCTTGTCGCTTCGGTGGTGACCTCTATCGTGCGTTCGAGGGTTGCCCCTTCGGGCAGCTGCACATCGATGAGAAAGCCCCCTTCATCCTCCTGGGGCAGAAAACTGGTGGGGATTCTTTCTGACAGATACCACGCGCCCCCCCCGATGATGAGTAACAAAATCACCCCTATTGCCGCTTTGCGGATCAGCCACGCTACAGTGGCGCTATATATGTTGCGTGAGAGATCGAGATACTTGTTAAACCACAGCAGGGGTCCGCGTCTGTGCGGGCGCGCCTTCTTGAGGATAACCCCGCACATCGCCGGGCTCAGGGTCAACGCGCACAGTGATGAGATCAACACCGAGACGCACAGGGTTACACCGAACTGTTTGTAGAGCTGACCAGTGATTCCAGGCATGAACGCGGTGGGGACAAAGATCGCCAATAGCACCAGGGTGGTGGCGATAATCGGTCCGGTAACCTGCGACATCGCCTTGATGGTCGCGGCTTTAGGCTCCAGCCCTTCTTCTTCCATGATGCGATACACATTTTCCACCACCACAATGGCGTCATCCACCACCACACCGATGGCGAGAATAAGGGCAAATAGAGAAATGGTATTGATATTGAAACCCAGAGCGGAGAGAGCGGCAAAGGTGCCGACAATGGATACCGGAATCGCCGCCGCCGGAACCAGGGTGGCGCGGATATTCTGCAGAAAGACAAAGATAACCAGCACCACCAGACCGAAGGTGAGCAGGAGGGTAAAGGTGATCTCCTTGATCGCCTCTTTAACGTAGTTGGTGGTATCGTAGGGAATTGTGTAGGCCACATCATTGGGCATATCCGGCTCTTGCTCCTTCAACACCGCGCGTACCTGCTCCATGGTCTCGATAGCGTTGGCATCGGAGGAGCGGTACAGTGCCATATGAATCGCCTCGGAATTATCCAGATTCCCGCCGGCGTTGTAGGTCTTGCTTCCGAGCTCTACCTCGGCAATATCCTTAACCCGCACCACACCACCCTGCGGGTTGGTTCGGATAATGATCTCCTTGAACTCGTCCACTGAATCCAGGCGACCTTTGGCGTTCAGGGTGTACTGCACCTGCTGTCCCTCCACGCTCGGTGCCGTGCCTACCGAACCCAGAGTGGCCTGGATGTTCTGCCGGCGGATGGCTTCAATCACCTCCGCCGGGCTCATCGCCAGGGCGGTCAACTTGTCCGGGTTCATCCAGATGCGCATACTGTATTCGTATTCACCGAACACAAACACATCACTCACCCCGTTCACACGTTGCAGGGTGTCTTTGATGGTGCGGCCGATGTAGTTACTCAGAAACAGGCGGTCGTGAGAACCTCCCGGAGATATGAAGCTCACCACCCCGAGCATATCCGAGGAGCGGCGCCGAACTTCGATCCCCTGGGCCACCACTTCAGGCGGCAGTTGCGACTCCGCCAGTTGGAGACGGTTCTGCACGTTGACCTGGTCAATGTCCGGATCCGAGTCCACGTCAAAGGTGACTTCGAGAGAATAACTCCCATCGTCGGTACTGGTTGAACTCATGTAGAGCATGTCCTCAACCCCGTTCATCTCCTGCTCAATGGGGGCGGCAATGGTATCCTTGACCACCTGGGCGCTTGCCCCCGGATATACAGCGCTCACGCGGATTACCGGCGGGGTTATGGATGGGTACTCGGCTACCGGCAGGGATGTCATAGCAATCGCACCCGCGAGGGTGATAACGATGGCTATAACTACTGCCAGGCGCGGACGCTCAATAAATATCTTAGAAAACATACGAGTTATCCTTATCTTCCTTGAGCTGCACGTCCACCTCGGCTCCCGGAGTCACTTTCTGAATCCCCTCGAAAACCACCTGCTCACCAAGTTCGAGACCGGATGTGACAAAGATCTGCTTGCCGATGCTCACCCCGACGCTGATCCGACGTTTTTCAATTTTGGAGTCTTTATCCACCACGAACACAAAGGCTCCGTCTCTGTCACGCTGCAGCGCCGCCTGGGGAATAGTCAACTCCATGCGCGGTTCTTCCGGCCGAAGGGCAACATCCACATACTCTCCGGGAACCAGATGCCCTTCCGGATTGGGGAACTGTGCCCAGATCGCGATAGTGCCGGTGGAGGGATCCATTTTGTTGTCCATGAACTCCACCCGTCCGGTGTGGGGATATTCGCTGCCGCTGGTGGTGAAAATGCGGATTTTCAACCCGGGAGCTTCCCCTTTGTTGGCAGCGTCCTGTGCCGCCTGGCGGATAATCTCTCCCTGGCGCTCATTTATCGAGAAGAGCACCCGCATCGGATCAATACTCACCACTTCCGCCAGGAGGGAGCCGGAAGAGGAGCTGATAAGATCGCCGCGCTTGAAATAGCTCTTGCCGATGCGACCAGTCAGAGGAGATTTTATCGTGGTATAGCCCAGGTCAATTTCTGCAATCTGTTGACGTGCCTGCGCCTCGAGGACACGCGCCTGGGCGAGATCATAGGCTGCGGTTGCATCGTCCATATCGGTCTGAGGGATGCTGCCCGCTTCGGCGGAGCGCATACGATTAAGCTTGGTGCGCGCCTTAAACAGATCCGCTTCTGCTGCAGCTAAACTGGCTTTTGCCGCCGCCACCTGTGCTTTATACGGCGCCTGTTCAATTACATACAACACCTGGCCTTTTTTGACCGTCGAACCTTCTGAGAAATTAACCTGCTCCAGATAGCCACTTACCCTGGCTTTAAGGTCGATGGATTCCACCGCCTCCACGTGGCCGATATATTTCTCCGGGATGTTCGCATCCCGTTCAGTCACCTTCATTGTGCCCACCACGGGTTTAGGTCCATTGCCTCGCTGAGGCGCGGCATGGGTTGTACCGGACGAGATAAGCAAAAGGGCTATCGTGGTGCCGATAAGCTTAAATGAGGCAAGAAATTTCATGGTAACGAGTTCCTCCTTGTGCCCCTGCAATGGCGGGGGATATGCGTTGGCTTATCAAATACAGCTGAAATTTAGAGTTACACCAATCCCTGCACGTAGTTAAACATGCGTCAGGAAACGTTCTTTGACTTTCGAAAATTGCTGAAGCTAAGCTGCTTTTTTGCGACCGCATCATTTGTAATAGCTGCTCCAATGCCGTTTCGGGTTAATCGCCAGCCAGGCATGGGTGACACAACCGTTGTGAGTGAGCATCGCGCCAACGAGCAGTTCCAGCCATGTCGGCACTGCACGTTTAGGCAGAGCTTGGGCCACACATCATGGTCGCTATGTCAACCGTTTTTCGCCACTTTTTTACGGCTTCAGCAAATTTTCAAAGATCACGAAACTCTAAACTTCAGTACTGAATCCTGTTCAGAAAAAAGGAAGAATTCCCGTCGAAAAAGGCATTGGCACCTTTTATTCCGGGTTGCTCTTGAGGGCGTCCCATGCGGCTTGAACGGTAAGTTTGCGGCTTTCTTCATCAAGAGGAAGTCCTCGATGGCTGTGGCTTTTTGCCAGGGCAACCAGTGGGCCGAAAGCAATGGCTTCCAGGACATCTAGCGGTGCATCTTTGAATATCTGGAGATGACGCGCCTCGGCCAGCAGGGTGCGGATCGGCTCTTCCTCCTCTGTCGATGGAGTGCGCTCGGCAAGCCCGCGAGACGAATAATAGTGGAGTTCCATGAATTTGAATTCGCGCGGGTTGGCGAGCAGAAAATCCAACATCCGTGAAAAAAGAAATTTAAACCGCTCTGAAATAGGGCGCTCGGCGTCGTATCCGGCGGCGATATGATGGCGGGCGCGCTCTTGAAGGTCCTGATGCAGCTGATCGATCAGGTCATCCTTGTCTTTGAAATAGCGGTAGATTGTACCGACTCCGACTCCCGCTCTTTCTGCAATGGCAACGGTCGGTGCGCCATGCAGACCGCGGTCGGCAAACAATTCCACCGCGGCCTCAAGGATCGCCGTGCGCTTTTCAGTGTGTTGGGAGGACATAATTCCATCTTCCGGAGTGAATGTTCAGTCCGGAGGATAAAAGGTCGGGAGTGCAGATGTCAATGATTTGTTTGAGGGGGGATAAAAAAAAGGGGCGGGCCTGGAATGGCCCGCCAATAGCAGGAGGTTTATGTGAGCGTGCGTGCAGATATCAGGAATTATTTCCCTTTTAGTTGCGTCGCAGGGCGACATAACGGATGGCGTCGCCTTGACGCAACAGCAGCAGCACGGTGTCTTTGTTTCCTTTTTTCATGGCGTCGTGGAACTCGGCCGGCGTTGTGACCTTCTGCTGATTCACCTCCTGGATCAGGGTGCCGGGGCGAATCCTGGCTCTGGCCGCAATGGAGCCGGGGGCCACCTGCGTCACGATCACGCCTTCAGCGTCGGTGTAGCCGAAACGCTGGGCCAGTTCTTCGGTCAGCGGTTGCACGGTCAGTCCCAGTTCATCGACTTCAGACGGGTCGCTCTGAGCGGTAGCCCGTTCATCGGGCAGGGTGCCAAGGGTAATCTTGATGGTTTTGCGTTTGCCGTCGCGCAGGATGGTCATTTCTTGTTCAGAACCCGGAGGGCTCAGGGCGACCCGGTTGCGGAAGGGGCCGACGCTGTCCACCGGTTCACCTGAGAATTCGATAACGATATCCCCCTGGCGCAGTCCGGCTTTATCCGCAGGGCTGTCTTTGGTGACCTGGGAGATCAGCACGCCTTTACTTGTATCGAGTCCGAAGTTTTCGGCCAGATCAGGAGTAAGGTTCTGAATCATGACCCCCATATACCCGCGGCTGACGCTTCCGTTGTCAATGAGCTGGTCTCGAATAAGCTTGATCATGTTGACCGGAATAGCGAAGCCGATTCCCATGTAGCCGCCGCTGCGGCTGAAGATGGCGGTATTCATGCCGACTACCTCACCCTGCAGGTTGACCAGTGGTCCACCGGAATTGCCGGGGTTGATGGCGGCGTCGGTCTGAATGAAGTTTTCGTAATCGGTAATGCCGACACTGCTGCGACCCTTGGCGCTGACGATTCCTGCGGTAATCGTGTTGGAGAGCCCGAAGGGGTTGCCCACCGCCAGAACCCAGTCACCGACTTCAAGTGCGTCTGAATTCCCAAGGGGAATAAAGGGCAGTTTCTTGTCGCTTTCGATCTTGATGACAGCCACATCGGAAGCCGGATCAGATCCAATCACTTCGGCAGTGAAATTGCGCCCGTCGGTCAAAGTGACATTGACCTTATCAGCATTTTCAACCACATGATTGTTGGTCAGGATCAGGCCGTCGTCGCTGAAGATGAAGCCTGACCCCTGAGAACGAACCCGTGGGGATGGATTTCTGCCGTGGGGATCACGCCCAGGAATTTCGGGCATAGGAATGCCGAAAAAACGACGGAAAAAGTCGTCCCCAAAAGGGCTCTGCCCTCCGAAAGGAAAAGGTGTCTGGCTGCCCTGCACAATTTTTTCGACCTGAATGTTGACCACGGCGGGAGAAACCTTTTTAGCGACCGACCGAAAGGCCTCACCGGTGCTGCGCAGACTTTCGAGACCCGATTCCTGGGCCGATGCCGGTCCGGGTGCCAGTAACAGGGTCATCAGCATGAGGGGGAGAAGCATCGCAAGTCCCTGCAGCATGCGCTGAGCGTTGAACGGGATAGAGTGGGTTGCACGATTTTTCATTGCCTCATCCTCCATTTTATTTTGTAGGTTTCTCTAAAGTATAATCGGTTTTTGCCGTATGGGGCAAAATGACCCGTCGAACCTGGGACATCAGATCCTGAAGATCGAAAGGCTTGTCGAGCAGGACCACTGCACCGAGGCGCCGGGCCAGTTTATGGGTCTGCTCATCACCAAAAGCGGTGATCAGCATCAACGGTGGAAGATTCCTGCGGGTTTTCAGATATTCCAGCACTTCCATGCCGGTGATGCCGGGCATGTGGATGTCGGAAATCACCAGATCCCAGTCGATCGCCTCTGAGGTGCAGCCTTCTTCGAGGCGCTGAAGAAGGCTGGCCCCATCAGGCATTGATTCCACTGCATATCCTTCACGCCAGAGAGCAAACGAGAGCATCTCCCGCATTTCGCCGTCGTCCTCGGCCAATAAAATTCGTGGTCGACTCGTGCTTTCTGTATAAATGGGACGGCCCGGGGCGCTCACCATGCGCTCTCCTCCTTGCGTTGAATAACGACTTTACTCAGGAGAAAGCATCGCCCGTGCCAAGATGGAATTTGTTTTAAATCGGTAGGTTATGCGGTGTTTCAGCCGAGGCAATACGCCCCATCGGGGCAGAATGCCCCAATGCTGCACTTTATGCTCTGATCATTCCTCTTTGGAGCGCAGTTTCCTGTAGAGTGTCTTGCGGTCGAGTCCCAGGATCCGAGCCGCCAGCGTGCGGTTGCCTTCAACCGCCTCGAGAACCCGCTCGATATGGCGGCGCTCCACCTCCGCCAGCGAGGGGAGTTCGCCGGGGCCTGCCAGGTCGGTTGCCATGGGGCCGGGCTGACTTTCGCGGAGCCGGTCCGGAAGGTCTTCAATCGCCAGGGTATTGAATCGCGTCAGAGCGACTGCCCGTTCCATGGCGTTGCGCAGTTCCCGAACGTTTCCGGGCCAGGAGTAGGAGAGAAGTTTCTCCGCCACAGGCTGGGATAGGCCCGTGACCTGCTTGTCGAAGCGCTTGGCGCATTGGGATGCGAAATGCTCGGCCAGCAGCAGAATATCGGTACCCCGCGCGCGCAGCGGCGGCATCTCGATGGGGACGACATTGAGCCGATAATAGAGATCCTCACGGAAGCGGCCATCAGCGACGTCTTGTTCAAGATCACGGTTGGTGGCTGTAACAAAGCGCGCGTCTACCGCCACCTCCTGTGCTGCGCCCACCGGTCGCACCTTGCGTTGCTCCAGGGCACGCAGCAGCTTGGGCTGCAGATTGAGGGGCACTTCACCGATCTCGTCGAGGAACAGGGTTCCGCCGCGGGCCTGCTGAAAAAGCCCCGACCGCGCCTCTCCTGCGCCGGTAAAGGCACCCTTGACGTGGCCGAACAACTCGCTTTCCAGTAGATTTTCCGGCAGCGCCGCGCAATTGACGGCCACAAAGGGCCCGTCTCGTCGGGGGCCGCGATTATGCAGGGCTCGGGCGGCAAGCTCTTTGCCCGTGCCGCTCTCGCCGGTGATCAGGACGGTGATGTCGAGTTCCGCCAGGCGTTTGAGTTGATCGTAGAGTTCCTGCATGACGCGACTCTGCCCCAACAGATCATCGAAGGGCTGGGCGCGCCGCACCGATTCGCGCAGCACGCGCACCTGCTGCTGCAGACGGCGCTGCTTAATCGCCCGTTCGAGAGCAAAAACCAGAAGATCGAGATCCACCGGTTTAGTTACGAAATCATAGGCGCCGGCCCGTAGTGCCCCCACGGCAGTTTCCAGGCTGCCGAAAGCGGTAATGACAACCACCGGAATGTCTTCACGCGCTTCGATAACGCGGCGGCACAACTCAAGACCGTCCATTCCGGGCAGGTTGAGGTCAGTCAGCAGCACGTCGAAATCCTGCTGATGGATCTGCTCCAGGGCCGCTTCGGCGCGCAGGTGCCACTCCACCTGAAATTCCCGCCGGACCAGAGATTCTTCCAGCATGCCGCACATCTCGCGGTCATCATCGACGATGAGAATGCGTCCCTTCATTGCGTGGCCTCCAAGGGCAGGTAAAGTGTAAAGCAGGCCCCTTCTCCGGGTGGGCTTGCGACCTCGATCCGGCCGCCGTGCTCCTCCACGATGCCGTACACAATCGAGAGACCCAGCCCTGTGCCCTCTCCGACATCCTTGGTGGTGAAAAACGGCTCGAACAATTGATCGAGATGTTCCGGCGGGATGCCGGGACCGTTGTCCTGCACGACAATCTTTGCGGTGTCATCCTGCATGCCGTTGGCATCCCCTGCTTTCAAGTAACTCAATTCCACATCAACTCTTCCTCCCCGGGGGGTAGCTTGGATGCCGTTGAGGATCAGGTTGGTGACCACCTGCTGCATTTTGGCCGGATCGACTGCCACCTGCGGCAATTCTGGGTCTGCGTGCATTTGCACGGTGACATCCTTCTTGCCCGCGCTGGACGCCAGCAGGTTCAGCACGCCGCGCACCAGATGCTCCAGCGAGGTCGGTTCCCGTCGGGTGGAGCCGCGTCGGGCAAAATCAAGGAGCTGCCGCATCAGTGTGGTCATGCGGCTGGCCTGTTCAGAGATGATGGTGGCATTGCGTGCTGCATCCTCCGGGGAGAGGTCGCCGGAAGCGATCAACTGGGCACGACCCGATACCACGTTAAGCGGTGTCCCAAGCTCATGGGCCATGCCGGCCGCCAGGCGCCCCACAGTGGCAAGACGCTCCGCATGTCGCAGCTGTTCGAGGGCGGCGACCCGGGCCTCGCTCTCTTCCTGGATCTGGCGGTGGGAGAGGGCAAGCTGATCGCACATCTGATTGAGGGCTTCGGCCAGGGTGCTTAATTCGCCTTTTCCCTTCAGCTTGAGAGGAGTCCCGAAGTCGCCGCTGCCGATGCGGCGGGTTTTGTCCATCAGTTTCTGCAGAGGTCGCCCTACCAGGTGGAACCCCGCGATCAGAATCAGCACGCCGCTGGCGGCAAGAGACCCCGCCAAAAGCGCTGCCGCCCGCCACAATGCTGAATTGGCATGCTCGCGCAGCTCGGTCATCGGTTCGGCAATTTCGAGCAGTGCCTTGATTTCATCGTTAACGACAATGGGGCGGTAGGTCACCAGAAGGCCCTCATCGCCAACCTGCGGCGCCTCCACGACCACTTCCGCGCCGGGGCGCAATGCGCGTGGTCCCAGGTTGCCCACCAGGGGAGCACGGGGGTCGCCGGGGGGGGCATTGGGCAGAACCAGCCGGATGCGCATCGGCTGGCTTTCACGGGCGGCCTCGCGCAGGAAATTGAAGGCCTCGGTGCCGCCGCGTTCCTGCCACAGCGAAGCCGTGACCCCCTGCACAATGCGGCCGTATTGACGGGCATCGCGGATCATGTCGCCGCGAAATGTTTCCAGGTCGCGGCGCAGAGACAGGTAGGCATCGATGCTGATGACCAGGATGATGCCGATCCAGATGAACAGGGCGATTTTTGCAGCCAGCTTCATGCCGTGATCCTTGAGATTATTTGCAGAAAAAGATTCGGCGCTGATTGTAACCTCTTATTTCCAGGGCGCCAAGGTTCGATTGAGAATGGAGAGTCTGTGGGGAGAATGAATACGGAAATTTTTTCATAAATTCACACACAAAGTACTGTAACAATGTTTTATTTTTGATAGCATGTTTGTTGCGTCATCTGGAACCTGCGCTGCACGGCGTGTAAATTTAAAATTCCAACCACGGGAGGATGCCATAATGCCGGATCAGACCTTCAAAGCCATGATCGTTGAAGAAACGGAACCTAAAAAATTCAGCCGCCGCATCGGTGAACGCAGCGTCAGCGACCTGCCCGAGGGCGATCTGCTGGTGCGGGTGCGCTATTCCTCGCTTAATTACAAAGATGCCCTGTCCGCCATCGGCAACAAGGGCGTGTCACGCAATTTCCCCCACACCCCGGGGATCGATGCAGCCGGCGAGGTGGTGGAGTGCAACTGCGGACGCTTCAAAGCCGGAGACCAGGTGCTGGTGACGGGTTATGACCTGGGGATGAACACGGCCGGAGGATTCGGACAGTACCTCCGCATCCCCTGTGAATGGGCCCTGCCGCTTCCTGAGGGGCTGAGCATGCGCGAAAGCATGGTCCTGGGTACCGCCGGCCTGACGGCAGGCCTTTCGATATTGAAGATGCAACAGTCCGGGGTGCATGCTGACTCCGGCGAAGTGCTGGTGACCGGCGCTACCGGCGGGGTGGGAAGCATTGCGGTCAGCATTCTCGCCCGTCTGGGGTACCGGGTGGTGGCCGCCTCGGGCAAAACCGCCGCGATTGAAGAACTGAAGAAACTTGGTGCAGCCGAAGTCATCACACGTGAGCAGGTGACCGAAGGTGCCGAGCGACCTATGATGAAAGAGCGCTGGGCCGGAGGGGTCGATGTGGTCGGCGGCGAAATGCTGGGCGCTGCCCTTAAAGCGACGCGGTACGGTGGCACCATGACCTGCTGCGGCCTGGTCGGCTCGCCTGATCTGCCCATCAATGTCTTTCCTTTTATTCTGCGTGGCGTGAGTCTGCTCGGCATCGATTCGGTCCAGTGCCCGCAGGAGCTGCGGCTGAACGTCTGGAACAGGCTCGCTGCAGAATGGCGCCCCGCGCATCTCGACCAGTCGGTTGATGAGTGTTCTCTTGACGGGCTCGATGAGCGAATCGACGCGATGCTTAAAGGGGAGCACCAGGGACGCACAATCGTCAACCTGGATCAATAAACGGGAGGAAAAGATGGAAGATCAACTGCTGCTGAACATCAGCGATTCGATTGCAACCCTGACCGTCAATCGCCCCAAGGTGATGAATGCGCTTTCCATCGATGTTCTTAAGGCCTTGAAAAAAAACGTTATTGAGCTCGATGCCGATGACCGCGTGCGTGTGATCATTATTACCGGCGCCGGCGAGAAAGCCTTTATCGCGGGCGGGGATATCTCCGCTATGCGGGATTTCGGCCCCCTGCAGGGGCGCGACTCGGCGCTGCTGGCGCAGGGCGTGCTCAATGAGATTGAGCGTTGCAGTAAGCCGGTGATTGCGGCGGTCAATGGCTATGCTCTGGGCGGCGGCTGCGAGCTGTCCATGGCCTGCGACCTGCGCGTTGCCAGTGAAAACGCACGCTTCGGGCAGCCCGAAGTCAATATCGGCATCATTCCCGGTTGGGGCGGTAGCCAGCGTCTGCCGCGCCTGATCGGCAAGGGGCGCGCCCTTGAAATGATCCTCACCGGCGAGATGATCGATGCCCAGGAGGCCTGGCGCATCGGGCTGGTCAACAAGGTTTTTCCCCAGAGCGAGTTGATGGAGCAGACCCGGGCGCTGGCAGCCAAAATCGCCAAACGCAGTCTGGTCGTCACCCGTTTGAGCAAGGAAGTGGTGCATCATGGAATGGAGCTTGATCTTGCCCGTGCCCAGGAGCTGGAAGCCGACCTGTTCGGGCTGTGTTTCTCCACCCACGACCAGAAAGAGGGGATGGGGGCATTTCTCGAAAAGCGCTCCCCGCAGTTCAAGGATGCCTGAACCGTTGGTGATATTTTTCTGCCGGACACTGCATGATCCATATCATCTGGTATAGTGTACGGCAGGATTTTGGAAATGACCTGATGCCAACGTAAGGAGGATCGAAAAATGAAACGCATGATGTGTCTGCTTGTTGTTGTTCTTTTTGCCGCGGGCCTGGTTGGGTGCGCAACACCGTCGTCCCAGAAAGAGAATGTCAAGGTCAAGTGCCCTGCCTGCGGTTATGAATTCGACACCCCCGTTTCCCACGAATAACGGTACGTCATAGCGCCGTGTTCTTCTTCGCCCCCTGTCCGGCTCGTCCGCAGGGGGCGTTTTCGTTGGAGCGGGCGAGCTGAGAAATGCACAGGGAGGAGATCATGGCTGTTTACTGCAGGGGCTCCAGAGGGGCAGAGGTCTGTTTCGGCACTGGCACGGTAGGCGACCCACAGATCATCCCCATCGGTTCCTTTCTGCTTCGCCACGACGATGTTGCGGCGGGGTTGATCGAATACCGCCGCCAGCAGACGGTTCTGAGTGGTGGCCAGGTAGTATTGATCTGCTCTCCTGCGGGTTAGTGCAATGGCCTACTTCGCGGTAAGGGGTTCGTGGATTATGTCAGCATATCAATTCGAAGGGCAGAGGCTTTGACCTGGGTCAAATTCTGGATGAAATGGTGCGCCAAGGCGAAACTGATTGACATCAGGTGGCTATCGGTTAATTTTGCGGTTAATAGATGTAGAAAAAATTTAACGCAGAGGCGCGAGAGGAAAAGAGAGGCGCAGAGTTGAAAATCTCTTTTTCGCTGTAGGTTTCAAACTTCGAGAGCGGGGTGTGGTCTTTATGAATATGTTTCAGCGCGTGCTGATGGTGGATGCCTCCAACGGCTTTTACAGGATGAAAAGATATGGTTTTGACCGCTACTTCGGGCCGGTGGATCTCGGTATTCACCTGACCCGTTATTATCGCAGCCTTAATTTCGGCGTCGGCATCTTTGCCGGTTCTATCCTCCCCGGCTCCAATCGGCTGGTCGTCACCGGGTTTTCACCCTGTTGGCAGGGCAATTACATCAGCTCCATGGGGGGGGCGGGGCTGGTGTTCAACAACCTGGGCATCAACATGGTCAGCCTGGTGGGTAGGGCGCCGGTGCCGTCTGTGCTGTACCTCAACCGCAATCATGGCGAAGAGATCGAAGTCGAGGTGGTTCCCGTCGACGTTGCGCGCATCTGGGCCGCAGGTCGCACCGGAACCTACGCCCTGATGGACGAGGCCTACCGGATGTTCGGCAGCCGCTACGAGAAGGACCCGCGCATTCTCGCTACCGGCCCCGCTGCCATGCACACCGATATGGGCGGCATTGTTTCGGTGCCCATCAAGAAGGGGGAACTCAGCTACGTCGACACCTGGGCCGGCCGTGGCGGTCTTGGCAGCGCCATGGCGCAGTCCCACGGCATCGTCGCCGTTATTTACGGCGGGACGCTGGTGGAAGAGGATTTTCGCGACAAAAATGTGGCCGACGAATGGTTTCAGAACAAGTACGACCTGCGCCTGATGCAGAAGGATCTGGAGGTTACCAGCAAGTATCGCTATGAAGAAAAACTGCGCACCGGCGGCACCTTCGGCGTCAACTACGCCAACATGGAAGGACGCATTCTGGCGTTCAACTATCGCACCATGGATTGGAGTCATGAGCAGCGACAGGCTCTGCATCAGAATTTCGTGATCGATCATTACCTCAAGCAGTTCAATGAGGAAACCGTCGAGAACAAGCAGCAAGCCACCTGCGGTGAACCCTGCGTCGCGGTGTGCAAGAAGATGAACGGCCGCTACAAAAAAGACTACGAGCCCTACCAGACCATGGGCCCGCTGTGCGGCATCTTCGATCAGCGGGCGGCGGAAAAGCTCAATCATTACTGTGACGCCATGGGGTTCGACGCCATCTCCGGCGGCGGTGTGCTGGCCTGGCTGATGGATCTGCTCGACGAAGGGGTGCTGAGTCGTGAAGACCTCGGCGTCAACCGTCTGCCGCGCTGGCAGCTGGATGACTTCGATGTGGTGGCCGATTCCATGCACAACGCCGAGTTGGGGTGTGAACTGATCGACGCCATCCTTGAGCGGCGCGGCATGATCGATTTCAGGGAAGGGGTGCGCAAGTGGAGCCGCATTCATTCCCGCGCGAAAGGCACCGCGCTGCATGATCGCCTGGTGCATGTCGCCTTCGGCCGGCGCGGCTGGATGGTCCCCAATCAGTACTGGGTCTCCGGGGTGCTGGCGCCCATGGCGATCATGGGCAAATACTACATGATTTACAGCGACGATTTTATTCCGCCGCGCACGCTGGGGCGCATGTGCGCCGACCGGCTGAAAAAAGAGCTGATTGTCGACAATCTCGGCACCTGTCGCTTCCACCGCGGCTGGGCGGAGGAGATGCTGCCCGACGTGATGGGTTCCCTCTACGATTGCAAAGAGCGCTATCTGCGCAGCATCGAGATCCTCGCCACCCGCATCAACAGCGGCAACACTCCCGTCTTCTGGGATTCGCAGCGCAACATCGACTTCATTCACAGCTTCCTGAGGCGCAAAAAGGAGGTGGATAAAATTGCCGATCCACGCCTGGATGAGTGGCTGGAGAAGTTCAACCAGGATCCTCTCGAAGCCGCCCGCGAGTTCTGGTATCAGACGCTGATGGGGATTGACGAGAGTCTGCGGGAATTTTTCTGAGGCGCAAACCCATGAGCAGCGATCCCAATTCTTCCGGGAAAAATCAAAGTCATTGGCGCCACCGCCTGCACGAGATTATCTTCGAGGCGGATACGCCCCTTAGCAAAGCCTTCGACGTCGGTCTGATTCTCAGTATTCTGCTCAGCGTTGCGGCAGCAATACGGCGAGCTGCTGGTGGTGGTCGAATGGTTTTTCACCATTACCTTCACTCTTGAGTACGTTCTGCGCCTGGTGAGCGTGCCGCCGCCCCCCTGCGCTATGCCCGCAGCTTCTTCGGCGTGGTTGACCTGCTGGCCATTCTACCTCCTTACCTCAGCCTGCTGCTGCCGGGGACGCACTATCTGCTGGTGATTCGAATTCTGCGCATCCTGCGGGTCGGAAGGGCATGAACCCGACGCCAGGTTCTGCAAGGATTGCGGGGCCGAGCTTTAATTCCAATCCAGGATGAATACACAGACGCGATGAGGCGCTCAGAGGATAGAAATATTTATGTTGATCCAATTTCCTGCCCCTCTTTTTTCCGCAGATTTTTAGAATTATATGGATTCGCCAGTCATCGGGCCTCAAATGGTGTTCACCGAGAAAGAGAGGGAACCCATGGCTGATGAACGGCTAATGCAGTTTGGATCTGAAATTGTTGAGGCAGTTTCGCAGCCGATGCCATGCCCCAACCGGTCTGGACTGCCGATGCGCAAGGCCGGGTGAACTACTACAACAACCGGGCAAAGAAATGAGATGTCTTCGCCTGGCAAGCAGGGTGCCGCCCGCGTTCTGCTGGCGGAGGATGAGCCCATGGTCAGGGATCTGATCGTTATGATTCTGCAGCAGCGTGGATTTCGAATCGATGCGGTGGAAACCGGCTGCGCTGCGGTCGAGCGATGGCGTCAGGAAAATTTCGACGTTGTTTTCATGGACATGCACATGCCGGAGATGGATGGCGTTGAAGCAACCCGCGAAATACGCGCCCTGGAACAGGAATATGGCAAACCGCCGGTACGCATTGTTGGTTTGACCGCCGACGCGCGCCAGGAGCTTCGGGACCGCTGCCTGGAGGCGGGGATGGATTCCTTCTTGACCAAGCCTTTGGATATGAAAAAACTTTTTGCAGCGATTGAGGACTGAGCTCAGCCGGAAAGGTGTGTCTCACGGCGCATTCGGCAGAGTGAGCAGCAGTTTCCATGGGATCCGGTAAGTCACCCAGGTCACTGGGTTCCCGCTGGAGAAATCAGATTCAGACGCACTATCACGCCAGACCTCCGCGCTTTCCGCAACGGAGAACAGGGCGGCTGTCGCCTGAATCTCAAGTCCCTTGGTGCGAACATGCTCGCATAATCCCAACTGTTTGTAGTGATCGACCCACACGACCAGCACGGCATCGACTTCCATGGGTGTCTGGGCCAGAACCGTGGCGGGTTTCTCCGTGGCAAGAGGGTCCGGCAAACTGCTGTGGGGCTGTGGCGGGCGGTCGATGCGTTTGACCAGGTAGCCTTTTTGTTCAAGAAACCGTCCCAGGTGAAAGCGCAATTGATTGGGGATATCCCGTTCGCAATAGGTCATGGGACGCTCATAAGTGCCGCCGCGGAAGATCACAGGCTGCAGGGCGACCGTTTTAATGCCGCGTGTGGCAAAGGAGGGGGCGTTGACAGGGGGCATTTCAGGTGTCGTTGCGCAGGACACCACCAGCCCGGGCAGCAGCAGAAAAAACAGATATCGGATAAAACCCCTCATAAGCGTCCTCCCATCCAGAGAAAAGAGATACCGTAAGTATCCTGATCTTTTCTTTCTCAAGTATTATATCGCAAGACGCATAAAGGACAGACGCTTGAGCCCTTTCATGGTTTGTGGGGATCTCTCGCCTTCTCCAGGTCTTCCAGGTCGATTTTGATTGCATCGGTGCTGATGGCGATTTCGTCGATTCACTGCCACAATGTAATTCATTGTCTGGTAGACTCAAAATGTTCACGACAGGGGTCAGGGTGTGCATTGCTTTTTTAACGCATTAATACCCGAAAAGGAGGCTTCCTATGTTCATCGTCACCCGCAAGGACGATAACCGTCTCGACATCGAATTTACCGGCAAGCTCGATAGCGACGCGATGCGGGCTGCTCCTGATGACCTTGTCGCCAAGGGTGAAGGGATCGAGCATGGGCGCATGTTCTATCGGATCGGTGATTTCGATATGCCTACTCTGGGTGCCATCGGGATTGAACTCTCGCGGCACAGGCCGAAGCCTGGCTTGAAGAATAAAAGAGCAGCATTTACACAGAAGGTGCGCGAGAAATTATGGAAGATGAAAAAATCAGGGTGAGGACCGAAAACGACAGGATGCTTGACGTTCATGTGGATAACAAGCGGGCGGATGGCATCTGGATCATTCTTGGTGAGGGCGTCAACAGCCTGAAGTGCAAGTTGACCCCTACGGATAACGGGCTGGCGTATGCCGGCAGCATCATGGGACGAGAGATTATCTACGAGCGCAGCGTCAAGCAGGTGCGCGAGGATCTTGCGAACCAGAGACAGCCGCAGGACAGGCTGCCGAGTTGCCCAGGGGGAAGCCGCAACCGGGGGCGGCGATGAAGATCTGGATTGATGCCGACGCCTGTCCGCGCGTGATCAAGGAAATCGTTTTCCGGGCATCCAAGAGGGTGCAGGTTCCGGTGTGCCTGGTGGCCAACACCGACCTGTCAAGATCGCATACGGCGCTGATCTCATCTGTTCGAGTGGCTGGTGACGATGATGCCGCCGACGATTATATCGTCGAACACGCAGCGGCCACCGATCTCGTGATCACAGCGGATATCCCCCTTGCAGCACGAATTGTCGCACAAAACGGGATTGCCATCGATCCGCGGGGGGAGATTTATTCAGAGGACAATATCGGCGAGCGCCTCTCCACACGCGATCTGCTGCATCAACTGCGTGAAACCGGGTTGGTCCAGGGTGGCCCGGGGCGTATGGGCGCGACGGATCGTCAGAAGTTTGCATCCGCTTTCGACCGGCTTTTGACGCAGCGGATTATTTCCAAACGCTGAAAAAGACAGGCCGGATTTCCTCGAGGAAATCCGGCCTGTTTTTTTTTTATATCAATGGGGCGGTCTCTGTTTAACAGATCTCCTAAGATGCCTAAAAGATTTAGGTATGTAGGAGGGCTTTCTGTGACGTACCCCCAATCGTACCCCAAATCTTAAATGCCGAAATGGAAAACCGATCACTTCATCTCACTCCTTGGAACCCCCCGGTTCACTTCCTTGGTTCAATTCAACCCCAAACGGTTGAACTTTGCAGCGAGCAACCGCCACAAAGCCGCTCAATACCTGCGTTTGTGACATGGTTCAATAATTGGTTCAATAGATTCAACGCCAGGTTTTCAACCAACAACAGCGGACAAATTTTAAATAGCTGGTATGCTTATTGAGTTGCTTTTTTTCTATATTCTTGAATTGATCAACCATCCCGGCGGGGGCCTCATGACTTTTCTGATAGATCCCATCTCGTAGTCCATTGTCGACTTAAAACAGTTGTAGTTAAAAGCCAGTCTTCTGCACCAGGTACGAATGAAGTGATGCCGATCAGTAGCATGTTGATTTAAGCTTTAGCAATTCATCGTCCAGTCCGTACCGAACCACCTCGATGCGCTCGCATCGCTGTGAGACAAAATCACCGCTCATCACAGGAATTTGGAATGGAAAGAACGCCGGGTTGTTTTGGAGCATCCCCAATGTGCCCTTGGCATCCGGGTTGGCCTGTAAAGCAGATTCAAAAATCAGAATGGCCGCGTTAGCATCGGTGATGTTTATGGATGTGGCTTTTTCATAACACCCCTTGGATTCGGAATCTTTCAGAACTCCCCATGCAACAAAGGACCGTATCACATAACGTGTATAGCGGCTAACGGTCTGCCGATCGCCATATTGCTCTTTTAAACGGCCGGTGATCTGTATCTGGGTCACCTGGTCTTGAAGTGCCAGCAAGCGACCAGTCTGTCTGGCGACATTCAACCAGAACGGATAGACGGCCGAAACCATCCCCCAATGAACCGGCAGACTCATGGACGGATTATCACGAAGAATCGCCAGTGAAGCATCCCGAAAAGGAAGCAGTTCTGAATCAGGAGAGACCCAGATCTTCATCAGATTGTTGACGACAAAGGTCCGGGTCTGATCACTTCGTTCGCCTTCGGAGCCGTTGCCTTTTCGATCCGCGAGGAACTCATGCAGCTCCTGGCGGATGGTTTTGGCGTCGAGTCCCGCCAGCAGCAGATTGGCTGCTTTCTGCATCCACTCGAAACGAATCGCCTGCTTGATGCCAATGGCTTCGTGTCTTTTGCCCATCACCGTGTCCTCCTTTCAAACTTCACAAGGGGCACGATGACTTCTTCGATGGCTACACCGCCGTGACCTACGATGGCATCTCCCGGGTTCACGAATGCGTCGCGGCCACCGGCCACCAGGGGAAAATAATCTGCGGGCAATCCGACCGGCTGCCACTCGTGGGCAAACGGGAAGGCCCCAGCCACCTGAGCTCGGAGTTCCGGCGTGGGATAGACACGAACACGCTCGCCGCGAGTTTCGGCAATCACACCTTCAGACGGTCGGCCTTTGCCTTCGCATTGGATGTTGCCGTGATCGGCCGTCAGCCAGACCTCATAGCCGTAATCCAGCAGTTGGCCGACCATCGCGGAAAGAAATCCTGCATGGCACCACTGCTTGATCTGGTTGTGCATCCCGGCCGAACCGAGTTGCATGCCGTGCATGATTTTGTCCACTTTATCCACGACCAGCCCCACCACCTTGGTCTTCCCGGGGTGGATTGCGGAGTCGAGGACGCCCGCAGCATCGCCGTCGCCAAGGCCGCGCTGGTAGGCGACATCGAGCCGGGACAGGCCATGGCCTTCCCAGAACTGTTTCCAGAGTTTCTCTTCGCTGTTGGTCGAGTTGATGGATGACGGGAAATAGAGCGGCGGCTTGCCCGAGAAGATCGATTGCCGCGATACCGAGGTCAGCGTCGGAACCCAGGCGAAGGTCGCGGATTCGCGCATGACCAGATTGGCATCCTGTTTTTGCAGAAGCTGGCGGATGGTCACCCACTGATCCAGGGCCAGACCATCAACCACGATCAACGCGGCACGGCTATTGCCGGAGTCCTCGATATCCCGGGCCAGGCGGCGCGGCACATGGTGCAGCATGGCCGGATTCGTCGGCGGCAAGTTGATCAAGCTGGAATAGTGGTCGGCCAACCAACCCAAAAAAAGATTGTTGATTTTCGATTGCAGATTTTTGAATTGAAGGAGGTTGTCACTCGCCCCTCGTCCCTCACCCCTCGCGACTGAACTTGACAGTTCGGCCCATTTCAATGCAAAGGCGGTCCAGTCCGAGTAACGCGCTTCCGCAGTGGGCAGTTCCTTCTCGACAAGGCCAAACAAGCGAGAGATCCGTAGCTCGTCATCGTCCACGCCGGACGTGGCGATGCCGCTTCGAACCCAGGACCCGGCATCCACTTCAATGCCTTTGGCCTCGACAGGGGTGAGTTTCCCCTCCAGGAACAGGTTGTCGATGTAGACCTTGATGTCCTGATGGTCGAACGGCAGGCGATCAGGGCCGGGATACTTGAGGCCGTATTGATGCTCGCCATCCATGGCTCGCACCGCAAGGGCATCGCTACGCGATGTCCCAATGGGCTGTCCTGCCCATTGGTCCGGCGAATCCTCCCGTACCTGATGAGCGCTGCCGAGCCTGGAAAGAAATAGCGGCCAGCGTTCCTGCAAAAAGGCGAAGAACGCCTCATCGTCCGGAACGATTTCAGAGAGCGGCCAGGCTTTGAAATCAGGGGTGAGGGACGAGGGGCGAGGGGCGATTTGGAGCGATTGAATCAGGCGGTCTGCCAAAATTTGAGGCAGTTTAATTTTCCCATAGTGCAGGCGCAGCAATGCGCGAAGCAGCTCCACCTCGCCCCCAATTAGTTCCGCCGCAATGCCGAACACATGACGGAGAATGAAATCCTTGGTGGCGTTGTCGCCCATGCGATCCGGCGGCGACTTTCGCTGGGCCTCAAAAAGCGAATCCAGCAAGCTCCGGTCGAGCTTTTCAATGACCGGGTAGCTCAGATTGGGAAAGAGATCCCCCAGGTTGAACGACAGCTTCCGGCCCGCCTGGAGCAGGTCGTATGGCAGCGACTCCAGCTCAGCATCCTGCAAGCGGAGGACCACCACCAGATCGGTGTGCTCACCCCTGTCCCAGATCGAACGGTACTTGGATTCATAGGCGTATCTGAATTCGACCGGATCACTAAACTCGATCAGGTCAAACCCGCGCCCGCGAAGCTCCAATGCCAGCTTCTCCTCGGTCAGCAGACAATCCGGGTCCGCGACCAGGGTCAGCTTGCTGACGTTGGGCACAAAGTCGTTCAGGATGGCGTCTCGCCAACTACTCATTGAGCGCCTCCCTTGATAATCCGCAGCATCAGCAGCGGCCGGATTTCCGGTACGATCTGCCTTGCTGATTGCAGTTCGTGCCGCCACTCGGATTCGTCCGCATCGCAACGGGACAACCTGAATTGCCGTACCTCCGGCAATCCAACCCGTTCGATGGCCTTGCGGCGCGAGGCAAAGGAGACGATTCCGCGTTCCTCCTCGCGAGCCACAGAGGCGAGATGCGCCTGCTGTAATGCGTCGAACAGCTCCTGTCCGGCCTGTTCGGCAGCAAACTGCAAGCTCTCATGGGCGGTAATGGATTCATCCTGGCCGAGGGTGGTCTGCACTTGGGCTTCCGCTGTCTGCAGCGCATCCCAGATATGCCGGGCCGTGGGCAGAAACAGTTTGCCTTCCTCGCTCAGGAACACACTGACATATCCCCGCCGCACCATGGGAATGCGCAGGAGTTGTGTCTTCTGGTGCATCCCGGCCTGAAGGCGGATCTCAAAGAGTCCCCAGAGTCCGGAGATGCTGGCTGGCAACCCGCTCACGCTTACGCATGGCAATGGCTGGCCAGCCGCGATCTGCGGCAGGTTCAGGGCAAGCCCACGGACACGACTGTTTTCAAGGTTGAGCAAGGTTGCGTCGGTCAGGCGATCCGCTTCCCGGGCGTTGAACACGGCCTTGCGATGTTCCTGGCCGTCCGGCCAATTCAGATCCCACCAGGAGCGCTTGCGGCTGGCCGCGCCGCCGTGAGAGTTGAGATAGCCGACCGTCATCCGTTCCACCCAGTGAGGCAGCGGATGGGAACGCAGACGCTCAGCCGCCTGCACATCCGGCTCTTCGGAGATGCCATAGATGGCGGAGGCCTCGCGCACCTGCTGAATTTCATCGCGAAGCCGGGCCACCGTGTGATCGACGGAGGTTTCGATCCCGTCAGGATTGATGATGGCCGAGGCGAACACATCCTCGAACAGCTCACCGGCCTGGGCGGAATCGAGTACGTCGCCGGTCTTGTCGATGCCGAACTCGTCGAAGATCACCGAGAGCTTCTGCTCCAGCACTTCGCGGACCCGGAACTCGACTGAATCCTCAAATACGAAATTGATCGCCTGTACGGTTTTGGGCTGGCCGATACGGTCCACGCGACCGATACGCTGCTCCAGCCGCATCGGGTTCCAAGGGATGTCGTAGTTGATGATGACGTGGGCGAACTGCAGGTTCAGACCCTCACCACCCGCATCGGTGGAGACCAATACGCGGTGCGATTTGCGGAAGGCATCCTGGGCTGCCCCACGTTCCTCCATGGCCATGGAGCCGTTCAGGGTGACCACCGAGATTCCCCGGGCTTCCAGAAACTCCTTCAGCATCTGCTGGGTCGGCACGAACTCGGTGAAGATCAGCACCTTCAGATCCGGTTCGTTTTCCTCGGCTTGCAGCTTGTAGATCCACTCGATCAGAGCCTCGGCCTTGGCATCCGGTCCAGCCTGTTCACAACGGACCGCCGCGTCGAGCAAAACTTCAACCTCGGATTTTTCGTTTCGCAAGGCTTCAAGCTGTAACGCTAGTTCAAGCTGTTCCTGTCCATCAAGATCTTCCCAATCCTCGGTTGAAAGGGACGAGTGGTCAGGGGCGAGGGACGAGTCAAAATCTGACAGTCTCGCCCCTAATCCCTCGCCACTCGCCCCTAAAAAAGCGAGTCGCCGTTCCAGCGTGGTGCGGATCGCCCGGGTGCTGGAGACCACCAGGCGCTGCATCAGGATCATCAGGAAGCCGATGTGGCGCTTCTTCTCGCGCAGGGCCTGGTTGTAGCCCTCGCGCACATAGTCGGTCACTGCCTCGTAGAGGAGTTGCTGCAGGTGATGACGGCTCTCCCAGGCCACCGGGGCCATCTGCGTGCGCCGGGGTTTGAAGAGCGGCTTGCCGTCGGCATCGATGGCCTTGCGCTTCTCGGTACGAATGACATACGGTGCCACCCGCTCACGGGAAACACTGTCCATATCCGGAAAGGCGTCATCATCCAGCAGGTTCATCAGGCGATGAAAGGCATCGGTCTTCCCCTGGTGGGGAGTCGCCGAAAGGAGCAGCACATAGGGCGCAGCCTCCGCCAGCCCCTTGCCGAGCTTGTAGCGGGCGACCTGATCGGTGCTGCCGCCCAGGCGGTGCGCTTCGTCCACCACCACCAGATCCCAACCAGCGGTGATCAGATCTTCGAACCGGCTGCGGTTGTATTCGGCAACGCGCTCAGCAGTCCAGCCACGCCGCTTGTCCATGGGCTTGACCGAATCCAGGGAAACGATGACCTGATCGAACATCGACCAGGCTGATTTCCGCTGGTCCGCACCTGTAGCCAGGCGCTGCAAGGTGCCGATGTCGTCGCCCAGCACGAGCTGGAACTGCTCGTTGAAGTGGGTCTGCATTTCGGCCACCCACTGGGTAGCGATGCCTTTGGGAGAGACGACCAGGATTCGCCGAACCAGCCCGCGCAGCTTGAGCTCGCGCATGACCAGCCCGGCCTCGATGGTCTTGCCTAGACCCACCTCGTCGGCCAGCAGATAGCGCACGCGGTCGCCGGAGATGGCCCGGGACAAGGCGTGGATCTGGTGCGGCAGCGGGATGACGTTGGACTCCATGGGAGCCAGCAATACATGGCCGTCCGTGGCGCTGGTGGAGCCTTCGAGCACCTCGGCCACCTTGGCTGCAGCCGCCACATAGGCAATGCGTCCAGCCTCGATCTCCGGCTGCAGGTCGGCATTCAGCGGTCGCAAAGCGGAGCGGGACACACGCACCACCGCGTCCTGGTTCGGCAACCAGACACGGCAAACCGTCTGCCCCCACAAGGTCTGTTCTTCGATGACCTTGCAGGCGCTGTTATGAACGGTGCTGTATTGCCAAACATCCTGCATCGGCATCATCCCGGAATTGAAAAATCGTTGTGATAAACCACGGACGCCAACTCGACTGTCCCGTCGGCGCACTCCCAGTAATGAAGATGGAATTCCCTATCGATATCTCGACGTTGCGCCTTATCAGAGCCACGCATTCTTTGCGGGTCATTTCCGCCTGGCCCTGTCCGAAGAGCGTGTACGGCGGGAAGATTGTGTCCTTTGATAGTCTCAATGATTGATCGGAGAATCTTGGGCGGCACGGAGTCCCCTTGGTCGGCGCAAACCTGCTGGCACAACTCCCGGAATCTGGACCCAATGGCTGGAACAACCACGCCGCTCCAGTCAGGGGAATCACCTTGCGCAATCGCATTTTTGAACAGAGCGATTCGGACGGCGAGATCAATTCCAAGGTCGTCAGACGCGCCAACCAGAATGGCGGATTCATCGAGACAATCGATCAGCCCTCGAAAATCGTCACAGACCAACACATCGCCTTCAAAGAACTCGGGCGGGCATGGCAAGACAGGGATATCGTCTCTGGAATGTTCGAGCTCGTGAATATGGGCTCTTACCTGAATTACCTGTTTGGGCGCTTCTCTTAGTATGAGCGAATGGCCACCAAGAGGTTGGGAGCAGTGCTTGCGTAGGACGGCGATCAACGTGATGCATCGGGCAAGATCGGACTGGAGGCCGTCATGAGTTGTCAGCCGAATAACATCCGGATCTGTTTCCAGATGTTCTGACAAGACATCTTTGACCCGATAGTAGGTTTCAAAGGATGGAGTGATCGCCAGAAGCTGGTTGGCAATTCTCGCAACCGTATTGACGTCGTATTCTACTATGCCGTGGGCATTAAACAGTTCTCTGAGTTGATCCCTCAGTGGATACAATCCATCGGCAAAAAGGGACTCTGAAGCCCGCTCGCTCATGTAAATGGCTACCCAGGGCTCATCAAGCAACTTGCTCCAGTCCAGTAGCGTGTCCACGTATTGGAAAGCATCATCCTTGGCGCAATCAACATGGGGCACAGCGAGCACGCCTGCGTCAATTGTTACGCTGGGCAGGCTATGCATCTTTATTCCTCCGGCTTGCTTTGCGCTTCATCGCCGCAGCTCTAAGGATTTCCTCGGCCTGCTGTTGGGACTGATCAAAGAACCCTTCCGGCCAGTCTGAGATGGCTCCGTACTCGTTTATCACCACCTCTCGGAAAGCTGAACCCTGTGACGGCTTTTCCACGAAGTAAATCTTGGTCTGACTGTTCAGCTCCTTCTCGGGTGTTGCCGCTGCAATTCGGAAGCGAAGGCGGTCGATGAAATACTCGCTGTGGGTTTCAACAATGCATTGCTTATTGCACAGCGCCATCGAAAGGAAAAAGTCGCCGAGCAGGGTCTGTACCTTCGGATGAAGGTGCAACTCCGGCTGTTCAAAAACGAGTGTAGAGTCCGTGTCGGCGAGAAGGCACATGACGAGGATCGGCAGGACCTGGCTGACGCCTACACCCACATGCGTGAGGTCATGCGTGCTATCCGAATTGGAAAGCCCCACCTTCAGCTCGTGCCCCAATTTGCCCTGGTCTCGGCTTTTGACTGAGCTGGCGACTCCCAGATATTGGAGCCAATCGATAACCGCCGCTTCGAGTGTCCGGGTAACTGTTTTGCGGTCAATTACCGGGTCTTTGAAATTTGCCGACGGGATGTAGCGGATCTTCTTGCTCTTGTGCAGTTCAAGAATGGAAGCTGTGTGTTCTCCGCGTAAGCCTACGTCATGTGGGTCCGCTGCTGGCGCGAGCGGATACAGCGGTTTTGGAGCATCCCTTAATGGGCCGAGGTATTTCAAAGACGAGGCGAAGAAATTATCCAGATACCAGGTAGCTTCCGTTATCAAGCGAGGTGGCCTGGCTTGGACAAAGGCATGGGTCTCGGGCTTCTCTGCCGTTGATACCTTCATGGCTTGGTGGATGCGGTCAAAAAGATCCTCGCGCTCACGCAGGACCTGCTGAACCTTCAGGTGCTCGTCGCGTGGGAGGCTGCGTAACCTTTCATACCAAGACCTGAATGAAAGTGTATCGGCCTCGGAACCGAATAGTGATTCTTGCCGATACTTGTCCTTAAAAGTCTGATCAAATTCGATTGTGCCTTCGAGGACTTCGCGCAACACCGCAATGATCTCTTCAGAAAGAAGAATTTCCCTTCCCATGGTGCGCCGTACGCCAATGGCACGACGGCCATCATCCTGAAGAGCCATGACGATGGCGTTTGCGTCCTCTTCGATGGTATCGATAGCGTAAACAATTCTCTCGGGAAGGAAGTGTCGAAGCATGCAGCCGATTGGCTTGGCCGAGCGAAAGTCATCCTTCACCTCAGCCATGGAATCATCGTCCAGTTCAACAGCGTAAGCCAAACTGGCGCGTAGCTGATCGTCAAGTTCACTGGCGGTGTCAGCACCTTCAATTTCGGAGATGGCCTTAGTGGAATGATGGATCGATATATCGGCTTTCTGATCCACGTTGTCCTCGTCTCTAGATATGCAGGACAACTGCGTGGCAAAAAGCCGAGGTTGGATTTGGAACAAATCACGCTGGGAGCTTGAAGCATCAGCATCAAAGGAAATCTCACAAGCGATTTCCTGAAGCTGATTGGAGCGCGGTCCATAGTAAACAGCACCACGGGGTGCGAACTGAGACCGCCTGCCTATTGCAGCATCCTGATCCGGAAGTGGCCGACAGGTACATTTGATGGTGATCTGATCCGAGGCACCACCGTTGGATTTTAGGTCGTCAAACTGGCCCAAGCTCGTGAGAGCACCATTCAATACGACAGATCTTGATCCCACTTTATGGGCCAAAGTCTGTGCTACGAGAAGGACGGATTGGATGAATGTGCTCTTCCCGCTGCTGTTTGCGCCAGCGAAGATCGTAAGTGGGCCGAGGTCCAGCTCGGTCTCCTCACGAATCGATTTAAAGTTGAAGACCTTCCATTTGGTGATCATGGGCTATTCCCCTCCCATCCGTGTTACTGCCTGGTCGTACCACATGAGCAGTTTGGGATCTTCTTCCAGGACGTTGTTGGGGATCTTGTCGGCCACGGCGACGATGACGGAGTAATCACGCTCTTGCCAGGCTTTCTTGAATCCGGCGCGGACAGCTTCCAGGCGGAAGACCTTGAGCTTCTTCTTGACCTCTTTGTATTCCTCGAATTCCTTGAGCAGTGCCTTCTCGCGCAGCTTCTCCAGGTCGCCCGCCTTGTTGGGATCGGGCACGTACCAGCGGTCGCGGGCTTTGGTCACCAGCGCCGGGTCATCCTTGGGTAGGTTGCGCAGTTCCTTCCAGTTGGTGGAGAGGTAGGCGTGGATCTGCTCGGGCACAGGGCCTTTACCGTCGTAACGTAGAAAGTTTTGCTCAAGCAGAGTTGAAAGCTCTAGGGATGATTCGTTTTTATTCCAGGCGCGTTGGGTTTCCTGAATGAATTGATGATAGAGATCTTGATAACTTTGTGGTTTTTCCCTAAGCAATGCCCTTAACCATTGAATAGAACTTGCTTCATCAGAAACGAAGAGCGAGGCCTGTACAATTCGGCCGATAGACATTTTCTTTCTGTCGTGCTCTGCAGATTGCTCTGGCAAAAAATACATGCCGTCACGCTCGATGAAACGCTGCGCTAATCCAATTTGAAATTCGTTACTAGATATTGGAACGGGATAACCTTTTCGTACAAAATAGGCGATCATTTGGTCGAACAAGATTCTTGGGTCTCTTTCTGGTATGAATTGAAGAGCGTTCCCCTGAACCTTTACTGTCGGCAAGTAGCTAAGATGGGTTCGTACGAAATCCCATACTCCTTCCTCTGTCTGCACTTCATGTTCGAACCTCTGCTCGAACCCCCCGTTTGGCTTGTATGCTGAAATAACCAGGTCTTGTTTTACTGCTGTTGGACTGGTAACCGACTGAAAACTTCGTTGTTTTTTATCAAGTGCGGCCACGTTACCAATTACAAACCCAACCTCCTGCAGGGTGGTCTGAATGGTGTTCCAAACGGACGCCTGGGAGTTTGAAAACTCCACAGTTATCCAGCGCCCTGGCTTCAGCACCCGATAATATTCTAAAAAGCAGTCTCGCATTAAACTCTGATAGTCAGTGAGAGCTTTCTGCCTGACTTTATCAACAATCGCTTCAGGTTTTGTGTTTGTAAATACGCGATACCAAGATTCAACAAAGAAGTTGAGGTCAGAGTAATAGATATTTTCGCCGAATGGTGGATCTGTGAAGATGTAGTCTTGGCTGTTTGGCGGCAATATGGATGCACTAGTAGAAGCTGTTTGAACTGGGTTGTAGTTATTGCTTCGGAAATTTGATAGCGCAGCGACGATTCTTTTCAACTTATTGGAATATGCCGGAAATACAGATGGTTCGCTGACCATAGACGGGACATAAAAAACCCCAGTAAGAGGATTGTATGGGAACGAAACTTCAGGCCGGTAACGATTGCGGATAGAAAGATTGACCAGATGGCTGTCGAGCCAGAACTGCAGAAGTGACTTAACGTTGGAGCGTTGTAGCGAATTTACCTTTCGCCAAAACAATCCAAGAACATAAGCAGGTCTTGAAAGGAAGAAGTGGTGAGTGTGTGTAACGCCAGATCCTTGCATCCTGCCAACACGCATCATCTGCATGTCTGGGATTTCTGTGGAAGGAACCTCTTCAGGTAAAGGGAGATCCTCTATTTTTCTGGATAGCTCAATATCGTTAGAATCTGGTAGCTTTTCGTATCTTTTCTTTCCGACGGAATAATTGACGAGAACTGGCACTCGCTTAGGCCTCTTGACTATTTGCTGAAGCCTAACATCGAATATGCTCTCGTAAACAATATCAAGCCGTCCCTTTTTCAGTTCAGAGCTACAATGAGGGCATGAAAAATTTTCGCGAACCTTCTTGGTGTCCTTGTCATGAGCAACATCATAGAAGACGAATTCATGCCCGCATTCACTACATAGATTTACTTCACTCCACACAACATAGTTGATAACACCTGTGCTCTTTCCATCGGTATGAGTTGTTTTGTACATCCACTCGCATTCATTTTCGACCTCTGCCAATATCCTATTGGCTTCTTTTTGAAAACGCTGGATATCAATATTTGTATTGTAGTTTGAGGCAATAAATGTAGCGGCTGGTGATAAGTCGTTCAAGATTGCATGGCGCACACCGATTCTTGAAAAAGGCTTCCAAACATTCTTTCCATTTTCATCAATTTCTTCCCTTAGGATTTGTCCGTCGGATTTGACCTGATAACCGAGAGACATGACCACTTCGCGGTCACCACACATTTGTGCGGCCACTCCTGTCATTCCAGTTCCGGCAAAACCATCGAACACTATATCCCCCGGTTGAGTGTAATGCAGGAGATAACGCATGATGGCTTTGTAAGGAACTTTAGTATGATAAGAATGTGCATTGTATATCGGATCTTGCTTCCCTTCGCTCACATCCGCTGCAAATGGCTCACGATGATAGTGTTTGTCTTTCGGTTGCTCAGGCTTCTGAGCCTCCCATTCTGCGATAAAGTCGGCGATCCACGGGTTCGGGCAGGCGGTGTAATACGGCGGATCGCTCAGGTTTAGGATGTCCTCATCGCTGCCGATGGGAAAGCCTTCGATCTTGCGGAACTCCGGGTCCTGCAGCTTTTTGCGCAGCTCCTCGGTAAAGTGGGCGCGGCGGGCCTCATCGTTCTCGAACGTCATGCCGAGACAAGTCTCCGGGGCGACGTTGGCAACCCAATCCTCTTCAAACAGCTTCCCTGAGCCCTCTTTGGCCGGAACGTATTTCGACTTGAACATGCTTTCCTGCTTCATTAGGTTTTCTCCAAAAGGTCTCGACCTTTGTCTGTCGTTCGATATTGCTGCATTCGACTGCGCGGTTTATCCGGAATCGTACGGACAAGTAGCTCTTCTTCGAGAAGGTAATCCAAGTAGTTTCGCTGAAAGGTTTCTCGGTGCTTGATGCCGACAACCTCTTGGATCTCTGCGCTTTTTTTGGGATCAATGCATGCATTTAACACATCAACCACCCAACTCTCAACTTGTCCGGCGACTTGTCCGGCGACTTGTCCGGCGACTTGTCCGGTTGGCTCCCGGCGCTGTTGATCTCTGCCTGTACGATCCAGTTGCATTCGAATTGGCTCAGCCAATGCGTAAGACTCATCATCCAACGCAGTCAGCAATTGCTGCTGGCTCAAGTAGGCTAGAGCCTGGTGGGCTGTCCTCAGGTTCCCCCCTGTCACCGTACCGGCATCAATCACGGAAACTTGATGCTTCTCTGCCGCCAATGCCAGTACGTCAGCTTGATCCGGAGAAAGGGTAACGCCGAGGTTGGCCTGAAATCGCTTCATGGTTTCGGTGATCAGTGGCTCTTGGCTCAGAATCAGTTCAAAGGATTTGCCTGCCTTATCGTTATGAATCTGGGGAGGCCTGCGACCTAACTCATGCCAATTGCGAAAGATCGCACGAATGCCTGTGCCGGCCTGGTCACTGAGCCCAATACGGCGAAATGCATTGACAATCAGTGGATTGCGGATCTCTTTTTCGTTGGATTCGAGTAGCTGAGCAGGGGTGGCGAAAGCATCCCCCGGGTTCCAGAACTGGATTCGGTCGGTAAACCACTTCAGTGACGCTTTTCGGTTATGGTCGCCATAGTCCTGGTGGATGAGCAGGTTGATCGCTGCTTCGCGAAAGGCAATGTAGTCAGGCGGGTCATCCGACCTGCGCATCGTGGCCGGGTCAACTTTAAAGGGATGCTCGGCAATACGCGAATATTTGGCGACCAGACCTCGCCAGGCTTTAAACAGGTTTTCTTCAAAAACCATCCGATCATGCCAGCGTTCGTCTGCTGACCACTGCTCAAAACGGGTATCGATCCGCTGGTAGTCGAGAACTGGACGTGGCAAGAGACTGCGAACAGAGCGATCTTGACCAAATAGCAAGACAGCTGCACGGGTCAGAATCGGCTGGCCGTTTTTGTGAACAATAAAATTCCACTCCTGCAAAAACTCTATCGGGTCATCTATCTGGCGTTGCTCTGGATTTCGCCGAAAAAACTGAGCTTGGTACCATCCAAGAGTTTCGGCGTCGATATTGTTATCAACATCAAGTCCAGGCAGACCTTCACCGTCCCAGGCGTTTTGTGCCGCATCACGGAAATAGCGTTGTAATTCAGCGTTGGTCATCCGTTCATCACGGGCGGCTCGGCGGATGTAGCTGTCGCGGGGGTTCCCGTTCAGGTAAATCGGTTTTTGGTGCCGATCGCTTTCCGGGATAAAAAAAGCCAGGATGCGCTTATCATCAATTTCGTGAACGTGGGGCTCTGCATAAAGGATCTGATTGAATTTCTGCCCACTTCTCAAGGTTGTCAAAAAGGCACTATGGACCTGATCAAAGGCGTCTCGATCAACACCGCTAATCTTGAGCCCACCTTTTTCTTCCGATACACCGAACAACAACCATCCGCCAGCAGTATTGGCGAAAGCACACACTGTTGAGTAGGCATCTTTAGGAACATCCCGGCGCGCTTTTTTGCACTCGAAGTCGGTCCATTCATAACCCTTGAGGCGGGCAATTAACTCGTCTCTCGTCATGGTCACTCCAGAACGATCCGCACCTTGGCCGGATCCTTGCCCTTGGTGAGTTGATCGATGTACTCCTCAAAGCGTTTCTTCATCTCCGCCGGGGTTGCCGGGCCGTCGGTGACTTGCAGGGCCTGTTGTAGCTCCTGCGCCTTGACGGTGACCTTGACCAGGCCGGAGAGCACTTCCTTCAGGGCGTGAACGAAGTTGCTGTCCAGCGGCATCGGTAGTTCCTTTGACTTGATGAAGGCTTCCAGCGGTTCACGGTCATCGATCTTCAGCAGATCCATGTTGGCCTGGGTGATCGGGTCCTCCAGGTTGGAAAGCAACGCCTTGGTCCAGTTTTCCAGCATACGGTCAAGTTCGTCATCCAGCGTGTTGAGCATGGCGGAGGCATTGCTCGTCCCTAACCCCTCGCCCCTCGTCCCTGTTTCGTCTGGCCGGAACCCGCAATGCGGGCAAATGGGCGAGGCGTCGAGGTTTTGCTCGGTCAGGGCGAAGCAGCTTTTCAGTCCGGCCAGGCGGTTCTGGTAATCGGTGAGCTGCTGCCGGGGCATCAGGTCGATACCGGCCAATTTGAGCAGGGTTTGCAGCCGCTGGTCGTTGAGCAGTCCCGCCTTGCGCTTGTCGTCGTTCACGCCCAGCCGGGCCTTGGTGTGAAGGCCGATGTAGGCGACGGTGTAATCCTTCTTCAGCTTTTGCAGCTTGGCCCCGATGGACTGGGACTGGCTGGCCAGCTCGGTCAGGTCGGCCTGCTTGAGGGCATCCAGCACGTCCTGCCGGGTGGTCTTCATGCGATCCACCCAGTCATGGTCGGCGGGCAGCACCGCTTCGGCGGTAGAGAGCCAGGACGCCGTCGGGCTGTGGTCCATGATGAACTCGCGCAGGGCGTCCAGCTCATCCAGGGCCTTCACGGCCTTTTCGTGGGCCAGCACTTCGGGAGCGTTGTAGCGGAAGTTTTTCAGCTTACCCGGCGAGGAGTAGGCCTGCAGCGATTCAAAGAAGCCCTTGGCCTCGTCCAGCCCGCTGGCCTGGCTGGCCAGGTCGGTGCCTGCGAGCAGATCCAGGCCCCAGAAGGAGAGCCCTTCGCGCAGGGTCTGCTGGGTCATGACGATGCGCTTGACGATCTTGCCCACCGCTTGTTGCAGGTTCTGCACCGGCTCGTCCTTGCCCTGAGTGACGAGCTGGGCCATGCCCGGCGTCATGCCGAGCAGTTCGAACAGCGCTTTGAGCGCGGGCAGGTTCCATTCCTTGGGCTGCTCCAGGTGCTTGAAGCGGACCAGCTCGTCCATGCCGGTCGCGGCAAGCTGCTGTAGCCCGGTGGCGTCAAACTTTTTGCCCGGAATGGCGAGCACGATGTCGCCGGAATAGACCAGCGAAGCCAGGATGACCGCCACCCATTCCGGCTCAAGCCGACCACCGCCGGGGTTCATGTATTCCAGCCCGTGGTCGTCCTGGATGATCTCGCTGCGGTTGACTACCTGGCCGTGCCCCTTGGCCTTGACGGTATCGAGAATGAACTTGGTGTACTTCGACTTGTAGGGGTCGATCTTCTCGCCGTCGAGCAGCTCCAGGGCGTCCAGCACGGCGGTGGCCTGCTTGGTGCGGTTCTGCCCGGCGATGGCTCGCAGGGCGTCCTGCGCTGCCTGGGCGCGGTTGTTGCCGGTGATCAGGACCGAGAAGAACGGGTAGTCCGGGGCCTGGTTCTCGAAGTTCGGTGCCAGGCAGACACCGGCGATGGTGTTCACCAAGTCGCGGAAGTTGATAGTCTCGTGAGGCGACAGGCCCGACAGGTCGCGGATGGATTTGCCCTTGGCCCATTCGGTCATGGACTTGGCACGGCCCTGATAGGTGACCTCGAAGGCATCGCTCATGTGCTTCTGCAGCCACTGGACCAGCTTCTTCAGGAAGCCGTTGGCCTTCGATTCATAGGTGGCCTTGGCATGGCCCGACGAGGTGGCTGCAAGATCCAGCGCGGCCGCATAGGATTTCAAGCTGTGCATGAAATCATCAGGGGTTGGGGACGAGGGATTAGGGGCGAGAGAACCGCTCTCTTTGCTCGCCCCTCGCCCCTCGTCTCTCGCCCCTTTCAGATTCAGTTTCAGGAACACTTCGTCAGAGTTCTTCTCATCTTTAAATCTTGGACAATCAAACGGCGGCAAGAAGTAGAGGTAAAAGTCCCGCTGCGGCACGGCGGTGGAACGCTCGTTCGGTGCCCCGAAAAAGAGGTAGCCGGAGCGGGCTGCCTTGTGCTCCTGCCAGACCAGTTCGTGCTGCCAGATTTTGTAGCCGGTCACATAGGTGGCGTCCTGGCATTCCATGACCCGCTTGAGCGCCTCGTAATAGAAGCGGTCGAGCTGAGCCTGGCCCAGGCTTTCGGCCCGCTTGTCGATCAGGGCGTCGAAGTCGTCGGTCTTCTTCAGGTCGAGATAGAACTGGCGGTTGTCAGCATTAAAGGAGATGAACTGGCCGCTGACTGTCTTGTGGATCTCGCGCAGGACCGTTTCCACATGGGTCTGGAGATCCTTGTCGGGTTCGTCGCTACCCAGCTCGGCGATCAGCGGATCAAACAGGCAGAGACGGTCGCGCAGTTCCTCGGCGGATGCGCCCATGGGGGCATAGATGTCGCCAGTGGTAAGGCGGTGGACGGACAGAGCATGGATCAGGCGTAGCGCCATCGGCTTGTATTGTTTGCGGGTGATGGCGTTCTCGATGCGGGATTCCAGAACCTGGCTGCAATCAATGACTGCCCGGATTTCGGGAATGGCGCGGAACGAAGCGTTCTGCTTGAGGGTACCCCAATAGCTGTCGAAGGCAATCAACCCTGGCGGGTTGATTGCCAGGGGCGAGGGGTTAGGGGCGAGGGACGAGTCCATTTCCGGAACATCGTGGTTGAGGATGGCCTTCATCACATTGGAAAGCGTTTTGAGCACCTCGCGTTTTTCCACCACGGTGACCCGCTCGAAGGTGTCGATGTAATCGGGATGCACCGGGAAAAGGCGGACAAACTCGTCCATTCGCTCGTTGAGCCCGCCGTAGTATTTGGCAAAAGGCATCAGGTAGTCGCGGATCTTGGCCTGCTGCTCGGCGGTCTTCTTGAGTAGGCGCTCGGCCACGACAAATTTCACGTCGCTGCGGGCGATAAGGATCTGCTCGAAGCGGTCCTTCACCCGGCGGATGCTGTCGGCGACAAAAGCGAAGCGCGGGCTGTCGAAAATGGCTTCCTGGACACCGGCCATGAAGCGGAAGCGCAGGTCCTTGCAGACCTCGCCGACCTCGCGGAGGAAGTTGAGGTCGAGGATCAGCTCCTGGTCCTTGCGGGTGCGCAGGTAGTCGAGCAGCTCATCGACCACCAGCAGCAGACCATGCTCGGGGAAGACCTCGCCGAACTTGGCCATCATGTCTTCGAAGGCCCGTTTGTGGCTGGAGATGGTGCCCGCCTCGGGGAAGACATATTCCACGCCGAGTTTTTCGAGATGCTCTTCCAGTTCGGCCACCAGGATGTCGCGCAGGGACATGGTGGTGGCTCCGATCTCGGTACGGATAACCTTGAAACGCCCGGCGATCTGAGAGGCTGCGTCGCGGACACCTTCGCTTTTCAGCCCTTCCAGCAGGGAGGCATCTGCGGCAAGGCTGGAGACCACCGACATCAAGTGCGACTTACCGGTGCCGTAATTACCGACCACCAGCAGCCCCTTGTTATCCACCGGCTGGTCGAACTGCATTTGAGGAATGACAAGCTGCGTGAGCCGTTCCGCCATTTCCTCGGAAATGACATAGGTGTTCACCAGGTGCTGCGCTGCGCTCGATTTGTCCGCGTCACGCAACTGAACGACCGACTCAATCGGGTCGAATTGGATAAGGTCTCCGTATTTCATGAAAGCTCCGCTTTAGGGGCGAGGGACGAGGGGTTAGTGGCGAGTTTGCTCATCAGACTGTTGGTCATTTTGTTGATTTCCACTTGCAAGCTCAGGATTGGCGAAAGCTGATTCGCAGACAGGTAGCCAAGTCGTTGGGCAATGAGTAATTGAGTCTCAACCTCTGCCAATGAGCCCCTTGCGATTGACAGGAATCGATGGAATTCTTGTGTTGAGCTTCTTGCATGGCCTTCAGCAATGTTTGATGGGATCGAAACAGCGGCTCGTCGAAGCTGATTCGTCAAGCCGTACAATTCTTCCTTTGGAAATGCCCTAGTCACCTGATAAATCATCGCAACCAAATCCATCGCCTTTTGCCAGACAATCAAATCCTTATAACTCTGCACGCTCATATCTCGCCCCTCGCCCCTAAATCCTCGCCCCTCGCCCCTAAATCCTCGCCCCTCGCCCCTAAATCCTCGCCCCTTATTTCAACAATCAGCGCATCGACCGAGTCATAGCTGCGGTACTCGGGATGGCCGGTTTCGGCGTACAAAAGCCTCCCGGAGGACATGGTCCCGTTCCACGAAGCCACCACGGCCCGATTTCTCGAAATGGACTGCAGCAGGCGCAAGGGGTCCTGCTGGAGATCCTTGTCGAAAAGGATCTCGAGATTATCCAGCACCACGGGTGCTTGAGCCTGGTCCGCGATCTGATCGAGGATGCCCGGTAGCCGAAGCGACCGCTGCTTTGCCGTCAGCTCAAGCAGTTCGCCTGAAAGCGCCAGATTGACGTTGACGACGGACGAGCCGAATTCCTCGGCAATATCCCGAAGAACGCCGGTCTTGCCGGAACCGGTCTCACCCACCAGCAGTACCAGGCGGTGATATAAGCCTTCGGCTGCCTGGAGGGATCGTTTTATCTTGTCGTGAATCGGCTCGGCCATGGTCGCTCCTTATTGCTCGGTGTCCGGCTTATCGGATTTGTCGGCCGCACCGCCGGACTCAACCCAGGCGTCAACCTGACTTGTTTTAAATTTCCAAAGGCGTCCCATGCGATAAGCCGGCATCCCCTGCTTGATCCATTTATAAACCGTGTCGCTACTGACCCCAAGGTGTTCGCAGATCTCATGAATCGACAACCAGCGATCTTGCGCATTGGTCATTTTTTGTGCTCCGAAAAAATGTGGAGAGCAGAAATGCTCTTCCTAGCAGTCTGTCGGACTTTTCGTCCGAAAAATGTTAAACTCGCCGGGTCTTATTAATCCCCGCGAAGGTGAAATTTCCATGAGTCATACGTTCCGCCAACTTGATCGCGACACCCTGTTCCTGTTGCCACCGTCCATGCATGATTGGCTTCCGGAAGGACACCTTGCCCGGTTTGTTGTCGAGATCGTCGGACAGCTTGATCTGACCGCGATCAAATCCGCCTATGCGGGCCGAGGCTCCAGAGCTCACCATCCGGAGATGCTGTTGGCACTGTTGTTTTACGGTTATGCCACCGGCGTGTTCTCCAGCCGCAAGCTGGAGCAGGCGACCTATGATTCGGTGGCCTTTCGTTACATCGCCGCCAACGAACACCCCGATCATGATACCATCGCCAGCTTCCGCAAACGGTTTCTCCCTGAGTTGAGTTCACTCTTTGTCCAGGTTCTGCTAATTGCCCAGCAGATGGGTTGCCTGAAACTGGGCAAAGTCAGTCTCGATGGTACCAAGATCAAGGCCAATGCCTCCAAGCACCGGGCGCTGAGTTGGAAGTACGCCAACCAGCTTGAAGCACAGCTCAAGGCCGAGGTGACCGACCTGCTACGTCAGGCAGAAGACGCCGACAACAGCGAACGGCCTGATGGCCTGGACATTCCCGCCGAACTGGCACGCCGCGAGAAACGCCTGGAGGCGATCGCCCGGGCCAAGGCGGAGATTGAACACCGGGGAAAGGAGCGCTATGCCGAAGAACAGGCTGAGTACGAAGAAAAACTTGCCAAGCGTAAGGCCAAAGAGCAGAAGACCGGCAAGAAGGCCCGGGGCAAACAGCCCAAGCCGCCCGAGCCGGGACCGAAAGACAAAGATCAAGTCAACCTCACCGACGATGAATCGCGGATCATGCCGATCAATGGCGGTGGCTTTGATCAGTGCTATAACGCCCAGGCCAGTGTCGACCTGGAAACGATGCTGATCGTTGGTCAACACCTCACCCAGAACCCCAATGACAAGCAGGAACTCGACCCGGCCCTTGAGCTCCTCAAAACGTTACCGCAGTCCCTGGGGACGGTGGATACCTTGCTGGCCGATGCCGGTTACTTCAGCGAAGCCAACGTTGAGAGCTGTCAGGAAGAGACAATTCTCCCCTTTATCAGCGCTCATCGCGACAAGCACAACCCAAATCTCAAAGAACGTTTTTCCGAACCTGAACCTTTAGCCGAAGGTGCTGATTGCGTCGAAGCAATGAAGCATCGGTTACAGACTCAGGACGGCCGGGCCCTTTACGCAAAACGAAAATGCACGGTCGAGCCGGTGTTCGGCATCATCAAGGCCATCATGGGCTTCCGCCAGTTCCTGTTGCGCGGGGTGGAGTCCGTCCGCGGTGAGTGGAATCTGGTCTGCATGGCCTGGAATCTGAAACGGTTACATGTCCTGGCGGCCTAAAACGGCCCAGAACCTTTGTTTTTGTCTTCAAATAACGAATCAGCAGCCAACTGGAGCCGACGACTCAGATGCTTTGGCTGATTTTTTTCAACACATGCCCTCCGGAGCCGAATAGTTGTGGTCTGTCAACTCCAAGCCCGACAGACTGCTAGAAGGCGGGTAAAAATGAAGAGGCCCCTCCCACCATAAAATAATGTCAAGGATGTAATATTTGAAGGCAAAGGTCAAACGATATTAGCCGATATGGACCGATTCTGAAGGTAGAAATATTTTTGAATTGTAGTGTTTCATGCACATGACTTTTACTCTTGATCAGCAGCACAGCACACCCCAGACTTTTCATTCAGACCAACAAATGTGTGGGTTGAAAAATACCGTACCGAATGCACGACTGTTTGCGAGACTGCAAAGCGGAAGGGCAAGCTGGCTCAAAAAGGCCAGGTGGGAAGTCTGTCACCAGAAAGTCCTCAGATGATTACGGCAACATAAAAGAAATACTTAAAGCGACCATTATGTTCTTGATTCAGCCCAAAAGTTGATTCCCTTGCCATGGAAGGTTTTCCACTTTTCCCACATTGAAAAGTGGCGCGTCATTGGCGGCTTTGGCAAAGATCTTGGTTGGCTTGGCAACGTCGGTGCTTCAGGGATGTTCCGCCAGATTCTTGCGGGTGACGACAGAAAGCAGTTGAGGCCAATTGTGCGCGCGCTCAATGCAGCCTCGGAACTCAACCCGCCTATTTCGTGGAAGGAACTTGAAGGGGTACTCGATGACCTGGTGGCGGGAGGGTTCACGATGAAAATATGGGGGAGGCTTCTTTGCCTTTCACGACCGAACCTCTACTGCACTGTCTCATCAAATTCGGTACGCTCCAGCCTCTCCGATACGCTCAACCTTCCCCAGGTAGCTTTCGAAAAGAAAGAGGGGAAAAGAGGGTCGGACCAACCCAACTACCTGACATCCTTAACCTTTGTGCTCAAAAATATGTGTTTTTCTCTACTATGGGCTGATTTTGGGCTGGAAAATCCTCGCCATAGCCCTCTTCAGATTCACGCAAAACACAACAATCTCCGTTCGCGATGATGGCGCGGCTTTTTCCTCGTACACCAAGCAGACGTTGGGTTTTCAGGACAAACTCTTCACTTCCGACCGCAAGGCTTCTGGTCCAAGCCTCATCGCGCTGCAGGGCATTAGTGCGCAACGCTTCGCCCACCCAAGATCCATGATAATCGGCCAGCGCTTGCAGAGTGCTCAGACCGGCAGCGTCAACCAGCGCATCAAGATCAAGGAGCCGATTACGCCGCCGCTGACCCTGAATTTCACGGTAACCGCCATGAACCCACTCTTGCGGATGACTGACGACACCAGCGCGGACCATGTTCAGATCGATGTACACCAGGCAGCGCAGTAAATGCTCACCGGATTCTATGGCGGTGGCATGATACCGATCTTCCCAGAAAGCGCCTTTGCGTTGCTTGCGCTGGTTATATTCCTGTCCTGTGCGGCCGGCGATCAGTTGCATGGCTGAAGGGATGCTGCCGGCGGAGCCATGGTCTTTGACCAGAAGGTGCACATGATTGCTGGTCACCGTGAAGTTGAGAAGTTTCATTCCAAAGCGTTTGCGGGCTTCGCCGAGCCAGAAAACAAAGCGGCTGCGGTCGCGGGCGAATTTAAGAAGGAATTCCTTTTTGTGACAACGATGGGTGATATGCCAGATGCAGCCTGGGATGTAATGCCGATTGGCTCTTGCCATGGGTTCCCCTCCCCGAAGGATTTCATGTCAATACAGCTAAAGAGTTCCATTTTGCCCTCAAAAATCGAGCTATAGTGGGATTTTTGGAGGTGTTAATTTGATTTTTCGACATTATTCCAGAGAGTTATCTTGGTCCGACCCCATGGGAACCCATGATTTTTCGACATTATTCCAGAGAGTTATCTTGGTCCGACCCCATGGGAACCCATGTTTTGTGACAACGATGGGTGATATGCCAGATGCAGCCTGGGATGTAATGCCGATTGGCTCTTGCCATGGGTTCCCCTCCCCGAAGGATTTCATGTCAATACAGCTAAAGAGTTCCATTTTGCCCTCAAAAATCGAGCTATAGTGGGATTTTTGGAGGTGTTAATTTGATTTTTCGACATTATTCCAGAGAGTTATCTTGGTCCGACCCCATGGGAAACCCCACAGCGTCAAGCAGGTGCGCGAGGATCTTGCGAACCAGAGACAGCCGCAGGACAGGCTGCCGAGTTGCCCAGGGGGAAGCCGCAACCGGGGGCGGCGATGAAGATCTGGATTGATGCCGACGCCTGTCCGCGCGTGATCAAGGAAATCGTTTTCCGGGCATCCAAGAGGGTGCAGGTTCCGGTGTGCCTGGTGGCCAACACCGACCTGTCAAGATCGCATACGGCGCTGATCTCATCTGTTCGAGTGGCTGGTGACGATGATGCCGCCGACGATTATATCGTCGAACACGCAGCGGCCACCGATCTCGTGATCACAGCGGATATCCCCCTGGCGGCACGAATTGTCGCACAAAACGGGATTGCCATCGATCCGCGGGGGGAGATTTATTCGGAGGACAATATCGGCGAGCGCCTCTCTACACGCGATCTGCTGCATCAGTTGCGTGAAACCGGGTTGGTTCAGGGTGGCCCGGGGCGTATGGGCGCGACGGATCGTCAGAAGTTTGCATCCGCTTTCGACCGGCTTTTGACGCAGCGGATGATCTCCAAACGCTAAAAAAGACAGGCCGGATTTCCTCGAGGAAATCCGGCCTGTCTTTTTTTATATCAATGGTGGGGGCGGTCGGAGTCGAACCGACATGGACTTGCGTCCGCTGGATTTTGAGTCCAGTGCGTCTACCAGTTTCACCACGCCCCCTTTGGGACAAAAGCGAGGGAATTATAGTGGGAAGTTCTGCTCGGGTCAACAGTCTTATTGCATTTGCCGGTCAATGGTTCTCTGCAGCTGTTGCAGCAATGATTGCCAGAGCCTTCCGCCGCCAACGGTCTGATTTTCTACCTGGGTGACAGGGAGCACATCAATGAGCGAATTGGTCAGAAAAATCTCGTCTGCTGTCCACAGGTCTTTTCTACGGATCGTTTCTTCGCGGCATTCGAGGTCAAGGTCGGCGGCGGCATTCATGATCTGGCGGCGCATGACACCAGGCAGCACAAGTTCTCCTGCAGGAGGTGTGATCAGTGATTTGCCGCAGACGATGAACAGGTTGGAGGTTGACCCTTCAATAACCTCATCATCCTCAGTAACAAACAGCGCCTCGCGGGCCCCTTGTTTGCGGGCATGAGCCATTGCGTACAGGCAATCGGCGTAGTTGCCGTGTTTGAGCTGTGGAAGATGGGAGAGGGGGTTGACGCGACGGTTGGGGGCGAATACACAATGAGCGCCCTGCAGCCGCTCGGCCGCATCGGGTTCTTCGGTCGGGGTGGCGATCAGAACAAAGCGTCCGGCTTTGGCCGGTGGAAATTCAAGCCCGGTGAAGCTGCCGCGGGTCAGGGTCAGGCGCAACCGCGACACCGGGCGGTTCATGCGTTGCGCGGTGCGCTCGAGGGCGCTCTCGATGCGTTTCCGATCAAACGGGAATCCAAGCAGGTCGGCGGAAAGTTCAAGGCGATCAAGATGCTCTGCGGAAAAAAGAATCTTTTTCTCCCGTGCCTTGAATGTCTCGAACAACGTATCCCCGTAAAGGAAACTGCCGTCGGTGACGGGAATACGGGCCTCGCCCGGTTCAAGGAACCCACCATCAATATTGACGATCATCGAGATACCTCCAGAGCCTGGCGCAGGGCAGCCCCTTTGGCCAGGCATTCGTGCCATGCGTGTTCCGGATCTGAACCCGCGACGATACTGGCGCCGGCCCGATAGGTCAACAGGCAGCCGCATTTTAATATGATCGGATACATAGATACAGTCTTTATGGTGGCCGTTTTCAAAACAGGAGCTGTGCGCATCAGACCAAGAGACTGATCAGCGACAACAGGGCTGCGGCCATCAGGAAGGGATCGCAGCTGTGCCATTTGCCAAGGCAGATTTTAAGCAGAACAAACGAGACGAAGCCGAAGGCAAGCCCGGTGGCGATAGAGTAGGTCAGCGGCATCAGGATCAGGGTCAGGAAAGCCGGCAGGCTTTCCTCGAAGTCATAAAAGTCGATCTGCCCGATCCCGCGCATCATGAACAGGCCCACCGCCATAAGGGCGGGAGCGGTAGCATAAGAGGGAACTGCAGCGATTAAAGGAGTGAAAAATGCCGCGAGAAAAAAGAGAAGGGCAGTGAAGACCGAAGTCAAGCCGGTTCGCCCGCCATCGGCCACGCCACTTGCCGATTCGACATAGGCGGTGGTTGTGCTGGTGCCGAGCAGGGCGCCGCCCACCGTGGCCAGAGCATCGGCGGTCAGCATGCGGGAAAGGCCGGGAATTCGACCTTCACGGTCGGAGAGGCCCGCCTCGCGGCAAACCGCCAGCATGGTTCCCAGGCTGTCGAACAGGTCGACGAACATGAAGGAGAAGATGCTGGCCCACAGGGAAATCTTCATCGCTCCCCAGATATCCAGGGAAAACGCCAGGGGCGTTATCGACGGGGGAGGCGCAACGATGCTTTCGGGAAATGGGGTCAGTCCAAAGAGCATGCCCGCTACAGCCGTACCGAGAATGGCGATGAGGATCGAACCTCGCACATGTAGTCGCTCCAGAAGCGCGATGCCCAAAAGCCCGCCAAGTCCCAGAAGCACTTCCGGCGTCAGTGAGCCCAGTTGCACCAGGACAGCCTCGCTCTGGACCACCAGACCGAGGTTCTGCATCCCGATAAATGCGATAAAGAGGCCGATCCCCACAGATGTGGCAAGTCGCAGCGAGGCCGGGATGGCTTGCACCAGGCGCTCTCGCACGCCGAGAAGTGTCAGCACCAGAAAGAAGGCTCCGGAGAGAAAAACAACACCCAGTGCCGTTTGCCACGGCAGGCCTTCCCCAAGAACCAGGGTGTAGGCGAAAAAAGCGTTGAGACCCATACCAGGCGCCATCATCAATGGGACGTTGGCCCACAGAGCAATCAGCAGGGTGGCCAGAGCGGCAACAAGACAGGTTACCGTGGTCAGGGCGGCCCGGTCCATGCCGGTTTCGCCAAGGATCGCCGGGTTGACGAAAACGATATAGGCTCCCGTCAGGAAGGTGGTGGCGCCGGCAATTGCCTCGGTTCGCAGGTTGCTGCCTCGGCTGTGCAGATGAAAAAATTTCTCAAGCATGAAAAGTCCATGTTGAAGGGGCCGAAATCAATACAGCAGCCCATGTTTCATGTTGGTCCTTCAAAAGCACATCCGGCCGGGAGATCAGGGGCTTCGGGTATCGAGAACTTCCCACAGCCGCTCAATGTCCTTGATGAGGACACGATTTTCTGCCCTGTTGATGGCATGGTAGAGTGCGGCTACGGCCTTGTCTTCTTCTCCCATCTTCTGAAAGGCGAGAGCCTGATGGTAGAGGACAAGGGCCTGTTCATCATGATTTTGTGCCAGCGAAGCGGCCTGTGCCAGGTGCCGCAATGCTGCTTCCGGGTTGTTTCGGGCAATTTCTACAGCTGCTTCGGCATCCAGACGAAAAAGCGACTCGGGGGTGAGCTGCTCGAGATCCTGTGCTGCCGCGGCATTATCTCCAAGTTTCAAGGCGCGCAGCACAGCCATTCGATAAATCAGCTTTTGTTTCTGCGAAGGCGTTGGGCTGCTGTTCAAGGCTTGTCCCAGCACCTGCAGCGCCTCTTTCTCGAGCTGCAGTATTTCAAGTATTTCTGCACGGCGGAGATATTTCTCGGTTTCTGAGGGAGCCGCCTGGATTTCCCGGGCCAGAGATTGCTCAGCCTCATGCAGCCTCTGCTCAAAGGCGCCGTTTCGATTTTTGTCGCTGGCATACGTGGACGAGGGCGACGTTGTTTCGGGAATCCTTGCGCTGCAGCCGAAAACCAGACCAAGGATTAACAGTGGGAGAAGATAATGAAAAGGCGAGAGGTCAATTTGCATGCGGATAAAGGTGAGCCGCCCCATTCACTGGAGGAAAGGGGCGGCTCCGTATTGGATGCCTTGTCAGCGAGGAGGTTCGATCCCCGTCAGTTTTTTAAGGGCTTCAAGATATTTTTCACCGGTTTTGCGTACGATCTCTTCGGACAGCCGCGGCGGCGGTGCCTGTTTGTTCCAGTCGAGTGTTTCGAGGTAGTCGCGCAGAAACTGCTTGTCAAAGCTGGGCTGAGGTCCCCCGGGTTTGTATTGATCCTTAGGCCAGAAACGGGATGAATCGGGTGTCAGGGCTTCATCGATCCAGATCAGGCGGTCATTCAGAATGCCGAACTCGAACTTGGTGTCGGCGATGATGATCCCTTTGGTGTCGGCCAGATCACGAGCCCTTTTGTAAATGGACAAAGTGGCCTCGCGTGCCTGTCCCGCCCATTTCTCTCCACACAACTCCACAGCCTTGGAGTAGGGGATGTTTTCGTCATGCTCACCGATCTCGGCTTTAGTGGAGGGCGTAAAGATCGGCTCGTTCAGCTTGCTGCTCTCCTGGAGACCTTCGGGCAGTTTTATGCCGCAGATCGTTCCGCTCTGGCGGTACTCTTTCCATCCCGAGCCGGAGACATAGCCACGCACGATGCACTCGATGGGCAGCGGATCGGCCTTTTTGACCAGCATGCTGCGTCCTTCGAGGTCGTCGCGGTATTTGTGGGTCTGGGCGGGGAAATCCGAGACGTCCATCGCAACGATATGGTTGTCGATGATGTCGGTCATCCGCTCGAACCAGAAGCGCGAGATCTGGGTCAGGACATACCCTTTGTAGGGGATGGCTTCATCCATGATGACGTCGAACGCGCTGATGCGATCCGAGGTTACGATCAGGAGATGCTCGCCCAGGTCGTAAATGTCGCGGACCTTGCCGCGATTTACGAGGTTGAGATCGGAAAGATTGGTTTCTTTCACCGTTTTCATGCACATTACCTTTCAAGCAGATTCGACAGCGCAGGGGTTATCTCGATTGTTGCTTCTTCGCGCAGGGCGGCCAGCTCTTCTTCAAGGGCCTGTTGTTCTTTTTGTGACTGGAGGGCGGTTCTCAGCTCCTTTTTAGTCTCTTCGTCCAGGGCAGCCATGTCTGCGGCGCTGCGCTGCTTCAATACAGCGACAACGAATTTACCTTCGACCTCATAGACCTGGGGGAGAACAGAACCTAGCTTCTCGACGGTGAATGCATCCTTCGACATCGGCTCGCTGTTTCCGACCCGCGGGATGAACGTCTCATAGGTGCGGGAGAAAGTGCCGGTTTCTTCGACTTCTACACCTGAAGATTGTGCAGCTTGAGCCAGAGATTTGCCGTTTTGGAGAGCCTGCATCGCCTTTTTGGCCGTTTCTTCAGCCAGTTCGCAAGACTTTTCTCTGCGATAGCGTGCTTCAACTTTTTCGCGTACCTCGGAGAGTTCGGGCAGGCGACTGGGGCGGACCTCTTTGACGGTGAAAAGATAAACCCCGTCAGAGGCGACCACCGGTTTTGCAAGCTCGCCGGGCTTGAGGCTGAAGGCGACCTGGTTGATTTCCGGAATACGGCCGATGCCGGGAATCGACTCGTCCCGTGCAAAGAAGTCGGTTTCTTCTACGTTCAGGCCGCTTTCCTGAGCAGCGCCTTCAATATCGCCGTCTTTGCGGTTGAGATTGTAGGCATCCATCGCTTTTTCGATGGCAAGCTGTTTGGCCTTCTCTTCACGCAGGCTTTTTCTGACGGTGTCGATAACCTCGTCCAAAGGCTTGAAGCCGGCTTCGATGTGCCCGGTGACCTTGACAATGTGAAAGCCGTGGGAGGTGCGAACGAGGTCGCTAATTTCCCCCGGCTTGAGGTCGAAGGCTGCCCGCTCGAAATTCTGTGTCATGGTGCCGCGCGGGAAATACCCCAGTGATCCACCCTCGCGCGCGGTGGCGTCATCATCGGAGTAGCGTCGCGCCAGATCGGCGAAATCTTCACCGGTCCTGACCTGCTGCAGAACCTTTTCGGCCAGTTCGCGCCGCTTGTTGACCTTTTCCTGTTCGGCGTCCTCCTCGACCCGGATCAGGATGTGAGATGCCTCCACCTGCTCGGGGATTTCGAACTGTCCCAGGGTGCGCCTGTAGTGTCGGTCCAGCTCTTCTTCGCTGAGAACCACCTCGTCGCGGTAGTTCTCAGGATTGAACTCGACGTATTTCAGCGCAACGGTTGCAGGGATGCGGAAGTCCTCCCGGTTCTGCTCGAACCATGCGGCAAGCTCAGCCTCTTCGACCTGGACTTTGTTCTCGAAACGGGCTGGAACAAAGGAGATGAAGTCGAGGTTGATCTCCTCCCGGCGGCGGCGGAACTCGTCGGCGATTTCTTCTTCGCTGACGGAAACACCCTGTTTGATACGCTCGATCATTTTATCGATCAGAAGCTGGCGGCGCTGCGCGGCCTCGAACTCATCCGGGCTGATACGCTGGTATTGCAGGACCTCCAGATAGCGATTTCTGCTGAAGACCCCGTTTTCCTGAAAAGAAGGGATCTGGGCGATGGACTCGACCAGCTCTTCCTTGGAGACCTTGATGCCCGATTCTCGTGCCTGCTGCGCCAGGAGTGTCTGGTCAACGACCCGCTCCAGAGCCATCTGTTTCAGCCCGAGCTGGCGCTCCATCTCAGGTGTAAACTGTTCGCGGTAAAGGCTCTGATAGAGCGTGTAGAGATTGCTGTAGGCGCGTTGATAGGTGTCGAGAGGAATCTTGTCGCCGTTGATGCGCAGCGCCGTGGCGCTGGAATCCCCTCCGCGATCGTCACCTCGCCCCCAGACCAAAAAAATCGTGCCGACAAAGGCGGCGATGATGACCCAGAAAACAAGTTTAACGATGGTTGACTTCTGTTTTCTACGAATAAGATCAAGCATTTTTTCAAGAGTCTCCTCAGCTTTAGGACATGAAAATAAGAGTGCATATTAAGACATGGGGCAGGGTAGAAGCAATATTTTTTTGTATTTTATAACCTTGCTAAACAGGGGCGGTTTTGATACTGTAATCGCCGATTTAAGGGGGTCTGCCTCTATGCGTGAAAGGAGTCGCCGAAAAAATGTTTAACCTTTTCAATTCCGTACTCGGCCTGTTTTCCAACGATCTGGCCATTGACCTCGGTACGGCCAATACTCTGGTCTACCTGCGGGGCAAGGGCATCGTGGTCTGCGAGCCGTCGGTGGTTGCCGTGCAGAAGGACAGCGTCGGGCAGCGCAAGGTGCTGGCGGTGGGGATGGAGGCCAAGAAGATGCTGGGGCGCACCCCCGGCAGCATTGTCGCGATCCGCCCCATGAAAGACGGGGTCATCGCGGATTTCGACATCACGCAGGAAATGTTGCGGTATTTCATTCAGAAGGTTCATAACCGCAAAACTCTGGTTCGCCCCCGTATTGTGATTTGCGTGCCTTCGGGCATTACGCAGGTTGAAAAGCGCGCAGTCAAGGAATCGGCTGAGTCCGCCGGTGCTCGAGAAGTTTACCTGATCGAAGAGCCGATGGCTGCTGCGATCGGTGCGGGCCTGCCGATCACCGAGGCTTCCGGGAACATGATTGTCGACATCGGCGGCGGCACCACAGAGGTTGCTGTAATTTCGCTGGCCGGGATCGTGTACGCCAAAAGCGTGCGGGTCGGAGGCGACAAGATCGATGAGGCGCTGGTCCAGTATCTCAAGCGCAAATACAATCTTTTGATTGGCGAGCGTACCGCCGAGCAGATCAAGATTGAGATCGGCAGCGCCTATCCCGATCCCGATGGCGAAGTGCAAACGATGGAGGTCAAGGGGCGCGATCTGGTGAGCGGCATTCCGAAAACTCTGGAAGTCGACTCAAGTGAGGTCCGCGAAGCTCTCTCGGAAACGGTCAATGCCATTGTCGAAGCTGTCCGCATTGCCCTTGAACGGACTCCGCCGGAACTGGCGGCCGATATTGTCGACAAAGGAATCATTCTCGCGGGTGGCGGCGCCAACCTGCGCAACCTCGACATTCTGCTGCGCGAAGAGACCGGGCTCCCCGTCGTTATCGCCGAGGATCCGCTTTCCTGTGTTGTGCTCGGTTCCGGCAAGGTGCTCGACGAACTGGATCTGCTCAAGCGCGTCACGGTGACATCCTGAACGTAGCGAAATTCTGCTGCGAAGGTGAAGCACGCAGAAAGCTTGTGACGCTTTGATTTTTTCAACAAAGAGGGCCTGATGGCCCTCTTCGTGTTTTCCCGAGGTGGCTTTTGCGGGAACCCTATAAAAAATATCGACCGATATTGCTGGGGCTTGCTCTACTTCTGGCGGCGCTTCTTCTCTACAGTTTCAATTTGCGGCAGAAGCAGAGCACCAGCCTCTTTGAAAAAGCGGTCATTACCGTAACCGCCCCCCTGCAGGAAGGATTTGACCTGGTCGGTGAACGGGTTGCCCGTTGGTGGTCCCATTATGTCTGGCTGATGGATGCCGCCCGCGAGAACGAGGCGTTGAGGGAGGAGAACCGGCTTCTCAGGGGGGAGATCGACACCCTGCGGGAAATTCGACTCGCCAACGAGCGCTTGCGAAAGCTCCTTGAGTTCAAGGATGAGATTGCTTTGTCGGCGCTGCCGGCTCGTGTTATTGGTTTTGATGCCTCGACCTGGTCCCGTACCGTCGTGCTGGACAAGGGGGGACGCAGTGGCGTTGAGGAAGGAATGCCGGTCGTGACCAATGCCGGTGTTGTCGGGCGCGTGATCAAGGTCGCCCCCGCCCACTCGCGCGTTCTTCTGATTACCGATGCGGCTTCTGCTGCGGCAGTGCTGGTACAACGTACGCGGACCCGGGCCGTTTGCCGTGGTCGCGGTGATACGTTGATCCTTGATTTCGCTTTGCGTCAGGAAGACGTGCAATTGGGAGACCAGGTCGTGACTTCAGGCACGGGCGGTATTTTCCCCAAGGGGCTGCTGATGGGGGAGGTGGTAAAAGTCGCCCGGGGCGACTACGGCTTGTTCCAGTCGGTCGAAGTGGAGCCTGCAGTGGATTTTTCACGCCTGGAGGAGGTGTTGATCCTGACGGAGGAGTCCCCGTGAAACCTGTCGTTTGGATTTTGGGTGCCGGCATTCTCGCTGCTTTTCTGCAGACCACGATTCTCTCCCGCATTAATCCGCCTTCCATCCGCCCTGACCTTTTCGTTTTTCTGGTGGTTTACCTGGGCATGACCCGGACTACGGCCCAGGGCGGCCCGCTGGCCTGGTTGCTGGGGCTCCTCAAGGACAGTTTTGCAGGTGTTACCTTTGGTCTTCATGGGTTTGCCTTTGTCGCGACGTTTCTTTTGGCCCGGCTTGTTGTGCGTCAGCTCAACCCTGAAAGTTCCCTGCTTCTGGTTCTGCTGGTTTCGTGCGCCATGGCCGTGGAAAACGGACTGATCGCAATGAGCCTGCTGATGCTGGCCGATGCCGGCGACGGTTGGCGCATCGTTCTGCAGCAGATCCCGGCCCAGGTTGTGGTTGGGGCGCTTTTGTCCTGTTTTTTTCTGCCTTTCATCCGGTGGGACAGTCGCCGCGCGCGTGCCGCCAGCGGATCACGTCTGCCATGATGAACGTGAAAAGTCAGTGGTCGGATAAACCCGATCTTACCAAACGTTTCCTTTTTCTCTTTCTGGCCGCTGTTGCCATTATGCTGCTCCTGCTTCTGCGGTTGTGGTATCTGCAGGTCATAAGTGCAGAGCGGTTTCAGCACCTTTCTGAAAAAAATCGTATCCGTTACATTCCCATTTCCGCGCCCAGGGGACCCATTTACGACCGCGACGGACATTTGCTGGTGGACAATCGGCCTTCATTCAGCGTCTCTGTCATGCGCCAGGACGTGTCCGACCGCGACCAACTCCTTGAACGGCTTTCCGAGTATCTTGAAATTCCCGTCGAGGATCTTGCTCGTCGCTGGGAGGCCGGACGAAGATTTCCCTATTATCGTCCCGTTCCTCTGGCGGAAGATATCAGCCGCGAACAGCTCGAGCGTGTTCAGGAGAATTCCGTTGACCTGCCGGGCGTGTTGATCGATGTGCAGCCGCTGCGCTCTTATCCTTACGAAGATGTCGCCGCTCATGTGTTTGGCTACCTGGGAGAGATCACCGAACAGCAGTTGCGCAGTGGGGAGTTTCGGGATTACCGCTCGGGCGAATATGTCGGCAAGAGCGGCCTGGAGAAGAAGCTGGAATCCTATTTAAAGGGGAAAGACGGGCAACGTCTCCTGGAAGTTGATGTGCGGGGCAAAGAACTGCGGGTATTGAGGGTCCAGGAGCCCGAACCCGGCAATCGGGTGTTTCTGACCCTGCGGGAGGATGTTCAACTGGCAGCAGAGAGGGCCCTGGCCGGTCAAGCCGGAGCGGCAGTTGCCATCGATGTCAAAAGCGGCGAGATTCTGGCCATGGCCAGCCGCCCTTCCTTTAACCCGGCCATGTTCGCCCGCGGAATTTCAGGCGCTGAATGGATTGCTTTGCTGCAGGACTCCCGTCACCCCCTCCAGAACAAGGCTTTGACAGGGCAGTACCCTCCGGCTTCGACGTTCAAGATTGTCACGGCACTGGCGGCATTGCGGTCCGGCGCCGCAACAGCTTCAACCCGGGTTGACTGCGATGGTCATATTACCCTGGGACGACGCGATTTTCGATGTTGGAAACGTTATGGTCACGGCCCGACAGACTTGAAAAAAGCGATGCGCGAAAGCTGCGATGTCTGGTTTTACCGCGTCGGACTGGAGCTTGGCATCGACAAGCTCTCCGAAATGGCCCTGGAACTTGGACTCGGCAATGAACTGGGGTTTGATCTCGGCGGAGAAAAATCGGGACTGGTGCCGACTCGGGAGTGGAAACGTGCGCGATTCAATGCCTCCTGGTATGATGGCGAAACGGTCAATACCTCGATCGGGCAGGGGTTTGTTCTCGCCACTCCGTTGCAATTGGCCACCATGACTGCAACTGTGGCCAACGGTGGATTGCTGGTGCGGCCGCGTATTATCAAAAAGATTGAAAGCTGGGACGGGGAAGTTCTTCTGGAATCCGAGACCGAGGTGTTGCAGACTGTCGAATTTCAAGGCAATAATCTGGAAATCGTTCAGAACAGCCTTGAAGCGGTCGTGAATGAACCGCGCGGAACCGGTTGGGCAGCGCGTCTTGATCAGGTAAAAGTCGCGGGGAAAACCGGGACAGCGCAGGTGGTGCGCCTTCGTGCAGACGACGAGGAGCCGGATGAGGAAGGGATTCCCTATCGATTCCGCGATCATGCCCTGTTTGTCGCCTATGCGCCTGCCGATGACCCGCGTATCGCCGTTGCCGTTATCGTTGAGCATGGTGAGCACGGCAGCACTACGGCCGCACCAGTGGCGCGCAGCATCCTGCAGGCTTATTTCGGACTCCCGGAAGACCGCGTATCTCCGGTCAACGGCTACCCTGGAGACTGATTTTTATGTTTGACCGCCGTTTACTGTTCAACTTTGACTGGACTCTGCTGCTGACGGTTCTGGCCCTGGCTGCAATCGGCATCGCCAGCCTCTACAGTGCCACCTCCGGCTGGGAGACGACCAGTACCCCCATTTATCTCAAGCAGCTTTCCTGGCTGGGAATCGGTCTTCTCATCGCTCTGGGAATGTGTTGTTTCGATTACCGCCACCTTGAACACATGGGATTCAATCTGTACCTGGCCAACCTGCTGTTGCTGGCGGCGGTTCTGGTGGTGGGCAAGACCTCCATGGGGGCAACCCGCTGGCTTGATTTCGGGGTTTTTAATCTGCAGCCGAGCGAGGTGATGAAGATCGTCATCATCATCACCCTTGCGCGCTATTTCAGTGAACACGGGCACCTCCAGGGACATACGCTGCGGGAACTGGTGCGTCCTTTCGCGCTGGTGGCGGTTCCTGTCGTGCTCACCATGAAACAGCCGGACCTGGGAACAGCGCTTCTGATTCTGTTTATCGCCGTGGTTATGATTCTTTTCGCCGGCATCCGTCGCTCAACCCTGACGGTCCTCGGTGTTCTGGGCACGCTGGCGGCCGGTGGCGGATGGTTTCTGCTACGTGATTATCAGAAGCAGCGCATCCTGACATTTCTCAATCCCGAAAACGATCCCCTCGGGTCCGGTTATCACATCATCCAATCAAAAATTGCCGTCGGCTCCGGCGGTTTGTTCGGTAAGGGCTACATGCAGGGAACCCAGTCCCAGCTGTCTTTTCTGCCTGAGCGCCATACGGATTTCGCGTTTTCAGTTTTTGCTGAAGAATGGGGGTTCGTTGGAAGCTTCTTCCTTTTAATGCTTTATCTTTTCCTGATTGTGTGGGGGATTTATATTGCACGCTGCGCCGCCGACCGCTTCGGTACTTTCCTGGCGGTGGGGGTGGTGGCCATGCTGTTCTGGCATATCGTGGTCAACCTGGGGATGGTGATCGGACTGTTGCCGGTCGTCGGCGTGCCTCTTCCTCTGTTTTCCTATGGGGGCACAAGTATGGTGACGACCATGATCGGAACAGGACTGCTGCTCAATGTCAGTATGAGGCGCTTCATGTTCTGAGCGCGGATATCTGAACGCATTCCTCGCGAATGAAGAGTTTTTGTTATAATGAACCACGAACCTGCAACGACTGAACCCTGGCAGGAGGCTGGTGTTATGAAAAAGGCTCAATTCTGGCAACCTCTGGATCAGAACCGCGTCCTCTGTAATCTGTGTCGGTTTCACTGTCGCATCACACCTGGACGGCGCGGGTTATGCGGTGTGCGGGAAAATCGCGATGGTGCCCTCTATACCCTGGTCTATGGATGGAGCATTGCCGAACACGCCGATCCGATAGAAAAAAAACCGCTGTTTCATTTTCTGCCCGGCACGCGGAGTTTCTCCGTTGCGACCGCCGGCTGCAATTTTCACTGTCTGCACTGTCAGAATTATCAGATTTCCCAACTCTCCCGTGAAGCAGGCGGAGAAATCCCCGGCCAGCCCCTGTCCCCGGAACAGATTGTCTCCCGCGCGCTGGATGCCGGCTGCCGTTCCATCGCCTATACCTACACCGAACCCACCATCTTCTTCGAATACGCTTACGACACGGCCGTACTGGCCCACGAAGCCGGCCTGAAAAATGTTTTTGTCAGCAACGGCTATATCACAACCGAAGCTTTGGAAAAAATCGCTCCGTACCTTGATGCCGCCAACATTGACCTGAAAGCGTTTTCCGACAGATTTTACCGCGAAGTGACCGGCGCGAGCCTGGCAGGTGTGCTGGAGTGCCTGCGCGATTATCATCGGCTGGGAATCTGGCTGGAGGTGACCACGCTGCTGATCCCGGAACATAACGATGCCCCTGACGAACTGCAGGCGATGGCTTCATTTATTGTCGATGAGTTGGGAGTGGATACACCCTGGCATGTGACCGCATTTTATCCCACTTATCGCATGAACGACGTGCCTCCAACCCCTCCGAAAACCCTGCTGCGAGCACGTCGTATCGGTCAGGAGGCCGGGCTGCACTATGTCTATACCGGCAATGTTGCGGATGTGGAGGGTGAAAGCACCTTCTGTCCCCAGTGCGGCGCGCTGGTCATCGAGCGGCGCGGCTTTCGCCTGGGCACCTGCCACCTGGATGAGGGGAAATGCCGTGAATGCGGAGCCCGCATTGCCGGAGTCGGTCTGGATTAGTCCCTTGCCTTATCACGGGGCGGGGATGCCGGCCGAATTGGGAAGCCAGAAGTCGTTGTTGTCGAGCGGGTCGAAGTAGCGGATTCGGCCAGGCCCCGGCACGGGATGCGTTTTCTCCCGGGGGGTGTTCTCGTGGAGCAGGCGGTCGACGGTGAGCATGATCGCCAATGCCGGACCATGCCGGTCGAGGGCGTGAAGGGCATAGGCCGAACAGGTCGGCGTCATGGGGCAGCGGGGGCCATCAACGGGCGAGATGAATTCTTGGAAAAAGCCGATCCCGTAGCGCAGGATACTCATGTCGCTGCCCTTGTCGACCGGTGCTGAATTGCGCGCTGCCGGTACCTGCCACGGCCCCCAGGATGGTGCTTGGGCATTTGCTTTTGCGCCTCCGCTGGGGCCCGCCAGCAGCAGGATCAGGGCGGCGCCCCACAGGACTCTCATTCTGATGCATCCTTCGGATCGTCACCGCGCTTTTTTTTGTGCCGCAAGGATTCGTGATAGCGCATGCGCTCGCCGATCATCTTTTCGTAGCCGCGATCCGTCGGGGTGTAAAACCGCCGCTCCGCCAATTGGTCGGGGAGGTGGGTCTGGGGCGCCACGCCGTGTTCATAATCATGGGCATAGCGGTAATCGCGCCCGTATCCCAGGTCTTTCATCAGGGAGGTCGGTGCGTTGCGGATGTGCATCGGCACCGGCAGCGCGCCGCTGTTGCGCACTTCCTTCAAGGCGGCGTTTATTCCGGCATAGGAGGCATTGCTTTTGGGTGCCGTGGCAAGGTAGGTCACGCCCTGGGCCAGATTGATCCGTGCTTCGGGCAGTCCGATAAAATGCACCGCCTGCTGAACGGCGAGGGCGACCTGCAGGCCGCGCGGGTCGGCATTGCCCACATCTTCGGAGGCGAAAATAACCAGGCGGCGGGCGATGAACAGGGGATCGTCGCCGGCCTCCAGCATGCGTGCCAGCCAGTAGAGGGCGGCGTCCGGGTCGGAGCCGCGCATGCTTTTGATCAATGCCGATATGACGTTGTAATGCTCTTCGCCGCCTTTGTCGTAGAGCAGCGGCTTTTTCTGCAGGCTTTCTGCGACGTGGTCCCGTGTCAGAACATGGCCTTCGGCTGAGAGGGTTGCGACTTCCAGCGCGTTCAAGGCGGCGCGCGCGTCGCCGTCGGCGCTTTCGACGATGAAGTCAAAAGCCTCCTGCTCTAGTTCCATGTGGCGGTCCCCAAGGCCGCGTGGATCGCTCAGTGCGCGACGCAGCAGCGCGCCGATGGCCTCGGCGTCAAGGGGGTGAAGGACAAAGACACGTGAGCGCGACAGCAGCGCGGCATTCACTTCAAAGGACGGGTTTTCGGTCGTTGCGCCGATCAGAATGATGTCGCCGCGTTCGACGTGGGGGAGAAAGGCATCCTGCTGCGCCTTGTTGAAACGGTGAATCTCGTCGATGAACAGCAGTGTCTTGCGTCCGTGGTAGGCTTTGTCTTCCCGCGCCTTGGCGACAATCTCCCGCACGTCTTTGACTCCCTGCAGCACAGCCGAGAAGGAAACAAAATGGCTGCGGGTGGTGTGCGCGATGACTTGGCCCAGGGTTGTTTTGCCCGTGCCCGGCGGGCCCCAGAAAATCAGGGAAGATATCCGGTCGGTTTCAATCAGGCGCCGCAGGGGCTTTCCCGGGCCAACGAGATGCTGCTGCCCGACGACCTCGTCAATGCTGCGCGGCCGCATGCGTTCGGCAAGTGGGGCATCGGGGGATTCCTGTCTGCTGTGTTCAAATAGATCCATTTTAGATTTTATCTCCAGTCGGAGCGATTCTAGCATAAGGATTCCTGCTGCAACAACTGCCGCGGATGCCATCGACAGGGATAGACTCGGAGCCCGAGCTGTGGTAATTTCCGACGGCAATCAAGGAGGATTCCGGATGAAGAGAGTTGGACTCTACGCAAAAAAACATCATCCCGACGCCGTCGGTTTCGGACGCGAGGTCATGAACTGGCTGCTCGCGCGCAATATCGAGGTGATGCTTGAGGAGGATCTTGCCTCTGCTCTCGGCGTCACGCGCGATTATGTGGATGACGAGATTCCCGAGCGCTCGGATCTGATCATCGTTCTGGGGGGCGATGGAACCCTGATTTCAGTCGCCCGTCATGTCGGGGCGCGCATGAAGCCGATCCTCGGCGTCAATCTCGGCAGCCTGGGATTTCTTACAGAGATCACGCAGGATGAGACTTTTACCACGCTTGAACGGGTGGTTAAGGGAGATTTCGAGGTTTCCGGCCGTTTAATGCTCGACGCGGTGGTGCGCCGCGACGGCAACGAAATTGCGCGCTATTCCGTTCTTAACGATGCCGTAATCAACAAAGGGGCCCTGGCGCGCATTATCGATATGGAAGCCTGGGTCGATCAGGATTACCTGACGACATTCAAAGCCGACGGGCTGATCATTGCGACACCCACCGGTTCCACCGCTTACAACCTGGCCGCCGGCGGACCGATTATTTATCCCGGCCTGAACTGCCTCGTCATCTCGCCTATCTGCCCTCATATGCTGACCAACCGGCCGGTGATCGTTTCGAGCAAGTCGGTGATCCGCATCGAGGTTAAATTCCAGGACCAGCATGTGGTGCTGACAGCCGACGGACAGGTGGGCATGCCGCTGCGCGGCGGCGATGTGGTTGAGCTGCGTCGCTCACAGACCCGCACCATGCTGGTCAAGAGCCCGAGCAAAAATTATTTCGAGGTGCTGCGCGCCAAATTACGCTGGGGGGAGCGCTGAGGTGCTGACCGATCTCAACATCCGCAACTTTGCGATCATCGACCGGCTGCATGTGCGTTTCGGCGCCGGTTTCAACGTTCTCAGTGGAGAAACCGGCGCCGGCAAGTCCATTCTTCTCGGCGCGGTCGGCCTGCTGCTTGGCGCGCGGGCGCGTGTCGAGGATATCCGCACCGGAGAGGATGAAGCCGCTGTGGAGGCCTTGTTTGAGATCGACGAGCAGATGGCGGCCGACCTTGCTCCGTTGTTCGAGGAGGGGGCGATCGACTTCGATGGATCGGAGGTTCTGATTCGCCGACTCGTGAGCCGCAACGGCAAAAATCGCGTGTTTCTCAACGGCGCCCTGGTCACTCTGGGGCAGCTGCAGGCTGTCACCGGAAAACTGGTGACCATTTACGGCCAGCATGAGCACCAAAGTCTGCTCAAGTCTGAAAATCACCTGAAACTGCTTGATGATTTTGCCGGCAGCAGATCTCTTCTCGCCTCTTATCGCAGGGCTTATGAAGATCTCCGGCGGGCGCGCGAGAATCTGGACCGGCTGGAAACCGGCGAACGCGAACGACGGCAGCGCATCGATCTGCTCTCTTTTCAAAGCAGCGAAATTGCCGCAGCGCATCTCCAAGAGGGGGAAGACGAAGAGCTTGAGAGTGAAAGGCGCCTGCTGCAGAATGCTGAAAAACTCACTGCCGCGACGCTGGGCGGATTTAACCATCTGTATGGGGAGGATGGAGCCGTCTGCGAGATGGTCGATCAGGCGGCGACCTCCCTCGAAACACTGCTGGAGGTGGATTCACGCCTGGGCGAATTTGCCGAAGCCCTGCGCAGCGCACAATACAGCCTGGAGGATGTCGCGGCGCAGCTGCGCAGTTATTCCGAGGTCCTGACCTTCGATCCCCAGCGCCTTGATGAAGTGGAAAACCGTCTTGCCGTGCTGGCCGGGTTGAAGCGCAAATACGGCAGCACCGTTGCCGACATTCTGGCTTATCGTGACCAGATCGACAAAGAGCTTACTGAACTTGAGGATATCGACGAGTCGCGCGCACAGGTCACCGCCCGTATCGAACAGTGCGAAAAGGATGTCCGTGCTCGCGGCGAAGAACTCTCTGCCCTCCGGCGACAGGCTGCTCTTGAGCTGGCGCAGAAGGTGGAGCATGAACTGACGGATCTGGCCATGGGGCAGGCCCGGTTCGAGATCCGCTGCAGCACGCTCGAGGATTTTTCCGCTAATGGCCTGGAGAAAGTCGAGTTTTTTCTTGCGCCTAACCCCGGCGAGGAAGCGCGCCCCATGGCCCGCATCGCTTCAGGCGGCGAGCTGTCCCGCATCATGCTGGCCCTGAAGCGAGCCGCCCCGGGGCATGAAACTCAAACGCTCATTTTCGATGAAGTCGACGCCGGCATCGGTGGCGTGACTGCCACGCGGGTCGGTGAGAAGCTGCGCTCACTGGCGTCGGAGCAGCAGGTGCTGTGCGTAACACACCTGCCCCAGGTGGCCGCTTTCGCCGACCGGCAGTACCTCATCGCCAAGTCCGAGGTCGACGGGCGAACCCGCACCGAAGTTGATCTGCTTGATGAGCAGGGGCGGGTCCGGGAGATGGCCCGTATGCTTGGAGGCGCGCGCACCACCGAGCGCAGTCTTGAGCACGCACGTGAGCTGATCAGCTCTTCCGTGGTGCGCTGACCGTTTATCTGCTTTTACCTGTTGGCGTCGCGCCGCAGTACGGTGCGACAGAAAGGATGGCACACATGATCCGCAAAGCCCTGATCCCTGATGCCAGGGCAATTCAGAAACTGTTGATGGATTATTCGCGGGACGGGCTGATGCTGCCCCGTTCGCTTTCCGAGATTTATGAAAATATTCGTGATTTTTATGTCTTTGCTGAACAGGGCACCGTTCTCGGGACCGTCTGTCTGAGCATCTGCTGGGAGGACCTGGCTGAAGTGCGCTCCCTCGCAGTGGCAGAATCCGCATCCGGCCGGGGTATCGGCCGCAGCCTGGTTGAAATCTGCCTGGAAGAAGCCCGGGCATTGGGGCTGCGCCGTGTCTTCGCCCTGACTTACAAGCCTGGCTTTTTTGCAAAAATCGGTTTTCGGGAGATTGAAAAAAGTGAGCTTCCGCACAAGATCTGGGGCGATTGTCTGAAGTGTGCCAAATTCCCCGATTGTGATGAAATTGCGGTCTGCATCGATCTTTGAATGACGCTGAAAGTTGGGTTGAACTGCGAATTTCTTGACAAAAGCCTTTAATGTTTCGTAATAAAAGAGGTGTTGTCCGAGCCGTGCAACCCGAAAAGAAAGGTTTTCGTTTGGCCAACGGAAAATTCACAATCCTGGTAATCCCTGAAGACGCCCAGCAGGTGCGGCGGGTGGTTCTGCGGCGTGGAACGCTGCGCCTTGCCGTTGTTGCGCTTTTCCTGCTGTTTGGCGCGCTGGGGTTCCTGAGTTGGGATCTGACGCGGAACCGGGCCGACATTGGTGAGCTTGAGTGGCTGCGCCAGGCCCATGTTTCGCAGGATGTGGCCATGCGCGAGCTTTCCCGCGAACTTGAGTCTCTCCAGCGTCAGATGGCTGTGCTCGCACAAAATGATGCCAAGGTCAGGGTGCTGGCCGAGCTTACTCCCGCAGCGCTCGAGTCGGGTACCGGCGTGGGCGGCCCTGCTGAAATTTCTCCGATGGAAGAGGCCTCCGATCTGCAACGTGAAATTGACCGGGTACGTGAGGCGATTTCCCTGCGTCGCGACAGCCAGGAGCAGATTCGCGGTTTTCTAAACGATCAAAGTTCCCTGCTGGCTGCCACTCCCCAGGGCAGGCCCACCAAAGGCTGGATCACTTCTGGATTCGGTATGCGAAATTCCCCCTTCACCGGCGTGCGTAAAATGCATGAAGGCATCGATATCGCCTGCCGAACGGGAACGCCGGTTATTGCCACCGCCGACGGCATCGTCAGTCGTGCGCAGAGCGTGGACGGATACGGCAAGCTGGTGGTGGTCGATCATGGCTACGGGTATCAGACCTTTTACGCCCATAACTCACGCATCCATGTCAAGGTCGGCGATCGGGTCAAGCGCGGCCAGAAGATCGCCGCCGTCGGCAGTACCGGCAGTTCGACCGGTCCGCACGTTCATTACGAAGTGCGTCTGAATCAGGTTCCCGTCAACCCCTATAAATTTCTCTGAGTTTTTTGGTCGCAGCAGCAAGTTTCCGTCGCCGGGTTTCCGCCCGGATTGTTTGTGTTTTTCCGGAGTTGCGTGCTGCTTTGTTCTTGTGGCTCCCCGGGCGATGTGCTAAAATCCCCGCCTGGTAATGTTCATGAAAAAGTTCGTTTTTTTGTTTTTTTCTGATGCTTTTTCATCAGCTGCCTGATTGCTTTTCCCACCTCAATATCAAAGTATGTCCCGCCGCCGGCGCAGGGTTTCGTTTGCTTGGTTGGCAGGGCTTGGAGTTTGTAAATGATTGGAAGTCTAGTCCGTAAACTGGTCGGCAGCAAAAATGAACGTGAGCTGAAGCGCTTACAGGCAGCGGTCGATCGGATCAATTCCTTTGAGCCCCAGATGAAAGCCCTCAGCGATGCCGCGCTGCAGGCCAAAACCCCTGAATTCAAAGAACGATTTCAACAGGGCGAAACCCTCGATGACCTGCTCCCCGAAGCGTTCGCTGTGGTGCGCGAGGCCAGCCGCCGGGTTCTCGGAATGCGCCACTTCGATGTTCAGCTCGTCGGGGGGATGGTGCTGCACTCGGGGCGCATTGCGGAGATGAAGACCGGTGAGGGTAAAACTCTTGTCGCCACGCTGGCCTGTTACCTCAATGCCTTGTCGGGCAAAGGTGTCCATGTCGTCACGGTCAATGATTATCTTGCTCGCCGTGACGCCGAATGGATGGGCCAGCTTTATCGCTTTCTCGGGCTGACCGTGGGCGTTATCGTGCATGGTATCAACGATGCGCAGCGCAAAGAGGCCTACGCCGCGGATATCACCTACGGCACAAACAATGAGTTCGGGTTCGATTACCTGCGCGACAACATGAAGTTTTCCCTGGACGATTACGTTCAGCGACCCTTCAATTTCGCCATCGTCGACGAGGTCGACTCCATCCTGATCGACGAAGCCAGGACTCCCCTGATTATCTCGGGTCCAAGCGCTTCTTCAAGCGATCTGTATTCCGCGGCCAATCGTGTCGTTCCCATGCTTAAAAAAGGGGAAATCGTCGAATCGCGCGATGGCAAGGTCGGCCAGACGGTCAAGCACCACACCGGCGATTATACCGTGGACGAAAAAGCACGCTCCGCGACCCTGACGGAAGAAGGCGTTGCCAAGTGCGAGCGCCTGCTCAATGTTGAAAATCTCTATGATCCAAAGAATATAGAGCTGCTCCATCACCTCAATCAGGCTCTCAAAGCCCATGCGCTGTTCAAGAAGGACGTCGACTACGTCGTCAAGGACGGCGAGGTGATGATTGTCGACGAATTTACCGGTCGCATCATGCCGGGTCGGCGCTGGAGCGACGGCCTGCACCAGGCGGTCGAGGCCAAGGAAGGCGTCAAGATCGAGAGCGAAAACCAGACGCTGGCCACCATTACCTTCCAGAACTATTTCCGCATGTACGAGAAGTTGGCGGGCATGACGGGTACCGCCGATACGGAAGCCGCGGAATTCCATCAGATATACCAGCTCGAAGTCGTGGTCATCCCGACCAACCGGCCTTTGGTTCGTAATGACCAATCCGATGTCATCTATAAAAGTGAGATGGAAAAATTCAAAGCGGCCATTGAGGATATCGTTGAGTGTCATCAGTCGGGGCAGCCCGTTCTGGTGGGCACGATCTCCATCGAAAAGTCCGAAACGCTGTCCGAGATGCTTAAAAAGCGGGGCGTCCCTCACAATGTCCTCAATGCCAAGCATCATGAGCGCGAAGCGGAGATTGTCGCCCAGGCCGGACGTCGCGGTGCCGTTACCATTGCCACCAACATGGCCGGGCGCGGAACCGATATCCTGCTCGGCGGTAATCCCGAAATGCTCGCACGCAAAGAGGCTGCTCTGAATGAGGACCCGGAAGCCGCCTATCCGCAGCTTCTGGAACGCTACGAAGCTCAGTGCGCCCAGGAAAAGCAGGAAGTCCTCGATGCCGGAGGCCTTTACATTCTCGGGACCGAGCGTCATGAGTCGCGTCGTATCGACAACCAGCTGCGCGGGCGTGCCGGCCGTCAGGGTGATCCCGGCAAAAGCCGTTTTTATCTGTCTCTTGAAGATGATCTGCTGCGGATTTTCGGCTCCCAGCGTGTCTCTTACGTCATGGAAAAGCTCAAAATCCCCGACAACGAGCCGATTGAGCATGGTATTATCTCCAGGGCGATTGAAAACGCTCAGAAAAAGGTTGAAGGGCACAACTTCGAAATCCGCAAGCACCTGCTGGAATACGACGATGTCATGAACCAGCAGCGCGAAGTCATTTACAACCAGCGCCGAGAGGTTCTTGGCGGCGAAAATATCGAAGAAACGGTGCTGGCCGTTCTTGATGAAGCGGTCGAAGATATGGTGGCGACCTTTTGCCCTGAAAAGGCCCATCCCGAAAAATGGGATCTGGATGGACTCTGGAACGATTTTTTCAATCTTTTCTCTTTCCAACCGCAGTTGCCCGAAGGTGACCTTTCTGCCATGTCGCCCCGGGAACTGGAAGAATCTCTGCGTGAGCAGGCACGGGGACGCCTCAAGGAAAAGGAAGCGGAATTCGGCACTGAGATCATGGCCCACCTCATGAAAATGCTGCTGCTGCAAACCATTGACATGCAGTGGAAAGATCACCTTCTCTCCATCGATCACCTCAAGGAAGGAATCGGGCTGCGCGGTTATGCTCAGCGCAACCCGAAGCAGGAGTACAAAAAAGAGGCCTATGGCCTTTTCATGGAGATGATGGGGCGCATCCGGCAGGAACTGCTCATGAAGCTGTTCCGCGTCCAACTGGCACGGGAGCAGGATGTCGAGCAGATCGAGGCCGAACAGCGTCGCCGCAAGCTGGTGATGAACCGGGTCGGCGGCGAGGATCAGGCGGCCAAACCGGTCACGCGGGATACCGACAAGGTTGGTCGTAACGACCCATGCCCGTGCGGAAGTGGCAAAAAATACAAAAAATGCTGCGGAAAATAAAAGGGGCATGACAGGGTGAATCAGGGGGAGATGGGCATGGATCTGGCTGACAGGAACGAGGTGGCGCCGACCATTCTGGTTGTTGATGATGCGCCTTTTTTCCGCCAGTCTGTTCGCAATGATCTGGAAAAGCACGGTTTTCGGGTGCTTGATTCCAATCATGGCGGGGAAGCGCGTACGCTGTTGGCCCAGGAAAACGTCTGTGTGGTGCTGACCGATCTGGACATGCCCGAGATGGATGGGCTCAATGTGCTGCGCATGGTGCGAGAGCAGTATCCCGAACTGCCGGTCATCATCATTTCTTCGCACCAGGATTTCTCCGCAGCCCGCCAGGTGCTGCGTCATGGCGCCCTTGACTACCTGGTCAAACCGTTGGAAGAGGACGAACTGATCGAGTCGGTGCGCCGTGCGGTTGATGTTCACCGCGCTTCGCTTGATGAGGCTGCTGCCCAGCGTGAGGCGCAGCGGCGTCTGTCTGACCTGATTCTTCTCAAGGAGATCGGTGAAACGGCCAGCAAGGGCGACGATCTGCAAATCCTCTTCGACAAGATCGTTGATTCCATCAGTCTCTCTGCCAATGTGGAGATGGTTTCGATGATGCTGCGCGATGACGAGGGCAATCTTTCCATTGCCGCAGCGCGCGGACTGTCTTCGGATATCATGAGCCGGGCCAAGGTTGCGCCGGGCGAGGGTATCTCCGGCCACGTCCTGGCGACCGGGCGTCCGGTGCTGATCGCAGACCTGTCGCGGGATCAGCGGTTCCATTCCGCAGGCGACGCCGAGCGTTACAAGAACCAGTCGCTGTTATCCGTCCCCATCCGCATCAAGGACCGGGTGCTGGGCGTCATCAACGTCAACAACAAACTCTCCGGCGAGACCTTTCACGTTGAAGACCAGAATCTTCTGACCACCATCGCCCACCAGGTTGCGCTCGCCATTGAAAATTTCAAGCTTGTTTCCAACCTGCGCCAGCAGGCCCGGGAGCTTGAAGAGGCCAACCTGCACCTGGTCAAGTTCAACAAGGCACGATCCAAGCTGGTCTGTAATCTTTCTCACGAACTCAAAACCCCGCTGACTTCAATTCTCGGTTTCGTTGACCTGATCATCAATTTTTTCGATCATATCGACCGGGATGAACTGCGCGATTACCTGGGTAAGGTGCACTCTGAAAGCCTTCATATGGAGAAGCTTATCTCTGGGATGCTGCGCCTGTTCACCATTGATTCCGGCGGTGAGCAGTGGGATTGGCGCAGTTTCTCCATCGAGGGTCTGCTCAGCGAGGCGATGAACCGTAAAGGCTACGAAATCAACGAGAAAGAGATCGCGACCCGGGTGGAAATCCCACCGGATCTCCATGATATTTATGGCGATCCGGAAAAGGTGGCCATGCTGATCAACGCCTTGGTGGACAACGCGGTCAAGTTCAATCGGCTGGGAGGGGGAATTCTGGTGCGGCTTGAAAACCGGCTGGTGGAAGAGAGGCCGCATGTCTATATGAAAATTCACAACGATGGCCTGGCTGTGCCGCCTGAAGCAAGTGAGGATGTTTTTAACGAATACACCCAGTTGGGTGACATTAATACCGAGAAGCCCACGGGAGTCGGCATCGGGCTTGCCATCTGCAAGGCCATTCTCAATCGCATGGGCGGACATATTTTCCTGGAAGAAACCGACGGCGAGGGCACGACCTTTGGTGTCCTTTTCCCTACCGGCTGAACAGAGGAGCCCCCGGGTATGAGCGAGCAGAAGCCTCCCCGCGTCAAAGGGTATAAATTTGCCTCCCGCAGTGCGGGACTTAAGAAATCGGGACGTCCGGATCTGGCCTTGATCTTCTCCGAAGTTCCCGCGCGTTGTGCCGGAGTGTTTACCACCAACAAAGTCGTGGCCGCCCCAGTTGTCGTCAGTGCCCCGAAGGTTCGGGCAGGGCAGTGCCAGGCGGTGCTGATCAACAGCGGCAATGCCAATGCCTGCACAGGTCAACAGGGGCTCAGCGATGCTCTGCGTTGCGGCGAGTTGGCTGCTGCTGCGCTGGGTTTGCCCGAAGACCTGGTGGTGGTGGCATCGACCGGCGTGATCGGGCAGAATCTTCCCATGATCAAATTCGAACAGCATATCGGGTTGCTGCCTGGGGAACTCGAGGCCGGCGGCGCGCCCGGAGTGGCTGAGGCCATGCGGACCACCGATGCCTTCGCCAAGATCAGCTGGCGCGAGGGGGAGGTTGCAGGCAAGTTATACCGGATTCTCGGTCTGGCCAAAGGGGCGGGGATGATTCACCCCAATATGGCGACCATGCTGGCCTACGTCGTCACCGACGCCCTGGTTTCCCCGGAATTGCTTGACGAGACCCTGCGGTGGTGTGTCAATCGCTCTTTCAATGCCATCACGGTCGATGGCGATACTTCGACCAATGATATGGTGTTGATTCTGAGCAATGGCCAGGCGGAAACAGAGGAAATTTTTCCCGGAACCCCGCAGGCACAGGATTTTCAACAGAAGCTTCTCGAGGTTCTGACCGAACTGGCAAAGATGATTGTGCGCGACGGCGAAGGAGCCACGAAAGTGGTTCAGATCAGCGTGCGTGGAGCACAAGACAGCGTTCAGGCGCAGACCGTGGCGCGCAGCGTGGCCACATCCAGTCTGGTGAAAACCGCTTTTTTCGGGGAAGACGCCAACTGGGGACGCATCATCGCGGCCGTGGGCTATTCCGGTGCCGAAGTTGACCCCGATCGTATATCGATTTATTTCGATGACGTGGAGGTGGTTAAAAGCGGGTTGGGCACCGGCCCGGAGCAGGAAGCTCTGGCTACGGACGTGCTGAAAAAGCCTGAGTTTACAGTGCATATCGATTTAGCTCTCGGTGACGGGGAAGGTGTCTATTACACCTCCGACCTCACCTATGACTATGTACGCATCAATGCGGACTATCGAACCTGAATCCCCGGTATGACCTGATGAATCCTGCCTGCCATATCGATCATACCCTGCTTAAGCCCGACGCCACGCATGACCAGATCCGTACGCTGTGCGAACAGGCAGCTGAGTATCAATTTGCCGCAGTCTGCATTCCTCCTGTTTATGTCGCTCTTGCCGCGGAACAATTGTATGGCTCAGGGGTCGAGATCGCCACAGTGGTCGGTTTCCCTTTGGGATACTGCGATCCGCGCACCAAGGTGTTTGAAACCCGTGTTGCGCTGGAGCGGGGTGCGACCGAAATCGACATGGTTATTCCCCTGGGTGCGGCTCGTGAGAATGATTTTTCGCGGGTGGGCGATGAGGTGGCGGCCGTTGTCGAGGCCGCACCGAATGTGCCGGTGAAGGTGATTCTCGAAACGGCATTATTTGCTCCGCAGATTGTCAAATGCCTGGCCGAAACGGTGTTGGAGGCGGGAGCCGCCATGCTTAAAACATCGACCGGCTTTGGCCCCGGGGGGGCGACTCTGGAGATGGTGCGCCTGCTGGCACAGGTGGCGGATGGGCATGCCGGGGTCAAGGCGGCGGGCGGCATTAGGGACTGGCCGACCTGCAGTCAGTATCTGCGGGCCGGCGCCACCCGCATCGGCACCAGCAATGCTCTGCAGATCATGGCGCAGTGGCAGTCCGGAACCCATCGGTGAGCAAGGCGGGTACGGTCATCGAACGGGTTGTCCTGATTGTCCTCGACGGTGTCGGTGTCGGCGCACTGCCCGATGCGGAAGTCTACCGTGACGGGAGCGCCAATACACTGGGGCATGTCGCCCGCAGTCACGGAGGGCTTTCCCTGCCTCACCTTGAAGCGCTGGGCCTGGGGAACATCCTTACGCTGAGCGGTGTCTCACCCTGTCCCAACCCGCAGGCCGGGTGGGGGAAAATGGCGGAAAAAGCCGCCGGCAAAGATACCACTGCCGGCCATTGGGAAATTGCCGGCGTGGTGATGAAGCAGCCTTTCGCCACCTTTCCTGATGGTTTTCCTGATGAAATCATGCAGGCTTTCCATAAGGCCACCGGCCTGGGGTGGCTGGGCAATGAAGTGGCCAGCGGGACTGAAATTATCGCCCGTCTGGGTGAATCTCACCTGCGCACCGGCCTGCCGATTATTTACACCAGCGTTGATTCGGTTTTTCAGATCGCCGTCCACGAGGACATCATCCCCCCTGAGAAGCTTTACGAAATCTGCCGCGTTGCCCGCCGAATCCTTGATCCATACCATGTCGGGCGCGTTATCGCACGTCCCTTCATCGGTCGTAACTCAGCTGGTTTCCGCCGAACCTCCCGCCGCCACGACTTTTCCATGCCACCGCCTGAAAAAACCGTCCTCGATCGCTTGCGCGCGCTCGATCTGCCGGTAATGGGCGTCGGAAAGATCGGCGACATCTTTTGCGGGCAGGGTCTCAGCGCCTTCCACCCGAGCCGGGACAATCGCCACGGCATGGAGCTGACGTGGCAGTGTTTGGCGGAAATCAAGCGAGGGCTGGTATTCACCAACCTGGTGGATTTCGACATGCTTTACGGGCATCGCCGCGATGTTGCGGGTTTTGCCGCAGCCCTGCAGGATTTCGACCGGTGGCTGCCGCAGCTCATGGAGGATATGACGGGGCGCGACCTGCTGATCATTACCGCCGATCACGGCTGTGATCCGACCACCGAGGGGACCGATCACAGCCGTGAATATGTGCCGTTGCTGGTGTGGGGGCCTGCGCTGCAAACAGGGTGTGATCTGGGTGTGCGCGCAAGTTTTACCGATATCGCTGCAACCCTGGGGGATATCTTCGGCTGCGGCTCACCTGCCGGAAAAAGCTTTCTCCCCCAATTGCCCCTGCGGCTTGTATAGGCCCTTAAAAATCGAGAGATTTGGACAATTGCACCATGCTTTTGTCGATGGGACGGATCTTTCCTGTCAGCACCTTTTCCAGGTCGGTCAGTTTCATCTTCGACGCAGATAAGCCGATCATCTTACCCGACTCTCCCTCCATCAGGGCCTGTACTGCTCCCTGGCCGAATCGAGATCCGAGCAGGCGGTCGAAGCTTGACGGCGAGCCGCCGCGCTGATAATGCCCCAGCACCATGATGCGCGATTCGAAGCCGATACAGTCCTTGATCTGATTTGAAATTTCCTGGGCCGTGGCGACTCCCTCGGCCACCAGGATAATCGAATTGTCGCGCCCTTCGCGGTAACGTTTGCGCAGGTTCTCGCAGATCCTGCCGATATTGAAGGGGGTTTCCGGGATCAGGGCATGTTCTGCACCGCAGGCAATAGCCGCAACCAATGTCAGGTATCCACAATTGCGCCCCATGATTTCGACGATGAAGGCACGATCATGACTTGATGCGGTATCCTTGAGGCAGTCGATGGCGTAAACGATGTTGTTCAATGCCGTATCGACTCCCAGCGACATGGATGTGTAGGGGATGTCATTGTCAATGGAGGCCGGGATGCCGATCGTTTTGATGCCGCGCCGGTGCAGGCTGAGAGCGCCCCGCAGGGAACCGTCTCCCCCAATGACCACCAGTCCTTCGACGCCCATGCCTTTGAGGTTTTCAGCCGCGAGGTTCTGTCCGGCCTCTTCCATCATCTCCTTGCAGCGCGCACTCTGCAGAAAGGTGCCGCCACGCTGTAGAATATTGCTGACCGAACGGGTGCTCATCATGCCGTAGTTCCGGTCTATCAGCCCTTTATACCCTTTGTTGATACCGACGACCTCAAGTCCCGAAGAAAGGGCCGAACGCACCACCGCGCGCACTGCGGCGTTCATGCCGGAACTGTCGCCGCCGCTGGTCAATACCGCAATACGTTTCACAGATTTTCTCCTTTGGCTGAAGATATCAGGTGATTTCATGTTATTCGCTTCAAGTACGAGTTAACCATTCCACCTCCTCTTTGTCAAAAGCCGAATTGAGGCGGCTTGACAGGGGTGCAATGACTGTTATTTTTGATAAACAGTTGTAATTCCTTATTTCTTTCTGCCAGAGGAAAAATCCCCGTTCCGCTGAAGAGGAGACTTCAACTTTTGGATTCTCGCCGGATCCCCGATATTGTCCCCCTGGTTCCGTTGCGGGAGCAGGTGGTTTTCCCGCATATGATCTCCTCTCTCCATGTGAAAGGGGATGACATGGGTGCCGTTGAGCGGGCCCTGCAGGATCAGCGCATTCTGGCCCTGTTCTATAATGGACAGTCTTCCCCGCGATTCGACCACAACCAAATGGCGGAGATCGGCACATTGTGTCGTATCAACCAGGTCCAGCGGTTCAACGAAGGCAACGCCAAGATCACCGTCGAGGGTCTGGTCAGAGGCCGGTTGGGAACCTGTGTTCCCGACAGCCACTGTCTTATGGCGCGGGTGACGGTTCTGGAAGAGCCCCTTGATCAGGGGCTTGTGGCACAAACGCTGGTTCAGAGTGTCTATTCCCTTCTGAAGGTTGCCCTGGCCCACGGACGTCCGCTGCCCGGCGACGTCATGAAAATGGTCGAGCGCATTGAAGAGCCCGGACGTCTGGCCGACCTGATCGCTGTCTATCTGGGGCTTGCCCCTGCGGTTCAGCAGCGAATGCTTGAGATTCTCAATCCCGTGGAGCGGCTCAAGGAAGTCTACCTGATTCTTTCCGGCGAGATTCAGAAACAGCAGGTCCGCAGCGAAATTCAGGAGGAAGTCTCCCGCAAGATCGGCAAGAATCAGAAAGAATATCTGCTGCGTGAGCAGATGAAGCAGATTCAGAAAGAACTGGGTGATGATGATCCGCGCCAGAGCGAAATAGATGAATTCCGCTCCCGCCTGGAACGCACGCAAATGCCGTCTGATGTCCTGCGGGTCGCCGAACGAGAAATGGCCCGCTTTGAGCGCCTCCACCCTGCGAGTCCCGAGTATGGTGTTGCCCGCAATTACCTGGAGTACCTTGTCGAACTGCCCTGGAATCGCTCCAGCGAGGATGTGCTCGATATCCCACGCGCGCAGACCATCCTGGATGAAGATCACTTCGACCTGAAAGAGGTCAAAGAGCGTATTCTTGAGTTTCTGGCCGTGCGCTCCCTTCGACCGCAGGGAAGCAAGGGGCCTATCCTGTGTTTTGTCGGGGCGCCCGGTGTAGGGAAGACCTCCCTGGGACGCTCCATTGCCCGGGCACTGGGTCGGAGTTTTATCCGCATTGCCCTTGGCGGGATGAAGGATGAAGCTGAGGTGCGGGGCCATCGCCGAACCTATATCGGCGCCATGCCCGGCCGCATTGTGCAGGAAATCAATCGCGTCGGGGTCAATAACCCGGTATTCATGCTTGATGAAATCGACAAGATCGGGCACGATTTCCGTGGGGATCCCTCATCGGCGCTGCTTGAGGTTCTTGATCCGGAGCAGAACAACACTTTTCGCGATCATTATCTCGATGTGCCTTTCGATCTGTCCCAGGTGATGTTCATCACGACCGCCAATACCCTGGATCCTATCCCCGCAGCCCTGCGCGACCGCCTTGAAATCGTGCGCCTTTCAGGCTACGGTGATGAGGAGAAAGAGCAGATCGCCGTTCGTTACCTGATCCCCAAGCAGATTGAGGAAAACGGCTTGCAGAATGCCCCTCCCGAATTTCATCCCGAGGCGTTGCGAGCCATTATCCGGGACTACACACGCGAGGCCGGAGTGCGGCATCTCGAACGGCAGATCGCCGGAATCTGCCGTAAACTGGCCAAGGAAATCACCCTGGGGCTTGACCCGCAGCGCCAGGTGACGGTGAAGCGGGTTGGTGATCTGCTGGGTCCCTGTACTTTTTTTGCCGAGATCGCTGAGGATGTGGATCGGATCGGAGTGGCGACCGGCCTGGCATGGACTGAAAGCGGCGGAGACATTATCTTCGTGGAAGTGACCCGCATGCCCGGCCGCAAGGAACTGACCCTGACCGGGCGGCTTGGCGACGTGATGCAGGAATCGGCCCGCACCGCCCTGTCCTTTGTGCGGACCAATGCCGAGCGACTGGGGATTGACGGCGAGGTGTTCGAACGCAGCGACTTTCACGTGCATGTCCCGGCAGGGGCCGTTCCCAAAGACGGGCCTTCCGCTGGTGTCACCCTGGCGGTCGCGCTGGTGTCCCTGTTGACCGGACGGCCCGTGCGGCGGCGTGTCGCCCTGACCGGCGAGTTGACCCTGAGCGGTCGCGTGCTGCCTGTCGGTGGGGTGAAAGAGAAAATCCTGGCGGCCCGGCGGGCCGGCGTCGCCACTGCCTTGTTGCCGCGGCGCAATCAAACGCAGGTTGAAGCCATGGACAAGGGGATCATTGGAGATCTTGAAATCCAATACATGGAAACAGCGGATGATGCCCTTGCTACGGCGTTGCTCCCCGTTGAGCGTGTTCGCGGCTCCTTTACACGTTTTCCCTGTATTCCCCTTCCGATGTCGGACCGTCCGTTTGAACTTTCTCCCCAAAGAATAAATTCCTGCAAGGAGCAACCTCTGTGTGTACCTCTGTGCGTTCTATCGTCTTGCTGTGTTTTGTATTAATCGGTCTGCCCTTTGTGTCGGCTCAGGCGCAGACCCTGGCCGACAAAGTGATCGAACATGACCTGGACAACGGATTAAAGCTGCTTATGGTTGAGCGCGATGCCACACCCACGTTCACCGCCTACATCACCCTCGGTGTGGGAGCGGTGAACGAGACCAGTGAATATCGGGGAGTGGCCCATCTGCTTGAACACATGCTGTTCAAGGGAACCCGGACTCTCGGCACGGTCGACTATGAACAGGAGAAGCCGCTGCTGGAACAGATTGAGCAGGTCGGAGCAAAGCTTGATGAATTGCGGACGCGGCGGGATGTCGACCCCGACGAGGTTCAACAACTCGAACAGCGTCTGGACCGCCTGCAGCAGGAACACAAAAAATTCGTGGTCAAGGATGAGTTCGCCCGCATCTACGCTGAAAACGGAGGCGTCGGCTACAATGCCTTTACCAGCAAGGATCTGACCTCCTACCTGATATCGCTGCCGTCCAACAAGCTTGAACTCTGGGCCGCGATCGAATCGGACCGGATGAAGAATGCCGTCCTGCGTGAATTCTACACCGAACGCGAGGTGATCAAGGAAGAGCGCCGACGCTCCTACGAAACCAGTCCTCGTGGGCTGCTTTATGAAAACCTGCTGGCGACTGCCTTTACGGTTCACCCCTACCGCAATCCCATCATCGGCTGGATGTCCGATATCGAGAATCTGACCCTGGAGGAAACGCGCTCGTTTTTAAAGCGCTACTATGCGCCCACCAATACGGTGATCGCGCTGGTGGGTGATATCGATCCCGCGGAAACCATTGCGCTGATCGAGCGTTATTTCGGCGATATCGATCCCGGCGTTCCCGTCATGCCCGTTACAGCTGTTGAGCCCCCTCAGAACGGGGAAAAAAGGCGTCATGTTCAGTTCGACGCGGAGCCGCAGCTTTCGATGGCTTTTCATAAGCCGACTCTGCCGAGTCGTGAGGATTACGTTTTTGACCTACTCGACCAGATATTGGGACAGGGACCCACCTCGCGTCTTTATCGCAGCCTGGTGCTTGAGAAGCAGATCGCTACCGCAGTTTCCACCTATGGCGCCCCTGGAGCGCGTTATCCCAACCTCTATGTCATTAATGCCACACCCCGTCATCCGCATACCGTTGAAGAAGTGGAAGAGGCGATTATGGCCGAGATCGAGAGACTGACCCGCGAACCGGTGAGCGAAGCTGAACTCGAAAAGGCCCGCAGCCGCCTGCGCACCGACCGGCTGCGTTTTCTGCGCGGCAACAACGGGTTGGCCCGCATGCTGACCTACTATCAGAGTGTGGCAGGGGATTGGCGCTACCTGGTCAACTACGACCGGAAGGTGGCGCAACTCGATGCGGAGGACATTGTTCAGGTGGCCCGGCAGTGGCTCACGAAAGCCAATCGAACGGTTGTCACCCTGAGTGCTGAAGGAGAAAAGCAATGATATTGCGCAAGCTTGCTTTCCTGTTGCTGCCGACTGCCATGCTGGCGTTTTGTTTGTCGGGCTGTTCTCTCTCAGCCTCTGAAGCGTCACCGCGGAATCTGACCTTTGCGCCTCTCGAGTTTGATGTGCCCGAGATTGTGCGCGAAAAGCGGGAGAATGGATTGCAGCTCTATCTCAAGCCCGATCATGAGCTTCCCTTGGTTCGTATTACGGCTATGCTGGGTGTCGGCGCCATTGTCGAGCCGCCGGAAAAGACAGGCTTGGCAGCAATCTATGCGTCGCTTCTGCGGCAGGGGGGCGCCGGCGATCTCTCTCCCGATGAGATGGATGAAACCCTTGAGCAGATGGCGGCCAACTTTTCCGCCAATGCCGACACCTACGCCGTAACTCTTGAGCTGTCGCTGCGTGCCGCGGATCTGGATCGCGCACTGGAAATCCTCTCCCAGGTTCTGCGGCGCCCCCGCTTCGACTCGACGCGACTCGAAATCATCAAACGTCGGATGCAGGAAGAGATCCGGCGTCGCAACGACGACCCTGCGCAGCTTTCGCGCCATATTCTGTACCGGGCTCTTTATGGTGAGCATCCCCTGGGGCTTCGTCCGGAGATGGAAACGGTCAATGCCGTTGAGCGTGCCGACCTGGTCGAACTCCACCGGGAATACAGCCATCCCAATAACCTTCAGATCGGCATTTCCGGAGATTTCGACCCGCAGCAACTCGAAGGGCTGATGACCCAATATTTTGACGATTGGACCTCAGGGTCTGTCGCGCAGCTGCCGATTCCGCCCCTCGGCCAGACTCCCGCTCCCGCGACCTGGGTCGCGTCCAAGGAGCTGAGCCAGACCACGATCCTGCTGGGGCAAATCGGCCTGACAAAAGACAACCCCGATCAGTATGCCGTGCGGGTCATGAATTATCTGCTGGGCGGCGGCGGCTTCAATTCGCGCCTGATGCGCAAGATCCGCTCTGATCGCGGTCTCGCTTATTCCGTTTTCTCCTCCTATCAGGTGGGGCGCCGCCTGCCGGGGCCCTTTATCGCCGGCTGTGAAACGCGCCCTGACGCTGTTGAAGAAGTCATCGAACTGATGCGACAGACCATGGAAGAGATGCGCAGTGATCCCGTTTCTCTGCAAGAGCTCAAGCTGGCCAGGGAGAGCCTGATCAATTCTTTTGTCTTTACCTTTGAGGATCAGCACGACGTGGTGACCATGACCATGCGTCTGGATTACTATGATTATCCGGCGGATTACCTCAGCGGTTACCGGGATCGGATCGCCGCGGTCACCCGCGAAGACGTCATGCAGGTGGCGCGCCGTTACCTCGACCCCGAACGGCAGGCGTTGGTGCTGGTCGGCGATATCGATGCCGATGATCCCGCATTGAGGCGTTTTGGAAAGCCGGTCAGGCAATTCGATCAGGAATAACAATGCCGGATGAGGATGTCTTCATCGTTTTGGTGACGATCTCTTTTTTTGCCGTACCAGTATGTGCTCGACGGACTCACCGTCCTGTGGTGATGCGCCGGTCAATTGCCGGGAATCAAAAAGTGCGGCCTCGCTAACACCGGATTCACAGATGGAGGAACCTGATGGAGTACCCGGTATGGTATCTGCCCCAGTTTTCGGGGGGCAGCCTTATTGCCCTGATTGCCGTGACCCACGTATTCGTGGCTCATTTCGCCGTAGGCGGGGGGCTTTATCTGGTGCTGGCGGAGCGTATGGGGCTGCGGGAAGGCGACCCCGACGTTCTTGATTTCACTTACCGTCACGCACGCTTTTTCATCCTGGTCACCCTGGTTTACGGCAGCTTGACGGGGGTCGGAATCTGGTTCGCCATCTCCCTGGTACAGCCCGCTGCAACCTCTCTGCTGATCCATAATTTCGTCTTTTTCTGGGCCGCTGAGTGGGTATTCTTCCTGGTGGAGATCGTGGCCGCCATGGTTTATTTCTATACATTCGGCCGTATGCGGTCCGGAAGTCACCAGGTGGTCGGCTGGATCTACTTTATCTCCGCCTGGTGCAGTCTGTTTCTGATCAACGGAATCATCACTTTCATGATGACCCCCGGCGGCTGGCTTGAAAGCGGCAACCCCTGGGAGGGCTTTTTCAATCCGACTTTCTGGCCGTCCCTGCTGGTCAGGACTTTTCTCGCAATCTTCCTGGCGGGGATCTATGCCTTTGTTTCGACCGCTTTTTTGCAGGATGCACGTCTTAAGCGGCGCATGACCCGGTTTTCAAGTTGGTGGGTTCTGATCGCCGCCCTTGGCGCTCTCCCCAGTGGCTGGTGGTATCTGCAGCAACTGCCGGAGTCGGCGCGCAACATCCTGATGCACGCCCCGCCGCAGTTGGCCACAATACTGCTGGCGGCCCTCTGGATGGCCGCAATCGGCGGTGTGCTGAGCCTGATTTTCTGTCTGCTTCGCCCGCAATGGCACAATAAAATTGTTGCGTTGCTGGTTCTGGCCTGCGGGCTTGGTGTGATGGGCGGCTTCGAATGGGCTCGCGAGGGTTCGCGCCGACCCTTTGTCATCTATGACAGGCTCTATTCCAACAGCATTCCTCCGCAGAAGATCGAGATGCTCAATGAGCAGGGCTTTCTCCCCTCAGCCAGGTGGACCCATGACAAGGAAGTCACAGAAGCGAACCGTATGACCGCGGGCGAGGACCTGTTCAAGTTTCAATGTTATGCCTGCCACACGCTGGGCGGGCGCAATAACGACCTCTATTCGCGCACTGCGGGGATCGCTTTCGAGGGGATGGCCGGTTACATTGAAAACCTCCATACCATTCGCCCCTTTATGCCGCCCTTCGTCGGCACTGCGAATGAAGCCCGTACCCTGGCCGCCTGGCTGGTTAAGGATGTTCACGGAATTGAGATTCCGGCGCAGATTCTGTTGCCTGAGAAAGCGATTGAACGTGAGCATGAAGATCGCTCAACCCTCGGAGAATCTCTTTACCAGCAGCGCTGCTCCCCCTGTCATGGCTTGCGTCAGGGAGGCAACGCTATGAACGCCAGGGTGCGCGGTTGGGAACGCGACCGTATCCGCGCGGCACTGGATGACTTGCCGCGTATGAGCCCGGCCATGCCACCGCTTATGCTGCCTGCCGAGCAAAAAGATGCCCTGGCGGATTTTCTCGCCGATTTGGCGCAGGAGTAGTTCCCGATGACTGAACTCATACCCACTGCTGACGTTCTGCCCGCCGCCCCCTGGATCTTTCGCGCGCTGCAGGCACTGGTTTTTCCCATCCACCTGCTTTTCATGAACATGCTGCTCGGCTGCGCCGGAGTGGCCCTCTATGCAGGGATGAATGGGGCTGGTCCCCGGCGCCACCTGGCTCATGCCCTGGCCAGGGCCCTCCCGGTGCTGATGGCGATTGCGGTCAATTTCGGTGTCGCCGCACTGCTCTTTGTGCAGCTGCTGTGGGGGCCGTTTCTTTATACCAGCTCCATTCTTTCCGCGGTCTTCTGGATCAGTATTATCGCATTGCTGATCATTGCCTATTACGCCTTGTATCTGTACGATTTCCGTTTTGACCGCCTGGGGCGGCTGCGGCAGATTGTCATTTTTGCAGCGGCGCTCATTTTTCTTGTGATACCGTTTATCTTCACCAACAATATGACCCTGATGCTCAATCCTCAGGCCTGGGAGGGATATTTCGAGAGCAGCGCGGGAATTCTTCTTAATTGGGCGGACCCCACGCTGCTCCCGCGCTATCTGCATTTCATTCTTGGAAGCCTTGCCGTGGGCGGATTGTTCGTTGCCCTTTATATCCGCCATCGAGGTCGCCACGATTTTTTCGTCGAGGAGGAAGGGGTACGCATTGGAATGGCCTGGTTTTCCTGGTTGACTCTGATTCAGATGATCGACGGGATGGTCTTTCTGGTCTTGCTGCCTGCGCCGGTGCAGAAGATGTTGCTCGGAGGAAGCCCCCATGGCACAGGGGTTTTCCTGCTTGGTTTTGTTCTGGCTGTGCTGGCGCTGGTGGCTGGTTTCCGAGGACGGGTTACTCTGGCCGCAGTGGTCGTTGTGCCGCTGGTCTTTGTCATGAGCGAAGTTCGTGCCGTGGTTCGTTCCGGCTACCTTGCGCCTCATTTCAATCTGGAGATGGTGCCTGTTTCCACTCAGCTGTCGCCGCTGGCAATGTTTCTGACCGTACTTGTTCTGGGCGTGGCCGTAATGAGCTGGCTACTGTGGCGATGTGCCCAGGCTTTGCGTTTCGGGCGTTGACCCCGATTGTCTGTCTTTAGCATTTCCCCAATTGCTTTTTTGGGGGGAGGGGATTTGATTCATGTCCGTACCTGATTCGCCGCTGGATACCCTGCGGTCTGTCTTTGGTTTTCGAGAGTTCAAAAGTCGCCAGCGCGAGATTGTCGATACGCTGCTCGCCGGGGAGGACGCCTTTGTCCTGATGCCCACCGGCGGTGGCAAGTCGTTGTGCTACCAGATTCCGGCGCTTCTTCGCGGGGGCACCGCGATTGTCGTTTCGCCGCTGATTTCCCTGATGAAGGATCAGGTGGATGCTCTGCAGGCCAATGGCGTGCAGGCTGCCTTTTACAATTCTTCACAGAGCGCCGATGATGCGCGTCGCGTTCTTGCGCGCCTGCATGCGGGTGAGCTGCGCCTGCTCTATGTCGCGCCGGAGAGGTTGATGAGCGACGCCTTCCAGGACCGTCTGCGCGACCTGGATATTTCCCTGTTCGCCATCGACGAAGCGCACTGCGTCAGTCAATGGGGGCATGATTTCAGGCCGGAATATGTGCGACTGGGCGAGCTGCGCAGCCGCTTTCCCCAGGTACCCATGGTTGCTCTGACCGCAACGGCTGATCCGCAGACCCGCAACGATATAGCGCAGCGATTGAAGCTGGAGCGGGCGCGTATCTTTGTGGCAGGCTTCGATCGCCCCAATATCCGTTACACGATCACTGAAAAAGCCAAACCCTTCCAGCAGTTGATGACCTTTTTGGGCTCCAGGCACAACCAGGCGGGAATCGTTTATGCCCTGTCGCGCAAAAGAACCGAGCAGGTCGCCCACCGCCTGAGGGAGCAGGGGATCGATGCGGCACCCTACCACGCCGGGCTCGGTGAAGAGGAGCGGCGCAGGGTGCAGGAGGCTTTTCAACGCGACGATTTGCGGGTGGTGGTGGCGACGGTCGCCTTCGGCATGGGAATCGATAAGCCTAATGTGCGTTTTGTCGTTCATTACGACCTGCCGAAAAATATTGAAAGCTATTACCAGGAAACCGGACGCGCGGGACGTGACGGTCTGCCGTCCGAGGCGCTGCTGCTGTTCGGGCCCGGCGATGTGGCGCAGGCCCGCGCCCTGATCGAAAAGAATCAGAATCCGAATCAGAGAAGGATCGAGCTGCACAAGCTCAATACCATGGTCGGCCTGTGCGAGGCGCAGATCTGCCGCCGACGGGTGCTGCTGGGCTACTTCGGTGATGAGCTGAATGAAGATTGCGGCAACTGCGACCTGTGTCTCGATCCCCCGGAGCGGTTCGACGCTACGGTGCCGGCGCAGAAAGCCCTTTCCTGCGTGTTCCGTGTCGGCCAGCGGTTCGGCGTCGGTCATGTCGTCGACGTGCTGCGTGGTGCCGATAATGAGCGTATCCGCCGTCTGGGGCATGAGCGCCTGTCGACTTACGGCATCGGTGCCGACCTCGGCGTAGATGAGTGGAACAGTCTATTACGCCATCTCGTTCACCTGGGGTATCTGACACAGGATGCGGCGCAATATTCCGTACTCAAACTGACGGAAAAGGCGCGGCCGATTTTGCGGGGAGAAGAGAAGCTGGTGCTGCCGCGCCCCCGCACCCGGGTGGAGACGCCCCGCAAAGTCAAACGCAAAGGTCGGGAGGACCTGGACTATGACGCGGAATTGTTTGAAGCCCTTCGCCGCCTGCGTAAAGAGCTCGCCGACGCAGCCGCCGTCCCGCCTTTTGTGGTTTTCAGTGACGCCACCCTGGCGGAGATGGCGGCCTTTATCCCCAGGGATCGCGATGCACTGTTGAGCATCAACGGGGTGGGGCAGGCCAAGCTTAAGCGCTACGGTGAGGAATTCCTGCGTGTTCTGCGCAATCATGGCCAGGGCGAGGATGCCGCTGAAGACAACAGTATTCTTTTGGTGGAACACGAATGACAAACGATCCTCTGTCGCCCGATCATGGTTTTATGCTCGACCTGGTTCACACCCGCATGCCGTTCGGACGTTATGCGGGGCGCAGATTGATTGACCTGCCGGAACCCTATCTGGTCTGGTTTGCCGGGCAGGGCTTTCCCGAAGGCCGCCTGGGGCGCATGCTGCAGTCAGTTTATGAGATCAAGGTCAACGGGCTGGAGCATCTGCTGGAGCCCTTGAGAAACGTAAAAAAAGAGTAATTGTTCAGCATGGGAGCTGCAAACCCATGCGATGAATAGCAAAATACAAAAAAGAAGGGTCCCGGAAATAGAAACACGTTATACTCTGAATATCGGTTGCTGCTCAGAGTACGGATTGTTTTTTGGGGGGCGGCAGCAGCAACAACAGTATTTTCCCTGCGGATGCAGGATCGATCTGTGTGACGTGTGACGATTTGCCTTGGGGGAGAGACATGCGCCTTGATGCCGAATTGGCCCACCCGGCCGTGGAGAGTCTGGAAAAGTACCAGCAATTGCTCGATCAGGTTTTGCACAAAGATGCGAGAGTCGACAATATGAGAAGCGCCTCCGATTGTGCCCAGCCGGCGCTCCTGCTCTGGGTCGAGGCTGTGGCCCTGGCTCTCGAGTTGGAGCAACTGGATGAGAGCGAGGTTGAAAAAGTTCGTCGGCGTGCTGCCGAATACCACCCTGATGGGCTCTGCCCTTTGTTCTCCGATGGCGGGTGCCGTCTGGAGCAAAGCCGCCCCCTCTCCTGTCGTCTGCGGGATCCCCGCACACCCCCGTCTCTGGACAGAACCAGTTTTGCGGCGGACCTGGCAGCCATCAACCGTCAATTCGTCTCGGAAGTGTTTCATAGCCTGGCCCCGGAAACGAAGCAGCTGACCGTTGCTGAGTCTTTGTTGCTGGATGTGTAGAATCTGCAGGACGCCCGTCTGCAGTGAGGAGTTTTTTGAAGGTTATTATGGCAGATCTCAAGCAGGCATTCGAAAAAGTCAGAAACTTTGTGCGCCGTGATCTCTGGGACCCGGCTTTTTATCAGCAATCCCTTGGTCGGCGCATCCTTATACAGCCGGGGCAGGCGGTCACCCTTGTGGTTCGCGACTTTATTGCAGACCGTTGTCTGCTGCGTGCTTCAGCCCTGACCTTTGCCTCAGTGCTGGCCATTGTGCCCCTTCTGGCGCTGATGTTTGCCATGCTCAAAGGTTTCGGCGTGCAGAACCGGCTGGAGCCGCTCATCCTGGAACATATTGCAGTCGGTTCAGATCAGATCGTTTCTCAGATTGTCGCCTATATCGACAACACCAATGCCGGCCGCCTGGGGATGGTGGGCCTTGCCACGCTGCTGCTGACAGTGCTGGCTCTTCTTTCAAATATCGAGAAAAGTTTTAACGCGGTATGGGGTGTGGAGGAAACGCGCTCGCTTTTCCGCCGCTTCGCCGATTATTTTTCGGTGGTGACCATCGGGCCGCTGCTGATTCTTTCAGCGATCTCCATGACATCGTCGCTGCAGAGCACGGCGCTGGTAGAGGCCCTCAAAAATTACTCCTACGTCGGAGATCTGGTCCTTTTTCTGTTTAAAATCCTGCCCTTTCTCGGAATGTGGATCGCTTTTACCGCCCTCTATATTTTCATGCCCAATACCCGGGTGCGGGTTTCCACCGCTTTTGCCGGTGGGGTCATAGGTGGCTCCCTCTGGCAGTTGGCCCAATTCGGCTATGTTCATTTTCAGGTCGGCGTCTCCAAATACAACGCCATTTACGGCACAATGGCGGCTCTGCCCATTTTCATGATCTGGATCTATCTCAGCTGGCTGATCGTGCTTCTCGGGCTGGAGGTCAGCTACACTCTTCAGAATTTGGGCGCGTTGCGGCAACAGATCCGCGAAACCTCCTTTAATCAGGTCGGTCACGAGAAGGTCGCACTGGCGGTGGTGTTGCTGACGGCGAAAATATTCCATCGCGGTGAAAAGCCCTGGAGCCTGGAGCGGATTGTCTCCTATCTGCAATATCCGCCCCGCCTGGTGCGCGGCGAAGTCATTCGCTTGAAAAATATGGGGTTTCTCAGTCAGATCAGCGAAGATGGTGATGATGAATTCGCGTATCAGCCAGGGCGCTCGCCGCAGACCCTGCCCATGTACGAACTGCTTCGAAGCCTGCGTCATGACGGCCCCGAGGTGATTGGAGACGAGGGGGTTGAAGAGCAGCGGATTGTGGGCGATCTTCAGGAGAGGCTGGAGGCTGCAGAGCGTGAGGTCCTGGCCGGGGCATCATTGCAGGATCTGGTCGGCCGCCTGTCGCAGGACGCCGACAGCCGCAAGGGTCAGGCTGAGTAGGTTTTGAGTTCAAAGTGGCCGTTTTCATGCACCGCGTAGGAAAACCGGGTGATCCAGTCGCCGAGTCCCAGGAGCAGACCCTGATCCAGATCGCGCCGGAAGGCTTGGTGGAAATGTCCGGTAATGACGATGTCGCACCCCTGGGCAAGGCGGTCGCGGGCGAATTTCTCCAGCAACTCGAGGGGCAGGCTGCGTTTGCTTTTGGCCGCGTTGCCTTTCTGGCTCATGCGACTGGCCCATAACGCAACACGCCAGGTCAGGTCCCCGGGCAGTAGCGCCATAGACGCCTTGATTGGCGCGCTGCGCAACAGTCTGCGCCACAGCAGGTATCCCCGGTCCCGGTCGTTGATCAGATCCCCGTGACAGAGAAAAACCCGTTTGCCGTCGATTTCGACCGTTCCGCCGTCCGGCAGGATCAGACAATCCAGGTTGTCTCTGAAAAAGGGGCCGAGATGAAAGTCGTGATTTCCTTCGACGTAAACGATCTGCGTACCGTCACGATGCAATGACCTGAGTTTTTCGAGTATCGGTATGTAGGGGGTGAACACCAGGTGGCGGTAGCCCACCCAGAATTCAAAAAGGTCGCCGAGAATATAAAGAGTGCGCATCCGGCCGCGCTGCGATTCCAGAAACGTCAGCAGCTGCTGATAGTTTTTGGTGCCAGGGGAGAGCAGGTGGGCGTCAGCCAGGAAGATATCGCGCGTCATGGGGCGAATTTACCCGCCCCTTATGCCAAAGTCAAGCGCGGGGGGGGGGGCGGTTTTTCCGCGATCCGTTAACCTGCATTTTATTCCACAAAAACCAGGGAGGTTTTTTATGAGTGTTCAGGAAAAGATCAATCGTTTTCTCGAAGCTGAGGCTTTTGGTGTTGTGGGCGCTTCATCCAAACCCCATAAGTACGGATACAAAGTCCTGCGCTGCTATCAGCAGAACGACCGGCGGGCGATACCGGTCAATCCGGTCGAGAAGGAGATTGCCGGCGTGCCTTGCGTGAGCGACGTTTCGCAGCTGCCGCCGGAGGTTAAAAGTATTTCCGTCATCACGCCCCCGCAGGTGACGGAGAAAGTTGTCGACAAAGCGCTGGAGGCGGGGCATATCGAGAACATCTGGATGCAGCCCGGCGCTGAGAGTGCCGCTGCGGTGGAACGGGCCGAGAAGGCCGGCCTCAATGTGATCGCTGACGGCAGTTGTATTCTGGTTGTCCTCGGCTATCGCGGGCATTGAGTCGCACTGTATCTTCAGCCTTTGAATGACGGTCCGCCGGCGGTGGACAAGCGTGGGGATGATGGTTATCATGCGTTCACCTGTAAGACTGACACAATTCCCATCCCGTTGAGGACGCATTCGTGACAGAAGAATCCATCCCCGATGTGGCGACCCGCCTGAAAACCGGTTTGAGTGACGGATGGCGCACCAGCCTGAAACTGACCAAATGGGTCGTGCCCATTTACCTGGTGGTCGATCTGCTGAAACAGACCCCCGTTCTTGATCGGATGGGGGCCGTTTTTGCTCCCCTGATGACGACCTTCGGCCTGCCGGGAGAAACGGCCTTTGCCTTTGTCGCTGCTTTTACTCTCAATCTGTATGCGGCGATTGCCATTCTGGTTCCCCTTGAGTTGACCTCATGGCAGATTACGCAGTGTGGCCTGATGATGGGGATCGCTCATAATCTTCTGGTCGAAGGGGGTGTTTTAAGCAGCACCGGCGCACGCGGCGGCCTGCTGACCCTGTGTCGACTCCTCTTGGCTGCGTGCTGCGGCTGGCTGATGTACCTGGTTCGGGTTCTGTCGGCATGATTGAGCTGTTTCTCGATAGTCTGCTGGCGGCCTGCCGACTGGGGCTGAAGCTTGTTCTCATCATCGTTCCGTTGGTCACGATTTTCGAGTTGGCGCGTTACCTGTCGTTTTTCCGGCGGGTGGGGCAGGGGGTCGAGCCGCTGATGAAGGGCATGGGTCTCTCTCGGAGTGCAGCTGCACCTTTGTTCACCGGGATTTTCCTCGGCATCGCCTATGGGGCCGGCATTATCATTCGCGTTGCGCGACAGAACAATCTTTCGCGGCGGGAGGTTTTTCTGGTCGGGTTATTTCTGGCAACCTGTCACGCCGTGATCGAGGATACTTTGATATTTGTCGTGATCGGGGGGGATTTCTGGGTCATGCTGGGGGTTCGTCTTGTGCTCGCCGTGTTTTTGACGGCGCTGCTGGCCTGGCTGTGGCCCAAGCCTGATCAGGCGGCCCCCGCAGGACACTCAGACGACAGGGCGGTGCCATGAAAATAATTCTGATCCTGTGTGGGGGCCTTTTCCTCCTTCTCGGTGGTCATGTGTTCATGGCGGGATTAGAGGACTACCAATCCGAGAGCGCGCGCATGGCCCGCCAGATCGGCAGTCGACTCAATATCTCGCGACCGTTCTGGAATGAGCCGGGCGTGCGGGAAATGGCCATCGGCAGTTCGTCTATGGTGGCCGGGGCTGTTCTGCTGATTTTTATTGGCGGTGCGGGGCCGCGCCCCGGACCCTGATCCGGCCCTGCACTGGCTTTTGGCGTGAAACCACGCAATCTGATATGATAGCGGATAAACTTTCATCGTATTTCATAAAAGAGGTCATCTTGCGGACTCAGTGTCTGAGGCCGCAGAGACCATAACAACAGTTTTATGCCGTCGAGAAATGGACGTGCGATCCGGAGCATGCATGAACGAAGAATTTGACGACCTTGAAGATTTTTTTGACCAGGAAGGATTCGATGACCGTCTGGAGCTGGCCCAGATGTCTCTGGATCAGGGGGATAGTGAAGAGGCCCTTGAGCTGGTCGAGGAGTTTCTTGAGGATCACCCCTTCGATGTCGAAGCCTTGAATATCTGCGCCGTTGCCGCGACCAACCTGCAGGATGAGGTCAAGGCGATGGCGATTTACCGCAAAGCGCTGCGGCTCGATCCGAAAAACGGAGCCATTCATCACAACTACGGGGTGCTGCTCGATCGCCTCGGACGTCATCGCGAGGCGCTGGATCATCTGCGTAAGGCGTTGAATTTTCAGCCTGATTTTCCTGAAGCTTATGTCAACCTCGGCAATGTTCTGGATGAACTGGGGGAGACGCCGGAAGCCCTGAAAATGTATGACGAGGCCCTGAAACGCCGCCCTGATTCCGCAGATGCGTATTTCAACAAGGGGCATGCTCTCAATCGCATGGGGCGCTACGCCGAGGCCGAGGAATGCTTCCGGGCCGCTTTGGGCATGGAGCCCAATGACCCTGCCTGCCTCAATGGACGTGCTTTTTCCCTGGCCGGCCTGGGGCGCGATGAGGAGGCGGTTGCCTGTTACAACCGTGCCATCGGGCGCGAGCGCGGTAATCCCAACTATTTTTTCAACCGGGGACTGTCCCTGGTGCGCCTCGGGCGTTTTGAAGAGGCTCTCTTCGATTTTGAGACCGCCCTGGAAGCAGAACCCTCCTTTTTCGAAGCTCTCCTCGAAAAAGGCAATGTCCTCATGGAACTGCAGCGTTTCGATGAGGCGCGTGAAATACTCGAAGAGGCGGCACAGCGCGAACCTCTCAGCGCCGAGCCTCCCTTTTACCTGGCACTGCTGCTCGAACGTCAGGGCAATCGCGAAGCGGCTCTTGGTGCGCTAGAGGAAAGCCTGCGGATCGATCCGGACTCAATTCATACCCTCAACAACAAAGGCAGCGTTCTGATGGATCTCGGCCGCCTTGATGAAGCGATGACCTGCTTTGATGCTATCCTTGAACGCACCGATGTCTATCCTCTGGCCCACTATAACCGCGCCTGCATTTTTGCCCGTATGGGACGGACTGCTGATGCGGTCAGGGCTCTGTCCAGGGCCTCGCGCCTGGAACCGCATTTTCTGAGCGACGCACAGATCGATGCCGATTTCGACCCCATTCGAGAGAAACCATCTTTCAAAAAACTGGTGTGCGCCCAAGCCGGTGAATCCACAGGACAGCTGACGTCATGACCCCGCCCGACGCTCTCGATTCCCGCCTCAAGGGGATGATTTGTGCCAGGATTCATGCTGGTCTGGCCGTAACTGTTCAACGTGCCCGAATTTTGGTCTCCAGCAAGGCGCGAGCAGCGCAGAAGCGCAGCATACATCAGTTAGGTGAGCATTTAAGCAGCACAGCAACGCCGCTGGCGGGCAAAAGGCGGGTGTGCTGAATACGTCAGGCCATGGCTTTTTCCAGTGTCACCGTCGTGACCAACAGCCTGCTGCTCAAGCGGCGGGCGGCCGATTTGCAGGAGCGCGACCATGTCGGTACGGAAACTTATGATCGGAGTGATCGGAGCCGGTGAGGCCTCTGAGCAGGCCCGGCAGTGGGCCTATGAAATCGGGCGCCTGATCGCCTGGCGCGATGCGGTTCTGGTGTGTGGCGGAATGGGTGGAGTGATGGAAGAAGCCTGCCGCGGCTGCATCGAAGCCGGCGGCCAGACGATAGGCATTCTACCCGGCGACCAGGCCGATCAGGGCAACCCCTGGGTCAGCCTCCCGGTCGTGACCGATCTGGGCCACGCCCGCAATGTCATTATTGCCCATACCGCCCGTGCCCTGGTGGCGGTGGAGGGCGAATACGGCACCCTCTCCGAGATCGCCATCGCATTGAAGCTGGGCCGACCGGTAACCGCCCTGGGAGGCTGGCGCGATATCCCCGGCGTGATGCCTGCCGTCACCCCGCGCGGCGCCGTAAGCTGGATCTTCGACCGCCTCGGTCGGAAGGATTCCTGATCTCGAAACTGTTCAGCATGGAAGCTGCGCCCCCGCGAGGTAGATGCTCCAGATCTTCAACTGATCTGATTTCTTTCATAACGCAGTTCAAGGAGACTTACTGTTCATGGCCCTCGACCTGACACACTCTCGGGAATTTTCTGAACAGTTTATCAGTTGGGCCCAGGGAAAAGGGCGGGTGCTGATTGTCACCCATGATAATCCCGATCCCGATTCTCTGGCCTCCGCAACCGCTCTGCGCCACCTGCTTCTGGTCAAGAACGGACAGGACGCGGTGATCACCTTCGGCGGCATGATCGGGCGAGGGGAGAACCGCCAGATGGTCAGGGAACTGGAAATCAAGAGTTCCCCTATTCATTCCCTGGATCTCAATCATTTCAACGTGGTGTGCATGGTCGATACTCAGCCCGGCACCGGCAACAACTCCTGTCCCGAGGATCAGCCGGTTCATCTGGTCATCGATCATCACCCGGTCCGGGAGAACAGCCGCTGCTGCCGGTGGGTCGACATTCGCGAGGATTACGGCGCCTCCGCGACCATCCTGCATGAATACCTTCTCGCCCAGAAAATATCCATGAGCACAAAGCTGGCGACGGCGCTGTTTTATGCTATCAAATCCGAAACCCAGGACCTGGGTCGCGAGTGGTGCCGGGCTGACCGGGAGAGTTATCTGCAGCTGATTCCGCTGGTCAACAACCGGATTCTGTTCAATATCGTTCAATCCAAGGTTCCCCTGGAATATTTTCGTGTATTCAATAAAGCCATCAGCAATGCTCGCATATTCGAAGGTGTCCTGGTGTTCAACCTGTTTGAAATAAGCCATCCTGAAATTGTCGCCGAAATGGCCGATTTCCTGATGCGTGCCGAAGAAATTGATGTGGTGCTGGGCCTGGGAATTTACAAAAACAGCGGCGTCCTCTCCTTTCGTACCCAGTCTCAGGAGATCAACGCCGGGGAAGTGATGCGCCATGTGGTCGAAGGTTTCGGTACCGCCGGCGGTCACGGCATGATTGCGGGGGGGCAGGTGCCGGATCTGCCCGCCGACCCGGATGCTTTAAGAGATCTGGAAGAACGTCTGACGCAACGCCTTCTGGAGCGTTTGCAGCGCTCTCCCAACCATTGTGAAACATTGGTGGGATTTCAATCCATCCCCAGCCCGAGTAACATCTGAGTTGCTGCAGTGCTGACGCATGAAATTCCCTACGCCGATAAACAGCGCTACTCCGGGGGGACTCTAAAATATTTTGTCGCAAAACAACCCTAGACAACGCTTCGGCTTTTCGCTAAGGTAGCGTGGCATGACTGTGATTTCACCCAGGAGGCTGCGCCATGAGAGACGAGAGGAAGCAACTGGTTCACTGCGGGAGAACCATCGGACCTGAAGAAGTGGAGGCGATTCAGGAAACGGTTTCGACATGTTCAGGATTGAGCCGATTCGAACTGGCATTTACCATTTGTGAGCACCTGGATTGGCGCACCGCTTCGGGGAGTTTGAAGAGGGATGCCTGCCTGAAGCTACTGGAGAAGCTCGAACAGCAGGGATTGCTGAAGCTTCCGCGGAAGCGGACCATCGCCCCGGGAGCGGGGCTGAAGAAGCAGCCGAAGCCGACGCGCAGAACGGAGGCGACCACGGCGGTAAAAGGCAGCGTCGCAGAGATCGGACCGGTTCGGCTGGCAGGGGCGGACAGCAAGGATGCGGCCGATCTATGGAACGAGTATGTGAGCCGCTATCACTACCTGGGGTACACGCCTCCCATCGGCTGTTTCCAACGCTACTTCATCGAGAGCGAGAGGGGGCTTTTGGGGTGTCTGCTGTTTTGCGGCGCGGCGAAGTCGTTGCAGGAGCGGGATCGCTTTATCGGCTGGAGCAAGGATGAGCGACTGAGGAACCTGGGGTTCGTCATCAACAACAGCCGTTTTCTGGTGTTTCCCTGGGTACAGGTGAAAAACCTGGCAAGCCACACCTTAGGGAAGGCGGCAAGGCGCATCGGGGACGATTGGCACAAACGTTGGGGATATCGGCCGCTGCTGTTGGAAACGTTCGTGGACCCTGAGCTTTATGCAGGGACCTGTTATCTGGCAGCGAACTGGCAGTACCTGGGGATGACGACCGGCCAAGGTCTGGCGCGCAGGGGAAAGAGCTACAGCACGACCCCCAAGAAGATCTTCGTGAAGCCGCTTGCGGGAGATTTCCGCGGCGCGCTTTGCTCGTAGCAGGCAGGGGGTGGCGCCATGGGCAAAGCGAGCCGCCGTGCGAACCGCGAAGAGATCAAGGCGAAGGCAAGGCAGAGAAAACGCGCGCAGAAGGAACTCGGACGCAAGCAGGAAGAAGAGGGGTTGAAGAGGGCCTCCCACGCCACGATCGCCAACCGCAAGAGCGGCTATAAAAGCGTGGAGGAGGAGGGTCTTGCCCGCAACGAGGCGGCCTGGGAGCAGCTCAAGGTGTTTCGCGGCCAGTTGCCGGTGCTTTTGAGGCGATTGTCGGCGATACCGGATCCGAGAACCGCGAAGAAGACCAAGCACAAGCTATCCGTGCTGCTGATGTTGGGAATTCTGTCGTTCGTGCTGCAGATGGCATCCTCGCGGGAGGTGACCAGGGAAATGAGCCGTCCGATGCTCTGGGAGAACCTGAAGGCCCTGTTTCCCGAACTCGAAGAGACCCCCCACCATGACACCCTCAAGAGGGTATTGTCACAAATCGAGGTGGACCAGATCGCGTCGGTACAGCTGGAATTGATCCGGAAGTGGATACGAAACAAGAAGTTTTCCCGATACTTGGTCAATAATTGCTATCCCGTTGCGGTAGACGGTACGCAGAAGATGGCGCGCGGCTGGCTTTGGGACGAAGAATGCCTGCAACGCACGTTCAATAGAGGGCAGAGCGCGGAGCAGACGCAGTACTACGTCTATGTCCTGCAGGCGAATCTCGCCTTTTCCGGCGGGATGAGCATTCCCTTGATGAGCGAGTTCCTGTGCCATACGCAAGGAGATTCGCACAGGAGCAAGCAGGACTGCGAGCTGAAAGCTTTTTATCGATTGGCTGCGAGGCTCAAAGAGGCGTTTCCGGCGCTGCGGATCATGTTGTTGCTGGACGGGCTCTATGCGAACGGGCCAGTCATGGAGCTGTGCCGCCGGAACAAATGGCAGTACATGATCGTGCTGAAGGATGACGCCTTGCCGAGCACGGTGAAGGAATTTCAGGCCCTGGCACGGCTTGAGCCGAAGAACCGGCATTTTCAAACCTGGGGCGGCAGGCAGCAGCGTTTCAGATGGGCAAACAGGATAGAGTACAGCTTCGGGGCGAACGGCAGGAAGCGGGAGATCGTAAACGTCGTCGAATGTCTGGAGAGCTGGCAAGAGATTGGCAACCAGGGGTGCGACGTGGTGGAAAAGACCAGCCGGCACCTCTGGCTATCGAGTGAGCCCCTCGACCGATGGAACCTCCACGAGCGGTGCAATCTGGGCGCACGCTCGCGCTGGGGGGTCGAAACAGGCTTCCTGGTAGAGAAGCACCACGGCTACCAATACGAGCACTGTTTTAGCCATGATTGGAACGCGATGAAGGGTTTCCATTATCTGATGCAATTGGGGCACATGTTCAACATCATGGCGAGGTATTCGGAAAAGATCGCCAGAATCATTCGGGAGACCGGGGTGCGGGGATTGATCCGCTTGGTACGCGAAACGATAGCGAGTCCGTGGCTCAATCAGGCGTGGATCCGCGAGCAGATTGCTGCCCCTTTCCAGTTACGGCTGACATAAAAGAGGGTCAACCACACCTATCGCCGCAGGCGAAGGGGTAGGTACGCCCTGAATCAGGGAAAACAGCACGTGAGAAGCTCCGCCCACCCTGGGGCAGATGTCTCTGGGGTCATTCGGACAGCATTACGCCTCAAATTTCCCGCCGAGGCGTTGAGCACAGGCGCGGGTCATCGCTTCATGCGTCAGCACTGGAGTTGCTGAACGTAAATTGACACTCCTCCGGACCTTGATGTATAAGATTGTGCTTTGGTCTGCAAATGCCCCCTCCCTACAGGGGAAAGTGCGCATCCCGTTGCAGATCAGGTGAAGGAGAGGTGTATGCGGTATGTCCAACTGATCCTGTTGCTTTTTTTTGCGGTTTTGACCAGCTCCGTAGCGCAGGCTGTAGTGGAACTGGCGCCTGAAGGGCAGTCGCCCAAGGTCATTGATGAGGTCTACTGGCAGGATCAGACCTTTTTCGTGGCCATCGAGGATGTTCTCGCGGCGGTGGACCGCAGCGGCGAATGGGACAGTGTCAAGCACGTTTACCGTTTCGATAGTCCGCGCGGCAGCGTTGTTATCGCCCCGGGCAGCCAGTTCGTGAAGGTTGATGGAAGCTATCGCCCCCTGAACCGCAAGCCGCGGTTTATCGACAATCGCCTGCGGGTGCCTGAAGAGTTTGTCACCCGTCATCTGCCCGACCTGATCCGCACCCCGATCTACTATCGCAATCTGACCTCGCGCGAGGAGGTTGAAGAGGAGGAGCCTGGGACTCTGGACCGGCTGTTCGCCATGCTGCTGCGCCGGGAGGCGTCTTCCTCCAACTCGGCCAGGCTTCGGGCCCTTGCGCTCGACCCCGGCCATGGCGGCTTTGATACCGGCACCATCGGTCTCGACGGGGTCCAGGAAAAAGAGGTGGCACTCGCGACCGCTCGGCAGTTGGCTAAAATTACCAAAATGCGGCTGGGGGTTCCGGTCTATCTCAGCCGTGATGGCGATTACGCGGTTACGCCTGCTCAGCGGCTGGAGCCTGCTCTGAAAGAGGAGGTCGATGCTCTGCTTATCCTTCATGCCCAAGCCTCCTGGGATGTGTCTGTCGATGGAGCCGCCCTGATCGTGCGACCGCAGGAGGAATTCGAGGGCGAACGCATCGATGCGGAGCGCGGGGACAGCATGCGGCTTGCCCGTCATATACAGCAGAGCCTGGAAGCTGCGGGGATTGAAACAAGCGGCATTTACCAGGCCGCGCTGCCGGCTCTCGGGCGCGGCAACCTCCCTACCGTTCTGGTCGAGCTGGGATATCTCACCAATACAAAGGATCATGCGCGGCTGGTGACGGATGCCGGTCGCGAGACTATCGCTCAGGCGCTTTATGACGGCCTGCAGAATTTTATTCGAAAAACCGAGGAGAAAGCACCCTGATGTTGAATTTTGAACGTTCTTACGAACGCACCCCCGACCAATTACGCCCCGTCATTTTCGAGAGGGGCTTTACCCGTTACGCGGAAGGTTCCGTCCTTGTTTCCTTTGGCGAGACCCGTGTTTTATGCAATGCCTCCGTTGAAGAGAATGTGCCCCCGTTCATGCGTGGTGAAGGGCGCGGCTGGGTAACCGCCGAATACAGTATGCTGCCGCGCGCCACTCAGACGCGCAGTCCTAGGGAGGCGGCACGGGGCAAGATCGGCGGTCGAACCCACGAAATCCAACGGTTGATCGGTCGTTCTCTGCGTGCGGTGGTTGATCTGGAGGGACTGGGCGAACGGACCATCAAGATCGACTGCGATGTATTGCAGGCCGACGGCGGCACCCGGACCGCTTCCATCACCGGTGCTTATGTCGCCCTGCACGATGCCTTGTCCGGATTGCTGGAGAAGGGCCTGATCGAGCGCATGCCCATTATAGAAAGCGTTGCGGCCGTCAGTGTCGGGGTGGTGGTGGGCGTGCCGCTGCTCGATCTCGATTACCAGGAGGATTTTCAGGCCCAGGTCGACATGAACTTTGTGATCACCAGTTCCGGACGTTTCGTTGAAGTGCAGGGGACTGCGGAAGAGGAACCCTTTACGGCAGAGGAGTTAGATGCTCTGCGGGATCTGGCGATGAAGGGCTGTGCAGATCTGACCTCCCTGCAGCAGCGGGCCCTGGAGGCATAAATTATGACTTCGACACTGGTGGTTGCCACCCGAAATTCCGGCAAGCTTCGCGAAATCAGACATCTCTTGTCCGATGTGGGGATTGAGGTCGTGGGGCTCGACGCCTTTGAAACCATCGGGGAGATTGTCGAGGACGGCGACAGTTTCGCCGCCAATGCGCGAAAAAAAGCCCAGGTCGTTGCGCAGGCGACCGGACAGCCTGCCCTGGCGGATGATTCAGGGCTCGAGGTCGAAGCCCTGGGCGGGAAGCCTGGAATCTTTTCGGCTCGTTTTGCCGGGCCTGACGCCACCGATGCCGATAACAACAGCAGGTTGCTGGAAAAATTAAAGACCGTCGCCGCGCCGCGCAGGGCGACCTTTCGCTGCGTCATGGCCCATTGCATCCCTTCGGGGGAGTGCAACCTGTTTGAGGGCAGACTCGACGGCCTGATTCTCGAACAGGGACGGGGCGCGGGCGGTTTCGGCTATGATCCCCTCTTTCTGGTTCCGGAATACGGCAAAACACTCGCTGAGCTTGCCATGGAAACGAAAAACCGCCTCAGCCATCGCGGTCAGGCTTTGAGAAAAGTCGTCGAATTTCTTCGGAAATAAAACAGCCGGACCTGTGAGATTTTTTTTTGGTCCTTGAAATATTTCTTTCTTTGGATTTATTGTTGAAGTGCTGTAAATTTGTGGAATAATTGTGATCATCGTGAATTAATGGGGCGATCGATCGGTTCTTGTGCCATTTGTGAATTCATGCTTTTGCCCCGATAACACACAAAGGAGGATTTTATGCGTAAAATTACAACCCTGGTTGTCGCAGGCGTTTTTGCTGCGGGAATGGCCGGCTGTTCGCCCTATATGGCGATCGAACCGGAAGATGAGAACCTGTTTAACGAAGCAATTGCTGCGGCCCGCGAGGCCAAAGCCGCCAACGAGTCGGCACAGGATGCCGCCTCCCGTGCGGAAGCCGCTGCCCAACAGGCCGAGCAGTCGGCTCAAAGTGCAGAGCGCTCCGCCCGTGCTGCATCAGGCAGCGCGTCTGAAGCCAAGAGTGCTGCCGACAAAGCGACCAAGGCTTTTGAAATGACCCTGCAGAAATAATCGAAAATCTGTTTGAGCTCAAAAAAAAGCCCCGGAAACGGGGCTTTTTAAGTCTGTCATCAGGATGAGGTGAACCTATGGGCGTGGCGAAGAGCGATTGCGCGCCGGTGTTGGTGACCGGCGCAACAGGTTATATCGGTGGCCGACTGGTGCCGCGCCTGCTCGAAAAAGGCCTCCACGTCCGGGTTGCCGTCCGCACCCCTTCAAAATTGCGCGGGAGATCCTGGGCCGGGAATGAACGCCTCGAAGTTGTCCAGGCCGATGTGTTCGACCTGGAATCCCTGCAGAAGGCTGCCCAGGGGTGCCGTGCCGCCTATTATCTGGTTCATTCCATGAACCCCCAGGCCAAAGACTTTGCGCAGGCTGATCGTATTGCCGCGGGCAACATGGCGAAGGCGGCGGCTGATGCAGAGCTGGCACAGATTATCTACCTCAGCGGCCTGGGAGATGAGGATTCAAATCTCAGCCCTCACCTTCGCTCTCGCGCCGAGGTGGCCCGGGTGCTGCGTGAGGGACCCGTCCCAGTGACCGTTCTGCGGGCTGCGATGATTATCGGCTCCGGCAGCGCCTCGTTTGAGATCCTTCGCTACCTGGTGGATCGCCTGCCAGTCATGGTCACACCTCGCTGGGTGGACACGCCCTGTCAGCCCATTGCCGTTCGCAATGTCCTCAATTATCTGGTCGGCTGCCTTGAGATTCCCGAGGCCTCTGGAGAGACTTTCGACATTGGTCAGCCCGAAATTGTGACCTATCGGCGCCTGATGGAGATCTATGCCGAAGAAGCCGGGCTGCGTCGCCGCTGGGTGATTCCCGTCCCGGTGCTGACGCCGCGCCTGAGCTCCTACTGGATTCACCTGGTCACCCCGGTGCCGGCGTCCATCGCCCGGCCCCTGGCGGAAGGGCTGCGCAACGAAGTGGTGTGCCGGGATCACCGCATTCGTGACCTGATCCCGCAGGAGTTGCTCGACTGCCGCACCGCCATCCGCCTGGCCCTGGAGAATTCGCAACGGTGCATGGAGAGCCGCTGGACGGACGCGGGGCAGACCCCGCCGGTGGAGTGGGCCCTGGAGCACGATCCGCAGTGGGCCGGGGGGACAGTGTTCGAGGACCAGCGCCGAATCTCGGTTCAAGCTTCGCCTGAGCAGGTGTGGCGGGCAACCCTCCATTCTGAAGCGTCGAGCGGCTGGCTATGGCGCCTGCGCGGATTTGCAGACCGCTTGGTCGGCGGCATCGGATCAGGACGCGGCGGTCCAACTGTGGATGAAGTGCGCCCCGGTGATGTGATTGACTTCTGGCGGGTCGTCGACGCTGAGCCGCCATCCCGGCTTTTTCTGCTGGCCGAGATGAAACTGCCCGGCGCTGCAACAATGGAGTACGCTGTTCGTGATGCGGGGCAGGGGAAAACGGAAGTGCGGCAGATCCTTCGCTTTATGCCACGCGGCTTGGCAGGGATTCTTTACTGGTACCTGGTGGCGCCGTTGCACGGGGCCGCTTTTGGCGGGAAGATCAAGGCCATTGCAGAGCAGGCGCAAAAAAATGCGATTCAAGGCGATAGTGCGTCATGAAACTGCATTGCCTGCATTATGTTCAATCCTTCCCCGTTGAACTCGAAACCTGCTGGCGGTTTTTCTCCGACCCGGCAAACCTGAGCGAGATCACACCGCCATGGCTCAATTTCCAGGTGACCAGCGAACTGCCTGAGCACATGCATGCCGGCATGATGATAAGCTATCGGATCCGGCCTGTTATGGGGATTCCGATCGATTGGGTCACTGAGATCACCCACGCCGATGAACCCCGTTTTTTCGTCGATGAGCAGCGCTTCGGCCCTTACCGCTTCTGGCATCATCAGCACCTTTTCCGCGCGGTTGATCAGGGGGTGGAAATGCAGGATGTCGTGCATTATGCCCTGCCGTTGGGAAGACTGGCTGAGCCCATTCGTCGCGCTCTGGTTGCGCCCAAACTGCAGGAAATATTTTCCTACCGGCGTGAGGTCCTAGCGCGGCGCTTTGGCGTCTGCGATTTCCCTGGGGACTGAAACCCTGGCAGGCAGGCCGTCGGCGCGCCGTAAGGCCTCCTGCACCGCGCCTCGATCAATGGTCTGCTCAACCCCGACCACTTCGGCCTGATCCCACACTCTGCGAAAAGCCGCTTCTTTCTCGATGCCTTCAAGGGAGTGAACCTCCAGGTAGAGGTGTCCGTCTTTGATGCCGAGTTTGATCGGGTCGTTGATGATTCTGACCGGGAGGCCGACGCTCACCCGGTGATAGAGATCTTGGATATCGCGCGGATAGAGGCGGATGCATCCGCTGCTGATGCGCCGCCCGACGCCATGCGGCTTATTGGTGCCATGGATGCCCAAATTGTGATCGGAGAGGCCGATCCAGTGGCTGCCCAGAGGGTTGTCGCTGCCGGGCGCGACAACCGGCGGCAACTCGGGCATCTGGGCGCGGATGGAAGGGGGCGGCGTCCAGGAAGGATTTTCAGCGCGATTGGCGACTCGGTAGGTCCCAAGGGGGGTATCGCGCCCCTCGCGCCCGATGCCGATGGGGTAGATCCGCACATATTTCTGTCCCTCCTGTTCCCAGATCAGGTAGAGGCGCAGTTCAGCCAGGTTTATGGTAATCCCCGGTTCCAGAGGCTGTGGTATGATGGCTGCGGTGGGCAGTGTGATGCGCTGGCCGGCGGCAGGCATCCATGGATCGATCTCAGGATTGGCGCGCACCAGGTTGGTATAGCCGATACCGGAGCGGTAGGCGAGATGAACCAGGTTTTCGCCTTTGCCGAGGATGTAATCGCGATTGGAGCCGACGACCGTCGGCTTTTTGTCCTCAAGTCGGGCCTCTTCCATTAATCGGGGCTGCCACGCCCAAGTCTCCACGGTTGGCAGAAGAACTGAACAACCTACAATCAACAATAAAAACAAGACACTTTTAAAGTTAAGGACCAAAACCATTAATTTTTTTTGCAGTGCTCTCCGCCGTTCACAGGGACGGAAAAAGGGGGCTGTACGATTTTGACAGGGTGAAAACATGGAAATTCCTCTTTTAGGCGATATCTCGGTTATTTTCGGTCTGGCGGTGGCCGTTCTTTTTGTATGCCATACGCTGCGTATCCCCTCGATTGTCGGCTTTCTGCTGACCGGCGTGGTGGCCGGCCCTCACGGGCTGGGGCTGATCAAAGCCGTCCATGAAGTTGAACTGCTGGCCGAAATCGGCGTGGTGATGCTGCTGTTCACCATCGGCATAGAGTTTTCACTCAAAAACCTGCTGCGGGTCAAGAGGGCAGTGCTTTTAGCTGGCTCTCTGCAGGTGTTCGCGACACTTTTGGTCGTTTATTTTATCGAGGTTGGCCTGGGGGCTGATCGCGGAACGGCCATCTTTCTTGGCTTTCTAATGGCCTTGAGCAGTACCGCGATTGTGCTCAAGCTATTGCAGGAGCGCGCCGAGATCGATACCCCCCACGGCCGCACCACCCTGGCGATTCTGATCTTTCAGGACATTATCGTCGTTCCCATGATGCTGATCACTCCCATGCTGGCAGGCGGCACTGGCGACATCGGCGAGTCGTTGATGCTGCTGGTGGCCAAAGGGTTGGGCGTGGTGGTTCTGGTGTATCTCTGTGCCCGCTATGTGGTGCCGGTTCTGCTTTATCAGGTGGCACGCACCCGCAGCCGTGAGCTCTTCCTGCTCACCATCGTCATTATCTGCCTGGCGACTGCCTGGATGACCTCCAGTATCGGCCTCTCCTTCGCCCTCGGGGCCTTCCTGGCGGGCCTGATCATCAGCGAGTCCGAATACAGTCATCATGCCTTGAGCAATATACTGCCCTTTCGCGATATTTTCACCAGTCTTTTTTTCGTTTCCATCGGTATGCTGTTCGATATCAAGTTCCTGCTGGCTCAACCAGGAACCGTTTTTCTGATCGCAATGGGAATCCTGACGCTGAAGGCGATCCTTGCCGGAGTGGCAACGGTGTCGTTGGGATTTCCACTGCGCACGGTTATTCTGGTGGGGCTGGGGTTGAGCCAGGTGGGCGAGTTCTCCTTTATCCTGAGCAAAACAGGGGTGGATCATGGCCTGCTGAGCGGGCAGACTTACCAGATGTTTCTGGCGGTTGCGGTGGTGACCATGGCCGCCACTCCCTTCATTGTTGCCGGTGCCCCGCGTTTTGCCACCCTGGTTGAGGGCTTGCGGGGAGGCCCAAAGGGCAAAGGGCGCAGACAGGAGGCGCGCAACCATCCGTGCATGCTGGGCGCCTTCAACGATCATATCATTATTATCGGTTATGGTCTCAACGGACGCAACGTTGCACGGGCGGCGCGAGCGGCGGGGATCGATTACGCTATTCTGGAGATGAACCCGGAGACGGTGCGTGAAGAGCGCGCCAAGGGAGAGCCGATTTTTTTTGGCGATGCGATACGCGAGGAAGTTCTTGAACCGCTTGGCATTTATTGCGCCCGCGTGGTGGTCATCGCCATCTCGGACCCGGTTGCCACACGCCAGGTTGTGTCGGTGGTCCGGGAGGAGAATCCCAAGGTTCATATTATTGCCCGGACCCGCTATTCCTCTGAAATGAAAACTCTTTACGAACTGGGAGCCAATGAAGTCATCCCCGAAGAGTTCGAAACCTCGGTGGAGATTTTCACCCGTATTCTCGGAAAATACCTGGTGCCGCAGGAAGAAATCGAAAAATTCGTGGCTGAAGTACGTGCAGACGGTTATCAGATGCTGCGCAGCCTTTCCCTTGAACACGGCGCGGTCGATCAGCTCGATCTTCAGTTGCCGGGCGTGGAGATCAGCTCGTTGCGGGTTTCTTCCCATTCACCGTTAGTCGGGAAAACTCTTATTGAAACCGACCTGCGTCAGAGTTACGGGGTGACAGTACTGGCAGTGCAGAACAAATCGGGCATCGTTGCCAATCCGGAGGCCGAAATTCAGATCCATTCCAACGACCTTCTGCTGGTGATCGGCAAGCCGGAACAGATTTCAGCAGCAGCATCACTGACCAAAGGCAATGTGTCGCACACTGGTTCTCAAGAGGATTGATCGAACCGGAATTATGCCTGCGAAATAGGAACATACAAAGAAGTTGAGAACAAAAAGAGCTCCGAAAAATACCCGACATCGCTCGACATGACGATAGATGGCGGTTGTATTTTCGACCTTTTCAGGGAAAATGAACGAAACATCTCACAAAGGAGAATGATGATTATGAAAAAGGTTATGGTACTGGCAATTGTTCTGATGTTCAGCGCAGGTGCGGCAATGGCTTATCCTGAGAACGCCGTGCAGAATCAGGCTTCCGAGCATGCCCAGGCAATGAAGGAAAAGGCAGCTGAGAAGCAGGAAGCAGCTCAGCAGAAAGCCCTGGAAAAGAAGGAAAAGGCCGCAGAGAAACAGGAAGCGGCCCAGGAGAAAGCTCAGGAAAAACAGGAAAAAGCCTTGATGAAGAAAGAAAAAGCCAAGGAAAAAACCAAATCTGCTCCTAAAAAGGGTGGCGCTATGCTGATGGGCTGCTAAGACGCGGTATAACCATCTGTCAGTAGAACGCAAAAAGCCTCCGAAGCCTCAGTCGGAGGCTTTTTGCGTTTCCGGCCTGGTCGGTCTTTCCGCCTGAATCCTTGACATCCGTGTCGGTCAGTGCTAAATAACGCCACGTTTTTGCGTGAATCATTCGACATCGACATAACACGACACCAAAGGAGTCACCATAATGGAAAGAACATTCGCCATCATTAAGCCCGATGCCTTCGCCGCCGGCAATGCCGGCAAGATCATTGCCCGCATCTATGACGAAGGGTTTAAGATTGTCGGTCTGAAAAAACTCTACATGAGCAAGGTCGAAGCCGAAGGGTTCTACTATGTGCATAAAGAGCGCCCCTTTTTCGGTGAGCTGACCGACTTCATGAGCAGCGGCCCCTGTGTGGTGATGGTGCTGGAAGCCGAGGGCGCCATCAAGAAATGGCGCGACCTGATGGGCGCCACAAACCCGGCTGAAGCCGCTGATGGTACCCTGCGCAAGGAATTCGGCAGCAATATCGGCGAGAACGCGACCCATGGTTCCGACGCGCCCGAGACGGCTGCTTTCGAAATCCCCTACTTCTTTTCCGGTCTCGAGCTGCTGGCCTGATCCAGGATTTATAAGAAGTTACCAAAAGTCAGACCTTGTGAAGTCAAAGCCCTTTGGGTACAATCCCGAAGGGCTTTGCTGTTTCTGAATGGCGGCAGAATTTTTTCCGGCCCACGAAAGTGAACATTTATGGCCTGTGACGACACCCGCGTCGACATCAAAAATTTAGACCTTGAACAATTAACGGCTTTTCTCGCCGGCATGGGGAAGGAGGCCTTCCGCGCGCGCCAGATCTTCGGCTGGCTCTATCGCAAAGGCGTCGACTCCTTTGCGCAGATGACGGACTTGTCCAAAGCGTTTCGGGAAGAGCTGGAACGCCGCGCCTGCATCTCGAGCCTCCCCGTCGAGACGGCCGATGTCAGCAGCGACGGAACCTGCAAGTATCTGCTGCGCCTTCATGACGGCCAGACCGTCGAGAGCGTTCGTATTCCCATGGAAGGCGGACGCGATACGCTGTGCATCTCAAGTCAGGTGGGGTGCGCCATGCAGTGCCGGTTCTGTCTGACCGGCAGTTTCGGCCTGACCCGCAATTTGAGTTCCTCAGAGATTGTTAACCAGGTTTGCGCGGCCTTGAAGGACGGTCCGATTCACAATATCGTGTTCATGGGGATGGGGGAGCCGCTGCATAACCTGGACAATGTTGTCACGGCCCTGAAAATTCTCTTTGCACATGAGGGCTTCGATTACAGCCCACGTAAAATCACCGTTTCCACCTGCGGCCTGATACCGGAGATGAAGGAACTGGGTCGGCGCATCCGGGTCAACCTGGCGGTGTCCTTGAATGCCACCACAGATGAGTTGCGCCACCGGTTAATGCCGGTCAATCAGCGCTATCCTCTTGAGCAGCTCATGGCGGCCTGCCGTGGATTCCCCCTGCCGCCCCGAGGGCGCATCACCTTTGAGTATATCCTGATGGAGGGGCTCAATGATTCGCAGGCCGATGCAAAGCGTCTGGTCAAGCTGCTGCATGGCATCAAGGCAAAAGTGAACCTGATCCCTTTCAATGCCTATGAGGGTTCACCGTTCAAGCCGCCTGAGGAGAAGGCCGTTCGCGCGTTTCAGACCTATCTGCTCGATCGGGATATCGTCGCGATCCGGCGGGCCAGCAAGGGAGCCGATATCTCGGCGGCCTGCGGTCAGCTCAAGGGCCGGCTGGAGCAGCAGAGAGAAGCTGCCAACCAGGATTGACAACAACAGCTCTGCGATCCCTTTTGGGGTCGACAATTGATTCAATTTTTGGAGGATGTTTTTATGACCAGTCCCACTATTGGCGTCATCGGCGGAAGCGGCCTGTACCAGATGGAAGGGTTGAGTGATCTGCGCGAGGTTCATGTCGAGACTCCCTTCGGTCCGCCGTCCGATGCGTTTATCACCGGTGTTCTGGACGGAGTGAAGATGGTTTTCCTGCCGCGCCACGGTCGCGGCCATCGCTTTCTGCCGTCGGAGGTCAATTATCGCGCTAACATTTACGGCATGAAGACCCTGGGGGTCGAACGGATTATCTCTGTCTCCGCCGTGGGAAGCATGAGGGAAGATATCGAGCCGGGGCATATCGTCATCCCCGACCAGTTCTTCGACCGCACCCAGGGCAAACGTGCTTCAACTTTTTTCGGCAACGGCGTGACCGGCCATGTGCAGTTCGCTGACCCTGTCTGCGCCGACCTGGCTGCGGTGCTGGGCGAATCCGCTAAATCCGTAGGGGCCAACGTACATCGTGGCGGCACTTACCTGTGCATTGAGGGTCCCAATTTCTCCACCCGTGCCGAATCCCGCATTTATCGCAGCTGGGGCGTTGACATCATCGGCATGACCAATCTCCCTGAGGCTCGCCTGGCTCGCGAAGCTGAGATCTGTTACGCCACTATTGCTCTGGCGACGGATTATGACTGCTGGCACGAGGGGCATGATGACGTTTCGGTCGAGGCGGTGATTGCAATCATTCAGAAAAATGTGGCGACGGCGCGAAATATCGTCAAGGCGTCAGCCTCTCGTCTTGATGCTTCGCCGTGTACCCGGGGTTGCGCCGATGCCCTGCAATACGCCATTATGACGGACAAGGCGCTGATCCCTGAAAAGACCCGCAAGGAACTTGAACCCATTATGGGCCGTTATTTTAATTCCTGATGGGGAGAATTCTGCTCTTCATCTTTTTGCACAGGTTGTTTTTATGAGTATTCTGGTTGTTGGATCTGTCGCGTTTGACTCGGTTCAAACGCCTTTCGGTCAGGTTGAAGATGTTCTGGGCGGCTCGGCCACCTATTTTTCCACCGCGGCCAGCTTTTTCACTGGTGTCGACCTGGTGGCGGTGGTTGGAGAGGACTTCCCTGCCGAGCATGTCGATTTTCTGCAATCCCGCCAAATCAACCTGGCAGGGTTGCAGCGGGCCCCTGGATCCACTTTTCGTTGGAAAGGTCGCTATGAGTACGATCTCAATGAAGCGCATACCCTCGATACCCGCCTGAACGTTTTCGAGAGCTTCAAGCCGGAACTGCCCTCAGGCTTCGAGGATGCCGAATTCGTGTTTCTGGCCAATATCGATCCCGAGCTTCAGCTCCAGGTACTCAAGCAGGTGAAAAAACCGCGTCTGGTGGCCAGCGATACCATGAACTTCTGGATCGAAGGCAAGCGTGACGCGCTGGTGGAAACCCTGGCCAATGTGGACCTTCTCGTCATCAATGATGCCGAGACACGTCAGCTCGCCGGGGAACCCAACCTGGTTAAGGCCGCGCGCATCATCCGCGATATGGGGCCGCGAACCCTGGTGGTCAAGCGTGGCGAATACGGTGTGATCATGTTTCGCGACGAAACGGTTTTTGCCGCGCCGGCCTACCCGCTGGAGTCGGTTTTCGATCCAACCGGTGCTGGAGACACCTTTGCCGGCGGGTTCATGGGCTATCTGGCCGCGACCGGGGATCTTTCGGAAGCCAATCTGCGTCAGGCCATTGTTTTCGGCAGCGTTATGGCTTCATTCACCGTTGAAAAATTCAGCCTTGACCGTTTGCGGACACTGGAGTACGAAGAGATCAGAAGCCGTTTTCGGTTGTTCAAGCAACTGACCCATTTCGAGGATCTCTCGGAAGAGTAAGGCCGATTATGATGTTTCTGCCCGACGAAACTAGACTCAGCCTTGCGGTTGAAGCCGACCAGGTGTTGACCCTGTATCGCTCAATCAACCCGGTGCAGGTTTCTCTGCCCGGAGTTCCCGGGCAGAAGGCCGGTGCCTTTGTCTGCGTCTTCTTTGAAGGAGATGCGGCGCGTATCGCGGTTGTGCTGGAATTGCACGAGGCTGGGCGGCTTTATTTCTACTTCGATGATGATGGGCCGGTCCCCGCAGCCCGGGTCGCTTCCCTTCTGGATGAAGCGCTGTACTTCGTCGAAGCCATGGGATATCTCATGGTTGATCTGGAATGGGATCATCTGGAGGAGAATGAACGCGATGCGCTTTGGCGCAATCTGCCTTTGAAACAGGGCATGCCGGCCCCTGTAAAAAACGGTGACATCTCGTCGGGGGATGGTGCCTCGGACCCTGTGCAGGTGAGCGGTCCCGGCGGATCTTTTGCCGATAAAGAGATGGAAGCGCGACGACAGCGAGTGATCGCCAATCTCGGGCGCCTGTTTGCCGCTTATTGAACAAGAAACGAGAAGTTCGTATATCTCAGACGCCGCTTGAGGTGCCTGGTTTTCAAGGAGATGCTTGTGGTTCCATTTGTGCGTACGATAGTCCTGGTTGTTGCTTTGATGCTGCTGTGGGGGTGCGCCCCGGCAAACCAGGACCGGCAAGCGGCCCAAACCCATTACGCCTTGGGAGTCAGTTATCTGCGCGAGCCCAACGTCACGGAGGCGTTGCGTGAATTTCTCAAAGCGGTCGAACTTGACCCGCGCAATGCCAATCTGCATCAGGTCCTGGGGCAGACCTATCATCTGAAAAAGGCCTACCCTGAAGCCGAGAAACATTACCTCGAGGCCGTTCGTCTCTCCGGCGGGGATCCGGGCTATTACAATAATCTCGGGGCGCTTTATCTCGATATGCAGCGTTGGGATGACGCGGTAGAATATTTCCGTCTTGCCGCCGGAGATTTGTTGTTTGCACAGCCGGAGGTGGCGTTCACCGGAGCGGGGACTGCTTTATTGGAGAAGGGGGAGCCTCTGGAAGCTATTGAATATTTCCAGCAGTCCCTCGAAAAAAATCGCCGCTATGCGCCAGCCCATCTGCACATGGGGCGGGCTTATCAGGCCTTGGGCCGGCCGGGGCCTGCGATCGAGTCTTTTCTTGAAGCCACCAGAATTGATACCGGTTATGCTGAGGCTTATTACCAGTTGGGGCTGGCCTACATGAAACGCAAGGAGGATGGCAAAGCCCGAGAGGCTTTTGAAAAAGCCATCTCCCTGCGACCCGATTCGGAATTGTCACGCAAGGCTGAAAACTATTTGAAGCTTTTGTGAAAAAACAGCCGGTTAAATTCATCCGACTGTTATCACCCTGACCCTGGCGTAGCTATGAGTGAAACCGAATTTTACGGCGATATATTAAAAAACCGCCGCAGGGAGCGTCAATTGTCCCTGGACGATGTCGCGCGGCAGACCCGCATGCGAACCGCCTTTCTCGAAGCTCTGGAAGAGGGGCGCTTCGAGGAATTCCCGGCGGAAACCTACGTCAAAGGTTTTCTACGCAATTACAGTGAGTTTTTGGGACTTGACTCTGAGACTCTGCTTGACGTCTATCAGCAGCAGCGCCCTGCCGTGGCCGATGTCGACAGTGAACTGCGTCGTATCGAGACGGGGCTGGTTCAACCGGTTCAACGCAGTTCCCCCCGGCGGTCTCTGCTGCTTTTTCTTTTTATCACGGTTCTGATCCTTATTGGGTTGGCGATCGGTTATTTTCTGACTCAGAAACCCGGTGTCGTAGGCCTTCTTCCTGAGTCGCAGGTGCCGGTGGATGCGCCCGGAACGGTGGATCCTGTGCAGAATAGAGCATCCCCGCCATCTTCTGATGCTGGTACTGTGACGGAGACTGAGGGTGAGGCTCGGACGGAAGTCACCAATCCGGTGGAGGATCTTCCCTCCATTGTTAGCCCCGCGACGCCGGCACTCATCAACGAAGATCCAGCATCCGCCCCCGCTGACTTCTTCTCTCCGCCTCCGGTGGCTCCGGGAGCCGCTCTGAAAATCCGGGCCGTCGCCGCGACACAACTCGAGGTGGCCATCGACCAGCGCCCGCGCCAGCATTATGAGCTGCGTGAAGGGTCTGTGCTGGCATGGCGGATACAGCAGCAGGCCGAACTCATCGTCGAGCAGCCCGAGGCGGTAAATCTGGAACTCGATGATAAACCGCTTGATTTTGATAATAATTCTAAGATTCTTATAATCACGGGGGAGTGATTCTCCCCGGCAGGTGAAATAAATGCAGCTCAGGTGTCCACAATGCGGAGCACGCTATCGAATCAGGGATGAAAAAGTCCGGGCCGGAGCCCGTGTGCGGTGTCCGAAATGCAACGACATCTTCCCGGTTCAGGTTGCCGCGGACCTGGCTGCCAAATCCAGTGCCTCACAGAAGACCACCGCCCCTGAGCTGCAGAAAACCCGCCCCAAGGTGGTGCTCGTTGAAGACGCCCGCTATTTTCGCGAGCTGATTCGTGATGTGCTGACTCCTCTCAATTTCGAATTTCACGAGGCTGCTGACGGCGCCGAGGGCTTGCGCATCATCGAGCGGTTCCGCCCCGATCTGGTCATCCTTGATCTGAATCTCCCCGAAATGAACGGGTATGAATTGATGAAGGCCATTCGTGCCCGTGCCGCTCTGCGCGATACGCGTATTCTTGCCATGAGCGGTGTTTTCCGCAAAGAGGTCGATCAGCAGGCCGCTCAGCAGGCGGGAGCCGACGAATTTATCGGCAAATCGTTCACACCTGACTTTCTTCTCGAACGGGTCAACCATCTCCTCGGCCTTTCATCATGAGTCTTGAAAACAAGCATTCATCTCTCGCCGCCGCTTTTGTTCAAGAGCGATTTGCTCTCCGAGCCGGTTCTGTTTTCGACCTGGCCGTTGTGCTTGGTTCCGGGTGGGGGGGGCTGGTAGACAGGCTGGTGGATGCCCAATCCATCCCCTATTGTGAGATTCCCGGATTCGGCGCAGCTTCTGTCGCCGGGCACCGCTCTCGTCTGTGGGCGGGAACTTTCAATGGCTGGCGACTGCTGGTTTTTCAGGGACGCTATCACCTGTATGAGGGGTACCGGGCTTGCGAGGTTGTGCGGCCGGTGGAACTGGCTGCTGACCTAGGGTGCCCCCGTCTGCTGTTGACGAATGCGGCAGGTGGTGTTCCCGCCCATTTTCGACCCGGTGATTTCTTGTTCATTGAGGATCATCTCAACCTGACCGGTGACAACCCTTTGCGCGGTCTTTCCGATGCGTTTATCGACCTGAGCCGCCTGTACCGAAAGGATTTGTATCCTGCGTTGAATCAGCGTTTGAAAAGCCGTGGCATCCGCATGCATCAAGGGGTGCTGGCGTCTTTGCCGGGGCCCAGCTATGAAACGCCGGCTGAGGTGCGCATGATCGAGATGCTTGGTGGTCACGCTGTTTCCATGTCAACGGTGCCCGAAGCCATTATGGCCTGTTATCGCGGTCTGGATGTTGTCGCTCTCAGCTTGATTTCGAACCATGCGGCCGGCGTTGCCGATGTGCTCTTGTCTCACGAGGATGTGCTTGCAGCGGGAAGCGAGGCGGCTGGTTTGTGCAGTGAACTGGTTGGCAGTCTGATCGATTGCTGGGGCTCGGCGGATGAAGGTGCCCCCGCGGAACGGCAATAAAATATCGCCTTTCAGGGTAATTTCTTCTTTCTGGAGCCAAAAGGACTTTGTCTTACCGCAAAGCTGTCAAGGAAAAAAACAGTCTTCTTTGTATTGTTTCTAATTTTGGCCGCAATAAGGTTTATGTCCGCTTGACAGGCCTTTGGCCCGTGGTAGAATTGCAAATAATTCAAAATCGCCGGGTCAGTCGGTGAAGATACGAACAATTTTCGGGTCGTTTTTAATGTTGTTATGAAAATCAGGTTCTGGGAGTTGTTTTTTTGGACATGCATATGGGAAAAATTCTTATTGTTGACGATGAAGAAAACGCCCGTATCGGACTCAGCCGACTGTTGTCGCAGGAAGGCTATGATGTGGACAGTGTCTGCGACGGTGCCGAGGCGCTCGATTATATCCGCGACCACCGGGTGAGTCTGGTGATCAGCGATATACACATGCCGGGCATGAACGGCATGGTTTTTCTGCGAGAGCTTCACCGCAGCCATCCCGGCATCAATGTCATCATGATCACCGCCTACGGCGGTGTGGAGTCTTACCTGGAAGCCATGAACCTGGGGGCTTTCGAATATATCAACAAACCCGTTAAAATTGATGAACTCAAGTCGGTCATGAACAAACTTTTCAGCCAGAACAATCAGGCCAGTGTCTGACAAGGGCGATTGGTTCCGGCCATGGGAGACAATGTCATGAAGGAATTCAAAAACATTCTGTACGCCACCGATTTTTCCGAAAGCTCCGATTATGCGTTTCAGTATGCTTTCTCGCTGGCCAGGAAATATGACGCGCGCCTTCTGCTGGTTCACGTCATCAACGAGCCTGTCGACTTGAGAGGGTTCTATGTCCCCCATATCTCTTTTGAGAAGCTTGAGGAAGAGATTCTGCAGGGCGCACAGAAAATGATGGAAAAGTTTTGCCGCACCCACCTTGGCGACTTTAAAAATTATGAGCCGTTTATCCTGCCCGGCATTCCCTATGACGAAATCATCAAGAAAGCCGATGAGCAGCAGGCCGACCTGATTGTCATGGGGACTCATGGCCGGACCGGACTCGACCATGTTCTGTTCGGTAGCACGGCTGAAAAAGTGGTGCGTAAATCGAACGTGCCGGTCATGACGATTCGTATCAACGAAGAATGATCGCCACAGGCCCGACCATATAACCAATGAATCAGAAAAGGCAGCTCCGGCTGCCTTTTCTGATTCAGGTTTGCCCTTGTCAACCGACGCGGACGCAATGTATGCTGACAGCCGGATTTTCAATACGTTCGGTGGATGGTTCCTTGAGCGAAGCGCCTGAAAAAATTCTTGTTGTAGATGACGAGCGGGTCATTCTGCAGCTGACTTCCATGATCCTGCGCAACCGGGAGTTCGAGGTTCTTACGGCCGAAAGCGGCGAAGAGGGCCTTGAGCTTCTGGCTCGCGAAGAGATCAGCCTGGTTCTGCTCGATTACATGATGCCGGTCATGGACGGCATGACTGCCCTGAAGCAGATCCGGGAGCAGCACCCCCGCACCTATGTCATCATGTTCACCGGCAAGGGCAGCGAGGAGATCGCCGTCGAGTTGATGAAGGCCGGTGCCTCCGACTATATCCTCAAGCCGTTCAACAACCAGGACCTGCTCGATCGAATTGAAAATGTCCTGCGCATTCGCCGTATTGAACTTCACAACAAGGAATTGCGTGAAGAGCGTGAAAGACTGCTGCGCGAAATCGAGGAGTGGAACCAGGAACTTGAACGGCGTGTCGCGGAGAAAAGCGCCGAACTGGAAAAAGCCCAGATGGAAATTATCCAGGCGGAGAAGCTCGCCGCTTTTGGACATCTCTCCGCCGGCATGGCGCATGAAATCCGCAACCCCCTCAATTCCATCAGCCTGTTTGCCCAGATTCTCAAATCATCCGTCTCTCAATGCGCCGACCTTAAAGAGTATCCGGATAAAATCATCCGTGAGGTTGACCGGATCGATGCGATTCTGGTCAAGTTGCTCGACGCGCGCAAAAAGCCCCATGTCACCCTGCAGCGCGTAAACCTGGTCCGGCAGATCGAAAACTGCCTGGAAATATTCGAACCGCAGATCAAGATGCAGAATATCAGAGTGGAGACGGAGATTTCTCCTGATATCCCGGAGCTTGACGCCGATCCCCACGAAATTTCCCAGGTATTCAACAATATTATTGTCAATTCGCTGCACGAGATGCCCGAGAGAGGAACGCTGCGGGTTGCGATGTACAGTGCCGAAGATACCCTTCACATCAAGATCTCCGATACGGGGGGCGGGATCCCCGACGAAAACCTTTACTGCATCTTTGATCCCTTTTTTACCACCAAGGAGCGTGGCACGGGGCTGGGTCTCTCGGTCGTGCTGCGTATTGTCAAGGGCTACGGCGGGCGCATCAATGTCGAAAAGCACAATGGAGACGGCACGACTTTTCACATCCAGTTCCCGGTGATTGCCTCGTGAATTTCGATATGGCTGAATCCGGAGTGGTCGTATTTTGAGGCGATGGCGACTCAGCGACATACGGCTGCCCCTCGAGCGGGATGATGAGCGTCATCTGCGCCTGGAAACGGCCCGGATTTGCGGCATCCCGACGGAGCGTGTTGCCGATCTGACGATAGCGCGCAGGGCTGTGGATGCACGCAAGCGTCCAGCCCTGTTTGTCGTCTATACCGTTGAGTTTTCGGTGGATGACGCAACCGCCGCCGATCTTGAATGCCGCCGCGTTGCGAAGCTGGCTGAGGTTCAGCCGAGTGCACACCCGGACATACCGCGTCTTGATACAAAACGGCGGGCCGTCGTGGTGGGCATGGGACCGGCCGGACTGTTTGCCGCCTGGCGCCTGGCCTGTGCCGGGGTGCCGGTGACCCTGTTGGAGCGCGGATGTGCAGTGGAAGAGCGGGTTCACCATGTCGGCGCGTTCTGGCAGGACGGCCATCTTGACCCGGAGAGCAATGTGCAGTTCGGCGAGGGTGGCGCGGGAACCTTTTCCGACGGCAAACTGACCACCCGTCTCAACCACCCCGCTATGCGCCTTATCCTCGAAACACTGGTGGACCTTGGCGCTCCCGAGCAGATACTGGTCGATGCAAAACCCCATGTAGGGACCGACCGGCTGAGGCGGATCCTGAAAAACTTTCGAGCATCCCTGCAGGAAAAAGGGGTTGAAGTCCAGTTTCGTACCCGGCTCATCGGGATGGAGTGCGAAAAGGAGCGTGTGCGTGCGGCACGTCTCGCTTCCGGCAGGATACTCCCCTGTGACGCCCTGGTGCTTGCTCCCGGTCACAGTGCCCGCGATACCTATGCTATGCTTGTGGACGCAGGCGTTGCCCTTGAGCCCAAACCCTTTGCCGTGGGAGTCAGGGTTGAGCATCCGGCTGCGCTCATCAATCGCATCCAGTACGGCGTGCCCGCCCATCCCCGCTTGAGTGCCGCCGACTATGCGTTGACCTACAACCGCAAGTCCGATGGGCGCGGGGTCTATTCCTTCTGTATGTGCCCCGGGGGAGAGGTTATCAATGCTTCCAGCGAGCCCGGGGCGCTGGTGGTCAACGGTATGAGCAATCTGAATCGGGCCGGCGGCTATTCCAACAGTGCCCTTGTGGTGACGGTGCGTCCCGATGACTTTCCCGAACCAGGCCCTCTGGGCGGGATTGCCTTTCAGCGGAAACTGGAGCAGGCTGCTTTTCAGGCCGGCGGCCGAAATTACCGGGCACCGGCCCAGAACCTGATGACTTTTCTCGGACGCGGCAGAGGGGCTGTGCGCTCGAGCTGCCGTCCTGCGGTGGTTGAGGCGGATCTTGACGGGGTGTTGCCGCCATTTGTGGTTCACGCCCTGCGAGAGGCGCTGCCGCATTTCGACCGACGCATGCGCGGCTTCATCACTGCCGAGGCGGTCCTTGTCGGCGTCGAAACCAGGACGTCTGCGCCTTTGCGCATCCTGCGCGATGCGAACGGCCAATCCGTTTCGCACCCCGGCCTCTACCCCTGCGGAGAAGGCGCCGGGTACGCCGGCGGCATCATGAGTGCCGCTCTTGATGGTTTGCGCATCGCCGATGCGATCATTGCCCAATTTCAGCAACAGGAGATTTGAGTGAAGCAGGTTTATGTCAAGGATGTAAAGGAACGTAACTGGGTGGAGTGCCCCTTTCTGGTGCGCGATAAAATCATGGCGATGGCCAAGAACGGCAAACCCTACATGACGCTCAAGCTCATGGATCGCACCGGTGAGATCGAAGGACGGGTCTGGGACCGGGTCGATGAATTCTCCAGCCGTTTTGAAAAGGACGATTTCATCTTCGCTCGCGGCAAGGCGAGTGTCTACATGGGCAAAATGCAGCTGGTCGTGCAGGACCTTGAGCGCCTCGATGAGGCGAGTATCGATCTGGGCGACTACCTGCCGACCTCCGACTGTGATCCTGCGGAGATGGAGGCCAGGCTGCGCGACAAAGTTGCAAACATCGGCGACAGCCATCTGCGCCGCCTGATGGAGAGCTTCCTGGCCGATGACGATTTTCTCAGGCGTTTTGTCATGGCCCCTGCGGCAAAGGCCATGCACCATGTCTACCTTGGCGGGTTGCTGGAACACAGCCTGGCGGTGGCCGACCTTGTTGACGACGTCAGCGGGCGCTATCCCGGCCTCAATCGCGATCTGCTGGTGACCGGCGCTCTGCTGCACGATGTGGGCAAAATCGATGAATTGTGCTATGCGCGATCCTTCGACTATACAGATGAAGGCAAGCTGATCGGCCATATCGTCATCGGCACAGAATTGGTCGAAGATAAAATCCGTGACCTTGAAGGGTTCCCCCGCAAAACCGCGGTGCTGCTCAAACATCTGCTTCTGTCGCATCACGGGCAGTACGAGTATGGTTCCCCCAAACGGCCCAAGACGGTTGAAGCGGTTATCCTGAATTTCCTCGACGATCTGGACTCCAAGATCAACGGCGTGCGTACCCATATTGAACGTGAGCCGGACAATCCGAGCGGTTGGACCAGCTATCACCGGCTTTATGATCGATACTTTTTCAAGGACGCAACGCCGGCCAATGAAGTTCTGTCCGATCAGGCTGACTCCCGGCCATCGACAGACCAAGCGCGTACCACGCCGCAGCCTGCCGTTAAACCTGCGGCTGCGCCCGCGAAGAAAGACGCCACGCAAAGCAATAAAGAGGATCGCCCCCGGCGCCGCGCCAATAAAGGCTTCACTCTGGGCGAGCAGCTGCGCGGCAAAAGTCTGGATCTGTTTTCCACTGAAAATTCCGAGAAGGAGTAGCTTGTGATTCTAGAACGTCTGGCGGTCGGGCCGCTGCAGGTCAACTGTTTTATCATCGCCTGTCCGGAAACCCTGGAAGCTGCAGTCGTCGACCCCGGGGACGAAGGGGCGCGGATTCTGGAATTGGCGCAGAGCCGGGGACTCAATGTCCGCATGGTGATCAATACCCATGGTCATTTCGATCACATCGGCGGAAACCGCTATCTGGTGGAGCAGACTGGTGCAGAGCTTCTGCTCCACCGGGATGATCTGCCCCTTTTTGACAAAGCCGGCGAACATGCCGCGACCTTCGGCTTTAAAACCGAGCCGTCGCCGCAGCCGAACCGCCTGCTCGAAGGGGGAGAGACCCTGAAGCTTGGAAATCTGGAAATCTCGGTGTTGGCGACTCCGGGCCATTCGCCGGGCGGCATTTCACTGTATGTGGCGCCCCATGTCTTTACCGGCGATGCCCTGTTTGCCCAATCCATCGGCCGCACCGATCTACCCGGCGGCGATCTCGACCAATTGCTTGGCGCCATCCGCGACAATCTGCTGGTGCTGCCGGATGAAACCCTGGTTCATCCCGGACATGGGCCGGACAGCACCATCGGTCGGGAGAAAGTGCTGAATCCTTTTCTGCGATGAGCGCCTCCTGCAGGATCGCTCCATCCTAACGACAGGATATCCTTCATGCTGCATGACAAGACGATCGTCCTGGGTGTGACCGGCGGCATTGCCGCCTATAAAGCGGCCGAGCTGACCCGGCTCTACGTCAAAGCCGGCGCCGATGTGCATGTCATCATGACGCGCGGCGCCCAGGAGTTTATAACCCCTCTGACGCTGCAGACCCTGAGCTCCAACCCGGTGCACACCGAGATGTTCAACCTGCTCAGTGAACGTGAAGTGGGGCACATCTCGCTGGCCGACCGGGCCGACGTTTTCGTGGTGGCGCCCGCCACTGCCAACCTGGTGGGTAAAGTTGCCGGCGGTATTGCCGATGACCTGTTGACCACCACCATCATGGCGACCAAGGCCCCGGTTCTGCTGGCGCCGGCGATGAATGTCAACATGTGGGAAAACCCGATCTATCAACGTAACCAGGCGGATCTGGAACAGCTGGGCTACCATTTCGTGCAGCCCGTGGAGGGATTTCTGGCCTGCGGTTGGGAAGGGAAGGGCAAGCTGGCGGATCCGGCGGAGATCTTCGAGGAGACCATTGGGCTGACGCTGCCCAATGATCTGGCGGGAGAGACGGTGCTGGTCACCGCGGGCCCAACTCGGGAGGAGATCGACCCGGTGCGTTATATCAGCAACTACTCCTCCGGCAAGATGGGCTACGCCATTGCGCGTGCGGCGCGCCTGCGCGGCGCAAAGGTGGTGCTGGTCAGCGGCCCCTCAGCGTTGCCGCAGCCCGTTGGCGTCGAGCGCATCTGCGTGACGAGCGCCGCTGAAATGAAAGAGGCTGTGCTGGCCCGGTGCGACGAGGCCACTATTATCGTCAAGGCCGCTGCCGTTGCCGATTATCGGCCTGCCCATCGCGCTGAACACAAGATGAAAAAACACAATACCGATGCCCTGAATCTTGAACTGGAGAAAAATCCGGACATCCTCTCGGAACTCGGCCGCCGCAAGGGACATCGCACTCTGGTCGGGTTTGCCGCCGAAACGCGTGACCTGCTGGAAAATGCGCGCAAGAAACTGACGGAGAAAAATCTTGACCTGATCGTTGCCAACGATATCACCCAGCAGCACGCCGGTTTCGATGTCGATACCAATGTGGTTCGGCTGCTCGCGCCGGACGGCAGTGAAGAGATCCTGCCGGAGATGTCGAAGGATGAGGTTGCCCACCGTTTGCTCGACCGCATTCTTGCGTTGCGTGGCTAACCTTGGGGAGTTCCGCGTGCTAAGCGGTCTTGCGTTCCACCGCTTCACAGTTCGACAGAAGATCGAGGATTTCACGGGGCCGGGTGATCCCCTCGCGGAAACAGTTTTTGAACCCGAGTATGATTTCTTCAGACTGCTCGTCGCCGAGTTTGCCGTCCATATGGAGAAGATGAAGGTTCTTGCGCACCATGCGCGCGGCGGACAATGCTCTTTCGCCGGTGGGATCGGCCTTCCAGTAAGGGCTGCCATCCATCTCGCACAGGATGCTTTCGGTGGCTTCTTTGGCCAGGTCCAGGTACTCGTCACGGCTTTCGCCGGGCAGATCGTATTTCGAGGTGATTGAGATGGAGCGCAGCACCTTCTGCCACTGTTGCAGACGGTTGAGCAGCAGCAGTGAGTTGAAGAGGCGTTTGTTGGTATTGAAGGAAAAGATGGTATCCGACAGCACGCTGCGCATCATGGTGTCGTTTTCGCGGAAATCCTTGCGCGCGATTTTGCGGGCGATGCGCCAGATCTCGGGATCGACCGTGGCCTCGAAGCGCAGTTCCCAATACGCATGTTTGAGCATCAGCGTATTGTAGGTGCGCACCATCTTGAAGGGCACGAAATAAGAGTGCGCAATGGTATCGGCCGCCAGGTGGGCCAGGTAGCCGTGAGCGCAGGCCTTCTGTCGATCCGTGACGGAGGCTGCAAGAATCTTGCGTCCCAGCCGCCAGGAATGGCAGTGGTTGAGGTAGTGAGTGAACTTCTTGCCCAGAGTGATATCCGCGCTGATGCATCCATAGAGAAAATCATGCGGATGCGCCGCGAGCAGCCCCCGAAGTGCCGCCGGCAGGAGTTGAAGGTTGTCGAGGATGTGGCTGCCGAGTTGCAGGTGGATGCCGATGCCCCAGGCATATGCATCCCCGGGCCACAGAATCATGGCTAACACGACGGCCAGAAATATTTTCGAAACCATGAGGTCCTTAATAATTGTGATGCGTCACAAAAAGGATAGAACACCCTGCGGTGAGTGTAAAGGTGATGATGCCCTCTTCGGATAAAAAAGAAATTGCCGATCTGTGCGCTCAGGTTCGTGGTCTGCTGCAGGATTTCGAACACCTCGGCGTAAATGAGGTTTTTGTTCAGGACCCGCCGTCCGAGTTGCCTCGATGTCCGGTCGGCGAGCGACCGTCCGACGATGAGAAGATGGGGTGCCGCCCTGAGACCCTCGAAGAGATCGCTGCTGAATTGCACAACTGCCAGCGCTGCCCTTTGAGCAAGCGGCGCCGGAATGTGGTGTTTGGCGTTGGAGACCCTCAGGCGCAACTTGTGTTTGTCGGGGAAGGGCCGGGTCGAGAAGAGGATGAAAAAGGGGAGCCCTTTGTCGGTGAGGCCGGCAGACTGCTTGACCGTATTCTGTCCGCCATGGGCTTAAATCGCGATCAGGTTTATATCTGCAATGTCGTCAAGTGCCGCCCGCCGGGGAACCGCGACCCCCTTCCGGAAGAAATCGAGCACTGCGAGCCTTATCTCAAACGTCAATTGGCTACGATCAACCCCCGCGTTGTTGTTGCCCTGGGCCGCTTCGCCGTACAGACCCTGCTGCGTGATTCCGCACCTATCAGCCGGTTGCGCGGTCATTGGCGGGAGTATGAGGGAATTGCCCTGATGCCGACTTTTCACCCCGCCTTTCTGTTGCGAAAGCCGGCGATGAAGCGCGAGGTCTGGGAGGATATGAAACAGGTCCTGCACCGCTTGCGTGAACTGCGGGACTGAGGGGCCTGCTCAATGCCTGGGGCGTGGGAAGGGGAGAACGGCCGCTTCTCTCCGCGCATTCTGGCGTTCGCGCATGACTTTTTCCGGGTTGTTGACGACTTCCTGAAAATTGGCGAAATGTTCCCAGAAGATTTCGACCATCTTGTTCATGCGCATGATCGGGTCATGATACGCCTGTAGTCGTGCTTCAATCGTGAATTGAAGTCCGTGAGCGCGTTTTTGAAAATCCTCCGGAAAGGTCTGAATGGTTTCTTCGATGAGCGCCTTGCGTCTTAGTTCAAACTGCTCCTGGTCCTGAAAATAGAGCTGACTTAATTCTTCAAAGAAGGCCTGGTTGTCCTGATCGGAAAATTCCATAGTCCCCTCCCTCTTTTTCACCATGTCACCGGTTGGTATTAAAACCTGTTACACCATGAAAACGACCTTTGCAAATCATAATATTTTCGTTTTTGCATGAACAAAAAAACGATTCATAAATGACTTGCGATCTTTTCGAGAACGAACTCCTGAGATGCAGGGGCGCGGTGATGTCACTGCGCTACTGTTGCCGCAGATATGCGGTTGTCAGGTTTCAATTTTCAGGCGTTTTATTTTTTCAACCAGGGTTGTGCGATTGATGCTGAGCAGGTTTGCGGCCCTCGCTTTGACGCCATTGCTCAGCTCGAGCGCTTCCTGGATCATGGTGCGTTCAATATTGCCGATGATTTCAGGCATATTGACGCCGGACTCGGTGACGCGTGGCGCGCTGGCCAGCACCGAATCCGTGCCGCTGGCTTCGCCGATATAGGGGGGCAGGTCCTGCGGTTCGATGATCTCGCTGTCTGTCAGCGCCACCGTGCGCTCTATGAGGTTTTCCAGCTCGCGCACATTGCCCGGCCAGGCGTAATTCTCCAGCGCCGTCATGGCCGCGGGGGAGATCGACATCAGCGAGCGATCCATTTCCTGGCAGAATTTCTGCAGAAAATTGCGCGCCAGAAGGGCGATGTCTTCACGTCGTTCTCTGAGCGGCGGAAGCTCGATCGGGATCACGTTGAGGCGATAGTAAAGGTCTTCGCGAAACTGCCCCTTTTTGACCTGATCCTCCAGGTCGGCGTTGGTTGCGGAAACGACCCGCACGTTGAGTTTGACCTTGCGGGTCGTCCCGATACGCTCGATTTCCTGCTCCTGAAGGACCCGCAGCAGTTTCATCTGCAGGTGCATCGGCATGGTACCGATTTCATCCAGAAAGATCGTCCCTTTGTCAGCCGCTTCGAATTTGCCGGCTTTTTCCGAAACGGCGCCTGTAAATGCCCCCTTGGCATGGCCGAACAGTTCGCTCTCCAGCAGGTCGGCGGGGATTGCGCCGCAGTTTATCGCTACGAAGGGTTTGTCCTTGCGGGGGCTGTTGTAGTGGATCGCTTTGGCGACCAGCTCTTTGCCGGTGCCCGATTCTCCCAGGATGAGAATGGTTGACTCGGTGTTGACGATGCGCTCAAGGCGGGAGAAAACCTGCTGCATCGGCAGGCTGTTGCCGATGATATTGTCGAATTTGTATTTGCCTCTGAGCTGTTGTCGCAAATAGAGGTTTTCGGCCACGAGGCGGCTTTTTTCCACCGCCTTGGCAACGATGACCTTGAGTTTTTCAAAGTTGAAGGGTTTTGTGATATAGTCGAACGCCCCTTCTTTCATGGCTTCAACTGCAGTTTCCGCCGAGGCGTTGCCGGTAATCAGGATGACGCTGGTGTAGGGGCTGTCTTCCTTGACGCGTTTCAGGATGTCGATGCCGCTCACGCCGGGCAGAAACAGGTCGGTGATGATGATTTCAAAGGGTTTTTTCTCCATGATCTCCAGGGCTTCTTCGCCGGTGACGGCTGACTGAACCTGATAGCCCGAATGAGACAGCAGCAGAGTGAGTGCCTGCCGATTGTGTGCCTCGTCGTCGATCACGAGAATCTGTGTGCTGGATTTCATGCCGTAGCCTTCCCTCCAATGGTTCAACGCCACATGTCCGTCACAAAATTGACGATCCAATATCCATACCATGACGACTGGATTGAGCGCAACAATTTCGCGGAGATAAGAGTACGACCGTTCCCATTTAATTCCTCGCCGCGAATGGTAGCGGAAGATTGACAAGCATCGACCATCGGCTAATCTTTCTCTATGGTGCGATTTCAACGGTTTACATTTCTTCTTGGCCTGATGTGCCTGGTGATTTCCGGCCTGGTCCCGTCCGCTGCCCATTGCCGTGAAGGGGACACCCTTTCTGTGTTGCCGGTCGCTGATGTCATCAACCCGGTGGTGGCCGGCTTTGTTCAGGACGAGATCGAGCGCGCCAACCGCCTTGAACGGCGTGCCGTTCTGCTGGAGCTTGATACGCCCGGTGGACTGGACACGTCCATGCGTCAGATCATCCAGTCCATTCTCGGTTCGCGCATCCCCGTAATTGTTTATGTTTACCCCCATGGTGCGCGAGCGGCTTCCGCCGGCGCGTTGATAACGCTGGCCGCAGATTTTGCCGTCATGGCGCCTGGGACCAATCTTGGTGCCGCCACACCGGTTTCACTCACACCTCCCACGGGTGGTGGCGAGCAGGGCGAGGCCATGATGAAAAAGGTGACCAACGATGCGGTTGCCTACGCGCGGAGTCTGGCGGAACAACGCGGCCGCAACCAGGACTGGGCCGAACAGATCGTCACCGAAGGAGTCTCTACCCCGGCCCATGAAGCCCTTGAACTCGGAGTTGTCGATTTTGTTGCGGAAGACGTACAGGAGATGCTGAGTCTTCTCGATGGACGTGTTTACCTTCGGGGAGGAGAAGAGCTGCATTTCAGTGCCGCCGATGCCGTCCTTGAACGGATCGAGATGAACTGGCGACAGAAAATTCTCACGACCATCAGCAACCCCAATGTGGCTTATATGCTGTTGATGCTGGGATTTCTCGGGATATTTCTCGAGCTGTCCCAACCTGGCGTTATTCTCCCCGGCGCTATCGGTGCACTGGCATTGCTGCTGGCTTTTTTCGGCTTGCAGATGCTGCCGGTTAATTACGTCGGTGTGCTGTTGATCGTCGCGGCGCTGATCCTGTTTATCCTCGAAATCAAAGTACAGTCCTACGGCATGTTGACTGTAGGCGGCATTCTGTCCATGGCGCTGGGGTCTCTCATGCTGATCGATTCCGCACAGCCTTATCTGCAGATTTCACGAGCGGTCATTGTGGCGACCATTGCGGTCAGCACCAGCTTCTTTATTCTGATTGTCTATTTTGTTGCGCGTACTCAGATGTCCCGGGTTGTGTCGGGAAGAGAGGGAATTGTCGGCGAGCAGGGCACTGCGGTGACGGCGCTCTCGCCGGAGGGGCGGGTTTTTGTGCATGGTGAATATTGGAACGCGGTGGCAGATGAACCGGTCGCGGAAGGGGAGCCTGTCGAGGTCATGGAGTTGCTGGATCACATGCGCCTGCACGTGCGCCGCGTGGAGCCGGGTTCCAGATAGAAGATGTTTTTTGGGTCACTATTCAACTTGGCGGTGCAGCGAAGGTGTCGCAGCTCCCATGACAAGGGACACTTTCCGCCATCCCTGGCCGTTTGACTGGCGCCATCCGTGGCGCCAGACACCCTTGTCATGGAAGCTACGACCCCTTCGTGGTGAAACGATACTTTCTTTTTCAGGTGGAGGTTGATGACCATGGGTTTGCCCATCAGTGTTTTCTGGATCGTCGTTTTCGCGCTGCTGGTGGCATTAATTGCCAGTGCGGTGCGGGTCCTGGTCGAGTATGAACGTGGCGTGGTTTTTCGTCTCGGCCGTTTTTCGGGAGTGAAAGGGCCGGGACTGCGCTTTATCATCCCTGGGATTGATCGCATGGTCAAAGTCAGTCTGCGCACCGTAGCGATGGATGTTCCGCCGCAGGACGTGATCACCAAGGATAATGTCTCGATCAAAGTCAACGCGGTGCTTTACTTTCGCGTCATCAGCCCCGACAAGGCGCTGATCGAAATTGAAAACTATCTTTACGCCACCAGTCAGCTGGCGCAGACTTCCCTGCGCAGTGTCCTTGGCCAGTCTGAACTCGATGAGTTGCTGGCTCAACGCGATCGCATCAACCTGCACCTGCAGGAAATTCTCGATCGTCAGACCGATCCCTGGGGGGTCAAGATCAGCAATGTCGAGATCAAGCATGTCGACCTGCCCGTCGAGATGCAGCGTGCCATGGCACGTCAGGCCGAGGCCGAGCGGGAGCGGCGCTCCAAGGTCATTCACGCCGAGGGGGAATTTCAAGCGGCGAAGAAGCTGGCCGATGCGGCACATATCATCTCCAAGGAAAAAGGGGCTCTGCAGCTGAGATTTCTGCAGACTCTGACCGAAGTATCGGCGGAGAAAAATTCGACGATTATTTTCCCGCTGCCCATGGACCTGCTCACGCCGTTTCTTGAGCGGTCGGGTGCCGAAAAAGAGTAGGCACATCGATCCCGCAGGCACGCATTATCCTTAGAATTGAGAACAAGCGGTGAAAAGAGAAGGGCGGGTCTTTATGGCCCGCCTTTTTTCAGGTATGCACGGCGTGGTGCGATATGTGGGAAATGGTGCGAGGACGAGAATTTTTTCGACAGTAATTTCAATAGTTTGTGAATTAAAACAATATTTTACCTTGACACCGAAAAAAGGCTTTGATTAGATTGCATTTCCTGTGTCGCACGACCTAACCTTTTAAAATCACTGTAAAATTTAAGTATTACTAAAAACATAAAGTGTTTTTGACTTTGGGGTCAACTTGAAACCGTTGTTGGTGGGGAAGCCGGCTGAAGGAGGTTTAATGGCAGTAAAAAAATTCAAAAAAATTATGGCCGCCAATCGGGGTGAGATTGCAATTCGGATCTTCCGTGCCTGCACGGAACTGGGGATCAAGACCGTCGCAATCTATTCCGAGGAAGACAAGATCTCGCTGCATCGCTACAAGGCTGATGAAGCTTATCTGATCGGCAAGGGGAAGGGGCCGATCGATGCCTACCTTTCCATTGACGAGATCATCGACCTGGCCCGCAAAAAGGAAGTCGATGCGATTCATCCCGGCTACGGCTTCCTGTCTGAAAACGCCGAATTTGCCGAAGCCTGTGAGCGGGCGGGCATTGCCTTTATAGGCCCGACGCCCGAAATTCAAAGACGCCTTGGTGATAAAGTTTCCGCGCGTCATGTGGCCATTGAGGCCGGCGTGCCTGTAGTCCCTGGCACTGCGGATCCGGTGACAACAGAGGAGGAGGCTCTCCTTTTTGCCAAGGAGTCGGGTTATCCGATTATCGTCAAGGCTGCAGCAGGCGGTGGCGGAAGGGGCATGCGCGTGGCCCGCAACCAGAAGGAACTGCTTGAAGGACTCAAATCAGCGGCTTCCGAAGCCAAGGCCGCTTTTGGCAATCCTTCGGTTTTCCTGGAGAAATATCTGGAGAAGCCCAAACATATCGAAGTGCAGATTCTCGGTGACCAGCATGGCAACATCTTTCATTTTTTTGAGAGAGACTGTTCCATACAGCGTCGTCACCAGAAGGTTATTGAAATCGCGCCGTCGCTGGGTTTGGATGAAAAAACCCGCCATGCAATCTGCGATTCCGCCATGAAGATTGCCCGGGCGGTCGATTACATCAATGCGGGCACCGTGGAGTTCCTTCTCGACCAGAACGGCGATTTTTATTTCATTGAGACCAATCCCCGCATTCAGGTGGAACATACCGTCACGGAAATGGTGACCGCCCGCAACCTGGTGCAGATGCAGATTCAGGTGGCACAGGGCTACAAGCTGACCGATCCCGAAATCGGGATCGCGAACCAGGAAGATATCGAGCTGCGCGGCTACGCGATCCAGTGCCGGGTGACGACCGAGGACCCCCAGAACGGTTTCGCCCCGGATTTCGGAACGATCAAGGTCTACCGGACGGCGGCTGGTTTCGGGGTGCGCCTTGATGCCGGACAAGGCTATGCGGGGGCCCAGATTACGCCTTATTACGATTCCATGTTGACCAAGATTACCGCGTTCGGCCGCTCTTTTCCCGATGCTGCGCGCACCATGGACCGCGCCCTGCAGGAGTTCCGCATCCGCGGAGTCAAGACCAATATCGGTTTTCTTGAAAACGTGATCACGCATCCGCTTTTCCTCGAGGGCAAGTGCGACACCTCTTTCATCGACAATCATCCCGAGTTGTTCCAGATTCGGGTCAAGAAAGACCGCGCCAATAAATTGCTGCGTTTCATCGGCCACACCGTGGTCAACGGCTATCCCGGCATCACGGAGGAGAGGGCGCTGCGGTTCCGCGACCTGCGCGAAGCAGAAGCGCCGGAGATGCATTACGATACGCCGCGGCCGCGCGGGACTCGCGATATCCTGCGGGAGAAAGGTCCCGAGGGGCTGGCCCGATGGGCCATGAAAGAGAAAAAGCTTCTGCTGACCGACACCACCATGCGCGATGCCCACCAGTCGCTGATGGCGACCCGCTTCCGCACCTTTGATCTCGACCGCATTGCCGAAGCGACCAGCGTGCTTGGCGGCGGGCTGTTCTCGCTGGAGATGTGGGGCGGTGCGACTTTCGACGTGTCCATGCGTTTTCTGAAGGAAGACCCCTGGGAGCGGCTTGACCGCTTGCGGGAGAAGATCCCCAATGTCCTCTTTCAGATGCTGCTGCGGGGTTCCAATGCAGTGGGCTACACCAATTATCCCGACAATGTGGTGCAGAATTTCGTGGCCGAGGCGACTCGCGGTGGAATCGACGTTTTTCGCGTGTTCGATTCCCTCAACTGGACCAAGGGGATGCGTGTCGCCATGGATGCCGTCCTGGACAACGGCGCCGTGTGCGAAGCGGCGATGTGCTACACCGGTGACATTCTTGATCTCAAGCGGGACAAGTATCCTCTCAAGTATTATGTCGACCTGGCTAAAGAGCTTGAAAAGATGGGCGCCCACATTCTTGGCATCAAGGATATGGCCGGCCTGCTCAAGCCCTTTGCCGCCGAAAAACTGGTGAAGGCGCTCAAGCAGGAGATCGGCATTCCCATCCACCTGCATACCCACGACACCTCCAGCAATGGCGGCGCCATGCTGCTGGTGGCGGCCCAGGCGGGCGTCGATATTGTCGATACCGCACTTTCTTCAGTCTCCGGCTTGACGGCGCAGCCCAATATGAATGCTTTGCTGGCGGCTCTTGAAGGCACCATCTGGGATCCGAAACTCGACCAGGACGGTCTGCAGCTACTGGCCAATTACTGGGAAACGGTGCGGACCTATTATGCGCCATTCGAGTCCGAACTGCGCAGCGGCACCGCCCAGGTTTATTTCCACGAAATTCCCGGCGGCCAGTACAGTAATTACAAGCCTCAGGTCGAAGGGCTGGGTCTTGGACACCGCTGGGAAGAGTGCAAGCTGATGTATCGCAAAGTCAATGACATGTTCGGTGATGTAATCAAGGTCACTCCCTCGTCCAAGATCGTCGGCGACATGGCCATGTTCATGGTGCAGAACAATCTCGAACCTGAGGATGTTTATGAGCGGGGTGAGGAACTGACTTTCCCCCAGGGGGTGGTGGACTTCTTCAAAGGCATGATCGGTCAACCGGTGGGGGGATTCCCCAAAGACCTGCAGAAGATCATCCTCAAGGACGAGAAGCCGCTGACCTGCCGCCCTGGTGAGCTGCTTGAGCCCGTTGACTTCAAGGCCCGTAAAACCGAGCTGGAAGCCAAGGTCGACCATCCCGTTAAAGACCGTGATGTTCTTTCCGCCGCCCTCTATCCCGTGGTGTGGGAAGAGTTCGATGCCCATCGCCAGGATTTCGGCGACACCTCTGTGCTTCCGACCCCGGTGTTTTTCTACGGTCTTGAGATCGGCGACGAGCTGAACATCGATATCGAGCCGGGCAAAACCTTGATCGTACGTCTCAATGCGGTCGGTGGACTGCAGAAGGACGGCTCGCGCAACATCTACTTTGAACTTAACGGCGAGCCCCGTCAGGTAACGGTGCAGGACCTCTCCGTTGTCAGCGATGAGAGCGCGCATCAGAAGGCGGAGCGCGGCAACACTAAACACGTCGGTGCGCCCATGCCGGGCAAGGTGTTCAAGCTGCTGGTCAAAGCGGGAGACGAGGTCAAGGCGGGCGACACCCTGCTGACCACCGAGGCGATGAAGATGGAGACCAATGTCAAGGCCAAGCAGGATGGCAAGGTTGTCGATGTGCTCTTCAAGGAAGGTGATTCCGTTCAGCAGGATGACCTGCTGGTGGTTTTGGATTAGTTACTCGATTCGATTGAATGGATGTATTATGCCCTCTTGATGCGGGCCGCGAATGCCGGGTTTTCGAACCCGGCATTTTTTTGATCAAGACGGGGCCGCATCTGAAAAAGAAGCGGTTGAGAAAGCTGCGACATTTCAAACCGGAAAGATTTATGCTATATCCTCCAGAAGTTATGCGGTGAATGGGTGATGAGAGGGGAAGTTTATGAGGGTAGGGAAGCGCGTCGTTTCGATTTTTGTCTTGCTGGGTCTGGTCTGTCTGGTTGCGCCGGCCTCGTCTGTACAGGCCCTGACCCAGCGTGACTGGATGGTGGCTCTGGTCGATGCCCTGGGGTGGTCTTTCGGGTTGCCCGATGAGCCGCAGGAGAGTGATTATCAGGAAATTCTCTCGGGAGAGCGCGTTTTTCGCGTCGAAGCCGAAGAAGCCCATCAGCCCGAGGATCTGGTTGCGGTCAAAACTTTTGAAAACTTCGGTCCTTTCAGTGGAGAAGGGTGGCTGGCCGGGATCGCCACGGAAACGCGCGCGCACTTACAGTTTCTTCTCCCCCGTGACGGAAGCTACCACATAACAGCATCCTTGCGTTTGCCCGGCCACCGTATCCGCATCGGAGGACGGGAGGTGGAGGCATCTGCCGGCAATCGATTCGAAACGGTTCCTTTGGGAACGTTTTCTCTTGAAGCCGGTCCCCAGGAAATTGTTGTCGATCTCCCCCCCAGCGCTGCCATTGATTACCTGGAGTTAAGGGCGGCGCCGTTGCCGAAGATCGAGCCTCTGAACGGCTGGCGACCGCAAGCGCCTTTGAGTCGGTCTGATCTGGCGGTGACGGCTGTTCGGCTTTTGGCTGCGGAAAACTGCCTGCCTCCCATGCCGCAGAAGATCAGCATTGAGGCCGAGACCTCATCTTCCCCCGGCGGTGCGCAGATTGAAACCAGCCGCTACCTGGGGGTGCCCAGCGAGGGTGCCTGGCTGCGGGCCGGGACGACGCCGGCTCGCGTACGTCTGCATTTTCGTGTCGAGCGGGACGGGGTATATCGCGTCGCCTTGACCGGAGTGGGGAGTGAGTCTGCAACCCTGAGTTTTAACGGAGGACGCTCCAGGAGCCAACCGCTTAATTCATTCCTGGCCGAAAAAGAGGTTGGCACAGTTTATCTTGAACGTGGCAGTCATTATGCCGATATCGAACTCCCTGCGGGAAACGGGGTCGATAAGTTGGTATTGCATGCTCTGCATTCCGACCCTTCCGATTATGCTCGCCTGGCGGGGATGTCCGCCATGGACGGGAAGCCGGATGCCAGCGAGATCGATCTTCTGCTCTCATTGCTGGCGTCCGTCGGTGCGTCGCGCTAACTGTTCCCATGGGTGTACTTCCCTGGCTATTGTCCTACGCGGCGGGCCTGTGCCTGATGCCGTATCTGCCGCTGGAAACCGTTCACATCGGTTTTATTGGTGCCCTGGCCTTTGTGGTATGGGCAGTGCGCAAGAGCCGCCGGCTTTTCTCGCTATTTGCCGGGCTTTTTTTCTTTGCTGCCGGGCTTCTTTTTTATTCCACCTCCATTTCCCTGCCCGTTGATCCTTCTCATCTTGTTCACCATGTAGATGGGGAGGCCGCAAACTTTCACGGCAGAATACTTGAAATGGTTCATTATCCCGATGGGCGGGGGCGCGTCGACCTCGAAATCCAGTCCCTGGACCGTGAGGGGTTGAGTCAGAGAGTGCATGGGCGTATGCGCCTGTTTTTCGGAGAATCTCCCGAGGATAACAGAGAGATTCTACCCGGCGATCTCGTCTGGCTGCGCACCCGCATGCGTCACCCGGCCCTTTTCGGATCACCGGGGGAATTCAATTATCCCCGTTACCTCTGCGCGCACAAAATCTTTGTGACAGGATACCTGAAAAGCCTTCGTGATATGGCGGTGGCCCCACGGGACGTGCCCTGGTACTCCGCTGATTTTTTCAGGCGTCTTCGCTTCAATCTGGCTTCCGTGATCTTTCGCCAGGACGATGCCCACTCTGCCTTGACTGCGGCGCTGCTGGTCGGCGATAAGAGCCGCTTGCTGCCTGCACAGCGAGAGACTCTGGCGCGTGGCGGCATCTCCCATCTGTTCTCCATTTCCGGCCTTCATCTCGGCTTAGTGGCTGGTTACGGTTATTCCCTTCTTCTGCTGGGGTGGCGGCGCAGTGAGCGCCTGCTGTTACATTTTCCTCCGCGCCGCTATCTTCCTCTGGCTTTGATTCCGCTGCTGCTTTTCTATGTTATGGTGACCGGTGGCGCGCTGCCGACCTTGCGGGCTTTTTTCATGGCCTTTGTGGGTATTTTACTTTGGTTGAGCGGCTGGCGTACCCGCCCTTTGAATCTGGTCTGGGCCGCCGCTTTTATTTTTCTCCTGATCCAGCCGCTGCTGATCTTCGATGTGTCCTTTCAACTCTCCTTTGCCGCGGTGACCGCTATTGTCGCCTGTGTCGGACGATGGTCCAGCTTCTGCCGGGATTATCCCCGTTGTCTACGGTGGTTCTGTCTGCTGGGGGTCACCACCCTGGTCGCCTCTCTTGCGACTCTGCCGCTGGTACTTGCCAATTTTCATCTTCTTGCTCCCGCCGGTCTGCTGACTAATTTCGTCGCCGTTCCGGCTATTGCGCTGTTGGCATTGCCTCTTGGATTGGTTGCGATGGCGTTTTTACCTTTGTGGCCGACCGCTGCGCAGTGGTTGCTGTCCGTGGTGCATCCAGTTCTCGGCATGGTTCAGGATGCTACCGCCTGGATGATTGCCAGGCCGATCTTCGGTGGATGGCGCCTGTTTCTCTCCCCCTGGCAGACCTTGGGCATTGCGCTCGTGGTGCTCGTGCTTATGCTGCCCCTGCGTTTCCGTTGTGGATGGGTGGCGCGGATTGTCACAATTGGGCTCTGTCTGGTTTTTTTTCTGTGGAGCCTGTTTCCCTCCGGAGATACGCGACGTCTCACGGTGACGGCTGTCAGTGTCGGTCAGGGGGACGCGACTTTGTTGTCGTTTGGAGGCACGCGCCACATTCTGGTTGACGGAGGTGGGCTTTACAGCGATAACTTCGACGTGGGTGAGCGACTTGTGGCGCCGGCGCTCGGACATATAGGGGTTCGTCGCCTTGACGCTGTAGTGCTGACCCACGATCATCCCGACCACCGCAAAGGGCTGGTCTTTATCCTTGAAAATTTTGAAGTCGACCAATTCTGGACCACGTCTACCACGGACCTGTCGGCCTCGCCTTTGGGAGCCGTGCTGGCTCGCCGCGGCATCCCGGTTCGCCATTTTGAGCCGGGGTGGACGGCTGTTGATCGCTTTGCTCCGTATAGATTGAATATTTTTCAGCCCCCTCTCCATCTCAAAGCAGAAAATGACCGCTCCCTGGTCATTCAGGCCGAACTTGATGAGAAGGGGGTTCTGCTTACCGGAGACCTTGAACGTGCCGGAGTTGAACAACTTTTGTTGCACCCGCCTCTTGGAGAGGTATGCTTGTTGAAAATGCCCCATCACGGCAGTGCCGGATCATCGCCCGGGAAACTGATCGATCATGTGCAGCCTGAAATGGCTTTTGTCTCTGCCGGTCGCGAAAATGTGTATCGGTTGCCCGCCGCTGAAGTCCTTGAGGTTCTTCGGGCGAGCGGCATCCCCCTGCTGCGGACCGATACCCAGGGGACTCTGCGCTGGTCTACCGATGGCCGGACTCAGCGCGTGGAGATCTGGGAAGGGGGGCAGTTTCGACGCATTTAAGGTGTGTTTTTTGCATGGAATATTTGTTGGGTGGCATGTGCAGATCGCAGGGTCACGCTGATTCCTTTCTTTTTTTGTAGTGTGTGATTGCCCGACGGTTCGTCAGGGTTCTTCTGTAAATCGGAGTCGTATTTCATGGATACACCCACTATTCTGGTTGTCGACCGGGAACTGTTCTTCCGGCAGCTTTTTTCCGACCTGCTGGGGCGTGAAGGGTTTACCGTCGAAACAGCCGAATCAGGGCATGCCGCACTTGACCGCATAAAGGAGGGAAAGGTTGATCTGGTCGTGGCCGATCTGAGCACGCTTGAGGGAGGGCTCCGGCCCTTCCTGCATGAGTGCCGGTCTGTTGATCCCGCTCCGGAAGTTGTGCTGGCGGCGGGAGGCGCGGAGCGGGAATCTGCGGCGGAGGGGCTGAGATATGGCGCTGCCGATTATCTGATCAAGCCTTTTCCGGGGGAAGAGTTGCGCCACCGGATTCGCGGTGTTCTGGAAAGCAGAAAGCTGGCTGCTGAAAATGCATCGTTGAGCCGGCGGATTTCCTGGCTGCAGGAGACAAATTCCCTCGTCGGAATTCTTGAACGGGATCGTTTTCTGGGGCAGGCGGTCGATCTCTGCTTGCGTGAAACCGGGGCAACACATGGTTTTGCCGTTGTGCGTGAAGCGGCGGAACATAGCGAGCTGCATGGTCTTGTAGGATTTTCGGCCGAGGAGGTGCGCACCTGGGTTGATCGTCTTTTCCCCTGCATCCCGCGTAGTGATGGCCTCATTCATCTTGATGCGGAGACAACCCGTCAATTCGGGCTGGACAAAACATTGTGGATCTTTCCCCTGCGAGCACAGGGCGCCCTGCGGGGAGCCCTTGTTTTATGCGCGGAGAAGTTGTTCTCTCCCGATGAAAAATTGGATTTTCTCTTGCAACAGATCGCAGTCGGGTTTGATCATGCATGGCGTTTCGAGCAGGCACAGCAGTTGATGTACACCGATGACCTGACAGGCCTTTATAACCATCGCTATCTGCAGGTGGCTCTCGATCAGGAGTTGAGCCGTTCCGGTCGCTACGGTCTTGAATTTGCACTGGTCTTCGTCGATCTCGATTATTTCAAGGTGGTCAATGATCAGTTCGGTCACCTCGTGGGCAGTGCGATTCTCTGTGAAACCGCGAAACTGCTCAGAAAGTGCGTTCGTGATGCGGATATTCTCTTTCGGTACGGTGGCGACGAATTCACCGCACTTCTGGTAGAAACCGAGGATCAAGGGGCCGAGGTGGTCGCGGAAAGGATTCGCCGGACCCTGGCCGATCATCGCTTCATGGCGGAGGACGGCTTTGACGTGCGGTTGACTGCCACCATCGGCTACGCAGTTTTTCCCACTGACGCTGAAGAACGCCTCGATCTTCTCAACCTTGCTGACCGCGCCATGTACTGGGGCAAAACGCAGCGCAACGTGGTGCGCTGTATCCGTGATGTTCCCACCACTTGAAAGCCCTTTTCGCCCGCCAACCTGCGATTTCTCCTTCGGCCCTCCCTCTCACACCCTGATCTTCTGCACCAGAAATGCAACTTATCCGGGATAACGCATTGACGGGTCATGCCCTGACAAGGTAAAAAAGGCACGGACCCAGCCTCGGCCGGGATAATTTCAATGAGGTGAATAAAGCGTGAGTATTACGGGCATCAAGGGAATGAACGATATCCTGCCGGGAGAAGTTGAAACCTGGCAATTTCTGGAAGCAGCCGCGCGCCGGGTTTTCTCCCTGCATGGTTTTTCTGAAATCCGCGTGCCGGTGGTGGAAAAGACCGAGCTTTTCAGCCGCTCCATCGGTGAAACCACGGATATCGTTGAAAAGGAAATGTACACTTTTCAGGATAAGGGCGGCAATTCGCTGACACTGCGGCCGGAAGGGACGGCATCGGTCATGCGAGCCCTGATCGAGCATAAACTCTATGCCCGCGATCCGCTTAACAAGCTTTTCTACCTGGGGCCCATGTTTCGTCACGAACGGCCTCAGAAGGGGCGCTATCGGCAGTTTCATCAGATCGGCGTGGAGGCAGTCGGGGTCGACCATCCCTCCATCGATGCGCAGACCCTGGCAATGCTGAGTCATTTCGCGGATGAGATCGGGTTGCGGGATCTTGATCTGCAGCTTAATTCCCTGGGCTGCCCCGTGTGCCGCCCGGATTATCGCGAACAGTTGCTCACTTTTTTACAGGAACGTCTCGATGCCCTGTGTGATGATTGCCGCCGGCGCTATCAGACCAACCCGCTGCGGGTGCTCGACTGCAAGGTGGCCGGATGCCGCGAAGCAACGCACGAGGCGCCGGCCATGCTCGATCACCTGTGCAAGGATTGTGACGATCATTTCAGCGCGGTGCGGAGCTACCTTGACGGATTGGGAACGAGCTATTCCGTTAACAAGAGGATGGTGCGCGGACTCGACTACTACACCAAGACGACTTTTGAGCTGGTGACCGGTCAGCTGGGGGCGCAGAACGCTGTGGCGGCCGGTGGGCGCTACGACGGCCTGGTCAAACAACTGGGCGGGCCTGAGTTGCCCGGGATCGGTTTCGCAATGGGAGTGGAGCGGCTTTTCCTCTTGCTCGAAGGCAGCCGTTGCGAAGCGACAAAGCCCGATGTGTTTCTTGCGGCGCTGGGCGAAAAAGCCCGCCGCGAGGCATTCAACCGGATGCACCATCTGCAGCGCCGTGGAATCCGCGCCGAAATGGAGTACCAGACCAAGAGTCTCAAGGCACAGATGCGTCGCGCCGACAAGCTCGGCGCACGTTTTGTTCTGATTCTGGGTGAAGATGAGCTGACGCGCGGTGTCGCGCAACTGCGCGATATGGCGGACAGCTCCCAACGGGAAGTCGAACTGGCGCGGCTTGAAGAGGTTTTTGTGCCATCCCCGAACCCTGCCGCAACTGACGCCACCTGTGCTTGAGATTTTCGGCGAGCGTTTGTATAGTTTAAAATTCTGTCGATTGAATCGACAGTCACGCAGACATTAAGAGGGAGGATACACTCTTGAACGACATTCTTGGCGACTGGAAAAGAACGCACTACTGCGGCCGGCTGACTGCGGCGGACATCGGTAAGGATGTCTGCATGATGGGTTGGGTGCACCGCCGCCGTGACCACGGTGGGTTGATTTTTATCGATTTGCGCGACCGCGAGGGGATTGTACAGCTTGCCCTTGACCCGGATCGTGATCCCGAAGCTCACAGCAAAGCGGACAAGGTGCGCAGCGAATATGTTATCGCCATTCGCGGCCAGGTTTCACCTCGTCCCGAGGGGACGGTCAACCCGAAAATGAAAACGGGCGAAGTGGAAGTTGAGGTGCGCGAGCTGCGTGTTCTCAATATCGCCAAGACTCCTCCCTTTATGCTGGATGAATACAGTGATGTCGCGGAAAACACCCGCCTGAAGTATCGCTATCTCGACCTGCGGCGTCCGGCACTGCAGCAGAATCTGATCCTGCGCCACCAGGTGACCCGGATTGCGCGCGAGTATCTCGCCTCTCAGGATTTCGTGGAAGTCGAGACGCCTTTTCTGACCAAAAGCACTCCTGAGGGCGCGCGCGATTATCTGGTCCCCAGCCGAGTGAACCAGGGGATGTTCTATGCGCTGCCCCAGTCACCTCAGCTTTTCAAGCAGATCCTGATGATCAGTGGTTTTGACCGCTATATGCAGATCGTTAAATGCTTCCGCGATGAAGACCTGCGCGCCGACCGGCAGCCGGAATTCACTCAGATTGACTGCGAGATGAGTTTTGCCGATCGTGAAGATGTCATGGGGATCATGGAAGAGATGATCGCCCGCATCTTCAAGGAAACCATCGGCGCTGAAATTGCGCTGCCCATGGCCCGCATGACCTATGCGGAAGCTCTTGCACGGTACGGGGTAGACAATCCCGACCTGCGGTTTGACATGGAGCTGGTCGAAATCTCCGACCTGGTGCGTGAAAGCGGCTTCAAGGTTTTTGCCGATGCCGTGCAGTGGGGCGGAATCGTCAAGGCCATGAATGTCAAGGGTGGGGCCTCCATGTCCCGCAAGGAGCTTGATGAACTCACGGAGTTCGTTAAAATTTACGGTGCGAAGGGATTGGCCTGGGTCAAGGTCAACCCCGACGGATGGCAATCTCCCATCACCAAATTTTTCAGTGAGACGGAACTCGGCAGCATCAACGACGCGCTCAAGGCTGAAACCGGCGATCTGCTGGTTTTCGTTGCCGATTCATTCCAGATTGCCAATGAGGCTCTCGGTCGTTTGAGAGGGCATCTTGGCCACAAGTTGGACTTGATCGACAAGCAGGCTTACCGTTTCGTCTGGGTGACGGACTTCCCCCTTCTGGAATGGGATGGTGAGGCGCGTCGCCACGTGGCGGTGCATCACCCCTTTACCGCGCCGATGGATGAGGATGTCCCGCTGCTTGAAAGCGATCCCGGCAAGGCGCGCGCCAAGGCTTACGACCTGGTTCTTAACGGCTCGGAGATCGGCGGCGGCAGTATCCGTATTCACGACAGTGCGGTTCAGAGTCGCATGTTCGACCTGATGGGAATCGGCGAAGAGGAGGCCGCCACAAAATTCGGTTTCCTGCTTGAAGCGTTGCAGTACGGCGCTCCGCCCCACGGCGGCATCGCCTTCGGCCTGGATCGTCTGGTTATGATCCTCACCGGTGCGGACTCCATCCGCGACGTCATTGCTTTCCCGAAGACGCAGAAAGCGACCTGCATGATGTCCGAAGCTCCGGGCCCGGTGGATGAAAAGCAGTTGCGCGAGTTGTCCATCCGTTCGGCTGTACGCCCCAAATAAGTCCATTTTTTTGGTCTGATATCGGTAAAGCGGGGGTGATTCCCAAGGATCGGGGCGCCCCCGTTTTTTCTCCGAAAAACTTTTCGTCTTGACCTGAAGGTTCTGCAGTTAAACTGTTTCCAGGAGTCATTTACGGCTGATGATGCTTTCGCGGGGACATAGGTTCTGCTCACCTTTTCGCTCCTTGCTTGTCGCTCTGTGTCTGACAGGGCTTGTGTCGGGGTGTGCTGTAGCCCCTCGCGAAGAGCTTGGTGGGGCGCAGCGCATTGTCGCCCGGGCTTATTCTCTTGGAGCTGATCACCTGGCGACCGAGCACTATCAAGTGGCTTATGAGGCGCTGAAAAGGGGAGAGGCGCATCTCAATGCAGGTGAATATGAGCAGGCGCGTTCCGCTTTTGCCATTGCCGAACACTTCGCCCGCGTTGCGATTCAAGCAGCTCAGGAAGAGCAGGATCGGTTGGAGAGGGAGTTTAAAGCGAAAGAAGAAGCAGCGGAGCGTCGTAGGCAACTTGAGGCTCGCCAGGAGGCCTCTCTCTCTCAGGATTCACCAAAATCCGCAACCAGGCCCCGTCGTGCTCCTGAAGCCAAACCTGCGCCTGAGCCCCCGCCGGAACCGGAACCTGAAAAGGTTTCCCACTATGATGTGCAGGAAGGTGATACTCTCTGGCTGATTGCTAGCCGCCCGGAAGTCTACGGCGATCCCCTGCTGTGGCCCGTTCTGTATCGAGCAAATCGTGATCAGATCAAAGATCCCCGCCGCGTCTATGAAGGGCAGACTCTGGAGGTGCCGAGGAATATGACCGACGCTGACCTTGATGAGGCACGTGAGCAGGCACGCCAGTCTGAAATTTTCCCGATTGGGCAGCTTCTGCCGTTGCCCTCCTCCATTAAATAGCCTTCTGGTTCCGCTCCCTCCTGTGCTTTGTGCTGAGAGGGGCGAAGGCCAGAAGGGGGCTTCCCTTTCTTCTTTTATCGCCCGCCACCAGTTAGATCCGTTTCTTGAAATTCAGGTGCTGCAGAGGTTTCGCATGCCTTTTTGCCGGCATGGATTTTCCTTGACAGTATATCGGGGTTTGTATACTGTATACACGTTTTGGTCCCGGAGGGTCGATTCGTTCACGCGGTGGAGAGAGGCCAGTCTCCTGCCTCGCGGCGAACCGGGTTGGTTCTTTTCCGGGCGCGAAGGTTCCCGCTTTGCAGGTGGTTAAGGTAACCGGTTTTTCGCCTGAATTTCAAAGGGGGCGCGGGTCGGTCGGCCCGCCGTCAAGCCTCTTGCGGTACTTGCAACATTGGCATACCAACCAAGGAGAGAGAGACGACATGGCATCAAAAATTATCTGGACAGAAATTGACGAAGCGCCTGCGCTGGCAACTTATGCGCTGCTTCCCGTCCTCCGGGCCTTCACCAAAGGGACTGGAATTGAAGTTGAAACCCGTGACATCTCCCTGTCGGGACGCATTCTCGCCAACTTCCCTGACAAGCTCAAAGATGACCAGAAAATTCCCGATTATCTCGCCGAGTTGGGTGAATTGGTGAAGAAGCCTGAAGCCAACATCATCAAACTGCCCAATATCAGCGCATCCACTCCTCAGCTGCAGGCAGCGCTCAAGGAGTTGCGGTCCAAAGGGTATGACCTCCCTCTCTACCCTGAAGAGCCCCAGAATGATGAGGAAAAAAAGCTGCAGGAACGTTTCGGCAAAGTTCTCGGCAGCGCCGTCAACCCGGTTCTGCGTGAAGGAAACTCCGATCGCCGGCCGGCCCCCGCGGTCAAGAAATTCGCTCAGAAAAATCCCCACAAAATGATGAAGCCGTGGCCTGAAGTTTCCCAGTGCCGTGTGGCTCACATGGACAAGGGTGATTTCTACGACAATGAAACATCCCTGACTCTCGATAAAGCGACCGAAGCCAAAATCGAATTTGTCGCCGATGACGGCAACGTGACCGTCATGAAAGAGAAACTGCCTCTGCAGGCAGGCGAGGTTCTCGACTCGACCCACATGGACGTTGCAGAACTGCAGAAATTCTATGCCAAGACCATGGATGAGGCCAAGCAGAAAGGCGTTCTGCTTTCTCTGCACCTGAAGGCCACCATGATGAAGGTGTCAGACCCTGTTCTCTTCGGACATTGCGTCAAGGTTTATTTCAAGGACGCGCTTGACAAGTATGCCGCTGAGCTCAAGGAAATCGGTGCCAGCCCCAATTACGGTCTGGCTGATATTCTGGAGAAGCTCGATCGTCTTCCGGCAGACAAAAAAGCCCAGATCGAGGCTGATATCAACGCCTGCTACAAGAAAGGTCCGGCTCTCGCCATGGTCGATTCCCGTCGTGGGATTACCAACCTTCATGTGCCCAACGACATCATTGTTGATGCTTCCATGCCTAACGTAGTGCGGGATGGTGGCAAGATGTGGAATACTGAAGATGAGCTGCAGGACACCATCGCCATGATCCCCGATCGCTGCTATGCGACCATGTATCAGGCCATGATCGAGGACTGCCAGAAAAACGGCCAGTTTGATCCCGCAACGATGGGCAGCGTCTCCAACGTTGGCCTGATGGCGCAGAAGGCAGAAGAGTACGGTTCTCACGATAAAACTTTTACCGCCCCGGCCAAAGGAACCTTCCGCATTGTCGATGCGTCAGGTGCAACGCTGCTTGAGCAGAAGGTTGAGCCCGGTGACGTTTTTCGCGCCTGCCAGGCCAAAGATATCCCCATCAAAGACTGGGTGCGTCTGGCTGTTGAGCGTGCTCGCGAGTCCGGTACTCCGGCCATTTTCTGGCTCGACGATAACCGTGCCCACGACCGTGAAATGATCAGGAAGGTCAACACCTATCTTAAAGATCATGACACCAGCGGGCTTGATATCCGCATCATGAAGCCGGTCGATGCCATGAAGTTCAGCTGCGAACGTTCGCGCAAAGGTCTCGACACGATCTCGGTAACCGGAAACGTTCTTCGTGATTATCTGACTGACCTGTTCCCCATTCTTGAACTGGGGACCAGCGCTCGCATGCTTTCCATTGTTCCTCTCCTGGCCGGCGGTGGACTGTTTGAAACTGGTGCAGGAGGGTCGGCTCCCAAACATGTACAGCAGTTCCTCAAAGAGGGGCATCTCCGCTGGGATTCTCTGGGGGAATATTGCGCATTGGTTCCCTCCCTTGAGATGATCGCCGCCAAATATCAGAGTGCCAAAGCCAAGGTGCTGGCCGAGACTCTCGATGTGGCAGTTGGGCAGTATCTCGAAAACAATCGCCTGCCTTCCCGTAAGGTGAAAGAGATTGATAATCGTGGCTGTACCTTCTATCTCACTATGTACTGGGCGCGCGCTTTGGCCGACCAGGACAAGGATGCTGAGCTTAAGGAACGTTTCACTAAGGTTGCTCAGCAGTTAGAGGATAATGAAGCCAAGATCGCCGAAGAGCTTCTTGCTGCCCAGGGTCAACCTGTGGATGTGGGCGGTTACTTCCGTCCCGATCCGGTTCTGGCTGCCAAGGCAATGCGCCCCAGCCCGACACTGAACAGCATCATAGATGCAATGTAAAAAATGCGAAGGTACAAAAAACCCGCCCCTTGGCGGGTTTTTTGTTTTCCTCCTGCTATATTTTTCAGGTTGGTAAAAGAGTGTTTTGCCCAAATTTTTAAGTAAAATCTGCGACAAAGCAAAGTTCTTGACAGAGAAATGCTTTCTGTATACTGTATACGCAGTGTGCGGTCCAGCTTCCTGAGTGGAAACGTTGTTATATCCATGCCTTCCATTTGGAGGAGGGCGTAATTTCACGTGTAAAGGAGAGAGAGAATGGCGAGACCTAAAATTGCATTGATCGGTGGTGGTCAAATTGGTGGCGTATTGGCTCAGCTCGCAGCATTGCGGGAACTGGGTGACGTGGTCATGTTCGATATCGTCGAAGGCATGCCTCAGGGCAAGATGCTTGACCTTGCCGAGGCTTCTCCTGTCGACGGCTTTGACGTCGAGCTTAAAGGGACCAACGATTATAAGGATATTGAAGGTTCCGACATGGTGATCGTGACCGCCGGTCTGCCGCGTAAGCCCGGGATGAGCCGCGATGATCTGATCGAGGTCAATTCCAAAATCATGACCCAGGTATCTGAGGGCATCAAGCAGTATGCTCCCAACTCCTTCGTTATTATCATTTCCAATCCTCTCGACGCCATGGTCACTCTGTGTCAGAAAATTACCGGTTTCCCCTCCGAGCGCGTTATGGGACAGGCCGGGGTTCTCGACTCTGCACGTTTCGAAACTTTTATCGCCTGGGAACTCGGCGTATCAGTCAAAGATGTGACAGCAATGACTCTGGGTGGTCATGGGGATACCATGGTTCCTCTTGTTCGCTATGCCAGCGTCAAGGGGATTCCGGTGATGGAACTTCTCGAGCAGAAGTACGGCAGCGCCGCCAAAGCTCAGGAAGTTATGGACGCCATGGTTGAGCGTACCAAGAAAGCTGGTGGCGAGGTTGTTGCCCTGCTTAAGACCGGCAGCGCTTTCTACAGTCCTGCTTCTTCCGCCATCGCCATGGCCGAGTCTATTCTTAAAGATCAGAAGCGCGTGCTGCCCACCTGTGCCCTGCTCAAGGGAGAATATGGTGTTGACAACTACTATGTAGGCGTTCCCTGCGTCCTCGGCGCTAACGGCGTTGAAAAAATCATCGAGTTCAAGCTCAATGATGAAGAGCAGGCAATGTTCGACAATTCAGTCAATGCCGTTAAAGAACTTGTCGGCAGCATGAAAATGTAAGCTTTTTTGATACCTATCCAATGTCATGACCATTAAAGGGCAATGGCAACATTGCCCTTATTTTCTTTTTTTTAAGCATTGGGGAAATACACCTTTCAAGGAAGGCCCCCCCGGATTGATATTCCCGGATTTTTGCCGATTTCCTATCTCCTTCGTAGCCATTTTGATTTCTGGCTATTGAGATTTCCTTATATTCGGCATGATTTTGCGAGTCTTCCGAAAATAAAATTGGATATTGGTATTCGTATACAAAAAAATCTGGCTTGAATGAACTGCTTGTGGTAACATTCCGCCGTTTTGAGAAAACCTAATTCGGACGGTTATCACAAAAAAGGAGACGACAGGTAATGAGCGCCAAAGGAAAAGTGGAAATCATTGAGAGGTACTGCAAGGGGTGCAATATCTGCGTAGAGTTCTGCCCCACCCAGGTCCTCGAAATGGATCTTTTTACGGTCAAAGCGGCCAAGCCTGAAGCTTGCATCGCTTGTATGCAGTGCGAATTGCGCTGCCCTGATTTTGCCATCAAGGTCGAGAAAATCGCCTAAACCGTTATAGGAGGAAGGATAACGTGGCTAAGAAAGTTGCTCTTCTCCAGGGGAACGAAGCGTGTGCGCACGGTGCAGTTTATGCCGGCGCTAAATTTTTCGCTGGTTACCCCATCACGCCCTCCACGGAAGTTGCGGAAGTTCTGTCCGTTGAACTGCCCAAAGTTGGAGGGAAATTCATTCAGATGGAAGACGAAATCGGCGCCATGGCGGCAGTGATTGGTGCTTCCCTGACGGGTGCCAAGGCTATTACTGCGACATCGGGCCCCGGCGTCTCCCTTAAGCAGGAATTGATCGGCTATGCCTGCATTGCCGAAACGCCCTGCGTTATTATTAATGTTATGCGCGGCGGTCCTTCGACCGGTATGCCGACCGGGCCCGGCCAATCCGACGTCATGCAGGCCCGTTGGGGCACCCACGGCGACCACGCTGCGATTGCGGTTGTTCCCGCTTCCTGCCAGGAGATTTACAGCGAAACGGTTCGTGCCTTCAACCTGGCCGAAAAATACCGGATGCCTGTTCAGGTCCTTTACGATGAGATTGTCGGCCACATGCGCGAGCGGGTTGAATTCCCCGAGCCGGGTGAGCTTGAAGTCATCGATCGTCAGGCTCCTGACGTTTCTCCTGAGGATTACAAGCCCTATGACGCGACCAAGGGGCAGGTTCCTCCCCTGGCAGCTTTCGGGTCGGGATACAAATTCCATGTAACGGGCCTCAACAAGGCTGCTGACGGCTTCCCTACCACCAAGGCCGAGCTGGTTGATGCCGAGGAGCGTCGCCAGGTCGACAAGGTCATGGACAACGCCGCGGATATTGAGAAAAACGAAGAGTATATGACCGAAGACGCAGAAGTGATTCTGTGGGCTTATGGCTCTACTTCCCGTTCCGCCCGTTACGCTGTCAACGAACTGCGCAGCCAGGGTGTCAAGGCCGGCCTTTTCCGTCCTATCACCCTGTGGCCTTTCCCGGAAAAACGCACACTTGAATTGGCCGAGCAGGTTAAGGCGATTGTGGTCCCCGAAATGAACCTTGGCCAGATGATTTATGAGGTTGAGCGGGTATCCCAAGGCAAATGTAAAATTGCCGGCGTTCACCGGGTTGACGGTGAGCCGCTCAATCCCGGCGAGATTATGGCCAAGGTGAAGGAGGTTCTTTAAAAATGGCTTACGATTACGAAAAATCCATCCGGCCGGGTAAACTGCCTCATATCTGGTGCCCCGGCTGCGGTCACGGTATTGTCATGAAAGGCTTGATCCGGGCCATGGATACCTGCAATCTCGACCGGAAGATGACTTCCATCGTCTCAGGTATCGGCTGCGCCAGCCGTCTGCCCGGTTATCTCGATGCCTGTACTCTGCATACTGCCCATGGTCGTGCAGCTGCCTTCGCTACCGGAGTTAAGATGGCAAATCCCGAGATGACTGTGATCTGCTGCGGCGGTGATGGCGACGGTACGGCCATAGGAGGCAATCATTTCATCCATGCCTGCCGTCGCAATATCGACATGACCTATGTCATCATGAACAACTATATCTACGGCATGACCGGTGGTCAGTTCTCCCCCTGCACCCCTACGGGGCACCTGGCATCCACTACACCCTATGGCAATCCCGACCCTGTGTTTGATATTAGTAAACTGGCCATTGGCGCCGGTGCAACCTATGTGGCTCGCACCACTGCATTTCATGCAACCCAGATTGACAAGCTGATTGCGGAGGGGATCAAGCATAAGGGAATGGCAATCATCGAAGTGCTTGATGACTGCCCCACGACCTATGGCCGCCGCAACAAGTTTCGCTCCGTCGTCGATATGATGAAGCGTCTCAAGGATATGGCGGTACCGGTCCAGGCCGCTTCGAAAATGACGGCTGAACAGCTCGAAGGTAAAATTCTGACGGGTGTTCTGTATAAGGAAGACAAGCCGGAATACTGCGAGCAGTACCAGAACGTCATTGAGCGTGCCCAGGGCAAAGCGTCCTGATCGCCTGCAAAAGGAGAATTGAAACATGGCAGAACGTTATGAAATTCGGTTTTCCGGCGCCGGTGGTCAAGGTCTGATCACGGCCGGAATCATCCTGGCGGAAGCCGCCAGTATCGTTGAGGGAAAGTCCGCCGTTCAGTCTCAGAGCTACGGCCCTGAGGCCCGTGGTGGCGCCTCTAAATCGGAAGTTATCATTTCCGATGGACCCATTGATTATCCCAAGGCGACCGTTGTCGACGCCTGTCTGGCCATGACCCAGGAAGCCGCCGACAAGTACGCCAACGGCATTAAACCCGGCGGTTTGCTGCTTCTCGACTCCGACTTCGTGAAGAATGAGCCCAAAGGGGATTTCAAGATTGTCAAAATGCCCATCATGCGCACGGCCAAGGAAGACATCGGCCGGGAGATCGTCGCCAACGTGGTGGCCCTCGGCGCTATGATTGCCTTGACCGATGTCGTTGCCCGTGAATCAGGGGAGAAAGCAGTTCTGGCAAAAGTGCCCGAAGCCTTTCTTGAACTGAACAAAAAAGCTTACAATCTTGGCTTTGAAAAGGTTAAAGCGCTCATCAACTGATCCGATTCCATCTGTTTATTCTTACTGCATAAGCCCGGAGGTGTTTGCTTCCGGGCTTTTTTTGGGTTTTTGCTCTCCGCAGGCTTTTGGCTCCGATCAGAATTTACACCACATTTATGGACATTTCTCCGCAAAGGTTTGCTTTTTAATTTCCCGTGCTGGCGCAGGGCATTGACGATTTCCCCGAACAGATGTGAAAAGGCTGCGCTGGATAGTCCTGCTAACATGACGATTTCAAACATGAATGCCTCCCTGATGAACTTGGCGACATTATGTTCTACGTCTGTGACAGAATATGACAGGGAAGGAACCCCGCCTTGAAATAATAATAAAACTTCCGGTTTGGGTGGAACATTGACAAAGACCATGTGAATCGTATACAGTATGCAGGATTTTTGGTGTCTGATGCCTTGATTCGCCAGTCTTTTTTCTGGTTTCGTTTTTGTAATACAGCTATCGGACACCGGGAAAATAACGCTGGAAAAAAAGCAATTCGCTGACTTTTTCAGCCAGCAAATTTCCTAGGAGGAAAGTGATGATCGATGCTTATCTACGTCATGAAGCCGAGAGGAACGCCCAAGGCATTCCTGCTCTGCCCCTGAATCCCGAGCAGACTGCTGAACTGTGCAAACTTCTTCAGTCTCCGCCTTCCGGCAAGGAAGATTTTCTGCTCAATCTTTTCAAGAACCGCATCTCCCCCGGCGTTGATCCCGCCGCTGAGGTTAAGGCGAACTTTCTTGGCGACATCATTGCCGGAAAAGCCTCATCCCCGTTGATCTCCAAAATTGATGCCGTTGAAATTCTCGGCACCATGATGGGCGGCTACAATGTTCAGTATCTTGTCGATGCCCTTAAAGATTCCGAGTTGGCTGATTCCGCGGCTGGAGCCCTGTCCAAAATGACTCTGGTGTATGATGCCGTTGATGATGTGGCTGCTCTTGCCAAGGACAATGCTGCCGCTAAAAAAGTTCTGCAGTCCTGGGCGGATGCTGAATGGTTTAAAGCCAAGCCCGAACTCCCGGAAAAAATTACCGTTAAAGTTTTCAAGGTTGAAGGCGAAATCAACACGGATGACTTCTCCCCGGCAGGCGACGCATGGAGCCGCCCGGATATCCCCCTGCATGCACTGGCCATGGGAAAAACCCGCTTCCCCGGCGGCTTGGAAACAATCGCCAAGTTCCGTGAGGAAGGTCACCAGGTCGCCTTTGTCGGCGATGTGGTGGGAACCGGCTCCTCCCGCAAGTCCGCCTGCAACAGTGTGCTCTGGCATATCGGTGACGATATCCCCTTTGTTCCCAACAAGCGTCGTGGTGGCGTGATTGTCGGCAGCGTTATCGCTCCGATCTTCTTCAACACTGCCGAAGACTCAGGGGCGCTTCCTCTGATGATGGATGTCTCTGAGATGAACACGGGCGATGTGATCACCATCGATACCAAAAAGGGCGAGGTGACCAATGAAAAGGGTGACGTGATCGCCTCTTTCAAAATCAAGCCCAACACGCTGCCCGATGAATATCGTGCCGGCGGCCGTATCCCGCTGATCATTGGACGCTCTTTGACCAACAAGGCCCGCAAGCACCTTGGCCTGGATGAGACCGATGTGTTTGCCAAGCCGATCAACCCGACACCGAAATCCGACCAGGGCTATACCCAGGCACAGAAGATTGTCGGCCAGGCCTGCGGACTTCCCGGCGTTCTGCCCGGGACGGCCTGCGAGCCTCGTATGGCTACAGTCGGTTCCCAGGACACCACCGGTCCCATGACGGCAGATGAACTCAAGGAACTGGCTTGCCTTAAGTTCCAATCACCGATGTTCATGCAGTCCTTCTGTCACACCGCGGCGTATCCCAAGCCGGCCGACGTAAAGATGCACAAGACGCTACCTGATTTCATCGCGGAGCGTGCAGGTGTTGCCTTGCGTCCCGGGGACGGCGTTATCCACAGCTGGCTCAATCGTCTGCTGCTGCCCGATACGGTCGGGACGGGTGGTGACTCTCACACCCGCTTCCCGATCGGTATCTCTTTCCCCGCCGGGTCCGGTCTGGTGGCCTTTGCGGGTGCTCTGGGTTTCATGCCTCTGGACATGCCTGAATCGGTGCTGGTCCGCTTCAAAGGCAAGCTCAACCCCGGCATCACTCTGCGCGACGTTGTCAACGCTATCCCCTACTGGGCCATCAAGCAGGGTCTGCTGACGGTTCCCAAGAAGAACAAGAAAAATATTTTCAACGGTCGCATCCTTGAGATGGAAGGGTTGCCCGATCTGTCCGTCGAACAGGCTTTCGAGCTCACCGATGCTGCGGCAGAACGCTCTGCGGCTGCTGGTTGCATTCAGCTCTCCGAAGAGTCCGTTGCGACGTATCTGCGCTCCAATGTCGCGTTGATGGAGAAGATGATCGAGGAAGGTTATCGTGACCCCGATACGCTGCGCGGTCGCATCAACGACGTCAAGGAATGGCTTAAGAATCCCAAACTGATTCGTGCCGATAAAAACGCTGAATACACCGAAATTATCGAGATCGACCTGGCGGAAATCACCGAACCGATCCTGGCCTGCCCCAATGACCCGGACGATGTCAAACTGTTGTCCGAGGTTGCCGGTACACCGATTCAGGATGTGTTCCTGGGCTCCTGCATGACCAATATCGGGCATTTCCGGGCAGCTGCCGAAATCTGGCGCGGTCAGAAATTCAATCCCGAGGTACGGACCTGGATCTGTCCGCCGACCCGCATGGATCAGGCAAAACTCAAGGAAGAAGCGCTCTTCTCCGTCTTCAGTGCAGTCGGGGCGCGCATTGAAATTCCCGGATGCTCACTGTGTATGGGAAATCAGGCCCGCGTGCCTGATGGCGTCAATATGTTCTCCACGTCGACACGTAATTTCGACGACCGTATCGGCAACGGCGCCAAGGTTTATCTCGGCTCTGCCGAACTCGGCGCGGTTATTTCCAATATCAGCAAAATCCCGACCGTTGATGAATATATGGCGGTCTACAAGGAAAAGATCGCTCCGAAAGAGAAAGAGATTTATCAGTACCTGCAGTTTGATGAGATGGAAGGGTATAAGAAGTAATCCAGCCCAGTCTCACTGGTTATCTTAAAAAAAGCCCTTGTCGCTACCGGCAGGGGCTTTCGTCTTTTGAAGGGATAACCCCCTCAGACAAAAAGGCCAGATGCAAAATCCTGGCCTTTTTGTCGTTGAAGCAGATGTGTTGCGCTATATCAGCAGGGGTGAACGTTGCTGCTTCTGACAACTCTGGGTTTCATGTACTTTTTCATTTTTGCCTCCCTTGGTCATAGGGTTTAATGGGAAATGGCCGGCTTCAGGCAGCGCCGTGAAGCCGGCCAGGATCGGTAGGGCTCAGTTATCGCGTGGGGTCGACGACCTTGGCGCCGTCAGGGATGGTCGTACGATCCCCTCCGGGGATGTCTCTGCTGGATTTGGTCAGATAGAATCCATCGAAGTACAGCCCTGTTTCACGGCTCCAGAAGTTGATGGTGTGAGTGCCGGCCGAGGGAATGGAGATCCTGATGGGATCAGGTCCCGAACGTCTGTAGCTATTGACCCAGCGCCAACTGCTCCTGCGCGCGGTCTGAATGTCACCGACGACGCTGCCGTTGAGGCCGTAGTACATGGAGTCGCTGCTGCTGCTATCGTTGTCATGAGTGCGGACCCACAGGTAGTAGGTTCCCGCTTCGGTAAAGTTTAGCCGGAATTCAAGGGGGTTTCCTCTTGGACCGCGGTAACCGGCATCGGTCTCGGCACGCATGTACTTGTCGTTGCTGCCGGAACCGGTACGCACCGAAAAGTTGTCTCCGCGGACGTTGTAGTGCTCCGCCTCGATAAAGGTGCCGTCTTTGCTGACGTAGTTGTCACCGCCGCTACCGGAATCACCCGCGCTGCAGAGGCTTCCGATGTAAGTGCTCTCCGCTAACTGGTAAGTAGCAAGGTCGACCCAGCCTTCATTGTAGTGACGTGTCCACTTGGAATTGTCGCAGGCGACCCGGTCGCTTCGATTCCAGTGGCAAGAGGTGCAGACATCAAGATTGCCGCCTGTGCCGCCCTCGTCACCAGAGGATGGCAGATCATCAAAATAGGGCACAGTATACGTGCGGCCTTTATGTGAAATCTGCGTTTTGTTGTGAGAGATGGTCTGGGCGCGGATTTTACGGCCGCCCTCGTCGTTCATGTCCTCCCCGTTGGGTCTGAGTCTTTCCCCTGGGCCTTCTTCTTTGGCATACATTGACCAGAAGATATTGAACTTCTTCTTGCCGGCTCCATATCCGGTATAGCCAGGAATGGAGTCAGGAGCGGGGTGGAAGGGAACCGTTTCATGACAGTCGGCACAGGCGCCGAAATCCTGAATCGGACCACCTTTGTCGTGCATATAGGCGCCATGGCATTCACGGCAGGCGGCCTGTTTGGGACGGTCCTTCGCCCAGTCCGGAACGGTGTGGCAATAGGCGCAGTTGCCTTGTTTCGAGCGGTCCGTGTCGTGATGGGGGCTGCCGGAGTGGCAGTTGGAGCAGGTGCTCGGGTCGCTGATGGCCTGGTGGCAGACCGAGCAGTCGCCGCCGAGATCGGTCAAGGGTCCGGTATGGTGCAACTCCGGAATGGTGACTCCACTACCACCATGGCAGTCGCTGCAGGTGCCGCCGTTCAGGGTGATGGTGCTGTGACAGAAGGTGCAGTTGCCCTCATCGAACTCAGGTTGAATATGATGGTTGGAGGTGTCGCCGTGGCAATCCGCGCAGATGATATCGGCCGGGGCGGTGTCGGTATGACAGGCGCTGCACAGGCCGGTCTGAGCGGTTTGTGAAGTATGATGCAATTCGGCGATCGAAGGCTGTCCTGCGGAGATGTGGCACTCTGCACATGCAATGTCGCTGGATATCCCCTGATGGCAGGTGGCGCAATCCCCCGTCTGTCCGGAAATGGTCATATCATGGTGGAGCAGCTCGATCTCCGGCTGGCCCTCACCCGTATGACAGGTCGTACACGCGAGCCCTGTCACGTCAATCGCGCTGTGACAGTCGGTGCAGCTCGCTGTCTGCGCAAAGACACTGGTATGGTGCCGCTCCCCGGCCGTCGGGCCGTTGGGGCCGAAATGGCAGGCAGAGCAGTCAACCAATGCGGAATCTGCGCCCGTGTGGCAGGTGAGGCAGGCGCCCTCCGTATACAGCAGGGTGGTATGATGGGTTTGAACGCCGCCGTCCTTTTCGGCCACTGCGGCGTGACATTCTGCGCAGTTGATGTTCTCGGGTGTTACTGCGCTATGGCAATCGGTGCAGGTGCCATTGACCGCGGTAGGAGTGGCGTGGTGCATGGCCCCGCCGCCATCGAGAGACTGTTCGGCATGACAGGTCGCGCAGTCGAGTTCGTCCTGGTTGACGCTATGGCAAGCCGCGCAGTTGTTTGCCAGCGCAGGTGCCGTAGCATGGTGACGGTCGGCGATCTGATCCGGATTGCCGCTACTGTGACAGGTTGCGCAATCATTGTCGGCAGCCATCTGTGTGAAGGTTTTCACCGTGTGACAGGCTGCGCAGTTATCTTCCAGATAATTGGGCGTATTATGGTGCATGGCTGCACCGCCGTCGAGCGCCTTGCCTGCATGGCAGGTGGCGCAGTCGAGTTCGCCGCCCACCGAGTCGATGCCCTCGTGGCAGGCTGCACAGTTGCCGGTGGTTGCAGTGGCCGTGTTGTGATGCAGGGTGTTGATCGCTGGTTCTCCGGCCGCCTCATGGCAAACGGAGCAGTTGTTGGTGACAGCATCTGCACCTGTGTGGCAATCGACACAGGAGGACGTCTGGGCGTAGTCGCTCGTGTGGTGAGTCTGCCCGATATCCGAGGAGTGGCACGCCGAGCAGTCATTGCCGGCGGTGACATTCTCATGACAGGAGGCGCAATTTCCTGCTGTGTAAGCATCTGAGTCGTGATGCATGCCCACGCCGCCGTCGAAGACAGGCTGAGCGGCATGGCAGGTCGCGCAGTCCAGATCTCCTCCGACAGCGTCAATCCCTTCGTGACATGCGGCACAATCGCCGCTGGTGGCCGTGGCAGTGGCATGGTGCAGCTCATTGATGGCCGGCTCACCGGCAGCTTCATGACAGGAGGCGCAGTTGTCGACCGCTTCTACTGCACCGCTGTGGCAGGCCGCGCAGTTGTCGAGAGTGTAGTCTGCGCTGTCGTGGTGCATGGCAACCCCGCCGTCGCGGGTTTTGCCCTGATGACAGGCCGCACAGTCGAGGGTGCTGTCGGTGACACCTGTATGGCAAGTGGCGCAATTGTCAGCTGCGGCAAGTTGAGTGTTATGATGCATGGCCACACTACCGTCCCGCGGTTTGTCCGCATGGCAGGCGACGCAGTCAAGTTGTGTTGTGTCAACCGCGCCGTGGCAGCTGGCACAGTCCCCGGCCAGGTAGTCGGGGGATTCATGGTGCATCTGGCCACTGCCATCGCGCGCCTTGTCGGCATGACAGCCTGCGCAGTCGAAGGTGGCATTGGCAGTGCTGTCGATGCCGGCGTGGCAGGCGGCGCAGTCGCCGGTGAGCGCCGGTTGCGTGTCATGATGTTGCGTGACGATTGCATCGGTACCGACTACCGTAGTGTGACAGGCTTCACAATCGGCGTCGGAGAACATGATGAGGCCCGTGCTGTCGTAGCCGGGGTGGCAGTCAAAGCAGCTGTAGAAGCCATAAGGGTATGTCAGCCCCGTGTCGTGGTGTGGATTGGTGGTGTTATCCCACTGGCCGGCATGGCAATCACTGCAGGCAAAACCTCCTCCAACGGTCGGGTGGCAGGAGTCGCAGGAAAAATTATTGGCGCTGGCGAAATCATGATGCGCCTGCTCTGAGGAACCTGCGGTACCCCAACTTGAGGCGGTATGGCAGGATTCACAGCTGCTTGATTCGACCATGCCGCTGTGACAGGAGTTGCATTCCGCGAACTCCGGGTAGCTCTGGCGTACCTCGACATGGTGAGCCGTCGCCGAATCGCCCTGATGGCAGCTGGTGCAGTCGGCAACCGGATCGAGTGCGGTATGGCAGACGGTACAGTCCGTATTGGAGGTGTCCGCAAAATCATGGTGGTCGCTGCGGGCATCTACCAGCCAACTGCTCGATGTATGACAACTCTCGCAGTTGATGTTCTGCGGCATGCTGCTGTGGCAGTCGGCGCAGCTTTTACCCGTTGCGGCAACTTCATGATGCTGATCTCTGGCTGAGCCCTCGGTCCAGAAATCCGGGGTATGGCAGCTGCTGCACTCGGGCTTGGGCACTATGCTGGAGTGGCAGGTCGCACAGTCCACCCCCTGGTTGATTCTTGCATGGTGGTCGGTCTGGGCATCCACGCTCCAGGAGGCGGCGTCGTGGCAGCTTTCGCAACTGGTGACGACAGGCAGCTGGGTGTGACAATCCTGGCATGCTTTGTCGCTGGTGGTGGCCAATTCGTGGTGGGTTTGAGCCGCAGCGCCCTGGTGGCAGTCGGAGCAGACCCCGCCTTCGCCTGGGAGACCGCCGGTGTGACAGTCTGCGCAGTTCTTGCCGACGGCCGCCACTTCGTGATGCTGCGCCTGGGCTGAACCTGTGCTCCAGGAGCTCGCGGTGTGGCAGCTGCTGCACTCCGGTTTAGGCACGATGCCGGAATGGCATGTGGCGCAGTCAAAGCCTTCTTCGATCTTGGCGTGATGATCGCTTTGGGGGTCTACGGTCCAGCTTGAGGCATCATGACAGTTTTCGCAGGTGCCTACGGACGCTGTGGCTCCGTGGCAGCTGGCGCAGTCGAAATTGTCGCCGGCATGGTGGCCGTCACGGGCTTCTCCGGGAGAGTGGCATGCTGTGCACGAGGCGTCGAAAACCATCGTGGTATGACAAGCGCTGCAGTCCAGGGAAGAATCAACAGCGATCTGGTGATGACGGTCACTGGCGCGGACCGGGTTGCTCTGATCGTCGAGGCCCCAGGAAGTGCTGTCGTGGCAACTGGTACAACCGGCTGAGGGTGCGGCATCGCTGTGACAGGTTGCGCAACTCAGATCCGGAGTCGCCATGGCCAGGTCGTGGTGGAACGTCTGATTTTCCTGGCTGGGGGTATGGCACTGCCGACAACTGGACTGGCTGCCGAGATCCACCGCAATTTCGGTGTGGCAGTTGGCGCAGTCCATGCTGGTGGCGGAGGCAATATCATGATGGCGCTGAGCGGCTTCACCCTGGTGGCAGTCGGCACAGCTGGAGGGCAGGGGGGCATTGGTGTGGCAGCTCTCACATGCCGTGCCGGTTGTTGAAGCGGCTTCATGGTGAGTGCTTGCCGCGGTCATTTCCGCGCCCCAGTACTGGTCGTCATGGCAGCTGACGCAGTTGGGGGTCGGGACGATCTCGGCGTGGCAGGATGCACAATCGGTCCCCTGCTCGGCGGCGACGCTGTGGTGCTGCTGCCGCACGCTGTCGCCGTGGCAGGTGGCGCAGGTGATATTTGGGTCCATCTGCGTGTGGCAGGCAACGCAGTTGAGGTCCGGGTTGGTGGTCAGTGCTTCATGGTGCGGGGCGCGGATGCTGCCTTGGTGACAACCCAGGCAGTCACCGAGTTGCTTTACCCCGGAATGGCATTGCACGCAATCGCCGGCCAGAGCTTCGGTTGTGCCGTGGTGTGCGTTTTGCTGCGGTACAAATGTATGGCAGCTTGCGCAGTCCCCTTCGGTGGTAATGCCGCTGTGGCATTGCCCGCACTCTCCTGCGAAGTACAGGTCGGATTCATGGTGGTTGTTGTTGGAATGGCACTGCGAGCAGCCCTGCTGGGCAGCGAGGATCGATGCCGGCAGCATGAATATGCTGATGAGCACGATCGTCGCCAAAGCAATAAAGCGTGTTTGTGTCATGGATTGCCCCCATCTAGATATGTAGAATGACTCCCTTGAAACCTGTAAAAGCAATAGCAGTGATGCTGAAAGTGGCAGTTTTGGAAAATATTGATGTTGAAAAATTTAAGTCAGTTAATGGTCCGATGATTTGATCGTAATTTATTCGAAATCGCGCGATGCGAAATTATTGCAATAATCACACCCGGCAATTAACCTTTTGATTTGTAACCGAAAGGGTTTGACGGAAATCTGTCCATTTAGCAAAAGGGTTGCTGAAAAATTATTTTTTTTTCAGGTTTTCCCCCAAGTAAAAGGCTTGTTTTTATCATTAGAAAAATAGTCTTATGGCGGAATCGAGCCAATAGGATTTCGTTAAATGCCGTAATTTGTCCATGACCTTTTTATGGCAGGTTTTTGTGAACAATTCGTGATTGGATGTGAGCCAGTAAGGGAGCGATGTTTTGATACATGAACCTATGACGGTGTTGACCGATTATCTGCTCGGGATGTGGGTGCTGTGGCTCGGGGGGCGTCTGTGGCGGCAGGGGCGAAGACTCCATGACCGGGCGATCGGTGACTGGAGTCTTGTGTTTATCTTTTCCGCAGTGGCGGCGTTCTGCGGGGGGACCGTCCACGGTTTTCCAAACCTGTTGGGCGGAATCGGCAGTGCGTTGCTGTGGAAACTGACCGTGCAGGCGGTGGGAATCGCCAGCCTGTGTTTTCTGGCCGCTATGATCCGCAGCATGTTCCGCGGGCGGGTGCGGCGCATTCTACTGGCGGCGGCGTTTGTGAAATGGGCGGTTTACGCCTGGTGGATGACATCTCACGACGCCTTTTTGTATGTAGTGCTCGACTATCTGCCCTCGCTGCTTTTCGTCGGCGGATTGCAGGCCTGGTGCTGGTTGCGGCAGGGCCGGGCGGCCGGGCGCTGGATTACGCTGGGTGTGGTGATTTCACTGGTTGCCGCGGGCATTCAACAGTCCGGTTTCAGTCTCCACCGGCATTTCAACCACAACGACCTTTATCATGTGGTGCAGATGGCGGCTTTTTACCTCCTTTACCGGGGAGGGATACTGTTGCGGCAGCTCCCCTGAAATGCATCAGTCGTCGCGGTAGCGCCGGGTCAGATCGCCGTAGGCGTCGATGCGGCGGTCGCGCAGAAAAGGCCAGATGCGGCGCACCGACTCGCTGCGTTGCAGATCGACAGTTGCCGTCAAAACCTGCTCCTTCCCATTATCTGCCCGCGCCAGCCACTCGCCCTGGGGGCCCGCGACAAAGCTGCTTCCCCAGAAGAGAGCGCCCGGTGATTGATTGCCCGGGTCGGGTTCGAATCCGACCCGGTTGACGCTGATCACCGGCAGGCCGTTAGCCACGGCGTGGGCGCGCTGAATGGTCAGCCAGGCTTCCCGTTGGCGCTGCTGTTCATCCTCCGGGTCGCGCGGGTCCCACCCGATCGCAGTGGGATAGATCAGCATCTGTGCACCGGCCAGGGCCATCAGGCGGGCCGCTTCAGGGTACCACTGATCCCAGCAGACCAGAACGCCCAGGCGACCTACAGAGGTGTCAATCGGAGTGAATCCCAGATCGCCGGGGGTGAAGTAGAATTTCTCATAGTAGCCGGGATCATCAGGGATGTGCATTTTGCGGTAGCGGCCGGCGATGGAGCCGTCCTTTTCAATGACCACGACCGTGTTGTGATAAAGACCTGGTGCCCTTTTCTCGAACAGGCTGGTGACAATGACTACTCCCAGCTCGCGTGCCAGCTTGCCGAACCGCTCGGTGGATGGTCCCGGAATCGATTCTGCCAGGTCGAAGCAGTCCGTGTCCTCGATCTGGCAGAAATAGGGGCCGGTATGCAACTCCTGCAGGACCATAAGTTGTGCGCCCTGGGCGGCGGCGTCCCGAATCCCCTCGATGCTTTTGCGGATATTGGCTTCACGGTCGAGGCTGCAGGCATGCTGTATCATGCCGACGGTCAGAGTACGGGCTGCGGTCATGGCAATACTCCTTTGGGCAGCTGCATGGTGACACAGTGCAGGGAGCCGTGCTGAAGGATGAGGGGGGAGCAGTCGATACCGATGATTTCTCGCCCCGCAAAAGCCTCGGCGATGCGCGCCATTGCCTCATCATCTCTCGGGTCGTTGTAGGTGGGCACCAGCACGGCATTGTTGATGACCAGGAAGTTGGCATAGGTTGCCGGCAGTCGCTGGCCTTCGTCGTCGAAGTAGGGGCGCGGCCAGGGCAGGGGAATGAGGCGGAACGGGCGGCCGTCGCGGGTGCGCAGCCCGGCCAACTCCTCGCCCATGCGGCGCAGCTCCTCATAGTGCGGATCTGTTTCATCGTCACACATCACATAGGCAATGGTATCGTCCGGGCAGAGTCTCGCCAGGGTGTCAATGTGCGAGTCAGTGTCGTCGCCTTCAAGGTAGCCGTTTTCCAGCCACAGGATATGATCGGCTCCCAGATTTTCCTTTAGAGCGGCCTCTATCCCCCGCCTGTCGAGGTGAGGATTGCGGTTGGGCTCAAGCAGGCAGGCGCTGGTGACGAGCAGGGTGCCGCAGCCGTCGCTTTCGATGCTGCCCCCCTCGAGAATCAGGCCGGGGGTATGCAGCGCGGTTTCACCGAAGGTGCCGGCACGTACCAGATTGCGGGTGACCTGATTATCGAAGTTGCTCGGGAATTTCAAGCCCCAGCCGTTGAAGCCGAAATCCAGCAGAACCGGCCGGTTGTCCCGATATATGGTAATGGGCCCGAAATCCCGCGTCCAGGTGTCGTTGGTCGGGATTTTGAAAATTTCGATTCGATCAAGACTTACCGGGGTGTCTTGCAGGGCGGCCCTGGTTTGATCCGGTTCCGGGGTGACAATCAACACCTTTTCGTAGCGGCTGATCCTGTGGGCCAGATTGCAGAAAACGGGGACGACGCGATCAAGGATCGGAGCCCAGTCGGTCTGTGCGTGAGGCCAGGCCAGCAGCACGCCGTCCTGATCCTCCCATTCTGCAGGAAGTCGAAGAGTCATGGCAGCCGTTCTCCAGAGTAAGGATTGTAAAGACGCGCATCCTAATGCAGCCGCACGCTTTGAATCAAATCAAATTTTACAACATGTCACTGTTTCTTCAGCCCAGACGCACAATCAGCAGAGTGATGATTGCCGCGGTGGCCAGCAGAGACAGCAGCAACAAAGCAAATCGGCGCCTCGGGTTGTTGCGGAGAGTATTGCGACGGTCCGTATGGGCGGGAGAGGAGATCGATTTTACGGCGATTTCCCCTGCGGTTATCAGCGCGGCAAGCCAGCATCCGCCCAGGACCAGACCGCCCAGAACATCGCTGAGCCTCTGCATGCCGAGGTAAATGGGGCTGAAGGAGATCACCAGGACAAAAAAGCTGCCACCGAAGACCAGATAAAAACGGTGCTCCGCCGCACGCAAAGATCCGAGCAGGAAATAAACGACAAGCCCATAAAAAACCAAGCTGTTAAAGGCTGCTGCGCTAGGAAAAACAGAGATCGCAGCTTCGAAGCCGAAGCCCGTTTCCTGAAGCGGCGGGCGCTTGAACAGCCACTGCAGCACCACCAGGAGCGCCTGTCCGCACCCCAGCCCCATAATCAGCAAAAAGGCGAACAGGCGCTTTTTACCGATCAGCAGCCAGAACAGGCACAAAGTGCCAAGGATCACGACCGCTGAGACACCACCAAACTGCACGATCCCCTGGAAAAAAAGATCGGCTTCAGGCTCCCTCAGATCCTGCAGCATTTTGTGGAGGGCCAAGTCGCTGCGGGCAAAGGGAGTCTGCGTCAGGACCGCACGACTGATCCAGAAGAAAAGAGAAGCGAACGTCAGCGTTAGAAAAAATCCTACCGAAAGAGCCAGCCCCGCTCTATGCTGGGTGGAAAAACGGTTGTAGATGAATCGGTAAAGCCGCGGATGGCTCTGCTCCCATTGCCGTGTGACGGCTGTCTCCGTCAGCCGATCTGAAACACCGAGTGCAGAACGCAACAACCGTGCAGCCGACCGTTGCAGCAGCGGAAAGATATTTCGCCAGAACAGATGGTTGAATACAAGAAGTACCAGCAGCAGAAGAAGAATCAGGCTGAACCGACCGCTCCAGACCTGAACCTGCCGCCAACTGGCCGCGAAGAAGTATCCCAGACCCGGGTAGGCGATTCCCCAAAGGATGCCGCTGATCACGGCGTAGGCGCTGAAGCGCGGTGGGGACATGTGTGCACTGCCGGCGATCAGGGGAATGAACGGACGAAGAAAGCCGAGGAACCGTCCGAAAAAAACGCTCTTTCCTCCATGTTTGACAAAAAAATGCCGTGCCCTGACAACCAGATGCTGTCTTTTTACCAGCGCCGGACGTTGCAACAGCGTCGCGCTGAAGCGTGCGCCCAGCCAGAAACTGACCAGGTCGCCGATAATGGCGCCCAGGCCGGCAAAGATCATGATGGGTGCAATGGCTCCCTGGCCGTTAGCCGCAAGAAAACCAGCCACGACAATCAAAACACTGCCCGGCATAAAAATACCGACGATTGCCAGCGACTCCAGCAGTGAAATGAGGCCGAGCAGCAGGTAGTAGGGCGCACCGCTCGGCAGCCAGTTGATTGTCGTCTCGATCCAGGGCTCCATCGGGCATGTTACCGCAGTGTTCCAAAGGATTTGATCATATCCTTGAATTGTTTCTGATATGTCGCAAACTGGTCCGGTAAGGCTGAATACAGGATAATATACCGTACGAAGGGATCGCCGAGCAGGATAATGCGATACTGCCGGAGGGGATTTGTGCCATAGAGGTCTTTCCCTTCCAGCCCCGCGACTTCGATGTCCGCTTCCTTTCCGGGAGTGAACCCATCAACGTGACGCGCGATTTCAGCTTTTGCCTGGGAGAAATCCAGCTTTTCGTGGGGGATAATCACCGCCATGCGCGCAATGGGGGCGCTGCCCTCTGTCTCGGGCGACTGCCAGCCCACCGCGTCGGCCCCGGGCAGTGTGTCTGAATCCGGATCCAGAAATTTCTCCCAGTCGCCGGGGAACTCCACCGCGAAGTTGCGTGTTGCGTCGATGTACATTTTCTGCGGCGGGCCGTCGGCCCCCGATATCTTGCCCATCATGCCCGAACACCCGGAAAGCAGCACCATCAGAGTGCTACAGATAAAAACTGCCGTCCCGATTGCTTTTCTTTGCATCATCATGAAGGCTCCTTTCCGGGGGTGAGTTCTGCCGGCTCATTGGTTATCGAATGGATGAAAATGATCACAGCCGGTACAAGAACCAGTATCATGACTATTCCAAGAAACAAGAAAGCGGTGTTGAGTCCCCACCGGTCGGCTGCCATGCCAGCCAGGGGGCCGGTGCAGAAAAAGAAAAACCGGAACAGGAAGGATTTGATCGACATGATGCTCGCTCTTGTGCCGGTTCGACTCTGCTGCTGAATACAGTTTTTGAGCATTGGCCCCTGCAGGCCGCGCATGGCGGTGAGCAGGTAGTAAAAGAGAAAGCTCAGGCTCGCAGCAGTCAACGCCAGCCCCAGGTACCCCGCCAGGACGAGACCGACCAGGGTTATCGCCATCATGCGTGTGCCCAGCACAAACGCCACGCGGTGGCTGAGCCAGGAAAAAATCGCCACTGTGAGGTTGGCCCCGGCCCAGATGGGGCCGAACCAGGTCAGAGGCACGCCGGTTTCCTGCATGAACGGTTGAATCAGCCACACAGGGTAAAAAGAGGCGAGACCGAGAAAAACAGAAAACAGCAGGGCCGCCCGCAGTCGCCGGTTCTCCTTGAGGGCATGGCGAATTGTGCCCCATGCCTGGCTCAGATGCGATCCGCCATGCGGGGCATGTGCCCGCTGCGGCTCACGCAGGGAAAAGGTCAGCAGCAGAATCAGAACCCAGATCGCCACCTGGATAATGAAGGGCAGCAAGGGAAGAAACGCATAGAGGGTGCCTGCAAACAGGGCCCCCACCGCTTCGCCGGTCTGGGCCAGCCCCAGCATGCGTCCCTCGAACTGTGAATACAGATGGGCCCTGTTTTCGCTGTCGAGAGTTTCGTAGAGCAGCGCGCTGTCGGACCCGCTGATGAAGGCGAAAGAGGCTCCGAGGATCAGCTCCGCCAGCAGCACCGTGCCGAAACTGTCCGCCCTGAGATAAAATCCCCAGCCGATGATGCCCAAAACCGCCGCCATATTGAGGCACAACTTGTAGCCGAGCAGGTCGCTGAGATAGCCGGAAGGGTATTCGAAGAGCAGTGTCGCCAGGGAAAAAAGCCCCTGGATAAAAAGAATCTCGGTCAGGCTCAGGCCGATGTGGTCCTTCCAGAACAGGGTGATGATCGCCATGGGAAACAGGGTCATCTTCAGGAAGGAGAAGGCGTACAGGGCGCGGATGTTGCGGGAAAGAGTCACCGTCGGCACCGAAAATCAGTTGGGGAAGGGGGGCGGCGATGCGTTTCGCAGCCCGACCTCAGGACCAGTAAATACAGGCGACCGGGCAGTTGTCCATCGCCTCTTCGATCTTTTTCGCCGGTGCCCCGGTCGGGTTGTAAACCACCGATTTGTGGTCATGACCATGGCCGGAACCGGCCACTTCTTCCATACGGAACACTTCTGGACAGATCTGGGTGCAGACCTCGCAGCCGATGCAGGCCTCCTGATCCACGACGGGAATGGATGACATGAATAATTTCTCCTTGAGATGGATGAGTCGGGTTGAGATTCGCCACTTATACCAGCAAACTGCGCTTTTGCCAATTTCTCAGAAAGGACGGCCTGTTGATTTACCGGGGTACCGTGTTGAACCCGGGCGACCCAGCGGGTCGCTCCTACGGCCCGATATTTATCCGCCGGTGTGGTAGGGGCGCACCGCGTGCGCCCTGGTCCCGTCATCCATCCCGCTTCTCTGGAATCGCCCATGAAAATCATGGCGTTGCAATACCAGATATGCTATTAGTTTAAATTAATTACAACGTCAAGCGAGGACAGCAGAAATGATCATGGGATTGCGTGCCCAGATCGTACTTACCACAACCCTTCTGGTATGTGCCGGTCTGCTTCTTTCGAGCGTTTTTCTCCTCAAGGTACTGGAGGAATCTCTGCGACAGGAGAGGGTGGATCGTGTGGTGACCCTCCTCAGGGTAGTGTCCTGGCAGGGCCTGACGGAGAGCGCCGGCAGGCCCCCTGTCGACAATGTGCTGCAGCGTTTTTCCGGGGAGATGGATCTGCTGGAACATGGCCTGTTCGACTCTTCCCTGCAGAAGCGCAGCGGCGGTTTGTCGCCCGGTGAGAATGCTACAGATCTACGGCACGTCCTTGCGTCCGGTACAATGATGACCCGCATCGAGACGCCCCGAGGTCTGCGCGCCCTGATGCCCGGTGCGACCGGCGGATTTTTCGATGTGATTCTGCCCCTGCACGGCGATCAAAACGGCAGGAGCGTCCTGTCGGCCCGTTTTTCCCTGGACGGTGTCGCGCAGCGCGTGGCCTTGGCTCGCAACGCGGCTCTTTTGCTGGTTGCGGGTTTTAGCGTAGTTCTTGTCGCCTTCGGTGTCTACTTGATCGACCGGTCGGTGATCGGGCCCACCCGCCGTTTGATGGAGGCGACTTCGGCAATCGCAGAAGGCCGCCTTTCCCACCAGTTGGATGTGCAGGGACCCCGTGAAATCGCCCAATTGACCTCCTCGTTCAATTCCATGACGGAAGCGCTCGAGCACAGCCGTCGCCAGGCGGACCAGACCATCGAGTCTCTGCATCAAGCCAACCGCGAACTCTCCGAAACACAAGGTCATCTCGCGCGTTCGCAGAAGATGGCTGCCGTCGGGCATCTGGCTGCCGGAATGGCTCATGAAATCGGCAACCCCCTTGGCGCGGCTATGGGGTATTTGGGGATGATCAAAGGCGAATCCGCTGGAACGCAATTCCTGGACCTCGTCCAGTACACGCAGAATGAGCTGGAGCGCATCGATAAGCTGGTGCGCGATCTGCTCGATTTTGCCCGTCCGGGTGAGGACGCCTCGCAGGCCATTTTCGATCCGAGCGACGCTGCCCATGAAGCCGTAACCCTTTTAACCCACCAGGGGCTGTTCAAGGGATCGATGAGGTTGGTCGATGAAATCCCCGAGGAGCTGCCTCCCGTGCGAGCCCAGCGGCATAAACTGGTGCAGATTTTCACCAATCTGCTGCTCAATGCTCGTGATGCATGCAGCAACGCGGGAACTGTCGCTGTGAAAGGGCGAGTTGAGGCATCCTGGATCGTTTTCGAAGTCGAAGATGACGGACCGGGGATGAACGAAGAGGTGGCGGCACAGATCTTCGACCCGTTTTTCACCACCAAGGAGCCGGGCAAGGGGCGGGGACTTGGCCTGTTCTTCTGCCATAAGGCTGTTGAGCAGATGGGTGGGCGCCTCGATGTGGTATCCGAGACAGGTTGTGGCAGCCGGTTCGTTCTGAGGCTGCCGGTACACGGAGAGGAGGGGGCTGCATGACTGAACCGCTGCACATCCTTGTCATCGACGACGATGCCTCCATGCGTCACATGCTGCGTTTGATGCTTGAGCGCGCGGACTACCACGTGAGCGAGGCCGTGGATGGACGTGCCGGCCTGCAGCACCTGAAAGATGAATCCACCGACCTTGTCCTGTGCGATGTGCGCATGCCGGAGCTGGGGGGGATGGATTTTCTGCAGGCGCAGGCCGAGATTCCCCATGACGCCACCATCATCATGATGACAGCTTATGGAAGCCTTGATCTGGCGATGGAGTGTCTCAAGCTTGGGGCCTACGATTATCTCTCCAAGCCCTTCAAGCCGGACGAGGTGGTGCTGACGCTGAAAAAAGCACAAGAGCGCCTCGGCCTCAAGCGAGAGAACAGGCGCCTGCACGAGGCTCTGGAAGCCCGGGATCAATCCTCTGAGCTTGTTTTCCGCAGTGAGGTCATGGCCCAGGTCATGCGTTTGGTGGCACAGGTCGCCCCGGCCTCTTCTCCGGTTCTGATCAGCGGCGAAACCGGCACCGGTAAGGAACTGGTGGCGCGCGCCCTGCATCGAAGAAGTTCAAGAGCGGACGGACCTTTTCTGTCCCTCAACTGTGGAGCGATTCCTGCGGGTTTGATCGAAAGCGAGCTGTTCGGGCACGTTCGTGGCGCCTTTACCGGTGCGGCACGTGATCACCAGGGGATGTTTCCCGCCGCTCACGGCGGGACCCTTTTTCTCGACGAAATCGCAGAGCTGCCCATGGAATTGCAGCCCAAGCTGCTGCGGGTTCTGCAGGAGAAAGAAATCCGCCGGGTCGGAGAAACCCGCAGCCGCGCCGTCGACGTGCGCATCCTGGCCGCGACCGCCGTCGACCTCAAACAGGCGGTGGAGCAGGGGCGGTTTCGGGAAGATCTTTACTACCGGCTCAACGTCATCGATATTCACCTGCCGCCTCTTCGTGAGCGACGAGAGGACATTGCCCCGCTGGTTTCCCATTTCCTGGCGCACTATGCCCGCAAGGAGAAGCGCCCGGCTCCGCAGATGGATCAGGAAGCCCTTGAACGGCTTGAAGGCTACGATTGGCCTGGCAATGTGCGTGAGCTGGGCAATTTTATCGAGCGCACGCTGATTTTCTGCCGCAGCCCTCGCATCGGATTGAAAGACCTGCCCTGGGAAGTCCGTCGCCGCAACCGAGATCAGCTGGACGATTTGTCTTTAAAGAAAGCCATTGTTCGCATGGAGCGTGAATTCATTCAGCGTGCCCTCGCCCGCACCGATGGAAACCGCACCCATGCCGCAGAGTTGCTCGAAATCAGCCTGCGAGCGCTTCTTTACAAGATTAAAGAATATAACCTGCAGGGATGAGGGGTTGTGAATTGACGTAGAGTATGCAAAATTTGCACGGTTTTCGACGCTTGAGCTATGCGGTGCCCACTGTTTCCTCGTTGGGACCCGTGGCGTGAGAATTGCTTAAGTATTCCTGTGTTTCTAAGGAGGTTCACTGGGAAAATGGGTATCTTTGATTTTATGGCGGACTGCAAGTGAATAAAAAATCCTTCTTTTCGATAACAGGCAGCCCTGCAGGGTTCACTCTGCTTGAACTCCTGATTGCCGTCACCATCTTTGCCGTCGGTCTGCTGACGGTGGCCGGCATGCAGGTCACGGCGATGCAGGCGGGGACCACGGCACAGACCCAGACGGTTGCCACCGCTCTGGCCCAGGGGGTGTTTGAGGAGTTGATGTCTCGTGATCCGGGCGATGCACTGTTTAATGACGTTGCCGACGAAGAAGAGTATGCCATCGATCAGGATATTCTTGATCAATTGAAAGGGGGAGATAATTATCAGGCGATTTACAGTATCACCCCCGACACCCCCGCCAGCGGACTGGCGCGCGTCGACGTGCGTGTCACCGGCAACAATCGCACCGTGCGGCTCTCAGGGTTCAAGAGAACGCTATGAATCAGTTCAGTCGCTATCTGAAAGACTCCCGGGCCTTCACCCTGATCGAGTTGCTGATTGTCTCCGGCCTTGTCGGTATTGTCATGGCGGCGGTGTTGGGGTTGGTCGTGACCACTCAACGGCACACCTATACCTCGGAAGAAGTGGTTGATGTGCAGCAGAACCTGCGGGTGGCGCTCGATTTCATGAGTTGCGATCTGCGGCATGCAGGGCTGGGGGTTGCCGCTGATGCCATTATTCTGGAAGCGCCTGCGGGGTTGCGCTGTGAAGATGGAAATGGTGACGGAGATTGTCTGGACTCAGGGGAAAGTGATTTTCTGCATTTTCAAACAGTGACCGCCACCGGTGAGATCGCACGAATTGGTGTTGACGGTGGAGTCACAACAACGTCTGATGAACAGACTATTGCCCTGTCCGACCAAAAAAGTGCGCGATTGTTGCTTCCGGAGGGGGAGGATTCGGCGCCGGTGTATGTTCGCATCTTCAGGCCGTCGAACCGTACTCAGCCTCTGGATCGGGTTTTTAAAGTCAAAGCTGTTGACCACGAAGCGGATCCGCCGACTCTGACGGTGACCGGTTTTATCGAGAGTACAGTGCTGCGCCCGGGGGATCTGCTGGTCAGGGTTGACGATCCCGACCTCGACGGAGACGGCGACCCCAATACAGACCCGCCCCAGCATCCCAATCAGGTTGATTACCGGTTGGTCAAGGCGGATACGGATGATCCCGATCAGTTTGACCTGGTGCGCGTGCCCACCGGAGTGGACCCCGATGACGAAACGACCTTTCAGAGGGTGGCCGGTAAAATTGTCGACGTCCAATTTCAATATCTGCTGGAAGACGGCAGTGAAACCGCACCGGCCGTTGGCAGTGACCTTGAGCGGATTCGTGCAATCCGCATCACGCTGGTCGCCGCCACAGACGCCACTCGCACCGGCAATGCCAATTTCAACCCCGGTCAGGGTGACAATGTCAAAACGCGTACGCTCTCGACCGTGGTGGAGTTGCGCAACCGCTGATTTTTGTGAACCGACAGGGAGCCACATATCATGCGTAAATACGTTTTTGCCCCAATGACCAATCAGAACGGTGCGGCGCTGGTCCTGGTTCTCACCATGCTGGCAGTGCTGATGATCCTGTGTTCCTTCGCCCTGGATACCTCAACCCTTGAAGTCAAAATCGCCAACAACGACCGGGCCGCCCGGCAGGCGCTTTATGCCGCGGAGCGCGGTGTGTTTTATGCGCTCGATAATTTAAACGACGGCTTGAACTTAAATGACCATGTAGCACCAAGCGGTAATACGTATGCAGAGGATATCCGCATTGACCGCAGCGCTCTCTTTAACCCCGATCCCGATGAGGATGAAAAGAGTGGGGCCACAATTCTCACCACCGGGCCACCCCCAACAGGTTCGGGGATGGATGCCACCACCGCCAGTGGTTTTCAGATGGTGTACTATGCGGTCGAAGCCTACGGGGTTTTTCCTGAAGGTGCGCCCAACCCGTCGCGTGCCGGGGTTGAAATGCAGGTGGGGCGCATCATTTCAAAATAATCGGAGACCTCTCGCTTTTTTGTTGTGATAAGGATTCGGGAAGGTGGATTTCATGTTCAGACTTTCGGCAAAAATAATCGCACTTCTGATTCTCGTTCTGTTGTCTTTGAGCGGGTCGGCTCTGGCCGCGGATAGGGCTGCTGCGTTGAAAGATTATGATGCGGGGCGGGTTTACGTCGGACAATACCCGGCGGACGGGCTGTTCATGCGGCGGTCGGTGAAAAAGGCTTATGCCCCGCACCACGCCCTGGCGCGCCTTGATCAAGTCCACTGCCCGGAGGCGCACCGGTCTCTTGCGGAACATGGGCGGTGGCAGGGCAACCTCAACGTCAATGGGTCTTGTGGCGATCCCGCGGACCCCGCTGTCTGGGTCGTCGGCAACTATCTCAATTTCATGACAGGTCGCTGAACTCGGTCCGATTCAGCGAAGGGGGTTCGATGAAGTCATTTTCCCGGTTTATAATCTTGATCTGTGTTTTTCTGGTCATTGCTTTGGGTCCACTGACCGTTGCCGCCGCACCGGACGATTACGTGGGCGACAGCGCCATTTTTGGCGGAGCCACTGCCGCGGTCAGGCCCAACGTGCTGATTATTCTCGATACTTCGGGCAGCATGAACGACCATATCGAGGTGACCCTGACGGACAGAGGGGAGATCGACACCTATGACTCGACCACCAACTACCGCGACACCGATTCCTGCGGGAGCGATCGCAATGACGACTGCCGCCGCGATACGATCTATAAGTGCTGGGAATGGGACGGGTCCCGCTGTGAAGAGTGGCGCACGACCAGCGCCACTCTCAACTCTCTCGAAAATTCCTGCGGCAACGGCCCCGGGGTGCTTTCCTCCGAGGGCATCTGGCAGACGTCCCAGTATGATATCGGCGACAGGGGAAGCTGTACGCTGAATATTTTGGCCAACAATACCTACGCGACGGGAAACTATATCAATTGGCAGCGCGGTGGGGGGGCCTCTGATGACAATGTGGTCAGAATGGCCAAGATCGACATTGCCAAGCGCGTCCTTTCCGACCTGATTGCCAATACCGCCGGCGTTGATTTCGGGTTGATGAAATTTCACTACAAGCGCAACGCTCGGGGGGAAGATGCCGCCAAAGGCGGTGAATTCGTCTCCGATGCCGGTTATGTCACAACGATCAAGGATATGGACGCCACTCATGTCCCGCCGCGCACCAACCGCGAGAAATTCCTTGAGGTTATCGGACGCATCACCGCTGAGGGATGGACGCCCCTGGCCGAATCCCTTTATGAGGCTGGGCGCTACTTCCGTGGCGAGCCCAGCGCTTTCCATGACAATGTCAGCTACAGCTCACCGATCAGTGCGCGCTGCCAGGCCAATTATGTCATCGTCGTTACCGATGGGATGTCGCGTCACGACCGCCACCCTGTGCTTGCGGAAAATATCGGCGATCAGGACAATGACGGCTTTGAGCCCCGCAATGACCCGGATAAGGATTACGGTTCCTACCGGGCCGAAGAATTATATGGTTCGGACTACCTCGACGATGTCGCCAAGTACCTGTTCGAGAATGACCATTCCGATCTGCCGGGAATCCAGAATATCATCACCTACACCGTCGGTTTCGGGGAGGTCGGCGCCGACGCCGGGGCGGTTAAACTCCTGAACGAAACCATTTTTCACGGTACCGGCGGAGCGCTCAGCCAGGCTTATCTGGCGATGGACATGGCAGATCTGAAAAAGGCCCTTACGGATATTCTGACCGACATTAAAAAGGCCAATACAGCTTTCGCGGCCCCCGTTGTTCCCGCGGCCCCGCAGAACCGCAACGCCAGTGGACAACGGGTCTATTTTGGACTGTTTCAGCCGACCAATGACGGCCGCTGGCACGGCAACCTCAAGAAATACGGCATCAACCAGAAGGGGCAACTTCTGGAGAGCGATGACAGAACAGTCGCTGTTGACGCCGATGGTCGGATCAGGGACAACGCTACATCCTTCTGGAGTCATTCCGCCGACGGACGGGAAGTTGCCGAAGGCGGCGCCGGGCATCTGTTGCCCTTGCGCGACCTGACCTCCAACCATCCTGTTGACGGTCGCCGCCGAATTTTCACCAATCTCGGCGACAGCCCGTTGCTGACCGATGCCGCAAACGCTTTTGAAGTCGCAAACCCTAATCTGCGAGAGGAGCTATCTGCCCTTGGAGATGCGGATTTTTCCAACCTGATCCGGTTCGTTCACGGTGTCGATGTTTTTGATGATGACGATGATGGTCAAATCACCGACAATCGCCCCTGGATTCTCGGTGACATTCTGCATGCCTCACCGGCTGTCGTTCATTACGCCGATTACGAATTTACCCTCGCCAAAGAAGCTGATCCAACCCTCAACAAATCGGTTATTTTTCTCGCTGCCAACGACGGCCAGCTTCATGCTTTTCGCGACGCGGACGGCAAGGAGCTCTGGTCATTTATTCCCAATATTCTCCTGAAGGATCTTAAATATCTGCGCGACGGGCATCACACCTATTTCGTCGATATGGCCCCTTCCCTGTTCATCTTCAATCCCGGCGAAGATGACCTTTCAGTGGATGATGGAGATAGAGTGATCCTTCTGTTCGGGCTGCGTCGCGGGTCAGGCAAGGACAACCTGCTGGCAGCTCAGGAGAGAGGCGCCTATTATGCGCTGGATGTCTCGGATCCGACTGCCCCGCGCCTGCTCTGGGAGCTCACCCGCGACGACAGCGGGTTCGAAGAACTGGGCGAAACCTGGAGTCAGCCCTCGCTGGTGCGGATGCGGATTCAAGAGGACACTGTTGTCCGTGATTTGTTGGTCGCGGTATTCGGTGCTGGTTACGACAACAATGAGGATTTGCGTTTTGGGAGCACTCAGGGCTTCCCCATTGTGGATGATGACACGGACACGACTCTTCCCACAGGTGATGCCGGCGATGTGATCAGCAGCGCAGACGGCGCTCAGCACAATCCGAGAGGTCGTGGGTTGTTTGCGGTCACGGTAGGAACATTCGATAGCAATGCTGTCGGTGCTTTTTTCAATCCGGCGGAATCGGTTGAGAAAATCTGGAGCCACACCTTTGCCGAAAATGAAGAGATGACTTTCGGCATCCCATCTGAAGTGGCTGCCCTCGACGTCAACCATGACGGCTATGTCGATCGTTTTTATGTCGGAGATACCGGCGGGTTTCTCTGGCGCATCGAAGCCCGCAATATCAACCCTGATGCCTGGCGGGTTGACCGGATTTTCGATGCAAACGGGGCAGACCCCTCCGAAGTGGGGCGCAAATTTTTCCACCGCCCTTCCGTGACGGTGGAACGCAACGGCCAGGCGATGATCTTCATCGGCAGCGGCGATCAGGCCCATCCACTCAATGAGGGTGTTGTCGATCGGCTTTACGCCATCAAAGATCCGGTCCCTTCAGTGCCCGATGCAGACCACATCTATACCCGGGATGAATCTGATCTTGTGGATGTGACCAAGAACCTGCTGCAGGAGGATGACCCCGACGTCCCCGTCACCGATATTCTGACCGCCCTATACGCTGAAGACGGCTGGTTTATCCGTTTGAATGAAAACGACGGTGAGAAAGTGCTCTCTTCCCCGCTGGTGTTCAATCGCGTCGCCTACTATACGACCTTCGCCTCAGAGGCCCCGGTGGCCGATGACCCCTGTGACACCGGCAATCTCGGTGTCGCCCGCGTCTACGCCGTCAATTATCTCACCGGCGAGGCGGTTTTCAACTATGATCTGAACAATGACATAGATGAAGATATGGTTAACAATGACCGTGCGCTGAATTCCGCCGGCGAGGTGTTGCGACGTTCGGATCGGGTCAAAACCCTCGGGTCCGGCATCCCCAGCGGGGCGAGAGTGATGATCACCGAAAGCGGAGAAGTCAAGGTCGTTATCGGCACCGATGGTGGACTTCAAATTGAAGATACCTTGCCGGGCGGTGGCCTCATTCCCCTTTACTGGAGACAACGGTGAGGAGCCAGGAGCGATCTTTAACATGCTGATACGTCGCCGGGGAGGTTTCGCCCTCATCGAAATGATCGTGGTCGTCGGCCTGATCTCGCTGCTGACCTATATCGGCTATCCCTATTACAAGGTTTTTATGCGCAACGCGGCGTATCGGTCCGCCGCACGTGAGGTGGCCTCGTCTATGCGTACAGCGCGCACCGAGGCAATTACCCAGAATCGTGAGCAAAGCCTGGCAATCGATCTAGGAAGTAACCAAATCCGATATCGGGGAAGCGAGAAAAAGGTTTCCTCCCTGGTTGATCTGCGCGCGGCCTCAGACCCCGGCGATGAAACAGACTGTTCACAGACGGACGGAGAGATCACTCTGCGCTTTTATCCCAACGGAACGGTCAATCGTGCTGCCTCCATCTGTATTCTGAACAAGGCCAAAGACCCCGACCACAAATTCACCACCCGCCTTCTTTCCCCGACCACCGGCAGTGTAGAGGTTGTTCGCCCCTGACCCTGCCTCCTGACAATTCCTGTCTGATCACTTCGCAAGACCGCGCAAATTTTGCATGGTTGCCTCCTCCCCAGGAAAAAATTTTTGTTTGTCTTAAAAATAAATGCGTATTTTCGACATGTTAAGAGCTTCTCTGTCTGTGGAGCTTATTTTGCATAAAATGTTTTAGCAGCATGTTTTGTCGTACATTGCGGGAGTCTTTTATGAACCAGAACGGTTTTACCCTTGTCGAGATGTTGGTGGCGGTGACCATCCTGGCCGTCGGTCTTCTGGCATTGGCGGGGTTGCAGGTCACGACCATCCAGAGCAACAGCCAGGCTGCCGACCTAGTTGAAGCGACCAGCCTTGCCCAGGCTGCTATGGAGCGGTTCCAATCCATTGACGGAGATCGGCCGTGGCTGAGAGCGGAGGACCTGGAAAATGTTGCACTGGATGATCTGAATGATTCTTCCCTGGATGATCTGATCCAGATACTCTCCGACAGCGGCTACCAACTCACACTGGACCTTACAGTTGATGCAGATGGTGTCGATCATGTGTCGCGTATTGACATGCGTGTGGTGTCTGATCAGTTCAGACAGAGGGTCGGCGGCCGGCATGCACCGCGAGCCGTCAATGTCACGGTTCTGAAACGCTACTTCTGAGGATTTGTTTAATGATCGCTGATGTTTTACGAAATGAACGCGGTTTCAGCCTCCCGGAATTGATCGTTGCTGCAACCGTCATGCTGGTGGTGATGAGTGCTTCCATGACCCTCTATATCGGCAGTCATCGCACTTCAAAGGTTGAAACCGATTTCGGCGATGTTCAGGCCAATTTGCGGCTGGCGCTGGATCAATTGAGTAAAGATGTGCGTATGGCAGGTTTTCTAACCGTGGAACCGCCGATTATCGATATTTCGCCCACGGAGTTCACTATCAGCACAACATCACCTTCACGTCGCTATGCGCGCATCACAGGTCCTGATCCCTCCATAGGAGTACAGAAGACCTTTGTTATCTACTCTTCTTCAATGGCGGAAAGATTCAGCACGGGTGATACCGTTCGTATTATCCGGCCGCCGAACCAGGAGCAACCGGGCGAAGGGAATGTTGCCGACCCATCCGATCTGGTATTTACCGTGCAGTCGGTAGACGCGCAAACCGACCCTGACAATCCCGAAATAACCCTAGCAGGGTTCAATGGGGGGATTGATTATTCCTATGCGGCCGGCGACATGATTGTGCGTGTGGTGGCTGGGGCGCCGTTGGTGAACGAGGTCCGTTATCGGTACCTCTCTGCCCCGGACAACGCTTTGCAGCGCATTGTCAATAGCGGGCCTCCCCAGACGCTTGCCCGTGGGTTGAAGGATGTTGTGTTTGACTACACGCTCAACGATGAAGATTTGGTCGTTGCGGTCAATATGAGGATCGAGGGTATTGCGGGGCCTGACCCCGATACCAACCCAGAGGCTGCCAAAAAGATTAGACCTCGGCAAAAAACTTTCCGCACCAGTGTGGCGGTGCGGAATATCTGAGTTCGCAGAAAGAAAGATGAGGTGGAGCATGGATTTAAAAAAAACAGGAACTAGTGCTTCGCGATCGCTTGGGGTGCGACGTCTTCTACGTACCCGTTTGTCCGATGAACGTGGTATGGCGCTAGTCCTGGCTGTTTCCATGCTGTTGATCCTGACGGTCCTTGGCATGGTGGCGTGGAATTCATCAACCAGGCAGCTTGTTCCGGCAGGGCTTCAGCAGGCGGAATACCAGGCTTTTTTTGCTGCCCAGCGTGGCATTGAGTACGCCCTCAATCGCGACATCCTGCTGAACATGAGCGGCTCGGTTGATCTCGCTTCGAATGCCCATAAGCCTTATATCGACGCCGGCAACACCAAGGCCGCCGGTCGGGGTGAGATTACGGAGGGGGAGATTGCCGATGGCGGAGCCGGTGTGGTGCCGCTGCGATTGAGGTCCCGCTACGGTTCAGAGTTTGGCGCCAATTACTACTTCATCTCCGTGCGTGGCGAAGGGCCGGGCGGACGGAGTCAGGACGTAGAAACCCAGGTGGTGCGTATGTACCGCCATGACGACGATTCGATTTTCCGGACCTCCGGGGGAGGCTGATGGTTATGGTCAGACGTTTATTCTTCGTGTTTACCGCAACTTTTTGTCTGGTGACAGCAGCAATCACATGGGCCGGAAGCGACACCTACCTTGGCGACACAGCCATCTATACTGGCGATCCGGCCAAGGTCAAGCCCAACATCCTGTTCATCATTGATAACAGCAAAGCGACACTGAATAAGGCTGCAGGGCAGGAATATTTCTTTGACGCCGATTCCCCCTATCCAGATCCCGACACCGGGGTGCAGGGCTCCCCATGGGATATCTATGAGGGAGACAACCAGGGTAATTTCACCGCTTTGCTTCTGAGCAATGACAGTGTCGTTGAAAGTGGCGGAGAAGTTGTTAACTTCAACAATCTTGCCACCTTCAGCAACTGCCCCGACGTTGTTGCCCACGACTTGGTCGCCTACGGGACCTATACCGCCGACGGCACGGCAGAGCGACCGATCATAAAAGCCAACCAGAATAAGTGCGTGACGGCGCCCAAGGGGAGTGTCTATGCCCTCAATAACTATATCTACTACACCAAAACTCCTCCAGATACGCCCGTAGTGGAGGTGGATGGGGAGCATTACAAGCTTTTGGCCGAGCACACATCGACTGAGAGCAACAAGCCCGGCTTTGGCGATGAGTGGCAGGACTATTGGGCTGTGACCGATTTCGAAGGAGCCGCCGACGCCTGGGCCGTTGCCATTGAATATTCTCTCGGGGGCGATGCCCTGAACCAACGCGAAATCATGTACAACGCACTGGAGCAGGTGTTGAAATCGACTTATCATCTGGCCAATTTCGGAGCCATGATTTACGGCGCCAACAACAAGGGCGGAACGATTATTCAGGACGTCACCGATTTCGGATCGGATTCGACCGATAGCAACAACAACAAAATTCCGGATGTGATCGAGGATTTTCTGGCTGCGCTTCCCGGTCCGGGGGAGAATGACGGCCCGGCAGCAATTACCGCCGGACCTCAACGACCTCAGTCCGAAGCGTTGTATGACGCTGGCGCCTACCTGGGTGCCGACTGGACTCCAATTACGGAAACCAGCTCAATCCCGGCAGATCTGGCAATCGATTGCAATACCCATGTGATCTTTCTGACCAACGGTTTATCCAATTCGGAGGGCGATCCCAAATTAGCTGCCAATATTGGCGATGCCGACAACAACATTGAGATTACTTATCGAGGAACGGTTTATCCGGATGTGGATGACGAAGGCGTCTATGGTCTCGGGGTGCATTACCTTGACGACGTGGCCTTTAAACTCTGGAATGAGTATGAAGTCGCTACCCACATGATTCTGGCGTTTCAGAAACAAGATGGATTGATCGTGCGTGCCGCAGTCAACGGCAAAGGCGAATTTCACAATGTCTTCAACGCCAATGAATTGGTGGCGGCGCTGCAGGGTTTGATTTTCCGAATGGTGCTTGAAGAAAATACCTCGTTCGTGGCGCCGGTAGTGCCTGCCAGCACCACCAACCGTACCCTGAGCAGCGACCGGGTGTATCTTGGCCTGTTCAAGCCTCAGCAGGGAAAACCTTGGCTTGGAAATCTCAAGAAATACAAAGTCAATGATCAAAACGAGCTTGAGGATATTAATAGCGATTCCGCAACCGAAGAAGATGGTGATTTTATCACGGCCACCAATTCTTTTTGGGGCGTCAACAATGCTGGAGATATTATGGCGCTGTCCAACAGTGATAATGGCGGTCTGGCAACCCGTCCGGCCAGTTCCGGTGATGGCGGTCTGATCGATGCCGGCGGTGCCGCAGGCACCATGCTTGCCCGTAAACTGGCGGGCGAAGATCGTAAGGTAGTGACCTATCTCGGCCCCAGCACCAGCCTGAATCACACTGACAATAAGATCGACACGGCCAACCTCACCGCAGAAAATACCGGGATTGCCGATTCCGAAGAACGTGACGACCTGATTGCCTATCTATTGGGCGACCTCGATCTTTTCGACCACGATGATGACGGCATCATTGACGAACCCCGCCCTTGGTTGATGGGAGATATTCTGCATTCTCGACCGGTCGTGTTTCATTATCAGGATTTTGACGCAGATAAAGAGCAGATCTGCTATCAGAGCGATCCCTCCGGCAATCGCAGCTATATTTTCGTAGGCAGCAATGAGGGGATGATTCACGCCATCCGCGACTGTGATGGCTCTGAAGCCTGGGCGTTCATCCCGCCCAATCTCTTGCCGAAATTAAAGCATTTGCAGGACCCCGCCCATCAATACATGGTCGATTCTTCGCCGACCCTTTATGTGCACGATCATAATGAGAATGGCAAAATCGAAGAAGGCGATTTGGTTCTTATGGTGATAGGTCAGGGGCGCGGGGGTGGCTCGAATCGTCTTCTGGAAGACGATTCTCGCGGAGCCTACACCGTTCTGGATGTGACCGACCCTGAGGCCCCGGTCTTTCTTTGGGATATCGACAATACTCTTGGTGCATTCTCTGAAATAGGCGAAACTTGGAGCCAGCCTCGGCTGACCAAAGTCAAGGTAAATGATGGCGGTACGGAAAAAACCAAAGTTGTCGCATTTGTTGGAGCCGGATATGACAATAATGAGGATCTGCGTTGGGGAGCAACGCAGACTTTCCCTGCCTCTACAGATGACACAACCGATCTTAACGGAATAAGCGCCGGAAGCGCCAATGTGACCTCCAGTAATGGTGCCGCCCCCCACAACCCGAAAGGACGGGGACTTTATGCTTTTGAAGTGGCGACGCTGAACAAGAACATCAATGGGCAATACGTTCCCAGCGTTCCAAGCGAACCGACCCTTATCTGGGCTTATACACCAACTGAGAATTCTGATCTGACCTTCTCGTTTCCGACGGACCTGGCTGTGCTGGACGTTAACGCCGATGGTTATGCAGATACCATCTATGCAGGAGATACAGGTGGGCGCATGTGGCGATTCAAGCTTGCGGGCAATAATCCAGCAACCGATTGGACCGGCAATATCATTTTCAATGCCAATACTGGTGCTTTGGATGTCGGGCGCAAGATTTTTTATCGCCCTTCGGTGACCTTCGATCGCGTTAAAATCCAGGAGGGCGATCAGGTGGTAAATCGTATTCGGCCGATCCTGTATTTTGGAACGGGGGATCGCTCACATCCCCTCAATACTGCGGTAACCGATCGGCTCTACAAAGTCGTAGACAAAGGGCAGGCGACAGCTGATGCCATCAACCATACGGATTTGATGGATGTTACAGGGAACGAACTCCAACTGGCCGACACGACTCCGGACCAGGCGCAGGCCATCCTTGATGGAATGAACGATGCGAACAATTATGGATGGTATATTGACCTGGAAGATGACGGAGAAAAAGCACTGGCGGGAACGGTGGTGTTCAACAATATCGCTTTATATACCACCTATACTCCCAACAATCTGATCGCGCCGGATCCATGCAACCCCAACCATCTCGGTACTGCCCGGGTTTACGGCGTCAATGCCAAAACCGGTGAAGCGATTCTCAACTGGGATCCCGACAATGACGGTGAAAATACCGATGGGAATGAACGCGCTGAAAACACGGATGGATATGTTCTGCGCAAAGCCGACCGTGTCAAAACCATCGGGCAGGGGATTCCTTCAGGGATTGTCACCCTGATCGATGCCAGCGGTCAGGCGACCCTTATGATCAGTTCGAGCAACCGTGTCAACACCATCGAAGGGATGGGTGCTCGGCTTATCAACCCGGTTTACTGGATGCAATGGTAAAGCAGGAAAACTGAACAAGGACAACAGCGGTAAGGGGTAGGGGCGCAGCATGCTGCGCCCCTGCGTTATCCTGCCCTCCAGAACCGCCGCCAAACCTCCCGGATACTCCCCGTTCCGAACTGTGCCGGCAGGCGACAGCGCATCTCTCCTTCCACCAGCGTCTCAAATTCAGGGATCAATGCCCTGCACTGCTCCGGCCTGTCCTCAGGTGGCAGCCGACAGCCGTGTGCCCCCAGATGAACGCAGCCCCATGGGGCGAATCGCGGAGTAGGGATCGGTACGCCCCGCACATCGCGCAACTCCATACCAAGAAAGGGCAGGGTGAAGCGCAACTGTTCGGGAGTGACTCTCTCCCCGCCGAAATAGCGCCTGACAAACCCCTCCGGGTCAGAGTAAACTCCCGGATGCCCTTGGCAGCACAAACCACGACACTGGCGGCAGATCTGCGGATCGCTGGGGAAATCACCCATGTAGCCCTCCCGGCTTCGACCTTCTGTTTGATTTTACAGTTTTTTTATAACCTGAACGATGTCATCTGCAAAAATCTGGTGGTATTTTTCTCCCGTGTAAGCCCCTTCACGCAATGGCTGACCAAAACCGGCATCCCCAAGCAGTGGTTTGATTTTTTTTGCGGTCACCCGCCATTGGGAGGCAAGAACCAAAGGCTCTTGGTTGATCAAGCCCGGGTTGGATATCTCTATCCAAAGAATCTCAAGAGCCCGGAACAATGCAATGGACTTGACCCATGGAGTCGGCCCTTGAGGCCGCAGCAACTGGTCGAGGATTCCAGGCGTCAAGGCATAGAATTTTTCGCGAGCATCGCTGCGCACCTGTATTGCGCCGGAATGAACCATTTCCGCCAGTATGTTTTGCGTTGAGCGCGGGCCGAAGCCCGTCACTTTTGCGATTTGTGACGGATGCATTTCGTCTGTCGAGCCGAGTACGCTGAGAATTTCACAGCGGTGGCTCACACCAAACAAAGCTCGCAAGCGAAGCAGTAACGGCGGCATGCCGTTGCGTGGGAAAGGTCTGGAGAGCTTTCTTCTCTGATATGGGGGGCGTAACAGCCCATGGCGGCGAAAGATTTCGTCGCATTCTTTTGGAGCCGGCAGAGGGTTTCCGTTTTGCTGGAAAAAGAGAGGTTCTTCCTCCTCGCAGACGTATTTTGTTGCTAGTTTCTTCCATTTAAGGGCGACTGCAGTTTTTTGCCCCAGTATTTCGGCGACGGAGCTGAGCGCTGGTCCACATTGGAATTCGAATTTTTGGGTAATGTTCTGGAGTCGCTGTATGTTCAGGAAATCTCCGTTGAGTTCAAGCCAGTCCATGACCTGGTCGAATAAACGGGGGTCGTAGCGGGCAACCGTTAATGTGAGCAGAAGGAGTGCTTCCGGATCGACAACTTTTGTTTCCTCCGAACTGCCGTATCCGGAAACTCCGATCGCCGTCCATTGACGCCACAGAAAGTCGAGGAGCTTTTCCAGTACAATCTGTTTAAATTCTCTCAACGAGGTGCTCATATCCAAACTCCCTGAAAAACATCATGAGGCCTTCCAGGTAGCCCTGAGAAGGATCGTGTGTCCGGGTCCATGCTGCTGCATCGAGCAACTCCGTATCTGTCGGTTTGAGCGCCTGAAGATCGGCCGCATGGTAACTGCCGAATTGATCTACTGCTGCATAGAGCTTAAAGAAAATCTGATCTCTTCGCCCGATAAAAGCAACGGTTAATTTGTCCCCGAATCTGGTCCACTCCAGACGGTCAATGAATCCTTGAGGGAGCCCGAGACGAAAGAGTCCGCCTTCTCCCTGGCTTGGTCCATTATTCAACCAGTCTTCTGGAAGATTCAGGTCTTCGGCCACCTGCAGTGCTTCTTGAATCAAAGGAGGCGGCAGAGGTGCAGGATCGATCAGACAACCCTGATCATCGGCTAAAGCGACGACATCGACATCTTTGGTGACCCTGTGAACAAGACCGGTGGCGATTAAAGCTGTCCCGCCGCAAACTACGAGATTGTAGTTTGGCGCGTTACTGATGGCGAGTCGCCGGTCCAGCAGATACAACGCACGAGAAAATTGTTCATATTGGTACGACATTGATCCCCCTTGTTCGCTTTGCGCGAACTATAGAATGCATTATTGGGTTTTTCAAGAAATTTCCTCTCTCCCTTTCCCAAAAACAAACACTTGATCCAATCTGAGTGTCCGTTTAGGATGAGACTTCCGAAAATTTCCTCTCAAGGAGACTTCCGATGGCTAAAATCGCTCCCTTTCGGGCGCTGCGGTACAACGCCGAAAAAATTGCTGATCTCAATAACGTCATGGCGCCCCCCTACGATGTGATTTCCCCGGCGCTTCAGGGCGAACTCTACCAGCGCGATCCCCACAACGTGGTTCGCCTGATCCTGGGCAAAACTGACGAAAAGGATACCGAGGCCGACAATCGCTACACCCGCGCGGCGCAGGATTTTTCTCAATGGCGGCAGGAAGAGGTTCTGACGCGGGATGCCGAGCCGTCCATCTATCTTTACGACCAGGAGTACCCGCTGGAGAACGGGGAGGTCGTGGTTCGCCAGGGATTTATGGCCCTGACCCGCATCGAGGACTTCTCCTCCGGCATGGTCAAGCCGCATGAAAAGACCCTCTCCGGGCCGAAAACGGACCGCCTCAATCTCACCCGCGCCTGCGGCGCCAATTTCAGCCCCATCTTCTCTATTTACAGTGATCCCTGCTGCGCGCTTGAATCCCTCAGCCGCAAGGAGCGCGAACGCGCACCCGACGTGGCGGTGACCGATGATGATGGCGTCAAGCACCGCCTGTGGCAGCTGTCCGACCCGGATCAGATCGCTAAAATCCGCAGCCTGATCGACAACAAGCCGCTGTTTATCGCCGACGGACATCACCGCTACGAGACCGCGATCAACTATCGCAATGAAATGCGCGAAAAGCACCCGGATTACAGCGGCAAAGAGCTTTTCAACTACGTGCTGATGTATTTCTCCAACATGGATGACAAGGGCATGCTCATCTTTCCCACCCATCGCCTGGTGCACGGTCTGCAATCGTTCAACCTTCCCGAACTGCTCGATGGACTTAAAACTTATTTCGAGGTCGAGGCGGCCGATTTCAACCCACTGGATACCACCGAGCGCCGCCGGGTTCGTGAGCGGTTGCAGGAAAAAGGCAAGCAGGCCCATGCGCTGGCGCTTTTTTCCGGCGGCGGCAAGGTCTATTACCTGACCCTGCGCGATGAGAGCATTATGGATGAATTTTTCGACGAGAAAAGCCCCAAGGCTCTCCGTACCCTGGATGTTTCGATTCTGCACCGGCTGATCTTTGAAAAGCTGCTGGGGATTGACCCGGAAGCGCAGGAAAAACAGACCAATCTCAAGTACGTCAAAAACTTCGATGAACCTTTTGAGTCCGTTGTGTCGGGGGAATTCCAGGCTGCTTTTCTGATGAATCCGCCGCGCATGTCCGAAGTTCGCGACGTGGCCAATGCCGGGGAAAAGATGCCGCAGAAATCGACCTATTTCTACCCCAAGCTGTTGACCGGCCTGGTAATCAATCCCATTGAAGAAGATGAAACGATTACCGAATAAAGACCTCTCTGGTATTCTGTATAAAAAACCCCGGCATGGATCTCTCCACCGGGGTTTCACCGTTCCCTTCATTTAAGGTCGGAGAAGGTCGTTATGAAAGTCACCGCACAGGAAGTCATTGATTTTTTCTCGGGTCGTGCTCGTCTGCCCCTTACGCCCGCAGAAATCGCCAGGCAGCTCGATGTGCCCAAGGGCGAGCGCAAGAAGCTTATGGCTCTTCTGGACGACCTTGTAGCCCAGAGCGCTTTGGTGCAGCTCAAAGGGCGGCGTTACGCCCTACCGCGCAAGGTCAGCCTGGTGACCGGCACGATCAGCATCCACCGTGACGGCTACGGTTTTGTGACGCCGGAGGCCGAGGAGGATGAAGAGCGGCGCAAGGATATCTTCATCCCCGCTCGTTTCGCCCGCGAGGCCATGCACGGCGACCAGGTTCTGGTCCGGGTGGAGCGCGGCGCCCGCACCGGCAAGCCTGAAGGGCGCATCGTGCGGGTTGTCAATCGCGCCCATCACACCGTGGTCGGGCGCTTTGAGCAGAGCCGCAAAATGGCGTACCTGATCCCCTCCGATCCGCGTCTGACCCAGGATGTCTTCATCCCCCGTGCCGCGCGGGGCAAGGCGAAGACCGGTCAGATCGTGGTGGCCCGCATCGATTCCTTCCCCAGCAAGAACCGTAACCCTGAAGGAACGGTGATCGAGGTGCTGGGCGAGGCCGGCGATCCGGAAGTCGAAGTGATGACCATCATCCATCAGCATGGCCTGCCGCATCGCTTTCCTGCATCGGTGCTGGCGGCGGCGCAGGAGATTCCGGACCAGGTCTCGCCGGAGGAGTTTGGCGGGCGCGAGGATCTGCGCGAGTTGATCACCATGACTATCGACGGTGAAACGGCCAAGGATTTCGATGACGCTGTTTCGGTGCGCGATGAGGGGGGAGGGCGGGTCCGCCTGTGGGTTTCCATCGCCGACGTGGGACATTACGTCAAACCGGGCAGCGAAATCGACCACGAAGCCTATGAACGCGGCACCAGCGTCTATTTCCCCGGCCGCTGCATCCCCATGCTGCCGGAAAAGCTCAGCAACGGCATCTGCTCCCTCAACCCGGATGTTGAACGTCTTGCGATGACGGCGGAGATGCTTTTCGACGGGTCCGGCAACCGCATTGAAAGCCGTTTCTATCCCTCCGTGATCCGCAGCGATGCCCGCCTGACCTACACCGAGGTGCGCGCCGTTCTGGAGGAGAACGGCTCTGAGGTCCTCAAGCGACATCCCGGCATCGAAGGGCCGCTTGCAATCATGAAGGTTCTTGCGCGGCGTCTGATGGACCGGCGCCGCAAACGCGGCAGCATCGACTTCGACCTGCCCGAAGCGGAGATCATTCTCGATCTGCAGGGGCGCATCGAGGATATCGTGCGCAGCGAGCGACATTTCGCCCATCGCTTGATCGAGGAGTTCATGCTGGCGGCCAACGAAGCCGTGGCGGGCTATCTCAGCGAGCGCGAACTGCCGCTTCTGTATCGCGTCCATGAAACGCCCGATCTTGAAAAATTGAAAAACTTTCAGGAGTTTGTGCGCCATTTCGGATTTGATCTCAGCCTGCGCGACGAGAAGGTTTCGCCGCGCGATCTGCAGAAAGTTCTCGACGCGGTGGAAGGGCGCCCTGAAGAGCGCATGATCAACCAGGTTCTGCTGCGCTGTATGAAGCAGGCCCGCTACGCACCTGAAAACGTCGGTCATTTCGGCCTGGCCGCCGACGATTACTGCCATTTCACCTCCCCGATCCGTCGCTATCCCGATCTTGTCGTGCATCGCATCCTGCGCGATGCCCTGGCGCCCGGCGGCCTCAGCGAGAAAAAGCGCGGCAAGCTCGAGCGCAACCTGCCGCGCATCGGCGAGCAGACGTCCGCCCGCGAGCGCAGAGCCATGGAAGCCGAACGCGACATCGTCGATCTGAAGAAATGCCAGTTCATGGTTCAGCATACCGGCGACAGTTTCGAGGGGATCATTTCAGGCGTGCAGGCGTTCGGGTTCTTCGTTGAGCTCAAGGAGTTCTTTGTGGAGGGGCTGGTTCATGTGTCTTCCCTGCACGATGATTTCTACCATTTTGAAGAAGAGATCCACCGCCTGTTGGGCGAAAACCACCGGCGCGTCTACCAGATCGGTTCCGAGGTGCGGGTGCGCGTCGAGCATGTGGACCTGGAGCGCCGTCAGATCGACTTTGTTCTGGATGCAGACGCGACTAAGGACGCGGACGCTGCGGACGATGATAAACCCTCCTCATAACAACGGCTGTTCACGATGAAGACCATTACTGATTTGTCCCGCATTAAAGAGCCGTTCCCCAACGCTGTGGTGACTCTTGGCAATTTCGACGGCGTTCACCTTGGGCACCGGGAAATTTTCCATCATGTGATCGATAAGGCGCGCGAAGCCGACGGGACCGCGATTGTATTCAGTTTCCATCCGCATCCTCTCAAGGTTCTTGATCCCCGGCGGGAGTTGAAACTGCTCAACACCTACGACGAGAAAGTACGCCTGGTCGCCGCATCCGGGGTTGATGTGCTGATCTGCCCGACCTTCACCAGGGAATTCGCGGCCATGCGCCCGGAGCAGTTTGTTCATGACATCCTGGTTGAACGCATCGGTGCGCGCCGCATCGTGGTCGGCTACGATTACCGTTTCGGCCGTGGGCGACAGGGAGACGCGGATTTTCTTGAACAGCTCGGGTGTCGGCTCGGCTTCGAGGTGGATGTCCTCTCGCCCATCTCGCGCGACGGTGTCATCTACAGCTCCTCGCGAATCCGCGAAATGATCGCCTGCGGCGAGGTGGATCAGGTCGTTGCTCTTCTTGGCCGACAGTACAACCTGGAAGGGCAGGTGGTCCATGGCGACCACCGCGGAAGAGAGCTTGGCTTCCCGACCGCCAACCTGGTGACGGAGAAGGAGATGCTTCCCGCGCCGGGTGTCTACGCGGTGAAAGCGCGCCATGGCCGGCGTCTCTACGATGCGGTGGTCAATATCGGTCGTAAACCCACCTTTGAAGGTTCGGCTCAGACCATCGAAGTGCATCTGCTCGGTTTCGAAGGCAGCCTTTACGGGGAAAGGCTGCGGATCTATTTTTTCCAGAGATTGCGCCCGGAAAAGAAGTTCTCCGGTGTTGACTCCCTGATCGAGGCCATTCGCCAGGACGTCGCTCACGCTCGTGAAGTGTTGAAGAATGAACGGGTTATCGGCTACCGCGAATATCTGAGGCGCGAGCGATGAACGGGACAACCGAGGAGATCTGCATTCGCGGAACCACCCGCGTTTTCGGGATATTCGGGGACCCTGTCGCTCATTCGCTGTCTCCGGTCATGCAGAACGCCGCTTTTGAAAAGGCCCGGATCGACGCGGTCTATGTGCCTTTCCACGTGCGGCCACACCAGCTTGCAGCTGCGGTGGCCGGTTTGCGGTCCCTCGGCATCGCCGGTCTCAACGTGACCGTTCCGCATAAGGAGAAGGTCCTTGACCTGCTGGATGACGTGGATGCCAACGCGCGGCTGATCGGAGCGGTCAATACCATCCTCCATCGCGACGGTCGGCTTTTTGGCTATAACACGGATGGAGTCGGATTATTGGAGGCTCTGCGCACGGAACTCGATTTTGATCCTGCGGGCAGCCGCGTGTTGCTACTGGGGGCCGGTGGAGCCTGCCGTGCTGCAGCAGTGGCCCTTTGTTACGCCGGAGCAAAACGCATTGACTGGGTTAATCGCACCGCACAACGGGCACAGAAGCTGGCGGATGAATTCTCGGCGCATTTTCCAGGCACAGCATTTGCAACATATCCCTGGGATTTTCAGGAACCGTCGACATTCCCGGCGGCGGCCCTGGCCGAGGTCGATCTGGTGATCAACACCACGACTCTCGGCTTGAAGGGCGAGCGCATCGCGCTGCCCTGGCATCTGCTGTCCCCCCAGGTCCGCATTTACGATATGGTGTACGCTTCCGAAAAGACGCCCCTGTGCGAGCAGGCCGGTCTCCATGGCTGCCGGGCCGCTGACGGATTGAGCATGCTGGTGGGGCAGGGCGAGCACGCATTTCGGATCTGGACCGGCGTCCCCGCGCCTGCCGGCGTCATGAAAAACCGGCTTTTGGCGGTGCTGCATGACAAAAAGCATCCGTCTTGACAGTTGACAATTAAAAATTTATTATAATATGTCGAAAATTCAAAGAGGGGCAATTTTAGATTTATGACCCGCAATCGACTTGGAGAGCTTCTGGTTCGCAGCCAATTGATCACCGACGATCAACTGGCTCAGGCCATCGAGGATCAGAAAAAACAGGGAGGGCGCCTCGGCTCCTGCCTGATCAAGCTCGGTTTTATCCAGGATGATGAACTGGCCTCCTTCCTTTCGAAGCAGTACGGGGTTCCTTCAATCAACCTCGAAGAGTTTGATATCGACCCCGTCATTCTGCGCCTGATCCCGCCAGATGTTGCGCAGAAATACCAGGTCATTCCGGTCAACCGTGCCGGAGCCACCCTGATCGTCGCCATGAGCGACCCTTCCAACATCTTCGCCATTGACGATATCAAGTTCATGACCGGCTATAACATCGAAGTCGTGGTGGCGCCTGATGCCGCCATCAAGGCGGCGATCGATCAGTATTACGATCAGAGCGCCACCCTGGCCGATGTTATGGAGGGTCTCGACGATATTGATCTTGAGGTGGTTGATGAAGATGACAAGTTCGATGTGCGCGAGCTTGAAAAAGCGACCGAAGATGCGCCCGTCGTCAAGCTGGTCAATCTGATCCTCACCGACGCCATCAAAAAGAAGGCCTCGGATATCCATATCGAACCCTACGAAACAGTCTTCCGGGTGCGCTATCGCATTGACGGTGTGCTGTATGAAGTGATGAAGCCGCCCATGAAGCTCAAAAACGCGATTACCTCCCGCCTCAAAATCATGGCTGAGATGGATATCGCCGAGCGGCGTCTGCCCCAGGACGGCCGCATCAAGATCAAGCTGCCCGGCGGCAAGGACATGGATTTCCGGGTCAACTGCATGCCGACCCTCTTTGGGGAAAAGGTTGTCCTGCGTCTGCTTGACAAGGGCAACCTTCAGCTCGACATGACTAAATTGGGCTATGAGGAGAAGGCGCTTAAATGGTTCAAGAAAGAGATCCACAAACCGTTCGGCATGGTTTTGGTCACCGGGCCGACGGGTTCCGGCAAGACGGTTTCTCTTTATTCTGCGCTGAGTGAACTCAACAAGGTCAGCGATAATATCTCGACCGCCGAGGATCCGGTGGAATTCAACTTCGCCGGTATCAACCAGGTGCAGATGCATGAGGAGATCGGCCTCAATTTCGCCGCGGCGCTGCGCGCCTTCCTGCGTCAGGACCCGGACATCATCATGATCGGTGAGATTCGCGATTTCGAGACCGCCGAGATCGGGGTCAAGGCCGCGCTGACCGGTCATATGGTGCTCTCAACCCTGCACACCAACGACGCGCCGAGCACCATCAACCGTCTGCTGAATATGGGGATTGAACCATTCCTGGTCGCGTCGGCGGTTAATCTGATTACCGCACAGCGCCTGGCGCGACGGGTCTGCCCCGAGTGCAAAGAGCCTGAGGATATCCCCAAGCAGTCCCTTATCGAGGCGGGTGTCCCCGGTGATGAAGTCGACGGCATCGTCTGCTACCGGGGCATGGGATGCTCCCACTGCAACAAGACCGGCTATCGCGGCCGGGTTGGCTTGTACCAGGTCATGCCCATGTTCGAGGAGATTCGCGAAATGGTTCTGGCTGGGGCCAATACCGCTGAAATCAAGCGCGAATCCATGCGGTTGGGGGTCAAGACCATGCGGCAGTCGGCATTGACCAAGCTGCAGGAAGGGGTGGTTTCTTTTGAAGAGGTCCTGCGCTGCACCATTGCCGATGACTGATGGCGTCGCAAAAATTCCGCCCTACGGCGTTACGGCGTTTTTTCAGGACCTCGACATACTGATGTATGCCTTCGCCCCTGAAAAAACACCAGGCCTTGCAGGACGAAATTTTTGCTTAGCCATTTTCTGAATTTTCGTGAGTACATCATGATTGATCGGGGCCGTATTGATCAACGCCAATCTCCCTCACCCCGGCCATCTCCCGCTGGGAGAGGGGGAAGTGCGGCAGGGGCGAACGGGAGAGATCACATTCATTCAATGACACAGGGAGTGCCATGTCCGCCAATATTCATCAATTGCTGAAAACCATGGTCGAGCAGGGCGCGTCGGACCTCCATATCTCGACCGCGACCCCGCCGCAGCTGCGCATCGACGGCAAAGTGATGCCCATGAAATTGCCGCCTATGACGCCGGCGGAAACCAAGCAGTTGTGCTACAACATTCTGACGGATGCCCAGAAACGCAAATTCGAGGAGGAAAGCGAACTCGATTTTTCCTTCGGCGTCAAGGGATTGTCCCGTTTCCGCGGTAATCTGTTCATGCAGCGTGGCGCAGTGGCGGGCGCGTTCCGCATGATTCCCTACAAGATCCTCACTTATGATGAACTCGGCCTGCCGCCGGTGGTCAAGGAGATCTCGCGCAAGCCGCGCGGACTGATCCTGGTCACAGGCCCGACCGGCAGCGGCAAGTCGACCACCCTGGCTTCAATGATCGATCAGATCAACGAGGAACGCCAGGATCACATCATCACGATTGAAGATCCCATCGAGTACCTGCACTCCCATAAGCGCTGCCTGGTGAATCAGCGTGAGGTCGGTGCCGATACCGACTCCTTTAAAAAGGCCCTCAAGCACATTCTGCGTCAGGATCCGGACGTCGTGCTGCTGGGGGAGCTGCGGGACCTTGAAACGATCGAGGCCGCTTTGACCATTGCCGAAACCGGCCACCTCTGCTTCGCCACCCTGCACACCAACGGCTGCGTGCAGACCATCAACCGTGTGATCGACGTCTTCCCTACCAGCCAGCAGACCCAGGTGCGCGCACAACTGTCGTTCGTACTCGAAGGCGTCATTTCACAGACCCTGCTGCCGAAAGCCTCTGGCCGCGGCCGTGCTCTCGCATTGGAAATCATGGTGCCCAACGCGGCGATCCGCAACCTGATCCGCGAGGACAAGGTGCATCAGATCTATTCGCAGATGCAGATGGGGCAGGAAAAATACGGCATGCAGACACTTAATCAATCCCTTTTCATGCTTTATCACAAAAAAATCATCACTCTCGATGATGCTCTGAACAGGTCGTCCGATCATGAGGAGCTGCGCCAGATGGTGGCCAACCCCGCCTCCGTGCTCAAACGCATGGGGCCCGGCTCCGCACCGCGGGCGAACGGATGACGACAACATCGATCATCATGAGGTCGGACAATGGCTAAATTTGCCTGGGAAGGAAAAACACGGGCCGGACAGGTCCAGAAAGGCGAAATGGAAGGGCCGAATCAGGCCGCCGTTTCTGCAACCCTGCGTCGCCAGGGGATCATGCCCTCCAACATCAAGGAGCGCGGCAAGGGACTGGACCGCGACCTCAAGATCCCTGGTATGGAGCCCAAGGTCACCACCAAGGACCTGGTGGTATTCACCCGCCAGTTCGCCACCATGATCGATGCAGGTCTTCCGCTGGTGCAGTGTCTCGATATCCTGGGACGCCAGCAGGACAACAAGACCTTCAAGAAGATGCTGGTCCAGGTCAAGGAGGATGTCGAAGCCGGCTCGACTTTTGCCGATGCCTTGAAGAAACATCCCAAGGCATTCGACGAATTGTACGTCAACCTGGTGGCGGCCGGTGAGGTCGGCGGTATCCTCGATACGATTCTCAACCGTCTGGCGGCTTATATCGAAAAAGCCCTCAAGCTCAAGAAACAGATCAAGGGAGCGATGACCTACCCCGCGACCGTTGTAGGAATCGCATTTGTCGTGATTGCGGTCATCCTGGTATTCGTTATCCCGACATTCGAGCAGATGTTCGCCGATTTCGGCGGCGCGCTGCCTGCCCCGACCCAGTTCGTCATTAACCTGAGCAATTTTGTGCAGGATTATATCCTCGCGATCATCGGAGGCATCATTATTTCGATTTTCGCCTTCAAGAGGATCTACCGCACCCAGAAGGGGCGTGCGAAGATCGATGATTGGGCCCTGAAGCTGCCGATCTTCGGCCCCTTGATCCGCAAGGCGGCGGTGGCTAAATTCACCCGCACCCTGGGCACCATGATCAGCTCAGGCGTGCCGATTCTCGACGGCCTCGACATTGTGGCCAAGACCGCAGGCAACAAAACCGTTGAAAAGGCGATCTACAAAGTGCGCCAGAGCATCAGCGAGGGCAAGACCATTGCCGAGCCTCTTGAGCAATCCGGCGTCTTTCCTCCCATGGTGTGCCAGATGATCGCGGTCGGCGAGCAGTCGGGCGCCATCGATACCATGCTCAACAAGATCGCCGATTTCTACGACGATGAAGTCGATGATGCCGTTTCGGCGCTGACCTCCATGCTCGAACCGCTGCTCATGCTGTTTCTCGGCACGACGGTCGGTGGCCTTGTCATTGCCATGTATCTGCCGATCTTCAAACTGGCCGGCACCGTCGGTGGTTGACAGCGGAACCTGTCATGGATGATGCGGTCCTCGCGACGGGTCGGCCCGGGCCGACCCGTTCGCAGTTGAGCTGGTTTCTATTTCTGCGCGTTGTCGTCATCTCGCTATTTCTCGGCGGGATGATCGTTTATCAGCTCAGCGCCCGTCTTGCCGTCGACCATCCCACTCTTGACATCCTGTTCGCGCTGGTGGGGCTTTCCTACCTGCAAGCCATCGTTTCGGCACTGCTGCTGACCCGTGTGCGCCGTCTGACGACTTTCACCCAGGTGCAGATCGTCTGGGACCTGCTGTTTGTGACTGCCCTGATTTATCTCAGCGGCGGGCAGGACAGCATTTTTTCATTTCTGTATATCCTGATTATCATCGGCAGTGCGTTCCTGATGGCACGGCGCGACGCCTTTGTGGTCGCTTCCGCCGCCTCTATTCTTTACGGCAGCCTGCTCGATCTGCAGTATTTCGGCTACCTGCCGGAGCTCGGCGGGCTGCATTTCCCCGCTCAAGGGGACGGCCGCCAGATTTTTTTCGCCCTGTTCGTCAACGTCGTCGCGTTTTTTCTGACCGCTTTTCTGGCAGGTACTCTTTCGGAGCGGTTGCGCCTCAGCCAACAGGCGCTGGTGCGGCGCGAGATCGATTATGAGGAACTGGAAAACCTCAACCGCGCCATTCTCGCCAACATCGGCAGCGGATTGCTGATGGTCAACCGCCAGGGGCGGATCCGCTCCTTCAATGCGGCGGGCACGCGCATTACCGGCTATCGGCTGGAAGAGGTCTATGACCGGGATGTTCGCCAGGTCTTTCCAGCCCTCGACGTTTTTACCGGCGAGATCAAGCCGGTCACGCGCGGAGAATGCCTTTTAACCGCTAAAAACGGCAATCGGCATACCATCGGCTACGATGCCGCCTACCTGCGTGATCGCAGCGGGGCGATCCTTGGTCTGCTGGTGACCTTTCAGGACCTGAGTCACGTCAAGGAAATGGAAGCCCGCCTGCAGCGCGCCGATCGGCTGGCGGCGGTGGGGCGGCTGGCGTCGGGCATGGCCCATGAGATTCGCAATCCCCTGGCTTCCATCAGCGGCTCCGTGCAACTGTTGATGGAAACCGAGGGCCTCTCCGAGCCGGACCGGCGGTTGATGAGTATCGTGGTGCGCGAAGCCGACCGCCTCAGCGGGCTTCTGACCGATTTTCTTCATTATGCCCGCCCCGGCAACCCGCTCAAAGAAAAGGTCGATGTGGCGCAACTCTTTGATGAGTTGGCCGATCTTCTCATGGCGGATGAGCGCTTTTGTGATATAGAGATTGACGGGCAGTATCCCCGGCCTTGTTTTTTTGAACTCGATGTCAAACAGATGCGCCAGGTGTTGTGGAACCTGAGCGTAAATGCCAGTGAAGCCATGGAGCGACACGGCCGGCTCACTTTTCTGGCTGATTCGGAAAAAAGCCTGATCGCTATCGAAGACACAGGCCCAGGCATCCCGCAGGATATTCGGCAGAAGATCTTCGACCCCTTTTTTACCACCAAGGATTCCGGCACCGGCCTCGGCCTGGCGACCGTGCATGCCGTGGTGGAGAGTCACGGTGGAGAAGTGTTGGCACTTGAAGGGAAAGCGGGCGGCGCCCGCTTTGAAATTCACCTGCCGCAGAGAACCGGGCACGAAGCGAAACTGTGAATTCAATTCCACTCTCAGGGTGGTGTCATAAACGGAGACATAACTTTTGGAAAAGCAGCAGTACCGCATACTGGTCGTAGATGATGAAGAAAGTATTCGTGAAGTTCTTTCCATCATGCTCCATCGTGAAGGGTATGGTGTCGACGCCGTTGCCGATGGTGCCCAGGCGCTGGCGCGACTGGCCGAGCAGAGCTACGACCTGATTATCAGCGATGTCAAAATGCCCAAAGTGACGGGTTTTGAACTGCTCGCCCACGTCCGCGAGACCATGCCCGATACGGTTGTGATCATGATCACCGCTTTTTCCTCCACGGAAGAGGCGGTCGAGGCCATGAAAAAAGGGGCCTACGACTATATCACCAAGCCTTTCAAAAATGAGGAAATCCGCCTCATCGTCAAGAATGCCCTGGAGCGCAAGGCTCTGCGCCAGAGCCGCAAAGCGGGGGCCGCACAAGATCGTCGAGACGGGTTCGGCAACCTGGTCGGGCGCAGCCGCAAGATGCAGGCGCTCTACGACCTGATCGAAAAAGTGGCCGGCACCCGCGCCAACATTCTGATTACCGGGGAAAGCGGCACCGGCAAGGAAGTGGTCGCCAAGGCCATTCACTACAACAGCGACCGGCGCGACATGCCGTTTATTCCCATCAATTGCGGCGCCATCCCCGAAAACCTGCTGGAAAGTGAGCTGTTCGGCCACGAAAAAGGCTCGTTCACCGGTGCCGTCAGCCAGAAGCCCGGCCTGTTCGAGATCGCCAATCAGGGCACGCTATTTCTGGATGAAATCGGCGAATTGCCGGCCATGATGCAGGTCAAGCTGCTGCGGGTCATTCAGGAGAGAGAATTCCGAAGGGTCGGCGGCACCAAGGATATCCGCTGCAATGTGCGAGTGATTGCCGCGACCAACAAGGATCTGGACGTTGAAGTTGCAGACGGCCGTTTCCGCGAAGACCTTTTTTACCGCCTCAATGTCATCCGCATCGAACTGCCCCCCCTCAGGGAGCGCCGTGATGATATCCCGCTGCTGATCACCCACTTCTATCACAAGCTGACCGGGCGGGAAAATCCCGAGATAGAGGAAAAGGCCATACGCCGGCTGGTGGAATACCACTGGCCGGGCAATATCCGTGAACTTGAAAACGTCATCGAGCGCTGCGTGGTGCTAGGAGGCTCCGAACGCTTAACCGCCGATATGCTGCCGTCCCAGTTTCAGGGTGGAGTCGTCCCGGGCAGTGGCACCGGCGGGGGAGGGCGCCTGTCGGAAATCCCCGATTCCGGGTTCGATATCGACGCCTACCTGGGCGAAATCGAAAAGGACATCCTCCTCAAGGCCCTCGACAAAACAAACGGCGTACGCAAAAAAGCCGCCGAACTTCTCGGCATCTCCTTCCGCTCCATCCGCTACCGCCTGGCCAAATTCGGTATATCGCCGGATGATGAGGGTTAGGGGGGAATCCCAAAAACCTGAAAAACCTTGAACCGTCCGTTCACATCGTTCACTCGAGAGCGCAGAGCACGCGGAGGAAAGCAGAGGAGGGTGGGGCAACATTTGGTAAGGGCGCAGCATGCTGCGCCCTTACATCCAAATACGCACCGGCGGGTCGCCCTTTTCGGTTATGCACCCCGTTTCCGTCAACCGTGCCATGCGGTGCCCTGCCGACATGGCCTGTTGATTCACCGGGATACCGTGTTGAACAAGGGCGACCCAGCGGGTCGCCCTGTTCCCGTTATGCACCCCGTTCCCTTTTCTGTGATTATATGGTACTGTTTCTGGTACCTTATTTTAAAATCCGCAAGGTCCACAAAGGAGTCTCGGTATGAATACCGTCCCTGCTCAGGAAGTCAAACGGCGAGGGTTTGCCGCTGTCGATGAACTGCTGGAAAAGGGTGACGTGCATGTCATCCGGAATAACAAGCCGCAGTATGTTGTCCTGACGGAAGAACGCTATCAGGAGTTGGTCGCGGAGGCGCAGGAAGCCTATCTGTCACGCGTGCGTGCCTCGCTGGAAGATGTGAAAGACGGGCGCGTCCGCAAGTTCGCCAACACGGATGATCTGCTGCAAGCGCTGGATACCGAGGAGGATTAGGGTGTACACCATTGTGACCCCGAAGCAGTTTCTGCGGCAGGCGCGAAAATTTTTCAAAAAGCATCCCGATCTCAAGCCAAAATTTGCCCAGGTTGTTCAAGACCTTCAAACTGACCCTTTCAATCCCCGCCTTGATCTGCATCCCCTAACAGGCAAGCTTTCCGGTCTACATGCCGTGCGGCTCAACTATAGCTACCGGATAACACTGACATTGCTCGTTTTGGAAGAGGAAATTGTCCTGCTTGATATCGGCAGTCATGATGAGGTTTATCGTTAGGTTGCGCTGGGGCCGGGCTGAAGGAGGGCGCAGCATGCTGCGCCCTTACGATGCAGAAAAGGTCTTTTCCAGAAACTCCCGGGGAGTCAGGATTTTTGTCCCCGGCGGAGGGTTTTCAAGAAGCAGTCGATCCCCGGTCACCAGCGTGGCATTTGGATGGCAGGCGAGGAGTGCCCACAAGTGGTTGTCGCCGGGGTCGGGCGCTTTGGCCTCCTTGTCGGGTTCGCGCCAGACGGCGCCGGCAGCCAGGTCTTCCAGAAGATCGTCAACCTCCTCAATCGAAAGACCATGTCGTGAGATTATGGCAGGGCGCAGAAGAACCAGGCGGTATTCAGCGAGGAGATCGGGCGACAGAAGATAAATGAAACGCCCGCTGAGCATACTATCCAGGATTCGAGCCGGGGGTGATTGATTGCCGGCGGTAAGCAGTCCGGCCACAACGACATTGGTGTCAATCACGACCGAGATCATTGGGGTCGCCGGACTTTGCGGGTCTCCGCGATCGCCAGATCCATCGCGTCCTGCTCTCTCATCTGCGCCTTCTGCCGTGCTTTCTCAACCAGTTTGGCCGCCGAAGCGCGATCACGGATTCCCCGGAAAATCAGGCTCTCTTCGATAATGGAATTGATTGAGCGCCCCTGGCGCGCAGCCGTCTCCTTGAGGGCGCGGTGCAGGTCGTCATCGAGGGTGATCGTTAGTCGGGACATGGCAGAACTCCTTTTTGTATGCACATAAACACCATAGCACATTTGTGCATAAACGGAAAATATCAGAATGGACAATCTCTCTTGCCATTGACAAATGCATCAATTGTAGGGGCGCAGCGTGCTGCGCCCTGTTCCCGTTACCCGATGGCTGTCGTGCCGCATTGATTTACCTGGGTGGCATGTTGGATCAGGGCACGGCGGTGCCGTGCCCTGGTTCCGTCATGTACCCCATTTCCGTCAACCGTGCCATGCGGTGCCCTGCCGACATGGCCTGTTGATCCACCGGTGTACCGTGTTGAACCAGGGCGACCCACCGGGTCGCCCCTACAATCCGGTATTAGCCAAGACGGTGACGTAGGGGCGCACCGCGTGCGCCCTTTTCCCGTTATGCACCCCATTCCCGTCAACCGTGCCATGCGGTGCCCTGCCGACATGGCACGTTGATCCACCGGGATACCGTGTTGAACCAGGGCGCACGTCGGTGCGCCCCTACGATCCGATATTCGAACCGGCAGTACCGTAAGGGCGCAGCATGCTGCGCCCCTGCATCACGGTCGGTGACAAATTGCGTCACCTCAGGTTGTCGCAAAATGTTTCCCGTCACCGTCTGCCGACACCACCGTTTCCCCGCCTTATCCTCTCTAAAACCCCTATCTCCCCGAAACACCACAAAAAAATATTATTTATGAACCTCTCCTTACGCCTTGGCACACCCATTGCTGATAGGTAAACCAGTATCGCAAGCAAGGATCGAGGTGCTCCGGACGCCTCGGGCTTTATTGGACGCAGCATTTAACAGCAGGACGGATTTTCAACCCAGAAAGGAGTTCAACCACATGTTGAAGAAATTCAGACTCAACAGAAACCAGAAAGGTTTCACTCTCATCGAGCTGCTGATCGTCGTCGCGATCATCGGCATCCTGGCCGCCATCGCCATCCCCCAGTTTGCCAGTTATCGTGAAAGGGCGTTTCACTCCGCTTCGCAAAGCGATTTGCGCAATTTCAAGACATCGATGGAAGCGTATTATGCTGAAAATCAAGAATACCCTGCCGCTTTTGTTGATGGGGCCAACTAAAAGAATTCAAACTACAAAGTGCTGGAGGTTATTAGTATGAAAAAAACATTGTTTTCCATAATTACGCTAGGGCTGCTTCTCCCGGGTAGTGTTTTTGCAGTAACACATACTATTGGGGGGGATGGTGATAAACAGTCCGCATATCTTGGCGATAAGACAGGTGAGCTGTTCCGGGTTTCCACCAATGTGGTCCTGGAGATAAACTCTACTACAGCAGATTACGCCGCTACTTCTGGACATTTGCAGGGCACAAAACAATATGGCACTACCAGTAGATTTAATGCCATCTTTGAAGGTGCGAAAGACAAAGGGTCCGGGCCAACAGAACCTAAAAGCGAGGTTGCCCTAGATACCTCTGTATTTACGGAATTCCCACCTGAAACTGATACCAACGGGGAATAACTAATTGAATGCTGGCAAGGTAAAGTTTATTTTCACGAATCCTAGATAGATTATTTCAAAAAACCCCCTGTCTTCACAGACAGGGGGTTTTTTGAAATTCTTTGTGGTATCGAATTTAGTTGGCTTTACTTAAACTTGGTGTAGCATTTTTTGATCCTAGGAAAGAACCTATGCCGCACATTGATTTTTTGCGCGTACATAAAACCTATAAATCCGGCTTGTTTAAAAAACCTGTTCAAGCGGTCACAGGCTTAACTGTTTCCATCGCACGGGGTGAAGTTTTTGGGCTTGTTGGGCCCAACGGTGCCGGGAAAAGCACAACAATTCGTATGTTGCTCAATTTAATTCGGCCGGACCATGGTGAGATCAGGGTCAACGGCGCGGCGACTGGACCCCGATCTTTTTTGCGTGATGTAGGCTACCTTCCTGAAAATCCATATTTGTACGATCACCTCACCTTACGCGAATTGCTTCTGTTCGCCGGGACGACAAGTGGGCTGAGACGATACCAGTCAGTCGAAAGGATCAGAACTCTGCCGCAGAAAATCGGTATTGGGTATGCGCTAGACAAACCATTACGAACTTTCTCAAAGGGAATGAGGCAGCGCGCGGGCTTATGTTTTGCACTTTTACATGATCCCTCCCTGATCATCCTTGACGAGCCGATGAGTGGGTTGGATCCGCTGGGCCGGCGGATGGTATGCGAACTTATCCTCGGGTTGAAAGAACAAGGCAAGACCATTTTTTTCTGTTCGCACATCCTGAGCGATGTAGAACGATTGTGTGATCGTATTGCCATTCTGGATAAGGGGCGGTTAGTGCGCAGTTTTACCGATTTAGAAATGGCGGTCTTTCGCAAGGGGGAGTCTGATTTGGAACAGGCCTTTGTAGAAATTGTGTCCGGGGGAGGGGGGCAATGATGCGGCGCGTATTTGCTTTGGCTGTGGTGACCTGTCGTGAGGGCCTGCGTGACCGGTCGCTGTATGGTATATTGCTCTTTTTACTGTTTACTCTTGGTTTGAATATCGCTGTCGCCGGGTTCTTTATGCGAGATTTAGGCAAGGTGACAGTGGACATGAACCTTGCGGCACTCTCGTTCGCCGGACTTCTGATTGTATTTTTTATCGGCATCAATCTGATGGCGAAGGATATTGACAAAAAAACCATTCATCTTGTGCTTTCCCGGCCTTTTTCGCGCGGGGAGTACATCTGGGGCAAGTTCGTCGGCCTTGTACTTCTGGTGCTGGCAGCCCTGGGGATTCTGCTTGTCTTTTCCATTTGCACCGTGGCGGTCGTGCGTGGATTGTATCCGGATTATTTCGGGGGTTTTACTTGGGCCATTTTCTTCTGGGCTGTTTTCTTCATTGCGATGCAGTTGGTTCTGCTTTGCGCCATCGTTGTTTTTTTCAGCGCAATTACAAGTTCTTCTTTTGTCACGCTAATTTTTTCCATGGCCAGTTACCTGGTAGGTATCTCGCTAGAAGAGGTTTTGTTTTATCTGAAGTCTCAGTCCGCCCAGGAACTCGAGATCTCAGAAAACCTTTTGCGGCTGCTGGAGGTGGTGAGTTGGCTAGTGCCAAATTTTGCCGCTTTTGATTTTAAATTAGAAGCAGCGCATGGATTGGGGCTGGAGTGGGCACGACTGGGAGTCAGCTGCGCCTATGGCTTGACCTATGTTGTGGTACTTTTGACTTTGGCTGCCATGCTTTTCAATCGGCGGGAGTTTAATTGATGCGTTGGCGCGGAACTGTTTTTGCTTTGTTGTTTCTAACGTTCATCCTGCCTATATATTTTGCTGCACAAAAAGGTTCCTGGAAACAGCAGGCCGAAGAGCGGCGCAGCATACAGGCAGGCTATGTAGTGCCGTCGGCTTTCAGCAGAATTCTGGCTTTTGGCTACCAGGGGCTGTTGAGTGATTATCAATTTTTGCGCACGATGTCTTTTTTTGGCACACGTGCAGTTGATCAGCAGCAAATGAGTGATGAAGACTGGGATTATCTTGCGGCTAGCCTTGATACGGTGACCGATCTCGACCCCTATTTTCTCGACCCCTACGTTCTGGGACAGGGGCTTCTGACCTGGGATGCGGGGCGGGTCGAGGCGGCCAATCGGCTGCTGGAAAAAGGGATGGAGCACCGCACCAGCGATTGGCGGATGCCGTTTTATGTCGGCTTCAACCATTTCTATTTCCTCGAAGATTACGCTAAAGGCGGCGAATACATCATGCGCGCCGCTCGCATGGAGGGCAGCCCCGGTTATCTGCCGACCCTGGCCGGGCGCCTGAGCTACTACGGCGGCCAGTCCAAAACCGGCCTGCTGTTCCTGCGTGAATTGCTGGCCGAATCCAACGACCCGCGCATGCGGGCGCGGCTCGAGATGCGGCTGACCGCGCTGGAGCGGGCGGTGATGCTGGAAGAGAAGCTGGCGACCTTTCGTGAAGAGCAGGGGCGTGCCGCCCGATCCCTCGACGAGTTGGTGCAGATCGGCTATCTCGACCAGCTCCCCCCCGACCCCTATGGAGGCCAGTGGATCATCCTCGAGTCCGGACGCGTCTTCAGCACCAGCCGCTTCGTGCCGATCGAGAAGGAATAACTGTTCCGATCCGCCTCCCCGCGCTTGACATCCCTCCCCAGCCCCTCTAAATTCAGTCCAACAGGCTGATTCCATTGCATCTTAATTCTAAATCTTAGCTCTTTCTATGCAATCTGCTCAGCTCAATATCTGAGCATGATGTGAAGGATACCCCCCAATGCCCCACATGACCCCGTTTATACTGTCCTCCACCGCGTTCGTCTTTATCCTGGGCGCTGTGGTGGGTTCGTTTCTCAACGTCTGCATCTATCGCATTCCCGCCGGGCAGTCCATCGTTTCGCCCCGTTCGCGCTGCCCGCGCTGTGAAACGCCGATACGGTGGTATCAGAATATCCCTGTTTTGAGCTGGCTGCTATTGGGGGGCAAGTGTGCCAACTGCAAAGAGCCCATCTCCTGGCGCTATCCTTTCGTTGAATTGCTGACGGCTCTCCTTTTTGCCGGCATTTTTCTGACGTTCGGTTTTCAACCGGCTACGCCGATTTACTGGATTATGGCGGCGATTCTTGTCACTGTCACCTTCATCGACCTCGATCACCAGATCATTCCCGACGTCATCAGCCTGCCGGGGATCGTGGTCGGCTTTCTCAGCACCTTTTTTATTCCCTGGATTACCTGGTTCGACTCGCTGATGGGCATTGTCGCCGGCGGCGGGAGTTTGTTGCTGATTGCCCTGACCTACGAATTCCTGACCAAGAAAGAGGGGATGGGCGGCGGAGATATCAAGCTGCTGGCGATGCTGGGGGCGTTTCTCGGCTGGCAGGCGATTTTTCCGGTCATCTTCATCAGTTCCATGGTGGGAACGGCGGTGGGCGTTCCGCTGATGCTGTGGCGCAGGGCCGACTCCAGGCTGGCGCTGCCCTTCGGGCCGTTTCTGGCGTTCGGGGCGATGTTCTATCTGATCTGGGGGCGGGCGCTGGTACGCTGGTATGTGGACCTGGCTTTTCCGGTTGGGTGACCTTTTAACGGAAAGACGGAGAGGGGAGGGAAGGGCACGGAGAGGAAGACCTCGTTTTTGTGTAAACCCTTATAAATCCTTGACATTTGCAGTATTTAACCTATACTTCTTCTAATTTTTCGTTTTTTTGAGTAAATTCATTGAAAAAATCGCCACAGGCGGGCATAGTCTGATTCTGAATTCCAAGAAAGGGTGATTTTTTTGTTATTAAAATGGCCTGTTGGTATGCGGGTTGCTAGAAAGACAAGGCGGGCGCGTCTTGATGATGCGATGACATTCAACCTTTCAGGGTGATCAGGAATCGGACCCATGCTCTTCAAAAGCAAAAAAGATATTGTCGGCATCGATATAGGTTCCAGCGCCGTTAAGCTGGTGCAGCTGCGCGAGGTCAAGGGCGGGTATCAGCTGCAGAATATGGGTATCGTGCCGCTGCCGCCCGAAGCGATCGTTGACAATGCGATCATGGATTCCACCGCGGTTATGCTTGCGCTGCGCAATCTGGTGGAAAGCCTTAAACTCAAGACGAAAAATGTCGCCACATCCATCTCCGGCCATTCGGTCATCATTCGCAAGATCACTCTCCCCATCATGACAGACGAAGAGCTCGAGGCTTCCATTCAATGGGAGGCTGAGCAATACATTCCTTTCGATATCAACGACGTCAATATCGATTTCCAGATTCTCGGCAACGACGATCAGGACCCTTCCCAGATGAACGTGATGCTGGTGGCGGCGAAGAAAGACTTTGTCGATGATCATGTCGCGGTCTTCACGGAAAGCGGCATGAAGCCCGTCGTCATGGATGTCGACTGCTTCGCCGTGGAGAATATGTTCGAGATCAACTACGGCGGTGCGCCGGAGGATATCGTCGGACTGATCAACATCGGTGCCGGGGGGATGAATGTCAATATCCTCAAAAAGGGCGAGTCGGTGTTTACCCGCGATATCCAGGTGGGCGGCAACATGATCAACGAGGAGCTGCAGAAGCGGTTGGGGCTCAGCGGTGATGACGCCGAAAGTCTCAAGCTCGGCGGAAAGGTCGAGGATGTCGACCCTGACGAGGTGGAGGCCGTTCTTTCCGACGCCTCTGAAAACCTTGCCCAGGAAGTACAGCGTTCTCTTGATTTCTTTTCCGCGACATCGGCAGATGAGAAGGTTCAGAAAGTTTATCTCACGGGCGGCGTCTCCAAGTCGGAGCGCATTCTGGCTGCCCTGGAAGACCGGCTGGGCATTCCCATCGAGGTGATTGACCCTTTTGCCGCTGTTGCGGTCGATGAGAAGGATTTCGATTCCGACTACGTCAAGGCGGTTGGCCCCCTGATGTCTGTTGCTGCCGGTCTTGCTATGAGAAGAGTGGGGGATAAATGATACGCATCAACCTTTTGCCGGTCAGGGCGGCTCAGAAAAAAGAGGCGCTGCGGACCCAGGTTTCGGTGGTCATTCTCTCGATCGTGGCGATGCTGGTGGCCTGTGGCGCCGTTTATTTCACTCAGTCGATGAAGATCGCTGAACAGAAGGATGAACTGGCGCGCATCGATCAGGAAATTCAGCAGTTGCGCAAGCAGATCGGCGAAGTCAGAAACTACGAAAAACTCAAAAAAGAGCTGACCGCCAAGCTGGACGTGCTCGACCAGTTGAAAGCAGGGCAGAGCGGCCCGGTCCGTTTGCTCGATGAACTGAGTGTCGTTCTGCCGCAGAGGCTGTGGCTCACATCGTTCAAGGAGTCCGGCGGATCTGTGGCGATCAACGGAGTCGGCATCAACGAAAATGCCGTTGCGCGATTTATGCAGAACCTGGAAAGCTCGCCCTTTTATCGTGGCGTTGAGCTGCAGGTGACGGAGCAGGTGAACCAGGACGGGATGAAGCTGCAGAAATTCAGCGTGTCCGCGGCTACGGATGTTACGGCCGGAACATCTTCCCCGTAGCGAGGCGCCCGGTAGGGCGCACCCACAGTCGAAATCCCCTTCAACCCATGGCGAAGGCGTGAATTCATGAATGCCCGCATTGAAAAAATTTTCAGGCTCCCACTCTACCAGCGCTTGTTGCTGCTGGTGGTATTGCTGGCGTTGATCGGCGCAGGGTTCTACTTCCTTTTCTATGCGCCGCAGCTCGAGGAGTCGGCTCGGTTGCAGCAGGATATCGAACAACGCGAAGTCCAGCTTCTCAAGGATCGTCGCATCGCGCGGGATCTTCCCAAGTACCGTGCGGAGTACGAGGCATTGCAGGCCCAGTTGGAAGAAGCGCTGGTCGAGCTGCCCAATGAAAAAGAGATTCCCTCACTGCTGACCAATATATCAAACCTCGCCAAAGAGCAGGGGCTTGAGATTCTTCTGTTCAAGCCGATCCCTGAAATCAATAAAGGGTTTTATGCCGAGGTGCCCGTCGATATGCGCCTGCTCGGAACCTATCACGATGTCGCGATGTTCTTCTATCAGGTCGGCCGGTTGCCTCGTATTGTCAACATCAGCAACGTGCAGATGGAAAATGCGCGCAAAGAGGGGAAATCATTGCTCAATGTCAACTGTCGGGCGACCACGTTCAGATTTGTGGAAAACCCTCCGGAAAATAAAGGACGTTGATTATGGCCGCGAGGTATTTTCGATTGTTGTCTCTTGCGGCGATTCTGATGCTGGGACTGTGCGTTGCCGCACTTGACGCTTCTGCTGAGGATTCGCCGTCAGCGAGTGTCAGCGGCTCCGCATCATCGGCAACGGATTATGTTTATGATCCGGCCGGCAAGCGCGACCCGTTCCAGAGCCTTCTTGAAATCCGCAAACCTGTGGTTCCCGACGAGCCGCAGACTCCATTGCAGAAATTTGACCTCGATCAGCTGAGGCTGGTCGGCACGATCGTCGGGATGAAGGAACCCCGGGCTATGGTGTCGGCCCCGGACGGCAAATCCTATATCGTCAAGATTGGAACCAAAATAGGCAAGAACAACGGTGTGGTGGTTAAAATTTTGAATGACCGGATCGAGATCAAGGAATCTTTTTATGATTTTACCGGAGAGGTTCGCACCGGCATCCAAACCATTCAACTTCCGGAGCGGGAGGGAGTCTAATACAATGCGTTGCGCTGCGAGCAGATTGGCACGTTTCGGTTATCTGATTGTTGTCTGTGCGGTTTTCTGCGGCTTTTCGTTCCCGCTGAATGTGGCGCGAGCCGAGGAGCAACCGGCTGAAAACAGTGACGTCAACCGGATCGTTTCAGTGACGGTGGATGCTGACGAAAAGAATCCCAAGGTCAATATTCGCACCGAGAACCCGGTCGGCTACCGCTATACGGTTTATGATACGACTGACCCCGCCCGGGTCGTCATCGATTTTCCGCGTATGGATGTCTCCGATATCGAATCGCCCCTCCCTGTAGATGTCGGTCCGATCCAGGAGATCCGGGCGGTCTCGTTTGATCTGACTCTTGGGAAGCTGGGGCGAATCGAAGTTCTGGTGGACCGCAAGACCGATTATCGCGTCAAAATCGACGGCAACGATTTTGTGATGACTTTTGCCGAGCCTTCGGCACCGGTTGAAGCCCCGGCGGCACCGCAACAGGTTGAAAAAACCGAAAAGACCGACAAAACTGAGCCGGTCGCCAGGCAGGATTCCGTTTCCCTACGTGCTCCTGCCCCCGCTCCTGCCTTGGCAGATGCTGTTCAGGTGACTGCCGTTGAAATCCGCGATGGGCGCGCCGCTATTTTGACCAACGGTCCCATCGACAAGTATCGTTATTTCAACCTCAGCACCCCGCCTCGCCTGGTGCTCGACATTTTTGGCGTCAAGCCTTCTTTCCGTGAACGCGAGCTGCCGGGGGCCAGAGGTTTCGACCGTGTCCGTGTCGGCACCTATGACGACAAGACCCGCTTTGTATTTGACGCAGGAGGCAGTGACCTGCCTTCCTACGAAGTTTCCCCTGCAGATGAGGGGCTCATGGTGACCTGGACTCCCGATGAAAGGGTGCCCATGGCGGAGCAGCCTTCTCCGGAGCCGGAAATCGAAATGGTGGAATCCACCCGGGAGCCGCAGGCGGCGCAAAGCAGGCCTGAGCCTGTTGCTGCTCCGACAGAGGAGCCTGAGCCCAAGTCTGAACCTGTGGTGTCATCCGAACCGGAGGTGGGCGAAAATGACGCTCCGAAAGCAGAGCCAAAACCGGTTTCCGCGCGTCAGGTCGCGGAGGTTGAGGTTAACGCCAAACCCGCTCCGGTGACCGAACGTATGACACAAGCGCCGGTACAGGTAGAAGATATCTCTTTTGCCATCGAAGGAGATCTTTCCGTCCTGACCGTAGATCTCTCCGCCCCCGCCCAGGTCAGCAATCCCATCAAGCGCGGCAATGTCGTCCTGTTCGGCCTTGATCACGCTACCATCAAGCGGTCTCTGCGCCGCGTGATCGACACATCTGCGTTCCCCAGCGCACTTGAAATGATCACGCCCTATACCGTCAATCGCGGAACGGTACAGGATGTGCGATTTGCCGCCCGTCTCAAAGGGGATGTGCCCTATCGCCTCAAACAGCGTGGGGATCAACTTATTTTCGAAGTTGAGAACGGTGAATTTGCGAAGACGGGCGAGGCGGCAGCTCAAATTGAATTGAAGGGGGCGCAATCGTCCACCAGAGTTGTGGCCGCCCATGCGCCTGTCCCTGCAATTGACAGCGGGGAGAAGACGGCCCCTAAAAGCCTCGCAACCCAGGCTCTTTTCGGGGAAGAATCACAGGTTTCTGCGCCGTCTTACAGCGGCGACCGGATCTCCCTGGTGTTTGACAACGCTGATGTACGCAATCTGCTGCAGCTTATCGCCGAGGTTAGCGATCTCAACATCATCGCCTCTGAAGAGGTCAGCGGCAACGTCAGTATCCGGCTCATCGACGTTCCGTGGGACCAGGCCCTCGATGTGATTCTCGATATCAAGCAGCTCGGGATGATTCGTGAAGGCAATGTAGTGAGGATCCTGCCGAAGAGCAAGATCCGCGAGATGGAAGAGGCGGTGCTCACCGCCGCACGCAACAAGAGCGAACTTGAACCGCTGGTGACCCGGGTTTTCAGTGTCAGCTACACTGACCTTGCGAATGTAGCTGCCCCCTTGCGCGATGTCATGAGTGAGCGGGGCCGATTGACCCAGGATCCACGCAACAAGCAGATTATCGTAAAAGATACCCCTTCGGTTATGGAAGAGATTGAAGGTCTCGTTGAGATCCTTGATACTCCCGAACGCCAAGTGATGATTGAGGCGCGGATTGTTGAGGCCAGTTCCGATTTTACCCGTGATCTTGGAGTCAACTGGGGAATCAGCAGTGCAAGTAACCTCGACCCTGGAATCAACCGTGAATCTTTTAATGCCGGGATCGGCGGTAATTTCCTTGTGAATCTCCCGACGGCGGGTGATCCTTCAACAACCGCAGGTCTTGGCGTACGATTCGGTGAAATTCTGATCGATAATACGGTTATCGATTTACGCCTCAGCGCCCTTGAATCCTCGGGGCACGGCAAGATTATCTCCCGCCCGCGAGTATCAACCCTCAATGGTCAGGAAGCGGTGATTACCCAGGGGACGACGATCCCTTACCAGACTTCAGGTGCTGATGGGCCCAAGACAGAGTTTGTTGATGCCACCCTCGAACTTAAAGTAATCCCCGTCATTAATCCTGATAACAGCATCATTATGGAGATCGAGGCCAGCAACAGTACTCCAGGGCAGACCTTTACAAATGCCGATTTGCCTGGGATCAACAAAAAAGAGGCCAAGACCAAGGTGCTGGTTTACGACGGGGACACCACGGTATTGGGCGGGATCTTTGTTGAAGACGACAGCGAAACCGAATCCGGTGTCCCTTGGTTGATGAATGTGCCGTTTTTAGGACGTTTTTTCAAATCGACCAATGTCGAAAAGCGTCGCTCGGAATTGCTGATCTTCATCACCCCGCGTATTCTTGAATAGGGCCGACCGGCATCTTTTCGCATACGCGATAAAATGACAATACAGAAACAGGACAGGTCCTCCCCTGTCCTGTTTCTGTATTCAGAGATCAGGATACAAATGTCTTCAACCAGAAGGGAAAATCTTTTTTTGATCGGATTTATGGGGGCCGGCAAGACCACCGTCGGGAAGGTTCTTGCCGAGAAGCTGGGTTGGTGTTTTATGGATCTTGATCAGGTCATCGAGCAGCGCTCGGAGAAAAGGATTTCGGAGATTTTCGCCGAGCAGGGCGAAAGGTTTTTTAGAGACATGGAGTCGCAAGTGTTGTCCGAGGTGTCGACAAATGCCCATACCGTGGTTGCGACAGGCGGTGGCGTGATCGGTCGTGAAAAAAACAGGCACCTGATGCGCAATACTGGTATTGTGGTTTTTCTCGATGTGCCCTGGAAGCAGTTGCTTGAGCGCATCGAAGAAGGGCAGGGGCGGCCGCTTGCCGAGGGAGAGGATGCCATGCAGCGATTAACCTCCCTGTTTGAGCAGCGCCTCCCCCTTTATCGGATGGCCGACCTGGTGATCGACTGCAGCGGGCAATCGCCGCAGGATCTGGCGGAGGGGATTGTTTCCCGGCTGAACGAAACGAAGTTATTCCTGAATTGATGTGATGGGTTGATTCGATGTCGAATGATAACGGAGTAAAATTGATCGAAGTTGGATTGGGGGAGCGGTCCTATCCGATCTGGATCGGAAGCGGTGTCCTTCCGAGGCTGGGCGAAGCTTTGAAGCGGGTTTCTTTTCCCCGGCGGATTGCGGTGGTGACCAACGAAACCGTCGCCCCGCTTTATGGTGAGCAGGTCCTGTCGGCATTGCGCCAAAGCAGCTTCGCCGCGGAGTTGATTGTCCTGCCGGATGGGGAAGAGCATAAAAATCTCGAATCGCTCAATTTTATTTTCGACGAACTGATTACGCGCGGCTTTGATCGAGGAACCGGCCTGATCGCCCTGGGGGGCGGCGTGATCGGCGATCTGGCCGGCTTTGCCGCCGCCACCTACCTGCGTGGTATCCCTTTTGTGCAGGTGCCGACCACGCTTCTGGCTCAGGTCGACAGTTCCGTGGGCGGGAAAACCGCCATCAACCACCGTCTCGGTAAAAACCTGGTCGGCGCCTTTTACCAGCCGCGTCATGTTCACATCGACGTCGACACGCTGGCAACTCTGCCGGAGCGCGAGTTCAGGGCCGGTTGTGCGGAGATCGTCAAGTATGGCGTGATTCGCGACGGAGACTTTTTCGAATGGCTCGAAGACAACGCGCAGCGTATTGGTGAACGCGATCCTGCCTGCCTGATCCATGCCGTTCGCATTTCTTGCCAAATAAAAGCGGATATTGTAGAAATTGACGAGAAAGAAGGCGGTCTCAGGGCGATTCTCAACTACGGACATACCCTGGGGCACGCCGTCGAACTGCTCAGCGGCTATGGAAAGGTGCGGCACGGCGAAGCCGTGGCCATCGGCATGGTCGCGGCGGCGACGGTCTCATCCCGGTTGGGGCATTGCAGCTCCGCGGATGTGGAGCGAATCAGGCGGCTCCTGAGCGCTCTGGGTCTGCCTGTGCGCCTGCCTGATTTTGCCGCGTCCGATTATCTGGCTGCGCTTTCCCGCGACAAGAAGGTTCAGGACGGCAGGCTCCGCATGATTTTCAATCGTGGTATCGGTGACTGTCTGATTGAGGATGTCGCCGACCCTGAACGGACAATCGCTCCGGTTCTCGACTCCCTCAGGAACGAGGTGGATCAATGAGCACACGCAGCATGGAGGAAAGCTGGTTCCAGGAACTGGCTCGCAAGCTGGTGTCCCTGGCAGATAACCCGGATGATGCATCTACTTTTGAGAGCCTGGCAGAAAAGCTGGTCGAGGTGGAGTGTCGGAAGGAAGCGTTGGAACTGACCCGCGCCGGATTGACCCGCGTCCCGCAAAGCCCTGGACTGGCATTTCTTGAAGCCCGGCTGCTTTCTGAAGAAGGGGATGTACAGGGAGCCTGGAACGCCGTGGGGCGCTTGCTCGAGATCGATCCGAAGAATACCCGGGGGCTTTGGCTGAAAGCCCGGCTGGGCCTTCGCCTGGAGAAGAAGGATGAGGCGATTCGGGCAGCACGAATGTTGCTGAGCCTCGAGCCTGACCACCCGGAAGCCCGCGCCCTGCTTTCGAAGATGGCTCCCGAGGAGCATGAAAAAAATGTGGCTGGGGGCAAGGGGGGCGCTGAAACGGGGCGCCGCACCATTACCACCGCAACCCTGGCCGAAATCTATGTCAAGCAGGGATATCTGAATAAGGCGGTTCATGTCTATCGTGAACTGTTGGAGGCCGAGCCTGGCAACGAGCGGTTGGCGCAGCGGCTCAAGGAGTTGGAACTGCAGATCGCCGGACCGGCTCCGACCAGCCCGACGGAACCTTCTGAGCCGGCGCCTCCGGAACTTTCCCGGGAGGAGAAACTCCTGAACGTATTTGAGAGCTGGCTTACCGCTATTGGCCAAAGGAGATCGCATGTTCACTGATATGCTGCGCCGGTTCGTCGAGCAGTGTCCCGGAGCGGTCGGGGCCGTTCTGATGGGTTATGACGGTATCGCCGTCGATCAGTATTATCTGCCGGTGGAGAGGGTTGATCTGGGAATGGTGGCTGTGGAATACGCCAACGTTCTCAAGGAGATCAGAAATGCCGCGGAAATTCTGAAGACCGGAGAGCTGCGGGAAGTTTCCATCGTCTCTAAATCCTACCAGGTTCTGATTCGCACCCTGGGGGATGAATATTTTATCGGGTTGACCCTCAAACGTGAAGGCAATGCCGGCAAGGGGCGCTACCTGCTGCTGCGCGACGCACCTGAAATCCAGGCCGCCCTGGCTTGAAAAGAGATGGAATCCAATGAAAATTCTTGTCGTCAATGGGCCTAATCTCAATCTCCTCGGCACTCGGGAGCCTGAAATCTACGGGACGAAAACTCTCGATGATGTGATGGAGAGTCTCCAGAAAACCGGCCTTGACCTGGGGGCTGAAGTGCGCTGGTTTCAATCCAATCACGAAGGGGCCTTGATTGATCGCATTCAGGCTGCACGGGATGATGGAACAGAGGGGCTGATTCTCAACCCCGGCGGCCTGACGCACACAAGCGTCTCTTTGCGTGACTGCATCTCTGGCGTCAGCCTGCCGACGATCGAGGTCCACCTTTCGAATATCCATGCCCGCGAAACCTTTCGCCATCATTCTTTCATTGCTCCGGTCGCTGCGGGTCAGATCGTGGGACTCGGAGCACTGGGTTATGAACTGGCACTGCGTGCATTGATCCAGGGCGTACGTTAATTCTTTGCCGGACAAGGCCGTTTCATGATAGAAAACAGAATCCTTTCTCTTCGGCAGATACTGCGTGATGAGGGGGTTGACGCTCTTTTGTTGTGGAGTCTGCCCAACATCCGCTATGTCACCGGTTTTACCGGTAGCGACGCGGTGGTTGTGGTGACTGCGAAGAGTGTTTTTTTTCTGACGGATTCGCGCTATGTTTCCCAGGCTCAACAGCAGGTCAGGGTCGATGAAATCCGCGAGTACAAGGTTAAAACCGACGGCGTCGGTTCTCTGATAGCAGAGATTGGCTGTCCCCGGGTAGGCTTCGAGGGCGAAGCTGTTTCCGTCGCAATTTTTAACAAGTTACGCAGCCAGAGCGCTGACAACCTGGCATGGGTTCCTCTGGATGAGCGCTTTTCCCGTCTGCGCGGGATCAAGTCTTTATCTGAGCTTGAGTTTCTTGAAAACGCGGCAGGGCTTCACCAGGAGGCGCTGGAGGAGATTCTGCCCCGAATCCGTCCGGGTGTCACCGAGCGTGATGTTGCCTTTGCGCTGGAAATCGCCCTGCGCCGCCGTGGAGGCGAGGATCGGGCGTTCGATTTCATTGTCGCGTCCGGCCCTCGAGGGGCGTTGCCCCATGGCGTTGCGAGCGACAAACAGCTGGCGTCCGGGGAGCTGGTGACGATCGATTTCGGTACACGTATCGGTGGTTACTACTCGGATGAAACAGTGACCCTTGCTCTTGGCGAGGTCGACCCGAAGCTGCGTCGGATATACGATTGCGTACTCGAGGCTCATGATCGCGCCATTGAAGCCATTCGGCCCGGTGCTGAACTCAAGGTTATTGACGCCGTTGCACGCGAGTATATCGCCGAGTGCGGTTACGGCGACTATTTCGGGCATGGTCTTGGCCACGGGGTCGGTTTGCAGGTGCACGAATTTCCCACTCTGTCGCCGCGATCGCGCGACCGTGTCGAAGAGGGAATGGTTTTTACCGTAGAACCCGGTATTTATGTGCCGGATCTGGGTGGGGTCCGAATCGAGGACATGGTGACGGCGACGGCAGGCGGTTCACGGCGGCTGACGCGCATCTCCAAAGAATTTCGGACTCTGCCTTTCGACTGACCGCTTTTGCGGAATCTATTTTTTTCAAGGAGGACGTGTGGATGGAAATTAAAGATCTTAAAGCTTTGATCAAGATGATCACCGATACCGACATTACCGAGTTCGAAATGGAGAACGAGGAAGAGAAAATACTGATCAAACGCGGCAAGGAGCAGGAAGTGATTCATGTTTCAAGTCCCGCCGCGCCTCAATATATGCAACCCGCTCCACAGGCACCTGCGGCACCCGCTTCGGCTGCCGCTCCTGTTCCTGAAGAGGCCGCCTCTGCGGCTAAGGACGCATACGAAGCGATCACCTCTCCGATTGTCGGGACCTTTTATCGCGCACCTGCGCCGGATGCCGATCCTTATGTCGAAGTCGGATCCATTGTTGAGAAAGGGCAGGTGCTCTGCATTGTTGAAGCGATGAAGCTGATGAATGAGATCGAGGCCGAGTTCAAGTGCAAGGTGATCGAAATCGCCAAGCAGAACGCCGAGCCGGTTGAATTCGGAGATGTCCTGTTCCGGGTGGAGCGACTGTAGGCCGTGAGCAGTCAGGTCTAACCTCCGTGTGTCATTGATCACTGGTCAACGGGAGACTCCAATGTTCAACAAAATACTGATCGCTAATCGCGGCGAAATCGCCATCCGTGTGATCCGGGCCTGCAAGGAACTCGGCATCAAAACAGTGGCCGTTCACAGCGATGTCGATAGCGAATCACTGCATGTTAAGTTGGCCGATGAGAGCATCTGCATCGGCTCTGCACCCAGTGCGCATAGTTACCTCAATATCAAGGCCATTATCAGCGCGGCCGAAGTCACAGACTCCAGTGCCATTCATCCCGGCTACGGGTTTCTGTCTGAAAACGCCGAATTCGCAGAAATCTGCGGGAATTGCGGAATTACCTTTATCGGTCCGTCGCCTCAAAGCATGCGGCTGATGGGGGATAAGATCAGCGCCCGGCAGACGGTGACCAAAGCGGGCGTGCCGATTCTGCCCGGCACGACCGAAGGGGTGAAGTCGGCAGATGAAGCGAAGAAGATCGCCGCCGAGATCGGTTACCCGGTCATTATCAAGGCCACTGCCGGCGGTGGCGGACGCGGCATGAAGGTGGTTCATTCGCCGGCATCCCTGCCCAATGCTTTTGCCACGGCTCGCGCTGAAGCGCAATCCGGCTTCGGTAATCCGGACGTCTATATCGAGAAATTCTGCGAACGTCCGCGCCATGTTGAAATCCAGATCATGGCCGACAAGCACGGCAACGTGATTCATCTGGGCGAACGCGACTGCTCCATTCAGCGCCGCCACCAGAAACTGATCGAGGAAGCGCCCTGCCCGGTGCTGACCGCCGACTTGCGCAAGCGTATGGGCGATTGCGCTGTGGCGGCGGCCAAGGCGGTGGATTATTCCAGCGTCGGCACCATCGAGTTCCTGCTCGATCAGGACAAAAACTTCTACTTCATGGAAATGAACACCCGGGTACAGGTTGAACATCCCGTGACCGAGATGGTGACCGGGGTCGATATCATTCAGGAACAGATTCGCATTGCCGCCGGTCAGCCTCTGCGCTACAAGCAGTCGGACATCAAGATCAAGGGGCATGCGATCGAATGCCGCATCAACGCGGAAGATCCTGAAAAATTCACCCCCTGTCCCGGCAAGATCGACGGCTATCATCCCCCCGGGGGGCTTGGAGTGCGGGTGGACAGCGGCGTGTACGACCAGTATAAAGTGCTGCCCCATTATGATTCGATGATCGGCAAGCTCATCGTTCATGCCGATACGCGCGAAGAGGCCATTCGCCGCATGTCCCGCGCACTCGATGAGTACATCATCGACGGGATCAAGACCACGATCCCCTTCCATCAGAAGATCATGAAGAGTCGTGAGTTTATCGAGGGTGATGTCGATACGGGATTCCTCGAACGCGTGATCCTGTAACATTCGCAGAACAATTAAGGGCCGGCACTGCCGGCCTTTTTTTATCGACGAGGTTCGCTTTTGCAATCATGGCGGCTGATTCGCAATGAACCCATGAGCGGCGCATTGAATATGGCCGTTGATGAGGTGCTGCTTGATGAGGTGGCACAGGCGCGCAGTGCACCGGTTGTGAGGCTCTACCGCTGGCAGCCTGCGGCGGTCAGCCTGGGCTATGCTCAAAGGGGTGAAGGGCAGGTGAGTTTCGAGGCCTGTCGTCGGCACGGCATCGATGTGGTCAGGCGCCTGACCGGCGGACGTGCCGTCCTGCATCAACGGGAAATCACTTATGCGGTGATCGCGCGAGAGGATACGCCTCCATTCTCTTCCTCGATTCTCGATAATTATCGTTTGATTGCTGATGCTCTTCTTGCTGCTTATAGGAGCCTTGAGGTCCAATGTACCCTTGAACCCAGGCGTCGACGGACCGAATATGTGCGTGAGGCGTCCAATGTCTGTTTCGCGGCCCCATCAAGCTACGAAATTGTTCGCAGCGGGCGCAAATTGACCGGAAGTGCCCAGAAGAGGCAAGGTGGCGCTTTTCTGCAGCATGGTTCGCTGCCCCTGGAGATGGACCTGGATTTGCTGTGGGAGGTTCTTTCCCCTGCGGAGCAGGACCCAGACTCGGGAGAAAAGGGGCGCAGGGTTCTGGAAGAAAGTGTGGACTGGATCAATCGTCTGCGCAGCGAGCCTGTCAGCGACACACAGGTTGAAAAGGCACTCATCCATTCATTTGTCGATTGCCTTCCCATTCGGCTGAAGGAAGATTGCCTGCGGGAGCATGAATGGGCGCGTGCCGGCAATCTCGCTTCAACAAAATACGCAAAGAGCTGGGAATGAAAAATACTTTGAAAAAGCCCTGTCGCCCGCGCTATCATTTTGCGGTTGAACTCTCAACCTTTCTCTGGTGAACGCGATCTGTTTGATGCCCGCAGAGCTTATGATGACGCCCTCGATCAGATTGCGCTTCTGGTCCGTTATGACCAGCCAGTTGCCCCGGAGGATCCCGAATTGGAACGAAAACCTGTTTATTTCAGTGAAGAGCCGGGCTTTGCCGCTGCTGTGCGGCAAAGCCCGGAAATTATGCAGCAGCTGCGGCGCATCGAACGGCTCGATATCGAGGGGGAGGTGGCGCGCAACCAGGTTCTGCCCCGTGTGGACCTGGCCGCCGAATATTCTCATCGAGGGTTTGATGAACGCTACGCCGATACGGTCGGTGATCTGGCCGATGACGATCTGGCCAACTGGCAGGTCGGGGTTGAGTTGTCCTGCCCGGTTGCCAATCGCGCGGCCCGTAATGAATTGACGCGGGTCCGTCTGCTTAGAAGGCAGCAAAGCGTGCGGCTCAACCAACTCAAGGAAGAGGTTCGCACCGAAATCCGCGCCGCGCTGGCCGACTACAACAATGCTGTGACCGATTATCTGCGGGTCAGCGGTCTTTTGCTTGAGCAGGCGGGGGTGCGTTTTATTGCCCAGGTTCGCAAGGATGAGGATGGCCCGCTGCTGGGAATGGAGACACCATGACCCTCAACGTCGGGCACATCGCCTATCTCAACTGCGTTCCTTTCTTTCATTACCTGCGTGAGGTCGGTTTCGACGGAAACATCGTGCAGGGCGTCCCGTCCCAGCTCAATGCCATGCTGGCTGAAGGAAAGCTCGATCTCAGCCCTTCGTCCTCCTTTGAATACGGACTGCACTGGCAGAAGTATGTGCTGCTTCCCGATCTGTCCATCAGCTCCAAAGGCCCCGTCCAGAGCGTTCTGCTGTTCTCCCCATGCTCCCTGGAAGAATTCGAGGGCTGTCAGGTCGCTCTAACCGGAGAGTCGGCCACCTCCGTCAACCTGCTCAAAATTCTTCTCAAGGAGTTCGTCGGTCTGCGCGAAGTCGATTTCCAGGTGCCGCAAAAGCCGGTCGAAGAATGCATCCAACAGAGACAACCGGCCCTTCTCATTGGCGACCGCGCCCTGAAGATGAGCAAACGCTGCCCACCGGGGTGTCGGATTTATGACCTGGGTGAACTCTGGTATCAGTACACAGGCAAGCCTTTTGTCTTCGCGCTGTGGATCGTGCGGCGCGAAGCGGTGGAAAACAAGCGCCGGGAGTTGAATCTTTTAAAAGAAAAATTGAAGAGATCCCTTGAAAAATCCCTGAAAGACAAAAAGCCTCTGGCGATGGCTGTCTCCGACAACTTAAGTTTGACCGTCTCTGAAATAACCGAATACTGGACAATCATGGATTACAGGCTCGAAAAAGACCATATCGAAGGGCTCGAGCTTTATTTTGATTTGTGCCATTTGCATGGGCTTTTGCCGGATAAGCCTCAGATTGATTTTTTCTGCTGACTACAACAGGAGCAAAAAATCTCAAACTCCTTCATTTTGAAAATCTTTTTCTGTAATCCTCCAGAATCTGCGCATGGTCAAAACACAACGGTGCGGGCAGGTCATCAAGGGAAAACAGCCTGGCCCTCGCCGCATCGTCTCCTCCATAGGGCGTGCCCTGCGCATCGGCAATAAAGACGAAAGAGATGTTGTGCTGGCGCGGGTCGCGCTGCGGGTCGGAATAGGCGCGAAACTGTCGGAGATTCTCGACCTTCAATCCAGTTTCCTCCAGCGCCTCGCGTTCAGCAGCGGTCTCGAGACTCTCACCGTAATCGACGAAACCGCCCGGCAGCGCCCACCCTCGCGGTTCATTGGCACGTTCTATGAGAACAATCTGGTCGTCGATGCGGATAATGATGTCCACGGTCGGAAAGGGGTTGCGAAAAGTCTTAACCGCTGCACCACAATTCGGGCATGTCAAAATTTCACCGGCCATGCTCTATTCTCCTCATTGTCAGGTTTTTTGTTGACAGTATAAAACCAATCTGGTTCAAATAACACCCTGTTGGGCCCGGGTGGTGGAATTGGTAGACACAAGGGACTTAAAATCCCTTTCTATTATTAGAGTGCGGGTTCGAGTCCCGCCCCGGGCACCACCGAATAAAGCAGAATCGGACACTTAGCTGGTTCTGCTTTTTCTTTTTTAGTTTGAAGTAGAAACCCACACCCTGTGGGTGTGGTGATGTGGACTGGCTACGCCGGTCCCGAATGGGTATGGCTGAAAGCCGCTCACTGTTATTCTTTCTTTCGAGTTGTGCCGCAACATCGAAAAGAAAGGAGAAAACAGTGAGCAGCCGATTTCGTAAGTTATCACACTCGATATGGCACTGCCAGTATCACATCGTTTGGGTCCCAAAGTACCGGTTTCGGATTTTGCAGGGAAAAGTGAAAGAGGCCGTTGAATCAGGTATTCATGCGATATGTGGCTATTCCGGTTGTGAAGTCGTGGAGTTGAATGTTCAGCCCGATCATGTCCATCTGGTTGTGATGATCCCGCCCAAGGTGTCGATCTCGAACTTTCTGGGGCGGTTAAAAGGGCAGACGTCGATGAAACTGTTTCAGCAGTTTCGGCATTTGCGGAAGAAACCCTATTGGGGCAACCACTTTTGGGCCAAGGGCTATTGCGTTGATACCGTCGGCATGGATGCGGACATGATACGCAAGTATGTCCGCTATCAGGACAAGCAAGAGCGGCAAATGGAGCAACTTCAGTTGGGAGATTGAGGACAGGACCGCGGCACAACTCCAGCCCGCCCCCTTGGGGGCAGGGCCAGCCCCCCTATGGGGGGCGAACTACAAAGCCACGTCCTGTGGGCGTGGATTCTTTACTTATTCAATTTTAACCACAAACCCCGAAAAGCGCCGCGATTGTACCCCGTAGTGTCCCAAAATTCCCCCCCATTATTTCTTGTTACTTTCTATTAGCACCCCACTGCGGCCCAAAATTCAGATACTTACAGACATGACACATGGTCAACGAAATCTGACTGAAGAACAGGTTGGCGGCCAACCCGACTGTGGTGATATGCATCAGGATAATCATGCCGGGGATGTAGGTCCCGATCGAGACCCAGAGCAGATATGAAAGGCGAACCTGTACGGGAAAGGCGTCAAACCGGAAGCGGAACAACCCGAGGAATAAGAGAGCGTGGAAAGTTGAGAGAAAAACCACCCAAGGATAGAAAGAGCGGTCGAAGAGACCACCGAGGAGGAGGAGTCAGGTGAGCAGCCAGGGCGGAGCATAAAATTGCTTGAGCCGGAAAAGTTCACCGTTCTTCCCGGCAAAGGCGTCGATGCCGTAGTCGGGGGCAAAGAAGTCACCATAGGGAATCGCTCCATTCTGAACGACCATGGCATCTCTCTGGATTCCTCTTTTATCAACCTTGTCGATCAACAGAACGAGGCCGGCCGCAGCGTGGTGCTGATGGCGATGAACAAAAAGGTGGTCGGGGCCCTGGCTCTGGCCGACAGGTTGCGGCCCGACTCCCGGGAAATTGTGGCACGTCTGGCAGGGTTCGGGAAAAAGATCTCCCTGTTGACCGGCGACTCGCAGGCGATCGCAGGGAAGATATCTCGGCAGGTCGGCATCGATGACTACTGCGCCAACCTTCTGCCCGAAGGCAAGATGAAGGCGGTTGAAGAGTATGAGAGACCAGGCCAGAGGGTCTGCATGGTGGGGGACGGCATCAACGATGCGCCTGCTCTGAAGGCGGCAAGCATCGGTATCGCCATGGCAGGAATCGGCAGCGACATCGCAGCCGATTCCGCCGACATTATCCTGGTCAAGGATGACCTCTCCAAGCTGCCTTACATCACGGCGCTGGCCACGGCGGTTTCGCAAAAAATAAAACAGAATATCGTCCTGTCGCTCAGCATGAATTTCGGTGCCATTGCCCTTGCCGCCGTCGGCATTCTCGGGCCGGTCAGCGGTGCGCTGATGCACAATGTCAGTTCCGTGCTGGTCGTGCTGAATGCCGCCTTGCTGTTGAAAGGCGTTAAAGAAGTCAAGAACACGAAAGAAACCCGCCTCGCGCCGTGTGCGACCTAAGAAAACATAATCCAGGAGTCGAAAATGAAGGATATCCCGCAATGGGTGCAGAATATCCTTCAATGAAAACTGTAAGGAACCAAGATATGTTTCTTGGCCATACCTTACAGAATCGCTTTGATTTCTGGTTGTGAGCGATTAAACTCTTTTTCAGGCCAATTGGCATATATTGTGTTTGTTGATCTGGTAGATCGGCTTTGCAGGAGAAGAGTTTTCTTTTATGGATAACGGGACAACCAACCCTCCAAAATGGATTGAACCACTGCTGTTCGTGGCGGCCTCCGTTCTTCTTGGCGCAGTTGCATTTGTTCTCATAAAAGGCGGGTCCGAAATCGACCACCAGGGCGGACCGATCGCGGATATCACCGTCAACCTCAACGGAGAGCCTGTGCGCGAACACTGTGTGACCTGTCACACCGAGGGCGGAAGACCTCTGCAGGAAAGTGGGGTGCGGGCCAGTGCCCCGCACCCGGATATCGCCCCTCACAGAATCGATCTTCTTGGTTGCACAAGCTGTCATCTTGGCGAGGGGATGGCCCTTGACGAGCGCATCTCACACGGGCTGCCCGGTTTTGGCGCAAGAAAGATTCTTTCTGGTCAGCAACTGCAGGCGCGCTGTTTTGCCTGTCATCCTCTTAAGCCGTTGCCTGGCGCTGATGAGGCCTGGAGCGGATACGTTCTTTTTCAGGAAAAGGGGTGCGGCCTGTGCCACCGTATCGCTGGTGCACAAGCCGGCGGGCGGTTCGGGCCGGACCTGAGCGACATTGGATCGCGTTTTGGGCTGGAAAAACTGGCTGAATCCATCAAAGATCCCGACCTCTCGCCGCCCAATTCCATCATGCCGCGCTTTCCCCTCTCGAGTTCTCAGGTGCGAAGCCTGAGCTATTTTCTCAAGAGCCGGATCGCAGACCCGTATTTGGGCAGGTGCGGCCATGAATCGCAGGCAATGGCTGCAACGGTTTGCACTCTGGACCATGGCCGGCAGCGCCTTTGCCATCCTGGGGGGCATCCTGCTCGATGTCTGGCGGGCTGCGGGTCTCTTTTCGACCAGCCACTGGCGTGAAGTGGGGCGTCTTGCCGATTTTCCCCGCGACGGCACCTATCCCCTGCCTGCCGAGCGCATCGCTGTGGTGCGCAAGGGCGGACGTCTTGCCGCCATCAGCCTCGAGTGCACTCATCTCGGCTGTCTGGTCAATGCCCTGGAGAGCGGATTTTTCTGCCCCTGCCATGGCAGCGAACCGGGACGCTGGTTCGCGGGGGACCGTCTCTGGCTGATTCTTATTCTTGCCGCCATCCTGGTCAGCCAGGCGGCCTTTATTGTTATAGGCCAGTATCTGCGCGGCGAAAACTGGAAGTTCGTTATCCCCTTCTGAAACCAAAAGGAGTCAACACCATGAAAAAAATTATGCTTATCCCGTTCTCCCTGTTTGTCGTTGTCTTGTTTTTCGCCCTCGTTCAGACCAGCTTTGCCGCCCAGAACGATGAGGCTTTCACCCGGGTGCTCAACACCTCCATGGCAGATCTGACCGAAGAGGCCCGACAGATATTGGAAAATCGCTATCCGGACGAAACCTGGGAGCAGTACGACTTTCCCTCTTACGTCTATACCAGCGATGCGGTGGAGACAGGATACGGGATTGCCGTCAAGGAGCCCGAACTGCTGTCCCACTTCAAATGCTACTGCTTCTGCGACGCCATGGGGCATCAGAGCCTGTTGTGGTGCTTTCTCAAAGAGGGGAAGCTGGAGAAAGGTTTCGACGCTCACGGCGCCGACTGTAATGTCTGCTACGGCCAGGCGATGATGGCCCTGCTCTGGGATGAGGCTGGAATCCCTGTGGAGCGGATGCAGCAGGGATACGAGAAAAAATTCGAGCGGTTGATCGAGCAGTTCGGCAAGTGAGCCGAGCCGCGACCAGGTGCTGCAATTGGGCTGCTGCGAGTTGCTGTTCAGCCTGTCTGTGCTACTTGTTGTGTAGGTAGGCGCTGAATTTCCCGAATGTTCTGAGGAGGAGCTGATGAAAGATCCTGTCTGCAACATGGACGTTTCGCCTGACGATGCCGCCGCTTCCTTCGAATATGAAGGGGAAACCTATTATTTCTGCTCCGAGAAATGCCGGGACAAATTTCAGAGTGATCCCAAGGCGGTTCTCGAAAAAAAAGAAAAGAAGAAGGAAGAGGAGAAAAAAACGGCCGGAGATGACGAGCGTGAGTATACCTGCCCCATGCACCCCGAGGTGGTACAGAAGGGACCCGGATCGTGCCCTGAGTGCGGGATGGATCTCGAGCCTAAGGAGGTCACCGCTGACGAGGAGCAAAGCCCCGAGCTCAAGGCCATGACCCGGCGTTTCTGGGTCTGCCTTGCTCTGACACTGCCGGTGTTCGTCCTCGCCATGTCCCACGCTATTCCCGGTGTCACCCTGCACCAGATCCTCTCGAAGACCGCGCAGAACTGGGTTCAGCTAGTGCTGGCCACGCCGGTGGTGCTCTGGGGCGGATGGCCCTTTTTCGTGCGCGGCTACAAGTCCATCGTCACCTGGCGGCTGAACATGTTCACCCTGATCGCCATTGGTACCGGTGTGGCCTGGGTCTACAGCATCGTGGCGACCCTGGCGCCGCAGATCTTTCCCGATGCCTTTCGGGGCCCGCAGGGCAATGTCGCCGTCTACTTCGAGGCTGCCGCAGTCATCGTCACCCTGGTGCTGCTCGGCCAGATGCTCGAGCTGCGCGCCCGTCATCGCACCAGCGGCGCCATTAAGGCTCTGCTTGGCCTGGCGCCGAAGACCGCCCGCATCGTGCGCGAGGACGGCAGCGAGGACGATATCTCCCTTGAGGAGGTACAGAAAGGCGATCGCCTGCGGGTGCGCCCGGGAGAAAAAGTCCCGGTGGACGGCATTCTCCAGGAAGGTTCGAGCTCTGTCGACGAGTCAATGATTACTGGCGAGCCCATGCCGGCGAAGAAAGGCGAAGGCGACCAGGTCACCGGCGGTACGTTGAACAAGAGCGGCACTTTCATCATGGAGGCCGAACGTGTCGGACGCGAGACCATGCTCGCGCAGATCGTGAAGATGGTCTCCGAGGCGCAGCGCAGCCGAGCGCCTATTCAGGGGCTGGCGGACAAGGTCGCCGGCTGGTTCGTCCCCGCCGTGGTAGGGGTCAGCATCCTGACGTTTATTGTCTGGACTCTGGTCGGTCCGGAGCCGCGGCTGGCCCATGCGCTGGTCAACGCCGTGGCGGTGCTGATCATCGCCTGCCCTTGCGCCCTCGGCCTGGCCACGCCCATGTCGATCATGGTCGGCACCGGACACGGTGCGACCCATGGAGTGCTGATCAAAAATGCCGAGGCCCTCGAAACCATGGAGAAGATCGACACCATCGTTGTCGATAAGACCGGAACCCTGACCGAGGGAAAACCCCGGTTGACGGAGGTTGCGGCCAGCGCCGATTTTTCCGAAGACGACGTGCTGCGTCTGGCGGCAAGCCTCGAGCAGGGCAGCGAGCACCCTCTGGCCGAAGCCATCGTGGCCGAAGCCAAAGAGCGGGAACTGGAACTTTCATCGGTGGACGATTTCGACGCAAAAACCGGCAAAGGGGTTATCGGCAGGGCAGGCGAGACAAAGGTCGCCGTCGGCAACCTGAAGCTGTTCGAGGAATTGTCCATTGACGCAGGCGATCTTGTCGAAAGAGCCGAAAATCTGCGCAAGAAAGGGGCCACAGTCATGTTTGTGGCCATCGACGGCAAACCGGCAGGCCTTCTCGGGGTCTCAGACCCCATCAAGGAAACTACCCCTGAGGCTATCAAAACATTGCAGGAGCAGGGCATAAGGGTGGTCATGCTTACCGGCGACAGCCGCACCACAGCCATGGCGGTAGGGCAGAAGCTCGGCATTGATGAGATCGAGGCTGAAGTTTCCCCTGACCGTAAAAATGAGATCGTCGCCCAGTTTCAGGACGAGGGGCGCATGGTCGCTATGGCCGGCGACGGCATCAATGACGCCCCGGCACTGGCGCAGGCCCATGTGGGTATTGCCATGGGCTCGGGAACCGAGGTGGCCATGGAGAGTGCCGGCATCACCCTGGTCAAAGGCGACCTGACCGGAATCCTCAAGGCGGTGAGTCTGAGCCGCGCGACGATGCGCAACATCCGCCAGAACCTCTTTTTCGCTTTTATTTACAACAGCCTCGGTATTCCCATTGCCGCCGGCCTCCTCTATCCCTTCTTCGGTATTCTGCTCAGCCCGATGATCGCTGCGGCGGCCATGAGCATGAGCTCGGTATCGGTGGTGGGCAATGCCCTGCGGCTTCGGAGGCTGGAGTTGTAAAGTCGAGCCGCCACCTGGAGCAATCCCAAGAAAAGCACCCGTGAGCAAATGATTAGATAAAGGGGCATTGCGGCGCTCCTTGGTTGTTTTTGGAAAAAACAAAGGGCGAAAAGATTTTGATGTCTTTTCGCCCTTTGAAGTGATTGATGTCAGAATGCGTTTAGTTGATCTGGTGCTGCTGCTGCTCGCGGCCGAAGCTTTTAGCGACGCCGAAGAGTACCAGGAATGCCGGGACCAGTTGGGCGACCACGATCAGGCCGAAGAATCCGATGAAGGCCCAGACCAGCAGTCCGCTGTGTTCCGTTGCGCCGGCGGCGGCGAGGGCGGGAGAAGCAATACCGAGCAGGGTCAATGTGGTCAACAGAGTCGCTTTCATGATGTTACCTCCTTTTCAGGGTTATCCGTGAGTGGCAAAGTCCACTGTGTTTTTTCGTTGTTGTCTTTCTATATAGCATCAGCGATGCCAAGTATTGTTTTTCGTGGAGATATCCTATTAAGTTGCCGTAAATTCTGCATAAATTTTTTAACCACGAGCTGGTTTGCCCTATGTGCTCCCGATTAGGATAATATTTTTTTTATACACCCACGAAGAGATTTGAGGGCCGGGTAAATGCTTATTTTTCTGTTAAGCGTCTGAAATGACAACAAAAATATTGGAGTTGTTTCGTGTATGAAAACGATATGCGGTCAATAATAAAAACATTGGGCTGAAGATTTCGGAGCGGATGATATTCTTTTTGCGGGTCGCGATGAGTGCGAAGCCTTCCAGGTGTAGATCCGAATATCTTTGATAGAATCTCTGCCATGCTGACAGATGTTTCAGGCGATTGACCTGCACGGGATCAGAACCAAATCTTTTTGTGAAAATGGGAGGGAAAAATGGCGAAAGGTCGAAGTGGTCGAAGATTCCTTCCAGGGCAACGAAGTGGAAGGACGTCCGGAGGATGTCATCAGGGCGATCCGTGACAATTTCAAGGGGGCCTATATCGCCAACGGCAATTATTCGGCCGATGAAGCCCGGCAGCGGATCGGGGATGGTCTCTGCGATCTGGTCACCTTTGGGAGATTGTTTATCTCCAATCCTGACCTGCCGGAGAGATTCAGACGCAATGCAGCTCTGAATGAATATGACAAAGACACATTTTACGGTGGGGATGAACACGGATATACGGATTATCCCGCACTTGGAGATCGATAAGCACGATACGACCGAATCGCTGCCTGTTTTCGATTCTCGTCGAAAATTTACTGGGGGCCTCGTTCCCCGCCGGGTTTGTTCATATTGGCGATGTCATCGACTTCGGCGCGGACCCGGGGGAGGCATTCGGGGTAGTTGGATTGAAGCCAGGACAGCAGCTTCTCCCTCACGGCACAGCGCAGGTCCCAGGCTGTCCCGGCATCATGGGCGCTCATCAGGGCGCGCAATTCCATCGTTTGATTGTCGGTCCCTGTGACCTGCAGCCCCCAGACTTTGCCATCCCAGCCTTCGCAATCCTTCAGAATCACGTGCAGTTGCTCGCGAAGCGCCTCGACCGGCAGGCGGTAGTCGGCATAAATAAATACAGTCCCCAGGATGTCCGCACTGACCCGGGTCCAGTTCTGGAATGTGTTGTCGATGAAATAGGTGATCGGGACGACAAGCCGGCGCAGATCCCAAATGCGTACGACAACGTAAGTCAGGGTAATCTCCTCGATGCGGCCCCATTCCCCTTCGACAATCACCACATCGTCAATGCGGATCGGCTGCGTCAGCGCAATCTGGATGCCGGCAAAAAGCGTCGCCAGACTTTTCTGCGCGGCGAAGCCCACGATTATCCCGGCAATCCCCGCTGAAGCCAGGAGGCTGACGCCGATCTGGCGAATTTTTTCAAAAGTCATCAGCATGGAAGATGCGCCGATGATGCAGATGATCACCACCATGATTTTAACCAGAACATTGACCTGGGTGTAGATCGTTCGCGCCCGCAGATTGTCGCTTTTGTCCAAGCTATGGTTGTGCAGGATCAGGTCGCGCGTGACAAAAACAGCCGAAACCATAAGCCAGCTCAGCCCGCCGATGAAAAGAAGGCTGAAAATGTGCCGCAGAATTGCGATGACCTCATCGGAAAGTCGCAGAGAGGGGGTAATCAGCAGGAGAATGGCCAGGGGCAGCAGCAGCCGCGCGGGACCTTCGAGATTGCGGACGATGCTGTGAAGCCAACGGTTCTGGGTTTTCGCCGCCAGTTTGTCCAGAATCTTGAACAGGATCTTATGCAACGCACCGCCGACGATTGCTCCTAGAATCAGGATCCCGACAGGGATCAGTACGTTGAACCATTCCCGGATCTCAATATCCATGGGATCTCCTCCAGATGGGAATTCAAAACTTCCGACCAGTTTGTATCATCACCATGATAGCGGTTGCGTATGATTCATCAAGCGGGATGGCCCTTCGTTGGGTTTTATGGGCCACAATTATGCGTGATCCAGCATTGAATCCATCCTGATTTCACGCCAGGGTGGACAGATTCATCCAGCGATAAAAATCGCGAATGCATGGGGCAGGGCGCGGCCAATATCGCCTCAGGGTTTCTCGGCGGCATGGCCGGCTGCGTGATGATCGGCCAGTCGGTCATCAATATCAAATCGGGTGGGCGTGGGCGCCTATGGCCACTCCCGCATACGTCATCTGCTCATCGGCAGTACCACCACTGAAATGCTGAAGAAAATCGAACGTGTCTTTGCTGCTGCTACGGTAAAAGTCTGCCGCCTGGATTTTCTAAATCTCCAACGCGGTCTTTTTTCGGGTGTTCAGAGTCTGAAAATCGGATTGCTGGACAAGATAGAGATTGTTTGCTCTGCGGTGTTCCTCCAACCCTGGAAGGAACATCGCAGAGCAGTGATGATCGGTTTTCTCTTTGGTTTATTTTCGCAGGACCTTGATCACCGCCGAGAAATCTTCCTCGCCCAGACCCTGCTCAAGTGCCTGTGAATAGATCTGGCTGACCGCGTCTGCCGCGGGGAGCTTGAGACCTGCTTTTTCTCCCGCCTCCCGGGCAAGCTGCAGCCCTTCGTAGACATATTTAAGTGCCAGGTTGCGGGAGAAGTTACCGCGTGCGATGGAGCGTGCCTTGGCGTTGAAGAGGGGGGAGGCCGCGCCGCCCGAATCAAGGACTTCGATGATCTTTTCGGGGCTGAAGCCAAGCTTTTCACCCAGGGTCAGCCCTTCGGCCAGAGCCTGCATCAGTTCGGCCTGCACCACGTTGGCGACAAACTTCATGCGAGTGGCATCGCCCACATCGCCGACGTGAATGATGTGAAGACCCAGCAGAGAGAACGGTTCGTGGCAGCGGCTCAGCAGCGTTTCATCCCCGCCGGCAAGAATGGTCAGAAGCCCGTTGGCGGCATGTTCCTTGGTCCCCCATACGGGCGCCTCAAGAAAGAGAGCCTTGCGCTCTTTGGCGGCCTTGTCGAGTTCCAGGGTCACCTCGAGGCTGTGAGTGCCCATGTCGACCAGAATCGTTCCGGGCTCGAGGGCATCGAGAAAAGCCCGGTCGCCCGAGAGCATTTCCTCTGTCTCCTGGCGCTCGGGGAGGATGATGATGACCATATCCTTGTTGCTTGCGACATCATGGAGCGTTTTGGCCTCCTTGGCGCCCAGACGGACAAGGTCTGCGACGGCATCGGGCTGCCGGTCATAGACGGTCAGGTTGTAATTGCCCTTCAACAGGTTCATCGCCATGTGGCGACCCACAGTTCCCAGGCCTATAAAGCCGATTTCTTTTACCATTTTCACCTCCGGGGTTGCTGTCAATATACGACGGTTGCCGAAAAGCTCCGATTAAATACATGAACCCTAACTATAGCAAAAGGTAAATTGTGCGCTACTTATAAATTGCGGAAAGTTCCTTTTGATCTCCGGTGGCGATGGGCACCAATCTTTAAGTGGTGGTGGGAGGCGTGGGGATATTTTTGCCCCAACCGACCCGCAAATGTCATATAATCGAGCCTTTCCGGCATTTATGCAGGCCTGTAAGGAATAGTCGATGTCGTACAATTATGATTTCAAACGATGTAAATTCTGCGGAGAAACTGCAGCTGAGCCGCTGTACCGTCTCGACGGCGGCAAAATCATATACCGCTGTACGGCTTGTGATTTCCATGCCATCGACTTTCTCGACCTTCCGGCCGATACTTCTTCTCCCGATGCGGGCACGCCTCTGGATGAGACTTCACGAGCTTATATGGAGGAGCGGCTGCGAGGGTACGATCCGCTGCCGACCCAGCGTCTCGATCTGATAAAAAGGTACTTTGGTCTGCAGGGAGCCTCCTGCCTCGATATTGGAGCGGGGGTGGGGCAGTTCATGGTGCTCCTGGCCGGGGAGGGGGCGGAGGTCCATGGTCTGGAGCCGAGCCGCATGCGCCGCGAGTTCGCCCGTCTGAAGTTCGGTCTGGATCTATTCCCGCATACGATCGAGCAGTTCGGCCAACAGGAGGAAAATGCCGGCCGTTTTGATCTGGTGACCCTGTGGGATGTTATCGAGCATGTCAACTTCCCGGTGGAGACCATGGAAGCGGTGCAGCGTGTGCTGAGACCCGGTGGGATGCTGTTTGTCGATACGCCTTCGCGGGAGGCGGGGTCGTACCGCTTCAGCGAATGGCTTTATCGCCTCACCGGCGGGAAGATTTCTCTGTATCTTGATTCTTTCTATTCCGCGGCGCCTTTCGGCCACAAGCAGATTTTTCGTCCCCGCCAACTTGCACAGCTTGCCCAGAAAGCGGGTTTTGATGTCGTCAGCTTGAAATACGGCTATGAAGACAGAGCCGGGTTGTCCGCCTTTGTGCGCCCCCGCAATCGGCTTGTGCTTGTCTGCCGTCGGCCGTAGAATGTCGACCATGGATCGTGCCTCCCGCAACCGCCTGACACCCCAGTTATCGGATCGCTTCAGCGGTTCTACGCTTTTTGATCGCGTCGCGCGTGCCGGCTGCCTGCCGCGCAAGGAGCTGTATGAAGCCTGGGAGGTGGCACGCCGGGTGCGCCGTGCCGGGTATTGTGTCCATACCCAGACGATCCCCGGGGATATTACGCCCCAAAATCGGTTATTGCTCGCTGAGTCTGGCGGGAAAATGCCTCATACGGCTTTCGGGACGGAAGTAAAATGAACGGGTGATCAAAGGATATGAGTCAGCAACGAAAAAATTATATGACCCCCGGCTGCGCCGCGCGCATGCGGGCGGAACTCAAGGAACTGCTCTACAAGGAGCGCCCCGCGATGGTCGACACGGTAGCCTGGGCGGCTTCCAACGGCGACCGTTCCGAGAACGCGGATTATCAGTACGGCAAAAGGCGCCTGCGGGAGATCGACCGCAGAATCCGCTTTCTCACCAAACAGCTGGATGCGGCGGACATCGTCGACCCTCTCGATCAGAAGGCGCGCGCCGGCGACCGCGTCCTGTTCGGCGCTACGGTGACGGTGGAAAACGCCGACGGCGTGGAGCGGGTGCTGAGCCTGGTGGGCGGCGATGAAATGGACGCCTCGCGTGGACGTATCAGCTGGTTCTCGCCGGTCGGTCGCGCGCTTCTCAATGCGCGGGAAGGGGATGAAGTCACCGTTGTGACCCCCGGCGGCCGCGAGGAGCTGGAAATCGTCAAGGTCGACTATCTTCCGCTGGACTGAAGTTGCGCGTCCCACCCGTCGCTTCCTTCCCCATGCTGAACTGTGACATTAAACTTTGTTTGGAGAGATCATGATCCAGATCGGTTGTACCAATAAACTTAAAATTACGACCATCGACGATGAAGGCGCCTGGTTTGAGGATGAGCAGCTGCGCATTCTGCTGCCTGCCCGCGAAGTGCCCGGCAGTGCCGCGCCGGGGGATGAGCTGGCTGTTTTTGTTTTCATCAATACGGTGGGGCTGCCGGTGGCGACCCTTAAACGCCCCAGGGCACAGGTCGGGGAATTCGCCCAGCTTCAGGTCAGCGATGTCACCAAACACGGCGCCTTTCTCGATTGGGGGCTGGACAAGGAGCTGCTCGTGCCCTACAGCGAACAGCCTGAGCGCATGCGCAAAGGCCATCGCTACCTGGTCAAGGTCTGCCTTGACGACCGCAACCGGGTCGTGGCCACCGCTCGCGTGGAAAAATGCCTGGAAGAGCCGCCTGGGGAATTAAAGGTCAACGACCAGGTGGATGTGCTGCTGTGGGATTTTACCGATCTCGGCGTGAAGGTCATCATCAACGATCTTTATCCGGCGCTGCTTTACGGGGATGAGGTGCGCCCCGGCATGAAGCGGGGGCAGCGCTTCAAGGCCTACGTGCAGAATATCCGTGACGACGGCAAGATCGATGTGACCCTGCGCCGCAGTGGGGCTGCGGGTGTGGTGGATGCGCGGGACAGGATTCTCGAAGCGCTGCAGCCGGAAGGCTTTCTGCCGCTGCACGACCAGAGTTCCCCGCAGGAAATCTTTCAGCGCCTGGGGATGAGCAAAAAGGTCTTCAAAAAAGCGGTAGGCGGATTGTACAAGGAGGGTCGCGTTGAACTGGCGCGCGACGGCATCCGTTTGAAGGATCAATCGAAGAGTTGATGAGGAGAGGATGATCCGGCTTGAGACAGTCTGTCACATTATGGAGCGCTCCTGAGACATCATGAACTGCAGTTCGATTCTGGATGAGATTGTAAGTCCTTTATTTTGCATGACCTTTTAAAACGTTTACGGAAATTCAGGAAGGGTGGCAAACCCTTTGCACTATCTGCAGAGAAAAAAATGCAGTGACCAACGAGTGCAGAGGAGGATACCCATGGCCAGAGTCAACGAAAACCCCAAAAAATTCATCATTTCCTGTCGAGTCAACCATCGGGAAATGCGCGAGCTGCAGGAGCGCGCGCAGGAATCGGGGCTCAGCATCACTGCGTTGTTGCGTGAGAGCCTCGATCTGTCCGACGAAGCTCGCCGCGATGCCAATCGGTCCTGCGCCTGAAGGTCAACCGGGCGAAGCCGGAGCGCGGAGGGAAAGGTTTGCGCCAGGGTGCGTTCAGGCCGTTGGAGGGGTGTCCCTGCTTTGCGTTTCCACGAATTCCATTTCCAGCAGATCGACAATCAGAGTGCGCCCCCGCAACGGCGTGCCGCGTCCCAGCAGAACCTTGCAGACCTCGGCAGCCTGCAGGCTTGCAATCACCGCGGGAGTGAAAGAAGGGTTGCCAAGCTCCTTCTCAATTCCACGGCCGTTCTGCGGATAGTTCTCCTGCACGGTTCGTTCGCCGGGGAACTGGGTCGTGACTTGCCCGTACCAGCCGGCGATGGCGCCGTGAACCATGGTAATCCCCAGGGCTGAACTGATTTCCGCCAGCTCAAGACGCCCCTCGATATTGTCCAGCGCATCCACCGCGACCGTGCTTTCGGACAGCAACTCCATGCCATTATTCCGGCCGAAAGCCTTTTGGTGGGTGATGACCTCCACTGCCGGGTTGATCTCCCTCAGACGTTTTTTCGCGACATCCACTTTGGGCGTGCCGAGCAGGGCAGGGGTGGCCAGCAATTGCCGGTTGAGATTGTGTTCTTCAAACACATCGGGGTCGATGGCGACAATTCGTCCAACGCCAAGCCGGCCCAGTTCTTCGAGAATATAGCCGCCCAGCCCACCACAGCCGATGACAGCCACCCGGCTTTCAGCCAGCCGCAGTTGATCGGCGAGGGTCAGCATGTTGCGGTTGCGTTGATAGCGTGCAGGCAGCAGATTTCTTTCAAGGGCCAGTCGTTCAATCCGGGCCCAGCTCAGGCCGGACTGTTCGACCGCTTGCCCCAGAGCTTCTTGAGAGAGCAGGCCGTCGCGGGATTGGGCCGCCAGAAAAGAGCAGACATCTTCCATTTCAGCCTCCTCCGACCAGCGGAAAGAGCGCAAGCGCATCTCCTTCCTTGAGTTCATAATCCAGTGCCGCGTGACGGTAGTTGACCATCACCACCCCCAGTTGATCTTCCGATAAGCCCAATTCTTCCACAATGCGGCGGACAGGCGTTCCAGGTGGGTAGTCACGATCCTCGACTTTGAAGCGCCCGACCCGGAACGAGGCGAAGAGTTTAACGGTGATCTTCATGCTGCAGACTCCCCGTGGCTGGATGAAAAAAATCCCGGTGTGGTTGAAACGGACCACACCGGGCATGGAGAGAAATGGACAGAAAGATGTTAGAAGTTCCAGAACTCGTCGATTTCCTCGTCACTGAAATCCCAGACCACATTGTGCGGCGGCACGGGTTCGGTGTTGAAGAATTCCGGCAGGCGGTCGTGACTGCTGTTGAAACCGGCTTCGGTGTTGAACTTGCGCTCGAGTTTCAGGATGCTCTTGCCGAGATCGGTGACATCGTCACCGGTGAGGCTGATGCCGAAGCGCGCGTTGATCATGTCGATGAGCGCCGGCAGGCATTCGGGGATATCAAGTGCCGGGAATGCGACGAAGATGCACATGCCGGTGGAATCGACGGCGGCGGTGGCGATCTGCAGGTTGCGTGAGAGTTCCACCTGGCCGTCCTTCTTCAACGGGTCGACCTGGCCGCCGACTCCGAGGATGTTGGTGGCGATGCAGTAGCCGGCCGTGTGGTCGGCTCCCATGGTCGAGGTCGCATAGGTGATGCCGATCCCCTTGATGGAGCGTGGATCGTAAGCGGGGATCGCCTGGTTTTTGACGACCGGAATGCGAGTGAGGCCGTAAGCCTTGCCGACGCTGGCGGTGCCATTGCCGATGATGCGCCCCAATGGTGTCCCCTTGGCGACTTCCTCGCGCAGAAGGCGTTTGATTCCGGCGGCGTCTCCGAAGGGCAGCACGCCGGCTTCCATGGCGACGCCCATGGCGACCGCCGTTTCAATGGAATCCACGCCGATATCGTCCATGATGTTGTCGATCTCGGCCATGGCGTCGAGGTCGCTGATGCAACAGTCGGCGCCCAGCCCCCAGATCGTTTCGTATTCGAAACCTGAAGAGAGATATTTGCCGTCTTTGTCCACGTAGACCTGGGAGCACTGGATAATGCATCCGGCATGGCAGCCGTGCTTGAATTTGCCGCCGCGCTTGGCGATGGTTTCCTGCATGGTCTCGCCGGAGATCTTGTCGTGTTCCTTGTACTGGCCCTCTTTGAAGTTGCGGGTCGGCAGGCCGCCTGCTTCGTTGATGATGTTGACCAGCACGTTGGTGCCATAGGTGGGTAGTCCTTCGCCGCTGACCGGATGATCGAGCAGCGCCTTGGCGAAGGTGCGTGCAGCGGTTTTGAATTTTTCCGGATCGGCGACAGTGACGCCGGGGGCATCCTTGTCGTCGATACTGATGAATTTAATCCGCTTGGAGCCCATTACCGCCCCCATGCCGCCGCGGCCGTGGCTGCGCATCTTGCTGTCCGGGTCCTTGACCGAGATGTTGGCCATCTCCATCTTCATTTCGCCGGCCGGGCCGATGGTGATCAGTCCTGTTTTCTTGTTGAAGCGTGCTTCGACCGCGTCGACCACCTCGAAATTGCCTTTGCCTAACAGTTCTTTTTCTTCCTGGAGCGTGGCTCCGTCTTTGGTGAGGTGTAGATTGTACCACTTATCCTCCTGGGGCTGCCCTTCGATGATCAGGGCCTTGATTCCCATGCGGGCGAACTGCTGCGCGGAGGTGCCGCCGGCGTTGCTCTCTTTGATGGTACCGGTCAGCGGGCTCTTGGCGCCGCAGGACATGCGCCCGGAATTGGCTGCAGCGGTACCGGAGAGCAATCCCGGTGCGAAAACCAGCTTGTTGTTGGGACCCAGAGGGTGACAGGTCGGGGGCACTTCGGCCGCGACGATGGTGGAGGTCAGCCCGCGGCCGCCGAGCCCGGCCCAGGCTTCGGGGACCTCTTCAACCTGGCAGGTCAGGTTCGACATATTGACGCGAAAAATCTTATCCATATTTTCCTCTCCCTTTTCGTGAGGGGGTAGACAAAAAACGCATCTCCTTTCCGAAAGGGAGGCTGCGCCGTTTCCAACGCAACCCGTCGGCCGGTCGCCATGAGAGATTTCCGGTAGGCGGCAAGGCTCGGAGAGCAGGGTAAGAATTTACCAGTATAGCACTTCATGGCGGTGAAGCAGGGGAAGGGGTGATTTTACCTCCTCCCCTGCTTCACATTCGATAATCCCATGAAGGCAGGAAGCCGGATTACATGGCCGCTTTGTAGATGCCGATGACGCAATCGAGGGTCGCGACCCGGGGATTGGTCAGCATGCATGCGTCTTTCATGGCGTTCTCGGCCATGATGCGCAGGTCGGTTTCTTTTACATCGAGATCTTTCAGTCCGGCGGGGATGCCTATGTCCCTGGAAAGCTTGCGAATGGCGGCGATGCCTTTGGCGGCTGCATCCATATCGGAGAGCCCTTCGATGTTTTCGCCCATGGCCACGGCAATATCGGCGAACCGTTTGGGATTGGAGATCATGTTGAACTCGCACACCGCCGGAAGCAGGATGGCGTTGCACACTCCGTGGGGAAGGTTGTAGAAGCCGCCGAGCTGGTGAGCCATGGCATGGACGTAGCCAAGGCTGGCATTGTTGAATGCCATGCCGGCGAGGTATTCGGCATAAGCCATTTTGTCGCGGGCTTCAAGGTTCTGGCCGTTGGCGACGACCGGGCGGAGGTAGTCGGAGACAAGTTCGATGGCCTTGATGGCGCAGGCGTCGGTGATGGGGGTTGCAATCGTTGAGACATACGCTTCGACGGCGTGGGTCAGGGCGTCCATGCCGGTGGCAGCGGTCAGGGCGGCGGGCTTGCCGACCATCAGCACGGGATCGTTGATCGCGATATTGGGGGTGCAGCGCCAGTCGACGATGGCCATCTTGACCTTTGTGTCCGTGTTGGTGATGATGCAGAAGCGGGTCATCTCCGAAGCAGTGCCGGCGGTGGTGTTGATGGCGACAAAGGGGGGCATGGGTTTGGTGCTTTTGTCGACGCCCTCGAAGTCGCGGATGTTGCCGCCATTTCCGATGACCAGGCCGATCCCCTTGGCGCAGTCGTGGGAGCTGCCACCGCCGAGGGAGATGATGGCGTCGCAGTTGTTCTTTTGGTAAGCTTTGACGCCGTCATGGACGTTGGTGTCGGTCGGATTCGGCTCGGCGCCGTCGAAGATCACCACCGGAACGCCGGCTTTTTCCACCTGCTTTTTGATCTGGTCGGCCATGCCGATCCCCGAGATTCCCTTGTCGGTAACCAGCAGAGCCTTGGTCGCGCCCAGTGCTTTGGCCTGGTCGCCGGCTTCTTTGGAAGAACCGACGCCCATGAGAGAAACAGTGGGGATGAAGAATCCGAAAGTTTGATCTGCCAATGCCATAATCTTCTCTCTCCTTTTTGTTGCAGCCCGGGCAACGGTCCGGGCCGGAATGTTGTGCCGGGGGAGGAATCTTCTCGGAAAACCCATAGCCCCAAGCGGTAAAACGTTGGTTTGATTTGCAGGTATACAGCAACAAGAGTGCCATTTTGTGAGAAAAGTCATATATTGCTGAAATGATTAAAATTATTCTTTTTTACGATGCGTCAACAAAGATTGGGATTATGGCAGGCGTTCCACTCTGGCACGCATTGCTCTCTTGTGAGACAATGTGTGCCAGGAAAAGGAGGAGGGGGCTTTGTCTCTTCGTGAAGAAAGTCGCGAACCGAAATCTCCTTGTTCTCAGGTGGGGCGATATGATCCATTCTGGAACAGCCGGTGGGGCATTTTGTACCGACCATTGGCGCTCCAATCAGCTTCATCTCTGCTCATTCTCTTTTGAAAACAGTGGGATAGGTGTTTGCGCACGGGAATTGCTTGTATACCATCAAATAAAATAGAATCTCCGAGCCGTTGCGCCTGAGGGGATGCCTCCCCATGGCATGCGGCCAATGGGTACAGTTGGAAACGGCTGTGCCTCCCGGTATGGAAAGGAGACCTCAAGGCTCGGTCTGTGGGCGATGCTGCACGCAGATGAAGCAGATAGAGGCTTTCCCTTTTCGGGCAAGCCTTTTTTTGTTGCTCAAAGCAGGGGGGGCAGCCTGCAAGGTGAACAGAGCGTTTTCATTTTTCCCGAAAGGATTTGTACATGAACATTGTGCGCTTTTTGAAAGTTTCCCTGCTTCTGGTTTTATTGACGGCTCATACCGCCCCGGCGGCAGAGCGGCTACGCATGTCGACCACGACTTCCACCGAAAATTCCGGCCTGCTCGACCAGCTTCTGCCCCCTTTTGAAGAACTTCATGACTGTCAGGTTGCCGTGATCGCCGTTGGAACGGGCAAGGCTTTGAAGATTGCTGAATCCGGCGATGTCGACATCGTTCTGGTTCATGCGCGCGCCCTGGAAGATGCTTTTGTGGAAGCCGGCTACGGTGTGAACAGGCGTGATGTCATGTATAACGATTTTGTCATCCTCGGACCGTCAGACGACCCGGCCAACGCCGCCCAAGCCTCCTCCGCGGCGGAGGCGCTGGCAATCATTGCAGAGGCCCAGTCTGCCTTCGTCTCGCGCGGCGATGAGTCCGGAACCCACCAGAAGGAAAAGCAGCTGTGGAAACAGGCCGGCATTTCCCCGGAGGGGCAGTGGTATATCGAATCGGGACACGGGATGGGAGAAGTGATCGTCATGGCGACCCAGAAGGGCGGATATACGCTTGCCGATCGCGGAACCTATATCGCTTTCCAAAAGGAAAAGACCGATCTTGAGATCGTTTTTGAGGGAGAGGAAGGGCTTTTTAATCCCTACGGCGTGATTGCTGTCAATCCCCAAAAGCATCCTCATGTCAAATATGACCTGGCCATGAAATTCGTTGAATTCATCACCGGCCCCGTCGGACAGAAGATTATTGATGATTTCAAAATCGACGGGGAGCAGGTCTTTTTTCCCGTGAACCTCTCACGCTAAGCCTCGCGAGATCGTCTTGGATTTTCTGATCGAGTCGTTGCGCTCGGCTCTGGGGCTGGTTTTTACCGCCGACCCGGATGTGGTGCACGCGGTGTGGACTTCTCTCTATACGTCGGTGACTGCCATCATTTTTTCGGCCGTGGTTGCGATTCCGGCGGGGGTCGGCATCGGGTTGGGGCGTTTCCCCGGTCGCAGGGCAATATTGACCGGGCTCAACACGATGATGGCTCTTCCCACTGTCGTCATTGGCCTGGTTCTGTTCGGTTTTTTCAGTCGCCAGGGGCCGCTGGGAAGCCTCGGGCTGTTATTTACGCCGATGGCTCTAATCGTTGGACAGATGGTGCTTGCCTGGCCCATTGTCGCCAATTATACCGTAGCTGCGGTGGCCGGGGCCGACCCGCGCATCATGCCGACGGCTCTCACTCTCGGGGCGGGGCGCATGCGGGCGGTCTGGCAGCTTCTGCTCGAGATCCGCTTCGGCATCATCGCGGCGATTGTCGCCGGATTCGGCCGGGTGATCGCAGAGGTCGGCGTCGCCATGATGCTCGGCGGCAACATTCGCGGCTATACCCGGACCATGACGACCGCTATCGCCCTTGAAACCAGTAAAGGGGAATTCGCCTTCGGTCTGGCGTTGGGAATCGTCCTGATCACAGTGGCGCTGATGGTCAATCTCTTTCTCAACCTGCTTCAACAGCATTAGGCCTATGGACCCTATATTCTCAATTCGTCATCTGGAATTCCGGCGCGGGGAGAGCTTCAGCCTGGCAATCGAGCAGATCGATTTCCAGGCTGGCCAGATTTACCTCCTGGCAGGCGCCAACGGCGCCGGCAAGAGTACCCTGCTGCAACTGCTGGCCCTGCTGATCGCTCCCGACCGGGGTGAAATCCGCTTCGACGGGAATACAGTCAAAGGGGCGGCGGGACGTCACAGGTTTCGCCGAAAGATCACCCTGGTCGATCAGTCCCCCTTTCTTTTCGATACCACGGTATATAATAACCTGGCGTTTGGTCTGCGCATGCGCGATGTAAATGGCGACCTGCAGCGCCGCCGTATTCTCAAGGCGCTGAACTCCGTCGGCCTGGAAGGATTTGAAAACCGTCGTGCCCGTGCGCTTTCCGGTGGTGAGAGCCGGCGTGTGGCCCTGGCCCGTGCCCTGGTCATCCGCCCCAAAGTCCTTTTATTGGATGAACCGACCGCAGGCCTTGACGATGACTCCCTTTCGCTTTTTGAAACCAATCTGGCCGCGCTGTCGGAAGCGGGTGTGACGGTAATCATGTCCACTCACGATGGCGGTCAGGCCCGCCGATTGAACGGCAAAGTTTTCCGGCTTGAAAACGGCAGGTTGACGGGGGCTGTCGAGACCTTATCTTCTGAATATTGCCCTATGGAGAATGTTTTATGAGCATCTGCTTTGAAGATGCACGCGCGATGATTCTGGAAAATGTCCCCACTCTCGGTGTAGAGCGAGTGCCGCTGCTTGATGCCTGCGGGCGGGTTCTGGCCGAAGACGTGATTGCGCCCTGGCCCATGCCGCTGTGCGACAATTCCGCCATGGACGGCTTTGCCGTGCGGGCTGCCGACTGCAGGGAAGGTGTCACCCTCAGAATCTCCGGCTATATCCCGGCCGGCGGACGTCCTGAACCGTCCGTGGAGCCGGGGTGTGCGGTGAAGATCATGACCGGTGCGCCCATCCCCCCGCAGTGCGATGCCGTGGTCCCCTTCGAAGAGACCGAGGAAAGCGGTGACAGCGTTAAACTCACCGCTCCTGTGGCTCTGCGTCAGCATATCCGCTTTCACGGTGAAGACGTCTCTCCCGGGGATGTCATCATTCCGGCGGCAACCGTGCTGCGTCCGCCCGAGATCAGCATGCTGGCCTCCATGGGGATGGTCATGGTTCCGGTTCATCGCCGCCCGCGGGTTGCCATTCTTTCCACCGGTGACGAGCTGATCGAGTTGGGCCAGCCGCCGGCGGAGGGGAAGATCATCAATTCCAACTCCTTTTCACTGGCGGCGGCGGTCAGGGAATGCGGCGGCGAACCGGTGATGCTGGGCATCGCGCTGGATACGCCTGAGGACCATCGCCGCAAATTGACCGAGGGGCTTAGCTGCGACGCCCTGATCACTTCGGCCGGGGTGTCGGCCGGCGATCGCGATTTTGTGCGCGATGTGCTGGCGGATCTCGGTGCCCGGCAGCTGTTCTGGAAGGTGGCCATCAAACCGGGCGGTCCAACGGCGTTCAGTCTTAAGGGTCAGACCCCTATTTTTTCCCTGCCGGGTAACCCGGTGTCCACCATGATCACCTTTGAGCAGTTCGTGCGGCCGGCCCTGCTGCGCATGATGGGGCATCAGCGGGTGGTGCGCCCCTTCGTCAAGGGCGTTCTGAAGGAGGATACAAAGAAAAAGCCCGGCAAGGTCAACTTCATCCGGGTGCGGGTAACGATTGAGGACGGCCGCTACACCGCCTCCACCGCCGGTGATCAGCACACCGGCATCCTGCGTACCATGGTGTGCGCCAACGGCCTGGCGGTTCTGCCGCGCGAGGCAACTTTTCTGCCCGCCGGCACCGAAGTGGATCTGCAGATCCTGCGCGACGAAGTGACGATGCTGCCGTAAAACAGGGTCGCCCTCGATTGCAGGGGCGCAGCATGCTGCGCCCTTACACCGGACGGTGTGATGACAGGATAACCAGGGGATCCAAACAGGAGACCCAAACAGGAGAAAACGTGAATATCAGTAAGTTCGTCGCCCCTGAAATCATTTTCGGACAGGGGTCTCTCAGTCAGATCGGCGAAAGTGCCGTGCGTCTTGGCGCCTCCAAGGTTTTCCTCGTCAGCGACGAGGGGGTGATCAACGCCGGCTGGGCCGACCTGGCTCTGCATTATCTGCGCGCCGCCGGCCTGGAGGCGGAGGTTTTTAGCGCTTTGACCACAAATCCCAAGGATTTTGAGGTCACCCAGGGGGTGGAGCATTACCTGGCCTCCGGTTGTGACGCCCTGGTTGCGGTGGGGGGCGGCAGCCCGACGGACGTCGCCAAGGCGATCGCCATTCTTGCGACCAACGGCGGCAAGCTTCAGGACTTTGAAGGGATCAATAAAATCACCCACCCGCTGCCGCCGATGGTCATTGCCCCCAGTACCGCCGGAGCGGGTTCCGAAGTCAGCCAGTTCGCCATCATCGTCGACACCATCCGTAACCTCAAGATGTCCATTATCTCCAAATCCCTGGTGCCGGACATCGCAATTGTCGACCCGGAGCTGCTCAAAACCAAAGATGCCCTGCTGGCGGCCGCGACCGGTCTCGACGCCCTGACTCACGGCATCGAATCCTATGTTTCGCTGGCGGCGACGCCGTTGACCGATATTCACGCTCTCAAGTCCATCGAACTGATTTCGAGAAACCTGCGCCGCCTGGTGGCCGATCGCACCGATATGGAAGCCGGCACCGATATGGCCATGGCCAGCCTGACGGCGGGGCTTGCCTTCTCCAACGCGATTCTTGGCGCCACTCACGCCATGACCCACCAGGTGGATGGCCAGATCGACCAGCACCATGGCGAAACCAATGCATCGATCCTGCCTCATGTCATGGCGTTCAATCTGCCTGTCTGCCTGGAACGATTTCGGGATATTGCGGTGGCTATGGGGGAGGATACTGCCGGCTTGGACCTGGAATCCGCAGCACGTCTTTCCATCACTGCGGTTGAGGCCCTGATTGCCGACATCGGACTGCAAAAGGGGTTGGCTCAAATAGGGCTTGAATCAAAGGATATCCCGATGCTCAGTGGGAACGCCATGAAGGATGCCTGCCTGGTGACCAACCCGCGCAATGCGACACAGGAAGATATCGAGGCGATCTTTCATAAGGCCATGTGAGGTGAAAATGCGGATTCACCGCAGCTTTCAGGGGGGATGATGGATAACAGGGAAAAACTGCTTGAGCAGCTGACCGGTGTCAACTCCTCAAAGCTCAACTACTACGTCGAGTTGAAAAAGCGCAACGAGGAGGTACTGAAACAGAATCGGCGCCTTGAAGTTCTGCACCAGCTGGCCCGGGACATCAACATCGATATGTCCATCGCCGACATCGTTGAACGGGCGTTTTCCAAGCTGCCCCAGACTCTGCCCTGTGATTTTTTCGGGCTGGTCACGGTCCGCAACGATAAGCTGGGGCTCAAAGCGCTGATGCCGCGTGATTTCTGCCGGATTGACGATTTCCCTGCTCACTCCCCATCCCTTAAAGTGATCCGCGAAAAAAAGGCCGGTATCTTCAATCTTCCCCCGAATCAATTACGCCATGTTGAAATCAGCAACGGACATCATGGGCCCCTGCGCAGTCTGGCGGTGGCTCCCCTCTTCAAACGCGACGAGGTCATCGGTGCCCTGATCGTTGCCAGCGTCAATTCAAGTGCCTATCATCCCGACGATCTCAGCTTCGTGCAGCACCTTGCCGATCAGCTGGCTATCAGCATTCAGAATGCACGTCTCTACAAACAAGTCTCACGGGCGAAGAAAGAGTGGGAGGAAACCTTCAAAGCGGTGACCGACCCGATTTTTCTCATCGACACCGACTACAACGTGCTGCTGCACAACGATCGTCTGCCGCAGGAAATGGTCGAGTCCTGGAACGAGGCTCTGAACAACAAGTGTTTTTCGCGCCTCCATGGTCGTGATGAACCCTGCACTGACTGCCCTATCGAGGATATAAAGCGCCGGGGCGAGCCGGTTTTCCAGCGCTGGCAGACCGAGAACGGACTCGCCCTCGATCTGTCCTACTATCCGGTTTTCAACGAAGAGCGACAGTTGGTTGCGGTCACCATTTTCCTCAAGGATGTGACCCAGAAAACCAAGCTGGAGGCGCAACTGGTTCAATCAGCGAAGCTGGCTGCGCTCGGTGAAATGTCGGCCGGAGTCGCCCATGAACTGAACAGCCCGATGACGGTGATTATCGGCACCGCTCAGATGCTGAGCCGTGAACTCAGACACGATGGGTTGGGAGAAAAGGCCGATGTGCTGGCGGACATCATTACCTGTGGGCTGCGTTGCAAGCGTATCATTCAGAATTTGCTGACATTCTCGCGTCAGGACCAGCTGCCGGTCACCGATACCGACCTCAACCTCGAGGTGGAGCGGGTTTTGAGCCTGATCCAGTATCAGATCAATCGCAGCCAGATCCGGATTGTTGAAAAACTCGACCCCAACCTACCCAAACTGACGGCTAATGGACCACAGATACAGCAGGTGCTGACCAACTTCCTGGTGAATGCCAGGGACGCGCTGGCCGGAGTCTCGCGCACCGAAAAGCGCATCGAGGTCAGTACGGCGTTGAGAGTCACGGGTGGGAAGACATGGGCAATTCTGGCCGTCAAGGATAATGGCACCGGCATTGAGCCGAACAACCTGGGAAAGATTTTTGCTCCCTTTTACACCAGCAAAGAAGCCGCCAAAGGAACCGGACTCGGCCTTTCGGTCAGCCTGGGGATCGCCGAATCTCATGGCGGCACTATCGAAGTCGACAGCTCTCCCGGAAAAGGCAGCACCTTCTCCTTGCTGCTGCCGGTGGACGGGCACGGGTGAAATGAAGCTCAAGTCTGAGGCAAACAAGATGTCTCTATTCGAGACTCTGGATGGAACGGATACGATTTCAAAGGGGTTAACAGCGTGACGCAGGCCAGAATTCTGATTATCGACGACGAGACCGAAGTCTGTACATTTTTCAGGCGACTGCTGACCAGCTCCGGCTATCAGGTGGTGACCGCGACCGATCAACCCGAAGCTGAGCAGGCCCTGGAAATGAACACCTTCGATGTTGCGCTGGTCGATCTCAAGCTGCCGGATACCGACGGTCTCACTCTGCTCCAGCTCATCAAGGCGTGCCAGCCCGCTTGCGAGGTGATCCTGATGACCGGTTACAGTACGGTGCGCACCGCGGTGCAGGCGGTTCAGCTGGGAGCTTATGAATATCTGGAGAAACCCTTCGATGATATCGATGAAATTGAGGCCCTTATTGCCAAGGCCGTCAGCTACGGCAAGCAGCGGGGCCAGGTGTCCGCGGCGGCGGAAGAGTGGGATGAAGTGGCCAGGGCCGTGGGATTTCAGGTCGGCAACAATGCGGCCATGCGGCGCCTGGTTTCTCTGGCTTACAAGATCGCGCAAAAGAATATTGCCGTTCTGATCCAGGGCAAGACCGGTTCCGGCAAAGAAGTGCTGGCCCGCTTCATACATGCGGCATCCGGTCGCGCAGATCAACCCTTTCTCCCGGTCAACTGTGGTGCTCTGCCGGAAAATCTGCTGGAGAGCGAACTGTTCGGGCACGAGAAAGGTGCTTTCACCGGCGCCAGCCAGACCCGGCGTGGCATCTTCGAGCTGGCCCATCGGGGAACTCTGCTCCTCGATGAAATCGGCGATGCCAGTCCCCTGATCCAGGTCAAACTGCTGCGGGTTCTGGAAACCGGCGAGTTTACCCGGGTCGGCGGCGAGAAGCCGATCCGTACCGACGTGCGTCTGATTGCCGCTACAAACGTCGATCTCGAAGAGGCCATCAGGGAGAGAACCTTCCGCGAAGATCTTTTTTACCGGATCAATGTGGTGCGTCTCGAGATTCCACCGCTGCAGGCACGGTCCGAGGATATTGCGTCGCTGGCCGAACATTTCGTACATCAGTTCAACCCTGGACTCAAGCTTTCAACCGCCACCCAACGCCTGCTGGAGAATTATTCATGGCCGGGAAATATCCGCGAGCTGGCCAATATCATGCGGCGTGCGGCGGTCCTCTGCCCGGGGGAAACCATCGAGCCTGAACACCTGGGCGGGACGCTGCGTTCCGCGAAAGATACAGAGGATGCAGCTGTTTCCCCATCGCAGCCGAAGAGCGATCAGATTGTCTCGCCGGAAGTTTTCCGGGATTATTACAGCCAGCCGGAGGTCCTGGAGCGGATGGCGCCAACCGAGCTCAACCGCATGCTTCATGCACTGCAGGGCCTGGAATCCGCGGTGCTCTCCGTTCTGCGCGGCAAGGGCAGCTGCACACCGGGTACGACGGACCTCAGGGCGACAGAAGAAGAGATGATCCGGCGTTCTCTGGAGCAACATCGTTGGAACATCACTGAAACGGCCCGTGCATTGGGCATTGCCCGCAACACTCTGCATCGCAAAATTAAAAAGCTCAATCTGCGCAACTCCTGACAGGAGGCTTAATGGACAATCGCGATTCCACTGCACTTGAAACCGCAGCCGGACCGGCACTGGGGGGCTATCCCGCCAAGCTGTTTATCGAAACGACGACCTTCTGCAACATGACCTGCGACATGTGTGTCAAGCAGGCTCCGGAGAGTGGTATCGCCAATGGGCACCTTTCGACAGCACTGTTTCAAACTCTAGAGCCGGCCTTCTCTTCGCTTGACGCCCTGATTCTCAACGGGGTCGGAGAGCCTCTGCTTCATCCTCACCTGGAGCGGTTCATCAGAGACGCCCGTAACGAAATGCCCGATCCCTCCTGGATCGGTTTTCAGAGCAATGGCCTGCTCCTGGATTCCGCGCGGGCCCGGACGCTGAACGAAGCCGGCCTGGACCGTATCTGCCTTTCTCTCGACTCCCTGTCTCCGGAAACTTTCCGGCAGGTTCGACGCGGCGGGGAGGTCGATGCTATTCGTCGTGCTTTCCTGGCGTTGCGTGAGGCGCGCAGGGATTATCCCCAGGGGCGTTTGCGTTGGGGAATTCAGTTTGTCGTGCGGCGTGACAACCTGCATGACCTGCCCGAGGTTCTGCGATGGGCGCGCCGCGAGGGAGCCGATTTTGCACTGGTCACCCAGTTGATGCCCTATGAAAGGACGCAGTTGTCGCAGACCGGTTACGACACCGGCACCGATGCAGCGGTGGAGATTTTCGAGCGCTGGCGGCGGGAAGGGATACGTCAGGGAATAGATGTCACTGCTTATCCGCGCCTCGCCTGGCGGGCGGCCGATTCCGAAAGCCGTAAGGTCATGAAGTTGGTCGAGCGTATGAAAACTGAAGCCCGCTGTCGCGATGTCTTTTTCGATATCAAGCAGCTTCTTGGTCGCGATGTGGAGTTCCACAAGCAGGCGGCGGAAGTTTTTAGCACTGCTGCCGAGGTCGCACGTCGCGACGGTCTCGAACTCCGGCTGCCGGCATTGCAGCCGCGTCAACAGCGGCACTGCGCCTTTGTCGAGGAGGGAGGGGCGTTTATTTCATGGAACGGCGAAGTTCACCCCTGTTACAATCTCTGGCATGGCTACCGCTGTTATATCAATGGTTGGGAAAAGCCGGTGCGGCCAAAGGTATTCGGCAATCTGGCCGACCAGAGTCTGGTGGATATCTGGAACAGTGAAGAATTCGTGGATTTTCGGCGCAACGTCCTCGATCACGAATACCCTTTCTGTGCAAGCTGTGCCGTCGCTCCCTGCGATTATGTGCAGGAGGAGAATTTCGCTCAGGACTGTTTTCTGAAATCCGAGCCCTGCGGTGCCTGCCTCTGGGCAACCGGATTGCTGCAATGCCTGCAGTGAGCGTTAAAGCTTAAAAATCGCAGTCAGGAGGAGCGATGAGTACATCACCTAATACCCGGGTCCGCCTGTTCGGCAATCTGCACACTTTGAGACGGGAGCGTGGATTGCCGACGACTGCCGAAATCCATCTTCCCCGGGAAGGGCGCTCTGCCCTGGAAGTTGCAGAGGGCCTTGATCTTCCCCTTGACCGAATCGAAGGTGTCTTCTGCAATCACCGCGCTTACGGGCTCGATCACGTCCTGCACCCCGGCGATGAAGTCGCCTTTATTCCGACCGGCGTTCCCGGACCCCATCGTTTTCTGCTCAGCATTCATGCCGCCGGCAAAAAATCGCGCCCCGACTGACACTTCTTTTCTCTGATAAAAAACAAAGGGCGAAGATCCTTTACAGGTTTCCTCGCCCGGGATGGCATGTTTAGTTGCAACTGTTCAGCATGGGCTCGCAACTCCCATGACAAGGACCACTTTTCGCCATCCCTGGCCGTTTGATTGGCGCCATCCCTGGCGCCAAACATCCTTGTCATGGGAGTTGCGAGCCCCGCGAGTTGAATAGTTACGTTCAGTTTTCAGTTCGGGTCAGTTGATCTGATGCTGCTGCTCGCGGCCGAAGCTTTTGGCGACGCCGAAGAGTACCAGGAATGCCGGGACCAGTTGGGCGACCACGATCAGTCCGAAGAATCCGATGAAGGCCCAGACCAGCAGTCCGCTGTGTTCCGTTGCGCCGGCGGCGGCGAGGGCGGGAGAAGCAATACCGAGCAGGGTCAACGTGGTCAACAGAGTCGCTTTCATGATGTTACCTCCTTTTCAGGGTTATCCGTGAGTGGCAAAGTCCACTGTGTTTTTTCGTTGTTGTCTTTCCATATAGCATCAGCGGTGCCAAGTATTGTTTTTCATGGAGATATAGTTTTAAGTTGCCGAAAATACAGGTTTATTTTTTGTAATTTTAGTGAACCCTTTTGGAGGGCTGGCGGGGAAGGATATTTTTTTTATACATTGAGGAAGAGATTTTTGGATCGGATAAACACTTATTTTTCCGCCAAAATCATGAAATTATTGCATGATTTTCTATTTCGGTTAATGTATGAAAATAATATGCGGTGGATAATAAAATCATTGGCGGAAGAAAATCGTCTGAATCCGGTCTCCTGAAAACAACCTCTTTGTAGGAGGACAGTCTTTGAAGACCCTGGTCGAGCGCCTCTCCCCATCACGCCTGGTGCTGCTGGTCTGTACGGCGGAAATCCTGAGCATGACCGGCTTTGCTACCTACCCGGCATTGCTGCCGCGGCTGCGGGCCGAGTGGGATATGAGCAACTCGGAGGCCGGACTGATCAGCGGAACTTTTTTCGTGGGTTACATGCTCGCCACCCCTTTCCTGGTCGGATTGACCGACCGCATCGACACCCGCCGTATTTATCTTCTTGCCACCATGCTGGCCTGCGCGGGCAGTCTCGGCTTTGCCCTGTTCGCCCAGGGTCTGCTGTCGGCCGTCTTTTTCCAGGTCCTGGTCGGTGCGGGACTTGCCGGAACCTATATGCCGGGCCTGCGTCTGCTGACCGATCATTTTCGCGGTGCGGTCCCCAGTCGCGGGGTCGCCTTCTATACCGCCACTTTTGGCCTTGGTACAACCGGCTCTTTGCTGCTGGCCGGCGCTCTGGAACCGGTCGGCTGGCAGTGGGCGTTTTTCGCCGCAGCGGTGGGGCCTTTTATCGCCGGACCGCTCATTTTCTTCTCTTTCCCTGCGCGACCGCCGCAGGGCAGTGACGCCCCGCCCGTTCCTGTTTTCGATTTCCGGCCGGTGCTGCGCAATCGCGAAGCCATGGGGTATATCCTCGGCTACGCGGCGCACTGCTGGGAGCTGTTCGGCCTGCGTTCCTGGCTACCGGCATTTTTTGCGTTCAGCCTGGGATTGACCGCCACTGAGGGCGGTTTCTGGTTCGGTGCAGCATCTCTGGCTGCCTGGGTCAACATGCTCGGGCCCCTGGCCAGCATCTTCGGCAACGAGGCGGCCGTCAAACGGGGGCGCCGCCGCCTGATCCTGTCCGCCATGACAGGCTCGGGGCTTCTTGCCTGCCTGGTGGGGTTCAGCGCACCGCTTCCCATCATCCTCGTCTTTATCCTGACGACTCTTTACTTCCTATGTGTCATGGGAGATTCCGCCGCCCTGACCGCCGGAATGGTAGCCGCCTCCGAACCGGGCCGCAAGGGAGCGGCCATGGCGCTGCATTCTCTGATGGGGTTCGGCGCAGGCTTTCTTGCGCCGCTGGCATTCGGGAGCGTGCTTGATGCCGCCGGCGGCAACGAATCCGTCACCGCCTGGGGGCTGGCTTTTGCGGCGCTGGGGGTCTGGTCGTTGGTCGCTGTGGGGTTGATGGTGCTGCGGAAAATTTTCTCTTCCAGCTAAACTGAAACCCCAGCCCATAAATCTGCGGTTAACCTGCTGCTGTGGCCCGAGTTGCCGTATAAACCGACCGGTCCGAATCGACCTGCCCGTCCCTGAGCGATATCGTGCGCTGGAAATATTCCGTGTTTTCCTGGTTGTGAGTCACCATGACGATGGTCTGCCCTTCCTGGTTGAGATGGGCCAGCAGGTCCATGATCTCTTTGCTGGTCGTGGAATCCAGGCTACCGGTAGGTTCATCGGCCAGAATCAGCGGCGGCTTGTTGACCAGCGCCCGTGCAATGGCGACGCGCTCCTGTTCGCCGCCGGAGAGCTGGCTGGGCAAGTGGGTGGCGCGGTGTTCGAGACCAACTTTGGCCAGTACTTCCCGGGCGCGGTCGCGCTTTTGGGGGGTGGGCATGCGCTTAATGGCCAATGGAAGCATGACGTTTTCCAGGGCGCTGAGGTAGGGCACCAGGTTGAAGGACTGGAAAACGAAGCCGAGATATTCGCGCCTGAAGTCGGCGAGCTTTTCACCGCCGAGAGCATGAATATCGATGCCGTCGATGACGACACGCCCATCACTGGGACCGCACAGCCCACCGAGAATCGACAGAAATGTGCTTTTTCCTGACCCCGAGGGGCCCATCACGCCGAGAAAAGTTCCTTCCGATACGCTGAGGTTCAACCCACGCAACGCTTGTACGCAGTCGTTGCCGTTCTGGAAATTCCGGATCAGATTTTCAATTTCGATAAATGACATGGGGCTCGATTCCTGTTCTCGCAGGGTTGAAAAACGTTGTAAATCTACAGTGCGCGCAGGGCTTCGGTGGGCTCCATGCGGCTGGCATGCAGGGCCGGATAGATCGAGGCCAGAGAGCCGACCGCGACTGCCAGCAGCAAAGCGCCGCCGAGCAGCAGCGGGTTGAACGCCAGGTGCGGGTGCTCTTCGGCCAGGAAAGGCAGGGCTGCCCAGGTGGCGGCCATGCCGGCCAGGTAGCCGAGGGCTCCGGCGATGAAGCTGACCGTCACCGCTTCTGTCATGATCAGGTGCACGACGTGGGTGCGGCGGAAACCCAGCGCGCGAAAGATGCCGATCTCTCGGGTGCGCTCATTGACCGAGCCCATCATCGTGACGAACACGATCAGAGCGCCGATAAAGACCACCACGGCGGCGATGCTTAAGGAAAAGACCCGGAACTGCTCCAGCGCGTGCATGCGCGACTTGACGACCTGCTGCAGGGCGGTGACGCGGGTGGCGGGCAGTGCCGCGGAGAGCTGCTCCACCAGATCCTCGATGGGGCAGTCGGCGCACAGGGCGGCTATTTCAACCAGGCTCACCACGCCTTCGCGCCCGAGGATACTCTGAACCCTGGGCAGAGTGGCAATAAGCAATCGATCGTCCTGCGATCCAGTCGGCTGCAGGATTCCCGTCAGGGTGAAAGTCTGTCCTGCGATTTTCACCTCATCGCCCAGGTTGAGTCCCAGCGCTTCAGCCACGGCGCTTCCGGCCACCAGCTCATCGGCGTTAGCCAGGGGGCGGCCATCGATCGTCCACCATCTTTTCAGGTTGAACTCGATTTCGGGATCGACGCCCATCATCACCACGCGGCGCCCGCCTATTTCCACCGCACCGACAATCTTGGGAGCCACTGCTGCAATATTGCGGGCGTTGGGGATCGTGCGGATGCGCTCCAGTTCCTCCATGCGGATGGGGTCAGGTTCGACGGTCACCCCGGCGACGTTGACCCCGCCATAGGACAGGGAAAGGTCGTCGCTGACCGGTGTGATCAGGATGTTCGCGCCAAAGCTGTCGATTTTGTGTTCCGCCTCCATGGTCAGCGCCTCGGACAGCGAAATCAGGGTGACCACGGTGGCGATTCCCACCAGCAGCCCCATGACCAGAAAGGCGAGACGCGCCTTGCGGCGGCGAAGATTGTTCAGGGCGATCGTATGCAGATTCATTCTTCGGAATTCCTCTATTTCGAGTCGGCAGGGAAGTATCTCGCTCCTGCGGCCAGGTCCGCGGCCGCGATGATCAGAGTGCCGTTACTGACCTGACGATCGATCGGCGCCGGATTGCAGCCGCCTTTAACTTCGTTGATGCGGTCGGAAGAAAACTTCTGCCCGCAATTTCTACAGACCATGACATCGCCTTCCTGGAAATATCCCCTCTTTTCGCGGTAGCAGACGTCACAGGCATCAAAAGCCGCCCGGATCACCCCGTCATGACTGCGTAAAACGAAAAAGTCGACAGGGCCGGTTGCTGCGCGATAACTGAAAAAATGGGCCTTGCCGTCATTAACTTCGATGACCGGGATCTCAATCCGGCCATTTTGGGCCTGCACTTCCGGATACCCTGGGCGCTGTTTGCCGAAGTAGGACAAACCGCCGACAGTTGCGGCCACAGCAACCATCAGTGTCACGACGACATAGACGATGAATTGTGAACTTTTATGGTCCTTTGTGTCATCCTTGCTGAATTGTCCTTTCTTTGCGTTCCGATCGGTCATTTCTCAACTCCAGTTTCGTGGGGAATCCTGAAGCGAAGCCGCAGAATTCCAGAGAGTCAACAGTGTGATGCCCACGTTTTTCACCGTGCGCCTGGTTTTACAAACTGAATTACAGGGATATCAGTTTTTGTGCCAAACTGTTGGTTAGTGTAACTACTTGAAAATAAGGGATTTTAAGTGGAGTCAGAGAAGGGGCGGGTGTTGGATTTTCTAAAATGGGTGTGGAATATTGTACATTTTTAGGAAGGCGGGTGCGCCGAAAAAAGGTCAAGTGGTCAGCGCCCCGCCTGTGGTATGAGGGTCAGCGGGTGGTGTGCCGGTTGAGCAGCTCCAGTATCTCGGGCTTGCTTGCGACGGGTGTGATCACCTTGATCTCGAGTTTTTCCTTGTCGACATAGAATTTGTCCTGAGGGATGCCCGCTCCAAGAAGGTCGTTGACGGCATTCTGCATGGCTTCTTTCGAGGCATAATCGACCGTTACGGTTTCATTCATGGTCTGTCCCCTTTCTGTTTTTGTTGTTTTGCTGGAATTTCCAGCAAGATACGCGTCGCAAAACGCGTGCTGAGTGGTAAAAAATTCGCTTTAAGGATGTTGAACGTGTTGTTTTTTCGACTCTTTTCATTTTATCAGGTTCTGCGAGGTGTCAAGGAAGTCGCTTTGTTGCGGTCTTGACCCTGAAGGAGGGGACAAGGTAGGCTGATCTACAAAGAAAGGATTTCAAGATAAATGAATAGACCGTTGAAGATTGTGGTTCTGACATCCTTTGGAGTTGCCGGGGGTGCATTGCTCGGCTACCTGGGACAATGCGCCGGCAGCACCTGAGGCACCCTTGCCAGCCCCTGGTCAGGGGCGATATTTGGAGCAATTGTCGGGTTTGTTTTTGGGGTGCTGCCGAATGAGAAGAAGACCGACAACCGGGAGGACTTTCCGCGGGAATAAGGTATGGCCATTATTATTATTTCTCGATTTGAGGCTTTAGTTTGATGGGAGGGATTGATATGGCAAGTCCAGTTTTTCTGGCTGATCTTCGTGCCGGCCATCGTGAGAACCTGCTCGACAAGATCGAGCGTCTGCTTGCGGATGGCGGCCTGGATGGAATCGTCGCGCGGGACGATCTGGTTGCGGTGAAGGTTCATTTCGGCGAACGCGGCGGTCACGGTTATGTGCGCCCCGTTTTTCTGCGCCGGGTGGTGGAATGCATCAGGGCCGGCGGCGGCAAGCCCTTTCTGACCGATTCGAGCACCCTCTACCCGGGAGAACGCAAGGAGGCGGTTTCCGCCCTGTCCTGCGGCATCGAAAACGGTTTCGCCTACGCTGTCGTCGGTGCGCCGCTGATCATGTGCGACGGGCTGCGCGGACATTCGGCGCGGCGCGTGCCGGTCAGCGGGGAGTTGCTCTCCTCTGTCGATATTGCGTTGGGGATTCTCGAAGCGGACGCCCTGGTGACCGTCTCCCATTTCAAAGGGCACGACCTGACCGGTTTCGGCGGCGCCATCAAGAATCTCGCCATGGGCTGCTCAAGCCGTGAGGGCAAACTTGAACAGCACTCCAATGTGGCCCCCGAAGTGGCGGAGAAGTACTGCACCGCCTGCGGCGCCTGCTACAAGGCCTGCGTGCATGACGCGGTGGCCATCATCGAAGGGACGGCAGTCATCGATGCGGAAAAATGCGCCGGCTGCGGCCGCTGCATCACCGTCTGTCCGGAGAAGGCGATCAAGATTCAGTGGAACGAAGAAGCTCCGCTGGTGATGAAGAAAATGGCCGAGTATGCCACGGGGGCGGTGGAAGGAAAATCCGGCAAATCCCTCTATTTAACCTTTGTCACCGACGTCTCTCCCTCCTGCGACTGCTACGGCCACTCCGACGCGCCCATCGTGCCCGATATCGGCATTCTCGTCTCCACAGACCCCGTCGCCATCGACCAGGCCGCTGTCGACCTGGTCAACCAGGCCACCGGAATTCCCGGCACAGCGCTTCAGACCGGACACGAACCAGGCGGCGACAAATTCCGCGGCATGCATCCGCAGATCGATTATGAAGTGACTCTGGAACATGCCGAGAAAATGGGACTGGGTTCGCGCAGCTATGAGCTGGTGCGGCTGGAGCCGAAAGGCAAGGGGTGGTAGTAATGGAATAATTGGTGCTATCGGAACAAAAAAAGCCTTGAAGTTCAGGATGCTTACAAATATGATTCTTCCCCTATGTTCCCCTATGTTCCCCTGAAAAAGCGCTGTTTCCTGCAAAAAAGTGGCACCCAAAGTGGCACCCAAATTTGAAGTGAATTATGGCAAGTAGAGACGATCTGATTAAATCAGACACTAAAGGAATTTTTGTGGGCTATAAGATAGCACAAATAATGAAATGTTTCAGCAACTTACATGCATTCGTGAAAAAGTTTTACGATTGTAATCTCACGGAATCAGGTTCATATTCGGGTAAATTATTTGGTGTCTTCCTGCTTGACTGCAGGTGCTTGCTGTGGGTAAATAGTGTTAAGCACTACTTTTAACGGGGGAGGTTTCCATGGAGAACATAAGTGCGAGCGATGCAAACCGCCATTTCTCTAAGGTTCTACGCCAGGTATCTCAGGGAGACGTTGTAACTATTACCTCGCGTGGCAAGCCTGTAGCATCCATAATTCCTGCGCACAGGCAGCAGGCCCAGCACAGTGCTGCGCGTAAATCTCTGCTTGAGCGTTTGCGTCAGCAGAAAATTACCGGTGAGCGCAACTGGACCAGGGACGAACTATACGATGATGAATGCGGGGAGTAGATAGGTATGAGGGTTGCCCTGGATACCAATGTCCTTGCCTATGCAGAGGGGCTTGGCGATCAATCCAGATGTGCCAGGGCCATGGAACTGGTGGAACGCCTGCCCCTTGGTGAGGTAATTATCCCGGCCCAGACGTTGGGAGAGCTGAGTCGGGTGCTGCGCTCCAAGGCGAAGAGAAGCGCTGAAGATACGCGCTCAGCGGTACTGAGCTGGGCAGATACCTTCAGTGTAGCCGACTCAACCTGGCCTGCATTTCAGGCTGCGCTGGATCTGAATGTGGATCATAAACTCCAGATCTGGGATGCACTGATTCTCGCAGTAGCTGCAGAACAGCACTGTCGCATACTTCTGACTGAAGATATGCATGCTGGATTTACCTGGCGTGGAGTTACCCTGGTAAACCCTTTTGCACCTGAAATAGATCCCCTTCTGGAACAACTATTGGCCTGAAGACCCAGCTAGAAGTCCCACGCCAGAGCTACCGTGCCATGGGGCGTTGCCTGCTGGGCATCCTCAGAGTGCGCATCTTCTGCAGAACCGTTCTGTTTCTGTCCCTGCTTCTTCTCCGGCAGAGCATCTCTAATTTCCATGAGTCTGGGTATGCGGCTGTGACTGGCGTACATCCCTGTGCTGATGCTCCTGTTGTGGCTCTCCCGGATGGAACAACTCCCTTAAGAGCCGGTTCAGCCTGTCGAGCCTATACCCCTGAATGGGGCCGGTGGGAGGTATGCTATCCAGGGTCTCGAAATGACAACCGAAAATTGACCACCTGTGATCATCGAAATTTGACCACCCCCGTTGGTTGAAAAATTACATCAAATGTAATCCGCTGGGTGTTATTTGGAAAATTTTGTGCAGATAAAACAGAATAAACTACTCCCACCAAGCCTAACGGCTACGGGAGGAGCAACTGCGCAGCTTTTTTTGGTAGATGTTTGATCAATAATTTGTGGTGGGCTATTCTCCATCCCCCCCTGTTTGGTGTAGACCCAAAAAGTGGCACCCAACCACCCAAAACAAAACAAGCACCTACAGGAAAAACCCGTAAGTGCTTGTTTTTTATGGTGGAGCTAAGCGGGATCGAACCGCTGACCTCTTGAATGCCATTCAAAAGTTTGCAGTTTCACACGGCAACACAAGATGACACGAAAAGCCTTGCATATAGGGGCGTTTAGGGGTATCCTAGTATCACGTTGCATCACTTAAAAAAACACTGTTTACCTCAAAATCTTGTACCCCATCTTGTACCCCATCTTGTACCCCAGGAGACTTCCAGATGGCTAAAGACAATCTCAAGCCGACAGGTCGCAAGGGCGTTTTCTTCATCGAGCACCCGACAAGGCGCAATGGAGTCAGAAAGGATCGCCAACTTGTCTTGCGCTACACCATTGATGGGAAGACAAGGAAAGAGGTCTTTGGGTGGGAGACTGAAGGGAAGACTGCCGTTGATGCTGAGCGGAAAATCCTGGAGCTTAGGGCGAACGCCAAGAGTGGTGAAGGGGTAACGTCGCTTGCAGAGGAGAAGGCCCTCCGTGAAGCGAAGGAGAAGGCTCGCCAAGCAGCAGCAAAGAGGGAGGCTCAGCGCAACACCACCCTGGCGGATTATTTCAACGGGGATTATCTCGAAGCCGCCCGCACCAATAAGAAGCCGCGCACTGTTGGATCAGAGAAGGCTTTGTTTGAAAAGTGGATCAATCCCGTCATGGGGCATAAGCCTATCAGAGAGATACTCCCCTTGGACTTCCAGCGGCTGCAAAAGACGGTCCTTAAGGGTGACAAGCGCAAAGACGCCAAGACGGGCAAGGATGGCTTCGTTGCACGATCCCCGCGAACGGTACATTACTGCGTGTCCATCGTAACGCAGATATGGAATATGGCCTTTGATAACGGCGTGGTTGATATTCAGCCGCCGCGACGCAAAAAGCTAAATCTCCCGATGATCGACAACGAGCGCACCCGCGCATTCACACCAGAGCAGGCAGAAAAGTTCTTTACAGAAATGAAACAGCGGTCTGTTCAATGGCATGACATATCAATGCTGTCATTGCTGGCGGGCCTTCGCGCCTCTGAAATCTTCCGTCTCGAAATCAAGGATCTTGACGAAGAACGGGGAATGATCTTTCTCAAGACTCCGAAGAAGCAGAAGTCGCAGCGGCTTGTTTTGGGTGAAGCAGCTTTATCGTTGCTTGCCCGGCTCAAAGAGAACCACCCGACAGGGAAGGGGCTCTTTTTCACAAACAGCAAGGGCCACCAGATAGCGGAGGTTTCGGATACTGTTCAGCGGGTCATCGATCATCTTGGCTTCAATGCCGGAATTACCGACCGGCGCGACCGGCTGACCTTCCACAGTTGGCGGCATACTTACGCGACCTGGATGCTTGACAGCGGGGTGGACATTTACACCGTAAATCAACTTCTGCGGCATTCGTCCCTGAAGATGACGGAGCGATACGTTCACCCGCAGGAGCAAAAGCTCAGGCTGGCCGCCGGGGGTATTGAATCTTCCTTCAAAAATAACGGGTCTGAGAAGGCCGGGTAATAAATAATCGCCCCCGCCTGATAGTGAAAGTTAGTGAAAGTATCTGGCGGGGCATACTTTTAGGGGCGCCAAAGGGAGGCGCGAATGATTAACAAGCGGCAGGCGCTGGAGCAGATAGGTCGGCTGAAAGACGAATTGCGAGACCAGTTGATCGAGGACGAAGAACTCCGACATATATTCCTGGGGTTGCACCGTCCCGAGCAGCAAATAGCGGACATCTCCGAAAGAATCAACTCAGGGTGCGTTGAGGGTGCCACGGAATATGGCCTCAAATCTTATTTCAGTCTTCTTCTGGCAGAGACATTACTTTATGATGACGAGGCACACTTCGACATTGCGCGATACAGCACGCTCTTAGCTGGGGCGGCGCAGGCAAAGATAATATACTCGTCCGAAACCATGATCGGCAGGACATATGCGCCCCTTGCAGACTATGCGGTCCAGGTGCAGCGCGAACGCTCTAGAGGGGGGAGAAACTCAAGAGGGGAGGAGGTTGACCGGGAAACGCGAAATCGTCTAATCGTTGAAGAATACGACCGTCTATTTTCCGCCGGCCGGCTGGAGAACAAAACCCACAACCAAATCGCCTTGATTATCAAAAACAAGATCGCCCCCACCCTGCGAGACGAAGCCCCCGGCCAAGAAAAATTCGGGCCCAAGACCTACCTTCGCACACTCAAAGCCCACGGAAAATTTTAGCCACACACAAAAACCGTGACAACACTACAGTTGTCATCGTCATAAGTTGTCATTCTGAAACCACCTAAAACAAAGGAGGCTTCAGACATGGCAGAACACTTCGATTTCGCTCAGCTTTCCGAAAAATGGCAATCCCCCCTGGTGGCACGCTCGGAGGTCAAAAATTTCTCCGGCGGGCTTCTCAATGGTCGCACACTGGCAAACCTGGATTCACAAGGTCGCGGGCCTCGCGGCAAGGTGGTTGTAGGTAGGCGCGTGGCTTATACCGCGAAGTCCCTTGTCGAGTTCCTGGAAGAACGCGCAAGGCGCAGGGGGTGAGTATGGCCACAAAAAACAAAACCCGGCTGGCGGGCCGGGTCACATCAAACTCACAATTTCAGAATACCCCAAAACCATCGAAAAATCAAGCCGTTCCGTTGCCAGGCACCGCATTGTGCGCCTTTCTGCGACGCTACCGAAACGACTTGCTTGAGGCAGATCGCACCGGCGAACTTTCGCTGCTGCTTGACTGTGTTGACGGGTTGCTGCTGGCGGCGGAGAGGGGGGCGCAATGACCTCTCTCGCAGATGCTCAAGCAGCCCTCCAACACATTCCCCCACATGATCGGGAAACATGGGTTCGCCTCGCAATGGCGGTTAAGTCTGAATTTGGCGAAGCCGGTCGTGAGACTTGGGAATCCTGGAGCCGGGGCGCAGAGAACTACCGCGCGGCAGATGCGGCGGCTGTTTGGAGAAGTGCAAAAGAGTCCGGCGGCGTGACCATCGCAACCCTGTTTCATACGGCGAAAGAAAACGGCTTCGATCCTGCCAGCGTTGCACCCCCGAAACCACCGACACCCGCTGAAATCGCACAGCGCAAGGCCCGCGCCGAAGCCGAGCAAGCGAAGATCGAAAAACGGCAAGCAGAGGCCGCAGGGCTGGCGCTTCGCACATGGGCCAAAGGTAGTGCAGCCGATGGACATCCGTATCTTATCCGTAAAGGTGTTCAACCCACCGACACCATTAGGAAATTACCCGCTGAGCGTGTCGCAGAAATCATTGGCTACCACCCGAAGTCGAGCGGGGAACCGCTCACCGGCGACGTGTTGGTTATTCCGGTGAAGGTCGAAACCCTGACTACCCTGGAGATGATTGACGAAACAGGACGGAAGGCAGCTCTATATGGCGGCAAGAAGTCCGGCGGGTTATGGAGTCCTGCGAAGCTCCCAAAAGGCGACGGCGATGGGCTGACGCTTGCGATTGCTGAAGGCGTCGCGACCACCCTTTCAATCCACGAATCCGGCGAATTCATATCCATTGCCGCGCTGAGTGCTGGAAATCTCCCAGCCGTTGCGGCGCGTATGCGCAATAAATTCCCAGCCGCACGAATGGTTATTTGTGGCGAACCTGGTGGAGGTTTGAAACATGCTAAGCGGGCTGCACAAGAGAACGATGCAGCACTGGCAGTATGGCCCGGGGGCGACGCAAACGACCTGCATCAGGCGCAAGGGCTTGAAGCTGTCCGCCAGTTGATCGAAAAGGCGAACACTGCCGACGATTGCACCGAGGATGGCGCAACCGTGGCAATTCCCCCTCAGCCTGGAGAGGATTTCAACGATATGGCCTCCCGTGCAGGGCTTGAGGCTGTTAGGCAGTGTCTTGGACCCGGCGTGGCAAGAGTCGCATTAATATGCGCCGCAGATATTAAGCCTGAGCAGATAAGGTGGATCTGGCCGGGATGGTTAGCCGCCGGGAAACTTCACGTTCTGGCGGGCGCACCGGGGACGGGGAAAAGCACCCTGGCCTTTTCACTTGGGGCGACCATATCAAACGGCGGGAGGTGGCCTGGTGGTGAACAAGCAGAGCCGGGAGATGTTGTTATATGGAGCGGGGAGGATGACCCTAAAGATACCATTGTCCCCCGCCTGCGTGCTTGTGGTGCCAACATGGGGCGCGTTCACATTCTTGGCGGCATGACTGGCCCCGATCCGCGACCATTCGACCCCTCACAAGATATTCCCGCCCTGCGTTATGCACTAATGGGACGCAATATCAGACTGCTGATTGTTGACCCCGTAGTGTCTGCCGTTGCAGCCGACAGCCACAAAAACACCGAAGTTAGACGCGCATTGCAGCCCCTGGTAGACATTGCCACCGCTACGGGATGCGCTGTGCTGGGAATCAGTCACTTTACGAAAGGCACCGCCGGAAGAGATCCGGTTGAGCGCGTGACCGGCAGTCTTGCCTTCGGTGCCCTGGCCCGCGTCGTGATGGCAACCGCCAAGCTGCCCGAAGAAGAACACAACGGGGCGCGACTTCTGGCCCGAGCAAAAAGCAACATTGGGCCCGATACCGGCGGTTTTCACTACAACCTCGATCTGGTCGAAATTCCCGATTACCCCGGCATTGTCAACACCCGCGTGCTGTGGGGCAAGGCGGTTGACGGAGCGGCACGCGATCTTTTAGCAGACGCTGAGCGCGACCGCGACGAGGGAAACACCGCCACCGGCGCAGCTATGCAATGGCTAACGGATATGCTGAGTGCAGGCCCGGTGAAGGCCGCCGAAGTCACCCGTGAAGCAAGAGCGGCAGGTATTGGTGCAAAGCCCCTTCGGAGCGCCAGAGAAAAACTCGGAGTCAAGCCTCATAAGGTCGGATTTCCCGGTCAGTGGTGGTGGAGCCTCGAAGATGCCCCCGGCGAAGATGCCCCGAAGATGCCCACACACGCTGGGAGGGCATCTTCGGAAGAAGAAGAACTCCAAGATATTAATAATACTGGTGTTTTACGAAGATGCCCTGAAGATGCCCTGGGCAAGTCGAAGATGCCCTCCACCCCCGAAGATGCCCTCCCACAGAGTATGGGCACCTTCGGGGCATCTTCGGAAATCGAGGATTGCGTCACTTTAAGCGAGGACGATTTATTCGGAGGGCAGCAATAATGGTTTATGAGGTGATTATTCCGGTAAAGACGAAGCGCGGAACACTTAAACCAGGACAGCGTATCAATGTTACGGAGAGTGTCGCCGATACGCTGGCGGATAAGGTGCGGCCTCTCACCTTCGACAAACTTTCCCCTTCGGAGCGTGGGCGCTGGTGCCTAGATCATGAGTTGACACAGCCGGGATGCCGCTGTCCGCATAAAGGTAAGCTCGACGGCTGTGTTCTCTGGCGAAATATCACGCGGCGGGAGCGTTTTCGGAGCGTCACCCGTCACCGATGGGAGATATAAGCCAATGACCAGACGCAGAGAAAAGATAAGTATGGGAGCCGCCGGTGCAAAATTAAGCGACAGGATTTAGCAGCAGCTGGTCAGAGACTGCTGGAGTCCGTCGCCAGTGGTGAACTGCCACCCGATACCGGAGCGCAGCTAATGCAGGCACTCGGAACCTTGGCGCGAGTCAAAGAGCTGGTCGAGCTGGAGCAGCGCCTGACCGAACTCGAAAGGAGCCTGAAAAAACGAATCGAGCATTTAAGCGGCGACTTGACGAACTCGAAGCCCGGCACAGCCCCACGGAACCGATGGCAATATTTATAACGGCGGTCAGCAAAGAACACGGCGACCCGAACGATGGCTGGCGCGACCGATGGCAGCAGCGGCAAACCGAGTACGTGAAGCTGATATGAGACGCAAGCCATTAGCACGCTATCTGGATTTTCGGCACCGCGTTGAAAGCGGCGACCTCCGGCCCGAGACGATCAGCGAGTTTATCAAGGCTGCTGCGTGCCTTGACAGCGAGTTGAAGGCAGAGGCTGAGGAATACGTCAGACAGGTTAAGTCAGCAGCCTAAACAGATCATAGCGATAAGTAGCAGAGACCCGGCCACAGCGCCGGGTTTTTGCGTCTGGGCTTCAGTATTTGGCCTGTGAGCGGCTTTTCCTGTTCGTGAAGGGTAAGCCAAGGGCGGCGGGAGTGTGTAGCACAGAACATACTCACTCGACTTTGCCGGATATATTCTTGAGTTGACGCACAGCAGGCAGGAAGTGGGATTGATTGACATGGTGCGTTCATTGCTTTTTGAGTGATATATGAGTACCCCCCGGCGAGACATCATCATATATGCAGCAGGATTATCCCCGGAACTGGTGGAAACCTACCCTCTGCACAAAAAATAGCGGCCCTGGAATCAACAACTTACACATCAACCACCTACCCCAATTTTACCCCAAGGCGACAGTAGCCATTGCCAGGACCTGCGAACGCTCAGCGGCAAGGTTACGGCAAGGGGTACGTCACGGACTGCTCACCCAAAAGGGCGAGCAAAACGGCAAGAAAACATGGCAAGGTTTCATGTCGAATGTATCAAGGATACGTCAAGGATTGCTCCCCCTTTTTGGGAGCGGTGGAAAATCAAGACTTTGTGGTTGTTGCCCAAACTGGCAAAAATTCCAAAGGCGGGCGTCCCTCCATCGAATACCGCCTGACCATCGACATGGCGAAAGAAAACTGTCAATGGCCGAGCGCAACGGCAAGATCGCGGCAATGTCTTTCTGGAAGAAGACATAGCAGGTTTATAGCAAGGTTGCGAGGTGACAGGCGCTTGCTGTTTTTTAGTATGCGGGGGCTTTCTCGGAGGATTCCGAAAAACTGTGCAGGAATGCACAAAAAGGCTGGCCGGCGGCAGGGATTTTTGCCCCTTCTGAGATAGTACAAAAATAAAACTTGTACCCTTTCTTGTACCCCAAGAAGAGGGACAAATAAAAAGGGGCCACACCCTGAAAGTGTAACCCCTTGATATTTCTTGGTGGAGCTAAGCGGGATCGAACCGCTGACCTCTTGAATGCCATTCAAGCGCTCTCCCAGCTGAGCTATAGCCCCGTGAAGTGAGGCCTGTTTATAGCAAAGGCCGCATGTCGAGTCAATAGAAAATTTCGGTCTGATTTCATCTCTCTTGTTTGTGAAAATTAATTTCCTGCCGATACGGTTTCTGCCCCACAGACAACCGACTGTAAAATCGCATTTTCTTCTATTTAAAATAAAAAAGACAATCTTTGTAATCAAAATGAATAAGGAGATTCCCTTTGTTTTTTGTTTTGACACAGGATTGCTCGTTGTGTTAAATCCCTGATCTGTAATTATTTAATGAGTCTTTGACGGCTTGCTTTGTTCAAAATTTGGGGGTTTGGAATTGATTGTTTTTTTTATTGGATTGAACTTTTGGGGGATCTCTTCGCCGCATTGCGGCGCATTCTGCCTATATATCCCATCAGTCCAGCACGCCAAACCATCTCCTGCTTCGGTATAACTCCTCCTCCCGCTTGTTCGGGTTTCGTCCGTGATGCGGCCCCTTTCGGTGTCGCTTGTGCGATATCGTGTGTCGAAAAGGGTAAATCTTATGGCGAAACACAAAAAAAAGCCAAACTGTTCGTCCGTCGGCATGGTTCGCAGGGATGAGCAGACAACCCTGCAGGCGAACTACCGTCCATCGCACCGCACGGGCACGGCTCTCATTTCGGGCGTGGCTCGATTGATCGAAGGTCTACGCTGTTTTGCCGACGAATTCGGTTTGTCGCCGCGCAGAATTCTGGGTGAGGCGTGGGAAGAATTTCAGTGCGGCAACGCCGAAGATGTTCTGCGAAATTGGCTGCGTGACGGAGATGATGGGGCTCAGCGCATTGAGCGTCTGTTTAACGATCTTACGGCGCACCAAGTGGCTCTTTTGAGCGGGGTAGACGGTGTGGCGCGCGAGGCGGCCCGGCGTTTCAATCCTCAGCATTTCAAAATGCAAACCCCGGGCCTGCTGGGAATTCGCCCCCGGGCGTGGCGCAATTACTGCCGCTACTATCAGGAATTGACCGCCTCCGAACAGCACCTGCACCGCACTCTGGTGTTGCCCGGGTTTGTCTCTGCCTATATCCAAACGCGTGAGGCATGTTGCAGGGAGTCCTCATCGCAGCTCCGTAAACCCCATGAATCTGCACGAAGGGAACCCTGATGGTGCGAAATCTTCTCTCATGGCTCTGTTTTCTGCTGGTCGTCGCTCTACTGGTGGGCTGCGCCGAACCGCGAGTGCGCATGGGGTTGTCATCCACGGCCAATCTCAACCTCAATGATTTTGATGAACCTCTGCCGGTGGTGGTGCGTATCTACCAGCTCAATGACGACGCAGATTTTCAGTCGGCGGAATTCATGGACCTGTGGAAGGACGACCTCAAGGCCCTCGGCAACTCCTTGCTGACCCGCGACGAGGTGGTGATGAACCCTGCTGCGCAGATGACGCTGGAATATCCCCGCCACGAGCAGACCAGGTTCGTTGCAGTGATGGGCGTGTTTCGTGAACCGGGAGAGAGCAGCTGGCGGGATATCCGCTCACTCTCTGAAGGTTATTTTGCACGCCGCTTCGGCGGAAAGATTGTCGTTCACCTCAAAGGCAGTGCCCTGGAAATGGTCGATTAAAATGGGAATGAACGGTCTGCGAAAAATTATCTGGACTGAAGGGATGTTCCTTGGCCCACAGCATTTTCAGCAGTGGGACCGTTACCAGGAGCAGGTTCAGGGGCTCTTCACCCGCACCCTCAACCCTCTGGCCTGGGGGTTGCTCGATCTGCGGATTGATCACCGGTCCCTGGAAAACGGCCACCTGCGTATTGAGAATTGTCTGGCCCTGTTCCCCGACGGGCAGTTGGTTGCCTATGACGCTGCTGTCGATCCTCCTTTAGGCTGCGAACTGGAGGGGCGCGGCGGCGACAGTGTGGATGTCTATCTGGGGCTGCCGGCAAACCGCTGTGTCGAGGGGATTTCCGGCTATCCCCAAAGGCGGCTCCTGAGCGGCTGGCAGGCGGAATATCTTGAAATTGCCGATGAGTACGACACCGAACGCGGCCGCGAAGTGCTGATGGCGCGCCCCAATCTGGTGCTTTTGCGTGCTGACCAACCCCGCGATGCCTTTGCCGCGCTGCCGGTTGCGCGGGTCCGCAGCCAGGGGGATGGCAGCTTCAGCCTGGTACGGGAATTTATCCCTCCTGTTGCGAGCATCAAAGCTTCACCCCGCCTGGAATCTCTGCTGAGTGGGATGGTGGAGATCATCGCTGCCCGCATGCGCATGCTGAATGACCGCAAAAATGCCTGTGGAGGCGGTGCAGGCGAGTTCGTTCAGAGTGATCCTCTCAATTTTCACCTGCTGCAGGTTCTCTCCGGTGCCTGGGGTTCGCTCAAACATTTTCAGCATCACCCCGAACTGCACCCTGAAATTCTTTATCGGCACCTGAGCGCTCTTGCAGGAAGCCTGCTGGCTTTTGCGAAAGGGGATGCCGACGAGATCCCACGCTATCGTCATGAGGCTCTGGATCAGGTTTTCCCTCCGCTGGCGCAACTGCTGGAACAGCTGATGGAGGTGCAGACCCGCCAGCGCAGTGTGGAGATGGTCCTTGAACGTGAAAACGACTGCCTGTGGCGGGTTGAGGGCCTCGCCCCCGAGCAGCTGCGGGGAGCGTCCTTTTTTCTTGAAGTGGATCATGCCGCCGACAGCCCCGACTGGATCACAGACTTTACCCGCCAGGTGAAAGTCGGAGCGCGCAGCAGCATAGAACAGATGGTGGCTTCGGCGCTGCCGGGTGTGCGCCTGGTCCACACCCAGCGTCCGCCGGCGCGCATGTCGGTGCGCAGCGGCTGCGAATATTTCCGCCTGGAGGCGCGCGGCGATGCCTGGAAACGGATGGTGGAGGAGGGGACGATCGCCGTGTTCGTCTCTCACCCTTTTGCCCAGGCGTCGCTGGCCCTGGCCAGGGTACAGGAGTCTTAAGAGATGGAGTCTCAGGTCAGAACCGGCGAGGTTAATCCTCTCCTTGAGTGCAGTCAGACGCTTTTCAGCCTGGTGGCGCCGTTGCGCGGCAGCGATGACGGCAAGCAGCCGGATGAAGGTTTTCGCGACCGAATCATGGCCGGTTTCGATCAGATGGAGCGCATGGCTTTTGAACGCCAGATCGGCATGGTCATCCTCAAGGACGCAAAATACGCCCTGGCCGCGTTTGTCGACGAGGCGGTGATGTGCAGTCGTTGGCCGGGGCGCACCGCATGGATGAGCCGCCCCCTGCAACTCGAAATGTTCGGCGACCATGTGGCCGGCGAGGGTTTTTTCGAGCGCCTGGCGCAGCTTCGTCAGGGGGGCGAGGCCAATCTCGACCTCATTGAGCTGTATTACATCTGTCTGCAACTGGGGTTTGAAGGGATCTACAAGGTGCGGGGTCTGGAACAGCTCATGGCGCTGCAGGTCGACTTGCGCAGTCAGATCGAAGGATATCGCGGCGTGGTCGATCCACGTCTTTCGCCGGCGGGTGTTCCCCGGGACGGGTTTTTCAACCGGGTTCGGCGTGAAGTGCCTTACTGGGTGGTCACGGTGACAACGGTGGCGGTGATTTTTTTCGGATATGTGGGCTACGCCTACACCATCAATCGGATGGCGACTCACAGCGTCGTTGAGATGGAGGCCGAAGGCCGCATCATCAACCAGCTGGCGATGAACCAGCGGCGGGCTCCTGTCACGCCGGAGGAGGTCGAACCGTGAAAAGCTTTCTGCTGCTGTTGCAGGGTTATCTGCTAGGGCGCACCGGCAGCCGGGTCATCGGTATCCTGCTGCTTTTCTCCCTTATCTGGTGGGCTGGGCCCTATATCGGACTTGAGGGAGAAAACCTGCGTATCGGGATTATTCTGGTCATCATTCTCCTGTTGCTGCTGGCGTGGGGAGTGCGGCTGCTTCTGTTGCGTCGCCGCGCCGGCCGTTTTCATGCTGAACTGCAGTCCAGCAGCGGTGCGGGTGATGACGACCGCCGGCTTGAGATCGAGGAGCTGCAGAAAAAGATCGATGAGGCGGTCGCCACGCTCAAATCTTCGGAGCTGGGCGTGAATCATCGCGGCAGCGCGGCTCTTTACGCCTTGCCCTGGTTCATGATCATCGGGCCGTCGGCGGCCGGCAAGACCACCCTGCTACGCCACTCGGGACTGCACTTTCCTTATGCCGATAAGGGCGATATCGATATCCGCGGTTTCGGCGGCACCCGCAACTGCGACTGGTGGTTCTCCAATGAAGCGGTTTTGCTGGACACGGCCGGGCGCTACACGACCGAGCCTGCCGACAACAGGGAATGGAAGGCGTTTCTCGGCCTGCTTCGCAAGCATCGCCGCCGCATGCCGGTCAACGGAGTGCTGGTGGCTATCAGCCTTGAGGATCTGCTCACCGGCGATGAGGACGCCATCGCGCAGCACGTCAAGATCATCCGCGACCGACTCGACGAGTTGACCACCGGTCTGGGGTGCCTGGTTCCCGTTTATCTGGTGGTGACCAAGTGCGATCTGCTGCACGGCTTCGTTTCTTTCTTCGAAGATCTCGGGGAACACGACCGCAATCAGGTCTGGGGTGCATGGCTGGGGGAGCAGAACGACCCGGAGACCCTGGTTGCTGACTTTGAAAAACATCTTGATGATCTCTATGAGCGCCTGTGCTCCATGCGTCTGCGCAAGCTTTCCATGCAGCGCCGCTTTTCCGCCAAGGCGCAGATTCATGAATTCCCAGCCGAGTTCAAAGAAGCTGCGGCACGTTTCGGCGAGTTCACGCGCCTGCTGTTCAAGTCCAATCCCTACCAGGAAACCCCGCGTTTCTGTGGCGTCTACCTGACCAGCGCGACCCAGGAAGGCACTCCCCTGCAGCGTATTCTCGGCAACATGCGGCAGGCTTTCGGTTATGTCGAGGATGGATCGTCGGCCAAACCTGAAATCGTGCGCAGCTACTTCGTCAAAAAAGTATTCCAGGACATCATTTTTGCCAATGCGCAGGCAGGGGTGAAGACCCGGCGGCGTGAGATTGCGGCGCGGCTTCTCAAATCGAGCTGGATCGCGGCATCGCTGGCGTTGATCGCCGGCAGCTTCATGGTGCTGAGCACTTCGCTGACCAGCAACACGCTGCTGGTGAAGCGCGGTAGTGCTGCGGCGGAGCATGTGCGGACAGTATTGGCCGCCGCCGACCCACAACCGGAGCAGGTGCTTGGCTCTCTCGAGGAATTGTACTCTCATTATCGCAATCTGCAGGCGTATGAACACAAGCGCCCCTGGCATCTGGTGCTGGGAGTTTATGAGGGCGGGGCGCAGCTTGCCCCTACCCGCAGGATTCTGCTTGAAGGGCTGGAGCTGAGCTTTTTCCAGCCGGTCGCGCGGGCCCTCGAGTTTCGCCTGGAGAACCAGATTCGGCAGTGGGAAGCCCTGGACGAAAAAGGGCGAGAGAAGATGCGCGCGGGTTTTTACCGTGATCTGAAAACCTACCTTATGCTCACTGAGCCCGGGCGGTTGGACATTGAGGCGGTGAGCCCTCTGTTGTCTGAGCTCTGGCAGGAAGAGCTGATGCGCAGCCGGGTGCAGGATTCCGAAGATTCGTTATTTGCCGACCATCAAGCGCAGACTCTGGTCGGATTTTATCTCGATCATCTGAAGAAGGACTCACCGCCCTGGAGGGTTGCCGCCTGGACGGCGCGTGAGGGACTGGTGGAACAGGCCCGCGGGCAGCTGCGAACTCCGCCGGACGCACAGCGCCTCTATGCGCAGCTTGTCGACCGGGGATGGGATCAACTGTCGGAACTCACGCTGAAGGATCTGATCCGCGGCTACGATTTCGGCCTGTTGAGCAGTGATTTCATTCTGCCGGGCGTGTTTACCGAGAAGGGCTGGCGCGAATTTGTGCGTCCGGAGATCGACCAAGCTGTGGACGACGCCAGCCGTGGCGATTGGGTGATCGGAGCGCGCCCGGAACTTGAGGAAGAGGAATCGGGCGAGGCCGCCGGTTCCGTTGGTCATTATGAGGATGCTGAACTGGCGCAGCGGCTGGAGCGGGAGATCCGGCGGATCTATTTCGCCGACTACGCCGAAGCCTGGTTCGCCCTGTTGGATTCGGTGCGGGTTGCGCCATTTTCATCTGTGGATGATGCGGCACGAAAAATTCTCATCCTGTCACGCAGCGACGGGCCCATCGGCGAACTGATGCGCGTGGTTTCCGGCAATATCAGTCCCCTGGACAGCCCCGCTGCGTCGGCGGCCGCGCTGGCGGAAAAAGCGGCGGATATGCCGGGCGATGCGCGCCATACGGTCGCCGAGTTGGAGGGGCCGTTGCGCGATCTGCGTAAATTCTGCGACCCGGCCGACAAGATGAGCGTCAGTCTGCTTGTCAACCAGTACCTGCTTGCCGTCTCCGCCATGCAGAGCGAGATCGAGGCCCTGGGGGCGGCCGCCGATGTGCCCCGCGAAGCAGGCGAGTATGCCGCCAATATTTTGACCGGCGGCGGCGCCCGTTGCGAGCTTTATAAGAGCTGGGTCTCCACCACCAGACTGCTGGGCGGCATAGAAGCTCGCACGCGGCGCGTGGCAGGCAACCTGCTGATGGCTCCGCTGCGCCATGCCTGGCAGGCGATTCTGGCGGAAACCCGCAAAGATCTGCAGAGAGCCTGGAAAAACAATGTTCACGCCGCTTATGGCCGCAAAGTCGAGGGACGTTTTCCTTTCGTCGCCGATGGGCAGGATGCCGCCCTGGTGGATGTGACCGATTTCTTCCGCCCTCAAGACGGTGTGCTCTGGTCATTCGTCAACCACAACCTGTCTCCCTTCCTCACACGCGAGCGTAACGGCTGGCGCCAGAAGACCTGGCTGGGGCAGGGGCCTGGCTTCAACCGTCATCTACTGCAGGGATTGGAGCAGGCGCGGCTGATCAGTGACGGTCTTTTCCGGCGCGGCGGCGACGAGCCCGAGGTGCGCTTCCATCTCTACCCCATGCCGGTGCGCGGCTTGAGCGAAATGTTCCTGGAGTGCAACGGCGGTTCCTACCGTTATCGCAACGAACCCCAGGAGTGGCGCCAGTTTCATTGGCCGGGAGATATGCAGAGCCCCGGAGCGCGGGTGTACGGCATAACCGGTTTGGGAACCGGACGGGCTGAGCTCGAATTCGACGGCGTCTGGGGGCTGTTTCACCTGCTGGAGAAAGCCCGGCTGACGGCGGAAAGCGGTACGCAGTATCTGAGCGTATGGGAGCTGAATGCCGATCACGGCATGCCGGTCGCGGTGCAGTTTAAAATCCGCGCCGACCGCGAGAACAATGTCTTCGAGCGCGGGCTGTTCTCAAAACTGCAGCTGCCTTACACCATCTTTTAAGAGTTTTCCGGATGTTCGGACTTTTTACACGCAGCGCCAGAAATCCTGTCGCCCGCCGCGACGTCGACCAGCACGGTTGTTTCGGCAAGATGCCGATTCATCCTGACTTTATCCGTCATGGCGTGCGGGCCAGGGAGGTCGTGGCTTTCGAGAATTGGGTGCAGGGGGGCGTCGGCCTGATCTCCCGCCACGGGCAGGGAGGAGAGCGCAACCCCCTGTCCGCTTTTCCGCGCCACCATCTGGTCATGACCGGCGGGGAGCAGGACCGGACCCTGGGCGCGACCCTGAGTGCCAGCCGAGACCGCAGCGGCCGTGCCTATCCTTTTGTCGTGTTCAGGCTGGCCGATGAGCCCCTGTTCCACGAGATGCAGGCCGCTGCCCCGCTGGTTTTTGATGAATTCTACCAGTGCAGCAACGAAATTCTTGACGCGCCCTGGCGCCAGGAGCCGCTTGCTCTGCTGCTTGATCGCATCGACGGTATGGCCGCGCGCGATTACGGTCGGTCCCGCCGCCAGCTTCTTGAACGACAGATCGCCTTGCTCGGCGACATTTCCATGGGCCGCTTCTGGCAGGAAGCCTTCCCGGGACAGGCGCCTGCCCGGCAGGGGTTGTTCGAGGCTCTTTTCAGCGCGCTGCGCAGTGCGGCGCGCAGAGGGCCGGGACGCATCACCTGGGGACTGCGCTTCCCGCTGGCAACCGGTGACCATGTACTGCCGACGGTGGTTTTCTGGGTGCAGATGGTGGAAGCGATTCTTGAAGACCGTCACTGGCGGGCTCACTATTTCTGGCATGAGGGCAATGAGGGGGGACCGGGATCGCTGACCCTGTTTTTCCGGCCGCCGGCTCCCTCCCTGTTTCTGTGGCTGATGCCGGACACTGTTGACGATAGCGGGTTGTTCGATCTGAGGCGGGCCATGCACGAGCGCTCCGATGTGAGTTGTCCCCCGGAGCTTGCGCGCATGTTGCGGGATGACGAGGTGTCCATGCTGGATCTTCTTTACCGCGCAGGCCGGCGGGAGGTGCTGCTGTGAGCGCCCCGGCCGAAGCCGCCGCTCCGGCGCAACTGTCGCTGCTGGAGGCGTTCTGTGCTCCTTTGCCCGAAGGTGGTGAAGACCCGCGTTATCGGGATGAATTTCTGCTGGCCAAGCGGGAAATCGACAAGCTGCATAAAAACGATTACGACCTCATCCATGATCTCTGCTGCGCTCTGCTATCCCGGCAGGGCAAGGATCTCCGGGTTGCAGGCTTCCTGGTGATGGCCTCTCTGGGGCGTGACGGCCTGGTGGGGCTGATCGACGCAACCGAGGGTTACCGCCATCTGCTGGAGCATTTCTGGGACGACTGTCATCCCCGCAAGGAAAGTCTGCGGATCAGCGCCGTCAACTGGCTCAACGGCGCGCGCCTCGAGGCGATGGCGCGGGAGGCGGGACGCAAGGCATCTGCGGACCAGCGGGATCAACTTCGTCGTAAGGTGGATGAAATCAACCGCCTGCTGAGTTCCCGGCTGGGGGATGAGGCTCCACGCTGGCGATCGATGGACGACTGGCTCAAGACCGAGCCGCCTGCTGAACCCTCTCTGCCGGCAGCGGCGGGGGATGTTCAGAATATGCCCGCATCTTTCTCCAAAGGAGGAAAAGATGAAGCTGAGACTGAACCTGAAACGAATTGCGCATTTTCCCGGCAGCAGGCTGACATCGGTTCGGAGCGTGAGGCCTTCGGCATGACGCGCGCCCTGAGCCGCTTTTATAACGAGCAGGGCAACCGTCTTCAGGCTGCGGCATTCAACCGTGCCCTGCGCTGGGGAGGTTTGAACCTGCCGCCTCATGATCAAGGGCGGACCCGTGTTCCGGCCCCCCGCGACAGTGCATTTGCCGCTCTCGAACATCAGTGCAGGACCGATGCTCCGGAAGCGTTGCTCGATCTGTGCGAATCCCTGTTTATGGAACCCGGCGGGCAGTTCTGGCTCGACCTGCAGTATCAGTGCAGCCGGGCCGCCGGGGCGGCAGGGTTGGAGGATCTGCAGCGATTCATCGACGGGCAGACCCGTTTGCTGCTCGAGCGCTTCTCCGAATTGGAATCGTTGAGTTTTGAGGACGGACGTCCTTTTGCCTCGCCCGCGACCCGCAGCTGGCTCGATGAACTGGGGAATACCCCTCCCGGGGAGACGAGCCAGCCCGAACCTGCGGCCCTGGATGGCTGGGACGCGCAATTGACGGAACTGGTAACAAAAGCCCGCAGTCTGGCGGTTGAAAAAAAGCTTTCCCAGGCGTTGAACCTGATCCGTACTCTGCCTGCGCCGAATAAAGCACGGCGTCTGCGCCTGCAGCTGGCACAGGCCGAGATCTGCCTGCAGGGCGGCCGGCCCGATGTGGCGCTGCCCCTGGCGCAACATCTGGAAGAGTTGTCCGCAAGCCTCCAGGTGGAGCATTGGGATCAGTCCCTGGCCCTTGAGATCTGGCGGACCGCTCTTGAAACCTTTCAACAGTGCCTTCGCAGAGCCGCGCCCGAGGAGAAACCCCTGTTCAACGAACACATCCGCTGCCTGCGTGCCAGGATCTGCCGCGCCGATCCGGCAGTTGCGGTGAAATGGCTTTAAAAAGACCATCCGGGACAGAACCTGCCCCGGATTGAACAGTGACGTAAATTCGTTCCCACAAAGGAGATCTGCATGGCTGACAGTTTTCAGAAAGAAATTCCGAAGGCGCGCGTCAATATCGCCCTCGACGTCGAGACGGGGGGCAGCCGCAAAAAGATGGAACTGCCCCTGAAGATGCTGGTGGTGGGTGATTTCACCAACGGCAGGACCCAGGGCAAGGTGGCGGAGCGCGAACGGACCGAGATCAACCGGAATAACTTTGAAGCCGTGCTGCGCGACATGGCTCCCGAAGCGCGTTTTTCAGTGCCCAACGAGCTGGCCGGTGACGGCAGCGAGATTGGGGTGTCGCTCAAATTCGACTCCATGAAAGCTTTTCATCCGGACCGGGTCGCCAATCAGATTCCCGAGATGCACAGCATGATGGCGATGCGCAACCTGCTCAAGGATCTGAAGGCCAATCTGCTGGACAATGCCGGCTTCCGCAAGGAGTTGGAAAAGATTGTCAAGGATCAGCCCGAGCTTGCCGAATTGACCGGGCAGTTGGAAAAAATTCTCCGACCGGTGCCCGTCACCGGCGGCGAGTAGGAGGAACCCCGATATGGCTATCCAGGAAAGTATCCAGAGTAAAAACGTTGTCACCGAGGACTGCACCCCTTCGAGCGCCTATGAGCGGTTGTGCAGCCTGGTCGACATTTCGCCGCTCGACGAAACGGTGGCATTGGACACCTTCGCTGACGCCGGCAAACTTGCCGATATCTCTCTCAACAAGCGGCTCACCGCTGCCATCCAGGTATTTCTCGATCTTGCTGCGCGCAGCAGCAGTGGCGTGGAGCGCATCGACAAGACCCTGCTCGACTCCTATATCGCGCAGATCGACGAAACCATCAGCCGTCAGCTCGACGCCGTATTGCATCACGCCGAGTTCCAGCGGGTCGAAGCCTCCTGGCGCGGTCTGAAACACCTGGTCGACCGCTGTGATTTTCGCGCCAATATCAAGCTCGAACTTCTTGACTGTCGCAAAGACGACCTGCGCGACGATTTCGAGGAGGCGCCGGAGACGGTGCAGACCGGCCTGTATCGCCACGTGTACGTCAATGAGTACGATACGCCGGGCGGACAGCCCATTTCGGCCATGGTCGCCAATTACGAATTCGACAACACGCCCCAGGATGTGGCGCTGCTGACCGATGTTTCGCGGGTCGCAGCCAGCGCGCACTGCCCCTTCATCAGCTCGGTGGGTGCACGCTTCTTCGGTAAGGAGAGTATCGACGAGCTGCCGAAGATTCATGATCTCGCTACCTACATGGAGCGGGCCGAATACATTCGCTGGCAGTCTTTTCGCGAATCGGAAGATGCGCGTTATGTCGGTCTGGTTCTGCCGCGTTTCCTGCTGCGTTTGCCTTACGGGGCCGACAGCAACCCGGTGCGTACCTTCAATTACGAAGAGGAGGTTCGCGCCGAGCACCATGGAAATTACCTGTGGGGCAATGCCGCGTTTGCATTTGCCGCCAATATCGCCCGGTCCTTTGCCGACAACGGCTGGGCGGTCAATATCCGTGGGCCCGAATCCGGCGGCAAGGTCGAAAATCTGGCCATTCATAATTACGATGTCGGCAAGGGTCTCCAGAGCAAGATCCCCACGGAGATCCTCATTCCGGAAACGCGCGAACTCGAATTCGCCCAGCTCGGATTCATCCCCCTGAGCTACTACAAAAACAGTGACTATGCCTGTTTCTTCTCGGCGGACTCGGTGCAGAAGCCGACCCAGTACCAGGCTGACGACGCGACCGCCAACGCCCGCATCAACGCGCGTCTGCCCTATATCTTCCTGGTTTCGCGCATATCGCACTATCTCAAGGTGCTGCAGCGCGAAAATATCGGCACCACCAAGAGCCGCCAGACGCTGGAGAACGAACTCAACACCTGGCTGCAGACCCTGGTGACCAAGATGAAGGATCCGGAACCCGATCTGCTCGCCACCCATCCCCTGAAGGACGGGCGGGTTGAGGTTGCAGAAATTCCTGAAAACCCCGGCTTCTTCAGCGTCAGCCTGTATGTGATTCCCCACTTTCAGATCGAAGGCGTGGATGTGCGGCTCAACCTGGTGGCGCAGATGCCGCGCGCGGAGAAGTAGGCGGGGGAATGGAGAAACGGGGGAAGCCGCCGGTACGGCCCCTGTCCATCTCCAGGGACGCATGAACCCATCCCTGGGGCTTAATTGTCGCCATCCCTGGCGACAGATACCCTGGAGATGGACAGGGGCCGTACCGGCTCTCCCGTAAGAAGAAAAAGAGATGCAATGTTTTTTCAATGCCCGGAGATGAGCTTCGGGATATCAACCCAAGGAGGAAGTACAGAAAATGGCAATTCCGGCTTACATGTGGATCAAGGACGATCAGGGCAACCAGATCGAGGGACCGATCACCGTGCAGGGGCGCGAGCAGAGCGTTGAAGTGCTCGGCTTCGATCATGAACTGCGCATCCCCACCGACAACGATACGGGCGCTCTCACCGGCACTCGCAAGCACGAGCCGTTCAAGTTTCTCAAGGCTTTCGACAGCTCTTCGCCCTACATGTACAAGGCCTGCAGCAACGGCCAGACACTCAATGAACTATTGCTGCGCTGGTACCGCATCGACGACACCGGCACCGAAAAGGAATATTTCCGTCACAAGCTTGAAGGGGTGAAGATCACCTCCATCAAGCCGACCATGCACAACGTCAAGGATCTGGACAAAGAGCGCTTCCCCCATCTGGAGGAGGTCTCGGTGCGCTATTCCAAGATCACCTGGACTTACGTGGACGGCAATATCGAGTTCAGCGACTCCTGGACCGAGGGCCGCTGATTTCCGTTGTCATGCAGTTTATTGTCATGCCGGGGCGAGGAGGGGCGCCCCGGCCCTTTTTTGATTCCTCTTTTGATTTGAATACCTGATGGCCCTGGCTTTATTCGACATTCTGACCGGCTCTGGATATCCGCAGGACGACTCCAGTACCCGTGCCGCGTTGGACAGCGTGCAGACCCATCTGCAGCGCTTGTTCAATACCCGCCGCGGTTCGCTGGTGCATCTGCCGGATTACGGTCTGCCCGACATCGGCGCGGTTTATGAAAACCTTCCCTATTCGGTGGATGACCTGGCACGGCAGGTGCGGCTTCTGATCGAGCGGTATGAGCCGCGGTTGAGCGCGGTGCGGGTGCGTCGCCTCGGATCGGTGGGGGATGACCGGCGCATTCACCTTGAAGTGGCGGCATCTCTTGTCTCCGTAGGGGATGTGCGTTTTCGGACGGTATTCGAGAGTGCCGGCAGCGCTCAGGTAAACGCCCGCGGCGTGCGGAGCCATCATGCGTGAGTATTATGAAGCAGAGATGCGCCTGCTGAGTGAGTCGGCGCGGGAATTCGCCCGTCTTCATCCGGAACAGGCGGCCATGCTCAACCTCGATGAGCTGCGCGATCGCGACCCTTACGTGGAACGTCTGCTGGAAGGGGTCGCCTATCTGAACGCCCATGTGCGGCGCCGCCTTGACGATGATGTACCCGAACTCTGTGAAGCGCTGCTCAATCAGCTCTGGCCTCATTTTCTGCGCCCCTTTCCGGCGGCGACCATCGTGGAATTCTCACCTCGGCCAGGTCAGTTGCAGCAACCACAGACCTTGAATCGCGGCGCTCTGCTGATGAGTTCCCCCCTCGGTCCCGATCGGGTCATCTGCCGGTTTCGCACCACCAGCGAAGTGGTGCTGCAGCCCCTGCAGCTGAAAAACGTGCAGACCGAGGAAGAAGCAGCAGGCGGTACATTGCTGAGGCTGAGCTTTCAGCTTGATGCAGGGCTGGAGGCTGAGAGTCTCGACCTCGCGCGAATCAAATTCTATGTCCACGCCGATGCGGCCCTGGCCCTCAAGCTCTATCATCTGCTGGCGGCGGGGGTAAAAAACGCGCAGATCCGTTTTCCGGACTTTCCCACGCAAAGCGCACAGAGTCTAGGCGGACAGCAGGCCGTCGCTCCCTGTCATCTCGCTGGCGATGATCTGCTGGTACCGGGCGTCGGGCGCAGTTTTCTCGGCTACCATCTGCTGCATGAGTATTTCTGCTTTCGTGAGAAGTATCTCTTCGTCGAGCTGCGCGGGCTGGAGGAGGTCCGTTGGCCGCGGGACTGTCATGATTTTGAGATTGAACTGACCCTCGCCGGCCAGTTTGAGCGTGAAGAACGCCTGAACCGCACGCACCTGAGGTTGCATTGCGCGCCGGCGATCAACCTGTTTGAGACAACGGCCGAACCGATCCGCCTGACGCATCGACGTAGCGAGAACCGACTGCTGGCCGATGCTTCTACCACTGAGGGCGTGGAAATTTACAGCCTCGACGGGGTCGAGGGGATCAACGCCGCCAACGGGGAGCGGCGCGCTTATCGTCCTTTACACGACTTCCGCCACAAAAAACAGGCTGAGCCTTATTACCAGCTGTCCCGCCGCCAGGAAGGCGATGCCGCGCCGGCGCATTTTCTGACCCTCGGCGGTCTGGAGGATTATAGCAGCGAGACCCTTTCCTGCGCCCTGACCGCCTGCAACGGCGAACTGCCCCGCCGTCACCTGCAGGAACGCGGTTTGAGCCTGTCCACCAGCGACATGCCCTCGTTCCTGCGTTTTTCCAATCTGCTGCGACCCGCGCCGCGACTGCAGCCGCCGGCACGGCGCGATTTTCGCCTGACCCTGCTTTCTCATCTGAGCATCAGCCTCAACGCCCTGGATTCGCCAGATGCTCTGCGGCGGCTGCTGCGGCTCTACGACTGGAGTGGCCGGGAGCAGAATCAGCGAAGGATTGAGGGCATCTGCGAACTGCAGGTCGCGGCCTGCAACCGCATTCGCAAAGGTGGATTGTGGCGCGGGGTCGAGGTGCGTGTGGGGCTGCGGGAAGACCACTTTATCAACCGGGGTGACGCATATCTGTTCAGCGAGCTGCTGCATGTGTTTTTCAGCCGTTTTGCGTCCCTCAATGTGTTTGTTGAAACGGTGACGGTGCTTCACCCCTCGGCTCAGGAGATGCGATGGCCCCCGCTGTACGGCGACAGCTCTCCGCTCTGATCAGAGACCTGACAGATGATGCCGCGCCCTTCGAGTATTTCCAGGCCGTACGCCTGATAGAAACCGCCGCTGCAGCTTCCGGCAGCGGAAGGGGCGGGCCCGGGGAGGTGGTGGGCCTGCGCACCGCGGCGGATCTCTCGTTTCCCGCCGCCGATGTGCGGCGTGCCTCTATCGGGAAAGACGGGCGGGTGGTGCTTGAATCCGCTTTCCTGGGGCTTTACGGGGTTGATGCTCCGCTGCCGGCCTATTTCCGTGAGAGTGTGGCGCACGAGGGTAAGGCGGGACAGTGCCTGCGATCGTTTCTTGATCTGTTCGGCGGGCGTTTTTACGAGTTGTTGTATCTGGCCTGGAAAAAGAACCGCGCTCATCTCTTCGATGACAACGCCGCCAATCCTCTGGAGGATTACCTGCTTTCCCTGTCCGGCGTGGTTCAGGGTGAGCGGGGAGATCTGGCCATGGCCTATTCAGGAGTTTTCGGTCGCCGGATCAAAGGGGCGACAGCCCTGGCCGGGATGTTGCGTGACCGTCTGGGGGTGGCGGCTCGCATCGAAGAGTTTGTGCCCTGCTGGGTGGAAACGGGCGCGGTCTCTTCGCTTGGTCGGAGTGGGATGACGCTGGGGGACGATGCCCTGCTGGGCGAGCGGGTGCTCGATGTCGGGCGCAAGATCAATATCCGGGTCGGACCCCTGTCAGAGGACCTTATGCTGGATCTTCTCCCCCTCGGCAATGGCGCGGGGGATTTGCGGGATATCGTCAACGGCTACCTGGAGCCGACGCTGGAATACGACGTCATTTTCGAGTTGGAATGCGCGGCTTCTGAACGCCGCCTGGGGTGCGATCCCATTCATCTGGGCTGGACCAGCTCTCTGGGACGATCGACTGCCGCGCTGCGCCGCATTCGCCTGGCGGGCAGTGCTTACAAGGGGTGATCAATCATGGATAATCGACAGCTTCGCTCTCTGCTTGAGCGTCTCAACAACCATTGTGTCAACGCACTGGAAGGCGCTGCGGCATTTGCCGCAACACGCGGCCACGGCGAGGTGACTATCGAGCACCTGTGCGTCAAACTGCTGGAGCAGGGGGGCGGTGATTTCGACCGTGCCCTGCATCGTTTCGGTGTGGACCTTGATGCTTTCTGGCAGGCGCTGCTGGCCGCGCTTGCCCGGCGCTCCGCCGGTCCGGCAGGCAAGCCGCTGTTCGGAGCGAGCTTGCAGCAGTGGCTGGAACGCGCCTGGCTGGCAGCCTCGCTGCATTATCACACGGATCGGATTCACTCGGCGGCGCTGCTCGATGCCCTGGTGACTCTGGCTCCGGCGCTGCCCGAAGAGACCTTCGCCCTGCTTGACAATGTTTCGCCGGAGATCCTGCGCAAAGAGTTTGGCCGCCCGGGTGATGATTCCGCTGAGGAGCAGGGGGGACAGGATTCTGCAACGACGATGGCCTCCCTTCAGACGAAAACCTCGCCCGGAGGGGAGGCCAGCTCCTTTCTGGCGCGCTTCACGGTAGACATCACCGCCCGTGCCGCCGCTGGGGATATCGATCCGGTTCTCGGCCGCAGCCGCGAGATCCGCATGATGCTCGATATCCTTGCGCGGCGCCGCAAGAACAACCCCATCGTGGTGGGAGAGCCCGGCGTCGGCAAGACGGCGGTTGTGGAGGGACTGGCCCTGCGCATTGCCGCCGGCAGCGTGCCGGACAGTTTGCGCAAGGTACGCCTTCTCGCGTTGGATCTGGGACTACTGCAAGCCGGAGCCGGGGTCAAGGGTGAGTTCGAAAAGCGGCTGAAAAACGTGATCGAGGAGGTCAAGGCCTCGCCCGAGCCGATCATCCTGTTTATCGACGAGGCGCACACTCTCATCGGCGCCGGCGGCGAAGCGGGGCTCGGCGATGCGGCCAATCTTTTCAAACCGGCCCTTGCGCGCGGCGAACTGCGCACCATCGCGGCCACTACCTGGGGGGAATACAAGAAGTATTTCGAACGCGATGCCGCCCTGGCGCGGCGTTTTCAGCCGGTCAAGGTCGAGGAACCCAGCCAGGAGGATGCCATTGCCATGCTCGGCGGTCTGCGCGACCTCTACCAACAGCACCACGGCATCCTGATTACCGACGAGGCGGTGACCGCCGCAGTGCACCTGTCGGCGCGCTACATTTGCGGGAGGCAGCTGCCCGACAAGGCGATCGACCTGATCGATACCGCCGCCGCACGTCTGTGCATGGCCCAGTCCGTCGTGCCGGCGGAGATCGACGCGGACAGAGAGCGTGCCGCGTTTCTGCAGGGACGGCTCAGTGCCTTGATCGCCGAAAAAGCCCAGGGGGTGTCTTTTGACGACACCCTGCTCAAGAAGGTGGGAGATGAGCTGGAAGAAGTTCAGAGGCGGCTATGGATGGCGGAAAAGAAATGGGCGGCAGAAGGTGAGCTGATCCGCCAGGTACGTGGTCAGCGTGAAGAACTGCCGGCGGATGCTGGCGATTGCTGCGGCAAGGTGGTGGCTCTGCGCCGCGCCGCCGGACAGACCCGCGCCCAGCTTAAAGAGGCGCAGGGAGAAAACCCCATGCTGCAGGCCGAGGTCAACGGCGAGGCGATTGCGGCGGTGGTCTCCGAGTGGACAGGCGTGCCGGTTGGCCGCATGCTGCGTGACGAACTTGAGGCGCTGTTGAAGTTCGAGGAAGCCCTGGCGCAGCGCGTCATCGGCCAAGACGATGCATTGGCCGTCATCGGTGAAACCATCCGCAGCGCCAAGGCCAGTCTGCGCAACCCCGCAGCTCCTCTCGGGGTGTTCCTGCTGGCCGGTCCGAGCGGCGTCGGCAAGACGGAAACCGCTCGCGCCCTGGCGCAGCAGCTGTTTGGGGGCGAACGCTTTCTGGTCACCATCAATATGAGCGAGTATCAGGAATCTCACACCGTCAGCCAACTCAAGGGATCGCCTCCCGGCTACGTCGGCTACGGCGAGGGCGGCATCCTGACCGAGGCGGTGCGTCAGCGCCCCTATGCCGTGATTCTGCTCGACGAAGTGGAAAAAGCCCACCCCGACGTGATGAATCTGTTCTACCAGGTTTTCGATCGTGGCTTCATGCGTGACGGGGAGGGGCGCGAGATCGATTTCAAGAACACGGTCATCCTTATGACCAGCAATCTCGGCGCCGAGGAGATCAACGCTCTTTACAGCTCGTTGGATGAAGAGGGGGACGAAAGCCAGACCGCGCCGACCCTGTCGCAATTGGGCGATGTCATTCGCCCTGCTTTGACTCGGCATTTTGCACCGGCGCTGGTCGCCCGCATGCAGGTGGTGCCCTTTCGTCCCCTGAGCGCGGAGGCGCTGCACAACATTGTCGCTCTCAAACTCGACGAGGCCGCACAGCGCCTGCACGCCGCCCATGGGATCGAACTGCGCTGCGCGCCCGAGGTGCTGGAGTTTCTCGCCGAGCGCTGCCGTCAGCCGCAGACCGGCGCGCGCTTCATCAACGCCCTTCTGGAGCAGCGCCTGCTACCCGGTATCGCGCGCAACCTGCTGGGGTATATGGCCGAAGACGACATGCCGGATATCCTGACTCTGGAGATGGATGAGCGGGGGGAGGTAGCGTGCGTATATGCCGATCGGGTGGAGGCGGATTCGGTGAATTTCACCGCGGAGGACGCTGAGCACGCGGAGGAAAATCTCAAGGAGTTTTCTTCTTTTTAGAGTGCGCTGCACAATAAGAACCAGATGGTTTCTATTCACCGCACGGATTCGCAGCTCCCATGACAAGGGCCACTTTACGCCATCCCTGGCCGTTTGATTGGCGCCATCCCTGGCGCCAAACACCCTTGTCATGACAGCTGCGAACCCGTGCTGAACAGTTGCACATGATGATTCAAAGGGGGGAACATGTCATTCATTTCTGCGGCTTGGGACGCCTCGTCTCACAGGGCTGATGCCCAGCAGTATTTCTTCCGTGTTCAAGGCGTGCCGGATGGGACCCTGGCGGTGAAGGATTTCAGCGGGAGCGACCACGGGTTGTCGCAGGATTACTGTTTTACCATCAACCTGTTCTCTGAAAGCTTCCTGGATGTGGGGCTTGCCGTCGGGCGCAAGGGTACGCTCGAGATGGCATGGGAAGGGCGGATGCTTCCACTTCATGGGGTCGTCAGTGAAATCTCCTATGTGGGGGAGGCCGTCGGCGGCCACGCGTATGTTGTGCGGCTCAACTCTGTTCTTCACCCCCTTAAATTGAGGCGTGACAACCGGGTTTTTCTCAACACCACCGCGCCGCAGATCATCGAGGAGATCCTGCAGGGAGCCGGCTTCAGCGAGACCGACTACGAACTGGAGCTTGACGGCGACTATCCCTTCCGCGAATTCGTGGTGCAGTACGATGAGAGCGATTGGGATTTTCTCCTGCGCATCTGCGCTCATGTGGGCATCTTCTTTCGATTCTCCCAGAACGGGGAGGGGGTACGGATCGTCTTTCACGACCGTGTTGACGATCTGCCGGCCTGCGCCTGCGGCGAACTGCTCTATGAAGTTCAGAGTGGCACTCGCCGCGGCCGCGAGACGGTATTTGCCCTGCGTGAGCGCTCCAACCTGCTGAGCGCGCAGGTCGAACTCAAGGATTACAACGATCAGACCCCCGAAGCGCATTTGTCGGCCCATGCCTCATCGTCTGGCGGCAATGGGCGTGACTACCGCTACGGAGAACATTTTCTCGACCTCGAGCAGGGGCAGCAGCTGGCCCGGATGCGCGGTCAACTGCTGGACTGGCAGCGCCGCACCCTGGTTGCCGAGACGGACTGCCGGGCCCTGGCGCCGGGAGAAATTCTGTCCATAACCGGTCACTCGGATGAAGGACTCAACGGAGATTATCTTATCGTCGAGCTCGAACATGATGGCGATCAAAGTGCCGGTTTCGCTTTTGGGGACAGCGGCAAAGGCATGAGCTACCGCAACAGGCTGCTGCTGACTCGCGCTGGAACGCCCTATCGGCCTCCCTTGCCCGCCGCGCGTCCGATGCACGGCCTATTGACGGCGCGCATCGAGACGACTGGCGGTGAATATGCCTATCTCGACGAACAGGGGCGCTACCGCCTGCGCACCGATTTCGATCTCAGCGAGACAGCCCCCGGCGAGGCCAGTCACCCGGTGCGCATGGTGCAGCCCTACGCCGGCAGGGACTACGGTTTCCATTTCCCTTTGCATGCCGGCACCGAGGTGGTGATTTCCTGTGTCAACGGTGATCTGGACCGGCCGGTGATTCTTGGTGCCCTGCCCAACCCCGATACGCCTACGCCGGTAACCAGCGCAAACCGCACGCAGAACATCCTGCGCACCTGGGGCGGCAATGAGCTGCTTATGGACGATCGCGCCGGCAGGGAAAAAACCGAACTCTTCACCCGCGAGCGAAAGAACATCCTGAGCCTTGACGCCGACTGCGACGGGCATCGCGTGCGACTGGCCAGCGAAGAGGGCGAGATGGAGGTCTATGCTGCCAAAACGATGCTGCTCGAATCGGGCGACAGCCAGTTCGTCGAGGTGGGCAAAGATCAGATCGTCACCGTGGAAAACGCTCAGCGCCTGATGACCCGCACAGGCGAGATCGAGCAGCAGGCGGCCACCGATATCCGCATGAAGGCCGGAGAAAACATCCTCATGCAGAGCGACCGGCAGGATATCGAAATGCGCAGCGGCCGCGACCTTGTCGCCGAAGTCGGACGCAACCTGTCTATGGAGGTGCGAAGCGAAGATTTCGATCTCCAGGTCACTCAGGGGAAAATCAGCATCAACGCGGCCCGCGCCATCACAGTGACGGGGCAGGGAGGTGGTGCCATCCGCATTGGCCAGAGCGGCGGAGGCATTGAGATCACCGCCGGCGGGGATGTGATCATCAGCGGCGGCAGCGTCGAGGTCAACGCCGGCATGATAAGCCTTAAGGGCGGCAAAATCGGCAGCAATTGATGAGAGCCAAGGATCACAAACGATGACAAATACGGTGGTAAGGTTTCGTGAAAGCAGGGTTGAAGCGGAAGATATCTGTTCTGTCGCTACAGTGGTTGAGGCAGAACAGGGGCAGGCGCTCTCGGTGATGCTTGCCGATGGGCAGGTTCTGGATGTCCATGGGCACCTGAGCGAAGTGTCTGTGCTTAACGCCAGGGATCAGGTGCTTGTCCAGCGCACCGCTGTGGGTCTTGTGGTAACGGGTCGCCTGCGTGCCGACGGAGAATCCGCCTGTCCGCTGGTGCAGGAACGCAATGGTCGCTTCATCCTCGATGCGGCTGCAGGGATCTGCCTGCAGGCGGGCGACGCCCGCATCGAACTGACGCCCGATGGTCGAATCCATGTTGATGGCAGGGAAATCTACAATATTGCTTCGGGCCGGGTCCGCCTTCAGGGAACGACTGTGGAGATTAATTGATATTGCAGGATCGAATGGATAATCCGGAGGGGGAACGATGAGCAACGTCCTGATCAACGGCCGCACGGCCGTGCATGCCGGCAGCGGCGGCATCCTGACTACTGTCGATGTGTGCCGCACCAAGATCGGTAAGCCGATCGTCAACATTGCCTACACCAATATCGCGCGCAGCGCCGATGCCGCGCAAACTGCCGCCACGGTGCTCATCAACGGCCATCCCGTCTGTCATCAGAAAAGCATCTTCGCCGTGAGTACGGGCGATGAGCCCGGCGACCGCCTGGGCGTGGTGTCCAACACCATCAAGGGCAAGGCTGAATTCATCACCGCCTCATCCAACGTGTTCATCGAAGGCGTGCCCGCCGTGCGCCAGGGGGACATGATGATCTCCAACAACGGCAATACGGCGCCCATGCCGCTGATGCAGCCCGGTGCCGCGCCGCCCGCCGGACTTGATCTCGGCGCTATGGAAGAAGCTCAGAGCAGCGAGTGGCCGCGGCGTATTGATTACGGCCTGTTGGGTGGGCAGACGCCGCTCATCAAGGGCGGTCCCTGCGGGGAGCAGAACGCATGAGCCGTCAACATCGCCGCCTGGCGCGTTACATCGACGGCGAGGGCGACGAAGCCCAGCGTTACCGCGAACTGGTCATCGACACTCTCGATGAGGCCACGCAACGGCTCACCCTGGTCATGCGCGATCTGGCGTTCAACAACTCTTCGCCCGAAGAGCGCGAATATATCGTGCTGCCTTTAGCAGCCTCGGTGCCCACGGTTCCCGCTGACGCCCCGCGTCCCTCCTGCATCGAAGAGTATCCCAACTTCGTCATCCCCATCCTGCCCAAGCGCTACGCGACTCCCGAGCCCGACCCGGCCCAGGCGCAAGAGCTGCGTACTGGCTGGCTCTACGTCTACCGCAACGGCCATCTGTGGCGCGAACTCGAAGTCATGGAGCACGGTCACACCCGCGACGTCAACCTGCGCCGTCATCAGGGCAAAGACGAGCGCCCGGCAAGCGGCGAAGTCGACAGCCGCGTTCTCATCCCCTACAAGATGGGCAGCATTCATCAACAGATCGAAATTGCCTATTCCGAAGTGCAGTGGAGTTGGGCGCGCATCAACGCCCTGGGCGGCATGGACCCCGACCCCAAGGAGGAACCGCGCCTGCGTCCCGACACCCCCAAACCGCAAGTTGGCAAGGAACAGGCCGCCGCCAATCGCCGCGCGCGCATGCAGGACTTTACCGCCGAACTCAAACGCCACATCCGGGGCGAGGACACGGAAAACATCCAGAGTGTGGAGAACTGCACGGCAGAAATCTACTCGCTGCACCTGCATCGATTCAGCAAGCTGCCGGTGGTGTATCTGCATGATCCCTTGGGGGTGGCCATGGATCTGGCCGATCAGCACGAAGCCGCCTGGGCTGATATGGAGAGTTTCATCGAGGCTCTACGCGTCGGGCTTCCTCCGGAAAAGTTGGCCCTTGAAGTGCAGCGCGGCGACATCTTCGGCGAAGCGGAGCAGACCCTGCGCCAGCAGGTTGCCGCGCAGTTCCAAGTTGCCGTCCTGATGCAGCAGATCGGTTTTGCTTCCGAGGAAAACCGCAAAAAGTACGGCCGGCATCTTAGCAGGGAATGTCTCGACGTGCTGCTCGGGGCAGGGGAGCGCAGGCAATTGCGCCAGGTTATCATGAACACCAGAGAGGGTTTGGTGTCTTTTCTGGAAAGCCGCGCCTATCAAACGGCCCTGGGCGATTATCTCGACAACACCCCCGAGCGCCGACTCAACGGCAAGGGAGTGGTTCTTTATGCTGCGCGTTTTCTGGAACTGTCGGCGAATTTTCTCGACGCCCGGCTTGATCCGCCGGACACCCATACGGCCGCCGAGCGGCAGACCTCGCAGGCGGCCCAGGCCTACATGAACAGGCTCAAGACTGCCGGCAACTCCGCGGGGCTGCTGCTGGCGGAAAACGTGGAGATCCGCACCGAGTCCACCTCTCGTCCCGCCGCCAGACCGCGCACGGTAGCCCTGCTGCAAGACGATGCAACGCCGCAGAGCCTGCGACTCAAAACCATCCTGGAGGATCAAGGCGTTGATCTCGCCACCCGGGCTGGAGCGATCGGCACCGCTTTGATCGAAGCTTTTTCCAGCATCACGGCCGATCTGAAAACGCTGGAGTGGGTCTCAGAACGCGTCAACACCCTCAAAGTGCCTGGATTCGGTGAATACACCGTGATTGACGTCTCGCTGCCCGAACCGAAAATCCCCGAAGGTTATCACCCCGTCGAGGGGGAAACCACCAGCCTGGCCCGCCCGGCAGTCACCTACAAAGCGGCGCTGGCCCTCGGTGCCCGGACCGCCACAGCCGATGGCATGATGTCAGTGGTGCAAAAAAACCGGATCGCCATTTTCCCCGCCACCCTCGAGGTGACGGAAGTGACCGCGCGTCAACTCGTGCGCAAGGATCTCAAACCCCTTCCGGCCAGGCTTGCGGCCCGTTATCACGACTCGATCCCCCGCGCCGTCGCCGTCGCGCCCTTTTTCGTCGCCCTCGACCTGCTCAACCTGCGCACCGTCCTGCACCAGATCGCTGCCGGTGAGATCAAAGGTCTGGGCGACGCAGGTCTTCGGGGGCTTCAGTTGATCTCGGCGATGAGTGGCGTTGCGCAGGGGATGGCGGAGACGGGGAATTTGTGGTTGCGGGTTGGGAAAATGGAGACAAGTCGAAGTTTAGCTAAAATTTCTCTTCGCGGTCGTGTTGTCGGCAATGTGGCTATGGGGTTCTTCAATATTTTTGATGGCTTAAAAACTCGTCGCGAAAACGACAATGATGCAGCGGCGGTCAAATTCATTGCCGCCGGGGCTTTTTTCGGGCTTGCTGCTGCCACTACTTGGGCTTGGGCAATTCCCCTGACCCTAGTCGCTGTAGCCGGGACCCTCGCGGGCACCTGGCTGGAGGACGACCCTTTGGAGCGTTTTGCCAAAAATGGGCCGCTGCACTTGCACCACAAAAGGGATGCCACGCCCTGGGAGAAAATCCGTGCCCTTGCTCAAGCGCCTTCGGTAGAAGCAAGCTTCAGCGCCGAGTGGTCGCAGTGGACGGAAATCGAGCGGCTCTTTCTGGACGAATACCTTCTCGGTTTTGGGGTTGAAACTAGCGCGCGCGGACCACACAGTAGATCTTTCCCGTCAGTGTACGTGGATACCCTTTCAGCCATCTGCTCCTTTCAACGGTTCGTGCCCATGCTGAGTCAGACAGAGATCTTCTGCCATTACTATCCCGGAGGCGATTTTTCTTTAGAACCGACCGTCATCCACCCGACTGTCGAGGATTTCCGCACGGAAAAGGATACACAGATGATTTCCAGCATCGGTGTTACATTTCCCATACCGCAGGAACACCTGCGAAATCAGAGCCCGTACTGGAGCGCGATTATCTTCTGCCGCATTAAGTCCCAAACTGACCGTGAGAATTGCCGGCCCCCCCTCGGCGGGGACGGCAGCCCCCGTTATTTCGCCATACGCCACCACGGCAACGGCATGATGCGGAAAACCGCCCGACGCATCGGGACGATGCAAGAGTTGGCCAGACCTGAATTCTGGAGAACAACCTGATGACCTTTATCGATTTCATTCATAAATACATGAGTGTCCTTGACCGTATCCGCAGCACCAAGGAGTGGCTGCCGGTTGATTTTCAAGGTGAGCCCCATATTGTCACACCAAGGTATGCCAAAAGCAATGAGGTGGAGCAATTGGATGAGAAATGTTTTCGGATAAATACCACCGAGACGGCCTGGGGCGGTGTCATGTGGGCCGGTATTGGGTTGTTCGGCTTAATTGCTGGGGTCCTGCCATCCGGATGGGGGCTTTTAAACGAGTTTGGCATCGTGGGATCTTACAATAATGATCCCCTTTGGCTTTCCATATTCTTCATTATATTCATCGCATCTTTTACCTTCCTCCCCCTCCCCGCCATCCTGCTGTCCTTCGTCTATCCCTTCAAACGCCCCAAGGAGCGTTTGCTGATCTGGGATCGAGAAAACGGCACCGTGACCCTGCCGCCGCGCTTCTGGGGCGAGCATGAAGTGGTCCCTTTCAATGAGCTCAAGGTCAAGAAAATTCGCAATCTCGGCTCATTCGTGCAATTTCACGTTCTTGCCGCTTTTCGTCCCAGCGACGGCCAGCCCATCGAGTTCGGTCTGTTGGGCGACAATGAGAAAGACTGGGCTTTCTTCTGCTGGTACATGGACAAAACTCGCCCGCTGCCGCCCGGTGAAGTGTTCGACCCTTACCGCGAGCGCGATGAGGAGCGGCGCCGCACATTTTTACAAACTCTGCCCCCGGCAAACATCCAACAAGCAGGTTGAAAAGGGGACAGGCTACTTTTCGCTAAGGTGAACCATGCCAAGAACTTCCAGAGGTTTAGCCGACGGCTACTGCTACCATATCCTCAATCGCGGCAATGGTCGGCAGCAGGTTTTTCATAAAGATCAGGACTATCTCGCGTTCATCAACCTGCTGAGTGAGGCCATTGAGCGCTATCCGATCACTCTCTTTGCCTACTGCCTGATGCCCAACCATTTTCATCTGTTGGTTCGTGCGGAAATGGGGGAAGAACTGAGTCGTTGCATGCAGTGGTTGATGACCAGCCATGTCCGTCGCTATCACCGGCATTACGGCGGTAGTGGCCACGTTTGGCAAGGGCGCTACAAGAGCTTTATTGTGCAGCAGGACAGTTATCTGGTCACTGCGGCGCGCTATATTGAAGCCAATCCGCTGCGTGCCGGTATGGTGGACAAAGCACAAAACTGGCCCTGGTCTTCCTACTGCGAAAGCAGCGGGGAAAAGGAAAGGCAGATAACAGCTCCGATACCGACTCCCTATAATTTGAATTGGGCTGAATTTGTAAATCAACCCTTGACGCAAGGGCAACAAAACAAATGGCAAAAAAGCATGGAGCGGCAGTCGCCGTTTGGAGAAGAAGACTGGCAAAAGAGGGTGTGCGGGCAGTTCGGTCTTGAATCAACTCTCAGGCCTATAGGGCGGCCAAGGAAGATACAGGAAAAGTAGCCTGTCCCCTTTTCCTTTCCAAGCCGTCCGCGAGGATTGCCGGCCCGCTCTCGGCGAGGGCGGTGGCATTCGCTATCTGGCCATACGCCACCACGGCAACGGCGCGATTCGGAAAACCACACGGCGCATCGGGACGATGCAAGAGCTGACCAGCCCTGAATTCTGGAGAACAACCTGATGACCTTTATCGATTTCATCCACAAATACATGAGTGTCGTTGATCGTATCCGCAGCACCAAGGAGTGGTTGTCAGTCAAATATCAGGGCGGCGATGTGACAGTTCTCAACCGTACCAGCGTCCACTGGCCTGATACCCCACAACTGGACGACAAGAAATATGTTTACAACAAAACGACGCGGGATGTTGATGGTGTCCTTTGGGCCGGCATTGGGTTGTTCGGCTTAATTGCTGAAGTTCTGCCTTCTGGATGGTTTTTGATCAATTTGCTTGGCATAGCAGGCCCAAGTATCAACATGCCATCATGGATGTATTGGCAGGTTATAATTTTTATTTTTTTTGTCACTTTCTTTCCCATCCCCGCCATCCTCCTGTCCTTCGTCTATCCCTTCAAACGCCTCAAGGAGCGCTTGCTGATCTGGGATCGGGAAAACGGCAGCGTCACGGTGCCGCCGCGCTTCTGGGGCGAGCCTGAGGTGGTCCCTTTCAAGGATCTCAAGGTCAAGAAAATCCGCAATATCGGCTCTTTCGTTCAATTTTATGTTCTTGCCGCCTTTCGCCCCAGCGACGGTCAGCCAATTGAATTCGGCTTGTTACACGACAACGCTAAGGATTGGGCATTTTTCTGCTGGTACATGGACAAAACCCGTCCCTTGCCGCCCGGTGAAGTGTTCGACCCTTACCGCGAACGCGATGAGGAGCGGCGCCGCACATTTTTACAAACTCCGCCCCCGGCAAACATCCAACAAGGTTAGACGGCTCATGTATCAACTCGACAACCGCAGCGTCTGGTCCGCCGGGCTCTATCCCGGTTGGGGCCGGGCAGGGGAGCGACAGTTTACCCTCGTCATCAAGGCGGGATTCTGTTTTGATTGCCATGGGCATCTCTCCCCCCTCCCACAGCCTGACATCGAGGAAGCTGATCGCTATCGCGGCGGACCAGGGACCTCAAGTCTGGCCGGGGCCTGCGAAACCGTTCCCTTCAAACAGGGCGCCGAACTGCTGCTGTACGGGACGGCACAGCCGCCGGGAGCCGGGCGCACGGTGGGCGAAGTCGAAATCAGCCTGCGACGAGGCGATGATGCCCCCTGGTCGAAAACCCTGCGCGTTTTCGGCCGTCGCAGCTGGGCAACCCGGCTGCTGATGACCGTGCCCGGCGATCCCGAACCCCTTGAGGCGGTGCCGCTCATCTACGAAAACGCTTACGGCGGAAGCGACCCGGCCGACCCCGAAAAGATCTTTCCTGCTAATCCCGTGGGACGCGGCTTCAGCGACAAAGGACGACGCCTCAAGGGCGTGGATCTGCCGCAGATCGAAATCGGACCGCTTTTCATCACCAGCCCCGCGGCGCGTCCCGCGCCGGCCGGGTTCGGCCCCCTGGCGCCGCTCTGGGAGCCGCGCGTCAGAGCTTTTTCCGTCATCGACGAAGATGCGGCCCAGCACGGCGGCTGCCCCTGGGGTAAGGAGGTTGCGGCGGATTTATTCAACGCCGCCCCTCTGGACCAGCGCTTTTCACAACCCGTTCAAGGTGATGAGTGCATCAGGCTGCGCGGCCTTGTGGCCGAAGCGCCCCAGGGTGTCACGCTGCATGTGCCGAAACTACGCCCCGCCGTCCTGCTGAACCGGAACGCAGTGATGCAGAACCTTGAGGTATGCTGCGACACCCTGGTCATTGAGGCCGACCGGCAGGAGATGCACCTGGTGTTTCGTGCCGCGCTGCCCTGGGATGTTAAAAATCCCGAAAACGGTTGGGTGGTGGTGCGTGAGTCCCGGCCGCAGGAAGAACAACCAAAGATACACAAGCAGGCCAAGACATGATGAGGCTCGAGGATAGCGGGACTTCTCCGAAGAAAAACGCGGCTGGTGAGGTGGCTCTGGTCATCAGCGGCCAGGGTGTGTGCTGCCCGTCCGGCGATGTGCCTTCTGCCCTGCTGGGCGCGGTCGCCACGCATATCTCGGCGGCCGCAGCCGATGAGCGTTTTTCATTGCCGATTCCAGGCGCCGAAGAGGGCGCAGCCGTTTTGACCGCGCCCGTGGCGCAATTGCAAGAACTCAAAGATCCTCCTCTGCGCATGGCGATGCTGGCTCAAACGGCTCTGGAGCAGGCACTAGCTGCCCTGGCCGATGATTTTACCTGGGACGAGCTGCTGATTCTAACCCTGGTGCCCGATACAAGGACGCCGCGGGGACTTCCGCCTCACGCTCTCAATCAACTGCGTCGGGATCTGAGCGAATTGCGTCCCGGGCTTGACCGCGCGGCGTTTCGCTTTGCGTCTTGTGAAGAAGGGGCGGTTGTGCACCTGCAGGCGGCGTGCGCTGAGCTGCGAGAGGGAAAGCGGCGGGCACTGCTGTTCGGCGGTGTCGATTCTTTGGTCGATCTGGTGACTTGTACCCTGCTGGCTCGCGACGGACGCATCGCCACCACGCACAACAGTGAGGGGCGGGTCCCGGGGGAGGGGGCGGCCTACGTGCTGCTGCAACCTGAATCGGCGGCCACTGCCCTGGCGCATCTTGCCGGTATCGGCTGCGCCGTTGAGCCTAATGCCGGGGAAGCCGACGCCAAGCGCATGAGCGGCCTTTCAGCAGCCGTGACATCCTCTCTGGAGGCGCGCAGTCTTTCGCCCGCGGCTATGGATTGCGTGATCGCACCCCATGACGGCAGTTTGAGCGGCGCGCTTGAATGGCATCACACGGTGGAGCGTTTGTTCCCGCGTCGGGAAGCCGCGCCGCGAAATTTTGAAGAACTCCTGCCCTGTCGCAGCTTCGGTGATTTGGGCGCGGCCGCTCTGCCTCTGGCCCTGGTGCTGGGCAGCGCCCGCTTTGAGTTCTCGCACTCATCAGTCAAGCACGTCATGGTCTGTGAAACCGGTGATTGTCCGCAGCGTGGCGCCGTGCTGCTGGTGTCTTTTTAGCTCGAGCCAAAAAGGGAAAACTGACGGTTTGCGCTTTTTTACAGCGGCGATATGAAATGATTAGACAAAAATCGGCATATCCATTCCTGATGATCGGCCTGCTGCTGTTTTTTCTGGAGGCGGCTCCCTCTTTTGCGTCCTCTGCAGGGGGACAGATGCTGCCGCGCACTTATACGGAGCAGGTCGATGTGACGGGCTGGCTGATGAGCGAGAAGCTCGATGGCGTGCGCGGGAGATGGGACGGCCGTCGCCTCTGGTCGAAAAACGGTCATCTCTTTCATCCGCCGGAGGAATTTATTCGCGGACTGCCGGATTTCCCGCTTGATGGAGAGATCTGGGGTGGGCGCGGCACCTTCGGTGAGACGGCGGCCGTGGTGCAGCGAAGCCGGGATGACGAGGGCTGGCTGCAGTTGAAATTTGCAGTTTTTGATGTGCCTGAAGCGGGAACTGATTTTTTCCAGCGCATTGCCAGAGCTGAAAAATGGTTTGCAGCTCATCCGTCTGATTATGCGTTTGTTCTTTCCCAAAAGATCGTGCAAAACCGCGATCATTTACAGGAGGAGCTGCGCCGGGTGGAAGGTCTCGGCGGCGAAGGGTTGATGGTTCGCCGGCCTGACGCCTTTTATCGTGTGGGACGCAGCGCCGGGATACTCAAGGTCAAAAGTTTTCAGGACGCTGAGGCAGCTGTGGTTGCGCACATCCCCGGCAGCGGCCGAAACCGTGGACGACTCGGATCTCTGCGGGTGGAATTGGACAACGGAATTCAGTTCAGGATCGGGAGCGGATTCAGTGATGCACAGCGTGAAAACCCGCCGCCGATCGGTGCGGTGGTCACCTTCAAGCATTATGGATTCTATCCTTCGGGAATCCCTAAATTCCCTTCTTTTCTTCGCGTTCGCAAAGACCAGGATCTTTAAATGGCACAAAAAGCAGAAATTCAAAAAGGCGGGGCTCTATTTCCCTGGCGGGGTCGTCACTCCCATGACAAGGGTGTTTGGCGCCAGGGATGGCGCCAATCAAACGGCCAGGGAGGGCGAAAAGTGTCCCTTGTCGTGGGAGTGATGACCCCATGCTGAACGGTTGCAAAGAGGGATTTGTCCCCTGGGCTCAAACCCACTGGGATTCGGCGGTGGCATTGTTTCGGCAGCGCCGTGCGTTGATTATCTCCGCGGAAGTGGACGCCGATATCGTGGCGCGCAATGAATATCTGCTGCGCATGCATCTGCATGTGCTTGCGCGCTGCGATTGGAGTGCGCCGCAGGGCCGGAAACCGGAGCAGGTCTTCGTCATGCTGGCGCGTCACTTGAGTTCGCCGCAGGCTGAGGTGCGATGCAAAGGTTATGCGCAGGCCCGCGAGATGATGATTGAGGGAGGTGAGTCGGGGGAGGGAGCCTTTGCCGCCCTAGTGCTCTTTCCCGAGGCCGATGCAACAACCAAAATGCTCGATCTCTATCACGAGCACCCAAAGCTGCGCCCGCAGCTCTTTACCCTTTGGCGTGAACAGGGGCGGGCTGTTCCCAGGGCACTTCTCAACCGGGCCGAATTGCAGGGGTGCGACGAGGCGCTGCAGGAGGCGGCCCTGGCCTATGCCGTAAGTCGCCCGGAGATCGGCGTCGGTCTGTTTCGGCCTTACTATGCTCATCTGCAAAGCGCTGTCGCGCCGTGTTGTTCCGGGCGATTGACCGCGCTGGCCCTGTGGGGCGCCCTGGTGCGCGGCGAGACGGGGAGCGCCGAGGTGTTGCGCCGGGCGGTGGAACGTGAGGATGATGCCGAGATTCGCTTTGGGCTGCTGCGTCTTGCGGCCTTGAGCGCGGATGCGCAGATGCTGCCGGTTCTGCGGCGTCTGTTGGAGGAGAACCCTGCGCAGGGAGCGCGCCTGCTGGCTCTGCACGGCAGCGTTGAGGCGATTGAGACCCTGCTCGAGGCACTGTCACAGGCTGCGACCATGAACGCCGCCGCGCGTGCCTGGATGTGGGTCAGAGGTAAACCTCTGCCGCAAAAGCCGCGATTGCAGATGATAGGCCAGGACGACGGACAGGGAGTAATGCCTGACTCTGAAGGCGCTCGTGCCTGGTGGTCTCAACAACGCTCTGCATTGCCGCCGGAGGGGCGGATGCTCTACGGAGCGCCGCTGAGCGTGCCTCGGCTGCATGCGCTGGCGCAGAGCAGAGCCGGGGAGTCGGGGCGCGACCTCCTGGATCTACTTGCTCTCAAGCTGGGGCGCCCTTTGGGAATTTCTCCTCATGTCGAACAGGCGAAGCGGCGTTCTCTTTTACAGGCAATTCCCGCAAATCCTTACGCTCAAGGTTAGATCCCCCATGGACCAATCTCGATAATCGCAGCGACTGGTCCGCCGGACGCCACCCTGGCTGAAGTGCAGAACAAGGCTCCGTTCATCCCCTTTCTTTGAGCCAAAGTCGATTTTTCTGGCCCTTGGCGCCTGCATTTTTTATCCTCAAAACATCAACCACTTTTTGAACACCTGACACAGTAACGAGGTGCCATGAAGTTTGTTTCGTTCAATGTCAACGGCCTGCGCTCGCGGCTGCATCAGCTTGAGGCGGTGGTGGAGAAACACCGCCCCGATGTGATCGGGATTCAGGAAACCAAGGTGGCCGACGCTGATTTCCCGCTGGCGGCCGTGGAGAAGCTGGGCTACCAGGCGGCCTATCACGGGCAGAAGACCCATTACGGGGTGGCGCTTTTGTCCCTCAGTCCTCCGACCGAGGTGCGCTGCGGCTTTCCTGACGATAGTGATGAGGCGCAGAAAAGGCTGATCAGTGCAACCTTTGAAATCCCGTCCGGGGAAAAGATCGAGGTGATCAACGGCTACTTCCCCCAGGGGGAAAATCGCGACCATCCGGTCAAATTTCCGGGAAAGCGGAAGTTTTATGCCGACCTGCGGGCCTATCTCGCCGCACGCTCCGATAAAGAGAACCACTTTGTGGTGATGGGTGACTTCAACGTGGCGCCGGTCGATGAGGATATCGGTATCGGCGAGGAGAATGCCAGGCGGTGGCTGCGTACCGGCAAAACCTGTTTTCTGCCGGAGGAGCGCGAGTGGTTCGCTGACCTGATAGCGCTTGGGCTCAAGGACAGTTACCGGGAACTTTGCCCGCAGGTCAATGACCGTTTCAGCTGGTTCGACTACCGCAGCCGCGGTTTCGAGCGGGAGCCGCGGCGTGGACTGCGCATCGACCACATCCTGTTGTCACCAAAGCTGATGGCGCGCTGCCGTGAGGCCGGCATTGATTATGAAATCCGGTCGATGACGAAACCTTCCGACCATTGTCCCGTGTGGGCGGTGGTGGACGATGCCCCGGCCTGAGACAGTTTTAGTGCCGGCATGCATGCCTATGTGACTAAACCGGTTAAAATTGCCGACCTTGATCGCGTTTTGCGCGATACCCTGGCGGGCGAAAAGTAAATCGTGGTGTGGTCGTGCACCCCCTTCAAACAAAAAAGGATTCGTAGATGGAGCTTATTCTGTTCTGGGCTGTTTTTGCAGTGGCCGCTGGGGTTCTGGCTAAAGGAAAGAACCGTCGTGTTGTGCCCTGGGCAATACTCGGGTTGTTTATCGGACCCTTTGCCGTGCTGGTTGTCGCCTTGGTCAAGACTGCTCCCGGAGAGGATCAGGGTTACCAGTAGGGGGCAGGTTTTGGCCTTTTTGGGTGAAATTCAACTGCGTCAAAGTCTCTTTGGCTTGTGAAAGGGGCCCGTTTAAGCGTATACTTCAACGGAAACGGGGTTTTGCCCTGATGGGCATGTTTTTTACAGAAGGGATGGAGGATACGATGACGGAGTCGAAGAAGAGTCGCATGCCACGCCGAAAAAAAGAGCCGAAAGAGGCGTCGCAGGAAAAGCCGGAAACCATCGAAGTCGCGGCCGAGCCGGTCGTGGAAGCCGAAGTGGCTTCTGAGTCAACGGATTCTGCAGCGCAGACGGAATCTGCGACGGAGGCTCAGGAGTGCGAGGTTGGATTGTACGAAAAGCTGACCGCCAGGACATCCGAAATTCTCGAAGATGGCCGTAAAACCTTGGACGAGGCATTAAAAAAAGCCAAGGACGAGATGACTCGAGCCGGAGATTTTTCAAAAGAGCAGGTGGACAGAGTCGGTGAGTTTGTGCGTCGCGACATCATTGAAAATGCCGGTAAGGCTGTTGAGGCGGTGAAGAATGCTGTTGATCCGCAGCGGTTGTCCGCTGGAATCCAGGATTTTATTGCGCGCATTCTGACCAGTACCGCTGATGCCATAGGTGGGCTGGCCGAAAAAACCGAGCAGAATCTCGAGCATAAAACCGGAGAGCCGACCAGTGCGGGGACCCTGACCTGCAAAGAATGCGGAGCTCAGATGCACCTCAAGCATGCATCGCGTATTCCACCCTGCCCCAAATGTCATAAGACAGTTTTTCGCAAAACATATTGAGACCAAAAACCCTTTCTCCGACCATGGCGGACACGTTGTCTCCCGAATATTGAATATATATTTTCTCCTTTGTTCGGGTAGTTAGCGTGCTCCGTTTTGGTCGGCCAATCAATTCTTTTCTTCTCTGACAATCCGGCAGAATGCTGAAATCCTTAAAAAAACAGAGCCAGGCACTGGAATCTTTGCGCGCTGATGGTATTAGTTAATAAGGCGCTGGGTCTGTCATTTGTGTGTTCAGGCTGGCGCCAAAGTTAAATTCTATTTAACTTGAGGAGGTTTTTATGCCGCAGGAATACAAGATGAAGGAAGCTCTCAAAACCGCCATTCACGCCAAAAAAAATCTGATGGACTTTTATAAAGAGGCCGCATCGATGACGGATCATCCCGGCGGAAAAAAGGTTTTGCTGCGCCTGGCTGATGAAGTGCGCGAAAATGCAAAGAAATTTTATGATCACTATCGGTGGGATGATCTCGATACCTTTGAAAGCCTGATCGATGCACCCACACGGCCGGATTCCGCCATGATCGTTTTCCTGCGCAAGGCACTCGACAAAAATATTCATGAACGCAAAGCCCGTGAGTTGGCCATGAAGGAGCACGAAGATCTCGAAAAGACTTTTCGTCTTGCCGCTAAAAATATGGTTGACCCCCAGGTTAAAGCTGTATTTGAAGAGGTCGCCAAGGATGCCCGCAATCACTATGCCGTCATTGAATCGGAATATGCCCACACCATGGGGATGGTGCATGAGACCGATATCGATACTTATGTTCGAGAATAATTTGAAATATTGAGCGCCAGGAGTTCAATGTCTGGCATTTTCAGGTTGGGTCAAAGAACGGATGCTGTTAAGGTTCTGGTGTCCGCCCCTGTATAGAAGCCGGAGAAGGTTTTCCCTTCTCCGGCCTCGTGACCTGAAGAAATGAAAGGCTGTGCTGATGACTGAACTTGACGACGCTCTTGAAGTTCTGCGGCAGGATACGAGAAATCCAGAAAAGCAATCTCGATTTTACGATCTGTTTCTCAATTCCGAATTTTACATCCCGACATATATCACGCCCGAAAATACCGATGAAAAAGTTGAAGAGTCTGGAGAAAATCGGCAGGGCACACCGTTGGTCATGGAGGCTGACGGCAACGATTTTCTTGTGCTTTTCAGTACCCTCGATCGTTTGAACGAATGGGCGAAATCCGAGGCAACCTACATCCAGGTGCCTGGGCATGTGATTGCTGAAAATTCGACTCATCCCCTCCATTGGGTTCTCAACCTGGGGACCGAGCATGTGAAAATTTTCGTGCCTGACGAAATTGACTGGCTGAAGGAAGCTGTGGCGCTGTGCAAGGAAGAGGCAGGTGTTGGTCAGAAACCTTCGTCCTGAACAAGGAAATGACCAGATTTTCTGTCATACGACGAGCGGGGGCTTTCTCCCCGCTCGTCGTATGTTCCAGCTACCATTGATCCCCGATCAGGGGGAGGACTTTTTCAACTTTGAAGTAGACAATGTGTTTGGGTCCTTTTTCGCGATCTTCCTCTTCAGATAAACAGCGGCGTGACATATCGGCCATCAGTTCCGGATCCTGATCTTCTCGAATTTTTTCCAGGAAAAGCCGCGCCCCTTTGTAACCTTTCCCTTTCTCGATAAAAAGATAGGACGCGTAGGGATTGCGTCCGATATTGTGATAAGTCAACCGCTCCCGCATGATGAAGGCAACGGTGTCTTCATCGATGATGCGAGGGCGGGCATAGACCGCTGAATCGACACGGCCCTCCGCGTCCGCTGTTGAAAGAATCCCGGTTCCTTCCTTCTCATCAAAATACGTACCCAAATCCATGGGATAATCTCCTTCCATTTATGGTGTTGAAGCATTTCCGGATTCATTCAAGGATGTCAACTGAGTGCGAAAAGCGCGCAGTTTGGCCTTGATCAGCCGGGAATTTTCCTTGCCGATGCGAATCATAAGTTTCTGCCCCGCAGAAAGGGCTTCAAGCTCGGGATCGGCAAAACGATATTGAACGACATGTTGTTTAACGGGTATGGGTTCATCAACCTCCGGTGCTTGAATCAGGTGGTCGATGACATCGACAAGACGATCGTTGAAATAGCGATCTGGATAGCCAAGATTCTGGTAAGCCTCCTGAAAAAGGGGATAGAAGTGAACATACCAGTCAACAGCTTTCTGCGTATCGACAGCATCAACCAGTTTGACAAAAGAACGGTAACGCCAGCTGTTTTGAGCCGTTATGTAGCGGATCTCCCCCTGGCCTTCCACTGCAAGGGATCCAGAGGCGGGCTGATAGGGTAGAAGCCGTGGTGGAACCTTTTTGTGTGGCAGCATGTCCACCGTGACAACGATGCGTTTGACGAAATTATCCAAACGGAAAAGTTCGTCCAGCTTCTGTCGTGGGAAAAACCGAGCCAGAATGCTGCGCAGGGCCCCATCGCTATTATTGAGGTCGGGTACTGAGATGTGAAGCTCATCCGGTCCGGGTGGGGAGGGATCTTCCTCGGGTTGAGATGCCTCAGGTTCGACGACCGCAACAGGTGTCGGTTTTCCCGGCGGAGGGTCAGCGGGCGATGGCACTGGTACTGGATAGCGAATATCGGAGGACTTGCTTCCAGGGTCAGGGCTGACGGGGGGTATCTCCTCAGCGGGCAAAATGGTTTCCTGGCTTCTTTTACCAAAATTCCAGGCAAAGTAGCCGCCGCCGGCAGCAATCGCAAAAATCAGGAAGATAAAAATAGATTTTTTCATGAGGCGTCAAAAAATCCCAACTTCGAAAAGGAGAGAAAGGCATATCCCCTATGATTTAGGGCACAAGATTAAGAGTAACTGGAATGTAGGTTTTGGCAAGTTTGCCCTTAGATTTCTCGCGACGGTCAGATAAAGATTTGTTTAAAATGTTCAAAAAAATTCCCAGTTCAAATAAAATGACCGTAAAAACACTTTCTTTGAAAATGGTTTTCAAGACTATTGCCACCCATGCCCTTGCTGAGATATCGTGATAATCATTTTCAAAAAGAGGCATATATGTTTGATAACAAACAGAAACAACAAGACCATGAAGCGAATCCCAGGGCAGGCTTCGTCGGATTGCATTCATTGCCGGTCACATGCCAGCGGTTATGGAAAATTTACGGGTCACCGAAACAAAGCCTCTTGCTCGCCGAGCAATTTGAAAATGCCCGTGCGCAGATGAGGTACTCTTTACTCCAAGGGATGTCACCTCAATCAATATTGAGCTGTAACAATAGATTGGCGGCATGATCTGACTCTGGAATTTAAAATTTTTCGGCCTGTTGCAACCCGACATTCAAAAACCTAAAATACTGAAAATACTTGAATGTCGATCGACATCGGGCGGCGAACGGCTCGATGTCCACTGTTTTAGTGTGTAATTCCTCTTTATAGTATACAACAGAAACCCGAACGTCGTGTTCGTTAGAAAAAAACGCGTATCTATGAAGGAGGAAAAACATGAAACGTTTGACTGCTGTGATTGCCGCTGCTGCATTCCTGGGGGCTGCCGCCCTTGCTTTCGGTGCTGATTCTTACACCTATGAAGCTAAGAATGGCAACGTTACTTTTGACCACAAAGCTCATCAAAAAGCTGCTGGCAAATGTACTGCCTGCCATGAAGGTGGTGTCGGCCCCATTGAAGTCGACAAAGACTACGGCCACAGCACCTGTAAGGACTGCCACAAAGAGATGAGCGGCCCCACCAAGTGCAACGAGTGCCACGTAAAGTAAGCTTGGCATGATTTGAGCGCATCTATTGCGCGGCAACGAAAAAAGGCGCCCTGAAAAGGACGCCTTTTTTCGTTCGCAGTGTGATTCCGGTTCGTTTAAGGAGAGTTCAACGATCTCCAGAAAGCCTCTGCGCCATCGTGCATCGGGGCTATTGAGGGCGGTGGCGGGTTTTCGAATTTAAGCGGGTGCTCAGCGTCCGTTCCGCCCTCTTCCAGCGCTTTCATGATTCCCTTTACCAATTCAGGATCAACTGATTTTCCAGCAACCCAGAGTGCCTGGTCAGCGAAGGTGGCAATTGTGCTTTCCACCCCTGGGTAGGTGCCTGCCGGGACAGTAAACAGGGAGTAGAACGGGTAGTTTTTGAAGAAGCCACTTTTTTCTGCCGCCTCAGAGAGGTCCAGTATTCGGATAGGATAGCTCTCCGCAGCTTGGGTGACAGCGGAGTTGGGAATGCCGGCCAGGACCCACATGGCGTCGACATAGCCATGACCAAGGGCGGAAATGGCATCCTGGTATCCGATGAACTCGGGTTTTATCTGGTCCCAAATGTCCAGGGCGGTAAGAAACCTCTGCGCCGTTGCGGCCGTGCCCGAGCCGATGCTGCCAACAGCAACGCGCTTGCCGATAAGATCATTGATACCTTCAATTTGGCTGTCAGGTTTTACGATAAGTTGGGCTGGTGCAAGATAAAAGGATGCCAGGGTGTACACATTGTCGTAAGTTCGCTCGTCGAACGGAAGACGACCTTCACGCCCCAGGAAGAGGTCTGCGGCATAGACGATGCCCATGTCCGCCTGACCCTTGTTGATGCGGCGCAGATTTTCGACCGATCCGCCTGTCAGGGAATAATTGAGAGTCGCCTCGGTTTGGTGGTCATTGATATGTGCCACGGCCTTTTTAGCGACCTGCTCAAATGTTCCCCCCGCAGGGCCCCCAACAAAAGTGAGTCGTTGCGGTCCCCACTGAACAGCCGATACCGTGGTGCCGGCGAATATGATTCCCACCAGCACCGCAATTCTCAGAAGGGGGTGCGAAAAGGCGATGCTCATATCTGTTTCTCCTGGCGAAGATTGATTGGATCGACAGCAACATCTGCACGGGGCTACTTTCCGTCATGACAGGGGACTGTCAATACCGGGATGGGGGACCTTCTCACCACACGTTCCGCGGTGCTGCCCATCAGGACATGCTCGATGCCCGTGCGGCCATGAGTTCCCATGACGATAAGGTCGGCATTTTGGCTGCGGGCTGTGGCCAGAATAACCTGGAAGGGCTTGCCGATCGTCGTTTCAGTCGTATAGCGAACCTCATCTCTTAGATGTTGTCGGCAGAACTGGTCCATCTCCTTGACGACGTGGACTTCGATTTCCTTCTCAAACAATTCGAAGGCCTCCGGCGGGATGCGGCCCCGCCGCTTGTCCTCAAGCTCGCCAATGACATGGAGGACATGGATGTCTGCACCTGCCAGTTGAGCGAGGGTCAAGGCGTACTCGGCCGCCGGTGCGGAGCTTTCGGAAAAATCTGTCGCGTAAAGAATCCTGCTTATTTTTTTCATCCTGATTACTCTCTTTTGGTGCCGGGTCAGTTGGAGGTCGCCTGGAGTTCGCGCTTGTTCTTTGTTTTTTGCATGAACCAGACCAGTGCGACGATCACAACACCAATCCCATCAGTCATAAAGGTCGGCCAGTAGAGAAGCAGTGTGGCCGGTGCCAGCAAAGCCCATTCTATCACCGAAGTCCTGCGGATCCAGTATCCCATCATCAGGCTTGAAAAGGCGATAGTCCCAAGTACAGCTGAGAAGAAGGAAGAAAATATGCGAATCGGAGTCGGTGAGATTTCACTGCGCACGATAGTGTCGCCAAAACTGACCATGGCTCCAGGACCGGAATAGACCTGCACGACCGTGGCGTCTTTCTTTGCCTTTATCTCCTTGACCTGATCTCCTACACGGATTTGCGCAAGCAGATCCCCTTTGGAGAAATCGTCTCCCTCGGCCACACTGACCTGCATGACTGTGGCAAACGGCGCATCGATCTCGGGCATTTTGCTCTCGACAATCTTGCCTTGAAACAGAATCGATGGAGTAAATGCAAAGAGCAGGGGCATAACGTAGAGCATCTTGGCAAATTTGAATGCCGTCCAGCCTGTTTTCCAGGGGTCAGAGCCTGCAACTGCGGCCCCGGCATAGGCCGCAACGCAGACCGGTGGGGTGATATTTGAATCCTGGCTGAGCCAGTAGACGATCTGATGCGCAACGATGGCTGCGACACCGAATTCGCCCAAGGCCGGGACGGCAAGGACTGCAACGATCAAGTACGAAGCGGTGACCGGTACCCCCATGCCGAGCACCAGCGATGCCAGGGCGATCAGGATAATGGCAAGCAGCAGGCTGTTGCCGGCCAGGGCAATGATGAGATCGGAGAATTTTAATCCCATCCCGGTCAGAGAAATAACGCCGACGATGACTCCGATGACACCAACCGTCGCACCGATAATCAGAGTGTTGCGTGCCCCGGTCTGGATGGCTTCCCAGATTTCACGGGTGCCCATCCGGGTCTCCTTGTGTAGCCAGCTCACGGCGATGCACGAGATCGTCGCCCAGAACGCGGCATACCCGGGAGAACGGCCCATCAACATCAGCACCGTGATGATCACCAGCGGCAGGGCATAGAACCAACCGGTTTTGAGGACCGTCTTCCAGTGGGGAAACTCTTCGTCCTTGATGCCGACAATGTTGAGTTTGAAGTAGAAACCCACACCCTGTGGGTGTGGTGATGTGGACTGGCTACGCCGGTCCCGAATGGGTATGGCTGAAAGCCGCTCACTGTTATTCTTTCTTTCGAGTTGTGCCGCAACATCGAAAAGAAAGGAGAAAACAGTGAGCAGCCGATTTCGTAAGTTATCACACTCGATATGGCACTGCCAGTATCACATCGTTTGGGTCCCAAAGTACCGGTTTCGGATTTTGCAGGGAAAAGTGAAAGAGGCCGTTGAATCAGGTATTCATGCGATATGTGGCTATTCCGGTTGTGAAGTCGTGGAGTTGAATGTTCAGCCCGATCATGTCCATCTGGTTGTGATGATCCCGCCCAAGGTGTCGATCTCGAACTTTCTGGGGCGGTTAAAAGGGCAGACGTCGATGAAACTGTTTCAGCAGTTTCGGCATTTGCGGAAGAAACCCTATTGGGGCAACCACTTTTGGGCCAAGGGCTATTGCGTTGATACCGTCGGCATGGATGCGGACATGATACGCAAGTATGTCCGCTATCAGGACAAGCAAGAGCGGCAAATGGAGCAACTTCAGTTGGGAGATTGAGGACAGGACCGCGGCACAACTCCAGCCCGCCCCCTTGGGGGCAGGGCCAGCCCCCCTATGGGGGGCGAACTACAAAGCCACGTCCTGTGGGCGTGGATTCTTTACAATCAGAATCGGATTGCTGGCCGCTGCCTGGATGACCGATGAGTTGGGGAATCCGGCAAACACCCACATGGCGTCAATCAAGCCGTCTGCCAATGCCGAGGCACCTTGGCTGTAGCCGATAAATTCGGGAGTGAAATTGTCCCATAATCCGACGGCGGTGAAAAAGCGTTGGGCAGAAGCTGCTGCGCCTGAGCCGGCAGGCCCGACAGCAACGCGCTTGCCTTCCAACTCTTTAACGCTGGTGATGCCGCTATCCTTGAGGGTCAGAAGATGTGCAGGGGCACCATACAGATATGCCGCGGAGTAGACATTGCCGTATTCGCGGGGGTCGTTGGTCAATTTGCCGTTTTTGCCGAGATAAAGATCTCCGGCATAAACGACGCCGAAATCTGCATCCCCGGAATTTACGCGCCGCAGGTTCTCAACAGAACCGGCCGATGCCATATTGGATACTTCGAGATCAGCCTGGGTACGGGAAAGACGGGAAGAGATGGCGTTGGAGAAATACTGGAAAGTGCCGCCGTCCGGTCCACCGGAAAAGGCCAGACGAGTTTTTGCCGCCTCCGCAATGCTGCCTGAAAAAATCAAGGCAAAGACAAACAGTGTTGCAGAAAGTGTCGCCAACAATTTAGTTCTGTGAATCATGAAGTCCTCCTTTTAGGGTCGAAATTAGAACGCCATTTTGCCTGTAGCGCTCCCTGGTTAAGCAATCTCTGCGCCAAGGGGTGGGCGATGAAATGCTTCAGTCAAATATCTTTATAATAGCTTATTCTACCATAGTTGCTTGATTTTTTCTGGGAAAGACCGTGCCTGATTGCAGGCTGAAATTCGCCGACCGTGGCGAAAAGTGGCCTTTCGGGGTGTGGCGCCCGGAAAGAGGTAGAACGAGATTCTGGTTTGGCGAAGAAAAATCTGCAGGAGGGCAGTCTTATTGCCTTGACCCATTCGGTTGACCTGGTTTAGAAAGCGGACAGCATTTCAGGAGGTTGTGCAGTGGAGAGAGTTTTTCTGGCGCCGGCAAAGATTAATTTATGCCTGCATGTTCTGGGGCGCCGCTCAAATGGTTATCACGAGCTGTTGATGTTGATGCAGCCTGTTTCTCTGACCGACCGGGTGACGCTGCGTCTTTTGGATGAACCTGTTTTTGAGGTAGAGTGCCCAGAGGTGCAGCTTGCGGAGGGTGAGCAGAATATTGCTCTGCGTGCCGCTCGCGCCGTTTTTGCTCGGGTGGGCTGTGGTGGTGGGGTCAGGGTCCGTGTGGACAAGAAGATTCCTGTTGCAGCCGGTCTCGGTGGCGGGTCTTCGGATGCTGCGACGGTCCTTACGGGCCTGAACGGCATGTTGGGGTCGCCGCTTTCGACTGAATCTCTGATGTGTGAAGCGCTGAAGCTCGGGGCGGATGTGCCTTTTTTTGTGCAGGGGACTTCTTCCTGGGCCAGGGGAGTCGGAGAGCGTCTCGATCCTGTCGATAAGATGCCGGCAGTTTGGTACGTTCTGGTCAACCCGGGATTTGCCGTATCTACAGCGTGGGTGTACGGAAATTTGGGGTTGACATCCCCAGGTGATGTCGCTAAACTTCCGGAGTTTTCCGGCTTGACTGACGATCTTCTGCGGCTTCTGCATAATGATTTGGAGCGGGTGACGGTCGCGCGATATCCAGAAGTGGATCGGATAAAGCGAGCTCTTCTTGAGCAGGGTGCGCTTGGTGCCCTGATGTCGGGAAGCGGACCGACTGTATTCGGGGTTTTCTCTGAAAAAGATCGGGCGACTGCCGCTTACGAGAGACTTCGATCGGTGTCCGGATGGTCGGTATTTCTTGTGCAGCCCTTACGGTCCCCGACGGTTTATGTGTGACTCGCCTCCTGGGCTGCTGTCCCCTGTGGTGACCGACTGCCTGTTTGCAGGTTTTCAATAATTTGGTTTTGTTGTGTTTTTTATTGGGGCGTCGCCAAGCGGTAAGGCATCGGATTTTGATTCCGACATACCCAGGTTCGAATCCTGGCGCCCCAGCCATTTAACCAACGATCAAGGGCTCCGCAACGGAGGGCGAAGTTTGGTCCTTCTGGTGGGGGCTTTTGATTTTTGAGCTTTTTTTCACTCCTGGGGCAGGGGCGCCTCGAGTGGTTGTGGGGCGAAATAATGGTCTTTCGTTACAGCAGGAAAGGATCGGTTTTTGGATAAGATCAAGGTTTTTACCGGCAATGCGAATGTACCGCTGGCGCGAGAGATCTGCGGCCATCTGTCAGTCCCGCTGGCCAATGCCAACGTGCGAACTTTCAGCGATGGCGAAATCATGGTTGAAATCGGCGAAAATGTCCGGGGCCGTGATGTTTATGTGATTCAGCCCACCTCCGCACCTTCCAATAATAACATTATGGAGTTGTTGATCATGACCGATGCTCTCAAGAGAGCTTCGGCATCGCGTATCACGGCAGTTATCCCTTATTTCGGCTATGCGCGTCAGGATCGCAAGGTGGCGCCGCGCACACCGATCACCAGTAAGCTTGTTGCCGATCTTATTCATGCCGCAGGCGCGTCGCGTGTGCTGACTATGGATCTGCATGCCGGCCAGATACAGGGGTTTTTCAATATCCCTGTGGATAATCTGTACGCCGCCCCGGTTATCCTTGATGATCTTAAGGCACGTTTTTCCGACCAGCGCCTTGTGGTTGTCAGCCCTGATGCCGGTGGCACCGAGCGGGCGAGAGCGTTTGCGAAACGGCTCGACGCCGGTTTGGCGATTATCGACAAGCGGCGCAGCAGTCCTAATGTTTCCGAGGTCATGCACGTCATCGGTGATGTGGAAGGTGAAATCTGCATGATCGTGGATGATATGATCGACACTGCCGGAACGCTCTGCCAGGCTGCCAGTGCCCTTAAACAGAAGGGAGCCAAGCAGGTCTACGCCTGCGCCACTCATCCGGTCCTGTCGGGGCCCGCTCTTGATCGTATCAGTGAGAGCAACCTGGAGGAAGTTGTGGTCACCAATTCCATCCCCTTGGGAGAAAAAGCCTCCCAGTGTTCCAAGCTGCGCGTACTCTCCATTGGGCGTTTGCTGGCTGAAGCTATTCGCCGCATCCACGATGATGAGTCCGTCAGTTCTTTGTTCGACTGATACTCGCTGGGTTGAATTCTCTTTTACCTGAAAATACGCAGTCAACTGCTTTGGAGGAATAAACAAATGGCACAGTCTGAATTGTTGGTCCATGCACGTGAAGCAACTGGCAAGGGTGCGGCACGCTCTGCACGTCGTGAGGGAAAGATCCCCGGGGTCGTCTATGGCAAAGGGATGGACGCTTGTGCCGTATCGGTTGATCCTAAGGATCTGGAAAAAGCAATCTCCACGGAAGGGGGTTGGAATACTCTGATCACCTTGAAGGGAGATGGCCCTTTTGCGGATAAAGTGGTTATCCTCAAGGATCTCGTTGTGGATCCTATTAAGGGGTTTCCTCAGCATGCCGACTTTCACGCGCTGGACGTAAAACGCAAGATTTACACGATGGTCCCGGTGCATACGGTCGGCAAATCCCAGGGAGAAAAAGAGGGCGGTTCGCTCCAAGTTATTCGTCATGAGCTCGAGGTCTACTGTCTGCCGAGCCAGATTCCGGCTTCAATTGACGTCGATGTAAGCGCGCTTAATATTGGCGACGTAGTGCATATCGATGACCTCGAGCTGCCTGAAGGTGTTGAGGTGCCGCACGAGGTTAACTTCACCGTGGTCACCTGTACTGGTCGCAAGCCTGAAGAGGAAGAGGGCGAAGAGGAGCAGGAACAGGAAGTTATTACGGAAGAATAGGATTCTGGCCGTGAAGCTGATTGCCGGTTTGGGCAACCCTGGTGACAAATATGCTCGTACGCGGCACAACGTCGGTTTCATGGCGCTCGATGAGATTGCCCGGCGGGCATCAATTCCTCTGAAGAAAAAAGGTCATCAGGGGGTCTATGGTATTGGAAGGTTTGCCGGCGTTGAGGTCACTCTTCTTCAACCTCATACATTTATGAATCTGAGCGGAGCCAGTATTGGCTCCGCTGTTAAATCCCTCGGAATAACACCGGGGGATTTGCTCGTGTTGCATGACGATATTGATCTGCCCTTCGGAACCATCCGCATCAAAAGGGGTGGGGGGCATGGCGGGCAGCGCGGTGTGCGACATATCAGCGAAGTCCTTGGTACCAAAGATTATACCCGCATTCGGATCGGGGTCGGACGACCTCACCCCGGTCTGGATGCTGCTGATTATGTACTGCGGCCTTTTACAAAGGAAGAGGAATCGTTACTTGGTCAGGTTCTCGAAAATGCCGCTGGAGCAGTGGAAGTCATCCTCGCTGACGGTGAGCAAAAAGCGATGAACCTTTATCATTGCAAGGAAGTTTCCGTTTAATCCATTAAAGCAAAGAGAGGGTAAGGTCACATGGAAATGCAGATGTTCGTTCCGATTGTGGGTGTGATCGGTTTCGCTGTCGCCATTGTGCTGTATACGTTTGTCAAGGCCCAGCCGGTTGGCAATGACAAGATGCGCGAAATTTCAGATATGATCCATGCCGGTGCCATGGCGTTCCTGCGCCGTGAATATCGCGTGCTGGGGATCTTCATCGCCATTGTATTTTTTCTCATTCTGATCAGCATGGGTTATCAGACTGCCTTCAGCTTTCTGGGCGGTGCGATTTGCTCCATGACCTGCGGTTTCATCGGCATGAAGGCCGCTACCCGGGCTAATGTACGAACCACTGAAGCTGCACGTGAGTCCGGTCAGGCCAAGGCGCTTCAGATCTCCTTCGATGGCGGCGCTGTCATGGGACTGTCGGTGGCTTCTCTTGGTCTGGTTGGCGTCGGCTTTGCCTACATTTATTTTGGTGGTTCCCCTGAAACAGCCAGCTACATCAATGGTTTTGCCATGGGGGCATCTTCCATCGCTCTGTTTGCCCGTGTCGGTGGCGGCATCTACACCAAGGCCGCTGATGTCGGGGCCGACCTGGTCGGCAAGGTTGAGGCCGGAATCCCTGAGGACGATCCTCGTAACCCCGGCGTTATTGCAGACAACGTCGGTGACTGCGTTGGCGACACCGCAGGTATGGGTGCCGACATTTTTGAATCCTATGTCGGTTCGATCATTGCGACGATCGCCATTGCTGCTGCCGCTTCCCCTCAGCTTCTTGCTACTCTCGGCGGCGGCGACCCTGAGGTTGTTCGCGCCAGTGCCATGTTCATGCCTCTTGGCCTCGCCACGCTGGGACTTATTTTTTCCTTCGTCGGCATCTGGTCGATGAAGAAATTCAGTGACCGAGACCCTGCCAAGGCGCTTCATCTCACCACTTTCGTTGCAGCAGGTCTCTTTTTGCTGTTTTCCTTCTTTGTGGTGATTTTCTCAAGTCTCAAATTCGGCGTCTTTCTTGCTATTCTGGTCGGCACTCTTGCCGGTGTAGCTATCGGACAGATCACTGAATATTATACTGCCCACGGTCCTGTTGTACGCATTGCTAATGCCAGCAAAACAGGGCCTGCCACCAACATTATCAATGGTTTTGCGGTTGGCCTTGAAAGCACCGCCGCTCCTATTTTTATCATTGTTATTGCGATCGCCATCGCCAATGGCGTTGCCGGTCTCTACGGCATCGGTATTGCGGCGGTAGGGATGCTTGCGACTGTAGGCGTGACCATGACCGTCGATGCATACGGCCCCATTGCAGACAACGCCGGTGGTATCTCCGAGATGGCCGGGCTTGGTCCTGATGTGCGTAAAATCACAGACGGCCTGGATGCAATCGGCAACACCACGGCTGCCATCGGCAAAGGATTTGCCATCGGTTCTGCTGCCTTGACCGCTTTGGCGCTTTTCAGTGCCTACGCAACCACAGTTGGTCTCGAGGCGATCAATCTGATTGAGCCCCGCGTCGTTATAGGTCTCTTGATCGGCGGTGCGCTGCCGTTTTTCATCGGCGCACTGACCATGACCAGCGTCGGGCGTGCCGCAGGCCAGATGGTCGATGAGATCCGCCGGCAATTCCGCGAGATTCCTGGGCTTCTTGAAGGGAAGGAAGGTGCCAAGCCTGAACCCGAGAAGTGCATCGATATTTCCGCCAAGGCTGCTCTTAGAGAGATGGTTCTTCCCGGTGTTATCGCAGTTGTGATGCCGGTACTGGTCGGGTTTATCATCGGCAAAGAGGCCCTCGGCGGTATGCTCGCAGGTGCGACCGTTGCCGGCGTTCTGCTTGCGCTGCTCATGTCCAACGCCGGTGGGGCCTGGGACAACGCAAAGAAATACATCGAAAAAGGGGATCTTGAAGGCGAGCAGAAGGGCGGGGAAGCTCACAAGGCTGCTGTTGTCGGCGATACTGTCGGCGACCCGTTCAAAGACACCTCCGGTCCCTCGATGAACATTCTCATCAAGTTGATGAGTGTTGTTTCTCTGGTGATCGCACCTCTGCTTATCTGAGGCGCTTCCACTTTTCTGCAAAATCCGATAGCCGGGGTTCAAGCCCCGGCTATCTTTATTTATGGCGGTTAAATACTCATGGGTTTTAAATGTGGTATCGTCGGCCTGCCCAATGTGGGCAAATCGACCATTTTCAATGCATTGACTTCGGCGGGCGCCGAGTCGGCCAACTACCCTTTCTGCACCATTGAGCCGAATGTCGGAATCGTTTCCGTGCCCGACTCGCGTCTTGATGAACTTGCGCGCATTGTGAAGCCGCAGAAGGTGATTCCGACCACGATGGAGTTCGTCGACATTGCCGGGCTTGTCAAGGGTGCCAGCCAGGGAGAGGGGCTCGGGAACCAGTTTCTCGGCCACATACGCCAGGTCGATGCCATCGCACATATCGTGCGCTGCTTCGATGATGACAACGTAGTGCATGTGGATGGCTCTGTGGACCCTGTACGCGACGTCGATGTGATTCAGACGGAGCTTAACCTGTCTGATCTTGAAACGGTCGAACGTCGCATTCAGCGTGGGGAAAAGCAGGCACGCAGCGGGGATAAAAAACTTCAGGCCGAGATCGATGTCCTGCAGAAGGTGCGTGCGTGTCTTGATCAGGGTCTGCCCGCACGTCGTGTTCAGCTTGATGATGAGCAGTGGATTATTCTGCGCGATTTACACCTGATTACCGCTAAACCGGTTCTATATGTAGCCAACGTTTCCGAGAGCGATCTCGATGGGGCTCACCCTTATGTGGCTTGTCTGCGAGGACGGGCTGAAGAGGAAAAGGCAGAAGTCGTTGTGATCTGTGGCAGTATCGAATCGGAAGTCTCTGAACTTGATGGCGATGAGAAAAAAGAATTTCTTGCGGAATTGGGATTGGCCGAATCGGGGCTCGACCGTATGATTCGTGCCGGATATGATCTACTTGGCCTGATTACTTACTTTACTGCAGGGGTCAAGGAAGTCCGGGCCTGGACCATCACCCGTGGTACCCGCGCCCCGGGAGCCGCCGGGGTAATCCACACCGATTTTGAAAAGGGCTTTATCCGCGCTGAAGTCATCTCCTATGAGGATTATGTACGTGTCGGAGGCGAGAACAAAGCGAAGGAAAAAGGCCTGATGCGCCTTGAAGGGAAGGAATATGTCGTAAAAGACGGAGACGTCATGCACTTCCGGTTCAACGTCTAATCATAAATAGAACGACCAGGTAAAAAAGGTTGAAGAAGCTGCAGTTTTGTGGTAAAAGGCTAAGTTCACTGAAGCGTGGGGCTCAATGTGCCCACTCCTTGCTCCGGCCGGTGCCGGGGCGAAATACCCGAGAGGAGGAATTGTAAACCGATGAGAAGTTACGAAACCATGTTCATCGTTCACCCCGAGGTGGTCGGTGACGATTTCAAGGCCCTGGCTGATAAGTTCCAGGGAGTGATCACCGAGAGTGGTGGTGAGATCGTTAAGGTGGATGAATGGGGTTCGCGCACGCTGGCCTATCCGATTCAGAAGCTGAACAAAGGCACATACGTGATCCTCTATTTCCAGGCTGATCCTCAGGTGATTTCCGAGCTTGAGCGGCGGATGCGTCTTGATGACAAGGTGTTGCGTTTCAATACCCTGGTGCACGAAAAAGGGTTGAAACTGTCTGCCCCCGAGAAGGAAAAATCTGAAGAAGGCGAAGCCGCCGAGGCCGCCGAGGCCTGACCCCGATCTTTGATTTAAGGAACTGGAGGATAAAAGATTATGGCACCACCGAGAAGACGTTTTGGACGGCGTAAAGTTTGTCGTTTCTGCGCTGATAAAGACCTTAAGATTGATTACAAGGAAGTCGATACCCTGCGTGGTTTTGTGTCTGAGCGCGGCAAAATTGTTCCCCGACGTATTACTGGAACCTGTGCGCCCCATCAGCGCTTTTTGACCGAAGCGATCAAGCGTGCGCGCAAGATGGCCCTGCTTTCCTACACTTCGTCCCATTCCCTGGTGGATTAAGGGCGAATTTATCTCCGCTGTGGATTTTACCCGATGAGGGACTGGATTTTATTTGCCCTCGGCGGGGCGGTTGTAACCGCACTGTTGTACTGGGGTGCGCAGAACATCGTCCCCCTGGCGCTCTTTTTAAATTTGTTCACTCCCATGCCCGCGGCATATACACATATGCGTTTCGGCACTCTGCCGGGTGGATTGGCGGTTCTGGGGGCCTGCGTGATTCTGGCTGTTTTTTTTCCCGCAACAATGGCGGGGGGATATCTTCTGCAGTTCGGAATTCTGTCCTTCGTCATTCCTCTGCTCCTGCGCAGGGGAATCGCCTGGGATCGCACGGTTCTTTTGAATGTGTGTGCCGTCATGCTTGTTGCGGGGGTATTACTGGTCGGATTTTCCGTCACCCAGGAGGTGTCGCCTGCCCAGGTCATTCGTCAGCAGGCGGATTTAGCCGTTGCACAGGCGCTGGAGTTTTACGACCAGGGGCAGTTTCCCGCCCAGGATCGTGACCAGTTCGCGAGCACACTCGGAGATATGGCTGATATTTTTGTCAGGATCTTCCCGGCGCTCGGAGCAGTCATCGTCGCAGGGCTGTCGCTTCTGACAGTCCTTTTGCTGAACTCCTTCTCCGGGGGGCGCTACCGTGTTCCCGGGCCAGAGTTCGCTGCCTGGCGATCGCCGGAGTTCCTGATTTGGGGGGTGATCGCAGCCGGGTTCTCAATGTTGATTGATCAGCCCCTGCTGCGCACAGTGGCCATGAATCTTCTGATTCTTCTTCTGCCCATTTATTTCGTGCAGGGGATGGCCGTGGTGAATCATTTTTTAAAGCGTCGGGCCGTTTCGCCCATCATTCGATCCCTCATTTATTTTCTCATTTTCATTTTCAACCCTCTCCCGTTGGTGGTAACCGGGGTTGGAGTGTTTGATTTGTGGATCGATTTTCGGAAGCCTAAAATAAAAAAAACGTCGTGATACATGGAGGACCCCATGGAAGTCATACTCAGAGAAGCCGTTGACGGCCTCGGCAATATCGGTGACATTGTCAAGGTAAAGCCGGGCTATGCCCGTAATTTTCTTGTGCCCCGCGGCTTTGCCATTCAAGCGGACAAGCGCAATGTGCGTGAACTCGAACACCAGAAGCGCATGCTTGAGCGCAAACTGCAGAAGCTGTCCAAGGACGCTGAAGCCCTCAAGCAGCGTATCGAAGCTGTTGAGTGCGCATTTGAACAGCGTGCCGGGGAGGAAGGTAAGCTTTTCGGTTCTGTGACCAGTCTCGATCTTGAGAAGAAACTTCAGGATGCCGGCATTGAAATCGATCGCAAGAAGATCAAGCTGCCTGAACCGATCAAGAGTCTTGGCGAATTCAAGGTTCCGGTGCGCCTCAACGCAGGGGTGGTCGCTGAAATTAAAGTGACCGTCTCGGCACAGGAAGAAACCGAGTAATTCCCATTCCTGTTACACTTCGAGGGGCGGCTGTCTAACGGTCGCCCCTTTTGTCTTTTAATCAGGTTTCACTATGGAAGAAGCGCGTTCGCATCGTCTCCCCCCCCAGAGCCTCGAGGCGGAAATGTCCGTTCTCGGCGGCATTCTCATTGATGAGCAGGCGCTGGATAAAACGCTTGAGTTGCTTCGGCCTGAGGATTTCTACCGTGAAAGCCACCGGCTGATCTTTGAAAGCCTTATCGCGCTTGGGGAAAAAAGCGAGCCTGCCGACCTGGTGACTCTCTCCGCCCATCTTCAGAGTCGACAGAAACTCGAAGCCGCAGGCGGACACGCCTATCTGGCCACCCTTGTCGATTATGTTCCGACCGCCGCCAACATTGTCTATTACTGTCGATTGGTTAAAGAGAAAGCGATTGCACGTCGGCTGATCTCCGTGGCAACCGAAATTGCGACCTCCGGGTACGAAGGTGGCAATATTGAGGAGATTCTTGATCAGGCTGAGAAATCGATTTTCGAAATTGCCGAAAACCGTACCCGCCCCAGCTACTATCCTGTCCGCGAGATTCTGAAAGAGACTTTTCGCAATATTGAAAAGCTCTATGAACGCAAAGAGTTGGTCACCGGGGTTCCCACCGGCTACCTTGACCTCGACAAGATGACTGCCGGCCTGCAGCCTGGCGATCTGGTTATTATTGCCGCTCGTCCCTCCATGGGGAAAACCGCTTTCTGTCTGAATCTTGCTGAGTATGCCGCCGTTCGTAGTGAGAAGAAAACAGCGAGCCTGATCTTTTCGCTGGAGATGGGGAAGGAGCAGCTGGTACAGCGTCTCCTTTGTGCATCGGCTCTGGTTGATGCCAGTCGCATGCGGACAGGAAACCTGGGAGAGTCGGACTGGCCGAAGCTGACTGATGCCGCAAGCCGATTGGGCGAGGCAAAAATCTATATTGATGATACGCCCGCCATCAGTGTGCTGGAGATGCGCGCCAAGGCCCGTCGCCTTAAGGCACAGGATGATATCGGGCTGGTCATTGTTGACTATCTTCAATTGATGCGCGGCAACAATCCCGAGAGCCGCCAGCAGGAAATCTCTGAAATCAGTCGCTCTCTTAAGGCTTTGGCCAAAGAGCTCAACGTCCCCGTGGTGGCCTTGTCGCAGCTCAATCGCTCTTTGGAGAGTCGCACCGACAAACGGCCTGTCATGGCTGACCTGCGCGAGTCAGGTGCCATCGAGCAGGATGCCGACGTCATCATGTTTGTTTATCGCGACGAGGTTTATTGTCCTAAATGCAAGAAGAATGAGGAGTGCGGCGAAAATCACCGGGGCGCGGCGGAAATTATCATCGGCAAGCAGCGAAACGGTCCCATCGGTACCGTCCATCTTGCTTTCCGTGGTGAATACACACGCTTTGAAAACGTCGATCGCCACCACGAAGAATTCTGACCGTTTGCCGTTTTTTTATCCGAATTGGAAGAATTCAGCTGATTTTCACTCTTTTTTCAGATCGATACCGAGGGTCTGAATCTTTTTACGCAGCGTGTTGCGGTTTATGCCAAGCACCTCCGCTGCTTTGACCTGATTTCCCCGTGTTTTTTCCAGCACAATCTGGATCAGGGGCCTTTCCATCTGGTGCAGGACCATTTCATACAGGTTGTTAAGCTCCTGAACCTCCATTCCGCCGATTGACCCTCGCAGCTTTGCCGTAATCAATGCCTCAAGGGAGCCGTGGTCCTCGCTGTTGTCTGCCTCATGGAGTGATGTGAAATCCTCGGGGGCCAGGAGTTGGTTGGGGCTGAGAAGGGCGGCGCGTTGAATAGTGTTTTCCAGCTCACGGACATTTCCCGGCCAGGCATAGGATTGCAAAAGAGCCAGTGCCTCAACGCTGCAGCCCAATGCGGCCGTTCCAAATTTCTGCCGTGCTGCCTGGATGAAAAAATCCACCAGCAGAGCAATATCGTCTCCTCTCTCCCGCAGCGGCGGTAGATTGAGGGGGACAACATTGAGTCGGTAGAAAAGATCCTCCCGAAACTCCCGGCCCTGAACCTTTTTCCCGAGATCCTGGTTAGTTGCCGCGACAATGCGTACATCGACCTGAATCGTGCTGTTGCCGCCGGTTCGGGTGATCTCTTTTTCCTGAAGCACGCGCAGGAGCTTGGCCTGCAGATCGAGGGGCATATCCCCGATTTCATCGAGAAACAGGGTCCCTCCATCGGCCTGTTCGAATTTGCCTGCTTTGCGCTCCACCGCCCCGGTGAAAGCTCCTTTTTCAAAACCGAACAATTCACTTTCAAGCAGTTCGCGCGGGATCGCAGCGCAGTTCAGTGCCAGAAAAGGCTTCCCCAGGCGTGGACTGTTAAAATGTATGGCCCGTGCGACCAGTTCCTTGCCGGTACCGCTTTCGCCGGTGATGAGGACGGTCACGTCGGATGGGGCAATCCTGCCGAGTGTCTTGTAAACCTCCTGCATCGGTTTGCTGTTGCCGACCACCGTGCGTTCAAGGTGGTAATGCTGCTTGAGTTCCCCTTTGAGCCGACCGACTTCGGCAGAGACTTCGCGAGCCTTGTCGGCTTTGAGCAAGATGGCATCGAGAGCGTCGAGATCAAAGGGTTTTGTGATGTAGTCGTAAGCGCCCCGCTTCATCGCCTCGATGGCATTTTTCATGGAGGATTCAGCGGTCATGATGACTGTCAGGGTTTGTGGGCGTTTATCCTGAAAGCGAGTCAGCAGGTCGAGGCCTGAAATGCCGGGCATTTTGATGTCGAGGATCGCCAGATCGTAGCTGTTGCGTAGAAACAGGTCCTCGGCCTGGTTGCCGTCGCTGGCCAGATCAACCTCAAAGCCTTTTTTGCCGAGGGCCTTGGACAGAACCCAACGCATACTTTCTTCATCGTCGGCAACCAGGATGCGTCGAATAGGCATAGCAGGAAAACTCTCTTTCGAAGTCAGGTATTTGATGTATCAGCGATAAAAGGGGAGAGAAACGGAAAATGTGGTTTTCTGTCCAGGCAGGCTGTCCACTTTAAGAAACCCCTGATGCTCGCTGATGATTTTCTGGCAGATTGCCAGCCCCAGGCCGCTGCCTTGAGTCTTGGTTGTGAAGAAGGGGGTGAAGATCTGTTCCATCTGCTCTTTTGCGATTCCAGGGCCGTTGTCGCTGATGTCGACCACGATGAAGGGAATCGGGCGGTCTCCGGGTTGTTGAAGATGATATTCGGAGGCAACACGTGTGGCAATCTCCACGCGTCCTCCCTTTTCCACGGCTTCCCCGGCATTTTTGATCAGGTTGAGAAAAAGTCGTGTCAGCAGGTTTTCGTCCCCCTTGATGGGGGGGATGCTGGGGTCGAGTTTGAGAGCGAAGTCAATCTTTTTATGGCGAAGGGCCTCGCGTTGGAAAAGAACGATGTCGCCAAGGAGTTTGGCCAGGTTGACTTCGTCTGTTTCGGGCCGGCGCGGACTGGAGAGGTCCATTAATTCTTCAATGATGCCGTTCAGGCGCTCTACCTCTCGAATCATGACGCGAGTGTATTCCTGCAGCTCGTTGTCGGTGCTGAATTCCTGTGCCATCAGCTGTGCCGCGCCCCGAATGCCGCCAAGCGGGTTTTTGATTTCATGAGCAAGTCCTGCCGCCATGGTGCCGATCATCGACAGGCGATCAGTCCGCCGTACTGCCGCTTCAAGTTCCCTGATGCGCGAAAGATCCCGTAAAATCAGGACCACCCCTTCCTGGCTGCCGTCGTGATCGAAAAGCGGCGAGACCGAAACCCTGACCGGCAGGGGAGTGGAGGCCGGCCTGAGCAGCAGCAGTTCTTCATAGTTGACGATGGAGCGACCTTCTCGGATGACGCACTGCACCAGGGTCAAAAGTACGCTCTGTCCTCGGAAAATCGTATCGAACAATCGCCCGAAACATTGTCTGAGGCTCATACCGGTCAGGTTTTCCGCCGCAGGGTTGAAGAGAGTTATTCTGCCCTTGCGGTCAAGAGCGATAACCGCATCTTCGACATTTTCCAACACCCGGGCGTAGAGCTGCGGGTCGGTGGAGGCCCCTGTTCTATTGGAGATACTCATTACAATTGATCGGATGACGCAGAAAAGAATGCGTCGGTTTCCCGGACCATTTCAGCTATGGAGCGGGTGCTGTTGATTCGTGCGCGAAAGTTGGCGGCGCCGGGCAGGCCTCGTGCATACCAGCACAGGTGTTTGCGCATCTCGCCCAGAGTGCGCGTTGCCCCGAAATATTCCAGGTGCATGTCGATGTGAAGCAGGGCAACTTGGCGTCGTTTAGCTGGCGGAGGACAAGAGGTTTCCTCCCTGTTGTTCAGGTTGAGAATGCTGCGTGCCAGCCATGGGTTGCCGTATGCCCCGCGGCCGAGCATCAGTGCATCGCACCCGGTCTGTTCGGTCAGTCTGTCGGCGTCGGCAGGTTTGAGGACGTCGCCGCTTCCGATGACGGGAATTTTAAGCGCTTGTTTTAGTTTTCGAATGTGACTCCAATCGGAGAGGCCGCCGAATCCTTGAGTCCGGGTCCGGGGATGAAGGGTGACAGCATCGGCACCTTCTTCCTGCGCCATACGACCGACTTCCAAGTAATTTTCACTGTCCCGGTCCCAGCCGGAGCGAAACTTGACGGTCAGAGGGCGCCGTGTGACATGACGTACCGCACGGATGATAGCGGCTGCACGAAGGGGCTCTCGCATCAGGGCCGAACCGGCCCCGGAGCGAACAACTTTTTTAACCGGGCAGCCCATGTTGATGTCGATAACATCGGCCTCCTCTTCAACAAGCGCCGCTGCCCGCGCCATGATGTCCGGATCTGCTCCGAACAATTGGACGGCCAGGGGTTTTTCGCGCGGCTGGGAGCGCAGAAGGTCACGTGTGCGGGCGCCATTGTAGACCAGTCCGTTGGCGCTGACCATTTCGGTAAAAACCAGGCTGACGCCAAAACTTTTGAAAATCAGACGGAAGGGCAGATCTGTGATGCCGGCCATGGGGGCCAGGAAAAGATTGTTGGCAAGGGAAAGATTGCCTATCTTCATATTTTATATCTCTTTTGCTTAAATTTTATGCATATTATCACGCCCCTTGTTCAAGTCAAAAGGAAATTCATCTTGCCTTCCTGGTGTGAATACTGTATACAAAATAAAGCTTGACATTGTTCGGTCCCTGTTGCTAGAAAAGTGACTAAAATGATATTTGAAAATATTGTTTACGGTGGAGAATGCACTGCCCCATCTTCTTGATAATTTTATTGTTTTTTATAACGGTGTTATTTTCTTTTTTCTTGAGGTATTGGGACTTTGGGGGCCGGCGGAAATGAGTCCGCTGTGTCTGTTTGGGTAGGCTTTTATTGGATGCCGTTCCGGTAATTCTGCCGGAGGGTAGAGGCTGAGTCGATGGGAAGTTCCCATCGCAATTTAAAATGGAAAAGGAGAGAGAGTATGGCGACTTTGAAGGAAACTCTGTTAAAGAAGATCCAGGAGCACCGTCCTCGCACCACCCGTCTGGTCAAAGAATTCGGCGATGTGAAAATCGGTGAGGTAACCATCGCTCAGGCCATTGGTGGTGCACGCGGCGTCAAGTGCCTTGTGACCGACATCTCCTATCTTGACCCCATGGAAGGTATTCGCTTCCGCGGGATGACAATTCCTGAGACTTTTGAAGCTCTGCCCAAGGTCCCCGGTTCCGAATACCCCTATGTGGAAGGTTTCTGGTACCTGCTGCTGACCGGTGACGTTCCGACCGACGCCCAGGTGCAGGAAGTTGTCGAAGACTGGAAAGCCCGTGCTCAGGTTCCCGAGTATGTCTTTGACGTGCTGCGCACCATGCCCCGCGACACCCATCCCATGACCATGTTCTCCGCTGCTATCCTTGCTATGCAGCGTGAATCCGTCTTTGCCAAGAAATATGCTGAAGGCATCAGCAAGATGGATTACTGGGATCCGATGTATGAAGACTGCAGTACTCTGATGGCCCGTCTGCCCCAGATCGCTGCCTACATCTACCGCATGAAGTACAAGGGAGATACCCCCATCGCTCCCGATCCCGACCTCGACATGGGCGGCAACTTTGCTCACATGATGGGCATTGACAAGCCTTATGATGATGTTGCCCGCATGTACTTCATCCTGCACTCCGATCATGAGTCCGGCAACGTGTCTGCGCACACCACCCACCTGGTGGCTTCCGCACTGTCCGATGCCTATTACAGCCTCTCTGCCGGCATCAACGGTCTGGCAGGCCCGCTGCATGGTCTGGCAAACCAGGAAGTTCTCCGCTGGACTCAGGACTTCATGAAAAAGCTCGGCGGCGAAGTGCCCACCAAGGAAGGGCTCGAAAAAGCTCTGTGGGACACCCTCAACAGCGGTCAGGTCATCCCCGGCTACGGTCATGCTGTTCTGCGCAAGACCGACCCCCGCTACACCGCTCAGCGTGAGTTCTGCCTGAAGACCCCCGGTCTCAAGGATTACCCGCTGTTCCAGCTGGTCAGCATGATTTTCGAAGTGGCTCCTGACGTTCTGCAGCAGCATGGCAAGGCTAAGAACCCCTGGCCGAACGTCGACGCCCAGTCCGGTGTTATCCAGTGGTACTATGGCGTGACCGAGTATGACTTCTACACCGTTCTGTTCGGTGTTGGCCGCGCCCTCGGTGTTCTCGCCAACATCACTTGGGACCGCGCTCTCGGCTATGCTATCGAGCGTCCCAAGTCCGTTACCACCGATATGCTGGAAGAAGCAGCCGGTATCAAGAAGTAATCTGCGAACACGGCAGAGATTTCCATTACATTTTCATCTGATGAATTGGCGGGGTGCCCTGAAAAGGGTGCCCCGTTTTTTAATGTTTTTGGGAAAAGTCTCTTTTTAGAATGCAAAAAGCCCCTCCAGTATAGTTAGGCGGGGCTTTTTGCATTTGTCGGGTGCTTATAATGTCTTGCGGAATTTTGCGGTGAAGTAATCCTGTTCTTCAGGTTGGCCGCCAGGACATTGCTATTTCTTTTCCGGTCGACGGCCGAACAGCAGAAGCTTTTGGTCGGTGTAGCTTTCCACTTCCCCTGCGAAAGTTTCAATCTGAAAATAGTCATGGACCTTCTGCGGTGCATCGATAAAATACTTGTTGAGGCGCTGAACTCCTTGTCTGTCGAGGCCCGAGCGCTTAGCCCATGTGATGAAATCATGGGTTTTGGGGAACTTCTGGGTCTGCAGGTCGATGAAGCCGGCCTCTTTCGCCATGGCGAGCCACTGGTCTTCAGTGAACGCCTGCACATGGGTAGGGTCGCGCATCTTTTCCATTGTCTGGTAGAAATCTGCAATCTCAGGATCTTCCGGCAGCAGAGTATCGATGATGACCATACGCCCTCCGCGGCGTAGGACACGGAAAAATTCGCGCAAAGCCTGGGGCACGTCGGGAAAATGGTGCGGTGCGATGCGGCAGGTGAGGATGGTGAAAGATCCTGCGGGGAAGGGCAGATCCTCGGCATCGGCCTCGCGGAAAGTGATGTTTTCCACGCCCCCCTCTTCGCTGATGAACTCCTGTGCTTTTTTGAGAATCTGCATGGTAAGGTCCGAGGCGACTACGCTGCGGACTTTTGGGGCAAAGAATAAAGATGTATGTCCTCCGCCGGTTGCGACATCGAGCATGAGATCATCTGTGGTCGGATTTAACAGGCGGGCTGCTTCAGCCAGGTCGTCTCCATGCGCGAAGCCTTCGTCGTGGACATAACGGTCGGCTGTCCGTGCGAACTGTTCTTTTACTTTTTCCTTAAACCCCTTGTCCATGGAGTCTCTCCTGATTTACTGTGTAGTGATGGCAAGGATCTGGTAAGCAGGTTTTCTGCCAAACGTATAGTAGATAAAGAACGGGAGCATAGCATGAAACAGACGGAATTGGGAAGCACTGGTTTGCGCGTCACCCCCCTTGTCTTCGGCTCGCTGCCTCTGGGACCGCTGCAGGCTGATCTCGATCCGCGTGAAGGCGGACGGCTGATCCGCCATGCGCTCGATTGCGGCATCAATATGGTGGACACTGCAGAGCTTTACGGTACCTATGCGCATATACGCGAGGGGCTTGCCGGGTTATCAAACCTTCCGGTCCTTGCCAGTAAAACTCATGCAACCACCGCCGAAGATGCCCGTCAGCATGTTGAAAATGCTCTGCGGGGTATAGGGGTTGAGCGGCTTGATATCGTGCACATTCATGGCGCCCGCCTCAGCGATCCTTTCAATGAAAGGGCCGAGGTTCTCGAAGAACTGCAGCGTATGCGCGCAGAGGGGCTTATCGGCCATATTGGACTTTCCACCCATTATATCTGTGCGGTTCGTGCCGCGGCAGATCATCCTGAGATTGAAGTTATTCATCCCTTGATCAACCGCGGTGGCATGGGGATTCTGGATGGCTCGGCAGAAGAGATGGCTGCGGCCATCTCCTACGCGGCGGCCAGGGGCAAGGGGATCTATGCCATGAAAGCTCTGGCAGGCGGCAACCTCATATCCAGCGCTCGCACCAGTCTTGGCTACGTCCGCAGGCTTGACGGCGTACATGCGGTCGCCGTCGGCATGCTCGCCCGTGAAGAGATCGAGGCCAATATCGCTCTCTTTGATCAGCGGGCCGAAGATGAAACCCTCTGGCGGGCGTTGGAAAGCAGGCGACGCCACCTCAAAATCATGGCGAATTTCTGCAAGGGGTGCGGTGCCTGTGTGGATGCCTGTACGAATGACGCATTGCGGCTTGTTGATGGCAAGGCCGAGATCATCGAGGAAAATTGCATTCTTTGCGGGTATTGTGCGGCGGCCTGTCCCGAATTTATTATCCGGGTGGTCTAATGTGCTGCCCTGAGATTGTGTGTCTTTTGGCTGCGTATTTTTTCTGAACGACCTCTGGAATAAAGATTGCTAGAGCCCCGTGGAGTTGGAAGTGTCCGGTCCTCCACGGGGTATTTTATTGCCTCCGCAAAGGGGTTGAACGACAATTGTGGCGAAAATCTGTCCAGCACGGCGATCTGCGTGACAGATAATGATTCGATGCCTGTCCGATGCGGGCAGGCAGGATCTTATGCGAAGGAGTCAGGTGTAAATGGAAAACTGGGATGTGATGTTGGCCGAACTGGGGCTTAAACTGTGGCGTGAATTGCTTTATATCCTGCCGTATCTTGCCATCGGTGTTTTTCTCGAAGCCGTAATCCGCACGTTTAAATGGCATGTGCGCATTCGCAAGGCGCTGACCCGCTTCGGCCTGATCTCTATCGTATTCGCCACCCTGCTTGGAGCCATAAGCCCCCTTTGCGCCTGTGCAACGCTGCCGCTGGTTATCTCTCTGCTGCTGGCCGGGCTGCCTTTGGCGCCGGCGGTCTCCCTGCTGGTGACCTCGCCGTTGATGAGCCCCGCATCCTATACCATGCTCTCAGGCATGCTGGGGCTGGGATGGGCCAACATGGTGCTGCTTTCCGCGATCTTTCTCGGCCTTTTCGCCGGTTATCTGACGCACTGGCTGCGCGACTTCGGATTTTCCGAAGATGTTATTTTCAAGAAAAAACTTCCTGAAGGCGATTTCCACGACCCCGATTATCCCGTCGAAGAGCTGCGCTGTGAATGCGGCAAGCAGCTGTCGCACCGGGTCGATCGCTGCACTCACAACAAATTCCTTGTTTTTCTGGCCAAATTCTGGGAAGGGGCGATCAAGATCGGTAAATTCGCCATGATCGGCCTTATTATTGAAGTGGTGGTCACCTCTTTTGTCCCCAATCAGTGGATTATCAATCTGCTCTCCGGGGAAGGGTTGGCTCCGATTTTTACCCTGACTTTCGCAACAATCCCCCTGCACCTTCCCCAGGTGACGGCGGCGTCGATGATCTTCGGCTTTTTTCTGCCGGATCCCGGTGAGGCGATTGCTCTGGCCAAGGGGCCGGGTATTGCCATGCTGGTCGGGGGGCCGGTGACGGCTTTGCCGGTTATGGGGGTTTTTATCTCCATGTTCCGCCCGCGAGTTGTTTTGCTCTATCTGGCTCTATGTGTCACCGGGACCTTGTTTCTGGCTCTGACGCTGCGCGTGCTGCCGATTTCACTGTGATCCGGCACCAGTTTTATTCCTCCTGGTTCTCCTGCTCTTGCTCCTGTTGTGCTTCCTGCAGGCGCTGCTCAAGCCACTGCGCCAGTTCATGGACCGGGCTGTCCGCACCCTCCGGAAGATCCTCCAGGGACCGCAGGCCGATTTCCAGGCGTCTTGCTGCCTGCAGGCAGGCCCGGTAGTGCAGGGCAGGGTCCTGGTCGGCGGTGTCCTGCGCTGCGGCGGTTTCCTTGAATTTTTTCAGAACGGTGGGATGGCTACGTTCTTCATCCACCACCGCCTTGCGTAAATCAGCATATTCCTCTTCTGAAAAGTTTTTTTCCTCCCGTGCCTGCCGCAACAGATCAATGGATCGATAATCGGGGAGAGGCGAGAGTCCCTCATGGCGCGCCAACACCTGAGGTTCGTTTTTTTCAAGAAAATGATAGGCCATCAGCAGTTTGTCGGCTGTAGCCTTGCGGATGCGGATCTCGCGGGAGCAGTAATCCTCGAAAACGGCATAGCCCCAGTTCTCAAAAAGTTTCTGTCGGCGCACTTCGGCAAGGCGTTCACCGAGTTCAGCCCATGAAGACTTGAAACGCTTGGCCGATTCAAGCGCGCGATATCGGTCGGAGCCGGGCTCGACTTCCTGCATGATCTGTTCTATTTGACGTTCCGCTTTCGATTTGACCTGTTCGTCCATTGTATAATGCTCCTTTGTGCAGACGCTATCTTGCCAGACGAGAGCTTAACACAGCAATGCTGGGCGGCAAAGAGTCTGGTCGATGTGTGCTATCGGTGGTAATCTCTGCCCTGCCGGCCTTTCTCTCATCAGGATTCAGATGGGGATGGCGTTGTTGTTGGTGAATACCTTTAGAAGGAGATTTTTACATGCTGCCTTCAGCTGTGGTCGGGCCTGAAACGGTCCGCATGTTGGAACTGGGCCATCCCTGGGTGATCGCAGATCGATATACACGCCGGTGGCCGAAAGGTCGCGCCGGCGATCTTGTTCTGCTGACGGACGAGAAGGGGCGAGCTCTGGGCTGTGCGCTGCGCGACCCCAGTGACAGGGTGGTGGCGCGGGTCATATCAGAAAAAGCGGTGAAGCTTGATCAATCCTGGTTTGAAGCGATGCTGCGTGACGCACTCATGCGGCGGCGTCATGCGGATCTCGGCGACACGACAGCCTATCGTCTGGTGAACGGGGAGGGGGACGATCTCTCCGGCGTGGTGATTGAATGCTACGGCGATTTTCTCCTGATTCAGCTCTACACCCAGGCGTGGGAGCCCTACCTCGACCGCATTGTCGCAGCGCTGGTGAAAGTGGTTGGGCCCCGCGGCATCTATCTCAAGACCAGACCGCGCCAGACGCGCAAGTTGGCGGCCGAAAATCGGGAAAATCGGCTGGGGCGCCATGTCTGGGGCGCCCAGGCCCGGTTCCCGTTGACGGTGCGGGAAAACGGCCTGAATTTTCTGGTCGACCTGGAAGAGGGGCTCCATACCGGGTTGTTCATGGATCAGCGTCATAACCGCGCAGACCTGATGAAGCGTATCGCAGGAGCGCATTTTCTGAACCTGTTCTGCTTCACCGGGGCATTTTCCGTTGCAGCAGCAGCTGCCGGAGCCGAGCATGTCGTCAGTGTGGACGCTTCTGCGACCTATCTCGATTGGGCGCGCCAGAATTTCAGAGCTAATGGTCTCGACCCGCAAGACCACGAATTCATTGCTGGTGATTGCTTTGCTGTGCTGGCCGAAGCCGTACGTGAAAACCGGCGCTTTGATGTGATCCTGATGGACCCTCCTTCCTTCTCGACGACCCGTAGCAGCCGTTTCACAACGCGAGGCGGCACCAGTGACCTGGTCGCCAGTGCCTTGCGATTGCTTTCTCCCGGAGGGTTGCTGATCTGTTCATCCAATCATCAGAAAATCGATTGGGCCGAATTTCTCAAGGAGATTCGTCGCGGAGCTCTGCAGGCCGGCAGTTCGCCTCGGGTTTTGTCCACCCGGGGTCAGCCTGAAGATTTCCCCTTTCCCGTGACATTCCCCGAAGGGCGCTATTTGAAATACGTGATGATGGAGAAATAGCCCCGGTTGTTACGGATAAAAAAAGGCCCGGCGTGGGGGCGCCGGGCCAAAACGTGAGCAAGGGAGTCAGGCTCACGGTCAAGATGTTGGTTTTACAAACGTTTACTTGAGGCGTGCGCTCTTGCCGGTGCGCAGCGGATCCCCTTCATAGCCAAGGGCTTTCCAGTCCAGGCGACCGTTGTCGCCGTGGCAATCCAGACAACCCAGGGACTGCTCTTTGGGGGACACCATGTGGTTGATGCTCCAGTACATCTTGGTGGAGGCAAAGTCATAGTTGCCGCTGTATTCGAGGCCGCTGGCCTCCATGCCGAGTTTGGCGGCGCTCTGCCAATCGAAGGTTTTCCAGTAACCGTCCTTGCCGAACACCTTCGGAGTGATCAGGTACTGATGTTCGGTGTCGTAGATCTGCTTGCCTGTGTGGACCTTGAAAGGTGAAATCTTGGCTTCAGGGTCGTTGATGTCGCCGAGAGGATAGCTCAACAGAGTCATCTCATCGGGGTTGATTTTATCCCCCGGGATATATGCGCCGCCGGTGCCGTTGTACCAGGCATACTCAGGCACGATATTCTTGTCCCAGGTGAAGTGACCCTTCTTTTTCATATAAGTCGGCTTGCCATGCTCGTCCTTTGCCTCCTCAAGATCCTGCCCGGCGGTTGACCAATCCCAGGAGGTTTTGGTGGGGATTTGCTTGGCAAAGGTCGGGATGTGACAGGTCTGACAGGCTACAGCCGCCGTGTGGTCATTGAGCAGGCTTTCGGCGTGCGGGTCGGCGTGACAGCTTTCACAGCCGATGTGGGTCTGGTTGGAGGGGGAAACAACCATGGCGTTGCCGCTGATCTCGTGATTCTCGGTCGCGTGGCAGGTCTGGCAGGTGAAGTCGTTGCCTTCTACAGCCATATGCACATCTGTTTCCCGTTCGGGATAATCGATCGATGAATCAAGGTCGCCGTGTTTGACCGCATCGCCGCCGCCACCGAAGAAGTGGCAGGACCCGCAGTTGAAGCGGCTGGGGGTGCCGACATTTTTTGCGACATAGACCAGGTCAACAACTTCATCGGGGTGGCCCGCACCGGTGGCGGTTTTCTTGTAGGTCCCTGTCGTGTCATGGCATACAAGGCAGTCGACCTTGGTTTTATCGGTAAAATCGAAACTGGCGTCTTCCCAGCCGTAGCCGATATGGCAGCTGGTGCAGCGCGGCCAGTTGCTGTCAATGGAGACACAGAAGTTATTGATGGCGTTTTTTTTGCCGCGGTCGACTTCTTTGCCATTGATGGTCTGCTTCAGGTTCCAGTTCCAGTGGCTGGTTTTCATGACGTCTGTGGCTGCGTCCTCGTGGCAGTTCAGGCAAGCTGCAGTCACTTCCGGTCCGCTGTTGAGCGGTCCGCTGATATAGTTTTCGTGACCGGCCAGAGCGGTCAGCGGAATGGTGAGGAGCATGAGGACGAAAAGTCCCAAGCTCTTCCTGGGCTGTTTCCCTTTCATTTCATTGCCTCCATAATGCTGCGGGCGGGCATGGCCTGATCCCGTGAAAGTAGTGATTCATAATGATTTTTATTTTTTCTTTGGCCCCCATGCGGACGTGTCCAGATGAGTATCAAACATTTGGAAAACATACAATATAAAAAATTGAATGTTCATATAAGCAAAACTTATGGGGTGTTTAAATACTTGCCTTAGTTTATTGTTTTTGTTAAAAATGCCTATTCGGCTGTTCGTCTTCAGCAACTGATTGAAATGTGCATTTCCCGCTTAGATTCAGTTGCGGCGGCAGGCGAGAATACCAAGGAGGATATAAAGAATAATGGGATTTCTTGAAGGAAAGCGCGGCATTATTTTCGGTGTCGCCAACGATAAGAGTATTGCCTGGGGGATCGCCCGGGCTCTGCGCGATGCCGGCGCCGAGTTGGCCTTTACCTATTTGAACGAAGCGCTGGAGAAGCGCGTCAGACCTCTTGCCGAGAGTCTCGGATCGTCGCTGGTGCTGCCGTGCGATGTTCAGAAAGATTCGGATATCGAAGCGGTCTTTGGCGAGCTTGAAAAAGCCTGGGGCAAGCTTGATTTTGTGGTTCATTCCGTGGCGTTTGCCCACCGTGATGACCTCAAGCGACCTTTCAGCCAGACTTCTCGCGAGGGATTCTCCCTGGCTATGGACATCAGCGCCTACTCTCTTCTGCCGATCAGTCGCTATGCCGCGCCCTTGATGAAAGAGGGGGGCAGTATCGTCACTATGACTTACCTTGGGGCGCAGAAGGCGGTTCCCAATTACAATGTCATGGGGGTCGCCAAGGCTGCTCTGGAGGCCTCTGTCCGCTATCTGGCCGCAGAGCTGGGGCCTGAAGGTATTCGGGTCAACGCCGTTTCGGCCGGTCCGATCAAAACCCTTGCAGCCTCGGGGATCGGCCAGTTCAAGGAAAAGCTCAAGCTGATGGATGATTTTGCGCCTCTGCGACGCACCGTCACGCAGGAGGAAGTCGGGAAATCGGCTCTTTATCTGGTATCCGACCTTTCCAGCGGCGTGACCGGCGAGGTCCATTTTGTTGATGCCGGATTCAACGTGATCGTTAACGCTTGAACCCGGCATGACGCATGCTGATCCAACGGGGCCCTGGAGGCCCCGTTTTTTTCTCGGAAGGAGGTGAGGCTGCGTGCTTGACGGCAACCTGACCGGACTCAAGCCCAGCCAGATCAAGGCTCTTGAGCGGGTTCACAAGCGACGCACCGCTGCCGATCAGGTCATTGGAGCGGATCTGGCCCGCTTTCTGACGGAATTATCGGGCGAGATTCGTCGCCAGCTTGCAGTTCTGATCGACCGCCAGGGCACGGTCGTGCATGTCATCGTCGGCGACGATCGTGAAATCGTTATCCCCGATCTGTCGCGCTACCGCTTGGGTCGCAGCGGCCTGCGCGGGTTGCGCTGCATCCATACTCATCTTGGTGGTGAGCCCCTGTCCCAGGATGACTTGACCGACCTTGCCCTGCTGCGTCTGGATCTGATGGCTGCGATTGCCGTTGGTGCGCACGGTCTTCCCGGACGCATCGATTACGCCCATCTGCTGCCTCCAACCCCCGAAGGAAAAGGGGTTGAGCTGCTCAGCGCGCCTTCCGTACATGACCTCCACCTCGACTTCCCTCACTTTATCTCGTCCCTTGAGTCCGAGATGGAGCGCAAGATGGGGGAAACTTTCGACCTCTCCGACCCCCGCGAAAAAGCGATTCTCATTTCGGCCGGCCGTGAACCGCGGGCTGAACTGGAAGATTCTCTTTCCGAACTTGCCGAACTTGCCCGAACCGCTGACGTGGTGGTGCTGGACCAGGTGGTGCAGCGTACCCAGAAAATTCACCCCCGATTTCTGATGGGGGAGGGGAAGCTCAAGGAGGTCATCATTCGCGCCCTGCAGCAGGGGGCGACCCTGCTGATTTTTGATCAGGAGCTTTCGCCTGGGCAGGCGCGGGCGATCGGCGCCATGACCGAAATGAAGGTTATCGATCGGTCTCAGCTGATTCTCGACATTTTTGCCCGGCGGGCTCATACCCTGGACGGCAAGGTGCAGGTTGAGCTGGCGCAACTCAAATACATCATGCCGCGCCTGCTCGGCAAAGGCACATCCATGTCCCGCCTGATGGGTGGTCTTGGCGGCCGCGGGCCGGGTGAAACCAAGCTCGAGATTGATCGCCGCCGCATTCGAGACCGGATCACCCGCCTGGAAAAACAGCTGGCGTCACTGTCCAAGGGGCGTCGGCAACGACGCCAGCGGCGCATCCGTTCCCAGCTCCCCATTATTTCCATTGTGGGTTATACCAATGCGGGCAAATCAACGCTTCTCAATGCCCTCACTCAAAGCGCCGTATTTACGGAAGATCTCCTGTTCGCCACTCTGGATACCTCCTCACGCCGGTTGCGGTTTCCGCAGGAGCGTGAAGTCATTATTACCGACACCGTAGGGTTTATCCGCAAACTGCCCAAGAGTCTTCTGGGGGCCTTCAAAGCCACTCTGGAGGAGCTTGAAGACGCGGATCTGCTTCTGCATGTGGTCGATATTTCCGATCCGCGTTTCGAGGAGCAGATTGTTGCCGTGGAGCGCATCTTGCAGGACCTTGATCTTGGCACTTTGCCGCGGCAGCTGGTTTTTAACAAAACCGACAAGGTTTCATCGCAGGAAGTTGCGGCCTTATGCCGTCGCTTCAATGCCATTGGCGTCAGTGCCCTCGATCGGAGCAGTTTCAATCCAATGCTTGCGGAACTTGAATCGCGCTTCTGGCCGGGAGAGGCGGACGATGCGCTGCATGAGCATTCCGAGCCGTAAATTAAATTCAATTGGGAAGCTTGGCGACACCACCGGCCTCTTCCTCTCCAATGGCCCAGCCCTGCTTGCCCTGTCACTTTAACTGTCGGGCACGCTGTCCCTCTTCGTCTAAATTCCAGGGAATTAGTAATGAAAAAATGTCTGTTTCTTATCCTGCCGCTGATCTGTTGTGGTTGTTCTGTGCCGTCCTTCTGGTTTTTCGACCTGAACCGCGAGGCCTTAATCACTGACGGGGAGAAAAGCGTGGCTTATGCCTCCCAGGATGCTGCCGTAAAGTCGGATCAATCGGGGTTGCCGCTGATTGATCCGGATTATCCGGCAGAAAAGACTGACAGTATCTCCAGTGAAGTGCTTTGGGCCCAGGAAAATCCTGGTGGTGAAAAGACTTCCGAAATCAGTCGCGAAACTGCCGAAGATATTGCATTGCTGGAGACTGCTCCCGTTTTTGAACAGGGGGAAGGCAATACGGTGGCGCGCGATGAGATCGTTTTTGACTTCCCCGTGGTCGAAAACGATCGTGTACGCTATTTCATCGATCTCTACAGCGGTAATGCCCGTGGCACCTTTAAACGCTGGCTTGAACGCTCCGGGCGTTACCTGCCCATGATGCGTGATATTTTTTCCCAGTACGACCTGCCGTTGGACCTGACCTACCTCGCCATGATTGAATCCGGTTTCACTGACCGCGCCTATAGTTGGGCCCATGCGGCCGGGCCGTGGCAGTTTATCGAGAGTACCGGCCGTGTTTACGATCTTCATGTCGACTGGTGGCTGGATGAGCGACGGGATCCTGAGAAGGCGACCCATGCCGCCGCTCGCTTTCTCAGGGACATGTATGAATTTTTCGATGGTGACTGGTACCTTGCAGTCGCCTCCTACAACGCGGGCATGGGTAAGATTCAGCGCGCCATTGAGATGTATGACAGCAGAGATTTCTGGGAAATATCGCGTGGCAAATATCTCCAGGAAGAGACCAAGCACTATCTGCCCAAGCTGCTGGCCGCACTGACGATCGCCAAGCAGCCGGAGAAATATGGTTTCACCGATCTGGATTACCACGAGCCCCTGACGTATGACGTGGTCGAGGTATCAACGGCTACCGATCTTGAGCTGGTGGCGGAATTGTGCGGCGTTTCCTACGAGGAGATTAAAAAGCTCAATCCTGAACTCAAACGCTGGTCTACGCCTCCGGCCGCGGATAAGCATTCTCTGCGTCTGCCGCCCGGCAGCAGCGAGCCGTTTCTGGAAAAATTCCTGCAGATTCCGGTCGCTGAACGTGCCCGCTACAAGCGCCATGAGGTTGTGTCCGGAGACACCCTGCTTAGGATTGCCAAACGGCACGGGATTCAGGTCGACGACATTGTTCGTCTCAATAAGATCAGCAATCCGCGGGCTCTGAAGATCGGGTCCACCCTGATTCTGCCCCTGCGGCAAGGCTACACCAGCCGTCCCCTGGATGAGCTCGAGGACGATTATGTCCGTTCCTACCGCCGGAGCTATACAGTGCGCGAAGGGGACAGCCTGTGGAAAATATCCCGTAGATTCGAGGTCAGCGAGAAGCAGCTGCGCGTCTGGAATAAACTTGGGTGGAGCAATCTGCTGCGCCCCGGTCAGAAATTGGTTGTCTCTGCGGCAGGGGCCAAGTCGAACCGCAGCAACCGCCAACCGACCAAACAGCTGGTTTACGAAGTCAAATCGGGAGATACCCTGTGGGATATCGGCCAGCGATACAATGTCGGCACCCGGGAGATCATGAACTGGAATAATCTGGATCATGATCATGTGCTGCGTCCCGGCGACAGTCTGACCCTTATGGTCGCTCCGGGGCACAGTGGCTGAAGTCGAACGCTGCATCTTTTCGGCCGCCTTTGATGGAGAACTCCCCGCGGAGGTAGGCAGGGTCTATCTCGGTGCGGAATTCTGCTGTTGGCTGGTCCCGCCTGCGCGCCAGCTGGTTTCCGAGATTGCGTCGGTTCATCATCTCGGTCGACCGGTCTCGGTTGTTCTGCCTGTCCTCAATGAATTTTTTCTGCCGCAGCTGCAAACAGCTCTGTCCACCCTTTGTCCGTTTCTGAAAGACGACGACGAGATCGTGATTTCGGATTGGGGTGCCCTGGACCCGGTGCGCAGCTGTTGTCCAGGTGTTGAGGTGGTTGCCGGACGTGTTCTTTCCGGGCAGAAGCGCGGGCCCCAGGCACTGTCTCTCGATGAGTCCAGTGATACCGCCGGTTACTTTCGTCGCAGTCGTTGGCACAGTGAGGCGATGGCGGCAATGTTGAGGGATCTTGGAATTTTCAGGGTCGAACTCGACAACCCTGGCCAGGGAGTGGCCCCCTTGCCGCCAGGTCTGCGGGGAACGCTGCATACGCCTTATGCCTTTGTCACTTCCAGCCGTAATTGCCCCTGGCGGACTTCCGGTTCCACCGCCGCCTGCAGGGGGCCTTGTGGCGAGGTTTTCCGCCTCGATGCGGCACCGCTTGAGGCCCCTCTGCTGCAGCGTGGCAATACTCAGTTTGTGGAAAAAAGGGGGCTGCCTGCCGATCCCTCCTCTCTCGGAATCGACCGCGTGGTTTTTCATCCGTCTCTGCCACGCTGAGCGCTCTGCCCCATCCAGCGGAAGTTTTTGACATTTCAGGGGGGGATTGCTAAACTCACTCACCCTGAATTCCGTTGTATGCCCTGAGGCGGAATTCCCATCATCCACGCCGAAAGGACACGCTTTTTCCTATGTTCAATCTGATCATCTCTCTGCTTCTGTGTTCCGGTACTCTTGTCGGTCTTCATCTGCTGGCCGGGCTGGAATTGTGGATTTCTGCCCTCATCGCCATGGCGGTTTTCACCGTGGTTTTCATTGTCATCACCCGGATTGTGATGAAAAAAGTCGGACGACTGATGGAGACCGCCCAACACGATCTGCAGGCCGGGCGAACCGAAAAAGCCATCAAAACCCTCGAGTCCGGTTATCGCTTCAGTAAATGGCAATTTTATGTCAAAGGGCAGATCGATGCGCAGATCGGCACCCTGCTGTTCATGAAACGCGACTTCTCAAAAGCATTTGATTACCTGAAAAAGGCCTTTGTGCGTCACTGGATTGCCATGGGGATGCTGGGCGTCTGCTATATGAAGCGCAACCAGGTCGGAAAAATGATCGAAACCTTTGACAAAGCTGTTTCCGCCACCAAAAAGGAAGCCTTGCTCTGGAATCTTTACGCCTACTGCCTGGAAAAGGTTGGTGAAAAAGATAAGGCTGTCTCCGTCATGGAAAAAGGCCTCAAGAAAACCGGGGGCGATGAGCGCCTTGAGGCCAATCTTGAGGCCCTCAAAGCGGGGCGCAAGATGAAGATGCGTGCTTATGGCGATATGTGGCTGCAGTTCCACCTGGAAAAGCCCGGCAGTCTCGTCAAGGAGCAGTCGCGCTCGGTCATGGGGCGCCGCAAGATTGTGCGCCGCTGATTGATTGTATCGCGTGCCCAGTCAGGTTGAATCCGCCAGGGTCAGGCCATGTCCCGTAAAAAGAAACAAGCCGGCAATGCCGGCCAGAAAACATTTAAAAACAGCCCTTTCAGTGCATTGAAGGGCTGCAATCTCGCTGACGACAAGGGGCCAGGGCCTGCTGCCGGCAAGCCCGCTCCCGCAGATCCCCCTCCCGGACGCGCCCCGAGTGAAGGGCTTGACTTCCTTGAGGAGATGGTTTCGCTGGGCGTCAAGCCTTTTAAAAAGGGTTGTAGGGTTGCATCGACCCCGGATCAATCGGATGGGATAAACGACCGGGTCGTGGAAGATGGTGCGGTCCAGCAGCCAAAGGATGACCACTCTCTGTTCCTTGAGGCTGTGGGGCAGATGGACGCCACCTTCAGCGATGAGCTGCCTCCGGAAGAACCGGCCCGTGCCCTGCCGCGCCGTATGCGTGACTTGGTGCGTGGTCGCCTCACTCCCGGTGCTGAAATCGATCTTCACGGTTTGGATCGTGAGCAGGCCCGCCAGCGTGTTGCTTATTTCCTCGATAATTGCGTCTATCAGGATGTTCGCGTGGCGTTACTGATCACCGGACGGGGGCGCGGATCGGGAAGTGAGCCGGTTCTGCGCAGTGAAATGGAGCGCTTTCTCGATGACGACGGCCGGAAATGGGTGGCCGAATGGGGAAGAGCCCCTCAGCGATACGGCGGCGAAGGGGCTCTGGTTGTGTTCCTCAGAAAAAAATAGCGGACTCAAAATCATGTCACAAATAAAACGCCGGAGGCGGGTCGACCGCCTCCGGCGTTTTCTTTATTGATCAGAGTTTTCCTGGTCCTTATCCGGTGAAGATTCAGATTGAGAAGCTTTGTCCGTTTTGGTGGTGCGCGCCGCGGTTCGCCGGGTGCGAGGTTCGGCGGGCGTTTTTTTCGCAGCCGTTGACTTTTCAGTCTTGGAAGCCGTTTCTGTCGGGCTCGTCTTGTCGCTTGCGTCTTTTCCCGGCATGGGTTCCGGCTCAGCCTCGGCCTTTTTTTCGGTGGCCTTGGTGCGCGCGGGTGTTTTTCGTGTCGTTGGGGTGCGTCGCGTCCGGGGCAAAGTCGCCTTTTTGGCGGCGGCTTCGGCTTCAGGTTCCCCACCCTTCGAAGTCTCTTTCTTCGGGCTTTCAGAGGGCTCTGCGGCGTTTTCTGCTTTTTCAGCTGCCTTTCGGGCGGTTACTCTGGTGCTGGTTGACGCCTTGCGCGTTGTACGACGGCGCGGTGCAGGCTTGGCCTCTGTTTCCCTGGCTTCTCCCTCTGCCGCGCCCTGTTGCGGAGGCGCTCCTTGAGCAGGGGACATCTCGGTTTTTTCTTTTTCCTGTTCCTGTTCTTTTTTTGCCTCGGTTTTCCTGGGACGTCCCCGGCGTTTGCGCGGTGCAGCCGCTTGGGTTTCCGCTTCCGAAGCGTTTGCTTCAGGTTCCGGTGTTTGCTCCGGTTGAGTTTCCTGTTTCTGTTCGGATTGAGCAGCGGCCGGCTCCCGGGGTGCCTCTGGTCTCTTTTGGGGAGGCTTCGGGGCAGTTTCGTCCGCGAAGGGTTCTTCACCCGCAGAGTTGGTCTGCACGCTCGGCGATTCTGCCGATTTAGGTCTTGCGGGTTTGCGGCGACGAGGCGCGCGCGCTCGTGGTGGCGCCGTTTTGGGTTCCTCTTTTGTCTCGGCCTTCGCTTCAGACTGGGCCGCCTCTTCCCCTTGTGCTGTTCGCTGAAGCGTAGACCTCTTGGGTACTGGCGGTGCTTCAGGCTCTTTTTCTACAAGGGGAGCAGTGGACGCAGCAGGCTGATCGGTGGCAGGTTCGCCTTCTTTTTCAGCTGCGATTTCTTTTTCCTTCTTTTCCATTTGCACGGGCTCCGCAGGGCCCTGGGCCGCCTCCGTGCCGGTGGCTTCACTGGTGGAGGGCTTTTTGCGCCGCCGCCGCCGACGGCGCTTTTTGGGAGCCTGCTCCGTCGACGCGTTTTCTGCCGCAGGGGCGGCAGCCTCTTCCGGTGCAGCATCACTCTCTTTGCCCGAACGGTCTTCATCTTTTTCGTTGCTGCCGCCGTTTAAAACGGAGTCGACCTGGGAGACCAGGTTGATCGGCGCGATATCGCCATTCTCTGAGGACGTTTCCTCTTTTTCGCGACGGATGGTGTTGAGTTCGGCTTCATGGGGCAGCATTCCGGCCTGGCCATGCAGGATGATTTCCATGTCATAGCGCCGCTCCATTTCACTGAGTTCTTCCCGCTTGATATTCAGGAGATAATCCGCCACTTCCAGTGGCAGGCGCCCCTCAATGCGCTGCAGTTGGCCTTTTGCGGCCGAGGCGGCCTGAATGCGTCGCAGAAAAGCCAACCCCTGAGTTTCAACGCTTTTGATCTGCCCATGCCCCTGACACTGCGGGCAAACCCGGTATGAAGCGGCAGACAGGTTCGGCTTGAGGCGCTGGCGACTCATTTCCAGAAGGCCGAATTGGCTGATGCGGCCGACGGTAACGCGCGATTTGTCCTTTTTGAGGGCATCACGCATCTTTTTTTCAATGGCCCGGATGTTCTTGCGATCGCGCATGTCGATGAAGTCGATGACAATCAGGCCGGCCAGGTCTCGCAGCCGCAGTTGGCGGGCAGTCTCTTCGGCGGCTTCCAGATTGGTCTTGTAGGCGGTCGCTTCAATCCCCTGTTCAGAGGACATCTTGCCCGAGTTGACATCAACCGCAACCAGCGCTTCGGTCGTGTCAAGAACGATGGACCCTCCCGACGGCAGGTTCACCTTGTTGTGGTTGATGGTTTCGATCTGCTCTTCGATCTGATAGCGGCTGAAAATGGGGCGCCGTTCCTGGTGCAGTTTGACCAGTTTTACTTTGTCCGGCATCAGCATGCGGAAAAAATCGCGGGCGGCTTCATACATGACCGGATCGTCAATCAGAACTTCTTCGGTCTCTTCGGTGAAGTAATCGCGGATGCAGCGAATGATCAGGTTGGATTCACGAAAGATGAGGCAGGGAGCCTTGGCCTGGCGGGCACGTTCCTGGATGCCGCGATGGATCTCCACCAGATTTTCGAAATCACGACGCAATTCCTCGGGCGCCTTGCCAATCCCTGCGGTGCGCACGATGTAGCCCATGTTCTCGGGCAGATCGAGCTCCGCCATGGCTTTTTTGAGTTTCTTGCGCTCGGACTCTTCCTCGATCTTTCGGGAAACCCCTTTGGTGGGGCTCTCCGGCATCAGCACCATGTAGCGGCCGGCCAGCGAAAGATAAGTCGTCAGCGCTGCACCCTTGGTGCCTCGTTCTTCCTTGGTCACCTGGACAAGAATCTCCTGTCCCGGCCTCAGGATGTCGTTGATGCGGGGGCGCCCCCGCCGATCGTCTCCGGGCGAAGGAGGGTAAAGGCTGGGGTGAATTTCGCTGATCTGCAGAAACCCCAGGCGTTCCCCGCCATAATCAACAAAAGCGGCCTGCAAGCCGCTTTCAACCCTTATGACTGCTGCTTTGTAGATGTTTCCGCGTGTCTGTTCCTTGGCTGTAGTTTCGATGTCGAGTTCAGTCAGATAACCGTCCTCGACAATAGCCACCCGATGCTCCTCCGGATGGGTGGCGTTGATCAGCATTTTACGACTCATTCATTTCATTCCTTCTGAAAGTGCGAAAAATCGCGCTTCCGAAACGGGTTCGCGCACCAGTGTTGCGAGGTGCAGGTCATGGCGCGGCGGCCTCAACGGGGTATGCCGGCGATGGTCCCATAATAGAGGAACCTTCGCAGCAGCCATCGTATTCCGGAGGCGCCGGGCGGAAAAGGGGGGTGCTTTATATCTTTCTTTATTCAGACGTCGCCGTGTTCTCTTCGTACAGAGCACGGGTCTATGAAATTCTTTTCAAACTGTCGGCGCAAGCCGGCAAGTTTTGAAGAATATAGCAGAGAGATGCCGCTTTGGATAGGGCAAAGTCGGAAAAAGACAGTCTTTTTATCTGCTTCACCAGATCCTGGGGCTGTGTTATAAAAAAGGCCATGTATCAATTACGACAGGTTCGAAAATATTTCGCCGACCATGCTGTCTTTGCCGGCATCGACTGGACCATCGGCCCGCAGGACCGGATCGGGCTCTGTGGGGAAAACGGCGCAGGCAAGACCACCCTTCTTCGCCTGTTGGCGGGGCAGGTCGATGCCGATGAGGGTCAGGTGCAGATGGCACGTGACACCACGATCGGCTACCTTCCCCAGGATGGGCTTGAGCATTCCGGTCTTGTGCTTTTTGAAGAGGTTCGCAGTGCGCTGTATGAGATCACGGCCATGGAGCGCGAGATGAAACATCTCGAACGCGATATTGCGGCCCGCAACGAAGCGCGCGACCTTGAGAGGTACTCCCAGCTGCAGGAGCTTTTTCACCAGCGCGGTGGCTACACCATGGAGGCTGAAATCGGAAAGGTGCTCCACGGCTTGGGCTTTGCCGAAGAAGACTGGACAAAACCCTGTGAGCAGTTCTCCGGCGGTTGGCAGATGCGCATCGGCCTGGCCAAGCTGCTGCTGCGGCGTCCCAATCTACTGCTGCTTGACGAACCGACCAATCATCTGGATCTACCTGCCCGCGACTGGCTTGAAGATTATCTTTCCAACTACCCGTTCGCCGTCGTTCTGGTTTCCCATGATCGATTCTTCCTGGACCGCGTCGTCAATCGAATTGTTGAGATCTGGAATGGGCGCCTCACCGAATACCCCGGCAGCTACAGTCACTATCTCAGGGCGCGTGATGAGCATGTGGCCGCCTTGCGGGAGGCAAAGAAACGCCAGGACGAGGAGATCGCCCGCATCGAAGCGTTCATCAGCCGCTTTCGCTACCAGGCCAACAAGGCCTCCCTGGTCCAGAGCCGGGTCAAGCAATTGGAGAAAATCGAGCGGATCGAAGTGCCGCCGGTTCGCAAGCGCATCTCCTTTCGCTTCCCCGATCCGCCCAAAGGCGGGCGATTGGCCCTGACCCTGGAAGGGGTGCGGCATGGCTATGACGACCTGGTGGTGCTTGACGGTGTTGACCTGAATATTGAACGGGGGGAAAGAGTGGCCCTTGTCGGGCCCAACGGTGCCGGCAAGTCAACCCTGATGCGCATTCTGGCAGGGCAGGAAGAGCCGTGGCAGGGGCAGCGCGTGTCCGGCCATAACCTCAAACTGAGTTATTTCGCCCAGGATCAGGCCAAGGTCCTCAATCCGCACCGGACCGTCCTCGAGGAAATCACCGCCGCCGCTCCTTTTGAAATGGTGCCGCGGGTACGCGACGTGCTGGGGTCTTTTCTGTTCTCCGGCGACGACGTTCAGAAAAAAGTCGGCGTCCTCTCCGGTGGAGAGCGCAACCGCCTCGCCCTGGCCGGAATGCTGCTTCATCCCGCCAACCTGCTTTTGCTGGACGAGCCGACCAACCACCTCGACCTGCAGTCCAAAGAGGTTTTGCTCGATGCCTTGCACCATTATCGGGGGACGCTGGTTTTCGTATCGCATGATCGTTACTTCGTCGATGATCTGGCGACCCGGGTCGTGGAGGTAGGGCGGGGGAAATTGTTGAGTCACCCCGGCAACTACGAGGATTTTCTGCGTTTCAAGGAGCGGCAGGGCGATAACAGTCACAGCCGTGAGCGGGTTGAACATATCGAGGGTAGGAAAGCGTCTCCCGCAACCTCTCCAGCCGATTCCGAAGAGCGTACCCTTTCCCATGCCGAGCGAAAAGAAGCCAAACGGCTGGAACGCCGCCGACAGAAAGATCTTGAAGAGATCCAGGAAAAAATTGAAAACCACGAATCGGAACTGGCGGACCTGGAAGAGCGGATGGCGCGTCCGGAAGTGTTCAACGATCCGCAGGCTGCACGCGAGGCGGCCGACCGTCATGAAGAGCTGCGCCGTGAACTGGACGAGCTTTACGAACGGTGGGCGGATCTCGACGTCGAGGCAGCCGGATGAGCCGAGAGTGCGGCGACCCCTCGAAGTCTTCTTCGCCGGTTTTTGCGATCGCGGTTGCCGGAATCACACCGGGGGTGGGAAAGAGCACCATAGCGCTCAACCTCGCCATCTATCTCAAAGCATTTAGGGAAGATCTGCCGGTGACCCTGATCTCCCTCGACCCCCACTTCAACGTCGCGGATTTTTTATCCATCAGTGGAGAAGGGCTTTGCGGCGGCGGCGATCTTTTCTCCGGCAGCTCCTTTGCCGAGGCGGCTCATCTGGGTCAGTACGGCGTTCAGTTTTTAGCCGGAGAAAACGGAGGGGATTTTTACTCCATCGAAAGGGGAGAACTGCGCCGCACTCTGACACGCTCCTCGGCGGAAGGGATCCTCATATTTGACACCGCCTCCGGGCTGCAGGACGCCACCCGCCGGGTCCTCGAAGCGTGCAACCTCGTGCTGGCGCCTCTTTGCGGACACCGTCCCTGGCGGGATCTGTCTGTTTTGGTCGCAGCGGCGAGAGAGGCCGGCCTTCAGCGTGAAGCTCTGTGGCTGCTGCCCAATCAGGTTGAAGCGCAGACGCCTGGCGGAGGCGATGCCGGGTGGCAGGAATATCTCGCTTCCTATGCGGAAGAGTTCGGCTTCCCTGTGACCCCGCTGGCGCTGGAGCACGCTTTCGACCTTGCAGAAAACACCTCCCCCGCGAACCCCTTTTGCTCGGTGATGCACCGCTTGCCTGCAGGGCCGTTTCAGCGGGGATTTCGCGAACTGGCCGCGTTTGTTCTCGATCGCTACGACCGGCCAAAGGAGGTTGCGAACGGAAAGCCGCCGGGAACCCGCCGACAGGAGCTTCTCTCTCGTACCCGGGCTGCCCGGTTTCAACCGCAATGCCCGTGGTGCGGATTGGATACTGATGAATCAGCTCGTCTGTGGTACTGGGAAGACACCGCTCGCAGACGCCACGGCTTCATCCACCATTCCTGCATGGAAGAGCTGGCAGAGAATGTTGGAGTTGATCTTTCCGTTCTGGACAGCAATCTCCTGGCGCTGACGAAGAATGAGCCGGGCTGGAGTCCTGGTCTGGTTCTCTCTCTGCAGGCTCTGGATGAAGAGGGCGCGCCGGAGACCTGCCATGCTGTGCCGGGCGACGCAGAGATGGCCCGGGTGTTTTCCAATATGACCGGGCGCCTGATGCAGGAACTGCCTGCGGTGCGGATTTTTCTGGCGGATGGAGGGGAAAGGCCGGAGGCGTTTCTTACCGCCCGGGGATACAGAGATTTCTGTCGGCTTCGCCGACAATTTCGACAGTGGACCAGGGGGTGACCGAGGTGCGAAGAGTGTCTGATTGTCTGAAAAAGCATGTCATTGAATTCATTCCACATCGGGAGAGATTAGTCGCATGATTCTATTGCCACGTGGAAACCCGGTCAAGGAAAGCCTCAATCCCGCACGCATCGATCTGCCGGGGGCTTTTAAAAAATTGCAGGCCGGCCGCTTCACCGGCTATCTGCGGTTCGAAACGGGATCAGGGACCGGGATTCTGATTTATGAGAAGGGCAAACTTGTCAGCGCCCTGTTCGAGGGGCACGGCGAGCGATCGGTCGCCGAAGATGCCATCGGGCGCATTTTTGATGAGTCTCAGCAGGGAGATGCACGGCTTGACATCTACAAGCTGGCACCCGAGGTCGCTCTGAGCATTCACGCCCTTCTTCATGGTGAGCTGCTGTATCAGGGGCAGGACCTGAAGCTTATTGACATCAAGGCGCTTCTTGCCCGCATTAAAGAAAAACGCATGAATGGCTGCCTGCGGATTTACGCCGGTGACCGTATTGCATTGATTTTCTATGACCAGGGCCATCCCCTTGGGTTTTTTCGCGACGGTTCAACGGGGATTGAAACGACTGCCGACGCTTCCATGTCCATTGCCAAGCTCCCCGGCGCCAAGATCGACGTTCTGACGACCAAAAATCTTGAAGAGCTGATGCTGACGGATCTTCAACAGTCGGTCGATCTCACTTCCCTGTGGCAGGGTGCGCGAACGCGTCAGCAGGAAACGCTGCGCAAGATCGAGGAGCAGCAGGGGCGGATCAGTGAAGAGCGCGACCGCCAGCGGCGCAGAAACGTTCAGCTTTTCCTGTGCGAAACAGCACAGAAGTATCTGGGGAAAACCGGCGCAGGGTTGGCGGACAAGGAATTTGAACGCACCGTCAAGAGCGAGGGACCGATGACGGAGGCTTCGCTGGTTGATTTTTACGTCAAATTCAATAAGGCCGCGCGCATGCTGGCCGGGTCCAATGCCGTCAATCGAATGCTTGAAGAGATGAAAGGCGGAGTTAAAGCCTGCCTGCAGAAGGATTTGTGATAATCCCGGTGCGAGGAATTAAAGGACCGGTATTTTTTTCAGGAGGATGTAGCCGATGGATTTGAGCCTGTTGCAACTCGGTCTCTGGCTGATTGCAGGAATCGTCTCTTTTTATTTCAGCTTGGGCAGCGCCCGGGTATGGACCAGCATTTCGCTGGGCTTTTTTCTGATACTGGTCGGCGTGGTGATCCCTACAGCGATCCCCTTTCTTCCTGGAGCCGATCTGCCCAGGGTCCAGGCTCTTGGGTCGATTATCGGTACCATCGCCATCATGGTCATGACGCACGGTTTTATGGAATATTACCTCTTTTCCCGCACCCTGGAACTTGAGGGGCGGCGAAGATATGTCTTCATGGGGACTGCACTGGTGATTCTGGGATCGGTGATTTTTGTCGCTATTAATCCGGAGCCTTCCTCCCGTACCCTTGAGGTCATCCGCATAATCGAAAATGCCAACTGGGTCTTTTTGTCGATCATCAATATCGATATGCTGCGCAAAATCTATCTTAACGTCAAAGATACGCCGATTGCCCGCGGTTTCGTGGCATTCATGGGGGTCTTTGTCTGTCTTTTTCTTTGGAAAGGTGCCGCCCTGTACATCCAGGTGTACGACCTGCAGACGTTGGCCGGGGAATACCCGTTTCGCTATCAGTTCTCAAGCGTGGTAAGCCACCTGGGAAATATTCTGGCCAGTGTTTCCGTTGGTGGAACCTTTGTTTACCTGCTAAGGCTGCTACGCTGATCCCTTTGGGTACGGGTGAAGTTACGGGGATGAGTCGCCCGGTTCGGCGGGGGCCAGCACGATCTGGATACGACGGTTCTGGGTGCGCCCTTCGGCGGTGTCGTTGCTTTCCACCGGGCGATAGGGTCCGTAGCCGCAACTGACCAGGCGCTCCGGTGCGATCTTGCTGGTTTTCTGAAGAAAGTGCACGACATTGGTGGCGCGTGCGGTGGAAAGCTCCCAGTTGGTAGGGAATTTCTCCTGCAGGCGAGGGCTGATGGGGATATTGTCGGTGTGCCCCTCAACGCGGATGTCCCGGTCAGTGGACTCCGCCAGGATTTGCCCCACCCGTGACAGGACCTCAAGCCCTTTGTCCTTGATATCCGCTTTGCCCGAATCAAACAGGATGCGCTCGACCATATTGACCGTCAGCTTACCCTGCAGTTCTGAAATGGTGATCTCGCCGCGTTCAATCTCATTTTCAAGCTTATCGACAAGTTCATCGTAGGTGCTTTTCATCTGAGCCAGACGGGCCTGTCGCGCAAGTCGCTCTCTCTCCACCTCGCGGCTCAGTTCGCGATTGCGAATTTCGAGTTCATCCACCCGGGTGCGCATTTCGCTGATGATCCTGCCGGTCTCCGCATCCTTTGCATTGAGAGCTTTTTCGCTGCGATCGAGATTGGCGCGGGCGCGCAGAAGATCCTGATTGAGGGAGGATTTTTTTTCAAGGGCGTCGGCAAGTTTGCGCTCAAGAGTGCTGTTCTGGTTGAGAGCTTCCCGCCTGTCTTCCTCCAACTGCTCCATCCGGGCCTGCAGGTCAGCAATGCGGGTACTGAGTTCCGTGGCCTCTTCGACTTTAGACTGGTATGTGCTTTTGCCTACGCACCCCGTTGCAAGCAGGCACAACAGTAAAACACCCCAACGGGCGAACTTTTTCATACCGAACTCCTGGCAAAAAAACTAAGTGCAAGATCACGTACAAAGCCAAAGGGGGAATCGTTTCAGACCCGATTCCCCCCGCGCTTGATTTCATGACCGCAACGACTGCAGAACATCTTGTGCAAAGTGCCTTCCCGGTCGCTGCGCGCCGGGCGGATGTGCCTGTCCGGGTCAGTCGCGGCCCCGTCGCGCACCACATTGCGTGAAGTGGCGGTGGCCAGCACCTCTCGGTGCTCAGAGCCGAAACAGTTGGGGCAGATCAATTCGTTGCGGTTCTTCATAAATATCCCCGATCGCTGAGGTTTTTGCGCCGTATCGATTCAGCAAATCCTGGCTTTTTTCAGCCCTGAGCTGCTGCTGTGCCGTTCAAATGCTTTTCATGCGATTTGTTGTATGTTTTTAACAACCTTTCTTTCAAAAGTAAAGCGTATACGTAACCATTCAGCATGGAGTCGCAACTCCCATGACGAGAGCCACTTTTCGCCCTCCCTGGCCGTTTGATTGGCGCCCTCCCTGGCGCCAAACACCCGCGTCATGGGAGCTGTGACTCCACGAGGTGAATAGATGCGCGTATACAATGGTATGTCGTGTGGTCCCCGTCTATGGGACAACCGGGGTATAGCCGTTGAAAACCGGTTGTTTTTTGCGTTGCGAGGGGGGGGGTGGTATGCTATAAGGAATTGTTTTTATATAACTTTATGGAGTTTTTCATGTTCGAAGTCGATCGCATAATCCACACTGCTCTGGCCGAGGATATCGGTGCAGGTGATCTGACCACTGAAGCGACCATTGCTCCGGAAACCCAGGGCCAGGCGCGCCTTGTGGCAAAAGAGCCTTTCACCCTGGCAGGGCTTGATGTGGCACGTCGCGTTTTTGCCATGGTGGATTCTTCCATCAAATTCACGGCCCGTCATCAGGATGGTGATGAACTCAAGATCGGCGACGAGCTGGCACAGGTCTCCGGGCCTGCCGCCAGTCTGCTGCAGGCAGAGCGGGTCGCCCTGAATCTCCTGCAGCGCATGAGCGGCATTGCGACTATGACGGCCCACTTTGTCGCGGCAGTGGAGGGAACCGAGGCGCAGATTGTCGATACCCGCAAAACCACCCCTGGCCTACGCGTTCTGGAAAAATATGCGGTTCGCGTCGGCGGCGGGCGCAATCATCGCTATGCTCTCTATGATGGCGTTTTGATCAAGGAAAATCACATCGCGGCGGCCGGCGGTATCTCCGCTGCAGTGCAGCGCGCCCGCAGAAGGCTGTCTCATATCCATAAAATTGAAATCGAGACGCGCAATCTGGACGAGGTCCGTGAAGCGCTCGAAGCCGGTGCCGATATCATCCTGCTTGACAATATGGACAACGACACCTTGCGCAAGGCGGTTGATCTGGTCGCCGGGCGTACCCTGACCGAAGCCTCGGGAGGCGTTGACCTGAACCGGGTGCAGGGCATTGCTCAAACCGGCGTCAACCTGATTTCCGTGGGCGCGTTAACCCATTCCTATCGCGCTGTCGATATCTCCATGCTGTTCGACAGCGAGGTCTGAAGCTGATTTGAGATGCCCGATTTTTTGAGACCGAACTATCCGCCTCTGTAAAATTTTTCTGAAATCCTAATTATCGGTTCGGAGTCTATGCACGATTCCAGACACACTGCCCAGGAAGAAGTCCTTTCTCTGCTGCGCCATGCCGACGGGTGCATTTCGGGGGAGGAATTAAGTCGTCGTCTGGGGATTTCGCGTACTGCAATATGGAAACACATCAAGGCGCTTCGCAGCCACGGCTATGAAATCAGGGCGGCGAGCGGGCGGGGTTACCAGCTGGTGCAGGTGCCGGATCTTCTGTCTCCGACAGAGATTCAAAACGGCCTGCACACGCGCTTTATCGCCCGAAATGTGTATGCGTTTGATCAGGTCGACTCTACCAACCACCAGGCCATGCTGATGGGGGAAGAGGGGGCGGCTGACGGCACGGTCGTAATTGCCGATGCGCAGAGCTCAGGAAAGGGTCGCCTCGGCCGCCGCTGGGCCTCCCCTGCCGGCGTCAATCTTTACGCTTCCATCGTGCTGCGCCCTCCCATCGCTCCTCATCGAGCTCCGCAGCTGACCTTCGTTTCGGCAGTGGCGGTGGCGCAGGCGATCAATTCCTTCTCGGGGCTGGACGCCCGTGTCAAGTGGCCGAACGACATCCTGATCGATGATTGCAAGGTTGGGGGACTTCTCAACGAGATGAGCGCCGAAAGCGAGCGTGTTCATTCCGTGGTGCTCGGTATCGGTCTCAACGTCAATATGACCGCCTCCCAGTTCCCGACCGATCTGCGTTATCCCGCCACTTCTCTTTTTCTCTCCTCCGGCCGCAAATGGCCGCGCGCCGCACTGGCGCGTCATCTCTTCGAAAAGCTTGAGCAGCTCTATCACCAGTACCTCAACGAAGGGTTTGAACCCATTTTGCAGCAGTGGGAATCTCTGTGCTGCTGGCAGGGGCGGGTGGTGGAGGTTGATCGCGGCACAGATCGTATTCGAGGTCGTTTTGCCGGGCTCGATCAAACCGGCGCCCTGCTGTTGGATGCCGGGGGAACTCTGGAGAAAATCTATTCCGGGGATGTACGCCCCAGCGACGATGAAACAGGATAAGCGATATGCTCTTTGCGATCGATATCGGCAATACCAATACCGTTCTGGGGTTGTACCGCGACCGGCAGTTGTTGCACGACTGGCGCATCACTACGGACAAGTCCCGCACGGTCGATGAGTACGCGGTGGTCATCCATGATCTCTTTGCCCTGGCGCAGGTGAGATTTGACCAGGTTGAAGATGTGATCATCTCCTGCGTGGTTCCCCCTGTGCTGGTGACATTTGAATCCCTGTGCCGCCGGTATTTCAAACATGTCCCGCTGGTGGTCGAGGCCGACACCCGCACCGGCATGCCGATCTGCTATGATCATCCCTCGGAGGTGGGGGCGGACCGGGTTGTCAATGGTGTGGCCGCCTATGAACGGTATCACCGCGCCCTGATCATCGTGGATTTCGGCACGGCCACCACGTTCGATTACATTTGCGCACAGGGGAATTACCAGGGGGGAGCAATTGCGCCGGGAATCGGCATTGCAGCTGAGGCCCTGCATCAGCGCGCCAGCAAACTGCCCCGTGTGGATATTGTCCGGCCTCCTCACGTCATCGGGAAAAATACGGTTTCCAGCATGCAGGCAGGCATATTTTACGGCTATGTCGGCCTTGTGGACGGAATCGTTGAGCGCATGAAGGCTGAATGTGGTGAAGACCCGCTGGTGATTGCAACCGGAGGTCTTGCCCCCCTGGTCGCCGAAAGTTCGACCACCATCGACGAGGTTTCGGCGGACCTTACTCTTGAGGGATTGCGCATTATCCATGAACGGCACCGGCTCGGTTTTGACAGGTCCCCGGTGCGGTGATAGACTTAAATGCCATTAACATCTTTAAAGCCAGTATTCTCGGGAGGTTGTGAACGGATTCAGGTGAAAAATCATAAGGGCGTTAGCCCTGCTGGGTGTTTTTCCGCGGATTGCCATGCGACAGTCGGTCGCCACTGAATGGAATTGAAAGGAGAAGCCATGGGAAAGTACGACATCTCGAAGCTGAGAAACCTTGGAATTGTCGCGCACGGAGGGGCGGGCAAGACCTCGTTGGTAGAGGCCATGCTGTTCGACACGGGAATGGTCGATCGTTTGGGGCGCGTCGATGACGGTTCCTCGAACATGGATTTCGAGCCCGAAGAGATCAAGCGAGGCATTACCCTGAGTTCCAGCCTTCATCACTGTGACTGGCAGGGCTACAGCCTGCACCTGGTCGATACTCCCGGCTACTCCAATTTTCTGCACGATACCCGCAACTGCCTGCGTATATTAGGCGGTGCAGTCGTTATTGTATCCGCCATTTCAGGGGTCAAGGCCCAGACGCGCCAGATATGGGACTGGTGTGACGAGTTCGAGGTGCCGCGCATCGCCTTCGTCAACAAGATGGACCGCGAGCGGGCCAATTTCCTGCGGGCTCTCGACGACATGGCTGCGGCTCTCAACAACCGCCCGGTCGCGGTGACCATGCCGATCGGCGCTGAGGAAGACTTCAAAGGCGTGATCGACCTGGTGCGTATGAAGGCCCGTCTTTTTCAGTTTGACGAGAAGGGAACCTATGAAGAGCAGGATATCCCTGGTGATCTGCTGGACGAGGCACAGCGGCTGCGTGTTCTTCTGCTCGAAGCGGTTGCCGATGCCGATGACGAACTGATGGAAAAATACCTTGAGAATGAAGACCTCAGCGTAGAGGATCTTCTGCGCGGGCTGCGCGAGGGGACCCTGACGGGAGTTTTTACCCCCGTTCTGTGCGGCAGCGCCACCGCCAATATCGGCATCCGCCAACTTCTCGATTACATCCTTCATTGTCTGCCGTCGCCCCTCGATAAAGGCGAGCAGCATGGTCGTCACCCTCTCAGCGGCGACGACGAGGTCCGTCGCCCGGACGAGGATGAGCCTTTTTCGGCCATGGTGTTTAAAACCATCAGTGATCCTTTTACCGGCAAGCTGACTCTTCTACGGGTCTACTCCGGCAGTCTCAAGCCCGACTCATCTGTCTATAATCCCAATAAAGATGCCACCGAGCGGGTCGGCAATATTTACGAGATGGAGGGCAAAAAGCATAAGTCCCTGTCCCTTGCCGTCGCGGGCGATATTGTCGCAATCCCCAAACTCAAGGTGACCGCGACCGGCGACACCCTGTGCGATGAAAGCAAGCCGATCGTCTTTGAAAGCCCCATGCCTCTCAAACCGGTCATCTCCTTTGCGCTGCGCACCAAGAGCAAGGGGGATGAAGATAAACTCAGCACCGCCCTGCACAAACTGATGGATGAAGATCCGACTCTCAACCTGGTCCGTGATGAGGATACGCGAGAGATGATCATCTCCGGCATGGGCCAGGTCCACCTGGAAGTTGCCGTGGAAAAGCTCAAACGGAAATTTGGCGTGGAAGTTGAATTGCTTGAGCCCAAGGTGCCTTATCGTGAAACAATCACCGGGCGCACCAAGGTTCAGGGCAAATATAAAAAGCAGTCCGGTGGGCGCGGACAGTTCGGGGATGTCTGGATTGAAATGGAGCCCCTGCCGCGCGGCGAAGGTTATGAATTCGTGGATAAAATCGTCGGCGGAGTTGTGCCCAGGCAGTATATCCCTGCAGTCGACAAGGGGATTCAGGAAGCGTCCCACCGCGGTGTTCTGGCGGGCTTCCCGGTCGTTGATTTCAAGGTGACGCTGGTTGACGGCTCCCACCACTCGGTGGATTCGTCGGAGATGGCTTTCAAGGTTGCAGGATCCATGGCGTTCAAGAAGGCGATGGAGGAATGCAAGCCGGTGCTGCTGGAGCCGGTCATGGCCATGGAGATTAGCGTGCCCGATGATTGCATGGGAGATGTCATCGGCGATATGAACTCTCGCCGAGGCAAGGTGTTGGGTGTTGAGCCCAAGGCCGGCAGCCAGATGATTCGTGTTCAGGTCCCCATGGCCGAGGTGTTGCGTTACGCACCGGAATTGAGGTCGATGACCTCTGATCGCGGAATGTTCACCATGGAATTCAGTCACTACGAAGAGGTGCCGCCTCATTTGACCGCAAAGATACTTGCGGATCTGAAAAAGGCCGAATAGCGGGCCGAAAACTGTCACCCCAATGTGTCTCCCGGACGTCCGGCGGCCGGTTTTTCCTGCCGCCGGACCGATCTCCGGTCTTTTCTGCAATGGGGTATGGCGCGATATCAGGAGGATCAATCCGGATGACTGGCAAGGATGATGTGAAAAAAGAGATCGATCGTCAGACAGAATCCGCACAACAGGATACGCAACAGGAAAAAGACGTTCAGGCCCACAGCGGGGATGTGCCCAACGAGCCTGTTTCGCCTCCTCCGCAGGGACGATCCGTGCGCCCGCTTCTGCTTGTGCTTGTGCTTCTGCTGGTCGTCCTGGCCGCCGTCGCCTGGTTTGTCTATTTTGCGCCCCAGCAGTCTTTGAATTCTTCTGGAGTGTCGGGCGACTCTGTTGCCCAAAGAGAGACCCGCCCCATCCCCAATCGCGAGAAAGAAGTCTCCCAAAAACCGCAAACGCAATCAAAGACAGTTACGGCACCTGAGGATGCATCCTCCCCCTCTGATCAAACCGAACCCCCGGTAAACAAGCAGGACGGCACCGAGAAGCCTGCCGTTCAAAAACAAGCCATCCCCCGTCCCGCTGCGAAAAACCAACCGCAGGCCATCCCGATTACGGATGCGGCGGAGGGTAACGCTGTGGAAGAAAAAAAAGATGCAGCCTCCTCGACCACGAAAGAGGAATCAGGGCCGATTGCGAGCGAAGAATCGGATTCTTCTGTTCGGGAGAATGTTCAGGATGAGGCCCCGAAAAAAGGTTCCGAAGATGCCAAGACCGCCGCCCTTTTGCATGATTCCGATCCCGGTCCTGCCGCTGAACCCGGGCAGTCCAAACCGGCATCAGAACAAGCGGTTTCTTCCGGAAAGGACAGTGAGAAGGCTGTCGCCAAGGGAGCCTACATGGTCCAGGTCGGCGCCTACAGTGTCGCTGCACATCTGGCCGCCGACCAGAAGAAACTGCATGATCTTGGCTTTGAAACCTCGGTTCTCGAAACTCGACGCCCAATCCGCATGATCCGGCTGCGGGTCGGAACCTTTTTCCCCAACCAGGGAGAAACACAAATCGCTCGGTTGACAGAACTCGGAGCAAAGCCTTTTTTCGTCAAAGACGGAGATCTGATGGTGGTTTATGCCGGCTCCTTCCGCAGTGAAGAACGTGCCGATCGGCTCTCGCAGCGCCTTGCAGAGGCTGGAGTCCATGTTGAGGCCGAACGGACCAGCGTCGATGTTCAACTGTCGATTCTGCGGTTCGGTCCGTTTGAGTCCTTTGCCGAGGCCAGATCAGCCGCCCAAAAGGCGGATGATGCCGGGTTGGAGACTCTCATCGTCAAAATGCGCTGAACCCAGGCGGTCGAGACGATGGAAAAGGGTGAACGGTTGCGCCTGCGTGTCAGCCCGCAGGTCGCTGCGCAGATCGGTCCCGGCTCTTCGCGTACTCAGCGCCTGGAGGTCGCTAAGGCCCGGCATCCCCTGCCTGATCTTGCCTATGCCTTGGTTTTCCTGGCTTTCGGACAGGATGAAGAAATCCGCAAGCATGCTCTGCTCACGTTGAAAAAACTTCCTGTCGTTCATTTACACTCACTTTTGAGTGATGAAGCCACGCCTCCCAAGGTTTTGCATCTCATTGTCCGCCTTCGATATGACGATGCGGACTGCATGGCCTCCGTGATTAAGAATCCGGGGGTTTCAGACCGCACGCTTCTTTTTCTCGCCCGTGAGGCAGGGGAACAAACACTTTCACTGTTGCTTGAGGACGAAAAATACAGTGTTTCAGCCCCTGGTCTTCTTGAAGCCATTGCGGACAATCCCAGGGCAGGCAAGGGCATTAAAGACAGGATATCGGCTGGGAGGGGAGGGGAGAGCAGTTTGCAGGCCGAAAAATCTGCAGAACATTGTGAAGATGACAAAAGCGAGGGGGACAAAGACAGGGCGTCAGAAGATAGCCGGGAAGATGACATTTCAGAGTCCAGTGAGATCAATCAGTCCAAATACCAGATGTCGTTGGATTTGTCGGTTTCTGAAAAGATCAAGATGGCGTTGACCGGCGACAAGGAGTGGAGATCGATCCTTCTGCGCGACGCCAATAAGCTGGTCTCTTCGGCCGTGCTTAAAAATCCCCGCATCACCGATGGCGAGGTGCTCGCTGTGACCCGCAACCGCAGTGCCAGTGACGACCTGATTCGGATCGTTCTGCTCAATACCGAATGGGTCAAGAACAACGAAATTAAAAAAGCCCTGGCCATTCATCCTCGCACCCCTCTGCCGAAGGCTTTACGCTTCATGTCGGCTTTTACTGAAAAAGAATTGAAACAGCTCTCAAAAAGCCGTAATGTTTCGCAGGTTATCGTCAACAGCGCGCGAAGAATGCTGATGGGCAAAGAAAAGGGGCGCTGAGTACCGTTTTACAGGAGCATTTCATGCAACAGGGAAAGTTGATCGCCGTTTGTACCAGCCCCGGCAAGGGGCAGCGTAAAAAAGACGTAGGGCAGGGCGTACTGGTCCCCGGATTCGGGGTTGAAGGCGATGGGCATGGGGGAGACTGGCATCGTCAGGTTAGTCTGCTGGCCATGGAGAGCATCGATAAAATGCGTGCCGCGGGTCTTGATGTGGGGCCTGGGGATTTTGCGGAAAATCTGACTACCGAAGGACTTGATCTTTGCGCATTGCCTTTGGGGAGCTTGCTTCAAGTGGGCGAAACGGCCGTGCTGGAGATCACTCAGATCGGCAAGATCTGCCATGAGCGCTGTGCCATTTATTATCAGGCCGGCGACTGCGTCATGCCCAAGGAGGGCATTTTTGCGGTCGTCCGCGAGGGGGGAGAGATCGCACGGCAGGATCGGGTGAAAGTAATCAAGATCGGTGACGGCACCACGGAGGCTGTCTCCTGATGACTGCTTTTCGCATCGCAATCCTGACTCTGTCCGACAAAGGCGCCCGTGGCGAGCGCGAGGATGAGAGCGGTCGTATCCTGCACCAGATGTCGGCCTCTCTCGGGACGGTCGATCATTATGAGATCATTGCCGATGAAGCGGATCTTATCACGGCACGGCTGATGGAGTGGTGTGATTGCGGAGAGCTCGACCTGATCCTGACCACCGGCGGGACCGGTGTTTCTCCCCGTGATGTGACGCCACAGGCGACACAGCAGGTTCTTGATTATGAAATTCCCGGCATGGCCGAAGCCATGCGCGCCGCCAGCCTGGCCAAGACCCCGCATGCCATGCTCTCACGCGCCCTTGTCGGGGTCCGCGGACAGACTTTGATTGTCAATCTACCTGGAAGTCCAAAGGCGGTGCGGGAAAATTTCGAGGTGATTCTACCGGCACTGCCTCATGCACTGGCCAAACTCAAGGGTGATCCGTCCGATTGTGCCCAGTGAAGCCAAGAGATCGATTTTTCCCAAATAAGTGGTGGTAATTATGCCCAAGAAGATCCTTTTTGCGGTTTCCGATCCTCACAAACTTGGTCTGTCCCGCGGTTTTTACCGTCGCGATGAATTCAAAACCACCCTTTGCAGCGATAGCCGCGAAGCCTATGCCATCATTGAAGAAGATGCGCCGGATCTTGCCGTAATAGAGGTTAATCTCCCTCCGTGGGGGGGCGATTCCTGCTGCCGCCGTGTCAAAAATGATTTTTTACTGCAGCGAACCCGAATCATTCTGCTTGCGCCGCCGAAAATAGAGGATGAAGAGCGCTGCCGTGACAGTGGCGCCGATGCGATTCTGCCGCTGACCACCGCGCCCGATCCACTGCTGGCAACGGTTCGCAGGCTCCTGGGGCTTCCCGACCCGGGGCGTCTGGCTCCGCGCGCTTCCATCGAACTTAAAATCCGCTTTCGCCACCTTCCCCATGGTGATTTCTGTCAGGGGATCACTGTTAACCTCGGAACGGGAGGGTTGTTTCTGCAAGCGGAAGCACTTTATCCCCGCGACAGCCTCATTGAGCTTGTTTTCCCAGACCTGGGAAAACATCAGGGCAAGCAGGCAACCTTTACGGCCCGTGTGGCCTGGGTCAATCATCCCGAATGGGTTCTGAAACCTGAGCTTCCTGTGGGTATGGGGTGTGAGTTCATCGACCTGTCCCTGGCGGAAATGACGCAGCTTGAAAGGTTTGTTTCCCGCCATCTGTCCGAGACAACCAGCGCCACCTGACTGGATCTGTGTTTCTTTTGCAGAAGCCGGTACCTCAACCTCTTTGAGTCGATTATTTTCTGGTACAGTCCTCCTTTCTTCGCTCACTCTTTTTAGCCCGCCCTTGATTATCGGTTGTCAGCGGTGTCGCTGTCCACGCCAATGCCACTTGGTCGTCAATACATGTAAGATGCTGAAACTTAATGATTTAAAGCTGTTCCTCCTTTGTTTTCACAGTTCCTGTGGATAGCACTGTGAAAAAATTCAGGACAGTCGTGGCCAACGCCCCCGGAACGAGACATTCAGCTTTTTGCCTAAAAAATGTGCAGCGATGCTAGGCTTCATTTCTACCGAGTCTATGGAGTAAGAGCATAAGGTTTGAATTGACTGAAAAACAAAATCCGTGTTATCAAAAATTCTCTTTAAATATCAGTTTTTTACATTGTTTAACATTTTTTTGGGCACCCCAAAAATTTAGTACTGTTTAAAAAATGGAGGTTTCAATATGGCACAATCTCTCGCTTTCACTATGGGCTCCCTGCTTGCCGATATCGCCCGCCGTTTCCCCGAGCATGACGCCCTGGTTTATCCTGATCGCGGTCTGCGTTTGACTTATCGCGAATTCGACGCATTGACCGATCGTGTCGCTAAGGGCCTTCTTCGCATGGGGATCCAGAAAGGAGATCATGTCGCCATCTGGGCCACGAATGTCCCCCAATGGGTGATTCTGCAGTTTGCCACGGCCAAAATCGGTTCAGTACTGGTCACGGTCAATACCAACTATAAGTCGGCCGAGTTGGAATATGTGCTCAACCAGTCGGATGCCAAGGCGCTGTTTCTGGGGGAGGGCTTCAAGGATACCGATTATGTGGAAACTCTCTATACGGTGGTTCCTGAACTCAAGGGAACCGCTGCAGGTGCGTTGGAAAGTGCGAAACTGCCCTTTCTGAAACACGCCGTTTTCCTGGGGGAAGGGACTCCCGACGGCATGCTGGCATATAATGAGCTGGAAAACATGGGTCGCGATATCTCTGACGATGAACTCGATGCAGTCAAGAACAGCCTTGACCGCTTCGAAGTCATCAATATGCAGTACACCTCGGGAACCACAGGGTTTCCCAAGGGAGTGATGCTGACCCACGACAACATCATCAACAACGGCTTCCAGATCGGCGAGTGCATGAAGTTCACCGAAAACGACCGACTCTGCATCCCCGTGCCGTTTTTCCACTGCTTCGGCTGCGTGCTTGCAGTTATGGCCTGTGTCACCCATGGAACGGCTATGGTGCCGGTGGAGACGTTCAACCCTGAACAAGTTCTGAAAACCATCGAGGCTGAAAAATGTACTGCCGTCCACGGTGTCCCGACCATGTTTATCGCCGAGCTTGAGCATCCCAACTTCAGGAATTACGATCTTTCCACCCTGCGTACCGGAATCATGGCCGGCAGCCCCTGTCCCATTGAAGTTATGAAGCGTGTGATTCGCGACATGAACGCAAACGAGATCACCATCGCCTACGGCCAGACCGAATCTTCACCGGTGATCACCCAGACCCGTACCGACGATCCGATAGAACTGCGGGTGGCCACCGTCGGGCGCGCCCTGCCCAATGTCGAAGTCAAGATCGTCGATATCGAGACCGGCGAGTCTCTGCCGCCCGGTAAGCAGGGCGAACTCTGCACCCGCGGCTACCATGTGATGAAAGGGTACTACAAGATGCCCGAAGAGACCGCGCGCGCCATCGATGACGAAAACTGGCTGCACACCGGCGATCTTGCGGTCATGGATGAAAACGGCTATTGTAAAATCACCGGGCGCATTAAGAATATGATCATTCGCGGTGGGGAAAACATCTATCCGCGCGAGATCGAGGAATTTCTCTACACGCATCCGAAAATCAGCGATGTCCAGGTTTACGGCGTACCGGATCGCAAGTATGGAGAGCAGGTGATGGCGGCGGTCAAAATCAAGGACAATGTCGAGTGCAGCGAAGACGAGATCCGCGATTTCTGCCGGGGACGTATCGCCAACTACAAAATACCGACCTATGTGAAATTCGTCGATGAATATCCCATGACCGCCAGCGGCAAGATTCAGAAATTCAAATTGCGTGAAATGGCGATCAAGGAATTGCAGCTTGAGGACCTCGAATCGGCCTCAACGGGCTGAGTTACGTATCTTTGAATATATCTATTCACCTCGCGGGGTCGTCACTCCTTTGTCATGGGAGTGACGACCCCATGCTGAACATTTACCCTTAAGTGGTACGAAGCCAAATCTCCAGATTTTAACTGATGGGATGATACAGCATGATTTCAAAGCGCAATAATGCAATTCACCAGCGAGTGCGCGAAGCGTTGAAAGCGCAGTCGCCGCTGCCGCTGGAGGAGATCATCGCACTGCGTAAGAAGAGCCGACAGGCTGTCAAACTTTTTAAGGCCACCTTCTGGGTGGCCATTATTCTCTTCAACCTGGTTCTCTGGGTGCCGCTGCCTTTTGCCCTGAGTACAACAGCGCTGGTGACAATCTGTGCGATCTGCCTGTTTGTGGCTTTTGTGCCGCCGATCTTCGGCATCCGTGAACACCAGCGCCGCCTGGATCTTTTGCAGGAATCTTCTGCCGGACCTAAACGGTCGCTGGTTGGTTCCGCTGGCAAGACCTATCTCGAGAAGGTCAAGGAAGAGGGGCGCCTGCTGGTCAAGGCCGAGGTGGAAATTCTGGAAGAACGTCAACCGGCCGGCGCATCGGAGTCGAATTGAGGTACCTGGGCAGCGATAATTCCCGTTTCATGAGGGCGTTTGACAGATCGTGACCGCAGGCGCTTCTAAGAATAAAGATCGCCCCATCCTGCGAGCTTTTCTTCTGGCCGGGGGGCTTTTAAGCACGGGACTCGCTGTTCTCGGCATTTTTCTGCCGCTGCTGCCCACCGTTCCCCTTCTGCTGCTGGCGGCCGCCTGTTTTGTCCGCAGTTCCGCGCGCCTGCATCGCTGGTTGTTGGAACATCCACGCCTTGGCCCTCTTGTTTCCGGCTACCTTGATGGAGAGGGCATGCCGCTGCGGGCTAAAGTCAGCGCTATCTTGTTGATCTGGATCTCCATTCCCCTTTCTGCCTGGCTGGTTCCGCTGCTCTGGGTGAGTGTTCTGTTGATTCTTTTGGGATTGGCGATTACAATTTACCTGCTGAGTCTACCGACGCTGGAGTGCTGAATTCTCTCGACAATTCTCTGAAATCTCATCCCTTTCCGTCTCCGGGGGTTGCCTCGATGCGGAGAAAGAGCTGCTTTTGTGGACAATCAGGAATATGACGATCAGAACCTCGAGCAATATTCCGAAGGTCTTCAGGCATTGCGCAAGCGGCGCCTGAGCCTGGGAATCCTGATTCTGATCTATGTCCCGGCGATCTGGCTGGCTTTGAAACTGGGTCAGTCCGATCGGGTTGCGGGGGTCGTGTTTGCCATCTGGATCCTGCTGGTGTGTGTTGCGGTGTGTTACACGGCTTTTGCCCGGTGCCCCAGGTGTGGCAATTATTTCCACATGAACGGATTTATCCCTCTGTATCTGCGCCGCTGCCTGCATTGCAACCTGCACGTCAATGCGGATAAGCAGAGCAGAAAGGGTTAATTCTCTTTCTGCTCACTTCCTCTGGCAAAGGGCGCTCCTCTATCGGGCCACGGCAGTTCGATGTAAACACGCGTCCCCTTCGTCGGGCGGCTTTCCACCCAGACCCGCCCCTGGTGTTCCTGCACGATATCCTGCACGATGCTCATCCCCAGTCCTGTTCCTTCCACTGCCGTGGTGGAGCTGTCCGCGCGGTAGAATTTGTCGAATATATGTTTGACCTCTGAGGCCTTCATGCCGATCCCCTCATCCTCAACCATGATCTGGTAGCCGTCCACCTTTGGGGCCCCGACAATGCGGATTCTGCCCCCGTCAGGGGAATATTTGATTGCATTTCCGACAATGTTCTCCAGGGCCTGCTCCAGTTTGTCCCGGTCGCAATCCAGAACAACCGGCTCCTGCGGCACGTCGACTTCAAATTGGTGGCGCCGGGAAAGGTTGCGTCCGAACGTGGCGGCTTCATGCAGAATATCATTGAGGTCGCAGGGGTGTTTCTCGAGAGGGATTTCTCGCCCCAGCTCAATGCGGCTGAGATCGAGCAGGTCATTGACGATGCGAGATAGAGACCAGGCTTTCTTGTTGATAAAGGTCGCAGCTTCGCGAAAGGTCTCATCGGGCAGATCGCGGTTTTCCAGCAATAATTCCGAGTAGCCGATGATCGATGCCAGCGGTGTGCTCAATTCGTGCGCCGCTGTGCAGATAAATTCGCTCTTGAGGCGGTCTACTTCCCTCTCTCCGGTGACGTCATGAATGATAAAGATCATCCCGGCAAACCCTCCGACGCGCGCTTGTATGGACGAGGTGCGGGCTTCCATAATACGTGTCCCCTTTCGGGTGGGGACCTCAAAATCGAATCTCTGGGAAATTTTTCTGTCATGGAGACTCTCGTCGATTTTGCGACGAAGCTGTTCGTAGGGAACAATCTGCTCAAATGATCGCATGACCGCATATCTCGGGGAAACCCCCAGAAATTCGGCGGCTGGATCGCTCAGCAACATAATGCGGCCATGGTTGTCGACTACGATCAGGATTTCCTCCACCGATGTCAGGACGCTGTCGATCCGGTTGCGGATTCCGCCGGCGACCATGTAGCCGACGGGAACAGCCAGCAGCACCATGATCGCAGCCGTCAACCCCGTCCAGTAGCCCATGTTGTTGATCGCCGCCTGCAGCCGGTACTGGCTGTCCATCAGGTCGCTTTCGTAATATCCTGCTCCGATGACCCAGTCCCAGGGTTCGAAGTAGGCAACCGCAACGATTTTTTTCCGCGGCTCGTCTTCGCCGGGATTTCTCCAGCGGTAATTGACGAATTCCACCGGGATAGGGGAGCCTGTGGGGGGATTTGCCTGCCTGAGCGCCTGCTCGATGATTTCACGAATAAAGTAGCGGCCGTCCGCGTCGACGCTGTCCCAGATATCCTCCCCATCGCGGGTGCCGTCTTTGGATATGATGTAGTGCCCCCGGTGTCCCCCTTTGCCGCCGAGAACGTAAACATAGCCGCTTTTGCCCACCACGATGTCCGCAATCCCTTTGCGTAAGCTTTCGAGGTTGTCCTGACGCACTCCGACATAAAGGGCACCCACGACATTCTTGCGGGCCTCATCCCACAGGGGGTGGTAGGCGGTGACATACCAGGCATTGACCACATAGGCTCTGCCCCGGTAGCTCTCGCCCTTGAGAATAGCTGAAACAACCGGGTCTGCTTCACCTTCGGGAGTCACGGCCGGGATATATGTGCCGATTGCGCGGCTGCCGTCTGTTTCCGCCACGTTGGTCGCCACGCGCAACATATCGCCACGGGGGTTCATCCGCTGGAAAAGGGTAACCGTACCCCCGACCAGGTTCTGAATATCGTCCACAATGGGAGTCGGATTTTCGAAGTCCTTGTTCCGGCCCAGCCAAGTGGAACCGATATACAGGCGTGGCAGGGTGATCGCCTGCTGTGACCCATCGTATTGGTTGCGCACCTGCCATTCGATATTCGGTTCGCGAAAATGAACGCTGCCGTGGGATTTCACAATATGGCGAGCGACCTGCAGGTTATGGTTGACGGTCTGCTGCAGGGCCTCCTGGGTCGAGCGGCACATCAGGTAGACATTGCGGGTGATTTTACGGGCCTCGCTGCGGGCTTGCCGGTCAATTTCCTGCACAAAGAACTGCTCAAGCGAGCTTTTGTGGTAAAGGGCTGTTGCCGTGGCGACCAAGGTCGTCAGAAGGATCGGAAGAATGGCCATCCAGGTGATTTTCAAACCGAATTTCATCATGGCGTAACCCCCAACAGGCAAGCATTCAAATCGCAGCAGTACATATCTGAAAGGATAACGGGTTTTTAAAGTTTTACGACGAGGCAATTGGGCTGCTCATGTTTTCTTGACAGTCGAAGTCGACACTGTAAAAATGCCACTTTTAATTATGGGACAATATTATAAAGCGTGATTGCCTGTATCGCTCTTAGGATCACATTTTTTATAGGGAGGTTGAGTTGCATGCGCATAACTCCAGCGTCTGAACTGCAGAATCGTGTCCACGCACTTCAAAGCCTGATGCAGGAGGCCGGCCTGGATGCCGTCCTGATGCTCCAGAGCGCGGACCTTTTTTATTTCACCGGCTCCATTCAGCAGGGTCTGCTCTATGTTCCGGATTCCGGCGACCCCATCTACATGGTGCGCAAGGACTACACCCGGGCTCGTATGGAAAGCGGCCTCAAAGAAATAGTCGCGTTCCGGAGTCCGAAGGATCTTCCCGGGATTCTCGCCGATTTCGGACGCAGCATGCCGAAGACGGTCGGCCTTGAACTCGATGTGTTGCCGGTGTCCCTTTACCAGCGGCTGCGCAAGGTTCTTGGCGATGCCCAGGTCGGTGACGCCACGCATCTGATACGTACAGTCCGGGCGGTGAAATCCGAGTACGAAATCGAAATCATGAAGGACGCCGCGCTGATGGTCGATCAGGTCTGCCAGCATGCCGCTGAAATCATCCGGCCCGGCATGACGGATCTGGAATTGGCCGCCGAACTTGAATTCACTGCGCGCAAGAAGGGGCATCAGGGTATTACCCGCATGCGGGGATTCAACTCCGAACTCTTCTACGGCCATATCTTTTCCGGGGCCGACAGTGCCGCGCCGGCCTACCTTGACGCGCCGCTGGGCGGTATTGGCGTCAACCCGTCCATCGGCCAGGGCGCAAGCTACAAACGGATCGAGGCACATCAACCGATCATTGTCGATTTTGCCGCCGCTTTCGACGGTTACCTGGTGGATCAGACCCGGATTTTCTGTATCGGCGAGTTGCCCGCCGACCTGCAGAAAGGCTATGACGACATGCTCGCTATTGAAAAACACCTCAAGCAGATCGCGCGGCCGGGTATCAGTTGGGGCGACCTTTACGAGAGCTGCTACAACCTGGCCTGTGAAATGGGACACAAGGAACATTTCATGGGAGCCGCAGGGGCTCAGGTTTCGTTCATCGGCCATGGTGTCGGCATCGAAGTCGACGAATATCCTTTTATTGCCAAAGGGTTCAAGGATCAGCTTCTGAAGGAGAAAATGACCTTCGCTTTTGAGCCCAAGGTTGTCTACCCCGGCAAAGGTGCGGTCGGCATCGAAAATACCTTTTGGGTGGAAGACGATGGTCTCAAGCACATTACATTTACCCGGGAAGAGGTTTTTATCATCGACTGACCACGACAGGCGGCGTTGCCACCGTCGATCATCATTACCTTTGGGGGGGGATTGTGATGACTGGAGATACAAAGGAGAGCTGTGTGCCTTATTGCGCTGACGAGCAAAACCACTGTCAGCAGCAGCCAGGCTGGTCGGCGGTTCTATCCTCGTTGGCAGATGCTTCTCTTCTACTGAGAGAGGATGACGACCTTTACAGACGTTTGGTTGAAGATGTTTCAGATGGCCTTTTTCTTCTGGATGGATGCGGCCGGATCGAATACGCCAACGACGCCCTGGCCACGCAGTTCGGGCTGGAGTCCATCGACCTGCAAGGCGCTTTTCTGTGGGACTTTGCCACCGATGAAGAACAGGCAGGAAAAATAAGGGCGCTGCTTGCGCAGGTTCAAGCTGGGACAAGGTCCAAGCAGGATGTCTTGCTACGCGGCCATGACGGGAACGATTTCTGGGGATTGCTGTCGCTGAGCCCCGTGACCCGTGATGGGCTTGCCGTGACAGCGGTGGTGGGGCTTCTCAGCGACATCAGTCGGCGCAAAATGGCTGAAAAAGAGATTCTGCGGCAGGCCTATACTGATCCTCTGACCGGTCTGCCTAATCGCATCCTCCTCGAGGATCGTCTGCACCAGGCGCTGGCGCAGGCGCGGCGTCAGAAAGCCATGGTGGCCGTCCTGGTCATCGACTGTGACAGTTTCAAGGATGTCAACGACAGCCTGGGGCATGCAGCGGGGGACTGGTTTCTGCGTCGCATCGCCAAGCGCATGGAAGCGGAACTGCGCCGTGGCGATACCATTGCCCGCATCGGGGGAGATGAATTCGTTGCTGTTTTCTCTCCACTGAAAGGAACCGAGGATGCGGTTGTCCTGGCGGGTAAACTGCTCGATGTCCTCTCTTCACCGGTGACCTGGGATAAATGCGAGATTCCCTGTGCGGTCAGTATGGGAATGGCATTGTTCCCGCAGGATGGAGAAGACCCGGAAACCCTGCTTCACCACGCCGATATCGCCATGTATCAGGCCAAGAAAAGGGGAGGGCGAAGGTTTCAGTTCTTCTCCCCTTCCATGAACATGCGCGCGCGGCAATCGGACCGTTTTGAGCAGAACATTCTTCAGGCCCTGAACACGGGGGAAATTGAACTGCATTTTCAGCCTGAAATCGACCTGGCCGGAAAGCAGGTCCGCCGCGTTGAGAGTCTTCTCCGCTGGCGGCACCCTGAACATGGACTTCTCTCACCTGGCTTTTTCCTTCCTCTCGCCCAGCAAAGCTCCATCCGCCCTGTGCTGGGGGAGTGGATTCTGCGGACCGCCTGCCGCGCGGCACAACGGTGGCGAAAACAGATTGACACCCCCTTTCTCGTTTCCATCAACCTGAGTGCGGAGGAATTTCGAAACTACAAGTTCTTCGGAACCCTGGTGCGGGTTCTGCGGGAGAGCGGCTTGGATCCTGCTGCGCTTGACCTGGAGCTGCCGGAGGACGCCCTGGTTGGCGATGATGTTGAAATCTCACGTCGTCTAAGGGAGTTGCGTGATCTCGGGGTACAGCTGACCATTGATAATTTTGGCAGCGGTTATTCCTCGGTGCAGCGGTTGAGCGAGTGGCCCATTCAGCGGATCAAGATTGCACGCAACTTTGTTGAGATGATGGAGACACGTCGGACCATCGGTCCAGCCGCTGCAGTTCTGGCGCTGGGAAACAGCCTGGGAGTGGACGTGGTGGCCGAGGGGGTGGAAAGTCCGCGGCAGGTTGATCTGCTGCGTCGACAGGGGTGCCGCCACATGAAGGGATATCATTTCTGCAGACCCTGTGAGGCGGGTGCTTTTGATGAAATGCTGGCCAGCGGCCTCGGGCGCAGCGGTTTCGGGGTACTGGAGAGCAGGGTGGTGTCGCTGGATTGAGTTTTTCCTGTTGATTCGAACAAATTATAGCGTCCCATAAGACTGAGGTCGACACCGAAATTGGCCGATTCCTCGTATCCATAGTTAAAATTTTAAATAATACGCGGAATTTTGGAAAAGGAAGGTGCGGGAGGATGTTTATTGAGTGAAACTACCTGGGGGGAGACAAATCAGCAAGCCCTGAGTTGTGAGTTGGTTCTCAGGGCTCATGACGGGCGACGAGGGAATCACGCAGTTGGTGAAGTTTTTGACTGATGGAAACCTTGTAGATGTGCGGGTTGGTCAGTCGAAGAGAGCCGGCAGGGAGTCGCTGCAGCTGGTCCATGCAGCGGTCGCGCGCCTGCTCCAGGGTGGAGAGCTCCACACAGATGTTTCCGTCCTGCATGACCTGCCTGCGCGGCGATTCGAACTCTGCATCGTGCGGAAGTGTTTTCTGCCGCACGGGATTGGCCGGATCATAAACTCGATCCCCTGGCTTGGGTTCTTCGCCGTCGCTGGTGATCAGGTCCAGGTGGAAGTCGCCGTTTTTCTCCAGGACGCGCCAGACACTCTTGCGGTCGGGCAGGGTCGCCTTGGAGATGTCGGAGGTAGTCTTCATGCGTGGTTTGCCGTCGAACTGCACCAGTTTGTAGACGCCTCCCAGAGCACCGCCGCCTTCACCGTGGCAGGTGGCCAACTTGGTGCCGACACCATAAATATCCACCCGGCCGCCTTCATCGCGGATGGAATGGATCACGTGCTCATCCAGTTCGTTGGACGCCACAATTTTAGCATCGGGGAAGCCTGCTTCGTCAAACATGCGGCGCGCTTCCCGGCTGAGGTAGGCCAGATCGCCCGAATCGAGACGCACGCCGAGAATCTCATGACCGCGTTCGCGCAACTCCCTGGCGACCGTAATCGCATTGGGCATGCCGGACTCAAGCGTGTCGTAGGTGTCCACCAGCAGCAGACAGCTTTCGGGAAAGCATTCCGCATAGGCGCGAAAGGCTTGAAGTTCTTCCTCAAAAGCCATGACCCAGCTATGGGCATGGGTTCCTTTGACGGGGATGCCGTGCACCTGCCCGCCCCACACGTTGCTGGTGCCGAAGACGCCGCCGATGGCCGCCGCGCGCGCTACGCTGAGACCGCCGTCGGGGCCTTGTGCGCGACGCAGGCCGAATTCGATGACCGTACTGTCCGGCCCGGCGGCGGTGGTCAGTCGAGCGGCCTTGGTGGCCACCAGCGTTTGAAAGTTGATGATGTTGAGCAGCGCCGTTTCCACGAATTGCGCTTCAGCCAGGCTGCCTTCCACCGTCAACAGGGGTTCGGTCGGGAAGACCACCGTCCCTTCCGGGGGGGCCGTCACCGAACCGCGAAAGCTGAAGTCCCGCAGAAACTCAAGAAAACGCGGCTTGAACAATCCGAGGGAAGAAAGGTAGTCGAGATCCTCTCCCGTGAATTGGAGCTGTTCAAGATATTCGAGCGCCGGCGCAAGACCGGCAAATGCAGCATAGCTCCCCTGAAAGGGCGCTTTGCGAAAAAAAAGATCGAAAACGGCCGGCTTGTCGTGCATCTCTTCATCAAAATAGCCGGCCAGCATGGTGAGTTCGTACAGATCGGTCATCAGGGCTGAATAACGCATTCTGTCTCCTGTTCCGATGTGGTTTACGGAGTGTCGAGCTGCTGCTCAATCCCTCTGAGTCCTTCGAGCCCTCCGCAGTTCAACGAGATATGGGGCGCGTCGATGTGCGGCTCGCGCGGGTTGATGCGAATCACCTTGATGCCTGTGCGGCGTCCCAGACGCTCGCTCAGGAAGCGGATGGTGGGAACCATGGTTCCGGCGCCGATTTCGACCACCGCGATGGGCTGATCCCTGTGGGTATCGAGAAAGGCCTCGAAGTGCTCCTCCTGTCGTTGCGTGCGGTCGCTGATCCAGGAGTAGTCGCCGAACATGAGGATATTGGGGCGCGCCGTATGTCCGCAGTGAATACAGCGGGGAATGTGTTCTGCCCGCATGGTGTTGAAATCGACGGGGATCTCCTCTTTGTTGGGCCAGATCGCCATGCAGCAGGGCTTGAGACATTGAAGGTGGTGAATTGAACCATGGACCTCAAGGATCGCCCCTTCGTCGAAGCCGGCTTTCTGAAATTGCCCGTCGACATTCGAGGTGACCACGAAATGATTCAGGTCATAGCGTTTGATCCACTGCCGCAGAAGGGAAAACCCTTCATGGGGAGTCGTTGCGCGATAGAGGTTGGTGCGGTGACCGTAAAACCCCCAGCCGAAGGCGGGATCCTGCTCGAAGTGAGTGGGGTTGGCGGCATTGACGAAATTAATGCCCAGCCTCTGATACATGGGGTAGGCGTTCCAGAAACCATGATCGCCACGAAAGTCGGGCAGGCCCGAATCCACGCCGATTCCGGCGCCGGCTGTGACAATCAGGGCGCGCGCTTCGGCGATGGCCTGCGCGGCGGCGTGGAACAGCTCCTTCTGTGACATGCGTCCTCCTCAAATATCCATGCTTTTCCCGAAGCTCAATCCTGACCTACCCCCTCACTATACCAACTCCTGCGCAACTTGCACGGGGGTGGGCGCCAGCACACGAATCAGGTCTTTGGGAGCTATTTCCACCAGGAATCCACGCTTGCCGCCGTTGATGAAGATGCGGGGCAGTGTGGCGATGGTCTCCTCCATGTAAACCGGCATCGCTCTGCGCACGCCGAAAGGCGACGTGCCACCGACCTGGTAGCCGCTGTGACGCTGGGCATCGGCGGCGGCACAGGGTGTGACGTTTTTGACTCCCAGGGTGCGGGCCAGATTTTTGGTGGAGACCTGGCGGTCACCGTGCATCAGGACGATCAGCGGGCGGCCTGCTTCATCCTCCATGATGAGTGTCTTGATGACGCAGTGCTCATCCACGCCCAGTTCCCGTGCGGAGACCTCCGTGCCGCCTTTCTCTTCATAGGCGTAGAGGTGGGGCTGAAAACTGACCTTTTCTTTTCGCAGTACTCGAATGGCCGGAGTGACCGGTGTCTTTTCCTTAGCCATGATTGTTATTGAAACCAGGCGAAGAGCATGCCGACAAACGACAGGCCCGTCAGGACTACGCAGACCCAGGCGGTTGTTCGCAGCGCCGGCTCGATAGCCCGCTGGCGGGTGCTGGTCACCGGCATGACCATGCCGAGCAGAACCCCGCCGACCGCGCCGCCGAGATGTCCGGCATTGTCAGCGCCAACCAGCAGGCCGAAAATAAATGCAAAAACAGCCCATTGGAACATGAAATTGCGCATGGAGATGGCGATGGAAGTGCCGATGCGGTGATAATACATGACCGAAAAACCGATCAGCCCGAACAGCGAGGTGGAGGCCCCAACCACCGGTGTGTGGGGGTGCCACAGCAAACCAGCCAGGGTGCCGGTGATGGCGGTGATGAAATACAGGTTGATGAAGGCCGGGCGGCCGATCTCAAATTCCAGGCGTGAGCCGACCTGGTAGAGTACGATCATGTTGAAGGCCAGGTGGATGAGACCACCGTGGGTAAAGGCATAGGTGACACAGCGCCACCACTGGTCGGCCTGCAGCACCAGGGGCTGCCAGAGCTGTCCGCCCCAGTGCAGCAGCAATGCGACCGGGGGATTCATGATCGCTCGCATCTGCAGGCCTGCCACAGTCCCGTGCAGCACCATCAGGGTAAAAAGAATCAGATTGATGAAAATGATGGTCCGGGTCACCGAAACCGACTGTGCACCGAACCCGTGCCCACCCGAAAGGTTTCTTTTGATTTGGCGTTGCCAGTTCACGAATATCTTCTCCTTGTAAGAACGAAGTTGGAAAGGATAAAGACTAACTCAGCCCCTCGATTTGAGCAACGCATAAAGGACAGAAGCTTCGAGGTCAATTGTTCGGTTTGTTGCCGTGGAACTTGAAATCCAAAGATGATTTAGGCAAACTGTTGTGCTATCAGGGTAGCGTACCCGATAAATCTCGAATGCTTTGAATTTCACTCTTATTCTGGAGGAGACAACGACATGGCCCTGGAATCAATCAATCCGGCAACGGATGAACTGATGGAAACCTTCGATGAGTGGTCTGCGGAACAGACCGCAGAAGTCATCGATGAGGTGGATGCGGCCTTTCAGCAGTGGCGGCTGACATCCTTTGAGAAGCGGCGCGAGCTGATGAATCGTGCCGCGGGCGTTCTGCGGGAGAACAAGGATGAATACGCGCGCATCATGGCGCTCGAGATGGGAAAACCCATTAACGACGGGCGCGGAGAAGTGGAGAAATGCGCCTGGGTCTGCGAGTACTACGCTGAACAGGCTGAAAAGATCCTGGCGGATGAACCGATCGAAAGCGACGGCTCCAAATCCTATGTCGGTTTTCGCCCCATCGGAACGGTGCTGGCGGTCATGCCGTGGAATTTCCCTTTCTGGCAGGTGTTCCGTTTTGCCGCACCGGCCCTGATGGCGGGCAACACCGGGGTGCTCAAGCATTCCTCCAACGTGCCGCGCAGCGCCCTGGCCATCGAGGAAGTTTTCGTCAAGGCAGGCTTCCCGCCTAATGTTTTCCGTACCCTGATGATCGGTTCCCGCAAGGTCGATGCAGTGATCGAAAATGACCTGATCAAGGCTGTGACCCTGACCGGAAGCGATATCGCCGGGCGAAAAGTTGCCGCCAAGGCCGGTGAGATGCTGAAGAAAACTGTCATGGAACTCGGCGGCAGCGATCCCTTTATCGTGCTGGAGGACGCCGACCTGGAAGAATCGGCCCAGGTGGCGGCCAAGGCGCGCTGCATAAACTCCGGCCAGAGCTGTATTGCCGCCAAGCGCTTTATTGTCGTTGATGCCGTGTATGAAGCCTGGACGGAAAAATTCAAGGCGGCTCTGACCTCCCTTAAAGTCGGCGACCCATTGGCCGAAGAGACCCAGGTTGGTCCGCAGGCGCGGCGCGATCTGATGGAGGAACTGCACGAGCAGGTGGAAAAATCGGTGAGGATGGGGGCCCGGGTGCTGCTGGGCGGAAGCCCGCAGGAGGGCAAGGGAAGTTTTTATCCTCCGACCCTGCTGGCTGACCTCAAGCCGGGTATGCCGGCTTATGACGAGGAACTGTTCGGTCCGGTCGCCTCTCTGATCCGCGTCGCCGATGCCGAAGAGGCTGTGGCGGTTGCCAATGCCAGCGCCTTCGGGTTGGGCGGCTGTGTCTGGACGGCTGACAGCGCGCGCGGAGAAGAGATCGCCGCCCGCATCGAGGCCGGTGCGGTCTTCGTCAACGGCATGGTCAAGAGTGATCCTCGACTGCCTTTCGGCGGTGTGAAAATCTCAGGTTATGGCCGCGAACTTTCCCACTACGGCATCAAGGAATTCGTAAATATCCAGACCGTCTGGGTGCGCTGAGCCGGCTGCGGAAATCAGAAAATAGAGCTTTGCCCCCTGAAACCCTTTTTGATGGGCTTCAGGGGGCTTTGTTCTGAATCCGCCATCAGATCCGGCTGCAGAACTGGCATTTTTGCTGTTATAATAGGTCCTGACAAGCGTTTTGTTATTGACCCACCCTTGAGCAATGGGAGCGTTCATGTCTTTTGTCAGGATTTTCTGCCTTGTTTTTTGCTGTTTGCTGATTCCCTTGGTGGATGCTTACGGCGCAGATCGTTCGGAGCCCTCCCTGAGCGCGCGCATTGCGCTGGACATTCAGACTCTGACCCGGCAGTTTTCGCCGCCGGCCCTACGAATCGGCAGCCAGACTCTGCAACTGCACGAAGACCTGGCGCGCTTCTATATCGAAGGTGATTTTCAGCCTGCCTGGTTCAACCCGGACACGGGATGGGTTTCAGGCCAGGCGCGCTGCCTGCAGTCGGTGGTGCGCGATGCGGCAGAGCACGGCCTGCATCCCGAGGACTATCATTCTGAGCCCATCCGACAGCTTCTGGCGCTGGTGGAAGACTACCGGCGCTTCGGCATCCCCCCCGACCCCTTCCGACTTGCACAACTCGATCTGCTGCTCAGCGACGCTTTTTTGTCCTATGCCTCCCATCTGACGGCTGGGCGTGTTGATCCCAATTTGGTCCATGCCGGGCAATGGCAGGCCAGACCCAGACAAGCCGATGTGCGACGCCTTCTATCTTTCAGCCTTGAAAATAGGCGTGTCGCTGAAGCTCTCAACGGGATGGTTCCGGCTTATGCCGAATACCACCGGTTGCGGGAAGCCCTGCAGCGCTACCGCCTCGTGGCTCAAATTGGGGGATGGCCGTCTGTGCCGGCAGGAAATATCTTGCGCCCGGGAGACTCGGACCCGCGTTTGCCGCTGTTGCGCAAGCGGCTCTGGATCGAGGGGGATTTGTCTTATTCAGGTGACGAGGGCGATCTGCATTATGATGAATTTACAGCCCGGGGGTTGGGAAGATTCCAGGCGCGCCACGGTCTGAGCGCGGACCGCGTTCTGGGACCAAAAACCCTGCGGGAACTCAACCAGAGCGTAGAAAAACGGATTGAGCAGATCGAGATCAATCTTGAGCGTTGGCGCTGGCTTCCGAAGAATTTGGGCGACAGGCACATTCGTGTCAACATCGCCGATTTCAAATTGGAGGTCAGGGAAGGCGAGCGCACCGTCATGTCCATGCCTGTCGTCGTCGGGACGTCCTATCGAAAGACCCCGGTGTTTTCCGACCGCATGACCTACCTGGAATTTGCACCTTACTGGGGGGTGCCGCAGACGATCCTCGAAGAAGATAAGCTTCCTGAAATAAGGAAGAATATCAATTACCTGGATGCGCACAATTTTGAGATTATCCCCTGGAACGGTCCGGGATGGGCACGTATCGATCCGCGGACGATTGACTGGGATCGCGTGACGGCCGAAGATTTTCCAGGGCTGCTGCGGATGCGACCAGGCCCCTGGAATCCCCTGGGGCAGGTTAAATTCATGTTTCCGAATGAATTCGACGTCTATTTGCATGACACGCCTGAACGCCATCTTTTTACGCACAACAAGCGTCTTTACAGCTCAGGATGCATCCGTATCGAGCGGCCGGTTGATCTGGCTCAGTATCTGCTGGAAGGCGATGCAGAGTGGGGAGGGTGTTCGACGTTGCTGGATCTGTTCAATGGCGCGGAACCACGCCGGGTGGAGCTTGCAAAATCTCTCCCGGTGCACCTGTTGTACTGGACCGCGTGGGTTGATGCGTCGGGCTCTGTTCAGTTCCGCCCGGATGTCTACGAGCGCGATGCCGATCTGATACAGGCGTTGAAAAACCAGCGGCAATCAAGACGTTATATCGGTTCGCAGGCCGAATCCATGGAAAAGCTCGTGGGGCAGGAGGCTCAGATCAGATCCTTGAGCCAGTGAAAAGCAAGGAAGGTCCCCGCGGTTGACCCCAGGGATGAGAAAAAGAACACCAGCAGCACACGGGCCAGCCGATTTTTCCACCAGCCACGCACGACGACCAGATCCTCTCCCAGACGCTCCATGTCCCGTACCGTGGGGCTGGCCACGATCGCCTGCACCAGACCGGTGACAAAGCCGGCACCGATGGTGGGGTTAAGAGAGGTGATGGGGGCTGCGATGAAGGCAGCAAGAATGGTCAGCGGATGCCCCAGCGCCACAAGGGTCCCCAGCGCCGAGAGGAGCCCGTTGGCCAGTACCCACGCGAGTGCGGCACCTGCAACCTGCTGACGATCGCCGAGCAGGAACCCGAGGATGAACAGCGCTGCGACCACCGACGGAATGATCCAGGGGATAATCTTTGAAATCAGGGGTTTCGGAGGAACGTCCGAAATATCCTCGATTTGTTTTGTGCTGATTTCTTCATGCAGCAGACGCTTTATGCCGGGGATGTGAGCTGCGCCGAGCACCGCAACGATCCGCTTTCCAGGGGCCTTGCGGATGTGGTGCGCCATGAACAGGTCGCGTTCATCGACCAGAATGCTTTTCACCGACGGAAGCATGCGGCTCATTTCCTCCAGCATGGCTGAAAGAGTATCGCTTTGCCGCAGCCGGGCCAGCTCCTCCTCGTTGATCTCGCTTTTTTCAAAAAGGCTGGCCACCAGCGAAGCCATAATCTGCGTCTTCTTCCAGAACCCCGTCTTGCGCCACACGCGCAACAGCGTCGTGCGGATGCTGCGGTCGACCAGCTCGACCTGCAGGCCGAGTTTTTCGGCCGCTTCGGCGGCGGCAGCCATCTCGGCACCGGGTCGCGTACCGGTCTGCAATCCCATCCTTTTCTGAAAGGCGGAGAGTGCCAGGTTAGCCATCAGAAAGGGCACCTGCCCATTGCGAATGACCTGCTTGAGGTTGAGTGATTCCCACTGGTTGCGATACTGCAAGGCCTTGAAACGCTGCTCGTCAAGTTCAACGCAAACCGTATCCGGGGCCGTTTCCTCAATGACGCGGGTGACTGTTTCGGCCGACTCACGCGAGATATGAGCGGTGCCGATCAGAATGATTTCTTTGTCGTCAATACAGATTCGATGAATATCGGATTGGTCCATGGCAGCCATTTCTCTTTTCTGTGAACAGGATTCGCGCCGGATGGTAACACAACAGCGGGATGTGTCGCTGAAAAAATCGCATCCCGTGCTTTGGTACGGGGCCGGCCCGGCAATTCAATGTCCAGGCCAGAACGCAAAAAAGGCGCCTGTATTGCACGGCGCCTTTTTAGTCTCTCCACACCTACCGTGGGCCGTTGGCCTCACTACGAGTACCAACCAGGTGGGCTTCTCGCAGGCCGCATCAGGCGTCCCGCTCAAAGGCGGGCTTGCACACAGCAACCCTCTGGGAATCCCGATTCAAAATTATTCCGCGTGGGCGTTCCTGGCCTCACCTGTAGGGTAGAGAGTCCAACCTCTATGAGTTTGAGTATTAACAGATCGCTGCCCGCTGAGCAAGCCCTATTTTGAGCCTCTTTCTGCTCTTTTTTTCATCATCGCAGGGTGAATTGTTCGGCAACGTTCTGCTCCGTCGCAAGGCCGAATCTAAAGAGACCATGAAATATCGGGAGCTTGTAGCATAATTTTAAAATGGCACGGCTTATGCCGGTGTAAAAAATCATTGAATTCTGAGCGAGAGAGGAGCCCCATGGCAAGCTTCACCATCGGGAAAAAGGAAAAACTGCTGGAGGCCCTGATCGAGATCGGGCAGGAACTGGTTTCGACAACTGACCTGCAATCTCTGCTGCAGCGGGTTCTCGATGTCTCACGCGACGTGTTTCAATTTGACAACGCCATCATTCGCCTGCTTGATGAATCAGGGGAGAAATTGATCACCTCCGCCAGTTATGGATACGGCCCCCATGCCGTGGTGCGGGAGAACGCCGCTTCCAGAAACGCCGCATCGCCCCCCTTCTTGAAGAAAACGGCGTGACCGCCGGAGCCGTTGTGATCGTGGAGGATATCACCGATTTCAAAAATCTTCTCGACCAGACCATCCTATCTGAAAAGCTGGTTGAAATCGGCCGCCTCTCTGCCGGAATTGCCCATGAAATCAACAATCCTCTCAGTGTGATCTCCTATGCAACCCAGCTGCTTTTGAGAGAGGAGGACCTGCCGCCGTTTCAGATCGAGATGCTGGAGCGGATTGAAAACGAGACGGACCGTTTGAAAACTCTGACCGGCGGCCTCCTGTCGTTCTCCAGGTCCGGTGAAAGCCGACAGCGTTTGACCGACTTCAATGAGACCGTCAGGGACGCATTGCGCCTGTTGCATTTTGAGACGGCACGCAAGCAGATAGCGTTGCATGAATGCCTGGCGGCGCTTCCTCTTGTACGGATGGATGCCAACAAGATCAAGCAGGTGGTAATCAACCTGGTTATGAATGCCATTCAGGCACTGGGCGAGCGGGGCAACATCACTCTAAAAACGTTCGAGCCGGAGCCTAAAATGGTTGAGCTCTCTGTCGCCGATGACGGCCCCGGGATCTCCCCCGAAGTTCAGCAGAGGATGTTCGAGCCGTTTTACACCACCAAGAAAGAAGGGGAAGGAACCGGGCTGGGGCTTTACATCTGCCGTTCCATCGTTTCCGATCACGGCGGACAAATATGGGTCGAATCGATGCCCGGAGAGGGGACAACCTTTCACATTCGTCTGCCTGTTGCACAGTCTGTATAAAAAAAAGGCAAAATTGCTTTTCGGTGAGGAAAATAATATCAGGTGAAAAACGAGCGAATATTATAAGTTGCCGAAATAGCTAAGTTTTCTCAGTTGGCACGTTGAGTGCTATAAACCGGACAACCACGACAATCAAACCTGGCGGGATGAAACAATGACGTTTCGGTGCCCGCAGGAAATAAGGGCAACGGCGCCTGTGTCTCTTCCATGAATTTCATGGAATGTGGATGCGGGCGTTTTTTTATTTACGGTCGAAAAATTCATCGGCTTACAAGGAGAAGACAGGCATGAAAAAAGTGGAATGCATCATCAAGCCTTTCAAGCTCGAAGACGTAAAGAATGCACTGATCGAAATGGGGATTCCGGGCATGACCGTTGGCGAAGTGCGCGGTTTCGGCCGTCAGAAAGGACACACCGAACTGTACCGCGGCGCAGAATACCAAATCGATTTCATCCCTAAGATCCGCCTCGAAGTGGTTGTCGAGGATGGGCAGGTGCCCGAGGTGGTGGCCGCCATCCAGAAAGAAGCCTGCACCGGCAGGATCGGCGACGGCAAGATCTTTGTCACCCCGGTGGATCAGTCGATCCGGATTCGCACAGGCGAGCAGGGGGCTGACTCTCTTTAATCCCATGCCGATCAGGTCCGTAAACGCTCAATGAGATCACTCAAAATTATTTCGGAGGTTCAGTCATGAAAAAAATATTAACTCTTATCCTCGCTTTTTCGGCCTTGCTGCTTTTGTCTTCACCGGCGCTGGCCCAGGTTGAGGTCGGGCCGGAGGTTGCCTTTATCCTCAATACTTTTTCGTTCCTGATCAGCGGCGTGCTGGTCATGTGGATGGCGGCGGGGTTCGCCATGCTTGAGGCAGGCATGGTGCGCACCAAAAACGTGGCGACCATCTGTCTGAAAAATATCTCGCTCTATTCCATCGCCGGCATCCTGTATTACCTGATCGGGTACAACCTCATGTACGCAGGAGTCGATGGCGGATTCTGGGGGAGTCTCGGTTTCTGGGGTCCCGATGACGCCGCAGCTCTGAGCGGTGATTTTTCGGCCGGTTATGCCAGCGGCTCCGACTGGTTCTTCCAGATGGTCTTTGTGGCAACAGCGGCTTCGGTTGTTTCCGGCACCGTTGCTGAGCGCATCCGCTTGTGGCCTTTCCTGATCTTTGTCGTTGTTCTCACCGGCCTGATCTATCCCATTCAGGGTGCCTGGAGTTGGGGCGGCGGCTGGCTGAGTGAGATGGGCTTCTCTGATTACGCCGGATCCACCATCGTTCATTCCGTGGGTGGCTGGGCAGCGCTGACCGGGGCACTCATCCTGGGGGCTCGCAAGGGGAAATATGGCATCGGCGGTCGTGTTAATCCCATGCCGGGCTCAAGCATGCCTCTGGCGACCCTGGGCACTTTTATCCTTTGGCTCGGCTGGTTCGGCTTCAACGGCGGTTCGGTGCTCGCTCTCGGTTCAGCTGATGCGGCCATCGAGATGTCGGTGGTCTACCTCAATACCAACCTGGCGGCCGCCGCAGGGCTGGTGGCGGCGATGATCGCCCTGCAGATGATCTACAAGCGGGTTGACCTCTCCATGGCTCTCAACGGTGCGCTGGCCGGTCTGGTCTCTATTACGGCAGGTCCGGCGACACCTTCACCCGGCGCCGCGGTGCTGATCGGTGCCGTCGGGGGTGTTCTGGTTGTTCTGGCCGTTCCCATTTTCGACAAGTTGCGCATCGATGATGTGGTGGGTGCCCTCTCCGTCCACCTGGTGTGCGGCATATGGGGAACCCTGGCCGTTCCGTTCACCGATTCCGAAGCGAGCTTTGTTGCCCAGATCGTTGGCGTGGCAGCGGTCGGGGTGTTCGTCTCCCTCACCAGTTCACTGGTGTGGCTCGCACTGAAGTTCACCGTCGGAATCCGTGTTTCCCAGGAAGAAGAAAGTTCCGGGTCCGATACGGTCGAACTGGGCCTGGAAGCCTATCCCGAGTTCGGACGCGGCTCTCAGGGCCTGAAGTAAGTAAGTGTTTCTTTGACCATCGCCGGGCGGCATGGTGTCGCCCGGCGGATCGATTCATCGACACAAGGAGAAAAACAATGACTGTGAAAAAATGGTACGCGGCTCTGTTTGTTGCCGTGATGATGAGTACAACCCTGGCCAATGCCGCAGATGCCGCGATTGAAGTGTCCGGCGACGCCTATATCGGCATTTATGACAAGTATCTCTGGCGCGGAATCGATTTCAGCGCTGGGCAGCCCGTTTTGCAGGGGGGGGGCGGACGTCAGTTTTAAAGGGTTTACTCTCGGATTCTGGAGCAATATGCAGCTCAGCCATGGCGGCACCGACGCCCTGGACAGCGGCGAGGTAACCGAAACGGATATTATTCTGGACTACACCTTCAGCCCGGTTGATGGCCTGGCGGTGAGTCTCGGCAATATTACTTACACGTTCAACATTGAAGACAGTGCCACCAACGAGGTGTATCTTGGGCTTGCCCTGGACACGCTTCTCTCCCCGAACCTGACGGTGTATTACGACTGGGATGATGAAGAGGGCTTCTATTACACCCTGGATGTCAGTCACGGTTTTGCCCTGGCTGACAACCTCGACCTCGGCCTGAGTGCGCTGGTGAGCTACAGTGCGCAGAGCCCGGCGGTCTTTGCCGGCGACGGCAGTGATTTCTCTGATTGGAGCACTTACGAGTTGGGTTTGAGCCTTGATTATGCCGTGACCGATCAGATCGTTATTACTCCCTCGTTTCTGTGGTCCGACACGTTGAGTGATGATGCCGAGGATGTCGGGATGCTGGATGACGAAATCCTGGCCGGCGTCAGCGTGTCCTTGAATTTCTGAATCCGACCAATAAATCTGCCGGATAAAAATTTGGGAAAACCGCCTTTTCAATCAGGATAGGGCGGTTTTTTCATTCTGCACAGAGGCATGACAGGATGCATTCAGCTCCGGCTTGTGCTAGGATTTTTCTTTTTGACCACAATAACGGGGAGAATTATCCATGTCCGGTATTCTGCGAAACAACCCTGTCAGCCATTTTTCGTTGGGATTTTTATACCCTTTTCGTGCCGCGCGCTATATTTCCCGTCATCCCACACTCTGGAAATTCGTGCTCATCCCTTTTCTGATCAACACCGTTGTTTTTTCCATTTCCGTATACTTCGGGCTTAATTTTTTCAGTGAAACCGTCGTAGCCCTCATCCCTACAGGTGAGGCCTGGTACTGGATGATTCTTTATTACCTGAGCTGGGTGCTGGCCGCCGTGGTCACGGCGGTGCTTGTTTTTTTCTCCTTCATGGTGGTGGGCAACCTGATTGCTTCGCCGTTCAATGACCTGCTCTCCGAACGAACGGAGGAGAAGTTGCGGGGCGGCATCAGCGAAACGCCCTTTTCCCTGCGGGAATTCCTGCTAGACGCGCGCTATGCCCTGGTTGAGGAGTTTAAAAAAATCAGCGTGTTCGTGCTGGCCATGGTGTTTGTTTTCGCATTCAATCTGCTGCCGGGATTCGGGACGCTGATCTACTCCGTTCTCTCCATTCTGATTACGCTTTTTTTCCTTTCGGTTGAATATACCGGCTACATTTTTTCCCGGCGGCGGGTGCCGTTTCGCGAACAGCGCCGCTACCTGCTGGGGAGAAAATTTCTCATGCTTGGATTCAGTACAAGCCTGCTGGTTATCCTTGCGATCCCTCTTGTGCAGTTTTTGTGCATTCCGATGGGGGTGGTGGGAGCTACCCTCTTGTGGGTCGATCACACAAGCCCGGAATTGGAAAAAAAATCCGGAGCCTGAAATCACCTGCAAACCTCTGCTTATTGAATGACAGGCCTTTATTGCATGGCCGTTGACAGGAGATGTTGATGAAAGAGATCGCTATAAAAGCCGCCCACGAAGGAGGCCGTGTCCTGCTGCAGAAATTCGGCGGTGTTCTCGATGTCGGCTTCAAGGGGGCCATCGATCTGGTCACGGAAGCCGACCGGGCCGCCGAAGAAGCGGTGGTGGGAATTATCCGCCATACCTTCCCGCGCCACGCGGTTCTGGCAGAGGAGGCCGAACATGGCCTCAGCGAAGGAGAGTACCGCTGGATCATTGACCCCCTGGATGGGACGACCAATTACACGCACGGGTTTCCCTGGTTCGCCGTGTCCATTGCCTTGGAAGTCCGCGGGGAGGTGGTTCTCGGCGTGGTTTACAACCCTGCGCACCAGGAATTGTTCGTTGCGGAAAAAGGGCAGGGGGCCTACTGCAACGCTGTGCAGATCCGCGTGTCTGAGACCCGGCGCCTCGACCGCAGTTTGCTGGCCACAGGCTTTCCATACGACCGCAAAGAGAGCGAGATCAACAACTACGATCATTTTGTGAATTTTCAGCAGGCGGCCCAGGCCTGCAGAAGGCCGGGTGCGGCCAGTCTCGACCTGGCCTACACCGCAGCCGGACGCTTTGACGGTTACTGGGAGATGAAACTCAAGCCCTGGGATGTCGCTGCGGGGCAGTTGCTGGTCAAAGAGGCGGGTGGTCGGATCAGCAATTTCGCCGGTGGCGATTTTGATATTTTCAGCCCAGAAATTCTGGCCAGCAACGGGGCCGTCCATGGAGCGATGGTCGAGGTTCTGCGGCGTGGCCGGTGCCCGCAATCTTTTACCTCTAAGACGTGATTATTGGACAGACGGGGATTTGTCTCCTGCCGGAAAGTTGTTATAATAGCGACAGAAACGACCCGCCGCAGTCGTGGCGTAGTGCACAGTCGGCAGCGGTGGGTTCAGCAAGGCAAAGGAGGTCTTATGCCCGAGAACAACACTGGTTCCGGAACGACTAGCGTCGACCCTCGCTTGGAAAATCGCATTGAGAAAGTCGAGCGTGATCTGGACATCATGGATCGGCACTCTCTGGAAATGTCCGAAACTGAGGAAGGCATCCAATCTTATATGAGGCGTTTGGATCGCGAGTATAAAGACAGTCACCTGCACAGTGTTCCAAAAGCACGCAAACACTCCTGAGATCGCGCAGATAACCTCGATTGTAAAAATCTGCATAACCTGAAAAAGGCTCCCCCGTTTTGCCGGGGAGCCTTTTTCAGCTTTAAAATCGATTGTTTGGAAGATTTTCTTTTTTTTATTGTTCGGAACCGGAATCCGTTGCAGAGGCCTTTTCTTCCTTGAGGGCTTTGATCTCCTCCTCCAGTTGGATTGCCGATTGCTTGAGGTTGTCCAATTTGTTCAGAACCTGGCGCACGTCTTCCTGATCGAGAGGATTCCCGGCTGCGTTTTCACGGGCCTGATCCACTTTGCGTCCCAGCTCGGCGTGAGCCTGGTCGATTTTCTTGCGTGTCGCGGCCAGATCAATTTTCTTCTGCACCATTTGCTTGTAGCGAACAGCGGTGGAGCTTGCCTGGTCGAGAGTTTTTCGTGTCGATTTCCACCAGTCGGATGCACTCTTCTGTTTCTGTTGCTCCTGCTCTTCCACCTTTTCCTTCTGTTCCTGCTCCTGTTGGGGGTTGGTGTCGTTCATCAATGCCTCCTCCCTGAAAGCGTCAAGTCCTGGCAACAGGCGGGGTGATGCACCCGCCTCCGGTCAAAGATCATGTATAGCCTAATAAAAATCCTAGCAGTTTTATTTATTTCGTCAAACTTCAAACCATTTGAGGTGCTTGCCCCGGCGGGCTATTTCGTCTAGACTCCTTAAATATCGTCCACATGGCAGTATGTTCACTTTTTAATCATTTTCAACCCCATGGAGGTTCCCCGTGACGGCTGTTTCCGAACCCGGTACAACCAAGCTACAGATTGATCTGCGGCGCCATCTGCGTGAGCTTGATGAGGATCGCGATCTGACCCGACTGATCTGTGAGGTCGCTGATGCATCAAAGTATATCGTCAACTCCATCCGCACTGGCGACCTGGGGGTGGCGGGTACTTCCAACCTGTACGGTGAAGATCAGTTGGCGCTCGATGTTCTCTCAGATCGTATCCTGAGAAAACGCCTGATTCATTCGGGAGTGGTGGCTACAATCCTCTCCGAGGAGACCAACGAAGTCATTGAAGTTGACCCGAACGGGAAATTTTCTGTGGCATTTGATCCCCTGGACGGTTCCTCCCTGGTTGATGTCAACCTGGCTGTCGGTACCATTGTCTCGATCTGCCGCGGGGGCAACCTCCTGCAGCCCGGGCGTGAGCAGGTGGCCGCCATGTATATTCTTTATGGCCCACGTACGACACTGGTTTATTCCACCGGGCGTGGCGTACATGAATTCCAGATGAACCACCTGATGGAGTATACCCTGACGACGGAGAATGTGCGCATCAAGCCGAGCGGACGCATCTACTCACCGGGCGGTCAGCGCAATCTCTACACTGAAGGAACGGAAAAATACGTCAGCTCTCTGGAGGAGAAGGGGTACAAGCTGCGTTACAGCGGCGGATTCGTGCCGGATATCAACCAGGTGATGATGAAGGGGACCGGGATTTTCCTTTATCCCCATCTGCGCGACAATCCCCATGGAAAGCTGCGGTTGCTCTTCGAACTCAATCCCATGGCCTTTCTGATTGAGCAGGCCGGCGGCAAGGCCTCCACCGGCAAGCAGAGAATCCTGGATATTGAACCTCAGGGGATTGATGACAGGGCGCCTGTTTTTATCGGCTGTCGCGAGGATGTGGAGACGGCTGAAGAATTGATTGCCAGATACGGCTGATCAGCAACACTGCGGGATCGCTGACCCGCATCAGGAAACCTTGATGCCGTGCGTGAGCAGGTCCCGGCGGATCTGCTCACGTACCAGGCTTCCCTCCTCGAGTTCCAGTGCCCTTTCGGCGATCTTCCGGGCATCGGCCAGACTGATTTTTCCCAGAAAGCCCTTGATCCGTGGGATGAAGGGCGCCGCCATGGAAAATTCGCGAAAACCCAGGCCCAGCAGCAGGGTCATGTGAATGGGATCGGTGGCCATCTCGCCGCAGATGCACAGGCCGATGCCGTTGCGCTCGGCGCATTGGCCGATATCCTTCAACACCTGCAACACTGCAGGATGAAGGGGGTCGTAGTACTTCGACACCAGCGGGTTGTTGCGGTCGGCCGCAAGTACGTATTGAATCAGATCGTTGGTGCCGAGGGCGAAAAAATCGACTTCACGGGCCAGCCGGTCGGCGAGATAGACGGCCGAAGGCACTTCGATCATCACCCCGACGGGAACCTTCTCCTTAAATTCAATTCCTTCCCTGGCCAGGTTTTCGCTGGCCTCTTTTATGATCCGGCGGCAACCGCGCAACTCATCCATTCCTGAAATCATCGGGAAAAGCAGCTTGACCGGTCCGTGCACACCGGCCATCAGGATGGCCTCGATCTGGGTGCGGAAGATGTCGCGGTGATCCAGGGAAACCCGCACGGAGCGCCACCCCATGAACGGATTGTCTTCTTTGGGGGAGGTGAAGTAGGGAAGCGCTTTGTCCCCCCCGATATCGAGAGTGCGAATGGTGACCGGATCACCGCCGAACCCCTCGATAATACGGCGATAAAGGTGATACTGCTCATTTCGGTCCGGGAAGTCGCTGCGTGCCATATAGGGGAATTCGGTGCGGTAAAGGCCAACGCCGACCGCACCATTGCGACGGGCGATCGCCATGTCCCCGATCAGGCCGATATTGGCGCGCAGGGTGAGTTCCACGCCGTCGCGCGTGCGTGCCGGTAGGTCGCGATACTTTTCCAGGCGGCTCGTCTCGCGGATGCGGTCCTGTTCAAGTCGCTCGAATTCGTCTTTGATCTGTTCCGAGGGGCTGATGTAGAGTGTGCCGGAATTGGCGTCAAGAATCAGCGGTTCATCGGGATGAATCAATTTCAGGGCGCTTTTTACGCCGACGATTGCCGGAATCCCCATGGATTTTGCCATGATGACGGCGTGGGAGTTTTTCTCGCCGGCCTCGGTGACGATGCCCTGGATCTTGGTATGATCGAGCGTCGCCATATCGGACGGGAGCAGTTCCTTCGCGACCAGAATGCCTGGATTTTTCAGATGGAGGTGATGGGTTTTTTGCCCGACGAGATTGGCCAGGATGCGTCGGCCGATGTCTTCCATGTCTGCGGCTCGTTCTCGCAGGTAGGCATCGTCCATGCGGCTGAAACCCTCGATGTATTCGGCCACCACTTTTTTCAGGGCATAGGGAGCGCTGTGTTGCTTGTCGCGAATTTCCCCTGTCAGCCGCTTAAGAAACCCCCGATCTTCAAGGATCATCAGATGCGTATGAAAGATGGCTGCGTCGTCCGCTGAAAAGCGGTCCGCCATGCGCTTTTCCAGGTAAAGAGTCTGGATGCGGGTTTTTTCCAGGGCGCCTTCAAGCTTTTCGCACTCCTTCTCCGGGACGATTCCTTCCTCATCGAGAATATCGGCAAAGCCGAGCCGTTCATCGAGCAGATTGGCCGGCCCAATTGATACGCCGGGATAAGCCACCGTACCGCGAAGCGTGCGATATTCCTGCTCGGCTCCGGCCTCCTCTGGCTCCTCGCGGCTCTGTTCCCGCAGATTTTTGCGGGTCATCTCCAGCTCACGGGCGAAACGGTTGCTTTCCTCTTCTTTGCGGCGAATTGAATCAAGCAGACGGGCATTGACGACGATGGAGGAGACCTGGAAGGCGATCGTCGACAGGGCGCTGATCTCTTCGGGACTGAATTGGCGTGGTTCGACGGTCTGAATGGTGATAACGCCAATCGGTTCGCGGCGGTCGAAAAGAGGGATGCCGAGAAAAGTGTGGAAACGTTCTTCGCGCGTCTCCTTGAAATAGCGGTAACGGGGGTGCTTGTTGGGTTCAAGGATGGAGATGACGCGGCCATTTTCTATCGCCAGACCGGTCAGACCTTCATCGATACGCATCACGACACGACCGATCGCACGGCGGGAAAGACCTTTGGTGGCTCGCAGCCGGATACTCTGATGATCGTCTTCCAGCAGGTAGATCGAGCAGACCTCGGTGCGCATGCGCCGCGCCACCAGGGAAACGATATTGTTCAGCGTTTCATCGAGGTCATGAGACTGCAGGATAAGGGTGCTGATATCCTCCAGGGTGGTGATGCCGAATGGTGCTTTTTTGCGATGAGGCGTCATAGGCTTCGTAGGTGCCGTTAAGGTTGGTTGTGAACGAAAAGCGACCATGGCATTTTAACGGACGAAGTCGGGACTTGCGATAAAAAAACGCCGTACAGGGGGAGAGAGGGACCCTGTACGGCGTAAAAGGGGCGGGATTCCGTTTGGGTAGGAGGAAATAGTCGAGCCCCGAGATACTTTTCTCTTTAGCAGTATTCATGCCAAAATTGAAAGGGGCGCAAATACACAAAGACGTTGAGCTTGCTTCGAGGCCTGTTCAGGCTGCTCTGCGCCTGTATTTTTTCTGAAAGACGCTAGTCGGAAGGGAAAATCGGGGAGTTCTGGGTACGTGACAAGTGTGTCTTTAGTGGCACATATGCGGAAGTGTCCGGGTTGAATTATGACGGATTGCCGGAATAATTGAAGCGAAAAGGCTGTGTCATAATTGGCCCACAAAAATCAGGATCCGTCATTTGACGGAGAAGATGCGGCTTTTTTGAAGGCAGCTCCTTTCAGCCCATGCCGTTCCAGCATCCGATAAAATGTGCGGCGGGGAATGCTGGCGGTGCGAGCGGCTTTGGAGACATTTCCCCCGGCGTCCTCGAGATATTTTTTGAGCAGGCTTTTTTCTACAATCCTCAGATGTTTTTCTCTCTGTCCTCTCAAGGATCCCTTCTCCTGCGCTTTGGCGGTGCCGCCAAGGAGCGGCTCCTCCAGTGCCAATTCGGAAAAGATGGTCGGCAGGTTTTCCAGGCGGACAATATTGTCCTGGGTCAGAACCGAGGCGCGTTCGATGATGTTCTGCAGTTCACGAATGTTGCCGGGCCAGTGATAGCGCAGCAAGGCGGCAATGGCGCGGTCTTCGATTCCTCGGATCGGTTTGTTGAGGCGCTTGCTGGCCGAGGCGAGAAAGTGGTGGACCAACTGCGGAAGTGATTCAGTGCGGTTGCGCAAAGGCGGCATGGTGATGGTGAACACGTTGAGGCGATAAAAAAGGTCTTCGCGAAACCATCCCTCCTCGACCCCCTCTTCAAGGTTGCGATTGGTGGCGGCGATCAGCCGCACGTCAACTTCGGTCGGTCGGTTTCCGCCGACGGGCTTGATTTCGCCGCTGTCGAGAACCCGCAGCAGTTCCGCTTGCAGCTTGGGGGTGATGTCGCCGATTTCATCCAGAAAAATCGTGCCGCCGTTGGCAGCTTCAAACAGCCCTTTTTTATCAGCAATGGCTCCGGTAAACGACCCACGCTTGTGTCCGAACAGCTCGCTTTCCAGCAGGCTGTCGGTCAAGGTGGTGCAGTTGACAGTGACCAGAGGCTTGTCGGCGCGATTGCTGTGCTGATGGATGGCGCGTGCGGTCAATTCTTTGCCGGTTCCGCTTTCGCCCCGGATAAGAACAGTGGTCGGGGTGGGGCCGACCTGGCGGATCAGCTTCAGGACGTCGCCGGTGCGGGGATCCTGCCCGATGATGGCGCTGTCGCCGAATTCCTGGGCCAGCGCGCGCTGAGCCAGCTCGTATTTCTGGGTCAGGATGACCCGGTCCTCTTCCAGCCGTTTGATGGAAAAGGGCAGGCACATCTCGTTGTCCGCCAGCCCCTGGTAAACCGCTGCCGCATGTTCGCGACAGGTCGGGTAACCGCAGGCGCCGCAGTCAAGTTCGTCCTCCTGGGTAAATTTGTTGGTGGCCTGCAGGATGGCGCGGATGCTCTCGCCGCTGGGGTTCTTCAGGTGTTTGAATTTGTTGGTGAACGATCTTTGAAGTGAAGGCCCGCTCGAGGCGGCTCCCTTCTTCTCCGGCAGATAGGGGACCTCATGACGCTGATGGAAAGCATCGATGATCAGGCTGCGTTTGGAAAAATTGGTGAGGCGATTGTTTTTGCCGGGGCCGCCGATGCAGCCCCCTTCGCAGAAACGAATATCGACCCATTTTGGGGTGATGCGTTGGGCGGCAAGATCGCGGATGAGTTCAAGGGCACCCTGCTCTCCACCGGTCGAAACAAAATCAGCGTTGAGAAAATCGTTGTGAACGTCAAAGGCCTGAAACGGTCCGCCCGAGATGGGGAACAGGCGCCCCCGGTCGGGCTTGCGTCCGCTGAAGGGCGCATCTTTCATCCGTGTGGGGTCAAGGCCGCGGTCACGGAACATCTGGCTGAGTTCACGGTAAGTGAGCACCATGTCCACCCCTCCGGCGACCTCTTCAGAGCTGACCTCGAATTTCCCCGCGATGCATGAGCTGATATAGACCACGGGCGTTTCTGCTCCCCGGGTCTGTTTGATGTGCCGTCCAATGGCCACCATGGGTGAAACAACCGGCATCAGATTACGCACCAGTTGCGGATAATGGCGTTCAATCAGGTCGACGATGGTGGGGCAGTGGCTCGAGATCAGGGGGCCGCGACCGCCGCTTTCAATCAGCTGCTGATACTGCCCGGCGATCAGTTCCACGCCCGCTGTGCCCTCGTAGATATCCGCGAAACCGAGCTTCTGCAGGCCGGCGACAAGCTGTCCGGGGCGCAGCTCACTGAAAAAAGCGGGATAGGAGCAACCCAGGATTGCCACGGGGGAGTTGTCGTTCTCGAGTATGCGCAGAGTCTGTGTGATGCAATCGGCGATCTGCTTTGCTTTCTGGGAGCAGACTTTAAGGCAGATTCCGCAACCGATGCAGCGATCATGAATGACTTCAGCCCAGTGCTCCTTGACCTTGATGGCCTTGACCGGGCAGTTGCGGACGCAGGAATAACATTTGCGACATCTGTCTTTTGCGGTTTGAATGGGCCCCATGTTGCCTCCGGGCGGGTGGTCTTTAAAAAACGGGAGAGGTGAGCAGGTGGACTGATTCTGTACGATGGTGCAGCAACCTGTCAAGCGAGCCGATTCATGGTGCCCCGTCGTCGTTCAGGAGCGGCGGCGCCCGACTTCGTCACTGAAATGGCATGCACTGAAATGCCCCGGCGCTTGTTCAACAGGTTGCGGAGCCTGGTGGGCGCAGATGTCGCGGGCATAGGGGCAGCGCGGATGAAAAGTGCATCCGGTCGGCGGAGACAGGGGAGAGGGGATTTCTCCCTTGAGGGGAACGTGCGGGCGTCGGCGGTGAGGATCGGGTACCGGCACCGCCCCAAGTAGAGCCTCGGTATAAGGGTGGCGGGGGCGGCGGTAGAGACTCTCCGCCGGGGCCTGCTCTACGATAGCGCCCAGATACATGACGGCAACCCGGTCGCAGAAATGTTCCACCAGGGACAGGTCGTGGGCAATGAACAAGTAGGTCAGGCCGAACTCCTGCTGAAGGTCCTTGAGCAGATTGACGACCTGGGCCTGGATGGAGAGATCAAGGGCAGAAACGGGCTCGTCGGCGACGATCAGTTGCGGGTTTGGGGCCAGCGCGCGTGCAATGCCGATGCGTTGGCGCTGCCCGCCTGAAAATTCATGAGGGTAGCGTCCCGCATGATCGGCGCTCATGCCGACTTTTTCCAGCAGCTCCACGACCTGGTCCCGCAAGCCTGCTCCCTGGGCGCGCCCATGAATCTTGAAGGCTTCCGCAATCGCATCGCCGATGCGCATGCGAGGGTTGAGAGAAGCATAGGGATCCTGAAAGATCATCTGCATTGAGCGGCGTAAGGGACGCATGTGCTTGTTGGGCAGGCGGGTGATCTCCTGCCCCCGAAAAAAAATCTGGCCGCCATCGGCATCAAGCAGGCGCATGACCAGCTTGCCGGTGGTGGATTTCCCGCAGCCGGACTCCCCCACAAGCCCCAGTGACTCTCCGCCCTTCAAGTGCAGCGAGAGGTTATCGACGGCCCGCAGTTCCAGCTTGCGGGGGGAAAAGGGGGAGGCTTTGACCCAGAAGGATTTTCGCAGGTCGCGGATATCGAGCAATGGAGTCATTGTGCCCTCCAGCAGCGGACGAAATGACCCGAAGCCACCTCGGTCAATTCCGGCCTCTGCATGCTGCACCGAGGAAGGACTTCGGGGCAGCGCGCGGTAAAGGGGCACCCCTGCGGCATCTGCCGCGGGTCAGGGACCTGCCCCCCGATGGGAGCCAGCCGCGACTTCTTCTCACCCAGGCGCGGAACGCAGGCCAGAAGCCCGCGGGTGTAGGGATGGCGGGGATGGTCGTAAATTTGGATCACCGGTGCATATTCCATGATTAGGCCGGCGTACATGATGGCCACGCGATCCGCGCTTTCAGCGACAATGCCCAGGTCGTGGGTGATCAGAAGGGTTGCCATGTCGCGCTCCTGCTTGAGCCGCAGCAGAAGATCCATGATCTGCGCCTGGATCGTGACGTCAAGGGCGGTGGTGGGTTCATCGGCGATCAGGATGTCCGGATCGCAGGCCAGAGCCATGGCGATCATGACGCGCTGGCGCATGCCGCCCGACAGACTGTGCGGATATTCGCGCAGGCGTTGCCGCGCTGATGGAATCCCGACATCGTGCAGCAGTTTTTCCGCCTGATCGAGAGCCTGTGCGCCCCCGAGTTTTTTGTGCAGCTGCAGCACTTCCCCGATCTGGTCGCCGATGCGCAGAACCGGGTTGAGCGAGGTCATCGGTTCCTGGAATATCATGGAGATGCGGTTGCCGCGGATACGGCGCATTTCCTCGTTGGAAAGCTTCGCCAGATCGGCCCCCCGATAAAGGATGCGTCCTTCCACCATGCGCCCCGGTGGTGGGATCAGTCCCAGGATTGAAAGGGAGGTGATGGATTTACCACAGCCGGATTCGCCAACCAGCGCAAGAGTTTCGCGGGGGGACAAACTGAAGTCGATCCCGCGGACCGCATGGACCGGACCGTTCTCGGTAAAAAAAGAGATGTGCAGGTTTTCAATTTCAAGCAGTTGTGTCATCGGTCCGTCCGGGAGAAAGGGAAACGTTTTGCGCACTGATTACAGTCGGCGCCCATGAATTTACCCTCTACACCGTAATGGGTCAAGAAATGGCCGAGGGCTCTTCTCATGACAACCTTCTTCTCATGACAACCTCTTTTGTGCTAAACTCTCCAGTCAGTCGAACCCGTTGTTTTCTGGTTTTTTTCGTCACCCGTTGATCCGAAAGCTTATTCGATTAAATGAAAATACAAGAATTCAGTGCGCCCGGCACAAAGCCTCAGGGCCCATTGGCTGACCTGCATGTTCATACCACATATTCGGACGGACTTTTTTCTCCGGAAGAGGTTGTCGCCAAGGCGCGTCACAACGGGGTGCATGCACTGGCCATCTGCGACCATGACAATATCGATGGCATTGAACCTGCCATCGGCGCCGCTCGCGGCAGTGATCTCGAGATTGTTGCCGGAGTGGAGTTGTCCAGTCAATGGCAGGATCTGCGCGATATCCACATTCTCGGATATGGCTTTGATCCTCATGCGCCGGAACTGTTTGGGGAATTGGCGGATTTTCGCGATTTCCGCGCGCGGCGCAATGAAATGATCGTGCAGCGCGTCAATGAAGTTCTTGCCGCAGAAGGGCGCACGCTGCTGGATTTCCGGCAGATCCGCCGCTCCGCGGGAGGGACTGTCGGACGCCCGCATATTGCACGCGCCCTCATCGAGGCCGGACATGTGCGCGACAACGATGAAGCCTTCAACCGCTACCTGGTGCGCTGCAATGTGGAAAAGCGTTTTTTCCCTGCCGACCAGGCGATTTCTCTGATTCATCGTGCAGGCGGGGTCGCAGTTCTGGCCCATCCCCCTTTGATCACGGATGATTCCCGCGTCCTGCTTCATTTGCTTGACGCTTTTGTCGGTCTGGGCCTTGATGGTATTGAGGCGTATAATAATGCCGGATCCCTGGATGAGGTTGCCGAGTTGACGGCCTTGGGGCGGCAGCGAAAGCTAATTGTCACCGGTGGTTCGGATTTTCACGGATTTCCTGATAGTGCCGCCCGTATTGGATGGGCGCGAGGCGAGATCCCTATCCCCCTGTCATGCTGGCTGGAGGTTCGAGATTCTCTGGCTCAACGTGCGGCGGGGTGATGCTTCGCTGAATGCCGTGCTTTGAATAAAACTGTTCTGGCCCGGAAATTGCTCTTCAAGGGTGAGCCTGGTCGAAAAAAGTTCATTCCCTTTGCCTGAACAGATTGAACAAGAATAGTTAAAAGGATTTGTTTTATGTCCTCTGTTTTTACTGACCCTCGTATTTTTTCTGCTCGAATCGGAAGACGTGCGTTTATCGGCAGCCACCTGGCTGCTCTTGCCTGTATGGCCCTGCCGGTTTCAGTTTCCGCCCGGCAGGCTCCGGAACGCAGCCTCTCATTTTTCAATCTTCACACCGGCGAGAAGCTGGAAAACGCGGTCTATTGGGCCGAGGGTAGATACAACGACTCCGTCATGCGGGAGATTGAGCATATTCTGCGCGATTTTCGCCGGGACGAGGTTGCCCCGATTGATCCGCTTCTCCTCGATCAGTTGTTCGCGGTGCGCAGCACACTGGAATCATCCTCCCCGTTTAACATTATCTCCGGCTACCGGTCGCCGGAAACCAACAAGATGCTGCGGCAGCAAAGCAGTGGTGTGGCCAAGCGCAGTTACCATACCATCGGCCAGGCAGTAGACGTTCGCTTGCCCGGCCGCGACCTCAGGGCTCTTCGTCAGGCGGCTTGCAGGTTGAAAAAGGGGGGCGTTGGCTATTATCCGAAATCCGACTTCGTCCATCTCGACACCGGGCCGGTGCGCGTCTGGTGATCGAGTCCCGGTGAGTTATTGTTACCTCTCTGATCGTAAAAACGTTTGATAAAAAAATTATAATTTTGTATGATTGTTGAGGTCTCCGCAATCTCCTCTCCTTTGTGCTCTGTTCCGCCTGGGAAGGTGCTGGGGGTTCGAGATGTGTTCGGACCATGGTTTTGCTGGAGGACTCTGCCATCGCTACGCCAATACAGGACCATCAGAATTCAGCCTTTCCAAACTGGGGATCGCCAAATGCTCTGGAGAACCGGCTTCTTGCCTGCTCCGGCATAAATTTCGCCGATCCTCGCGATCGGACCTTCCTGCTGGTCAAGATTCGCTGGTTTCTTCTCGGACTGCTGGCGACAAGCTGCCTTGCTGCAGGATTTCTTTTTCTGCGAAGTCCTTATGGATTCTTTCTCAGCCGCCCACAGCTTCTGGCTCTTTTTCTTTCCGTTGCCGTTATTCTCCTGCACAATGGCGCCGTTCATCTTTTCTACGATCGCCTTGCGCGTCCCATCTATGTAAATTCACTGCAGGTTCTTCTTGACCTGTCCATTGTGACTTTTCTGGTTCATTTCAGCGGGGGTGCCGCGAGCTGGTTCTGGCCGGTTTATCTTCTTGTGACTCTGGAGGCTGCCGTCCTTCTGGAACAGCCGCATCGGGTATGGTTCATGGGGCTTTCAGGGGCGCTGCTTTACGGCCTTGTTCTGCTGGGTGGTTATCAGGGCTGGTGGCCCAATGTCTCCATGCCGTTTGTCGATGAGAATCTGCATCAGAACGGGCTGCATCTTTTTCTGCTCTGGTTCTGGGTCAGTGTGCTCAATGCCGCTGTTGCGGTGGCGGGTGTTTTCCTGATGTCGGTCATTCGTCGAGAAAATCAGGAATTGCGCAACAGCCAGAAGGGGATGAGCGAATTTCTTGAAACAGCCAGTGATCTGATCTTCAATATCGATAAGGACGGCAGACTGCGGTTTGCCAACAGTGCCTGGCGACAGTCCATGGGGTATGATGGACACGATCTGCAGAAACTCTACCTCAAGGATATCGTTCACCCTGAATTCCGGGAGAACTGCAGCCATGAGTTCGATCGCGTTCTGCGCGGCGAAGCCGGCCGCGTAACCAACGGCCGGCTGCTCAATCGCCATGATGAAGTGCTTGAAGTGGAAGGATCTTTGACCCGCTGCTGCCTGCATAATGATGGCCTTGGCACGATCTGGGTCATCTGTCGTGACGTGACCGAGCACAAAAAGGCTCAGGCAGAACTTTACCGGCTGGCGCACTACGACCAGCTGACGGGTTTGCCTAATCGCGCTTTTTTTCTCGACCGGCTCAATCACTCCATTGCGCTGGCGCGGCGCCAGGGAAGACAGGTCGCCGTTCTTTTTCTCGACCTCGACCGTTTCAAGATTATCAACGATACCCTGGGCCACGTTCTGGGCGACCGTTTACTGCGGGAGATGGGGCAGCGCCTGCATGGATGCATCCGTGAGGTGGATGCCGTGGCGCGCATGGGGGGCGATGAATTTATCCTCTGTCTGGGGAATGTGGATGGCGCAGAGAGCGTCGAAAAGGTCGCGAAGAAAATCCTTAAAAATCTGGTGCGGCCTCTCTGCATTGACGGACATGAACTCTTCATTACCACCAGCATCGGCATCAGCCTGTTTCCCGACCATCACCAGGACGCCCAGAGCCTGATTAAAAAGGCCGACATCGCCATGTACCACGCCAAGGCCCAGGGGCGGAACAATTATCAGCTTTACCGCGAGGAGATGGATTCAGACGTAGAAAAACGTCTGGTGCTTGAAACGGCGATCCGCAAAGCGCTGGAAATGGATCAGTTTCGCATTTTCTACCAGCCCAAGGTCGACATTGCTTCGGGCCGCATTACCGCCATGGAGGCGCTGCTGCGTTGGGATCACCCGGAGCTGGGGCTGCTGCCGCCCAACGAGTTCATTCCGCTGGCGGAGGAGACGGGATTGATTTTCTCCATAGGAGAGTGGGTTCTGCTCCAGGCCTGCATGCAGAATCGCCAGTGGCAGCAGCGGGGACTGCCGCGAATGCGGGTCGCGGTCAACATCTCCGGCTACCAGCTGCAGCAGCGGGAATTCATCGATATCGTGCGACGGGTTCTTGATGAATCCGGGCTCGCCCCCTGCGATCTTGAAATCGAAGTCACCGAAACGGTGGTCATGCAGAACCCGGAATCTGCGGTGGCGATTCTCAATCAGCTCAGGGATCTGGGCGTTATGATCGCCATTGACGATTTCGGCACAGGTTATTCATCTCTTGCGCATCTCAAGCGCTTTTCGGTCAACACCCTGAAGATCGACAAGTCATTTGTGCGCGACGTCGAATTCGATGCCACTGATGCCGCTATCGCTACGGCCATCATCTCCATGGGCAACAGTTTGAAGCTCCAGGTGATTGCCGAAGGGGTCGAAACTGAAGGCCAGTTGGACTTTCTGAGGGACCACCGCTGTCAGGAGATGCAGGGGTATCTCTTCAGCAAGCCGCTGCCTGCCGAAGAAATCGAGCATTTTCTCCTGCAGGTGGACCGCCGCGGACCTGATCCCAGGTTCCATGAGTGCGAGCAATAGGGGGATGAGTCGAAATGCGAAATTCCAGCACCCGCAGAGGCGTTGAGCGCCGGCGAAAACCCGACATCTGGGTCCGCTCTCTGGAACTCCTGGTTGTCATCGGCTGGTTGCTGATGCTGGCCGCAGTTCTGGTTTTGTCAAAAGCCAAGCCGCAGGTCGAAACATTTTTCGACCGCTATTACGATATTCCTCTGCGCACCAGTTGGGATGTTGAACTGCTCGGTTACCTGCAGGGGATGATGTATCTCGGGCTTTTTCTGGGGGTTGCCGGGATGCTGGTCAACTGGCGCCGCGGCAGGCGGGCGGAAGATGAAATAAGAGTCTCTTTTGTGCTGCTGGTCATTCTGTCGGCGATCGGTCTTCTTCTGCCTCACCTGCAATCCTTTGAGGAGTCACATCCCCAGGGTGTGCTCCAGCAGAATTTTCAGGCCGATGGCAAAAAGCACCACGCCCCCGAAAATTTCCACCCGCGGCCCCCACAGGCCGCTGATGCGCCTCCCAAGTAGCATGCCCGCCAGAGTGAACACCCCCGCCACTACGGCGATGATCAGCGCCGGAAACCAGATCGTGACACCCAGCATCCCCAGCGACAGCCCCACCGCCAGCGCGTCGATGCTGGTGGCGATGGAGAGCATGATCAGGGTCAGACCGCGTGTCGGATCGCGTGGGTCACGCAGCGCCTGCTCTTCCCTGAAGGCTTCGTAGATCATCTTGCCGCCGATAAAGGCGAGAAGAATAAAGGCAATCCAGTGATCGTAGGCGGCAATCCAGCGTTGCACGCTCAATCCGGCCAGCCAGCCGATGATCGGCATCATCCCCTGGAACAACCCGAAGTGAAAACTCAGGCGAAACAGGTGCCCGCCGGTAAGCCGCTTCAGGGTCAGGCCCGCACCCAGCGCCACGGCGAAGGCATCCATGGCCAGGGCCGCGGCCAGCCCGAAGAGGGTCAGAAAGTCCATTCAATTATCCCACGCAAAAAAGAATCCCGCGAAACGTCGGTTCCGCGGGATTCTGTCCTGCATTGCCTGCCCTGTCAAGGGGCAGGGCGCTTATGGTTCTCCGATCAAAGTGCCTTGTGCCAGATATTCATGCTTTCAAGTTCGCCCGAGATATCGGTGTTGTGCGTCAGCGTGCCGCTGTAGCTGTAACCGTGCTTGGCAAAGGTGATGTTCATGCCGAAGCTGTAGGCGCGCGCAATGGTGTAGGCAGTATGGTACTCCTGGCGCCGCAACTCGTCTTCCATCTCCGCCAGCAGCACCTGGGCCAGACCGGCGCCGCGATAATCGGGCAGGGTGGCAAAATCGGTCATCTCCGCATTGCGCTCATCCGGGTAGGTTTCGGCGGAAGAGATTGCCGCCAGCTTATCGCCCTCCCAGGTTCCCCAGTACAGGATGTTGTCATCCATGGTCTCCCGCAGGTAGTCGGGATCATGGATGGGGAAGGGGTAGCTTGCAAAGACCTCACGGTAAACCTCGGCCATGGCTTCGGCGTCAGCATGTTCGAGTCGACGCAGCTCAAATCCAGGTTTAAGCTCGGGGCAGGCAGGCTGCCCGGCTTTGGATTGTGCAGTCTCGATGATTTCGCGCACCGTTTGCGGCTTTTTCTCTTTCCTGCGTTTGTCGCAGAAGTATTTTCCTAAAAAAGCGGCATCTTTGGATCCGTTGAAAAACTGCGGAATCCGTGCTTCGACCTGGTAGCCTGCCTCAGTGAAAACCGGTCGGGCTTCATCGGGGACCTTGGCGAATATTTTGGTGTAGCCATTGCTCTGTGCAAGGCTGTCAAGTTTGCCCACCAGTTCGACACTGTCGCGCGGATCGAGCTTCATCAGGTAAACGCGATTGTTGTTCTTGCCGTGCTGTATCTGGGAGCGTCCCAGACGCTCGATAATATCACTCATGGTTTCTCCTGTCGATACGGGCGTTGTTCTCGGGAGTCAGAGAGATGGTTTCATCATGATCCGACAGCAGCATCTCGATGCCGGTCGCCCGGTATTCCTCGGCATCGTCGAGCTTGAGGTGAAGCCGGCAGTCGTCGCACTTGCGATCGCAGAAAGTGGCTTCATAGCTGTCGGGCTCCTGGTACGTGGTGATGACGCCTTCGTAGTTGCGCAGCACCACTTTGTTGGTTGAAAGAGAGATCAGGTAATTGGGGTTCAGGGGAATCTTCCCCCCGCCGCCCGGCGCGTCAATGACATAGGTCGGTACGGCGAAGCCGCTGGTGTGGCCGATAAGGCTTTCCATGATTTCGATTCCCTTACCCACCGGGGTGCGGAAGTGGGTGAGTCCTTCCGACAGGTCGCACTGATAGAGGTAGTAGGGACGCACGCGGTTATGCACCAGCTTGTGCACTAGAGACTTGATCACGCGGGGGCAGTCATTGACGCCGGCCAGCAGCACGGTCTGATTGCCCAGCGGGATGCCCCCATCAGCCAGCTTGCGGATTGCCTGCTTGCTCGATGTGGTGATCTCGCGCGGGTGGTTGAAGTGGGTGTTGAGCCACAGCGGCTGATGCTTCTTGAGGATCTCGACCAGTTCGTCGGTGATCCGGTAGGGCAGCACCACCGGCATGCGGGAGCCGATGCGAATGATCTGGACATGCTCGATCTTGCGGACCTCGGTCAGAATCCAGTCGAGGTAATCGTCGTTGAGCATCAGCGGGTCGCCGCCGGAGAGCAGGACATCGCGCACTTCGGGATGATTGCGGATATAGTCCAGCCCCTGTTGCAGTTCCTCCCGCCCGGGAATGGAGTCCTGATCGCCCACCTTGCGCTTGCGGGTGCAGTGACGGCAGTACATGCTGCACACGTTGCTGATGTGAAACAGCACCCGGTCAGGGTAGCGATGGGTGATCCCCGGCGCCGGGCTGTCGGTGTCCTCCGCCAGCGGGTCGGCCATGTCGCAGCCGCCGATATCCAGTTCGGCAGGGGAAGGAAAGGCCTGTTTGAAAACAGGGCAGTTATGGTAATCCTCCGCGTCGATCAGCGACATATAGTAGGGGGTGACCGAAAGCGGGAACTTGCTCAGAGTCTCTTCCAGTTTACTGCGCTCCTCGGCGGGAAATTTGATGTCGAGCAGATTTTCAAACGTATCGATGGATTCCACCGAATGGCGCAGTTGCCAGTGCCAGTCTTTCCAGTTGGAAATTTCAGAGTTTTCATTGATTTTGCGAGCGATGTTTTGCTGAGTCTGATCGTAAATTGCCATGAAGAAATAGGCTCCTTGTATGATTGAAGAACAGAGAAGTTTTCCGTAAAAACGACATAGTATTTTAGTATGGACGAGATGTTATGTCAAATTTGCCCGAAAACCTTTGTTATGATTGCCTTGATTCAGGACGGCATGACATGTTGATTCAGACGATGGGCGGATGCTGGAAAACTATAAGCTCATGCAATTGAGATCAAAGCATTATGCAGGGGTAGATTGTGAGGGATTGGCGTCGCTGAAAAAAATGACGGGAAGAGGGGAGAAGGTATTCTTCTGAAGGAGATGGTAAGGGTGAACCGGCGCATATCGGATTGCGCCGGTTCACTGCAAGGCAGCCTTATTCGACGACTGAAACCTGTTCCATGACTACGGCTGTTTTCGGGACGTCCTGATGGAAACCGACGGTCGTGGTCGCCGTGTTCCGGATGGCATCCACCGTTTTCATGCCGTCGACCACGCGGCCGAAAACCGCATATCCGTAGCCATTGGCCGTTTTGTCGCGGTGGTTGAGGAAATCGTTGTCTGCGACATTGATGAAGAACTGGGAGGTTGCGCTGTCGACCACCTGGGTGCGGGCCATGGCGATGGTGCCGCGCTGGTTGGTCAGACCGTTGTCCGCCTCGTTTTTGATGGACTTTCCGCTTTTTTTCTCTTTCATGTCCGGCGTCATGCCTCCGCCCTGAATCATGAAGCCGTCGATGACGCGGTGGAAAATGGTACCGTCATAAAAGCCGCTGCGCACGTACTCGAGAAAGTTCTCGACCGTGATCGGTGCTTTTTCGGCATCGAGTTCAAGGGTGATGTCGCCGAGATTGGTTTTGATCAGAACCGTCGGGTTTTTCTTGTCCATGGGGGAGTCTCTCCAGGGGGTTAATAAAAAAGCTCCACGGCGGTACCGTGGAGCTTAGGGAACGGGGTTACTTGAGTTTTAGAGTTTAACGACGTTGCTGGCCTGCGGGCCTTTCTGTCCTTCGGTTACCTCGAACTCGACCCGATCACCCTCCAGCAGGGATTTGAAACCCTCGCCCTGGATAGCGGAGAAGTGAACGAAAACATCCGGACCGTTCTCCTGCTCGATGAAACCAAAACCCTTTGCGTCGTTAAACCATTTTACTGTCCCTTCAGCCATCTTTTGCTCCTTGCATTCCGGGGAGTCTCCTCCCCCGTTTTTCCTGGTGCAGTCTCCTTTGCCTTCGGCATAAAAAAACCGCGCAGTCGCATGGACTGTGCGGTTCATTAGCTTTGCCGAAAAAACAAAGTGAGTGCTGCACAACCTTGCCAGACGCAGACCTTTATAAAACAGGTGCGCCGTGAAGGCAAGGGGTTATTGAAGAAAAGAAATCATTTTTTGTCCATTTCTGATTCAGTCCGTATCCTTTATTGTGAGCTTCAGTGTCGATGTGGCGCTGAGTCCGTTAGGGTCAGTGGCAATCAGAGTGACCTGTATCGTGCGGTCCGAGGTCATATCGGGCAGGGTGCCGGTGATACGCCCCGTATTGGCATTCACCGCGAGGCCCGCTGGCAGATTGATCGCTTCGAAGGTGAGCGGCTGTGCATTGGGCTCAAGAAAGCCCGCTGCGCCGTCGATATCAACACCTGTGCCTTCATTTTGTGACAGGGGCGGCAACGGGCGGGCAAGGGGGGCCACGTTGCCATCCGGGCCGGTTTTGATCAGCAGTATATCCTGCAGCCCCTGGCCGATGGATGCTGTGTTGCCGCCGATCAGGTAGCCACCGTCCATGGCTTGTGTGATTGACCAGGATTGATCGCTTGCCGTTCCGCCATAAGTATGTTGCCAGATTTGATTACCTTCCCCGTCTGTTCTGATCAGCAGGATGTCCGGATTAAGGGCGCTGTGCCCATAGGAAAGGGTCGTGCCGATCAGGGCAAAACCCCCGTCGTCGCAGAGTGCAACCGCATGCGTTTCGTCGTGCGCTGTTCCGCCAAGGGCGATTTCCTTCTCGACGCGCAGTTCCCCGGATGCGTCGTTTGAAATAATGACAAAATAGAAATCACCATTGCTGTCCTGGTGGGATTCGGTATAGCCGACGGCAATATAACGATTGCTGTTGCCGATGCGACGCAGATCGTAGAATTCATCATAGAGTCCCGGCTCACCCAGCGTCAGGCTGGAAAGCTGGTTTCCGTCAGCGTCGATTTCTACAATGTATGCGTCCCCTCGGGCTTTGTCCGCGTAGGAATCGGTGAAGCCGGCGACCAGGAATCCGCTGCCGTCGGGTTTCTCGGCAATGCCCCAGGCATCTTCTACCAACTCGCCGCCGTAACTTCTCTCCCAGGCAACTTCCCCTCCTGCTGTCTGCTTGATCACATACATGTTGGCGTCATTGACGCCTTGGGGCGCCAGATCGGGAGACTGGGTATAACCGGCCAGGATCAAGCCGCCGTCCGCTGTCGGAAGAACGACCTGGGCCTGATCCAGATCGGTGCTGCCGTAGGTTTTTTGATTAAGCTGAACTCCCCGGCTCGTGGTTTCAACCAGGTAGGCATCGCCTGCGCCGGATGAATCCCCGGTTTCCTCTCCAAAGGAGTTGCTGAAGCCGGCCAGGTAGAACCCCCCGTCAGGCTTCGCGGCGAGACTCCAGAGCTCCTCTGCTCCCGCTCCGCCGTAAACTTCTCGCCAGATCTCATTCCCTGCCGAGTCCGTAGCGATCAGCACCATGTCGTAATCGCCCTGTTCAGCGATACTCGGTGAATTGGATTCGCCGCCGATGATATAACCTGAGCCATCCTCAAGTTCATGCACCGGGCCGCCGAAATCTACCCCCGCACCGCCGTAGGTGCGCATGAAGGTGTTCACCGCCGTGATTTCCACGATGAACTCATCGCTTGAAAAAAATTCGTCATCGACGGTGAGTCCGATGCGGTAGCTGCCGGGGACATCCGGTGTGAAGCTGACTATCTGCCCTTGTGGAGAGGAGAGTTCCGCCATACTTGCCGCCGGGGGATCAAAAGTCCAGGAATAGGTCAATGTGTTGCCTTGCGGAGCATGACTGTCGCCTGCGTTCAAGGTAACTTCGGCACCGAGTCCGACGCTGCGATCCGGGCCCGCATCGGCCACGGGGCGCGAAATGGCGGTGATGATCACGGTATCCGGGTCGCTGTCGAGGGTACCGTCATTGACAGTCAGTGCCACGTCATAGCGACCGTCCCGGTCCGGGGTAAAGGATGCCTCGGGGGATGACGGGGACTGGATAATGTCCGCATCTTCAAGCAGGCTGTCGGCTGGTCGGTTGGTAAAGCTCCAGTGGAAAGTCAGCGGGTCGCTGTCCGGGTCGAAGCTGTCCGATCCGTTGAGATAGACGGTCTCGCCCGTGTCGGCCACGGTGTTGTCTCCTGCATCGGCTACAGGCTGCTGGTCCGGCGCCGGAACGACTTCGACTATCGCCTGAGCGGTGTGGCTGTCGAGTCCGTCATCGACCGTCAGGATCAGGGTGTAGAGCCCTGTCTGCAAGGGGGTGAAGCGAGTGGTCTTTTGGTCGGCACCCTCAAGGGAGAGAACGGTTCCCTCTGCGTCGCGCACCTGCCAGCTGTAAACGATCGGCTGAGGTCCCGTGTCGGGATCACTGCTGGCGCTGCCGTCAAGCGTGACGTGGCTGCCGAGGTAGGTTTGGCGGTTGGCGCCGGCATCTGCGACGGGTGGCGCATTGACCTGAATCTCAACCGTATCCGGTTCGCTGTTGAGTTGACCGTTGTTGACAATCAGTTGTGCCAAATAGATGCCAGCGAGGTCGGGGGTAAAATGTGGTGTCGCAGCGTTATTATTAGATAACACCGTCCCGGTGGATGGGGTCGAAAGCAGGGACCAGGAAAAAAAGAGGTCCTCTTCGTTCTCGGTGCGGCTGCCCCGGCCGTCCAGCAGGACTTCATCTCCGATTGAAACCAGTTGATCCTCCCCGGCGTCGGCCACCGGACGGATCAGGTTGTTATCCTGTTCCGTCGCAGTGACGGTCGCCAGGCTGGCCGTACTTTCAATCCGGCCATCACTGACGATTAATTCTATGCGGTATTCTCCCTCCGTATCCGGTGTCAGATAGGTTGCGGATGAGGTGCTGTTGGTCAGGGCGCTTTGGCTTCCCGCAGGCTTGTGCAGCAGTTGCCAGCGGTAGCTGAGGCTGTCGCCGTCGGGGTCCGTACTTTGAGAGCCGTCGAGATAGGTGCGCACCCCAACTGAGGTCTCGACCTCTTCGGGCGTTATTATGGCCTCTGGTGGTGTGTTTGCCCCGGGCGGGGATGCTGTAACGGTCAAAGTCTGAAGGGGGCTTGTCAGTTCACCGTCGCTAACCTGCAGCGCAACGGTATATTCGCCCTGCAGGTCCGCTGTGAGGTAGACCCTGTCATCGGACGACCCTGACAGCACCGCTGAGCTTCCCGGAGGTTTTTCGGTCAATTCCCAGGTAAAGGAGAGCAGGTCATTGTCGGGGTCGCTGCTGGACCTGCCGTCAAAAAGCAGCGCCTCGCCAATTATGGAGCGCGTGCTTTCTGTAATGATTGAGGCGGAAGGCGGGCGATTATCCGGAAGACCTTCAGCGAAAACTGTTATTTGTCTGGTGTCGGAATTTTGGCTGGAAGAGACCGTCAGGCTGATGACATGCTCTCCCGGCAGAGCCGTTGTCAGAATCGTTTCAGGTTCATCGAAAGCAGACAGGGAGGCGCCGCCGGGTTCATCGACAATCCTCCATGCGAAAGACAGTTCGTCTGGGTCGATGCCTGAAATAGGAATGGCGCTCAGGCGCGTGGACTGGCCGGCGGTGATGGTGGGGGATTGCACCGAGATGCCGCCCTTGAGGTTTTCGCCCGCTGAAAGGACCAGCGTAGCGGGGCTGCTGTCTGAAAAACCGTCGCTGGCAACCAGAGTGACTGTATAGCTGCCTTCGGTGTCCAGGGTCAACTGGGTGACGGCGTCTCCGGGATTTGTCAGTTCTGCAGAGCTTCCCTCGGGTTTGCTCGTCAGGTCCCAGGAGAATGTCAGGGGATCCCCGTCCGGGTCGCTGCTGTTTGCCGCGCTTAGAGTAACTGTTTCGCCTGTCTGAGTGTTGATGAGATCCGCACTGATTCGCGCAATCGGGGCCGTGTTGCCCGGTTGCGGAATAATAGGGTCTCCGCCGCTGCCACCCCCGCCTCCGCAGGCGGCAAGAAATAAACTCAAAATCAGGGGGATCAAGCTGTGGGGATTGTATTTTTTGTGCATGCGCACCTCCGCGCTCGGTTTTTGCAGAAAATATCGTGAGTCAACCAAAAATTTAACGGTATTTTTCCGGCTTGTTCGATGCACGCCCTGTGCCTCAATGTTGAGACGGTCGATAGATTATGTTCTTTTTGATCCATTTGCATCTTTTAGGTTGCAAATTCTGAAGCTGCATGTTAAGAGAACATCCCTTACGTCGGGGTGTAGCGCAGCCTGGTAGCGCACCTGCCTTGGGAGCAGGGGGTCGGAGGTTCGAATCCTCTCGCCCCGACCATTTTTTCAAAGCGCCAGTAGCTCAGCCGGATAGAGCAACGGCCTTCTAAGCCGTGGGTCGGGGGTTCGAGTCCTCCCTGGCGCGCCATTTGTGCCGTGCCAGGCGGTGATTTGAAGTTTGTGATTGACAAACCGCGAAACGCTTGGCTAGTATCTGTTTTCGTTTTCACTATCATGGTGGGTGTAGCTCAGTTGGTAGAGCACTGGATTGTGGCTCCAGTTGTCGTGGGTTCAAATCCCATCACTCACCCCAAGTAATAAGATGGGCCCGCTTCGGGTTAACGGGGCGGGCCTTTTTCATGATGCGGCGCGAATCACGATTCGATCGCGACCCGACCCAGGCATCAGCATGGCGGAAGAGGCTGTTTGCTGATTGGGTCTTTTCCTCCAGGGTTCCTTTGTTCTTGCCAACCCTTTTGAAAAAATCCTTCGTTCTGCGCGAGAGTGGCGGAATTGGCAGACGCACTGGATTTAGGATCCAGCGGGCAACCGTGGGGGTTCGACTCCCCCCTCTCGCACCAATTTCTTTTCGGACTTGTGATCCGCCTTCCGCGCCGGTTCAGGAATGTCAATCCGGTTGGACTCCCCGGCAGATGCCGCGGGGGGCTTTTCGTTTATTAAATAATTCAGCGAGGTCAACGGCATGAGTGGTGTGAATGTCAAGGTTGAAGACGTCAACAGCGTCAAGAAGAAGCTGCAATTTGAAATTGAAGCTGCAAAGGTCGATGCCGAAATCGAAAAAGCTTACAGGAAAATCGGCAAGACGGCTAAAATGAAGGGCTTTCGCCCCGGCAAGGTGCCGCGCAGCGTGCTGGAGAAATATTATGCCGCCGACATGGAGCACCAGGTTCTCAATCGCCTGATCAACGACAGCTACCTGCAGGCGTTGATGGACAACAAGATCGCTGCCGTTTCCGATCCGGAGATGCTCGACAGTGGTTCGATCGAAAAAGGCAGCCCGTTTACCTATTCACTGCTGGTTGAAGTCAAGCCTGAAATTGAAGTGAAGGACTACGAAGGACTGGTCATCGAGAAGGAAAAGTTCGAGTTCGATGAGAAGTTTGTCGATGAGCAGATCGCCGAGATGCGCAATTCCCGTGCGGAAACGGTGGTCAGCGAACATGACAAGGCTCGCGGTGGAGATATCGCGGTAATTGATTTTGAAGGCTTTGTTGACGGTGAGGCCTTTCAGAACGGTTCTGCTGAAAACTATGAACTTGAACTCGGCTCCGGTACATTTCTTCCCGGCTTTGAGGAGCAGATTGAAGGGATGGGCCGCGGCGACGAGCGTGAGATCGAGGTTGAGTTTCCCCAGGACTATGGCGTTGAAGATCTCGCCGGCAAGCCGGCTGTCTTCAAGGTTACGCTCAATGAGATTAAAGAGCGCCGGCTGCCGGAGATCGACGATGCATTCGCTCAGCAGTTCGGTGCCGAGAATGTTGATGCGTTACGCGAAAAGATTAAGGAAGCCCATATCACCCAGGAGACCCGCCGCATAGAAGCCGAGATGCGCGAGCGCGTGATCCAGGCTCTGCTCGAGCGCAACTCCATCGAGGTTCCCGATGTCATGGTCGCCGACCAGCTTAAGCAGATGTACGAAGACGCACGGCGGCGGCTGAGCTACCAGGGAATGTCCATGGAAATGCTCGGCATGAACGAAGATATGTTTGCCGAGCAGTACCATGAGCAGGCCGCCGATCAGGTCAAGGGAGCACTTCTGCTTGAAGCAGTGGCCCGTCAGGAAGACATTAAGGTTGATGACTCGGAAATGACTGCTAAAATGCAGGAAGTAAGCGAAATGGTCGGTGTGCCGGTTGAAGAGGTGCAGAAGCGCTACGCCGAAGGCGATGTGCGCCGTGCGCTGGCTTCGCGCGTTGTTGAAGACAAGGTGTTTGACTTTCTGCTTGAAAAAGCGCAGGTGAACGAAGTCGCCAAAGAAGACCTGGGCGAGGCGGCCGCCGAGGAAGAGGAGGGCTGATCCCATGGCCGTAATCCCATTTGTTATTGAGCAGACCGGTCGCGGAGAGCGATCCTACGATATTTATTCGCGCCTGCTGAAAGATCGAATCATCTTTATCGGCGGGTCTATCGAGGATCAGATGGCGAACCTGATTATCGCGCAGTTGCTGTTCCTCGAATCGGAGGACCCCGACAAGGATATCTTTCTCTACATCAATTCCCCGGGCGGGGTGGTGACTTCCGGGATGGCTATTTACGATACCATGCAGTACCTTAAGGCTCCGGTTTCGACGATTTGCGTCGGCCAGGCTGCCAGCATGGCCGCGGTCCTGCTCGCCGCTGGAACGGCCGGCAAGAGATTTGCATTGCCACATGCACGGATCATGATCCACCAACCCCTGGGGGGATTTCAGGGTCAGGCATCCGACATCAGCATTCACGCGCGGGAAATCCTGCGCATGCGCGAGACCCTCAATGACGTTCTCGCTCAGCATACCGGTCAGCCTGTTGAGCGGATTTCGCAGGACACCGAGCGCGATTACTTTATGGATAGCGAGGCCGCGCGTAAATATGGTATCATTGACCAAATGGTAGAAAGGAAGTCGTGAGACTTCCGCGGTTTTTTTCAAAGCTCAACTCGGAGGGTAATTCGTGAGTCAAAATGATGACAAGGGCGGCGCTCTCACCTGTTCATTCTGTGGCAAGTCCCAGGATGAGGTGAAAAAGCTGATCGCCGGACCGACGGTCTACATCTGCGATGAGTGCATCGAACTGTGCAACGATATCATCGACGAGGAGGCCAAGCTGGAAGAAGCCGGCGGGTCCACCATGGATCGCCTCCCCAAGCCTTCTGAAATCAGGGCTGTGCTCGATGATTTTGTCATTGGTCAGGAGAGGGCCAAAAAGACTCTTTCGGTCGCGGTTTACAATCACTACAAGCGGGTTGAGTTTGCTACAAAACCCTCGGATGTGGAGATCCAGAAGAGCAACATCCTTCTGCTCGGCCCGACCGGCAGCGGCAAAACCCTTCTTGCCCAGACCCTGGCGCGGGTTCTCAATGTGCCCTTCGCCATCGCCGATGCCACCAATCTTACCGAGGCCGGTTATGTCGGCGAAGATGTCGAGAATATTATCCTCAACCTGTTGCAGGCGGCCGATTACGACCTGGAAAAAGCACAGAAGGGGATCATTTATATCGACGAGGTTGACAAGATCGCCCGCAAGTCCGATTCCCCTTCCATTACACGCGATGTTTCCGGGGAAGGGGTGCAGCAGGCCTTGCTCAAAATCATCGAGGGGACCATGGCCAGCGTGCCTCCCAAAGGGGGGCGCAAGCACCCGCAGCAGGAATTCCTCAAGGTCGACACAACCAATATCCTGTTTATCTGTGGAGGTGCCTTCTCCGGTCTTGAGAGCATCATCTCTCAGCGGACCGGCAGCAAAAGCATGGGGTTCGGCGCTGATATCAAAAATAAAAAGGACATCAATCTCGGCGAAATTCTGGAGCAGGTCGAGCCGGGAGATCTGCTCAAATTCGGGCTCATTCCCGAATTCATAGGCCGGCTGCCGGTGGTGGCGACCCTGGATGAGCTGGACGAGGAGGCGCTGATCGCCATCCTCAAAGAGCCCAAAAACGCTTTGGTCAAGCAGTACCAGAAGCTGTTTGAAATGGAGGCGGTCAGCCTCAAATTCACCGATGGGGCGCTTGTAGCCATCGCCCGTGAAGCGCTCAAACGCAAGACGGGGGCGCGTGGTCTGCGCTCAATCCTTGAAAACTCCATGCTCGACGTGATGTACGATATCCCTTCTCAGGATCGCGTTAAGGAAGTTGTGGTGAACGAGGACGTTATCGCCGGCAAATCGCGGCCGATGGTCTTGTTTGAATGTGCCGAGTCTGCGTAACTCAGCAGTTGTGCACGTTTTTTCTTTTTACCCGATGCGATGCGATGAGATATGGCTGAGATGACCGACACATCCGATCTTCCGGATTTTGATACCAATCGCCTGGCGCTTCTGCCCCTGCGGGATATTGTCGTTTTCCCGCACATGGTGGTTCCGCTTTTTGTCGGTCGGGCAAAGTCGATTCAGGCGATAGAGAGTGCCATGGAGAAGGGCAAGACCCTTTTTCTGGTGACTCAGAAAAATGCCAAGGTCGACGATCCGGAATTTGAGGATCTTTACGAAATCGGAACCCTGTGTCAGATCATCCAGGTGCTCAAGCTGCCCGACGGCACGGTCAAGGTGTTGGTCGAGGGGCGACAGCGCGCCCGAATCCTGCGCTTCATTCCTGACGATAATGCGCTCTATGCCGACGTCGAGGAGCTCGCCGAGGATGTTTCCGAATCCCCGACGGCCGAGGCGCTGATCCGTGGGATTAACGACACCTTCGAGAAATATGTCGGCCTGAGTAAGAAAGTGCCGCCTGAAATGGTCTCCTCTGTTTCCGGCATTCTCGATCCCTCACGTCTGGCCGATACCATTGTGGCCCACCTCAATATCGGTATCGATGATAAACAGGCGATTCTCTCTGCTCTAGACCCCCACGAACGTCTGGAAAAGCTGCTTGGTCTCATGGAGAAAGAGATTGAGATTCTTGAGATCGAGAAGCGCATCCGGACCCGGGTCAAAAGCCAGATGGAGCGCAGCCAGAAGGAATACTACCTCAACGAGCAGATGCGCGCGATTCAGAAGGAGTTGGGGGAGAAGGACGAATTCAAGCAGGAGCTGCGGGCTCTTGAGGAAAAAATAAAGAAAAAGAAGATGTCCAAGGAGGCCACGGACAAGGCCCTGGGCGAGTTGCGCAAACTCAAGATGATGTCGCCCATGTCCGCGGAAGCCACCGTGGTGCGCAATTACCTTGACTGGCTGATTTCTCTGCCATGGCGCAAGGCAACGCGAGACAACCTCGATATCGAGCGCGCCGAGGATATCCTGGAAGCCGATCATTACGGGCTGAAAAAGGTCAAGGAGCGGATCCTTGAATACCTTGCAGTGCAGGCCCTGGTTAAAAAAATCAAGGGCCCGATTCTTTGCCTTGTCGGACCTCCCGGTGTCGGCAAAACCTCCCTCGGTCGTTCCATCGCAAAATCTCTCGGGCGTGAATTCACCCGGATCTCACTGGGTGGGGTGCGCGATGAATCTGAAATCAGGGGCCATCGTCGCACCTACATTGGGGCGATGCCGGGCAAGATCATACAGAATCTGCGCAAGGTAGGTTCGCGCAACCCCGTATTTCTGCTGGATGAAATCGACAAGATGAGCACCGATTTCCGGGGGGACCCTTCCGCTGCGCTCCTCGAAGTCCTAGATCCAGAACAGAACCATGCCTTCAACGATCATTTCCTGGACGTTGATTACGACTTGTCGAATGTCCTGTTTGTGGCCACGGCCAATACGCTCTATTCTATCCCAAGGCCTCTGCAGGATCGGATGGAGATTATCCGCATCGAAGGCTATACCGAGGAAGAGAAGCTCAATATCGCAACCAAATACCTGATTCCCAAGCAGATCGAAGCCCATGGCCTGGTTCCTGAGCGGGTCAAGTTCAGTGAGGCGGCTCTGCTGGAGATTATCAGACGCTACACCCGCGAGGCCGGGGTGCGCAGTCTTGAACGCGAAATTGCTTCTATCTGCCGCAAGATGGCGCGCGAAACCGTGACCAGCAAGGATAAGCGCAAACGCTTTCAAATTACCCTGCAGTCGCTCAAGCGCTATCTCGGTGTACCGCGATTCCGTTACGGATTGCGCGAGGATGAAAGCCGAATCGGTCTGGCCACCGGTCTTGCCTGGACCGAAGTCGGCGGGGAGTTGCTGACCATAGAAACGACGGTCCTTCCCGGGCAGGGCAAGTTGACGGTCACGGGTAAGCTTGGGGAAGTGATGCGCGAGTCTGCACAGGCCGCCATCAGTTACGTTCGCTCCCGGTGGCGTGAACTTGAGTTGCCGCGCGATTTCTATTCGCGACTCGATATTCATATTCACGTTCCTGAGGGGGCGATCCCCAAGGATGGCCCCTCTGCCGGCATCACCATGGCGACCGCTCTGGCTTCAGCCTTTACCGGCCGTCCCATTGATCGAAATATGGCCATGACAGGGGAAATTACCCTGCGGGGCAGGGTCCTTGCTATCGGTGGCCTAAAAGAAAAGTTGCTTGCGGCGAAAAGAGGTGGTATAAACCGAATTCTTATCCCGGAAGACAACAGAAAAGATCTTGACGAAGTGCCCTCTGTTATACTTAAATCGCTGGAGGTCATGCCCGTCAGCCACATGGATCAGGTTCTTGAAGTCGCTCTGCTCGACAAGGTGCCTGGTCATACGTTGAGTGGCGAGATTGATAGCGCTGAACAGGAAAACGAGGCTGTTCACCACTAGCCCCTGATGTCCGGAAAAAGCGCTTGACACCCCTTTCGGACTTCTGTTATAAGTATCGCGTTTTATCGGGGGGTTTAAATATCCTTAATGCATGGAGGTATTATTGTGACTAAAGCGGATCTTGTAAACTCGATGGCGGAAAAAGCAGGTTTGACCAAGGCGGAAGCCGAGCGGGCTCTGAAAGCTTTCACCGATACCATCGAAGATGCTCTCAAGGCCGGCGACAAGGTCGCTCTGGTCGGTTTCGGAACCTTCAGCGTCGGTGAGCGCGCTGCACGCACCGGTCAGAACCCCCAGACTGGTGAGAAAATTGAGATCGCTGCCGCCAAGGTGCCCAAGTTCAAGGCCGGCAAGGCTCTCAAGGATTCCATCAACTAAAAGCGTTTATCCATTCTGTTACCGGTTTTTCCAAACCTGGTGCTCAGAATAAAAGGTGGGCATTGATGTCCCTTATCAACGATGCCTGCCTTCTTTTTGCTTTAAAATCTGGAATAATGGATCTTCAGGGGCTGTAGTAGAGTCGGTTACAACGCCGGCCTGTCACGCCGGAGGTCGCGGGTTCGAGTCCCGTCAGCCCCGCCATTCCATTTTCTCGATATGTGGGCGAATAGCTCAGCTGGGAGAGCATCGGCCTTACAAGCCGAGGGTCACAGGTTCGAGCCCTGTTTCGCCCACCACTTTTAAAATTTATTGACCCAGGGGCTGTAGTAGAGTCGGTTACAACGCCGGCCTGTCACGCCGGAGGTCGCGGGTTCGAGTCCCGTCAGCCCCGCCATTTTGAAAAGCGACACCCTGAGACCGGGGCGTCGCTTTTTTTATTTTTCGTTTCATTCTTCTTCTTTTCTTCTTCCCTGTTCTTGACCCGATCATCAACTTCCCGCTAATATCTAGATAATATTTATTAAACATGGACAATGGTGCGGGTGCTTTATGCTGAAACACATTTTTCGGGTTTTTCTACTGTCTCATTTGCTCCTCACTCTGGGGTGCGCTGGTGTCGGCAGTGGCCGGACTGCCTGGCCTCCTGATGCAATTGGTCCTGCCTGGCCTTCTGATTCTCCCCGTGTCCGTTTTCTTACATCGTTTCCCGATACTCCCGATTCAGAGGAGGGGCAGGGGAGACGGCTCTCCCGTTTTATCTTTGGTGAAGATCAAACTCCTCATCCTTTGATTAATCCGGTAGGAGTGGCTGCTGACGGGGGCGGTCGCGTCTGGATTGCCGATCCCGGAGGGCGAATTGTACACGCCTTTGATCTATCCCGGGGGCGGTCGTCGGTGATGGGGCAGGTTAATGGCGTGGCCCTGGGGGCACCTGCGGGCCTGGCGCTGGATGCCGACCGCGACCGGCTTTACCTTGCAGACGCCCAGCTCAACCAGGTTTTTATCCTGCGACCTGACGGTTCCTATGTTGGGGAAATTACGCCCCCGAATTCTTTTGGGCGTCCAGCCGGACTGGCCATTGACCCTGTCGGTAATCTGTATGTTGCCGACGTCACCCAGGGGAAGGTGTTTGTTTTCTCCCCGGAAGGGGTTTTTATCCGTGCGCTGGGCAGTCATAAAACACCGAACGGTCTTTTCCTGCGGCCCATTGCCGTTGCTGTCAGCGACCAGGGGCATGTTGCGGTTCTCGATGCCATGAATTTCCGGGTTGAAATTTTCGGTCCCGATTGGCTGCCTCAAGGTGTGGTGGGGGGACTTGGCGATTCGCCCGGGCTTTTCGCACGGCCGCGTGGACTTGCCTTCGACGGTGACGGTAATCTTTATGTGGCTGATGCTGCTTTTGACAATATTCAGATTTTTGACCTGGAAGGGCGCCTGTTGCTCTATTTCGGTAAATCGGGGGATGAAGCGGGTCAATTCTGTCTGCCTGCCGGACTTTACCATGATGGCGCAAATCGACTATATGCCGTTGATTCCTGTAATTATCGCGTTCAGATTTTTGAGTATCTGCCGATTGGCGGGCTTTAACCCTTGTGGCGGATTGTTTTTTGCATAAAGGAAAAGAGCTTTTCCACAAAATCTTTGCCTAGTTGGTGCATTGAATGAGGTTCTTAATACTCTTGTATCATTTTTTCGGGGTTCGTATGAAGCGCTTCTGGTTTGCAGCCTTGCTTGTTTCCCTTTGGGGCGGCCTCTCTTATGGCGCCACCATCGATACCAAGAGTCTTGGGCACAATGGCGGAGAAAATGCGCACCCGCACAATCTCTCGAGTCTGAATACCGGCGGAGTCGACAGCATTCACGCTCCGGCCGGCGGAGAAACCCAGATCTGCAAGTTCTGCCATACACCCCACGGTGCGGCTTCTAGACCTCTCTGGAATCGACCGGATCCGGTCGGTCCAAATGGCGATGGGTCTTTTCCGTTATATGGAGGAAGTTCCTTGGTCATTGATGACGCCGGGGTGGTAGGTGATTCGAAATACGGACAGAATACCTATCCGAACGGCGCTTCACGCATGTGCATGTCCTGCCATGACGGGGTGACCGCCATCGGCCAGGTGGTCAGTGAGCCTGCTGAGCTGGCTAATCTTCAAATGTCTATTGAAGGCACCATCGATCTGTCTGTTTCGCATCCCATCTCATTTGTTTATGACACCACTGTCGCCGGTCTGATCAATGCGCAGAAAAATGACGGCGGAACAAATACCTATCAACTGCCCAGCAGCAACGGATTGCTGGATGGTCAGAACCGGATGCAGTGTAATACGTGCCATAATCCCCATGTGGACACCCGAGATGGGGTTTATAACCTCCCTATGTGGCGTAAATACACCGGTGTTGAAAATGATGATTATGAATGGACCTGCAGCCAGTGTCATATTGGTGGGCCGACAAGTGCCGGTATATTATGGGGGAGTCCGGGGAGTCCGACTATTAACGACCATCATGATCTGATTCCATGAAAACGACCCTGATATGAGCACGAGCCTTATGTTCAGAAACCGATATTTTATCCTGCTGGCAGGAATTGCAATCTTCTGCAGTCTGGGTGCTGCATCTCTCGACGCGGCACCTCGCTCTCAGAGCCGCCTTGCCGGCGTCCATGGCGAACCGGGGCTGCTGCCCAAGTCCTGCCGTGCATGCCATCGCGGGATGGCCATAGCAGTGCAGGGCGAAGAGCGCTTGTGTCTTAACTGTCACGGGACAGGCGGCGATCGCAGCCGTATGATCTCCGGCGGCTATCTCGATCCGGGGAAAATACGCGGCTCGTTGCATGACATCGGACAGGAACTGCGCAAACCTTACAATCACCCGGTCCTGAGCGTTCGCGGAGTCCATAACGCGCGCGAGGAGTTGCCCGAAGATTCCGCCAGTGCTGCGCGTCATTCCGAGTGCGTCGACTGTCATGCCCCCCATGACCTCACACGCGATGAACCCTTTCGCGGCATCGGCGGGCGGCGGGTCGGTAATTTTTATGCCCCCATTGAGCATGAATATGAGCTCTGCTACCGCTGCCACGCCGAAAGCGCCAACCTGCCGCCGCGCTTCACCAACAAACATGCCGAATTCAAGACCACCAACCCTTCTTACCACCCGGTGGAAGGGGAGGGGGCCAGCGCTTATGTGATCAGCCTCAAAGACCCCTACGTGGGGCGCAAAACTGCGCCGGGAGAGAGGTCCACCATCACCTGCGGCGATTGCCACGGCAGTGATGATCCCGGTGGTCCGGCCGGGCCTCACGGAAGCCGTTTCCGCGGACTTCTGGTGCGCAACTACGAGATGGAGGACGGCCGCCCGGAATCCGACTACGCTTATGCCCTGTGCTATGGCTGCCACGATCGCACCAGCATCCTCAATGACGAGAGTTTCCCGCTGCATGCGCTGCACATCCAGGGGCGCTCCGGGGTCAGGGATTCGGGAACGAGTTGTTTTTCCTGTCATGACGCTCATGGCAGCACCCGCTATCCGTCCCTGATTCGATTCAATGATCGGGTTGTTAAGCCCAACGCGGCGGGAAAGCTTTCCTTTGATCCGCAGGGGACCGGGGCGCGTCGTGGTAGTTGTTCGCTACGCTGCCATGGGGTGGAGCACGATGAGAAATCATATTAATCACAGTATAAAAACACCCTTTGCCAAGTGGCCGCGCAGGCCGGGAATTAGGTTTTCCTTTAGTTGGGCGATGTGGTATTTTCTGGCCCATGCCAACGTTTAGGTGCAAAATCGGATTGGCCGATGGCCGGGTGGTCGAAAAGGACTTCGATGCCCCCAACCGGCAGCTGCTGAGAGACAATCTCGAAGAGCAGGGTTTTTATGTCTTTTCCATCAAAAAAGATCTCCTGAGATTTTTTTCTTTCAGTAATGCCGGCGGCGGGCGCCTCTCCGGACAGCGGTTTCTGTCTTTCAATCAGGAGCTGCTGGTGCTGATCCGCTCGGGATTGCCGATTCTTCAGGTACTCGATACCCTGATGGAGCGCATGGAATCGCCTGCAGTGCTGGCTGTTCTGCGCCAGGTGCGTGAAGACGTCAAGGGGGGGGCTTCCCTCTCCGACGCATTTGAAAAATTTCCGAATTATTTCCCTTATCTCTACATTGCTTCGATTCGGGCGGGCGAAAGAACCGGTGACCTGCCTGTTACGCTGGCTCGCTACCTCGAATACCAGCGCCGCATGGAAGCGATCAAGGCGCGCATTCGCAGTGCTTCGTTCTACCCGGCTTTTCTCACCGGTGTGGTAACGGTGGTCGTGTTGTTCCTGATGGTCTGGGTGGTGCCGCGTTTTACTTCTATCTATGCCGATGCGGACGTGGAACTGCCGTTAATGACCCGCATCGTGATCGGCGCCGCCGAGGGGATGGTGAGCTATCTGCCGGTGGTCCTGGTTGTGTTGCTCCTCCTTGGAGTCGCTGCTAGAATCTTTCTTTGCTCTGAAAAGGGGCTCCTTCTGCGCGATCGGCTTCTGCTGCGACTTCCTTTCTTCGGGCGCCTTTTGAGTGATTACGCTATTTCGAGTTTCTGCCGTACCTTCAGCACGACCCTTTCCGGCGGTATTCCCGCTGTCGAGGCGATGCGTATGTCGAGGGCGACTCTGAATAACCGAGACCTTGAGACGCGTATGCTCGACGCCGTGCGTCGGGTGGAGGAGGGGGTGGCGATTGCGCCGTCTTTTGAAAAAGCTGGTTTTTTCCCCCCTGTTGCCTTGCGCATGATCGGTGTGGGAGAAACCACCGGTGCGTTGGCGGAGATGCTGACCGAAGTGTCTGATTACTATGAAATGCAGGTCGGGGGGCGTCTCGACAAACTGACGACTCTGGTAGAGCCAGTCATGATGCTGGTGATGGGGGTTTTGATCGGCGGCATTGTGCTCGCCATGTATTTTCCTATCTTCCAGCTTGCAGGGACCGTAGGTTAGGATGGCTGCCGCGTGAAATATGAACGTAAGAAAATCGGTGAAATCCTGGTGGAGTTGAGCGCGATCGCTCCTGCCCAGGTCGAATTGATTCTGCAGCGCATGCCGGCCTCAGCCCGGAAATTTGGAGAAACGGGGGTCGATGAGGGGCTTTACAGTGAAGATGTCCTGGCCCAGGCTCTCGCTCTGCAGTTTCATCTTGATTATGTCGATCTTGGTACCGTTCCTCCCGACGCACACCTCCTGGCTTCGCTGCCGGTAGGACTTGCCCACAAGCATCAGTTTCTCCCGCTCGATACCCGTGAAGACGCGCTGGTGGTGGCAATTCATGATCCCACCGATATTGAAAACCTCGATCAACTGGAGATGATACTCGACAGGCCCCTTATCCTGAAGGTTGCGCCGAAAAGCCGTATTTTACGCCTGCTGGAGAGCAATGAAGGGTCGCAGCGCGTTCTGCGCGAGGCTTCCGAGGATTTCAAGCTTCAGCTGGTCAAAGAAACGGAAAAAGGCGAGGAGGTTCTCTCCCTCGATAAGCTCACTGCCGATACCAGCCCGGTCATCCGCCTGATCGATTCGACCCTCTACGACGGGCTCAAACGGCGGGCCAGCGACATCCACATCGAAACGGGCCTCGACGGGGTTGCCATCAAGTACAGGGTCGACGGTGTACTTTACCAGGCGACCGAACCCCTTGATACACGTTTTCAGGGGCCGATCATCTCACGCCTCAAGGTCATGAGCGAACTCGATATTTCCGAGCGGCGCATCCCGCAGGACGGACGTTTCAAGGTGCGGGTCGGCGGTCGCTCCATCGATTTTCGCGTTTCCATCATGCCGAGCATCTTCGGCGAGGATGCCGTTATCCGTATTCTCGACAAGGAATCCATCGCTGCCGACTTCAAGGGGTTGAGTCTCGAGGTTCTCGGCATTACGCCACGGGAAATCTCTCGTTTCCGCCGCAAGATCCGCGAGCCCTACGGCATGGTTCTGGTCACAGGCCCCACCGGCAGCGGCAAAACCACCACCCTTTATGCGGCCCTCACGGAGATCAATTCCCAGGAGGAAAAGATCATTACCATTGAGGATCCGGTGGAGTATCAGCTAAAAGGAATTGTGCAGATCCCCGTCAATGAAAAAAAGGGCTTGACCTTCGCCCGCGGCCTGCGTTCCATTCTGCGGCACGATCCCGACAAGATCATGGTCGGGGAAATCCGCGATCCGGAAACGGCGCAGATTGCGGTTCAGTCTGCGCTGACCGGACACCTGGTTTTCACCACCGTGCATGCCAACAACGTGTTTGATGTTCTGGGTCGCTTTCTCCACATGGGGATCGATCCCTATAATTTCGTCAGCTGCCTGAACATGGTTCTGGCTCAGCGCCTGGTACGCCGCATCTGCCCCCACTGCCGAAGGCCGGCAAAGGTCGAAGCGGATGAAATTGCCGAGGCGGGACTTGACCCCGACCGTTATCGGGATCATGAGTTTTTCGAGGGAGAGGGTTGCAAAGAGTGCCGTGGCATGGGATTTCTCGGCCGCAGCGCCATTGTTGAGATGCTCGAACTCAGTGATGACATGCGCGAGTTGATTTTGACCAAAGCACCGGTCACGCAGCTCAAAAAAGCGGCATCGGCGGCAGGGACGGTCTTTCTGCGTGAGGCGGCCGTTGAAAAAGTCCTCGAAGGCGTATCCACTTTTCGCGAAATCAACCGCGTAACTTTTGTGGAAAGGGGTTGATCCTCGTGCTGCGTCGTCTTTTTCCCGGGCTGAGAATTTCGCAGGAAGGGGTGCATGCCGTGGCCTTGTGCCGCCGAAGGAAGGTGCACCATCTCCGCGCCGCCCGCCGCCTCAGCTTCGACACGGGAGTGGTGGTTCCTTCCCGGCGTGAACCCAATGTTAAACGGCCGGATGCATTTGTCGAGGCACTGACCGATGTGCTGTGCCCCATGACGGGGCGCGAAGATCGCATTGCCCTGTCGCTGCCTGATGCCAGCGGACACATTGTCCTGACGCAATTGGACACCCCCTTTAAAAGTCGCGAGGAGGGGCGCGATATCTTGGGTTGGCAACTCAAAAAAAATCTACCTGGAGAATGGAAAGACATTCACCTTGACTTTCAGGTGCTACGCCGTGAGGATTCAGGGCGACAACAAGTCCTTGCAGCGATGATCGATCGCGCCGTGCTGAGCCAGTATGAAGAGTTGGTCATCCGGGCCGGCTTCCACGCGGCCCAGGTCGGATTTCACTCCCTTGATCTGTACGCCTATTATCGCTCCAGACTGGAGATGGGGGGAGATTTTGTTCTGATCGGCGTTGAAGGATCGACGCTGAGCGTTGAGATCTTTCAGGACGACGTTCCGGTTTTTTACCGCGTGCGCTCCATTATCGAGGATGCCGACCAGGTTTTTCAGGAACTCAACCGCAGTCTCTCCGGCGTGCGATCCGCTCAGCGGGGCAGGGTGTTTCTCCATAGCGATTGGACGGAAAAAGACTCTCTCAGTCAGGTTCTTAAAGCACTTTTCGATAAGGAACCGGTCGTGCTCGACCCTCAGTTGTCCCGCATGGTTGAACCCGAACACCAACAGCAATTTACTGCAGACGCAAAACTGGCATCAGCGATCGGCGCCGCCGAAAGAATGATGTGAGCCGGCCATGAAGATTTCGCTCAACCTTGCAACTCGCACCTATGTCAACCGGCGTGCTCTCTATGCTTTGTATGCCCTGCTGGCGGTGTTGCTGGTCTTCTGGCTCGGCCTCAGTCTTTCCTCCTGGCAGAAGGACCATACTGAAATCGGCCGGCTTGAGGAGCAGTTGCAGCAGGTTCGCGAACAACTCGGCGGGTTGGGGGACGAAGGGGCCCCCCCGTTTGATTCAACCGATTATCAGGTTCTGCTTGATGATCTTGCTTTCGCCGACGATATTCTGGCGCGGGATGCTTTCCGCTGGACCCGGCTTTTTCTGCGGTTGGAGCAACTTCTGCCCGAGGGAGCTTCTCTGCGCAGCTTGCGTCCCGAACATCGCGAACGGGCACTGAGCCTGACGGCCGTTGCCCGGGGAAATGAACAGATGAATCGTTTCATCGATCAGTTGATGGCGTCTGAAGATTTGAATCAGGTCTATCTGCTGAGCCAGGAAAGAGCCGAAGTGACAGACCCTGCCGGGCAAAAACGGCCCGCAGTGCGATTCTCCCTCCTTATTCAGGAGGCTTTCTGATGGCCCGCGCTTCACTCCTCGCAGCTTTTTGGCGGCAGAACCGTCTCGTTCCGGTTCTGCTCCTTGTGCTGCTTTTGATCAACACTGGCCTGCAAGTGTGGCGGGTTCGGATGGTGCGGCCGCAGGTTGCTCAGCTCCGGCAAAACCTTGAGCGGCAACAGCAGGAGCTGGAGCGGATGAGACAGCTCGGAGCCCGACAGGATTCCCCTGAAGCCGTTTACCGGCGCGGGCGCGAAGATCTTTCCAGGTTTTACGCAATGATCCCGGCCAACAGCGACCTGACCGGTTTGATTGAAGAACTTTTTAATATGGCCCACAGGGCGGGTCTGGAAATTGATCGCATCGGTTATGACCCACAGAAACTGGAGGAGCGGCCTCTTCTGGCGTACAGCCTGATGTTTTCCGTCAGCGGCAATTATGAGCAGCTCAAAAGTTTTGTGTATGACATTGAGACTTCGTCCCGGCTGATTACTTTGGACGAGATCACTCTGAGTGGCGCTGGCGGGGGGGATCGCCCCGTTTTGCTCAACCTGCGGTTTACGACCTATTTTCATGCGGATCCAACATGACTCGTCAGGGGAAAATTCTTCTTGTCTGTTTGGTTGGTCTCCTCTTGGCACTGGGCTATTCCTACTTCCGGGCGCCGGAGCAGCAGCGGGTCGTGCGCACTGAAGAGGAGACTGCAAAAGGGCGCGTGAAGCCGACCAAAGCCTCAACCCCCCGGGAAGGGAAATCGGGGGAGGATAGTTTGCCGCGTCTTCGACTCGAACCCGACCCGGGTCGGGAAGACCGGGGCGGTGAGTATGTTCAAACGGGAAAGGATCTCTTTGCGCCCCTGTATTCCGGCGGCGTGAAAACACCGCCGCCTCCCGCCCCTGCCGAAATATCCCCTGCGGTCATGGGGACTGAACCGGAAGAAAATCCGGCAGATTTGATGCCGGCGGTTTCTGCGGTTCCGGCGTTTGAATCCGCAGCTCAGCCCGCCCGTTTTGAGGTGCTGGGTTATCTGGAGATTGAAAATCGCCGGGTGGTTTTTCTTGAAACGGGTGGAGAAGTTTTCCTGGCTCGAAGGGGGGAGTCGTTCGGCGATGATTTCCGGGTGGTGGAAATGAACGACGAACGTCTGGTTGTTTCACAGCGGGGCGTGCCCCGAACCATCACCCTTGAACTGGAGGGAGAACAGGGTGTGATCGGGTTTGGGAGCGCCGCACCCTTTTCGGATAAGGGACGCAATGTTGTTCCCGAAACGCGACGTTTCCGGTAACTTGACAGAGCAGAGGCTTTCCAGGCCGTCGAAACAGGCTCCTCAGGGAAAAAACGGGGCCATACTGTCTGGAGCAAAGTAGATCGTGGCATATAAATTATCCCAGACAGGGGCTAGGGTGAAATGAAGATGAACTTGACCAAGCCGTTGTGCCGAGTCGTTGCCTTTCTGGCGGTTTTGATGCTGCTGGCCTCGGGTTGTGCGCCTGGTACCCGGCACTTTGAGCAGGGCCGGCAGCTAATGGCCGAGCAGAAATATGACAAAGCGGTGGAATATTTCACCTTGGCTCTACAGGAAGAGAAACAGAACAATTATTATCGCCTCAAGCTGCAGGAAGCCCGCATGCAGGCCGCCAAGTTTTATTTTGAGCAGGGGCTGCGGGCGAAAGAAGCTGGCCGCACGGCCGACGCCATGGAAAAATTCCAGGTGGCGCTGGCCTTCAACCCCACCATGGAAACGGCCGCGCAGGAGCTGCAGCGCGTTCGCCGCATGGTTCAGGCTCAAACACTGGTCGAAGATGCCGAGCAGTTTTTCCGTGCACGCAAATATCTGCAGGCCAAACGTATTCTCAACCGCGTGCTGGAGATCGACCCCGGGAATGAACGCGCTCAGGCTCTCATGGAAAAAGTTGCGGATGCGAAGTTGACCGTGATTGACGGTCAGGAGCTTGAGATCGCCTCCGGCAAGCCGATCACCTTGAAATTCAATGAAGCCAACCTGCGGGATGTCTTCCAGATACTGTCTCAGCTTTCAGGGATCAACTTCCTTTTCGATGAAGATCTCAAGGAAGAAAAGGTCACCGTTTATCTCGAAGAGGCCACCTTCGCACAGGCCCTTGAACTGTTGATGAAGATGAACGGTCTCGACAAGAAAGTTCTCAATCCCAAGACTATTCTGCTCTACGCCAAGACCAAGGATAAGGAAAAACAGTACCAGGACCAGATCATCCAGACCTTCTATCTTTCCAATATCGATGCGAAGAAGGCCGTCAACCTGCTGCGCACCATGCTGCAGCTGCGCAAGATCTTTGTCCATGAGGAGCTCAATGCTCTGGTCATCCGCGACACCCCGGATGTGGTGCGGTTGTCGCAGCAGGTCCTCCAGGCCGCGGATCGCGCCGACTCGGAAGTGGTCTTCGATGTTGAGTTGATCGAAGTCAGTCGCGGGGATGATACGACGCTCGGCGCTCAGCTCAGTGCCTACTCCGTTGGCCTGGGCATGGCCAACGAGGGGGGGGACAACATCGTATCGAGCAGTCTGAGTTCAGGTACCGAAACGGGAAATCTGGTCAGCAGCGCCAGTTCACTGGAATCCTTCTACACCCTGCCGTCGGCGACCTTCGATTTCGCCAAGACTCTCACCGACACCGAATTGCTGGCCAGCCCCAAAATCCGGGTGAAGAACAAGGAGAAGGCCAAGGTGCACATTGGGACGCGCGAGCCGGTGATCACGGTCACGATCAACGGCGACAACCGCTCCGACAATGTTCAGTACGTCGATATCGGCGTGAAGCTGAATGTCGAGCCAAATATCCAACTCGACGATCATGTCGTTACCAAGCTCAACCTCGAAGTCAGCAGTATCTCCGATCGTCGCACCCTGGAGAGCGGCACCTCGGTTTTCACCATTACGACCACCAATGCCGAAAGCGTGCTGAGTCTCAAGGAAGGCGAACGCACGGTCATTGGCGGGTTGATCCGCGATACGAAAAGCTCCACCACCAAGAGCATACCGGGGCTTGGGGATCTGCCGCTGGTGGGACGTTTGTTTACTCACCAAACCCAGAATGATCAGAAAAGGGAGATTCTGCTCTCGATTACACCCCATATTGTCAGAAATGTTGAGATGCCCCTGGCCAATGTCGCGACCATCTGGTCCGGGGGAGAAGACGAACTCAAGGCCGGGCCAAACTTCGGGTCGTTCCTGCCGGATTTTGCGCCCGAGCTGGAGAAGGGCAATCCTTCGCCTGTCCCGCGGCTGACTAAACCGTCCGAGCCCGATCTGCCGCGTCCCGAGTCTGCCCGTCAGGACGAAGCCGACCGGCAGGAGAGCCCCATGGAGGGTGGCAAGCCTCAGGATGGAACGCTTCCAGAGGATGTAGAGGGGTCTCAGGCTTTGTCTTCGCGCCAGGTCGAAGAGAGTGAGGTGTCGACTATCCCTGAGGAAGTTAGGCAAGAAGAGCGGTTCGCTACCGCTTTGCCCCGGGGTGAAGCCCCGCAACCGGCCGAGCCGCCATCCGCAGAACCCTGGATTGCTGCTTCCACCGATGCGGAGATTGAGCGCGTCGACCTGCCGCCACTGGAAATTGCCGCGCCGCAGACCCCGGGCCGACTCTTTTTCACGGGTCCGGAACTGGTCGAAACGGGGAAAACCCTGACTCTGAGTCTCAACGTGGCCGAGGTTGACAGCCTCTACAGTGCGCCCCTTTATGTCACCTATGATCCGGAAAAGTTTGAATTTTTGCGAGCGCGCGAGGGGGATTTTCTCAGACAGGGGGATCGCCCCACGATTTTCACCACCAGCGTTTCCGCCGAACCGGGGCTGATCATCGTCGGCTACAAGCAGGGCACCGGCGGAAGCGGGGCGAGCGGATCGGGCGAGCTGTTCAACCTGGAGATGCGTGCCAAAACCCCCGGAACGACGGAAATCGGCTTGAAGCGCATCAACTTCCGAGATCCTGGCGGAGAGCGGCTGCAGATTGAGGCTTCATCCAAAATTGTCGAGATCAGATGACCCTGACATGAAACTTACGCGGTTGGCTGCAAAATCGGCGGGCCTGACCTTCATCGAGCTGGTGCTGGCCATGGCTATTCTGTCTGTCCTGGCCGCTGTGGCTCTGCCTTTAGCGGAGATAAGCGTCAAGCGCAGCAAGGAGATCGAACTTCAGCGCGCTCTGCGCGATATCCGCGAGGCCATCGATGCCTACCATGATGACTGGGTGCGTGCGGTGGCGGAGCAGAAGATCACGCCGAGTGTCGACGATACCGGATACCCTGAAGAGCTGGAGGAACTGGTTGATGGAAAGGAGTGGGGGGATCTTTTCTCCTTTAAGCGCCGTTATCTGCGACGCATCCCCCGCGACCCCTTCGATCGTTACGGCGAGGGCTGGGGGCTGCGTTCCTACGAGGATGATCCCGATTCGATGGTCCACAGCGGCAGCGATATCTATGATGTTTATTCTCTCAGCGACGGCATCGCCCTGGATGGGACGCCCTACAACACCTGGTAGATTCATGAGGTTTTACACGTGCGCATGACCCCCGAATACGGTCGGGCCGGTTTTACCCTGATCGAACTGATGATCGTCATGACGATCCTGGGTATTCTGATGACCATCGCCGTGCCGAGTTACAAGCACAGCGTCATCAAGGCCCGCGAAACGGCACTGGCGGAGAACCTCTACCAGATGCGTCAGGCGATCGACGCCTATTTTGCCGACCGCGCCCGCTATCCCGACTCTCTGGACTCCCTGGTGGAGGCGCGTTACCTGCGGGCGGTTCCTGACGACCCGTTTACCCAGTCTGCGGATACCTGGGAGACCGTTCCCCCTGAGCCTCTTGAAGATGGAGAGCTGGCAGAAGGCGGGGTGTTCGATGTATTCAGCGGCAGCGATATGGTGGGATTGAACGGTGTGCCGTACAGCGAGTGGTGACCCCAACCCAGGAGCTTGACGCGGCCGGTTTATTGCCGAGGATGTCATGATTCAGATCTACAATGTCTGTAAAAATTATTCGAAGGACAGCGCCGCCCTCGACCAGATCACCCTCAAGATCCCGAAAGGGGATTTTGTATTTATCACCGGGCCGTCAGGCGCCGGAAAATCGACCCTTCTCAAGCTCCTTTATGCCGGCGAGCGCCCCAACCGCGGGCAGATACTGATTGACGGACGCAACGTCACACGCATGAGCGGGCGCCAGGTCCCTTTTCTGCGGCGCAAGATGGGAGTCGTCTTTCAGGATTTCAAACTGATTGCCGGGCGCACCATCTATGAAAATGTGGCTTTCGCACTTGAAGTCCAGGGGCGCAAGCGCTATGAAATCAGCAAAAAGGTCTATGCCGCCCTTAAAAACGTGGGGCTTGAGCACAAGCTCAACCGCTACCCTCTGGAACTCTCGGGGGGAGAACAGCAGCGTGTTGCCGTGGCCCGGGCGCTGGTCGTCGACCCGATGATCCTCATTGCCGATGAGCCCACCGGCAATCTCGACCCGGAAACCACTATCGAGTTGATGGAACTGTTCAAAAGCGCCAATGCCCGGGGGTCGACGGTCCTGATGGCGACGCATGACCGCGACCTGATCCGGCGCTATCCCCGCCGCATCGTCACCCTGGAGAACGGGCGTCTGACGGAAGACCGCGAGGTCTGAGGGCGCAGGGCTGGTTGGAGAGAGTAGAGACTGTGGACACTTTTCGTTATTTTATCCGCCGCGCGGTGCGCAACATGCGCCAGAGCCCTTTTCTCTGCATCGCTGCAGTGGCCACCACTGCGCTGGCGCTTGCGATCGTCGGTTTTTTCGCCATTATCGTTTTCAACGTCGAGAAGCTGACCTCCCGTTGGGGGGAGGAGGTTGAAGTCATTGCCTATCTCGACGAGGTGCCCGAAACCGAGGTGCTGCAAAAACGGATCGCCCAGATCGAGGCCATGCCCGAGGTGGATCGGGTCAACCTGGTGACGCGGGCTCAGGCTTTCGAGCGTTTTCGCGAACGCCTAGGCCCCCATGCGGAGCTTCTTGACGGCGTGGACCCCGAAATTCTCCCGGCTTCGCTGGAGATTTCGCTAAGCCCCGATCTACGGGACCGCCAAGGCGTGGATCAGCTTGTGGCAAGCCTCAAGCAGCAGGCCGGTCTCTCCGACCTGCGCTACGGTCACGAATGGCTGGCCAAGTTCGAATCATTCATGTCCCTGGTGAGGCTGGTTGGCGTCATCCTTGGGGGCTTTCTGCTTTTTGCCGCGCTGTTCATTGTCTCCAACACCATTCGCCTGACCCTGTTCGCGCGGCGGGAAGAGCTTGAAATCATGGCCCTGGTCGGCGCGACTCCTTTATTCATCAAGATCCCTTTCATTATCGAGGGGGCGGTGCAGGGGGTGGCAGGTGGCCTGCTGGCATTGACCGGGGTGTACCTGGTTTTTGCCCTTTTTCTGCAACAGGGGCTTCAGACCGTCCTTCTTGCGGCAGGGGGGCAGCAGGTGGTTTTTCTCCCCTCCGCTTATCTGGTGGGTTTGATTCTGCTGGGATTGCTGCTTGGCATCGGCGGCAGCCTCGGCGCGCTGCGCAAGTTCGTGCGGATCTGAAGTTATGCCCCTTTACCTGCGCATCTTCATCATTCTTTGCTTTGTTTTTCTGACTTCCCTCTCGGTTTTCGGCCAGGCGCAGGACCTGGCTGAGACGCGTCAAACGCTGGAGCGCATTCAGGAGCGCATCAAATCCACCCGCTCCGATCTCGAACAGATAAAATCTCATTCAGGCTCTCTGCGGCGGCAGCTTGAAGCCGTGCGCGACGATCTGGAACGACTCAACCGGCAACTGGGCGAGCTGGAGCGTTCGCGGGAGGATCTGGCCCGACGCATCAAGGACAACCAACGTCAGGCTGATGAAGCGCAGAGGCGCATCGAGGATTTACGCGCCAAGGTTGAGCAGCGGCTGGTGGTTTTGTACAAGGAAGGGGAAAGCGGCCCCTTGAGCCTGATCTTCTCTCCCCAGTCTCCGGCCCGTCAGGCCGAACAGTACGATTACATGGCGCGCATTCTTGAATATGACCGCGAACTGCTGGAGCAGTTTCGCGCAGATGTGCGTGAGCTGGAACAGGTACGTTCACGCCTGCTCGCTTTGCGCGATGAGCAGCAGCAGGTGCTTAATGCAACACGGCAGAACCGCGATACCGCTCGGGATGCGGCGCGATTGCAGGAGCAGCTTCTTTCTGCCGCCCGCCAGGAGCAAAAAGCGCTCAGCAGCCAACTGGATGAACTCAAGGATCAGGCCAGGGGATTGTCGGAACTGGTCAAAAAACTTGAATCGCAGCAGGCCCGGGCGTATACTGACAGCGGCAATTTCGTTGATCTTAAAGGGCATTTGCCCTGGCCGGTGGAGGGCCGGGTCACCTACGGTTTCGGGCAGCAGAAGCACCCGCAGCTCGGCACCACCTTCGACAGTCACGGCATCGAAATTGCCATCGATTCAGCTCAACCCGTTAAAGCGGTGGCCGATGGTCGCGTCATCTACGCCAACTGGTTCAAGGGGTACGGCAATCTGCTGATCCTCGATCATGGCAACAGTTATTATACCCTGTATGCCCAGAATGCCCGGTTGACCAAAGGGGTCGACGACGTGGTCGCGCGCGGTGAAACCATCGGCTTCTCCGGGCTGCCAGGCAGCAATGGGATCTATTTCGAAATCCGTAAGGGAGGAACTCCCCAGGATCCCGGTCCATGGCTACGTAAAAGGTAAATTTTTCCTGTCGCCGCACCGTTGTTCCGCTTCTATCCACCCGGTTTATGCGAATAAACCGGGTTCGCCATTTCTCAACGCTTGATCGGAGGTCATTTGATGCCCCCACGTAAACGTTCCTCAGGTTTGCTCATCATTCTGGCGGTTGTGCTTCTCGGTGGATTTTCCTTTGGAAATTTCAGCCGCTGTGCGCAGGCCGACAGTACGAAGGAATATCAGGAGCTGGATCTTTTCACCGATGTCCTGGCGCTGGTGCGCAAAAGCTATGTCGAAGAGGTGCCGCTGAAGGATCTGATCTACGGTGCCATCAATGGCATGCTGGCTTCCCTTGATCCTCACAGCTCCTTTCTGCCGCCGGATATGTACCAGGAAATGAAGATCGATACCCGCGGTGAATTCGGCGGACTCGGCATCGAGATCACCATCCGCAACGGCATCCTCACCATCGTCTCGCCGATTGAGGATACCCCGGCCTTCCGCGCCGGTCTGCAGGCTGGAGACGAGATCGTTAAAATTGAAGACCGGATGACCAAAAACATGACCATTATGGACGCGGTCAAACTGATGCGCGGCAAGCCCGGCACCGACATTACCATCTCCGTCATGCGGGAAGAGTTCGACAAGCCGAAGGAATTCACCCTGACCCGCGAAATTATCAAGGTCCGTAGCGTCAAGGCCCGCACCCTTGAAGACGGGTACGGTTATATCCGCCTTGTCCAGTTTCAGGAGCGTACCGCCGACGACCTGCGTGCCGCACTGAAGCAGATTCACAAGGAAAATCCCGATGGTCTGGCCGGGTTGATTCTCGATTTGCGCAACAACCCGGGCGGCCTTCTCGATCAGGCCGTAGCGGTGTCTGATGTCTTTCTCTCCGAGGGGTTGATCGTTTATACCGAGGGGCGCGACCAGAACAGCCATTTGCGGTTCAGCGCGCGGGGCAACGGGTCCGAGGCCGATTACCCGCTGGTTGTGCTGATCAACGGCGGCAGTGCCAGCGCCTCGGAGATCGTGGCCGGCGCCCTGCAGGATCACAAGCGCGGCATTGTGATGGGGACGCCGAGCTTCGGCAAAGGGTCGGTGCAGACAATCATCCCGCTTGGCGATGACTCAGGCCTGCGTTTGACCACGGCCCGTTACTATACCCCCTCGGGTCGCTCGATCCAGGCCCAGGGCATTCAGCCGGATATTGAAGTGCGCTCCGCCACCCTGACGGAAAAGGCCGAAGGGTTTGCGTTCCGGGAGGAGGATCTCGCCAAGCACTTCGAATCATCTACGGAAGATAACGGTAAAACCGCTGATTTTGAATTGGATGAAGAGTCGCGCAAAGATTATCAGTTGATGCGTGCTCTTGATCTTCTCAAAGGGTGGCGTATTCTTAAAAACCTTGATCGGCAGGCCGCCTGAATCAGGATAACAACCTTTTTTCGAAGGGGGGCTTGACCCCCCTTTTCGCAGGTTTTATGGCACCCGCTAAAAAGAAAGCGCCGAGCAAGGCGTCCTCCGGCAAGACCCCGCCCAAGACCCCGCCCAAGAAAACGGCGAAGAAAGCGGCCCAGAAGGCGGCAAAGAAAGCGCCGCAGAAGACGACGCCCGCCGCTTCTGGCGGAAAGTCACCCCGAAGCAGGAACCCTAAGGTCACAGCAGGGGAACTCAAGATCTGGGTGGCGCTGCTGTGCGTTGTGATTTTCCTTGTGGCCGCAGTGGCGCTTCTGCAAAAAGCACGCAAGGTTTTTGACCCGGGGGACGCCGACCCTGTTCCCGTTGCATCCACCGAGGTTGAAAAACTCGGTTTCGAGCAGGCCCGCACCATTTTCGAGCAGGCCATGGATGAGATCGTCGATGGCCCCTCTGTCGAACGTACGCGCAGCACTGACAGCGTCGCCTATCGGATTCTGAACGAGGATTTGTCGCAGGAGGAATTCACCCATCTCGAAGCCGTGCTGGGCGCCAGTCCGGGACAGTGGCGGCTCAACCGTCCGCAAACCGGGCATCTCGTTGCCAGGGCGGAGGACAGGTGGCAGTTCGAACTGCTGTTCGTAACGCCTCCCTCCCCGCCGCCTTTGGAGAACGTTGAGCAGGGCCCGCGGGTGGCCATCATCATGGATGATATGGGCAATGACACCTTCAGCACTCGGGAGCTGCTGGCCATCGACCTCGAGGTGACGTTTGCCGTTCTGCCGGAAACCGAATCTTCAACTGAGACAGCGCGACTGGCTCATGCACAGGGGCGCGAGGTGATGCTGCACCTGCCCATGGAGCCGATCGGCTATCCTCAACCCAATCCGGGACGAAACGCCCTGCTGATCAGCTTGTCCGCCGAGCAGATCCGGGCGCGCATGGCTTCCTATCTTCAGCAGGTACCCCATGCCGTCGGCGGCAACAATCACATGGGGTCGCGCTTTACCCAGCATGAGGAGGGGATGCGGGTGGTGCTCGATGAGCTGGCCCGGCATAACCTCTTTTTTGTCGACAGCCTGACCACCAACGGTTCGGTCACCCGTCGCTTGGCCGCGGATCGCGGTGTGCCTTTCGGGCGTCGCAGCCTTTTTCTGGATAATGATGCTGATGTGGAAAAAGTCCGCCAGCAGATCCGCAAGCTGATCAGCCTGGCGTTGCGAGAAGGAGAGGCGGTAGGAATCTGTCACCCCTATCCGGAAACGATGGAAGCGCTACGGCGCGAACAGGAGTCTTTCGCCGCCGCAGGCGTCAAGGTGGTTCCCATGTCGCATCTGGTAAGGTCGCTGCCGCGATCCTGACAAGGAGCGGTCCGATGTCATGAGGTGTTTTCAGGTAGCGGATTGGGAAGGCAGCGCGTCTGATTCAGAATCGTCCGTAAAGTTTTCAGCTGCCTGCTCATCGGCGTTCTTCAAGCTCTCTCTTTCAGCTTCGAGCTGAGCGATGATTGACGCGATGCGTCGCCGGGGCGTTTTGTGCATATCGTCGAACACCTGGCTGGCCAGGTGGATAAACTGCTGATGCACCTCGGTGTTGCGACCGTAGCTCAGGACGGGATGGATTTTCCCTTCCGGGTTGGTGTTGAGAGACTCGACCTTGGGACTCTTGGAAATAAAACCATCCAGGCAGCGATAACCTCGGTTGATGGCGTAAGCGCGCAGCAGTTCCTGGGTGTTTTTGAACGGCCCATCGAAGCGGATGCGCGAATCGACCAGGCAGGGAAGGATGCGAAGCGGACGGCGCGAGAGACCCTGCTGATCGAAAAAATCGTACAGATTGCGGCAGTTCTCCAGCGAGGGGGCGTCTTTGACCGGCACGATGACCCGGTCGGCGGCGAACAGGGCATTGCGGGTCAGGATATCCAGATCAGGGCGGGTGTCGACGATGACAACCCCGCTCAGGCTGGCGCCCGCCAGCCCCAGGGCCAGATCGGCGACGCTGTGTACGCTGCCGCGCAAGGTTTCCGTATCGCGCCAGGAGGGGATGAAGCAGACGCCGTACTGCCCCAGTTCGATCAGATCTTCAACGCCGTGGTCACCTGTGAGAAGATCACGGACCGTGGCACGCTCCCGCCCCCGGCCGATGCGGAACATGCGGTCGACGCTGAAGTGGTTGTCGAAGCTCAGCAGCGTCACCGGCAGATCTTCGTCGATGGCCTTGAGGTAGATGGCCAGATTGGTGGCCAAGGTCGTTTTTCCGACCCCGCCTTTCTCGCTGGAAATGGTGACCACGTAAGGGCCGGTCATGCAGCGTCTCCTTGTAGAACGAACTTGAGGTTTCCTGCGAACTCCCGTTCAGAGCAGGTATTTCGCCGGCTATCTTGGGCCATTCGCCGCCGTGTGTCAACGGCCTGTCGCCCGGATCGCCCTGTTTCCTCCGTACTTCACCGTACTTTTTCAGGTTTGCCCATGTCTGAATCCCTGCCATTGCTTTCTGTCGCGCGTCTGGTGGCACTGCTGCGCGAAACCGTTGAGGATAATTTTGTCCAGGTGCTGGTCGAAGGCGAAATTTCCAACTATGCCCGCCCGCCCTCAGGCCACGCCTATTTCACACTGAAAGATGACAAGGCACAGCTGCGTTCCGTGATGTTTCGTCCCTACAACCGCCTTCTGCGCTTCGTGCCTGAAAACGGCATGCAGGTCATCTGCGGCGGGCGCATCAGTCTTTACGAGCCGCGCGGCGAGTTGCAGATGGTCGTCGAAACCATGGAGCCCAAGGGGCTCGGCGGCCTGCAGGTGGCCTTTGCGCAGCTCAAAGAACGATTGGAGAGCGAAGGGTTGTTTGCGCCGGAGCGCAAGCGCCCCCTGCCGGGCTTCCCGCGCTGCATCGGGGTGGTAACATCTGCCTCCGGTGCAGCGATTCACGACATCCTCAATGTGCTGCGCCGCCGCCTGACCGGCGTGAGGATCATTCTGCGGCCGGCCCAGGTGCAGGGCAGGGGAGCTGCGGCCGACATTGCCTCCGGCATCGCCGACCTCAATCGGCAGGGCGAGGCCGACGTCCTTATCGTCGGCCGGGGCGGCGGTAGCCTTGAGGATCTGTGGGCCTTCAACGAGGAGGAGGTGGCCCGTGCCATTTATGCCTCGCACATTCCCGTCATCAGCGCCGTCGGCCATGAGACCGATGTCACCATCGCGGACCTGGTGGCCGACCTGCGTGCGCCCACTCCCAGCGCCGCTGCTGAAATGGTGGCCAAGAGCCGCCTTGAACTTGAAGGTCACCTCGATCACCTGTCCATGCGCCTTGCCTCCCAGATGCGTTCCCGTTTGAACCTGCTGGAGGAGAGGGTCGAAGGGCTGGCCCGGCGTCTGCGTTCGCCCATCGAAGATCTGCAGCAGTGCCGCGGTCGAATCGATGAACTCGAACAGCGCCTGCAGAAGCAGATGGTCAGAGAAGTCGCGACCCGGCACGAGAAACTTGGCGCATTGACCGGACGCCTGGACGCCTTGAGCCCCCTCGGCGTCCTCAAGCGCGGCTATGCCATCGTGATGCACAGCGAGAGCGGCGAGGCGGTCCGCCGTGCCGAGGCGGTGGCGCTCGGCGATCCCCTGCATATCCGGTTGAAACAGGGACATCTGCAGGCCCGGGTGACGGAGGTGGAACCCTGAGTGCGTTCCCTGTCCGTTTTCCTTGAAACCAGTCATTGACGCACTCGCAAAAAATCTTGACCCGACCCGGTCAGGGTGTCAATAATCTCTATTTGCCCCAAAAGTCCCGTTTCTGTTCGGGCTTTGTGCAAGGAGACGCTCACTATGCAGGACCCCGATTTCGAAAAAGCTCTCAAGCAGCTGGAGGATGCCGTCACAAAACTTGAAAGCGGCGAGCTTTCCCTGGAAGAATCGCTGCGCTGCTTCGAAGACGGCGTTCGTTCGGCTCGGCAGTGCCGCACTGCGCTTGATTCCATGCAGACACGGGTCGAGCAGCTGCTGAAGAAAAGCGACGGAAAGATTGAAACCGCCGCGTTGCACTTCGACGATGAAAATGGACAAGACTGAGGGAGGATTCGTGGATCTCAAGGCTTATCTCAAGCAAAAGGCCGCGCTGGTGGATGAGGCGATCATGCGCTATCTGCCGGCGCCCGACACCATGCCCGCCAAATTGCACCAGGCCATGCGCTATTCGGTCATGGCCGGCGGAAAGCGGGTGCGCCCGGTGCTGATGCTCGCGGCCTGCGCGGCGGTGGGCGGCAATGAAAAGAATGCGCTTCCGGCGGCCTGCGCCATGGAAATGATCCATACCTATTCGCTGATTCATGACGATCTGCCCGCCATGGACGACGACGATTTCCGCCGTGGGCGCCCGACCAACCACAAGGTTTATGGCGAGGCGACCGCCATCCTGGCCGGCGATGCCCTGCTGACCGAAGCTTTCATTCTGCTCAGCGACGCCAGGATCAATTCTGATGTACCACCCGAGGTTCTGTTGCGGGTCTGCAGCACCATCGCCCGCTGCGCCGGTTCCATGGGGATGGTGGGCGGACAGGTGGTGGATATGGAATCGGAAGGGAAGGAGATTGATTTCCCGACCCTCGAATATATCCACACCCACAAGACCGGTGCCCTGATTCTGGCGGCCATTCAAAGTGGCGCCCTGATCGGCGGCGCCGATGAAAAGACTTTTGATGCGTTAAAACGCTACGGCGGCGCGGTGGGGCTGGCCTTCCAGGTTGCCGACGACATTCTCGACGTGGTCGGCGACAGCCAGGCCCTGGGCAAAAGCGCCGGCCGCGACCACGCGCGCGGCAAAAACACTTATCCGGCCCTGATCGGGCTTGACGCCAGCCGCTCCCGGGCGCGCGACCTGGTCAATGTCGCGCACCAGGCGATTGAGCCTTTGGGCGAGGCCGCCGAACCACTGCGCGCCATCGCCTCCTATATCATCGAACGTGAGACCTGAGAACCCAGGCCTTAAACAGTATAGTGGAATCCGATATGAATCTGCTTGAACAAATCCACTCACCAGCCGATCTGCGCAAGCTCCCCAAAGAGCAGCTCCCTGCCCTGGCAGAGGAGATCCGACGGTTTGTTATCGAGACGGTCGCCAAAAACGGAGGGCATCTCTCCAGCAACCTCGGCGTCATTGAGCTGACCCTCGCCCTGCATCGAGCCTTTGATACTCCAAGCGACCGCATCGTATGGGACGTCGGGCATCAGGCCTACACTCACAAGCTGATCACCGGCCGCAAGGCGAAATTCTGCTCGCTGCGTCAGGTCGACGGCCTCAGCGGTTTTCCCAAGCGCGACGAAAGCGAGTACGACTGCTTCGACGTTGGCCATGCCAGCACCTCTATCTCCGCAGCTCTCGGCATGGCCTGCGCACGCGATGCCACAGGCGGCAGGGAGAAGGTGGTGGCGGTGATCGGCGACGGCTCCCTCACCGGCGGATTGGCCTTCGAAGGGCTCAACCAGGCCGGGCACCTCAAGAAGGATTTCATCCTCATCCTCAACGACAACGAGATGTCGATATCTCCCAATGTCGGGGCGGTGTCCTCCTTTCTGAGCCGCAAAATGACCTCCGACCTGTTCATCAAGTTCAAGAAGGAGACCGAGAATTTTCTCACCCATCTGCCCGGGTTCGGCCGCGATCTGCTCAGCCTGGCCAAGCGCGCGGAAGACTCCCTCAAAGGATTTCTCACCCCCGGCATGCTGTTCGAGGCTTTCGGCTTCGATTACATCGGTCCCATCGACGGGCACAACCTCGAGGAACTCGAAGAAACCCTGCGTAATGTCAAAAGACTCAACGGTCCCGTGCTGGTACATGTGCTCACCCGCAAGGGCAAGGGTTTTGCCGCCGCCGAGTCCGATCCAGCCACGTTTCACGGCGTTGGCCCCTATGATGCCCAGACCGGAGTTGTGCATAAAAAAGCCGGTGCCGCGCCCAGCTATACATCGATCTTCGGCGAGACTCTGGTGAAGATGGCGCAAGAGGATAAGCGCCTGGTAGCGATCACAGCCGCCATGCTCGAAGGCACCGGCCTGAAAGCCTTTGCCGAGCGATTCCCCGAGCGTTTCTTCGATGTCGGCATTGCCGAGCAGCATGCGGTTACCTTCGCCGCAGGGCTTGCCTGCCGCGGCATGCGGCCGGTGGTGGCGATTTACTCCACCTTCCTGCAACGCGCCTACGACAACGTCCTGCACGACGTCTGCCTGCAGAATCTACCGGTGACATTTGCCATGGATCGCGGCGGGCTGGTCGGCGCCGACGGCCCTACCCACCACGGGGTGTTCGATTATTCCTATCTGCGCCACATCCCCAACCTGGTTTTCATGGTGCCGCGCGACGAAGTCGCCCTGCAGCGCACCATGGCCACGGCGCTGCAGCACGACGGCCCCTTCGCCTACCGCTATCCCCGCGGCGAATCCGAGGGCCTGCCTCAGCCCACCGAAATTACCCCCGCGCCCATCGGCCGCGGCGAGAAGCTGCGTGACGGCAAAGACGGCGTGATCTTCGCCATCGGCACCATGGTCGGCGAAGCGCTCAAAGCCGCTGAAGCTCTTGCCGGCGAAGGGCTGGAACTGGCCGTCGTGGACGCCGTGTTCCTCAAACCCCTCGACCGCGACCTGATGCTCGAAGAAGCGCGGCGCACCGGCCGCGTCATCACTGCCGAAGAAAACGTCCTGCAGGGCGGCTTCGGCTCCGCCGTACTCGAACTGTTCGAACAGGAACAGGTCGATTCCGTCCGCACCCTGTGCATCGGCCTGCCCGACGAATTTGTCGAGCAGGGGACCCAGCAGCAGCTGCGCCAACGCCACGGCATCGACGCTGCGGGCATGGCCGAACGCATCCGCAAGTGGTACGCGTAAACCGGCCGAGTCAATCCCAAAAATTCATTTCTGAAATAAAGGCGAGCCGCTTAGTATCACAGGAAACCCCCTGGCTTTGCCGGGGGACCCTAAAAGTTTGACATTTGCGGGAGTATGGTTCACCCCGTCATTACGGTTCTAAGTTTTTGACTTTGCGATTGCGTTAAAGCCCCTTTGAGGGGCTAGCAATCGCTTAAAGCCCCCAGTTTGACTGGGGGATACTTACTTTGATATAAGGAGCTCTCCTTTTTTTAATGATCTCCCTAGGCTCATCTAAGGTTTTTCGAAGGGCAAAATAAGGGATTCCCTGATTGTTTTCTTGTATATGGTGGAGTAGGGTGGGAAGAAAGAATTGGGTTGTGAGACTTATTGTGTCACGTTGCTATGAGGTAATTTCTTCATAGAAGAAATCCGAAGGTGAAATATGATGTTCTGAGAGAGGGGATTATGCATCATTACTATGCCCATTCATCTGACAATCCCGACAAATCAGAATGGCAAAAGCTACCCGATCATTTGAATAACACGGCCGCGCTGGCCGAACGTTTTGCGGCGGTCTTCAGCGCCGGGCAATGGGGGCGGCTGGCGGGTTTACTGCACGATGCCGGAAAGGCCACGCCCCGTTTCACCGCGCGGCTGGAAGGTAATTCAGCACGGGTCGATCATTCCACCTTCGGAGCGCAATTGGCCCGGGATCGGCTGGGTCGCCTCGGAGTCCTCCTGTCCTACGTCGTTGCCGGACATCACGGTGGCCTCCCCGACGGCGGTGGGCAGGAAGGCAAACTGCATTTTCGGTTGAAGCACGCCAAGATGCCACCCGACGTAGAACTGCTGCCGGACGTCGACCTGCGCGGCGATCTTCTTCCGCCCTTCAAGCTTCCCGCCGAGCGTAAGGCGTTCAGCCTGGCATTTTTCACGCGGATGATTTTTTCCTGCCTGGTCGATGCCGATTTTCTCGACACCGAAGCCTTCTGCGCGCCGGAAAAAGCCCGGCAGCGTGCCCCCGAGGCAGATGGGGATCTGTTCAAACATTTGCAGCGAAGCCTGGCGGAATTTCTTGCCGACAAAGCCCGCACGGCTGTCCCCACCCCCGTCAACGACCTGCGCCGCGCCATCCTCTCCCAATGTCGGCAAAAAGCCGGCCAACCCCAGGGGTTTTTCTCCCTGACCGTGCCCACCGGCGGGGGCAAAACCTTTTCCTCCTTGGCCTTCGCCCTGGATCATGCGGTTGTCCATGGTCTGCGTCGCGTCATCTATGCCATTCCCTTCACCTCCATCATCGAGCAGAACGCCAGGGAATTTAAGGCGGCACTGGGCTCTGACTATGTTCTGGAGCACCACTGTAATTACAAGGAAAGCGATGATCCGGAAGAAAGCGCCTACAACCGCCGCCGCGGGTTGGCCAGTGAAAACTGGGATGCCCCGCTTGTCGTGACCACCAACGTGCAATTCTTCGAATCGCTGTTCAGCAACAAGTCATCGCGCTGCCGCAAGCTGCACAACATCGCCGGCAGCGTCATCGTGCTCGATGAGGCCCAGGCGATTCCCACCGACTACCTTGAACCCTGCCTTGCCGCGCTGCGCGAACTGGTCGAACGGTACGGTTGTTCCGTGGTTCTGTGCACGGCGACCCAACCGGCGCTCGACGACGGCAGCCTGCGCATGGCGTTGCCGCGCGTTCAGGAAATCGTGGATGACCCCCAAGGGCTCTATCAAAACCTGCGGCGCACGCAGGTGCATCTGATCGGGAAAGTCTCCGATAAGGATCTCGCCGCGCGCGTTGACGCCGAACGCCAGGTGCTGTGCATCGTCTCCACCAAGAAACAGGCGCGCACTCTCTTCGAGAAAGTCCGTCAGTCTGGAGAAGAAGGCACCTTCCATCTCTCGACTAACATGTATCCCATTCATCGGCGACGTATCCTTGAAGAAATCCGCACCCGCCTCAGGGAGAAAAAAGCCTGTCGCCTGGTGGCCACCTCTCTTGTCGAAGCGGGAGTCGATCTCGATTTTCCGGTCGTTTATCGCGCCATGGCCGGTCTGGATTCCATTGCCCAGGCGGCAGGACGCTGCAACCGCGAGGGACGGCTTCCGGAGAAAGGCAAGGTGTTTGTCTTCGAAGCCGAAAATCCCCCGCGCATGCCCTGGATCAGGCGTTGCGCGTCGCGCGCCGCCGAAACCCTGCGCGCCTTGCCGGAGGCTGATCCCTTGGGGCTTGAGGCCATGCACCGTTATTTCGAACTGCTCTACGATGTGGAAGATCCGGACAAAAAGCAGATTATGGATTTGCTCAATCCAAAGCAACTGACCGGCGAACTGATTCTGCCTTTCCGCGAAGCGGCCCAGGCCTTCCGGTTCATCGAGGAGGACACCGTCGGCGTCATCGTCGCCCTGGACGCCGAGGCGCGTGAGCTTGTCCACGAATTGCGCCACACCCCCTATCCGCGCGCCACCCTGAGAAAATTGCAGCAATACACGGTCGCGGTGCGCTCCAGGGAGTTCGCGGCATTGCAAGGCGCAGGCGCCCTGGAGATGGTCCTCAGGGATTTCCCGCTGCTGTGCAATGACTCGGCGTACAGCGAAGACGTGGGGTTATGCGTTGATGGCAGCGAAGTGCGGGAACCACGGGAGTTGATTCTGTAACTTGGTTGAATAAGGAGAAAAGGAGGAATCATGGCCTATGGCGTAAAGTTAAAAGTCTGGGGGGATTATGCCTGTTTCACACGCCCGGAAATGAAGGTCGAACGCGTCTCCTACGATGTGATGACCCCTTCGGCGGCGCGCGGCATTCTGGAGGCGATTCACTGGAAGCCGGCCATTCGCTGGGTGGTGGATCGCATCCATGTGCTGCGCCCCATCAAGTTCGACAACGTGCGGCGCAACGAGGTCAGTTCGAAAATCCCCAAGCCCAATCCGGCAACAGCCATGCGCGAAGGCAAGCGGCTGTACTTTCTTGTGGACGACGGCGACAATCGCCAGCAGCGCGCCTCGACTCTGCTGCGCGATGTCGAGTACGTCGTCGAAGCCCATTTTGAACTCACCGACAAGGCGGGCCCGGACGACAACGAAGGAAAGCATCTGGCCATTTTCAATCGCCGCGCTGCCAACGGGCAGTTTTTTCATCAGCCCTGCCTTGGCTGCCGGGAGTTCCCGGCTTATTTCGAGTTGTTGGACGGCGAGGTGCCGCCTTCGCCCTATGTCGGGAAATCCAGGGATTTGGGCTATATGCTGCTTGATCTGGATTTTACCGACAACATGACGCCGCTGTTTTTCCGGGCGGTCATGGAAGACGGTATCATCAGTACGCCCGCACCCGGTTCGACGGAGGTGCGCACATGATTTTGCAAGCTTTGAACAGCTATTACGAACGCATGGCGTCGGAACCCGATTCAGAAATGCCGCCTTTGGGAACCAGCATCGAGGGCATTTCCTTTGCCCTGGTTCTGGGTGAGGACGGTAGCCTCAAAGACGTGGAAGATCTTCGTGAGCAGGACGGGCGCAACCTGCGCGCCCGTAAAATGCCCGTCCCGGCAGCGGTGACACGGACTTCGGGGGTCAAACCTAATTTTCTCTGGGATAAGTCGAGTTATGTCTTTGGCTCCGATGGCGAAGGCGCTACAGAAAAGAATCGGGAGCGCTTCGCGGCCTTCAAGGGCTTTCTGCGGCAGGTCGGTGCGGCGGTGGATGATCCCGGGCTCTCGGCCGTTTTCAGATTTCTGGATGCCTGGCACTGTGACGAGGCACAAACCACCATCAGCCGTTTTGTGCCCTGGGAAGAAGCCGCCAACGCCAATTTCGTGTTTCGCCTGGACGGCGCCCCCGGCTTTATCCACAATCGCCCGCCCGTGCAAAAGGCCTGGATCAAATACAACCAGGAAAAAGAGGCCGGAGAACTTGTTCAGTGCCTGATTTCCGGTGAAGCTGATACGCCCTTGGCGCGTGTTCATACGCCCATCAAGGGGGTGCGCGGCGGGCAAACTTCGGGCGGATATATCGTGTCTTTCAATAAGCCCGCCTTCGTTTCCTACGGGCAGGACAAGGCATCGGTGGCGGAATCCTCGGCCTTTGCCTACACCACGGCGCTCAATGCCCTGCTTGCGGGGAAAAGCCGGCGCAAGGTGCATATCGGTGATACCACCCTGGTGTTCTGGGCGCAGCGCGCCAGCCCGGCGGAGGATTTCCTCGCCGACCTGATTGAACCTTCTACAGAAAACAAAGATACAACTGAAAGCCTGGATGATCCGCAAACCGCCGGGAAGATCCACGGTTTGCTGCATGCCATCCGCGAAGGGCGCCGCGCTGTCGACATCTTGCCGGACCTCGATGAATCCGTGCAGTTCTATATTCTCGGGCTGGCGCCCAATGCTGCGCGCCTATCCGTGCGCTTTTGGGAGGCGAACAACCTGGGGGCCTTGCTGGAGCGCATCGGCAGGCACTTTCAGCAATTGAGACTGGTGCGGCAATTTGACAGCGAGCCCGAGTTTGCGCCCCTGTGGCGGCTGCTGTGCCAGACCGCCGCCCAGGGGAAAAGCGAAAACGTCTCGCCGGTCCTGGCGGGGGGCATGACCAAAGCCATGCTCACCGGCGGCCCTTATCCGCACAGTCTCCTGCCGGTCGTCTTGGATCGTATTCGTGCCGAGCATGGCGTTACCTATTTTCGCGCCGCTTTGCTCAAGGCTTTTCTGATGCGCAATCATCACATGGAGGTGCCCGTGTCCCTTGATCTCGAAAAGAAAGATCTGCCCTACCTGCTGGGGCGCTTGTTTGCCGTCCTGGAAAAATCCCAGGAAGAAGCCGTTCCCGGCGCTGGTGCCACCATCAAAGACCGTTATCTGGCCTCGGCTTCGGCCACGCCGGGCCTTGTTTTCCACGTGCTGCTGAAAAGCGCGGCCAATCATGTCGCAAAGCTGCGCAAAGACCCCGAGAGAAGGGGCAGGGCGTTTCATTTCGACAGCCTGACCCAGGACATTCTCGCCGAGATCGCCGACTTCCCCAAAACCCTGGCCGCCGTTGAGCAGGGGCAATTCATGATCGGCTACTATCATCAGCGCAAAGACTTTTTCACTAAGAAAAATCAGGAGGGATAAACCATGACCGCTATCGCCAATCGCTACGAATTCGTGCTGCTCTTCGATGTGCAAAACGGCAACCCCAACGGCGACCCCGACGCCGGCAACATGCCGCGCATCGACCCGGAAACCGGCCATGGGCTGGTGACCGATGTCTGCCTGAAGCGCAAGATCCGCAACCATGTGGCTCTGGCCCGGGACGGCGCCGAAGGCTACAACATTTACGTGCAGGAAAAAGCAGTGCTCAATCAGACCAACCAATTGGCCTATAAAGCTTTCGACCTGAAGGCCGAAACCAAAAAACTGCCCAAGAAACTTGAGGACGCGCAGAAGGTGACCGGCTGGATGTGCGCCAATTTTTTCGATATCCGTAGCTTCGGCGCGGTGATGACCACCGAAGTCAACTGCGGTCAGGTGCGCGGCCCGGTGCAGTTGGCGTTTGCCAAGAGTGTTGAGCCCATCGTGCCTCAGGAAATCAGCATCACCCGCATGGCCGTCACCAACGAAAAAGACCTTGAAAAAGAGCGCACCATGGGCCGCAAGCACATCGTTCCTTACGGGCTCTATGTCGCGCAGGGTTTTGTGTCCGCGCCCCTGGCGCAAAAGACCGGCTTCAGCGAAGACGATCTGGAACTTCTCTGGGATGCGCTCATCAACATGTTTGAACACGATCGCTCGGCGGCGCGGGGCGTGATGAGCAGCCGCAAGCTTTTTGTATTCAAGCACCGAGACAAACTGGGCAACGCCCCCGCGCACAAGTTGTTCGACCTGATACGCGTCGAGCGCGCCGCAGGGTCGCAGGGGCCTGCCCGATCGTTCACGGATTTCGATGTAACCGTCGGTGCAGCGCCCACCGGGGTAGAAATACTCAAACCTCTTTAGGCAACACTAGGGCGGTTTTGCCTTTGTGCCCTGGTTGTGCCAAGCGATGAAGCATCATCGCTGTATTCATTGTTTATGGGAAGGGAGGGGACAGGCTGTCCCTCTCCCTGAGGGAATGCAATCCGTGACAATTCGTCACGGGTAGCTTATGCCTTGGGAATATTCATGGACCAAAAACTGGAAAAACACTTCCGCGAGCGAGCGGTTGTGCTGGGCAATTCCGGCGACTCGGCCGCCTTGCCGGAACTGATTGATTTGACGCGCTCACCCGCCGCCAACGTGCGGCGGTTGGCGGCGTCTGCCATCGGCAAACTGGCGGGACTGGCCGAAGCCAAAGTCGCCGTGGCGGCCTTGCAGCCGCTGTTGCAGGATGGTTCCCCGCAGGTGCGTCAATATGCGGCCAAAGCGCTCAGTGCCTATGGCGCCGAGGCGAAGTGCGCCTTGGCGGATTTACGTGACATGGCCATTAGTCCGGTGGAAAAAGAGTACAACAACAATGGCGCCAAACTGGCCATCGAAATCATTGAGGAAGCGAGTCGGATCGTAGAGAGACAAGCGGTACACTGCTGCCGGCGCTGCGGAGTCAAGCTTGAAGCGGACGAGTACACCCGTAGCCATAAGGCATTTCAGCGGCCGTTCTGCAACTATTGTTTCGACGAGGTTTTTCTCGAGCGGCGCAATTTCGAGACCAAGGTGCAATTACAGAAAAACATTCGCGCCAAGGACGGGACCTGGGTGCAGTCCGACGGAGAGCGGCTGATCTGTGAGGTATTGCATGCTGAACGCATTCGTTACCGCTACGACGAGCGATTCCGCATCCTTGACGGCTATGCCATCCGTCCCGATTTTTATCTGCCGGAGTTCGATGTGTATATCGAGTATTGGGGCATGGACACCGCCGATTACAAGATCGGCATGCTCAAAAAACAGCAGCTTTACCAGCAGCAGGGCAAACGACTGGTTTCGCTTTACCCCGAGGACAAACCGCGCATGCGGGACGCCCTGCTGGATAAACTTGGCAAGTATCAGTGACTTGCTGCGCCTGCGCTGTGCGACGTCGATACAGGGTGGGCATTTCGGAGGGTTTTGCATGTATGCCGAAGCCGATTACGTCATGCTGTCCGCGTTGCAGCACTACCAGTATTGCCCGCGCCAGTGCGCTCTGATTCATATTGAGCAGATCTGGGCCGAGAACCTCCACACCGCCGAAGGGCGCATTTTGCATGAGCGTGCCGATAGCCGGGAAAAAGGAGCGAAAGGTTGTGTACGCACTGTACGCACCCTGCCGATTCGCTCCGCGCGGCTGGGCTTGAGCGGGCAGGCCGATGTTGTTGAATTCCATGAGGACGGCAAGGTTTTTCCGGTCGAATACAAACGTGGCAGGCCCAAAGCCAACCGCTGCGACGAGGTGCAACTCTGCGCCCAGGCGCTTTGTCTCGAAGAGATGCTGGGCGTGGCGATTATGGAGGGTGCTTTGTTCTATGGCCGGAACAAACGCCGCCACGCCGTCTTTTTTGACGGCCAACTCAGGCACTTGGCGGAAGAAACGGTTTCTCAGGTGCATGAACTGTTTCGCACGGGTGTGACGCCCAAAGCGGAATATGCGAAGAAATGCGATCAATGTTCACTCATGTCCGCATGCCTGCCGAAGAGTTGTACGGACGCACGGTCGGTTCGGAAATATCTGGCGGGAATGCTCAGGGGGATCGATGAGAAAGATGCTCAACACCCTGTATGTGACGACTCAGGGCGCCTATCTGAATAAAGAGGGCGAAACTGTCGTTGTCAATATCGAACGCGAAACGCGGCTGCGCCTGCCCATTCACACTCTCAGTTCCATCGTGTGTTTCGGGCAAGTGACATGCAGTCCCTTTTTGCTTGGCCATTGCGCTGAGAATGGGGTTGCGGTCAGCTTCATGACCGGCTATGGGCGCTTCCTCGCCAGGGTGCAGGGCCCGGTGGCAGGCAACGTCCTGTTGCGCCGCCAACAGTATCGCCAGGCCGATGATCTGGCGGCGTCGGCGAGGTTGGCGCGTATGTTCGTACTCGGCAAAATTCTCAATTGTCGCACCGTCATGGCGCGGGCAATGCGCGATCATGGCGGCAAGGTTAATGCTGATGGCATCGATAAAACTCTCCAGGTTTTTTCACGGGTATCTCGCGGATTGGTGAATGAGACTGCCCTGGACAACATTCGCGGCATCGAAGGACAGGCGGCCAATGACTATTTCGGGCATTTCAACGATTTGATCGTGGCTCAGAAAGCGGACTTTGTTTTTGCCGGACGTAACCGCAGGCCGCCCCTGGATCGGGTCAACTGTCTGCTGTCTTTTCTCTACTCGCTTCTTTATCACGATGCGCGCTCGGCCCTTGAAACCGTCGGGCTCGATCCCGCTGTGGGCTTTCTGCACCGTGACCGCCCTGGGCGCTTGAGTCTGGCGCTCGATCTGATGGAGGAATTTCGCCCGGTTCTGGCGGATCGTCTGGCCTTGTCGCTTATCAATCTCGGGCAGGCCAGGAAGAAGGGCTTTCGGGTGTTGGAGTCCGGCGCAGTGGTCATGGATGACGAGACACGCAAGACGCTGCTGACTGAGTACCAGAAACGGAAGCAGGTCGAAATTGAGCATCCCTTTCTCAAGGAAAAGCTACCCCTCGGCATGTTGATGTTCGCTCAGGCGCAACTGCTCAGTCGTTATCTGCGCGGGGATCTTGACGAATATCCGCCGTATCTGTGGAGATAACAATGATGGTGCTTGTAAGTTATGACGTAGCGACAACCGATTCAGCAGGCGCCAAGCGGTTGCGCAAGGTGGCCCGGATTTGTACCAATCACGGCCAGCGGGTTCAATATTCTGTGTTTGAGTGCATCGTCGATCCAGCGCAATGGGTCGTGTTACGCCAGCAGCTTATTCGGGCTATCGATGATGCGCAGGACAGCCTCAGATTTTATTTCCTGGGAGCGAATTGGCGGAAACGGGTCGAACATATTGGGGCAAAGGTCGCAATAGACCAAGAGGGCCCTCTAATACTTTAGCGAACCCCAAGCGGTTTCAGATTACCCAGGGGGTTCGCATAGCCTGATTTTTGGTAGCTTTTCGAACTTTTAGAATTCGATATGTCAAACTTTCAAGCTGAAATAAGTAGGTTCGCGGAATTTGGATTTAAAGAGATTCAAAAACAGTAAGTTGCAGCAGGACAGTCGCCCCCCGTGCGGGGGCGTGGATTGAAACGCCGTGAGCAAAGCGTTTTCAATCGCGGAAGCTGTCGCCCCCCGTGCGGGGGCGTGGATTGAAACATGGGTGAACCGCAAGAGGTCGCTTATACAGACGTCGCCCCCCGTGCGGGGGCGTGGATTGAAACCGGTCTTTACGATGTAGAGACCGGCGAGAAGGTCGTCGCCCCCCGTGCGGGGGCGTGGATTGAAACATCATCAACGCAGACTTTCCGACGCTTGGTCGCGTCGCCCCCCGTGCGGGGGCGTGGATTGAAACAGGAAATTGTTAATAGTGAGGAGGAGGGAGCAAGGTCGCCCCCCGTGCGGGGGCGTGGATTGAAACAAAGTCCCACCAGCTTATGTGGCGGCTGAAATATCGTCGCCCCCCGTGCGGGGGCGTGGATTGAAACGTAGTCGGCTATCTCGTTGCCGCTTTTATCTACGGTCGCCCCCCGTGCGGGGGCGTGGATTGAAACATAAACAGGCGTCCCGACTTTGAGCGCGAACTTGAGTCGCCCCCCGTGCGGGGGCGTGGATTGAAACATCTCGCACAGCAAGGCATAATGCTCAGTCCGGCGTCGCCCCCCGTGCGGGGGCGTGGATTGAAACCTCAGATGCTGTGGCAGATGGCGTGTTCCGGCCGTCGCCCCCCGTGCGGGGGCGTGGATTGAAACGTGGAAGCTGTCACAGGCCGGCATGCCGTCTCCGTCGCCCCCCGTGCGGGGGCGTGGATTGAAACACCTGGTTGACGGCCAACCAGTAATAAGGAGCCGTCGCCCCCCGTGCGGGGGCGTGGATTGAAACCAGATCAGGCGCTGACAAAGATCCCCGGCAAAGCGTCGCCCCCCGTGCGGGGGCGTGGATTGAAACAGTTGATCTTTGATGGATTGCATGATTTACCCTTGTCGCCCCCCGTGCGGGGGCGTGGATTGAAACAGCAGGTTGTAGGTTACGTCCTCATAGTTCCGACGTCGCCCCCCGTGCGGGGGCGTGGATTGAAACGCCCATGATCTGGCTGGCTGTTTTAGTCGCGGACGTCGCCCCCCGTGCGGGGGCGTGGATTGAAACTGTCCATGGGTGTTCCTCCTTTTGGTTGTTTGTGTCGCCCCCCGTGCGGGGGCGTGGATTGAAACGAGCATCCTATCTTTTGCTTCAAGGCAGAGGGGAAGTCGCCCCCCGTGCGGGGGCGTGGATTGAAACTTCCGAGGAGGAGGGAGCAAGTAAAGCGCGGATGTCGCCCCCCGTGCGGGGGCGTGGATTGAAACATTGATCTTTTGTTGCAATGCACTCAGAGTGCGCGTCGCCCCCCGTGCGGGGGCGTGGATTGAAACATCAGCCGATTTGTCATCAGAATCAGTTTGATTCGTCGCCCCCCGTGCGGGGGCGTGGATTGAAACTATCTTTACAGCGTAGGTTTTTGTTGTTAAAGTGTCGCCCCCCGTGCGGGGGCGTGGATTGAAACTAAACACCTACCCTGGCCCTTATATGCCTGGACGTCGCCCCCCGTGCGGGGGCGTGGATTGAAACTCTGCTACTGGGGAACGTCGTTACCATTTTATCGTCGCCCCCCGTGCGGGGGCGTGGATTGAAACACCTTGCCTTTAGCATCCATTTACTTTTTAGGGCGTCGCCCCCCGTGCGGGGGCGTGGATTGAAACCTGTTCGGTGGTAATTCTTTGCTTTATGCCTTTGTCGCCCCCCGTGCGGGGGCGTGGATTGAAACTATATAATAAATAAGCAATTCGCGTGCCAAAAATGTCGCCCCCCGTGCGGGGGCGTGGATTGAAACGCTATTTGCTCCGCTGTTAGCATGGCCTCTTAGCGTCGCCCCCCGTGCGGGGGCGTGGATTGAAACATAGCAAGGGGGCTGTGAAACATTCGGGATGGCCTGTCGCCCCCCGTGCGGGGGCGTGGATTGAAACAAACACCTACCCTTACAAGGCTATGCCTTGCCTATGTCGCCCCCCGTGCGGGGGCGTGGATTGAAACTTCTATAAATTAAATCGTAAAGACTCTCCCAAAGCGTCGCCCCCCGTGCGGGGGCGTGGATTGAAACCCTGTTGTGTAGGGTATATGCCTCGATGCTCTGTCGCCCCCCGTGCGGGGGCGTGGATTGAAACACACAAGTCGCCAAAAACCCATCCCCTTAAATCGTCGCCCCCCGTGCGGGGGCGTGGATTGAAACAAAAGCACCAGCCAGAAGGGCGTGCAAAGTAATTCTGTCGCCCCCCGTGCGGGGGCGTGGATTGAAACTCGTTATCGCTCTGTTTATCAGCTCTGGCATGATGTCGCCCCCCGTGCGGGGGCGTGGATTGAAACCGATACGACTCAAACCACTTATGACGGTCCGGCCGTCGCCCCCCGTGCGGGGGCGTGGATTGAAACATAGTAAAATAGATGAAATCAAACATCGTCCTTGTCGCCCCCCGTGCGGGGGCGTGGATTGAAACTGTTTGGCGGGAACACTTTGCTTTATGCTTTTGGTCGCCCCCCGTGCGGGGGCGTGGATTGAAACATCAAGCGCAGCCGCAAATATCTCGGCCACAAAGGGTCGCCCCCCGTGCGGGGGCGTGGATTGAAACTGCCGCTTGCTTAAAAACAACGTCGTCGGCCACGCGTCGCCCCCCGTGCGGGGGCGTGGATTGAAACTATAAACAACCGTTCTTTCTTCGTTTTTGCTGTCGTCGCCCCCCGTGCGGGGGCGTGGATTGAAACGCCCGACAAAACACCCTCGATGAACAGCTCGAACGTCGCCCCCCGTGCGGGGGCGTGGATTGAAACTCTAAGCCGTTGTTTGGGTAGTCGTTGCGCAGCGTCGCCCCCCGTGCGGGGGCGTGGATTGAAACCTGCTCGAGGTTGACGGTGGGGGCTGCGGGCTGCGTCGCCCCCCGTGCGGGGGCGTGGATTGAAACATCTCGTTTATGATCTGCTCGGCTGAGGCGAGCGTCGCCCCCCGTGCGGGGGCGTGGATTGAAACATTATCATCTGCACCAACGCCGTTGACGAAGCCGTCGCCCCCCGTGCGGGGGCGTGGATTGAAACGTCCACGACCACAAACCCTTTCAAGGAAAAGGGCGTCGCCCCCCGTGCGGGGGCGTGGATTGAAACACCCAGTTCGAGACCAGCTTGACCGATCTCGGCGTCGCCCCCCGTGCGGGGGCGTGGATTGAAACGCCGATATCGCGAAAGACCGGCGCGAGGTTGCGTCGCCCCCCGTGCGGGGGCGTGGATTGAAACCCCGCAACCAGGTCGAAATCGAGCTCGCCGAACGTCGCCCCCCGTGCGGGGGCGTGGATGGCTACATATCGGGTCGGACCAACCCAACTATTTGAAAATAAATCGAAAATCTGTTGTGTGGCGCACTGTTTAGGGCCTTAGACGGTCCATTTTGACCATAAAATGAGATGTTTAAGGGCGGAGGGGGCTATGCTCAGTTACCGTTTGGAGTAATCACAGAAGGCCCGGGCTCAATCGGGGCCTCATCAAGATACCCCTTAGGAGCAAACCCCATGAAATGCTTAGTCTATAATCCTCAGAAAGGCCGCCTGGAAACGCTTGAGGTGGAAGTTCACACCTGAGAACACGACGCGGTTCAGCAGCCGCGGCAATGGTAGCGTCACCATGATCACCGACTGGGACGGTGGGCTGCTTATCAAGTCGGGCTTCGACCACACGATTTACCTGTACGATGTCTCCAGAGCGGATATCGGGCACAGTCAGCAAAGGGCCAGAGAGCTTCAGCAGCAATATGCCTAGCAGAGCTGTGGGAGGCGGCTGCAAGAAAGCTCAGCAGCCTACTGCTGCAGCACTCACGAAACGGGAATTTTAATTGTCGCTGACCGGGAAAAATAGTTGACGTTGATCAGGTGAGAGTTCGGCAAGCAGGTGAAGCAGGATGAGGCTATACAGTTAGCGGACTACAAAAGTGTTCTGCTGGTAAACGATCTATTTTGACTGTGTGTAACTTATAGGCTACAATTGTGTCAACTTATCCTTATGAAATTGACTATTACGTTACCGAAGACGGAAGCATACCGTTTAAGGAATGGCTTGAGAGTTTACGCGATGTACAGGGGAGGGCACGAATACGTGTGGGGTTGGATCGGGTCCGACTGGGGAATTTGGGCGATCACCGTTCCCTTGGTGGCGGCGTCCAGGAACTGCGGATCGCTTTTGGGCTTGGCTATCGCGTTTACTACGGTATCGAGGGGCGGCGCATTGTTCTGATTCTACTGGGTGGAGACAAGTCCTCTCAAAAAAGGGATATCGCTAAAGCCAAACAATTCTGGCGGGACCAGCAAAGGAGATCGGCGCATGATTAAAACTACAGCATACCAACGCGACCTGGTCGACGCGCTTAAAGATCCGGTTGAAGCCGCGGCTTATCTTAACGCTGCAATTGAAGATGGAGATCGTGCCGTATTTTTGCTGGCGCTACGCAATGTGGCCGAAGCCAGCGGTGGTATGAGTGCTTTAGCGGAAAAAGCACAACTTAGTCGCGAAAGCCTCTATCGCACACTGTCAGCACGTGGAAACCCCGAAATCAAAAGTTTAAACGCAATTCTTCATGCCATGGGGTTGCGGCTCGCAGTTGAACCAGAAAATCGGGAAACCTCGGCTGCCTGAAATCTCGGTTTTGCTTTCGATTGGATCAGGAGGGAGGTCCGACCCTATTTTGCCACCGCTGAATGAAGTTTTTTTTGCAGGAGGAAGACAGATCAAATCGTTTCTTTTTTTTCTTCTCGCGGCCGCCACTGTTCTTTGCTTTTCCGGATGCAGCAAGGAGACGATCGGGGGAACTGCGGTTGGCGCCGGCGCTGCCGGCGCTGCGTACGAATACCAGAACAAACAAGCACTTGATGACCTGGAGGATGATTATGAGGGGGGTCAGATTGACAAAGAGGAATACTTGCGAAGAAAGGACGAAATTGAGGATAAATCGGCCATCTATTGATTGATTTTCCAACGCATTTCTTGTACCCCCTCGGGTCGAATCTTCCCATGTAGCTGACGCCAAATTTCATTTTTTGAAAAACTAAAGACGAGCCACTTGGATTGATATAAGCAACTCATCTTTATTCTTTCAGCGGAGATAACCAATAAGGATTGATACGACCCGAAGGCGTCGTCTCAATCCATTGTTCAAGAAGCCCGAGTTTGGGCACGATCTTTCAATATAGGGGATTGGTTTTCAGGTGGGGGGGGGCGATGGCCCGGGTGGGGGAGAAATGAACCTGCCAATGGGGCCTTGCGAGCCCCTTGACGGCGCCAAGAGGGCAAATGCTAGTAAAAATACCCTCGGATTTCCTGCCAAGTTACCTCATTTTTAGCACGTTGGGCGCACCGGTGCCTTCCTGCTCAGAAAGAGGTTCTGGGCAGACCATTGAGGGCCCGACATGGGGTTTTGGAGAGGTGCAGGGTGTTTCTACCCCGTCCGCGCCCGCTTCTCAGGTTTGCGTTTCGGTGGCAAGATCAGACGGTACCCCTCAAGTTCTTTCCCACACTGCCGACAGCTTAACGGCGGTTGTGGTTCCGGCATCACCTTCGGTACCGTGACGGCAAAGCCGTGGGCAATCTGAATGCGGGCGCGAACCTCCGCAAGAGGCATGCGGCATCCAGGGCTCAAGAAACCGTAGTAGCGCACCTTCATAAAGCCCCAGGGCAGCACATGTTGCAGGAACAGTCGGAGGAACTCCAGGGCGGACACTTCGCGGGTGCGTGGTCGACTGCTCCCCTTCTTCTTGTAGCTGAAGGTGACCCGGCCCTTTTCCACCGAAACGATGCGACTGCTGGAGATCGCCACACGAAAGACGTAGGGCGCCAGATACTTCAGCGAACCTTCGGCGTCGCCGACGGCCTGGCAGTTGACGTTCCAGTCGGTTTTCCATACGCTGCTGGGGATCTCGCCGAGCCGACCGGCCTTCTTGATGCGCTCGCGGAACTTGGCGCGAACGATGAGTGAGAGGGCCTGAACCGGCAGGTAGAACTCGTTGCGCGATGGCATCCATTGCCCGGTGCCCGAAGCGATAGCCCCGCCGGTCACCACATAGTGGATGTGCGGGTGATACTGTAGTTGGCGGCCCCAGGTATGCAGCACGCCGAAGAACCCCGGCAGGTCGCCCCCGATGAAGCGGGAATCCTTGGCCAACCGCTTCATCGCCTCCGAAGAGGCAGCGAACAGCGCTGAGTAGGCCAGCCGCTGGTTGCTGCGCATAAAGGGACGCAACGGCTCGGGGACGGTGAAGGTCAGCATAAAATGCGCCCCCGGCATCTGGCGTTCCAGCTGCCGTTCGAGCCACTGGCGGCCCTTGCGATACTGGCAGATCGGGCAGTGACGGTTGCCGCAGCCCAGATGGAGCACGTGGTCCTCGCCGCAGTGCTCGCAACGGTAAATGGTGGTGCCGCTCTCAGGAGTCCGGCAGCGTAAGATCGCTTCGATCACCTTCCGGTGCTGGGGCGGGACCTTGGCACCGTGTTGCTGAAGATATTCGGGGCCGTAGCTGCGGAAGATCGCTGTCAGCTTATCCATGGAAGAGGCCCTCCATGAGAGTGTTGATCAGCGCGCAGGCATCCTCGTTCCCCTTCTGGGTCAGGTGCAGGTAAATCAGGGTGGTGTCGAGGGAAGAATGGCCAAGATACTTTTGGATGACGCGGATGTTGACGCCCTCCTCAAGCAGATGGGTCGCGTAAGAGTGGCGCAGGGTGTGGATCTTGACCTCTTTTTTATGGATGCCCGCCTCGCGCACGGCGTTCTTCATGGCCCCCTGAACGCTGCTGACAGCCATGGGGGATTGAGATTTATGAGCATTCTTGCCGTTGCGCCCCAGGGCCGGGAAGAGCAGGCGCGGATGACGGTGAGTCGCCCAGTATTTGCGCAACAGCTTGTAGGTGCTCATCGGTAGCGGCACATAGCGGTCCTTGGCCCCCTTGCCGCGATAAACATGAATCATCATGCGCTGCTTGTCGATGTCGGAGACTTCTAGATGCAGGGCCTCCTGCAGACGCAGGCCGCAGGAGTAGACGGTGGTGAGAAAGACGCGGTTGTGAAAGGCATAGACGCAGGCCAGAACGCGCTGCACCTCCTCGCAGCTGAGTACAGTCGGCAGGCGTCGCTCCTTCTGGACATGCAGGTATTCAAAGGTGCGCCATGAGCGATCGAGGACGTTGGTAAAAAAGAAGCGGATCCCGGCATGGCAGATGCGCATGGTGCCGGGAGACCACTCGTCGATATTGATGCGATGGAGGAAGTAGTCCTGCAGTTCGGTCTCGGTGATGGCATCGGGAGTTTTCTCGTAAAACTCCACCAATTTGCGCACCGAGCGGGTGTACATCTGCTGAGTTTTGTCGCCTTTGCCGGATAGCTGTAGGGCCCGCATCGATTGTTCGTACCAGTCGGTCATCATAATGGTTCTCCTTTCCACAGTTGAGGTTTCGCCGCGGAAGACGGCTTGTGGATATGAAAAGCAGATGATCGACTGGTACGGAAGTATTTTTTAGGAAAAATGAGACGGTAGGAGGGGGAGAGCAGGCGAGAAGGTGTTGATTTTAGGAACTTCTGCCGCGAAGCGGCTTACTTGAACAAACACAAAAAAGGGAGCATCGCTGCAGCGATACTCCTTTTTTGAAGTCATTTCAAGAAGGTCCGCTCTTGAACTAGGAATTCTTACGGTGATTGCGCCGGCCTGCGAACCAGACACCCAGAGAGCCGATGCCAAACAGCAACAAAGTAGAGGGCTCCGGTACGACGGTTGCTGATACATCACCCTCCATGTTGACATACAAACCAGTTGGATTGTTGCTGCTTCCTGTATTGTTGACCAGGAACGTCAAAGTGTTCACGCTGGGCAGAAAGCCAAAATCAAGGACGAAAGAATCCAGAAACACAAACCCTCTTTCCGGCTTGGTTATCCCGGTTGCATTTCCGTTCAGCAGAATCGACGCACTGTTGTCTGTGGCCCACTGCCCTGAAATTATGGCAGTTGAAGGGTCAAAACCAGTAAGATCAAATGTAAGCTGATAAGCGTAATTGCCAGGGGAAAAGGTTGCTGTCCCGGCAGGATTTTGCTCGCTGGATGGGTTGATCCATTGTGCGAAATCATCTGTATTGTCTGCCCAGGCGGAATGGGGGGTGATGGCACGAGGGGTGAGCGTACCATCATCGAACATAAGGGAGTAGTGAGAATCGGCAGTTCCAATCGCCAGAAGGTTGCCGCTGTCATCTACACCGGTACTGTACAGGCCGGAAATGGGGACTGCCGCCGCATGTACCGCAGCGAAAAGAACGAAAGCCAAAGCGGTCGCAATTCTAAAGAACATAAAAAAACTCCTGTGTTCCTGTGTTTAAAACAGTGAATAAAAATGTCTGCCCAAAAATAAGCAAATTATGTTCCTACTTATAATTGCCTGAAAAATAGACAGAAATTTTAAAAAGGAAAAAATCACAGGAGTCTTTTGTGTAAAATTTTTCGACAAAATGCAATGTTTTTCGACAGTATTTCGGCGGGACTTGAATGCTCATGGATCCGACAGGCGTTCATTGATTCTGGTCACCAACTCCGGGCTGAGGGTGATAAACTTCAAGCCCACCCAGGGCATGCAGAAATCGTTGCCCCACGGCCGCGACCAGCGTACTTCAGTCCTGATCGGCTCGTGCGGTTCAATATTTTTTGCGAGCGCATCATTTATTGTGTCCCGCAGCGCCACCAACCCTTTAAATCTTCCCCACAGGCGCCAGGTAAACGGTGAATTCCTCTTCCCCGTCAATGTCGAGCAGCGCATCCATCAGATCCTGGTTGTACGCCGCAATGGCGCAGGTGCCGGCGTTGATGGCTTCGCAGGCGAGGTAGAGGTTCTGGCAGACGTGACCGGCATCGAGGGCGATGACTTTGTAGGAGGCTTCGGCGTAGCGCCATTCCATTGTGCATGTCGGGTCGGACCAACCCAACTATTTGAAAATAAATCGAAAATCTGTTGTGTGGCGCACTGTTTAGGGCCTTAGACGGTCCATTTTGACCATAAAAGGAGATGTTTAAGGGAGAAGAGGGCTATGCCGAGTGTATGCCGTGTGCCCACATTAAGGCCTCTTGCGGCTTTTTCTCTGGAGTCAATTGTTGTAAAAAAAAACAAGAATTTGCGCATGTCCGTTCCGTTAATGGACCTCCCCGAAGAGGCAAAAGGCGAGCCGCTTAGTTTGAACCAGGCGGCTCGTCTTTTCCCGTCATTGTAAATCGCCAGCCCTCTGTTATCAATTAGGTATCGAAAACTTCAAGGGCAAAGGAGGCGTTATGCTGGGTTGGTCAGTTACCTTTTTCGTTATCGCCATTATCGCTGGGGTTTTCGGCTTCACTGGGATTGCGGCGGCCACCGCGGAGATTGCAAAAATTCTCTTTTTCATTTTTTTGGTTCTTTTTGTTCTCTCCCTGATCTTTGGCGGACTCCGCAAGCCAAGGGTGTAATCTGACCTGAGACGGATGAGCGATCGCACGCACGTTTTGGCCATCAGGGTGATTCAGAAGAGGTTGGTAATTGAGGATGGAACAAAAAGTTACATAAGTTACCAGCGTCCCCGCTGCCCCCCAAAAAGTTACATAAGTTACCAGCGTCCCCGCTGCCCCCAGGTGATGCGCGAGGAACTGAATCAGGACATTGACCCGCCCTGAACTCAGAAGCTTTCCCCCATGGTACTGCTACTTGCTGTGTCGGGCTGCGTTGATTCCGGCCAGATAACCGCTCGACCAGCAGATCTGCAGATTGAACCCGCCGGTCGGACCGTCGAGGTCGATCATCTCGCCGGCAAAGTAAAGATTGCGGATTTTTTTCGATTGCATGCTGCGCATGTCGATGTCTTTGAGCGAAACGCCGCCCTCGGTAATGATCGCCCGTTTGAAGCCACCGCATCCTGTGACGTTGAGTTCCAGTTGTTTGAACAGATTCAGCAGCTTGAGTCTTTCCTGGCGTGTGACTGAATGGCACTTCTGGGTGGGATCAATGCCCGAGAGACGAATGAATACGGGGATCATGTCACGGGGCAGCAGCCCCGCGAGGGAATTGCCGAAATCGCGGTTGTTGTTTTTTTCAAGTTCCCGTTGAAGGCGGCGGTCGAAGGTTTCTGTATCGACCGCCGGTTTAAGATCGAGCTGCAGTGTGATTTTCCCTGACTTGAGCGCCTTGCGGATTGCGCTGCTCATATCCAGGATGATTGGGCCGCTGATGCCGTTGCGGGTAAAAAACGCCTCGCCGAACCGCTGATCGATTTTCTTCCCGTCGAGCAGCACTGAAATCTGCACATGTCGCAGGTTGAAGTCACAGAGTTCGCCGGTCCAGTTTTCGGCCAGCTTGACTGAAACCAGCGAGGCTTCAGGTTTGACAAGATGATGCCCGGTCTGGTCGGCCCAGCGGTAGCCGTCTCCCGTGCAGCCGGTCTCCCGGTAAGACAGGCCGCCTGTTGCGAGGATGAGGCTTTCGGCCTCAAAGAGACCTCTGGATGTGGATATGCGACTGATCTGGTCATTGCTCAGCTTCAGCTCATTGACCTGGCAGTCGGTCAGAACCGTGACGCCGGCCTCTGTGATAAACCGCTCGAGCAGGGCCAGCACCTCAGCCGCCCCACCTTTTTCCGGGAAGACCCGACCGCCGCGTTCGACGGCCATTGACAGGCCGCGTTGCTCGAAAAAGTCAACGACATCCGATGGGCCGAACGCGAAAAGAGCCGTTAGAAACGGTCTGCCATCCGGATTGAGATGCTCGATGAATTTTCGCGGGTTCTCTTCACTACAGGTGACATTACAGCGCCCCTTGCCGGTGATCAGCAATTTCGCGCCGCACCGCTTATTCTTTTCCAGCAGCAGGACGCTCGCCCCCTCGAGTGCGGCGAAGCCCGCGGCAAACATGCCGGCCGGGCCGCCTCCGACCACGATGACATCATAGGTGTGCATGGAATTTTTCCTTGGATTCTTTGAGATATGGCGACTTGTGCTGCAGGCTCACTCAGTCATTGACTTTGCCGCGCAGGCTTTTTATCTGACCGCGGCGCGTTTTTTCCTTCAGCCGTTTTTCTTTTGATGTCTTGGTAGGCTTGGTCGGCTTGCGCCTGCGCTGAGTGGTCATCGTGCTCTGGATGAGGTTCCGCAGGCGTTTCAATGCTTCGTCCCGGTTGCGTTCCTGGGTGCGGTACTGCTGCGACTTGATGACCACAACCCCCTCCTGGGTGATGCGCTGGTCATTGAGGTTGAGCAGGCGCTCCTTGACGGAATCGGGCAGAGAAGATGCTCGAATATCGAAGCGCAGATGGATGGCGCTGGCTACCTTGTTGACGTTCTGCCCGCCTGATCCCTGGGAAGCCACGGCATGCAGCTCGATTTCGTTTTCCGGGATGGTGATTTGTCGGGATATTTTCAGCATGTGGTCCTTCTCTGGTTTTCTTCCACAGAGACAATCGTCAGATCGCCGGGATGCTCATATCTCAACGTTAGAGCGGCTGAAAGCCAGTGTCAATGTCAAATGTTCGGAGCGCTGCACGAGATTTTATAAGGTTTTTAGTTGAAGCATGGCGCGAGTATTTTGGCATGACGCAGGAGGAATTGGCTGCTAAAGCCGGTATGGCCAGCCGGCCATTGCTAAAATTTAGAGATCCGATGCCCGTCCGCGTTTTGCGACTTTGTGCAAGATTGCCAACGCCATGGCTCTTGATCCCGCAAGGCCCCCGAACAAGAACAAAAAGGGGATAGGGCGCTTTTATTTGAAAAGACAGCCTGTCCCCTTTTTTGTCCCCTTTTTCTGTCCCCCTTTTTCTGTCCCCTTTTTCTCGTGCTACGGCAGGGTATACCCCAACAATGGCCAGACGAAGCGAACGGTGGCCAGGAAGAGGATGATCGCCAGGGATTGGATCATCAGGCCGGGCAGCACCATCTCGCGCATCTTGAGATAGCCCGAGGCGAAGATGATGGCGTTGGCGGGAGTGCCCATCGGCAGGCAAAAGGCCAGCCCCGAGGGCAGCGCGATAACCAGCGTCATCAGGCGCGGGTCGAGCCCCATGCTCGCCTCCAGGCTGATGGCGATGGGCATGAGCATGGCGATGACGGCGGCGTTGCTGATGCACTCGGTAAGAAACAGGGAAAGCAGGGCGATCATCGCCAGGATCAGGAGTGGCGAACCGGTCAGCCCGGAAAGCCCGAGGTCCGCCAGATAGCCCGCAGCGCCGCTGCGGTCCAGGGAGGCGGCAAGGGTGATCGCCCCTCCGTACATGAGAATCACGCCCCAGTTGACATACTCCTCTATCTTCTTCCAGGTGACCACACGAAAAGCAAACAGCACCGCCACGGCGACAATGGCGATGTTGGCAAGACCCAGAGTGTGGCCGAGGAAAATCCAGCATCCGATGGTCGCGGTCATGACCACCGCGACGATCACCTCGCGATGATTCATGCGCCCCATATCCAGACGCCGCTGCTTGAGGTAGTGCTGACCTTTTTCCACCGAATCGATATCGATGGGAAACAGGCGTCGGAGCAGCAGGTAACCCATCAGCATAAGCGGAAAAACAATCGGCAGAGCTGCTGCAGTCCATTCCATGAACGTGAAATCTTTATCAGTAGCTTCACGCAGCATCCCCACTGCCAGCGGAGCCCGTGCTCCGCCCAGGAAGGTGGCAATCCCGCCGATGACGCATCCCCACGCGATACTCATGAACAGCAGCTTTGCATAGCTGCTTCGCCCGGGCTCAAGCCCAAGGCTGCGCACGATCTCGGCCACCATGGCGAACATCATGGCCGCCACTGCATGCTCGCTCATGGCGAAAGACAACAGGGCTGAGAACACGAAGACCGTCAGAGACAGCCTGCCTGGGGTTTTGCCGAATCGTGCCAGCATGGCGCGCGCCAGTCTCGCCGAGAGCCCAGAACTGCTCATGGCGGCGGCAAGGATAAAGGCGCTGAGGATGAAAAATACCGCCTCATTGCCAAAGAGAGCGTAGGTTTCGCGCCGTTCGAGAATGCCGAACAGCGGAACAGCGGCCATGGCGAGCAGAGAGGTTACGGCCAGGGGCAGCAGGCCGCTGACCCACAGAAATGTGCAGGCCGCAAACAGCACCAGGGCACGATGCCCTTGCGGAGAAAGCTCTTTGGGAGGCTCAAGACTGAAGAACAGAACCGCAAGGGCCGCAAGGATAAGAATGACCTGGTAGCGGCGGGTGCGATCGAAAAGAATGGCCCACATGGGGCGGCGATCGATCTTGAGCGGATTTTCGAATTGGGATGGATCCATCACAGACCTGCAGAATCAAAGGACTTTTCCACCTCCCGAACACGCAGCAGGCGTCGCAGATCGGAACCGGTGCGCAAGTGGGCATTCTGGGCACGGATAAGCAGGTTGCCGACCAGCGTTCGCGGCGACGGCAGAACCAGAGGGGTGGTGCGCTCGATCAGAGGACCCCAGGGACGCAGAGTCATGCCGGAGCCCTTCCAGCACCTGCTCAGATGAGTGAAAATATCCTGGAGCCGGTTGGTGTCTCTTGTCTGGCTGTTTACATCCAGTGCCACGAGAGGAACGATCTGCCCGGCAGCCAGAATCTTCATCGCCTCTATCACCTGCGAAGGGCTCAGGGTGGATAAATCCAGATCTGCACCGACCGCCCAGCGCGGGAAAATATGTCTTGCCTGCTCGAGGGCGGGGAACCATTTATCGGCAGATGCCGCTGCGTCGTCCAGAGGACTGTCGACTTTGACGCTAACCAGGTCGACGCCGTGCGCGTAGGCAAATTCCAGCAACTCGGGCGCAGGGGCAAAGTCCAGGCGCGCCAGAACAAAGCCACGCAGGTTTTTTTTGATCAACTCCAGCAGCGAAGAGGCCTGAATCAAGCCTTCGGACCGTTGAAAGTTGAAAACAAAGAGCTCGACCGGTTTCTGGCAGTCACTGTCGAAAATGGTTTCCAGTGTCGGCTGAGGGGCGAGCTCTGCTCCCACAAGGAAAAGAGCCTCTTCGCGGCGCAGCTCTGCTGGGGAGACAGCCAATGGCGCCTGGGTCAGTTGTACGGAAATTTTGTGAACATCGAGCGGCATTTTTTGCAACCCTGGTTGGAAGGCGCGGTCAGATTGAGTTTCAAGTCATAGATCAGCGCGCGTTGATCGGATACAATCAAAAAAATTCCCCTTAAACCCTATGTAGGATATAGGGAATCTGTGAGCTAATCAACGCAAAAAATAATTTTTATTCTTTTTTAAACTTCGGTTTTTTGGTGTGCTTTGAGTGGCTGCGAGGAGGGAGGCTCAGTCGGAAACAAAAAAGACAGGCCGATTCTTCAGAGAAAAACGACCTGTCTTTTTATCGAGAGAGCTTTGGTTGCAACTCCCAGGGAGGCTGTCGGGCTCCGCGGATTTCACGGATCGTCCGACAGCTCTCTGGGGTTAAGGTTGATTCAATTGTTGATCAGCAGCCCGTCTCTGACTTGAACCACCTGTTGAGCGCGGGCGGCGATTTCGGGGCTGTGGGTGACAATGACAACCGTTTTGCCGCCCTGGTGCAGCTTTTCGATGGTCGCCATTTCGACGTTATCCTGCGAGGTGGCGGCGACCGCTCTTTCCGAGCCGACCGAGAGGGCTTCTTTGAGCGCCGCCGCAACGGTGCCTTCATCAAGGGTTCCGCCGTTTTTGGAAGTAGAAAGGGCGCTCAGGACGTTTCCAGCCAGATCGCCTCCTTTCATCTCGGCACAGCCGGACAACACCAGCAGCAGGCAGCAGAAGGCGGACCAGTAAAGGGGGTGACGTGTCATATGGGAACTCCCTGAGGGGAAAATTGTATTTCCGGCTTTCGGAACGCTGGAAAGTATAGCAGAATACAGGCGGTCTGATGCAAAAAAGGGAGAACTGGGGAATTTTCCGTCAAACAAGAAAAGTGAATAGGTGATTGCTATGAATCTCGATTATGAACTGGTTGAGCAGTTGCGGCGGGTGCTGACCTCCGTCGAGCAGATCCTGCCGCGACCGGTGGCGCCCATCGACTGGCAGAACTGTTTTGCCGCCAACTGGCGCCGCCATTCTTTTGCCGGCTACCTCGAGCCCATGCAGGCCGTGGATGACATCGGTCTGGATGAGCTGCTCGGCATAGATGCGCAGAAAGAGGTGGTGGAGGACAATACGTTGCAGTTTCTGCGTGGATATCCCGCCAACAACACCCTGCTGTGGGGGTCGCGCGGAACCGGGAAGTCATCCCTGGTGAGGGCGCTTCTCAATCGTTATGCCGAAGAGGGGCTGCGCATCATCCAGGTGGATAAGGACGATCTGCCCAGCCTGCCCGACATCTTCAGTATCATCGGGGATCAGCCTTACCGTTTTATCGTCTTCTGCGATGATCTTTCGTTCGAGTCAGGGGAGAAAAGCTACAAGGTGCTGAAAAGCGCCCTGGATGGCTCTGTTTACGCTGCGCCGCCCAACACGCTGATCTACGTCACCTCCAACCGGCGCTACCTTGTGCCCGAATACGACACGGACAACCTCGGCTCCAAACTGGTCAACAACGAGGTTCATTTCGGCGAAGGGGTCGAGGAGAAGATCTCCCTGTCGGACCGGTTCGGTCTCTGGGTGGCGTTTCATGTCTTTACCCAGGAACAATACCTGGATGTGGTGCGCCAGTGCGTGGTAAACCTCGGACGCCGTCATGGCATCGAGCCGCCCTGGAGCCGGGAGCTGGAGCAGGCTGCAATCGCCTGGTCGCATGACAAGAGCAAGCGCTGCGGCCGCACTGCTTTTCAGTTTGCGCGCCGCTGGGTCGGGCAGTTGCTGCTGTCCGAAGAAAAATAGCTTCGGTGCTCAGTTGGTCTCTTCTTCCAGAAAAACCGGGAAGATTTTATTGAGAAAATAAAAAAGAACAAAGGGCGTTACCGCCACCAGCAGGGCCCCGGCAAGACCTTCGCGGAAAGTCTCCCAGGAATCGGGGATAATCGGCAGATGGTAGTGCATGAAGCCGGCAAAGGTCAGTGAAAACGCCTGCCCGCCGATGACGACGTTCCAGCGCATCATGAAGACCCCGAACAGCACTAGAGTGCAGGCCAGCGCCGCTCGTCGCACCGTCAGCCCTGGCAGCAAGAGCAGGACAAATGGAACGAAGTTGCCGATGCCGAACTGCAGAACGAAGATCTGCATGAAATCCCTGTCATAGATGACCGAGCGCAGAATATCCCAGGATTTCACCGCCGTGTAACCGCGGAAAATCATGTCGAGCAACTCAAGGGTGACCGCGAGAATCATGAAGATCAGCAGATAGCGCGAACTCATGCGAACTTCCTGGGCCTGCGCGCCTTTAAGTTGTTCGATGGATGGGATATCAGCAGATTTCGCGTTTCTTCTGCCGGCCAGAAACTTGCGGATTTCCATCGTCACGATGTAGCACAGGATGCATAAAGCGATGCCGGAAACCACCGCCGAGCAGATGAAGATGACGGGCATCAGCGGGGTCATCCACAGGGCGTTGGCTTTGACCGAGCCGAAGATGAAGCCCGCGTAGCCGTGGAGGAAGCAGGCCACCGGTATGCCGACGGCCGACAGAACGGTGACCGCCTTGTGGTCTTTCTCCAGTGCGGCGGGGCTGATATCCCATGCGCCGAGAGTCAACAGGGAGAAGAGCTTCATGCGCAGGTTCTCGCCGGAACTGCGCACCGGTTTGTTTTTGAGCGCCGTTGCCGTTTCGACAAAATGCTCGCGATAGACAAACCATAATTCCGACCCGACGATGCAGGCATAGGTGAGAAATACAACGCCGAACGCCGAAATGGCGGAGGTGAAATGGGGTGTCATCATTACGTGGCTGCCGCGCAGCGGCTGTGAGAGATGCAGCATGAGCGGCAGCATCGCCACCGGCAGCAGGGCAAAGGAGAACACCAGCGAAAAACGGGCGATATCCTTGAGCTGTTTGAAACCGAACACATGGTAGAGCGAAGAGAGCACGAAAGCGCCCGCTACCAGACCAGTCATGAAAGGGTACATGACAATCTGGATCGACCAGTAGATAAATTCGTTGGGCAGAACAAACAGTTCTTTTGCCGTCCAGAGTTCTCCATGAACTACCATCTCAGCGCACCTCCATGTTCAGCCCGATGTAATACACCTGCGGGTCAGTCCCGAAACCGTCCTTGAGCACCCCCACCCGCTGCGACATGACCGTCTTTGTGACCGGATCGTCGGGATCTTTCATGTTGCCGATCTTGCGCGCTCCGAAGGGGCAGGCTACGGCACAGGCCGTCGATTCTCCCTTGTGAATGCGGTGGTAGCAGAAGTTGCATTTCTCCGCAACATGATGCACCGGGTGGAAAAAACGCACCCCGTACGGGCAGCCCATCACGCAATAGCCGCAACCGATGCACCAGCTGCGGTCGACCAGCACCACGCCGTCGGGCGCTTTGTAGGTTGCGCCCACCGGGCAGACCTGAACACAGGAGGGGTGATCGCACTGGTTGCACAGCTTGGGCACGAAAAACGCCTGCACGATGTCCTCGTCTGCGATCTCCAGGGGGCCGACCGTGCCACGGTCAATGGCGCGCTGCGTGAAGCCCTCATGGGCCCCGCGTGGCGAGTCAGCGTGCACTTCGCCATCGCGGGTGATGACGTAGCGCTCCACCCAGGTGCGGGTGGCATTGGTTTCCTGGGGGATGTCGTTTTCGTACTTGCAGGCCTTGACGCAGAAACCGCAGCCGACGCATTTATGCGTATCCACCAAGAAGATCCAGCGCAGGTCGGGGTTCGCGGCAAAGGCCTCGCGTGGATCAATCCATGTCATGGAGGTCAGCGGAAGGCTGGTCCCGGCCACGGCAATGACCGTGCTTCTCAGAAAATCACGGCGTTTCATGATCACATTTCCTCCAGGTCGGGATTATGAGGGGCGTGGCAGTCAACGCAGGCAAATCCTGGGTTGTGCTCGTCAGGTTCGATGCCGGGCAGATCGCCGCGATCGCTTCCCGGGTAGGGCAGACGGGCGTGACAGCGCAGGCAGAGATCACGGCTGCGGTCAATGGCAAGCTGCATCGGTTCTTCCGGGTGGTCGAAGGCAGGTCCGTGGCAGTTCTCGCACTGGATGGCGCCATGCATCGATTCCGCTGAACTTTCTGCCTGATCCACGTGACAGCCGGCGCAGTAGTCCCGGCCGCGGTATTTGGCCGGAAAATCCTTCCATTCCTGCACATTGCCCTCACGATACCAGCCGTACATGAACCCCTCGCCGCCATGGATGCCAAAATCCTTCGGGACATAGAATGCGCGTGCCAGAAGGATGACCGCAACGATGGCGATGACGACGAAAAGAGGACGCCAGACATGGTTTTTCACAGGCTGCTCCTGTTCGTGTAAAACGAGGGTTTAAATGAGTGCACCATTGCAGCAATTAAAAAACAAAACTTGAGTATGTCAATGTCAGGGAATGACCTCCCTCCTTTGAAAAGGCTTGAAACAATCGTGTTAGCATGATTCTTTAGAGATATTTATTAGTAAATTCAAAAAGTTGTAAAAATATGGAAAATGTACTTGATATTCGTTTTCAAGTAAGTTAGCCTCTGAAAAATTTTAACTCACAAACTGTCTGGAGGTTTGAGTCGATGAATTGGATGAGACGATTGTTGGGATGTTTTTTTGTTGCGGGGCTGATTCTGATGTTGCCGGTTGTCGTCCTGGCGCAACCAGATTATGAGGCGATGCGCAGTCAGATCGACAACCTGCGTCAGCGCATTGCGACGCTGGAAGGGGAGAAAACTCAGCCCGATGAGCCTTTTATCCTCAGCGCGCTGAATAAATCGATTACTCTCAGCGGGTTGCTGGAGCTGGAGGCATTCTGGGAAAAAGTCGAGGGCGGTGAAGAAACCAGCGACCTGCAGCTGGCGACCGTGGAATTGGCGGCCGATGTGGATATTAACGAAAACATCGCTGGCCATCTGGCGTTACTGTGGGAGGAGGACGAAACTGATAACATTGAGGTTGATCAGGCGGTCATCTTTCTGCGCCACCCGGTTCCTTTCTGGAGACACTACGTCACCTTTGCCGGCGGCAAGATGTATCTGCCCTTCGGAAATTTCGACAGCGCCTTCATTAGCGACCCTCTGACTCTGGAGCTCGGTGAAACCAACAGTACGGCTGCGGTCTTCGGCTTCCAGGGCGATCTTCTGGCGCTGCATGTCGGCGCTTTTAATGGTGACGTTGACACCCGCGATGATGACCGCATCGACAGTTGGGTGGCTTCTCTTGAATTGACTCCGATGGACGGACTCGCCTTCGGAATCTCCTATCTGAGCGATCTGGCAGAAAGCGACATAGAATTGGTCAAGGATGAGGATCTGTATCGCTCCAGTGTGGCAGCGGGCGGCGCCTACCTCTCATGGCAGATAGGTGGGGTCAATCTTCTGGCTGAATATATCGCAGCCCTGGAAAATTTTTCGTCGGAGATGGTCGGTGCTGGAGAAGATCTAACCGGGGAAAGGCCCTGGGCATGGAACGTGGAACTGTCCTGGGAGCCGACAGAACGCTGGCAGCTCGGCGTAAAGGCTGAAGGTGCAGAAGATTTTCAGAGCGATCTCAAGCGCTACGGGGCCGTGGTCTCCCGCGGATTGTTCCGCAACACCGTGCTTGGGCTTGAATATCTGTATGGAGACGCCGATGAGGATGAAAGCCATACGGTGACGGCGCAGTTGGCATTGAGTTTCTAACGTTAACGTAGTGCTCCCGGCAAAAAAGCCGCTCGTTTGAGCGGCTTTTTTACTGAATTTTGTTTATTGATTTGTTTTTGGTGGTAGAATCATGGCCGAATTTGATGTTTTCTGAATTGCAATCAAGGAGTATTTCATGACTTTCGGCACTCTGATCGTAGCCCTGATCTGGGGGATGATTTGTGGTTATGCGTTTCTGCGCATTTTTGACAGTGTCGTCGCCCTTGGCGTCTGCCTGCATGGTTTGTCGCTGAGCCCCCGGCGCAAAAAGAAGTCCGCCGCCAAGCCTGAGCCGGACTCCAAATCCAAAACAAAGAAGAAACCAAGCTGGGTTAATCCCCGCACCATTCGCAAACTGATGTGGCAGATCGGCCTTTACCTTTTCTTTTTCGCTTTGGTGGTCTATCTCGGCGACAGCGTGGTCAAGCGGCAGCTCTTTTTCAGTTACCAGGGCAGTTCCGTTGTTGTCTGGGGTGTTGCCGCCGCCGCGATATTCCTTCTGCGTTTGCGAACTTCTTTCCGGCGTATTGCCCTGATTCACCGCCTGAGTCACGAGCGTGACTACGCCGAGAAGAGGGATCGAACCTATCTACTTAAATGACTCAACTTTCGCAGTGAGTAAAAATTTATAAAAGACTGAAATTACAGAGGAAAAGCATCATCTCTTGTTGTAAAATAGGTTATCGCCAAACAACCTGTCACACACAAGGAGATGATGCTTTGGATCAGATTGTAGCAGAAACCGTTTCATGCCAGAATCAAATTAATTCGTACTTTGACAATCAGCGCATCGCACGACTACTGAAGCAAAGCAACGTGGCCAAACAGTACGGGATCGCTCCCGTTGTGGTGATGCGGATGATCTTCAGCCTGGTATTCACCGGCAAGAATCTCTTCCGCTACCTCCAGGCGGATGACTCCGGAAGTGAGATTGGCAAGGACACCGTTTACCGCTTTCTCAATTCGGTCAATGCCAACTGGCGCAAGTTCCTGCATTTGCTCTGTGCAATTGTCCTCAACAAGAAGATTCTGCCGCTGACATCGACAGACACACCCAAGGTCTTCATTGTTGACGACTCGCTCTACAACCGCAATCGGAGCAAAAATGTTGAACTGCTGGCGCGTGTCCATGACCATAATGATCATCGCTACTACCGTGGTTTCCGACTGCTGACCCTGGGCTGGTCGGACGGTTCAAGTTTCTTGCCGGTTTCATTCAGCCTGCTCAGCTCCGCCCAAAAGAAAAATCGACTGGCGGAAGCGGCTGAGATCGACAAACGAACTAACGGGTTTAAACGCCGCGCTGAAAGCCTGCGCAAGGCTCCCGATGGCCTCATGGATCTTGTGAAACAGGCCCGCGATAGCGGCATCAGTGCCGATTACCTGCTGTTTGATCGACGATGTGATGCGGATTGTCGGTGAGGTAATCTATGCCGCCCCTAAAAAAGGGCTGGCCATTCATTTTCACGGTGGTCTGGTGAGCGAAAAGTCGGGGCGCGATATTGCCGCTCGACTTCAGCCTGTCTATGAGAAGGGCGGGGCCTGGCCGCTGTTTTTTGTATGGGAGTCCGGCCTGATCGAGGCCGTGGGCAACAACCTGCGTGACATCGGGCAGGAGAAGATCTTCCGCGAGTTCGTCAAGAAGGTCATGCTCGGGGGGATTTCCCGGACATGGTCGCATTGCGCCTGCGGCTGGATCAACTTGAGAAACCGCAATCCTCGCCCTTACCCGGCATGTCGGTGTCTTTCCCACCGTTGTTCAAGGCGAGTTGGGATATTCTCGCCCAACAGGCCGCACATGATGATGCCTTCTTCCCACCGGGCTCGTTGTGCCGGGACGTGGCGGACCGCATTGTCGACAACGGTGTCTGGCTGGCCTGGAAGCCGCGCCGCCATGACGCGAAGACCGTAATCCCTCTGAAGGATGCGGAGTTGCAGCACAACAAATGGCGGGACCGCGAGCGCATCCTGGCGGCACTTGATTTCGATGAAGATGAAGGTGACGCACAGCAGGTTCTGGCTTCGATCCGCAAACTGGCAACACCCGTCTTGCGGGAAAAGCTTCGTCAATTCATCAAATCGGTCGATTATGATAAAGACACCCAGTCTCTTGAAAAAATTCAGAATCTCGTGATCAGGCTGGCCCGCACCCTGCCGTGGGAGGACCTTATGACAAAGCTGTCGGAGCTTGATGAGGATCAATCATTCTCCGAGCAGCTCTCCTCGGTCCAGAAAACCCTCATCCCCAATCTTCTTCTTCTGAGGCAGGCCTTGCAGCAGGGCGGCGAGTTGGACCTCACCCAGTGGTCGCATGTTCTGGATTCATTGCAGGTGCCGCGCGCGGTTCTACTCGAAAATCTCCGTGACCTGGCCCAACTGGGCGGTGCGCTTGCTGCCAGGTATATAGAAGAGCAGGACCAGTAAGCATGTCCGCATAGCCAAGAGAAGAGAAAACACTTCTCCTTTGACCTAATTTTTTTCCCTTTCTGCCAGTCATATCCCTTTCGATTCCCAATTTTGTATAAAAAATACCTATTTGACATATCGGGAAAATCAATGTCAAATAGGTAGCAGCTCAGACTGCCTGTTCAAATTAGGCACCGAATTTTTTTGGTGGCAACTCCATTAAGGCTTCAATGATGAGATCTGGTGTGGGGCGTTGGCTCTACCGGCTTGCACGCTGGGGGCTTGGCGCTGTTTTTATTTATGCGGGGGCTCTGAAAATTTCAGAGCCCGAGGTTTTTGCTGTTCTGATCGGAGCCTATGGCCTGCTGCCGGAATTTCTGCTTCTGCCGATGGCTGTTTTTCTGGCTTCCCTGGAGATAGTCGCCGGTTTTGGTCTGTTGTTCGATCTGCGCGGAAGTCTTGCGGCGGTCACCGGAATGCTGCTTTTGTTCATCGCCGTGCTTTCCTACGGGCTGTGGATGGGGCTCGATGTCGATTGCGGCTGCTTTGGTCCGGATGACCCGGAAGCCGAGGCTTTCCATGGCCTGAAGACATCTCTTTACCGCGATCTGGTGATGATGGTTGGTGTTGTTTTTATCTATGGGTGGCGTCGGTTCGCCGGTATCGTGCCGGTATCGATCGGCGCCGTAATTTTAACAAAGAGGAGAAAATCAAGATGAAGGGAATTAAAGCCTTTTCTTTCCTGGCGGTTGGAGTCTTTCTTCTGGTGGGATTTTCAAACCCGTCTGAGGCTTTCTGGGACAACAAATTCGAGCAGGAAGTCACGAAGGAGGCGGAAGCCGTCAAGCTGGTGCGCGAGGTGCAGCGCGGCGGTTATGATGTTGTGACCACTGATGAACTCAAGGCCTGGATCGATTCAGGGAAGGATATTTTGATTGTCGATACCATGCCCTACGAGGACAGCTACAAAAAGCAGCATATCCCGGGTGCGGTGCAGTTTCTCTTCCCCATTCCGGATATGGAAGAATGGGATACGGCTGAAACGAATGGCCGGACTCCCGACGATTTTCTGGAGTTGCTGGGTGATGACAAGGACAGGACAATCGTTGTTTACTGCGGTTTTGTCAAATGCACCCGCAGCCACAATGGGGCAGCCTGGGCTGTCAATCTCGGTTACAACAACGTCTATCGTCATCCCGGCGGAGTCTTTGCCTGGAAAGGCGCGGGGTATCCTTTGGACAAAGCCGAATAAAATTTTTTCTGTTGAATTGATCGACGATATCTTCCCAATATCCTTCTGTTTTTTTTTCAGAACTTGAAATAGCCTCCGATTCATTTAACCTCTATGTCAGCGGGATTGCTGATGTAATTCATTTAATATTTTTATGAGGGATGGAGCCATGGCTGAACCCGCCGGTTCCCCGGTGGGGCTTTATGGGTCTCCTCCCGGATCGGAGTGAAAATGACAGAGGAAAAAAAGGGGATCAGTTCGACAATACTGGTGCCGGTTTTTGTGCCGGCGGTCATTGTTTCCGGTTTGCTGGTCATCGGAACGATCAGCAATCCGGAACTGGCCGGCAGTGTCTTTTCTTCAATGTTGGCCTACATTACGCGAACTTTCGGCTGGTTCTACATGCTGTCGGTCGCGATTTTCCTGGTTTTCATTGTCGGAGTCGGCATTTCCCCATGGGGGAAAATCAAGCTTGGCCCCGACCATGCGCTCCCCCAATACAGCTTTCCTGCCTGGTTCGCTATGCTGTTTTCGGCGGGTTATGGCATTGCGTTGCTTTTTTTCGGGGTGGCCGAGCCGGTTCTGCATTATTCCTCCCCGCCTGAAGGTGCTGCCAATACCGTCAACGCTGCGAAACAGGCGATGCAGATTGCCTTTTTCCACTGGGGATTCCATATCTGGGCGATTTACGGCCTGGTCGGCCTGGTGCTGGCGTATTTCTCTTTTCGCCACGGGCTGCCGCTTTCAATGCGCTCCGCGCTCTATCCGATTATCGGCGAACGGATCCATGGCCCCATCGGGCACACCGTCGACCTGTTCGCAATCCTGGGTACTCTGTTCGGCATTGCCACCACTCTCGGGTTGTCTGTCACCCAGATCAATGCCGGCATCAATTATCTGTGGCCTTCGATTCCAGTAGGCATCACAGTTCAGGTGATTGCCATAGCCGTGATCACCGCTGCGGCACTGATATCGGTGGTTGCAGGTCTTGATAAGGGCGTCAAGCGCCTTTCCATTCTGAACATGGGTCTGGCGGTTTCGCTGATGGTTTTTGTTTTTATTGCCGGTCCCAGCGTCATGATTCTCGAAACTTTTTTACAGAATACAGGAAGTTACCTCAATAGTATCATTGAGCGGACTTTTAACCTGCAGGCCTACAGCCGCAGCGATTGGATCGGCAACTGGACCCTGTTTATTTTTGGCTGGACAATTGCCTGGGCACCTTTTGTCGGACTTTTTATCGCAAAAATCAGCCGCGGGCGCACCATTCGCCAGTTCGTTGTGGGTGTCATGCTGGTGCCGTCGATGTTCACTTTCCTGTGGTTCTCGATTTTTGGCGACACGGCCCTGCACCTGATAATGAGAGAAGGTTATGTGTCGCTGATTACCGAGGTGCAGAACGATCAGGCGCTGGCCTTGTTCAAACTCTATGAGCATCTGCCGTTTACTTCGATCACTTCTTTTCTGACGGTCGTGCTGATCATTACCTTTTTCGTGACCTCGTCGGACTCCGGTTCTCTCGTCATTGATTCACTGGCCTCGGGCGGGGCGCTGCACACCCCTGCCTGGCAACGTTCCTTCTGGGCAATCCTGGAAGGCGTGGTGGCCTCCACCCTGCTGATTGCAGGGGGGCTGAAAGCGCTGCAGGCGATGACGATTGCCAGTGCCCTTCCTTTCGCGATTATTATGTTGATCGCGGCGGTTGGCATGTGGCGTGCGCTGGTGATAGAGGGGCATACCGAAGTCAGCCTTGCCGCGCACATGCACCGCACACGCCACGGCACGACTGCAGGGCCGGGCCAGTGGAAAAAACGTCTGGCTGAACTGGTCCAGTTTCCCAGCCGCGAACAGGTTCAGGAGTTTCTCGAAAAGCGGGTTATACCCGGGATGAAGCATGTGCAGAAGGAACTTGATGAGCAGGGATGGCCCGCGGATATCTCGTATGATTCGGAAATGGGACGGGCCTATATCGAGGTCATCATCGAAGGGCAGATCGATTTCATCTATGATATCCGCATGTGTGAGCACCTGGTGCCCTCTTTTGCCTACCCTGAAATCGAAACGGATGATGAAAAGATCAAGCATTATTACCGCGCCGAGGTTTTTCTGCGGCGCGGCGGACAGTCCTACGATATCTACGGTTTCGATCAGCAGCAGGTCATCGACGATATTCTGGATCAGTTTGAGAAATATCTTCAGTTCCTGCATGTTTCGCCGGGCAGCCTCCCCTGGAAGATGCATGAGCACGATGAAATGCTCCTTCCTTCAGAAGACGAGAGCGACACGCCGGATGAGCCGAAAAAGTCCGATTGATCGGTCATCTCTTTGTGCTTCACGCAAAAAAGGCTCCCGAAGAAGGGGAGCCTTTTTTGCGTGTGCTGCATACCGAACGTGCTTTCAATATATTTTCAGCGTTTTGCAGCGCCAGAGGTCGAGTAGGTTTATAACCGTTGGTCCTCTGACGCCTTGGCGGATTCGATCTCCTCATGTCGGTTCTGCCAGAGGTTGTATTCGTAGGTCCACTCCTCTTTTTTCCAGAACACCAACTCGCGCATACGCTTGCGGAAGGCGTTCATCTCCATGGTGACCTCGGGGTCGGTGCGTTTTTCCCGCCAGGCTGCAACCAGGTCTGCGCCGAGTTCGCGTGCCCGGTTTTTGATTCCTTCGGTGAATTCTCCATTGGGCAGGGCCGCCATGGTGGCGTGCACGCCGCCGATGGGGTGGATTCCCGTGACCAGCAGGAAGCGGTTCATATACTGAATAATCGGGTCGTCGCCGCCACCTCCCGAGGTCACCACCGAAGCGCCGTATTTCCCTTCGAAGGACAGGCAGTGGACGATGCCGCAGCAGCGATCCATAAATGCCTTGAGTTGGGCGCTGACTGAAAAGATATAGTTCGGGCTGCCGAGGATAACGCCATCGGCTTGCTCGATTTTCTTTTTGATCTCTTCGAAGGCATCTTTCTGGGCGCAGGTACCGTTACGGTGGCAGACGTCGCAGCCGTTGCAGGCCTGAACATTGTGACCGTCCAGGCAGATGATTTCAGTCTCAGCGCCGGCCTTTTGCGCGCCCTCAATGACAAAATTCATCAAACCCGCCGTGTTGCCTTTAAGCCTATGGGGGCTGGCCAGTAAAGCGATGGTCTTCATGTTTTCCTCCATGGGTAATATTCAAAGAAAATCGTAACGATTCTCACCAACAAATACGCGCCGAGTCCTGCGGTCCATGCTGAACCATTACATTTCTACATTTCAAGTCCGGTTTTGGCAACCTGCGCAAGAAGCTTCGGATCGTCACTCATCAATCCGTCAACTCCGCAATCAAGCAGGGTCCGCATCTCATCCGGCGCGTTGATTGTCCATACATGAACCTCGAGCCCGAGTTGATGAGCGGCTTTGACAGAGGCCGGAAACACCAGCGGTTGCCCCTGATAGTGAGACGGGATTTGCAGAGCGTTGCCGGGGGTATGGAAAGGTTCTGCACAGCCTTTCTGCAACCAGTCAAAAAAACCGGCGGTCTCGGCATATCCGAGATTGGTCGGAATCTCAGGGCACAGGGGTCGAACTCTCTGCAGGACTTCGTCTTTCTCCGAAGCGATCAGCACACGCTGCTTGGCGCGGCAATCGTGGATCAATTTTACCAGAGATTGTTCAAGAGGCGGATCTCTCTGCTTGATTTCGATATTGATCCGCGTCTGAGGAAACTCAACCAGAACCTCCTCCAGGGTGGCAATACGGATTCCTTTTGCGCGAAAGGGAAATTGGCCTCCGTCGCCCAGGCAGAAGTTGAAGCCTGCATCCAACGAGCGTATTTCCTCTAAAGACAGATCGCCGACATTGTGCTCAACGCCGCAAAGCCTTGAAAAATCGGGATCGTGGTGCACCACAATCCGGCCGTCGCGACTGGTCCAGATGTCTAGTTCCAGGTACGCCATGCCGGCATCGACCGCGGATTGAAAGGCGGGCAAGGTATTTTCAGGATAGTGGGCGCTGTCACCCCGATGCCCGAAAAGACGCGGTCGGGGCGGGTCGAAATAATGCGATTTCATGGGGGTTCTCCTTGAGCAAGGGCCTGCCCGCGGGCGACATCCACCCGCAGCAGCAGAATGATGCCCACGATGAAAAAGATGATCAGGGACAGAATCGACAAGCGTGCCGAGCCGGTGAGATCGGCAATCAGGCCGAACGTCAATGGGCCAAGGATTGAGGCGAATTTATTGCTGATGGCATAGAATCCAAAAAATTCGGCTGATTTGTGAGGGGGGACCAGGCTCCCGTAAAGTGAGCGGCTGACCGCCTGGCTGCCGCCAAAAATAAGCGCGACCACTGCGGCGAGAATCCAGAATTCGAGAGCTGTCTGCATGAAAAAAGCGTAAATGGTCACTCCTACGAAAAGGCACAGTGTGATCAGGATGCTTCTGCGCGCTTCCCATTTTTCAGCAACGCGGCCGAAAAAAAGTGTTCCCGGCATGGCCAGAAACTGGATCATCAGAAAGCAGGCGAGGATTGTCCCCTGGCTTAAACCGAGTTCCTCCTTTCCGAAGATGGCGGAGACCACGATCACGGTCTGAATACCGTCGTTGTAGCAGAGGAAGGCAATGAGGAACAGGAACAGTTGAGGGTAGCGGCGGATTTCGGCAAAAGTGGCCAGGTATTGCCGAAACCCTCGCATTAGTGGTGCTGGGCTTTGGGGCAGGGCCGTTTCGCGCATCCAGAAAAAGGTCGGGATGGCAAACAGCCCCCACCAGGCGCCGGTGAGCACGAATCCCGCGCGGGTGGCGCTGCCTGCATCGGCAAAGCCGAACACTTCATGCCATTGGATCATGACGAACACCAGCGCCAGGGCCAGCCCCCCACCGATATATCCCAGGGCAAAGCCGTAGGAGGAGAGGCGGTCGAGTTGTTTTCCTGATGCGAGTGCGGGAAGAAAGGAATTGTAAAAGATGTTCCCCGTGGCAAAGCCATAATTGGCGAGGATAAACAGGCCGCCTGCCAGCAGGTAGTCGCCGGGGCGGGTCGCTCCGAGAAGCATCGTGGCGGTGGCGCCGAACAGGGTGCAGATGACCAGCAGCCGCCGTCTTGCCCCGTGTCGATCGGCCACCGCCCCGATTTGCGGTGCGCTCAGGGCAACCAGCAGCATGGAAAATGAGATAATATAGCCCCACAGCGCGGTCGCGGGGACCGTGCGCGACATACCCGGGATTGGCAGTGAAGCACCGCCTTCCGGCACCAGGGCGGCAAAATAGACCGGGAAGACCGCCGCCATGATGATCGTGGCAAAGGCGGAATTGGCCCAATCGTACATACACCAGCCAAACCAGGCTTTGCGGCGAGTGGGGGTGTTTTCCATTCGGGGGCTCCTCTTGCGATCAACCATCGGCAGTGCAGCAGTTGGCGAGTTTTTGCAACGCCATCGTTGACGCACTCGCAAAAAATCAGAGGATGGCGACGCCATCATCGTTGAAGAATCATAACAGACTGATGGAGTATACAGAAATTTTTTGAGGGGCGTTGCGTGACGGGTGAGTGAGCGGGCAAAAAAATGCCCCGGGCTCAGGAGGAGGATAGCACCGGGGCAAAAAATCGATGGGTTCTTGCTTTATAGCTTCTGCAACCGAAATGCCAAAAAAATAAAAAACAATAATGAGACTTCGTCTCGTTCGTCAACCCCTTGAAATTAAATAAAATTAAATATAAAAAATTCAAATTCAGTATTTTCAAAATCGTAGAAAGTGAATGTAACTCTTTGTAGTATGGTTGGAAAAGGGCGGAGATTGTCACTTCTTGTGACAAATTTTGGCAGTTCACTTCGGGGGGGGCAGGCTGGTTGGTCGAGTCATCATTGGACCGGATTGGAGGTGCACACCCAAGGCGGTTAAGCAGGGAGATGACCAGGCGATAGGTTATTCCCCACAAGACCGGTCCGCGAATCAGAGGTAGTTCAATGGCAGGGCGCACCAGGTCGATTTCGCGGAACCGTACAGGAAATTCACCGTGCCGGCGGTCATCGCACAGATCATCCAGCGAAACCCAGAAGGTTGTTGTCACCTCGTGATTTATGGACGGCGCCGGGCGTTGCGATGTCATGTAGACGAAACAGGATACGATGATGGGAGCATGAGCACCGGAGATGTCATCGAGTTGTCCCAGATACTCATGGCGGGTCAGATCGATGCCGATTTCTTCAAGTGTTTCCCGCTCCGCGGTGTGACGGGGAGAGCGGTCTGGAGGTTCGCAACGCCCTCCCGGAAAACCGAGGTCCCCTGACCATGGGTCGCCTATTCTGTGTGCGCGCTCAATGAACAGAATTTCAGTGTCGCTGTCTCTCTGGTGTAATATCGCAGCCACTGCCGCACGACGTTTTTGACCTTCGTCGATCAAGCGCGCGGGATGTTTAGCGAATATTTTCCTGAGGTTCTTTGCATCGTGCATGAAAAGTATACGACAAGGATGATTGACGCAAATTGAAGGATATGTTTAATTCTGCACTATCGCAAACGGAAAGGGCTTTTGCAAGTATGCGGATATTTCAACCGGAGCAGATTGAGGAACCGACCGATTGCCCTTATCTGCCTGGATTGTATAAAAGCTACCGCTATTTTCTGGCCGGAAAGGTCGATGCCGATGAAATCTCCGGCTTGCTGGCCCAGGGATGGCGTAAATTCGGTCTTTATTTTTTCCGCCCTGAATGTCAATCCTGCCGGCAATGCATTCCGCTGCGGGTCCGGACCGGCGAGTTTGCCCCCTCGCGCAGCCAGCGCCGGGTGCTGCGAAAAGCGGGTGACCTGCAGGTTCGATTCGATTCCTTGAATCTCACCGACCAGATTTACGATCTCTACCGCCGCCATTCCGAGGGGCGCTTCGGCGAAAAAACCGACCCTGAAGATTTCCTCTACAACTTTTATATGCCTGCCTGTCCCGCCCTGCAAACGGAAGTCTACCTTGACGGTAAGCTGATCGGCGCCGGCTTTCTCGATCAGGGCCACGATTGCCTCAACAGTGTCTATTTCTTTTTCGACCCCGCCTATTCCGAACTGAGTCCCGGCACCTACAGCGTATTAAAAGAGATCGAGCATGCCCGCAGCCTGGGGCTTCCCTACTATTATCTGGGGTATTATGTGCCCGGTTGCTCGCGTATGGGGTACAAGGATCATTTTCGCCCGCGGGAGCACTTCGATTGGCAGACCGGGACATGGCAGCAGACGAGGGAAGCACCTGAATCCGACAGGGAGGGCAGTTTCGAGGCTACGAATACCCGCTCAGAATCTCTACCCTCCGAAAACAGTCAAGGCTGTGGTCATTGACCAGTCCGGTTGCCTGCATGAAGGCATAACAGATGGTTGAGCCGACGAATGTGAAGCCGCGTTGCTTGAGATCCCGGCTCAGTGCGTCGGATTCAGGCGAGCTCGCCGGATAATCGGATAGATTGCGCAGACTGTTCACTTTGGGGAGCCCGTCCACAAAGCGCCACACGTAGGCGTCAAAGCTGCCGAAATCTTCCTGAACCTGGAGAAAGCGTTTCGCGTTGTTGATGGAAGAGGCAATTTTTGCCCGATTGCGGATGATGCCGGGATTTCCAAGCAGTTGTTCAATTTTTTTGTCGTTGTAGCGCGCGACTGTCCCAGGATCAAAATAATCGAAAGCAATCCGATAGTTCTCCCTTTTGCGCAGCACGGTATACCAGGAAAGTCCCGCCTGTGCCGATTCCAGCACCTGGAATTCGAACAGGAGACGGTCGTCGTGGACGGGGACGCCCCATTCGTCGTCATGATAGGCGACATAATCGGGCATTGAGAGATCAACCCAGGGGCAGCGGCTGAGTATCTGCGGGTTGGAAGAACCATTCATTTGAGTGCTCCGTGAGGGTTTAGGCCGAAAACTTGCCTTTTTTGTTTCAGGCTTACGAATTGTGTTGCATTCATTTGAACGCTCGTGATACAAACTAGTCAACGTAAAGATTGCGCAGCGACAGGCTGCCACACAGATTGATGGTCAGTCCGTAAACGATTCCGTACAGACCTCGTTGGTCGTACGGTTTTTTTGTGGCTAATCTTCACTGCGCAACGGTTCAAGAGAAGTCCCCGATGGGGACACAAAAGGAGCAAAGAACATGGCACAAGGTACAGTCAAATGGTTTAACGATGCCAAGGGGTTCGGTTTTATTGAGCAGGATAACGGACCTGATGTTTTCGTGCATTTCAGTGCAATTGGTGGCGACGGGTTCAAAAGCCTCGCCGAAGGTGAGCGCGTTGAATTTGACGTGACCCAGGGTCAAAAAGGCCCCCAATCTGCTAACGTGCGCAAGGTCTGATCATTATATAGATTTCTTGTCAACGCAAAAAGCCCCGCGAGCAATCGCGGGGCTTTTTGCGTTTCAGGGGGCGGGTCGTGAGACCCGCCTTTCCCTTAATGCCTGATCTTTTCCTGGATCCGTGAGATCGCCAGGGAACTGCCCATTTGAAGCTTTACGATTTTTCTCCTCACCCCTCACGGTTTCAGGCTTTCGATCAGGCACACTCACTGTAGCCGCAGGCATGGCAGACGCAGCAGCCGCCCTCATGCTCGACTGGGCCGCCGCATTCAGGGCAGGCGCCGCCGTTGCGGTTTTCCACGACCTTGTCTTCGCCGTACTCCATCAGGTGAAGCTGGATCGCCTTGGCGACGGCATCAGCACAACTGGTCACGCGATTTTCGCCGAAACCGGCCGGTTTGTGACAGGTAATGCCGATCATCTGCTTGACCGCCTGACGGGCCTGCACGCCGGAGCGCCAGGCGAGGGAGACCAGGCGCCCGATCGCTTCGCACTGGCTGGCGGCGCAGCCGCCGGCTTTGCCCATGGTGGTGAACAGCTCGAACAGCCCGTCCTTGTCTTCGTTGATGGTGATATAGAGCGGTCCGCAGCCGGTCTCCATCTGGTAGGTGCTGCCGCGCAGCGCCCTGGGGCGGTCGCGCTTGCGTCCCTTCTTGTGTGCTTCCATGGGCAGAGGGGCATCCTCGGCTTTTTTCTGTTCGCTCTTCGCAACCGAAAGAACCTGCTGGTCCCGGGAGCCGTCGCGGTAGATGGTGACGCCTTTGCAGCCGGAGCGATAGGCCAGCTGATAAACCATCGCAACATCCTCACGGGTGGCGTCGTGGCAGAAATTGACCGTTTTTGATACCGCGTTGTCGGTGTATTTCTGGAAGGCCGACTGCATACGGATGTGGTCTTCCGGCGTGATGTCGTGCGCGGTGACGAACACCTTGCGGATATCTTCGGGAATTTCGGGCAGATCCCGCAGAGTGCCGTGTTCGGCTATTTTTTTCATCAGTTCGGGAGAGTAGAAATCCATCTCTTTCGCAATCTGTTCAAACAGGGGATGGACTTCGACCAGGATGTCGTTGTCAAGCACCTGGCGCACGTAGCTGACGGCGAACAGCGGCTCGATGCCGCTGGAAGACCCGGCGATAATGGAGATCGTGCCGGTCGGGGCGATGGTGGTGCAGGTGGCGTTGCGCACCGGGCGCACACCGGGCTTGTCGTAGATGCTGCCGTTGAAATTGGGGAACGGTCCCCGCTCTTCGGCCAGGTCGGCGGAGGTTTCATGGGCTGTGTCCTGGATGAACTTCATGACTTTTTCGCCCAGGCGTGCCGCATCGGTGCTGTTGTAAGGCAGCCCCAGCTTGATCAGCATATCCGCCCAGCCCATGACCCCCAGGCCGATCTTGCGGTTGGCGCGGGTCATCTCGTCGATCTGGGCCAATGGGTATTTGTTGACTTCGATAACGTTGTCGAGAAAGCGCGTCGCCAGTCGAACTGTGCGACCGAGCTTGTCCCAGTCGATATCGCCGTCATTACACATACGAGCCAGGTTGATGGAGCCCAGGTTGCAGGATTCGTAGGGGAGCAGCGGCTGTTCGCCGCAGGGATTGGTGCTCTCGATTTCACCGACATGGGGGGTCGGATTATCGCGGTTGAGGCGATCGAGAAAGATGATTCCGGGCTCGCCGTTGTTCCAGGCGAGATCGACGATGTGCTCGAACACCTTGCGGGCGGAGAGCTTTTTGATCAGGCGACCGTCGCGGGGATTGAGCAGATCGTATTCGCCGTCTTCCTCGACGGCTTTCATGAAATCCTCAGTCAACCCCACCGAAATGTTGAAATTGGTCAGCACGCGCTGGTCGCGCTTGCACATGATGAAATCCATGATGTCGGGGTGGTCGACCCGCAGAATCCCCATGTTGGCGCCGCGCCGGGTGCCGCCCTGTTTGATGGTTTCAGTGGCGGCATCGAATACTTTCATGAAGGAGAGCGGGCCCGATGAGACGCCGCTGGTGGAAGCCACCACGTCGTTGGCGGGGCGGATGCGGGAAAAGGAGAACCCGGTACCGCCGCCGCTTTTGTGAATCAGGGCCGTATGCTTGATGGCCTCGAAGATGCTTTCCATGGAGTCGTCCACCGGCAGCACAAAACAGGCGGAAAGCTGACCAAGTTCCCGCCCTGCATTCATCAGGGTCGGGGAGTTGGGAAGAAAGTCAAGTTCGACCATCATCCGATAGAATTGTTCTTCGAGCTTTGCGGCATCAGTGCCAGTTTCCAGACGTGTTTCAGCTGAAGCGATAGTTTGTGCCACGCGTCTGAACATGTCCTCCGGAGTCTCAAGGATTTTGCCGTCGGCGTCGCGACGCAGGTAGCGCCGTTCCAGAACAGTGCGTGCATTCGCTGAAAGCGCGGGGCTCGGGCTCTGTTTTGTCTTTTTCATGCAGGTGATCCTTGTGGGAGAAGAGAATTTATCAGCGATTTTTACTTGCCAAAACCAGGGGGAGAAGTATTAAAATGAAAATCTTTGGATACCAATTTGAAGACTATATTTAGTGCTTTGGCGAATTTAAACCACAATATGTCGCGGGTGTCAAGGGGAAGAGCGAGTCGGTGATTGTCTGTGCCGGCTTCGAGTTTCCCGCGACTTTTGCAGCAACGGCGAAAACTTGAAGTCGCATTTCGTTTTTGCCCGGAGGTTCCATTTTGAAGAATTCAGATCCTGCCAATCCTGGCAGAGAAGAACCCGGCCGCATGGACTCCTTGAGAGAGTCGGGAGAGTGCTGCGATATTATCGAAGTCGCCCGCCAGGCTGTTGAAGATGGCACACGGGGGCGGTTGCGCGGCGGGGACCGCGAAGGGTTGACCGTCAGCGTGGGAGTTGCCCAGTTTCCATGTGACGGGGAGAATGCGCAGGATCTGTTGCAGGCGGTCGATTCTCTGATGTATCAAGCCAGGGAAGAAGGCAAAAACCGCGTATACCATCGCCGACAATCCACCGATGCTGCAATTTGAAGACAGGTTCTATGGCTGGAGAAAGAATACTCATAGTCGATGACGAGCAGGGCATGCGGCGCCTGTTGACGCGCATTCTTGCCCGTGAAGGATATGATGCCGTTGCGGTTGAAAGCGGATCGCTGGCGCTGCGTGAGCTGGGGGCGGAAGAAATCGACCTGGCCGTCCTCGATATCCGGATGCCGGAGATGGACGGGCTTGAGTTGCTCGCCCGGATCAAGGATTTCAACCCGGCCCTGCCCGTGATCATGGTCACCGCTTATGGGACGGTGGACAGCGCCATCAAGGCCCTGCGCTCCGGCGCCTACGATTATATCACCAAACCCTTTGATACCGACGAGATCAAGCTGACGGTGGCCAAGGCCCTGGAGCGCGAGCGGCTGCTCGCCGAAAACCGCTATCTGCATCAGCAGCTTGAGCGGCGCTACAGCTTCGATGGGATCATCGGCGGTGCAGCGAACATGAAGGAGACATTCGAGATCGCCTCGTCTGTCGCCGCAAGCACGGCCAATGTTCTCATTACCGGCGAAAGCGGTACCGGCAAGGAACTTCTGGCGCGCTCCATTCACTACAACTCTCCCCGTAAAGACAAGCCTTTCATTGTCCTGAACTGCGCTGCTCTGAGCGAAGGTGTTCTTGAAAGCGAACTTTTCGGGCATGAAAAGGGCGCATTCACCGGGGCCGTCGCGACCAGAAAAGGGCGTTTCGAGCTGGCCCATGAAGGGACGCTTTTCATCGATGAAGTGGCGGAGATGAGCCTCAATGCCCAGGTCAAGCTGCTGCGTGTCATTCAGGAACATGAGTTCGAGCGGGTCGGCGGTGCCCGCACGATCCGCTGCGATGTACGGCTGGTGGCGGCGACCAACAAGGATCTCGCTGAAAAGGTGCGCCTCGGCCGTTTCCGTGAAGATCTCTATTATCGCCTCAATGTTGTCAATATCCATGTCCCGCCGCTGCGTGAGCGGCGCGAGGACATCGAACCTCTGGCCCGGCATTTTTTGAACCACTTCAGCGCAGAGATGGGCCGGGCGATTGAAGACATTTCCCCGCGCGCCCTTTCATGCCTGCTGGCGTATGAATGGCCGGGCAATGTGCGCGAACTCCAGAACGCTATGGAGCGGGCGGTTGTCATGTCGCGCAACGGCATGGTGACGCCGCGCGAACTGCCCCAGGATATCCGGGACCAGGATGAAATCTGCCTGACGGTTCCAGAGCGCGGCGGCGGCCTGACGGAGATTCTCGAGGATCTGGAGCGTCAATTGATCGTCCAGACTCTCCGGCGGGAAAGGGGCTCGCAAACGCGCACCGCTGAAGTGCTCGGTATTAAGCGGACCACCTTGCGCTATAAAATGGAAAAATACGGTCTGCATGAACGGACCGAATGACAGATATCTGTCATCAGGAGAGGCGTCTCTGTGAGAAAAGGGGGGCTTCTGCGATTTCCCTTTCTGGTACGTTGCTTGCTCGATTTCGTCTTGACTCTCTTTTCCGCCGGATCGAAGGAACGCGTCTCATGGTCTCCAGCTTTGCAGCCGTAAAAAAACAACTGCCATTTCTGCGCCACGGCTTAGGGTTGATTCCAATATGGGTGCTGGTGACTGCACTGTTTTTTCCTCATCCCGCGCAGGCCTGCTACGGTCCCAAACTTTACGTTGGCGTCGGTTCGGATTCACTGGATAGTGTTTTTTATGAGCTGGTTTCCCTTTATGTGCGCGAAAAGACTGGCGTCGAGACGGTTCGTGTCGAGTTGAAGGGGAAGTCCCCTCTGGATGCGCTGGAAGATGAGGAGGTTGATCTGGTGCCGGTCGAAACACCTGCTGCAGGGTTCGACGTCCTGATCGGCGTGGGCGACCTTATTTATCTGCTCTCAGGACCACGGCCCCTTCATGATCTGCAGTTTACCACCGTCGCACCGGCACTGCGCAAACTCGGCTCCCTGTTGACCGCCGAGCAACTGGCCGGCCTGCGCGATCGCGTCCAGCAAGGAAAGCCCCCTGCTGCGGAGGCCCGCCGTTTCCTCATGTCGCAGAGGTGGATCTGATCATGCGTTTTGTCTGCCTGATTTTCGCGGTTGTATTTTTTTCAATCGGCGTTGGCTGTTCGAGTCCGAAATCTCCGCCGGCGCCCCAGGAAGTTCAGTGGCGGAACCTCTCCTCGTATTACGGCTATTTGCAAGAGGATACGGTGTGGCAGGGGAAGGTCTTGCTTGATGACGATCTGATCGTCCCCTCCGGTCGCACCCTGACCATCAGGGCCGGTACCGTTGTTTTCATCCGTCCCTCCAGAAGTACCAAAATCGAGCCGGAATGGCTTTCCTCCCATACGGAACTGCAGGTACGCGGCACCCTTAGAGTCGAAGGCACTCGCTCAAAACCGGTATATTTTCTGCCTGCGGAGGAACCGGTCAATGGTGACGCCGCCTGGTCGGGGCTGCTGTTCGACCGCGGAGCACAGGGGCATGTAAGTCACGCCGTAATCTCGGCGGCAGAAGCTGGCGTGACACTGACCGATGCCTCTCCGATCATTGAAGACAGCCGCTTTGAGCGCTGCCGCTACGGTGCTGTTTTCCAGGGGGAGGGGAGTCGGTCGCTTGTGCGCGGCAATCGGTTCGAGCAGGGGGAAAGCGGTCTGTTCTTCTGGTGGGGCGCGCGCCCGAGGCTCGAAGATAATGTCATTGCCTCGAATGAAGAGGAGGGGCTGTTTATCGACGAGACCAGCGCTCCCGAATTTCGTGGCAACCAGGTTTGGAACAACGGTATCGGGGTGGTTTCGATTCGCTCCGATTTTGCCGCTGAGGAAATCGAACTTGAAGGAAATGTCATCTCGCACCGCGTGTTTTCCACGCCGGGGGAACACCTGTGAAACGAGTCCTTTTCCTTCTCTGCCTACTGTTGTCCTGGGCGTTACCCGCGGCTGCCGAGACGGTCTATCGCGGCGAACAGACCCTGTGGCAGGATACGGTCTGGCAGGGTGAGGTGCTCATCGATGGCGTCCTTACCGTCGCTCCGGAGGTGGTGCTGGAAATTCGCCCGGGAACTCGCATCAGCTTTACCTTCATGGACAGCAACGGCGACGGCATCGGCGAACATGAGATTTTCATCCAGGGACGTCTTGATGCTGTCGGAACCGAAGAGAATCCCATCGTCTTTACCTCCGCCCGGAGGGTGCCGTTCGCCGGGGCATGGGGCGCCATCAACATGATGATGTCCGAAGGGGATAACCGTCTGGTGCATTGCATTATGGAGTACGGCTATCGCGGCTATCACGCACATTTTTCCAGCGTTGCGGTCACGGACTGTATTTTTCGCCACAATGTCCGCGGGCTGCAGTTTCAGGAGTCGACCGTGACCCTGAGGCGATGCCTGATCCTTGAGAACTTCAACGGCCTGCAGTTTCGCGATTCCGATGTGATCATCGAGCAATCCCGGATTTCCGGGAGCTACTGGGGGCTGCGCTGCCTGTATACCGATCTGCGGTTGACCGACTGCGTGATTGAGGACAATGCCATCAATGGCGTCCATCTGCGCGACTCAACTCTGCTTGCCGAAGACAATCATCTTGTGCGCAATCGGCGCGGGCTGTACCTGCAGCGCTCTCGGGCCGAGGTACGCGGCAACCATATTGCCGACAATAGCGAACATGGCATCTTTCTTGAAGATTCGGAGCTGGATGGAACGCATAATCTTGTGACCGGCAACGGGCGCTCGGGGGTGCGCTGGCTGAATTCCCGTGGGACCTTGAGGGCCAATGATCTATCCGGCAATGGGACCTATGCCGTCATCAACGACGGAAATACTCCCCTGGACGCCACAGGCAACTGGTGGGGGACGGCTGATGAATCGCTGATTGGCGGGTTGGTGCGTGACGGCCGTCAGCGGACCGGCCTTGCAGACGTTTTCTACGATGAGGCGTTGACCGCTCCGCCGGCCCGGCTACCCTCTCTTTAGTGATTTGTATCTATCCCTCTCGTGGGGGCGTAACTCCCATGACAAGGGTGTTTGGCGCCAGGGAGGGCGCCAATCAAACGGCCAGGGATGGCGAAAAGTGCCCCTTGTCATGGGAGTTACGACCCCATGCTGAACAGTTACATTGATTTTATCCCGGAGCTTTCATTTTCATGTTATCTGTCCTGCGCACGTCGTTACTTGCTCTCGCGGTATTGCTGGTGTTTTCACTGTTCATTGGGGGCTGTGACTCGAAACCGAGTGGTCCGGTGATCCGTATCGGTTACATGAACTGCAACAGCGAAGCTGAAACGATGGACCGCTTCATGCCGTTGACCCGTTATCTCGAAAAGGAATTGGGTGTGCGTTTTGAAGCCGTGCCGGTAGATACACAGGATTTTGAGGAGCGCTTCCGCAACGGCGAATTTACCTTCACCCACACCAATTCCCTGCTCTATGTCATTCTCCGTGAGGAATACGGCCTGCAGCTGATCGCCGGCGAGCAGCGCGGACAGTTCGGCGGCCGCACATCGGGCGGGCTGATTGCACTTAAAAAAAGCGGCATAAAAAGCATCGAAGACATGCGCGGAAAGCGGCTACTGTTCGGCCCTCAGATGGCACCCAGCGGCTATCTGGCCCAGTATGACTTGATGCTCAACGCAGGCTTTGACCCGGAGCGCGAGTTGTCCTATTACGCGATCCCCCCCGGTTCATTCAAGCATGAGAAGGTGATCTACGGCGTCTATTTCGGCGAATTCGATGTGGCGGCGGCCCCTATGCTGGATCTTGAGGAGATGGTGAGAGACGGCAAGGTTGCCGCGGATGATTTCGAGATCATCGCGCAGAGCGAGCCGTTTCCCTATTGCACCTTCGGGGCTTCCGCCGAGGCTGACCCTGAACTGGTGGAGCGGTTCCGCCGCGCGTTGCTCGAGCTTTCGCCCCAGGACACGGTGGAGTACCAGGGAGAGCGTATCAAGGTGCTCAAATCAGTCTGGGTTGAGGGCTTCGTGCAGTTCAGCGATGCCGACTACGACCCGGTTCGCGAAATGGCGCGACGGGTCAATATGCCTCCTTATCAGACGTTTTAGAGCCGATGCCCCGGATCGATCGTTTCGATATCCTGCTCATAGGTGGCCTGCTGCTTACACTGGCAGGTCTTGGCCTGCTGATGCTTCATGGCGAAGCGCAGCAGGGCTCTGAGCGTGGTGCGGCGTTGGAGCGTGCACTGGAGAAACGCCTGGCGGCGCAGGCGCGATTGGCCTTTTTGACCGACCTGTACCAGCCGGTTGAGGATCTGCGCAAGGAGGGCAAAAATCAGCAGGCGCTGCTGACCCTGGAGGAAATTGCCCGCGATTACCCCGGCGAGGCCCACGGCCTGATTCTGCGCGGCGCCATCCTGCGGGAGATGGGAGTGTTCGAGCGGGCGGTGGATAGCTACGTTGAAGCGGTTCAGCTCAACGGCGATTATGTCGATGACAAAAGCCCTTTATCCCGGCGGACGGAAATCCGTCAACTGGTGGATGACGGTGTGACGCGCCTGCGCGCCCGCCTGGAGGCCCAGGGCGATAATCCGTCGCTGCTGGAGACGTTGAAAAAAGTCTATTACCTGCAAAGTCGCCTGGCCGGCGGCTGTGAATAGGGTCGCGCATGTGGAAGGATCGCCATTTTTATCTGGTTCTGCTGACCGGCCTGAGCTTTGGTCTTCTCGGCGTGGCATTGGCCGCTTTGGGAAACCCGGAAAATTCAGGGATCTGCATCTCCTGTTTTCTTGAAAACACCGCAGGATCACTGGGGTTGCACGATAATGAGCGGATGCAGTACCTGCGCCCCGAATTGGCTGGATTCGTGCTTGGGGCGATGGTCAGCGCCCTGGTGTTCAGAGAATTTTGTTCGCGGGGCGGCAGTGTGCCGATGACGCGTTTCTTCGCCGGTTTTTTCCTGATCGTCGGATGTGCCGTCTTCATCGGCTGCCCCATCAAGCTTTTCCTGCGCATGACAGCAGGAGATCTGACGACCCTGGCCGGTCTGGCCGGATTGGTTGGAGGCGTATGGGTGGGGCTGCACAGCCTTGCCAAAGGTGTTCAGCCCGGAGTTTCGAAGATTGTTCGCGGAGGCAGCGGGTGGTGGGTGCCCCTCTTTTTTGTACTTTTGATGATCTGGGTTTTTCTTCCTCCCGGCTTTCTTCGCGAAGCGCAAAGCGGCGGCGGCGCTGAGCATGCGCCGGCGTGGATTTCCCTGGGAGCCGGGTTGCTGCTCGGTGCATTGGCCCAACGCAGCCGTTTCTGCATTACCGGCAGTTTACGCGACACCTTGCTGATGGGGCATCGTTCGCCCCTGATTTACGGGCTGGCTCTTTTTGTTTTCGGGGCCGTGGCCGGCAACCTTATTTTTGGACGTTTTGAGCCCGGTTTTCACGGGCAGCCCGGCGCGCATCTTGACTATTTATGGAGTTTTTTCGGTATGGCGCTGGTCGGCTGGGTTTCCGTCATTTTCGGTGGCTGCCCCTTCCGACAGCTGGTCAAGGCCGGCGAGGGCGACGCCGATGCCGGCATGGTGGTTCTGGGTATGCTGGTGGCGGGTGGTCTGGCGCAGACCTGGGGCATCACCGCAACCGCGGCCGGTGTACCGTTGCCCGGCAAAATGGCGGTTCTGGCCGGCTTTGCTTTTGTTTTCATGATTTCACTGGTATTGCGCGAACGCGCCGTATGAGTTAACGCTTCAGCATGGGTTCGGATCTCCCATGACAAGGGCCACTTTTCGCCATCCCTGGCCGTTTGATTGGCGCCATCCCTGGCGCCAAACACCCTTGTCATGGGAGATCCGAACCCGTGAAGAGAAAAGATACCTTCATTTTTTGAAACGAGGAAATGCTTTGAAGTGTTTGCAGCGAAACCCCGATATCGTCTGGCGCCATGAAAAGCGCCGCGAACAGGAAATTCTCAAAGCGCTTGAGGGCGGGGAGGATGTCAGTGATCGTGGCAGCGTCATCCTGATCATCTCCGGCATGATGCATCAGCTCAACCTGGTGGGCGGTGCCGTCTGGGATCTGTGCGACGGAAGCCGGACCCTCGATCAGATCGTGGATGAGATGGCTCGTGATTTTGACGTTGAACGCGAAATTCTGCGTGAGGACGTCGAAGAGTTTGTCAATGACCTCGTTGAAAGAGGGTGGCTGGCACATGTCTGATGACACCCTGGATTATCTTTCCGCACCATTGACCCTGAACTGGTCCCTGTCGTTTCGCTGCAACTTCGTCTGTACTCACTGCTACAGCCGCAATGATCACTGCGAAGAACTTTCAACCGCGGATAACAGGCGCATTGTCGACATTCTGGCGGAGAAGCAGATCCCCTTTGTCAACTTCGGCGGTGGTGAGCCGCTGCTGCGTGAAGACCTTTTTGAGATTACCCGTTATGCCACGGACCGGGGATTGCGTGTCTCCATGAACAGCAACGGCTGGCATATCAACGAGGAGACGGCTGCAAAGATCAGTCAGGCGGGGTTTGCCTCCGTGGGTATCAGTATCGACAGCCACGAATCGGCTGGACACGATGATTTTCGCTGTCAGCCAGGCTCCTTCGATCGTGCGGTCAGGGCTCTCGATCTGCTGCGCGACGCCGGCGTCAAGACCACGATGAGTTCAGTGATATCACGGATTAATTTCGAGCATTTCCGTGATTTGATCGAATTGGCCCGTACCCATGGCGCCCGTCAGCTCTTTCTGCACAACTTCAAATGCAGCGGCAAGGGCTTCGAGAACCGCGAAGATCTGGATCTGAGTCCAGCGCAGTGGCGTGAGTTCTATCAGCAGGCGCTGGTCGTCAAGAGTCAGACAAAGGATATTGCGCTGTCCTTCGACGATCCGGTGATCGCTTCGCTGCCCCAGTATGAGGAAAAGCCGTTGGTTAAGGGCAGCTCCTGTGGTAAACTCTCATTGCATCTGCGCCCCGACGGCAACCTGACGCCCTGCGGATTTATTCCCCTGGTGCTTGGGAATATTCTCAGGGATGATTTCGATGCCGTCTGGCATGATTCCCCCATTCTGCAGAAGATGCGCAACAAGCAGGCCAGGGGGAAGTGTCAGGGATGCGATGCTTTTGCCGACTGCCTGGGTGGATGCACGGCGCGGGCACTGGCCGTGACCGGCGACCTTGAAGAGGCCGATCCCCACTGCTGGCAGGGGTCGGATGCGGATGCTGAACAGTGATATCAATCCCAGGGCGATTCAGGTCTGGAAATTGCATTGTAATTGTTGTCAAACTCTACGAAACAAACCCGTCATGTTGTCGTCACAACAGATCAAAGAAGGGGGTGAGAGCGCATGAAAAAGTACATGAAGCCTCGGGTGGTCGGTTCTTCCAACGTCCATCCCTGCTGAACCGCGGTCAGACAGGGAGACAGCCCAAAGAGGCTGCTCCCTGTCTTTCTCTTTATGATGATCTAATTTTTTGATTCCAATCTGCGATGCGTATGGACCTTCTTGATGCCCCTGTGCGGGTCACCTGGCGGCTGTCCGGTCGTTCAGGCGCCCTGTCAACCGAGAATCTCCTGCGCGTTGCCGATCGATTGCTGGATGCCGGCGTCTTCTTCGTCATGCTCGATGGCGCACCGATGCGGCATGACGGGATCGATCAGCTCCTCCCGCACCTGCAGAAAGCAGGATGCCGGGTGACTGCCGTCTGCGGTCTCCACCCCGGTGAGGTTCTCCACCCGATCTGCAGCGACGGCCCCATTGATCTTCTGATTGATGCGACTTCCGCTTGTGAAAGGCTGGATCTGTCATTGCTCGAGGCCCAGGTCGAGCGGGCCCGCGCCCGGAACCTGGAGCCCGGTATTCTGTTTCGCCCTTCTCCGAAAAATCTTCTGCAAATTCAGGATCTTCTCTCCTTCTGCGCTGCACTCGACATCAAGCGATTAAAGTTGCCAAACATGGCTATCGATGATAGCCTTAATCCCCCCTCGGGCTCTGATCTGATCGGTCCCGCGCACCTGGAACAATTGAAGACCGCCTTTGCCGATGATGCAGATCGTTTCCCTCAGGGGGTTGCGCTGGAAATTCACGATCTGTTTTTGTGGGAATTGCTTCACCCCGACGCGGCCAGCCGGCGCGAGGGTTACGCGGGGTGCCAGGCGGCCAACTCCCTTGCCCATGTTGCGGCGTCCGGCGACCTCATGCCCTGTTCTTCCTGGCCATTGAGTCTGGGATCGTTGCTGCATGAGAGTCTGATCGAACTATGGCAGACTCCCCGCCGGTTTGAAATCAGGCGCATGATTGAAGCGCTTCCCGAGGATTGCCGGCGCTGTCGGGATCTGGGGGTGTGTTATGGCGGCTGCCGGGGGCTGGCCCTGTCGCGCAGTGATCGGGCTTGTCAACAAATGCGAGATCCCATGTGTGCCGGCCCGCGTTGATGGGCGATCACAGTTTTTGCTGACGGATATTTCCCTATGCCCGTTTATCTGGATAATGCCGCCACCTCCTTTCCCAAACCCGATGAGGTGATCAACGCGGTAACTTCAACTCTGCGCGACGCCGGAGCCAATCCGGGACGCGGCGGACATCATCTTGTCCTGGAAGCGGGACGCATCGTGCTGGGTGCGCGTGAAGCCGTAGCGGAGCTGCTCCGGGTGAAGGATGCGGCCTGCGTGGCTTTTACCGCCAACGCCACCGAGGCGATCAATATTGCCCTGTTCGGTTTGCTGCTGCCCGGTGATCGGGTTGTGACGACCTTCATGGAGCACAATGCGGTGACGCGCCCTCTGCGGGCTTTGCAGGAGCGCGGGGTGATCGTCCACAAGGTCCCTGCCGACCACCAGGGGAGGGTCTGCCCGTCTGCGATAAAAGCCGCCTGCGAGGAGCGAACTCGCCTGGTGGTGATGACCCATTGCTCCAATGTCACCGGAACCTTGCAGCCGATTGAAGAAATCGGTCCCTGGTGCCGACATCGAGGGATTCTTTTCATGGTTGACGCTGCGCAGACCGCTGGCGTTTTCCCCCTTGACGTTGCAGGCATGGGGATTGACCTGTTGGCTGCTCCGGGGCATAAGGGGTTGTTGGGGCCGCAAGGAACAGGCTTTCTGTATGTTCGCCCCGGGCTGAAATTGTCGCCGTTGATCTACGGCGGCACCGGCGGCAATTCCCATTCGGAGCTGCCGCCCGATGATATGCCCGAGCGTCTCGAAGCAGGCACCCTTAACACCCCGGGCCTTGCCGGCCTGGCAGCAGGACTCCGATTTATTGCGAGAGAGGGAATAGATCGAATCCGGGCTCATGAAGCCGAACTGCTCGCCGAGTTGATCGACGGGCTGCGAAAGATTGACGGGTTGGAGCTTTACGGACCTACCGATCCGTGCATGCATGGCGGGGCGCTGTCTTTCAACCTGCGAGGTCGCGACCCGGCGGAGGTCGGTTTTCTACTGGACCATGAACATGGTGTTCAGACCCGCGTCGGGCTTCATTGCGCGCCGGACGCACACCGCAGCATCGGCACCTATCCACGCGGAACGGTCCGGATGAGCCCGGGTTACTTCAATACTCTTGATGACATGCGCTTTGCGGTCAGCGCCGTAAGTGCAGTCGCTGCCCATGAGGTGGACTGAAATGAAGACTTGCGATTCTCATAAAATCCCGCCGCTTGTTTCGCCCATGCCGGCAGGCAGAAACTTATTTCGTCGCATGTGTCTGTTTCTGGTACCAACGGTTCTTGCCGTGCTGGTGCTTGCGGCCTGTTCTTTGCCTCCCGAGCGCCCTCTGACCCGGCGCGACCTGTCCCGCACCAATGCTTATCGCCTCTATACGATCGAGGAGTCGCCCGAAGCAGTCCTCAACGCCCTCAATCGCGAAGGCGAAGTTGTTCTTGAAGGAAGTTACCGTAACCGACCGGTTCTGATTAAATTTTTAGCCACCCCTGAAGGGATCGAGGTTACACATTACAATCGCTGATTTCCATCGAATGTTTTCTACCAACTGAATGAGATGACTGATGAAAAAAATCTTTGTGCTCGACACCAATGTCTTGCTGCATGATCCTGAAGCGTTGTTCAAGTTTGAAGACAACGATGTGGTTATTCCCATTACGGTCATCGAGGAAATCGACCGTTTCAAGAAAGATCAGAATGAAACCGGCCGCAATGCCCGGCACATCTCGCGGATTCTTGACGGGATGCGGGAAAATCGCGGTTTGACCGAAGGCGTCAAGCTGGAAACCGGCGGAATGCTGCGGGTAGAGATCTACCGTGCCGACTACTTGAAAAAACTGCCGCCCGAATTGCAGGTCGATCGCGGAGACAATCGCATTCTGGCTGTCGCCATGAAGTTGCAGGAAACCTGTGACTGCAAGGTTGTCTTTGTGACCAAGGATACCAATCTGCGCATTAAATCGGATGCCCTTGACCTCCCGGCCGAGGATTATGAATCGGACAAGGTCTCGATCGAGGATCTTTATCCGGGCGCCAGTCATCTGGAACTGGACAAGGATGTCATTGACCGTTTTTACGGTCAGGGCTATCTGGACCTGCCCGGAGAATATCATCCCAACCACTGTCTGACCCTGGTGGACAAAAGCAATCCCTCCCATACGGCATTGGGCCGCTACAACAAGGCCATGCAGCAGGTTGTGCCGTTGATCCGCATCCCGAAGGATGGCATCTGGGGGATTCATTCGCGCAACCGCGAGCAGCAGTTCGCCCTTGACATGCTCATGAACGACGATATCCAGCTCGTAACGTTGGTCGGCAAGGCGGGCACCGGCAAGACCCTGCTGGCCATTGCGGCGGGGCTGCTCAAGGTCGCTGACGAAAACCTCTACAATCGCCTCCTGGTGTCGCGCCCGGTTTTTCCCATGGGGAAGGATCTGGGCTTTCTGCCGGGCGATATCGAAGAGAAGCTGGCCCCCTGGATGCAGCCGATCTTCGACAATGTCGAGCTGCTGTTGGGCAACGTCGAGGATCACGGCAAGCGCAAGCGCGGCTACAAGGAGCTGGTCGATATGGGTTTCCTTGAGATCGAGGCGCTGACCTACATCCGCGGCCGCTCAATCCCCCGCCAGTTCCTGATCGTCGATGAAGCGCAGAATCTCACTCCGCACGAAATCAAAACCATCATTACCCGCGCGGGCGAGGGGACCAAGATCGTGCTGACCGGCGACCCCTACCAGATCGACAATCCTTACGTGGATTCCTCCAGCAACGGGCTGACCTATGTGGTGGAGAAGTTCAAGGAACAGCAGATTGCCGGCCACATCATCCTCACCAAGGGGGAGCGTTCCCCCCTGGCCGAGCTGGCCGCCAACCTGCTTTAAGTTATAACGACTATGCTTTTACTCTGTCTTGAATCCTCCTGCGATGAGACCGCCGCCGCCGTGGTGCGCGACGGCCGCCAGGTCCTCAGCAACGTGATCGCTTCTCAGGTCGACGTTCATGCACGCTATGGTGGGGTCGTGCCTGAGCTGGCTTCGCGCAAGCACCTGGAGGCCATACCGGTAGTGACCGAACAGGCCCTGGAGCAGGCGGGGGTCGGTTTTGGCGACATCGAAGGGCTTGCGGTAACGCGCGGTCCCGGACTGATCGGAGCCCTGCTTGTCGGGCTTTCCGCCGGCAAAGCGATGGCTTATGCCCGCCGTATCCCCTGGGTCGGGGTGCATCATATCGAAGGGCATGCGCTGGCCATTGAGCTTGAGCAGGAGGTGGCCTATCCCTTTCTGGCGCTGATCGTATCCGGCGGTCACACTCACCTGTACCGTATTGGAGGGGTGGGCGACTATCAGACGCTGGGGTGCACCCGGGATGACGCGGCGGGAGAGGCCTTCGACAAGGTGGCCAAGCTTCTCGGCCTCGGCTATCCCGGCGGAGCGGTCATCGATCGGCTGGCGGCCGAAGGTGACCCGCACCGGATAAAATTTCCGCGCCCCCTGATGCACCAGGACAATCTCGATTTCAGCTTCAGCGGGATCAAGACTGCAGTCCTTAATTACGTCAAGAAACAGAACGGGCCGATCGAAGGAGAGCATCTGCGCGATCTGGCGGCCGGATTTCAGCAGGCGGTTGTTGAGGTTCTGACCGCCAAGGCTCTCAAGGCCCTGCGCGGTGCGGATCTGCAGCGGTTGGTGGTAGCCGGCGGGGTCGCCTGCAATCGCGGTTTGCGAGCGGTTCTCCACGGTGCCGCGAAAGGCGAGGGCTTCGAAGTTTATTTCCCTTCGCCCCTTCTCTGCACCGACAACGCCGGCATGCTGGCCGTACCGGGCGATTATTACCTCAGCCGCGGCGCTGGTTCGGCCTTCGACCTCAATGCCGTGGCAAGCTGGCCGTTGGATCGGGTTCGACCGGTTTCGCCCTGACCCGGTTGAAATGACATTTTCGGGCAACAGGATGATATGTGGCAGCGCTGGTCCCTGATTCGCCAATTTAAATTGAATCTGATCCGCCTGGTGCGGTTGCGTGCAACTCCGGATGAAATTGCCAAGGGTATTGCCCTGGGCGTGTTCATCGGCATGACGCCGACCTTCGGCATACAGATGTTTATCGCGCTGCTTTTGGCCTTCCTGCTGCGGGAGAACAAAATCGCCGCCCTGGTCGGGGTATGGGTCACAAACCCGGTCACAGCTCCGGTCATCTATACTCTGGAGTATGAAATCGGTCGCCTTCTGCTGGGGTTGGAGCGCTCCGGCATCCCCAGGGAGCTTTCCAGCGAAGCCCTCATCGGCCTCGGGTGGGATGTCCTCTGGCCGATCTGTGTCGGCAGTGTGATTCTTGGAACCCTGTGTTCGAGCCTGGCTTACGCCCTGACTCTGCGCCTGATCCCCATTGTCAAGTCCTGGCGCATCCCACGGTGGCCACGTCGCCGGTTAAAGAGGCACCTGCATAGAAATCGCCAATAAACCCTCGGATCATCACACTGGCGGTGTCCCTGTATTTCCTGTTTCGACTCAAGAATATGACGGAGTTTCCATTTGGCATCCCATCGCCCTCGTAAACGCTTTGGACAGAATTTTCTTCGCGACCGTCAGGTTGTTGAGCGCATTCTGTGTGCCGCTGATCTTGATGCCGACGACCGCGTTGTTGAAATCGGTCCCGGTCTCGGCGTTCTGACCGACGAACTGCTCTCTCGAGCGGGCCAGGTGCAGGTGATGGAGATCGATCGCGATCTGATCGCGCGGCTGCGGCAGCGGCAGAATCCAAGGTTGATTATCCACGAAGGTGACGCCTTGCGGCTGGCCTGGGAGAGTCTGCTGACCCAGCCCCCTTACAAACTGGTCGCAAACCTGCCCTATAACATTTCGAGTCAGGTTCTTTTTCGGGTACTCGACCACCATGCCCTGTTTTCCCGGCTGGTGCTGATGTTTCAGAAGGAAGTCGGCGATCGCCTCTGTGCCGATCCCGGAACAGGGGATTATGGCATTCTGTCGGTTCTGTGCCGGCTGTGGTTCGATATCGAACGAGTCACAAATGTCAAACCCGGTGCCTTTCACCCGCCGCCCAAAGTCGATTCGGTTGTTCTGGCGTTCACTCCCCTGGACAACCCGAGAGTCGAAGTCTCTGACGAGGCGTTTTTCCGTAAAATCGTCAAGGCGGCCTTTGCGCAAAGGCGCAAGACCCTGGCCAACGCCCTGAAGTCGGCAGGCTTTGAACCGGACAGGATCGAAGAAGCCTTTGCCCACAATCAACTCGATGCCCGAATCCGCGGCGAAGTCCTGAACCTCGAACAGTTTGCCGGACTGGCAAATTCGCTTGCCTGATATGAGCGAATCCTGACTGAATTCAGATTGTGAGCAAGAATAAAAAGGAGAGAGAACATTGAACGACGTAGTTGCCAAGATCAACGAGAAACCTGTTTCACGCAGTGAACTCGACAGCACCATGCAGGTCTACGCCATGCAGATGCACCAGAAGCCTGTCGAGCAGCTCACGCCCGATCAGCAGAAGGAAATTCGTGAGCTTTCGCTGGAAAAGCTCATCGCCCGTGAATTGATCTTTCAGGCCGCGCTGGCGCAGGGCGTTGTGGCCGAAGAGGCGGCGGTCGAGGAGGAGAAGCGCAAGCTGATCGCCAATTACGAGAGCGAGGAGAAGTTTTACGAGACCTTGCAGCGCGCTGGAATGACCCCGGAATTCTACCATCGCATGATCCGCCAGGATCTGACGGTGAATCTGATGAGTGCAGAAAAACTCAAGGATCTTCCCGACCCGCCCCGCGAAAGCATCGAAAAAATCTACAGCACCTATCCGGATAAAATGGTGGAGCCCGAGCGGGTCCGTGCCCGGCACATTCTGATTGCCGGGGCAGAAGACAACCGGGAGCAGGCCAGGCAGCGCCTGGATGCCATAAAGGGCCGGGTGACGGCAGGCAATTTTGCCAAGCTGGCACGGGAAAATTCCGATTGCCCGAGCGCCCAGGCCGGCGGCGACCTTGGCTACTTCAGCCGCGGGCAGATGGTCGAGCCTTTTGAACAGGCCGCTTTCAGTCAGCCGACGGGCGAAGTCGGGGAGGTGGTTGAAACGCCTTACGGCTACCATCTGATCCTGGTGCAGGATAAGGTTGCGGAGCGCAAAATGCCCTTTGAAGAAGCCGAGGATAAGATTCGCGAATTCCTCAAGGAAGAAGCCAGCGTCAAAGAGCTTGAGAAATGGGTCAAGGAATTGCGGCAGGAGGCCAAAATAGAGGTTTTCGATTGAATCCATATTGCTTTTTCCTGCTCTTTTGCGAACAGCAGTAGTTTAAAAACAGAAACTCCGGGGATCTCTCCGGAGTTTCTGCTTTTAAACCCTGGCCGCTTGCCAAAGTGGGTGTGATCCTCTAGTCTTAAGACAATATTCAGGTTAAAAAAACTTCAGCGCGGTATTCGCATTTATATTTTTCAAGGCGGGTATGACATGAAAATAATCAAGGATCCTGCGTTCCAGCGCCGTTCACCTGAGGAAAAGGCCTATCCTTTTGAAGATGTTGCCGAAGCGATCAGGCAGCAGGTGCCCGCTGACAACCGCGACATCATTCTTGCCCTGGCCCGGGAACTGCGAATGCACACGCCCAGGGCTTTTTATTCAATGCAGAAACCTGAGAAGGTTGCCCGCTGGGTCGTTGATATCTTTGAATTTATCAAAGAGCGTCCCCAGGATGTTGCGATCGAACTCAAATCCGCACGACGCTCCGGGCAGTGGTTTCTGATGACCAATACCCCCGACGCCTCTTTTCTGGTGGACTCGCTGCAACTGCTGTTCAAGCGTTTCGGGGTTCGTTTTCAGATTGTCAGCCATCCGATTCTGCGCCTGAAGCGTCAGCGTAAACAGCTGACGGCCGTTGTCGAGGATGGTCACGGAGGCAGTGCGGAATCCCTGATCCTGGCCGAAGTTCAGGGGCTGCGGAAGGGGGTCCGCGCGCGTTTTGAGGAAGCTTTGCGGGAGTGTTTTGCCCAGGTGTTGCAGATTCATGCAGCTCAGCGCCGGCTGAAAAGCTGTCTTAAAAAGATCGAAATGCTCCCCGAAGCACAACAGGTGCGAGAATTCTGGCATTGGCTGCAAAATGACAATTTCATCCCCTTCGGCTATCGCTGCCTTCGGATCGAAACCGCGCCGCAGCAGCAGGTGCAGGTTTCGGTCGAGAGTTCAGAGGGCATTTTCCCAACAGGACCGGATGGAGTCGAGGGCACTCAATGGAACAGGGATGATCTTGATATCGCATCCCGGTGTCGGCTTGAGCGCGAAGACCGCATCGTGGTGGAGGAAACGGCTGAAATCAGCACGGTTCATCGCGACGATCATCTGACTTACCTGGGCTGGCGGGTGGAAATCGGCGACGGGATCTACCAGGAACATGCCTTCTGCGGACTTTTCTCGCAGCGATTTCTGGAAGAGCCGACCTTTTCCATTCCTGTCCTGCGGCGACGTATCGAGCAGGCGCTGGCGGAGCTGGGCATTCCGCGCGGCAGTCACGATTACAGCAAGGCGATCGAAATCTTCAACACCTTCCCCAAGGTGGAATTATTCTTTATGGAACCGGAGGAGCTGCGGGACGCTGTCCGGTCCTTTACCTTTCTCTACCGCCAGGATGCCGTCAAAGTGGTTCCCGCACCCAGCCTGTCCGTCGACGGCCGGACGCTGCTTCTGATCCTGCCGCGTGAATTCTACCAGCGGGAAAATATCGACCGGATCAAATCCTATGTGCGCCGCTTCTTCCAGGCGCAGACCGTGACCTCGCGCATTGTGCAGATGTTGTCCGATTATCTCAGCCTGCATGTTCGCGTCGCTCCCCGCGGAGAGAAGGATTTTGTCGATCTGCGGCGCCTCGAGATGGGGCTCACCGAGATCGCCCGCCCCTGGGAAGCCAAGCTTCGCATTGTGCTGGAGAGCCGTCTGGGCGATGAGAAAGGACGCCAGCTCTTCGATCGTTATATTGACGGGTTGCCGCGCCAGTACCGAACCCTTACGCATCCCCGCTATGCCCTGCGCGACATCGAGGGGATGGAAGAGGTGCGCCACACTGGAGGCGAGCATTTCAGTATCTGGGGACCGTTTCACAACGGCGACGAAAGTGATGAATATTATCGTCTTCAGTTCTACAGCCGAAGTGAAACCTATCTCAACTGTCTGATGCCGCTCCTGGAAAACCTCAACCTGTGTGTCATCGATGAACTCGATTTTACGGTCAACGAAGGGTCGGAGGCGATTTATATCAAGAGTTTCGCCATTAAAAGAGGCGATAAGCGGTCTCTGCCCCTGGGGGAGGTGCGCGATAAACTCCTTGGCACCGTCACTTCTCTGCGAAAAGGGGAGCTTGACAACGACTACCTCAACCGCCTGCTGGTTCTGACCGGTCTTGACGGCAGGGAGATTGATGTCTTCCGCGCTTACCGCAACTATTATCATCAGCTGGGTTCTCCTTTCACCAAGCGCCGCGTCGCCTTCGCCCTGATTAACAATTCTCAGGTGGCGCTGCTGCTTTTCCGTTATTTTCAGGCGCGTTTCGAGCCGCGTGATGAATGGCGCGAAATGGCCGAACGGGAGGAAAAAGCCCTGATGCCCCTGCGCATGGAGCTGGCCGAGGCCCTCGAACAGGTCTCCGACATCAATGAAGACCGCATCCTGCGTACGCTGTTCAATCTGATCGATTCGACCGTAAGAACCAATTTCTTCCTGCGGCGCGATGATGAGGATTACTTCTTCTCCTTTAAAATCAGCGCCATCGGCATAATCGACATGCCCGCGCCGCGACCGCTTTTCGAGGTCTACGTTCACAGTGCCCTGATGGAAGGCATTCACTTGCGCGGCGGCAAGGTGGCACGCGGCGGGATTCGCTGGTCCGACCGTCCGGATGATTTCCGCACGGAAGTTCTGGGCCTGATGAAGACCCAGATGACCAAGAATGCCCTGATTGTCCCCGTCGGCTCCAAAGGCGGTTTCATTATCCACAGCGCCTTCAATACCCGCGAACAGGGCGCTGAGCTGTCCAGGACCGCCTACATCACCCTGATGCGCGGTCTGCTCGATCTGACCGACAACCGGGTGAAGGGCGAGGTGGTGCGCCCGGTCGGTCTGATCGCGTATGACGAGGAAGACCCCTACCTGGTGGTTGCAGCCGACAAGGGAACCGCCCATCTGCCCGACACCGCCAACGCCGTCAGCGCGGAATACAATTACTGGCTGGCCGATGCCTTTGCCAGCGGCGGCTCCCGCGGGTACGATCATAAAGAACTCGGCATTACCGCCCGCGGCGCCTGGGAATGCGTCAAAAGGCATTTCCGCGAAATGGGCGTTGATATCCAGACGGAACCTTTTACGGTTATCGGCATCGGTGACATGAGCGGCGACGTGTTCGGCAACGGCATGTTGCTGTCGCGCAAGATCAAGCTGGTGGCGGCCTTTGATCACCGCAATATCTTTCTTGATCCTGATCCTGACCCGGAAGCCAGCTTCAATGAACGGCAGCGGCTGTTTGAGCTGCCCCGCTCAAGCTGGGAGGATTACGACAAGGCAATAATTTCCGAAGGCGGCGGGGTCTTCTCCCGTCATGCCAAGGATATCCCCCTGTCCGGGCCGGTGCGCCAGATGCTCGGCACCCGCCACCGCAGTGTCGACGCACAGGGGCTGGTACGCCTGATCCTGCAGTCCGAAGTCGATCTGTTCTGGAACGGCGGTATCGGCACCTATGTCAAGGCCTCAAGCGAGAAGAACGAGGATGTCGGCGACCGCAGCAACGACGGAGTCCGCATCGACGGCAACCAGCTGCGGGTCAAAGTGGTGGGTGAGGGCGGCAACCTGGGGATGACCCAGAAAGCACGAATCGAATTCGCCCTCAAAGGCGGGCGCATCAACACCGACGCCATCGACAACAGCGCCGGGGTGGATTGCTCCGACCATGAAGTCAATCTCAAGATCTTCATGCAGCGCCTGCGGGAGATGGGCCGGGTCAAGGATGACGAGGAGCGCGACCAGGTGCTGCGCGAGGTGACCGATGAAGTCTGCGATGCCGTTTTGCGCAACAACTATACGCAGAGTCTCTCCATTTCGTTGGACCAAAGGGGCTGTGCGCGCAACATCGAGCCCTATCTCCAGCTCATAGACCGTCTGGTCAATGCAGGGCTGCTGGACCGGGCCGGTGAATTTCTGCCGACGACCAAGGAAGTTCTGGCGCGTCCGCAAAAAAGCCTGACCCGCCCGGAGTTGGCCATCCTGCTGGCTTATGCCAAGATGCAGCTCTATCATACCCTGCTTGAAAGTTCCCTGTGTGAGGACGGCCATTACCGTGACGACATGCGGAACTATTTTCCCGCGGGCATTCGGGAACGCTATCTCGACGAACTTGACGAACATCCGCTCTGTCATCAGATTACCGCGACGGTTCTGACCAACACCATTGTCGACACTGCGGGCTGTGCCCGTATGAGTCTGCTGGCACGTCAGACGGGGCGACCGCTGCATCAATGCGCCGGCATGTATCTGACTTTTGACCGGATTCTCGAAGGAGACACGTTGCGTGAAGCCGTCTTTGCCCTCGACAACCGGATGGCTGCCGAAGAGCAATACCGGATTATCGATACCTACGCGGAAACATTGCAGGAGATGTGTTTCTGGGCGCTGCAGCAGGATACGGTCATTTCTCTTGATGCCGAGGCCCTGCTGCAGTGGCGGGAGCGCATCGGCGAGTTCATCAACGCTCTGCCCGGCGTAACGCCTTCCCAGGATTGGGAGATCGCCCAGCAGAAATCCAAGGATCTGACGGAAGCGGGGTTGGATGCGCCCCTGTCGCAGAAGGTTGCAGCCCTGCCTTATCTCGGGGATTTTCTGCCGCTGTTCAACCTGGTGGGAAAAACGCAGAGCGATCTTCATGATGTCGCCTGTGCTCATCGCGACCTGATGGAAAAACTCGGTGTGTCACGCCTGCGCGCGGCGGCCGCCAAAGTTCCGCTGCGCGACCGCTGGGACCGCATGGCCCTTGATGCCCTGGAAAGAGACCTTTCCGTGACTCTTTTCCGGCTGACGAAAGCGGTATTACAGGAAACAGACGGCAATGTGGAACGCTACCTGTCGCGCAGGCGGCAGAAATACCGTGCTCTCAACAATCTCTGGCAGCAGGTGCAGGGCACGGAGCCGATCAATTTCAATCCCTTTATGGTGATCGGGCGGGCGCTCGCCGATCTGCTGTAAGGCTGGCCACATGATGTGCAATCCCTCGGATCGACCCGGGAAAAACTATGAATAGAGGAATTATCGTGAAAAAAAGACAACTTGGCTCCTGTGTCACTTTCTTCCCCCAACCGACCACCCTGATCGCCTCCTGTGATGATGAAGGTCAATGCAACCTGATGACCGCCTCCTGGGCGGGAATCATCAGCAAAACCCCTCCCACCATGGCGATCTCCCTCAACCAGGCCCGCAAAACGTATGAGAACATCGTTCAATCTGGGTGCTTCAGCGTCAACATGGTCCCTGCATCCCTGGCGGTGGAGGCCGATTTCTGCGGGCTCAAATCGGGGCGTGACCTGGATAAAAGCGAGGTGACCGGCCTGGTTTTGGAGAAGGCGAGTCACATCGAAGCGCCGCTGGTGCAGTCCTGCCCTCTGAACGTGGAATGCCGCTGTATTGGTGAGTATCCACTGGGAGATTATCGGCTGATTATGGGGGAAATCCTCGAGATCCACGCAGCTGATGATGCTTTTGACGCGGACGGAAAAATGGATGCACGGATTTTCGATCCGCTGGTCTACCTGGGTGGTATCCGGGAGTACTGGAATCTGGGCGAGAAGGTGGCTCAGGCCTACCAGGACGGTTTGAAACTGACGCCGCGTAAGTAACCAAACGCCATGCCGCTGGGTTTCGCGCATTAACATTTGCTCTTGGACATTGCGCTGTGGAATAATCCCAGCGCAATGTTTTTTGGGGCCCGGATCGTTTTCCTGCCGGGTCCGATTCTGATCATGACTTCAAGATTCGGGGGGAATTATGGCCCGACAGAAAACAATTCTGGATATTCAGAAAATGAAGGCGGAAGGGGAGCGGATCACCATGCTGACCGCTTATGATTATCCCTTCGCCCGGTTGATGGACCAGTGCGGCATCGATATGATCCTGGTCGGAGATTCACTCGGAACCGCAGTGGCGGGGCACGATACGACTCTGCCCGTCACCATGGACGAGATGATCTATCATGCAAAAGCCGTTGTGCGTGCCGTTGAATCGGCTTTTGTTGTGGTCGATATGCCGTTCATGTCCTATCAGACCGATGTGCGTGACGCGCGTTACAATGCGGGGCGCCTGATCAAGGAAGGCGGCGCCCAGGCAGTCAAGATCGAGGGCGGGTGCAACATGGCCGAAACCATTGCCGCCATTACAGCGATGGACATCCCTGTCGTGGGGCATATCGGTCTGACGCCCCAGTCCATCCATCGTATGGGGGGCTACCGCGTTCAGGGACGGCAGGAAGAGCAGGCTAAGCGCCTGCTGGATGATGCCCGCGCGGTTGAGCAGGCCGGGGCTTTTGCCGTGGTGCTGGAGGGGATTCCCCGCAAGCTGGCGGCGGAAATCACCCGGGAACTGAGCATCCCCACGATCGGCATCGGCGCCGGCGTCGACTGCGACGGGCAGGTGCTGGTGATTCACGACATCCTGGGATTGTGCGAGAAGTATTCTCCCAAATTCGTCAAGAAGTTCGCCGATGTTTCCGGAATGATCCGGCAGGGGATCGACGACTACATCCGCGAGGTCAAAGATGGCGAGTTCCCCACCCCGGACCATTCTTTTGATTAAATGTAACGGTTCAGCATGGGGTCACAACTCCCATGACAAGGGCCACTTTACGCCATCCCTGGCCGTTTGATTGGCGCCTTCCCTGGCGCCAAACACCCTTGTCATGGGAGCTGCGACCCCGCGACGTGAATAGATACGATTAAATTAGCGTGACGAAGCCATGAAAATTATCGAAAATGTTCAGGAGATGCAGCAGCTGTGCCTGGACGCCCGTCAAAATCGCGAGCGCATCGCGTTCGTACCGACCATGGGTTACCTGCACGAAGGGCATCTGAGCCTGGTGCGCGCCGCGCGGCAGCAGGGCGACCGGGTGGTGCTGAGTATCTTCGTCAATCCGACCCAGTTCGGCGTCGGCGAAGATTTCGACCGCTATCCCCGCGACCTGACCCGTGACGCGCAGATGGCCGAAGCCGAAGGGGCCGATTGGATCTTTGCCCCGCGCGCTTCGGACATGTATCCGCAGGGCTATGCGACTTTTGTCGACGTCGAAGGGTTGACCGAAACCCTGTGCGGGCGCAGCCGCCCCGGTCATTTCCGTGGGGTAACTACGGTGGTGGCTAAGCTGTTCGCCATCGTTCAGCCTCATGTGGCCTATTTCGGCAACAAGGATTTTCAGCAGCTCGCCGTGATCCGCCGCATGACCACCGATCTGAACTTCCCGGTGGATGTCCGCGGGCTTCCCATCGTGCGGGAAGAAGACGGCCTGGCCATGAGTTCGCGCAACGTGAATTTATCGGCGGAGCAGCGTCAGCAGGCTTTGTCCCTCTACACGTCCATCGAGCTTGCACAGCGCATGGTGCGCGAGGGTGAAACCCGCTCCGCCACCCTTATCGACGCCATCAGGTCGCGCATCGAGCAGGAACCGGACGCACAGATCGATTATGTCCAGATCTGCGACCAGGATTCGCTGCAGGACGTCGAGGAGGTCGATGCACGATCCGTTCTGCTGCTGGCGGTCAAGATCGGCGACACCCGCCTGATCGACAATCACCATTTCGCGTCCACCTTCGATGCGGCCTGATCAGGTTCTCAACACCTCCTGGAAAGAGCTTTGGTGAGCCATGGATATTCTCTACCGTGCACGTTATCTGGTGCCGATCGTCGCACCTGTCATCGAGTCCGGCGGACTCCTTGTGCGGCGCGGTCAAATTGTCGATGTCGGCCGCGCAGACGAACTCTCCGCCGCATCACCGAAGGCCAAGGTTGTCGATTTCGGCGATGACGCCGTCCTGCTGCCCCCCCTGGTCAATGCGCACACGCATCTGGAGCTGACCCATTTCCCGCAATGGGCCCGGGCGCTGGGGGAGAGTTCTCCCGGTGATGATTTTATCGACTGGATCAAGCATGTCATCCGCGTCAAGCGCAGCCTCAAGCCGGAACAATTTACCGCTTCGATCAAAGATGGCATCCAGGCATGCCTTGCCTCCGGTACCGGTGCGGTGGGAGACATCCTGTCCTGGTTTCCGGCGCGGGAGGCTTTCAGACAGTGTCCCTTGTTCGGACGGCTGTATCTTGAAACGCTGGGACGCGATCCGGCACACGCCCGCCATATTCTCCAAGGGCTCGGGAAAATCACCCGCGAAGTGGTGAGCGGGCGCCTGCGCCTGGGCATCTCGCCTCATTCTCTTTACAATCTAAGCAGTGAATACCTGGAGGATCTTCTCAGCTACGCGCATAGGCATAGCCTCCCATTGGCGATTCATATTGCGGAATCCCGGGAGGAGACAGAATTTCTTCTTCATTCACGGGGGCCCCTGGTTGATCGCCTCTATCCTTACGTTGGATGGCAGGATATGGTCCCGATGCCGGTCGGTCAGACGCCGGTGGCGTATCTTGAGGCCAAGGGAGGGCTGAAGCCTGACAACCTGCTGATTCACGGGGTACATGTCACCCCGGACGAATGCCAGGCGATTGCCCGCCGCGGTGCGACTGTCGTTCTCTGCCCCCGCTCCAACGCGCGCCTGGGGGTCGGCACCGCGCCGATTTCCGATTACCTGGAGGCCGGAGTCGATCTGGCCCTGGGCACGGACAGCCCGGCCAGCAATGATTCACTTTCCATGTGGGATGAGCTGGCTTTTGCGCGCAAAGTTTACGCGGGCAGTGTCGAACCGCAGATGCTGCTGCGCATGGCAACGCGCAACGGGGCCTGCGCCATTGGGCTCTGTTCGGACATGGGCAGCTTCTCCCCCCGGATGAGCGCCCATTTTCAGGCTGTGCACCTCGACAACCTCCCTGCGATTGGTGATCTGGAAGAGGCGCTGGTCAGTTCGGGAAAGGACGTAAAGGTTCTTTCTCTCGTGCTGGCCGGTCGCGAAATTTTTACCCTTGACAGCTGATTTCTTCTTTGCTAGAACTTCGATTCCATTTTGGGGCGTCGCCAAGCGGTAAGGCACTGGACTCTGACTCCAGCATTCCGAGGTTCGAATCCTCGCGCCCCAGCCAATAAAACCCAGGCATCTGTGCCTGAACACATAAAACTTCTAAAAGAATTCGAGCCTTCCCGAGGGAAGGCACCCAGGGTGGAGCCAATCAGCTCCGCCCTTTTTCTTTTTTGGGCAGTGCCGATCCCGTGGAGCTGTTAAACTCCCCATACAAGATCCGGAAAGAAGATAAGGTCGAAGGAAGGCCGCTAACGTCTCGATAGGAGGCTCTGATGTCATCAATCGACCAGACCGAGCTTTGCTGCCGGATCGTCGATGAAGCGCCGGATGCCATTCTTTATTCCGACCGTGAGGGGATCATCCGTCTGTGGAATCGACTGTTCGGGATGGGATATGCCCGGAATTTGGGAATTGTCCGATGCGATCGACCGTTGAAAATATCTCCCTAATGGGAGTTGATCCCGGTCGCCAAGGCGGAGTTCCAGCATGACCAAGGAACACTCATCCCCATTTGTCAGGCCTGACCCCTTTGACTGTGATTTTTCTTTGACATGCCGGTCGGCAGCTGTTATTGACAACTGTTATTGACAAAAGTGTCGGCTTTTGAGGGGCAAGTTGTACGGGGTAGTCGCTGATGCCCTGTTTTTTTTGCCAAGGCGGTCGAAAGCGAATACTTATCACCTCGCCAATACTTATCACCACCTCACCGATGGCGATGGCGTGGCCGGCCGATCAGGAAGCCGAGATCGAGGTGTTCTATCTGTCCAGCTACAGCCCGGCACCGAACCCGGACGAACACTTGAATGTCGACGTGAAGGATGCGGTCACGCGACGGGTACCGGCGCGCAGCAAGAAGCAACTCGGGGCCCAGCCATCGGCCACCTGCACAAACTGCGCAAGTCGCCTGCTCGGGTCCGGAAATACTTCCGGCACCAGCCCGTTCGCCATGCGGCGTGACAACTTCCTGTGGCAGGGCCAATAACCACTGCTGTCTTGGCGTGGCTATCGCGCCGGGCACATGTCATCTCATGATCAACAAGGGAATACCCAATGCGCCATACCGCCTCCATCTCCCCGCTCTTTTTTTTGGCTTTGTTGCTGGGCGCCTGCGGCGAACAAGAGGCCGCCCCTCGAGCGCCATCCGCTCCCGAGGTCCAGGTTCAGGTCATGCGTGCCGAGCCCATAGACAACATCATCGAGGCACCCGGCCGCGTACAGGCGCTGCGTACCGCGGAAATCCGGGCGCGGGTCAATGGCATCATCGAGAAACGGCTCTACGCTGAAGGCAGTGACGTGGAGGCCGGCACGGCGCTCTTTGCCGTGGACCCCAGGGAGATGCAGGCCGCCCTGAGTGCAGCCAAGGCAACGCTTGATCGCGCCCTGGCCACCGAGGCCAATGCCGCTCAGGATGTGCAGCGCTACAAGGGACTGGTGGAAGAGCAGGCAATCAGTCAGCAGGAGTACGACTCGGCGGTCGCCCGGTTGCGCACCGCCCAGGCGGATGTGTCCCAGGCCAGGGCCCAACTGGATGCCGCGCAATTGAATCTGGACTACACCACCATCAGGACCCCGATTGCCGGTCGCGCCGGCCGGGCCGAAGTGACCGAAGGCGCGCTGGTCAGCGCAGCCGAAGCGACCTTATTGACGCGCGTGGAGCAGTTTGATCGGGTTTATGTGAATTTTTCCCAATCCAGTTCGAAGCTGCTGCTGATCCGTTCGCAATTGGCCTCGGGCGAACTGATCGAGCCAGAGGGGGACGGTGTCGTCGTCACCCTGACCCTGGAGGATGGCAGCGAGTTCGATCAGGTCGGGCGGATGGACTTCTACGCCATGACGATAGACCCGGCGCTGGGCACCGTTGCCCTGCGCGCGGAATTCCCGAACCCGGGCCGCCTGTTGTTGCCCGGGCAGTTCGTCAATGCGCGTATCTACGCAGGGATTCGACCAGAGGGAATGTTAGTGCCGCAACGCGCGGTGCAGATGACCGATCAGGGCCCCACTGTGCGGCTGGTCAATGATGAAGATACGGTGGTGGTGCAAGCCATCACCGTGGGTGAGCTGCGTGATGGCCAATGGGTTGTCACCGCAGGGCTGCAATCCGGGGACAGGGTGATCGTCTCCGGCTTGCAAAAGGCCCGCCCAGGCCAGAAGGTGCGCATTGCCGGGGGGGCGGACGATGCGGCGCAAGCGATACCCGCCGCTGGAGACCAGGGTGCCGAGGGGGCTGGTACTCCATGACGCCGCATTTCTTTATCAAGCGCCCGGTCTTTGCCTGGGTCGTTGCGCTGATCATTGGGCTCGGTGGCCTGCTCGCATTGAACAACCTGGCTGTCGAGCAGTATCCGACGATTGCGCCGCCCTCTCTCAGCATCGGCGTGACTTATCCGGGTGCAGACGCTTCGGTGCTGGAAACCAATGTCACCCAGGTCATAGAGCAGGAGCTCAATGGCGTCGAAGGTTTCCTGTATATGCAGGCAACCAGTCGTTCCAATGGCACCGCATCCATTGATCTGACGTTCGAGGCCGGCACCGATATCGATAATGCGCAGATGGATGTTCAGAACCGTCTGCGCCGCGTGGAACAGCGCCTGCCCGAGGAGGTTCGGCGCCAAGGCGTGCGGGTCAACCAGGCATCCTCTAATTTTTTGATGATCGTCGCGTTGACCTCGAAAAACGGCGGACACTCGGCACTCGAGTTGGGCAATTTCGCCTCGGCCCAGGTGGTCGACGAGCTGCGCCGGGTACCCGGGGTGGGTGATATTCGGGAGTTTTCCACCCAGTATGCGATGCGCATCTGGCTGGATTCCGACAAGCTGGCGAACTTCAGCCTATCGGCTGCCGAAGTGCTGGCGGCGGTTCAGGAGCAGAACAGCCAGTCTGCTGGTGGCGCGCTGGGCGATCTGCCCAATACCGACAATATTGAGATCACCGCAACGATTCAGACCCGGGGGCGCATGACCACCCCGGAGGAATTCGCCCAGATCATTCTGCGCGCCAACTCCGATGGGTCCGCCATACGTCTGGGTGATGTCGCGCGGGTAGAGCTTGGCGCAGAGAACTATCTCACCCGGGTGGAGATCAACGGCCAGGAAGTCGCGGGTATGGCCGTGCAACTGACTCCAGGCGCCAACGCCCTGGCAGTGGCCGAGGGCATCAGGAACCGGCTGCGCGAATTGGAACGCGGTTTCCCTGAAGACATCGGCTGGATCGTGCCCTATGACACCACGCCTTTTATCAGCGCCTCGATCAAGGAGGTGGTGATCACCCTGGCAGTGGCCATGCTGCTGGTGTTCATGGTGATGTTCACCTTTCTGCAGAGCTGGCGTGCCACGGTCATTCCGACCATCGTCGTGCCCATCGCGTTGGCGGGGTCCTGCATGGGGTTATGGCTGTTCGGCTTCTCGATCAATCTGCTCAGTCTGTTCGCGATGATTCTGGCCATCGGCACCCTGGTGGATGACGCCATCGTGGTGGTCGAGAACGTCGAACGCTTGATGAAAGAAGAGGGGTTGAACGCTTACCGGGCCACCGTCAAGGCGATGGATCAGGTGACCTCGGCGGTCATAGGCACCACGCTGGTGCTGATCGCGGTGTTTTTACCCATGGCATTCTTTCCTGGATCCACCGGCGGCATCTATCGGCAGTTTTCGGTCACTCTGGCCATCTCGGTGGGTGTATCGACCATCCTGGCGCTGTCCCTGACGCCGGCCTTGTGTGCGGCATTGCTGCGCCCGCCACCGCCCGAGGGCCAGCGGCCGCCGCTGGGCAAGCGGGTTTTTGCGCCGTTTAACCGCTTTATCGACCGCATGACGAACCGCTATCAGGGGGGCGTCGGTGCCATTCTGGTCCGGCCGCTGCGCTTTCTGCTGCTGTTCGTCAGCCTGGCGGTCATTGCTGGACTGCTGTTCTTGCGCTTGCCGGGCAGTTTCATTCCGGCCGAAGACCAGGGTTCGGTGCTCACCGCGGTTCAGGGCCCGCCAGGCTCCACTGCGGCACGTACCGATCGGGTCGTGGACCAGGTCAGGGCGTATTACGAGCAACTGCCCCAGGTGGAGAACGTGGTGTTTATCCGGGGTTTCAGCTTCTTTGGTCAGGGTCAGGCCCATGCCCTGTCCTTTGTCACCCTGTTGCCGTGGGACCAACGGCCTGGTGTGGAAAACAGCGCACAGGCGCTGGTGCAACGGGCCATGGGGGCACTCAGTTCCATCAGGGAGGCCAATGTCTTTGTCCTGAACCCGCCGTCGATTCCCTCCATGGGTGTGGCTGGCGGCTTTACCTTCAAGTTGCAGGACCGCTCTGGCGCTGGCGCCGAAGCGTTGCTGGCCGCGCGCGACCAGTTGCTGGCGGCGGCCAGCCGGAGTGAAGTGCTGACCGGCGTGCGGCCGGAGGGCGAGGAAGAGACGCCACGTCTGCGGGTGGACGTGGATCGGATCAAGGCGCGCGCGCTGGGGCTGTCGATCAACGACATCAATGCCACGCTGAGCATCACTTTCGGAAGTGCCTACGCCAACGACTTCAGCCGTGAAGGGCGCATTCACCGGGTGCTGCTGCAAGCCGACGCGCCCTTCCGCATGACCCCGGAAGATGTCCTCGACCTCACCGTGCGCACGGCGCAGGGCGATATCGTGCCCTTTGGCGCCTTTACCACCGTGGACTGGACCGCAGGACCCTCGCAATTGCAGCGCTATAACGGCTACCCGGCGACCACGATTTCCGGCAGTGCAGCCCCGGGGCGCTCATCCGGGCAGGCCATGGCCGAAATGGAACGACTGGCGGCAGATTTGCCGGAAGGGTTTGGCTTCGAATGGACCGGGCTGTCCTACGAGGAGCAGCAGGCAGCGGGCCAGGTGGGTGCACTGATGGGCCTGTCGATCCTGATCGTGCTGCTGGTCCTGGCCGCGCTCTATGAGAGCTGGACCATTCCCCTGGCGGTGCTGCTGGTGGTGCCCCTGGGCGTGCTCGGAGCGGTGCTGTTTTCCCTGTCCCGGGGGTTGCCGTCGGATGTGTACTTCAACGTCGGTCTGATCACGGTGATCGGTCTGTCCACCAAGAACGCGATTCTCATCATCGAGTTTGCCATCGCGGAAGAGGGCAAGGGCAAGAGCCTGATGGACGCGACCATGGCGGCGGTCAAGCTGCGCCTGCGGCCGATCCTGATGACCTCGCTGACATTCATTCTCGGCATGCTGCCGCTGGTGATTGCCACGGGTCCGGGGGCTGCCAGCCGCATCGCGGTAGGTACCGGGGTGATGGGCGGGATGATCATGGCGACCGCGCTGGGCGTGTTTTTCACGCCGCTGTTCTATCTTGCGGTACGTCGTTGGTTGACACCCAGGAAGCCACCGCGCGCCGAGGGCGATGGCGACGACGCAGGCGCAACGGATGGGCAGGAGTCGCGCCATGCATAAGCTCACGGCTTGTCTGTTTGCCTTGATCCTGACCGGGTGCCAGCTGGCGCCTGAATATCAGCGGCCCGAGTCACCGGTGCCGGCCTCCTACCCGGAAGGGGAGGCCCTGACGGACGAACGTCATTTCGTTGCCGCCGAGTTGCCCTGGCAAGCCTTTTTTGCCGACCCGCGACTGCGGGTGCTGATTCGCCAGGCATTGGCAAACAATCGTGATTTGCAGGCGGCGGTGCACCGGATCGAAGAGGCGCGCGGCCTGTATCGCGTGCAGCGTGCCGACCGTTTCCCTTCCCTGGGTATCGGCGCGGATGCGACCCGCGGGCGCTTCAATCCGGGCGGCGCCCAAGCGGTGCCCGGCAGTGGCGGCTCGGTTTCCGATACCTATTCGGTGAATGCAACGGTATCGGCTTTCGAGCTGGATTTCTGGGGGGCGGTGCGCAACCTGTCCACCGCCGCCCGTGCCGAATATTTCGCCCGCATCGAAGCGCAACGGGCATTCCGCCTGTCGCTGATCCGCGATGTGGCATCCACGTACCTGGGCCTGCGGGAGGCAGTGGAACGCATTGCGCTGGCTGAGGCGACGGTGAGCAGCCGGCGTGACGAGCTGCGGATCGCCAAGGTACGTCTCGATGCGGGGATCACCTCGGCACTGGATTTCAACCAGGCTGAAGCCCTTTTGACGCAGGCCGAAACCCAGTTGGCGGCCATCATGCTGACCCGTGCGGAGAGTCAGAATCTGCTCGCGGTGCTGACCGGCGGCGTGGTTGCCGAGTCCCTGCCGGAGCCCATGTCGCTGGCCGAGCAGTCCAGCCCGCCTGCCCTGGAGGCCGGGCTGTCGTCCAGTCTGCTGGTCAACCGCCCGGATATTCTCGCCGCGGAGCAGCGCCTGATTGCCGCCAGGGCCAATGTCGGTGTGGCGCGGGCGGCGTTCTTTCCGCAGGTCACGCTGACTGGCAGCTTTGGTTACGCCTCCAGCGAATTCAGCAACCTGATCGGCAGCAGTAACGAAACCTGGAGCATCGGCCCCAGCATTACCCTGCCGATATTCGACTTTGGCCGTAACCGCGGCAACCTGACCGTGGCCGAGGCGCGGGACAATATCGCCATCGCCGAATACGAGCGCACCATTCAGACGGCCTTCAATGAAGTGGCCGATGCACTCGCCGGGCGGCGCTACCTGGCCGAGCAGGTGGACGCCCGGCGGCGCAATACCGAGACCTTGCAGCGCGTGGTCAATCTGGCGCGCAAGCGCTACCAGGAAGGCGTTGTGAATTACATCGAGGTGCTGGATGCCGAACGTAGTCTGTTCGAGGCCGAACAGGCGTTCATCCAGACCCGGCGCGCGGAGGCGCAGAATCTGGTGAATCTGTATGTAGCCCTCGGTGGCGGGACGCTCGGGGAGTGATCTGCAGCGGGAATCCGGCGCTCTGGCTTGGCTTGCACATCCGCTTTATCGGCATATGGAACACAGGACGTTGAGGGCGGTAATCGCACCCCAAGCCCAGCGCACTATCAGTGTTGATGTTCTCCGTGGCCGTGATTATCGCTGCCCATGAACCTGAACGGAGCGCGTGATTCCAGTCTGAGAAGAACCCCCAGGCGACTTGGTGCTTGGGATCATTAACACCGTTAAACCGGGTCGGACCTACGCAACAACGCGTTGTTGCGCCATTTTCGTGCAAAAAAAGCCGCTTCAGGAGCCTTAGATGCCGCTTTTTGAGGGTAAAATGCCCCATCTAAGCTCGTTTTCACGCAAAATGCACTCCCGGCCAGTATTTCGCACTTCCCGGTATCGGCCCTTGATCCCCAGGCCGTCTTTTATCTCCTCAACAAACTCCGCACTGCCCACCGCCAAACCTTCGGTCCAGCAATTGTCACGGGTCAGCATCTTCTGTTCGATCGCTACCTTGATCCAGTTCTGCCGCGCAAGCCGAAGATCTTCCAGCGTTGACAGCTCAAGCAGCGCAGCCAAGGTGCGATGGTCCACCAGCTGGTACCGCTGCCGGCCGTTTATTATTTCAGCATAACTGCTCTCGGGCCAGGCGGCGGGATCTTTTACGATGCCTGCGCGGACCATGTTCAGGTCGATGTAAGTCAGGCAACGGGCAAAGTGATGATCGGTGGAAACCGCAGTGGCATGATAGCGGTCCTCCCAAAAGGCACCCTTGCGGGACTTTCTCTGATTGAATTCCTGGGCAACCCGCCCGGCAACCAGCTGCATGCTTTGGGCAATTTCTCCTCGCCCGTCATCCTGAACCAGTAAATGAACATGATTGGAAGTGACCACATAGTTGAGAATGCAGAGCCCATAGCGTTTTTTAGCCTCAAAAAGCCATCTGACCCAGTTCCTGCGATCTCGAGCAAATTTGAGCAGGAATTCTTTTTTGTGACAGCGATGCGTGATGTGCCAGACGTGCCCTGGCAAAAAGTAGCGACAAGCGCGCGGCATTTTCCCCCTCCACTTAAACACTTCATTTTATAGGCAAAATGGGCCGTTTAAGACCCTGGACAGGGCATCAATCCTTATTGGTTAGCGCTACTCATTCTGCGGCCAGTTTGTAACTATCATAGGTATGGGGCGCTTCCCCTCAAGAACCTCAATAAGACCCGCCCGCAGCGTATTTTGTTGTTCTTCGGTTTTCCCGTGTGCGCGCGGCGAATAGGAGGAGTTCTTAATATGAGTCTTGTCAAAATCATAGTCGAGCACCCTCGCCATCTTGTGCAATAGCTCTACTAGGAGATCAACGCGCCTTACGCTCCACTGATCGGGAGGGATATTCAGATTGCCAAGAAGATCGAGGTACTCTTTCCAAGCTTCTATCACCTCTTTTTCTTTCTTGTGCTTCTTATCGAATTCGAGATCGATCCGATTCAGTGCTTCGACGTGCGTCCATGAAACGTTATAGGCTCTGGTAGCCATAAGCGTCTTGAAGATATCCAGCTTACGCGCCCGGACTTCTTTTTGGTCGTCGAGATAGCGAGTAACGCGAACGGCAACGATTGGACCAAGAAAGACAGCGGTTATCATGAGCCAGTCGGCAATTGTCATTGTTTGTTCTTCCGTCATTTGGCGCTAACGCCGAAGCTCACTGGTGGCTATGGAGCGCAGCGGAATAGCCATCCAGTGAAGCGCTTTGTTCGGCATCAATTTCGGTGAATCCAATAGTATGGCTCCCGGTGAAGGTGCATTACCGCAAGGATTATCAGCTCATCGTTTGCTTCGTCGTTATGATACACGACGCCGTACGGAAAACGACGAACGAGGCAGCGGCGAACACCTTCTTCAACAAGGGGCCACATCCCCGGATGCGCTATCGCTCGCTCTACGGCAGCATATACCTCGACGGCAAATTGATGCCCGAGTGTCTTTTCTCGCTCCTCATAGTAATCAATGGCGAGTTGGAACTCCTTTTGGGCCTCTGGATGAAAGGAGTACTTCATCATGAAAAACGTTTCCAGACCTCACTAAAAACATCTTCTCCTGGTATCGGCTTCACGGCGCCAGATTTAATCTCGCCAAGTCTCCGCTTGGCCACTTCAGCCCACTTCTTATCGACTTCTGACTCAGGAGGGTTCAAACTCTTAAGAACGGTGTCAGCTACCCGCGCCCGCTCCTCCACGGGGAGAGACTCAATTTCTCGCAACAAATCTTCTGTTTTCATGTGTGCATCTCCACAAAGGATGAATTCGTGTATTCTCTCAGTTTACTACCCCCCCGTGTCAGGATAGATGTCGCCTCTCGCCGAGAGAATTTGTGTTAGGCTCGGGGGCAAAGGAGAGCGACAGACGTTATGAGTGCCAAGTATTCGAAAGAGTTCAAAGAAAGCATTATCGCCAGGATGTTGCCGCCGGAGAACGTCAGTGTGCCCGACCTGGTCCGGGAGACGGGGATTCCCAAGGACACCCTTTATACCTGGCGGAGCCAGTATCGTAACAAACAAGGACCTTTGTCCGGCTCCGGCCGATCCAGTGGCCAGTTGAACAATGAAGACAAGTTGGCCATCATCATCGAGACCGCCCCGTTGGGCGAGTTTGAACTGGGTCAATACTGCCGGCGCAAAGGGCTTTACCCTGAGCAGATCGCTGGCTGGAAAAGAACGTTTATCCAGAACGAATCGACCGCGACCAGTAAAGCCGAGCGCAAGCAGTTCCGCCAGCAGAGCAGGACCATCAAGGCGCTTCAAAGTGAGCTCAGCCGCAAGGAGAAGGCCCTTGCCGAAGCGGCAGCCCTGCTGGTGCTCGAAAAAAAGCTTCAGGCGCTTTTGGAGGATCGCGAGGACGAAAAATCGACCTCCAGGAGCGCCAAAAAGTGATCACGCTGATCGAGCAAGCCTGCACCGCCGGGGCACGCCTGGAGAAAGCCTGTAAAGTTGTCGGGCTCTCGCCGCGCACCGTCCAGCGCTACCGCCAGGAGGGTCAAATCAAGGCCGATGGACGCAAAGCCGCAGCGGTTGACAGAGTCCCGGCAAACAGGCTAAGCGAGATGGAACGCGCCGAAATTCTGGCCACCGCCAACCAGCCTCAATATGCCCATCTTCCGCCGGGCCAGATCGTGCCGGACTTGGCGGACAAAGGGTGTTACCTGGCCTCGGAGTCGAGTTTCTACCGCGTCTTGCGCAGCGAGGAGCAACTGACCCCTCGCGGCCGGGCCAAGACGCCAACACATAAGCGGCCCGAGCCCTTGCAGGCCACCGCCCCTAACCAACTCTGGAGTTGGGATATTACCTATCTTCCCACGACGGTCCGGGGCCTGTTTTTCTACCTCTACCTGTTTATCGACCTTTACAGCCGTAAAATCGTGGGCTGGGAGGTGTATGCCGAAGAATCGGCCGAACATGCTTCCAGCATCTTTCGCAAAACGTACCTGCGCGAAGGTATTGCCGGACAGGACTTAACGCTGCACTCGGATAACGGCTCGCCGATGAAAGGGGCCACCATGCTGGGGACTCTGCATAAACTCGGTGTGGCCACCTCTTTCAGCCGCCCCTCGGTCAGCAACGACAATGCCTATTCCGAGGCGATGTTCCGGACCATGAAATATCACCCCGGATACCCGGATAAGCCCTTTGATGACTTGGAAGAGGCCCGCCGTTGGGTGGCAGGCTTCGCACATTGGTACAACGAAAAACATCGACACAGTGCCCTGAAATTCGTCACCCCGGCCCAGCGGCACCGCGGCGAAGATCAAGAGCTGTTGCGCCAAAGAGCCGAACTTTACGAAGCGGCCAAAGCAAGGCGACCAGAACGATGGTCAGGCAACAGCCGCGATTGGACTCGGCCAGAGGTCGTTTCGCTGAATCCGCAAAAATCGACGCAGATGCAGGCAGCTGATAAAATTAAGGTTGCTTAAAAATGCGACATCTTCCTTGACAACGCCCGCTACTGTATGGGCATCGGCACTTGCGCCCATTCGCTTTTTGCCGAACGCTCAAGCTCACCCGCGCCGCGTAGCGGCGTCGGGTGGAGCGCTTGGTTGGGTATGATTTTGGATATGCACCGCTTCCGCATGCAACTTCAAACCCAGCGCTGCCATCACTTTTAGGATGGTATCGAACCCGGGAGTTCGTTCGCCCGAGAGAGCCTTGTACAGGCTTTCACGCGACACGCCTGCATCGCGCGCGACTTGCGACATACCTTTCGCACGGGCAATGTCACCAAGTGCTTTTGCTATAAATGCGGCGTCACCATTTGCTTCCTCCAGGCAAGCTTCAAGATATGCAGCCATTTCTTCAGGGGTACGGAGATGCTCAGCAACATCGTAGCGGGAGGTTACTGTCTTTTTCATGAGTTGTCCCAAAGATTACGGGCAAGGCGTAGAGCAGTCTTGATGTCTCTTGACTGGCTGCTTTTGTCACCGCCGGCCAACAGGATCACCAGCTCACGTCCATGCTGTTTGTAGTACACCCGGTAACCGGGGCCATAATTGATTCGCAATTCAGAGACACCTTCGCCTACGGGCTCGGCGTCCCCCGCATTCCCAGCCGCCAACCGTTCAACTCTTGCAAGAATGCGGGCACGCGCGCGAATATCGCGCAGTCCGTCGAGCCACTTGGCATAAACGTCTGTTTTGCGAATCTCCATCGTACCCCCTCACTGTATCCACAAGGCCACACTTTGTCAATCGGCCCTTCGTGCCCAACGATTTAGCTAACCGGCCGACCGCTTGCGGTCGGTCCGAGTTGAGCGTTTTGTTAGACGTGAGGGTCTTTCGACAAAGCGACCGCTGACATATTTATGGAGAACGCTGGCAATGAGCGTCTGGTAGGGGACCCCTTCTTCCAGGGCGCGGGCCTGTATGTCTCTCAGGTCTGGCGAGGAAAGGCGAATGTTCACGCGGCGATCCTTGAGCGAGGTGGCCTGGGCCGCAGCCTTGAAATTCTCTTTATCCTCTTTGGTTGGCTTGGTCGAAAACAGTTCGCCGCTCTCATATGCCTGCAGAAGGTCTTTTTCGAACTTATCCATTTTTTTCATGGCTGTTACCTCCACCCAGATAGTTTCTAGTGGCCTTGCGGCTGGGGATGATGGTTTTAAGAAAGAAGAAGTCAGTTTCTTCGACGAACGGAACCAGATAAACGTACTCTCGTAGGCTGACGACCAGAATGCGTTGGCCGGGATATTTTGACGTGTTCGGGTGTTGCAGGATGTCGAGCAGACCGTCTTCCTCTATGGCCAACGTGACTTCCTCGAAGGAAACTCCGCGGTCATCTTTGAGGGTCTCGTTTTTCTCATGGTTCCAGCGAAAGGCTTTCATGGGACGAGTATACCGCGTTGTGTGCCTTTTGTCATCAGGCAATTGTGGGGGCGTCTAACGCCAGCCTTCACCGGCGGGGATGTAGCGCAGCGGAATCCCCGTCCGAGTGGAAGGCATTGTTAGGATTTTCTTCTCCCTCTGACGGCACCCAAAGCATGAGCTCTTCCAGGGGAGGGAACTTGGTCGGTAGTAGTCGCACATCGAAAGGCATATCCCCATCTACAAGCTGACAAAGGGGTGTGCTCATATACCCGTTTTGATCGCAATATCGAGCGACAATTTTGGTGTATCGCCGAAGAAGAAGTATCGATGGGAAGAAACCCTTGGATGTTGCCCACACCAGCATGTCTCGGCCCTGCTTTGAGCTATTACAACTGCGGCAAGCCCAGATTAGGTTATCCGCATCATCGGGCCCACCACGGATTCTCGGTATGAGGTGATCGACCGCCAAACTATCCTTCGCGCCGCAGTAATAACACGCCTGTGGCGCGGTCATCTTCAGCCGTTCATCGTCATATAACGACCGCATGGCAATCTTTCCGGACAGCAACCCATGGTAGGTTCTGTTGCGGATTATGTGGTGTATCCGTTGATATTTTTTGACCCCATCCTCCAGGGCTGAGTGCGCACGCGCAAGGTTCGCATACGACCACGATATCTGCTCTTGAACTGTTTCTGGTGTTGGTGTCGCCATTCTTCTCCTTAATCCTAACGGTTCATGATAACCGGCGGCGTGCGACCTTTGCACACCACCGAATTTTTTCGAGAAAGTCGGATAGCCCATTCCGTCCGGTTGATTTTATGGTTGTGCGCCTTGAATTGTCTTCTGAGTAACTTAACCCTGGTTCTTTTAAATTCAGGTTGTTACAAAGCGGCAATTTTGCCCTCGGTCGGAACAAGTTCGAATCCGAGGTGCTTGGCATTGCGCTTCAGGTTTTGTACGAGTCGCGACTGGTATCGCTCCTCGTAGTAGTCCTGGCCAAGGTCGATGTATGATGTTCGATTTTTGAGCATTTTGTAGACTATGGTCGCAATCTTTCGGGCGGTTGCCGTTATGGCCTTGGGTGCGCCCAACCTTGCCTTCATGCGGCGGAAGTAGCTGCCCAGGTAGCTCTTTGATCTGGTCAAGCTAAAGGCGGCCATGCGGAAAGCTTGCGCTGCCCGATTGGCGTTCTTTTGGGTGGCACTGCTCAGGACCTTACCGCCGCTAATCTTCGCTCCCGGAGCCAACGACATCCAGGAAGTGAAATGTTTATCGGTTTTCCAGCGGCTCATGTCTATGCCGATTTCAGCGATGATTTTCAGGGCAGAGGTGGTGTCGATTCCGTCAATTTCCGTCAGATCAACGCCGGATATGCGCATCAAAGCTTCATCGATGCTCGCTGGTGGCTTGTCGTCACCAGAATCGCCCTCGGTACCTATGGCATCGAAAGATTTGAGTTGGGCCAGTATTTGCCGGTCACACTCGTTTATCTTAGCCAGATAGAATTCGTACAGTTCTACAGCTTGCTGCAGGGAGAAGAGGTGTTCAGGCCGGAAATTGCCCTGCAAAGAGCGAGCGATGGTCTTCGCGTCGTTCTTGCAGCGATTATCCCGCAAGGCTGCCAATGTGTCGGGATCGCGCTCCCCCTCCAGGATCGCTTTGATGATGCGCATCCCGGTTGCTCCTGTGATGTTGCTGACAACGTTATGCAGTTGCAGATTCATCTGGGCCATCGCCTTTTGCATGTGCTGGATATGAGACCCGGAGATCTTGACCAGCGTCGCCCTTTGCCGGACATAGGCGCGAAGCGCACACACCTGATCTGCAGGACGAAACGCCCCGCGCAGAAGGCCATAGGTGTGCAACTGCTGCAACCACTGGCAGTCCAGGACGTCGCTCTTTCTACCAGGGACATTCTTGACATGCCGCGCGTTGACCAGCCTCACCTCGAAGCCGTGGCTTTCGAGAATCTCAAAGACCGGGATCCAGTAGATCCCAGTGGACTCCATGGCGACCGTGGTAACGCCACAGCAGAGAAGCCAATCGGCCAAACGCTCAAGGTCATCGGTGAAGGTGGAGAATTCGCGGACCGGTTCGGGATCTGCCCCCTCGGGGACCGCTACAAAATGACTCTTGGAGCCGACGTCAATTCCGGCAGCACAGGCGTTGAGATGCACCAGATGCTTCGGTAACCGCATAGGCTTTTTCTTGGATGTCTTCTTCTGCTTCATGACTACGGCCTCCTGGAGAAATAAGGCAGACCGAAAAGGGGAACTGTCGAATGCGGCTCTCTTCTGAACGGGATAGCAAAACGCTTCACCAATGACAAAATCGCCAGTTCCCGGACCATGCTATTCAACGGGCACAAAGGCACCAGTGATCAACGTCAACTATTTTTCCGGGTCAGCGACAATTAAAATTCCCGTTTCTTGAGAGCTGTTGACGACGGTGGCTGTTGGGACTTTTTGCCGCCGCCGCTTGCGGCTCTGCTAGATGTTTTGCTGCTGAAGCTCTCTGGCCTTTTTCTGGCTGTACCCGATGTCCGCTCTGGATACGTCATACAGGTAGACCGGGTGGTCGAAGCCCGACTTGATGAGCAACCCACCGTTACAGTCGGTGATCGCAGTGACGCAACCACTGCCGCAACGCAGAAACCGTGTCGTGTTCTCAGGTGTGAACTCCACCTCAAGCGTCTCCAGGCGGCCTTTCTGGGGGTTGTAGGCTAAGCATTTCATGGGGTTTGCTCCTAAAGGGTCTCTTGGTGTGGCTCAGTCAGGGCCTGCGCCTTTTGTGATTGCTCCAAACGGTAGCTGGGCATATTGAGCTCCAGAATCACGCTGTGGTGAACGAGTCGGTCAATGGCCGCCGCTGTGGTCATGGGATCCTTGAAGATCTGCTCCCATTTTGAGAAGGGCAGATTGCTGGTGAGCATGATGCTGCTACGCTCATAGCGATCCGCCAGCAGGGTGAAGAGGACCTCCATCTCCTCGCGGCTTTGCTGCACGTACCCGATGTCGTCGATGATCAGCGCCTCGTATTTTGCGTAGCGCTTGAGCACGCGGGCCAGCGTCAGATCCCTCTTGGCGATCAGAAGCTCCTGCACCAGCAGGTTACAGGGCATAAAGCGTATCTGCCGGCCCTGATAAATGAGCTCCTGGGCCACCGCGCACAGCAGATGGGTCTTGCCGCTGCCGGGATTGCCGAAGGCCAGGACGTTTTCCTTATGATCGAGAAACGTCGCCTTGAGCAGCTGGGTCAGCTGTGTATCGACCTTACGAGGCAATCGCTTGCGGTCAAACGCCTTGAGGTTTTTCTCCAGCGGCAGTTTCGAGTCCTTGAGCAGGCGCGCGGTCCTGGCGTTACGGCGCTCTTCGCGCTCGCGCTCGGCCAGCTCCAGCAGGTAGCTCTCGTACTCCCAGTTGTCCCGGCGCGCTGCGATTGCGCTCTCCTGATAGCAGCGCCGGATGGTGGGCAGGTGCAGTTCGGTCAGGTGGCGGTGCAGGCGGGCTGCTTTCTCCTTCTCAGATTGCATGGGCCAGCTCCTGCTGCCCGGACAATAGGCGATCGTAGCTGAGAAGGTCGACTGCGGCGACTCCGATCTCGGTCACAGGCGAGGCAATCTGCTGTGCGTGCACCAACTCCTCCACGGCCTGTGCCGTGACGGGTTGATGCCCGCACAGCTCGTCCAGGGCCGCAGCAACCGCCACTTCGCTCTCTTTGGCCGCCAGCGCCAGTATCTTGAGGTACTCGCGAGCGGCCACTTGCTGGGTGTGGCGCTCTTTGAGCTCGTCATAGGCGAGCCGGAAACAGCTGCCGGGAAACATCTCCTCGCGGTAGCGGTAATTCTCGAAGGCTCCAGGCTTTCGCTGCAGCTGATCGATGACGTGGCGGTAGTTGATAAGATGCCGGCACCTGCCGCGCAGGCGAGGCATCGAGTCCACGCGCTTCTGAGCGTAGAAAAGATCGAGATGGTCGGCAAAAAGCTCAACTTGTAGGCTCTCGCCGATCAGGCGGCTTTCGACGGAATAGGTGTTGTTGCTGACCCGGATGGTGCTTGCGCGACTGACCGTGACCTCAAGGCGCGTACAGCTCTCCAGCCGCCTTTGTGGCAGGTGGCGCAGTATGCGTTGCTCCTCCAGAAAACGCTCGCGGCGACCGCGGTTGAGCTTGGTGAAGAGCTCGCGCAAAAAGCGCCGGTACTCCTCGATGCTCTCGAAGTCGAAGCTGCCGCGCAGAAGGAGGGCCTGGCGAACCGCCCTCTTCAAACGGTAGTTGCTCTGCTCCACGTCGCCGTTCTCGTTGGGGCTGGCGGCCTGCGTCTTGCGACCACTCAGGTTGTAATGCCTGAGCAGAGCCTGATAGCGTTGGGTGAATTCTTCCTGGTGCAGGGCGTTGTGCACGGCCGCCGTCAGCCGGTCCGTCTGATGAGCCTGTGGCACGCCGCCGAGTTCCCACAACGCCGCCTGCAGCCCCTCGCTGAGGCTTTCGAAGCTCTCCGAGTAGCAGATGCTGCCGGTTTCCCAGTTGGAGTAGGTGAGCACGAAGTGATAGATGAGGTGGTCGAAGGGCTGTTTGGCGATGGTGATGCCGAGCTTGCCCATGTGCGTGTAATCGGACTGGGCCAGCTCGCCGGGGCGGTGCAGCTGAGGGAAGAACGTTTCCTTGGAGGGACCTTCCAGGGCCCGCCACCGCTTCACGCGACGCTGCAGGGTGCGCAGCTGGCCGTCTGAGAAGACGCCGGGAAAGCGGCGCTGGAGATCCTCGAAGAGGGTCTTGGCCTCCAGCCCCGGATTATCGGCAAGCTTCTCACGAATGTCCTCCCAATGGGCCTCAAAGGGGTCCGTTCTGGTTCGCCAGGTGTGCTCAACCTTGAGCTCGCTGGGTAGGTTGCCCGCCTTCACGTACTTGCGGGCGGTCTTTTCATCCATGCCGGCCTTGGCAGCGGCAACGCAGCCTGTGGTTTGCGTTTTCATCAGCTTGAATAACCTCCTTACTTGTTGATCGGTGACCATCCGCCATCCTTTCTTTAAAGATGGGCGGAAGCTTACAATCCCCTAAAAATTTCGGGAATTATAATTGTCGCCGGACGGGAGATTTAATTGTCGCTGATCACACCAGTGATAAATCGGCCTCCTCATTCCGGCTGCGACAGCAAACTTATCCGATTTGGAGGCGAACAACAAGTTACTCTACGACAAGACGCCGCTGCGCGGCGTGCATTGCTATTCTGGTTGCCTTTCCAAATACAGAACCATGACGAGGTCACTGCGACCCGCCTTTGCCGCTAGAGCCTTTACATGACCTTGCTCTTCATTTACATTTCGCACCCTGTAGTTGCCTACGTAGATCCATTCGTTAGATTCACGCTTTATGAAGACCGGTACGAATTGCTTCTGTGATGCGAATACCTTGGCATACCGGACGACGTTGACCCCTTCGCCGACCAGGATGACGTCTGGAATGCCCGGGTTCATACTCTCCTTCAGGCAGGCACAGACGACCTGGCCGTCCATATGCGGAAGATACTCTTGGATGCCGCCGCCGAGGATTCTGTTGATATCAGTTCTGGTGTACGAATTCCCCTTCTGCAATGTTTCCATGTCTACCTTTCTGCCTATCTTCCGGCCGCACAACGGTTGGGCTCAGCGTGTTTGCGGAACGCGTAGCGTGTAGCAAATCCGCTGGAGCCCTTTGTTATGCAGTGAACTTCTTCTCTATCACTCTAGCAACAAAGTTAGCTAAGGCACCAAGAGCAGCCTTAATTCCGTCCTGTTTGTATGCATCAATTGGATTACGTACACGCAGCGCCCCCGAGGGAGTAAGTTTTAACCCCTCTCTCGGCCTTCGATTATTAGGCGATGAAAATTGGATCAAGCCCTCTTCTTTGAGATGAGTAAATGCGTCATTTAAAGCTGACCTGCGACGGTTAGCCTCAGGGGTTATGTCCATCGAATCAAAAAAACCGATATTTCTGTCATCTAAAGTGATTTCCTCTGGGTATGACGCATCGAGTCTCTTGAGTATAATTTGCTTCGCTTCAATGAGTAATTTTCTTCCTGACATGGCAACTCTTTTATTTTGCATAACGAGCCTGTAGAAAAACGCATTTGACGGCAGCCAATTGTCCGCCAAGCGAATTCTTCCGAGACTCTGAAATTAGTTTTCTTCGGTTCTCCGGTTTCCCGGGATTTCCGCTTCAGGCCGTTAAAAATCGACTGTGGCAGGCCCCTTGGCACTTTTTACCGGGATTCCCCGTCTTTTCCCCCTACAACACCCATCCATACCGATGAATCTTGAAAATGTTGTGCACCATGGTCATGAGTTGCCACTGGCCGTTCAGGGTACACCTCAGGGTCGGACCAAGACAACTACCAGACATCCTTAATCTTTGTGTTCAAAAATAGGTGTTTTTCTCTACTATAGGCTGATTTTGGGCTGGGAAATCCTCGCCATAGCCCTCTTCGGACTCACGCAAAACGCTACAATCGCCGCTCGCGATGATGGCTCGGCTTTTTCCTCGTACACCAAGCAGACGTTGGGTTTTCAGGACAAACTCTTCACTTCCGACCGCAAGGCTTCTGGTCCAAGCCTCATTGCGCTGCAGGGCATTAGTCCGCAACGCTTCACTTATCCAAGAACCATGATGATCGGCCAGCGCTTGCAGAGTGTTCAGGCCGGCAGCGTCAACCAGCGCATCAAGATCAAGGAGCCGATTACGCCGCCGCTGTCCTTGAATTTCACGGTAACCGCCATGAACCCACTCTTGCGGATGACTGACGGCACCAGCGCGGACCATGTTCAGGTCGATGTACACCAGGCAGCGCAGTAAATGCTCACCGGATTCTATGACGGTGGCATGATAGCGATCTTCCCAGAAAGCGCCTTTGCGTTGCTTGCGCTGGTTATATTCCTGGCCTGTGCGGCCGGCGATCAGTTGCATGGCAGAAGGGATGCTGCCGGGGGGGCCATTGTCTTTCACCAGCAAGTGCACATGATTGCTGGTCACCGTGTAGTTGAGAAGGTTCAGGCCGAAGCGTTTGCGGGCCTCACCGAGCCAGAAAACAAAGCGGCTGCGGTCGCGGGCGAATTTAAGAAGGAATTCCTTTTTGTGACAACGATGGGTGATATGCCAGATGCAGCCTGGGATGTAATGCCGATTGGCTCTTGCCATGGGTTTTCCCCTCCCCGAAGGATTTCATGTCATTGCAGCTAAAGAGTTCCATTTTGACCTCAAAAATCGAGCCATAGTGGGATTTTTGGAGGTGTTTATTTAATTTTTTGACTTTATTTCAGATATTTACCTTGGTCCGACCCCACCTGGGTCCCACCTGCATAGTAATCAATGGCGAGTTGGAACTCCTTTTGGGCCTCTGGATGAAAGGAGTACTTCATCATGAAAAACGTTTCCAGACCTCACTAAAAACATCTTCTCCTGGTATCGGCTTCACGGCGCCAGATTTAATCTCGCCAAGTCTCCGCTTGGCCACTTCAGCCCACTTCTTATCGACTTCTGACTCAGGAGGGTTCAAACTCTTAAGAACGGTGTCAGCTACCCGCGCCCGCTCCTCCACGGGGAGAGACTCAATTTCTCGCAACAAATCTTCTGTTTTCATGTGTGCATCTCCACAAAGGATGAATTCGTGTATTCTCTCAGTTTACTACTGTATGGGCATCGGCACTTGCGCCCATTCGCTTTTTGCCGAACGCCAGCCTTCACCGGCGGGGATGTAGCGCAGCGGAATCCCCGTCCGAGTGCAAGGCATTGTTAGGATTTTCTTCTCCCTCTGACGGCACCCAAAGCATGAGCTCTTCCAGGGGAGGGAACTTGGTCGGTAGTAGTCGCACATCGAAAGGCATATCCCCATCTACAAGCTGACAAAGGGGTGTGCTCATATACCCGTTTTGATCGCAATATCGAGCGACAATTTTGGTGTATCGCCGAAGAAGAAGTATCGATGGGAAGAAGCCCTTGGATGTTGCCCACACCAGCATGTCTCGGCCCTGCTTTGAGCTATTACAACTGCGGCAAGCCCAGATTAGGTTATCCGCATCATCGGGCCCACCACGGATTCTCGGTATGAGGTGATCGACCGCCAAACTATCCTTCGCGCCGCAGTAATAACACGCCTGTGGCGCGGTCATCTTCAGCCGTTCGTCGTCATATAACGACCGCATGGCAATCTTTCCGGACAGCAACCCATGGTAGGTTCTGTTGCGGATTATGTGGTGTATCCGTTGATATTTTTTGACCCCATCCTCCAGGGCTGAGTGCGCACGCGCAAGGTTCGCATACGACCACGATATCTGCTCTTGAACTGTTTCTGGTGTTGGTGTCGCCATGCTTCTCCTTAATCCTAACGCTTCGCCTCAGCGGCGCCCGCCTTTAGCGCGTCCGCTGGAGGCGTTTGTTCAAGTAAGCCGCTTCGCGGCAGAAGTTCCTAAAATCAACACCTTCTCGCCTGCTCTCCCCCTCCTACCGTCTCATTTTTCCTAAAAAATACTTCCGTACCAGTCGATCATCTGCTTTTCATATCCACAAGCCGTCTTCCGCGGCGAAACCTCAACTGTGGAAAGGAGAACCATTATGATGACCGACTGGTACGAACAATCGATGCGGGCCCTACAGCTATCCGGCAAAGGCGACAAAACTCAGCAGATGTACACCCGCTCGGTGCGCAAATTGGTGGAGTTTTACGAGAAAACTCCCGATGCCATCACCGAGACCGAACTGCAGGACTACTTCCTCCATCGCATCAATATCGACGAGTGGTCTCCCGGCACCATGCGCATCTGCCATGCCGGGATCCGCTTCTTTTTTACCAACGTCCTCGATCGCTCATGGCGCACCTTTGAATACCTGCATGTCCAGAAGGAGCGACGCCTGCCGACTGTACTCAGCTGCGAGGAGGTGCAGCGCGTTCTGGCCTGCGTCTATGCCTTTCACAACCGCGTCTTTCTCACCACCGTCTACTCCTGCGGCCTGCGTCTGCAGGAGGCCCTGCATCTAGAAGTCTCCGACATCGACAAGCAGCGCATGATGATTCATGTTTATCGCGGCAAGGGGGCCAAGGACCGCTATGTGCCGCTACCGATGAGCACCTACAAGCTGTTGCGCAAATACTGGGCGACTCACCGTCATCCGCGCCTGCTCTTCCCGGCCCTGGGGCGCAACGGCAAGAATGCTCATAAATCTCAATCCCCCATGGCTGTCAGCAGCGTTCAGGGGGCCATGAAGAACGCCGTGCGCGAGGCGGGCATCCATAAAAAAGAGGTCAAGATCCACACCCTGCGCCACTCTTACGCGACCCATCTGCTTGAGGAGGGCGTCAACATCCGCGTCATCCAAAAGTATCTTGGCCATTCTTCCCTCGACACCACCCTGATTTACCTGCACCTGACCCAGAAGGGGAACGAGGATGCCTGCGCGCTGATCAACACTCTCATGGAGGGCCTCTTCCATGGATAAGCTGACAGCGATCTTCCGCAGCTACGGCCCCGAATATCTTCAGCAACACGGTGCCAAGGTCCCGCCCCAGCACCGGAAGGTGATCGAAGCGATCTTACGCTGCCGGACTCCTGAGAGCGGCACCACCATTTACCGTTGCGAGCACTGCGGCGAGGACCACGTGCTCCATCTGGGCTGCGGCAACCGTCACTGCCCGATCTGCCAGTATCGCAAGGGCCGCCAGTGGCTCGAACGGCAGCTGGAACGCCAGATGCCGGGGGCGCATTTTATGCTGACCTTCACCGTCCCCGAGCCGTTGCGTCCCTTTATGCGCAGCAACCAGCGGCTGGCCTACTCAGCGCTGTTCGCTGCCTCTTCGGAGGCGATGAAGCGGTTGGCCAAGGATTCCCGCTTCATCGGGGGCGACCTGCCGGGGTTCTTCGGCGTGCTGCATACCTGGGGCCGCCAACTACAGTATCACCCGCACATCCACTATGTGGTGACCGGCGGGGCTATCGCTTCGGGCACCGGGCAATGGATGCCATCGCGCAACGAGTTCTACCTGCCGGTTCAGGCCCTCTCACTCATCGTTCGCGCCAAGTTCCGCGAGCGCATCAAGAAGGCCGGTCGGCTCGGCGAGATCCCCAGCAGCGTATGGAAAACCGACTGGAACGTCAACTGCCAGGCCGTCGGCGACGCCGAAGGTTCGCTGAAGTATCTGGCGCCCTACGTCTTTCGTGTGGCGATCTCCAGCAGTCGCATCGTTTCGGTGGAAAAGGGCCGGGTCACCTTCAGCTACAAGAAGAAGGGGAGCAGTCGACCACGCACCCGCGAAGTGTCCGCCCTGGAGTTCCTCCGACTGTTCCTGCAACATGTGCTGCCCTGGGGCTTTATGAAGGTGCGCTACTACGGTTTCTTGAGCCCTGGATGCCGCATGCCTCTTGCGGAGGTTCGCGCCCGCATTCAGATTGCCCACGGCTTTGCCGTCACGGTACCGAAGGTGATGCCGGAACCACAACCGCCGTTAAGCTGTCGGCAGTGTGGGAAAGAACTTGAGGGGTACCGTCTGATCTTGCCACCGAAACGCAAACCTGAGAAGCGGGCGCGGACGGGGTAGAAACACCCTGCACCTCTCCAAAACCCCATGTCGGGCCCTCAATGGTCTGCCCAGAACCTCTTTCTGAGCAGGAAGGCACCGGTGCGCCCAACGTGCTAAAAATGAGGTAACTTGGCAGGAAATCCGAGGGTATTTTTACTAGCATTTGCCCTCTTGGCGCCGTCAAGGGGCTCGCAAGGCCCCATTGGCAGGTTCATTTCTCCCCCACCCGGGCCATCGCCCCCCCCCCACCTGAAAACCAATCCCCTATATTGAAAGATCGTGCCCAAACTCGGGCTTCTTGAACAATGGATTGAGACGACGCCTTCGGGTCGTATCAATCCTTATTGGTTATGTGCTTTACTGCAAAGTTTAGGACTGCCCGCACTTGGCTTGATAAAGCAGGTTTAGTTATTAACCAGCTGGCTATTGCTGGTGATGTTTTGTAATACGTCTTCACAAAAGCTCTGCCCGCGACATTTTTTAGTAACGTGTTGTCTCGATATTTGCGCAGCTCTCTTACTTGGTAACACGAAGGATCACCATAAACAGCAGTAGCAATGAAGCAATTACTGAATGTTTTTACTGTTGCAGCACAATAGGGGCAAACCGACTTTTCTGGGCTACCTCGATAAGTAATGATTCTAGGAACAATTTTTTTACCACAACTTGGACAGTTGATTCTGTCATCAGCAGGCCGAGTATTTTGCGAGGGCACTTTCGCAGTAATTGTGACATTGATTGCTCTTGGCCCTTTATTTCCAGGCTTTGACTCAAACTGAACCGAATCGCCATTTGACGGTAACGATGCGCCATTGATGCTCTGAACATTAAAGTAATAATCTTCTCCGCCTTCAGATGTAATGAAGCCGTAACCCTTCTCTGAGCTGAACCATTTTACAGTGCCTTGCACGACATCTCCTTTTCTTATTGCACATAACGCCCGCAGCACGCGCGGCTTTGTAATGGAGGCGCAGCCGCAATGAAAAAGCCGTCGCTGTGCCTGCGATTGTTAACTTTTTTCTCGGTCAGCAATTTGTTAAACGCCCTTACTGACTGAGACAAACGATTTGTTGAGAGCCTTAAGCTCTTTTACCAAGTTTGGCCCGTACCCGTGTTCTGCGGATTCACTACGCTCAAATGTCCGCACATCGAGAGACGATGTTGCGCTCAACCGTCTAGAGTAAAATCTTGGCTTTCCGACCGCATAATACTGGGCCTCAACTTGTATCGGTTCATCACCGATATATTTGTAAAGACCGCCGTATTGCCCCCAAGTTAGCGTGATCTGCTGCCCTGGTGCTAAAAATGGAATGCCAGTGACGATGGGGCCAACCTCCATAGACTCGGGCATTTTCTCTGGCACCTCTATGCTGAAAGCTTCGTAGGGAAGTGGCCTAGTCGGTTTAAATTTTATGCTGTGAGCAGCACCATTACCGATGTTCTTGATAATCAGATTTACAATGGAAGGTCGTTTAATATCAGGATCGGCATAGACGATAACGACCGGATCAGTTGATGACCGAAAGACAGCGTATGTGACCACTACAGACGCTGTTGCAATCAAGGCCATAAAGACCGAAATCCAGTTACCAACATCCATCTCGTTGCGACCTCCAAGAAGTTAACGCCAAGCGTAACCGGCCGGGCTTAGAGCGGAGCGAAAAGCCCGGTCCGAGTTGACGCTTTTGTTAGCAGTTAGTTTCGATAAGGTTCGCAATTTCACGAAACTTATCTGCCAGCAGCTTAGAGGCTTCAGGATTACCTGTCGCGCTTGCGGTAGTTTTCGCGATGCGTTGGAGGGCTGCATCGACATCCTTATCAGTAGCGCTTTCAGTAAATATCGCAAGGAACTGTTGCCAAGCTGCGAGCTGAATTCCCGCCAGCTTCTCTTCGAATAGTTCGGCTATGTAGTCCTCCATAACACCTGCGCGTGCCAACCGCCCAAAGTTACCGCCTCCATCACTCTCCGGGCGGTCGGAGATCATGTCCGATTTAGTCGGATAAAACTGAGCCACTGAAGACAGCTGAATATCTCTACTGGAAGTTCCCTTTCGTTTGTGCTGCCAATACCAATTTCTATATTCCGCAGCGTGCCTTGCACCCATTAGAAATGGTTCGAAGACTATTGGTGATCCGGAAATCACATTCGAAAGCGCCCAAGGGACAACGACCAAAAGATCCGCTGGCGCACAGACAGCAGGCGTCACTTTATAACGAAAGCTGGGCTCCTTTTCTTTGGCAAGCACATACCATCCTTTGAGCTCGATACCCAAAAGGACGTCGGGCTCTACATCCGGCGCACTGGCTTTCAAAACCACGTCAGGGAATGTTTGCGGTTGCCGCTCGAATTCATAGAGCGCGTATCGCTGCTCTGGATCCCACACCCCTCTCAATTTGTTTAAAGAGTTTACAACCTGCTGTTCAATAGTCGCACCAAGCGACGAGTTGAACGCAAACAAATCCGTTGCTAACACGCCGTCAATGTTAAGAGTACTCTCGAAACGTGAAGGCAATGAATAAATAGCCTTCTTGACGGCCACAAACAATTCATAATGAGCCCATTTTTCCTCTGGCGCGGTAGCCGTAGGCGGACTAGGAATTTCGCTTTCGCTCATACAGTGGAAGCTCCTGATAGATGGCGTTTATTCTTTCCGAAGCCGCATCGAAGTACTCGGGAATAAGTTCGGACGCGTAACATTGCCTGCCCATTCGTAGAGATGCGACGGTAGCTGAGCAAAGCCCCCCGAAGGGCTCCCAGACCACATCGCCTGGATCAGTTGAGGCTCCGATAATCCGCTCCATTAGCCGCAATGGCTTCTGGTTGGCATGCAACGATTGCATGCCCTTTCTAATGATTCGCTCTTTGCCTCGAACTGCCGGCTCTTGCCAGACATTGGTGATGCCATGCACATGATTCCATTTAGCCCTCATGCGTTCCCATTTTCTTGCTGTAAGGTGTGTTTTACCATCAAGAGAAAAATATGGGCGGTCTGTATCTAGGCCATTTGCATTAGCATACTTGGCCAACATTTCCATCTTCTCGGGCGGCGGGAAGTACCATAAATCGCACTGCGTAAAATACTTCCGTGTTGCGGCATTCTTAACGCCACATGCTTCATTTGTTTTGTAGAGAGGCAATCCACTTCTTTGCCACTCACTTCTGAGCCATTCTTTAATTGAGCAAGGCTTTCCGTCATAATCACGAAGCTGCACTTCTCGTACATACTGCACGCAAATCTCGGTTACGACAGGAAAGCCCCTGATCGTGTCTCCGTTACAGTTACCGGCAACATGCCCAATGCCTTTATCCCATATGTGTGCCGCCCTATACTTCCAGCCATGCAACTTCAATACCTGGTGAACTTCAGCCCAAGCAAGCTCAGAACACCAAAACCACAGGGTCGTGTCGGCGCTAGCCTTCTTGCTCCACTCAGCGATGTGAGGCGCATACCACTCTGCCAAACTCTCGACGCCATTCGGCTCACCTGGGAATTTCGCGAGCCCATAAGGGCCGTCCGAAACAATTGCTGTGGGAGTAGGCCACTCGCCATATTTCTCGAGTGAGTCTCCCAGATGGAGACTCACTTGAGGATGGGAGGCATCCTCAATCCGCAATGGTGCGGTTCTACGTTTTTGATACTTAATTATTTTTGCCATTATTCGCTCCTGCTAATGCGGCTAATAGCCGTAGTTTATCAAGGTGCGCCCCTTGTCCCTAGTGCGCTGAGTTCTCCCACTGCTAACGCTCCGCATAACCGGATGGCAATGGAGCGTAGCGGAATTGCCAGTCCGAGTTGATGCGGTTGTTATCTGATTTAGTTTTAATCAGCTTGGTGAGCAGTTAAGAACATCGCTTTTTCTAACGCTGCAAAAAACTGTTGGTATGGCTCCGGGTCCGTAACCGGCTGTACGTTATACTGTGCATTAGCACGCACGAGAAGCTGAGTTGTCCCTCGCGGTCGAACTGTTACCGTCATGCGGAGTGCATAACCCTTCAATTTTGTAGCACTGACGGTTCCAAGGGTTGCATCTGCTTTGTCGAGCACAAATCCTAAATCTTGCAGTGTTGCCATTACAGTTCTTAATGTCTTTTCTTTATCTGTTGTATCAAAAGCTCGTGTCTGAATGCTCCTCAGTTGAACTTGACTCGCTTCAGAATCAAGAAGGCGTTGTTGGGTTGTTGCGCACCCTGTAAGAAAAACAACTAATGCGACTAATAAAAGCGACAATTTTGTTTTCATATTTCTTGTCCCTCCAGAAAAATTGCTTTTGAAAGCTTATCAAAAAATTCTTGGTACACTGCGGGATCAATTATACTCTCCGACTTAGTTACTTGCCCTTGTGTATTCCAAACAATACGCTGGAAAGTTACTCTCACAGCTATATAATTTTCCTGGTCCCCTATAGGGCGAGTTACTACACTCGCCCGCATTTTTTGTTCTTTGTCGACTGCCATTGCCCCCCCGCCCAAAGCTGCAACTATAACTGCTGTGACGATTTGCCCTGCATTTTCAGCACTTCTTTGTTTAGATGCTGTTATTAAACCAAGATTTGTTTCGCTTTCATCAATATTGAATCCCATATCCTGAAGAAGCCCAGCACAAGCGGCGAGTATTTTCCCCTCATCTTTAGTTTCGTACTTCCGCGTTTGCATTTGACGTTCTGCAAGAGACTCAGGACTTAAGGTTAAAGCATCTTTTGGTATTGTTTGGCACCCGGCTACAAGAAAAGCGCCGACAAGAAATATTGATAAAAACTTTTTCATCTTCCTGCCCCCTTAAAATCGTGATGTATGATATGCAAAATCACGCACCTTTTTGTCATTGTCGAACTTAATTATTATAGTGAGGGTTTGTTGACTTGTTGAGGATGAACCAGCACTTCCACGATAGCCAAGCAAAATCAAAGTTCCATAACCTGAACTTTCTGATTGAACTCTATCAGTAGATATTTTGTCATAAATCCAGACTTCACGACCCTGTTCATCAGTAGTAACAATATTTGGCGAACCAAGAGCAGCCGCTACTTCTGCACCAGACATCCCTTTCTTGATTTCTTTTTGGACTGTCCCCACAGTCAATTTATCCCCTCGCAGCCCTTCCTGTGTATCTGACGCATGACGTGCGGCAACGCACCCTGTAAATAATGCAACGAGACAAATAAACACAATTGCCTTCAACACCTTTTTGAACATTTTTTACCTCCTTTGCGCGTTGAATAGGTGATTCGTTTCATTTACAGATAACGCCTAAAGCAGCGGCGCGTTTACGCGTCCGCTGCCTTTACTTGTTCAAGTAAGCCGCTTCGCGGCAGAAGTTCCTAAAATCAACACCTTCTCGCCTGCTCTCCCCCTCCTACCGTCTCATTTTTCCTAAAAAATACTTCCGTACCAGTCGATCATCTGCTTTTCATATCCACAAGCCGTCTTCCGCGGCGAAACCTCAACTGTGGAAAGGAGAACCATTATGATGACCGACTGGTACGAACAATCGATGCGGGCCCTACAGCTATCCGGCAAAGGCGACAAAACTCAGCAGATGTACACCCGCTCGGTGCGCAAATTGGTGGAGTTTTACGAGAAAACTCCCGATGCCATCACCGAGACCGAACTGCAGGACTACTTCCTCCATCGCATCAATATCGACGAGTGGTCTCCCGGCACCATGCGCATCTGCCATGCCGGGATCCGCTTCTTTTTTACCAACGTCCTCGATCGCTCATGGCGCACCTTTGAATACCTGCATGTCCAGAAGGAGCGACGCCTGCCGACTGTACTCAGCTGCGAGGAGGTGCAGCGCGTTCTGGCCTGCGTCTATGCCTTTCACAACCGCGTCTTTCTCACCACCGTCTACTCCTGCGGCCTGCGTCTGCAGGAGGCCCTGCATCTAGAAGTCTCCGACATCGACAAGCAGCGCATGATGATTCATGTTTATCGCGGCAAGGGGGCCAAGGACCGCTATGTGCCGCTACCGATGAGCACCTACAAGCTGTTGCGCAAATACTGGGCGACTCACCGTCATCCGCGCCTGCTCTTCCCGGCCCTGGGGCGCAACGGCAAGAATGCTCATAAATCTCAATCCCCCATGGCTGTCAGCAGCGTTCAGGGGGCCATGAAGAACGCCGTGCGCGAGGCGGGCATCCATAAAAAAGAGGTCAAGATCCACACCCTGCGCCACTCTTACGCGACCCATCTGCTTGAGGAGGGCGTCAACATCCGCGTCATCCAAAAGTATCTTGGCCATTCTTCCCTCGACACCACCCTGATTTACCTGCACCTGACCCAGAAGGGGAACGAGGATGCCTGCGCGCTGATCAACACTCTCATGGAGGGCCTCTTCCATGGATAAGCTGACAGCGATCTTCCGCAGCTACGGCCCCGAATATCTTCAGCAACACGGTGCCAAGGTCCCGCCCCAGCACCGGAAGGTGATCGAAGCGATCTTACGCTGCCGGACTCCTGAGAGCGGCACCACCATTTACCGTTGCGAGCACTGCGGCGAGGACCACGTGCTCCATCTGGGCTGCGGCAACCGTCACTGCCCGATCTGCCAGTATCGCAAGGGCCGCCAGTGGCTCGAACGGCAGCTGGAACGCCAGATGCCGGGGGCGCATTTTATGCTGACCTTCACCGTCCCCGAGCCGTTGCGTCCCTTTATGCGCAGCAACCAGCGGCTGGCCTACTCAGCGCTGTTCGCTGCCTCTTCGGAGGCGATGAAGCGGTTGGCCAAGGATTCCCGCTTCATCGGGGGCGACCTGCCGGGGTTCTTCGGCGTGCTGCATACCTGGGGCCGCCAACTACAGTATCACCCGCACATCCACTATGTGGTGACCGGCGGGGCTATCGCTTCGGGCACCGGGCAATGGATGCCATCGCGCAACGAGTTCTACCTGCCGGTTCAGGCCCTCTCACTCATCGTTCGCGCCAAGTTCCGCGAGCGCATCAAGAAGGCCGGTCGGCTCGGCGAGATCCCCAGCAGCGTATGGAAAACCGACTGGAACGTCAACTGCCAGGCCGTCGGCGACGCCGAAGGTTCGCTGAAGTATCTGGCGCCCTACGTCTTTCGTGTGGCGATCTCCAGCAGTCGCATCGTTTCGGTGGAAAAGGGCCGGGTCACCTTCAGCTACAAGAAGAAGGGGAGCAGTCGACCACGCACCCGCGAAGTGTCCGCCCTGGAGTTCCTCCGACTGTTCCTGCAACATGTGCTGCCCTGGGGCTTTATGAAGGTGCGCTACTACGGTTTCTTGAGCCCTGGATGCCGCATGCCTCTTGCGGAGGTTCGCGCCCGCATTCAGATTGCCCACGGCTTTGCCGTCACGGTACCGAAGGTGATGCCGGAACCACAACCGCCGTTAAGCTGTCGGCAGTGTGGGAAAGAACTTGAGGGGTACCGTCTGATCTTGCCACCGAAACGCAAACCTGAGAAGCGGGCGCGGACGGGGTAGAAACACCCTGCACCTCTCCAAAACCCCATGTCGGGCCCTCAATGGTCTGCCCAGAACCTCTTTCTGAGCAGGAAGGCACCGGTGCGCCCAACGTGCTAAAAATGAGGTAACTTGGCAGGAAATCCGAGGGTATTTTTACTAGCATTTGCCCTCTTGGCGCCGTCAAGGGGCTCGCAAGGCCCCATTGGCAGGTTCATTTCTCCCCCACCCGGGCCATCGCCCCCCCCCCACCTGAAAACCAATCCCCTATATTGAAAGATCGTGCCCAAACTCGGGCTTCTTGAACAATGGATTGAGACGACGCCTTCGGGTCGTATCAATCCTTATTGGTTAGCTTTTTCATACCAATACATTTTACCCTTAGGTAATATCTCTTTCTCGTAAACCCTATCTTCGATCTGGCTGATTTTTCGCAAAACCGCTAGCCTCAAACTTTTTACTACTTCTGTAAAGGGAATGTCGGGGGCATCAGAAAAATCAGGTTGCATGAGTTCTCTGTATAATTTCGGCTTTTCATTTGATCTTTTGTTCGGGTAAAGAACCAAGGCGATTTTTACTTCTTCAAAATTATCCGCACCGCTATGAGCTGCAAAGTTGCGGCGCATGTGCATAATTTTGTCATGACGCTCCCAGTACTTTTCGTCCAGCATCTTCCTCTCCAGTTTGATTTTCCGACCTTCGCAGGTAGTAAAGCATTTCCCATAAAATGTTAATGCTGCGACATACAGATCTTTAACAAGGTTGTAGGTTTTTCGGTCTGGTGAAATTTGAGGAGAGTTCCTACGCTCTTCTAAATACAATTCATCTATTTCTTCGAGCCATACCAGAACATTCCAAAGATCTTTTTCAATTAGCGCGTACCCCGCTAACTGTTGTGAAATTTTATCTTTTAGCTCTATTCGAGGAGCTCTTTTTCTTTTATGGAAGTACTTTGTGATCCTCTTAATCTGATTCGGATCAAGAATCTCATGCACTTCCCATCCGTCTTCTTGTTTAACTTTTCGCATAATTCTCTCAGGGAAGCTAACGCCTTGCACAGCGGAAACCGTAGTGTAGTGGCTTTGTGCAACAATGAGCGAAGCGAATACAAAGCCGCGGAGCGGAGGTTTTCCGACTGGTGCAACTTGTTAGATGCATACTGGACTAATGTGCACTGGTTTTTGAAAGCAAGTTGAGAACAACAACGCCACCAACGATTAAACCCATGCCAACATACCCCCAAAGGTCAAGTTTTTGCCCGTGCATGAACCATGCGACTAGAGTTACTAAAACTATGCCAAGCCCTGACCAAATTGCATATGCAATACCAACAGGGATTGATTTCAGAGTAAGTGAAAGTAAATAGAAAGCAGCGCCATAGCCAATAATAACAAGCAGCGATGGGGCGATTTTAGTAAAACCTTCACTAGACTTAAGACTAGATGTTGCAATTACTTCACAAATAATAGCAGCGGATAAGAATAACCAGTTTTTCACAGTTTTCTCCAATGTATATATTTTTCGAAAGATTAAACTAATCCTTTAAAAATGAGCAGTCTTGTTCTTTTGAAGAGGCTGTGAGCACATGGGGCATCTAACGGTTCATGATAACCGGCGGCGTGCGACCTTTGCACACCACCGAATTTTTTCGAGAAAGTCGGATAGCCCATTCCGTCCGGTTGATTTTATGGTTGTGCGCCTTGAATTGTCTTCTGAGTAACTTAACCCTGGTTCTTTTAAATTCAGGTTGTTACAAAGCGGCAATTTTGCCCTCGGTCGGAACAAGTTCGAATCCGAGGTGCTTGGCATTGCGCTTCAGGTTTTGTACGAGTCGCGACTGGTATCGCTCCTCGTAGTAGTCCTGGCCAAGGTCGATGTATGATGTTCGATTTTTGAGCATTTTGTAGACTATGGTCGCAATCTTTCGGGCGGTTGCCGTTATGGCCTTGGGTGCGCCCAACCTTGCCTTCATGCGGCGGAAGTAGCTGCCCAGGTAGCTCTTTGATCTGGTCAAGCTAAAGGCGGCCATGCGGAAAGCTTGCGCTGCCCGATTGGCGTTCTTTTGGGTGGCACTGCTCAGGACCTTACCGCCGCTAATCTTCGCTCCCGGAGCCAACGACATCCAGGAAGTGAAATGTTTATCGGTTTTCCAGCGGCTCATGTCTATGCCGATTTCAGCGATGATTTTCAGGGCAGAGGTGGTGTCGATTCCGTCAATTTCCGTCAGATCAACGCCGGATATGCGCATCAAAGCTTCATCGATGCTCGCTGGTGGCTTGTCGTCACCAGAATCGCCCTCGGTACCTATGGCATCGAAAGATTTGAGTTGGGCCAGTATTTGCCGGTCACACTCGTTTATCTTAGCCAGATAGAATTCGTACAGTTCTACAGCTTGCTGCAGGGAGAAGAGGTGTTCAGGCCGGAAATTGCCCTGCAAAGAGCGAGCGATGGTCTTCGCGTCGTTCTTGCAGCGATTATCCCGCAAGGCTGCCAATGTGTCGGGATCGCGCTCCCCCTCCAGGATCGCTTTGATGATGCGCATCCCGGTTGCTCCTGTGATGTTGCTGACAACGTTATGCAGTTGCAGATTCATCTGGGCCATCGCCTTTTGCATGTGCTGGATATGAGACCCGGAGATCTTGACCAGCGTCGCCCTTTGCCGGACATAGGCGCGAAGCGCACACACCTGATCTGCAGGACGAAACGCCCCGCGCAGAAGGCCATAGGTGTGCAACTGCTGCAACCACTGGCAGTCCAGGACGTCGCTCTTTCTACCAGGGACATTCTTGACATGCCGCGCGTTGACCAGCCTCACCTCGAAGCCGTGGCTTTCGAGAATCTCAAAGACCGGGATCCAGTAGATCCCAGTGGACTCCATGGCGACCGTGGTAACGCCACAGCAGAGAAGCCAATCGGCCAAACGCTCAAGGTCATCGGTGAAGGTGGAGAATTCGCGGACCGGTTCGGGATCTGCCCCCTCGGGGACCGCTACAAAATGACTCTTGGAGCCGACGTCAATTCCGGCAGCACAGGCGTTGAGATGCACCAGATGCTTCGGTAACCGCATAGGCTTTTTCTTGGATGTCTTCTTCTGCTTCATGACTACGGCCTCCTGGAGAAATAAGGCAGACCGAAAAGGGGAACTGTCGAATGCGGCTCTCTTCTGAACGGGATAGCAAAACGCTTCACCAATGACAAAATCGCCAGTTCCCGGACCATGCTATTCAACGGGCACAAAGGCACCAGTGATCAACGTCAACTATTTTTCCGGGTCAGCGACAATTAAAATTCCCGTTTCTTGAGAGCTGTTGACGACGGTGGCTGTTGGGACTTTTTGCCGCCGCCGCTTGCGGCTCTGCTAGATGTTTTGCTGCTGAAGCTCTCTGGCCTTTTTCTGGCTGTACCCGATGTCCGCTCTGGATACGTCATACAGGTAGACCGGGTGGTCGAAGCCCGACTTGATGAGCAACCCACCGTTACAGTCGGTGATCGCAGTGACGCAACCACTGCCGCAACGCAGAAACCGTGTCGTGTTCTCAGGTGTGAACTCCACCTCAAGCGTCTCCAGGCGGCCTTTCTGGGGGTTGTAGGCTAAGCATTTCATGGGGTTTGCTCCTAAAGGGTCTCTTGGTGTGGCTCAGTCAGGGCCTGCGCCTTTTGTGATTGCTCCAAACGGTAGCTGGGCATATTGAGCTCCAGAATCACGCTGTGGTGAACGAGTCGGTCAATGGCCGCCGCTGTGGTCATGGGATCCTTGAAGATCTGCTCCCATTTTGAGAAGGGCAGATTGCTGGTGAGCATGATGCTGCTACGCTCATAGCGATCCGCCAGCAGGGTGAAGAGGACCTCCATCTCCTCGCGGCTTTGCTGCACGTACCCGATGTCGTCGATGATCAGCGCCTCGTATTTTGCGTAGCGCTTGAGCACGCGGGCCAGCGTCAGATCCCTCTTGGCGATCAGAAGCTCCTGCACCAGCAGGTTACAGGGCATAAAGCGTATCTGCCGGCCCTGATAAATGAGCTCCTGGGCCACCGCGCACAGCAGATGGGTCTTGCCGCTGCCGGGATTGCCGAAGGCCAGGACGTTTTCCTTATGATCGAGAAACGTCGCCTTGAGCAGCTGGGTCAGCTGTGTATCGACCTTACGAGGCAATCGCTTGCGGTCAAACGCCTTGAGGTTTTTCTCCAGCGGCAGTTTCGAGTCCTTGAGCAGGCGCGCGGTCCTGGCGTTACGGCGCTCTTCGCGCTCGCGCTCGGCCAGCTCCAGCAGGTAGCTCTCGTACTCCCAGTTGTCCCGGCGCGCTGCGATTGCGCTCTCCTGATAGCAGCGCCGGATGGTGGGCAGGTGCAGTTCGGTCAGGTGGCGGTGCAGGCGGGCTGCTTTCTCCTTCTCAGATTGCATGGGCCAGCTCCTGCTGCCCGGACAATAGGCGATCGTAGCTGAGAAGGTCGACTGCGGCGACTCCGATCTCGGTCACAGGCGAGGCAATCTGCTGTGCGTGCACCAACTCCTCCACGGCCTGTGCCGTGACGGGTTGATGCCCGCACAGCTCGTCCAGGGCCGCAGCAACCGCCACTTCGCTCTCTTTGGCCGCCAGCGCCAGTATCTTGAGGTACTCGCGAGCGGCCACTTGCTGGGTGTGGCGCTCTTTGAGCTCGTCATAGGCGAGCCGGAAACAGCTGCCGGGAAACATCTCCTCGCGGTAGCGGTAATTCTCGAAGGCTCCAGGCTTTCGCTGCAGCTGATCGATGACGTGGCGGTAGTTGATAAGATGCCGGCACCTGCCGCGCAGGCGAGGCATCGAGTCCACGCGCTTCTGAGCGTAGAAAAGATCGAGATGGTCGGCAAAAAGCTCAACTTGTAGGCTCTCGCCGATCAGGCGGCTTTCGACGGAATAGGTGTTGTTGCTGACCCGGATGGTGCTTGCGCGACTGACCGTGACCTCAAGGCGCGTACAGCTCTCCAGCCGCCTTTGTGGCAGGTGGCGCAGTATGCGTTGCTCCTCCAGAAAACGCTCGCGGCGACCGCGGTTGAGCTTGGTGAAGAGCTCGCGCAAAAAGCGCCGGTACTCCTCGATGCTCTCGAAGTCGAAGCTGCCGCGCAGAAGGAGGGCCTGGCGAACCGCCCTCTTCAAACGGTAGTTGCTCTGCTCCACGTCGCCGTTCTCGTTGGGGCTGGCGGCCTGCGTCTTGCGACCACTCAGGTTGTAATGCCTGAGCAGAGCCTGATAGCGTTGGGTGAATTCTTCCTGGTGCAGGGCGTTGTGCACGGCCGCCGTCAGCCGGTCCGTCTGATGAGCCTGTGGCACGCCGCCGAGTTCCCACAACGCCGCCTGCAGCCCCTCGCTGAGGCTTTCGAAGCTCTCCGAGTAGCAGATGCTGCCGGTTTCCCAGTTGGAGTAGGTGAGCACGAAGTGATAGATGAGGTGGTCGAAGGGCTGTTTGGCGATGGTGATGCCGAGCTTGCCCATGTGCGTGTAATCGGACTGGGCCAGCTCGCCGGGGCGGTGCAGCTGAGGGAAGAACGTTTCCTTGGAGGGACCTTCCAGGGCCCGCCACCGCTTCACGCGACGCTGCAGGGTGCGCAGCTGGCCGTCTGAGAAGACGCCGGGAAAGCGGCGCTGGAGATCCTCGAAGAGGGTCTTGGCCTCCAGCCCCGGATTATCGGCAAGCTTCTCACGAATGTCCTCCCAATGGGCCTCAAAGGGGTCCGTTCTGGTTCGCCAGGTGTGCTCAACCTTGAGCTCGCTGGGTAGGTTGCCCGCCTTCACGTACTTGCGGGCGGTCTTTTCATCCATGCCGGCCTTGGCAGCGGCAACGCAGCCTGTGGTTTGCGTTTTCATCAGCTTGAATAACCTCCTTACTTGTTGATCGGTGACCATCCGCCATCCTTTCTTTAAAGATGGGCGGAAGCTTACAATCCCCTAAAAATTTCGGGAATTATAATTGTCGCCGGACGGGAGATTTAATTGTCGCTGATCACACCAGTGATAAATCGGCCTCCTCATTCCGGCTGCGACAGCAAACTTATCCGATTTGGAGGCGAACAACAAGTTACTCTACGACAAGACGCCGCTGCGCGGCGTGCATTGCTATTCTGGTTGCCTTTCCAAATACAGAACCATGACGAGGTCACTGCGACCCGCCTTTGCCGCTAGAGCCTTTACATGACCTTGCTCTTCATTTACATTTCGCACCCTGTAGTTGCCTACGTAGATCCATTCGTTAGATTCACGCTTTATGAAGACCGGTACGAATTGCTTCTGTGATGCGAATACCTTGGCATACCGGACGACGTTGACCCCTTCGCCGACCAGGATGACGTCTGGAATGCCCGGGTTCATACTCTCCTTCAGGCAGGCACAGACGACCTGGCCGTCCATATGCGGAAGATACTCTTGGATGCCGCCGCCGAGGATTCTGTTGATATCAGTTCTGGTGTACGAATTCCCCTTCTGCAATGTTTCCATGTCTACCTTTCTGCCTATCTTCCGGCCGCACAACGCCAGCCTTCACCGGCGGGGATGTAGCGCAGCGGAATCCCCGTCCGAGTGGAAGGCATTGTTAGGATTTTCTTCTCCCTCTGACGGCACCCAAAGCATGAGCTCTTCCAGGGGAGGGAACTTGGTCGGTAGTAGTCGCACATCGAAAGGCATATCCCCATCTACAAGCTGACAAAGGGGTGTGCTCATATACCCGTTTTGATCGCAATATCGAGCGACAATTTTGGTGTATCGCCGAAGAAGAAGTATCGATGGGAAGAAACCCTTGGATGTTGCCCACACCAGCATGTCTCGGCCCTGCTTTGAGCTATTACAACTGCGGCAAGCCCAGATTAGGTTATCCGCATCATCGGGCCCACCACGGATTCTCGGTATGAGGTGATCGACCGCCAAACTATCCTTCGCGCCGCAGTAATAACACGCCTGTGGCGCGGTCATCTTCAGCCGTTCATCGTCATATAACGACCGCATGGCAATCTTTCCGGACAGCAACCCATGGTAGGTTCTGTTGCGGATTATGTGGTGTATCCGTTGATATTTTTTGACCCCATCCTCCAGGGCTGAGTGCGCACGCGCAAGGTTCGCATACGACCACGATATCTGCTCTTGAACTGTTTCTGGTGTTGGTGTCGCCATTCTTCTCCTTAATCCTAACGACCGAAATAACCGGAGAGCGTAGCGAATCCGGTTGATTGATTGGTTAGAGGTGATTTGCAATGGCCAACGCGAACGACAATGCAGTTCTTCGAGAAATGATGAATGTTCCGGAACCGCTGATGGCTGAATATTTCGCCAGGAACGCTCACCGGATCATTGATGATGCCAACTACTGGAACGTGCTCGGTACGCTGTGGAAACTCGGCGGAACCGTAGTACAGCAAGATCTTTGGCGCGGGCTTTTTCTGGCAGATCGGCCGCGCCAACACAAGATCATGAAGGGGAGAGAGCGGCAACGCTGGCGGAATCTGCCCGCCGTGGTGACTGCTTATCGAGCGGTGAACCACCCCGAAGAAGCAGAGACGGCTATATCCTGGACGCTGGACCGAAAAGTAGCTGAGAAGTTTTCGCAAAATGCGAAAAGGCAAATCGTTGTGCGCAAATTTCGAAAACAGGATGTCTTCGCTTTTTTTGACCGGCTCGGGGAAGAAGAAATTTTGGTGAACCTCTAACATAGATTAGACCGCCGAAAAGCCGTGTTACAACACGGTCCTTTTCACCCAGCCATCGATTTATTTAAATATTTCCAAACAGTTACCAACTTCTTGCATCAACACCGCTTGCGTGTTATACCGTTTGAAGTCACGCGCCGGAAGGAACAACTCACATCCGGTATTCCATGCATTCCAATGTAGAACCTTTGGGGAGGGGAAACATGAGCCAGCCACGTTTGCTGGATCGCGTCAGAGATGCGATCCGTACCCGCCATTACAGTCTGCGCACCGAAGAGACTTATACTGCCTGGGTGCGTCGCTTCATACTCTTTCACAACAAGCGCCATCCGCAGGAAATGGGAGCGGATGAGGTGCGCCAGTTTTTAACTTATCTGGCCGTGCGGCAGAATGTTGCCGCATCGACCCAGAATCAGGCGCTCAATGCCCTGGTTTTCCTTTATAAGCAGGTCCTGGGAACCGACCTGGGCGATCTCGGCGAAGTCGTGCGCGCCAAGAAACCCCAGAAACTGCCGCTGGTGCTGACCCGCGACGAGGTGCAGCGTCTGCTGACCGGCCTCACCGGCACCCACTGGCTCATGGCCGGGCTGCTTTATGGCTCTGGCCTGCGTCTTCTGGAATGTCTACGCCTGCGCGTGCAGGATATCGATTTCGGTTATGGGCAGATCACCGTGCGACGCGGCAAGGGCGACAAGGACCGGCGCACAATGCTTCCGCAGTCGCTCATTGAGCCTCTTCAACGTCAGATCGCCCTGGTGCGGCAATTACACGAACGCGACCTTGCCGATGGGTACGGGCGCGTCTATCTGCCAGAGGCCTTAGCGAGAAAATATCCGGCAGCCCCGGCAAAATTGGGCTGGCAGTACCTGTTTCCCTCATCAAAGCTTTCCCGCGATCCGCGCAGCGGTGAAACGCGTCGTCACCATCTGAGTGAAAGCGTCCTGCAAAATGCCGTCAAACAGGCCGTGCGCTCGGCGGGGCTCAATAAACCGGCCAGTTGTCACACACTGCGCCACAGCTTCGCCACTCACCTGCTGGAGGATGGCTACGACATCCGCACGGTGCAGGAGCTGCTGGGACATCAGGATGTGCGCACCACCATGATCTACACTCACGTACTCAACAAGGGCGGGCAGGGGGTTCGCAGTCCGCTTGATTGCACCTGAGCGTCAAAGTTTGATGCTTTTTTGCGAAGGCATCAAGTCTGGCCGGAAACAACAAAAGCCGCCAGCGGGCATGAACCCGTGGCGGCTTTTGATATTAGTCGAGCGGCAAAAAAGGCTGTTTCCAGCATATCTTTCCTCGCTTGATCGAAATATGCACAATGCACAGTAAATACGAATGGTTCGACCTTAGCGTAAACGGTGGGCGGGAGCAAGGAAAAAGCAGGTTTTTGCCAGTGCCGGGTGACCCGATCCTGGTTGACCTTTGCCTGCGGGCCGGTGTAAAAAGGAGCTTTAAGGATCTTTCATGGGCAGATCGCGCGCATTTATCTACTCAAGTCGATTCGGCGACTTTTCCTACGGGACGCAGCATCCGTTCAAGCTGCTGCGGTATCGCCTGACTTATGAGCTGATCGAGGAGCTGGGGCTGTTGGACAACCCGGCGACCGAGGTGGTCGAGTGCCCGGTTGCGACTGAAGAAGAGGTCGCGCGGTTTCATCGTGCCGATTATCTTGATGTTCTTCGGGAATTCAATCAGGATGAAACCCCGAGGGCCAATTTTTTCTATGGCCTCGGCGATGTGGAAAATCCTGTCTTCCCCGGCTTTTATGATTGGGCCCTGCTCGGCACCGGTGGCACGCTGGAGGCGGCGCGTCGGGTGGCGGACGGGCGCAACAGGATCGCGTTCAACATGGCCGGCGGGTGGCATCATGCCCATGTCGCCCGTGCCTCCGGCTTCAGCTTTCTCAACGATGCGGTGGTGGCGATCTGCCATCTGCTCGATCGCGGGTTGCGCGTGGCCTATGTGGATCTGGACGCGCACCATGGCGACGGGGTTCAGGAAGCCTTTTACAGAGATTCGCGGGTTCTGACCGTTTCGATGCATGAAACGGGGGATGATTTTTTCCCTCATACCGGGTATGTTCACGAAATGGGGGAAGGCGATGGGAAGGGGTTCTCCCTGAACGTTCCCTTTTACCGTCACGCGGATGACCGGTTGTTCCGCCGCGCGTTTGATGCGGTTGTGGCGCCGGTGATCGAAAAGTTCGCGCCTGATATTCTGGTGACCCAGCTCGGCGTCGATACGTTGCGCACCGATCCGCTGGCGCGGCTGGAAATGACCACTGCCAGCCTGGAGTATTGTGCGCGCTGGTTTCGCGACAGCGGCCTGCGGTGGGTGGCGCTGGGCGGCGGCGGTTACAACAAGGTCAATGTCGCGCGCGGCTGGGCGCTGATCTGGGGGGCGATTCTGGGGATCGAGCTGCCGGATTTTCTGCCGCCGCGCTTTGTCCAGACGATCTCCTCTCTTGGTTTTTCGGATCAGCGGTTGCGGGATCTGCCTCACCATCCCCTGGATGACGATTATCGCAGGGCGGAGGAGGCCCTGGAGGAGAGGCTTGAGTTTCTGCGCCGCAATTTTTTCCCTCTGCATGGGATTGTGCGATGATGAGCCGCCTGGGAACCTCGCATCTGCTGGACCCTGACGGGCTGCCGCTGTTTTCGCTGGCGGAGATCAACCGGCTGCCGGTGGCGGAAAAAGAGCGCATCTACCAGCAGATTGTGCCGGAGCGGGTTTTTACCCAGTTCGGTATTGATGAAACGACGCTGTGCGGTGCTGACGGTCATCGAAAGGTCCATTTTATCTGCCCCGAGGGGCTGGGGCTGCTGCGCATCGAGGTAAGGATGCAGCCGCAGGATCGCGACTGCCTGTTTTTCGTGGAGGTTGCCGATACTCCCTTCGGCCAGATCGAGCTGTCCTTCTGCCTGATCAACGATCTCGATTCGCCCCGCTTCAATGTGGATGTGGACGAGGCCGGCCGCGACAATTGCTTTGCCACGGTGCGGCGCAACATCCCCGAAGAGATCCGCGCCATGCAGGCCGGGCTGGCGCCCAACCAGGTGCACCGGGGCCTTAAGATGTTTTCGCAGTTTTTCGCCCAGTTCGAGCGGTTTATCGATTCGCTGGGGATCGACACCATCATGGCCGAGCCGCTTTCCTACGACAACGCGGTGCGCTATGAAGGGTACGGGTTTGACTACCTGACCGGCAAACAGCTCATGCACTGGATCGATCGCGAATTCCAGCCCGGCGGTGTTCTGTTCCAGCGCCTCGACGGATCCACCCCTTTTCGTCAGCCGGGGATGGAAAAGACGGTGCGGGGGCGCAGCTGGGCGATCCACGACGGCATCATGGATCAGCCCTGGGACAACATCCGTATCTACAAGACGATTGGAGAGGATGCCGGCGTCCGCACTTATACCGGCGGCCGGTATTAGAATAACCGCAGCCGCTATATCTACTTATAACCGTTTCAGCGTGGGGTCGTCACTCCCATGACAAGGGACACTTTTCGCCATCCCTGGCCGTGTGATTGGCGCCTTCCCTGGCGCCAAACACCCTTGACATGGGAGTTACGACCCCGCAAGTTGAATTGATCCTTTCACTTTTTTTCTTTAAGGGATTGAAAAATAATGAGTTCTTCCTTGTCGCCCGACTTTTTTGTGATGTGGACTCCCGAACCCGGACGGACGATTGAAGTCGGGCCCAAACGCGAGCCGATGGAGCTGCCTGCGATCCCCCTGCCTCTGCGCAAGGAGGATGCCGATCGGGAACATCTCTCGGATGATCAGATCGGCGAAGGACTTTTTGATTATCTCCGCCAGTTTCCCGACTGCCCCCACGCCGCCGAATATGCGCGCATTCTGAACGAGGGCTTTCCCCATTACCTGGCCGAAATCGGCTCGCAGATCGTGATGCTCGACGCCCGTCAGGTCGACCCCCTGTATATCCGCCGCAAAATTCGCCTGCTTAAAATTCTGCTGCTTCTCGAACCGGAAAACCCGGGCCTGCTGCAGCAGATCGGCATGGCCTATTACCAGGTGGGGACCATGTTCTCCGAGCTGGCGAACTGCCGGACCGATCTGCTTCGCGCCATGAATTATTTTCAGAAGGCACTCGGGCGGGTGGAGGATCTGACCTCTCTGAATTATCTGGCACAGATCGATTATCTGCTGGGAGACTATTCCGCTGCGGCGCGGCGCTGGCAGGGGGTGGTTGACCGCCTGCCGCAGGGCGAGGCCCGCAGCCGACTTGAGGAGCGTCTGTCTGCCATCGACCGGGATGATGTCCCCGGGCAACCCCTGGTCGATGATATTGAGCGGATCAGCAAGGCGGCGGAACATTATAACGAACAGCGTTACGACGATGCCCTTGCCGTGATGAGCGAAGTGCTTGATAATGCCTATCTGACGGCCCTGTATCAGCCGCCTGAATTGTTTCATTTTTACGGTCTTTGCCTGGAGAAGAACTACGATCTGCGGTCCGCGGCCGAGGCTTTTCAGCAGGCGTTGGAGATCGATGCCGATTACAAGCCCGCCCAGGAAGGACTCGAGAGGGTCGCCGGGTGATTTGTCCTGGCGGGACATCTGTAAGCGCGCAAAGGAGAGGTGTCGGCATGACATCTTTCGCCCGGGCGGCAAGCGCACTGTCGGCGATTGTGATCGGCCTGGTTCTGTTTCTCCCGGCGGGTGCATCCGGCGAGGACCGGATCACCACCCTGTGGCCTCTTTTTGACGACCGCCGCTCCGATGCCGTCGACTACCGCTGCATTCACATTCTCGGGCCGCTGATCAAATATGAGCGCAAAGGTCCCGAAACCGAATTCAGCATCCGGCCGTTTTATTTCGGGGCCCGCGATCATGAAGACGAGGTGTCTTTATCCGAATATCTTTTTCCCCTTGCAAGGCGTCAGAAGGATCCGGGGAAGAACCGTTTCCACTTTTTTCACCTGCTGGAGTTGGATTTCGGCGAGCGTGAACAGGGCAGCAACGACGAATTCATGCTGTTCCCGTTCCTGTTTTATGGTGAACTTCCCGACGACGACAGCTACTTCGCCTTCTTTCCCTTCGGCGGCAGGATTGTCGGGCGCTTCTGGCGGGACGAAATCCGTTTTGCCCTTTTCCCCCTTTACGGCCAGACCATCAAGGACGATACCCAAATCACCAATATTCTCTGGCCCATTTATGCCCGTATTGAGGGGGAGAACGAGCGCGGCTTCAAGCTATGGCCTTTTTACGGGCAGTCGGAGAAAGAGGGGCACTACCGCAAGCGTTTTGCGATCTGGCCGATATATTTCAACGAGCATCTGCGGCAGGACAGTGACAACCCCCTGCACCGCAAGGCGTATTTTCCCTTCTACATCCGAGAGGATTCACCGCTGCTGACCCGGCGGACCTGGCTCTGGCCGTTTTTCAGTCACGTCGTAGACCGGGATAAAGGCTTTGAGGAATGGAACATGCCCTGGCCGCTGATCCGCGTCGCCAATGGGCCCTACAAGGAGTCACGCAAGTTTCTGCCGTTTTATTCCTATGAGCGAACCGGCGCCATGGAGCGCACCTGGCACCTGTGGCCGTTTTTTCTGGAGACTCGGTTGACGACCGATGATCTGGTCGTTGAGAAGAACAGGATTCTCTTCTTTCTTTATGCCCATGACGAAGAGCGCCTCATTGCTGAAGAAACCGAGTACACTCGCAAGGAAAGGGTCGCGCTCTGGCCGTTGTTTACCTTCGAGAACCGAAACGGGGTGCGCAGTTTCTCAACTCTTTCGCTTCTCAGGCCGTTTTTTCCGCGCAGTGAGGCCATAGAGCGCAACTGGACCCCGCTGTGGACCTTGTACGCGGCCAAATGGGACAGCCAGGGCAATTCGGCTTCGACGCTGTTGTGGAATCTATTCTGGCGTGAGCAGCGTGGTGATGATGTCGCGATGGAGGTTTTCCCCCTGTTTCGCTACGAACGGCAGGATGGAGAAATCCGTGATTTCCGCCTTCTCAAGGGGCTGATTCGTTATACCCGGGATGCGGGTGAAAAAAAACTCTCTTTTCTCTATACTCCCTGGGGGTGGTCCTGGGAGGGAGCTACGGAAGAACCATGATTGGGCGAATGCTTGAAAAAATCGGGGGAACGATTCTCTCTCTGTCCCAGGCGACCGGAGAGATGCTCAAACTGCTGTGGCAGACGATCTTCTATTTCAAGGAGGCGCCGCGCAATCTGCCAGCGATCTTCAAGCAGATGAGCGATATCGGTATCGACACGCTGCCGATTGCGGCGCTGCTGGCGTTCTTCGTGGGGATGGTTCTGGCGCTGCAGACCGGGACTCAGCTTGCCCTTTACGGTACGCAGAACGTGATCGGCGCCATTGTCGGCCTCTCCATGGTCAAGGAGCTGGGGCCGGTCATGACCAGCATGCTGGTGGCGGGGCGGGTCGGCTCGTCCATGGCGGCGGAAATCGGGGCGATGAAGGTGTACGAGGAGATCGATGCCCTCAAGACCCTGGAAATCAACCCGGTGCGTTACCTGGCGATGCCGCGCATGATCGCCTGTTTGCTGGCGGTACCGGCCATCACCGTCTTTTCCATTATCATCGGTATCCTGGGCGGGGGGTTGATCAGCTCGGTCACGCCCGTAATCAACGTGCCTTTCAGCGTGTATTTTGATAACATGGTTCAGACGTTAAGCTATATTGAGATTTTCAAGGGCCTGCTGAAAGCTTTTGTGTTCGGCGGCATCATCGCCCATGTCGGGTGTTATGTCGGCTTTCAGACCACCGGGGGCGCACGGGGCATCGGCCGCGCGACAACCCGCGCAGTCGTCATGGCTTTTTTGCTGATCATGGTGGCCGATTATTTTCTGACGCGCATTACTCTTTGATGGCGTCGCAAAAATTCCGCCCTACGGCGTTACGGCGTTTTTTCAGGACCTCGACATACCTGATGTATGCCTTCGCCCCTGAAAAAACACCAAGCCTTGTAGGACGAAATTTTTGCTTAGCCATCCTCTGAATTTTGCGACGCTTTCACTCTTTCTTGATGGATATCTGTTATGGCATCACATAAAAATGGAGAGGGAAACCACGACCACGCCCCGTCCCTGATGGAAAAACTGCTGCATGGTTTTCCCGGCTCGGTTTTCGAAAGGGAGAGTGCAAGTTGTGAGTGCATTCCAGACTACGGCGAACCGAGCGGGGTAGAGATACGCATCGTCGATCTCAACAAGTCTTTTGGCGAGACGCATGTTCTCAAGGACATTAACCTGGAGATCAAGCCGGGCGAAACCTTCTCTATCATCGGCCCTTCCGGGACGGGGAAAAGCGTGCTGCTCAAGCACATCGTCAAGCTGGAAAAACCCGACAGCGGCACCATCTATATCGACGGTCACGATATCTTCGAACCGAAAGAGAAGAACACGCCGCGAGAATACCGCTACAGCATGGTCTTTCAGACCTCGGCCCTGTTCAACTCCCTGTCGGTGGGGGAAAATGTCGGCCTGTGGCTGCGCGAGAAACGCGTCTGCACCGAGGCCCGCATCCGGCGCATCATTGGAGAAAAACTGCGACTGGTCGGGCTTGAAGGCAAAGAAAATATGATGACTTCCGAACTCTCGGGAGGCATGAAAAAGCGGGTGGCCATCGCCCGTTCCCTAGCCATGAACCCTGACCTGATTCTCTATGATGAGCCCACCGCCGAGCTCGACCCGATTACATCGGATGAGCTGGCGCGGGTGATCATGAGCCTGAAGAAAGAGGTCAACCTGACGACGGTGATCGTCAGCCACGACTTGAATTTTGCGTTTCATCTCTCCGATCGCGTGGCGATGATCAATGAAGGCCGCATTATCGAGGTTGGAACACCTTCCGAGATCAGGAAGAGCGATAATCCTGCAATCAAGAAGTTTCTCTACACCACCACGAAAGGTATCGCGGGGGATTGATATATGAGCATGTCTACTGAAAAGAAAGTTGGCCTGTTTTTTCTGCTGTCGCTCATTGCACTGGCGGTTTTGATTGAATTCGTCGAAGAGATCAAGCCCTTTCAGGATCAGGTCCAGTACGTCGCCTATTTCGATTCCCTGGTGGGCCTCAACGAAGGCGACCCGGTGCGTCTGTCCGGCGTTCAGGTCGGCAAGGTGAAAACGATCGAGCTTGAAGATCACCGCATCCGTGTGGTTTTTGCGGTTAAGGAAGGGACAGCGGTCAAGCCCGACAGCTACGCCAAGGTTCAGCAGACCAACCTGCTCGGCGGGCAGTTTCTTGGGTTGAGTTTCGGCTCGGAGGATCAACCCTACCTTGAACCGGGGTCTGCCGTTCGGACCACCGAAAGTACCAGCATCGACCAGATGCTCACCGATCTGGACCGTAATTTGAAAAAGGCGCTGGGAGAGTTGAGCGACTTTGTCGCTGAGGGTCGAGAGGGGTTGACGGCGTCCCTGGAACACCTGCGCAGTGTGCTGCGCAAGGTCGATGAGGGGGAGGGCACGTTCGGAAAGCTGGTCAACGATGACGGTCTCTATGAAGAGGTGGCACTGATTTCAGCCGACCTGAAGGAACTCACCGGGCGTTTGCGTGAGGGCGAGGGGACGCTGGGGCGCCTGTTTACCGATGAAAGCCTGTATGTCGAAACCCGCGAGGCATTGAGCCATGTGCGCGAAATAGCTGCCCGCCTCAAAGAAGGTGAGGGGACGCTGGGTCGACTTCTGGTTGATGACGAACTGCACACCCAGACAGCCGATGCGATGGCCAATATCCGCGAATTGACCGAGAAAGCCAATAGCGGGGTGGGGACCCTGGGCAGGCTGGTCAACGAGGACGAATTATATGAGGACACGGCAGAAACCATGAAACGGGTGCGCAGCATTGCCGTCAAAATCGATGACGGAGAGGGGACTGTTGGCCGCTTGATCAATGAGGACGATATTTATCGCGATGCCCGCACCACCCTCAACAAGGTCGAGAAAACGGTCGATGGCCTCAGTGACTCCGGGCCGCTGACCGCGGTTGGCGTAGTGTTGGGGACCCTGTTCTGAGATATTGAGAGGTGTGCGGCCCCCTCGAGGTGGATAGAGGCATAAAAAAAGCCGGTCGGGATTTCCCGGCCGGCTTTTTTTATGCCTGATCAGCAGGCGTTTTGTTCAATAAACTCTCGAACCGCTGCGGCGTCGGCGCTGATTGTGCGGCAGCGCTTCTGCCGTTCTTCGAGACCCTGGAGAGATTCCGGCCGTTGTGGTTCGCGGCCGATGGCCTGCACGACGGCTTCTTTGAATTTTGCCGGGTGAGCCGTGGCCAGGCAGACGACCGGGTATTCTCCACCGCTCCGGCAGCGCCCTGCATGAACGCCCACCGCGGTGTGAGGGTCGAGAACATACCCCGTATCGGCGTGGAAATCGCGAATGGTGGCCAGCGTCTGTTCACGGTCGACACTCTGTGCCAGGAAGTCTTCCTGCACCCGTGCGATCTGCTCCGGCGAAAAGTGCAGGCGGCCGTCTTTTTTAAAATCGGCCATGGCTTTGTTGACAGCCTCGGGATCGCGCTGCAGAAGAAAGAAAAGATAGCGCTCAAAGTTGCTGGCGACCTGGATATCCATGGACGGGGAGAGGGTGCTGACCACGGACCCCAGCGAGTAATCGCCCTGCTCGACGAATCGGCTGAGAATATTGTTTTCGTTGGTGGCCAGGATCAGCTTGTGAATCGGCAGGCCCATGGACCGTGCAATGTAACCGGCGAAGATGTCTCCGAAGTTGCCGGTCGGCACCGAGAAATAGGCCTTTTCGCAGCCGGTCTCGCGGCGCAGGCGCCCGAAGGCGTAGAAATAGTAGACCACCTGCGCCAGCACGCGGGCCCAGTTGATGGAATTGATGGCGCCGAGATTGAGCCGGTTCTTGAAGGCGACATCGCCGAAGATCTCCTTGACGATGGCCTGGGCGTCGTCGAAGGTTCCATCGACGGCAAGGTTGAAGACGTTGTCGTCGGTGACCGTTGTCATCTGCAGTTCCTGCACCGGTGATACCTTGCCCTGCGGGTGCAGAATAAAGATGTTGATGTTTTTCTTGCCGCGCACGCCATGAATGGCGGCGCTGCCGGTATCGCCGGAAGTGGCGCCGATGATGTTCATGGTCTGGCCGCTTTTCTCGAGCAGGTATTCGAACAGGTTGCCGAGAAACTGCAGGGCGACATCCTTGAAGGCGAGGGTCGGCCCATGGAAAAGCTCCAGGATGTAGACCCCGTCGCGATGGACCAGCGGCGTCACATCCGGATGGGTAAAGCCGGCATAAGAGCGATTGAGCAGACGGCTCAGATCCGCCGAGGGAATATCGTCAACAAAATGGGAAATAATCTGAAAAGCCAGCTCCGGGTAGTCCAGCCGATAAAGACTTTCAAGGTCGCCGGAACTCAGCCTCGGCAGGGTCTCTGGCAGAAGAAGGCCGCCGTCATCGGCCAACCCCATCAGGACGGCCTCCCTGAAAGACAGACCGTTGACCTTTCCGCGGGTACTCTGGTAGCGCATGTCGTGATCTCCTCAAAATGATTTGTACCGCGCTATCCTAGCAGAGATGGGTGTATCAGGAAAATAAAAAGGGGTGCCCGAAAGCACCCCTTTTTGATTTGAGATTTTTGTTTCGATCAGCCCTGGGCGATCGATTCCTGAACATCGACCACAGCGACCGCCGCCATGTTGACGATGTCTGCAACATCATCGCCGCGCTGCAGGACGTGAACCGGCTTCTTCATTCCCATCAGGATCGGGCCGATCTGCTCGGCGTTGCCAAGCTTGTGCAGAAGCTTGTAGGCGATGTTGCCCGACTGCAGATCCGGGAAGATGAAGATATTGGCGTCGCCTTTGAGATCGGAGAAGGGGTACTGAGCGGCCACCAGGTCAGGGTCGAGAGCGACGTTGGCTTGAATTTCACCGTCGACGTTAAGCTCGGGAGCCCATTTCTTCACCAGTTCGGTCGCCCGCTTGACCTTGACGGTAAGAGGGTGCTCGGCGCTGCCGAAGTTGGAGAATGACAGCATGGCAACCCGCGGTTTGATATCGAAGTGCCGTGCCTTGCGTGCGGTGAGAATCGCCGTTTCAGCCAGTTCTTCAGCGGTGGGCTCGATGGTGACTGTCGTGTCCGCGAAGAAGACCGCTTCCTTCTTGGTGACCATCATATAGAGGCCGTGAACTTTGGAGAGGCCGTCTTTTTTGCCGATGATCTCCAGGGCCGGGCGGATGGTCTCCGGGTAGTGATGGCTGATGCCGGACAGGAGGGTGTCGGCGTGTCCATCCTGAACCATCATGGCTCCGAAATAGTTGCGGTTCTTTCTGATGAGCCGTTTTGCTTCTGCAAGGGTGACCCCTTTGCGCTGGCGCATTTCAAAGAATTCGTTGATATAGTCCTCCAGCAGAGGCGAGTTCTCCGGGTCGATGATTTCAGCCTGGTAGAGGTCGAGATTAAGCGCCTTGATCCGCTCTTCGATCTCCTCCTTATTCCCAAGCAGGATCGGGGTGGCGATCCCTTCATCGATAATGATCTGAGCGGCGCGCAGGATCTTGTCGTCGTCGCCTTCCGGGAAAACGATGCGCTTGGGATTGGCCTTGGCTTTGTTGATCAGGATGCGCATCACTTCCTTGGAGCGTCCCTGCAGGGCCTCAAGCTGCTCGATGTATTTATCCATGTCAGCAATGGGGCGGCGTGCCACGCCGGAGTCCATTGCGGCTTGAGCGACTGCGGGAGCCACGTGCAGCAGAACCCGGGGATCGAAAGGTTTCGGGATCAGGTATTCGCGTCCGAATTTAATCGCCTCGCCGCCGTAGGCGCGCCGCACTGAATCGGGGACGTCCTGCTTGGCCAGGTCCGCCAGCGCTTTTACCGCTGCGATTTTCATCTCGGCGTTGATCGCCTTGGCGTGGGTGTCAAGCGCGCCCCGGAACAGGAAGGGAAAGCACAGCACGTTATTGACCTGGTTATTGTAATCGCTGCGGCCGGTACCGATGATGACATCGCTGCGCACCTTATAGGCATCCGGAGGAGTGATTTCAGGGTCAGGGTTGGCCATCGCAAAAACAATCGGATCCGGGGCCATGGAGGCCAGCATTTCATTGGTCAGCGCCCCTTTGACCGAGACGCCGAAGAACACATCCGCGCCCTTCATGGCATCTTCCAGGGAGCGTGCATCCGTGTCGACGGCGTAGCGCTCCTTGTAGGGGTTCATCCCCGCGGTGCGTCCCTTGTAGATCACACCTTTGCTGTCTGCCAGCATGACATTCTCTGGCCGTGCACCCATATCGATGGCCAGTTTGGCGCAGGCAATGCCTGCAGCGCCGGCACCATTGACGACAATGCGGATATCCTCAAGTTTCTTGCCGATGATTTCCAGGGCATTGATCAGACCTGCCGCGGCGATGATGGCGGTGCCGTGCTGGTCATCGTGAAACACGGGGATATTGAGGATCTCCTGCAGCTGCTCTTCAATGTAGAAGCATTCAGGTCCCTTGATATCCTCCAGGTTGATGCCGCCGAAGGTGGGTTCAAGCAGTTTGACGGTCCGGATTAGCTCATCGGGATCCTTGGTGTCGAGTTCAATGTCAAAGACGTCGACATCGGCAAAGGTCTTGAACAGAACGCCTTTGCCTTCCATGACGGGCTTTCCGGCCAGGGCGCCGATGTCACCAAGACCCAGAACCGCGGTTCCATTGGAGACAACCGCAACCAGGTTGCCCTTGGCGGTGTATTTGTAGGCGTCGTTGGGATTTTTTTCGATTTCGAGACAGGGTTCGGCAACCCCGGGACTGTATGCGAGGGAGAGGTCACGGCTGGTGGCACAGGGTTTGGTGGTGATGACTTCGATTTTTCCCTTTCGTCCGCTGCTGTGATAATCCAAAGCTTCCTGGCGCTTGGACATAGACGCTTATCCTTTCATGTGTGGGGTTTTTGAAAATGGAATATGATTTTACCAGGCAGGCGATCCCTTTGATTTGGTCAAGAGAATTTTTACCGGGAATAAAAAAACAAAATCAAACACGTTTTTTAAGCAGGTAATTTTATTAATAGTGAAAAACATAATCGTGTTCCGGACAACTTGTCAAGCCTAATCGCTCTGAGTGTCTCTATGGCGGATCAATGGAAACTTTTCCATCTTGTGACATTGTTATATAGCAATGGCAATGCCAAGCTTGATTCTGCCACTAAAGTACAAACATAACGTTTGTTTAAGCCTGGTCAAGGTTTTAATTCGATAGTCGGTTTCTCAAAAGGTGCCGGAAGGTGACCAGAGTGGCCGATTTCAGCCACCTTCGCTTCCTTTGGCTTGATCCGGGGCGTTCTTTAGGGTAATTGGTATCTGTCGTGGTTAAAAATTGCGTGATGTCATGTTCGAAGGAGGGAGGCCTGTGGTCATTGGTGTTGTTTCCGATACCCATTTGCGCGACAATAGCGCCAGTTGGCAGTTTCTCAATCGCCTGCGGGAAGAGTTCTTTCAGGACGCCGCCATGATTCTTCATGCCGGTGATCTGGTCGATCCCGCCATCCTGGATGCATTCGACCCCATCCCGGTGGTGGCTGTGCGGGGAAACATGGACCCGGCCTCCAGCGGTCTGCCTCTGAAGCGGATCATCCATCAGGCAGGTTTTCGTATCGGCCTTATTCACGGGTGGGGCAGTGTCGCCGGACTTGAAGAGCGGATTCGGCGCGAGTTTTATGGCGAGGACCTCGACTGCCTTGTCTTCGGCCACAGTCATCAGTGCGCCAATCATCATTACGGGCGCACCCTGATGTTCAATCCCGGCAGTGCCTGCGACCCGCGGCAGGCGCCTTTCCCGACGGTGGGGCGTCTCTACCTTGAACAGACGCTGCATGGAGAGGTGCTGCGCTGCGATTGATCCACTGCTGGAGGAACGTCGCTGTTTTTCAGTCTGCCTGAAACAAGGCAGGGGTCGAATCCCGATTTATCTGAATACTTAAATTTCAAGCGAGGAAAAAATGGAATCTTTGTGGGCGCCCTGGCGCATGGAGTATATCAAGGGAGAATCACCCAAAGAGTGTATCTTCTGCCTCAAATCCAAACCCGAGGAGGACCGGCAGCGGATGGTTCTTTTCCGTGGGGAACATTCCTTTGTCATCATTAACCGCTATCCCTACACCAACGGCCATCTGATGGTGGCCCCCTATCGGCACACCGTCAACCTGGGGGATTTCACCGATGCCGAGCTGATTGAAGTCCACCGCTTGATCAGCCTTTCCTGCGATGTGCTGAAGGATTGCGTCAATCCCGATGGATTCAACGTGGGGCTCAACATCGGCCGGGTCGCCGGCGCCGGAATTGATGACCACCTGCACTACCACATTGTGCCGCGCTGGAGCGGCGACACCAATTTCATGCCGGTGATGGCCGACGTGCGGGTCGTCCCCCAGCACCTTGAAGAGACCTACGAGCAGCTTCGTGCCGCATTTGATAAATTCAGAAACCGGGCGTGAAGAATGCAGACGTTTCTTTGCGGGACAGCCTCCGCTGTGCTACTCTTCATGTCGTTTAAGATACATGTCGCTAAGAATTCTCAATTACTGATCGATCAAGGAAGTCTGTAAGCAATGCTTGAACTGATAAACAAAGGCGGCCCCTTCATGTGGCCGATCGGGGTCTGCTCGGTGCTGGCCCTGGCAATTTTTCTGGAGCGGGTATTCGTCTATTTCCGCATTCGTCGCGGCTCGCAGGGGCTGTTCCATGAAGTCGAGTCGCTGGCCGGCAAAGGTCGCCATGACGAGGCGATTATTGTCTGCCAGCGTGCCGATACCCCCCTGGCGCGCATTTTCATCGCCGCGCTGCGCGTGGCGGGACGCCCGCGTGAGCAGATCAAGACCCTGGTCGAAGAGGCAGGCAACCGTGAATCGGCCCCCCTGTCGCGCTACCTTGGCCTGATGGCGACGATCGCCAACATCAGCCCCCTGCTGGGTCTGCTGGGAACCGTGTGGGGTATGATCGAAGCCTTCAACGTCATCGCTCTTCAGGGAGTGGGGACGCCCGCCACCCTTGGCGGCGGCATTTCCCAGGCCCTGATCACGACTGCGGCCGGTCTGACCGTTGCCATTCCCACCATTCTCGGGCATCGCTACCTGACCAGCCGTGCCGACCGTATTACCCTTGAGATGGAGGAGTATTCCCTTCATCTGGTGGATGTCCTCGGGAGCTGATTCATGGCTTTTCGCCGCAAGCAACAAGATGATGCACGCATCGATATGACTCCCATGGTGGACGTGGTTTTTCTGCTGCTGATCTTTTTCATGATCTCCACCACCTTCGTTGAGACGCCGGGAATCGATATCCGTCTGCCTGAATCTTCGGCGCGCTCCGTTGATCGTGAACCTGAAGAGATCAAGGTCTATCTCACGAATGAAGGCGAGATCTTCCTCGGTGATGAACCGACCACCAAGGCACAACTCGAAAAATTTCTTGAAGGAAAGCGGGACGACGCCGGTCAGATTACCTTTCTTCTGCTGGCGGATCGCGAGGCCCGCCATGGCATGGTGGTCGAGTTGATGGACCTGGCCCGCACTTCGGGATTTTCGCGGCTTGCCATCGGGACGGAAGAATCTTCACGACGTCCGCGGGAATGATATGAACAATTCAGGCGACGACACTTTTATGCAGCGGCGTTTTCTGGTCGGCATTGATCTTGGCGGCACTAATTGCCGGATGGCTCTTGTGGATGGTCAGGGCCGTGTTTGTCGGCGCGAGCGTTTCAGCAGTCGGGATTTCGACCACGTCGATGGCCTGATGGCTAAAATCGAGGTCATCTGCCGGGAGTTTGAGATCGCAGTCCGCGGAGCCGGTGGGGAAATTGTCGCCCTCGGCGCAGGCGTTCCGGGGCTGGTCGATTACCAGGGCAAAGTCATGGTCGCTCCCAACCTCAGTTGGCTCAACGGCGTTGATTTTTCTGCACGGCTTGCTGAACTTGGTCAGTGGTCAGTGCGTGTCATCAACGATGCCAATGCGATTGCCTGGGGTGAACACGCCTGGGGCGCTGTCCGCGACAACAGTTCTTTTCTTGCCGTGACGCTGGGGACCGGCGTCGGTGGAGGCCTGGTGCTGGGGGGGCGCTTGTGGGTCGGCTCCGATGGGGCCGCGGGTGAATTCGGACATGTCGTGGTCGAACCCGACGGCCGGCCCTGCAGGTGCGGCAGTCGCGGCTGCCTTGAGCAGTATGCCTCCGCAACGGGAATTTTACGCTCTGTTCGGGAGGAGCTGGTGCAGGGACGACGCTCCAGCCTTGAATCTCTGGACGCCGACGCGTTGACCGCGCTCGCCGTAGGCCGTGCCGCCCGTGAAGGGGATGCACTGGCCCTGGACGTCCTTAACGAAGCCGGCAGGCGTCTCGGCCAGGGGCTGGCGATGATTGCCAACGTCCTTAATCCTGAAGCCGTTGTGATCTGCGGCGGAGTCAGTTTGAGCCTCGACCTGATGCGGCCAAGTCTTGACGGTGAATTGTCCCGTCGAGCGTTTGAGGTCAGTGCGCGCCGCCTGCGCATTGTCGCCGGGGAACTCGGCGACGATGCCGGCATTCTCGGGGCTGCCCATATCGCCGGCTGCACCGACGCCCTGTGGCCCTGATTCCGATTTTCCTTCCCCTGTTCCTGGACTTTCTTTCCACCCTGCCGGGCGTTTTTCAGCTACCTTGTTTTGGTATGATATTTCGCTAATATTTTGCTTGATTTTTATGTGTTTGCGTTTTAGTCTACCCCTAATGAATAAAATCTGACCATTTGTTTCCACCCGAGCTGAGTGGACATTGGATTCTCAGATTTTTTTAAGGGAAACGGGAGCCTTGATGGATATGGAACGCAATATCGACCGGAAGTTTCTCTACGCAGCCGGCGGGGTTATGCTCGGCATTCTCGCCCCTATCGGTTGGCTGATTCTGCACCCGTTGCTCTTCTGGCGTTCCGGCCAGGGGTTCTGGGAACAGTTTCTAAGCCATCTTTTCGCAGGCCCGGAAAATACAGCTCTTTACTTGTATATGGGGGGCGGGACCGCGGTTGTTCTCGGGGCGTTCGGCTTCTTTATCGGCAAATCGAGCCAACAGATTCACCAGCGCGCTCAGCGCCTGGATGAATTGAACCAGGAAGTGGCTCTGCAGAAAGAAGATTTCGAGCGTCGCTTTCGGGACCTGAACGGCAGCATCAAGAGTTTTCACGGCATCAACGCCAACATCCAGAAGACCGTGGTTGCCGACGAGGTGCTTGACCTGGCCGCTGAAGGACTCCACCGCATTCTGAATTACGACCGGGTGAATATCTTTCTCGTCGATAACAAGGAGAAGGTGATGCACTGGGCCGGCAGTCGTGATGGAGAGGATGAAACCCATAATGAGGAGTTGCCCGATATCCCTCTTGACCCAAGAGCGGGCGCCCTTTACCACGCGGTGACCGAATCCCGCATAATCTTCGTCGACAATGCGCGGACCATGCCGTCTGAATATCACCTGCAGCCTCCCATGAGCGAGATGTCTAAACTGCGTTCGCGCAGTTTCATTCTCTGCCCCGTCATCGTCAACGACGAGGTGGTCGGCCTGTTTGCGGTGGACAATAAGAAGAAGCAGAAAAACCTTGATGAAACCGATGTGGATACCGTCAAGCTTTTTGCTGACCAGGTTTCTTCGGCGCTGACCAAGATAAACCTGATCGGCGCGGTCGAGATATTGATCGGTGAGTTGAACAAGACGTTCCAGGATTTCGCCAAGTATCGCGAAGAATATTCCAAGCTGATCTCTTCCCTCAAGCGGGCGACCGCCTCCACTGCCGCGTCCATTACCGAAATCGTCAGCGGGGCCGATGTGGTGCGCGATGCCGTCAACAGCACCCAGTCTGCCTCCAGCGAGATTTCCGTTTCCATCGAGCAGGTTTCCCAGAACATGAAACTGCTGACCGATTTCATGGAAAACTCCATCTCGGCCATGACCGAGATTTCCACGACCATCAAGAACATTCAGGAAAACGGCGCGGTGTCGCAGGAGATGTCGGAGACGGTCAAGAAGCAGGCTGAAGAAGGCGTCAAGTCGGTCACCGACACCATGGCCGGTCTGCAGGGGATCTCCACCTCCGTCAAGGACGCTTCCAGCGTGATCTCGTCGCTGTCGGAAAAGAGCGAGCAGATCGACCACATTACGACGGTGATCAACGAAATCACCCAGAAAACCAACCTGCTGGCCCTCAATGCCGCGATTATCGCTGCCCAGGCCGGTGAGCAGGGGCGCTCCTTCGGTGTTGTCGCCGAGGAGATTCGTGGACTCTCTCAGGAAACAGCCAGTTCGACCGGTGCCATCACCCAGATTATCCACGAGATCAAGGAGTTCACCGAGCAGGCGGTCGGACATATCGGCAAAACCAGCGACTGGGTGGCCAAGGGGATGGATCTCGGCCGCGGCACCGAAAGTTCACTGCGGCGGATTCTTGACAGCGCCAGCAACGCCATGGGCATGTCCCGTGACATCCGCAAGGCGACGGAAGAGGTCTCCCATAGCGCGGAATATGTCAGCCAATCGATCGAGGAGTTGGGCGAGATGGCTTCGCAGGTCTCGCTGGCTTTCCGCGAGCAGGCGCAGGGGACGCGCAGCATCGTTCAGTCGATCGAAGAGATCAAGAACATGGCCGACGACATGGTTGTTGCCACTGCTCAGCAGGAGAAAGACACGCGTGAAATCGAGAAAGGCGTGGACTCGGTGCAGACCATGGCGGACAGCATCTTCGGCGAGATGGACGAGCGCCGGAGGCAGAGCCAGGACGTGGTCGAGCGTTTGGAGCGACTCAAGCAGAGCTGATTCACTTCAGGCGACCGGACATAGATCAGGTCGGGAAAAGTTCAGGAGGGGCTTCTTATGAGGCCCCTTTTTTTGTGGAATCGGTGGTGTCGAGGAACGGGTCACGGTGTCCGGGGACGGCTTTTGCCGCTGCAGCGAGATGGGGGCATTTCTCGCGGATGCCGACGCAGCTTTCGTCTTCGCAGGGCTCGACGTGGATGGTCACATCGGCATCGTGGACCTCTTCCTCGATGCGTTTCTCGAGATGATCGGCAATATTGTGGGCTTCCTTGACGGTGAGGAGCTTGCAGACCGTCAGGTGAAAATCCATGATCTTTCTGGATCCGGCGCGGCGCGTGCGCAGGTTGTGGTAGTCCAGATAAAGCCTGCCATGATCGGCAATCAGGCGTGAGACTTCATCCTGGATGGAGAGCGGCAGCTGCTCGTCGAGAACATCGCTCAGCCCGTGGCGGACCAGGCGCACCGCTTCGCTGATGATGTAGATGGCGATAAGGATGGAAAGAACCGGGTCCAGCCAGCTCATGCCGGTCAGCTTGATCAGGATCAGCCCCAGCAGCAGCCCGGCGTTGGTGTAGACATCCATGGAAAAATGCAGCGAGTCAGCTCTCAGGGCGGAGGAGTCCGTCTCGCGTGCAACGCGCTTGAGGTAGCGGCTGATGGCCCAGGATGCGACAATGGATCCGGCCAGGACGATGATGCCTCCTTCGATGCGCGAAATCTCGGGACCCCGCGCCAGGCGCCGGGCCGATTCAAAAATGATGGCGCCGCCGGAAAAAGCGATGATCGTACTCTGGATGAGGGTTGCCAGGGTCTCGTATTTGCCGTGGCCGAAAGGATGTGTTTCATCGGCGGGTTGCTCCGCCTTCTTGATGGCGACCAGGTTCACCGCCGACATCAGGATGTCGAGCAGAGAGTCCACCGCCGACGAAATAACCGCCATGGAACCTGTAGCCACGCCCGTGACCAGTTTGACGGCGCTGAGGGCGGTGGCGGTGGCGAGGGAGAAGTGCGCCGCACGGATTTTTCGGGCGCCTGAGGTGCGGGGGGCTGAAGAAGTCATGGCGGCAGGTCAGTCAAGCGCGCAGGCGCGATTCCAGTCGGGATAGTTATTTTCGATCTCCCAGAAACTGTCGATGCGCTGCTGGTAAAAGTTTCGATCTCGGCATGTTTGTTCGATTTCTTCTGCCAGCGCCGGCCGGCATTTTCCATGCGCGGCGCAGAAATGGTAAAACAGGACCGTGCCGTCGAGCTGTCGATTCAGTTCTTCCATATTCGGTTCAACATTTTTGACAATATACCAGTTGCCGCCGAACTGACGCAGGCGGCGCGGGTCGATGCGAAAAATATTTTCGCGCCGGTCCGCAATGATGAAGTCACGCAGAAAATAGTCCGCACCATAGGTCAGAGCCGCGGCATCTTCCGGCTCGAGGTTGCGTGATTCAACCAGGTCCCGGTAAAAAAGACGCAAAAATTTCTTGCATAACTCATCGACGCGGATTTCGTCATCAAGCGTATTGACGTTGAAGTTTTCTATGTCGAACAACTTGTCCTCTGTGGTGGTCATGCGTTAAGCTCCCCGGATTGAATTCTGATGGCGTCGCAAAAAGTCCGCCCTACGGCGTTACGGCGTTTTTTCAGGATCTCGACATACCTGATGTATGCCTTCGCCCCTGAAAAACAACCAGGCCTTGTAATACGAAATTTTTGCGAGTGCATCAATTTTTGCCGTTATTGTGCGCGGCTCGGCTCCGCGGGTCAAGCCATTTGCCGACAAAGTTCGTGGATTCGGACATTTACAACGTTTGACCGACTTGGTAGGATGATAGGGTTTAACCTCTGTTCAACGTCTTGATTCCGTCCGGCTCTGCAGGGCGGAACGGGAGCTGTCATTATCGCGAAAAAGGTAGTTTCTATGGCCGGCAACACCCCCATGATGCGTCAATACCTGGAGATTAAATCCCGCTATCCCGACGCGATTCTCTTTTTCCGTTTGGGCGATTTCTATGAGATGTTCATGGATGACGCGGTTGTTGCCTCCCGAGTACTGGGTCTGACGCTGACTTCCCGCAACAAGAACGCGGAAGATGAAGTCCCTCTGTGCGGAATCCCTTATCACAGCAGCCAGGGGTATGTCGCGCGCCTGATAGAGAACGGCTATAAGGTGGCGATCTGCGAGCAGGTCGAAGACCCCCGTGAAGTCAAGGGACTGGTTAAGCGTGAAGTGGTCCGGGTGGTGACCCCTGGGCTGGTTCTCGATGGCTTCAACCTGCAGCCGAAAGAAAATAATTTTCTGCTGGCCCTGCACAAGGGGGATGACCAGATGGGAATTTCCTGTGTTGATATCACCACAGGCGAGTTCCGGGTGCTGCAGTGTCGCGACATGGATCAGGCGCGCAGCGAGCTGCTGTCTTTTGATCCGCGCGAGGTTCTGCTCGATGACGGCGATCGTGGCGAGCAGGTGCTGAGCGATCTTGCTCCGGTTCTCGATGGCCGTCTGGTCAATCGACTGCCCGAATGGATTTTCGAGGAGGATCGTGCGCGCAGACTGCTGCAGGATTTTTTCTCCGTTTCAAACCTGTCAGGTTTTGGCTGCGATCATCTTGATACGGGCATCTGCGCTGCCGGCGCCGTGCTGCATTACCTGCAGCAGACCCAACTGGGCGACATCGGGCATCTTCGTGCCCTGACTCCGCACTCCTCAAATCAGTATCTGGTCCTCGATGCGGCGACGCGGCGCAACCTGGAACTGACATCCACTTTGCAGGACGGGCGCAAGAAAGGTTCTCTGCTCGGCGTCATGGACCGAACCGTAACCGCCATGGGGGGGCGCAAGCTGCGCCACTGGATCAGCTATCCTCTGACTGATTGCGCGGCTATTTGGGCGCGTCTTGAGGCGGTGGATGAGGCACGTCTCAGAAGTGATGAGCGCGAACGGCTGCGTATGGCGCTGGACGGAATCTACGACCTGGAGCGCCTCTCCGCCAAGGTTGCCATGGGGAGCGCCGGGGCAAAGGATCTCGTCGCATTGAGAACATCGCTCGAACGTTTGCCGCAGATCAATGATATTGTGCAGGGCTTTGAGGCGCCTGTGCTCAAAGAGGTGGCAGGCGATCTCGATGTGCTCGAAGATGTGGCGGAGCTGATCGGGCGCGCCATTGTGGATGATCCCCCTTTCGTTTTGCGCGAAGGCGGCTTGATTCGCGACGGCTTCGATGCCGACCTCGATGAGCTGCGCGTGATCAGCCGGGAAGGCAAGGGGTGGATTGCCCGGATGGAGCAGCAGGAACGGGAGAGAACCGGAATCGGCTCGCTCAAGGTTCGCTTCAACAAGGTTTTCGGCTATTACATCGAGGTGACCAAGAGCCACCTGTCCCGGGTGCCCGAGGAATATCAGCGCAAGCAGACCCTGGTCAACGCGGAGCGCTTCATCACGCCTGAGCTCAAAGAGTACGAAAACAAGGTGCTGGGCGCCGAAGAGCGCATTGTCAGTATTGAGTACGATCTGTTTCAGGAGGTGCGGCAGCAGGTGGCCCTGCAGGGCGCGCGCCTGCAGAATACCGCCGAGGCACTGGCACGGCTCGACGTCATTCTGGCGCTGGCGGACCTGGCCCATGAAGCCGATTATGTGCGTCCCGTCGTGGATGACGGCACTGCAATCGAGATCGAGGACGGCCGTCATCCGGTGGTGGAGCGTGTCAGTCCCGGCGAACGTTTTGTGCCCAACGACGTGCGTCTTGATACCGAGGACGACCAACTGCTCATCATCACCGGCCCCAATATGGCCGGCAAGTCGACTTTCATGCGGCAGGTGGCCTTGATCACGCTGATGGCCCATGTAGGAAGCTTTGTGCCGGCACGTTCGGCGCGCATCGGCCGTGTCGATCGGATCTTCACCCGTGTCGGCGCCAGCGACAATCTGGCTTCAGGTCAGTCGACCTTCATGGTGGAAATGACCGAAACCGCCAACATCCTCAATAACGCCACGCCCCGCAGCCTGATCATCCTCGACGAAATCGGCCGTGGGACATCGACTTTTGACGGGGTCAGCATTGCGTGGGCGGTGGCTGAGTTTTTGCATGACAACAAAAGGGTGGCCGCGCGCACCTTATTCGCAACCCACTATCATGAACTGGCCGAATTGGCCGTGACCCGCGAGCGGGTTAAAAACTATAATGTGGCCGTACGCGAGTGGAACGATGAGGTCATCTTTCTGCGCAAGATCGTCAAGGGCAGCGCCGGGCACAGCTACGGGATTCAGGTCGCACGGCTTGCGGGAATTCCGGCAGCGGTTGTTGAGCGCGCCAAGGAGATTCTGCGCAACCTTGAATCCGGCGAGTTCAGCGACGAGGGGCAGCCCCGCCTGGCGCGCGAGAGAAAGCGTTCCCGACCTCAGGCGAGCTCTCCACAACTTTCTCTTTTTTCATCCGGCGACCAGGAGTTGCGCCGTAGGCTGGAAGAGGTCGATGTGACGGTTCTGACCCCCCTTGAAGCGTTGAATATTCTTGATGATCTGAAGAAAATGCTCTGACTCCGGAGGGCACCAAGGCATGGCGATGAGATTCCATTCATTTTTTTGCTTCACGATAAACCGCAGCGTACGCATCCTTTTCAGTGTGCTGCTACTGGCCTTCTGCTGGCTCAATCCCGTCTCGGCTGAGGCGGAGAGTCCCGCACAGATTGTGAATCTGCGCCATTGGACCAATCCGACCTATACGCGGGTCGTGCTGGATCTGTCGCGCACGGCAGACTATAAATACAACGTCCTTCCCGGGGATGCGTCTAAAGGACTGAGCCCGCGAATCTATCTCGACATCCCCGACTCGACGCGAGACCTGGCGGTTTCACCCGTTGTTGAAATCGAGGATGGCCTGTTGCGCAGGGTCCGCTTCGGGACTCCGGAACCCGGCCGGACGCGGATGGTGATTGATCTCGTGACCTCCGCTGACTTCAAGGTGTTTCATCTTGAAGACCCCTACCGCATCGTGATCGATATCGGCGGCAATCAGAAGCCGGTACTCAGCGCCCGGTCGCCGGAGATTCGCAACAGCCCGCCTGGCCGGGGCAGCGACGCTTTGGCCGAGGTGTTGGGGCGAAACGCCGCGCCGGCAGCGAAAAAAAGGCCTTCGCCCGCCAACAATGAACGTTCCGGGTTGCGTCGCATCGTGGTCGACCCCGGGCATGGCGGCAAGGACCCGGGCGCCGTGGGCCCCAATGGCGTGCTGGAAAAAGACATTACCCTGGCCATGGCCAAATTGCTCAAGAAACAGCTCGAAAAGGATATCGGCTGCGAGGTCATCCTGACCCGCGACCGGGATGTCTTTCTTCCCCTGGAGGCGAGGACCGCCATTGCAAACAAAGTCGGCGCCGATCTCTTCATTTCTCTGCATGCCAATGCCAGTCATCATCGCAGCGCCCACGGGACCGAGACCTACTACCTCAACCTGTCAAAAAATGATCAGGCCGCAGCCGTGGCAGCTCGTGAAAACGGTACGACCCTTAAGGAAGTGGGCGACCTGGAAGCGATCCTGTTCGACCTGATGGCCAACGCCAAGATCAATGAATCCGGCCGGCTGGCGGCAGAGATTCAGAAGTCGATGGTTTCAAGGCTGAGCCGCAAATACAGCAATATCAGGGACCTCGGCGTGCGACAGGGACCGTTCTACGTTCTTCTGGGGGCGACAATGCCGTCGGTTCTGGTCGAGGCCGCCTTCATCAGCAACCACCGCGAGGAGGCGCGCCTGGTCACCCAGGATTTTCAGCAGAACACAGCTCTTGCCATCTCTCAGGCGGTGCGTAATTATGGCGTCGCCCTGGAGCTTCTTGCGCAGCGCTGATCGGTTTATTGTTTCTGACGATGGAAAATTTTCATGACTATTGCCCCTCTGGTCATTGACCCCATCACCTTTTTCCCTGTTCCTGAATCTGTGCCGAAATCCGTGGTTTTTTCTTCCTGGAGGCCTGAGCTGCTCGATGCCGCTCAGGCTTATCTGGATCATTACCTGGATGCGATTCAGACTCGCCACCGGCAGGGAGCCAGCGGGCGCGAGGTGGTCGGCGAACTCACCCGCATGTTCGATATCCTGGTTCAGACCTTGTTCGAAGCGGCCACAATCGATCTCTCCCCCGCTGGTTTCGGCGCCTGTACCCTGATTGCCCTCGGGGGATATGGACGTGGCGAGATCAACCCCCGTTCCGACCTCGACATCATGTTTTTCTATGGCGGGCGGGATCGCGAATTCGCCGAAAAAATCTCTGAACGCATTCTTTACCTGCTGTGGGATCTTGGCCTCGATGTGGGGCACAGCATCCGCACCGCCAAGGATTGCCTTGATCACGCCGATCGCGATCTGACCGTGCGTACCGCCCTGATCGATTCACGGTTTCTGGCCGGCGACAGCGCCTTGTACGCCCGCTACCAGAAGGAAGTGCTGGCGACGGTGTTGAGCAAAAACACCCAGCAGTTCATCCGCAACAAACTGGAGGAGAATAACAAGCGTCGGGAAAAGTACGGCAGCTCGGTTTATCTGCTTGAGCCCAATATAAAGGAGGGCGAGGGGGGCTTGCGCGACCTGCATACGGCGGTCTGGATTGCCCAGGTCAAGTACAAGGCCAAAAATCTCAAAGATATGGTGATCAAGGGGGTGATCACCGAAAGCGAGCAGCGCGCCTTTGAAGATGCCTATGATTACCTGTGGCGCATCCGCAACGAACTGCACTTTATCAGCACCCGCAAGAGCGATCAGATGCATTTCGACCAGCAGGAACGCATCGCCCGTTTTCTCGGTTATAGAAGCAGCCGGCGCGCCCTGGCGGTCGAGCAGTTCATGCAGGATTATTACTACCGCGCCACCGAAATCGAGCATCTGTCATCCTCCCTGGTTGCCCGCATTCAGCAGCTTGACAAGCCCACTTCGCGCCTCATCGGCGCTTCACGCAGACGCCAGCTCGACCCCTATTTTTATATTTTAAGGGAGCAGCTGCGCGTCAGGGGAGAAGAGGTCTTCCAGCAGGATCCCTCCAAAATGATGCGCGCCTTTATGCTCAGCCAGTACCATCAGGTTCCGCTGAGCCTTTCTTTAAAGGGGCTGATCCGGGACAACCTTCACCTGATCAACGACAAGGTGCGGCGCACGCGGACAATCAACGAGCTTTTTCTTGACATCCTGCGCTCCAGGCGCGGTGTCAGCGAAGTGCTGCGCGAGATGCACCACCTGCAGTTCCTCAACCGCTTCATCCCTGAATTCGGACGTATCTTCTGCAAGGTGCAGCATGACCTCTACCATATCTATACTGTCGACACGCATTCCATCTTTGCCGTCGAGGAAGTTCTCAAGCTGCGCAGCGGTGAATACGGAGAGGAACACCCCATCCTGACGCGGATCGCCAACGACATCGAAAAGCCGGAACTGCTCCTGCTTGCGGTGCTGCTGCATGATATCGGCAAAGGGGAGGGCAAAGACCACAGCAACAAAGGGGCGGCCATGATGCCCACCATTGCGCGGCGCATGGGACTCAACAGGGAAGACAGCCGACGGCTTGAATTCCTGGTACGCCATCATCTGACGATGGCGCATATCTCTCAGCGCCGCGATCTGCACGACGATCACATGATTGTGCAGTTCGCCCGCACCATGGAAATGAGCGAAAACCTCAAGATGCTCTACCTGCTGACGTTTGCCGATCTCAAGGCGGTCGGCCCCGACGTGTGGAGCGACTGGAAGGGGATGCTGCTTCAGGAACTGTACGAAAAAACCTACCAGGTGCTTGAGAAGGGGAACTTCGCCTTCGAAAAACGCTCGGAGAAGCTGCGCAACCGCAGGCGAGCCGTGGTTCGGGCCCTGGCGGACGAATTGGGAGAAAAGACCGTCAAGGAAGACCTCAAAACCATGAGCACGCGGTATCAGATGTCCTACGACTCCGCAGAGATCGCTGAACACCTGCGCCTGGTCCACAGCCGCGGGAAAAAGACCCTGGCGCTCAAACTCGAACACGACTACCAGCGCGGGTTTACCGAGGTGTCGATTACGACCCTGGATGTGCCGGGGCTTTTTTCCATGATTACCGGGGTCATGGCGGCCAACGGCATCAACATTCTCGGCGCGCAGATCCATACCCGCAAAAACGGCGAAGTGCTCGATATCCTGCAGGTCAACAGCTCCGCCGAAGATGTGATCGATGATCCCGAGAAGTGGCACAAGGTCGAGCAGGACCTGGTGATGGTCATCGAGGGGCGCGGAGACGTGGAGCAGCTTGTCGTTCGCCGTCAGCCGCCGGCGTTCATGACCGACAAACCCCGGCCGCGCTTTCCAACCAAGGTGGAAATTGACAATAACGTCTCACCCGAGTATACCGTCATCGACATATTCGCCCACAACAAGGTGGGTCTGCTCTACAGCATTACCCGCACCCTCAAGGACCTGGGCCTGTACATCGGCGTTTCGAAAATTTCCACCAAGGTTGATCAGGCCGCCGACGTTTTCTACGTGCAGGACATTTTCGGGCAGAAGGTGATGCAGGAGGAGAAAATCGAGGAGATCAAAACTCACCTGCTTCAATCCCTGGAACGTGAGATTTGACTTTTATCATGGAAGAACTGCTGGACCATTTCATGAATTTCCTTGCCGTCGAGCGGGGGCTTTCAAGCAACACCCTGGAGGCCTACGGCCGCGACCTGGCCCGCTACCTCGACTTTCTGGAGGGGCGCAGGCTGAACGACCCCGATAAGATCGGCGCACAGGACGTCATGGACTACCTCGAACATCTGCAGGCCCTGGGTCTGGCGCCGCGCAGTCGCACGCGTGCGCTGGTAGCGTTGCGGATGTTCCACAAATTTCTGCTCGCGGAACAACTGGCTCAATTCAATCCGGCTGCGCGCATCGAATCCATGAAAATGATGCAGAGTCTGCCCACGGTGCTTGCGCCCAAAGAGGTTGAACGGCTTCTGGAAGCACCCCGCGGCTATCATCCTGTGACTCTGCGGGACCGGGCCATGCTCGAACTGCTCTATGCCACCGGACTGCGCGTCTCTGAACTGGTGGGGCTTCGGCTCGGAGATGTTCAGGCCCAGATCGGCTGCGTGCGCACCATCGGCAAGGGGCGCAAGGAGCGCCTGGTGCCGGTGGGGGAAAATGCCCTGTCGGAACTCGAATCCTACCTGCACAATGGCCGGCCTGCGTTGGAGAAAGGGCGCGGCAGTTCGGTGGTTTTTCTGAACCGCTCCGGGCAGGGGTTGACACGTCAGGGATTCTGGAAGATGATTAAGCGCCGTGCCCTGGAGGCCGGTATCCGGACGGACATCACGCCGCACACGCTGCGCCATTCCTTTGCGACACATCTTCTGGAAAACGGTGCCGACCTCAGGGCGGTCCAGGCCATGCTGGGACATGCGGACATCTCCACGACCCAGATTTATACCCACGTCACCCGTGAGCGGCTGCGCCGACTGCATGAGCAGTTCCACCCGCGAGGGTGACCGGGAAATAGCGGGAATTGCACTTTGTCAAATAGAGCATTGTTTCAACTTGCGAAAAATTTTGAACAGTTGAGAGCGGCCCCCTGGGGATGAGTAGGTTCTTCCCGCGCATTCTCACACTTCACGCCTCACCCCTCACTGGTTTTAAAAAAACAAGAGGTCATCATGAAATACATCGTTCTGCTTGGTGACGGCATGTCGGACGAGCCGCTGGTGGAACTTGGCGGACGCACGCCGCTGGCCAAAGCGGATACCCCCAATATGGACGCCCTGGCTCGCCAGGGTGAAATCGGCATGGTTCATACGGTGCCGGAAGGATTTCACCCCGGCAGTGATGTGGCCAACCTGTCTGTTTTCGGTTATGACCCGCGAAACTGCTATACGGGGCGCTCTCCGCTTGAGGCGGCCAGCATGGGGATCGAACTGGGGCCGGAAGATGTCGCTTTCCGGCTCAACCTGGTCTGCCTGACCCCTCATTATGGGAAAATCTACATGGAAGATTTTTCCGCCGGCCATATCTCCACCGAGGAAGCCGGGGAGTTGATCCGCGAACTCGACAAGGAGTTCGGCGGCGGGCCGTTCGAATTTCACGCCGGCGTTTCCTACCGCCACCTGATGGTGTGGCGCGGCGGGCGTGACGATATGGTGTTCACGCCTCCTCACGATCTGACCGGGCAGAGTATCGAGAACGATCTTCCCCGCGGCGGGGAAGGCGCGCAGGAGTTGGTCAATCTGATGACTTCCTCACAGCTTCTGCTCAATAACCACGCGGTCAACGTGCGGCGGGAAAAGCAGCGGCTGCTGCCGGCCAACTCCATCTGGCTGTGGGGACACGGCAAGGTTCCCCAACTGGAGACTTTTGCAGATCGTTTCGGGGTCAGCGGCGCGGTTGTGGCAGCGGTCGACCTGATCAAGGGAATCGGAATATCCGCCGGGCTCGATGTGATCGAAGTCCCCGGCGCGACCGGCTACCTCGACACCAATTACCGCGGCAAGGCAGAATTTGCATTAAAGGCCCTGGAGAGTCGCGACTTTGTCTATCTCCACGTGGAAGCGCCTGATGAGGCATCCCACTCGGGCCAGATCGACGAAAAGATCAAAGCCATCGAATCCTTTGATCGCGAGGTGGTGGGGCCGGTACGCAAGGGGCTTAAAGAGAAGGGGCCGCACCGCATTCTGCTGATGCCCGATCACCCGACGCCGGTCAAGAAGATGACCCACACCAATGACCCGGTGCCGTTCGCTCTCTACGATTCCGAGGCGTCCCCCGAACCGAACCCCCGCGTGCGCGGTTACAACGAGGAGTCCGCCAAGCGGGCGGACAATGTTCTGGTGGACGGTTTTCGCTTGATCGAGAGATTGATTCGAGGCTGATGCCCTCTGCGTGCGGGATTTCAAGTTGACGCCTGAAAGTTGCATCTGATAAGTTTTGCCCCGTTTCAGGTCGATCGGACCTCATCCCAACCAACCTTCGGACGGATTATGAACCAGACTGTCATCGATGAATCGCGGTGCAAGGGGTGCGCGCTGTGCACTATTGCCTGTCCCCACGGTCTGCTGCAGTTGCGCAAGACCATCAATAAACAGGGTTTTCTCCCGGCGGAAATGATCGCTGGCAAAGAAGATCAATGTACTGCCTGTGCCCTCTGTGCCCAGATGTGCCCCGATCTCGCCATCCGCGTTTTCCGTGAAAAGAAAGCCAGTTGAGTTATTTTTTTCTCAGGAGTTTCTATCTTGAAGAAGCGTCTTTTCGTCAAGGGCAACGAGGCGGTTGCCATGGGGGCCCTCGAAGCGGGTTGCCGTTATTATTTCGGTTATCCGATCACGCCCCAGAGCGATATCCCCGAGTTCATGTCGCGCGAGCTGCCCGAAGTGGGCGGCCAGTTCATTCAGGCCGAGAGTGAAATCGCCTCCATCAACATGCTGCTCGGTGCCAGCGCGTGCGGAGCCCGTGCCATGACCTCTTCATCGAGTCCCGGCATCTCTCTCAAGCAGGAGGGGCTCTCCTACATGGCGGGTTCGGAACTGCCGGGGCTGGTCGTCAACATTGCGCGTTCAGGCCCGGGGCTTGGCGGAATCGATGCGTCGCAGGCCGATTATTTCCAGGCGGTTAAAAGCGGCGGCCACGGCGGCTATCGCCTGATCGTGTTGGCGCCTCACAGCGTGCAGGAGATGTACGATTATGCCATGCTGGCTTTCGATCTTTCCGATCGCTACCGCATTCCGGCCATGATTCTGGGAGATTCGGTGATCGGGCAGATGAAGGAGGCGTTGATTCCCCACCCGCGCCCCCAGGTCGATCTGCCCGCCAAGGATTGGGCTGTCACCGGCAAGGGCGGGCGCGACCATCAGAAAATCGTCAAGTCCCTCTATCTCGGTGATGGCGAGCTTGAAAAACACAACTGGCGCCTGTACGAAAAATATCAGCAGATGCAGCGCGACGAGGTGCGTTTCGAGGCGGTCGCGCTGGAAGACGCAGAACTGGTGGTGACGGCTTTCGGCGTCACCGCACGCATTGCCAAAACGGCGCTGCGCATGGCGCGCGAAGCGGGGATGAAGGTCGGCATGATCCGTCCCATCACGCTTTTCCCCTTTCCCTGCCAGGCTTTTGCCGATCTGCCCGAGACGGTACGCAAGGTTCTCTGCTTTGAACTCAGCACCGGGCAGATGGTGGAAGATGTGCGCCTTCACACTCCCTGCGATCGTGCCGTTGAATTTTACGGACGGCCGCCCGGCGCCGGCTCCCTGCCGCCTCCGGAGGAACTTTTCGAACAGATAAGCCGCCACTACGGGAGGAAGGCATGACCGGATCGCTCGTTTCCGTTTTCAATCATCCCAACTCGCTTAAGGACGTCGTCACCCATTTCTGTCCCGGCTGCCAGCATGGCACGATTCATCGCCTGGTCGGGGACGCCCTGGATCATTTTCAGGTACAGGACCAGACCATTGGAGTGGCATCGGTCGGGTGCAGCGTCTTTCTGTATGAATATTTCGATATCGACGTGGTGGAAGCGCCCCACGGTCGTGCGCCGGCAGTGGCCACGGGCGTCAAACGCGCCCGCCCCGACAGAATCGTTTTTACCTACCAGGGTGACGGCGATCTGGCAGCTATCGGCACCAGCGAGATCATCCATGCCGCCAATCGCGGCGAGGCGATTACCGTGGTTTTCGTCAACAACACCACTTACGGCATGACCGGCGGACAGATGGCGCCCACGACCCTGGCGGGCCAGCGAACCTCCACTTCACCCCGGGGGCGCGATGTCAGCAGCGACGGTTATCCCATACGCATGGCTGAATTGATTGCGCAGCTCGAAGGGGTTTCCTTCTCGGCCCGGGTAGCCGTGAACTCTCCCAAAAATGTGATCTCTGCCGGACGGGTCGTTCGTCAGGCTTTTGAGGCCCAGGTCAAGGAGGGCGGTTTCGGATTCGTCGAAGTTCTCTCCGCTTGCCCGACCAACTGGGGGATGGGCGCACTGGAGGCCAATGACCGGATCGGGGAGGAAATGATCCCTTATTTCCCCCTCGGAATTTTCAAGGAAGCGGGTCGTCGCCAGGGCGATGCGTCCGCTCAGGGTTGAACGCATGAATCAGGATGTTTTTATAGCTGGATTCGGGGGGCAGGGGGTTCTCATGCTGGGCAACCTCATGGCCTATGCCGCGATTCTCGAAGGGCGCAACGTGTCGTATTTCCCCGCCTACGGGGTGGAAAAACGCGGAGGAGCCGCCACCTGCACGGTCGTGATCAGTGACGAGGAAGTAGGATCCCCGGTTGTCGGACGACCTCAGGGTGCAATTCTGCTTAACCCGCTTTCTGCAGAGAAATACCTGGAGCGGGTGCGTCCGGGCGGATTCTGCCTGGTCAATTCCTCCCTGGTGGAGGACGTCCCTGCGGTCGACCAGGTCGAGATCATCCAGATCCCCATGAACGATGTTGCGATGGAGCTTGGCGACGCACGGCTGGTCAACATGGTCGCTGCAGGCGCTTACCTGGAAAAAACCGGCGTCGCCTGCCTTGAATCACTGGAGCAGGCGCTGCGTGATATACTACCGGAGCGTAATCACCGTTTGATCCCCCTCAATGTCAAAGCCATGCAGCGGGGTGCCGAGCATGTCCGCCGGGCAGCAGCGAGCTAAAGTCCTGGACCTCGAATCGGATTGCCGTCATGGGAAAACCCTCAATTGAATTCATCAAATTGAAGCGACCTGAAAAGGCGCTTCATCTGTGTGAGCTTGCGGCCGAGTTCCATGAACATGGGCAGCGGGTGCTGCTGACCGTCCATGACGACAACCAGGGTGTGACGCTGGACCGTTTTCTGTGGACCTGGCGCAAGGGCGCTTTTGTGCCTCACTGTTTCGATAACGGCGCGGTCGACTGCTCCGATGAGCCGGTGGTGATCGTCACCGAGGAGCGAAACAGCAACGGTGCGCGTATCCTGATTATGGGCAAACCCTGTTCGGTGGGATTTCTCCGTCAGTTCGACCAGGTGATCGACTTTGCCGAGACCTACGAAGATGATCTTCTGCAGGCTTCGCGGCGTCGATTCGCCCAATACCGGGAGGCAGGTTTTGATCCGCGCATGCGCTGAAGGAAAAGAGGCGAGCAGCCGCATCGTCGTTGATGCAGAGCTGGTTCTGCAGAAGCCCTTTACGGTTGGCCCGGCTGCACGCGCTGCTTTGGGCCGTTGGCAGCCCCGGATTGCTGAAGCCTTTACCGTCACCGATCGTGGCGGACGTGAATTCCGCGCGCGGGTGGAGGAGTTGACCGACGATTCAGCCGTGCTGCTGCCGTTCGAATCTCTCCCGCGGCCGTCCGAGAGTCCGGTGGGGATCACCCTGTATCAGGCCCTGCCGCAGCGCGAACGTTTTGAACTGATCCTGCAGAAGGGCACCGAACTTGGCGTGCAGCGTTTCGTGCCCTATGTTTCGCAACATTCCATCGACCAGGCCGACTATGACGCCAAGCAGAAAAAATCCCATCGCTGGCCTCATGTTCTGCTTAAGGCGGCTAAACAGTGTCGCCGGGCCGTTATTCCCGAGTTGGGTGAAACCCGTTCCCTGGATGCGGCCATGTATGAAGCGCGCCAGGCTGACCTGCGACTGTTTTTTTACGAGGGCGAGTCCTGCTGGTCGTTGCGTGATGCCATTGGCAGCGAAAAACCTTGCCGGGTGGCACTCTTCGTCGGCCCGGAAGGCGGTTTTGCCCCGGAGGAGGTGGATGATTTTCGTACTCTCGGTTTTCTGCCTGTCTCTCTCGGACCGCGCATTCTCCGAACGGAAACTGCTGCCATTGCCGGCACAGCGATCATTCAGCACGTCGTCGGTGACATCGACTGAATCGCTCCGCGTTGCCCATCTTTCTTTTTCCCACGATTTATAAATGATCTTTCAATTTGATAATATCTCTATTGTGCTTGTGGAACCCCAGGGCAGCCGCAACATTGGGTCGGTGTGCCGGGCCATGGCCAATTTCGGATTCAGTGACCTGAGGCTGGTCAACCCCCAGGTTGATCATTGCGCCCATGAGGCGCGGCAGATGGCGGTCAAGGCCGGCAGTCTTCTTGAGCAGGCGCGGGTGTTCGGCTCCCTGGAAGAGGCGCTGGCTGATTGTTCGCTGGCGCTGGGGACAACGCGCCGGTTCGGCAAATACCGCGAAGCGTTTCTGCACCCCGATCAGGCGGCGGAGTATTACCTGCCGCGCGCGCCCCATGGCCGCGTCGCCCTGGTTTTCGGACGGGAGGACCGTGGATTGCTGACCAGCGAGCTCGACCTGTGCCAGCGCTTTATTACGATCCCGACCAGCGACGACCTGCCTTCGATGAATCTGGCGCAGGCGGTTGCGGTCTGTCTTTACGACGCATCTCGGGTTGCGCACCGCCTGTCCCAGAACGGTGAAAAAGCGACCGGACGCAAGAGCCTCAGTTCCTCGCGCGTGCTCGAATCCATGTACGGTCACATGCGCCGCACCCTGCTCGATATCGACTATCTCAACCCTGATAACCCCGATCATATTCTGCGGGCCTTTCGTCGCATCTTCGGGCGTGCCGGCCTCAATGATCGCGAGGTCCGCATTCTGCGCGGCCTCTGGAGCAGGATCGACTACATTGAAGGGCAGAGACGTATTTTGGCCCGGCAGAATAAAGAAAAGGAGGACTGATGGAAACATCCGATCCCTATTTTGAGCAGAGTCTGAACAACGGGTTGATCGTTGAAGTCCAGGACCTCACTCATCGCTATTACGGCGATTATCACAAGGTGACTCTGGATGTTACCCTGCGCGTGCCCCTGGTCGGCGGTCTGTTTTCCGACCAGGACCATCCCGGAGAAGCGTTGGAAAAAGCGCGCCGCATTCTTGGAGATGAGGCGCGCTCCGTACAGCGACTTGAACGCATGGGTGTCCCCAGCGATATGGTGGAGACGATTCGCACCCGGTTGTGGGAGAGCTACCAACGCAGCTCCTTTGGTTATTTTCAGCGCCCCGATTACCCTGCCAAGCTGGTGCGGCAACTTCTGGACAAGCGTAAAAAGACGCGCCCTTTCCTTCAGCCTGTCTCTTGAGCGCGCCCTCCGAAATTTATATAGACGCTCTGGCGTACGGCGGTGCCGGTGTGGGGCGACTGGACGGCAAAGCGGTGTTCGTTCCGGGAGTTGTGCCGGGAGACTGGGTGTTGTTCCGCCCCCGGCGCGAGAAGAAGCGTTACATCGAAGGGGAGCTGGTCTTCATAGCCTCTGCGGCACCGAACCGCATCGACGCGTGCTGCGCCGTTTTCGGCAAGTGCGGCGGCTGCCATTGGCAGTGCCTGCCCTACGCTGAACAACTGCGGTGGAAAAAGAACCTGCTGCAGGATTTTCTCGTTCGGCAGGCCGGTGCGGACCCCAATGCAGAGCTGGCCATGCGGGCCGCTCCCAACCCCTGGCATTACCGCAGCCGCATTCAGATCAAATGCCGCCGCACGCCCCGCGGATTTGTCATGGGGTTTTATCGGGCGAACACTCATTTTGTGGTCGATATAGAAGAATGCCCCATTGCAGCCGAAGCTCTGAATGGCCTTCTTCCTCAGCTTCGTGGCTGCCTTGCAGACTGTCGGCACTCCGACCAGGTCCCCCAGATCGATCTGGCAATCGATGATGAAGGCGCGCGCGCCATCGTCGTTCATTTTATCGGTTCTGACCCGCAACCCGTAGTTGATGCTGTGCTTCCAATTTGCAAAGCAGAGTCCGTGGCCTTGTTTCTCCAGCAGGGGCGCAAGGAAACGTTGCGCCATATCCACGGTGACCCGGCGCTGCACATCCATCCGTTGAGAGAAGGCGAGCTGAAGCTGGCTTATCCCGTTGGCGGCTTCGCGCAGGTCAACCTGGATCAGAACCGGCAATTGGTAGCTGAACTGCTGGACTGCCTTGGCAATGTGCAGGGGCTGCGGATTCTTGATCTTTTCTGCGGCATGGGCAACCTGTCCCTGCCTCTGGTCGCCGCCGGCGCGGAAGTCACCGGTGTGGAGGATTTCGCCCCGGCAATCGACTGGGCCCGGTCCAACGCTGCTGCCCATGGTCTCAATGCGCGTTTTGTTCACGCTCCTGCCGAGCGGATTCTTGCCTCGCAGCCCGATATCTCCTGGGATGTCGTTGTGCTGGATCCTCCCCGCCGGGGCGCCTACGATGTGGCGCGGGAACTGGTGCGGCGCGCTCCCGAGCGCATTGTGTACGTATCCTGTGACCCCTCTACGCTGGCCCGGGATCTCAAGCCGCTGCTTCATAACGGTTACCGGCTTGAGCATGCTGTTGGTCTGGACCTTTTCCCGCAGACCTTTCACATCGAAAGTCTGGTCCTTCTCAAGCGCGTGTGACCGGCTTTCGCGATATTTTCCCTTGCATTTTTGCCACTCGCATGTTAGTTAATCTCTTCAGATTTAATCTGTTCACTAGAAAGTGGGCTTCGCGCTCACTTTTTTTATTTGTTCGGAGTGTGTTTTGAGCGAAGGGTCCGTGCTGGAAAAAGTTCAAGCGGTCGCGAAGCCCGTTCTCGACGATCTCGGCTTCGAGCTGGTCGATGTGGAATTCAAGCGCGAAGGCCAGGGATGGGTTCTGCGCTTTTTTATCGATAAGCCCGGCGGCGTGACTCTCGATGACTGCGCCCTTTTCAGCCGCGAAGTCAGTATGCTTCTCGATGTTGAGGACTTCATCCACAGGGCCTACCACCTGGAGGTTTCGTCTCCCGGGATCGATCGGCCGCTCAAAACCCGTGAGGATTATCAGCGCTTTTGCGGAGAGCGCATAAAAGTCAAGACCTTTGAGAAGATGGATCCGGATGGTCGGGGGAACGCCCGCAAGACGTTCACTGGAGACCTCATCGGTCTTGAAGATGACCGGATTCTGATTCAGCAGACGGATAAGAAAGGTGGGGTGGTTTCCATTGCTCTGGAGGCCGTCGCCAAAGCTCATCTCGATCCGGAATTCGATTTCTGAATCGGGTTTCGGTTGACGAAAGAATTTGAAAAGACAGGCCGGGTGCAGTCTGCCCTGCCGAGAAAGTTGCATAGGGAGATCAGAGTTGACCAATCTCAACCACATCATCGATCAGGTCGTTAAGGACAAAGGGATTGACCGCGCCATTCTGGTGGAGGCGCTTGAGTCGGCCGTTTTGTCCGCCGCGAACAAGAAGTACCGCAACACCCGGGATCTTGAAGCGCACTTCAATGAAGAAGTCGGTGAGGTCGAATTGTTCGAGTTTGTCACCGTGGTCGAAGAGGTTCAGGATTCCTACAAAGAGATCGACCTGGAGGAAGCCCGCGAAATCGATCCGGACGTTGAGGTCGGTGACTCTCTGGGGATGAAGCTTGAATCCGACGGGTTCAGCCGTATTGCCGCTCAGACTGCCAAGCAGGTGATCATCCAGAAGGTCCGCGAAGCCGAACGCGAGTGGATCTACAACGAGTTCAAGGATCGTCAGGGTGAGCTGGTCAATGGTATCGTGCGACGCTATGAGCGCGGCGACCTGATCGTCGACCTCGGCCGCGCCGAAGCCCTGCTGCCCCATCGCGAGCAGGTGCCCCGCGAAACCTATCGTCAGGGAGACCGGGTACGGGCCTACATCGCCGATGTGAAGCTCTCGCCCAAAGGGCCGCAGATCATTCTGTCGCGCACCCATCCTGGAATGGTGATAGAATTGTTCAAGGTCGAGGTGCCCGAAATCAGCGAAGGGCTGGTGGAGATCAAAGCCTGCGCCCGTGAACCCGGAAGTCGCGCGAAGATTGCCGTGGTCAGTCACGATCATGATGTCGATCCGGTCGGTGCCTGTGTCGGGATGCGCGGTTCGCGCGTGCAGAATGTTGTGTCTGAACTGCGCGGCGAGAAAATTGACATCATCCCCTGGACTCCCGACATCGGCCGCTTTGCCTGTTCCGCCATTGCCCCGGCCGAAGTGGCCCGGGTTTATGTGGACAGCGAGGCTAAAGAACTCGAGATTATCGTGCCGGACGACCAGCTTTCGCTGGCAATCGGCAAAAAGGGCCAGAATGTGCGCCTTGCCGCTCGTCTGATCGGCTGGAAGATCGACATCAAGAGTGAAACGCGTGCCGCAGAGGCTGCAGAGGCCGCCGAATTGCAGGAACTCGATCCGGCCGAAGCTGAGATGGAAGCTGAGTCCGAGTTTACTGTGGATGCTCGACCCGAAACGGATGCGCCGCAGGCCGAAGAGGGGGAGTTTGCTGCTTCCGAGCAGGACGAAGAGGTCTCGGAAGAGGCCCCTGTCGTTGAGGGTGAACAACCGCCTGAAACTGATGACGAGCCGCAAGAGGACGCGGAAAAGCCCTGATGGCCTCAGCGCACCAGCCGCTTCGAACCTGCCTCGGCTGTCGTGGGCAGAAAGACAAAGGCGTCCTTGTACGCTATGTGATGGGCCCCGATGGTACTATTCATGTTGATTTGCGGAATAAGCTTCCAGGTCGGGGCGCATATACCTGCGTAGAGCGAGACTGTCTTTTGCAGGCTGTACGACGCGGTGGTTTCCAGCGCACCTTTCGCGGACGCTGCCTTCCGCCTGATGCCGAAGAGCTGCTGGGGGAGTTGACCCGGCAGCTTGCCGTCAGGGTGGATAATCTTATTGGTATGCTGCGCAAGGCCGGTCAGATTGTCGGCGGCGGAAACGGCGTGATGGCCGCGTTGGACAAAGGGGAGCCTCTGCAGATGGTTGTAGCTGCTACCGATGTTTCGACGGGTATTCTTGAAAAAATAAGGCGTAAGGCGACGGCGCGTGACATTCCCGTTTTTCAATGGGGATCCAAGGCCGAACTCGGCCGACTGACCGGCCGCGAGCAACGCAGCGTGTTGGGAATCAGGTCCTGCGCCTTGGCCAAGGCCCTGGATGATGGGCTAAAGCGATACGAGCAATTCGTAGGGGAGATTTAATGGGAAAGACACGGGTTTTTGAACTGGCCAAAAAAATGGGACTCGAAAGCAAGGAACTGCTTGAGAAGCTCGCACAGGCGGGGGTGTCCGCTGCCAGTCACATGAGTGTGCTGGAGGATGAGGACATCAAGAAGCTGGAACAGGCTTCGACTTCCACCGTTGAAAAGGTCGAAGAGCAGCGGGTTAAGCCCGGCATTATCCGCCGTCGCAAACGCGAAGTTCCTGCACCTGCGGCAGAGCAGGAAAAAGCCGCTGAAGAGCAGAAGGTGGAACAGCCCGAAGTTCCCGCTGCCGAAGCGCCGTCTGAGCCCGGCGTTCTCGAGAAGGCCAAAGCTGAACAACCCGTTGAGCCGCCGAAGGAAGCAGAGGCGGTTCCAAAGGATGAAGAAGTTCAGGCCCCGGCTGAAGGTTCCGTAGAGGAGAAAGCCGCTTCCGAAGGTGAAGAGGCCGCAGTGCCCTCCAAGAAAGAAGCGCCGCAGGAAGCCAGGACGGAAACTTCTGAAGAGAAGCCTGCAGAGACGGAAGCTTCCCAGGCTGATGAAACTCAAAAAAGCGAAGCAAAGAAACCTGCTGCGCGTGAAAAGAAACCCGATAAAGCGACCGCCTCGCGGGCAAAAGTGTTGGGACGTGTGGATCTGTCCACTCTGTCTGGCGCCCCTTCGCGCTCCGGTGCGCCAAGTCGGCCCGCTGAAAATACCCGCCGGGATCGCCCCGCAAGAAGAGATTCCGCTCCCAGGACACCTCCCGCCGGCGCCGGTGATGATCGCCGAGGCGGCGGTGCGGCGGAACGCAGTCGCCCCAGCTTTACCCCGCCGGCGGCACCTGACGAAGTATTCCAGCCGAAAGAAGTGCGTGGCGGGAAAAAGAATAAAAAAGGAAAAGGCGGAGGGGGGCCTTCGGAAGATTCCGATCAGCGCCGTGGCCGCAAGGGTCGCAAGCTCGAGGTGTTTGAGCCTGAGCGCAGCGGCAAGATGCGTCGCCCCAAAAAGGGAGCCAGGCAGACCAAGAAGACCGAAGTCACCATCTCCAAGGCCATTAAGCGCGTGATCCGCATCAGCGATTCCATTACCGTCGGTGAGCTGGCCAAGCGTATGGGGATCAAGGCCAATGAGTTGATCCGGGAGCTGATGAAGCAGGGGTCGATGGTGACCATCAACCATCCTCTCGATTTCGAGACCGCTGCTCTGCTTGCGTCTGAATACAACTACGAGGTGGAAAACGTCGCTTTTGACGAGGCTGCGATTCTGGAAGATTCTCCCGCAGTCAAGCCCGGCACAGAAGAAGACAAGCCGGAAGATCTTGAATTGCGTCCGCCTGTCGTGACTGTCATGGGACACGTTGACCATGGCAAGACCAGCCTGCTCGACGCCATTCGCGCGGCCAAAGTCACAGAAGGCGAGGCCGGTGGCATCACTCAGCATATCGGTGCCTACCATGTCGAGCTTAACGGCCGCAAGATCAGCTTCCTTGACACCCCCGGCCATGAGGCTTTTACCGCCATGCGTGCCCGCGGCGCCAAGGCGACGGACATTGTCATTCTGGTGGTGGCGGCTGACGACGGCGTGATGCCGCAGACCAAGGAAGCGATCAACCATGCCAAGGCGGCCGGTGTGCCGATCGTGGTGGCGATTAACAAAATCGACAAGCCTGATGCCAACCCGGACCGCGTCAAGCAGGAATTGACTGAGTTTGAACTGATCCCAGAAGAATGGGGCGGCGAGACCATATTTGCTGAAGTCAGCGCCAAGGAGCAGCTCAATATTGAGTCCCTGCTGGAAATGGTGCTGCTGCAGGCCGAAGTCATGGAACTTAAGGCCAATCCCAACAAACGTGGTCGCGGTATTATCGTCGAGGCCCGTCTGGACAAGGGGCGCGGCCCCGTGGCGACCGTGCTGGTACAGGAAGGCACGTTGCACATCGGTGATCCCATTGTTTCCGGGGTCCATCACGGCCGCGTGCGCAGCATGGTCGATGATCGTGGCGAGCGCGTTGAAAATGCCGGGCCGTCCATGCCGGTGGAAGTCACTGGTCTATCCGGCGTGCCCGATGCAGGCGATCTGCTCTATGCCGTTGAGGATGAGAAGAAAGCCAAGGATGTCGCTCTGCACCGTCAGCAGAAACTGCGCGAAGCCGAGCTGGCCAAGACCAGCAAAATCTCCCTGGATCAGCTGTACGCCAAGATCCAGGAGGGCGATGTCAAGGAACTCAAGGTGGTCATCAAGGCCGACGTCCAGGGTTCCGTCGAGGCCGTCAAAGACGCTCTGGTCAAACTTTCCACCGACGCCTGCCGCCTGGTGGTGATTCATACAGGCGTCGGCGGGATCAACGAGAGCGACATCAACCTGGCCAGCGCCTCTGATGCCGTGGTTCTCGGCTTCAACGTGCGCCCCGAGCCCAAGTCCTCGCAGTTGGCGGAAAGCGAAGGGGTGGATATCCGTCTATACAACATCATCTACGATGCGGTTTCGGATATTAAAAACGCTATGGAGGGACTGCTGGCTCCGACCCTCAAGGAGAAAGAACTCGGTCGCGCCGAAGTCCGCGAGACTTTCACAATCTCCCGCATCGGTACCATTGCCGGCTGTTATGTCCTTGACGGCAAAATTCTTCGCAATGCCAAAGCACGACTTGTGCGTGACAGCGTTGTCGTATGGGAGGGCAACCTGTCCTCGCTTAAACGCTTCAAGGACGATACCAAAGAGGTTGCCACCGGCTACGAGTGCGGTATCTCCCTTGAGAATTACAACGACATCAAGGTCGGCGACATCATCGAGGCCTACGAAATAGTGGAAACTAAAACCCTGCTGTAATCGATGCTCCCCTGCGCTGTAAAGTAAAGGGGAGCTCAATTCATGGGGGAAAGATCATGGTCGTTGGGATCGCCCGTTACGAGCTAGTTCTTCATGCGCCGCAGAATCTCAAGGAGAAGCGCGGGATCGTGCGCAAAATTCTCGGACGCTGCCGTGAGCGCTTCCCCATTTCGGCTGCCGAAGTCGGGTGCCATGACTTATGGCAGCGAGCCAGTATCGGAGTTGCTGTGGTTGTTGCCGACGAGGCTGAAGCAGATTCAGTTTTTGCTCGCATCGAAGAGGAAATCGACCGCATCGGCCTCGCTGAAGTGTGCGATCGCGAGACCGAATTTGTTCACCTGTAGGAGTTTTGTCTTTGTCATCACAACGTTCACATCGTGTCGGAGAACAGATACAGAAGGAAATTTCAGCCTTGCTGGTTAAGGGCCTGAAAGATCCGCGCATTGGGTTTGTGACCATCACCGGCGTTGAGATGACGCCGGACCTGCATCTGGCGCGGGTCTTTTTCTCTGTTATGGGTGATGAAAAAGCCCAGCAGGAAACGGAGGAGGGACTTAAAAGCTCCGTATCTTTTATTCGCCGGGAACTCGGCAAGCGCCTGCGTATGCGATATACGCCCGATCTCATCTTCAGCTACGATCACTCTCTGGAGTACGGCAACCGTATTGACACTCTGCTTGAAGAAATCCAGGAAACCGGAAAGCGCGATGACCGAACAGATACTGACGAAGATTGACCAGGGCCGGCGTTTTCTTGTCGCCTCCCATTCCGGCCCTGATGGTGATGCCATTGCTTCGACGCTCGCCTTGACCAACGGTTTACGTGCCCTGGGCAAAGAGGTCGTGGCCTACAACCAGGATCCCGTTCCCGATTCGCTACAGTTTCTGCCCGGCTCCAATCTGATTGTCCATCAAGTTGATGACGGTGCTTTCGATGTTGTTTTCGTGCTTGATGCCGGAGAATTGCATCGCGCCGGAACTCATCTGCGCGACGCAGGCTCTTTTCTGATCAATATCGATCATCATCCGTACTTCGAAGCCTTCGGCGATATCAACTATGTTGACGAAGAGGCCTGTGCGACCGGTGGCCTGATCTACCGGATCCTCAAAAAGCGTCCGGCCGCACTTACGCCCGATGTGGCCCTGTGCATCTATACGGCAATTCTTGCCGACACCGGCTCGTTCCGCTATTCCAATGCCAACCCCGAGGCCTTTCGCATTGCCGCCGATCTGGTCGAAATCGGCGGGATAAATCCCTGGGATGTGGCGGGCGGTCTTTATGAGAGCCAGGACGAAAAGCGACTGCGCCTTCTGGCTCTGTCTCTTGCGACATTGACCGTCTCCTCCTGCGGCAAATTTGCCACCATGACCCTGACTTCCGAAATGATGAGCCAGACAGGCTCCGAAGCTCAGCATACCGACGGCTTCGTCAACTATCCCCGCTCCATTCGAGGGGTCGAAGTCGCCATCCTCTTCAGGCAGACCGGCCCTCGTTCCTACAAGGTGGGTTTCCGCTCCAAGGGCAAGATCAATGTGGGCGAACTTGCACACCAGCTCGGCGGCGGAGGCCATCACAATGCCGCCGGCGCAAACCTGGAGGGCGATCTTGACCAGGTCCGGGCGATGGTGTTCGATCGACTGAACATCGAGGTCGGCGCCTGAGCATTTCATGGACGGAATTCTGCTGATCGATAAACCGCAGGGACTCACCTCCCATGATGTGGTCGCGCGCGTGCGGCGTCTGTTGCGCACCCGGCGGGTCGGCCATACCGGCACCCTCGATCCTATGGCTACGGGGGTTCTGCCCGTGGCCGTCGGCCAGGCGACCCGGCTGGTTGAATTTATCATGGCTGGCGAAAAAACCTATCACGCCACCATGAAGCTTGGCGTGATCACCGACACCCAGGATGCTGAGGGGCAGGTTGTCGAACGTCGAGCGGTCGAGCCGCACTGCCTTGAACAGCTACCGGAAGTTCTGCCGCGCTTTACCGGCGATATCGAACAGATCCCGCCCATGTATTCGGCCATCAAACGCAACGGGGTCGCGCTGCACCGCCTGGCGCGCCAGGGGGTCGATGTGGATCGTCCGCCGCGGGCCGTACATATCGCCCGCATTGAAATTCTGCGGACCGGGGAAGATGAGGCCGAGCTTGAGGTAACCTGCGCCAAGGGCACCTACATCCGGACGCTGGTTCATGATATCGGTGAGACGCTGGGGCCCGGTGCCCATCTGACCAGGCTTTGCCGCACCCGCAGCGGATCGTTCAATTTGGCGCAGTGCATTGCGCTGGATGATGTGGACGAGGGCATCCTGCCCGGGGAAAGTCCCGCATTTCTGACGCCGATTGAAGCGATGCGTGATTATAGCCGCCTTGAGATCGTATCCGAGGCTGCCGGTCGACTTGCTGACGGTGTGCCGCCTTCTCTCGATCAGGTGGTTGGAAAAGAAGATTTCGCACAGGGGGATGTGGTTGCATTGACCGACGATGAAAGGCTGTTGGCGGTCGCGCGCTTCGATCCGACGCGGCAAAAGGAAAAACGTGGAGATTTTGAGCTTTTAAAGGTGTTCAATGTCTTTTCATGATCATCTTTAGCGCTTTACAGCGCAGCGTGAATTGTGGTAGAAAGCCCACACATAAAAACACAACTGCTGTTCTTGGCAGATCAAGACACAGGATGGAAAGGAGGTGGCACAGTGCTGGCCACGGATCGCAAACAGGAAATTATCGAACAGTTCAAGACGCATGAGGGTGACACCGGCTCGCCCGAGGTTCAGATCGCTCTGCTCTCAGCGCGCATCATTTACCTGACCGAGCATTTCAAGACCCACAAAAAGGATCACCATTCCCGTCGCGGGCTGCTCAAGATCGTCGGGCAAAGACGGCGCCTGCTCGATTATCTGAAAGCCAAGGATGTCGAGCGTTATCGCAAGATCATCAAAGAACTGGGCATCCGCCGTTAAACACGGGCAGCATGTCTTCCGTACCCCGGAGGGCTGCTGCCTTTGTTTTTCGGGCAGTGTTTTGACTGGGGAGGTTGACCGGAGAGAGATCCCGCCTTCAAAGTGAAGGTCGGGGTCTGTCTCGGGCCATCCTCCTTTGGTCATTCTGCCCGGTTGATTTTCAACCAGGTGCTTGCACCAAAACCAAAGGAATAAATATGGCTTTTCACAAAGTAGAAACAGAGTTCAATGGACAACCCCTGACGATCGAAACCGGGAAGATGGCCCGTCAGGCTGACGGCGCAGTGGTCATTACCTACGGTGAGACCAAGGTTCTGTGTACCGTCGTTTCGGCCCGCAAAATGCGCGAAGGGCAGGATTTCTTCCCCCTGACCGTCAACTACCAGGAAAAATTCTATGCCGCCGGAAAAATTCCCGGCTCCTTCTTCCGTCGCGAGCGCGGCGCCAGCGAGCGGGAAACTCTCATCTGCCGCCTGATCGACCGCCCCATGCGCCCCCTGTTCCCCAAAGGGTACATGTTTGAAACCCAGATCATGCCTTGGGTGATTTCAGCCGACCTGATCAATGATCCCGACACTCTCGCTATTGTGGCAGCATCTGCTGCAGTTGAAGTGTCCGACATCCCTTTCAACGGACCTATTGCCGCTGTGCGTGTCGGCAGGGTGGACGGAAAACTGGTCGCTAATCCGACTCTTCAGCAGATGGAGAACAGCGATCTCGATATCACCGTTGCCGGCTCCCGCGAGGCGGTCATCATGGTCGAAGGCGAAGCAGAGCTGCTGTCCGAGGATGAAATGCTTGAGGCGATCTTCTTCGGGCACGAATCCCTGCAGCCGCTGATCGATCTTCAGATCAAACTGCGTGACCTGGTGGGTCAGGCCAAGCGTGAATTTGAAATCCCTGAAACTGATGCGTCCCTGGAGGAGCGTGTTGAGCAGTTGTGCGCCGACAAAGTCCTCGAGGCCATGAAAATTCGCGCCAAGCAGGAGCGTTCTGCTGCCATGAGTGAAATTCGCCAATCAGTGAAAGACGCTTTGGCCGAAGAGTTCCCTGAAAGTGAAGGGGAGATCTCCGGACTGATCGGCAAGGTTGAAAAGCGCGTGGTGCGCGGCATGATCATCAAGGACAAGGTGCGCATCGACGGCCGCGACATGACGACTGTCCGTCCGATCACCTGTGACGTCGGAGTGCTGCCCCGGGCCCACGGCAGCGCCCTTTTTACCCGCGGGGAAACACAGGCCCTGGTCGCTGTGGCGCTCGGCACCTCGGTGGACGAGCAGCGTATGGACAACGTGCAGGGAATGGAATTCAAGAAATTCCTGCTGCACTACAACTTCCCGCCGTTCTGCGTCGGCGAAACCAGCATGCGCCTGTTCCCCGGGCGTCGCGAAATCGGCCATGGTTACCTGGCCGAGCGTTCGGTCGCAAAAATTCTTCCGAACTACGACGATTTCCCTTATACCATCCGCATTGTCTCGGACATTCTTGAGTCCAATGGTTCATCTTCCATGGCGTCCGTATGCGGCTCCTCCCTGGCTCTGATGGATGCCGGCGTTCCCGTGAAGGAGCCCGTTGCCGGTATTGCCATGGGCCTGATCAAGGAAGGCGATGATGTCGCGGTTCTCAGCGATATTCTCGGCGACGAGGACCACCTCGGCGACATGGACTTCAAGGTCACCGGGACCAGTAAAGGCGTAACCGCCCTGCAGATGGACATCAAGATCACCGGGGTTACCAAGGACATCATGAAGCAGGCGTTGGAGCAGGCGCGCTCCGGGCGTATGCATATTCTTGGCGAGATGGCCAAAGCGATCGAAAATCCGCGCGGCGACCTCTCTCCCTATGCTCCGCGCATCACCACTATTCGCGTCAAGCCCGATCAGGTGCGCACCGTCATCGGTTCCGGCGGCAAGAATATTCGTGGGATCATTGAAGCGACCGGCTGCGCCATCGACATTGAAGATGACGGCCGCATCAACATCGCTTCCGCCGACGGCGAAGCCGCCAAGAAGGCGATCAAGATGATCCGCGACCTGACCCAGGAAGCCGAGGTCGGTAAGCTCTATCAGGGTGTTGTGCGCAAGGTGATGGAATTCGGCGCTTTCGTCGAAATCTTCCCAGGCACCGACGGCCTGGTCCACGTTTCCGAACTGGCCAAGGAACGCGTGCAGAAGGTCACCGATATTCTCAACGAAGGTGATGAAGTGCTCGTCAAATGCATCGGCATCGACAAACAGGGCAAGATCAAACTTTCCCGCAAGGAAGCTCTGGGGCAGAAATCGCCCGAAGACGGCGAGTGATTCACAGGCTGATCGATGGTTCGAAAAACCGTTGTCGACAACGGCATCCGGATAATTTCCGAACAGATGGTGGCGGCACACTCCGCCACCATCTGTGTCTCGGTACGCCGAGTCTTCCGCAGAACCATCCTGATCGTTTTCAGGCCCATCTGATCAATGTCATCCTCGGTGGAAGCATGAGTTCCAGGCTGTTCCAGAGTATCCGGGAAGATGCCGGTCTTGCTTACTCCATTTACAGTTACCTTAATTCCCATTCCGATTCCGGAGCCCTGGTTGTTTATGCCGGGGTTTGCCCCGATGATCTTCGGGAAGTGGTTTCTCTGATTCTCAAGGAGCTTGACGATCTGCGCACAATCCCGCTTTCGGAGAGGGAACTTGGCGCGGCCAAGGAACAGCTCAAGGGGCATCTGCTGCTGTCGCTTGAAAGTACCGACACCCGGATGACACGGCTGGCCAGGAACGAAATTTACCTGGGCCGCGATGTGGATGTCGAGGAGGTGGTCGGCTCCATTGAATCGGTCAACGCTGCCGACCTGCAGAACCTCGCCCGGCACTTTTTCCAGGACGACTCCCTGATTCTTGAAACCGTTGGGCAGTGTCGTGACCATGATCTGACCATGCTCGATCTCGCGCTGTCCTGATATCGCTGGAACCAATACTCCCATGAATCATATTGATGTTCGTGTACAGGTCGTCCGTTCCGGCGCAGTTGTGCCGCGCTATATGTCTGATTGCGCCGCCGGAATGGATCTTCACGCCGCACTGGACGCCCCCGTAAGAGTCAAACCCGGGCAGCGCATGCTGATCCCCACCGGCCTGGCCTTTGCCATCCCTGAGGGTTACGAAGGGCAGATCCGCCCGCGCTCCGGCCTGGCGCTGCGACACGGCATAAGCCTGGTCAACTCTCCCGGCACGATCGACGCCGATTACCGCGGGGAGGTGGGCGTCATCCTGATTAATCATGGCGAGGACACGCTGACGCTCCAACCGGGAGACCGCATCGCGCAAATGGTGCTCTCCAAGGTCGTGCAGGGGCGGCTGCGGCAGGTGGATTTCCTGGACGAAACCCGCAGGGGATCAGGCGGTTTCGGCCATACGGGGTGGCGCGACGAGGAGGAGATCGACCATGAATGATCGACACCCGAAACCGGAAGAGTTGTTTGATTTTCCCTGCGATCATGTTTTCAAGGCGATGGGGCCCAACACCGAGCTGTTCGTTTTTGAGGTAAGGCGGGCAGTTTCAGGCGTTCTTCCCGTGTCGCAGGATGCGGTCAAGGTTCGCCCCAGCGGCAAAGGCAATTATGTCTCCGTTTCCGTTGTGGTTCGTGTTCACAACTTCGATCAGGTCACAGGGGTTTATGACGCTCTGCGGCAGATCGATGACCTGAAATATCTCCTCTGATACAGCGTTTCCCCTCTCTTGCCCGGTTTCCCATTAGAAAAAGTCTCGTCATTCAAGCTGTTTGTGGTAATATGTCAACTATCTACAGTCTAAACGCCTATCGAGATGAGGTGTACGAATGATTATTTCCATCAATCCCGAAAACCCCCAGTTGAGATTGATTCGTCAGGTTGTGGACAAGCTCAAGCAGGGCGGAGTCATTGCCTACCCGACCGATACGAACTACGGTATCGGCTGCGATATTTTCAACAAGAAGGGTGTCAAAAACATTTATCAGATCAAGAAACGCGATGCGCGCAAACCCTTCTCCTTCATCTGCGCGGACCTGTCCGATGTTTCCAACTACGCCCAGGTCAGCAACTTTGCGTTCAAGATCATGAAACGTCACCTGCCCGGGCCTTACACTTTCGTGCTTGAAGCGACCCGAGTGGTGCCCGATTCCCTCATGACCCGCCAGAAAACGGTGGGGATCCGGATTCCGCAGAACCCCATTGCGCTGGCTATCGTGCAGGAGCTTGGCCATCCGCTGGTAACCACCAGCGCCAACGTCTCCGGTCAGGATGTCTACCATGATCCGCTCGATATCGAAGATGCCCTCGGCCATCAGCTCGACCTGGTTATCGATGGCGGCATCCTGCGGGGGGATTCCTCTACCGTCATCAGTCTGATCGGCGACCAGGTGGAGGTGTTGCGTGAAGGTTCAGGCGATACCTCCTGGATTCATCAGCTCTGATGTTTTTTGCAATCAAAATAAAGCTTGGGCGACTTTGCTTTTTTCATGTCATCACAGGGCTCTTCTTTGCCCTGCTGTCGTCAGGCGGCGGCCCCGCAGCTGCTGCCGAGGGGGAGTTTGGCGGCGTTGGGTTGCAGGTGGTCCCCACCGTGCGCGGTGAACTGGTCGTGCTGGCGGTCGTCGCCGGAACCCCGGCTGAAAAACAGGGGATTGAGCCCGGTGACCTGATTATTGCTGTGGATGGATATCCCCTGCAGGGAACCAATTTCCAGGCGGTGGTGGGCGAGCTTTTATGGGGGCCTGTCGGGAGTCGCGCCATGCTGAGCTTCAAGCGCCCCGGCGTTGCCGGCCTTAGGCAGGTGGACGTGGTGCGAATCGCTCTGGAGGTGGATGACAAACAGTCCATGCCGGGGGTCAGGATGCTGCTGCCGGGGGAGGTTGAAGATGCAGGAAAAAAAGACTGAAATCTGGTGTTGAGGTGAAACGGCCATGGAAATGAAAGAAGTGACGGTGGTTTTTTACCGCCGTGAGTTCAAGGATGACAAATGGCGCAATGCGGTTGACGAACAAGGCCTCGACGCCCTGTTCGAGCGTCTCGGCAAGGATCTCGCTACCGCCGGGGTGCGACTGCTGCGCGCCGAAGATCCGGACATGGTGATGGAGATCAAGGGTTATGGAGATCTGCTCAACAGCGTCCGCCTTCGTTCCCCCAAAGACGGGGTGGGTAATATGTGCCTCGGTCACGTGATCGGCCGGAGCGCGCATCTCGACCTGGTCGAAGACATCGAAAGGGGCGTCAACCGCACTGCTTTTGCGCCGGAAACCATCGAACCCGAAGGCAGCGACAAGGTGGTCTGCCACAATTGCGGTTGTGGTTGCTGACAAGCATTAATTGTAGTTCAACAGGGGTGCTGCGAACCCGCGAAGTGAATAGCTACCCAACTTTTTCACAATTTTCTATTGCATTCTCAACAGGCATTTGATATAAATCCTCTCGCTTTGCCGAAGTGGTGGAATTGGTAGACACGCTAGGTTCAGGGTCTAGTGGGCGTAGGCCCGTGGGAGTTCGAGTCTCCCCTTCGGCACCAAGTAAAATCAAGGGGTTGGCGGTTTTCCGCTGGCCCCTTTTTCTTTGATTTTTTGTCCACATTTGTCCACACCTGTTTTGGGTGTGGACATGCGGTTTTTCTATCTGTCGTTTTTTATGCTGCGCGATGGATCGAAGCTGGTCAAGCTGCTGGTGCGTGCCCTGCCTCTGGGCGACGAACGCGAGCACCTGCTGTTCGCCAAGTTTGCCGAAGTGGCCCGCGCAACGGTTAAGGGAAACCTGGTCGTGGCTGTTGTGCAGGGAACTCTGGGCGGGATCATTTTTGCGATTCTCGGGATATCGGGAGCGTTGCTGTGGGGGGTCGTTATGACTTCCTGGTTTTTCCGGCAGCGAAACGAAAGGAAGGTGAGCTTTAGCCATGCAACCCACGATCTACTTCGCCCACGGCAAGGAAAGCGGTCCCTGGGGATCGAAGATTCAGGCGCTGGCCTCGGTGGCTGAGCGTCAGGGCTACCGGGTGGAGAGCCCCGATTATTCCCGCATCGCTGATCCCGATGTCCGGGTCGAAAGGCTTCTGTCCCTTGCCGCCCATGAAGCCGGGCCTCTGGTGCTGGTCGGCTCCAGCATGGGAGGCTATGTTTCGACGGTGGCCTCGGCGCAGCTTCGGCCGGCAGGATTGTTCCTCATGGCTCCCGCTTTTTATCTGCCCGGGTATGAGGTGCAGGAGCCGGTTCCCGAGGCGAAGCTGACCGCGCTCGTTCATGGATGGAATGATGAGGTCGTGCCCGTTGAAAACGCCATCCGTTTTGCCGGCAAGCACCGGTGCGAACTCCACCTGTTCCACAGCGACCACCGCTTGATGAGCCACCTGCAGGTTATAACGGGGGTTTTCGACGATTTTCTCCGCCGACTGGCCTAGCCCAAACGCCTTACTTTACACTCGAACGCGCCTTCACCATCGCGGAGATCTCCTTGAACTGCGGATCGCTTGATACCTTGACCAGTTGAAACACCGCCGTCTCCGAGGTGGTGACCACCGCTCCCGCCGACCGGGCCGATTCCAGGGCATTGAGATAGTCGATCTCGCCTCGCGACATGATGCCGTCGCGGACCAGGTGCACGTCAAATCCTTCCCGCAGCAATCCCAGCACCGTCTGGTAGACGCACACATGGGCTTCCATGCCGACGACAATCGCCTGGCGGCGTCCCAGGGAATTCATGTGCTCGATGAAAGAGGGTTCGCCGCAGCATCCAAAGGTGAGCTTTTCAATGACCTTGTCGCGACAGGCATCGGCTAATTCGGGTACCATGTGACCGATGCCGCGCGGATACTGCTCCGTGCCGACCACCGGGACCTCGAGCAGGCGCGCGCTTTTCAGCACGAAATCGATATTGCGCAGAACTTCGGCGTAGCGTCCCTGGTCCATGGCCGGGACCAGCCGCTCCTGCACATCAACCACGACCAGAACGGCCTGGTCGCGCTCCAGAATGAATTTGCTCACGTTATTGTTCATAGGGGATTCTCCTTTGCAGTGTCGGCAAAAGCAGGATAGAGACAGCATCAAAGTTTACATTGGGAATAGCATTTTTCCTCGCCTTCGGCTACCATGTTTTTATTATGCATCTTCGCCTTCCCCGATATTTCGTTGCGCTGATCAGCGTGATGGTCTTTGTTCTGGCCGGCCAGACCGGTGTGCAAGGCTACGTCTGGTGCCTTGGTGAGAACGGGCATGCCGCGCTTGAGCATCCGGTGGCGGGTGACTGTCATGGTGGCGAGCGGGCGCAGGACGATCATTGCGGGGACGAGCACTCCGATGATGAAGCATTTCACGCTTCCTGTGAGGAGGCTTCATGCGGACCCTGCCTGGATCTGCCTGCCTCGGTTGAAGCCAACTTCCGCCGTGCAGGAGATGTTGATGCGGACGATATTCTGATAGATCTGCCCTTGGCAGGTTTTTCTTTTCCGCTGGCGTTGTCCTCAGAACGATTTATCCCGCAACTTTTTCCGCAACCCCCTCCAGGCATTGATCCCTTTCTGGTTTCTCATCGCACCGTTGTCCTTCTGCATTGATTCACCTCCTCCTGTACCATTCTGCTGTATTTTTCTAGCCAAAATCAAAAAAATCAAGAGGTTACGCCTTGGGTTGATTCTCTCCGCCTGAATCTTGGTCCGTATTCATACGTGCGGATCCGGGTTGTTTGCCCGTTGCGGAGGAGTGAATCGCGGTGCGTGAAACCCTTGCTCTTCTTCGTTGTGCGCTGATGGAGGCGCACTGGAGGTTGTTTGTATGATCCGTAAACTTTTGGCCGGGTTGCTGGCGATGCTGCTGGCGACTCTTGTTCTGCACAGTCCGCAGAAGGCTTATGCCGCGGATGACACGTCGAGTCTACCCGTTTTGTCTGTGACGGAAGTCATTGCGCTTACGCTTGAAAATAATCCCACACTTTCCGCCGCCGGGCATGAATCAGCAGCCCTGAAGCATGAAGTAGGTCAGGCCGGGGTTCGCCCCAATCCAGAGTTTTCCCTTGAATTGGAGAACTTCGGCGGCAGCGGCGAGTTTTCAGGGGCCGACCGCGCAGAGACCACGCTGCGCCTCAGCCAACGATTGGAGTTGGGGGGGAAGCGCTCGGCGCGGCAGGATGTCGCCCGCTCCGGGGAGGAACTGGGCCTTTGGCAGAAGGAGCTTGCCCGCATTGAGATCGCATCCGAGGCGGTCGCACGTTTCCTCGACCTGGTAGCCGCCCAGCAGCGTGAAGCTGTTGCCCGTGACCAGGTGGCGTTGAATGAAAGCCTGCTGTTCGCGGTTGAGGAGCGGATCGCCGCAGGAAAATCCGCATCCATCGAGAAAAAGCGTTTTTCTTCCCGTCTCGCCGAGGCGCGATTGGAACTGAGGCGAGTTCAGCGCGAGGTGTCTGCGGCTCGACAGGTGCTGGCCTTGTCCTGGCAGGGGAGCCAAGGTGATTTCATCGCTGCGGATGAAGATTTTCGTCGCGTTGCTGAGATTCCCGAGCGATCGAAAATTCTTACAGACCTTGAAAGCAGTCCCGCCGTGCAGCGGGCAAACGGCATGCGGCTCAGGACAGAGCAGGAGCTGCGGCTGGCACGCGCCGAAGGGGTGGTTGATCCGACGCTGAGCCTCGGCGTCAAGCGTGACGAGGATGCGGATGACCATGCCCTTGTTGCTCAAATTTCCGTACCGCTGCCGTTGTTCAATCGCAACCAGGGCGCGATTGCAGCGGCCCGCTCGCGTCTTGATAAGGCACGGGAGGAAAAAAACGCCGCCAGGCTTGATCTGGAACGGCAGGTGGTGCGCGGCTGGAGCAAACTTGACAGCGCCTACGATGACGTCGTCTCGCTGCGTGACGAGGTGATCCCGGCTGCAGAGGAGACCTTTGAAGGAATCCGGTACGGTTATCAGGCCGGGAAATTCGGACTGCTCGATGTTCTGGATGCGGAACAGAGCTTTTTTGCCGCAAAAAGCCTGCAGATCGATGCCCTTCTTTCCTATCACCGAGCCGTGCTCGAATTGGAGCGCCTGCTGGGACGCAATGTTCTGAAGTCCGTTCAGTACCTGAATTTTTCAAAATACGAGGATAAATAATGAAGACGCATTCTCTGATACGCAAGCTGCTGGTTGCTTCGGCCATCCTTGCGATGGTGCTGATTTACTCCACGATGACCGCGGCCCGCCCTGATGACGGCCACTCCCACGACGAGCACGAACTTGAAGACCTGTTCGATGACAGCCCGCAGGGCCGCGATAACCACGACGACCACGACGACCACGACGACCATTCGTCCCATGACTCCCATGACAACCATGACAACCATGACAACCATGACAACCATGACCATGGCAGCACCGACGGCACCTGCCCCGAACACCGGGTCCTTGAAGCCGAAGATGCTCTCTGCCACGGCGACCATCTGGCCGAGCTGCAACCGGGGCAATCTATGCTGGTCCGTCTCGCTTCTCTCGAAGTAGCGGATCGGGCAGGGGTGATGCTGACCCAGGCTTTGCCGGTCTCGACCGCAAGAGAGGAAAGCGTGCCTGCCCGTGTCGAGTTCAATCGCAGCCGGCTGGCCCGCATTTCGTCCCTTGCCCAGGGTGTCGTGCGAGAAGTCCTGGTTCGCCCCGGCGATCGTGTCACCAAAGGCGCTGTGCTGGCAGAGATCAGCATGCCTGAGCTTGCCGCGCTTAAATCCGAATTTCGCGCGGCACGGGCAGATGCCGCACGCAGCGAAGCCAGTTATGTGCGCGAACAGGATCTGCTGGCACGTGGCATCAGCTCCCGGCAGGAGTTTCAGCAGGCTGAAGCGGAATACGCCGCCGCGCGTGGCGAGGTGGAACGCTACCGCCAACAGCTTCTCGATTTCGGTTTGACCGATGAAGGGATCGAGGAACTGGTTTCATCCGAAAAGGGGAGCGCGCGGGTCGCATTGCGCGCACCTTTTGATGCCGTTGTGATCGAGACAGCCGCTGCCGTGGGGGAGAGGACCTCGCCGGATAGCCCGCTGTTCGTGCTGGCCGATCTCGATAAATTGTGGGTTGAACTGAATCTGCCAGCTTCCCGAATTTATGAGGCGCGTGTCGGCGCCGATGTGCGGGCGAGTTTTGACGGACTGCCCGGCATGCACTTCTCGGGGAAGGTCTTTCAGGTCGGGGCGGCGCTCGACGAACGCAGCCGCACCTTGAAGGTTCTGGCAGAGGTGAATAATCCCCAGCTCCGCCTGCGGGTCGGTATGTACGGTGAAGCCTGGCTGCTTTCGGAGCAACAGGGGCGTGTGCCGGGTGTCCCCGCGGCAGCTGTGCAGCAGATCGATGGAATCCCCTATCTTTTTATCCAGCAGGAGGCCGACCTGTTTGAATTGCGACGGGTTGAAACGGGCCGCCGCGTTGGGGATCTGGTCCCGGTGACGGCAGGGCTGGACCTGCATGAATCGGTGGTTTCCGGACAGGGATTCGCGCTGAAATCGGAAATTCTCAAGGCACGCCTGGGTGCCTCCTGTGCGGATCATTAAAGGGGGGATTAAATGCTGGCAAAACTGATTGAAGTCGCCCTGCGCAACCGCCTGCTGGTGGTGCTGCTGTTCTGCGTGGCGTTCGCCGCCGGAATCTGGTCGCTGTGGCACCTGCCGGTCGATGCTTTTCCCGATACGACCCCGGTGCAGGTGCAGATCAACACCACCGCACCTGCCCTGGGCCCGGAAGAGATTGAAAAACAGATTTCGCAACCGGTGGAGCTGGCGATTTCGGGCCTGCCGGGGCTGGTCCATGTCCGCTCTATTTCCAAGTTCGGCCTGTCGCAGGTGGTGGCGATCTTCGAAGACGAGATGGCGATTCTTGACTCCCGTCAGCTGATCATGGAGCGGCTGGCGGGGGTCACGCTTCCAGAAGGGATCGACCCGCCGGAGTTGGGCCCCATCTCCACCGGTCTCGGCGAGGTTTTTCACTATATCGTGCGCTCCGAGAATCCCGACTACGGTCTCGATGATCTACGCACCCTGCATGACTGGGTCGTCAAGCCCCAGCTGCGCAAGGTCTCTGGCGTGGCGGAGGTCAACTCCTGGGGCGGGCTGGAAAAGCAGTATCATGTCATCGTTTCGCCGGAAGCGCTGATCAAGTTTGATCTGACATACAACGATGTCGCCGAGGCTCTGCGTGAGAACAACGCCAATGTCGGCGGCGGGCAGGTCGTCACCGGCGGCCAGACGCTGCTGGTGCACGGTCTGGGGCGCGTTGCTTCGGTGGAAGAAATCGCCGATATCGTCATCCGCTCCTACGACGGGGCCCCGGTCCTGATCCGTGATGTGGCCGAGGTGGCCATCGGTCATGAACTCAGACGCGGAGCGGTCTCTGCCAACGGCCAGGGTGAGGTGGTTCTGGGGCTGGGTTTCATGCTGATGGGCGAGAACAGCCGCGAGGTCACCCGGGATCTGCGCCAGGCGCTCGATCGCCTGAGTGAGACGTTGCCTGAGGATGTTCTGATCGAGCCGGTGTACGAACGCACTTCGCTGGTCAACCAGGTCATCGATACGGTCAAGCACAACCTGACCGCCGGGGCGATTCTGGTGATTGCCGTGCTGTTTCTGCTGCTCGGCAATCTGCGCGCCGGCCTGCTGGTGGCGGCCACCATCCCCATGGCCATGCTGTTTGCATCGCTGGGAATGGCACAGATGGGGATCGCGGCCAGTCTGCTCTCCCTTGGCGCCATCGATTTCGGCCTGCTGGTCGATGGTTCGGTGGTGATGACCGAGGCCAACCTGCGGCGCCTGACCGAACGCCGCATGCAGTTGAACCGGCCCTTGAGCGCGGCGGAACGCTTCGATGTGGTGCTGGCCTCCAGCCAGGAGGTGGCACGCCCCATTGTGTACGGCATGGGGATCATCGTGCTGGTGTTCCTGCCCGTTCTGACCCTTGAGGGGATCGAGGGCAAGATGTTCAAGCCGATGGCCTGGACGCTGATTTTTGCCCTGGTGGGCGGTTTGCTGGTAGCCATCGTGCTCTCGCCCGTTCTGTCGCTTCAGTTCCTGAAAAACCCCGCAGTACGCCCCCGCCGCTTTGCGACCGGGTTGCAGAGGTTTTACGAAGCGGTTCTGACCCGGGTGCTGCGTCACCGGCTTGTCTTCCTGGGTGGGGTATTGCTGCTGGTGGTGGCGACGGCCGTACCGGCTCTGCGGCTGGGGGGCGAGTTCATCCCGCGCCTGTCCGAGGGGTCACTGGTGGTCAGCGTTGTGCGTCTGGCGGGTGTTTCGGTGGATGAATCCATTGAATACAACACGCGCATGGAACAACTTCTGCTGGAGGAGTTTCCTGATGAGATCCAGGCGGTGTGGAGCCGCCTCGGCAGCGCCGAAGTGGCGACCGATCCCATGGGGACGGAACTGACCGATATTTTTCTCACCCTGCATCCGCGCAATCAGTGGACCCGCGCTGCAGACCAGGCCCAGTTGAGCGCCCGGGTGGAGGAGGCGCTGCATGGCCTGCCGGGGATCCGCGCCGTTCTCACCCAACCCATCGAGCTGCGGGTGAACGAAATGCTCTCAGGGATTCGCGGCGACGTGGGGATCAAAATCTTCGGCGAGGATTTCGACAACCTGGTGGCTCTGGGCGAGGAAGTGGAACACCTTCTGACTGGAATCCAGGGTGCCTCTGATGTGGCGGTGGAGCAAATTACCGGCCAGCCGACGCTGCGCATCGAGGTTGACCGCAAGGCGCTGGCGCGACATGGTGTTGCCGCGCGGGAAGTGCTCGATATGGTGGCGGCGGTAGGCACCCCGCAGGTCGGGACTATCTACGAAGGAGAGCGTTCCTTCCCCCTGGTGCTGCGCCTGCCCGATGCCATGCGCAGCGACCCGGACGCCCTGGCCCGCATGCTGATCCCGACCACCGGCGGCGCGGTGGTGCCCCTCGAGGATCTGGCGCACATCAGCGAGGTGGAGCGTCCCTCCACCATCAACCGCGAGTGGGGGCGTCGCCTGATCAAGGTGCAGGTCAATGTACGTGATCGCGATATCGCCACCTTCGTCAACGAAGCGCGTGAAAAGATCGAAAGCCAGATTCAGCTGCCCGAAGGCTATATGATCGAGTGGGGCGGTCAGTTCGAGAACCTGGAACGCTCCCAGAAGCGTCTGATGGTTGTTGTGCCGCTGACGCTGCTGCTGATATTCTTCCTGCTCTATTTCAGCCTTAAGCGTCTGCGTGATGTACTCATCATCTACACCGGCATCCCGCTGGCGGCGGTCGGGGGCGTCATTGCCCTTTATCTGAGGGAGATCCCCTTCAGCGTGAGTGCCGCCATCGGCTTTATCGCTCTGTCGGGAATCGCGGTTCTCAACGGCCAGGTGCTGGTATCGGCGATTCGCGGCCTGCAGAAGGATGGCCTGCCGTTGGTGGAAGCGGTTACCGGGGCAGCCCGACAGCGTCTGGTGCCGATCCTGGCCACCGCGGTGACCGATGCGGTCGGTTTTCTGCCGATGGCCATTTCGGTCGGGGTGGGCGCCGAGGTACAGCGACCGCTGGCGACAGTTGTGGTGGGCGGAGTGCTGACCTCGACCCTGTTGACGCTCTTTGTCCTGCCGACGCTTTATGTCTGGTTCGGCGGTGGCTCGAAGGTTGAGAGGGAAAATCCCCTTGCACAGTGAGATCGGCCTGTTTACCCTGACCGGAAACACTTTCCGGTCAGGGAGGCCGGATTTTATTCAGGAGGATTGAGATGGATATCGAACAGATCAGAAGCGGGCAGGCGCCGGCCGCTATCGGCCCCTATTCACAGGGGGTGAAGGTCGGCGGTTTTTTCTTTTTTTCCGGACAGATTCCCCTTGATCCCGCCAGCGGCGAGCTGGTCGAGGGCGGCATCGAGGCGCAGACCGAACAGGTGATGGCCAACATGAAGGCTCTGCTGGCCGCCGCCGGGCTCGATTTCAGCCGGGTGGTCAAAACGACCATCTATCTGACCGATTTGAGTCAGTTCGGGATCGTCAACGAGATTTATGGCAAATACTTCACCGGGGTCGCCCCGGCCCGCGCTACGGTTCAGGTTGCGGCGCTGCCGAAAGGGGCGCAGGTTGAAATCGAATGGGTGGCGTGCACCGGAGGGGAGTAGGGCAGAGGGAATAATCGCCGAAAAGATAAAGGGGAGCGCAAGTGTCCGGCATGGGGTCGCAACTCCCATGACAAGGGACACTTTTCGCCATCCATGGCCGTTTGATTGGCGCCATCCCTGGCGCCAAACACCCATGTCATGGGAGCTGCGACCCCACACAACGGGATGAATAGATACAAAGAAGAACGACAAAAAGGGCGGCTCCTGTTCGGGAACCGCCCTTTCCGCATCAATCGTCAGCGGGGGGAAAAGCGCCTAGATGGCTTTTTTCACCGCGCCCGCACGGATACACCGGGTGCAGACCTTGATGGTGCGAACGGTGCCGTTCTGGATCGCTTTGACCTTCTGCAGGTTGGGGTACCAGGTTTTGCGGGTTTTGTTATGAGCATGACTGACATTATTGCCGGTCGAAGGTTTTTTGCCGCATACCTCACATACTTTTGCCATGGGAACTGACCTCCTGAAATTTTAGAACGTAAGTAACTATCACGATTTCGTGTTGATTGCAAGGACTCATTTGGCGCGCGACCACCAGGGCGGAGCAGTTCCAGAGCAGAAAGGGGTCAGCTGAGGGGCGGATTGATCAGCGCGCGATCCTCGGGGCGATCCGGGTTGAGAATGCGTACTCGGCGCCCTTCGATCCGCAGCCGGTCCTCAGCGAAAAGCTGAATGGCGCGGGGGTAGATGCGATGTTCCTGCTCCAGGATGCGCGCAGAAAGGCTTTCCTCGTTGTCATCTTCATGGATGGGCACCACCGCCTGAATGATGATGGGGCCGGTATCGAGGCCTCCGTCGACGAAATGCACGGTGCAGCCGGAGAAGCGGGCGCCATATTCCAACGCTTTTCTCTGCACGTCCAGCCCGGGAAAAGCGGGCAGCAGTGACGGGTGAATGTTCATGATGCGGTGGGGGAAGGCCTCGATGAAGACATTGGAGAGCAGCCGCATGAAGCCGGCCAGGATAACCAGGTCGACTCTGGCTTCGCGCAGGGCCGCAACCATTTCGCGGTCGAAGTCTTCGCGGTTTTTGAACTGGCGGTGATCAATGGCGCAGGTGGCGATTCCAGCCTCGCCAGCACGCTCGAGCGCCCCGGCATCCGCCTTATTGCTGGCGACCAGTACGATTTCAGCGTCCAGCCGACCGGCCTGACTTTCTTCGATAATGGACTGCAGATTGGAACCGCGGCCGCTGGCCAGCACTGCAATGCGAATCTTGGGCACGCCGCCCCTCCTTCAGATCCTCAGATCAGTTCGATTTTATCTTCGCTATGATTCTGATCCGCCTTGCCTATTTCACCGATCAGGAAAGCCTCTTCCTTGAGACCGGAGAGACGCACCATGATGTCATCGGTCTGCTCGGCCGGGACGATCAGAGCCAGGCCGATGCCGTAATTGAAGGTGCGGTACATCTCGGTTTCTTCGATATTGCCCTGCTCACGCAGCATTTCGAACAGCGCAGATTTGGGCCAGGCGTTGCGTTCGATGCGGGCGCAGCAGTTGCGGGGCAGCACGCGGGGGACGTTCTCCAGCAGACCTCCGCCGGTGATGTGTGCCATGCCCTTGATCTCGAAATCGCGGATCAGGTTGAGAATGGTTTTGACATAGATGCGGGTCGGGCGCAGCAGCGCTTCGCCGAGGACTTCGCCCAGCTCGTCCACATGGGAGTCGACGGTCAGGTTCAGCGAATCGAAAAAGACCTTGCGCGCCAGGGAGAATCCGTTGGAGTGCAGACCGCTGGAGGCGATGCCGATGATCTTGTCGCCGACGGTGATGGTCGAGCCGTCGATGATGTCGTTGTCATCAACGACGCCGACGGTAAACCCGGCCAGGTCGTATTCGCCCTCGTTGTAGAAGCCCGGCATCTCGGCCGTTTCTCCCCCGATCAGGGCACAGCCGGCTTCGACGCAGCCTGCGGAGATACCGCGCACGATCTCCACCGCCTTCTCCGGTGCAAGCTTGCCGGTAGCGAGGTAGTCGAGGAAAAACAGCGGTTCGGCCCCCTGAACGACAATGTCGTTGACGCACATGGCGACCAGGTCGATCCCAACCGTGTCGTGTTTATCCATCAGGAAGGCGAGCTTAAGCTTGGTGCCGACCCCGTCGGTGGACGAAACCAGCGTCGGCTTCTTGTACTTGCCCGCATTGAGGGAAAACAGTCCGCCGAAGCCGCCGATATCGGTCAGCACTTCCGGCCGGCTGGTAGCTTTGACGAGAGGTTTGATCATCTGCACGAAACGGTTGCCCGCTTCAATGTCGACGCCTGCTTCTTTGTAAGTATTCACGCTTTTTTCTTTCAAGGAATCGTACTCCCGGCAAGTGGAAAAAACGATTCATTTGTAAATCAGGGTTTCAAGCTTGTCAATGTCTATCTGCCCAGTGTTTGGCGTATACCAATCTTTGCTTTACATATTGAATCCCCCTGCATTATGATGCCTGCTCGATCAGACGGGGCCACAGGCCCGATTTAACAAGTGATTTGCCGTGAATATGCCCCCTTATCAAATCCGCCCCATGCGCCGCGAAGATCTTTCCGCGGTCATGGCGGTGGAACGCGCTGCGTTTACTCATCCGTGGACGGAAGCGATGATGGTCCAGGAGCTGGAGACGCCCCATGCGTCCATCGACCTGCTGTGGGCGGGTGAGCGATTGGCGGGTTATCTGTGCAGCTGGTACATCTGCCGGGAACTGCACATCCTCAATGTCGTGACCGCGCTCGAATTCCGCCGGCGGGGTGTCGCCGGACGTCTTCTGGATCATGTGCTTGCACGCGCCTGTGCGTCTGGATTCGATCATGCCCTGCTTGAAGTTCGCAGCAGCAATGCGGCGGCCATTGCCTTCTATGAGAAATGGGGGTTCCGCCGCGACGGGTTGCGAAAACGATACTATGCCGATGGCGAAGATGCTGTGCTGATGACGCTGCTGCCTCAGAACATGGGGCGGCGCACAACTGAAATGGTAGCTCCATGAAAAATTACAAAACGATCGTCCTCTCAAACCAGGAAATCTCCCCCGGTTATTTCCGTATGCGGCTGCTGACGCCGGGTTTCAGCGAACATGCCCGCCCCGGGCAGTTTCTCATGATGCGGGTGCAGCGCTCGCTGCCGCCCCTGCTGCGGCGCCCTTTCGGAATCTTCCGCACCGGCTTCATGCCCGGGGACTGCGAGGGGATGGAGCCGAAGGAGTACACCGAGATCCTGTATAAAGTGGTCGGGCGCGGAACCAGCATCATGGCGGACCTGCACCGCGGTGACCGGGTCGAGGTGCTGGGTCCCCTGGGGCGCGGTTTCGATGCCGGAGATCCCGGCCGGGAAAAGATTCTGGTGGGGGGCGGTATCGGTTTGGTGCCGCTCTACATGCTGGCCGACTCGCTCAAGCCGGCAGGCAGTGTCCGTCTTCTGATGGGCGGCCGGACCCGCGACGATATTCTGGCGGTGACCGAATTCGAACGACTTGGGGTCGAAACCTACGTGTCCACCGATGACGGCAGTCTCGGCGAAGAGGGGTTCGTTACCCAGGTTCTGGAACGCAAACTGACCAAGTATCCGCGGGCTATGGTCTATGCCTGCGGCCCCATGCCGATGCTTGATGCGGTCTATCGAATCTGCCGCAAGCACAGTGTGCCGCTGCAGGTCTCCCTTGAGGCGCTGATGGCCTGTGGCGTCGGAGCCTGTCTGGGGTGCGTCGTCAAAGGGGCAGGGCACACAGAGGAAACGCCCCGCTACCTGTGCTCCTGCAAGGAAGGTCCGGTTTTCCGTGCCGAGCAGCTGGAATGGACCCGTTTAGGGCTGGAAGATGGTTATTGCGAAGGGTGTAAATCGTGATGAATGTCAATAAAGAAATGCAGGAGCGGCGGTGCACTGAATCCGGGCGGCCTGATCTGTCTGTCGACATCGCCGGGATCCATCTGAAGAACCCGGTTATGCCGGCATCGGGCACTTTCGGTTACGGTGAAGAATATGCCCCCTACCTCGATGTGGAGAAGATCGGCGCAATCGTTACCAAGGGCCTCTCTCTCAAGCCCAAGGCGGGCAACCCCACGCCGCGTATCGCTGAAACCATCAGCGGCATGCTTAACGCCATCGGCCTGCAGAATGTCGGCGTCGATGATTTCGTCAAGTACAAGCTGCCGTTTCTGCGCGAGGTCAACACGCCTGTCATCGCCAATTTTTTCGGCAATACCCTGACTGAATACGGCGAGGTGGCCAAGCGGTTGTCCGATATCCCCGAAATCGCCGGGGTGGAGCTTAATATCTCCTGCCCCAACGTGAAAAAGGGGGGTATTGTATTCGGCACCGATCCCGCGGCCGCCGCCGAGGTTGTGACCCTGGTGCGCAAGAACCTGTCCAAGCCGCTGATCGTCAAGCTCACCCCCAACGTCACCGATATTACCGTCATCGCGAGGGCCGTCGAAGAGGCCGGCGCCGATGCCATCAGCTGCATCAATACCCTGACCGGCATGGCGGTCGACGTCAACACCCGCAGGCCGCGCCTCGCCAACCGCACCGGCGGCCTGTCCGGGCCGGCGATCCGTCCCGTAGCGCTGCGCATGGTTCACCAGGTGGTGCAGGCGGTTAAAGTTCCGGTCATCGGCGTGGGCGGCATCGTACGCCCCATGGACGCCATTGAATTCCTGATTGTCGGGGCGCGAGCGGTGCAGGTCGGCACGGCTAATTTTGTCGATCCCCAGGCGATGATTACGATCATCGAGGGGATCGAAGAGTTTCTCATCGACGAAGGGCTCGACGATATCGATCAGCTGATCGGCAGTCTGGAGTTGTGAAATGGGTGACGGATGATGCATGATGGACAGGGGTATTGAAGGTCTGAACGGTTTTTCGTCGTTACCCGGCTCCATCAATCATCACGAAGTCGCCATTCTATGGAAGTCATCACTACGCATATCAACGCCGACTTTGATTGCCTCGGCGGGATGATTGCTGCCAAAAAGCTTTATCCCAAAGCCGAGATGGTCTTTGCCGGTTCTCAGGAACGCAGCCTGCGCGAATTTTTCCTGCACAGTGCCAGCTACGCCTACGCCTTCAAGCGGGTCAAGGATATCGACCTTGACCGCGTTACCCGCCTGATCCTGGTCGATGTGCGCGAACCCGGGCGCATCGGCCCTTTTGAGGACGTTGCCCGCCGCTCTGGCGTAGAAATCCATATCTACGATCATCACCAGGACAGCGACGAGGATCATTTGAGCGGCGTGGTTGAAGTGATCGAACCGGTCGGCTCCACGGTGACCGTCTTCTCCCATCTGTTCATGGAGCGCGGCATCCACCCCAACGCCGACGAAGCCACCCTGATGATGCTGGGTCTGTACGAGGACACCGGCAGCCTCATGTTCAGTTCCACAACCGTCAAGGATTTTCAGGCCGCCGCATTTCTGCTTGAACACGGCGCCAACCTCACCGAGGTGGCCGATTTTCTCACCTACGAGATGACCCCCGAGCAGGTGCGGCTGCTGCATGATCTGCTGGCCAACCGTATGGTGCTCAATATCCACGGCTACGATGTCTCTGTGGCCCATGCCTCCGTGGACCAGTTTGTCGGCGATCTGGCGGTGCTGACCCACAAGCTGCGCGATATGGAGAACCTGCGCGCGCTGATCACCGTGGTGCGCATGGGCGATCGCATTTTCATGGTCGGCCGTTCGAGCCTGCCCGAGGTGCATGTCGGAGAGATTCTGTCCGAATTCGGCGGGGGAGGACATGCCTTTGCCGCTTCGGCGACCGTGCGCGACCTGACCCTGGTGCAGGTGCTCGACCGGCTGGCAAGCGTACTCAAGCGTCAGGTCAACCCGCGCCTCGAGGTGCGGCACCTGATGTCCCACCCGGTGAAAACTGTTGCGCCGGATGAATCCATCGAGCATGTGCGCGAATTTCTGACCCGCTACAATATCAACGCCGTTCCCGTGGTGGAGGGCGATTGCGTCCTGGGGCTTCTGACCCGCCAGGTGGTGGAAAGGGCGGCCCATCACGGCCTGGGCGACGTGGCGGCGCGTGAATACATGGAGAGCGATTTCGCCACCGTTGAGCCGGAAGATCCGATCGATATCCTGCAGGACCTGATCGTGCGGCGCAATCAGCGCTTCGTACCGGTGATGTCGGAGGGACAGCTTATCGGCGCCATTACCCGCACAGATCTGCTGCGCTACATGGTCGACCGCGCGCCTCGCAGTGAAGGCGGACGCGAACCTGCCGAAGAGACAGCGCAGACAGAATATAAGCCGCGTGAAGTTATTCGGCTGTTGCGCAATCGGCTCCCCGAGAGAATACAGGATCTGCTGGAACAGATCGGTCGCTGCGGCGATGAACTTGGCGTGAAAGTGTTCGTGGTCGGCGGTTTTGTGCGCGACCTGCTGCTCGACCTGCCCAACCTGGATCTCGATATCGTGGTGGAGGGCGATGGAATCGCCTTCGCCGAACACTATGCACGCCAGCATCAATGCCGGGTGCGGGCGCATCAGAAGTTCGGCACGGCGGTGATCGTTCTGCCGGATGAATTCAAGGTCGACGTGGCCTCGACCCGGGTGGAATTCTATCTGGAACCTGCCGCGCTGCCGACGGTGGAGAACGCCTCGATCAAGCTCGACCTCTACCGCCGCGATTTCACCATCAACACCCTGGCCATCAGTCTCAACGGCGAACGCTTCGGGGAAATCCACGATTTTTTCGGCGGGCTGCGCGATCTGCGGCAGAAAGCGATCCGGGTGCTGCACAATCTGAGTTTTGTCGAAGACCCGACCCGGGTGTTTCGCGCAGTGCGTTTCGAGCAGCGCCTTGAGTTCCACATCGGTAAGCAGACCGAGCATCTGATACGCAGCGCGGTGAGGATGGGGTTCCTGGAACGACTCGGCGGGCCGAGGCTCCTTTCGGAGCTGCAGCATATTCTGGAGGAGGAGCATCCGTACCCCGCCATTGAACGTCTGTCGCAGCTTGACCTGCTCAAGTTTCTTCATCCATCGCTTGACCTGCCCGTCGACTGCGAAGATCTCTTCGACCGTGCGACCCGCTCCTTGAACTGGTTTGACCTGCTTTATACCGAGGAGTCCTGTCAGCGCTGGCTGGTTTACCTGCTGTGTCTCGTCACCCGTCTTGACGATGATGCCATGCAGGGGTTGTGCGATCGTCTGAGCATACCGGGCCGTTATCGTTCGCTTCTGGCCGATGAGCGCCACCGGGCCCATGGGGTGCTCAAGGGGATGCGACGGCGGTGGCGTCAGGCCCGGCGCAAGCCCCGCAACAGCGACCTGTATGTCTGGTTTGAAGGGTTCTCCATTGAAACGCTGCTTTACCTGATGGCGCGTATTGAAACAGAAGACGTCCGTCGCTGGGTCTCTCTGTACGTCACGCGCCTGCGCGACGAAAAAAGCTGGATCGATGGAGAGGACCTCAAAAAAATGGGGATTCCTCCCGGCCCCCAGTACAAGGAGATTCTGCGCCGCGTGCTGCTGGCGCGGCTCGACGGCAAGGCAACCACCCGTGAGGAAGAGATCGCCTTTGTCACCCGCCGCTACAGATCACTGATCACTTGATTCCTGTCCTTGCCGGAAGGCAGCATCCGGTGCTTATGAATTGACGTCATGTGCGTTTTAACCTAGGCTGAACCGTCATGGAAACCATTCTTACAAAAATTTCAATCATGCTTGTTCCGGCCCTTATGGCCGTGACTTTTCACGAAATCTCCCATGGATTTGCCGCCGAGAGATTAGGGGATCCGACCGCCCGCCTGCTTGGACGGCTGACCCCCAATCCGTTGCGTCACCTTGATCCCATCGGCACCATCGCCCTTCTCGTGTTCGGCTTCGGATGGGCGCGGCCGGTGCCGGTCAATTTCAACAACTTGCGCAATCCGAAACGCGACATGATGTGGGTGGCGCTGGCGGGTCCTTCGTCCAATCTTCTGCTGGCCCTGCTGTCTGCTTTTTTTCTGCGTGGTCTTGAAATGGTTTCAGGGCTGATGCCACCGGGGCAGGAGATGATCGGGCAGTTTATCGAGCCCCTGGCCCTGATGGCCGGCTTCAGCCTCTATATCAATGTCATACTGTGCGTGTTCAACCTGATCCCCCTGCCGCCTCTCGATGGGGGGCGGGTGATGGTGGGGTTGCTGCCGCAGAAGCAGTCGGAACTGCTGGCCCGAATCGAACCCTTCGGGTTTATCCTTGTGATTCTGCTGATCTTCTTTACCGATCTCTACCGTGTTGTGCTCGCCCCGGTGATCCTGACGCTGGTTGATTTCATGGCCGGCAGCCAACAGTACCTGGTCTACCAGTCCATCGACTTTCTGTTCGGGCGCTGATCCCATGTCGGAAAGAGTGCAGAAGATCATTGCGGCCGCAGGCCTGATGTCGCGACGGCAGGCCGAGACCCTGATTGCGGCCGGCCGGGTGACGGTCAATGATCAGGTGATAACGCTGGGAGCCCGTGCCGATGTGGCGAGGGACCGGATCACCGTGGATGGCCGTCCGCTGCCTTCGCTGGAAAGTAAAACCTATCTGCTGCTGAATAAACCCACCGGATATGTCACGACTCTGCGCGACCCGCAGGGGCGGCAAGTGGTGGCGGACCTGATTCGCGACCTGCCGGTGAGGGTTTTCCCCGTCGGGCGCCTCGATGCCGGCACGGAAGGCCTGTTGTTGCTGACTAATGACGGTGAATTGGCGCAGCGACTGGCCCACCCCCGTCACAAGGTCGAGAAGATCTACCTGGTCAAGGTGCGCGGCCTGCTTGATGAAAAGGCGCGACGCAGGCTGCAGGAAGGGGTTCTTCTGGATGACGGGCCCACACAGCCCTGCTCTGTGGATAAAATCCGCAGAACCGGCTCCAACACCTGGTTCGAACTGACCCTGCGTGAAGGGCGCAATCGCCAGGTGCGACGCATGTGTGCCGCTGTGGGTTATCCTGTGGTGCGCCTGAAGCGGATTCGCCTCGGTTTTCTTGAACTTGGCAACCTTGCACCCGGCGCCTACCGTCAACTGAGCCGCGCAGAGGTTGCGCGTCTGAAAGGTTTGTGACGGCTGAACTTCATACGCTGTCACGGCGATCCGGGTTTCGAGATCTGGACATGATGGCTCCAGTCCTTTTCGGTAAGCGCTCTTTTTTTCTTATTTATTTGTTTTTTCAGCGAAAAAATCACCTCCCTTTGCGCTTGACAGGTCTGATTCCCATAGTTTAATGTGACCAAGTATTTAAGATTTTTCATCCGAATTTTGTTTTGTCGATGCCGGGAGAATTCCCTGTGATTAATAAAGAAAAACTTCTCGCATCCGCTCAGAAGAGCCTCCAGAAGGGGCAGGTTGCCAAGGCGATCAAGGATTATCGCAAGATCGTCGAAAGCGACCCCAGGGACGTGCGTAATCGGCAGAAGCTGGCCGAACTCTACGTGCGCGCCCAGAAGCCGAAAGATGCCTTGGAGCATTACGAATCCGTAGCGCGCTATTATGCCGATAACGGTTTCTATCTCAAGGCGATTGCCGTTTACAAGCAGATGCAGCGGGTTGAACCCTCTCGTATCGAGATATACCACCGTCTTGCCGAACTCAATGCCAAGCAGGGATTGGTGGGCAACGCGCTGGCTGAATACAAAGGCCTGGTGGCCCGCTATGAAAAAGAAGGCCTGCTGTCCGACGCCCTCAATGTTCTTCAGAAAATGAAAGATATCGATCCGGACAATCTCAACATCCGGGTCAAGATCACCGATACCTGTGCCCGCATCGGTCAGCGCGATAAAGGCCTTGCGGAGCTGCGGGCCATGGTTGAGCGTCTGCGGGAAAAGGGCGATACCGGCAAGCTTCTCAAACTCTACGATATTTTCCTGCCCATGTTTCCCGACGAGGTCGACCTGCGCAGCGGTCAGGCCCGTGCCTTTGTTGACCAGGGAGAGGCTGGCCGAGGGCTCTCGCAGCTCGAAGATCTTGCCCAGCAACACCCAGGTCGCGCCGATGTGTTACAGAACCTCGCCTATGCAGCGAGAGTTAAGGGAGATACTGCGGTCGAGATGCGGGCTTTTTCCGCGCTTCTTGAACAGCAGCCCGACGATCTCCGGGTGCGTGAAGGCTTTGTTCGCGCACTTCTGAAGTCGGACCAGCCCGAAAAAGCCCTGGAAAATCTTGAAAAATGGAAGAATGATTTCCTTGACGCACAAAGAAGTGATCTGCTCAAGGAATTCTACGAGTCGCTTCGTGCCTCTGTAACTGAAGAGCCACGGATCATCGAAACGCTGCGGCATGTTTACCAGGTCAGGGGAGAAGGGGACAAGCTGCTTGATCTTGTAGGCCCGGGCGAATTCTCTAGCGGTGACGAGGAGAGTGAGGAGAGCTTCGGCATCACTCAGGAGAAGGATTCTGTCTTTGAAGAAGATGCGGATTTCGATCAAATCGAGGATCTGCCCATGGAATTTCTCGAGTCGGACTTCGAGGAGAGCCACGAGACAGAAGTTTCTGAAGAGGAGGGGGGCGATGTTGAGTTGGAGCTTGAGCTTGAACTTGACGGTGACCCTTTTGCCGATCTCAAGCCGGCCCAGTCGCCTGAGAGCGAGGACCTGCCCGCCCCGGAATCGAACGGGGACAGAGAACTGGAAATGATCGAATTGCCCGCCCTGGATTTCGATGAGGAAACTTCTTCGGGCGCGCAGGTTGAAGGAATTGCCGGACCTGATGATAGCGGTGGAATGAGCGAGGATTTCTCAGACGATGAACTGCCGGATCTTGCCTTTGACCTCGACGATGCTTTTGGAGATCTGACCGAGGAACAGCCATCACAGCAGGATACCGTCCCGGATGAGCAGCAAGCGGCGGTGGATCTGCTTTCTGCCTCTGCAAATGCCACGTCTATAAGTTCAAAAGAGAAAACGCGGCTGGAAGGGGAATTCTCCCGTTTCAAGAAAAGCGTTGAGAGCCAGATCGATGAGAGTGATGCCGAAACGCATTTCAATCTGGGCATCGCCTACAAGGAAATGGGTTTGTTTGAAGATGCTGTCGGTGAATTCAACCAGGCGATGAAAAATCCCGACCGCCGCACTGATGCTTTGACCCTTAAAGGGGTCTGCCTTAAAGAAAAGTCCGATTTTGACGGCGCCCTGCGGGCATTCGAAGAGGCCTTGTCCGATTCGAGCCTCGATAGCGAAACCCGCAGCAATCTCTACTTTGAAACGGGGCTGTTGCAGGAGAGCCGCCAGGAAGCGGAAGCGGCCCTCAAGTCTTTTGAGAAGGTGGCCGAAATCGATCCTTTTTTCCGTGGCGCCAACGACAAGATCGCTCAGTTGAGAAGTGCCCTTGGGATTAAAGATGATGCGGGCGGAGATGATGACCGTGTCTCTTATGTCTGATGTGTTGTCCGATGAGTTATCTTGATCATTTTCACCTGGCCCACGAACCTTTTTCCAATGCCCCCGATGCGCGTTTTTACTTCGATAGCGCACAATACCAGCGCACGCTGCGCAAGCTTCGTTTTGCGGTGGACTCCAACAAAGGACTGGGAATCGTGGTGGGGCCCATCGGCAACGGGAAAACCACCCTGGCGCGCCGCCTTCTCGATCAATTTCCGCCCAATCTCTACCAGTCAAGTCTGTTGATCATGGTTCATTCCGGTGTGACCCCCGAATGGATTCTGACGCGCATCGCCTCCCAGATGGGGGTTGATCAGCCTCAGGGGGACCGGTTGGCTGTCTTGCGGCAACTTTATGACCGGCTGCTTGAAATCGATGCCGAGGGACGCCGTGCAGTCATACTGATCGATGAGGCACAGATGTTGGAGACCCGGGCTCTGATGGAAGAGTTCCGCGGACTTCTCAACCTCGAAATCCCCGGGAAAAAGCTGCTTAACATTATTTTTTTCGGACTGCCCGAGCTGGAGGAGAACCTGCGGCTCGACCCGCCGCTGGCCCAGCGGGTGGCGGTTCGCTGTTCTCTGAGTTCACTGACTGCCGGTGATACCGCCGCCTACATCGACCATCGACTGAGAGTGGCAGGCGCCGCCGGAAAGCGGCTGTTTGCGGCCGATGCCATCCAGGCGGTTCATCACTTCTCCGGGGGGGTGCCGCGTCTGATCAACACCCTCTGCGATAATTGCCTCTTCGAGTCTTTTTCTGTGGGGCTCGATCATGTCAATGAATCGATCGCGCTCAGCGTAGCCGAATCCCTTGGCCTGAATGAACATCCGGGAGAGCAGTATCTGCCGGAAGATCTCGATGACGGGCTGGAGCATATCGAATCCATGCTCGACCGCCTGGAATTCAAATCCTGACTGTTTCCTTACGCCTTATGTCTTCCAGAATCGCGATTCTCTCCGAGAATATCAGCAACATGATTGCCGCCGGCGAGGTGGTGGAACGTCCGTCCTCCGTGGTCAAGGAGCTGGTGGAAAACTCCCTTGATGCGGGCGCGCGCGAGATTGTCGTCGAAATTGAGCGCGGCGGGCGGAAAATGATTCGGGTCGCTGACGACGGCGAGGGGATGTCCCGTGACGATGCCTTTCTGTGCCTGGAGCGTCACGCGACCAGCAAACTGCGTAAACCGGAAGACCTCTCTGCGTTGACCACCCTGGGCTTCCGGGGAGAGGCGCTTCCCGCCATCGCGTCCGTCAGCCGTTTGACCCTGCAGACCTGCGGCAATGATGAGGGGGAGGGCGTCGAAATTCAGGTCGAGGGGGGCACAATCCGCCAGAGCCGGGAAATGGGACTTCCCCGCGGCACCCTCATTGACGTGCGCAACCTGTTTTTCAACACGCCGGCGCGGCGCAAATTTCTGCGGCGCGACGAAACCGAGATCGGCCACATTGCCGACGTGGTGACCAAACAGGCGCTGGCTCACCCCGACGTCCAGTTCCGTCTCCTGCACAACGGGCGCTGCCTGTTCGAAGTGCGGCGCGATTCCTCCCTGCCCGAGCGGATTGCCGCGTTTCTTGGACGACCGCTGCTCAAACAGCTGCTGCCGGTGGAGGTCGAAGATGGTGTCGACCTGACCCTTTCTGGGTATATCTGTCCGCCGGAGGTCAACCGCTCTACCTCCGGTGCCATCTATACCTTCATCAACGGTCGTTGCATCCGTGACCGGGTGGTTCAACACGCGGTCATCGAGGGGTATCGCAATCTGCTGATGAAGGGCCGATTTCCGGTCGTGGTCCTGTTTCTGACACTTGATCCGGCGATGGTCGATGTCAATGTCCACCCTACCAAGCACGAAGTCCGTTTCCGCGACCAGCGCCGGGTGCATGATTTTATCGCCGCCCGTTTGAAGCAGACCCTGCAGCCGGCTGCCTGGCTCGAGAGCGCGCCAGCGGACGAACCGTCTCCGGGGGCTGAATTGCAACCCTCTGCCTCGCCCCCTGTTGCGCCGCGCCATCCTCTTGCGCATACCCCGGAAACCGCTGCCGTTTCCCGCCGGGAGCAGGTCCAGGAATCTCTTGATCGTTATGCCCGCCGTTCTTCCGTGGAGTCGCCTGCGGTGCGACCCTATTCATCTCCGCCGAGATCGGCCCCTGGGGGCGCGACCGCAGAACCCGAAGTGGAGCGGAAGCGCAAAGGCGGATTTTTTTCCTCTCTGAGATATCTCGGCCAATATCACAACAGCTATCTTCTCTGTCAGCAGGACGAAGACCTGCTGTTGATCGATCAGCATGCCGCCCACGAACGAATCCGCTTCGAGAAGCTGCGCAGGGATTATCGTCGCGGTGAAGTGCCGCGCCAGGGACTTCTGTTTCCAGAAGTCATCGAATTTGATTTTAAGGCGGCCGCGGCGCTTCAGGAAGGGCTTGATACGCTTGCTGCCTTCGGGTTTGAAATCGAGCCGTTTGGCGGCAAGGCCTTTGCGGTCAAAAGCGTGCCGGCCGTTCTTGGACAGACCAACGTGGAAGAGCTGCTGCACGATGTAGCGTCCGATCTGGAAACCATCGGCAAAAGCGGCGCGCCCGATGATGCGGTGGACGAATTTCTGATGCGGCTGGCCTGTCACGGCGTCATTCGTGCCAACCAGGCCCTCGCTCCCCCCGAGGTACAGGCGCTTCTCGATGAACTCGATCAGGTTGATTTTAAAGCTCACTGCCCGCACGGACGCCCGGTGCAGGTGCGCTTGACCCTGGGAGAGATCGAGCGGTTGTTTAAGCGGACCTGAGCTTATGTCGCAATATGATTCTGAAGAGGCCCCCCCCCTGGTCGTACTCTGTGGTCCCACGGGGTCGGGAAAAACCGGACTGGCCGTGCGCCTCTCTCAATACTGGCCGGTTGAAGTGGTCTCCGCAGACAGCCGCCAGGTTTATCGGGGGATGGATATCGGCACCGCCAAGGCGACTGCCGAGGAACAGCGCCTGGTTCGACATCACCTGATCGATATTGTCGACCCGGACGATGATTTCTCCGTGGCCGATTTTATCGAGCAGGCCCGTGTCGCGATCAATGAGATTGCCCAGCGCGGGCATCGCCCCCTGGTGGTCGGCGGGACCGGGCTCTATCTGCGCGGCCTGACCCAGGGGCTGATTGATGCCCCGCAGGCCGATCCGGTCATACGGCAAAGGCTGCATGCGCAGGCCGAGCAGCAGGGACGCATGGCTTTGTGGCAGTGTCTGCAGCAGGTCGACCCGGTGGCTGCGGCAGCGATCCATCCCAATAATATCGTGCGCGTGGTGCGAGCCCTTGAGGTGTTCGAACTCACCGGTGAACCCATTTCCTCGCTCCAGCAGCGTCATGGGTTCAGTCAACGCCCTTACCCCAGCCTCAAGCTGGGAATCTGCCCGCCGCGCGAGGTTTTGTTCGAACGCATCGTGCAGCGGGTCGACGCCATGGTGGACGATGGATTGTTCGATGAGGTGGAGCAGTTGCTGGCTCGCGGGCTTTCTCCCTCAGGCAACGCTTTGAGAACGCTTGGCTATCGTGAAGTGGTTGACTGTCTGGCAGGGAAGGTGAATCGCGACGAGGCGGTGGAACAGATAAAAACTCACACCCGGCAGTATGCAAAAAGACAATTGACCTGGTTTCGCAAAGATCCCGAAATAATTTGGGTTGATTCCTTGAGAGAGTTTGCTACAATCCACGAGTTGATTGATAAATTTTATTCTGATGTGCACTGAAAAGGAGTGGATATGGCCAAGACCCCGTTCAATATCCAGGATCAGTATTTGAATCAGGCCCGCAAGGAGCGGGTGCATGTGACCATAACCATGATGTCGGGTGACAAGTTGGTCGGTTACATCAAATCGTTTGACAGCTTCTGCGTGCTGGTCGACAGCGACGGCGATCTGCTGTTGTACAAGCATGCCATTTCCTGCATCACCTCCAGTGACGGTCATTTCCGCCTGCATGGAGGCAAGGACTAAGTTCCTGCTGCAGTTTGTCGTACTTGTAAAAGCCCCTGCCAACTGACGCTTGATGCGTCCGGCGGGGCTTTTGCGTTTTGTGGGCGGCAGGTTCCTGTTCTCCGCTCTCGCCTTTGCCCATTTTCCGGAATGAACCGATGTTGAAAATCACCGATATATACCCTGAAAGCATAGCCGAAGAGATGGAACTTGAAGTCGGTGACGCACTGGTCTCCATCGACGGCAAGCCGGTTCGGGATCTGCTTGATTATTACCTTTACTGTGGGCGCCGCTCTGAATTCATCCTCGATGTCCTGCGTCGCGACGGTGAACAGTGGGAACTGCATATCGAAAGGGAGCCTCACGAGGATCCGGGGATGGAGTTCGAACACCCCGACCCGCGGCAGTGCGGCAACAACTGCGTGTTCTGCTTCGTACACCAGCTCCCGCGCGGCATGCGCCGCACGCTTTACATCAAGGATGAAGATTATCGGTTCTCCTTTCTCTACGGATCCTACATCACCCTGACCAACCTGAGCGAGGATGACTTCGACCGCATTGTCGAGCAGCATCTTTCCCCTCTGTACATTTCCGTGCATGCGACTGATGATGATCTGCGCAACCGGCTGCTGGGGGCCGAAGCCCCCTCCATCATGCCCCTGTTGCGGCGACTGACTGATGCGGGCATCGAGCTCCATACCCAGATCGTCCTTTGCCCCGGGATCAATGACGGTCGCTACCTCGAGCAGACCATCGAAGATCTGCATTCCCTGGCGCCGGCTGTCGTTTCGCTGGCTGTTGTGCCGGTCGGCTTGACCGGGCATCGTGAGCGCCTGCCGGACCTGCGGGTGCCGACCGCCGAAGAAGCGCGGCAGATTATTGATCGCGTCGAGGGCTTTCAGGCACGTTTTCTGGAGTCCGACGGTCGCCGGTTTGTATTTGCCGCCGATGAGCTTTATCTTAAGGCCGGGCGCGATATCCCCGACCTTGCCGAGTATGAGGATCTGCCGCAGTGGGAAAACGGCGTCGGCATGCTGGCCCTGTTCCGTTCCGAGGCGGCAAAGGCGCTGGCCCGCGCAGAGCCCCTGGAATTACAGGAGGTTTCTGTCGTGACGGGCGAATCGGCCGCTGCACAGATTCGCGAATATGCCGCCCAGCTGAGTGAACGCACCGGCGTGAAGATCAGGGTCTATCCCATCCGCAACCGTTTCTTCGGGGGGCAGGTTACGGTTGCGGGTCTGTTGACCGGCGGCGATATTCTTGCGCAGCTTGAAGGGCAGCCGTTGGGGCAGGCTCTGTTTATTCCCGATGCGCTTCTCAGGGAAGAACAGGATATACTTCTGGATGATGTCACGCTGAGCGGCCTGGAAGAAAATCTTGGCATTCCTGTCGAAAAAATCTCTGCAGATCCGTTGGGTTTGCTTTCAGGACTTGAAGTCATGAATGAACTTCTGAACGAACAGGAGGATATCTGATGGATGAACATTTTAACTGGCACCGTCGCACTCTGCTGGAACTTGCAGCCAAGGCTTTTGAGAAAAACGGGTTCGGTGCCCATGTTTTTGACAGTGTGGAAGAGGCCGTGCCTTTTCTCATGGAGCAGACTGCTGAAGCTCAAACGGTCGGCTTTGGCGGCTCGATGACCCTTGCCGAAATGGGGCTGCCGGCCCGGTGCGAAGAAGCCGGAAAAAAAACGCTCGTTCATGGACGCCCCGGTCTGACCCCAGAGCAGAAGCGCGAGGTGATGGGCGAAGAGCAACGCTGCGATCTCTTTTTCACCGGCACCAACGCGATGACCCTGCAGGGGCAGTTGGTCAATATCGATGCCGTCGGCAATCGTGTCTGCGCCATGGCCTTCGGTCCGAAACGGGTAATCGTGGTCGCGGGTGTGAATAAAATCACCCATGACCTCGACAGCGCCCTGCGCCGGGTCAAGGATATTGCTTCTCCGCCCAACGCGCGGCGTCTCAACCTCAATACGCCCTGTGCCAGCACCGGTCTGTGCAGTGATTGCAACTCGCCTGACCGTATCTGTCGAATCACTACAATAATTGATCGCGCGCCGCGCCTCACTGATATTCAGGTCTGTCTCATCAACGCCGATCTGGGGTATTGAATTCACTTGGAAGCGCTGCCAGCGTTTCTTTCGCAGAAAGGTCAACTCAAATGCAGGAACTGGAACGGATTCTTGTCCAAGGGCAGCAGTTGCTGGAGACGGGGCAGTTCAGCGAAGCGGCCGAATGTTTCCGCAAGGTGCTCGCGGCCGATCCTGATGCCGCCGACGTGCATGCGGCGCTGGCCGAAGCCCTGGCTGAACAGGGCAATGGCGCCCAGGCCCGCGATCATCTCCTAAAAGCTGTTGCCCTTGACCCCCGGGAAACGGATTACCGTTACGCCCTCGGCGATCTCATGTTCGAACTGGGGCAGGCGAAGGAAGCCATGGACGTCTATCGGCACATCCTGGATGAATTCCCGGATGAATCGGATGCCTGGGTCAGCCTGGGGCTGGTTCATTTCCACCGTGAAGAGATCGGCGAGGCTCGAAACTGTTATGAGAAAGCGCTGGCGCTTGAGCCCCAATCTGTTTTCGCGTTGAACTCTCTGGGAGATGTTCACTATGCCGAAGGGCGCTTCGATGAGGCGCTTGAGAGTTATCGCCGTGTTATCGAGATTGACCCCGAGGATGCCCAGGCGCATTTCAGCCTGGGAGAGATCTGCTATGACACTGAAGACCTGGAAACAGCTGAGCAGGAATGCCGACGTGCGATTGAACTCGATCCCGAATTCTCCGCAGCTTATCTGACTCTCGGCAACATCTGTCTTGATCAGGAAAAATCACGACAGGCTCTTGACTGGTTTCAGAAATTTCTGCTCCATGAGCGTTCAACTGGTGCGAAAGATATTCGGGAAGAGGTGGCCGCCGTGGTCGCGGGGCTCAAGGAAGAACTTGGGCGCAACGTTTAGGAGGATAATCCCATGGTGCGTGGCATGGCGATTCTACTCGGCATGCAGTTCATAGGAGAGCTGCTGTCGCGTTTTTTTCATCTGCCCATTCCCGGCAATGTCATGGGGATGGGACTGCTGCTGATCTGCCTGTGGCGAGGATGGGTCAAGGTGCAATGGATTCAGGAGGCCGCCGAACTTCTGCTGTCGCACCTGGCCCTGTTTTTCGTCCCGGCCGGCGTCGGCGTGATGGTCTATTTCGATCTGATCGCCGCCGAATGGCTGCCGATCGTCGTTGCGACCGTGGTGAGTACTTTCGTCGTCATGGCTGTGACCGGTCGCGTCGCTCTGCGGTTATCCTCCAGGGAGACTCGCGATGTGGGGTGAGCTGCTTGAACTGCCGGTATTCGGTATCGGCCTGACCCTGGCGGCCTATGCGCTGGCCCAGAAGATGTATCTGCGCACCGGCAGCATTTTCTTTAACCCGGTGGCTCTTTCCATCGGGTCGATTATCGTTTTTCTGCTGTTGTTCCGCATCCCCTACCAGACATACTTTGAGGGCGGAAGCTACATACATTTTCTGCTCGGTCCCTCCGTTGTAGCGCTGGCGGTACCTCTTTACAACCGCCGCGAGGAGATCATGTCCCGCAAGAAGCCGATTCTGCTGGGCATTGCGGCAGGCGCAGTGGCCTCAATCGTTTCCGCCTCGGGGCTGGCCTGGCTGCTGGGGGGCAGTCGGGATGTCGTTCTGTCTCTGGCGCCCAAATCGGTGACCACACCTATCGCGATCGGCATCGTGGAGAAAATCGGCGGGATTGCACCGCTGACGGCGGCGCTGGTCGTGTTGACCGGCTGCCTGGGGGCGATCTGCGGTCCGGAGTTCTGCCGCCTGATCGGGGTGCGGGATCCCGTCGCCATGGGGCTTGCGGTGGGGACGGCTTCGCACGGCATCGGCACTGCGCGCATGCTGGAAGAGAATCGCCTTGGGGGGGCGGTGTCCGGCCTGGCGATCGGCCTCAACGGCCTGGTGACCGCTTTTATCCTTCCGCTGCTGGTGACCTGGTTTATCTGAATTTGTTCGATTGAATGTCCGTGGGGGCGCGACAAAGCATTCCCCATGCAAAGGACCGCATGAACCCATCCCTGGGGCTTGATTGTCGCCGTCCTGGCGACAAACATCCTTTGCATGGGGAATGCTTTGCCGCGCTGCGACCTGTCTTGCGATTTTAGTTTTGGGTACAATTGGAGCACAAAAAAAGCAGGCGACCTTTGCGGCCGCCTGCCCTGAGAATGCTGCTCCCGCTGAAATGAAGAGTTACTTCTTCTTGGCGGCAGCCTTCTTGGAAGCCTTGAGGGGGTTGATCTTGGCTTCCACGGTTTTGATGTCGACCTTTTTGTGGGTGGCGAAGTTGCACAGGCCTGCTTCCCACTTTTTCGCCGGATCAGGGTAGGCGGAGCAGACCTTGCCGATGGTTCCTTCGACGATGCGGCTGCAGCCTTCGCAGTCTTCAACGATGACCTGGCAGGAATTTCCTTCAAATGTGCAACCCGATTTAGCCCAAAAGGTGCATTCGGTACCGGGGAGAACTGTCTGGCACTGCATGGGTGTTTCCTCCTTAATATCTTTCTGGTGCGGTGAATACTCAGAATTTTGAATAATAATGGTTCAATCTGGCCAAGTCAATGCGACAATGCGAAAAAAGTCATTTTTTCGTTTTGTCTTTTACTTTGAGCAATTAAGTGCAGGGTGAGTGGATGTGAAAACTGATGATCAATGGGAAGCCCGCTGTCGACGGTGCGGACGCTGCTGCTATGAAAAAATCGAATACGAAGGCAACGTCTATTACACTGACCGCCCATGCGAAAAGCTTGACCTTGCGACCCGTCTCTGTACCGTCTATGAACAGCGCGAGACGTTGCGGTCGGGTTGTGTCCGCCTCACACCGGAGATCGCTGCTCGCGGCATTCTGCCGGCGGACTGTCCGTATGTGGCTGATATCCCGGACTATCAGTGGCCTTACTGCGGCAACGGAGATAATGAGGATTCCGGGGCGTCGCAAAGTTGATTCCTCTGTGGTATTTTTACATCAAACAGAGGGTTTGTCTTTTGGGTTTTTAGTATTCGCAATTCAGGAGGAATGACGAATGGCGCAAATTAAGTTTGGTACATCGGGATGGCGTGGCATCATGTGTGAAGATTTCATTTTCGACCATGTCAAGGTCGTCACGCAGGCCATCGCCGATTATCTTCATGCACAAGGGGAGGCCGACAAGGGGGTTGTCATCGGCTATGACGCCCGTTTTATGGGTGAGCGTTTCGCCCACGAAGCCGCCCGCGTTCTGGCCGGGGCTTCAATCCTTTCCATGGTCTGTGATCGCGATACGCCGACCCCGGTGATCGCGTTCGAGATTCTTCGTCGCCAGGCCGGCGGTGGAATCAATTTTACCGCCAGTCACAATCCCCCGGAGTACAACGGGTTGAAGTTTTCGCCCTCCTGGGGCGGTCCGGCGCTGCCGGAAACGACCAGCGACATTGAAAAGCGCGCCAATGCCATGCTGGGGCAGGTTTGCTACAAGGAGATGGCCCTGGATAAGGCGGTGCGCGCAGGCCTGGTGGAGGAGATTGATCCCCGCGAACCTTATTTCAAAGCGATTCGCTCGCTGGTCGATTTTGACGCCATTGCCCGTTCGGGCATGACCCTGGCGGTCAACCCCATGTACGGAACGGCGCGCGGTTATCTCGACACCCTCCTGCAGGAGGCCGGCGTCAAGGTGGTCACCATGAACGACCACCGCGACCCCTATTTCGGCGGCATGCCCCCCGAGCCCTCCAAGGCTCATATTCCTGATTTCATCAAGTTGGTCAAAGAACGTGATGATATCGCCCTGGGACTGGCCACCGATGGCGATGCCGACCGTTACGGGGTGATTGACGGTGATGGAACCTACATCGAGCCTAACTATATTCTGCCGCTGCTGTACGACTACATGCTGCGGCGTGGCAAGCGTGGTGACGCGGCCCGGTCAGTGGCGACCTCGCATTTTCTCGACGCCGTGGCCCGCCATCACGGGCAGAAAGTGCTGGAGACATCTGTCGGCTTCAAGTTCATCGGCGAATATATCCGCGACGATAAAATTCTGATCGGCGGGGAGGAAAGTGCTGGTCTGACCGTGCAGGGCCATGTCCCCGACAAGGATGGGATTCTGGCCTGTCTGCTGATTGCCGAAATGGTTGCGGTCGAAGGGAAGTCGTTGAGTGCGCTGCTGAGCGATCTCTATCAGCGCGTCGGCGAATTCCACGCCCGGCGTGAAAATTTCCGTCTGACCCCTGAGCTGGAGGATTCTTTCGCCGAGAAGATCAAATCACCGCCGCAGGCTCTGGCCGGCAAAAAGATTGCTGAAGTGATTACCTTGGACGGCTGCAAGTTCCTCTTTGAAGACGGCACTTGGGTGCTTTTCAGGAAATCGGGCACCGAACCGGTGGTGCGGGTCTACGGGGAAGCCGGTGATGAAAAAGAACTGCAGCGCCTGATCGACGCTGCAGCGGAATTTGTCGGGGTTGTGAAGTAGGGTGTTGAGATGGGAGCAATGGGACCCATGAAAAGATCAAAAGCATGAATCCCATAAGTCTCATAGCTCTCATAAATCCCATTGTCCCATGAATAGAAAAAGGCGCGGGGTTTCCTCCGCGCCTTTTTCATATACTCAGGGTTGAAATCCTGTTCCGGATCAGCCAAGAATCTGCTTGATGTCTTCTTCGGCCGTGCCGATGGGAGCGATATTGTACTTCTCCACCAGGAAGTTGAGCACGTTGGGCGTGACGAACGCCGGCAGGCTCGGGCCGATCTTGATGTTCTTGATTCCGAGGTGCAGCAGAGTCAGCAGGATAGCAACCGCTTTCTGCTCGTACCAACTCAGGATCATTGACAGGGGCAGATCGTTGACGTCGCACTCGAAGGCTTCGGAGAGCGCCAGGGCGATCTTGACCGCCGAGTAGGCGTCGTTGCACTGGCCGACATCGAGCAGGCGCGGAATGCCGCCAATGTCGCCGAAGTCGAGCTTGTTGAAGCGGTATTTACCGCAGGCCAAGGTGAGGATGACGGTGTCCTCAGGCAGTTTTTCGGCAAACTCGGTGTAGTAGTTGCGCCCGCTCTTGGCGCCGTCGCAGCCGCCGATCAGGAAGAAGTGACGGATCTGGCCGCCTTTGACGGCTTCGATCACTTTGTCGGCAACGCCGAGAACGGCATTATGGCCGAAGCCCACCAGGATCTCTTTTCCGGGATTATCTTCGAAGCCAGGCAGTTCCTGCGCCTTCTTGATGACCTCGGAGAAATCCCAACCGTCGATGTGGTTGACGTCTGGCCACTGCACCAGTCCCCAAGTGAACAGCCGATCCTTGTAATTATCCGCCGGGCGCTGGATGCAGTTGGTGTTGAAGATGATTGCGCCGGGGAAGTTCTGGAACTCCTTGGCCTGATCCTGCCAGGCACCGCCGAAGTTTCCGGCCAGGTGAGCGTATTTATTCAGGCCGGGATAGCCGTGGGCGGGAATCATCTCGCCATGGGTGTAGATATTGATCCCTTTGCCTTCGGTCTGCTTGAGCAGCTCTTCGAGCATCTTCAGGTCGTGGCCGGAGACCAGGATCGCTTTGCCCCTTTTGGTGCCGAGCTGGACGGGCGTCGGGACCGGGTGCCCATAAGCGTCGGTGTGGGCCTTGTTGAGCAGTTCCATGGTGATCAGGTTGATCTCACCGCATTCGAGAGCCAGCGTGACAAAGTCCATCAGACCGAGATTCTTGTCGAGCGTGGCGGCCAATGCTTTGTGGGTAAATGCGTAAATGCGGTCGTCTTCCAGGCCCAGGATATAGGCGTGATCCGCATAGGCCGCATAGCCCTTGATTCCGTAGATGAGCAGTTCGATCACCGATTTGACGTCGGGATCAACGCTGTCGTCCTTGACTCCGTGCTCCTCACCCTGTCGGACCATCTCCGCAGTGGTCGACGCGAGCTTCCAGCTGCCGGCCGCTTCGGGAATATGAGGGCCGCCCTGTGCTTTTTCCGCCAGTGAGCGAGCCTTGTCGCGCATTTCAACGCCTTTGCGGACAAATTTTGCGACGGCTTCGGCGTCAAAGTCGACGTTGGTGACGGTGGTGAACAGGCCTTCAATCATAAAGCGGTCGATCTCAGGATCTTTCGCACCCCTTTCACGCGCCAGGTTTCCCCAGAAGGCGATGCCTTTCAGAGTGTAAACCAGCAGATCCTGCAATGCCGCGACATCGGGCTGCTTGCCGCAGACGCCGATTTTGGTGCAGCCGGTGCCCTGAGCGGCCTGTTCGCACTGATAACAGAACATGCTGACATCTTTGGAATCAAATTGAGGAGTGTCGGTGGAATCCTGCTTCTGTTTCTTCAGACCGAGAAATTCAAGAATTTTGCTCATGTTGATTCTCCTTTGTGACTGGGGATTGTTGTGGTGAAAACTCGCGAAATTTGTCTGATCGGTTATAATTTCCCGCGTGATTGATCCGACTGTGAAGCGAACATACCCCATGCGGATTCAACTCACTTTGACCGAAGTCAAGAATATCAAAAAAAGTAAGGAATCAACGATTGACGCACTCGCAAAATGATCGATTTGATATGCGCGCCAGTCCGGACAAGCCTATCTGGTTTATGGTCGATGTCCAGAATGCTGCAGACCTGGCGCGTCCGCTGACGCGCGATGTGCTGCGGGATCACCCGATCCTGGCCGGGATGGATGTTTTGAGAAAGGGCAATCGCCTCTCAATACAGCCTGTGACCGAGGAACAGTGGCAGGCCGTGTTGGAAATGGGCGGTGCTCAAGATCATTTTGTATAAATTTGAAAATTCATTTTCTTTTCCAGGGAGTTCCTATGAACAAGTTTGTAAAAATCGGTGCAATTATCGTTGCCGTTCTACTGGTTCTTGTCGTGGCGGTGGCAATTCTGGCCAAGGTACTCATTACTCCTGAGCGGGTACGCTCCACCGTTCTGCCCATCGCCGAAGATGCCTTGGGGCGCGAGGTGCAGCTCGGTGATATCGAGGTCAGCATCCTTTCCGGAATCTCTTTGAAAGATCTGGCCGTCAAGGAAAAAGACGGGGGTGAGAATTTTGTCAGTGCTGACGAGGTTGTGCTGCGCTACAAGTTCTGGCCCCTGTTTCTGCTGCAGGTCATGGTGGATGAAGTACGTCTGGAGAATCCGAGGATCCGGGTGGTTCGCATGGAGGACGGCTCTTTCAGTTTTGACGATCTCACCGGTGAAAAATCCGACGCTGAAAATGCCGAAACTGCTGAACCGCAGCCGGCGGATTCAAGCGACGGGGGCGGGGCGCCCATTAACCTGCTGGTTTCGACGGTACGTCTCAGCGGCGGCGAGCTTCTGTTCATCGACCGCATGATCAACGCGGAAGCGCCCTACCGCTACCAGATAGATGAACTCGATGTGGCCGCTCGCGATCTTTCTCTCAATCGCGCCTTCCCCTTTGAAGTGTCCTGTCGCCTCAACGGTTCGCAGCTGGCTGTGGACGGTCAAGCCGACATCGGCAGGCAGCAGGGTCAAGCCAGTATTGAATTGAAGGATTTTGACGTCAGCGGGTTCGCTCCCTATTTTCGGGATCAGCTCCCCGGCAAGTTGGGTGGCCTGAAAATCGACCTTGACCTGGATGCAGAAGGGGGGATGGAGAAAGTCGTCTCCAAGGGGAGCGTGACTCTCAAGGAACTTGATCTGGTGCTCGATGATCTCAAGGACGCGCCGCTGCGCGACGCGACAATCCGGCTGGACTACGATGTGGCAGCGGACCTTGCCGCCGATCGGGTGGATCTGGCAAGCAGCCGTCTCGATTTCAATGGCATCGTAGCCGAGGCATCAGGGACGATCGCTTCAATGACCACCCAACCCAAACTTGATCTCAACCTGCTTGTTCCCGGCATTGATCTGCGGCAGGCGCTCAACGCGGTCCCTGCCGAGCTGGTGAAAGATGTAAAGCCCCTCGATCCAGCCGGTGTCGTCAAGGTGCAGGCCGCCCTGGCGGGAACTCTCGAAGATCCCATGAAGCTTCTGCGCACCGCAAAAATCACCCTCGATGATGTGCAGGCGACTGCCGGCGGGCAGCGCCCTGTGATCGCCGGTGAAATCGAGATTGAGGGCGACAAGCTCAGCTCGCGCGATCTTTTTATGAAGATTGGCGACAACCGGGCCGATATCGCTCTGCAGGCGGAAAACCTGTTCGGCACCCCGATCCGGGTGAAAAACAGTGTGACTTCCGAGCGCTTCCTGATCGATCCCCTGCTGGCCGGTCCTGCCGCGGCGGCTGCGGCAGACGATAACAAGTCAATCGGCACGGAAGGAAAAAAAGCGCCGGCTGAAGAAATCGGGCCTTTCGATATTCCTGTGCAGGCTGAAGGAACGGTGAAGATCGCCGAGGCGCTCTACAAGGGGCTTTCCATCAACAATTTCGATATGGCGTACCGCCTGGTCGACAACGTTTTCACCATCGATAAAATGACCGGTGAGATGGCCGGCGGAACCTTCAACAACACAGCCCGGGTCGATCTGAGGCAGAAAGGCCTTGTCTATCAAACCAATATCGACGTGGAGCGGCTCGGAGCCGATTCCTTCATGCAGGCTTTTTTTCCCAAGGCGCGGGGTACGGTTTTCGGCGATCTGTCCCTGGATCTGGCGATGCAGGGCAAGGGAACTCTGGTCGAGACAATTAAGAGGAACATCTCCGGCAAGGGGGATTTCGCCCTTTTTGACGGCCGTATTACAGGCTCCGGCCTTGTCGAAGGATTGTCGCAGTTTCTCTCCCTTGACGAGTTGAAGGAAATCCAGGTCGGCCAGGCCAAGGGGAATATCGTCATCGAGCAGGGCAGGGTGAAGCTCAACAGCTCCTTCACCGGTGATCGCGTCAAGGCCAGCCCGCAGGGCACCATCGGCCTTGACGGCGGACTCGATCTCAGCCTGAACGCACTGCTCGCCCCGGCACTGGCGCAGAAACTCGACAGCAAAGGGCAGATCTCCAGTTTTCTTGCCGATGAAGAAGGGTGGACCCAGTTGCCCTTGAAAGTGGCCGGCACGTTCACCTCACCCCGCTTTGCTCTTGATACGTCCGGTGTCCAAGAACAGGTCAAGCAGAAAGCCCGGGAGGAAATCGAGAAGAAGGTTTTCGAAAAACTGCTTCCCAAGGATGGAGCGGAAGGGGAGCAGGATTCCGGGCGGCAACAGCTGAAAGATGCGGTGAAAGGCCTTTTCGGCCGTTAAACATTACCGTGCCGGACTTGACAGCCTCAATGGCACCGTTAAAGTTTTCGGATACAGTCAAGATTCCAGCAGAAGCGAGGTGTAAAGAATGAACGTTTTTGACTTTGCCATGAAAATGGAAACGGACGCGGAAACCTATTATAAAAAACTGGCCGAACAGTCACAGGTCGAGGGGATCAAAAATATTTTTCTTGATCTGGCGGCCGATGAGAAAAAACACCATGAAATGTTTCAGACGCTTAAAGACCGAACCGGAAATACGGCCATGGAAGAGAGTGCAGCCCTGGAGAACGCCCGCAACGCATTCTCCCGGATGCTCGAACAGAAGCCGTCTGCAGATCAGCTGCAGGGCGATCTTGAGGCCTATCGTCATGCCATGAAGATGGAAGCCGAGGGTGCCCGGGTTTATGAAAAGGCCCTGGCCGAGGAAACTGATCCTGAGGTCAAGACTCTGCTCGAGCGCATCATCAAGGAGGAACAGAAGCATTTCAATATCGTTGAGAACGTTTACAATTTCGCCAATGCACCCAACGAACATCTGGCCTGGGCGGAGTTCAGCAATCTGGAAGAATTCCGCAATTTCGGCCGTGATGTGGGGGCGTGATTCCTGGTGTGCATGAATTGGAAAAACAGGGGGGACCGGCAGCGGTTCGCTCCTGTTTTTCTTTCCAGACCTGCTACATTGATTTGCAATTCTGGCTGGAAGGAGCAGATTGGAGGCGCAAATGCGGAATTTGCCGCTTTTAGTGATGATTTTTATTGCCATGCTGTTTTTCAGTCCGGTGATCGGATATGCAGAAGTTCGCTCCATTGTCCTCGAACATGCCCAGGCGCGCGAGCTGGTGCCAGTGCTCGAACAGCTGTTCGCAGGTGAGGTCAGGATTGCCGTCTCGGGGAATACCGTGATTCTGCGGGGAGATGCTGCGGAGTTGGCTGATGCGGCGAAAATCATCGAAGATCTCGATGTCGAACGGGAGGTGTTGCGGGTTGCCGTGCGACAGGATTCCCGCTCGATCGACAGCGGAGTGCACTATGGGGAGGATAGTACAGGGGCAGGGAAAGACGGCGGGCTTAAACGGCTCGGCAATGCTTCTGAAACCGTCAATCAGTTCGTACGGGTTCTTGATGGAGGACAGGCCATGATCACGGTGGGGCAGGAGGTTCCCTATACCGCTGAAATGGCCGTGTGGGTCGGAAAGTATGGCGGACGGGGCATGGCCAGACGGATTGATTTCCAGAGCGTGGAAACCGGTTTTTTTGTCAGCCCCAGGTTGCACGGCGACCAGGTCCTGCTTGAAGTTACACCCTATTTGCGTGAGTTTGCCGGCGATGCGGCAGAATCCTCCGGTGCCCGGCCGGTCTTGTTTCAGGAGGCGATGACGCGGGTTCCTGTACCCCTTGGTCGCTGGGTCGACCTGGCCGGTCATTTTTACGGTGGAAGTGATATTGGCGGAGATTTCGTGCGTTTCAGTACCGGGCAGCAGACAGGGCAGCGCGCTATTCAGATCAGGGTGGATCGGGAGAGTAAAAGTCCTTGACACCTGCCGCAGGATTCTGATATTCATACGCCTCACAAGTTCGGCCCCGTCGCCAAGTGGTAAGGCAGAGGTCTGCAAAACCTCCATCACCAGTTCGAATCTGGTCGGGGCCTCCAGTTCCAAGAAAAAGCCGGTTTCGTACCGGCTTTTTTCATTTCTGCTTCCGAGTGAATTTCGGTTACACTCACTCCCATGCATCTCCTCACTTTTGAAAGTCTCAGCCTGTTTCTCGTCCTCGGCTCTCTGGCCGGGTTTACGGCCGGTCTTTTCGGCATCGGCGGCGGCGTTATCCTGGTTCCTCTTTTCCTGTGGGCGTTCGAGGTCGCCGGATTTTCTTCCGACCTGATTGTTCATATGGCTTTCGGCACCAGCCTGGCGATTATCGTTCCGACCGCTTTCAGCAGCACTCTCGGTCATCGCAAAAGAGGCAACGTCGACTGGCATCAGGTCGTTTATCTCGGGCTTGCCGCCATATTCGGCGCTGTTATGGGGGCAATGGCGGCGGTCAATCTGCCGGGAGAAGTCCTCAAGGCCTTATTCGGTATCATGCAGGTGGGAGTCGGGTTGAAGATGTTTTTATATCATCCTCATCTACCTCCGGAAGAACGGAAAGGCATTGCGGTCTGGAAGTTTTTTGTGGTCGGTGGCTGCGGCGGTTTTTTTTCGGCATTCTTCGGTATCGGGGGAGGAGTTGTCGCAGTTCCCCTGATGGTGGTTCTGCTGCGTCTTCCCATCCATCTGGCCGTGGGCAATTCCAGTGCGCTGGTTATGGTTTCCGCGCTGTGGGGTACGCTGTGCTATCTCTCCCTGGGATGGAGCGAGGCCCATCTGCCGCCATTTTCCCTGGGGTACGTCAACCTGCTGGTGGCGGTGCTGGTGGCGCCCCTGAGCATGATTTTCGCACGTGTTGGAGCCCGGGTTGCTTCACATACGCGGCATGATAGACTGATGAAGATCTTCGCGGTATTTCTGATTTTCATTGGTTTGCGGATTGCTTACAAAGTCTGGTTCTAAAGACCTGAGGAGATCTGCCATGGTGCGTAAACCTGCCGTTGCTGGACAGTTCTACCCCGGTGAGGAACAATCCCTGCGCGAAACCGTTGCGGCCCTTGTCCCGGAAGGGGAACAGCGGCATGCGTTGGGCGTTGTTTCCCCTCATGCCGGCTACGTCTATTCCGGCGCGATTGCCGGTGCCGTTTTCAGCTGTGTTCATGTTCCCGAGACCGTTGTGATCCTGGGCCCCAACCATCAGGGTGCCGGGCACCAAGCCGCCGTCTACCCGGGGAGAGCCTGGGAAACCCCTCTGGGGCGCAGTGAAATCGATGCCGAACTGAGCCGGAGACTTGTTCAATCCTGCGATCTTCTGCAGGAAGACGAAGCGGCACATCGGTTTGAGCACTCCCTTGAGGTTCAACTCCCGTTTCTTCAATATCTCAATCCTTCCCTCCGAATCGTTTCCATCTGCCTGTCCCATGCCCGTCCCGATGAACTGGTCGGGTTGGGTGAACAGATGGCCGAAGTTCTTCGGGAAGATGGTCGAGAGATCCTGCTGGTGGCCAGTTCGGATATGACCCATTACGAATCCGCGCAGGATGCGCAGAGAAAAGACATGGCCGCCATCGATCAGATCCTCGCCCTAGACCCGGTAGGGCTTTACCGGGTTGTCGCCGAACAGGGGATCACCATGTGCGGTGTCGTGCCGACAGTGGTCATGCTCAGCGCCTGCAACCGCCTGGGAGCCAAAAAGGCCACCCTGGTGCGATACGGCAACAGCGGGGATGTCACCGGCGACCGGCGTGAGGTCGTGGGATATGCCGGCCTTGTGGTCGAATAAGCCCCCGGCGATCAGGTGAGATTATAAAATCCTTGGCATATTGCGGGTTTTGCAGTATATAAGACGGGGTCGCTTACTTACGAGGCGGCCCTTTTTTATGTAAAAACGTAGTAGCTATTCACCTCGCGGGATCGCAACTCCCATGACAAGGGCGTTTGGCGCCAGGGAGGGCGCCAATCGAACGGCCAGGGATGGCGAAAAGTGGCCCTTGTCATGGGAGTTGCGATCCCATGCTGGACAGTTACAAAACGTATTTCAAGGAGTGACTTATGTCTGACCTGCGAGTCCGTTTCGCGCCCAGCCCGACCGGGTATCTCCATATCGGCGGCGCACGAACCGCACTGTTCAACTACCTGCTGGCACGGAAGGAAAAAGGCACCTTTGTCCTGCGCATCGAGGATACCGACGTGGCGCGGTCCACCCAGGAATCCACCGATGCCATCCTCAATGCCATGGAATGGCTTGGACTCAGCTACGATGAAGGGCCGTATTACCAGTCGGAACGTTTCGACCTCTACCGTGAAAAAGTCGAAGAGCTTCTCGAAAAGGGACTGGCTTACCGCTGCTACTGTACTCCGGAGGAGTTGGAGGAGAAGCGTAAAAAGGCCCAGGAGGAGGGGCGCAAGCCCAAGTACGACGGCACCTGCCGCGAGCGGGCAGATCAGCCGGAGGATCAGCCGTATGTCGTGCGCTTTCGCTCTCCCCAGCAAGGCGCGGTGACGTTTGTCGATCGCATCAAAGGGGCGATCACCTTCAGCAACGATGAGCTCGATGATCTCATTATTCAGCGCACCGACGGGACGCCGACCTATAATTTCGTGGTTGTCATTGACGATGCGACCATGGGGATCAACCTGATTATTCGCGGCGACGATCACATCAACAATACACCGCGCCAGATTCTGCTTTACCAGGCGCTGGGCTACGACGTGCCGACATTCGCCCATGTCCCGATGATCCTCGGCGAGGACAAAACACGTCTATCCAAGCGTCACGGCGCCACGTCGGTAATGGCTTACAGGGAGATGGGCTATCTGCCCGAGGCCCTGGTCAATTACCTGGTGCGCCTGGGGTGGTCCCATGGCGATCAGGAAATTTTTTCCATGCAGGAGCTGATCGAGAAGTTTTCCCTGGAGCATGTCGGCAAGGCGGCAGGAGTCTTCAACCCCGGCAAGCTGTTGTGGCTCAATGAGCATTACATCAAGACCGGCGATCCGGCGCGTCTGGGAGAGTTGCTGCGTCCGTTTCTTGAAGCCAAGGGGCTCAGCCCTGAAGGCGGACCCGCTCTGCCGGAGGTTGTGACCACCCTGCGCGACCGCGCAAAGACGTTGGTGGAAATGGCCGATGGGGCCGCCTTCTATTACAAAAAAGAGCTTGAATTCGATGGCAAGGCCGTCGCCAAGTTTCTTACGGAGGACAAAGTTCCCGTCTTTAAGAGCCTCATTGCAGGTTTGGAGAAAGCCTCCGACTGGAACCACGACAGCATCGAGGCGGTTTTCAACAAGGTGATGAAAGATTATGAGCTCAAGCTGGGGAAAGTGGCTCAACCGGTCCGTGTTGCGTTGACCGGAGGCACGACCAGCCCGAGCATTTTTGAAGTCATCCAGGTCCTTGGGCGGGAAACCACTTTGCGTCGACTGAAAGAGGTTTTTCCTCTTTGCGGGGCGTAATATAAGGGATTTTTCATCGTTTTCGAATGGCCTCCAGGTGGGGGCCTTTCGATTTTTAACAAGAACTGTTCATGAACATTTCAGCTTCTGATTTTTCCCCTGAAAAAAGACGATACGACTTGTCCACAGAAGCTGTGGAAAAGTCCTTGGAAAACCCTGAAAAGGTCGCCGCGAGGGGCGAGATCACGGGCTGAATAACGAAATGCATAAAAAATGTGCAACGAAAAAACACAATAAAAACAATAGCTTATCAAAAAGTGTCGACAGTTCGCTGGTTTGTGAGCAATAAGGAAATCCCCTGATGGTCACTTTCGACCAGATCGGGCGCGCTGTTTAATTGTTGTTGAAAAGTCCAGGCTGAACCCCGCCTTCGAGTGTGGGTTTAGATCATAAGGAGAAGCCCTGTTCTGTGACAAAGACGATCCTCGAAAAGGCTTTGCGCGATATCATCTTGCCCGCGAATCCAAAACCCATTACCATAGGAACTTCACCTTCTGAAATATTCCTGTAACTGATCCAGTACGGTAGGCATATGCCTGAGTTTGATGAACGAACACAACAACGCATGATTTCTGAAATCATGGAGCTGCTGGTGACTCACTACGGTGGGGGCATGAGCGAGCAGCAACTCGATTCGTCCATCACCCTCCTGCAGAAAGCCATCGATCTCGCCCGCACCAGCCACGAGGGGCAGTTCCGCAAGTCCGGCGAACCCTATTTTTTTCATCCTCTGCGGGTTTCGCATCTGGCCGCCAGGCACTGGATGGATTTCAATTCCGTCTTTGCCGCACTACTTCATGATGTGGTTGAAGATACGCCCGTCACTCTTGAAGAGGTGCAGGATGAGTTCGGCGAAGAAGTTGCCGTTCTGGTCAACGGCCTGACCAAAGCATCCGATGAAAACCTCAGCCGTGAAACCCTCAAAGCCAAGACCTACCGTAAGACCGTGCTTCTGGCCATCGAAGATGTCCGCGTTCTATGCCTCAAATTCTGGGACCGTATCGACAATCTTCAAACCATCGGAGCACTGGCGCCCAACAAACAGAAGCTGATCGCTGAAGAGACGCGGGCTATTTATGTTCCCCTGGCCCGGCATCTCGGAATGGGGCGGGTTTCCTCTGAGTTGGAGGCGCTCTCCCTGCGCATCCTCTATCCCCGCCGCTACCGTCGTTATCGCAACACCATGGATCATCTGCGTGAGCGGGTCGATCCGAAGCTGCGCCGCATCCGTTCCAAATTTCAGAATGCGGCTGAAAAGCAGAAGCTCGACGTTCTTATTCGCGACCGCTGGCGTCCTTTTTCCATTCCTGCCGCCAAGGTGCTTGGCCGTGGCGTTTCCACGCTCTACACCCTGGAGATCCAGGTTGACCGAACTATGGACGCCTACCTCGCACTGGGCCTTCTGCACAGCCTTTTCCCGCCCATCCCAGGAAAGCTGCGCGACCATCTTCATTTTACCTCCCAGTTCGGCTACCAGGCGATTAAAACAACCGTTCAGGCGAACGAATATCGCATGCGGGTTGAAATCACCACGCGTAAGCTTGCGCGATTCAATGATTCCGGTGTGCTTGCGCCCGGATTCGAGTTCAGGGCCACCAATTTCCGCGGCTTGATGAAATCGCTTCTGGAGGGAGAGTCGCCTTTTGATACCGAGAGCCTGCGTTTGGCTTCGGCCTCCATTCAGGTTTATACGCCGGCCGGCGATATGCGTACGCTTCCCGAAGGAAGCAGTGCCCTTGATTTTGCTTTCGAGATCCATGAGGAGTTGGGACTTTATGCCCGACGTGCCCGCGTCAATGGACAAACGCGCCTGCTGCGTTACCGTCTGCTCGATGGCGACCAGGTCGCCATTGAAGCCAGTGCGGCCCCCGAGGTCCTGCCAAAATGGCTCGACTGGGCTGTGACACCCAAGGCGCGTAACGCAATCCGTCGCTTCCTGCGCAGTAAAGTTAAAGGAGATGGCAAAAATGATTGATGGAAGGAAATGGAGGCGACGCACAGTCGCCTTTTTTATCGGACTCGTATTGTTGTGCGGTACGGCCTGGGCCGATCAGGCGAATATCTTTGTTTATCATCGATTCGGTGATGACCGTTATCCCTCGACCAATATATCGCTGGAAGTGTTCCGGCAGCAGCTGACCTACCTGAAGGAGAACAGTTATCAGGTTCTGTCTTTGAGTGAGGTGGCGAAGCGCTTGCGGCTCGACAAGCCCCTGGGGGATAAGACTGCCGTCATCACCGTTGATGACGGTTACCAGAGCTTTCTTGAAGGGGCGGTGCCCCTGTTGCAGGAGTTTGGCTATCCCGCCACCCTGTTCGTTCAGGTTGAAAGCGTGGGAGGGCGTGGTTATCTGTCGTGGGATGAACTCAAAGAGGTAAAAGCGGCCGGGGTGGAAATCGGTAACCACTCCTACAGCCATCTCCACATGGTCAACCGCCTTGATGGTGAAAGTCGTGAGGAATGGCTGGGTCGGCTCAGAGCCGATATTGTGCGTGCCCAGCAGGCCTTCCGGAAGAACCTCGATTGCGAGCCGGAACTGTTTGCTTATCCCTACGGCGAATGGTCTCCGGAAGTTGTGGAATTGATCCGTGATCTCGGATTCAAGGCTGCGGCAGTGCAGACCTCCGGTGTGGTTGGTTCAGGGAGTGATGCTTTGCGGTTGCCTCGTTTTCCCATGGGTGGCCCATACGCGACCCTCGATGGTTTTCGTGAAAAAGCTCGGATGAAGCCCCTGCCGGTTCTTTCGATTGTTCCTGAAAACCCTGTGGTTGGTGACGCAAATCCCCCCAGCCTTGAAATTCAGATAGATCCAGCCGCAGGAATCGATCCCGGCCGTATCAATCTTTTTGTCGGTGGGCAGCCTCAGGGCGAGGTGCGCGTCGATCCGGACAACCCTTGGCGAATTGTTGTTCAGGCGAAAAATCCGCTGCAGGGACGACGGACTCAGTATACTCTGACGGCTCAGGGGGCCGACGGTCGGTGGCATTGGTTCGGGCGCCTGTGGCTTCGCCCCGAAGTGCCTGAGTAGATATCTGGATAAGACAACGCTGGAAAAATAAAGAAGCCGGGAGATTATTTTTCTCCCGGCTTCTTATTGACTGATGGCTGCTATGCCATGGGCCCCCTTGGGTCGATCCGCATCATGACCCGCGCAGGCTGGCCTGACTGAATTTGTTGAGTCGATTGTAGCGGATCATTTCGGCAATTTCCGCGACGTAGGCTTCGCGTCGGGTTGAATAGGCCAGAAGGCCCTTTGCCAGTTCCGTGCCTTGCAGCGGCTCATCCTGCATGCGCATCTGTGCGCGCAACTCGCGCAGCGGCGCGTAGGCCCCGTTGGTGTTGAGGTTGGCCATGTAGGATTTCAAAGAATCGTAGATGCTTGGAAATTTACGCACCTCGTAGCTCTCACCTTCAGGGCGATCTTCGGGGACGATCCCCGTTCCGGGAGTAAACGTCCATTCACCGAAGATATTGTTGGCCAGGCGGGCAAAGCGGGAGGTGCCCCAGGCGGATTCATTCGCGGCCTGAGCCAGCACCAGTGACGGCGGCAATATGTCGACCCGCGTGAGAAGTTTCTGTCGCACCGCCTCGTCCGTCAGGGGATCGCCTTTGATTTTGTAGCGGCGCTGGATGCTGGCCAAGCGTTCCAATTCTGACGCCCCAGGCAGTTTCCCTTTGTCAAATGAGTCAAAAAGCGAGATCAGTGTATCCCGTTCGGCCTGGATTTCTTCGTTGGCCATCAGAATCATGGGGAGCAGGGTCAGGAAAAAAAGCCGTTTTTTTTCACTCACAGCGCCAACTTCCTTAAGATCATCAGGCAGATTGTGAATGATGATTTTAGGTACGCCATGTACGTGGAGCGTGTCGAGATCATAGTTGTTCAGCGCAAAAAGGCGCTCGAGATCCTCCCGCGAATCCGGCGAGACATCAACTGGATCTTCCTTTTCCGGCTGCTGCTCCGCCGGAAAAGGAGGGGTTGGGGGCACATCAATAAAGGTGGTTCTGGCCTCCTTGGGTTCGGATGACTGATGACATCCGCCAAGCCCGAGCATGACCAGAATGAGGGTGAAAAAAGCGATGTAAGAGTAGAGAATCTTCATTGTCTTCCGTAATAAAATTGTTTTAACTGTTTGAACTGGCTGCATTTTTCGCTTTCATTATAAAAGATAGAATGCCACGCGCAACTCTATGATTGCCAAACCATGAGTTGCGGTGGCGGAAGCGGTTCTTGCAAACTTGGGGCCATAACGTATGGGGAAAGTTTAACGCAGGCTGGGTTGTGCGAGGGAGCCGCTGAGGCGAAGATTAAAAGTGCCGTTGCGGTCAGGAGTTACGCCGCTGAGGGTCAACAGGTCGCGCAGGCCGGGGTCAAGATCCGGACCGGGAGTCAATGCGATCTGGGCATTGATTCGGCTCTGCTGTGGTGTTGTTGCAACAAGAATTGTGGCTTTTCCATCAACCTGTATTTCTCCTCCGGCAGCGGAGAGATTTTCAATTTTGAGATTTCTGCCCTGCAGCTTTCCTTCAATGCGGACTGTGCCGAGGCTGAGCCGGTCCCGGGAGATGCCGAGCCGTTCAAGTCCGGTGACGGCAGCCTGTTCAAGCTGCAGATCGAATACCGATTCGGTGGATTCAGCGGAGGGATCCCCGTCGGAAGAAAAAGTCCCGGACAGAACCCCTTGAGCCTTGTAATCCATCTCGCCGGGAAAATACGGAGCGATGGAGGCGCCGATGATTTCCGTTTTCGTGTCTGCTCCCGTGATGAAGAAACCTTCAATGCTTCCATCCGCCAGTTGAGCGGTGAAATTCACACCGCTCTGAGCCGTCATAAGCGCACCCCAGCGCGGAGACAACTTCACTTGAGGAATATTCACCGGCGGCCAGGGGTCGGCGGCTGGAGACCAGATGATGTCGGAGAGCTGCAGTGACAACAGGGGCCGCAGGGAAAGTCGGCCGATTGAGACGGACTCTCCCGTCTCACGCTGAATCATCTGTTCTGCACGCACACGCAGGGCTTCGGTTGGGAAAAAGGCCAGAAGAGCGGCGAAGAAGGCAACTATCAGCAGTAGAAATGCGCCAAGATGCAGCCCCAGGGTGTTTTTATCTTTCGGTTTCCTGTCGCTGGATTCGGTACGAAAAGAACGGATTGAAAATTTCATGATGCTCTCTGATACGAGGAAATGACCAGAACGGTGTCGAAGCGGGATCGATCGTCAAACCGAGACTTGATGCGCAGGGAACGGGTCGTGAGAAACGCATCAGCCTGTTCCAGCGCATGAAGCAATTTGACCAGTTGCGGCAATTCCAGGCGCTCCAGGCGCATCTCCACCGACTCTTCACGGTATTCACCGCGTGTGGACGTATTTTGCGGCCGCATGGAAACCAGCCGGTCCCGCACGCCCGACCGGGTGGTGACCTCTTCGAGAAAAGAAAACAGGGAAAAATCGCGTGCAGCATTACCCAGGCGCCGCTCTGAAGTGTCGAGTTCCTTTTTCAGAGTCAGGTATTCCCGGCGTAGCTCATGGATGTTCTGCAGTTGCTTCTGCCGGCTCTCGATGCGGGTTTCGTGGCGTTCAACCGCCGCATGGTACGGGGCGAGTACGCCGAACCACAACAGCGCCAGAACAACGCAGATTCCGCCCCCGAAGACAAATATTTTTTCACGTTGGCTCAAAGAGCTGATCATGGCGCAGGCTCCTGTGTCGAGAGTGTCAGGTTGAGCCTGAAATCGACTTTTTGACCGTCAAGGCTCATTTTCGCATTGGAAATCTTGCTCTCGGAAAACAAGGGAGACTCTTGAAGTTTCTGTGAAATCCGGTTGATCGCTTCAAATGATTCGGTGACACCTTCAATTCTGATCTCATTGTCGCCATAGACCAGTTCCCGTACATCGATCGTCAGGTCCGTTGGTGTCCGCAACGAGATCTCACGCAGAAGGTTAAGGGCCGAGCGATCCTTGCCGATACCGAGGATCAGGCTCTTTTCCCGCAGCTCCGCAAGTTTTGCCTGCATCTGGGCGGAAACATCGACAATCACCGTTGAACCGGGGAAGGTCTGCCGGTAGACCCGGTTCATCTCTTCACCCAGATTTTTGGCGCGGGATTCGAGATGTGAAAGTCTGAAATAACTTCCGGCAGCCCAGACGGTAACAAGCAGGCCGAGAATCACTCCAAGAGTGATCATCTGCCGCCGGAACCCGGCCCATTGCCCACGGGGGGCCAGGTCGCCCTGCAGAAAGTTGAACTGCCGCTCCCGTGCCGGGATCGCCGCCCGCAGCGCCAGTGTCGCGGCGGGAAGCATGGCCGGCGTCAGAGCGGTTTCGCCCGCCTTGAGTTGCGGGAAATGAACTTTCATCCCGTCATTCTCCAACCGGCTCCGCAGTGCATCATTGACGCCACTGCCCATCAGGGCAATGATCGGTTGCTGATCCTTGTGGTTGGACGCGGCAAGTGAGAAATAGTCGCGCGCAATGAGCTGCGCCAGCTTCTCAACCGGAGGCTCTTCCCGGAACAGGTGGCAGCGAAAATCTCTGACCTGCCCGTTTTCAACCAGGGATACCGTGCCCTGGGACTTTTCTATCGAAACAAGAACCCCGTCCGGAAAATCCTTTTTCAAGCCGGCTGCATAGCAGAAAGGCGCAAGATCCACGATCTGGGGAAGGTGTCCGGTCTCCTCGAAAGGTGTGATGCACGCACGCACCGCCTCTTGCCTGACGGCCGCAGCTGGAATCCTGAACTGGCCATCCACAGGCTGTCCTGAAAGAAAATCAGTCACCAGTTCGTCATTGACCGGGATCTGGCTGCCCAGGGTCAGGGGCAGTGCCGAAGCGATTTTCTTGGGATCATTGAAGGGAAAGTCCAGGTAACGGAAAAAACCCTCATTCGCCGGAAGATTGAGGGCGAGACGGTCCCCGAACGCCGGTTCAGGCAGCGCTTTTTCGATCACTTCGCTCAGCGCCTCGGGCATGGGCACTTCGTAGCTGCCATGGTCGGTCAGTACCGGGCCGCCCTTGGCAGCCTCCGCGACCGCCACGCGCAGGAACTCTCCGTCAAAATCGATGCCGATAAATTTTTTGGCCATTACTTTATGCACTCGCAAAACTCAGAGAATGGCTAAGCCATCATTATTGCCGTCAATGAACCCGTAGAAAAAGAATATTATTCTGAGGTTTCGCCACCACAGCCTCGATCACGCGGGTGCCTTCATTGACCCAGGCCTGGGAGCGTACCCGATAAAAATCACTTCTGAAACCGATACTGTAATCCAACTCTGCACTGGTAGGAAAAAGCTGCCACAGGCCGGGAAACTTCTCCTTGAAATCTTCCAGATCACGAAAGGGCTCGATGTCCCGTGCCGATGCGATATCCCGCGCTTCCTCCAGCGTAATGCGATCTTCTTCGTCGAAATAAAGAGTCGCAATTACTTCAGGGGTCGCGGTATTGAGGTTGACGCCGCTGTCGCCGTAAATGGTGACATGGGGCTTGAGCTGTGCGACGACCTCCGGGGTAAAGCCGCGAACCAGGGATAACTCCTCAAAGCTCTTCAGGGGGCCGTTGCGGGCGGAATACCCGGGATCGCGCGAAAGGTATTCATTGCTTTCGGCGCCGAGCAGACCATCCTGTACGTACTCCTCGTCGTCAGTGTCGATCCAGTCGATGAGCGCCGCGACCAGGTCCGGGCCGTCGGGGAATTCGAGAATTTCGAAAAGCCGCAGAAAGCGCTCTTTCTGTACACTCTGCGGGTTGTTTCCAATGACAAGAGAATTGATCGCCAGGCGCCCGTCCTCGTCGGTAATATCAATCGTCAGAAAACCTTCTCCCACCGGGAAGTTGGCAACCCCCTGGCTCCACATCTCATCTTGGCCGTCATAATTGTTCTGATCTTCCTGCAGAATCATCTGTCCGGCGCGAATTCCGCCCCGCGCCAGGTAATAGGCGCGGCTGCGATCGCGAAAAGTCTCAGCCAGGCGCAGGTCCACCAGCGTGGAAAAGGCGAAATCGCTTAAAAGCGCCGAAAGCAGCGCCATCACGACAAGGACCAGCAACAGAACCATGCCGCGCTGTTGACGCAGGGGGCTGACTATCATCGATTGCTCTCGAAACGAGGGATCTCAAAGGCGGTTCTAAAAGACTGCCGGACCTCGTCGACTTCAAGTTCAAGGAACAGTTCCACCATGCGGGGTGGAGATGACTGAAACTGAGTCCATTCATCCTGCCATTCGCGCCCATCATGAAAGCGCACCAGAAAAGCGCGAATCCCGCCGAATAATCGGTTCTCCATGACTTCGCTGTCCGCCCCCGGCAGCAGGGACTGTTCTTCACGTATCAGTTCCGGCAGCGCGTAACGGTCCTCGGGGTCATCGCGAACCTCGTAGCGAACACGGGAAAAACCGGTGGCACGGGGAAGCGAGGGAGACGTGACGGAGGTCGTCAATTCCAGGAAAAAACGACCGTCCGTATTTTCCCCGCCGAGAAAAGTTCCTTGCTCCCCCGAGGCATGGAAACTGCGGATCTCCCGCCCCATTCGATCGAACAGCACTCTCGCCTGATGAAATGCAAGGGCGTCGCTTTCAACGCGTTCCTTCGAGGCGACCACACCTGAAAATATCCCGTAAACCGTCGTCAGGACGATGGCCGTTACAGTCAGGGCAATCAGCACCTCAAGAAGGGTGAATCCGCGCTGTCTGTTGTCAGAGAGCGCTTTCGCGGAAGACAAAACTGTTGATCTCCACATATTCACTCTTTTCGATCGGCCCCCAGCGCACCATCACATTGACCTGCTGTATCGAGGGGAGCATGGTGTCTGCGAAAGCGATCTCCCATCGATAAACTTCAAAAGGTTCTTCAAAAACGCCTTCATTCTCGATTTCACGTCCGCGGCCAAGCTGATAAAATGTTTCCACCTCGGTCATTTTCTGCTCGGCCAGCAGCGTGGCGTGGGTGACCCGCTGAACTTCCGAGCGCACCCCGATGGAGCGGTTGGCCAGAGAAAGCAGGGCGACCAGTGCCGTGCCCATAATGACCAGGGCGATCATGACCTCGAGCAGGGTGAACCCCCTGTCTCCGTGCCGGTCGATGCGCTGCTCAGCGTAATTCACGATGGCCATCATAAAATTCCGCCGTGCCGGTCAACGGCGAGAACCGCAGGGTCATTTTCTTCTCGCCGTCAATAAGATGCAGGGTCGTTTCATCGAGCCAGCCCACCGGATGAATGACCATCTCCGCAGTGCCCGATGAAATGGTTCCTCGCCCCTCAACCCTGATCCGGTGCATGCGTACCGAACCCGGCAGCTTGGCCGGCTTGTAACGTCCGGTGACCTCTTCCCATTCACCATTCTCCAGGCGTTGCTGCTGCGCGGTGATCAGGTTGTCGTCCAGGTCGAACTGCAGGCGGAAAGGCAGCCCTTCCAGTGCCGATTCGTTGTACAGGTATTTCACACTGCCGGCAAGCCGTCGTCCGGCGCGGTTGAGGTCGGCGTCGCCGACATGCCCGAGCAGGGGGATGGAAAGGGCAGACATCAGGGCGATCAGCAGCACCACGATGGCGAGTTCCGCCAGGGTGAACCCCTTCTGATTGCGCGTGATGATGCTATTCGATATTCCAGCTTTCGACATCCGCGTCCTTGCCTTCGCCGCCGGGTTCGCCATCGGCGCCGTAGGAGATCAGATCATAGTCGCCGTGGATGCCGGGGCTGAGATAAATGTAAGGATTGCCCCAGGGATCGAGCGGAATCTTGCCGATGTAGCCGCCTTCTTTGTAATTGTTGGGAATGCGGCCTGTTTCAGGTTTGTCCACCAACGCCTGCAGTCCCTGCTCGGTGGTCGGGAAATAGCCGTTGTGCAGCTTGTACATGGCAAGGGCTTCCTCAAGGCTTTTGATCTGCACCTGAGCCTTGGTGCGACGCGCTTCTTCGGGTTCGTCGAGCAGACGCGGGACCACGATCCCTGCCAGAATCCCGAGGATGATGACGACGACCATGATTTCAATAAGGGTAAAGCCGCGCTGACACTGTCTGAGATATTTGTTCATCGTTTTCCTCTCGTTGATTGAATTTATGGTGCAATAAATCGGATTTGTAACTGTTCAGCATGGGACCGCAACTCCCATGTCAAGGGACGCTTTTCGCCATCCATGGCCGCTTGACTGGCGCCCTCCATGGCGCCAGACACCCTTGCCATGGGAGTTGCGGTCCCATGCCCGACCGTCCCCAATTCCCTTCAGCTATCCGATCCCCTGGCTGGCCTGGAAGATCGGCAGCAGAATCGCCAGAACGATGAATCCAACCACCGTCCCCATCAGCAGGATCATCACCGGCTCAAGCAATGAAAGCATAGCATTGATGGCGGAATCTACCTGGTGTTCGTAAGCATCAGCCACTTTGAACAGCATCTCTTCCAGTTCACCGCTTTTTTCTCCGACAGCCGCCATCTGGCTGACCATCGGTGGAAAAACGCCGGCTCGCTTCAGCGGCTGGGCCAGGCTCTCACCCTCTCGCACAGCGACGATCGTGTCTTCGATGGTTTCGACCAGCACGCGGTTGCCCATCAGGTTTTTGACGATCTCGAGGGCTGCAAGCAGGGGAACCCCGCTGCGCAGCAGCGTGCCTAAAGTGCGGGTGAAGCGGGCTGTCGCCAGCAGCAGATTGAGTTTCCCGAAAACCGGTGCGGTCAACTTGCGTTTATCAAAGTTCAGACGGCCTTTTGGTTTTTTAACATATTGCTGGAAAATAAACAGTCCCGCCGCCAGGATAACAAGCATCAACCACCACCAGGCGGATAAAAAATCACTCACACCAATCAGGGCGCGCGTTGCAAAGGGGAGGGTCTGGCCCAAATCTTCCAGCATGCGTGTCACTTTAGGCACCACGAACGCCATCAGGAAGAACAGAACCCCTGTGCCGATCAGAGCCATCAGCACCGGGTAGGCCATGGCCGCCTGAATGCGGGAGCGCAGCCGGGCCTGCTCCTCGAGAAAATCAGCCAGGCGGTGCATGGCCTGGTCGAGGGTGCCGCTGCTTTCACCCACCTGGATCATGTTGACGTAGAGATCGGAAAACAGCCGTGGATGCTGGCTCATGGCATAGTACAGAGATTGTCCTTGAACGATCTCTTCGCGAACCTGGTTGAGGGTCTTGCCCAGCAGGGGGTTCTCCAACTGCCCGGCAATGGTGGCCAGTGTTTCGTCCAGGGAGATGCCTGCACTCAGAAGGGTTGCCATCTGCCGAGAGGCAACGGCAAGATCGGCTGCAGAGACCTTTCTCCGGCTAAAAGAAAAATTGAATCTGCCGCTGTTGCGGGTCTCGGCGGACTGCTGCGACACCTCGGTGACAATGATGCCGCGGGACTTGAGCTGCTGAATAATTGCCCGGCGGCTGGTGCCTTCGGCGACACCGCGGACTTTTTTTCCCCGGTTGTTGAATCCGTCGTACTCGTAAAGCGCCAACTCAGCCTTCCTCCTGGGTCACGCGCATGACCTCTTCCAGAGTGGTCTGCCCGGCAAGGGCTTTGGCCAGGCCGGCCTCGCGCAGTGCCACCATCCCCGCCCGGCAGGCGGCATTCTTGATGGTGGCCGAATCGCTTTTTTTCAAAACCAGGTCGCGCACCTGCTCATCCACCGTCAACAGTTCGTAAATGCCTGATCTGCCGCGGTAGCCGATGTCCATGCACTTTTCGCAGCCCCGCCCGCGGTAGAACGTGGCGCCGTTGGGGAATGCGGCGGAAAGTCCCATCTCCTCCAGCGCTTCCGTCGAAGGCTGGTAACTCTCCTTGCAATGCGGGCAGATGGTTCGCACCAACCGTTGCGCCATGACGCCGACAACGGATGACGCAATCAGAAACGGCTCGATCTGCATCTCCACCAGGCGCGTGAGGGCACCGGCGGAATCGTTGGTGTGCAGGGTTGAAAAAACCATGTGGCCGGTCAACGCCGACTGCACGGCAATCTCCGCTGTTTCACCGTCGCGAATCTCACCAATCATGATGATGTCCGGATCCTGTCTCAGGATCGAGCGCAGTCCGTTGGCGAAGGTCAGGTTGATCTTGGGATTGACCTGAATCTGCCCGACGCCGTTGAGCTGATATTCGATGGGATCCTCAACCGTGATGATATTTTTTTCGCGGCTGTTGAGCCGGGTCAGGGCCGCGTACAGGGTCGTGGTTTTACCCGAACCGGTGGGGCCGGTCACCAGGAAGATGCCATGGCTTTTGTGAATCATGGGATTGAGACGCTGAAGCAGAGCCTTTTCCATGCCGATGTCTTCCAGCGTCAGGACGTTGGAGCTTTTGTCCAGCAGGCGCATGACGACCCGCTCGCCGAATGCGGTCGGCAGGGTCGAGACGCGCACGTCCACATCTTTGCCTGCAATGCGGACCCGGAAGCGCCCATCCTGCGGCAGCCGCTTTTCGGCGATATTGAGGTTCGACATGATCTTGACGCGGCTGATGATGCCGGCGTGAGCCTTGATCGGCGGCTTGAGAACCTCGTAGAGGATGCCGTCGATGCGGTAGCGCACGATCATCTCCCCTTCAAACGGCTCAATATGAATGTCGCTGGCGCGTTCGCGGTAGGCCTGGGTCACCAGGCTGTTGACGAAACGGATGATCGGTGCTTCATCCGACGTATCGATCAGGTCCGCCGGTTCCAGATTGCCCGCAAATGAATCGGCGCCGCTTCCACCGATGTCGGCGATGATTTCTTCGGTTTCTCCGGCCCGTGTCTCATAGGCCTGGTTGATGGCGCGCAGGATTTCAGTCGGGGTCGCCACGGAGGCCTCGACCGGCTCGCCGGTCAAAGCGGAGAGGTCGTTAAGAGGGCGGTTGTCTCCAGGATCCGCCATGACAAGGACGATGTCACCGTCACTCCGGATCGGGAAAACTTTGAATTCCTTGGCAAAGCCGATGGGCCATTGGTCCAGCAGATCGTGGTCGATGGAACCCGTGGAGATCGACTCGACAAAGGGCAGATCGTGCTGGCGGGCGAGGGCGCGCGCAAGCTGCTCGGAGCTGATGACTTTGCGCTCGAGCATAATCTCGCCGAGGCGGCGCTCGTCGTTTTCCTGCGCGGCGAGGGCCTGCTCGAGGGCTTCCTCGGAAAGCCCGGCGTCCTCACGCAGTATTTGACCGATATGTTGCCAGGAGGTCATGACGGGATCAGTTCTCCATAAGCTCGGGGACTGCCCCTTCAAGGTTGAACTGCTGGTCGGTCCAGGTTTCCCTGGTGGTCTCGTCGGTCATGTCAAGATCCTGGAATTCATTCATGCCTCTGCGGGCGCGGCGGGTCACCCGCTCCAGGTCTTCCGCGTTCTGAATGATATGAGGCGTGATAAAGATCAACAGGTTGGTTTTGTTCTCCTGGGTTGAGGTCCGTTTGAACAGCCAGCCGAGCACAGGGATATCGCCAAGCAGAGGCACCTTGGTGACGGATTCTTCGACCTTGGTATCGATGAGCCCGCCGAGGACAACGGTGCGGCTGTTTTCTGCAAGCACGGTGTTGCGCAGCAAACGTTTGGTGAAGGTCGGCCCGACCTCGTTGTTGGTCGACTGAACAGAGGTGATTTCCTGATAGACGTTGAGCCGGACCAGGTCCCCCTCGGTAATCTGCGGGGTGAAGCGCAGAGTCAGGGCCGCATCCTGCCGCTCGACGGAAACGCTCTGCGCCAGGCTGTCGCTGCCGCCGCGATCGGTCAGGCGGGAGGTGATGATCGGCACGTTTTCGCCGACGATGATTTCAGCTTCCTCGTTGTCCGAAGTCAGCAGGCGAGGTGCTGAAAGGATGTTGACGTCGCCGTCGGTCTTGGACAGATCGATCAGGGCCGACAGGGCAGGCACCTGGACTTCATTGCCCTGTGCATCAATCACGGTAATCATGTTGAACAGACCGCCGAGCAGGATCCCTTCGATGGTTTGGGTCAGCATGTTGGAGGGGTCCGAGATCGAGGCGAACCCCTCAGGGCGGTTGGTGCCGCCGAAAATAGCACTCTCATCGCCGGTGGCGACCGCCCCCTGCAGGGTGGCGCCGAGTCTCTGCGTCGCGCCCATGGACAGTTCCATAATCAGCGCTTCGACATAAACCTGCTTTCTCTTGATGTCGAGTTGCTGAATAATTTTGCGGATGGTGTCGTAATCTTCCGGGGTGCTGTTGATAATCAGGGAATTGGTCGGTTTGTCCGCCGTGATAGTGACCGCCTCCAGGGTTTGTTCTTCGGCCTGGCCGGAGGCAGTCCGGCGGGCGGCGGCGGTTGTGTTCTGCGTCTTGATGCCGGTCAGGATCTGGTTGAGGGTCTCCGCCAGGGTTTCAGCGTCGGCATTTTCAAGATAATAGACCTGAATCCCGGAACGTGTCTGCGAAGGGCGCTGGTCCAGGCGTTTCACCAGGCTCTTGATCATCTCCATTTCTTCGGCCGCGGCCAGCGCGACCAGGACATTGGTCGGCTTGAAGGGGATGATCTTGCCGGGCTCTTTGCCGCCCGCTGCGGCCACATTGGCCGCTGTCCGACGTCGTGTCTGGGTGGTCTGCTGTTCAATGAACTGCGTCACGAGGGCGGCGATTTCTTCCGCTTCGGCATGATCAAGCTGTATAACCTCGAGGTTGTCCACCTTGCTGGGAACATCGAGCCGGCGCAGAATTCCCGCCAGTCGGTCTATATTGGCTGCACTGTCTGTAATGATCAGCGTATTGGAGGGCGGATAGGCCACGATGTTGCTGGTCTTGGGCACCAGGGGGGCAAGGACCGTAGAGGCGATTTCGGCGGCATCGACGTTCTCCAGGGTGATCAGCCGGGTCACATACTGCTCTCCGCCGCCGGTCGGCCGTCCCTGAGTGATGATCGGCAGATTGCTCTCTTTGGCGTCTTTGATCATGACGATCTTGTGGACCTTACCGCTGGGGACGACGGTGTATCCCTTGACGTTGAGCACGCTGAGAAACACGTTGTAGGCCTCATCCAGCGTCATGCGCCGCGGCGAGATGATGGTGACCTTGCCGCGTACGGTTTCGTCATAGACGAAATTCCGCCCGGTCAGTTCGCTCATGGTCTGAATCAGGTCAGGCAGTTCGATATCTTTAAAATCGACGGCAATCCCTTCGCCGGGCGGGGAACTCTGAGCCAGTGCCGGAAGGGGCGGAGCGGTCATTGCCAACAGCGCAACGGCAAGGATGGAGAAAATGATCGATCGGACAGTCAAGGCAGCTACTCCCGAAAAAAATTTAAGCTGAATATGGAAAAAGGAATCCGTGTTACAACCTGTTCAGCATGGGGTCGCATCTCCCATGATAAGGGACACTTTTCGCCATCCCTGGCGCCAAACACCCTTTTCATGGAAGATGCGACCCCACGGGCCGGAAAGATACTCCGTGTTTACAATGGAACATGAAGAAATCAATTGATTTCATAATTGAAAGTCGTCGGCTCGCCGCCGCGCAGCAGGTCAACCGAAATGCTGCGCGCCTCGCGCAACTGCTGAAAAATCTGCAGCGCTTTTTCGGGGCTGTTCAGATCGATGCCGTTGATCTTCATCAGAACGTCTCCACGCCGGATGCCCAGCATGTCGAGCAGCGTATTGGGCCGGATCATGCGGACCACAAAACCCTGGGTCTGGCCGTCAACGATGCGCGGCTCCACCCGTGCCTGACGCAGCAGTTCGTTAAGATTGCCGCGCGCGCCATCGGCGGACTCTCGCGGAATGACCCAGCGGTTTTCGCCGACTTCTTCGATGTTGTAAGGGTTCTCTTCTTTACCGTTCTTCTGTGTCGCAGCGGCCGTTGCTTTTTGAGCTTCGGCGGGCGGGGGTGCGCCGTTCATTTCAGCGACCAGCGTTTTCGTGTCGCCTTCGCCATATTTGATGGTCACCGAATGTCTGTAAATCCGGTCCACCACGCCGCCGTCAGGCAGCTCTGCCCCCAGCGCATAAACATCGGTGTTGCGGCCTTCCTGCAAAACAGCCAGTGAGGCGTCGCCGCCGACCACAGTGCCGATCAACGTGTAGTCTTTACGATTCTGAGTTGAAGGGGCGGTCTCTGCCGATCCCTGCGTGACCTCAGCTCTTCTGGCTGTGGTTCGTGACGGGGCCGTATCCTCTTCAACCAGAACAGATGTGACCGGTGCAGTGGAATTAAAAATATTGCGATCAAGAATGACCTGATAATCAGACAGCGGGCGTTTTCCGGCGACTTCGCTGCGACCGGCAACGGCCTGCACGTCAAGCTGGGCGGGAGGGGTCAGCAAAATCCCGAGAACCAGTGCGGCCAGCCAGCCCAGGGCGATTCCCAGCAGAGCGATGAAAAAAAGATAAATCCCGGGGAAATAGCGATGAAGCAGGGCCGCAGCCGTCATGAATTGTTCCGTTTGCGATAGAAGGAGGCGATCATGATCCGGTAATCGGGCTTAAAGGTGAAAATCTACAAAAATTAACCGTTCTTTTTTATCACAAGATAAGGTTCGCGGTAAACCCAAAGCGTCATTTTATAGCGCCGATTCGCGAAAGGTCGCGAAAGGTGCCAGACGTACCCGACGTACCCGACGTACCCGACGTTTTCAGAAGCGATGCTTCCAGGCGATATGAAAGACAACATCGGAGGCGGTGTCCACCACGACATCTTCGGTGACGCACAGGTCAACGCTGTCGGTATCGCCCAAGTGCAATGTCCCGCCGATGGCCAGCTGGGCGGAAGCCGAATCGATCTGGTCAAGGGCGCTGTCCTTATAGAATGAGCTGTGACCGTCGAGCTGCAGCTTGAAGGAGACGAGGCGCCAGGGTGCCCAGTCGAATCCCAGGCTGCCGAATCCCACCATATCACGCTGCTGGTCCGCGAGGATGTCACCCTCGGTCAGCCACAGAACTCCCCCCGAAGCGAACAGGGTCAGATTGTAGCGGGACAGGCTCTGCGCATCCGTCAGGGCCAGGCCCAGGTGCAGATCCGTTGCGCCGCTGCCGCGCAGGCGGTCCGAATCGCCGGTCGGCAGCTTGATTCCGCCCCTGAGAGCCAGAGCGCGACGGTTGCCCGGGCTGCTCTGGATCAGCTGGTAGCCGAGGTGCAGGGTCAGGTCACCGATGCCGGTGCCGGTATCGCTCATGCTCAGTTCGGAGGTTGAGCCTCCTCGATCATAGCTGTAGTCGATCTGCCCGCGCGGCGTATCTTTGCGACCGTTCTGGGGCAGGCCGAACGCGTCGTGCCAGTTTTCGATAAAGCCATCGAAAATCCCCGTATTGTGTGAAACAATGGGAACCTCAAGACCGATCTCCCAACGCGGTGCGATGCCGTGACTCAGAAAAAGAGTCGCGCGGCTGGTTTCACCGTCGAACCAGACCGATTCTTCCCCTTTTTGATCCCAGGTGAAATTGTTGGCGGTTTCCAGGGCCAGAGTTGAGTCGGTGTGCCCCGCCGGGGTCAGGTCGCCGCCTTGTGCGGCGGGCAGCCCGAAAATCTGGATAATCGGCGACATGTTGCGGGTGAAAAATGGAGAGGCGAAGGTGGACTGAGCATCGGAAATCGAAGGCAGTGCAAAACTCAATAAGAATAGAATCCCAGTGATTTGATATGAAAACCTGCGCACAGTACCTCCCCGGATCACTCCTTGGCGTGAAAAAGGTGTTGGAAAACGCCTATGAATCTAAACGATTTTTAAAATTTGTCAAAGTGTTTTTCTGCTGATCAATCAGGGTAATTCTACATACAAGGGGTTGCCCGGGAAGGCATGACATTTTAATCTTTAATGGCAACTGTTGAGCATGAACCGCAGGGCATGTCCGGTGAGTAATAATCTTCAGGAAATATTTCAAGGAGGTTTGATTCATGAAGTCCTACCGTAAGGAGTTGTGGTTTGAAATCCCGTCCCGCCGCGGCTTTGTCAACATCACCGGCGAGGTAGAAGACTGTCTGCGCGAGAGCGGCATCACCGAAGGGCTGTGTCTCGTCAACGCCATGCACATTACCGCTTCGGTTTTCATAAACGATGACGAGCATGGGCTGCACCAGGATTTTGAACGATGGCTCGAGCAGCTTGCCCCGCATGAACCCCTGAATCTCTATAAACATAACAACACCGGGGAGGATAATGGCGACGGGCATCTCAAGCGCACGATCATGGGGCGTGAAGTGGTGGTTGCCATCACTGATGGTAAACTTGACTTCGGCCCGTGGGAGCAGATCTTTTACGGGGAGTTTGACGGACGGCGCCGCAAGCGGGTGCTGGTCAAGCTCATCGGCGAGTAACCTGACCCTTCTGTCGGGAGCTTCGAAGAGGCCCCAGATTGTATACAATAAGCTTGTGCCGTATTTCCAAGTGTGCTAGAAAAATTGAAATTCTCGGGATTTCCAATTTTGGAGACGGCCATGGAAACGATCAAAACGGCTTCTTTTGAATCACTCATCGATGCTGCCGAAAAGCAGCCGGATGGGGGATACATTTTTCGACTCGAGGGCGCCGAATATCGCATCAAGGATGTCCTCGAAATTTCCAGAATTGCGGAAAAGCATGGCTATATCGTGATCTACTGAAATGGAGGAGAAGACATGAGCGACGATTCCCAAGTTTGTTATACCTATGAAGCTGCCCTTGAAAAAGCCGTGGAGATGGAAGACGGCGGCTTTCGCAATTATCTCGATGCCATGCGCAAGGTCAAGGACCGGCAGGCCCAGAAAATCCTGAAAGACGCTGCGCTGGACGAGCTTGATCACAAGCATGCCCTGGAGAAAGCCATGCTCGAAGGCACCATCGAAGGGCGCCATGCCATGGATCAGCCGGTTAAAACCATGAATCTCGATTATGTGCTGCACCAGGAAGAGCTGCCCCCCAATGCCGATGCGCGGCAGGCCTTGGCCTACGCCATTCACCTGGAGAAAAACGCCATCGATTTCTATAAAAAGATGCAGTCCGGCTGCGAAGGCGCGCCCATGGCGTCGATTTTCGAAAAGCTGCTCAACGACGAAACCCGCCATCTTCAGCAGCTTGAAGATTTGTATGAAAAAATCTTTATGACTGAAAACTAGCTGCGTAGAATGTCAGGAAATTCTGGATAATGATGTTTTTTTTTGGTTTCTTCAAGCCGCCGCAGGGATCTTCTTGCGGCGGTTTTCTTTTTAGTCTCATGGTGTGAAAAAGCTAGTTTAATACCATATTTTTTAATTTTTTCGCAGACTTTCCAGTTTTGAAAAACAGTGTTATATAAATAATACAGGCAATAGAGTTGCTGCAGGTTGACAAACAGATCATAGGGGGAAGAAATGACACCTTCAGAGTTCGTGATGGGTCTGTTCGCCTTGTTTGTTGCGCTGTTTTCACTGGGGCGCGGATTGTCGGAGGAGGAATTCTACCGGCTGACCAAGCTCAAGAAGGCCCTGGGGCGCACTCACGGGATCCTCTGTTTTTTCCTGACCGATGTCGCCCTGCCACTGGTGGTCGGCATCATGTACCTGAGCAAGAGTGCCGCGGATTCGGGTGTTCTCTACATGGTACCCTGAGCCTACGCCGTAACCGCTCTGCAAAGATCTGAATAATCCTTAAAGGAATCGGTGCTTTTCTCTGATCCCCTCCCTCCCTCCCTCCCTCCCTCTGTGTTTTCTATATAGCCCCCGATTTACCCGTACATGTCTTCCCCGCCTTATTTCTGGTCTTGCGTCTTTTAATCAATACCGCTCTCGGGTAGGATTGAAGTTTATCAACCCCCTGTTGGAAACAGATATTATGAAACTTGGTAAAATTCTCAAGCAGATCGGCGAGGAGATGGCTTCGCGGGAGGAGCGGGGCAGGGTGGCCGGCTACATCCCCGAACTTGCCGCCATCGACCCCCACCAGTTCGGCATGGCGGTGGCGCTGGCTGACGGACGGGTGCTCAGCGTGGGGGACGCGGATGAGCCTTTTTCCATCCAGAGCGTTTCCAAAGTATTTACCCTGGCCCTGGCCCTCGGGCGTTACGGAAATCAGCTCTGGCGTCGCGTGGGACGTGAACCGTCCGGGAGGTCGTTCAACTCGATCCTGCAGCTCGAACAGGAGAACGGCATCCCGCGCAACCCCTTTATCAACGCCGGGGCCATTGTGGTCACCGATGCCATCCTGGCCGGCAGCACTCCGCGTGAAGCGCTTGCGACCCTGATGACCTTTATCCGCACCGCGACGGACGACGATACCATCTATATCAATGACGAGGTGGCACGTTCCGAACGGGAAACCGGCCACCGCAATTATTCCCTGGCGCATTATCTGCGCAGCTGCGACAACCTGCTGCATCAGCCCGACTGGACTCTCGGGACTTATTTCCATCAATGCGCGGTGGAGATGAGCTGCCGGCAGCTGGCCAGGGCGGGACGATTCCTGATCAATTCATCGGGTATGCCGCAGATGATCTCTTCCATGCGCGTGCGGCGCATCAATGCGCTGATGATGACCTGCGGTCACTACGACGGCTCGGGAGATTTTGCCTACCGGGTCGGTCTACCGGGGAAAAGCGGTGTCGGCGGCGGAATCCTGGTGATCGTTCCGGGGCGCGCCTCCATCGCGGTCTGGTCGCCGGGCCTCAACAACCTGGGTAATTCCAAGCTGGGCACCGAAGCGGTCGAGATGCTGGCGCAACGCACGCACTGGTCAGTCTTCGGATAACCCTCCCGCAGGAATCAGCCGTTTTTCAGAACCAGAAACGAATCCCCGCGACCAATCCGGATGAGCTTGTGTTGCCGCCTTCCTTGCCGATCTCATGGGCCGTTTCGCCGACCTTGCGGTTCCAGGTGACCCCGACATAGGGGGCGAATTTGCGGCTGATCTGATACATCAGGCGGGCGCCAAGCGTGACATCGGTGATCCCTTGCCATTGTTCATGATCATGTTCACGCCACTGATGTTCGAAGCGGTCAGCCTTGAAGGTGGCTTTTTAATCGCCGATCACTGCCACAAAGAGGATGGGCGAATTTACAGAAAAGATGTTGCTTTATCACCGGGAGGTTGTTTTTCAGTGGCGGGATGTCCTTTATTCGGCGTTTCGATCATGGTAGGGTATCTTGATTTTGTTGGTATCTGTGCTGTTTTGCATCTCGTATCATGGGGATTTGTTTTTATATATGAATCAAATAGATAGGCTTATCATCTTCACCCGTTTTCCAGTTTCTGGACGTGCCAAAACACGCCTGATTCCCACCCTGGGCGCTGATGGCGCTGCCGATCTGCAGCGCCGCATGACGGAGTACACCCTGAAGCAGGCGCTGGCCGTTGGGATCCAGGTCGAGGTTCGCTTCACCGGCGGCAGTGTTGAACAGATGCAACAGTGGCTTGGGGACCGACCCACCTATATCGATCAAGGGGAGGGCGATCTGGGGGTGCGGATGAACCGTGCTGTTCAGGAGCATTTCGAGCAGGGTGCGCGACGGGTGGTCATCATCGGTTGTGACTGTCCCGAGAACCGCAGCGACACGATCGCCCGAGCTTTCGAACTGCTGGAAAATGAACCCTGCGTCATCGGCCCCGCCCATGACGGCGGTTATTACCTGATCGGCCTCAATCACCCGCAGCCGGATCTTTTCCGAGAAATCGAGTGGGGTACGGCGCAGGTTCTCGAACAGACCCTCGCTGCATCTTCCCGGCAGATAAAACTCCTGCCGACACTTGCCGATGTGGATGAAGCCGAAGATCTGCCCCTTAAGATTTCAGTCATCATTCCCGCCCTCAACGAAAAAGCGCATGTCGGAAGGGTGATTTCGGAGGTTCTGGAAGGATTCAATGTCGAATGCCTGGTGGCTGACGGCGGCAGCGATGACGGCACCCGTGAACTGGCGCAAACGGCTGGAGCCGTAGTCTGCCACAGCAGCCCTGGCCGCGCGCGACAGATGAATGCCGGCGCCGAACAGGCTTCCGGCGATATCCTGCTGTTTCTGCATGCCGACTCCCGCCTGCCCAAAGAGTGGGACACGCAGGTGCGCCGCACCCTGATGCACCCAAAGGTGTCACTGGGAGCCTTCCGTTTTGCGGTCGATAAAAACTCAATGGGATTTAACCTGATCACCTGGGGTACGAACCTGCGTTCCCGCTGGTTCAAGCGGCCTTACGGCGACCAGGGGCTGTTTCTTAAACGCGACCTGTTCAAAAGGATCGGCAGGTTTGCAGACGTTCCCATCATGGAAGATGTGGCTCTGGTCCGTAAAGCACGCCGGGAGGGGAAGGTTGTCACTCTGAACCAACCGCTGATCACCTCGGCGCGACGCTGGAAAAAGCACGGCCTGTTCAAAACCACCCTGTACAACCAATACGTTCTTCTCGCCGCATCCACCGGAGTTGATCCGGTGGAACTGAATCAAGCCTATCGGCAGGGGAGGAATCCTCTGCCGTTGATTTTCAAGCGGTTGAAGGCGCGGGGAGTGAGGAGTGAGGAGTGAGGAGTGAGGCAGGTTCGGAAAAGGAGATCGGAGCCCCACTTCGCCAAGGGTATTTGTCGCCAGGGATGGCGACAACTAAGCGCCAGGGATGGCTTCATGCGGCCCTTGGCGAAGTGGGGTTCCGATCTCCGGATTGAGACGGTGGGAAAAACACCCCGCGACAATACAGTAACGTCACGGGGGTGTTTTTTTCGATTCACTTTTGTAAGCGCGCTATCAGCGCAGGAGAGTGCTGCACCGTGCGCGGATAAGTGACCGCCGGCGGACCGAAAGCCATCATGTAGCCGATCTCGTGATCCTCGGGGATGCCCAGACGGCTCTGCAGATGCGGCACCAGCTCGGTGTAGGCCCACATGGCCAGACCGTCCCAGACCGTGCCGACGCCCAGGCTCTGGGCGAAAAGCTCGAAGTAGGAGAGGGCGATCAGACCATCCTCCTTGGGAGCCGGACATTTCTTCGGCGTCGAAGTGATCAGCAGGTGCGGTGCGCCACGGAACAGGATGTCGACGCCCTTGTCGCGCCATGCCGCGACAAATGCAGCAAACATCAGCCGGTTGTTGGGCAGCGCGTCGCGATCGACCACCTCGCCCAGCGCCTCCATGGTCTCTTCGCGGATCGCCTGCATCACCTCGCGGTCATCGATCACCGTCAAACGCACCTGGCGGGCATTCACCCCCGTGGGCGCATGCCAAGCCACGTCCAGCAGGCGTTGCAGAAGCTGCGGATCAAGATTTTCATCCCGATAGCGCCGCACCGAGCGCCGCCCCTTGATCAGGGTCTCCAGCTGATCCGGATCGGGCAGATGCCCTTCGACGGGCTGGCTGTCCTCGGGGACCTTGCCGAGAATTGAAACAGCCGCCGTCGGGCAGATCGCCATGCAGTGCTGGCAGCCGATGCAGGCGGACTCCTTTTCCTCCGGGATATGCGGGAAATCATCCCCCATACGGATGATGCCCACCGGGCAGTCATTGACGCACAGTTCACAACGGGTACATTTTTTCTGGTCGATTTTGAAATCAAGCATGTATACTGTCCTCCTTTTTTGGGAAAGAGATGAGGGGCAAGGGATAAAAAATGCGATTACCAGTAAAAATCAGCTTGCTTGGAATACTCGTGCCAGCGCTTCTGCTTCTGGCTGGTCCAGTCAGCGCGAAAGAAGCCCGCAGCTACGATTATCCCTTTGACAACCCCTTTGAGGCCACCGTCGTTGGCACGCCGGATGAATACCAGCCCGAACTCCCCAAAGAGATCCCCAGTGAGATTTTCAGCATAAAGACCTTCGTCCGGCGGCCGGTGCCGAAAATCTTCTGGTACCAGAAGGGTATGGATTTCTCCCTCGTAGCTCAACCCCGAAAAGCGCCGTTGGTTTTTCTCATCGCCGGCACCGGCGGTGCCCACGATTCAGGGAAAATGCGGGTCCTGCAGCGTGCCTTGTATCAGGCAGGGTTTCATGTGCTCTCCCTGTCCTCGCCCACGCATATGAACTTTATCATATCCTCGTCCGAAACCATGGTGCCTGGCGACCTGCGCGATGATTCCCGCGATCTTTATCGCTCCATGGCGCTGGCCTGGCAGAAGGTGCGGAGCACGGTCGAAGTCAGCGCCTTTCACCTGGCCGGGTACAGCCTCGGCGCCGCCCAGGCCCCTTTTGTCGCGCAAATCGATGATGAACGGCAGCTGTTCAATTTCGAAAAAGTGCTGATGATCAACCCCCCCGTTGACCTGTACAAATCTGTCAAACGCCTCGACCGCCTGCTGGAGGAGAATATCCCCGGAGGTCCGGAGAACTTCAACGTCTGGTTTCGCGACGTCATGAACCATCTGTCAAAAATTAACAGGGAGCTGGATCTGTTCAAGCTCAGCGAAAATGCTTTATATACCGTCTACAAACACTACCCGGTCACGGACGAGTTTCTCGCCGCGCTGATCGGCATCTCCTTCCGCATCTCCGCCGCCAATATGGTGTTTACCTCCGATGTGATGCACGGCGGCGGCTTTATGATCCCACCAGGGGTCGAGTTGAGCCCCTACCAGCCCCTCGAGGATTACTTCATTGTGGCTCACCACACCCCCTTTAGCGACTATTTTCGTGAATTCATGCTCCCCTACTACCAGGAGCGGGAAGCAGGGCTCACAGGGGAGGAGCTGCAAAGAAGGCAGACCCTGCAAAGCATTGGGGATTACCTGCGGCAGAATCCCCGCCTGGGCCTGATGCATAATCGCGATGATATTATCGTTTCACCCGAAGAAGTCGACTGGCTGGAAGAAACAATGGGCGAGAGAGCGCGAATTTACCCCCATGGCGGCCACTGCGGCAACATGGCCCATTATGACAACCTGGCCGCGATGGTGGCCTTTTTCACCGGGCAGGATCAGTGGAATGAGAATTGAGCGCCGCCTTGGGCTGGCCGTCATTGCGGCGGTTGTTTTTATGTGTTCGGGCTGCGGCCCCCTGGTGCCCTCCGCTCCCGAGCCGATACGCCCGGTCGCGCAATTTGTTGCACCGGAGAAAGAGTATGCCATCAAGGTGTTCGACCCCCTGGAGCGGGTCAATCGCCTGGTCTACCAGTTCAACTACTATTTCGATGTCTATGTTTTTCTGCCCGCCGTCGACGGCTATCGCTGGGTGATGCCCGATTACGCCGAGGACCGGGTCAGCAATTTCTTCGATAACGTTCTCGAAATCAACAACCTCGCCAACTGCATCCTGCAGCTCAAACCAAAGGCAACCGGCATTACCGCTGCACGTCTGGTGGTCAACTCCACCGTGGGCGTGCTGGGGTTGTGGGATCCTGCCAGCGGCTGGGGCCTGCCGCGCCAGGAGGAGGACCTGGGGCAGACTTTAGGGTACTACGGCATCGGCAACGGCCCCTACCTGGTTCTGCCAGTGCTCGGCCCCTCAAACCTGCGCGATGCCATCGGCAAAGGGGGCGATCTCTTGATTTTCAACGAGATCGACCCCTTCAACTTCGAAAACAACTCGTTCCTGCTGCCCCTGACCTACAACACCCTCAACGCCATCGACACCCGTAAGCGCACACCATTCAGGTACTACAGTACCGGATCACCCTTCGAATATGAATGGATCAGGCTGCTCTATACCGAGAAGAGATTTCTGCAGATCATGCAATAGGGGCAAGGTAGCAGTGCGGGATCGCAACTCCCATGACAAGGGACACTTTTCGCCATCCCTGGCCGTTTGATTGGCGCCCTCCCTGGCGCCAAACACCCTTGTCATGGGAGTTGCGACCCCACACCGAACACCAGGAAAAAAATAAAAAAAACCGGCACCCAGGGGAGGCAATTCCTGGTGCCGGTCAATGCTTTGAGGGAGGGAGTCCTCAAAATGAAGAAGTTTTTGTTCTCAAGATTTCGCCTGCCACAACGAAACCTTGATGATTTGTACTCTATCGAACCCCGTCCATAAAAAACAGCGCCATCCCCGCAGAAAAATCAATATATAACCACCTTAGTCATCTGTGCGGATGCACAGTCTGGAAGATTTGAAAGATTTCTCTCCGCCTCGCTCTTCCTCCCCGCCTCTCCGTTAAAACCCGTTTAGAAGGAAGTCAACGCTCGCAAGAATCTCGACACGCGTTTGACACAATCATTTTTAATCACTATAGTTCAAGTATAATCAAACCCAGTAGAATCAGGAGTTCTGCCATGCCACAGGTAAAAACCAAAGTCCTTACAGCACATGTGCCTATCCCGTTGGCCGAAAAGGTCGATCAGATGGCCGAGCGCCTCGACCGGTCCCGTGGTTGGATCATGAAGCAGGCCCTGTCGGCCTGGGTCGACCAGGAAGAAGAACGCAGTCGCCTTACCCGGGAGGCCCTGGCTGACGTGGATGCCGGCAGCGTTATCGACCATCAGGCCGTGCAGGCATGGGCCGAAAGTCTGGATAACGACAAACCGTTGCCCGTGCCGCGGTGATGGTGCTGAAGTGGACAGGAAGAGCAGTTTCTGACCTGGAGCGGCTTTATGAATTTTTGGCGTTGGTGAACCGGGAAGCGGCTGCGCGCACGGTGCAGGCCCTCACCAGGGCCCCGACCAGCTTGTTGGCAAACCCACGCATCGGCGAAAAGCTCGAAGAATTCGAGCCACGCGAAGTTCGCCGAATTCTCGTCGGGCACTATGAGCTGCGCTACGAAATTCAGGAATCCACGATCTACGTGCTACGGTTGTGGCATACCCGCGAGGATCGATAGCGGCCTTTCCGTCAACAGTAATGTTTTCGCAAAAGGCCTCGCTGGGCAAAAAAAACCGGCACCCAGGGGAGGCATCCTGGCGCCGGTCACGTTCGCTTGAGGGAGGGAGCCCTCAATGAAGAAGTCTTGTTATCAAGCCTTCGCCTGCCACAACGAAACCTTGATGATTTGTACTCTATCGAACCCCGTCCATAAAAAACAGCGCCATCCCCGCAAAAATTTCCATATCAAACCACTCTCCTCATCTGTGCAGATGCACAGTCCTAATTTTGAAGTGCCCTGAAAGATTTTATAGATTTTTTCGATTTACCATAAAGATTTCAAGCCTTTCTCTCCGCCTCTCTCTTCCTCTCCACCTCTCCGTTAAAAACCCGACCCAACAGCTCGTAATAGATATAAAAACCCAATCAATCTGCGCGATGGGTGGGGGATATAACCCACAATTGGGCTAAGACCCCCATATTCAATTAATGCGATTATATGATCCTACAGGTCTCACCTAAGTCATAAAATCAATGAATTCAATGGCTAATGAGAGTGTTGGAAACGCTTAAAGTTAGCTGGCACGCGGGGTGCACTAGGAGGTGCCCGGAACGAACGAATGCAATCAGGACCGGTGGCACGCACGCTCTTCACCACCCGGACAACAAAAATTGGGGATGGCGACCAGGATGAACACACAGCACCGCAGAAAACTTGCTTCAAACCCCGGACCGATGCTGTCGGCCCTGGTGCTGGTGCTCTCATCGCTGCTGGCCTCCACGGCGTGCGCCGGTGTTGAAGCCGCCTTTGCCTACAAGCTCTCTGACTTTTCAGGCCCGGTGCCTTCCCTGTGGGCCAAGGTGGATGTGGACAGCCGCTTTGATGAGGCCTATGCCCTCAATATCGGAGATGGCTTGATCCAGATCTACAACGAATCTGCCATGCAGGTGCACAGCTACGGTGAAGATTACGGGCTGGCCTCGGCGGTCGACCTGGCCGTAGCCGAGGAGGGCGAGGTGTACGTGCTCTTCTCCCGCCGAACCTCCGGTCAGCTGCTGCGGCTTGATTACCGGGGCGAGTTGATCGAGCCCGTGACGATTACCGATGTGCCGGAAGAGTATCTTCCTCTCCACCCGACCTTCATGGACTACCGTGACGGTGAAATTTACCTGGCAGACAGCCGGAGCATGACGATGGTGGTGGTCGACCTGGAAGGGCGCTTTCAGCGCGGACTCGATCTGCGCAGCTTTCTTCTCTCGGCCTCGCAGGAAGAACTCAATCGGGATGATCTGCGCGAGTCGCAGCGCAGGATGATCGAGGAAGAAATCGAATCTCTCAAACAGGCCGCGCTGGGTGGCTTCAGCGTCGACGCCCGCGACCAGATCTATTTTACCGTGCCGACCCTGTTCAGCGCCTACCGCATGCAGCCCGACGGCCAGTTCGAGGTGTTCGGCACTTCCGGCGGCGCCAGGGGCAAGTTTGGGGTTGTGGCCGGCATCGAGGCTGATGAGCACGGCAATATCTATGTCGCCGACCGTCTTCGCAGCGTGGTGTTGATTTTCGACGATGAATTCAATTTTCAGACCGAAATGGGTTATCGCGGCGGCGCCCCCCACAACCTGGTGGTGCCCGATGACCTGGCGGTCGACGCCCGCAACAACAAGCTCTATGTGTCGCAGGCGGCCAATCTCGGTGTCAGCGTTTTCAAGCTCCGCTTCAACTGAGCGGGAAGCGCGGTCACTGGAGAAATGAAGAAGAGACAAACAGATTTCGATCCGGAGAGGAGGTGAGGGTCAAAGGTAATCAAGGATCATGGCAACACCCTGTCACGGGTCTTCCGGAACTGCCAACGGAAGCCCACATTCTCCGTAAAGGGTAAACTCATCGCAAGGTGGGGACACAAAGCCTACGGGTCCCACAGGGACGGCCGGGTTGTCGGAGTGAATTTTCCCCAAAAAAATTCGGAGGATGTACAAAATGAAGAAGTTTTTCACTGTTTCACTTGCGGTTGCCGGCGCTCTGCTGCTCGTCAGCGGCTCGGCCTTTGCCTTCCACGGCGGCGGTGTCGGGCATTGCGATGGCTGCCACACCATGCACAATTCGCCGACGGATAACGGCGCTCCCCCTGGCACGCCTGGTCCTTCCCTGCAAAAAGGCTCCGACAACAGCTCAACCTGCCTTAACTGCCATAATGGCGCCGATCGCTACCATGTCAACAGCGCCGACGGCAGCAACACCAACGAAGGCGGAGATTTTCATTGGGTCAACGATAATGGGTATGCCTTCCAGGTTCGCCCGGGTGTTTTCAAAACTGTTGATTACAATAATTTAGGACATAGTGTTGTCGCAGCAGATTTTGGTATGTCTGCTGATGAAAACTTGACTACTGCACCGGGCGGTTCTTTCCTGGCGGCTGAGTTGGGTTGCTCCAGCTGCCATGACCCCCATGGTCAGGCTCAGGGCGGCACCATCGGTGGCGCTGCGCCGATTTCGGTGTCCGGTTCCTATGGCGAGGTGCCGCCTGAAGGCACCATCGCCGGTAACTACCGCCTTCTGTATGACAGCAACAAGGTGGGCTTCAGTGAAGATGCTCCCATCGCCCGCGCCAGCGGCTATGATGGTAAATCAACTCAGTATGGTTCCGGCATGAGCGGCTGGTGCGCCAACTGCCATGGGCAATTTTATTCCCAGAGCGCTTCCGGCGGCATGCACCCCACTGATGTGTCTGTACCTACGGTCTACAACAGCTATGTGGCAACCGGTAATTTCACCGGCGACATTTCCAGCGCGTATGATCCGTTGGTCCCCATCGAGCGCGGCGTGACCACCGGTTCCTGGGATCTGCCCTCTCCTGGTTACGATAGTGAAACTGGGCAAGCTTTAGAGGCAGCCGCGACGGCTGGTGTCGACGGCAGCTCCCAGGTGATGTGCCTCTCCTGCCACCGCGCCCATGCGTCAGCTTTTGACAATGCTCTGCGCTGGGATTACACCACCAGTGAGTTCATTGCCGAAAGTTGGATGTACAAGCCTCAAACAGGAACCCCTGTGGCAGAAACTGCCGCGCCTTACTACAAGCATGGTGAGGCAATCGACGTTGCCGATCCCGGCAGTGGCAATCCCTTCACCGATGGTTACGGCGAATATCAGCGTTCGCTGTGCAACAAGTGCCACGTGCAGGACTGATCCTCAGCTGAACACTCAAAGCTGTTAAAATTCTGTTATGCCTGATTTTCGGGCCGGCGGTTGTACACCACCGCCGGCCCTTTTTCGGCCTGCACTTCTCTTTTGTTGAATCCTGAAATGATCGAGCGCCCAAACCCGGAGAGTTATAATGAAAATTAATTTCGGGAGTTCCTTATGAGGCGTGATGGTTGCATTAATAAGTCAAGATTTCTGACACGCAACCGGGGGATTGATCGTTTGCGACTTCAGATAGGCATAGGAACGAGATGGGCGTGGCGCTTTGTTCTGCTGCTGGCGCTGTCCACAGGCAGTCAGATCGCGGTATCTGCGGTTGAAGCTGCGTCTTTTCACCGTGGCGGGGTCGGCAACTGCGGCGGGTGCCATACCATGCACAATTCGGAGGGCGGCTTGTCGATTCGCTCCGGTGCCACGGTCAGCCTGCTGCGTGCTTCCGATCCCGGTTCCATCTGCCTCAACTGCCATGCCGGCGCCGGTGGGCCTGCCAGCCCTTCGGTCTTCAGTTTCGACGGGTCGGCCCTGACCCCGGGGGGCGACTTTTACTGGGTGACCCGCACCTTCAGTTGGAATGGCGGCACCAGCCCGGCCGAACAGCACGGTCACAACGTGATCGCCCGCGATTTCAACCTCTCGGCCGACCCTCAGCGTATTTCTTCTCCCGGCGGCAGCTATCCTGCCTCTCAACTGTCCTGCATCAGTTGCCATGATCCTCATGGCGGTCTTTCGCAATCAGCATCGAATGGTCTCCCGGTCTCCGTCTCCGGTTCCTATGGCGAGCCGATTGCGGCCGGAACGGTGGGCGGCAACTATCGGCTCCTGGGCGATTCAAGCTACGCCGTTCGCGGCTATTCCTTCAGGGAGGATGCACCCATTGCCCGGCAGAACCCTTCGCGCCCCTTCGTCGAATCCGATGATTCCCATGTGGACTACGGTTCGGGCATGAGCGAGTGGTGCGGCAACTGTCATAGACGCATGGTCACCAGCAAACATAATTCAGGGGGCGGGCCGGGCTTCCGTCATCCTTCAGGTAGCCAGACCCGTTTCGATCAACAGACTCTGTCCCGCTACAATGCCTACATCCGCAGCGGCGACCTGTCCGGTACCGCCGATTCCTCTTACCTGCAATTTACCCCGTTTGAGCGGGGGATCAGTGACCCGCAGCTGCTTGACCCGACCAGTACCCGCGGACCCGACGCCAATTCCAACGTGATGTGCCTGACCTGCCATCGTGCCCATGCTTCGGCTTTCCCCTATGCCGGACGCTGGGATTTCACTGCCAACCTGCTGGCTGATTCACACCCCGCGTTGGGGGATGGCGGCGCAAGTGCGAGCGATGTGTCCAACAGTTATTATGGGCGGGATATTGGGTTTGAGTTTGGAGCGGATCAGGGGTCGTTTTGCGGGAAGTGTCATGAAGGGGGGGGGAAGTGATGATGAGGGACGCGGGACGCGGGACGCGGGACGCGGAAAACCCGAGGCTTTGGGCTTTGGGCTTTGGGCTTGGGGGGAGAGGCCGAATTTCTTGGCTTTTCTGGGTGATGGTGCCTGTATTGCTGCTGGCTGGCTGTTCTTTGCCCTCTCGGCCGGTGCCGGTTGTGCGTGATCCGGGGGCGGGGGTGCGGGTTTATCTGCAGCCTTTGCCGCAGGAAACTCATCGCTTGAAGTTCGTGATTTCTTCGATCACCGCGCGGCGTGCGGATGGGGGGGAGGTTGCTCTCCTGGACGATCCGAGAGAGATTCGTCCTGACGATTTGATCGGGCATCAGCACCGCCTGGTGGCCGCTAATCTTCCACCGGGCGATTACCTTGGGCTGAATCTGCAGATCGAGGATGCGACCCTGATGACCGACGAGGGGGAGAACGATCTGCTGGTCCCGGAGGAACCGATTGCCATCGATGAGGCGTTTCGCGTCCGTGCCGACCAGACGACGGCTTTGTTCCTGTCTCTCTCACCCGACCGGATCGTTACGGCCGGCTACCGTTTTACGCCGCGTTTTTCTTTATGGGGTTCGCGTCCCGTATTGCCCGGTCTCAAGGGTGTGGTGACCAACAATGCCGCCGGGACCCTGACCCTGTTTGAAAAGAAGACCCCGACGGTGACCAACGTTGTGGCATTGGGGCGCGGGCCGGGGGAGGTGGTCTTCGACGCGGCTCGCTCACGCGCCTACATCGCTTTGTCCGGAGAGGATGCCGTTGCCGTATTCGACCTGGTCAACGAGTCCGTGCGGGCCATGATCACCCTGCGCCCCGGTGACGGGCCTGTTGAAATGGCTCTCTCCCCGGATGGCAGCATCCTGGTCAGCGCCAACGCCGGATCGCGCAGCATCAGCGTGATCGATGCCGTTTCGTTCGTGGAGCGTGAACGTCTGCTGCTCAACGACCGCCCCTCCTCGGTCTTCTTTGATCCGCAAGGGGAAAGGGCCTACGTCCTTCAGGAATCATCCGGCATGCTGACTCACGTCGACGCGCACCAGGGGCGGATCATCGACACCGTGCACCTGGAAGAATCCCCCGTGCGCGGGGCGGTCAGCGATGATGGGAAGGCTCTTTACCTCATCACCGCCGATTCGGCCGACCTGCTGGTGGTGAATGCCGCGACGCTCAGGGTTCAGGGGCGCAAGTATGTGGGGCACGGGGCGCTGTGTATTGAAGTCGATCCTTTTGATGGACTGATCTACGTCGGGTTGAGCAGTGGCGACGTGATGGTTCTCGATCCCGGCTTCGATCTGCCGGTGGACACCTTATCCACCTCCGGCGGGGTTGCCTATCTTTCTCTGGATACTGAGGAAAACACCCTGTTCGCCCTGATCCCCGAGCACAGGCGCCTTGAAAAGTTCGACCTGGTCAGCAAGAAGCTGCTGGGGGCGATCGAGGTGGATGAAGGAGGCTATGCCGTTTCCGTGACAGGTGAGCGGTAAACGATGATGCAGCCCGGCCTTATCGCATGCTCGGTGTTGTGTTTCGCGGCGATGATGCTGACGCCTCTGTCGGCGGTTGCCGATATTCGGCTGATGGGCGATTGGACCTGGTCTTACAGTGAATCGGACACCACGCGCCTTGAGACGAATGAAAAAACGCAGAGCGACAGCCGCCGCTTTCGCCAGTTGTACCGCGCCGATCTCAGTCGCCAGGTCTACCCGACCCTGCTGGTCAATGGCGGCATCCTGTTCGAAAGAAGCGATCTTGATAGTGACATCGACGGACAAAGCACTGACACGACGGGAGAACTGCTGCGCCCCTATGTCGATGTCGAACTCGGTAACGACCTCTACACCCTGGCGGGAGGGTACCGGGAGAGCGAGACAACCCGCTCCGGCACCGGCCTTGAGACCAGCAAGCAATTTGTCGAGGAATACGACGCCCGCGCCGAGTGGAGACCGGTGGATCTGCCCGGCATTGAGACCACCTACACCCGTACCCTGCGAAACAGCGATCCGGAAACGACCGACCAGGAATCCCATTTTTATCGGACCACGGTTGATTATGCCTATCGCAATTACGAATTTCTCTACAATTACATGCGCAGCGACGACGAACAGAAAACCGAAGATACCCGCACCCGCACCCTGACGCAGACGCACAACGGTCGGGTGCGCTATTCGCGCGGATTTTTCGACAATCGCCTCACACTCAATGCGCGGGTGCAGGCCGAGCGGTCGACGGTGGAGTTTTCCGGGACAGGTGAACGGATTGTTCCGACCACCTCATCCGGCAGTTCCTTTTATATTAAAGAAGATCTTGCCCCTGACAGCAACCTCCCCGACGACTTTACCTCGGATGCCGAGGGGCCACTCTCCGAAGTGGACCTGGGAGGCGGCGGCAGCGGGAATCGGGTCAGTATCGGTATTGCTTATGCGGAGGAGGTGGAAATAGATCGTCTGCGCGTCTTCCTTGCCCCAGGGCTTGATGTTTATGAAATCGACCGGATTGAAAACAAATGGAAATGGGAAATTTACATCAGCGATGACCAGCTTAACTGGACATCGGTTCCGGTCACGGCAAGCGACTACGACCCGGTCGATAATTATTTCGAGATCCGCTTTGCGCGACAGCAGGAGGTCCAATACATCAAGGTCGTCACCAGCGCAGTTCTGCGCGATCCGGTGACCCAGCTCCCGCTCGACTCGATTCCAGTCTCCAGGATCGCCGGATTTTTCGCCCTGGCCCCCGATGACGACGACGAGATCGTCTCCATCTCCCGCAACCTCAATTTTGGGGTTGGGTGGAAGATGACCGACAAGACGCGGGTCGGCTATGACCTGGCTTATCAGGACCAGGAGGTTGATGCGTTCGATATCGAGAACCGGCAGATGTCCAATATCTTCAACATCAGCCATATCATCAACCAGGTCTTTTCAACCTCGGCCCGTTTTCTGCGCAACGACCGCTGGCGCAACGGCGATCACGATTTCGAGTCGCACCAGTTTACCGCCCAGATGAGCGCACGTTGGCTTGAGACCCTGCGGCAGAGCCTGACCTACAGCGGACAGCGCGTCGACGAAGACGAAGGGCGCAGCACCAGCCATGCCGTTTTCCTGCGCACTAATGCGGAACTCTACCGCGGCTGGGATGTGGCTTTCGACCAGGGCTACACCTGGCAGGATCAGGCCGAACAGGGGGAGATGGAGAGTTTTTTCGTGCGGGTGGCCAACAGCATCGTGCCGCATCGGCGCTTGAATTTCATCGTCGACTACTCCGTGCGCTGGACCCGGCAGGAAGAGCGCGACAACCGGCAGGACCAGACCGGGCGGGTGCGTGCCTTCTGGACGCCCACCGACACCCTGTCGCTCAACGGGGAATATAAAATTCGTGATACGGACCTTGAAACCTTTTCCGAATGGGAGTTCGGCGCAGGCTGGCTGCCGTTGCGCGACGGAACCCTGCAGCTCAACCTGCGCTACAGCGAAGAAGGGGATTCGGACGACGAGCGGCTGCGGAGCTTTTCGCCCAGCCTGACCTGGGCGCTGGCCCGCAACACCGACCTGACCCTGACCTATACCCTGGGGCGCAACAAGGATCGCGTTGAAGAGGTGGACTACCAATCCTTTCAAGCCAATCTGCGCTTTTATTATAACTGATCTCACTGAGCAAAGCATACGCAAGGGGACGCTTATGTCGATGATACGCTGCTTTCTACTTCTGGGATGGGTGCTGTTGATCGGGACTCTTCTGTCCGGTTGCGGCGGCAATGGCCGGACCTACAAGAATCTCAACATGAACTTCGCCGCTGTTCAGAGTATCGCCGTCATGCCGTTCGAGAACCTGACCAGTGACGACGATGCGGCAGACCGGGTGCGCGACGCCTATATGGGGATGCTGCAGGCCACTGAAGCCATGTATGTGCTGCCGCCGGGAGAGGTGCAGCGGGGTATTGAGCGGGCCAACGTGCGCGTACCGGAAGCGCCCACCGCCGACGAAGTCAAAACCCTGGGTAAAATCCTGAACGTCGAAGCGGTGCTGACCGGCGTGTTGCGTGAGTACGGGACGGTGCGCTCGGGACAGAGCGAAGCGAACATTGTGTCGCTGAGCCTGCAGATGATAGAGACGGAAACCGGCACCGTGGTCTGGTCCGGCTCGTCTACCCAGGGGGGGATTACCCTGTCGGACCGCATGTTCGGCGGAGGCGGTGAACCTATGAACAAGGTGACGGAAAAGGCGGTTAATGATCTGCTGGATCAACTGTTTGAATAAATTTCTGTTCTTCCTGCTGGTCCTTGTCAGCCTCACCGGCACGGTTCGGGGTGAGGAAGTGGCCGAAGCGTTTCCCACGGATACGGGGTGGAAGCGGGCGGGCGAAGTTCATCCCGGTTTTGGACGCGACACCCTGTTGGCCTACCTGCCGCCGGAAAATCTCAGCGGCGTCAGGGCGCCAGTGACGGAGATCGGCCGGAAAATCATGGAAAATCTTCGTGGACGGGAGTTTCGCCTGCTCGCGGAAACCGAACTCGAATCGTTCATGAAAAAGTATCGCATGCGGCATACCGGCGGCATCGGGTCGCGCATGGGAAGATTGCTGCGTGACGAAACTGGGGCCCAGGCTGTTTTCGTCACGTCACTGGAGAGTTTTCAGGAGCAGGGGCCTCCGAAAATATCGTTGATCTGCCGTATCGTGACAACGGGACTCAACCCTGAAATCGTGTGGATAAAGAGCGTCGGCCTTTCCGGGGATCAATCGCCGGGTTTTCTCGGCCTGGGGCTGATCGATGACAGCGAAGAACTGATCGACATGGCGGTAGAAGCGCTGCTCGATGATTTGGACAATTTTCTGCACAGCGGCTTTAAATCACGATCGCCGGCCTCTCTTGTTCGCTATGAACCAGCAGAATATGGCGATCCTACGCTCGATGAACAAGATCCGCTGCTCTTTTCACACAGGTCTAAATACGATCCGCGGGAGTATTACCGCGCATCCTGGTTCAATCCTGAAGGGGAGTACGCGGTGGCTGTTGTGCCATTCCTCAATAAATACGCGCGTGCCCATGCCGGTTTTGTCGCGGCTCTGCATTTTACTGAAATCCTCCATGGTTTTGAAAATCTGCATGTTTTCGAGCCCGGCCTGGTCCGGGAGCAGCTGCTCAGATATCGACTGATCATGCCGGCGGGACCGTCGTTGGCTGTGTCGGATGTTCTGGCAAGCCGCACGACCTTATCCGCAGACCTGATTCTGTCAGGCCAGGTTTTTGATTACCAGGGATTGAGGGGGGTACCCAAGGTCGATTTTTCCGTTCAGATTTTTGATGGGCCGGCTCGGGATGTGGCCTGGTGGTCACGCAGCGACGCGCGGGGAGATAAGAATGTCTACTTTTTCGATTTCGGCAGAATTCACACCGCTCATGGATTGATGCATCGATTGGCCGACAGGGTCGGCGCCATGCTTTTAAGCCATTGAGTTTTACCTACATCAGCAAGGAGTTGTCATGCACGTATTTTTTAGACTTTTTTTGATCGGATTGTTTCTTGGGGTTGGAGTTTCTTCCGCGTTCGCTTTTGGTTCAGGAATGGAACAGGGGATGGACGATCATGGGGCGCCGGCGCTGCCCACCGACCAGGCTTATACCCTGAGCGTGCCCGTGTTTTCGCCCCTGTTCGAGCAGACGCCGGTGGCGCTGGTTAAAGGGCGCCCCATTGCGTTGGGGGAGGTAACGGCTGCGCTGCCGGTGGAGGTCCGGAAAAGTTCCGACATCGCCGGCCTGAACAGCAAATTCAACGAGGTTCTTGACCGTCTCGTTGCGGCCCGTCTGGATGGAGGGGAGCGCAAAGAGGTGGACGTTTTTGTGGATGGGAAGATCGACAAGGATCAAGTGCTGACCCTGAAGGTTCCTATTTTTTCACAGCATTTTCTTTTTACGCCGGTCGCCGAAGTTGACGGTGATGCCATCCCCATGGGGGAGTTTATCCGTGAACTCAACGCCATGCATGCCGAAAGCGGCGGGGATCACCATCATGACAAGCCGGGGGAACTGCTCGACCGGCTGGTCACCATCCGGCTGGTGGAACGCGAGGCGCGCAACATCGGTTTCGACCAGACGGATTCCTTTAAGAAGCAGGTCAAGGACTTTGCCGAGCGCACGCTTCTCTATGAACTGCTGGACCGTCGCATTGAAGGGTTGGTGCTGGACGATGAAGAGGTGGACCGCATTTACCACGACATCTCCCTGGCCGCCAAGCTGCGCAGCTACCAGTTCACCAAGCAGGAACATGCAGCCGCCTTCATGCAGGCGCTGGAAGAGGGTGCGGACTTCGACAAATTGATCAAGGAAAAGGTTGAAGAAGGCCTGGCTTCAGGCGGCGAGGATGAGGATTTTGTTCCGTTCAAGGAGCTGAGGTCGCAGGTGGCGAGCCACGCCAAGGACATGGAGGTCGGCGAAGTCAGCAAGATGTTCAAGGTCGACGACAATTTCATCGTGTTCAAGCTCGAAGATCGCAAGTTTATCGAAGATCCCGCCGCCCTGGAGGTGGCTCGCAAAATCGCCTGGGATCGGAAAGTGGCGCGTGAAACGGAAAAATACATCGATGAAATCATCGATGAATACGCGGTTTTCGATGAAAAAGCCCGCGAAGATTTCAATTTCACTGCGTTCAAAAAAGAAAACCCGGACGCGAAGCTCTCCGATGCCCTGCTGACCTTTTTCGACGACCGGCGCACCCTGGTGACGGTCGAAGCCCAGGGACAGGTTCACAAGATGCAGGTCAGGGAGCTGGCCGACAAGGTGAAAGAAACCTATTTTCACGGCACCGACATCGATCTGAACGGTCCTGAAGCCGACAAGCGCGCCGAGCAGATCCTCGATGACTGGATCTTCCGGATTGCCGGCAAGGCGGAGGCGCTGGATGCGGGGCTTGATCAGACGCAGCGCTACCAGCTGAAAGTGGAGGAATTCGAACGCCGCACGCTGTTCGATACCTTTATCCAGAAAGCCGTGGTCAACGATATCAAATTGACCGAAGAAGAAATTCGCGCCGGCTATGATGACAACATCGAAGATCATTCCACCCCGGCCATGGTGAGGATGAAGAGCCTGGCGTTTCACAAGAAAGATGATGCACTCAATGCGCTTGATAAGCTCAAGCGCGGCAGTGATTTCAAATGGGTCTCGGGCAATTCGGAAGGACTTGCGCCGTCGGATGACAAGGACCTGCTCGACTTTGAGAGCGGGATTATCAGCATGACGTCCCTGCCCGAAGAGTTTCAGGAAAACTCAGAGAATATCCGCAGCGGCAGTTCCATGCTGTATTCCGATCCGGGTAAACTTCACTACGTCATCTTCTTTGAAAAGGTCTATCCGCCTGAGCCCAAACCCTACGACCAGGTGCGCAGCCAGATTCTCAAAGAGGTGTTTCAGAAGCATGTGATCGATGGGCTGGAGAACTATGTGGCACAGCTCAAGCAGCATTATCCGACAAATATCTTTCTCTCGTTTGAAAAAAATTGATGGAAAGCACAGTGACTGCAAGGTCGACTTCTGTTGCTCAACAGTAGGCTTTTCTCAAGTGAGGTCGCTATCATGTTGCATGGATCGGAAAAAAAAGTCTGTGTATTAAGCCTGGCATTGATCCTGATGCTTGGCACGGTTATGGGTTGGAGCGGTTCTGCCGATGCGGCTAAAAGAGGCTTTGCCCGGCAGGGCTGCATCGACTGCCATCAGGATTTTGAAAAAGAATATCTGGATAAGAAAAATGTCCATCCGGTGGTCAAGGAGCTGAAGTGCGAAGAATGCCATCTGCCCCATGGCATCGTCCCGAAACTGCTGATGAAGGAATCGGGCAGTAAGCTCTGCTTCACCTGCCATGATCGGGAGAAGATGGGGATGAAAGAAAAGGTGGTGCATGGCGCTCTGCGCAGTGGAGAATGCAGCAGCTGCCATGACCCCCATGCCTCGGACCACGGCGCGTTGCTGAAAGCGCAGGGGAAGGAGGTCTGCTTCAGCTGCCATGATCGGACCCCTTACGAGCGCAGGAATGTGCATGCGGTGATTGAGGAAACGGGCTGCAATGCCTGCCATAAGCCCCATGCTGCGTCCCAGCTGGATCTGCTGACCCTGGAGGCGGTCGAGCTTTGCCTCTCCTGTCACGACAAGGGTAAATCCTCCTTCCAGAAAAGCCATGGCGGATACCCGGTCGACCAGAGGTCGTGTACCGTCTGCCATGATCCCCATTCATCCGAACAGAGCGTGCTGCTCAAAAGCAGTATTCACTCACCGACCGCCGAAGCCATGTGCGATGCCTGTCATAATCCCCCTGCCTCTGCCGAACCTTTCGGTGTCACGCAGAGCGGCGAAGGGTTGTGCATGGGCTGTCACGACGCTGAAGAGGTGGAGGGGGCCGACGCGGTCAAGCATGCGCCTTTCGAAGGCGGAGAATGCCTGAGTTGTCACGACCCCCATGTGTCGGATCACCCCACTCTGCTGGCCGCGACCGGCAATGACCTGTGCTTCGGCTGCCACGATGACAAAAGCGGCACCAGGCGCTACCCCCATGCGCCGGTTCAGTCCGAACGCGGCTGCCTCTCCTGTCACGGCGCCCATTCGGCCGAAAAACCCGGTCTGGTGGATAAGAGCGACGGCGACCTGTGCTACGAATGTCATTCCGGCGTGAAGGATGATCTGGCCAAGCTTAACCAGACCCATGCACCGGTGGATGATGATATGTGCGTCACCTGCCACAACCCGCACGGCTCAAGCGCGAGCGGCATGCTCGACGGCCGCGCGGACCTGATCTGTTACCAGTGCCACGCGGAGCTGGAGAGCGAATATGTTCAGCGCGTGGTTCACCAGCCGGTGCGGTCCGGCAGCTGCACCACCTGTCATAATGGCCACGGCGGGAGTGACCGCAGTTTTCTGAAGGCTCAAGGAGCTGAATTGTGTGCAGATTGCCACGGCTCCATGCTGGAAACCGGTCGTGGCGAGAACCTGCATGAACCCTTTGCCGACAACGACTGCATGACCTGTCACGATCCCCATGCCAGCCGTCACCAGGGGATGCTGAGTCAGGAGCAGGGAGCGCTCTGCGCCGAATGTCATTTTGATATGGAAGACGGATTCGTCCAGGCGCGAAGCACTCATCAGCCTGCTGCCGAGGGCGAGTGCAGCAAGTGCCACAACCCGCACAAGGCGGCGTTGGAGACCCTGCTGCGGGCACCGGGCGTCGATCTGTGCCTGGGCTGTCATACGGACATGAAGGAGAAATTCGCTTCGCAGCGTGTGCATTCGCCTGCGGACCGCGATTGCCTGCAGTGCCACAAGCCCCATTACGCTGCGGAACCTTCATTGACCAACGAGCCGCTCCATCAACTGTGCGGGCAGTGCCATGAACCGGATTCCGAATCTTTCAGCCGGGGGCATATCGGGATCAAGGCCGCTGACATGAACTGCAATTCCTGTCACAACCCGCATGCATCCAAAGACCCGAATTATTTCAAGGATGTCATGCACGCACCCTTTGCGGCCGGCTCCTGCGAACCCTGCCATGTTGTCGAGAAGCAGTGAGGTGAACGACATGAGACTGCATAATCAACGGATATTCATGCTGATTGTCTTTTTGGCCTCCCTGTCGGTTGCCTCCATGGCCGCTGCACAGGGGAAATTCAAGCTCGCTGAAGGCGCACGCGGCAAGATGTGCCTTGAATGCCATGAGACATTCTCGGATGTAATGAAGAAAAAACACATTCATTCCCCGCTGGCTGAAGGCAACTGCACGGGTTGCCACAGCCCCCACACCACTGATCACGGGCGCCTGATGGCGGCTGATGCCAACAGCATCTGCCAGAGCTGCCACGAGGATATCGTGCCGCAGGATGCCGCAAGCACCCACCAGGTTGTGCTTGAGGGCAACTGCACCCTGTGTCACGACCCTCATGCCTCCAATAACCGCAACAACCTGATCGAGGCCGGCAGCGCGCTATGCTTCGGCTGCCACGTCGAACTGGGCGAGGATATCGCCGACAACCGCTACCCGCATACGCCGGTGCAGCAGGATTGCCTGACCTGTCATAATCCCCATGCGTCGCAGGACAACGACCATCTGCTAACCGCAAGTGCCCCGGCCTTGTGTGTGGAGTGCCACGATACGAGCAAGGGAACTTTCAAGGACCTCCACATGGGCTATCCCGTGGAAACGGCGGATTGTTCCTCCTGCCACAATCCGCATGGCTCCGGGCAGAAGTCGATCCTGCACGACGTGGTGCATGAACCGGTCAGCAACCGCATGTGCAAGCAGTGCCATGACGCGCCGGATTCAGCCGAGCCGTTTGCGCTGATCAGAGACAGCTACGAACTCTGCCGGGGCTGCCATTACGACATGGTCAACGAGACCTTCAACCAGGAGCGGATTCACTGGCCGCTGGTGGATGGCGCCGGCTGCATCAACTGCCATTCGCCCCATGCCTCGTCCGTGACGGGACTGCTCGAAAAGCCGATGCTGGAGCTGTGCGGCACGTGCCACGCGGATACCGTTTCGCGCCAGGAGCGATCTCAGACGCCACATCCGCCCATTGCTGAAGGTGAATGCGCGACCTGCCACTCGGTGCACAGCTCCAACAACATGTTCCTGCTCAACAACGCCTCTTCCTTCGATCTGTGCGGGGAGTGCCACGAATGGCAGACCCACTCGACGCATCCCATCGGCGAAGGCATTGTCGACCCGCGCAATCGTAATATGGAACTGGACTGCATGAGCTGCCACCGGACTCACGGCACGGAATACAAGCATTTCATCTATTACGAAACCATCAACGACCTGTGTGTCCAATGCCACACCAAATATCGGAGGTAAAGTTCATGAAAGCAGCCCGTTTGATCCTGATCACGGTTTTCGCTCTCCTGGTCGCATTGCCGTGCTGGTCGTCCGAACAGGTCAGGTTGAAATACGTCGGGACCATCTATACCGATGAATCCGGAGTGCAGTTGAAGTCTCCGGAGGGGGTCACCGTGACTGACAACTTCATCTATGTCGCCGACAGCGGAAACCAGCGGATTCTGCGCTATGAACTCAGTGACGGAAGACCTGTGTCGGAAACCATCTTTCCGGTGGCTAAATCCTACCCGCTGATGGTGCGCCCCGATTCCAAGGGGAACATGTATGTGCTGGACGGCAAGAATCGCCGGATCGACCTGCTCAGTCCCGAAGGCGCACCCCGCGGCAGCCTGGACCCCAAGGGCCTGCCTGATGACGGCAAGGTCGTCCCCCGCAGTTTTGCTCTTGGCGGCGACGGAACCATCTACCTGCTCGACATCTTCTCGCAAAGGGTGTTGGTGCTTGATGGGAGAGGGCAGTTTGTCCGCGGGATCCCGTTTCCCCCCAAGCATGGCTTCTTCTCCGATGTCACGGTGGACCGGCAGGGCAATGTTTATCTGCTCGACAGCGTCGAAGCGGTTGTTTATCGGGCATTCAAAGGCGAGGAGGAGTTTTCCGCCCTGTCCGAAAGCATGAAGGACCTCATGAATTTCCCGACCAGCATTGCGGTCGACAATTCAGGGCGCATCTATCTGCTCGATCAGTATGGCAGCGGATTGGCGGTGGTCAGCAGTGATGGGTCTTTCCTGGGGCATAAACTGTCTATGGGATGGAGTGACGGGATGCTCTATTACCCCTCGCAGATCAGCATCGACCAGGAGGGAAATGTCTTTATCGCCGACCGCAACAACAACCGCGTGCAGCATTTTTCCGTGGTGGATTGATTGGTCTCGCTCACCCTCCCTCACCCTCCCTCACCCCCGGCCCGCTGGGGAGAGGGGAGTATTCAAGGGAGGGGGTTAATCCTGGACGTGGCACTTGTTGCAGAGTGAACGCTGGAAGGTGCCGTATCGCATTTCAATGTCGTCGCCGTAGAAAGCCTGTGCGCTGTCGGCTGAAGAGAAAACCGGCGAATCTGCGATGAACTGCGTCTGGAAATCCCAGCGGCCGATATTGGCGAAGGGTGTGGCGTGGGCGCGGTGGCAGGTGAGGCACATGACGCGGCTCTGGGAGTCCGGCCCGTGGGTGCTGTAGGGGTCGAGGAGGTTTTCATCCACCCCGCGCTCAAAGGGCACAAAGTGGTCGTAGGCGCTGTCGGCGCTGCCGGTGAAATCGCCGGTGGCGACGTAGCTGTTGTACAGGTCGGCGTATTGATTGAGGTAGGCGTTGTTGCCTGCCGCGTGACTGTGCTGGCTCGAATTGGTGTAGCCGACATGGCAGTTGCTGCACCACTCGGACATCCCTTCGCCGTAGTCGGTGTGGCGCTGGTCGGTTTCGGTCGGCCAGTCGCCGCCCTGGCCGGAATAGGAGACGGCGGTGGGGGAGGGGTTGGGGAAGTAATAACTGACCCCGGCGCGGTTTTCGATCCAGCCGGTAGAGCGCAGCATCCGGAAGTCATAGCTCGGGTAGCTCAGCCCGTGGGGATCATGGCAGCTGGTGCATTCCAGCCAGTTTGAACTGAAGACACCGCCGCCGCTGCTGGGGGCCCTGTCCTTGAAGGCGTCGCGGGTCAGACCGTAATCGACAGCGATGATGTTGTGCCCGTGGCTGTCGGCCCGGTCTTCATAGCCGTTTTGGGAATATTCGCGGGTCAGCCAGTAGAAATCCCCGCCGGGGGAATGGCCGCCGCCGTTTTCGGTGAGTACGCGATGCGTATCGTCATGGCATCGCAGGCAGGTGGAGCTGGCGTCACCGCCGAGAAGCCCCAGGGTCGAAGAGGATGTGTCCTCGCCGATGGCGCCGTGGCACCCGCGGCAGTAATCACCGCCACCCCAATGAAAGGCATCTGCGTCTGAAGAAAATAGACAAAATCCCAGACAGAGCATTGCTGAGAAGAAAAGAACGGAACTTCTCCGGTGCTTCAGAGCTGTCATCATCATCCCCCCATGCTTGGTTGTGACACCCTATTAAATAACATTAAGATTGGCGTTTGCCAAGGAAAAAGTTAAATAAATTTTAAAATATGGCTATCTATCTAATTTTTCTATTTGAAATCTCCCCGGAAGATGCGTGATGTCTGACTGTGTCGGGAAAAAATGTGCGACATCCCTCTTGATTTTGAGCCTTTTGCTCTTCTCTGCAATTCTCGCAAGAGGGGAATCGGTCATGGACGTCTCCCCCCGACCCATGACGACGGCCCAGTGCGGGAGTTGCCATCCGGGCCAGTTTTCCGATCTGAAAGCCCGCGGCGGCGGGCATCGCCTCGACTGCCGCCAGTGTCACGAAGTTTTTCATGTCCCGCGGCGCAGCGAAGACGAATTTGTCAATCGAATGCCACGCTGTGCCGGATGTCATGGGCATCCCCATGAAAATATCGAGATGCCCTGCTTCTCATGCCACCGCAACGCCCATGCGCCGACGGTGCCAATTAAAAACGATCTGTTGAAAGACACCTGCCAACAATGTCATCCGCAAGCCGCGGGGATCTTGAATGAAGGCTCAAACGCCCACGGCGCAATGAGTTGCGACGCCTGTCACATTGAAGAACATAGAATGATTCCAGATTGTTTCCAGTGTCACGTTCCCCATTATCCTTCTCAGGATAAAGAACAATGCATGAACTGCCACCAGCCGCACCGCCCTCGAAGCGGTGAGTTGCCCATCGCTGCTGATACGCAGTCCTGCAAGAGTTGTCACAGCTCGGTTTACGCCGTATGGGCAAGAACTCCCAGCCGACACGGAGACTGGGCCTGTTCCGTCTGTCATGTCCGTCACGGGGAGGCGCTGGCCTGCCGCGACTGCCATGATCCGCCGCATGAGACTGCCATGCTGGAAAAATTTAAAAGGTGCACCGGATGCCATTTCGACCCTCACGATCCCTCGACAACCCGATAAAGAAGACTCTCCAGGTGGTGCGGATTCTGTCGGCCCTGGTCTTTTTCTGCGTCCTGTGTCTTTCCACGTCCAATGCCGTGGCGGAAGATCTGGAGGAGGTCCGGCGCATGGCTGAGCACGGCAGCCACCCCTTTCAGCTGCGCTTGTGGGAGGTCTATTCCCGGGGTGAAGGGGTCGCGCGCGATGAACAGCAGGCCATGCGGTGGCTGACAAGGGCCGCCGAGGGCGGATATGGACCCGCGCAGAACGTCCTGGGTGTTTACACCCTCGAACATGCACGCTACCGCAGCGATATTGAGCGCGCCAGGCATTGGCTGGAAAAAGCGGCAGCAAACCGGCAGGCGGAAGCTCAGTATGGGCTGGGACTTCTCTACCTGGAAGGTGCTCAGGGCCTGCGCGCCGACATTAACAACGCCCTGCACTGGCTGCAGATGGCGGCAGACGCAGGCTATGGCGATGCCCTGTATGTCCTGGGATGGATATACGAAAAAGGACGTGGTGTTGAGGTGGACAGAGAGCGGGCATTTGAATTGTTCTCAGCCGCTGCCCGGAAAAATCACCCAGGCGCCACGCACCAGATGGGGCGCATCGCGCTGGAGCAGGACGCTCCAGATGCTGCAGCACAAGCTCTGGCATGGTTTCAGCGCGCCGCCGATTCGGGAGAGGCGGATGCCCTGAACGACCTGGCGGTGCTTTTCCTTCGGCACCAGGGCCGCATTGGCGAACAATCGGCGAGTCGGGATCTTATCCTCTCCTGGCTGCGTCAGGCGGCCAAAGCTGATAGCGATGTGGCTTCGTATAACCTGTGGCGCCTTTATGTCCGCGGCATGATAACGCCCTCAAGCGAAAAAGAGCTTGTTCAGTGGCTGCATACCGCAGCCCGCCAGGGAGAGAGCGGCGCACAGCGGCAGCTGGGGTGCCTGTGGCGTGAATGCGCGGTTTTCCCTCAGCATGTGAGTGACTACGGCTGTCGCCGGATGGCGGATTACTGGCTGGCGTTGGCGGAGGGAGAAAAGACCTTGCAGTCGCTGGCTGAGCCCCAGCCGGAATGTACCACCCCGACCGCCCCCGGGGGAGAAGTTGAGGAGGGTGAACTGGAGCAGGTGGCGGAAGACTCAGTGGTTTTCAGCTTTTCGATGAAGAGTAGCTTTGAATAGGGGAGATTTTTGAATTCGTCGAATTCCGCTGTGGATTCCAGTGTTCGAGGAAAGCAAGCAGTTTGTTGAATCCGATCGGTTGGGAGTAGTGGAACCCCTGGGCCTGAAGGCAGCCGGCCTCGCGCAGGTAGGCATCCTGGACGCCGGTTTCCACCCCCTCGGCGATAAAATTAAGGTCCAGGCCTTTGGCGATGGCCAGAATGGCAGTGATGATGGTGTTCTGCCCCTCGCCGCCGGGGACGATGTTCCTCACGAATGAGCGATCGATCTTCAGGGTATGGATCGGCAGTGTCTGCAGATAGCTCAGCGAAGAGTAGCCGGTGCCGAAATCGTCCACTGCGATACGTACGTCATGGGTCGCAAGAGTCGTAAGAATACGCATGGACTTGTCCATGTCCTGCATCAGGTTGCTTTCGGTGATTTCGATTTCAAGGCGGGTGGGGTCGAGAGGAAATTTGCCGAGAATATTGAGAAAGTCTCGATCGAAGTGCCCCAACTCCAGCTGCTGGGCTGAAACGTTGATCGCCATTTTGAGGTCGGAATAGCCTGCTTCGGCAAGTCTGACGGCATCACGGCAGGCCTGTTCCAGAACCCAGTTGCCGATGGAGCAGATCAGTTTGGTCTGTTCGGCGACAGGGATGAATTCGCTGGGATAAAGAAGACCGCGAACTGGATGCTCCCACCTGACCAGAGCCTCCACCCCCACGACCTTGTGCGTGCTTAGATCGAGCTGCGGCTGGTAGAAGAGCCTCAGTTCATTGTTTTCGATGGCGCGATGCAGGGAATTTTCGATGTCGAAGTGGTAGGAGTTGATTCTGTTCATCTCCTCCGTGAAACAGCAGTGCCCGTTCCGTCCTTTTCCTTTGATCCGATACATCGCCAGGTCGGCATTTTTTAGCAGCATTTCCCTGGTCTGCCCGTGATGAGGATAGACCGCATAACCAATACTGAACGTGACTCTGACGGTTTGACCATGGAGCTGGAAAGGCTGCTCGAAAACAGACTGGATTTTGCGACAGATGATGTCGGCCGCATCGACCCCGCCGATATCCGGCGCCAGCAGTGTAAATTCGTCGCCGCTGATGCGCGCCAGGGTGTCGCCTTCGCGCAGGCTCTCCTTGAGGCGCTGGGCAACTTTCTGCAGCAGCTCATCGCCGGCGAGGTGGCCCAGGGAATCGTTGATCATCTTGAAACGGTCGATGTCGAGGAACATGACGGCCAACTGCTGTTTTTTGCGCCTGGCCTGGCCGAGGGCAATCTGTAACCGGTCGGTGAACAGGGCACGGTTGGGCAGGTTGGTCAGTTGATCGTGGTAGAGATGGTAGCGGCGCAGTTCCTCAGACTGTTTGCGGTCGCTGATATCGCGGGCCACGCCGTATATCCCGACCATGGGGCGGCCCTGGTCGCGCTGGGTCGCGTACACGCCGAGAGAGTTCATCTCAACTGAAATGGCCCAAACTTCCACATGGCGGACTTCTCCCCCGTTGCGCGGTCGCAGCCTGAGTTCCATGCTGCGGGTGGCCTGATGGCCGCCGCGGTTGAGGTAGCGGAACGCCTGGGACACTTTTTCGAAATCCTGGCTGAGTACGATTTCAGAAAAATGCCTCCCGAGAAAATCCTCGCCCTGGCAACCGAGAAACTGGCGGGATTTCTCGTTGAGAAAAGAGAAGTAGCCCTGATCGTCCAGCATGAAAATAAGATCGGGAGAGTTGTCCACGATGAAGCGGTGCAGCTCTTCCGATCCCTGCAGCCGCTCCTGGATCTTGAGATACTCTTTTTTGCGTTGACGTTTTTTGAGTACGGCGGAGACTGTGTCGAGAAGTTTCTGGGGGTCGTAAGGCTTGGCGATAAAGTCTGCAGCACCCTTGCGCAGTGCGGCGGTGGCCTGTTCGAAGGTCGATTCGCCGCTGACCATGATGACGGAGGTGTCGATCTGGCGGCGCCGGATGAAATCAAGAACCTGCTGTCCGCTGACGTCGGGCAGGTTGATATCGAGAAGCGCCAGGCCGAAATCTTTTTTGCTCAGCAGGGTCGTCGCGTCGCGGCCGTTCGCCGCGCAGGCGATCTCGTAGCCGGCCTGCAGTAAAACCGCACTCAGGCCCGAGCGGATTCTTTCTTCATCATCGACGATCAGAATTTTCGAGGATCGAATCAACATGATAGCAAATCATTCTTCCCGTGGATCGGAGACATCGCCACTTTCATTGCTGGAATCTGTGTCTACTGTCCGGCGTGGCATCAGAATGTCGAAAATGGTTCCGGTCTCCGGGTCGCTGACGCAAGAGATTTCCCCACCCATGCGATCGACCAGGTTTTTGACGATGGACAGGCCCAGTCCGCTGTGATCTTTTTTGGTGCTGACCACAGGCTGAAATAAATTTTTCAGAATGTCCGGAGGAATTCCCGGACCATTATCTTCAATTTTCATCCCCACGAAGACCTGCCCGTTCTTATAGATCCCGTCGCGGGTCGTAATCCGCAGCAGCCCGTCGTCCGGCAGAGCTTCCACGGCGTTTCTGACAAGGTTTATCAGAATTTGTTTGACCGCGGCGCTGCCGATGGCCAGAGGCGGGATGCGATCATCGAGAGAAATTTCAGTCTGAATCACTTTCCCCTTGAACAGGGTCTGATTGAAGAGTTTGATCAGATCCTCAATCGTCTGGTTGAGTTGCAGGGGGCTCTTTTCATCCTCTGTTGCTGTGCCGAGATCTCTGAGCCGGGCAAGTATGCCGCCGATACGCAGGATTTCTTCGCGGATGACGGAAATCTCATCCGATGCAGCGTGATTCTCGCCAAGCTTGGTGGTCAAGGCAAACAGGTAGGTGTTGATGATGGAGAGAGGATTGTTGATTTCGTGAGCCAGCTTGCGGGCTTCAACCCGCATCTCCTCCTGCTGATCGGTGAGCATTTTGCGGTGGATGTCCAGCAGCCTCAGGGCGCGCGCCATGTAGCGCGAAATATGCTGCGAAAACAGCTCAATACCAATGGCGGGCGGTTTTATGCGTCGCCAGCGCGGTTCCGAAACCCCTGCGAAAAGGACGCCGAGAAATTTTTCCCCGTCGCGCAGGGGCAAAAACAGCAGGCCGTCCTGATGAAGCAGACGGCAGAGCTGCTGATCGATGACAGCGGCGGGATCGTCCTCCTCCACGGAATCGAAGGTGCAGTGGATCCGGCCTGTTTTCAGGGCCCTGGCGGCAAGGCTGGCTGATTTGTCGACATTGATATGAAGCTCGCGCAATAAATCCTGCCCATCATCCACTGTCGACAGGGGGTGAAGCGAGTGATTCTCTTCGTCGTAAGTCAGGAAGTGGATATCCTGCAACCCAAAGGCGATGGTCAGCTCCTGCCGGATGCGATCGAAGATCTGCTCGGGGGTGTCGGCCGGAGACGCATCGAGTTCACTGCTTCCGGTCAGGGCTGCATGGCGTACGTACTGCGAAAGTTTGTGCCGCATCTGCTGGTGCGTCGCGGTTTTCTCTTCCCGGTTGGGTTTGTCGGTTGAAGGGAAGATCAGACTCGAATGGATGCCGAACTGCTGGGCGCACTCAAGAACCGTTCTCCGTGCGCAGTCGCGGCATTCAGCCAGTAGCGCTTCATCCAGTCCGAACAGGTCGTCATGAGGGCGGGTGTCCGGGGTGTCCGGCCCGTGCAGCACGCTCTGGGTCAGTCTTGCCGCCAGATTAAGCAGCTTGACCAGATTCGATGCATCGCTCAAGGCGGCCTGAGGAGTATTCTGGAACAGAATCGCGTCGGCGACGAAAGGGTGCAGCGGCCACTGCCGGATCACCGCGGCGCCGACCTGCGCATGAGATGCGTTGAAAAGTTTTTTCTCGGCCCGCTCCACGGCCGAATCCGGATCGTCCATGAAAAGGATATCGAGATAGCTCTCCGGGTGGTTCTTCAGCAGCACAAGCTGGCCGAAACGGGAGAGCAGGCCGGTTGTATAAGCTTCATCAGGAAAGGGATAGCCGACCAGACGGGCCAGCTCCTGGGTGATATGCCCACAGAGCAGCGAGCGCGCCCAGATCGCGGTGACGATATCCTCCTGATGTTCGGAAAATTGACTGAAATACTGGTAAATAGCGCTGGTGACCGCGATATGGCGGACTTCATCGATGCCCATGACCACCAGCAGGCGGCGGATATGCTTGATTTCTGACCACTGGCGATAGAAGGAGGTATTGGCGATATGCAGGATTTTGGCGGAAATAACCGGATCTTGTTCGATGATGTGGGCGATATCGCCAAATTCCACCGTCGATTGGTGGAAAAGACGCAATAGCTCCAGCAGAACCTGCGGAACGGAGGGGATTTCCTCGATGTGGACCTCTGCATATTCCATAAAATAAAAAATCGTCGTCCAATCAAAGGGTTTGAGTTGGAAAATCAGACATTAACATATCATAAAAAAATGACATTTCCACACAAATGTATTTTACAAAGCGAAAAGACCAGAAATTTCTTCTGTTGGAATGTTGGCTTTGCAATAAAAATGCCGCAAGATTTAAAATATGCAATAAAGGGATGATAGTGAAAAGAAGTACAGGAATTAATGGTTTTTTTGAAGAAATCAGGGAAAAGTTGATTTTTTTTAAACAGCAGATAAAAAAAGGCCGGCTCCTGAAAGGAACCGGCCTCGAAACAGCCTTAGAAACGGCTGCTGAAACGCGCCATTTTGCGTGCTTTTTTGCGCAGGCGACGTGCAGCCTCCGCCTCTTTGCGCTTGCGGCGGACGCTGGGCTTCTCATAGAAGCGGCGACGCTTCATGTCGCGGAAGAAGCCGTCCTGCTGCAGCTTGCGTTTCATCACTTTCATTGCTTTGGCCAGATTGTCGTCATAGACCTTGATCTCCATAACTACACTCCTTTCATAGAATGAGGGCATTAAAAGATACCTGCCGGCCCGCAGGCGCAGTGCGCCCGCAGGAGACCGGCAGGGGGTGCGTTTTATTCAGGCACGTTGGGAATGGTCGTAGTCTGGCCCTTATGGTTGCGCAGGGTGTATTCCTTGTCATCGTGCCCCACGATGTAGTAATCGGGCATCAGCGGGATCTTGCCGATGTTGGTGGCGATGACGTACATGGGCTGCGCAAGCCCGGTCGTGTGTCCGCGCAGGGCGTCGCGGATCAGCTCCGCGCCTTTTTCCACCGGCGTACGGAAGTGGTCGATGCCCGGCGCCGGTTCGCAGTAGAACACGTAGTAGGGGCGGATGCGCACGCGCAGAAGCTTCTGATGCAGCTCGCGGAAGGTCTCCACATCGTCGTTGATCCCCTTGAGCAGGACGGCCTGGTTGCCGACGTTGACGCCGCAGGAGAGCAGATCGTACACGCCGCGCGCGGTCTCTTCAGTCAGCTCCTTGGGGTGGTTGCACTGGGTGTTGACCCAGATCGGCACCTTGTGGAAACCGCCCAGTACCTTCTTGAGCCCCGGTGTGATGCGTTGCGGAAGCACAATCGGCGCACGTGAACCGAAGCGAATCATCTGTACATGGTCGATCTCGCGCAGTTTGCTGATCAGGTAGTCGAGCTTTTCGTCAGAGAGCAGAAACGGGTCGCCGCCCGTCACCAGGACGTCGCGCACCTTAGGATGGTCGGCGATCCAGCGCAGACCGTCGTCCACGTTGAAGTCGAAGCTCAGATCGCCGTCGACTACCAGCTCCTTGCGGAAGCAGTGACGGCAGTAAACGCCGCAGTTCTGGGTGACGGTGAAAGCCACGCGATCTTCGTACTGACGCGCGATGCTGTCAGGGCGCACCTCTTCCGTGGCGCGGTTTTCCTTCCACATCAGGTAGTCGGTTTTGCCGTATTTATTGACCTTCTCCTGGGGAGAGGGGATGACCTGCTTGCGGATCGGACAATTGGGATCGTCGGGGTCCATCAGCGAAGCGAAATAGGGTGTCGTGCCCCAGGTGGTCCTGTTATCCTCCAGCGCTTTGCGTTCTGCGTCTGTGAGGTTGACGAATTTTTCGAGAGATTCAGTGGTGTTGACGAATTGGCGCAACTGCTGCTGCCATTCTTGCTGCATGACTTCTCCTTTGTCGTTGGGGGGCGCACGGCAATGCCCCGGTTATTTATGTGGTTGCGCTTGCGCGCCTGAGTCTTTTCTGTACGGTCGGCCGATGCATGAAACGCGATCAGCCAGACGGATCAACCGCAGATGACGATCAGGTGGTGATGAAGATAGGTGCTTGCGGGAGTGGACGAGAGGGGAGTCGTGCGGCGTGGATGAGCATCGAACAAATCCAGCGCATGGTTGTAGAACATTTCGTGTTGAACAAAATAAAAAATGGACTATAAAAAAACATGACTCACTTTCGTCTGAAATTATTTTTCACGGGCGGGAGACCCGCCGAAAATCGAAGACAGCCAAGAAACTAACATGAACCTTGGGTGATGTCAAAAAGCCGGTTCACGACAGGAAATATTTCAATCTGTAAATTACTGATTTCAATAAGAATTTCCAGGGCTATTTTTCTGGATATTCTACCTGATATTCAGCGTCTCATCGGATTTTCCCAGACCAATGAAAAATCAGGTGCCACCGGCAGCACGATGCGTTATGATCGTGGACCGTTGAGTCTCTGGTCTGCGCCCGCTAACCCGGGTTAAGGCGTACAGGGCGATTTCATGTCAGGAGAGGAACGGGATTACGATGGAAAAACTGTGGAGAAAAATTTTATGGATCGAGGGCGGTGCTTTCGCCGTGATTATCGGCTTTATCTGGCTCAATGAATATCTGGATCTGCCCCACGTGCTGTTCAAGGCCCCGCTGACCCCCTTCAATTTTACCGAAGCTCTGTTTGAGACCGCGCTGATTGTCGTTCTGGGCGGCAGCGCCACCATTTATACCATGGTGCTGGCCGGGCGTCTTCAGAAGTCGGACAGGGAGAAGAATCGGCTGCTTGAAGTCATCGCCCACGATCTGCGAAGCCCCTTTACTACCTTGCTCGGTAACACCGAACTGCTTCAGAACCCCCCTGAGGATCTCTCCGAAGAAGACCGCGCGACACTGATTTCCGATGTCCACCAAAGCGCCGCAAACACTTTCCAGATGCTTGAGAATCTTTTGAACTGGGCCCGCTTGCGTCGCCAGCACGCAGCCCCTGAACCGGAATTGATCGAGGCGCGGGAGCTGATCGATGAGATCGTCAATGACCTCGCCGATCAATGGCGCGATAAAGAGGTCACCATCACCAACAACCTGGAGAATGACACGCGCATATTTGCCGACCCCACCGAGTTGCGCTCCATCCTGCGCAACCTGATCAGCAATGCGATCAAATTTTCGCGACCCCAGGGCAAGGTTGAACTGACCGGTCGCAAGCGCGGCGGCAAAACGCGTATCGAGGTGATCGACCATGGCGTCGGCCTCACCCGCAAAGAACAGAAATTGCTGATGAGCAAGTATTTTGCCTTCTCCAAGCGTGGAACGAGGGGAGAGAAGGGCAGCGGCATCGGCCTGATGCTGGTGCGGGAGCTGACCCGCCGCAACGGCGGCACGCTGAAGCTGCGCAGCGCGCCGGATAAGGGCTCGGTGTTTACCCTGCAACTGCCACGGACGGTGCGCCGCCCACCCAAGGTAGAGAAGAAAAAGAAACGAAATACCTCAGCCAAATCTGCAGCTAATCCGCCCGGAGAAGCGTAATTCCAGGTTGTGGCCCGCTAAAATGAGATAAATTATTTTGGGCGAATGTCTTTTTTCCTGTTGCGTTTTTTTGTTTTCCGGTTAAACATTAGTTAATTGCTTGGTTCCATCGGTTTATCGGTGGGATCCCGAAGATTCCAGAACGGAGAACAAGGAGAAAAAAGACAATGGCTCAAGGTACAGTCAAATGGTTCAACGATGCCAAGGGGTTCGGTTTTATCGAGCAGGACAACGGACCTGATGTTTTCGTGCATTTCAGTGCAATTGGTGGCGACGGGTTCAAAAGTCTCGCCGAAGGGGAGCGCGTTGAATTTGACGTTTCCCAGGGACAAAAAGGTCCCCAGGCATCGAATGTGCGTAAAATCTGATCGGTTTTCACCGACGTTTCAAAAGCCCCGGAGAGCTTCTTTCCGGGGCTTTTTTAGTATCCGGCACGTTGCGTTTATAACGGTTTTTTAAAAATGGGTTGCTTTATGCGTTAACTTGTATAATGTTAAAAAATAAAGGTTTTTTGTCGGCAGAAAAGGAGCTTGAAATGGGATTTTTTAACAAATTGTTCGGCAGCAAAAACGATTATCCCGAAATCAATCCTTCCAGCCCCGTTGTGAACCGCCTGGAGAAATTCAAGGATCACATCGAAACCCTGTCCGACGAGGCCAAGCAGCCCTTGGAGGTTGTCCCGGGCGATGACCGCGCCTTTGTCTTTATCGGCAAGCCGCCCAAGAAGTTCGGCATTGCCTGGATCGAGGACGGGCAGATCAACAACCTTAAAACCCTGGTGGAACGCGACAACGTCGAGCCGCCGAAAGTACAGGCCATGGCCGATCGCCTGCGCCAGATCTACGAGAACTACCAGCAGACCGATCGTTTCAAGGCCCATGTCGGCAAATGCGACGTTGTTGTCACGCCATCGGACAAGTTCCGGAAGGAAGTCAGAGAGGCGATCGCGCAAGTCACCCATTGACTGCCCGATCTCCCGGTTGCCGCACCACGCATGCAGCCGCCACCCACAAAAGAGCGTCCTGCCCTGCCGCACCAGGCCCGAGCCTGTTTGATAATCTGGTCAGGCCGACGAAAAACCTGCTTCCACCGGGCCGCCGGGGCAGGCGCTCATTCCTTCTCTCGATCCACTCAAACCGTTATTGGTGATTTGCTCAGGAGCCCAGCAGTGCCTCCATTTCGGGTCAGGCTTCGCATTTCGGGTCAGGCTTGACAAATGGGGAAACCCTTGTAGGATTGCGCTATGCCCCGAAAACCTCGCATTCATTTTCCAGGTGCTGCCTACCACGTCATCCTCCGCGGAAACGATGGCCAGGATACTTTCCTTGACGAAGCGGACCGATCCCGCTTTTTCTTTCTGCTTCAAGCCGGCACTGAACGATTCGGCCACCGCATCCACGCCTTCTGCCTGATGAGCAATCACCTTCATCTTGCCGTACAGGTCAAGGAAATACCTCTTGCCCGCATCATGCAGAATCTCGGCTTTCGATATACACAGTATTTCAACCGGCGATATAAAAGAACCGGTCATCTTTTCCAGGGGCGCTACAAGGCGCTGCTAATCGATGCTGACAGTTATTTACTCGAACTGATGCGCTACATTCATCTCAATCCCATTCGAGCCGGCATGGTGGCGCGTCCGGAGAGCTATCCATGGTCAAGCCATTGTGCTTATCTCGGCGGTGAGAAACCTCCCTGGCTGACGACCGACTGGGTCCTCGGTCAATTCCCCGACGCTGAACGCTACCATCGCTTTATTGAAGATGGTATGGAAGAGGGGTATCGCAAAGAATTCCATACTGGTTCATTTGAGGGCAGGGCACTGGGTGACGACAGGTTTATCGAAGAGGCACTGTCTCAAGCCGAAGAGCCCGCGAGAGGAAAGCTGACTCTTGAAACCTTAATCGAAGCTGTATGCCGCGCTTATGGCTTGAGAAAAGCCGAACTTGCCAGTCGCAGCCGAGTGCGTAAGATCTCGGAAGCGCGTGCCATGGCGTCTCTGCTTGTGCGAGAAACTGAGATGTTGACGATGGTCGATCTTGGAAGGGAGATCAAGCAGGATGTGTCGAGTTTGAGTCAGGCGGCTCGAAGGCTTGAGATGCGGATCGAGAGTGATTCACCCCTGGAGGAGCGCTTTGAAGCAATTCAGGGAATGATTGCGAATCCCCATTTGTCAAGCCTGACCCCTTGTGCGTAACAGTAGGTCAACCGGATGGAAGAGAGGAGCCCATGCCGAAAAACACCACTGATGAACAACGCGAACGTCTCGTTGCTGATATGCGCAAGGAAGAAGCGCAGCGGCAAGCCAGTTATCGGGAGAAAGCACTGAAATTGTTTCCTCACGTCTGCGGGCGTTGTGCTCGCGAATTCGAAGGGAAGAAACTGCGTGAGCTGACCGTACACCACAGAGACCACAATCACGACAACAACCCGCCCGACGGCAGCAATTGGGAACTTCTGTGCATTTATTGTCACGATCACGAACATACCCGGGGCATACAGGAGCAGCGGGACGCGGATAGTTCTCCGAACGAGACGGGGGGCGCCTCGTTGGTACATTCACCCTTTGCGGCCCTTGCGGAGCGGTTCAAGAAGTAAGTCGGCGGTGAGTCTGCTGTTTTATCTGGTCCGGATCGGTCCGGGGGCAGACCAACCCAGGTATTTGAAACTAGGCTCAAAGAACCGTTTTTGCACCTTTTTTCAGGCTTTAAGCGGCCCATTTTGGCTATGAAATGAAATGTTAAAGGGGGGGGATGGAATGCCATGCAAGCGCATCTCGTACTTTTTGCCGGGGCGCGTCTGGCACATTATGCTATGTTATGCAGGTCCGACCCAGCTCATTGGCCCGACCTGGCTTATTATTGAACATCATTTGAAGGGTAGTGCCTGATGTATCGTATTTTCCTCCTGCTGTTCTTGGTTCTGTTGTTACCCTTTTTTGTCGGCTGTCAGCGCGACCTGGAGGCTCTTCCCGAAGACGCAGTCATCCTGGCTTTCGGTGATGATTATACTTACGGCACCGGCGCCGAAAAAGGAGAAGGGTACCCCGCGGTGCTCGAGCGATTGATAGACCGTAAGGTGGTCAACGCCGGGGTGCCCGGGGAGACCACCGCAGAAGGGCTGGAGCGGCTGCCCGGGGTTCTCGCCGAGGTGCGTCCCGACCTGGTGATCCTTTGCCATGGCGGCGCAGACATGAGGCAGGGACTCAAGGCGAAGAAGCTCGTCGCTAATCTCGAAGCGATGATTCGGCTCATCAAGGAAGCCGATGCCGAAGTTCTTCTGATCGCTGTTCCCCCGCCGGCCCATTTCCTCCAGCCGGCAACGTTCTATTCAGAGATTTCCCGCGAAATGGACGTCCGCATTGAGATCAACTCACTGACCAATATCCTCTCTCGGGAGGAGTTGAGCACGGAAGAGACCTACCCCAACGCCGAAGGATACGCCAAGCTGGCCAAGGCGATTTCCAAGCGCCTCAAAATGACTCCGTTAAAATAACGGGTGTCAAATGGGATTACCCCGCACCTTGAGCAAGGAAAGCTTCAGGCTCTGAAACGGCTCTCTTGGAGCAGATATTTACTTTCTCTTTGTTGAGCGCCGCGTGCGCCGGGGTTTTTCCTGAGCCGTCTCCATGACAGATGCAGTGTTTTTTTTGGGACGCGCCGGTTTGATGCGGATGCAGCGATCGACCAGGCGGGCACCGTCGAGCATGTTGAGGGCATCCCGGGCTTCGTCTGCAGTGCTCATGCACACAAAAGCGCAGCCCTTGAACTGCCCCGAGACACGATCATTGATCAGGTGAACCGAACGCACCGTCCCGCAGATCGCAAAAAGTTTCTGCAGGTCGTCTTCTGTGGCGTTGAATGAGATGTCGGACACGAAAAGATCTTTGTTTGTTGAAATATCCTTCATTCAGAGTCGCTTTCCTGCTCTCCATCCGTCTCGTCGTTTGCTGTGTCTTCAGCAGTTTCTGTGTCTGGACGCTTGCGTAGCCGCTTTTCCTCTTTTTTGGCCTTTTTCGCCAGTTCTTTTTTTCGTTTTTCAAAATTGTAATTGGGTTTTTTGGCCATGGAGCACTCCTTGAGAAAGAGGGTTACAGTGACAGTTCGGCGTGTCCCTGGTGGAGTTGTTCGCGCATGCGGGTGATCTCGGGGTTGTCCAGATATTCCTCGAAATTCATCACCCGGTCGATGATGCCGGACGGCGTGAGCTCGATGATCCGGTTGGCGACAGTATTGACGAATTGATGATCGTGCGAGGAGAGCAGGACCACTTCTGGAAAGTCGATCAAGCCGTTGTTAAGGGCGGTGATCGATTCGAGGTCGAGGTGGTTGGTCGGTTCGTCAAGCAGCAGGATGTCCGGGTTGCCGAAAAGGGCCTGTGCGAGAAGCACCCGCACTTTATCGCCGGCTTCAAGCTCTTTCATTTTCTTGTGGCGAAGCTCTTCCGGGATGCCGAGGCCATTCAACAGCACTGCTGCCTCGGTTTCAGCCTCGTAGCCGTTCATCTCGGCAAATTCGGCTTCCAGTTCGCCGGAGCGGATGCCGTCGTCTTCGTTGAAGTCAGCCTTGGCGTAGATCGCCTCGCGCTTGATCATGACCTCGTAAAGCCGCCTGTGCCCCATGATAACGGTGTTGAAAACGGTTTGCTCATCAAAGGCGAACTGATCCTGGCGCAGCATGGCGATGCGCTCGCCCGAGGTGACGTTGATCTCGCCCTTGTCGGTTTCGTTTTCACCGGCCAGGATCTTGAGAAAGGTCGACTTGCCGGCACCATTGGCGCCGATTAGTCCATAACAGTTGCCGGGGGTGAACTTGATGTTAACGTCTTTAAAGATCACTCTCTTGCCATAGGCGAGAGAGATGTTTGATGCACTGATCATTGCGTGGGAAAGTCCTTTTTCAGAAAAAATAAAAACCGCAGGGATCACCCCTGCGGTTCATGGATTGATGCTTCCTTATACCACTTTTCCCCTGATGGGGACAATCCCCTTATTTCATCATGTGGGAGATATCTGCGGGGGTGGACCTGTCCAGGTCTCCGAATCTGGTGCGATGTTGCACAGGCCGACCTGGCAAGTGCCCAACCAGGAAAGCAGACGATGGTCATTCTGGTTAACGTCGACATTGCTGGCCAACAGGGACAACGTGCCTGAATAGCCTGTGGCAGCAACTGAACCTGACAGGTTCTCTTGATGGGGTATTCTCTCGTTTTGAATCCAGCCAGAACTTCAATCTCGTTGATGTTGGTGCTGTCTTCTTTGCCGGGCCGTTAGGCCTGGCGGTGACCAAGGGGTATAATTTTGCCCGGATTTTTCAAGGCTAAGGCAGTGATCTACTGGCGGCGATCCAGGCAAAATGGACCGCGAGGCGCTGCAATCCGCCCTTGGCCTTTCAGATCGCAAATCCTTCCGCGAGCGCTATCTGATTTTGAAGGTTTGACTGACGACTTTTTATGGACTATATTTAGTCTCTAGGGAGGTGTTCATGAGACTCAGCAGCCAGATCAAGCCAATCAGCTATCTCAAAGCTCATGCCGCAGAGATTGTGCGCAATCTTGGAGAGCAGGGTGAGCCCCTGGTTATTACTCAGAATGGCGAAGCGAAGGCGGTCATCCAGAACATTAAAAGTTATGAGCAGATGCAGGAAACCATGGCGTTGCTGAAAATGCTTGCTCTTGGTTCTCGTCAAATTGAAGAAGGGAAGGTCCAGCCTGCTGGCGTAATCGTCAGACGCTTGCGGGAGCGGCGGGAGCGCTTTTGATGCCGTTTCAGGTTTATTTAACGCAGGACGCTGCTCACGACCTCGAGGATATCTATGATTATATTTTTCACCTTGATGTCGAGGGAAAGGCGGATAATGTCCTTGATCGGATAGAAAAAACTTTTGAAAGTCTGACAGAAAATCCCTTGCGGGGAGCCTCTCCCAAAGAATTACTCGATATCGGGATTCAGGAATACCGGGAGGTTTTCTTTAAGCCGTATCGCATTGTTTACAGAATCATCGATGACTTTGTCTACGTTCTTCTGATTGTGGACGGGCGGCGTGACATGCAGACGCTTCTGCAACGCAGGCTAATCAACGCTTGAATATTCAACGCCGGTCAAGCCAGCTCTTTTCAGCTGCGAATGATCGTACCTGAAGGGTGCTCAGCAAGAAACTTTTCGCAGCAAAGACTCACTTCATGTCTCTCGATTACACCACTCTTGACCTTCTGCGCAAAAACCATCCCGCCTGGCGACTGCTGCGTTCAGATCATGCCCCTCTGGTGGCGAGCTTTCTGCACCGGGTTTTTATCGCGCCCAACGTGCGCACCATGGCGCAGGCCGATCTGGCCGAAGCGCTTGAGGACGAGCTTTTCGCTCTGCGCGACCGGTATGGAGAAGAGGCGTTTCCGCGTTCGGCCGCCGCCTATCTCAACGACTGGGCAGATAACGAGAAGGGCTGGCTGCGTAAATTCTATCCTGCCGGCTCAGATGAACCTCATTTCGACCTGACTCCGGCGACGGAAAAAGCCATCGCCTGGCTGGAGAGCCTGACCGAGCGCGCTTTCGTGGGGACCGAGTCGCGGCTGCTGACCCTGTTTGAGCTGCTGCGGCAGATGAGTGAAGGCAGCCAGACCGATCCCGAAACGCGCATCGCGGAGTTGCACAAGCGCCGGAACGAAATCGACGCCGAAATTGCCCGCATCCTCGATGGCGATATCCCGCTGTTGGATGCAACCGCCTTGAAGGATCGCTTTCAGCAGTTTCTGCAGCTCGCCCGCGAACTGCTCACCGACTTTCGAGAGGTGGAGCACAATTTCCGCACTCTCGATCGGCGGGTGCGCGAGCGCATCGCCCTGTGGGAGGGCGCCAAAGGTACGCTGCTCGAAGAGATCATGGGCGAGCGCGATGCCATCGCCGATTCCGACCAGGGCAAAAGCTTTCGTGCCTTCTGGGATTTTCTCATGTCCCAGCGTCGCCAGGAAGAGTTGAGTCATCTGCTCGAACAGGTTCTCGAACTTGAGCCCATTGCCGAGATGCACCCTGATGCGCGCCTGCGGCGGGTGCATTACGACTGGCTGGAAGCCGGCGAACATACTCAGCGTACCGTTGCGCGCCTGTCACAGCAGCTGCGGCGTTTTCTCGACGACCAAGCCTGGCTGGAGAATCGCCGCATCATGGATATCCTGCACGACATTGAGGGGCGCGCCTTGGCGGTGAGAGAGACTCCACCCCCTCGCGATTTCATGGAGCTGGCGGAGAGCGCTCCACGCGTTGATCTGCCTTTTGAACGCCCCCTTTACAGCCCGCCGGTCAAACCGGTGATTGCCGATGTGGAGCTGGAAAGCGGTGAAACGGACATTGATACGGCGGCCCTTTATGCTCAGGTTGTGGTGGATCGCGCCGAGCTGCTGCGCAACCTGCGCCAGGCTCTGCAGGAGCGCTCCCAGGTTACTCTCGGCGAGGTCGTTGCCCGCCATCCCCTGCGCCATGGCCTGGCGGAGCTGCTGACCTATCTGCATCTGGCCGGCGACTGGCCCGAAGCTGTGGTTGACGAGGAGCAGCAGGATCTGATCGAATGGCGCACCGAAGAGGGAACGGTCCGTCGCGCCCGTCTGCCGCGCATAGTCTTTTTGAGGAAGAACGGATGAACCAAACTCACCCCGAACCGATCCCCGCAGGAGAAAACGACGGCGACCTCTCTCAAGTCGTTATCCCGCTGCTTAAGGGCGTCATTTACCAGGATGAAAATACGCCCCTGTGGAATGGCCTCCTCAATCTGCAGGCTCGGGTGCGCGACTATGTCGCCGTCCTGGGGCTTGAACTCATGCTTGACGAGGCTGAAGGTTACGCCTTTCTGCGCTCGCGGCCCGATGATGACGAGGAGCAGGGGAGCAAGCTGCCGCGTCTTGTTGCGCGCCGCCGTCTTTCTTTTCCCGTCAGCCTGCTGCTGGCGCTGCTGCGCAAGAAGCTGGCGGAATCCGATGCCGGGGGCGGCGAAACCCGCCTGATTCTGTCCCGCGACGAAGTGGTCGACCTGATCCGGGTTTTTCTCCCTGCAGGCAGTAACGAAACCCGGCTGATCGATCAGGTGGACACCCATCTCAACAAGATCGCCGAACTCGGTTTTGTGCGCCGTCTGCGTGGGCAGGAGAAGATGTTCGAGGTGCGACGCATCATCAAGGCGTTTGTCGATGCCCAGTGGCTGGCCGAATTCGACCGGCGGCTGGCTGAATATCAACAGGAACTGACTGGGCAACTGGAACTGACCGGGCAACAGGAACGGGCTGGGGAGAACGAGGGTGACGATGAGTGAAACCCTGGAGCTTGAATTCATTGGCGACGACAAACTGGCCGGATTCCGACTGCAGCGCCTGGAGGTCCTGAACTGGGGGACCTTCGACTCCAAGGTGTGGACGCTGAACCTCGATGGCAGGAATTCGCTGCTGACGGGCGATATCGGTTCGGGGAAATCGACCCTGGTGGATGCCGTCACCACTCTGCTGGTGCCGAGTCAGCGCATCTCCTACAACAAGGCCGCCGGGGCCGATGCCCGAGAGCGCTCCCTGCGCTCCTATGTGCTGGGCTACTACAAGTCGGAGCGTCAGGATACCCTCGGCAGCGTTAAGCCGGTGGCCCTGCGTAACCACAACAGTTTTTCGGTCATTCTGGGCGTATTCCACAACGCCGGTTACAACAAAACGGTGACCCTGGCCCAGGTGTTCTGGATGAAGGATGTTCAGGGGCAGCCGGCCCGTTTTTATGTCGCCTGTGAGCGCGATCTTTCCATCTCTGCCGATTTTTCCCGCTTCGGGACCGATATCGCGCAGCTGCGCAAACGTCTGCGGGGCGACAAAGCGGAGTTGTTTGACAGCTTCCCCCCTTACGGAGCCTGGTTCCGGCGGCGTTTCGGCATCGACAACGAGCAGGCTCTTGATCTGTTCCTGCAGACCGTTTCCCTTAAATCGGTGGGCAATCTCACGGATTTCGTCCGCAATCATATGCTTGAGCCCTTCGATGTGGCGCCGCGCATCAGCGCGTTGATCGGCCATTTCGACGACCTCAACCGGGCCCACGAAGCTGTTCTTAAAGCCAAGCGCCAGGTGGAGATGCTCGAGCCCCTGGTGGCGGACTGCGAACGGCACGGCGAGATGGTGCAGTCCCGGGACAACCTGCGCGCCTGCCGGGAGGGGCTGCGCCCCTGGTTTGCCGGCCTCAAGATGGCACTGCTGGACAAACGCCTCGAATCCCTGGATGAAGAGCTTCAGCGTCACCAGACTCGCATTGCCCGTCTGGAAGTACAGCGTCACGAGCAGCAGGTGCGGGAACGTGAGTTGCGCCGTACCATTGCCGAGCAGGGTGGCGATCGCATTGAGACCCTTGCCGAAGAAATCCGCCGCAAACAGGGTGAGTTGCAACGCTGTCGGCATAAAGCCGAACGCTATGCTGAATTGATGCAGGGACTGGAACTGGTCCCGGCCGACAACGAAGAGGATTTTCTGGTTCGTCGTCGCCAGTGTGCCGACCTGCGTGAGCAGACCCTGGAGAATGAAGCACGGATTCAGAATGACCTCAATGAAGCTGGAGTCTCCTTCGCCCAGCTGCGCAGCGAGCACGAAAAGCTGCAGGAGGAGATCCGCGGTCTGAAGGCGCGCCGCAGCAACATTGACGAAAAGCAGGTCGCGGTGCGTCGCGCCCTGTGCCGGGCCCTTGATCTTGCCGAAGACGATATGCCTTTTGCCGGCGAGTTGCTGCAGGTCCGTGAAGATGAGCGTGACTGGGAGGGAGCCGTCGAGCGCCTGCTGCGTAATTTTGGACTGTCTCTGCTGGTGCCCGACCAGCACTATGCGCGCGTGGCCGAATGGGTCGATGCGACCCACCTGCGTGGGCGGCTGGTTTACTTTCGGGTACGCGAAAGGGCGCCTGCGGAGCTGCCGTCCCTGCATCCCCATTCTCTCGCCCGCAAGATTCTGGTCAAGCCTGATTCAGCCTTTTACGACTGGCTCGAGCGCGAGGTGGCCCATCGCTTCGATCTGGCCTGCTGCAACGACCAGGAGCAGTTCCGGCGCGAGACAAAAGCCATCACCCGCGCCGGCCAGATCAAGGCACCGGGGGAGCGCCACGAAAAAGACGACCGGCACCGGATCGACGACCGCAGCCGCTATGTGCTGGGCTGGAGCAACGCCGCCAAAATTGCCGCCCTGGAAGAAAAAGCCCGTCTTCTGGAAATGGAACTGACAGAAACGGGCGGACATATCTCCTCTCTGCAGAAGGAGCAGAATGTTCTCAAAGAACGCCTCGGGCTGTTATCCAAGCTCGATGAATATCCTGATTTTGGCGAGCTGGACTGGCGTCCTCTGGCGCTCGAGATCTCCCGCCTGGAAGATGAAAAAGCCGACCTTGAAGCTGCCTCTGACGTTCTGAAAACCCTCGCCGACCAGCTGCAGGAGGTGGAAAAGGCGCTGGCTGAAACGGATCAGCACCTCAAGGATCGCTACGACAAACGCTCCAGGACCGAACAAAAGCGCAGCGATGCCCAGGAACTGCGACGCCAGGCCGAAGCCGTGCATCAGGATGCGACTCCGGATCAGAATGCGCAGTTCGATCACCTTGCCGTATTGCGCGATGAGGCGCTGGGCGATCAGCAGCTCACGGTGGAATCCTGCGACAACCGCGAGCGCGATATGCGCGATTGGCTGCAGGCGCGCATCGATGCCGAAGACAAGAAGCTGGGACGCCTGCGGGATAAAATCATCGACGCCATGCGCCAGTTTCAGACCGATTATCCCCTGGAAACCCAGGAGGTGGATGTGGCAGTGGAAGCCGCCGGCGACTATCGCGCCATGCTCGATCAGTTGCAGGCCGATGATCTGCCCCGTTTCGAGGCGCGTTTCAAGGAGCTGCTCAACGAAAATACCATCCGCGAGGTGGCCAATTTTCAATCGCAGCTCTCCCGGGAGCGTGAAACCATCAAGGAGCGCATCGCCCGTATCAACGAATCGCTGATTCAGATCGATTACAACCCCGGTCGCTATATCGTGCTGGAGACCCAGGCCGCTCCCGATGTGGATATCCGCGATTTTCAGGCCGAATTGCGCGCCTGTACGGAAGGGGCGCTGACCGGCTCCAACGACGCCCAGTATTCCGAGAACAAATTTCTGCAGGTGCGGCGCATCATCGAGCGCTTCCGCGGACGTGAGGGGCAGACCGAGCAGGATCGGCGCTGGACCGCCAAGGTCACCGACGTGCGCAACTGGTTCGTGTTTGCCGCCAGCGAGCGCTGGCGCGAAGACGACAACGAGTATGAACATTACGCCGATTCAGGGGGCAAGTCGGGCGGGCAGAAGGAAAAGCTCGCCTACACTGTGCTGGCGGCAAGCCTTGCTTACCAGTTCGGCCTCGAATGGGGTGCGGTGCGCTCGCGCTCTTTCCGCTTCGTGGTGATTGATGAGGCCTTCGGGCGCGGTTCCGATGAGTCGGCTCAGTACGGACTCAAACTTTTCGCTCAGCTCAACCTGCAGCTGCTCATCGTCACGCCGTTGCAGAAGATCCACATCATCGAGCCCTTCGTCGCCGGCGTCGGTTTTGTGCATAACGAAAACGGCCGCACCTCCGTGCTGCGCAATCTGAGTATCGAAGAATACCGGGCCGAGAAGCAGAGGCAGCAGGCATGAGCTGGACGACCCCCGCCGATGTGCGTGCCCAGGTGAGAAGGCTCTGGGACCGCGGCCTGCTGCCGGCGCAGCTGGTGGGCGGAGAGGAGCTTTTCCCGCGGCGAATCACTCTCAAGGGGCCCGGGTCCAAAGAGCTGGCGGAACGTTTTGACGAAGTGCGCAACTGGATTGCGCGCCTTGACGGCGAGGCGAAGCATTATCGGCTGGTATGGCGTAACGTCAATCACCGCATTCTTGGTGCCAATGCCGTCCCGGCGGAAATCTGGGTAGATTCCCTGGACGACGCTCTGAGCCTGACTGGAAGACAGAAGGACGCGCAGCGTCTTGCGGCCATCGTGGAAGAAACCCGGAAATCTCTGCCGCAGCTGATCCCCTGGCTGATCAAGCGACCGCTGCGGGCGCTGGAACTGGCCGATGACTGGACCCGCCTGCTGGCGGTTGCCCATTGGCTGCGGGAGCATCCCCGCCCTGGGATTTATCTGCGCCAGATCGATCTTGCGGGTGTCCACACCAAGCTGATCGAAAGACATCGCGGCGTTTTGTCCGAATTGCTCGATCTGGTTCTGCCCGCAGACGCCATTGATCCTTCTCACAGCGGTGTCGCGGGGTTCTGTCGCCGCTACGGCTTTCGGGATAAACCTCTACGGGTGCGTTTTCGTGTGCTTGATTCCAGCCTCCGTCTCCTTCCGGGCCAGGAGGAGCAGGACATCACCCTGACACAGCGGTCATTCTCGTCTCTTGAGTTGCCGGTCTCGAAAGTTTTTATCACCGAAAACGAGATCAACTTCCTGGCTTTTACGGAGGTTCCCGAGGCGCTGGTGATTTTCGGCGCCGGATACGGTTTCGAAAACCTCGCCTCCGCCCCCTGGCTGAATGAGAAAGAGATCCACTATTGGGGCGATATCGATACCCACGGCTTTGCTATTCTTAATCAGTTGCGCAGGTTTTTCCCCCACGCTCGATCCTTCCTCATGGACCGCCGGACCTTTCTGGGCCATCGACGGCTCTGGGGGCAGGAGATGAAGCCTGAAACGGCAAACCTCGATAAGTTAAACAAAGAAGAAGCCGCCCTCTACGATCAGTTGCGCGACAATCATTGGGGAGAGCGGATTCGGCTGGAACAGGAGAGGGTCGGGTTCGATTATCTGTGTGGTGCCCTGGACTGTCTGTGAGCCCTGCTTCCCCTCGGTTTGGCATGATGATATTCTGAAAAAAGGGACATGCTTCTTTCCCTTTGCGAAAATCGGCCTGTCACCTTTCAGGATTAAACTCCTTCATTTTCCCCCGGGACTCAAAACGGTCGAAGATGCCCTGAAAATCCGCAACAGGGTGCTGCTCGCCTACGAAGAAGCTGAATGGGAAACCGATTATGAAGCGCGTCGTGCCAAGCTGACCTTTGTGGTGGTGGGAGGTGGCCCCACGGGGGTTGAGCTGGCCGGGGCTCTCAAGGAAATTGCCGCCCATGCGATCCCGCGCGATTTCAGGTTTATCGATACTACAACCGCCCGGGTGATTCTCATTGAGGCGGGAAGCCGGCTGCTCCCCGCAATGCCGGAAGAATCGTCACAGTCTGCCCGGAAGCAACTCGAGCGCATGGGGGTTGAGGTGCGCCTGAACTGCCCCGTCACGGATTTCCGCGAGGGTGAAGTCGAGCTTGGAGAAGAGGTTTTGCCTGCTGCAAATATTATCTGGGCGGCCGGTGTGCGCGGGGCGCCCCTCGCACAGACGCTGGGAGTTCCTCTTGATAAGGCTGGGAGGGTCCCCGTCAACCCGGATTTGTCCCTCCCGGGGCATCCGGAAGTCTTCGTCGCTGGGGACCTGGCGCATGCTGTTGATTCTTTGACTCAAAAAACTGTTCCAGGTGTCGCTCCGGCTGCGATCCAGATGGGGCAGCATGTGGCAAAAAACATCCGGTCGGAAATTGAAGCCGGCGAGGGGAAGTCCAAACGGGAACCTTTTCAGTATCGGGATAAGGGAACGATGGCAACGATTGGACGCTGTCGTGCCGTGGCCTCGGTTAAAGGGGCGAAGGCATACATCAGGTATGTCGAGGTCCTGAAAAAGCGCCGTAACGCCGTAGGACGGACTTTTTGCGACGCCATCACTTTTGGTTCGATTGGTCGAGGATCAGACCTGGCGTATTCGTGCCCGTGCTACTCATGCCCTAACCGCCTTCGCTCCGCAGTCTTTACCCGCTTTGCGCGATCTGCTCAGACATGAAAACGAAAATGTCCGAGCATCGGCTGTACAGGCGTTGAGGGTGTTGGAGCAGGAAGAGGATCTCGTAGAAGCGCTTTACTCTTTTCCGCTGGATTGCTCCTGCGTGTCGTGATTGTGATTGCTTGCGGTCTGTGATGGCGAGAACTTCTCCTTTAGTTTGTCGAGCACTTCGCTGTGGCAGATCAGGACAAGTTCGTCTCCTTCCTGCAATTTAATGTCTTTCTCGGTCAGAAAAAAATCACCATCGCGGTAGAAGAAGATTGCCCGGGCCTGATCGGGTAGTTCAAGGTCGTCGATGGTTTGATGGGTGTGTTCCTGATCGATCGTGAAGGTGTAAAAGCGTGCCTCCCCCTTCATGACCGTGGAGAGTTCCAGAATGTCTACTCCGGCTACCATGTCTGCCAGATAGCGACTGATGGTGCGAGAAGGGATGATGATGTCTTCGAGCCCCAATTCCAGGCAGATATTTTCGAACTCCCATTCATGGATGTTGAGGACGACGCGTTTGAATCCAAGGGTCCTTCCCACCAGAGCGGCGATGATATTGTTCTGGTCGTTGTCCGTCAGGCAGAAAAGAATGTCTGTATGCTTTGGGTCGGCTTCGCGCAGAATCTGCGGATGACTGCCGTCGCCATGCAGGAAACTGCAATCGAGGTTTTCCGAGAGTTCTTCGATCTTGTTCTTGTCGGAATCGATAATAATGATCTCGTTGCCGCGATCCATCAGCAGACGGGCAGTCGTTATGGTCAGCTCGCTGGCGCCCACAAACACAATCCTCATGATTCCTCCACACGGTTGCCAAACCAGGTTCTTGGATAGAGTATGACCAGCCAGGCCAGGATTTCAAGCCGGCCCATCAGCATGTTTACACACAACACGGCCTTAAGCACGACCGGCAGGTCCGGACCGACCACCCCGCAGGAGAGCCCTACGGTGCCGGTGGCTGAAACCACGTCGAAAAGCGCATCCAGTGGATCGTAGCCCAACATCAGGAAGGGGAGCCAGGAGAAGGCGATAACCGTAAAAAAAAGCAGGAACAAAAGGAGAGCCTGGCGGATCTGATCATCCGCAAGCCGGTGTCCTCCCAGGCGTTGATCAAGCACCGCGTGGGGGGGCAGGCAGGTTTTTACCAAGGTCAGCTGCACCAGCCGCAGCAGGATGATGAAGCGCAGTATTTTGATCCCTCCAGCAGTGGACCCTATGCCGCCGCCGACAGCCATGGACAGGATCGTGATCAGTTTGGAAACAGGATCAAGCTCTCCAAGGTTGAAGGTGGCGAAGCCGGCTGTCGTCTGAGCTGAGAGGGCAAGCAGCGGTCCGTGGAACAGCGCCTGGTCCCAGGGTTGCTGCATGTAGAAATACAGACAGGCACTCAATGCCAGACTCACGAACAGAGAAAGCAGGAGCAGCCCACGCAACTGCAGATCCTGGAAGAAAGCCCTCCACCTCTCGCGTCTTCCGTACAAAGCCAGCGGCAGAGCGCAGGCGAGACAGGTCAGAATGGTCAACCAGGGGATTATGCCGCCGGAAAAATGGCCGAGGCTGGCGTCGTGAGGAGCGAACCCGCCCGTCGACACAGCAGCCAGGGTGTAGACAACGGCGTTGAACAATCCGCTGCCGGCCAACAGCAGTGCAGTGATGCCGATGCTGGTCAGGATCACATAGATGATGACCACCCGCCGCGCGTAAGCTTTGGTGCCTCCCACCAGATCATCGGTCACCTCTTCGGTGACGGCCAGGCTCTTGGCCGTAATTCCCGGGCGCATCAGCAGGGCCAGCGACAGGACGACCACTCCCAACCCGCCGTACCACTGCATCCAGGACCGCGCAAACAGAAAAACCGGTGATTTGTCTTCCACCGTTGTCAGGGTGCTGAGGCCGGTTGTGGTGGCGGCTGAAATCGCTTCGAACAAAGCGTCGTCAAAGCTTAATCCTGCGCCCATCATCGGATAGGTCATCAGCAGCGGAGTGATTAGAAAAGTCAACGCGGCCAGAACCATCGCTTCATTGGGCTGGACTCTGCTGCCGGCGCGGATCCGCGCCAGCAGCATCCCAATAACGGCCATCGCAGCGGCAACGACCGCGTAGCGCAAAGCCAGGCCGAACTCAGCGTAGCCGAGGGCAACGGCAAGCGGCACCAGTGTCAGAACAGCAACAACAAGACTGAGCTGGCCGAAATACTTGCCGATCACCCGCAGGCGAACAGCGTAACTGATCTCGATCGATTGTCTCCCCATCAGATTTCCCACCTGGGTTGCTTTCTCTATGTCTGAGAAAACTAAAACTTTGAAATCAGAACAAATTTGGCAAATTGTAACCGGAAACTCTGGTACGCACTCAGTTTACCAAGCAATGTTCTTTCCACAAAGTATGTCACGTTGTGTATGTTAAACTTTTCCGACGAAGGCCAAAGAAATAGATGGTTGTCTGGCGATACCGGGAAGGATTTTTGTCGAAAGGATCAGTATGGCGGAGCCTGAAAGCGAACTTCAGGAGGCTGAAAGATTATGTTCGGAGGTGTCAATATCCTGCGCGAGGGATTGGCGGCAAAAAGATCCAAATAATCAAGGAGAAAATATGTCTAAGAAGATGGTGTTTATTTTGCTGATTCTCGCTGTTGTCATTGGAGGCTTTATCGCCTATACCCAGCTCATGATGCTGCGGGGCGGCTGATCCAGAGGTTCAATGCTTGCAGCAGCCACACCCTTCGCATCCCGAATGGGCCGGTCCTGTTTTTTTGCTCTGGCTGGTCGGATCGCTGGAACAGCCGCAATCCCCGCCGGCCCGGGTTGCCCCGAACCGGCGGTAGAGATAGAAAACGGCTCCTGCGATGATCGCGACGGTGATGGATATATCCCAAAAGCTTGACATGGTTTGCTCCTTTGGTCAGCTCAGCAGGCTGCCGACCTGGAAAATCAGCACGGCGAAGATAAAGCCCAGGGCCGTGTTGAAGGTCATTGCGAAGAGGGCCCAGCGCCAGGATGACTCTTTAGCCATGGTGACCACGGTCACGAAGCAGGGCGCGTAGAGCAGCACGAAGACGATCAGGGCCAATGCCGTGTACTTGTTCCACGTAGGATCGGCCGCCAGACGGGAGGAAAGGGAGGTGGATTCCTCCGGATCCAGTTCGCCCAGCGAATAGGCGGTGCCGAAGGTGGAGACGATGACCTCTTTGGCGGCAAAACCGCCGACCAGGGCGATGTTGGTGCGCCAGTCGAAACCGGCCCACTGGCTGACGGGCTCGAAGAAGGTTCCGATGCGTCCTGCCACGGAGTGACGGATCGCCGCCTGCCCCTCGGCATTGTTGATCTCGGCCAGTCTGGTTTCACGTTGTTCTTCGCTGAGTGTGGCCGCCGCGACGCTCTGCCGCTGAGCTTCAAACTGTAGGACCTCCTCAGCCGGCGGCCCGGGAAAGGTCATCGCGGCCCACAGGATGATGGAAACAGCCAGGATGACGGTGCCCGCTTTTTTAACGTACTGCCAGGCGCGCTCCCAGGCGTGGATCACGACTCCGCGCAGGGTCGGCATGCGGTAGGGGGGCAGTTCCATGACAAAAGGAGTCGGCTCCCCTTTGATGATCGTCGAACGCACCAGCTTTGAAACCAGCAGGGCCATGATCCAGGCGAAAAGAGTGATGGAAAACATCACCTGGGCCTTGTGCTCGGAGAAGAAGGCTGCAACCAGCAGCAGAAAGACCGGCAGCTTCGCTCCGCAAGGCATAAAGGGCGCGGTCAGCAGGGTGGCAAGTTTCTCCTTGGGGCTGCGCAGGGTCCGTGTGGCCATGACGCCCGGCACCGCACAACCGCCTGCGATGCCGCCGGAGATGATAAAAGGCATGGCGGAGCAGCCGTGCAGGCCGAAGACCCGCAGGACCCGGTCGAGCATGTAGGCAACGCGGGCCATGTAGCCGGAATCCTCAAGAAACGAGATCATCACGAACATAATGGCGATCAGCGGAACGAATCCCATCACACCGCCCACCCCTTCGATGATGCCTGAAACGACAAGCGACTGAACGAGCCCTTCCGGAATAAGGACCGTGCCCATTTCTGCCATCCATCCGAACAGGCCTTCCAGCCATCCCATGGGGATTTCCCCTACGGTAAATGTGATGAAGAACATCGCATAGAGAATGCCGACCATGATGAGAGGGCCGAGGACGCGGTTGGTCAGGATCATATCCAGCTTCGCGCTGATGTCGATGCGTTCTTCCTGAGTTTTTTCGCGCGTAATGATCTCTTGTTTAAGAATCGAATTGATAAAGCCGTACCGGTAGTCGGCGATAATGGCCTCGGGAACGGTATTCAGGGTCTTGAGACAATGTTCGCGGGTCTCAGCGACGATTTTTTCAAGCTCATCATGCAACTCTCCAAGCAGGCGCCCCGCTCCCAGGACATCCTCATCCGCCTCCATGTACTTCAGGGCTACCCAGCGCGCCGGGTAACGGTTGGTCATGAAGCAACCGGCCTCGATTTTCTCACTCATGGTTTTGAGCGCCGGATCGATGTCAGGACCGTAGGAGATATACAGCGGTTCCCATTTCCCGGCGCGCTCACGACCATGCGCCAGTGCTTTTTCAGTCAACTCCTGCTTGCCCAGTCCGGTGCGGGCCGCGGTCGCCACAACCGGGCAGCCAAGCAGCTTGCTCAAACGGGCTGTGTCGATACGCAAACCCTGCTTGTTCGCATCATCGATCATGTTGAGCGCCAGGACCACCGGCACCCCAAGTTCAAACAACTGAACGGCCAGGTAGAGATGGCGCTCGAGCTTTGTGGCATCGACAATGTCGACGACCACCTGGGGCCGCTCATCGACCAGGACCTTGCGCGCCACCAGCTCCTCTTCAGAGTAGGCCGACAGGGAATAGCATCCGGGCAGATCAATGATGTTGACTTTCAGGTCGTTGAAATTGAACTGCCCTTCTTTGCGCTCAACGGTAATGCCGGGATAGTTCCCGACGCGTTGACGCGCCCCCGTCAAAGCATTGAACAGAGTTGTTTTTCCCGAGTTGGGGTTGCCGGCAAAAGCGATTGTCGCGGCATAGCTCATGATGCATTCTCCATTTTCTCGATCATAATAACGTCGGCTTCGTTGTTGCGCAGAGTCAGGATGAAATCGCGCAGCTTCAAAGCAACGGGGTCTTTCAGCGGCGCCCGTCCGACCACTTGTACAATGGTGCCGGGTGTCAGTCCCATATCCCGCAGTCGGCGGCTGATCTCTCCACCGGCCGCAATCGAAGTGATCTTTGCTTTTTCATTGATGTTCAGCCGTCTCAACGACTCAGGCATGATAGGTCTCCTTTTTATAGTAAATACGATGCTTGAATCTGAAAACGATTTTCATTTTACAGAGATTGTTTTGTGAGTCAAGAAAGAAATGAAAGTCGTTTTCAGAAATGTTTTTTGGATTTAATGCAGACGTTCTTGACAGACGTTCTTGACATACGCAGAACTTACGCATAAGTTGAAACAAGCATGAGGAGGTGCCTATGAGTCCATTGACGCCCAAGCAGAAAGCCGTGTTCGACTTCATCGTTTCATTTACCGAACGGGAAGGGTATGCACCGTCCCAGCAGGAGATCGCCCACGCCTTTGGATTTTCTTCCCTCGGCACGGTGCAGAACTACCTGGTGCGCCTGGAGCGCGAAGGGGTGTTGCGCAAGGACTGGAATGCCCGTCGCGGCCTGCAGGTGCGTCCTTCGGTGGCAAAGAACAGCCTGGAACTGCCCCTGGCGGGAACCGTGGCCGCAGGCCGGCCCATCGAAGCGATCAGCACGCCGGACACCATCGAAGTTCCGGCTTCCATGGTCGGATCGGGAGAGAACTTCGTGCTGCGGGTCAAGGGCGACTCCATGGTCGGCGACGGGATTCTGGATGGCGATTTCGTGGTGGTGCGCAAGCAGCCCCAGGCCCAATCCGGGCAGACCGTGGTGGCCCTGATTCGCGGCGAGGCCACCGTCAAGCGGCTGGTGCGCAAGGGCGAACGGATTGAGCTGCACCCCGCCAACCCCGCCATGGAACCGCTGGTGATCGAAGGTGAAGAGGATTTTCGCATCGAGGGGGTGGTGGTCGGTCTCATCCGCCACTGCCCGTGATTGTCCATGGCGCGTGATATCGTTCATCTGGCTGTGCCGGCCTTTGCCGTTTCCCTGGCGAGGGTGGTCGATGCGTCTCTGCGTGAACGACCGGTTGCTGTTTCTTCGGGCCCTTCGTCGCGCGCTCTGCTGCAGTGCGTTTCGAGCGAGGCGCAGGCCGAAGGGGTGTATGAAGGGATGTCTGCCCACCGCGCTCGTCTTCTATGTCCGGCGCTTCATGTTCTGCCGCCCGACCCCCACCTGCTGGCCCGCGGCAATCAAGCCCTGCAGCGGCTGGGCGGCGACTATACGCCGGTGGTGGAACCCGGCGACGGAGGGCGGTTGTTTCTCGATCTGACCGGCTGCAGCCGTCTTCTTGGGCCGGGGCGCGACGTGGCCGCGCGCCTGGAGAAAGACCTGCGGCAGCGGCTGCGCTTGAGCGGCAATGTCGGTGTGGCCGGCAACAAGCTGGTGGCGCGCATCGCCGCCGGCTGCCTGGAGCGCCCCGGCGTGTGCGACGTGCTGCGCGGCGCCGAGCAGAGCTTTATCGGCCCGCTGCCGACGACGGTTCTGCCGGGGGTTGGTCCGACCCGTCAGACCGGGCTGCTGCAGGATCTCAATATCCGCTTCGTACAGGAGCTGGCCGCCCTGTCCGTGGCGCAGATGCGGCTTGTGGTCGGGGCCTTTGCGCCGCTTCTGCATCAGCGCGCCCGCGGCATCGACCCCAGCGCGGTGCGTCCGCCGCAGAAATCTCCGCAAGTAGCGGAGGAAACCTTGCTGGCGCGCCAGGATAACGACGATCTGGTACTGCTTGCCGCGCTGTGCCAGCTGGTGGAAGCCTGCGGCCGTCGTCTGCGTCGCCTGCGCCGCATGACGGCGGAGATTGTTCTTTGCCTGACCTACGCCGACGGCGTCAGCCATCAGCGCCGGACGGCATTGGATATTCCCTGTAATCATGATCCTGAACTCTACACGGCGGCCGAGGATCTTTTGAAACGGGTTTGCGAGAGACGGGTGCGTATCAAGGGGATGCGCCTGGAGTGCCGGCAGCTGTGTCCCGTCATTTCGCAGGTCGACCTGTTCACCCGCAGCGGGCCTTCGCCGCGCCAGGCCGCTCTGCAGCAGGCCCTTGACCAAGTGCGCGACAAATACGGTATGGCGGCCGTGCGTCGCGGCCGCACCCTGCCTTTATGAACTACGCCGCCCTGCACGTCCATTCAGCCAGCTCCCCCCAGTGGGGTGTGCGCTCTCTGCCTGACATCTGCGCTGCGGCTCGCTCCCTGGGGATCAGGTCGTTGGCGCTGACGGATCGCAACGGCCTTTACGGCGTACCAAATTTTATTGAAGCCGCCCGATCCTGCGGACTCGAACCGATCATCGGCGCCGAGGTGTACACCGCCGGCCATCGGGCAGTACTGCTGGCCGAAGATGAGACCGGATATGCCCACCTGTGCCGCCTGCTTTCGGATCTGCACTGCCGGGATGATTTCGACCTGGCCCACAGCTTGAGCCATGCACGGCGCGGCCTGACGGTGATCAGCGATGATGCTCAGGTGTTGCGTTTGCTGTGCCGTCAAAACCGCGCCGGGCTCTACGTGGAACTGTCTCCGGGCCATCAGATGCACCGCGCCCTGGCCCTTGCGCGGGAGCTGAGGCTGCCGCCGGTCGCCACCACGCGCGCGCTGCTGCTCGACGACGAAGACTACGAAACTCACCGCGTCCTGCGGGCCATAGCTCTTAACACCCGGCTTTCGCGCCTGACGCCTGCAGATGTAGCGGGGGAGGGCGACCGCCTGATGTCGGCTGCACAGCTGGCGCAGTTTTTCCCCCACTGCCCGCAGGCGCTGGACAACACACTGGAGATTGCCGCCCGCTGCCGCACCGACTGGGATTTCAGCACCACCATATTCCCCGCGTTCAACGGTCTGAGCGATGATGAGGCGTTTGCCGTTCTTGAAGCCCGGGCCCGGGCGGGAGCCCGCCGGCGCTACGGCGACATCGACGCACGCGTCGAGGAACGGCTGCGCAGGGAGCTGGACCTGATCTTCGCCAAGGGCTTTGCCCATTACTTCCTGGTGGTGGAGGAGCTGGCCCGCCAGTCGCCCCGCACCTGCGGGCGCGGCAGCGCAGCGGCGTCGCTGGTGGCCTACACCCTGGGCATCACCCATGTCGATCCCCTGGCGTACAATCTGTTCTTTGAGCGCTTTCTCAACGAAGGGCGTCTCGACCCGCCGGATATCGACATCGACTTCCCCTGGGATGAGCGTGACGCCATCCTTGATTTCGCCTTCCGGCGCTACGGCGCGCGGCGCGCGGCGATGGTGGCCAACCAGATCAGCTTCAAGGGGCGCTCGTCATTGCGGGAGGTGGCCAAGGTCTTCGGTTTTGAGGAGGCGGAGATCAAGTCCGTGACCTCGCGGCTGTCCGGCTACTGCAGAGCCGGGGACGTTGCTGCGGCCATCTCGGGTGATCCGTTGTTTCAGGACCGTTCTTTGAGTGAAGACTGGCAGCAGGTGCTGCGCATTGCCAGCCGCCTTGAGGGGCAGCTGCGCTATCTCGGCCTGCACTGCGGCGGGCTGGTGGTGGTTCCCGATGAGATCCGCCGCTACGTCCCGGTCGAAGTCTCTGCCCGCGGTCTGCCGCTGATCCAGTGGGAGAAAGACCAGGCCGAGGCCGCCGGGCTGGTCAAGATCGATATCCTCGGCAACCGCTCCCTGGCGGTGATACGCGATGCCCTGCAGGCCATCAAGGAGCAGACCGGCCGCGAAATCGACTACGCCAGCTGGCAGCCGCTGGAGGATGCGTGCACCCGCAGGCTGCTCTGCCGGGGGGAGACCATGGGCTGCTTCTACATCGAATCGCCCGCCACCCGGCAGCTGCTCAAGCGCATGTTCGAGCAGGGTCCGGCCGAGGACGGCGCTTTTCTCTTCGAGCACCTGGTCATGGCGTCTTCCATCATCCGACCGGCTGCCAATAACTTTATCCGTGAATTTATCGCGTGCATGCGCGGCAAGTCCTGGCGTTTTCTGCACCCGCTGCTTGACACCGTGTTGGAGGAAACCTACGGCATCGCCATCTACCAGGAGCAGATTACCCAGATCGCCATGGCGCTGGCCGGTTTCACGGCGTTTGAGGGTGATCAGCTGCGTAAAATCATCAGCAAGAAGCACAAGGCGCAGACGCTGAAGGATTACCGGGAAAAATTCTTTGCCGGCGGCCGTAAAAAAGAGATCGACGACAAAACCCTGCAGGCGGTGTGGGAACAGATTCTCTCCTTCGGCGGGTACTCCTTCTGCAAGCCGCACTCGGCCTCCTACGCCCTGGTCAGCTGCAAATCGGCCTATCTCAAAACCCATTACCCGGCGCAGTTCATGGCAGCGGTCATCTCCAACCGGGGCGGTTTCTATTCTCCGCTGGCCTATCTCTCCGAAGCGCGCCGCATGGGGCTGACCATTCTGCCGCCCGACATCAATCAGAGTAAGGACCACTACCTTGGGTGGGACAGGGCACTGCGCATCGGTTTCATGCAGATTCAGGGGCTTTCGCACAAGGCGCTCAAGGCGGTGCTGGTTGAACGTGAAAAAGGTGGGAATTTCCGTGATTTTCAGGATTTTCTGCAGCGTGTGCGTCTCGATTGCGTCGATGTTCAGCGGCTGATCAAGGCCGGTTGCTTCGACGGGCTGGAGGGGCGGTCACGTCGCCCGGTTCTGCTGTGGCAGTGCCTTGCCGATTCGCGGCAGAATGCCGTCGGGCAGACGGGGCTGCTGTTTGATGCCCCTGCACTCGATCTGCCCAGACCACCCGCCTATGACGACAGAAAGGTTCTTGCCCAGGAAGTCGAAACCCTGGGGATGCTGGTGTCCTGCCATCCGCTGCGCCTCTACCGCCGTCAGATCGAACGCCTCAAGCCGGTGCCCGCCCGCTCCCTGGAGAAATGGGCCGGGCGCTACATCACCATGATCGGCTGGTGGGTGACCGGCAAGAGGGTGCGGGACAAAAACGGCCGCCCCATGGAGTTTGTCTCCTTCGAAGACACCACCGCCATCTTCGACGCGACATTTTTTCCTGCCGCCTACGGGCGCTTCTGCCGCAAGCTCTCGCGCCTGCGGCCCTACGTGCTCAAGGGGAGGGTGGAAGAGGAGTTCGGCGTGGCGACCCTGAGGGTGGAATGGGTCGACTTTCTGGAGGATGAGTGAGGAAGACCCCATAGGAGCTCCTTCAAAGGCGATGAATCTGGCGCTTGCTTTCCGTCGCGACCTGCCGAATAATGAGTCAGATTTTTGTAAAGCGCAATTGCGCAACCTCTGTACAATTCTTTGTATGGGGCCGGATTACGACCGATCGAGGATCATGAACAAACAGAACCTTTTTCACAATATTCCGGGTTCTCTACCTGCAGAACTGTTGCAGACCCTGGCCGGCAACGCGCAGGTGCGTATCGAGCGCATTGTCTCCCGTGGCCACAGTTCGCCGGAAGATTTCTGGTACGACCAGGAGCAGCATGAGTTCGTGCTGCTGGTGCAGGGGGAAGCTGAGCTGGAGTTTCAGAATCCGGCCGAACGCCTTCGCCTGCTCGCCGGCGACTGGCTGGTGATTCCTGCCCGCCGCAGGCATCGTGTGGTGCGAACCGATATGCATCAGGATACGGTCTGGCTGGCGGTATTTTACTAAACCCGGATTATTCATGAAGCTTTGTCGCGGGAAAAAGGTTCATTGGTGAAATAATCGCGACGACCAGGCAGTCGGCCGAGGCTATGGTCGAAAATTGCGTCAGTGAACTGGTGCCTGCCCGGAACGATACCGTGCCATCAGTGGGCTGATGGCCGATATCCTCTCCCATCTTTCTCCGCGCTGATCCCTTCCGGATCTCTCACCCCGTATTGCGCAGCCCGGCGGCAATGCCGTTGATCGTCGCCGCCAGCACATAGTTGAGTTCATCGTTTTGTTCGTCACGGCGCTTGCGTCGCAGCAGTTCCACCTGGATCAGGCTCAAGGGATCCACATAGGGGTTGCGCAGGCGCAGGCTCTGAGCCATGTCCGGAGTGCGTTCAAGAACCGCCTGCTGACCGGTTACCGACAGCACCATGGAGCGGGTGCGCCGGAATTCTTCGACAAACAGGGTAAAAACCCGCTCGCGCAAAGCGTCATCTTCGACCAGTCCCGCATAAAGGCGGGCCAGGGGCAGATCGACCTTGGCCAGGGCCACTTCGACGTTGCGGATCATGTCGCGGAACAGGGGAAATTTCTGCATCATCTCACGCAAAAGCGACAGGCCATGATCATGTTTTTCGGCAAAGCTTTGCAGTGCTTGTCCGACGGAGAACCAGCCGGGAATCATGTGGCGGCTCTGGATCCAGCCGAACCCCCAGGGAATGGCGCGCAGATCGTCGAGGCTGCTATTGTCCTTGCGGCGGGCCGGGCGCGATCCGATTTTGGCCAGATCGAACTCCAGTACCGGCGTGGCCTGCTCGAAATAGGGCAGGATGTCGGGATTGTCGGCAATCTGAGCGCGGTAAAATGAGAATGCCGTGGCCGACATCTCATCCATAGCCTCTATCCATTCGGAGCGTGGTTCAGGATCTACCAGGCCGGGGCGCGCGAGGGCTTCAAGGGAGGCTGCCGTCATCAGCTCGAGATTGCGCAGCGCCAGGGCCGCATCGGCGTACTTGAAATTGATGACCTCGCCCTGTTCGGTGATTTTGAGGCTGCCGGTAAAGGCTCCGGCAGGCTGGGCGACAATAGCGCGGTGGGTCGGGGTGCCGCCGCGCCCCACCGTGCCGCCGCGTCCGTGAAACAGGGTCAGCTTGACGTTGCACTCGGCCGCAACCCGATGCAGGTCGCGATGGGCTTTGAAGATCTCCCAGGTGCTGGTGAGCATCCCGCCGTCCTTGTTGGAGTCGGAGTAGCCCAGCATGATTTCCTGGTGGCGATCCCAGGAGTCGAGCAGCGGGGTGTAATCAGGGGTCGTCCACAGGTCACGACAAATCTGCGGAGCGTTGCGCAGATCCTCGATGGATTCAAACAGGGGCACCGGCATCAGTCCCGGGTCTTTGGACTCTGGATCGCCTTTGACTCTGATGCCGCTGATGTTGCACAGCCACAGCAGATTGAACACGTCCTCGATACAGGTCGCACCGCTGATAATGTAACTGCGGATTGAGGCCGGAGGATAGTCGCGTTTCAGGATCGCGATCGTTTTCAGCGTATCCAGCAGCTCCAGGGTTTTCTCCGACGGTGCCCCGGCCAGGACGTTTTCTGTTTGCTCAAGCATGCGTGCACCGGACCCCAGCTCTTCCACTGCAGCGCGATGGACTTTGGCATGCTGCCGTATATCGAGGGTGTGCAGATGAAACCCGAAGGTCTGCAGGCGACGCAGGATCGGGTCAACGTAGCTGCGCGCCAGACGTTCGCCGTCATGGGCGCTGAGGCTGCGGCGCACCAGCTGCAGTTCTTCGGTCAATTCCTCGGGGCTTTTGTAGGCCTCGGGATGGCGTGGGTCTTCGAGGGTTTTCTGCAGGCGATGCAATGCGATGCGCAGAAACTTGCGGTAGTGCTCGCAGTCGGGATAAGAACCGGTCATTGTTGCCGCTTCCGGATATTTGTGCAGCGCCTGCTCAATGGCTTCCAGCAGCTCCTGCGCAACGCCGACGCGGCAGGCTGAAGCGGTCAGCAGTTCACGCAGCTCCTCCATATTGTCCACATAAATGCGCAGAATGGTTTCGCGGGCCCGCTCCAGCGCGTCGCGGGTAGCGCTCGGGGTGACGAAGGGGTTGCCGTCGCGGTCTCCACCGATCCATGAGCCGAATCGGATCAAGGAGGGCAGGTCCGCCGGGAGGACCTCCTCACCGTAAACCTCGCTGAATGCTTCGGCCAGATCGCGGTAGAAATCGGGCAGCGGCTCCACCAGCGATTCCCGGTAATGATCGATTCCCATGCGGATTTCGTCGCCTACGGAAGGCTGACGGCGGCGCACCTCATCGGTCTGCCACAGCGCCGTGATCTCACTGAGAATTTCATCCTGGCGACGGGCCGCCTCGGTGACGGACAACGGCAGGCGGTCAAGCTGTTCCAGAATGCGGTCGATGCGGCGGCGTTTATAACGCACTACACGCCGCGCCACCTCGGTGGGGTGGGCGGTAAAAACCGGTACCACCTGGATGCATGACAGGAAATCGCGGGCAGCCGAGGTGTCGATACCGGCATCCTTCATGCGCTGCAGGGTGCCGCGCAGCGATCCCGGCTTGTCGCCGCCGTGCTCCAGGCGGGTCGCGCGACGGCGGCGTTTTCGGTGGTTGGTTTCGGCAAGGTTTGTAAGTTCGAAAAAAACGCCGAAAGCCTTGATGACCTGATGGGCGTCATGCAGGGACAATTGCGCCACCAACTGTTTGGATTCTTCTTCCAGCTGCAATTCCTCAGGGCATCCTAAGGCCTCGCCCTGGTCGTTGTTGCACAGCTCGCGATGGCGAATCGATTTTTTGCGCAGCAACTCTTCGGTATTGAAAATATGCTCGCCGGCCTGCTCGCGCAGTACGACCCCGAGCAGCATCCCCAGGGAGCGTACATCGCGCCGCAGGGGGCGTTCCTTGATATCTTCTTCGTGAGTGATCAGTTCGTTCAGTCTTTCCGACTGGCTATCGGCTTTCCAGAAAGTGACAGGTTTTTCCATGATTGTCCCTCTATAGAGTTCAGGTTATCTTAATAGCTTACGATTCGTGATGTGATATGCAAGGGAGGGAATCTTATCCCTCCGTAAATAGTGTTCACGTGTATCGGGTAAGCCTATTTCTGTCATTGGAGTCTGTGCGTGATTCGGTTGACCGGCTGATGAATGGCGTGACAAGATAGGGGCCCGGTCTTCAAGATATTTCAATACGCCCATTTCAGATCCAGGAGAGTTCCTTTGAATATTGAAACGCTTATCGAAAAATCCCGTGCCCAGGAGCCGTTCAGCCGAGAAGAGATTGTCGCCATGCTCTCTTTTCCCAGCGTATCTGAGCAGACCATGAGGCTGATGGCTGAGGGATCGCGTATTTCCCGCGAACTGACAGACAATCAGGCCGAAGTCCAGGGACAGTTTGCTCTCAATCTTGCGCCCTGTCCTATCAACTGCCAGTTCTGCTCCTTTTCGTCCGAGTATGAGATTTTCAGGGAACAGACCCAGATCAGTGCCGAGCAGGCTGTGGAATCTGCCAAGCTGTTTGACTCCAACCGTGAAAATGCCGCGGTGTTGATGATGGCGACCGCCGATTACGGTTTTGAGCGATTGCTCGAAACCGCCCAGGAAGTTCGCAGGGCTCTTGACCCTTCAACTCTTCTGATCGCCAATGTTGGTGATATGAGTCTGGAGAACGCGAAACGAATGAAGGAGAGCGGGTTCCATGGCGTGTACCACGCGGTGCGAATTGGCGAGGGATCTGCGACCCGCGCCCCCAAAAAACAGAGATTGCGCAGCATCCGCAATTTTCAGGAAGCAGGCCTGATTGTGGGTACCTGTGTCGAGCCCATCGGGCCTGAGCATTCCAACGAGGAGATCGCTGAGCATATCATGCTGGCCGGCTCCTTCGACCCCGCATTCAGCGGTGCTGCACGCCGCATCACGATTCCGGGATCGAAGCTGGAGAAGCACGGCATGATCTCCGAGCTGCGCATGAGCCAGATTGTCGCTGTAACCCGCATCGCCACCCCGCGCAGTGTCACCGGAAACTGCTCCCATGAACCCTGCAGCCTTGCCGCAGCGGCAGGTGCCAGCCTTTTCTGGGCGGAGACCGGGGCCAACCCCCGCGACATCAAGGAAAAAACTGAAGAGGGGCGCGGATTGTCCGTCCAAGGGTGTGCCGATCTGTTCCGCGAGGCCGACTGGCAGGTCAGAACGCAGCCGTCTCTTTATTTCAGCAAAACACACAAATGTCTGGCTGATCCGGACATGTCGCTTCAAGTATGATGGTGGTTAGTTGGAAAAAGGAAAAAGCGAAGAGGAGAGGATGCAAATTCGAATAATCGCGGTAAGATTGTGACCGACGGTTCGGAATCTGCTTATTCCGGCTGATATTATTCGAGGAGGATTTTATATGAAAGACCGATATCTGGTAAAAGTCACGGCCGTTGCTGCTGCTTTTGGTTTTATGATGCTGTCGGGCTGCAGCGAACGTCAGGAGGTCGCTGATGCCCCAAAAGCTCAGGAAGTAGAACGACGGGCCGAGAACGCTGCAGCCTCAAGCGATTATGACTCCACGGTTGCTCAGCAGACCTATGAAAAGCATTGTGCCTCCTGTCACCCCAACGGCGGCAATATCATCAATTCCGAAAAAAATCTCAAAAAAGCCTCTCTTGAAGCCAAGGGAATTGCGACGGCTGAGGATATCGTGAAGATCATGCGTGATCCAGGCCCAGGCATGCCGGCATTCAATGAACAAACTATTCCCGAAGATCTGGCACTGGATGTCGGGCGCTACATCCTGGACACATTCAAATAAAATCTAAAAATCCCCGGATAAGTTGTTTTTATCCGGGGATTTTTCTATCCTACCTCGTTATATTCCCGGGCGCGGAACATTGCGCCGAGATCTTCCGCCACCCGCCTGCAGGCCTCCACGTCGAGCCCCGGCACGGTGACTACGCTGGCGGTCACCGATGGGATGTAGCGCAGTGCCTCCCGGATGAAATCCTTGACCCCCTCGTACGCTTTTTCGCCGAAAGTTGAATGGCATATCTTCAGGTAGGTTTCGGCATCGGCGGCATTGAGTGAAACCGACACCGCATCGACCAGCCCTTCAAGCTCGGGTAGAGTGTTGCGTTCATGTACCAGGTTGGCCTGGCCGTCGGTGTTGATGCGAACCTTTTTCCCCTTCTTTTTCAGCCACGCGGCAACTTCCTTGACCAACTCAAGCCTCAGCAGGGGCTCTCCATATCCGCAGAAAACCACCTCATCATAGGTGGAAGGATCGCCAATGGCGGCGATGACTTCCTCGAAATCCGGCTCATGCTGAAGCTGAAGAGGGTGCCCCTTGACGGTGAAATCGCGAAACTTCGCGCAGAAACTGCAGGCGTTGGTGCAGCGGTTGGTGATATTGAGATAGAGCGAGTTGCGGATGGCGTAGGCAATTGCGCCCGATTGGTCTACCTGTCCCAGTCCGAAGAGCTTGATGGCGTTGCGGGTGGTGATGCGGGCCACATCTTCAAGGGAAAGGCCCTTGACCTCTGCCAGCGTTTCCGCTGTGCAGCGCACATAGGCCGGCTCGTTGCGCTTGCCTCGATAGGGCTGAGGCGCCAGGTAGGGGCAGTCCGTTTCCACCAGCAGGCGCTCGACGGGGATGGCTCGTGCCACTTCCCGCAGCGCCTCGTTTTTCGGGTAGGTCAGAGTGCCGGGGAAGGAGATGTAGAAGCCCATCTCAAGACAGGTGCGGGCCATATCCGTATCGCCGGAGAAGCAGTGAATCACACCGCCGATTTCCGCCGCGTTTTCTTGGCTGAGGATCTGCATAATCTCCTCGTGAGCATCCCGGTCATGGATGATCAGCGGTTTGCCCAGTCGTTTGGCCAGGCGAATTTGTTGCCTGAAAGCCTGACGCTGGATATCGCGGGGTGCGCGGTCGCGGTAGAAATCCAGCCCGGTTTCACCGATGGCAACGACCTTCGGATCCGAGAGCGCCAGCTCTTCCAGCGCGGAAAGGCCTTCGTCATCGGCCTGAAGGGCGTCGTGGGGATGAATTCCGACTGCGACAAAGATATTGGCATAGCGCCGGGCCAGGTCGAGGCAGCGGCGGGAACTTTCAATATCACAGCCGACGGTGATCATTCTGGAGATGCCGTTCTGTGCGGCTCTTTCCAGGACTTCATCGAGATCGGCTGCGAACTTGCCGCCGTCGAGATGAGCGTGAGTGTCGACCAGGGTGGATTTCAGGGTCATGCGGCTTTCTCCAAAAACAAGGGGCGCAGAAGGCGCCCCCGTGATTCGTTCGATTTTCAGGACGGGCACCATTTGGGTGCGCGGTTTCTACTCCCGCTCTATACGCGGAAACAGGGGCGCTGCTTTTTCGATTTTCGTTCCGGCGTTCAAACCGCCCCAGATATCGCGTCCGCGCAGCTTCGGATCGTTCGGGTCGCAGCCGAGGATGTCGAGAATCTTCTCGGAAGTGTCCGGCATGAAAGGGGAAATCATCAGCCCAATGATGCGGCTGGCCTCCGCCAGGTTGTACATGACCGTTGCGAGGCGTTCGCGGTCGGCCGGATCTTTGGCTAGAACCCAGGGTGCCGTCTGATCGATGTAGCGGTTGGCGGCGCTGATCAGCTCCCAGATGGTCTGCAGAGCCTTGTGAAAGGCCAGATCGTCCATGTGGCGATCAAGCGTTAGCAGGCTGTTGGGGAAGCGCGCGACGAATTCGCTGTCCATATCGTCTGCCGCGGCCGGCGGCGGCAGTTCCCCGTTGAAATATTTGTTGATCATGGCGGTGGTCCGGCTCACCAGGTTGCCCAGGTCGTTGGCCAGATCCGAATTGATGCGGTTGGTCAACGCCTGGTGGGAGAAATCACCGTCAAGGCCGAACGGCACTTCGCGCATGAGAAAGTAGCGGATGGCGTCCACGCCGTATTTGTCCACCAGCATGTTCGGTTCCACAACATTCATCAGGCTTTTACTCATTTTCTGCCCTTCGACTGTCCACCAGCCGTGAGCAAAAACTCTTTTCGGCAGGGGGATGCCTGCGGCCAGTAGGAAGGTGGGCCAGTAAACGGTGTGAAAACGCAGGATGTCCTTGCCGATCATATGAACATCGACCGGCCAGAACTTGCTGAAGTTTCCGTCGGGATCATCAGGGTAGCCCAGCGCGGTGATGTAATTGGAAAGGGCGTCGAACCACACGTAAATCACATGTTTGTCGTTGCCGGGAACCGGAAGTCCCCAGGAAAATGTGGTGCGAGAGATGGACAGATCGCGCAGTCCCTCGCGGACAAAGCTCAGGATCTCGTTGCGGCGTGACTTGGGCTGGATGAAGTCGGGGTTTTCCTCGATATGCTTGAGCAGAGCATCCTGGTACTTGCTCATGCGGAAGAAATAGGATTCTTCCTTGAGCTTTTCCGTCGGACGGCCGCAATCGGGGCAGCTGCCGTCCATCAACTGGGTTTCGGTCCAGAATGTTTCACAGGGAGTGCAGTACCAATCTACATACTCGCCGAGATAGATGTCCCCCTTGGATTCGATGATTTCAAAGAGCTTGTGAACCCCCTTTTTGTGGCGCTCCTGGGTGGTTCGGATGAAATCGGTGTGCGAGATGTTGAGCCGCTCCCACAGGGCCTGAAAGCGTTTCACGACCCGGTCGGCAAGCTCGTTGGGTGTTTCTCCCTTGGCTTGAGCCGCCTTTTCGACCTTCTGGCCGTGTTCGTCGGTTCCGGTGAGGAAGAATACCTCGTGTCCGCGGGCCCTCTTATAGCGGGCCATCACGTCGCAGGCCAGGGTGGTGTAGGCGTGACCGATGTGAGGAACGTCGTTGACGTAATAAATGGGAGTTGTGATGTAAAATGGCTGCGGCATGCTCATAATCTCCTGTTACTGGTCTTTTTTCCGGGGGCGGCGACGCGGTCGGCGTTTTTTTTCGCCGCTGCGCGGTTTGGCGGGCTGTCCCTGCTGGCCGGGTTGGCCGCCTTTCTGCTGTTCATCCCGGTTGGGTGTGGAATCGGCTTTGACGGATTTTTCAGGACGGCGCTTTTCCGGTTTGTCTGCAGACTCCTGTCTGGGTTTGGCCGGTGCGGATGGATTTTCCGCGGAGCGTGAAGTGTCCTCTTTTTTTCTGCTACGTCCGCGGGACGACCGTCCACGGCGCTTGCGCTTGCTCTTTTGTTCAGAGCCGGCATCGGCGGGCCCTTTCTGCTCCGGCTTTCCGCCTTTTTCCTGATCTATCTTTTTCTCCTGATCAGGTTTTGGTCTGCGTTGTTCCTTTTCCTGCTTGCCGTCCGGGCTCTTGAGCGCCGGATGCAGTGGAATTTCCTCAGCAGCCGGGGGGGAGGCGTCGGGGATTTCCCCCAGTTCGATATCGCGAGCGGTAAGAACAGCATCCTTCCCATCGTCGAGGCGCACTTTAACTTTACCGGCAAAAATATCGACGCTCAACACCATCGCCTCGCGCTTGCCGAGTTTGATGATGCGGCCGATTTTAGGCATTCTGCGCTTGAGATGGCAATAAGTTTCGTATTCATAGCCGAGACAGCACAGCAAACGACCGCATTGCCCGGAGATTTTTCCGGGATTCAGGGCCAGCCCCTGCTCTTTGGCCATTTTGACGGAAACCGGATTGAATTCACGCAGGAAAGTGCAGCAGCACAGCTCCCGTCCGCAGACTCCGACTCCGCCGAGCAGTTTGGCTTCGTCGCGCACGCCGATCTGGCGCATCTCAATGCGGGTGTGAAGATTGTGGGCCAGATCCTTGACCAGTTCGCGGAAGTCGACGCGGCCGTCGGCGGTGAAATAAAAAATGACCTTCGATCCTTCAAAAAGGTACTCGGCCCGAACCAGCTTCATGTCCATGCCGCGTTCTTCGATGCGCTTTTTGCAGTACTCAAAGGCCTGCTGCTCCTGATCCTTGTAGCGGGCGTCGATGGCCAGGTCTTCGTCTGTGGCTTTGCGCAGAACCTTTTTGAGCGAATCGTTGAGGTTTTCCGGGGCAACCTCGTGTGGAGGTGTGACAACCAGGCCCAGGGCGCGGCCACGTTCGGTTTCGACCACAACCTGATCGCCTTTGCTGAGTTCAAGATCGCCGGCGTCGAAATCGTAAAGACGGCCGGCATCGCGGAATTTAATTGATAAGACACGAATCATGGTGGTGGATGTATTTCCTGTCACAGAAGTCATAATGGGACGGATCCTTTGCCTGAAAGGCGGGGGTTCAGACGCACAGCCGCAGCAGAAGATTGTCCATGACGAGTTGTCGATTGACGTTGCGCTCCAGAAGGTGCAATGCCTCCTGAATTGCTTCGATTTTGTTCAGAGTTGAACTAACTGTTTCCTTCCCGGCAATACGACGGATTTTTTCCATGAGATCGATATTGACCAGGTCTTCGACCGGGCGACCATGGAGTGTCAGAAGCACATCCCGGTAAAAAGCCCGCAAGATTTCGAGATATTCCGGCAGGCTCTCCTTGTCGTCGGAACGTGCCCGCGACAATTCGAACAACGGCAGCACACTGCCGGGCGATAAGGCGGTCACGGTCTTGAGAAAGTCGCGGCGCAAGTCGAGGAACAGTTCGCGATCACGCCCCAGGGCTTTTTTAAAGCTGCCCTCCGACAGTGCCGCCAGTAAATGCCCCTGCTGCTCGTCAAGATCAAGGCGATGCATGAGATCATTCTTGAGCAGGTCGACGGGAATCCGCGAAAACGGCAGAGGCTGGCAGCGGGAGCGGATGGTTGAAAGTATCTGCTCGGGGTGTGCGCTCAGCAGTATAAAAAGAGCCTCCCCAGTGGGCTCTTCCAGTGTCTTGAGCAGTGCATTGGCCGCAGCCGTCTGCATCTTTTCGGGTTTTTCGATCAGGCAGACCTTGCGCGGGCTTTCCAGGGGGCGATAGGAAAACTCCCGCTGGATGGATCGTACCTGTCCGATTTTGATGTAATTGCCGTCCGGCTCAAGCAGATGCAGGTCCGGATGGTTGAAATGATCGACCTTGCGGCAGGCGACGCAATCTCCGCATCCGCCCCTCTCGCAAAAGACGGCCCGCACCAGCGCAAGTGCCATCAGTCTCTTGCCAACCCCATCAGGCCCGCTGAAAAGATAAGCATGAGCCAGCCGACCGGATGCGAGCACCCGGCGCAGAATGTCTTTCTGCCGGTCGTGGCCGAGGATGCGGGAGAAGGTCATCCTTCATCCCCTTGATTATGCGACAGTGCATCGTTGACTGCGCTCAAGACCTGCCGGGTCACGTCCTGCGGCGGTGCATCGGCACGAATCAGCCGAAAGCGCTCCGGGGATTGCCGCGCCAGCTCCAGGTATCCTTCGCGAATGCGTTGGTGGAACGCCAGGGACTCCTGTTCAAAGCGGTCTTCAGCAGGGCCGTCGCTTCGGGCGATGCGCTCCATGGCCCGGGACAGGCCGGTTTCTACCGGCAGATCGAACAACAGGGTCAGGTGCGGGTGAATATCATCAATGGCCAGCGCATTGAGTTGCCTGACCATGTCCAGGGGGAGGCGGCGGCCATGCCCCTGGTACGCCAGGGTGGCATCGCTGAAGCGATCGCACAGAACGATGCGGTTCTGGTTCAGGGCGGGCCGGATTACTTCTTCGACGTGCTGTGCACGGGCCGCAGCGTAAAGAAGCAGTTCCGCACGGGGAACCAGGGCGTTGTTGCGCGCATCAAGCAGTATGGCGCGGATCGCGTCGGCTATGGCACAGCCACCGGGTTCGCGTGTGGTGACCACGGATCGGCCCTGTAGGCGAAGTGTCTCCGTCAGCCGTTTGATCTGAGTTGTTTTGCCGCTGCCTTCGATGCCTTCGAAGGTAATGAAAAATGACATGGCATTTGTGTCTTTCAGAAAATCGCAAAGCTCCGATGCTTTTAACGGTCAAACTTGCCGGAGCATGGTCGTATATATGTACGACACCATAAAACTTGAATACTAATGGATAGACCGAAAGGGAATCAAGGAAAAAGCCTGGAAATTCGCCGACAATATAGGACCGTCGCTTCGGCATGTACCTATTTTTCACGGCAATTTCAGGCTATACGCAGTTGTTCGATTCTGTTAAAGTTACAGATTCGGTTTTTATCATCCACGGAAGATCAGAGGCGCAAGTCATTCCATGACCCCGGAATTTAACCCCGCAGAAATTGAAAAACGTATTGGCTATTGCTTTGCGTGCAAGGATCTGCTCCGAACCGCTTTGACCCATCGCTCCTATGTCAACGAGGCCATGGAAGGACGCGGAGACTACAATGAACGTCTCGAATTTCTCGGTGATGCTGTTTTGCAGCTGGCGGTCAGCCGTTTTATTTTTGATCGGTATCCCGACCTGCCTGAAGGAGATCTGACCCGCATCCGGGCCGAGGTGGTCAGTGAAAAGGGGTTGGCTGTCGTGGCGCAACAGCTGGAACTCGGTGAAGCGCTTCTTTTTGGACGCGGCGAAGATCGCAGCGGCGGACGCCGCAAGGCCAGCCTGCTCTCCAATGCGTTTGAAGCGCTGCTCGGTGCTGTTTTTCGCGATGGAGGATTCGATGCGGCAACCGATGTTGCCGAGAGACTTCTGCGTGAACGGATCGAAGCGGCACAGGGCCTTTCGGCGTGGACTGACTACAAAACCCGGCTGCAGGAACACTTTCAGGGACGCTATGGACGTCCCCCCGCATATCGGATGGTCTCGGTAACGGGACCTGAGCATGACCGGATCTATCGGGCCGAGGTGGTCTTCGATGGCGAGGTTGTAGGTCAGGGGCAGGGGCGCACCAAGAAAGCTGCGCAGCAGGCGGCGGCATGTCAGGCACTTGAAGCGCTGGAAGTCTGACAATGCAGGTTTTCCCCATTTTTCTGCCTCATCATGGTTGTCCGCACCGTTGCTGCTTCTGCGACCAGAGGCGGACGACGCAGCAGTTTTGTGCCTTTGAGCATGACCGGATCGAGAGCGATCTCGCAGACATGATTCCGGAGGAGGGACCGGGGGAGGGTGAGATCGCCTTCTATGGAGGCACCTTTACCCTGCTGCCGCCTGGCGAACAGAAGGCATTGCTCGAGCTTGCCCTGGGTTACGTGAACCGCGGACTTGTTCGCGGGGTCCGGGTTTCCACCCGCCCCGATGCTCTTGAAGATTGCCAGGTGGAATTTCTGGTAAGACACGGAGTGACGACCGTTGAGATCGGGGCGCAGTCGTTCGATGATCGCGTGCTGAATGCTGCCGGACGGGGTCATGACGCCGCTTCTACTCTGGATGCGATAGAGCGGCTGCGGAAAAACGGGATGAAAATCGGTTTGCAGCTCATGCCGGGGCTGCCCGGAAGTTCTTTTGATGAAGCGCTTTTTTCTCTCCGCACGGCATTTGAAGCCCGCCCCGACTTTTTACGCATCTACCCGACGGTGGTTTTTCCCGGCACCGAATTGGAGTCTTTGTGGCGTCGCGGTCTGTATCGGCCCTGGTCGCTGAATGAGGCGGTTGATATCTGCGCCGATATGCTCAAAGAGTGTCGCCGGCAATCAATGCCGGTCATCCGGCTGGGGTTGCAGCAGGTTGATGCGCTGGAGCGCGGGGGAGTCGCCGCCGGCCCCCATCATCCCGCGTTTGGACAACTGGTTCGATCGCGGCTGTGGTACGGTGCCCTGATGAGCCTTCTGTCCCCCTTGCAGAATGGAACGAAGCCTTTTCGCGTCCGGGTTTCGAGAGCGGATCTGGGGGATATCCTGGGGCACCGCCGGACAAATATCGAGAAATTGCGCAGCTTGGTACCCGGCCTGGTTTTTGAGATTTCCGATGACCTGCGCCGCGAGCATCTGGCCGTGGAAAATCGGTTATTTCATCTTGATTCCCTTTTACAGCAGACCCCGAGAGAGGAAAGACATGAATCAATCTTTGGGTGAACAGGACCTTCGTTCCGGTTTTGTCGGAATCATCGGTCGTCCCAATGTCGGCAAATCGACGCTGCTCAACCGCATACTCGGTCAAAAGATCAGCATCACCTCCAATAAGCCGCAAACGACGCGAAACCGGATTCTTGGAATCTACAACCGGCCGCAGGCTCAGATTCTGTTTCTGGATACCCCGGGTGTTCACCAGGCGCGCGGCCCCCTGCACCGCTACATGGTCGAGCAGGCCCTCGCGACACGCGGCGCTTCGGACCTGATTTTCTACCTGGTGGACGCCACTGCCGGAGCCGTGTGCGACGAGGATCTTGTGGCCAGGGTTCTGCAGGGGGGGCGCCCCGCGTTTCTCGTGATCAATAAGATCGACCTGGTTCCCAAACCGGTTCTGCTCGAGATCATGGCGGCGCACCGCGAACACACTTTCGCTGAAATCATACCGGTCAGTGCGGAAACCGGCGAAAATCTCGAGCGGTTACTTGAGGTGACCATCGGCTATCTGCCCAAGGGCCCCAGATATTACCCGGAGGACCAGGTGACCGATCTGCCGGAGCGCTTTATCTGCGCGGAGTTTATCCGGGAGAAGATCATGCGCCTGACGCGGGACGAGATCCCTTACGGATGTGCTGTTGTGGTTGAATCATTTACCGAGAAGCCGGAAAAGAATCTGATCCACATCGAGGCGACCATCCAGGTCGAACGCGAAGCTCACAAGCGCATTCTGATCGGCACCCGCGGCAGCATGATCCGCCGCATCGGCGAAGATGCCCGCGGCGCCATCGAGGCAATGCTCGGGACACGTGTCTATCTTGAGCTGTTCGTGCGGGTGAGGCGCAACTGGACCCGCGATGAATATCAGGTCAGAGATCTGGGGTACGAATAATCACCTTACAGGCCTCTGTCGAATGTCGAATAAATCAATAAGAGAAATGCAGGATCACTCATGATGCCCCTTGTCGCCATCGTCGGCCGTCCAAACGTCGGCAAATCAACCCTGTTCAATCGAATCTTCGGCCATCGCCGCGCCATCGTCGAAGATGTGCCCGGCGTCACCCGCGACCGCAACTATGCCGAAGTGACCCGCTATGAAAAACCGTTCACGCTGGTCGACACCGGTGGTTTTGAGCCCGATTCAAAGGAGAGTCTGCTGCAGCAGATGCGCCAGCAGTCGCAGCTGGCCATCGAGGAAGCCGATCTCATTATTTTCCTTATGGACGGTCGCGAGGGCCTGACCCCCTCGGATATGGAAGTCGCCGAGCTGCTGCGGCGCCAGCCCAAACCGGTTCTTTACGTGGTGAACAAGGTCGACGGCGAAAAGCAGGAGGAAGCGTCTCTTGAATTCTACTCCCTGGGAGTGGAAGAACTTCTGACTGTCTCCGCTGAACACGGCCGTGGCATCAGCACATTGATGGAAGCGGTGCTTGAGCTGCTTCCATCCGGATCCGGCAGGGCCGAAGTTGATGAAGTGACGCGTATTGCCGTCATCGGGCGCCCCAATGTGGGCAAGTCGAGCCTGGTGAACCGGCTGCTGGGCTTTGAGCGCGTCGTTGCCAACCCACAGTCAGGGACAACGCGCGACAGTATCGACACGCTTTTTGTTTACAACCGCAAGCCCTACCTGCTGATTGATACCGCTGGTATCCGCCGCAAGGGCCGGGTCAGTCAGAAACTTGAAAAATTCAGCGTTGTGCACGCGCTTAAAGCCATTGATCGTGCAGATGTTGTGCTGATGGTGATCGATGCCGTGGAGGGCGTGACCGAGCAGGATCTCAACGTCGCCGGGTATGCCCATGAAAAAGGGCGCGCCGTGATCCTGGTGGTGAACAAATGGGACGCCATTGAAAAAGACAATCAGACCCTTGGCCGTTATGTGGAAGAGGTGCGCATGGGGTTCAAGTTCATGTCCTATGCGCCGATCCAGTTCGTGTCGGCACTTACCGGGCAGCGCGTTGCACGTATCATGGATGAGGTCTGCAAGGTGAGCGAACAGTTCAGCCGCCGGGTTTCGACCTCCGAATTGAACAAGGTGCTTGAAGCTGCGGTTGCAGCACATCAGCCTCCCATATTCCGCGGTAAAAGACTCAAGATCTTTTACATGACCCAGGTTTCAACCAAACCACCCTCATTTATTGTCTTTGTTTCCAAATCGCAGGGAATTCATTTTTCATACGAACGATATCTTCTGAACAAGATCAGGGAGCATTTCGGTTTTGAGGGAACTCCTATCCGCCTTTTTTTCCGTGACAATAAAAGTTCCGATTGAACACGCAAATTGAAAAGCGAAAAGCAAAAAACCTTTACAGCCCACATTTTCTTCTATATATTAAACATTGTTCATCACTGTAAGGTAAATCGCGTGTTGACCCGCGAACGGCGCCGATTATGAGTCTAGTTGGAAATCTGGAAGATCTCGGTCTTGGGGACATCCTCCAGATCGTCAGCCTGAGCCGCAAATCCGGTGTTCTGTCGCTTCAGCACAAGCAGGATGAAGGCAAAATCTATTTTTCCAACGGTCAGGTGATCAAAGCCTGGAGCAACAACGACTATGACAATGTCGGAGATCTTCTGATTCGAAAAGGCCTGGTGACTGACAGGTTGCTCGAGAGGGCACTTGCGGTTCAGCGCAAAAGCGGTATCAAAAAGCGCATCGGAGCCATTCTTTGCGAGCATTTCAAGATTCCGCGGGATCAGATCGAAGAAACGGTTCGCGAGCAGACAGAACGGATCGTCTACGATTTTTTCACATGGGACCGTGGGACGTTTGAGTTTGAGCTGGGTGAGCCGGAAGAAATTGCGGCCACCAATTTCAATCCATTGCAGTTCATGCTTGAGCAGGGGCTGAACCCTCAATGGCTTGCCCTTGAAGGTGCCCGGCTGAAGGATGAAGGCGATGAAGTCTATTTTTCGCGCAAGAGTGCGCAGCCGGTTTCGCCTTGCGGCCGAATTGATGCCCAGACCTGCTTGGTTCTGGTTGACGACGATTGCACCACTCGTGATCTTCTCTCTTCTCTGCTGCGCCAAAAAGGTGTGAGCGTTGCTGCTTTCGGCGACAGCCGCAGTTTCCTCGACGCGTTGGCGGACTGGAGCCCTTCGCAGCAGTCACCACCTTTTGTCATCGATCTGATTATGGCGACCCTTGATGGAGAGGGGATCTTCGGGGGTCTCGAGCTGGCAAAGATCATCAAAAAAGAGTGGCCGCGCCAGCGGATTGTTCTGATGTCCGATCGTGTCGACGCATCGGTAAAGAATCGGGTCGCCGGGCTCGATATCGGGCACCTTATATCCAAGCCTTCGCGGAATTCGTTTGCCGAAGGCTCCGAGTCGCTGGCAGTCCGCGAATTTGTTGATAAACTGGTTGGGATTGTTGAAACTTCGGCCGAAGAGGAAAACGCGATGTTTTTCGATATCGGCCGTGACCTCAGTCATGAAGAAGGGGTCGATCTTCTCTCGCAGAGTGAGACCGGATCGGCAACTGACCTCAGCGTCAAAATACGGACGTTGGTCGAAGAAATCAGTTCTCCTCTGACGCCGGGGAGCATTGTGCTGCCTGCCCTGCAGTTGGCCGGGGAAACTTTCAGCCGTGCCGTAATTCTGCGCTGCAGGCCCGGCGAACTTGTGGGCATCGGGCAGTTCGGGCTGGAGCCGTTTTGCGGCGATGCCGATGCAATGATACGGGAGACGGTCATCTCCCTTGCCGGCGACTCGGTTTTCTCCCGGATCCTTGCGCAGCCCGCCCCCTGTATCATTGCGCCAGGGGACTCGGCCGAGGAGATAGACTTTTTTGCCCGATTGGGGGGGCGACTCCCTGAAGAGATATTCCTCGGGCAGGTCAAGTGCTTTGACCAGGTGGCATATCTGCTTTACGGTGACAACTGCCCCGATAACAGCCCCATCGTGGGTGTCGAACCGTTGGAGATTTTTCTGCTGCTGGCTGGTCTGGCCCTGGAAAAGGAATTGTTGCAAAAAGAGTTGCACAGGTGTCAAGCCGTTTGACAAGGAGCATAGCGAGGGTGTCGAAAAAAATTCTTGTAACTGAAGACTCTTCTACGATGCGTGCCATGATCTGCGCGACCATTGAAGCCCTGGGTGATTTCGATATTTTTGAAGCGCCCAACGGTTTCGAAGCGCTGCGGCTTCTGCCCCGTGAGAAGTTCGATCTGGTCATCACCGATATCAACATGCCTGACATCAACGGGCTTGAACTGGTCAGTTTTGTGAAAAACAACGATCAGTACCGCGCCATCCCACTGATTATCGTCAGTACCGAAGGGAGCGAACGCGACCGCAAGAAAGGGATGGGGCTCGGCGCCGATGCCTATCTGGTCAAGCCTTTCGATCCCGCCGAATTACAGGAACTGATTGAGAAGTTTCTTTCCTAGGAGGCGTTGTCTTGGCGGATAAATCATCCCAGGCCATCAAGGAGTTTCTCGGCGAAGCCGAGGAGATACTCGAGAACCTCAATGCGGATTTGATGGAACTGAGCCAATCCGCCGACAGCGGTGATGCCAACCCTGATCTGCTGAACAGCATTTTCCGTGGCGCGCACTCACTTAAAGGGCTCTCCGGCATGTTCGGTTTTTCAGATATCGCCGAGCTCTCCCACCAGATGGAAAACGCCCTGGACCACCTTCGCCTGGGTAAAATCCCTTTCGATGAACTGCTGATCGAAACTCTTTTCGATGCGTTCGAAACCCTGGGTAAGCTGGTTTACGGCAAGGGGGAGGATGAGCAGTTCACTCTCGACGTCTCTGGCCTGGTCAACCGTCTCGATGCTCTTGTCAAGGGGGAAGGGGGAGCTTCTGAGAAAGATCCCTTTGCCGGACTTGAAATCGATCGCTCCATTCTCGACGTTCTGACCGAGTACGAAGAACATCGCCTGCTTGAAAACATCAAGAAGGGGCGCAACCTTTTCAGGGTGCACGCAAGCTTTGCCCTGACCAGTTTCGACACCGACCTGGCCGCTATCACCGATGCATTGAAGGAAGACGGTGAAATTGTCAGCACCCTGCCCAGTCCGGATTGTGAAATCGAGGACGGCATTGCATTTCAGATTCTGGTGGGCACCCCTCTTGCTGAAAAGGATGTGAAAACGCTCCTTGATGGTAAAAATGCTGCCGTTGAAGCGGTGGGGCGAAAATCATCGGCAACCCAGGATAAGGTGCCTGAGGCAACCCCGAAAAAAGAACAATCGGAGGCTGAGGCCCAACAGGAGACCGTTGCCAGAGGGGAAAGGAGCGAAGATGCCGGTGGTGCAGGCATGCGCTCCATCAGCCGCATGGTGCGCGTTGATATCGACAAACTTGACGTGCTGATGAACATCGTCGGTGAACTGGTCATTGCCAAGGGGACCATCACCGAGATTGCCGAAACTCTGCGTATCGAAGGTCACGGTCTCGGAAGTGATCTGAACAAGGCGACGCGTGTTCTGGAGCGGCGTCTTTCCGAACTTCAGAAGGGCGTTATGGAAGTCCGGATGGTGCCCGTGCGCCAGTTGTTCGACAAAACCGCACGCGTGGTCCGCAAAGCGGCTCATGACATGTCCAAAAAGATCGATCTCCAGATTCGCGGTGCAGACACCGAACTCGACAAGTTGATTATCGAAGATCTTTCCGATCCCCTGGTTCACATTATCCGCAATTCCGTCGATCATGGTATTGAAACACCCGAGGAACGGGTTGCCGCCGGAAAGCCTGAGACCGGTACGCTGCGCCTGTCCGCCGCCCAGAAAGGCAATCATGTCGTGATTGAAATCCGGGACGACGGCCGCGGCATCGATCCGGAAAAAATTCGCCGCAAGGCTCTTGAACGTGGATTGATCGACGAAAGAACCGAGTTGAGTCGCGAAGAGGTCTACGATCTGCTTTTCATACCCGGTTTCTCCACCGCCGACAAGGTCAGCGAAATTTCCGGGCGTGGAGTCGGCATGGACGTGGTCAAGAGCAATATCTCTGCACTCTCCGGCATGATCGACATCGACAGCCGGGTTGGCGAGGGAACCACGCTCACCATCACCCTGCCTATTACTCTTGCCATTATCAAGGCTCTGATCATCCGGGTACTTGACAACGAATTTGCTATTCCCATCACCTCCGTCATGGAAACACTGATGGTTGAGCCGGCCAGCCTGCGGACCATCGAGGGCCGGGAAGTGATGGAACTGAGGCAGAGCACGCTGCCGCTTGTACGGTTGAGCCGTCTGTTTAACTTCTCCTCTTCCAGGGAAGCGAACCCTGACAATTTCTTTGTCGTTGTCGTGGGGATGGCCGAAAAACGGTTGGGACTGGTTGTCGATGAGCTTCTTGGGCAGCAGGATGTCGTTATCAAGCCTCTCGGCAATATTCTCTCATTCGTCAAGGGGTTTGCCGGCGCAGCTGAGATGGGGAACCGCAAAACCATTCTGGTGCTTGATGTCGGCGGCCTGATGAGTGAATCGTTGCGGGGAGATTTGACATCTCATGTATGAGCGGTTTTACGGGCTTCGTGAAAAACCGTTCAGCAAAACCCCTGATCCGCGCTTCCTGTACCTGGGGCGCGCTCACCGGGAGGCGCTGGCCCGACTTCTTTTCGCGGTGGAAGAGCGAGACCCCGCACTGCTGACAGGAGGGATCGGGTGCGGCAAGACCACCCTGTCGCGAGCCTTGATGGATCAGCTGGACAGCTCTTTTAAAATAATTCTGCTGATCAATCCCCGTCTGAGCCCCCTGGAATTTTTACGGGCGCTGGCGCGGCACCTCGGCATTGATGCGCCTTCAGATTACAAGACCGATCTTCTGGAGCAGATCGGCGAAAAGCTCTATCGGCTTTATCAGCAGCAGATCTGCCCGGTCCTGATTATCGATGAAGCGCAACTCATCCCCTACCGGGAGACATTTGACGAGATCCGGTTGTTGACCAATTTCCAGCTCGATGATCGAAATCTCTTGAGTGTGATTCTCATGGGGCAGCCCGAACTTCGACGGCGCCTGGCACACCCGGTCTATGAACCGCTGAGGCAGCGAATCGGCATGCAGTATGATCTCAAAGGTCTTGAGCGCGAAGATGTCGACGCCTATCTTGATTTCCGCCTCGAAACAGCCGGTGGGTCGAGAGGGCTTTTCCAGCCTGAGGCGGTCGATCGCATTTTCGCGTATTCGCAGGGCATTCCGCGCAAGATCAATCATGCCGCATCTCTGTGTCTGATTGAGGGCTTTGGTCGCGAAAGCAGAACTATCGATGCGGATATCGCAGAGGCTGTCATGGAAGAGCTTGCTCTTTTTGAATAACTCCGCAATATGTTGATCGGTGGATGGATTTGAATCTGAAAAGACATAAGGCGATGGCTTCATGATCGATCTTGCAGACATTCGAAAAAAAGCGCAGAAGGATAAAGGCGAACAGCCTTCCGCCGTAAAGGACGATGCCCCTGCTGAACGCATCTCTCCTGTGTCAGGGGAGGCGGATCTTCAGGAAAAGGATTCCGGCAACGCCGTGCAGGGCGTCCCAGCGGTTCGGTCTGAATCCCGCGGTTCCCATTTTCAGACGGTTGAGTCCGCCACCCGGGAGTCAGCAGCTGAGGTGACAACTGAGACAGACCCTCTGGAACGACTGTTTGCTCAAATTAACGATCCGCGCCTCGCCACGGAGGAAGTCTACTTCAAGGGTCTCGGCGCCGGAGTTGACCAGAGCAGTGAGACGCGTCGCGAATGGCTGACCTTTTCACTTGGAAAAGAAGAATATGCGCTGGACATTGAGGGCGTGGTGGAGATCATCAAGCCGCGCTCCATTTCACCGATCCCGCGGGTGCCCGGATTCATTCTCGGCATTATGAGCCTGCGCGGTGTGATCCTGCCGGTTTTTGATCTCAAACAACGCCTCAATCTTGGACAGGTCGAGGAAGATCCGTCCAACCGGGTTGTCGTCTGCCAGGTGGGAGACCGGATTGCCGGCCTGCTGGTTGACAATATTTCACAGGTTGTGCGTCTGACCGAGCGCAACATCGAACCACCGCCGTCTTTGATGCCTGATCTCGATGTGGAGTTGGTTGCAGGAGTAGGGCGATATCAGGGTCATTTTCTTATTTTGTTGAATTTGGGAGGCATTCTTGCCGCTGAATATTTCGGCGGGTAAGGAAAGGAGCATCTTGTGGCCAAGAAGAAGATACTGATCGTCGAGGATGAGGAAAGCCTTCTCAAGCTCGAAAGCATATTGTTGACCAGCAAGGGGTTCGAAGTGCGCGGCGTGACCAATGGGCGAAAAGCCCTCGAAGCCATTGAAGAGGATCGCCCCGACCTGGTCCTGCTTGACATCATGCTGCCCGAGATTGACGGCTTCGAGGTCTGTCGGCATATCAAGCAGAATGCCGCAACCCGTCATATCCCAGTGGTCATGCTCACTGCCAAGAAAACACGCGAGGACATGGACAAGGGCCGTGAGGTCGGTTGTGACTGCTACATCACCAAACCCTTCAAGTCCGCCATGGTGATCGAGACCATTCAGAGGTACCTGGCCAAATGAACTTTTCCGCCATGCAGAGCGATTCCAAGGCCGTCGCGAAAGAAGCGGGGCGTAACGAAATCCAGTTGGCATGCTTCCGTGTCGGGGAGGAACTCTACGGCCTCGACATTATGAAAATCCGCGAAATCATCAAGCCGCAAAAGCTCACTCCCGTGCCCAAAGCCCCCCCCTTTATCGAGGGGGTGATCAATCTTCGCGGCGCTGTGATTCCCATTGTTGATCTACGGCGCCGTTTCGGACAGAAGATCGATGAAGGCAACCGCCGTGCACGGGTGATTATCTGCTCCCTCAGCGGCAAGATCATCGGTCTGGTGGTGGATGAAGTGATCGAGGTTCGCAATTTCACCCGCCGCGAAATTCAGCCGGCGCCGCAATTTCTCAAAGGTCGCGAAGCCGCCTTTTTTATCGGGGTGTGCCGTGTACGCGGTGAGTTGACGATGATTCTTGATCTCGAACGTATATTGAGTTCGGATGAAAAAATCGACATTGAACGTATCCGGCAGACCGGCTCTTCTTCCTGAATTCTGGACCTGTTGTGAAATAATCCGCAATGGATGACTGTCATGATTGAAAATGTGGAACCGATGCTGCGTTCTTCACGCGAAGAGGAACGCATTGAAGCCTTGCGGCAGATCGTTGAACATAATCTCGATATTGATCCCGGGTTGATGGCCCCATTGCTTGGCGACAGCGGCTGGCGCGTGCGCAAGGAGGCGGTCGAGTGTTATCTCACCGTCTTTGCGCCTAACAGAGATCCCCGGGAAATCGTTTCGCTGCTGCACTCCGACGACAACGCCGGGCTGCGCAATGCGGCCATGGAAATTCTTGTGCGCCTCGGATCCAGCGCCGTTCCTGCGTTGAAAGAGGAAATGGCCAGCGATGATCAGGATGTGCGCAAGTTCGTGGTCGATATCATGGGTGAGATCGGCGATGAAACCTGTATTGGGTCACTGATTCATGCCCTTCAGGATGCCGATGCCAACGTGCGCACCGCAGCGGTTGAAAATCTTGGTAAGATCAAGGCGCGGGACGCCGTTCCGGCGCTGCTTGACGCCATGAGTGAGGATGATTTCGGGTGGCGTTTTACCATCCTCGAAGCGCTGTGTTCCATTGGCGAGCGTATCCCGGTGGGTCCTCTCGTGCCTTTCAGGAATGATCCCCTGCTCCGCAAGGCTCTGTTTGACTGCCTGGGAAGAGTCGGGGACCTCGACGCCATAGATCTGCTGATTGAAGGTCTCAATGATGCCCCCCGCAAGACCCGTGAGGCTGCGGTTGTCGGTCTGGCTAATCTCAGAGAAAATTATCCTGATGAGGTCGCTGCAGCCCTGAATGCTCTGGGCGACCGTGGTGTTGCACGCCCGCTGGTCGATTTGCTGGAAAATCGCGACCAGGGGGTGCGGATGGCGGCTATTGAGGTGCTGGGTCTGATCGGGGATGGCTCGGTTGCTGAGCGTTTACTGCCTCTTGTCGCGGACGAGGCTTGCGCTCAGACAGCTCTTCAGGCGTTGGACAATTTCGGTGAAGATGTGCTGTGCGACATGGTCTCACGCAACCTGGGACGCGACCCTGACCAGGATATCTATCTCGTCTATCTTGCCGGCACCGGCCAGTGTGCTGCGGTCGCGGATCGCATCATCGGCGGCCTGACTCACGACGAAGAGCAGATGCGCATGGTGACCGCCCGTTCGCTGGCCGCTATTGGCGGACCGGAGTGTATCAGCTCCCTTATTGACGCGCTGCGGGTTTCTTCTCCCGACCTTATGGAGGTGATTGTCGACGCGCTGGGCAAAATTGGCGAGCGCTTTCCCGAACAGGTTTTTCAAGCCGTTGCAGCCTTGACCGACGACAGTCGTGATGCCATTCGAGCCGGCGCAGTCCAGATTCTTGGACGACTTGGCGGCCCTGATTGTCATGCGCGCATTTCTCTTGCCTTTAAAGACGAATCCGCCCGGGTACGCCAGGCTGCACTTGGCACCCTTGATTCATTGCCTGGAGAAGAACGCGATACCCTTATGAAACTGGCGCTGACGGATGAGGATGCTGAGGTCCGTACTTTGGCGGCCAGAAACCTCGGGGAGTGGGGTTCAGAATCCATGGTTGAGACACTGGCCCCGGCTTTAGCTGACGAGGATCTCTGGGTGCGGGCCAATGCGGTGCGTTCCCTTGGGAAGATAAACAGTGAGAGAGCTTTGACGCTGATTTGCCAGGCGCTGGAAGACTCTGTCGGCCTGGTCGCGATCGCTGCCCTGGAAACCCTGGGCGCAATCGGTGGCCCGGAGGTCGATGAAGCTTTGGAAAAAGCCCTCTCCCATCCTGACGAAGAAGTGGTCAAGGCAGCCCTTCAGGCGCTAGCCGGAAGGCAGGACGGCCCCTGGGTTGAGAAAATTCTTTCCGACATGATCGACCATAAGCGCTGGGATGTTCGCCTGGCAGCCTTGGGATTGCTCGACAACCGCGGCGTCTCTCCGTTTAGAGCTATTCTCGAGCGGCGCTTGCAGGTAGAGGGCGATGACCTGGTTCAACGTAGGATTTCAGAACTTCTGACACGGCCTGCGGCCGCGGAGAATTGATTCGTCAATGTTCAATTTTACGCCTGACATCCCTATGACCAATGAGGAATTTCGTCTTTTGCGAGACCTCATTTATCAACACTGCGGCCTGCATTTCTCTGAAGACAACAAGTATCTTCTCGAGAAACGGCTGAGCAAGCAGGTCAGACACCACAAGTTCAAGAACTTCAAGGACTATTATTATCTACTGCGTTACGGCAAAACCCGCGACACCGAACTGGCCCAGGCGATTGACCTGCTGACCACCAACGAAACCTACTTTTTCCGCGAAGAAAGTCAGCTTAGAACCTTCTCTCAGGAGATCATCCCCGAACTGATCGCCCGGCGTGAAAAAGAGGGCTCCCGCAAGCTGCGGCTGTGGAGCGCAGGGTGCTCGACGGGAGAAGAACCCTATACCCTGGCCATAATGCTGCTGGAAAAACCTGAACTGCGGGGATGGGATATCGACATCATCGGCACCGACATCAGCCACAGGGTACTGCAGGTCGCCCGGAAGGGGATTTACGGAGCCTCATCGTTCCGAGCAACGGATGCGAAGTATATCCAGCGTTATTTCGAGGAAAACGAGGGCAAATACCGTATTCGCGACGAAGTACGCAAGCTGGTCGGAATCAGCCATCTCAACCTGTTCGATCAGAGTCGTATTTCTCTTTTGGGACAGATGGATGCCGTGTTCTGTCGTAATGTCATTATCTATTTCGACCTGGATGCCAAGAAGAAAGTGATCGACAGCTTTTACAACCGGCTGCGCCCAGAAGGTTTTCTGCTGCTGGGGCACAGCGAATCCCTGATGAATATCACCAGCCGCTTCTCCCTGCGTCCCTTCACCCACGACATGGTTTACCAGCGGCCGGCGGCGGTCGCCGGGACCGGGACGGGGGGCGAGTTATGACCGTAAAGCCCATTCGTGTTCTGGTGATCGATGATTCGGCCTACAATCGTCGCACGATCAGCAAAATCCTCGACGACATTCCCGGCGTGTCCGTTGTCGGTTACGCCATAAACGGTGAGGACGGGCTGCGTAAACTGGCCGACCTGCACCCGGATCTGATTACTCTCGATCTGGAGATGCCGCGCATGGACGGCTTTACGTTCCTGCGCATTCTCATGCACCAGCGCCCGACGCCGGTTATTGTCATCTCTTCCCGTACTGAGGATGAAAATGTCTTCAAGGCGCTGGAACTCGGCGCCCTGGATTTTATCGGCAAGCCCAGTTCACGAAGTGACAACCAGCTTCTCCGGATACGTGACGACCTGATTCGCAAGGTGCTGCAGTGTGGTCGTGCCGATATGCGCAAAGTCATGCGTCGCGTCGTCACCCCGAATGCGGATTGTGTTCCTGTCAGAAAAGAAACGGCAAAAAAGACGGTCGAGGCTTCCCATCTTGTTCTGATCGGGGCTTCTACCGGCGGCCCGCCGGCGGTTCAGTCGATTCTGATGGCCATGAAGCGCGACTATCCCCTGATGTTCGCTGTTTCGCAGCACATGCCTTCTGGTTTCACACGTGCGTTTGCCGAACGATTGAATAAATTCTGTGATCTGGAGGTTATCGAAGCTCAAACGGGTGATCGCTTTGTCCCCGGACGGGCACTGATTGCCCCGGGGGGCAAAAATCTGCAGTTCCGCAAAAGAGGGGCGGAATTGATCGCTCACATAACCGATCCCGAAGAGAATCAGCGCTTTGTGCCTTCCATCGATATCATGTTCGAATCAGCCGCGCGTATTTCTTCCGTGAAAAATCTGGCTGTCGTTTTGACCGGAATGGGGAACGATGGCGCAAGAGGCACGACCCTCATCAAGGAACGGGGGGGGCATGCCATCGCTGAACACGAGTCCTCCTGCGTGGTCTTTGGGATGCCCAAGGAAGCTATTGCCACAGGAAGCATCGACACGGTCTGCCCCTTGCCCGATATTGCTTATTCCATCCTCTACCATTGCGGTATTCAGGTCGTATGAATTTCCATCCCCGCTGGTTTTATCCCGTTTGAATCATTGCAAACTTGACAATCGGTCCCCCACTTATGTTTAATAGTGCGGATTTCGCATCACCAGCGCTTTTGCGCTTCATCAAAGCATCAATATGAATGGCTAAGCAAAAATCGACAAATGCAATGCGCGCGATTGTCAGGCAGTGAGGCGTACTGATGTACGTCAAAGCAGCGAGAGCAATTGCGGCAACGCAGTCGTTGGTGTGTTTTTGCGACGCCATTAATCAGGGAGGTTCTTTTGGCGAAAGAAGAAGCCATCGAAGTTGAAGGAAAAGTGATTGAACCCTTGCCTAATGCCATGTTCAAGGTCGAATTGGATAACGGACACGTTGTGCTGGCACACATCTCAGGCAAGATGAGAAAATACTACATCCGTATTCTGCCTGGCGATCGGGTGACGGTGGAACTCTCCCCGTACGATCTGACGCGCGGGCGCATCACTTATCGCGAGAAATAGAGTCGCGACAGTTCCATCAGAATACGCCTTTTGCGGTATTTTCTATGGGGGATCGCTCTCTGTCTGCATGCAGCGGACAGTGAAGGGCGGCATAAGCCGAATGTGCTCTTGCCGGACAGATCTCTTTTTCTCATGACAACCAATTTCAAGAGTACCGGCCCCGGCCGGTATTGCTGTTTCTGGCTCCTGCCCATTGCACGGCGGAAGTGAGGTCTCATGCAAGAACGTTACACCCCTGAAACAATCGAAAAAAAGTGGCAGCAGAACTGGTGCGACAACGATACCTTTGCCGTACAAGTCGACCGGGACAAGCCCAAATATTACGTGCTTGAAATGTTTCCCTATCCGTCGGGACGGATTCACATGGGCCACGTGCGCAATTATTCCATCGGGGATGTTGTGGCCCGCTTCAAACGGATGCAGGGGTTCAATGTTCTGCACCCCATGGGGTGGGACGCCTTCGGCATGCCGGCGGAGAACGCCGCTATCCAGCACGGCACGCACCCGGCCGAATGGACGTATAAGAATATCGACAACATGCGCTCCCAGCTCAAGAAAATGGGGCTGGCCTATGACTGGAACCGGGAGTTCGCGACCTGTGATGTCGATTATTACAAGTGGGAACAGCTGATTTTCCTTGAAATGCTGGAGCGGGGGCTGGTTTACAAAAAGACTTCCTCCGTCAACTGGTGTCCGGATTGCCAGACCGTGCTGGCCAATGAACAGGTCGACGACGGCTGCTGCTGGCGCTGCAACAACGAGGTTGTTCAGAAGGATCTGGAGCAGTGGTTCTTCAAGATTACCGAATACGCCCAAGAACTTCTTGAATGCACCGAAGAGATGCCGGGATGGCCGGAGCGCGTTCTGACCATGCAGCGCAACTGGATCGGCCGCAGTACCGGTTGCGCCATTGAATTCCCCATCGAAAACGGGCAGCGCACCATCGAGGTGTTCACGACCCGTCCCGATACCCTCTACGGGGCTACCTTCATGAGCCTTGCGCCTGAGAATCCCCTGGCTCTCGAGTTGGCAACCGGGGACCGGCGTGCAGAAGTCGAGGCTTTTATCCAGAAGGTGCGGCGGCAGGACAAGAATCAGCGCACCGCCGACGATTACGAGAAAGAAGGCGTTTTCACTGGAGGGTATTGCATCAATCCGCTGACCGGGCGACGCATGCCTGTATTCGTTGCCAATTTTGTTCTGATGGATTACGGCACCGGCGCGGTTATGGCGGTCCCGACCCATGATCAGCGTGATTTCGAGTTCGCCCGCAAATACGATCTTCCCATGGTGGTCGTGATTCAGCCCGAGGGGCAGGAGTTGTCCCCTGAAAAGATGACTGAGGCCTGGACCGGCGAAGGAAAGCTTGTCAACTCAGATCAATTCAACGGAGTCGACAACGAAAGCGCCAAGGAAAAGATCGCTGATTTTCTTGAGCAGCAGAATATCGGACGCAAGACGGTCAACTACCGCCTTCGTGACTGGGGCGTTTCCCGCCAGCGTTACTGGGGAACCCCGATTCCGGTCATCTACTGCGAAAAATGCGGCACCGTGCCCGTTCCCCGCGAACAGCTGCCGGTGGTTCTGCCGACCGATGTCGAACTCAGCGGGGAGGGGGGAAGCCCTCTGGCCCGCCATGAGAACTTTTACCGTACAGAATGCCCCAACTGCGGCGCCGAAGCGCGGCGCGAAACGGATACCTTCGATACCTTCGTTGAAAGTTCCTGGTATTTTCTGCGTTACGCCTGTGCGGGATATGCCGAGGGTCCTGTCGAACGAGATTCCGTCGATTACTGGCTGCCTGTGGATCAGTATATCGGTGGCATCGAGCATGCGGTTATGCACCTGCTCTATGCGCGCTTTTTCACCAAAGTGCTGCGCGACCTCGGATTTGTCGGTCTCGATGAGCCCTTCGAAAACCTGTTGACCCAGGGCATGGTCTGTATGGAGACGCTCTCCTGCCCCGAGCACGGTTGGCTTTATCCCGAAGAAGTGCAGGACGGCAAATGCTGCAAGTGCGGCTCTGCAGCAAAGACCGGCCGCAATGAGAAAATGAGCAAATCGAAGAAAAACGTCATCGATCCAGACACCCTCATTTCGACCTACGGGGCCGATACCGCGCGTTTGTTCATTCTTTTTGCCGCGCCGCCGGAGAAAGACCTGGAATGGAGCGATCAGGCCGTCGAAGGATGTTTCCGTTTTCTCAATCGCGTCTGGCGAGCTGTTTACGACAACCTTGACCTGGTGCGCCAGGCCGTGGCGACCGAACCGGTTGAAGGGGCGGCTCGCGATCTGCGCCGCGTGACTCATCGCACCATCAAGAAGGTCACCGAGGACATCGACGGGCGTTTCCATTTCAACACCGCTATCGCTGCGGTGATGGAGCTGGTCAACGCGGTCTATGGTTTCGATGAGAAACAGAAGTATCCCTGGGTATTGCGCGAAGCACTGGAAACCATCGTGCGACTTTTGGCGCCGTTTGTCCCGCATGTCAGCGAGGAACTCTGGGCCTGCCTCGGGAACGAGACGACCGTTGAGCAGCAGGGGTGGCCGGCATGGGACCCCGAGGCGTTGGTCCAGGATGAAGTCACCATCGTTGTTCAGGTCAACGGCAAGGTCAGAGGCAAGGTCAATGTCGCGGCGGATGCAGACGAGGCGCAGGTGCGGGAAACAGCCCTCTCAAGCCCCAATGTGAGCCGCTTTCTTGAAGGAGTGACCGTGCGAAAAGTGATTGTGATTCCCGGACGGCTTGTCAACGTAGTGGCCAATTGAGATGAAACGCCTGATTCTTTTGGTTCACCTGATCCTGCTGCTGGCAGGCTGTGGCTATCACACTGTGGGGCAAGGTAGTTTCCCTGATGGGGTGCGCGCCATCCAGGTGTCGCTTTTCGAAAATCGCACCTATGAGCCGTTGCTCGAAGATATTGTTACGAATCAGGTCATCGAGGAGTTTTCACGGCGTCGCCCTTTAAATGTCGTCTCCCTGGAAAGCGACGCCGATGCCCGACTTGAAGGTGCGGTAACGAGATTTCAGGTCAGCGCCATTTCCTATGATCAGGATGATCGCATCGGGCAGTTTCGCGCAACCGTAGCGATTGAAGCGACCCTCAGGTCCTTTGACGATGGGCGCGTGCTGTGGAAGGGGGGGCTTTCCTGGTCTCAGCACTATCCCATTGACGCTGACAAGAGTGTGCAGGAGGAGAATGAGGCTGCGGCGATCAGGATGATCGCTGAACGTCTGGCCCAGAACCTCTATTACCGAATGCAGCAGAATTTCTAAACGGCAGCAGAGGGGAGGCGCATGACCCCTGCGGAATTGAACAAGGCGGTGGAGTCCGGTCGGATTCCACCGCTCATTTATCTCTACGGTGACGAACCTTTTCTGGTCGACCAGGCCTGGCAGCGCATTGTTGCCCAGGCTGTTCCGCCTGAAGGGCGCGACTTCAATCTGCAGGTCTTCAACGGCCGCGATTTAAAGCCCGAAGAGGTTCTTGACAGCTGTCGGACTTTTCCCGTTTTTGCACCGCGGCGAGTTGTGTCGGTTAAAGACGCCGGGCAACTCGATGCAGACTCTCTCTCCCGTTTCATCCCCTATCTGCGAGACCCCCTGCCGGAAACCATTCTTCTCTTCCATGGCGAAAAAATCGACGGGCGCCTGGCTTTCTTTAAAGAATTCAAGAAACGGGGATCCCTTGTAGAATTTAAAAAACTGCGTGGCGAGCAGGTCGCCAGTTTCGTTAAAAGCCACGCAAGATCAGTCGATAAGAATTTCACCGAGGAGGCTCTGGCTCTTTTCTGCCGCAGGGTGGATGGCTCACTGGGGGAGATTCAGGCTGAACTCAACAAATTATGTACCTATGCCGGGGACAAACCCCTGATTGACGTTGACGACGTCCAACAGGTTGTGACCGACACGCGCAATGAGAATATTTTCGCCCTGGTGAACGCCATCGGCAGACGACGTCCACCTGAAGCTCTCAGGATTCTCGATCGAATGATCCAGGATGGAGAGCCTCCACTGAGAATTCTTGCGATGATCGTCCGGCATTTTCGCATGATCTGGCAGGCGGCTGAAATGGAGCGCCTCGGCGTTTCGCGTCGGGAAATGGCTTCCAGGCTGAAGATCAATCCATATTTTGTGGAAGGATTGATCGGCCAGGGCAAACAGTTCAGCCGTTCGGAATATCGTCAGGCGTTTGTTCACTTCCAGGAAACAGATCTGGCCTTGAAGTCCAGTGGAGCGCATCCCTTTGCAATTATGGAACAGCTGCTGATGAGTCTTGCGGTCAGGTCTGGAGGGAATGGAGAATAAAAAAAGCCCTCCCGCAGGGGAGGGCATGGAATTAAGCAAGAGCGAACTAGATTCAGGCGAGTTCGTTCACCAGTTTGGTCAGACGGGAAATTTTGCGGCTGGCCGTCGCTTTGTGAATAACCCCCTTGCTGGCGGCCTTATTGATAAAAGGCACGGCCCGGTCAAGAGCATTTTTTGCAGTTTCGCCGTCCTTTTTGCCGGCAGCTTCGCGCACCTGCTTGACCAGGTTACGCATGGTCGAGCGGATGTGGCGGTTGCGGGCAGTGCGTTTTTCCGATTGACGGATTCTCTTCAGGGCAGATTTGTGATTGGCCAAAGTTTTTATCCTCCATGTTGCAGTAAAAGTTGTTTTTGAGTTGATGAAGCAATCTTTTAACATTAAACATTCCGACTCGTCAAGTTAGAAAAAATTTAATCTAAATTGTAACTAACTGAAAATGCGTGACGATTTCCCCTGTTTGAAGGGGATTAAAAATAAATAATCCCGGATTTTGCTCATGTCGGAGAAAAAAACCATCAGCCGCGCCACCGGAGTCCTGGGTGGAGCCACCCTGCTCAGCCGCATTACCGGTCTGGTGCGCGATATGGTTGTCGGCCGAATTTTCGGGGCAGGTTTCGCCACGGACGCCTTTTTTATGGCGTTTACTCTGCCCAATCTTCTGCGTCGCTTTTTCGCCGAAGGTTCGATGACGGCTGCCTTTGTCCCCACTTTTTCAGCCGTTCTGCACAACCAGGGGGTGGATGAAGCCCGGCGCGTCGCACGCATCTGCTTTACCGCCCTGGGGACGGTGCTGCTGCTGGTGACCCTGCTTGGGATTCTCGCTTCCCCCTGGGTTGTTGGCCTGATCGGTCATGGTTTCGGTGATACTGCAGGCAAGCTTCTTCTGACCGATTTGCTGAACCGGATTATGTTCCCGTATATCCTGTTCGCCGGTTTACTGGCCCTTGCCTCGGGGATTCTCAATGTCAACGATCATTATTTCACTCCGGCTGTTTCCCCTGTCCTTTTAAATCTTGCGATGATTGCCGGTGCGGCCTGGCTGTCTCCATTGTTCGACCCTCCCATTGTCGGGGTGGCCCTCGGCGTTCTATTGGGAGGTTTTCTGCAGGTGTTGATGCAGTGGCCGGTTCTGGCGCGAAGAGGGTATGGGCTCGGGCTTGATTTCAGCTTTCGCGACCCGACCCTGCGTCGTATTGCCGCTTTGATGGTTCCGGGGATCGCCGGGGTCGCTATCTATCAGATCAATGTTGTGATCACCCGGCTGCTCGCATCCTTTCTTCCTCAGGGCAGCGTTTCCTACCTGTATTACGGTCAGCGGCTGTTCGAGTTTCCCCAGGGGGTCTTCGTCGTTTCACTGGCTCAGGCCGTTCTGCCCGCCATGAGTCGCCAGGCCGCCGCCGAGGATCTTGAGGGTCTCAAGCAGTCACTCGACTTTGCTCTGAAGCTCATTACGGTGGTGACCCTCCCTGCGGCTCTCGGGCTTATGCTGTGCGCAACTCCGATCTACAGCGTTTTTTTCATGGGAGGCGCTTTTGATTATGCCGCTGTCGAGCAGACCTCTCTGGCACTGATCGCCTATGCGCCGGGGCTGTTTTTCCTGGGGCTGGCGCGCGTTGTCGCGCCGACCTTCTATGCTTTGCAGGATACCCGGACACCGGTGGTGATTTCATTCTGGACACTTGTGATCAATGCTCTGCTGGGGGTTGCGCTGATGCAGTTTTACGGTCACGCCGGTCTGGCATTGGCGTTGACTCTGGCGACCTGCTGTAATGCCTTTTTCCTGGTGTTGGCCCTTCGTCGCAAGATCGGTCCGATTGGCATAAAATCCCTTTTTTCCTGCTATGTTCGCGTACTTGTTCCTTTAGCGGTCATGGCTGTTGTGGTGTTTTATATGCTGAGGCTGGGGCAGTGGGGTGCGGCTGATGAGCGGCTCCGGAACGGGTTGGTGCTGGGACTGACTGTTTTCAGCGGCGCCCTGGTATACGCGGTATCCGGCCTGGTCTGCAAGGTGTCAGAAATAAACGAAGGATGGGCGTTACTTCGCTCCCGCCTGAGGAGAAAAAAAAGGAGATGATATGCCTTCCCGGGACAGCAGCGCCTATCGCCTGATGGAGACGCCGGTTCTTTTTCTGGCTGTTGCGGTCGGCCCCAGTGGGATAAAAGGGGTCACCATGGCGCCCGACCCGGAGAAGCTTGTGCGGCAGTTTGATCCCCGATGGATCAGGGCCGAAGCGGGGGAGAATCCTGTTCTGGATCTGGCGGTCTCACAGCTCGGAGAATACTTCAGTGGAAAGCGGCGCATATTTGATCTGCCCCTTGATCTTGGCGCAGTTACTCCTTTTCGACAGCGTGTTCTGACGCTCTTGCCCGAAACCGTGCCTTATGGGGGCACCTGCACTTATGCCGAACTGGCCCGGCGGTGCGGCAGTCCCGGTGCCGCACGGGGGGTCGGAGGGGCAATGGCTGCCAATCCTCTTCCCGTTATCATCCCCTGTCACCGGGTTGTTGGTGCGCACAACAGGCTTGTCGGTTATTCCGGCGGCCAGGGAATTGCGACCAAGCAATGGCTTCTTGACTTCGAGGAATACATCCTCGTCAGTAGCGGCGGATGTGGATGCGCCCCTCGTCGATCTGACGTTTGAGATAGTCACTGACGGTTTTTTTGAGCAGGTCGCGTGTTGCGGGAACCAGCAGTGAAAAGCCCAGGATGTCGGTGCAGAAGCCGGGCGTGAGCAGCAGCAGACCTCCAGCCAGAACCATGGCGGCGTCAATGAGTGGGGCTGCCGGTAATTGCCCCTGATTAAGCTCCCCCTGCATGCGGCGCACGACTTCAAACCCCTGGGTGCGGGCAAGGTATGCCCCCGCCACGCCGGTCAGAATAATCAGGCCGATTGTCGGCAGCGCTCCCAGCAGTTCGCCGACCTGGAGAATGACATAAATTTCCAAAACGGGGATCAAGGTAAAGAGCAACAGCAGCTTTATAAACATGGGATGTTATTTTCCTCGGTGCAGGCGCCGGATTCTGTGTGCTTCTGAGAGTGGTGTCTTCCATAATCCGGTCGGCGTTTTTAACTACTTGAAATAAAAAGAAAAGAAGAGTCTGTATATTTTTTGATCAGTATGCCGCCACGTCCGCTCGACTCGCCTTTCGCAGGATGTTTCCACACAGCTTTCAACAGCCTTTCCACAGTCGGTGTGGAAAGTGCGGCTAACCGCCTTTCCCCTCAGGGGTTTTGACGTATTGCTGTGATTGGTTCAGATATTGTCGCAAGACCTGCTCGCTGTCAATGCCCTCCTGGTGGGCCAGATCAACCAGGCTGCAAAGCGCTGCTGCAATCCGCTGCGATCGCGGCTGCTGTGAAGCGGGCTCCTGCAGAATAAGTTTTCTAAGCGATTGGGCCAGCTCTGAATCGGCTTCCACGCGCTTCTTTGAGATCAGCTTCTGGGCCCGCATCAAGCCGGGCAGGCTGGGGGGGACCTCTGCAGGGCCGCGACGAATCGATTTGGTTCCAGTACTTTTTTCCTCCCTCTTGATGGCCTCCCACTGGGCTTTGAGATCGTCTGCCGATTCATAGGAGATCCCTTCGAAGACATGAGGATGGCGGCGAATCATTTTCGAAGTAATGGCGTGTGTCACGTCGTCAATGGAGAACTCACCCTGTTCGCTGAAGATCTCCGTGATAAAGACGACCTGCAGCAGAAGGTCTCCGAGCTCCTCGCAGATCTCGTCCGGATGTCCCCGGTCGATGGCCTCGAGAACCTCATGTGTTTCTTCGAGAAGGTAGGGTTGCAGCGACTGCGGCGTCTGTTCCCTGTCCCACGGGCATCCATCAGGTGCCCGCAGGCGTTTCATAACCCCAACAAGGTCGCGAAGCCGGTAAGGCGATGCGTTTTTCATGATGATAGGCTCCTTCACGCAGGTTTTGATGTCTGGTTCTAAAACAGGGGCGAACGCAATGCAAGTTAATCCCTCCAGTGTTTTCTCTGCATTTCCCCCAATTATCCCTTGCAAAACGACTTCATAATGGGCTAATACAAGACGTCCCCGTTGCCCTGCGGATCCTGAGGCATTTATCCTTGACAAAAGGAGGGGTGTCTTTATACTAACCGTTTTCGAGTTTATGGATGGGGGAGTATTGCGTCTTCAGGCAGAGAAGTTAAAAGACGAGGAGCTCGCCCTCGACGTCGCGGAGAAGGCTGAAGAATTTCCTGCCCTGCACGAGCTTCAGGAACAGGGACAGTGCCGCTTCACCCGGGATATATCGGGTCGCCTGCGGGCCTTCAGGGCAGGTGACTATGTTGAGGTTCAGGGGACTGTCGCCACCAGCGTCATTTTTGCCTGCAGCCGGTGTCTGGAGGATGTGGAAATCCTTCTCGAGGTTGAGGTTGACCTGACCTTCGTTCCTCACAGCGAAGATGAGGACCGGGAAGAGGAGGAAGAGGTCGAGCTTGAGGCCGAAGACCTCGGCTTGATCTCCTACCATGATGACGAAATAGACCTGCACCATGCGTTGCAGGAGCAGGTGGTCATGGCGTTGCCCCTGCGGCCTCTGTGCAAAGAAGAATGCAAGGGGCTGTGCCCACGCTGCGGCGCCAATCGTAATGTCGAGGACTGTGATTGTGCCGCCCCGATCATGAATAGCAAGTTTGCGGCATTGAAAGATTTTAAAGTCGACCGTTAAGTGAAGCTCTCTCTCGCGCCGCTTTTTCACCACGAGCCACACCTAAGTAAAAAATATCAGGAGATGATTAACCATGGCTGTACCCAAGAAAAAAACCTCTAAGTCCAAAAGAGATATGCGCCGTTCCCATGATGCTCTGAGTGCCCCTGGGGTCAGTGTCTGCCCCCAGTGCAAGGAGCCCAAGCAGCCCCATCGGGTGTGCGGCACCTGCGGCACCTACAAGGGGCGGGAGATCGTTCCCACGGAAGAAATTTAAGGGGGCGGGTGGTTGAAAAATCACAGTATCGTCGCCGTTGATGCCATGGGGGGAGATTCCGCCCCCGCAGTCGAGGTCGAGGGAGCGGTTGCTGCTGCCCGGCAGTGGGGGATCGGCGTGATTCTGGTGGGTGATTCGGAGAGAATCGCCGCCGAGTTGAAAAAGCACGATACCTCAGGGCTTGATCTGAACGTCGTGCACGCCAGTCAGGTTGTCGGCATGCACGACAGCGCCTCCGACGCGGTTCGCAAGAAAAAGGATTCCTCCATTCGGGTCGCTTTCCGCCTCGTCAAGGAGGGGGAAGCACAGGCTGTGGTCAGTGCCGGCAATTCCGGTGCGACGATGGCTGCCGGCATGTTCGTTCTCAAGCGGGTCAAGGGAATCGACCGACCTGCCATCGCCACCATCATGCCGAACCTCAAAGGACAGACCCTGATCCTCGATGTCGGTGGCAATGTAGATTGCAAGCCCGCGCATCTTGCACAGTTTGCTGCGATGGGTGAGGTTTATGCCCGCCATGTCATGGGGAAGGTCGATCCACGGGTGGGGTTGCTTTCCAACGGCGAAGAAGAGAAGAAGGGCACCGAGCTGACACGCAGAACACACTTGTTGCTCAAGAACTCAGGCTTCAATTACGGCGGCTACGTTGAGGGGCGCGATATCTTCAACGGTTCGGTCGATGTGGTTGTGTGTGATGGGTTTGTCGGAAACGTGGTCTTGAAGGTTTCCGAAGGGATCGCGGATGCCATGACTAAAATGCTGCGGGCCGAATTCGGCGAGCGTCTGCTGGCTCGCATCGGCTATCTTCTGGCGCGTCCGGCTTTCAAGGCGTTCAAGAAAAAGGTCGATTATGCCGAAGTCGGCGGCGCTCCTCTGCTGGGAATCGAAGGCGTCGGAATGATCTGCCACGGTGGGTCAACTTCTATCGCCATCAAGAACGCCATTCGCATGGCTCATGACTTCGCCGCTCAGGATCTGAATCGAAAACTGACCCAGCATCTTGAAAAAATAGGTGATGTGCCGGAGGAACAACAGGCCCTGGATGCCTATGGAGAGCCAACCTCCCGTACTGTCGAAGCCTGAGAGTGAAATCTCTTAACAGCCCTTTTCATGTTTTAATGCGGTGTTAACCCCATTCAGATTGAAAAGGGTTCTGTTCAATCAGCCATCACACGGGAGTTCCAGGTGAAAAAAGCGCGAATAATCGGAACGGGATCTTACGCCCCTGACTCGATCCTGACCAATCAGGATCTGGAAAAGAGGATTGACACCACCAACGAATGGATTATCAGCCGCACCGGAATTAAACAGCGTCGTATTGCTGCCCCTGAACAATGCACTTCGGATCTGGCCTCCGAGGCAGCTCGCAGAGCTCTTGATATGGCCGGAGTCAAAGCCGAAGAGCTTGATTTTATCGTCATGGGGACCATCACAGGTGACTATCCCTGGCCGGCAACTGCCTGCCTGGTGCAGAAGAAAATCGGAGCGACCAATGCCTTCGCCTATGACCTTTCTGCGGCTTGCAGCGGATTTGTCTTCGCCTTGGATGCCGCTGCTAAGCAGATCGCGACCGGATCCGCCCAAAAAGTACTGGTGATCGGGGCTGAAATTCTCAGCCGCATCATTGATTGGGAAGATCGCAATACCTGTGTATTGTTTGGTGACGGTGCCGGTGCGGTCGTTCTTGAGGCGACCGAGGGCGATCACGGGGTTCTTTCGACTCATCTGCATTCCGATGGCAATTATTGGGAATTGCTCTACCAGGCCGGGTTCGGTTCCAAGCACAGCGCTTCCGCGGCCGGAATCGACGAACGACTGCCCTTTTTGAAAATGCAGGGCAACGATGTGTTTAAGGTTGCGGTACGCATGCTGACAGAGGTCGCTCATGAAGCCCTTGACCACAATGGCATGACTTCTTCCGATGTTAATCTCTTTATCCCCCACCAGGCCAACCGGCGAATTCTTGAAGCCGTTGCCAAGCGCCTTAAATTCAGTGACGACCAGGTCTATATCAACGTCGATTTCTTCGGCAATACTTCAGGCGCCTCCATTCCTCTCGCACTGGACGAGGCCAATCGCGCTGGACGCATTCAGAGTGGAGACATTCTGCTGTTCGATGCTTTCGGCGGCGGATTTACCTGGGGCTCGGCCCTGGTTCGCTGGTAGTTTTTTCCTACAGGATTTGACCGGAGATTTGTTCAATGCTCGCTTTTGTTTTTCCCGGACAGGGTTCGCAGTTTGCCGGTATGGGAAATGACCTTGCTCGTAATTTTCCCGTGGCGCGACAGGTTTTTGAGGAAGCTGATGAAGCTTTGGGGTTCTCTCTTTCACGTCTCTGTTTTGAAGGGCCCGAAGATGATTTGAAGTTGACTCAAAACACGCAACCCGCCATTCTTACTGTCAGCATTGCCGCGCTGCGGGTTTTGCAGCAGGAAAGTGACTTTGTTCCGGATTTCGTTGCGGGCCATTCCCTTGGTGAGTATTCTGCCCTGGTTTGCGCCGGTAGCCTGCAGTTTGCCGATGCCGTTCGCACGGTGCGCAGTCGGGGCGAGTTCATGCAGCAGGCTGTTCCTGTCGGCGCCGGCGGCATGGCAGCGATTATTGGCCTTGACTCAGTTGAGGTCGAAAAGGTATGCGTTGAAGCAGCTCAGGGTGAGGTTGTCTCTCCTGCTAATTTCAACGGCCCGGGGCAGGTTGTCATCGCAGGTCATGTCTCCGCAGTCGAAAGAGCATGTACGCTTGCTAAAGAAAAGGGAGCAAAAAGGGCTCTACCGCTTCCCGTCAGTGCACCCTTTCATTGTCCTCTCATGGTGCCTGCGGGCGAAAAACTTGCGGAGGTCCTTGAATCAATCAGCATTTCCGCACCTCAGGTTCCCGTCGTGACCAACGTTGAGGCGCAGCCCAACAATGATGCTGTGCGGGTTGGAGATCTTCTTGTACAGCAGGTCAGCGAGCCCGTTCGTTGGCAGGAGTCGGTGCAGTATATGGCAGATCAGGCCGTTGATCGATTCATCGAAATCGGTCCAGGCAAGGTTCTTTCCGGTCTGATCAAGCGCATCGCCAAGAAAAGTGAAATCGGCAATGTTGAAGATTGTGCCAGCCTGCAGAAACTGATCTGACCATTACCGTAGGGAGAATCGCGTGTTTAAGGATAAGGTGGTTGTCGTCACAGGGGCTTCTCGCGGGATCGGTCGCGAAATCGCACTTAAATTTGCTGATCAGGGAGCCTGCGTGGTTCTTTCAGCGCGTGGTGAGCAATCCGTTGCCGAGTTGGCCGAAGATATCAACCGTCGTGGCGGTCACGCGTTGCCCGTTAAGGGCGATGTTGCCAATGGCGCCGACGTCGATCATCTTTTTGCACAGGCAATCGAAACCTATGGACGGGTCGATGTTCTCGTCAATAATGCCGGCATTACCCGAGACGGGCTCCTGGTCCGCATGAAGGACGAGGATTGGGATGCGGTTCTCGATACCAACCTTAAGGGTGCTTTTCTCTGCACCCGGGCGGCCGCGAAGTTGATGAGCAAGCAGAAGTACGGCCGCATCGTTAACATCTCCTCCGTGGTGGGGGAAATGGGCAATGCCGGCCAGGCCAACTACTGCGCCAGCAAAGCCGGCCTGATTGGGCTGACCAAATCTGTCGCCCGCGAGTTGGCCCGCCGCAACGTGACGGTTAATGCCATTACGCCCGGTTTTATTGAAACGGAAATGACTGAGGTGCTGCCGCAAAAAACCCGTGAAAGTCTGCAGGCGCAGATTCCTATGGGGACTTTTGGCAAACCTTCCGATATTGCACAAGCCGTACTTTTTCTCAGTTCCGATGCTGCAGCATACATTACCGGGCAGGTGCTCGGCGTCAATGGCGGCATGTACATGTAACAGCAACCCGAAAAGCGGTCATAATGATCGCCTGATACTTACTTAAAAGACCAAGGAGGTGAAGCAGATGGCTTCTATCGACGAACGAGTTAAGCAGATTGTGGCGGAACAGTTGGGTGTTGAGGAGGATCAGGTCACCACGGAAGCTTCTTTCATGGAAGATCTTGGCGCCGATTCCCTTGATACGGTTGAACTGGTTATGGCGTTGGAGGAAGAATTCGATATCGAAATTTCCGATGAGGACGCCGAAAAAATCCAGACTGTTCAGGACGCCGTCGATTATATCAACGAGCATTCCTGAGAGTTCAGGTAAGGGGAGGGGGGGGCAGAACTGCTCCCTCTTCCGCCTTCTGACCGCATTTGCAAGTATCTCTCTTGTTGCGCAATAAGCAATAAAGTCTTTCATCCGGAGGACTCCCACAACCATGCGTAGAGTCGTTGTAACCGGGATCGGTACAGTTTCACCCCTGGGCACGGGTACGGAAAAGAATTTTGAAGCACTGTCCGAAGGACGTTCTGGCATCGATACGATCACACGTTTCGATGCCTCTGATCTACCTTCGCAGATTGCTGGTGAAGTCCGTGATTTCAATGCAGAGGATTACATTGAAAAAAAAGAGATCAAGAAAATGGATCTCTTTATCCAGTATGCATTGGGTGCGGCGGACATGGCCCTGAATGATTCGGGGTTTGAGATCAACGAACAGAATGCCGAGAAGGTCGGTGTTCTCGTGGGGGCCGGCCTGGGCGGTCTGCCGGCCATCGAGAAATACCACGAAGCCATGCTCAATGGCGGCTATCGGAAGATTTCACCGTTTTTCATCCCCATGCTGATCATCAATCTCGCTCCGGGCCACATTTCCATCCGTTACGGTGCCAAGGGGCCTAATGTCTCTTCTGTCTCAGCCTGCGCGACCGGTACTCATTCCATCGGCGATGCCTATCACATGATCGCCCGTGGCGATGCCGATGCCATGTTCGCCGGCGGAACCGAGTCTACCATCACGCCCCTGGGAATCGCCGGCTTCAGTGTCATGAAGGCCCTTTCAACCCGTAATGATGATCCGACAGCTGCGAGCCGTCCTTTCGATAAGGGCCGCGACGGTTTCGTCATGGCTGAAGGGGCAGGTATCCTTTTTCTTGAAGAGTACGAAAGTGCCCGCCGTCGCGGTGCGAAAATCTATGGCGAAGTTGCCGGCTATGGCCTTACGGGCGATGCTCACCATCTGACCGCCCCCGCACCGGGTGGCGAAGGCGCTGCGCGCTGCATGAAGATGGCGCTGAATAATGCCGGCGTATCCACGGAGCAGGTCGATTATATCAATGCTCACGGCACTTCAACTCCCTTTAATGATTTGTACGAGACGATGGCGATCAAGTCGGTATTTGGGGACCATGCCCGTAAGGTTATGATCAGTTCCACCAAGAGCATGACCGGTCATACGCTGGGAGCTGCTGGAGGCCTTGAAGCGGCTTATTGTCTTCTCGCCATGGAAAGAGGCCTTGTTCCGCCGACCATCAATTACCAGGAGCCTGACCCTGAGTGCGATCTTGACTATGTTCCCAATGAAGCGCGGCAGGCGAAGGTCGATTTCGCCTTGAGCAATTCTTTTGGTTTCGGCGGGACCAATGCCAGCCTGCTGTTTCGCAAAGTCTGAGGACACGGGGAGAAGAATCAATGATTGCAATCGGAAGTGACCACGGTGGTCTTGCTCTCAAAGAGGCCGTCATTGATCTGCTGCGCCGCCGCGGTCTTGAAGTGACCGATATTGGTACCAACAACCTTGATTCGGTTGACTATCCTGATTTCGGCGAAAAGGTGGCGCGCATGGTTTCCAGCGGCGAGGCCGAAAACGGAATTCTTATCTGCGGCACCGGGATTGGCATGTCCATCGTCGCCAATAAGTTTCCCCGGGTTCGTGCAGCCCTGGTGACCGATGAGTTTATGGCGCAAATGGCCCGGGAACACAACAACGCCAATATCCTGGTTCTCGGAGGTCGTGTGGTCGACCCTGACCTGGCTTGTCGTATGACGACCGCCTGGCTCGATGCCTCGTTCGAGGGGGGGCGGCATCAAAATCGCCTCGATAAGATCTCGCGAATCGAACGCGAAATCGCTGCGCCCGACACTGTCGGCACAAACTGAAAAAAGGATTCTTCGGGCGGGCACTTTGCCTGCCCGTTGTTTTTCCAAGTCTATCTCTAGCGGAGCAGATTAATGTCTCAAAATCTTAATCAGTTTGATCCCGAGATCGCACAGTCGATTCAGGCCGAAACCAGACGCCAGGAGTTCAGCCTGGAACTGATTGCCTCCGAGAACTTTGTCAGTGAACGTGTTCTTGAGGCTCAAGGCTCGGTCCTGACCAATAAATATGCTGAAGGCTATCCCGGCAAACGTTACTATGGTGGCTGCGAATTCGTGGATCAGGCTGAGCAGCTTGCCATCGATCGTGCCTGCGCGTTGTTTGGTGCTGAACATGCCAATGTCCAGGCCCACTCCGGCTCCCAGGCCAATATGGCGGTTTATTTTGAGGTTTGCCAACCGGGCGATACGGTCCTTGGTATGAACCTCGCCCACGGAGGACACCTGACTCACGGTTCTCCTGTCAATTTTTCCGGCAAATTGTTCAACATCGTGCCCTACGGGGTACGACAGGACACCGCCACCATCGATTATGACGAAGTGGCCTCTCTGGCCCGCGAGCATCGCCCGAAGTTGATTGTCGTCGGGGCCAGTGCCTATCCGCGCATCATTGATTTCGAAGCCTTTCGAGCCATTGCCGATGAAGTCGGAGCAATGGTGATGGTGGATATGGCTCACATTGCTGGCCTGGTGGCCGCCGGGGAGCATCCCAATCCCGTCCCCCATGCTGAATTCGTGACCAGTACGACTCACAAGACGCTGCGTGGACCTCGTGGGGGAATGATCCTGTGTCGGGAAGAATTCGCCAAGAAGCTCAACAGCAATATTTTCCCTGGTATTCAGGGCGGTCCCCTGATGCACGCCATTGCCGCCAAAGCTGTGGCCTTCAAGGAAGCCCAGACTGACGAATTCAAAGCCTACGCGGCACAGGTCGTCAAAAACGCCAAGGCTCTGGCGGATGCTTTGTCGGAGCGCAATTTCAACCTTGTTTCCGGCGGCACCGACAATCATCTGATGCTGCTTGACTTTACCGGTACTGAATTGACCGGCAAGGTGGCGGAAGCCACCCTGGAGCAGGCCGGAATCACGGTAAACAAGAACGCCGTGCCTTTTGACACCCGTTCTCCCTTTGTGACCAGCGGCGTGCGGATCGGAACCCCCGCGACCACGACTCGCGGTTTCAAAGAAGCGGAAATGGTCCAGATTGCCGATTGGATCCGGAGGGCCCTGGATAATATCGACAATGAGCAGCAGTTAAAATCCATCCGTAATGAAGTCGAGGACCTTTGCCGACAATTTCCTCTCTACGCCCACCGACTCGACTGAGAAGGGCCACTGATGGAAAGACCTTCCTGGACTCAGTACTTCATGGACATCACCCGCCTGGTGGCGAAGCGCTCAACCTGCCTTCGCCGCCAGGTCGGCGCTGTCATCGTCAAGGATAAAAATATTCTTGCGACGGGCTACAACGGCACGCCCTCCGGGATCACCCATTGTTCCCAGACCGGGTGTCTGCGCCAGAAAATGCAGGTCCCGTCGGGGGAACGTCATGAGCTGTGCCGCGGTCTCCATGCTGAGCAGAATGCCATCATTCAGGCGGCCAAGCACGGCGTCAACATTGCCGGTGGAACCCTCTTCTGCACCAACACCCCCTGTATTATCTGCAGTAAAATGATTATCAATGCCGGCCTGTCCCGCGTTGTTTTTGACGATGGTTATCCCGACCGGCTTTCTCTCGAGATGCTGGCCGAAGCGGGAATCAAAACCCTGCGGTTTGCCGATCTTCAGGAAGATGATGGAGTGTTCGGCCCGTGAAGTGCCCTTATTGTGGATTCAATGATACCCGGGTGATTGATTCGCGCCTGGGGAAGGAAGGCAACAACATACGTCGTCGCCGTGAATGCGTTCAGTGCGAACGTCGCTTTACGACTTACGAGCGTGTGGAAGAGGTATTGCCTCTTGTTATAAAAAAAGACGGCCGGCGCGAGCCCTTCGATCGCGCCAAAATCATCGCGGGGATTCAAAGAGCCTGCGAAAAGCGCCCTGTTTCTATCGATACCATCGAAAAATTCGTTGATCGCCTCGAGCTTGAGCTTCAGGAAACCGGTGAAAAGGAATTTCCTTCCGCGCGCATTGGCGAAATGGTGATGAATGCCCTGCATCGGATCGATGAAGTGGCTTATGTGCGATTCGCCTCGGTTTACCGGCAATTCAAGGATATCAATGAATTCATGTCTGAGCTCAAAGATCTCCTGGCTCACGGCGGTCGAATTCCCGACTGATTTTTATAACCACTCCGGTCTTGATCTCGTGTTTGTTTTTCGCGTACCCTTCAATGCGTACAATCATGCGGGGTACCTCTCATGACGCACAATCCTGAATTTTTCATGCACCGCGCCCTGGAACTTGCGCGCAGAGGGGAGGGGCGCACCCGGCCGAACCCCCCCGTGGGTGCCGTGATCGTTCGCGAGGGGCACATCGTCGGTGAAGGTTTTCACCCGCGTGCCGGTGAACCCCATGCGGAAATCTTCGCTTTGCGTGACGCCGGCCAGGCTGCAAAAGGCGCTGATCTTTACGTCACCCTCGAGCCCTGCTCACATCAGGGGCGCACCGGGCCCTGTGCCGATGCGGTGATCGCCGCGGGCATCAGGCGGGTGTTTATCGGGTGCCGGGATCCCAACCCCCGGGTGGCGGGTAACGGAATCAGACGGCTGCAGGCCGCAGGGCTTGATGTGGTTACCGGTGTGCTCGAACCTGACTGCCTCTGGCTGATTGGTCCGTTTGCCTGCCATGTTAAAACCGGGCGTCCCCTGGTCATGCTCAAATCCGCCATGACGCTCGACGGCAAAACCGCCACCGCTATCGGCGACAGCCAGTGGATCAGCAATGCACAGAGCCGAACCTTCGTACATAAGGTGCGCAACCGAATCGATGCGGTCATGGTCGGGATCGGAACCGTTCTTCGGGACGATCCCAGCCTCAATACCCGCTTGCCGGAGGGCGGCCGCGATGCGGTGCGTGTCGTTGTGGACAGTCAACTGCGCATCGCCGAACATGCGCGGGTGCTGACTCTCGATTCCTCAGCGCCCACGGTCATCGCCACCACGGAAAAAGCTTCCTACGGCAAGATCAGAAGGCTGCGCGATCTCGGTGCGCGTATTCTGGTCCTGCCTTCAAGTAATCAGCGTGTCGATCCCGGTGCCCTGTTGACTGCCCTCGGGGAGATGGATCTGCAAAGCGTCATGCTTGAGGGAGGCGCCGTTCTCAGCGGGGAACTATTGCGTGCCCGCCTGATCGATCGAGTGATGATCTTTGTCGCACCCCGGCTCATCGGCGGAGATGACGGAAAGGGAATCTTCGCCGGGCCCGGCGTGGTCAGCCTTGGCGACGCACCAACGGTGCGAAATCTTCGCTGGCGCCATTTCGGCGATGATATTCTGTGTGAAGGAGAGATCGAGTATGTTCACGGGGCTGGTTGAAACAGTCGGGACCCTACGTCAACTCCACAGGAGCAGTGATTCCTGCCGCCTGACAGTCGACAGCGATTTACCCGTGGATGAGCTGACCCTGGGAGAGAGCATCAGTGTCAACGGCATCTGTCTGACCGTGGTTGATTTCGGTGCCGGCTTCTTCACCGCAGACCTGTCGCCTGAAACCCTGCGGCGTTCGACCTTTGAGCATCTTGCGCGCGGCAGCCGGCTCAACCTTGAACGCGCTCTACGACTTGGCGACCGATTGGGAGGACACATTGTCACAGGTCACATCGATGGACAGGGACGTGTGACTCGCATCGAGAAAGCCTCCAATGCGTATTTTTTCCGCATCGATGCCGCCCCGGAACTGCTGCGCTATATTGTCGCCAAGGGATCAGTGGCACTCGACGGCATCAGCCTGACCGTCAACGAGGTCGATTCGTCAGGGTTTTCGCTGGCCATCATTCCCCACACCCTTGACCGTACCAATCTGCACGCTTTGCGAGTCGGGGATTCAGTCAACCTGGAAACCGATATCCTCGGAAAATATGTGGCTCGCCTGCTGGGCGGGTCAATTCCGGATTCCGGCAAAAGCCGCATAAATCTTGAATTTCTTGCCAATAATGGCTATCTGTGACATAGTTTTTCGTTCTAGAAGGAAGGCACGCTCATGCCCACAGCTAAAATCGAAGAAGCACTTGAAGACATCCGCAACGGTAAAATGGTCATCCTGGTCGATGATGAGGATCGCGAGAATGAGGGTGACCTGACCATGGCCGCCGAGATGGTGACCCCCGAAGCCATCAACTTCATGGCCCGTGAAGGGCGGGGGCTGATCTGCCTTTCCATGACGGAAGATCGCGCCGATCAGCTTGAACTGCCGCTTATGGTACAGGACAATACCTCGTCGTTCAACACGGCTTTTACCGTTTCCATCGAAGCCCGCCAGGGGGTGACCACCGGAATTTCCGCGGCGGATCGCGCCCAGACCATTCGTGTCGCCATCGACGATGCCACCAAGCCGATCGATCTTGCACGTCCCGGTCACATCTTCCCCCTGCGCGCCAAAAAGGGTGGAGTGCTGGTGCGGGCCGGACAGACGGAAGGCTCCGTGGATCTCGCCCGGTTGGCGGGATTGAGACCCGCCGGAGTGATCTGCGAAATCATGAATGACGACGGCACCATGTCGCGCATGCCTGATCTTCGCAAGTTTGCTAAAAAGCATGATCTCAAGATTGTCACCATTGCCGATCTTGTCGCCTATCGCATGTGCAAGGAAATGTTGGTGCGCCGGGCTGCCGAAACGGTAATTCCGACCCCTTACGGTGGCGAGTTCAAAGCCATTGTCTATGAAAACGACGTCGATCAGGCCCATCACATCGCGTTGTATAAAGGGGAAATCTCTCCGGAAAGTCCCGTGTTGGTTCGAGTCCACTCCGAATGTCTGACTGGTGACGTATTCCATTCGCTGCGCTGTGATTGCGGTGATCAGCTTCACAGCGCCATGGAGAAAATCAACCAGGAAGGTGCCGGGGTTGTTCTTTATATGCGCCAGGAAGGTCGCGGCATCGGCCTGATCAATAAACTCAAGGCTTACGCTTTGCAGGATCGCGGCCATGACACGGTGGAGGCCAATGAGGTCCTCGGATTCAAGGCCGATCTACGCGATTATGGGATCGGTGCGCAGATTCTGATTGATCTCGGTGTGCGCAAAATTCGACTGATGACCAATAATCCCAAGAAAATCATCGGGCTTGAAGGTTACGGCCTCGAAATTGTTGAACGTGTCCCTATTGAGGTGGAAGCCAACCGCTCCAATCTCAAATATCTCAAGACCAAGCGCGAAAAAATGGGGCATCTGCTGGAAAATATCTGAATTTTCGGGTAACTGTTCAAGGAGAAGGTTCATGGGAAATACAATAGAAGGGCGCCTTGATGCCTCCGGACTTAAAATCGGTCTGATCGTCAGCCGCTTCAATAGCTTTATTACCGACCGTCTGGTCGAAGGGGCACAGGATGCCCTGGTGCGCCATGGGGCTGCCGAACAGGATATCGATATTATCCGCGCTCCCGGGGCGTTCGAGATCCCGCTGGTTGCCAAAAAAGCTGCTGCTGCCGGTCGTTACGACGCCCTGATCTGCCTGGGAGCCGTGATTCGCGGGTCTACCCCACACTTCGACTATGTCAGTGCCGAGGTGTCCAAAGGGGTTGCTCATGTTGGTCTTGATGCAGGGCTTCCCGTTATTTTCGGGGTCCTGACGACCGATACCATCGAGCAGGCTATCGAGCGTGCCGGAACCAAGGCCGGCAACAAAGGCTTTGAGGCGGCGATGAGTGCTATTGAAATGGCCGATCTTCTGAAGAAACTGTAAATCATGGTTTGTGCTGCTGATACCCAAAATACCCCGGATCAGAATTCCCGGCCCCCTCGACGGACTACGGACAAGCGCGGCGCGCGGCGTGTCGCGCGCGAGCTGGCGCTCAAAGTGCTCTTCGATTTTCAGCGGGGGGCTGATGTTCGCCAGGTTCTGGATCAGTTCTGGGCCAACTTTCGTTTTGCCGAGGATGAACTGGGTGAGCCCCTTGAAGAGGCATCGCTGCCGGTTCCGTTTGAGATCCAATCTTTTGCTGAAAGCCTGGTGACGGGAGTTTTCTCCAAACTGGATCGCATCGATGAGATCCTCAAGCAGTACTCCGCCAACTGGACTCTCGAGCGTATGGCTCGCGTCGATCGGGCGATCTTGCGCATCGGCATTTATGAACTGCTTTACTGCCCACAGGTGCCCGCCAGTGTCGTGATCAATGAAGCGATAGAGATCGCAAAGCGTTTCGGCAGCAAAGAGACCCCGGGATTTGTCAACGGGATTCTCGACCAGGTGGCCCGCTTGCGTGAAACGTCTTCGTAAAGGTTTAAAAGGAGTTAGTTGTAATGAAAGAGATTAATGTTGGATTGATCGGTTTCGGTACCATCGGGACCGGTGTCGTTCATATTTTTCAGCAAAACGCCGATGTCATGGAACAGCGCCTCGGCGCACGCCTGAATCTGAAGAAAATAGCCGATCTCGATGTGATCACAGACCGTGGCGTTACCCTTGATCCGTCAATTCTGACCACCGATGCCAACGAGATTCTGCACGACCCCGAGATCGATATGGTCATCGAACTGGTCGGCGGATATGAACCCGCGCGCACTTTCGTGATGGAAGCCATCAGCCAGGGCAAGCACATTATTACCGCCAACAAAGCCCTGCTCGCGCTGCACGGAGATGAAATCCTCGCCGCGTCTGAGGAGAAAGGCGTCAGTGTGATGTTCGAGGCGGCAGTGGCCGGCGGCATCCCCGTCATTTCTCCCATCAAGGAGAATCTGTGCGCCAATCGTTTCCGCACGGTGCTCGGCATTCTCAACGGAACCTGCAACTATATCCTGACCCGCATGAGTCAGGAAGGCGATGATTTCGCCGATGTTCTTAAGGATGCGCAGGAAGCCGGCTTTGCCGAGGCAGATCCAACCTTCGATATCGAGGGCGTGGACACGGCCCACAAGCTGGCCATTCTCACCTCTCTTTGCTTCGGGACCAAGGTTGACTTCGACAGCATCTACACCGAGGGTATTTCCCGCCTGAGCAGTCTCGACCTCCAGTTCGCGCGCCAGTTTGGCTATGAAATCAAACTTCTGGCGATCGGTAAGATCGGCTATGGCAAGGTCGAGGCACGCGTGCATCCGACAATGATTCCCATCAGCCACCCTCTGGCCGAGGTGCATGGTGTTTTCAATGCCGTACGGCTGCTCGGAGATTTTGTCGGGCCTGTCATGCTGCACGGGCAGGGCGCAGGTATGGAGCCTACCGCCAGTGCCGTGATGGGCGATGTCATGTCCGTCGCACGCGATATCCTCCATGGCAGCCCTCTGCGCACCCCGGCCATGGGCTGCTCGCAGAAGAATTTTGAGGATCTGCCGGTGCGGCCGATGGAGGAACTGATCAGCCAGTATTATCTTCGTTTCGGCGCCCTGGACCGCCCCGGCGTACTGGCCCAGATTTCCGGAATCCTCGGCAACCACGATATCAGCATCTCATCCATGATCCAGCCCGACCGTCAGATCGGCGGCACGGTCTCCATCGTGATCATGACCCATGAAGCACCGGAAGCCAACATTCGCGCCGCCCTTGCAGAGATCGACGAGCTTGAGGTCATGCGCGAGAAGAGCCTGTTCATCCGCATCGAGAACGACCTCGGGTAACGGCCCTGCTGTTCTGGAAAAGTCCCTGTCCAGCAGGGACTGCGAATCTTGCAAAAAAAGGCGCCCTCTTCCATGGTGAAGGGGCGCCTTTTTTCTTGTGGTTGCCGGTATTGCCGTTGGTTATGACGATTTGTTCTTGTTTCTGTTTTTGCGCTCGTGCTTGTTTTTCTCCCAAGTCCCGAAAGAGGAGGCAGGGATTTCGGCCTCAACGGCGAAGCGTTTAATCTTGCGGGTGGTTGTTTTAGGCAGCTCTTCTTCGCGCAGGGTGAATTTTCTCACCCGCTTGAAGTCCGCCAGGCGCCGGCAGGCTTTGACCACCTCCTCGCGGATGATGGCTTCGACGTCCTTTTCGTTCAGTGGGAAGCTGTCCGTTTCATGGGCATGAGCGTCAAGGTTTTCCTGGTCAGGAACGATGATGGCATGCACATCTTCGGCTGAAGGTGAAATTTTGTGTCCGTAGACCATCGCTTCGGCGATGAACGGGCTCTTGGTCAGTTCGTTTTCCACTTCTTCCGGATAGACGTTTTTACCGTTGGGGGTAACGATCAGGTTTTTAACCCGTCCGCGGATCGACAGATAGCCTTCCTCATCGATACTTCCCAGGTCCCCGGTGTGATACCATCCATCGGTCAGAACCTCCTGGGTGGCACGCTCGTTGTTGTAGTAGCCCTGCATGACATTGGAGCCTTTGACCCATATCTCTCCAACCCCTTCCTTGTTCGGCGATTCGATGCGGACTTCGACCCCGGGCAGGGGGAGGCCGACTGTGCCGAGCTTCTGATGTCCCGGTCGTTCTGCCGCTACAATGGGGGAGGTTTCGGTAATGCCGTATCCCTGGTAGATGTCGACGCCGAGCTGCGCCATGCCGGCAGCTGTGTCCGGATCGAGCGCTGCCCCGCCACTGACGAAAATCGTACCGTCACCCAGCAGGCGGCGAACCTTTTTTGCGACAATGGAGCGGGTAGGGGAAAACCGGAACAGCAGGCGGGAAACCGATTTGTCGTTGATTTCTTTGAGAATGCGGGCGTGAAGTTTTTCAAACACCGCTGGAACGCCAAGCAAAAATGTCGGTTTGACCTCTGCCAGATTGCTGCCGAGTTTTTTAAGGCTTTCGGCAAAAGAGACCGTGCCGCCGACAGAGAGCGGCAGAAGAATTCCGCACACCAGCTCATAAACATGATTGATGGGCAGAAAGGAGAGGGTGCGCATATCCTCATTGAGGGCAAAGATGCTTCTTGCCGCCTGTATGTTGGAGGTGACGTTGGCGTGGCTGAGGATCGCTCCCTTGGAACGCCCGGTCGTGCCTGAGGTATAAAGAATCATGGCGGGATCATCCGCCTTGCGCAACGATTCGGTGCAAAGGTCATCGTGCATGAATTCAGACAGGGCAATGGTCTTCGACGACAGACCACGATCGGATTTACCGATGCGAGGCAAAAGGGACTTTTTGCGTCCTTTGCGTTGCCGGCCGGCCTGCTCCGCACCGGGAAGGCCTTCTTCGATTTTGCGCAGCAACTCCTGCAGTTCCTCGGTGTCTTTCTCCTCGATTTCGTAACGTTGGGCCAGGTCCGAGAGGGTGCGAACCAGGGCATCGAGATCCTCCTGGATTTCGAGCCGGTCGCTTTCGATTCTGGATTGGTGGCGGTCCGCTCGCAGGTAGATAATGTGCTCAAGGTCAGCAAGGGCCGGCAGCAGTTCTTCCAGGGGGTCGTTGAAGGCAGGCTCGGCAAACAGCACCCGGGCCCGGCAGTCTGTCAGAACATGCCTGATTTCGGTGGTTTTGAGTTCCTTGTCGACGGGGACGACAACTCCGCCGGCTTTGAGAATGCCGAGATAAGCGCTGATCCAGTAGCTTGACGGGGGGGCCAGGATAGCGGCAGGGGCTCCCGCTTCAAACCCTGTGGCCAACAGGCCGGCGCCAATACGTTCGGACTGATCTGCGAGCTGCTCATAGGATGTTTCAATCCAGGCGCCGTCCTGCTTTTCGCGCAGGGCTATTTTCCCCGCAAGCCGCTTGCAGGTCTGTTCGATCAGTTGGTCGATGGTTTCCAAAAAAAAGCTCCCAATGACGGTGTTTTAAAAATGTGCTATGTTAATGGTTCCGGCGTTTTTGGATCAAGGAAAAAGGTGTTAAATTGATTCATCGTTTAAAAGTGCTTGACACCACAGAATCAGTTTTGATACAAGTTACCGGCATTGCGGCTGTAGGCACGTAGCTCAGTGGGAGAGCACTACCTTGACACGGTAGGGGTCGGCGGTTCAATCCCGCCCGTGCCTACCATTTTAACCCAATACAACCGCACACTGACGCTTGAGGCATCTTCGGATGCCTCTTTTCATTCGCGGAGAACGTCATGAGCATGGTTCAGGTCGAACTTCCGGACGGGTCCACGAAAGAAGTTCCCGAAGGCAGTTCCCCCAAAGATATCGCTTCCTCCATCGGCGAGCGCCTTGCGCGTCAGTCCGTGGCCGCCCGGGTCGACGGAAAGCTGGTCGATGTCACCTACCCCCTGCATCAGAATTGCCGTCTGGAATTGATCACCTTGAACAGCCCCGAAGGGTTGGAGGTCTATCGCCATTCGGCCGCCCACCTGATGGCCCATGCGGTTAAGGAACTCTACGGTGAAGAGGTTCAGGTCACCATCGGCCCGGCCATCGAAAACGGCTTCTACTACGACTTTTACAGCGATACTCATAAGTTCACACCGGAAGAGTTCGACAAGATCGAAGCGAAAATGGCAGAACTGGCGAAAATGGATCTGCCTGTCGAGCGTGAAGATATGAGCCGTCAGAGCGCGATCGAGCTTTTCCGTTCCATGGGTGAACAGTACAAGGTCCAGTTGATTGAGGATCTGCCTGAAGAAACGGTTTCGATTTACCGTCAGGGATCCTTTGTCGACCTCTGCCGTGGACCTCATCTGCCGTCGACCGGTTTTCTCAAGGCGTTCAAACTGACCAGCGTCGCAGGTGCCTATTGGCGCGGCGATGAGCGCAACGCCATGCTGCAGCGTGTCTATGCCACCGCTTTCCCAGACAAGAAGGAATTGCGCGCCTACTTGCACAAACTGGAAGAAGCGCGCAAGCGTGACCACCGTAAACTCGGAAAAGAACTTGACCTGTTCTCCTTCAGCGAGGAGGCCGGCGCCGGCCTCGTGATCTGGCACCCCAAGGGAGCCCTGCTGCGGACTCTGCTCGAGGACTTCGAGAAGCGCGAGCACCTCAAGCGCGGCTACGACATCGTCATGGGCCCACAGATCCTGCGTACCGACCTTTGGAAGACCTCGGGGCATTACGATAACTATCGCGAGAACATGTACTTTACCGAGGTGGAAGGGCAGAGTTACGGCATCAAGCCGATGAACTGCCTGTCTCACATGCTGATTTACCGATCCCACATTCGCTCCTATCGCGATCTGCCCCTGCGATTCTTTGAGCTTGGAACGGTTCATCGCCACGAAAAATCAGGTGTTTTGCACGGCTTGACCCGTGTCCGTGGTTTCACTCAGGACGATGCCCATATTCTCTGCACCCCTGAACAACTCGACGGTGAAATTAAAGGGGTCCTTGAGTTTGTGCGCGACGTCATGGGCAAGTTCGGCTTCGAATATGAACTCGAAATTTCAACCCGCCCTGAAAAGGCTATCGGCAGCGACCAGGACTGGGATCGTGCGACCAACGCCCTGATGAGTGCCTTGAAGGACACGGGGCTGCCGTTTGAAATCAACGAGGGTGACGGGGCTTTCTACGGGCCGAAGATCGACGTCAAGCTCAAGGATGCTCTTGACAGGCGATGGCAGTGTGCTACAATCCAGTGCGATTTTACCCTGCCAGATCGCTTTGACCTGACCTATGTCGGGCGCGACGGTGAAAAACATCGCCCCGTCATGGTGCATCGGGTTATTCTCGGTTCGATCGAGCGGTTCATCGGTGTGCTTATTGAGCACTATGCCGGTAATTTCCCGCTATGGCTCTCCCCGGTTCAGGCGGTTGTCGTCAATGTGACCGATAATCAGGCCGAATATGCCGAGGAGATTTTTCGCCGTTTGAGAGCCGAGGGCGTTCGAGTCAAAAAAGATCTGCGCAACGAGAAGCTCGGCTTCAAAATCCGCGAAGCGCAGCTTGAGAAAATCCCTTACATGCTGGTCATCGGCGATAAGGAAGTTGAGCAGGGAACGGTGTCTCCGCGGCATCGCTCCGGCCAGAACCTGGATTCCATGACGCCGGAGGATTTCGTCGCCTTTGTACGCCGTGAATGTATGGAATATCAGTAATTTTTCGGCATGCCTGAATTCTCAGGATGCGGGTGTGCTGATTAGTTGCGAATATCATTGAAAAGGAGGTCGCATCATAGCTAAGCAAGAAACCAACATCAACCGAGCCATTCGAGCCCGCGAAGTTCGGGTCATTGACGATGCATCCGAGCAGCTGGGTATCATGAGTCTGGCCGACGCCTTGGCCGCTGCTGAACAACAGGGTTTGGACCTGGTGGAAGTCTCCCCCAATGCCAACCCGCCCGTATGTCGCATTATGGACTACGGAAAATTTAAATATCAGCAAAGCAAAAAAGCCGCCGAGGCCAAGAAGAAGATGGCCCGCGTTGAGGTTAAAGAAGTCAAGATGCGGCCAAAGACCGAGGAACACGACTTTCAGACGAAAGTGCGCAATGCGCGCCGTTTCCTCGAAGATGGCAACAAGGTTAAATTGACCATTATGTTCCGGGGACGAGAAGTCACCCATCCCGAATTCGGGAAGGCGCTGCTTGAACGGGCCGCCACTGAGGTCAGCGACATCGGCCAGATTGAAGGCCGCCCCAATATGCAGGGGCGTTTCATGTCGGTCATTGTTGCACCCATTAAAAAAACTGTCTAGGAGATTGTCGGACTCAGTAGCTTCTCCCGAAGTCCGGCAGCCCCCCCTTAATTAGATCTGAAGGAGCAGCACTCATGCCCAAGATGAAAACCAACCGCGGCGCCGCGAAACGTTTCCGCAAGACCGGCACTGGAAAGATCCGTCGGGGCAAGGCGTTCAGAAGCCACATCCTGACCAAGAAAAGCACCAAGCGTAAGCGCAACCTGCGCTCTGCGACCATCATCAGTGGCCGCGACGAGAAGAATGTCAGTCGTCTGATCCCTTACCTTTAAGGGGGGATAAAAATCGGCTTTCTTAAATCCGCGAACTGAGGGGTTATTGTCTCCCCCTTCAGATCCGGTAGCGGCTGCGGCCGCTTATTTATTTTTTCAAGGAGTTTTACAAAATGCCGAGAGTCAAAAGAGGATTCAAAGCGAGACGCAGAAGAAACAAAGTCTTGAAGCTGGCTAAAGGGTACCGGGGCGCACGCTCTAAGTTGTTCCGCAGTGCGACCGAGGCCGTCGATCGTGCCCTGAACTATGCGTATCGTGACCGTCGTGTCCGCAAGCGGGATTTCCGTGCCTTGTGGATTGCGCGTATCAACGCAGCTTCCCGCGAGAACGGCCTGTCTTACAGTCGTCTGATCCATGGCCTGAAAAAGGCCGAGGTCGGACTTGACCGCAAGATTCTTGCTCAGCTCGCGGTGGAGGATCCCAAGGGATTTTCCGGGGTGGTCGAAAAGGCTAAAGCCCAGCTTCAGTAAAAGGTGTTTGGCCGTAAAAAAAGAGATGGGGGCGACCTCATCTCTTTTTTTACGTTCCGGCCTGATTCTGAGCCGGATAGGCCGGAGGTTGCTGGTCGGACGACCAGGCAGCCTTTCCGGTCAACTTCATCCTGGTGACAAACACCGTTGTTGCATGAAATGAGGATTGGTCATGAAGGATAAATTGAGGCAGATTGCGGAACAGGGACGCGAAGCATTGGCTGCTGCCGGCAGTGAAGCCGAACTGCAGCAGGCCAAGGCGCGTTTTCTCGGCAAAAAAGGCGAATTGACCTCTCTGATGAAGGGGATCGGCTCTGTGCCTCCGGAAGAGCGCCCTGCCATCGGAACCCTGTTGAATACCTATAAGGACGAGCTTGAAGAACTGTTCCAGCAGCGGCTCAACCAGGTCAGGGACGCCGATATCAAGGCTCGGCTCGAACGGGAGAAAGTCGATGTGACCCTTCCCGGGAGGCAGCGCTTTACCGGCAGCAAACATCCCATTACCCTGGTGACCGAAGAGATCTGTTCCATTTTTGCTTCGCTCGGCTTCGGTGTTGCTGAAGGGCCCGAGGTCGAGATGGATTTTTATAACTTCGAGGCTCTTAATTTTCCCAAGGATCACCCTGCTCGGGACATGCAGGATACCTTTTTCGTCTCTGACGATGTCTTGCTGCGGACCCATACCTCCCCGGTGCAGGTACGGACCATGCTGCGCCACTCGCCGCCGGTGCGTATTATTGCTCCAGGGACCGTTTACCGCCGCGATTCCGACATTACCCACAGTCCCATGTTCCACCAGGTCGAAGGTTTTCTGGTCGATCATCACGTCACCTTCGGAGACCTTAAAGGTATCCTGACCGCCTTTATCAACCAGTTTTTCGGGGATGATATCGGTGTGCGCTTCCGGCCTTCTTTTTTCCCCTTCACGGAACCCTCCGCCGAGGTCGATATTCAGTGCGTGATCTGCAAAGGGCAGGGGTGCCGCGTCTGCAAGGGCAGCGGCTGGCTCGAAATTCTCGGAAGCGGCATGATCGATCCAGAAGTATTCAAGTCGGTCAACTACGACCCCGAGGTCTATTCTGGCTTTGCTTTCGGCATGGGTGTGGAAAGAATTGCCATGCTGAAATACGGAGTCAATGATCTGCGTCTGTTTTTCGAGAACGATGTGAGATTTCTCAAACAGTTCTAGGAATAACGGAAAAGCAGAGACTTAAAATGCTATTTTTGATAAAGGACGTGAAGAAATGATCGTCACCTATAACTGGCTTAAAGAGTTTGTAGATTGTGACCTTGCGCCTGATGAGCTCTCCCATCGTCTGACCATGGCCGGTCTTGAAGTCGATGCGATGGACGTACTCGGGGAAGGTCTCGATACTGTTGTCGTTGCCCGCCTGCTCAGCGTGGAATCACATCCCGATGCCGACCGTCTGACCCTGTGTCAGGTCGATGCCGGCGGTGGTGATCCGGTTCAGGTTGTGTGTGGTGCGACCAACCACAAGACGGGCGACCTGGTTGCGTTTGCGCAGGTTGGGACTGTCCTGCCCGGTGATTTCAAGATCAAGAAATCCAAGATCCGCGGACAGGTCTCCTTCGGCATGCTCTGCTCGGAAAAGGAACTCGGTCTGGCCGAAGAGGCCGAGGGCATTATGATCCTTCCTGCCGATCTGCCTTTGGGAAAGCCTGTTTTTGACGCCCTGGGGCTCAAGGACGTGCGCTTCGAGCTGGGGTTGACCCCAAACCGGGCGGACTGCCTCAGTGTTGTCGGCGTGGCGCGTGAGGTCGCTGCCATCTGCGGCAAACCCATGCGGCTGCCGCAGGTGAGCGTGAAGGAGGAAGGGGAGCCCATAGCAGAGCGCACCTCGGTGACCATCGAGGAGCCTGGCATGTGCCCGCGTTACGCAGCCCGCCTGATTCGCGACGTTCGCATAGGTTCCTCTCCCGCGTGGCTCGTTCGCCGTCTGGAGTCCGTCGGACAGCGCTCCATCAACAACGTTGTCGATGTGACCAACTATGTTCTGATGGAGTTGGGGCATCCTCTGCATGCTTTCGACTTCCGTCTCCTGCGCGGCGGGCGCATCGTTGTGCGCAGAGCAGGCGACAATCAAAAATTCACCACTCTCGACGGCCAGGAGCGCATCCTCAATTCGGGAGATCTGACCATCTGTGATGCCGATGGGCCGGTCGCGCTTGCCGGCATCATGGGTGGGGAAAATTCAGAGATTCAACCAGATACGGTCGATATTCTGCTGGAAAGTGCCTATTTCAATCCGCCCACCATCCGGCGCACCAGCAAGCGCCTTGGAATTCACAGCGAGTCGTCCCACCGTTTCGAGCGCGGCGCCGATGTGGATATGGTGCCCATTGCCCTCGACCGGGCGGCCGAATTGATTCGCGAAACGGCAGGCGGCGCAATCTCCCAGGGAGCGCTCGACGTTTATCCTGCGCCCATCGCTGAAAAGAGCTTGCGCATTCACACTGACAAGACCCAGCGGCTGCTGGGTGTGCGTATCGACACTCTTGAAATCAAACGCCTGCTTGAAACAATCGGCTTTTCCTGCCATCTTGAAGACGGCGCACCGGAAGGAATCGTTCACGTCAATGTGCCGAACTGCCGGCCGGACATTGAACGGGAAGTCGACCTGATTGAAGAGGTTGCGCGTCTTAACGGCTATGATCAGATTCCCACCACCATGCCGGCCGGTCGGGTCGTATGCCATCCTGATTCGCCGCTTCGGCGCATCGAGCAGGCCCTGCGCAACGCCATGGTGGCCTGTGGTTTCTCCGAGGTAATTAATTATTCTTTCAACGCTCCGGCGGCGCTTGACAGGATTGCCCTGCCCGAACAGGACGAACGCCGTTCCCAGGTCCGTCTGCTCAATCCCCTTACGGAAGAGCAGTCCGTCATGCGCACCACATTGGTGCCCAGTGTCCTACAGAACGTCGCCCAGAATCTTGCCCGTCGCAGCGCCGGCGATCTGCGCCTGTTTGAACTCAGGCCAGTCTTTCTTCCCGACGGTGGGGACGATCTGCCCCGCGAAGTGCCTCATCTGGTCTTTGCCCTGAGCGGCAGGCGCAGTCCATTGGGGTGGGCGCAGAGTTCGGAACCGGTCGATTTCTTCGATCTCAAAGGGGTCGTCGAAGAGCTCATGGAGCAGCTGCGCCTCGATTCGGTAGAATATTCTCCAGACCAGGGCGAGTCGTTCCTGCATCCCGGCAAGTCCTGCGCCTTGACCTGCAACCAGGTGGTTTTAGGGTTGCTGGGTGAAGTTCATCCGCAGGTCCTGAAGGAATTTGAGATCGAACAGCCGGTCTATATCTGCGATCTGGATCTCAGTGCGATTGCCGATGTGGCAGGCAATCCCGTTGTTTTTAAAGAGCTTTCCCGTTTTCCCGGAGTCGATCGCGACAGCGCCTTGCTGGTGGATGAAGAGATCGAAGCGCGCCGCATTCTGGATGCGGCGCTCAACGCCAGGGCGCGCGATGTGGAAGATGTCGTTCTCTTCGATGTCTATCGCGGCAAAGGGATTCCGCAGGGTAAAAAGAGCATTGCCATCCGCGTACGCTATCGCCGGGCGGATAAAACTTTGACTGATGAAGAGGTCGCCAAGTCTCATTCGCGCATCATCAAAGCCCTCGAAAATGAGTTAGGTGCCGAAATTCGTTGAATAATTGGTTGCGGCATTCGATTTTCCATGTTATAAAATCAATAAATTCAAGGACATGGATTTGAATGACTGGAGGTAATATGACCAAAGCGGATCTGATCGAGAGTGTTTATTTGAAGACCGGTTTCTCTAAGAAAGAATCCGCTGAAATTGTTGAACTGGTCTTTGATCTGATAAAAACCACGCTGGAAAAGGGCGAGAAGATCAAAATTGCCGGGTTCGGTAATTTCGTCGTGAAAGAGAAAGATTCGCGTCGCGGTCGCAACCCGCAGACCGGAGATGAGATTGAAATCTCTTCCCGACGCATTCTGACTTTCAAGCCCAGCCAGGTTCTCAAAGGCGCTATCAACGACAGCAACGCCTGAATCTGATGCGCTGGACCGGGCTGTTGCCCGGAGTTGGCCGGAGCATGGACATCGAAATTCCCGACAAATTGTATTTCAAGATCGGGGAAGTTTCCCGCATTACCGGCGTGAAGCCTCATGTTCTGCGCTATTGGGAGAGCGAATTCGGTGCTTTCAGCCCGAATAAGAGCCGCAGTCGGCAACGCCTCTACCAGCGCAAGGATATTGAGCTCATCCTGCGCCTGAAGCGGCTTCTGTACCAGGAAGGGTATACCATCTCCGGTGCGCGCCGCAAACTGCGTGAAAAAGATGCGGCGGTCAATGCAGAGCCTCGTACTATTGCAGAGCCTGATAACGTACCTGGTTCTGAAAAAGTAGCCGGTGATGAGCCGCATGATCTTCTTAGTGAGGTTCGTAAAGACCTCAGAAATTTGCGCGAATTGCTGCGTCGTGACCCCCCCCGCCGGGGATAACACTCCCCGCCAAACCGATCGTTAGGCGCCATTGTTTACACTGCTGACCAATGATGACGGCATTCACGCTCCCGGGTTGAACGCTCTGGCTGAGACCATGCAATCCGTGGCCGAAGTTGTGGTTGCCGCACCTGATCGTGAGCGAAGCGCCACCAGCCACTCTCTCACGCTGCATTCCCCCCTGCGAGCCGAAGAAATCCGCAGCGGCTTTTTTTCCATCGACGGCACCCCGACCGACTGTGTCAATCTCGGCATCCACGGCTTGTTCAAAAGGCGACCGGATATCGTGATCTCCGGAATCAACAGCGGTGCCAATATGGGCGATGACATCACTTATTCCGGGACGGTTGCTGCGGCAATGGAAGCAACCCTGATGGGCGTTCCTGCTTTCGCCATATCTCTTGCTCGCGAAGGTTCCAAACCCGCCGATTATCGGCCGGCGGCTCAGTTTGCCGTTAAGCTTGCCCAGTCTTTGTCCCGTAACCGTTTGCCCGCAGATACTTTCCTGAACGTCAATGTCCCCCAGGTAGAAGCCGGCAGTATTTCCGGCGTGCGTCTGACGCGGCAGGGCAAGCGTGTCTACGGCGACCTGGTGATAGAGAATATTGACCCGCGAGGTCGCAAGTATTACTGGATCGGTGCCGGCGATCTCCATTTCAAGGATGTTGAGGGGACCGATTTCCATGCCGTTCATCGCCATGCCATTTCCATTACTCCTCTTCATCTCGATTTGACCAACTATCGCTCCTTCGAAAATCTGGCGGGGTGGGATATCTTTCATCCCCGGTAACTGTTTTTTATACTGAATTTCTCTAATTTTGACGCACTCGCAGAAACTCACAGTTTGCGACGCCATCAATTTTCAAGTGTAAAAGGGCATAATCATGGACTTTGCCATCGCTCGCAGGCGCATGGTGGAAAAGCATATCAAGGGCCGCGGCGTCAATGACCCCCTGGTTCTCCAGGCCATGCTTGAGGTGCCGCGTCATCTGTTTGTCGAAGAAGCCCTGCAGAGTCAGGCCTACGGTGATTACCCCCTCCCGATCGGGAATAAGCAGACCATCTCCCAGCCGTATATGGTGGCCTACATGACCGAAGCCCTGCAACTCAAGGGAGGAGAAAACGTCCTCGAAATAGGGACTGGCTCAGGCTATCAGGCGGCCGTACTGGCACGAATCGCCGGCAAGGTTTTTACTGTGGAGCGCATCCCCGAACTGGCCCGCCGTGCGCGCCGAATCCTTGATCGCATCGGGGCGATCAACGTCAATATCAAGGTGACGGACGGCACAATCGGGTGGGAAGAGCAGGCACCTTTTGACGCCATTATCGTTACGGCAGGTGCTCCGGCCGTTCCCGAAAAGTATCTCGCACAGCTCGCTCCGGGCGGGCGGCTGGTCATTCCCGTCGGGGATATGTACAGCCAGGTTCTTAAACGCTTTATCAAGCAGGCAGACGGTCAGGTCACTGAAGAATCCCTTCTTGGGTGCCGTTTTGTGCCCCTGGTCGGCCGCAACGGTTGGCGTGAGGAAGGGGACTGACACAAGTGTTCGGACTGCGTCGTCTCTATGACTGGGTGCTCTCCTGGGCGCGCACCCCCTACGGGAGCATTGCTCTTTTTCTGCTCGCCTTTGCCGAGTCTTCCTTTTTCCCCATTCCCCCCGACGTACTGCTGATGGCGCTGGCGCTCTCCATCCCGGCCAGGGCTTTTCGCTATGCGCTCCTGGCTGCGGCAGGCTCGGTTCTGGGCGGGATCTTCGGCTATCTTCTCGGCTATGCGCTGTGGGGCGCGCTTGAATCTTTCTTCTACGCCTACGTCCCCGGGTTTAGCCCTGACGGTTTCGCCCAGGTTCAGGCTCTTTTTGCTCAATATGATTTCTGGGTGGTGTTTTCTGCCGGGTTTACCCCCATCCCCTATAAAATTATTACCGTCGGCTCCGGTGTCTTTCACGTCAATCCGGTGATTTTCGTTATCGCTTCCGCCGTCAGCCGCAGTCTGCGCTTTTTTCTTGTGGCCTGGTTTATTTATCATTTCGGCCCTCCGGTCCGGGTTTGGATCGAAAAATATTTCAATCTGTTGACGATTATTTTTTTGATCCTTCTAATTGGGGGGGTATGGGTGGTAAAATACCTTTTCTAGTGTCTCCGTGCGGTTAGTGTCCCGTGCGAGTCATCTTGCGTTGCTGGTCGAGTGACGAGGGGAAGCGTGACGGTGAGTGGCTTGGTCAAGGTTTTGATTGTGATATTGACCTGTTGGGGTCTTACGGCCTGCTCGTCTTCGAGTGGGGTTTACCATACCGTGCAGCCCGGGCAGACGCTCTACCGGATCGGCCAGTCCTACGGCGTGGATGAGCGTTACCTGGCCCGCATCAACGGGATCGAGGATCCCCGCCTTCTTCAGGCCGGCAAAAGGCTGTTTATCCCCGGGGCTTCCCGCCGCAAAACGGTTTCTTCTTCGGTTGCGAGCGCCCCACCGCCCAAATCGACCTCCAGGACTTCCACCGTTGCAACCCGACCTCGCTCATCGTCTCCCGCGCCTACCAGGACGCCCCCCCCTGCCTCGCGCACAAGGTCCCAAACGTCATCGCCGGCTGTCTCTTCCGCCACCCGCGGGACGTTCGGCTGGCCGCTCAGGGGAGATATCCTTAAAAAATTCGGACAGAAAAGCAGTGGCCCGAGTAAAGGCCTTGAGATCGCCGGACGCAGGGGACAGGAGATTCGCTCCGCAGGCGCCGGGCGAGTGATCTACAGCGATGACAAGATCAGAGGATACGGCAACCTCATCATTCTTAAACATGATGGCAACCTCTTCACTGTCTATGGATACAATGACCAGAACCTGGTAAAATCGGGCGCCGTGGTTCGCAAGGGCGATGCCATTGCCAGAGTCGGCACTCCTCCAGGTGGGGGGGCGCCACGCCTTTACTTTGAAGTGCGCCGCGGCAAACAGGCTGTCGACCCGCTTTTTTACTTGCCTTGAGGGCCCGGGGTTTTCTAGACTTTCCAAACCATCGAAAACCATTCATTGAGGATGAAGATGAACGAAGAAATCAATGATCTCGACGAGGTTGAGCTTGACAGCGAGGAAGACAGCGAAGAGAGCAAGCCTCGTAAAAACTCTACCGAGGAAGAGACCGACGAAACCCCGTCTGAGGAGGAAGAAGAGGAAGAGGAAGAGGAAGAGGAAGAGGAAGAGGAAGAGGAAGAAGCGTCGGCCAAGGCGCAGAGCGATCATTCCGACGATGCCATCAAGCTGTACCTGAAGGAGATCCAGAAAACCAACCTGCTCACGGCCGAGGAGGAACGCGAGCTGGCGCGTCGCATCTCGACCGGAGATATGGCTGCCCGGGACCGGATGATCGAATCCAACCTGAGGCTGGTGGTCAAGATCGCCAAGCGTTATATGAATCGTGGCCTGCCCTTTCTTGATCTGATCGAAGAGGGCAACATGGGCTTGATCAAGGCTGTGGAGCGCTTCAAGCTCAGCAAGGAATGCCGTTTTTCAACCTATGCCACCTGGTGGATCCGTCAATCCATCGAACGCGCCCTGGTCAACCAGAGCCGTACCATCCGTCTGCCGGTACATGTCTCCGATGATATCAACAAGTTGATCAAAATTAGCCGCGAGCTGCAGCAGAAGCTCAACCGGGAACCGCAGGTCAAGGAAGTGGCCGAAGCCATGGGGGTTGAGCCCCACTACGTGCGTCGCCTCATGGTGCTGGTGAAAAAAACCTACTCCATTGAACACCCCATGGGGGAGAACAGCGACTACAGTCTTATCGATACCATCGAAGACAACTCGGCCGTCAACCCCTCCGGTCTGATCGAAAACCTGGAGAAATTCAAGCGGGTGCAGACCTGGCTTGATACGCTGAGCGACAACGAGCGCGAAATCCTCAGCCTGCGTTTCGGTCTGGAAGACCGCGAACCGCAGACGCTGGACACCATCGGACGCAAATTCGGAGTTACCCGCGAGCGCATCCGTCAGATCGAAGCGAAAAGCCTGGAAAAGTTGCGCAAGATCATGGAAGAGGGTGAAGAAGCGGCTCGTTTCAGTCGGCAGGATTTTTAGCCCTGTTTTACCACCGGTTGCCGTTTATCTTTTGAAAACTCAGGAGCTGATCATAGTGGAAGATCTTAAAACCATTATCCGTGATATCCCGGATTTCCCTCAGAAAGGGGTCGTATTCAAAGATATTACGACTCTTCTGTCCGATGCCAAAAGCTACCACCGCATGGTCGACCTCATTGCTCATCGCTACTTCGGGCAGAAGATTGAGCAGGTCGTTGGCGTCGAGGCCCGTGGGTTTGTTCTGGGGGCGGCCCTGGCCTATAAACTCGGGGCTGGAGTCACGCTGGTGCGCAAGCCCGGCAAGCTCCCCTACAAAACCCGCAAGAAGTCCTACGAACTTGAATACGGCCAGGACACACTCGAAATCCACGAAGATGCCTTCGATAAAGGAACCCGTGTGATTATCGCCGATGATCTGCTGGCCACCGGCGGCACCATGGCCGCGGTTTATGATCTGGTGACGGAGTTGGGCGCCGAGGTGGTCGAGTGCGCTTTTCTGGCCGAGTTGAATTTTCTCAAAGGGCGGCAGCGCCTGCCCGACAACAAGGTTTACAGTCTACTGCAGTTTGACTGACCGCGGCGCCAAGGTTGCCCTCCAACCGGATATGTTGTATAAACAGACTCCTTTTCGGGGCCCTGTAGCTCAGCTGGATAGAGCAACCGCCTCCTAAGCGGTAGGTCTTGGGTTCGAATCCCGACAGGGCCGCCAATAAAAACAGCCACTTAGCTTCGTGCCAAGTGGCTGTTTCTGTGTTCGGGGTAGCTTTTGGGGTAACCCTTCGGAGAACTCTCCTGTTTGACCTATGCTGCGGTTTGCATTTTTTCTACTTTGAGCCCCTTGGCCTTCTTTTTCGCCTGCCAGAGGTCATAGTGCATCTGCTGAGTCAGCCAGCTTTCCGGGGTTGTGTCGAATGCGATAGAAAGACGCAGCGCCATTTCCGGACTAACCCCTGTCTTGCCATTCAGCAGCTCAGAGAGAGCTTTTCTCGACACGCCGAGTGCCTTGGCCGCATCGGTGACAGTCACACCGAGAGGTTCAAGGCAAAGCTCACGGATCACTTCACCTGGATGGGGTGGGTTGTGCATCATTTGTGAAACTCCTTATCAGTGATAGTCCAGGTAATCCACGTCGAAAACATCCGGTCCGTCGAAGCGAAAGATCACCCGCCAGTTTCCGCTCACGCTGACCGACCAGAAACCGGTAAGGTCGCCCGTCATCTGGTGCAGTCGCAAACCAGGAAGGTTCATGTCGCGAGGTTCGCGGGCGGCTTCGAGACGGGCAAGGACAAGTTTAAGCCTCTTCGCCTGGCTGGCGACAATCCCAGCCTTGCTTCCTGATTCGTAAAACTGCCTGAGGCCCTTGTGGCGGAAAGTCTGAATCATGGTTATACTGTAACCCGACAAGGGACAGGTGTCAATATCTTCTGCCGAGTGATCAGCCGAGTCTTAGCACAATGACTTTCTAAGCCCGTGTGCAGTCAGCCTTGGTTTCAAGGTTTAATCCAGGGTCTGCAAGGACCATAATCTGGACAATGTGGTGAACTGGGGATATGATAGGAACCCTTTTGAAATAGTTGTCAAGCGCCACCACACCGCAGCCCCTTTTACGCTTCAGGCCAACATGATCATGATTCCCTTCGAAGCTCTCATCACTTTTTTTATCGCCTCTGTTCTTCTCGGCCTTGCACCGGGTCCGGACAATATTTTTGTGCTTACCCAGTCGGCGCTGCATGGCAAAGGGGCAGGGCTGCTTGTGACCCTGGGCTTGTGCACGGGGCTGGTGGTGCATACTCTGGCGGTTGCTCTTGGAGTCGCAGTGATTTTTCAAGTCTCCGCCGCAGCCTTCACCGCGCTTAAGCTGGTGGGGGCCGCCTACCTGGTATACCTGGGATGGCAGGCCTTTCGTGCGGCTTCTGCACCGATTCCCATGACGGGCAATGCGTCGCCAAATCGCTTCAAGCTCTATCGGCGCGGCATTATCATGAATGTCACCAATCCCAAGGTGTCGATCTTCTTTCTTGCCTTTCTGCCGCAGTTTGCCGACCCTGCGCGCGGGTCTGTCCCCTTGCAGGTTGCCATGCTGGGCGGCGTCTTTATCCTTGCGACCCTCCTGGTCTTTGGGGCGGTCGCATTGCTGTCCGGCGCACTGGGAAGCTGGCTCAATCGCTCGGAGCGCATTCAACGCACTCTCAACCGGGTGGCCGGCACGGTCTTTTTCGGCCTGGCCCTGACTCTGGCTATGAGCCGCCGCTGATGGGATCTGCCTCGATGAAAGAATCTATTGCTTTCCCTTTCTCTGCACTGATTGGGCAGGAAGATCTGCGTACCGCTCTGCTTCTCAATGCTGTTGACCCGGCGATCGGCGGGGTGCTCATCCAGGGGCACAAAGGGGCCGGCAAATCCACGGCTGTTCGTGCCCTGGCCGCCCTGCTGCCCGATATGGAGGTGGTCGCGGATTGCCCCTATCACTGCCCGCCCGCTCCACTGGACGCCATGCACGATGAGTGTGCCGCGCGGGTCCTTGCCGGAGAGCCCCTGAAAACGGTGATGCGCCCCATGCCCCTGGTTGAGCTCCCTCTGGCCGCCACGGAGGATCGTGTCGTGGGATCCCTCCATCTGGAAAAAACGCTTGCCGGCGGGCAGCGTTATTTCGAGCCGGGTCTGCTTGCGGCGGCCAATCGCGGCATTCTGTATGTGGATGAAGTCAACCTGCTGCCCGACCACCTGGTGGATCTGCTGCTTGATGCTGCTGGGAGCGGCATCAACCGGGTGGAGCGCGAAGGGATCAGCGTGACTCACCCTGCGCGTTTTCTCCTGGTGGGGACCATGAATCCGGAAGAGGGGGAGCTGCGGCCCCAGTTTCTCGATCGCTTCGGGCTGTGTGTCACGGTGCGCGGCATCGAAAATATTGCGCAGCGGCGTGAGGTGATTCGCAGACGCATGGCCTTCGAGGAAAATCCGGAAGACTTTGTTAAAGCCTGGACTCAGGCTGAACAAGCCCTTCGCCAGCAGGTTGTCCGCGCCCGCCAAACCCTCGACAATGTCGCATTGCCGGACGAGATTCTTGACCGGGCCATCGGCATCAGTCTTGCCATGGGGGTTCAGGGGCATCGCAGCGATCTTGCAATTGTGCGTGCCGCGCGCGCCCTTTCCGCGCTTCTCGAACGTGACCGGGTCGGTGAAGAAGAAATTTTCGAGGCGGCCCTGCTGGTGCTTCCTCACCGCATCGGTGCCGAAGCGATGGAAGAACGAAGCGACCTGCGTGGCCGTTTGCAGAAAGCCTTTTCCGGTGAAAAAGTAAAACAGGGCGAAGACTCGAATATTCCCGAATCAGCAGAAGAGTTGGATGACTGGGAATCTTCCATGGAAGTTCCGGGCGCCACTGCTGCCGGCAGCCTGCTGTTTTCCTTTCTTAAAAAAAAAGTTCCGAACGCATCATAGAACCTTATAACCTGGCTGTGCCTGATCTGCCGCTCAGCATCACCCGCCTGCGGACCGTTCGTGATAGCGGCCGACGATTTCAGAACATCGGTCGCACCGGCGGTGTCATGCGCACCGTGCCGGACCACCTCAGCGGCGGCCACCGTGAGCTGGCCCTTGGCCGTACCCTGCGTGCGGCTGCCCTGGGTGGTGGGGGCGCTCTTAAAATCCGGGCCAGGGACGTTTACCGCACGATCCGCCGCCGGCGGCATGAAACCCTCGTGGTTTTTCTGGTGGATGCCTCCGATTCCATGGGGGAGGGGACAACCTCCCGCATCGCTTTGGCCAAAGGCGCTGTTCTGGCCCTGCTGCGGCGTGCCTACCTGAATCGCGACCGCGTGGCACTGGTGACCTTCCGGGATCAATCCGCCCAGGTGCAGCTGCCTCCCACCCGTAGCCGCACTCTCGCTCGACAGCGTCTGCGGCGTCTTGCCATTGGCGGCGCGACCCCCTTCGCCGCAGGGCTGCATGAGGCAAGGCGGCTGATTGAACTGGAGCGCCGCCGCGATCCCAGGTTGCAGGTGCTGCTGGTCATCCTTTCCGATGGTGAGGGCAATGTCGCACGCGAACGCGGCGCCGACCCACGGCAGGAGGTTTTATCCGGGGCGGCGGCACTGTGTCATAAACAGACTTCGGTCGTCCTGTTCGATACGGGATCGCAGAGCAAAGACAACCTTCTCCCTGACATCGCGAAGGTGTTTAAGGTGCCCTGCCATCTATTGCAGGGAGATAGTCTCGCGCGATTGGTGGAGCTGATAGAAGAGGGCAGGGGGAGCGGTCCTTGACGATGCGTCCAATGCGATATGCTATTGGGAAGACTGTTTTCGTACAGGATGCATCCCTGTCACAGTAATCGAGTTGATTTCATGGAGATACCGCTATGTTGACTGCTGTTGCTGCCGTTGTTTTCGGGTTGGCGCTGCTGGTCTGGAGTGCGGATCGTTTCGTCGAAGGGGCTGCAGCAACGGCGCGCCATTTCGGGATGCCCCCCCTGCTTATCGGCATGGTCATTGTGGGGTTCGGCACCTCGGCGCCGGAAATGGTCGTTTCCGCCATCTCCGCTCTGCAGGGCAACCCCGGCATCGCGCTCGGCAATGCCTACGGTTCCAATATCACCAACATCGCGTTGATCCTTGGCATCACTGCCCTGATCAGCCCCATTACGGTGCATTCCCAGGTCCTGCGCAAGGAACTGCCGCTTCTGACAGGCGTGACGATCTTCGCCGCCCTGCAACTGATTGACGGCCAGATCTCGCGCCGCGATGCCGTCGTGCTGCTTGCAGTTTTTGCCCTGTTGATGGGATGGACCATATATCAGGGGATGCAGAAAAAAGACGATCCCCTGGCTTCCGATGTGGAGCAGGAACTCGCCGCTCAGACGGTCCCCCTGCGCAGTGCTCTGCTGCGACTGATCGGCGGCCTGGTGCTGCTGGTTATCGCCTCGCGCGTGCTGGTGTGGGGCGCGGTCGATATCGCCCGCAGCTTCGGGGTGAGCGACATGATCATCGGGTTGACCATTGTCGCCATCGGCACATCGCTCCCGGAGCTGGCCTCCTCCGTTCTGGCCACCCGTAAAGGGGAGCACGATATTGCCCTGGGCAACGTGCTGGGCTCCAACCTCTTCAACACCCTGGCGGTCGTTGGTATCGCCGGCTCCATTCATCCCATGGCCGTCGGACCGGAGGTTCTTTCACGCGACGTGGTGGTGATGGGCGTTCTGACCCTGTCGCTGTTTGTGCTCGGCTACGGCATGCGGTCGAGGGCCGGGCGCATCAATCGCATCGAGGGTGCGCTGCTGCTGGCGGCTTATATCGGCTACACCGCCTACCTTGTGCGCAGCGTCTTCGCGGCTTGACCTTGACAATCCTGATAATGATGCCTACCTTGCCTTTCGAAATTATATCCACAAGGAGGATTCTGATCCATGTCCGAGAAAGAACAAGTCGAAAAAGGCACCATCTCCATTCATACCGAAAATATTTTCCCCATCATCAAGAAATGGCTCTACAGCGACCATGAAATTTTCCTGCGCGAGCTGGTCTCCAACGCGGTCGACGCCATTCATAAGCTGCAGCATGTCAATGTCATCGAAGGGCTGCAGATTGCCGACGATTACGCCATCGACATCAGCGTCGACAAGGACGCCGGCACCCTGACCGTCAAGGACAACGGCATCGGTATGACCGCCGATGAAATCCGCAAATACATCAACCAGATCGCCTTCTCCTCCGCCGAGGAGTTCGTGCAGAAGTTCAAGGATATCGAAGATAAGAATCAGATCATCGGCCATTTCGGCCTGGGGTTCTATTCCTCCTTCATGGTCGCAGACAAGGTGGAGATCCGTTCCCGTTCCTACCAGAAGGATGCAGCAGGCGCGCACTGGAGCTGCGACGGCACCACCAGCTACGAACTCGAAGAGGTCGACAAAGAGGATCGCGGCACCGAGGTCATCCTGCATCTCAGCAAAGACGAAAAGGACTATCTCGAACCTTCCCGCATCCGCGAGATTCTCAAGAAATACTGCAACTTCCTGCCGGTGCCCATCCGGCTTGCCGGCGACGTGGTCAACGACAGCGAGCCGCTGTGGATCCGCTCCGCCTCCGAAATCAAGGATGAGGAATACGTCGAGTTCTACCGCAAGCTCTACCCCCTATCGGATGACCCCCTGTTCTGGATTCACCTCAATATCGATTTCCCTTTCAATCTCAAAGGGATTCTGTATTTCCCCCGTCTCTCGACCGAATTCGATGTGACCAAGAGCCATATCAAGCTGTACTGCAACCAGGTGTTCGTTTCGGACAACTGCCCGGAACTTATCCCGGAATTTCTCACCCCGCTGCAGGGCTGTCTCGACGCTCCCGACCTGCCGCTCAACGTGTCGCGCAGCTACCTGCAGAACGAACCCCAGGTGCGCAAGATCCGCGAAGTGATCAGCGGGCGGGTGGCTTCCAAGATTGTCGATCTCGCCAAACAGGATCGCGACCAGTTCGCCGAGATCTGGGACAACATCCACACCTTCGTCAAATACGGCATGATGCGCGATGACAAGTTCTTCGACAAGGTCAAGGATCAGGTCATCTTTCGCACCACCGCAGAGAACAAGTACACGACCCTGCCCGAATATCTCGAGCGCAACAAGGAGCGCCACGAGAACAAGATGTTCTACGCCAACGATGAAGCCGCCCAGGCCACCTATCTCAGGATGTTCAAGAACCAGGGGCTTGAGGCGCTGATTCTCGATGCCATGATCGACAGCCACTTCATCCAGTTCCTCGAGATGAAACAAAAGGGGGTGACCTTCGAGCGGGTTGACGCCGATGTGACCCAGAACCTGATCGATGAGGACCAGGGGTCAAAGCTGGTGGAAGGCGAAGATGAAAAAACCGCCGACGAAAAAATCAAGACCGCCTTCGAGGAACTGCTTGGCGAGAAAAAGGGGATGACCGTACGGGTCGAAAGCCTCAAAGACCCCTCGGTGCCCGCCATGGTTCTGCTCTCAGAACACACACGCCGCTTCAAGGAGATGACCCGCATGATGGGCAAGGAGCTTGGCGATGCCATGGAGGAATACACCCTGCTGCTCAATAAAAACAATCCCGTTGTGAAGAAAATCCGCGCCATGAAGGAAGAGGGCAGGCAGGAAGACGCCCGCCTGCTCGGCCAGCAGATCTACGATCTGGCCATGCTCAGCCACAAGGCTTTCGATAAGGAGCAGATGGAGGATTTTCTGGAGCGCAGCAATAAAATTCTTGAAATGGTGGGTACAGCGGAAAAATAAACCTCCCAAATAAACATTGGCACCCAAAAGAGCAGGGCGGAAAAGCTATTTCTCCGCCCTGCTGCAGTTTCAGAGCACCTTTTAACAGTAAAGGTAGCAGGAGAAAGCGTTTCGTCAAGAACGGACGGAAAGAAAAAAGGTACTGAAATTACGAAGAAAAAAGTGGTTCATTAAGGAAAGGCTCTGTCCTGGTGTGATTCCTTTTATGTCAGAATGAAAAGTCATCACGAAAGTGTCACCTGTGAGCGACAGCACTCAAGCCGAGAGGGGGGGAAGGAAAAGATGCATCTGACAATGGAATGGAGAATTATTCTGTCTGCTGATAGCGACAAAAAGGGGAACCTGTTTCAGCGAAAGCTAATAATTAAGTGTGCGAAAAGCCGACAAAAATGTTGATTTGCCTATCATTCTAGAGTTAGTATTCACACGCAATTCAAAAAGTGGGTATAGCGTTCTGTAATTAGAAAATTTATTGTTTTTACGACGTTTTCAATCGCCTGAAATTACAAAGTAAATTCTGTCGCTATTTGAAGGGGGCGCGAAACTTACATATCTGATAGAAAGTTGGATTTGATTTTGCTATCAACTAGGGAGGTTTCAATTGCTGCCCACCACTCAGGGAGGAATCAAATTTTGCTTAAATTTGCACGTATTCAACCGGAGGATCATCCGGAGTGTTTTCGTGAGATTTTAAGGCTTCGATATAACGTTTATTGCCTTGAAAGAGGGTTTGAGAAAGTTTCGGATCATCCGGACGGCCTCGAAACCGATGTCTATGACAACAGATCGGTTCATTTTGCCGCGTTCTATGAATCAAATGGAGAAGTGGCCGGAACCGTTCGATTGATAAAAAACAGTCACCTCGGCTTCCCTGTTGAAAAACATTTTGGACTGGATCTTGATCGCATGGTCGGTTGCCGCGATCAGGTCTGTGAAATCTCCCGCCTGTCCGTTCCCAGAAAATACCGTTCAGATTATAACATTGTGAGGGGTCTTTTTGAATGTGTTGCCCTGGAGAGCAGGCGGCTCGGAGTGACGCACTGGTGTGCCGCGATGGCCCAGGGCCTGCCCCGCCTGTTGAGCAAGCAGGATATTCATCTCAAGAAAATAGGGCCGGAGATCGAGTTCCATGGCCCCAGGGCGCCGTATTTCGGCAGAATTGATGATATTGCTTCGCGCCACAATGCCTACGCTCTTTACCGCGGAGACCTGCAGGTCGGAAAGGTTGCTTCCAGCCTAGCCCTGTGATAGAGATCTGCGGATCATTCGCAGCGCAAACCAGGCTTTAAGCCTTTGCAGCGGATTGTTGCCTCCGCCCCACACTCGGGAAGTTTTGAACTTGCGCAGCATCAGGTCGATCTGGATGTAGTGGGGGACGGGTTTGACTTTGCCGCGTTGGCAGAGGATCTTCGCCACCTCTGCGGCGACAAGCGCCGAGGCCAGCGTGCAGGACGGCGCCACCGCCGGCCCTTTTTTCGCTTTGAAGCTGACTTTGGAGAGATCCATGTATTTTTTCTGATAGGGCCAGGGGGCCACTCCGACGGCAAAGGCCGCGATCTTCTCCTCGTAGCTCATCCCTTCGCGAATTCCGAAATACTGATCGAATGTCATCCCATCGGGGGCAAAAACCTGCAGAGTGCCTCCAAATCCCAGGGGCGCTGATGTCAGTGCGTAAATCCCCATTTCGCGCGAGGTGTTGAACAACAGACGCCTGATATCAAATTCAAAAAACTCCATTCCGTCGACATACAGGTCCGCCTCCTGCAGAAACTCGGTGACATTCTTTGTCGAGATCCCTTCCTTGTAGAGATGAACCTCCGCTTCGGGGTTAATGTCGCGGATCATTTCCCCAATCACCTCGGCTTTATGCCTTCCGACGGTACTCTGATAGGCTCCAAACTGGCGGCTGATGTTTTCGCGCTCAAATTCATCGAGATCAGCCAGGCTGAATTTTCCGATCCCCATGCGCGCCAGGGTCAGGGCATGAATGCCGCCCACGCCTCCGCAGCCTGCGATGGCAACATGCGATTGCAGCAGCTTCTGCATGTCGTTTTCGGAAAGAAGGCCGATATTGCGCGAAAATTCATGTGAAATCAGATCATTTACCTGCATTTGGAACCCCCGGAATAAAGTGAACTCAGGCATGGAATCTGCAAAAAGCATGCAAAAAATTAAAGTTTCATTACCCCAAAAGTGCTGCTACCCAGACAAATTAAAGTCAAAGAGAGATTTCATGGTCAAAATCACGGGAATCTGCTATGTCTGAAAATTCCTGATTCGCTAAATAAGGTTAAAATAAGGACTTTGGAGTCAAAAATGCGTCATCTTCGATTCAACTCGATCATAACAAAAGCTGCTATTGTTTTTACTGCCTTTTTGCTGGGAGGAGGCTTGACCAGCTTCGCCTCTGAAAGCCACCCTGCCGCAGGCTCCGAACTTTCCGGGCGTGAGCTGGCGCAAAGAGTTTATGATCGCCCCGTCGGCGAGGATATGACATCTCATGCCGTTATGGAGCTGATCTCAGCAAAAGGCTCGGTTCGCAAGCGCGAATTTCAGGTTTACGGCATGGATCAGAAGGGCCAGCGAAGCCAACTTATTCGTTTTACTTCGCCGGCCGATATCAGCGGGACCGGATTTCTGGTGTTTGAGAGAGGGCAGGGCGATACCGAGCAGTTTCTTTACCTGCCGGCCCTGCGGCGAACACGGCGCATTGTTTCGAGCCAGAAAGGTCACAGCTTCGTGAATAGCGATTTTTCCTACGAGGACATGGAGCGTCGCCCCGTAGATAGCTGGAGCCATAAGATTGCCGGCTCGGAAAAAATCGGACCGATGGTGACCCTTGTTTTGGAAAGCCGTCCGAAAGAAGACACCACCAGCAGCTATACCCTGGTCAAAAGCTGGGTCGCACCGGAGATCGATATGCCGCTGCGCGTCGAGTACTACCAAAGAAATGACCGTCTGGTCAAAACATACCAGGTCCTCAGCCTGGAGAATATTCAGGGGTACTGGACCGAAACCAAGGTCGTGATGGAAGATGCAGAAAGTGGCCATAAAACCATCATTGCCAATCTTGAAACGTCCTACGACACAGGCCTCTCCGATGACATTTTTACTCAAAGGTATCTTGAGAGCCAGTAACCCCGGCCGTCGAGTTTTTTTTGTCGCTCTGTGGTGTGCTGCAGTTGTTCTGGCGTCACAATCTTTTGCTGAGCCGGTCGATTCTGCCCCCGTGGACTCAGGACGAATACTGTTGTTTGACGATGGAAGCGAGGCGAAGCCTGAGGCTGTTGCTTCGGATCAACCCCCGGCTTTCGACCTTGGGGGAATGATCGAGCTCCGCGGCGGCACCGATCTGCACGACGACGATTTCAATGAACACGACAAGCTTGTGCGCGGCGTCGGACGTTTATGGCTCGAGTGGCCGGCGCAGGGGATGAAGCAGCTCGGGGGCTGGCGCTCCCGATTATACCTCTCAGTTGAAGCCGATTACCTCTACATGGGGAATGATCGCTCTCAGCGGGACTTCGATCTTGAGCTCTATGAAAACAAGCTCCTGCTGGCAAACGGCCCCTTTGAAATCGAACTCGGAAAGCAGATTGTCCGATGGGGAAAGTCCGATCAGCTCAGCCCCGTTGACAACCTCAATCCGCAGGACCTGCGCGAATTTATCGTTCCGGAACTCGAGGATCGCAAGCTCCCCGTATGGATGGCGCGCGCCCGCTGGTTTTTCGACGGATGGACGGCAGAGGGGGTTTTCATCCCCTGGCACGAGTCTGCCGATATGGACTATTTTGACAGCGACTGGGGGATTTACCGCCACGTTAAGGGCGATGTGAGGGATGCGGCCCTGCCGGAGGACTTGAAAGATTACCTCATGGGGCTGCGCGTCGCTGAAAACGACCCACCCAACACATTGAAAAACAGCGAGTTCGGTGCCCGGGTTACCACCACGATCGGACGTTGGGACTGGGGGGCGAGCATTTTTCACGGCCGTGAAGATCTGCCCTTTTTCGGAAAATTCCCCATAAAAAACCTGGCACTTCCCGGGTCGTTTTCTTCTCGGGGGGTTCTTCAGGCCCTCGATGATGCCGTCCTGACAGATGAGCGGATCGAGGTCTATTACCCGCGCCAGACCATTGTCGGCCTCGAATTTGAATCCACTCTCGGGGTCTTCGGGGTGCGCGGCGAATCAGCGTACATCGACCATACTTCATTCCTGCTCAATGATCTCACCTCGGATACCCGCCCGGTACTGCATACAGTTGTCGGGGGAGATTACACCGGTGTCTCCGGTTTTTACGGCAACCTTCAATTATCTCACCGCTATATCCACAATTACGACGACTCCATCATGTATTTCGACCGGCATAATGTTTCGCTGCTGGGAGAAGTCCGGCAGGAAGGGCTGCGCGGAACTGTCGAGGGCTACCTGCGGTTCAACTACGATCTGCACGACGGTGGGTATTACCTGGAACCCGGCATTGTTTACAGCGGTGTGAAAAATCTCGACCTCACCCTCGGCCTCAACATCTTCGGGGGTGATCAGGATACGTTCCTCGGCTATTACGACGATAACGACCAGGTGTTCCTCAAGGCCAAATACCATTTTTAAATTTCAGGGACAACAGACATGCTGAAAGAACTCGTCGGCAAAAATTGCGATCTGATTTTCCGCCACTCCCGCCTGTATCTTGCGTTTCTTATCCTGCTGACAGGTTTTTTCGGGTATTTCTACGCCAACCTGCCTGTCGAGACCTCTGTCGAATCACTGATTATCGAAAACGATCCCGACCTTGAGTTTTACGAGAGTTTCAAGGATCAATTCGGTGAAGATGAATTTCTGGTGGTGGGATACGAGAGCCCCCGCATGTTCACCGATGAATTTCTCGACCGGATTGATCTGCTGACGCTGGACCTGGAGAATATCTCCGGTGTGCGGGAAGTGGTCAGCATCACGAGCGTGGAGGATATTCTCGGCACCGAGACCGATTTTATCGTACAACCCCTCGTGCCTTCACGCCCGGAAGGCGAGCAGGAAATCCGGCATATCCTGGAGCGCATCGAGCGAAACCCCCTGATCAAGGGGAACGTCGTCTCCGAAGATCTGCAGGCCGGGTTGTTTCTGATTCGCACGACCGGCAGTGAGGACGATGGTTTTGACGCCCGCCTGGTGGCGGATGTCATGGCGTTTTTCAGCGAACATCCACAGCTTCCCGAGGGAATCGACTTTCATGTGGCCGGTTGGCTGGTCACCGATACCAGCATGGCCTCCTACATGAATCGGGATATGGCCTTTTTCATGCCCATCACCTATGTGCTGATCGCCGTGCTGCTGTGGGTTTTCCTGCGCAACCTGCCGGCCGTGACCATCTCCTTGATCAATATCAGTATCTGCCTGGTCTGGACCATGGCCTTTCTGTACTTTGCCGGTGGCGCCATGAGCCCCATGACCTCGATCCTGCCGCCTCTGATCATGGCGCTGGTGGTTTCCGACAGCATCCATATCCTGCAGAAGTTTCTGCAGACGCAAGGGGCCGATCTGCAGAAACGCATCAGGGACGCCATGCAGCGTCTTGCCGTTCCCTGTTTTCTCACCAGCCTGACGACCGCAATCGGTTTTTCCAGCCTCGGGCTCAGTGATATCCCCCCCATCCGTCATTTCGGGTTTGCCGCGGCGGGGGGAATGCTGGTCGAATTTTACCTCTCAATGACACTGATTCCCCTGGGGTTGTGGCTGTGGGGGAAAAAACGCCCGATCGCTGCTCAGAGCAAAACGGTTTTCAAGGGACTTGATCGTATCAGCGAGTGGACCGGGAGCCGGGTCACCCTCTGGTACAAACCAGTTCTTGCCGGCTCCATTGCGGTTCTGGCCCTCTTTGTATACGGGGCAACACAGTTGCAGGTGGAAACCAATCTGCTTGAATATTTCCGGTCGGGCAGTGAGATCCGCCAGGATACCGATTTTGTCGACAGCCGCCTCGGCGGGGTCAATACCCTTGAAATCTCACTGCGCAGCGATGAGCGGGAGTATTTCCTGGAGCCGCAGAACCTCGAAAAAATCGAGGCGATTTCTCGCTACCTTCAAGAGATAGAGGTCGTCTCAAAGACGACGTCCCTGGTCGACTTCCTGAAACAGATGAACCAGGCGTTTCATGCCGACCAGCTCGAGCATCACGTGCTGCCGCAAAGTCGCCAGCTCGCCGCCCAGTACCTGCTGCTCTACGATGGAGATGAGCTGCGTAACTTTGCCGACCTGGATTACAGCTGGGTGAGAATATCGGCACGCCTGACCGAACACAGCTCCCAGCGACTCAACCATATCATCTCCGATATCGACGAGTATCTCACGCGCACCATTGACGACCCCGCGATCGAGGTGAACATCACCGGTAAAACTTTCCTGGTCAACAAACTGGTCAAGAGCATTGTCGAGAGTCAGGTCAAAAGTCTCTCCACCGCGTTTGTCGTCATTTTCCTGGTGTTGTTCTTCGTGTTCCGTTCCTTCAAACTGGGGTGCCTGTCCATTATCCCCAATGCCCTGCCTATCATTATGAATCTTGGCGTCATGGGGTTGTTCGGCATCCCGCTCAATACCGCGACGGCCATAATCTCTGCCGTCGCCCTCGGCATCGCCGTCGATGATACCATCCATTTCCTGACCGAATACCAGCACCAGCGGGAAAGCGGCACGCCACGCGCCGAGGCCATCCGTGCCAGCATCAACGAAAAGTTCAGCCCGATCCTGTCGACGTCCCTGATCCTTGTCTTTGGTTTCGGGATTCTGGTCTTCTCCAGCTTTGTGCCGACCGTTCAGTTCGGTTTCCTCTGTGCGTTGATCATGCTTTTTGCGTTTGTCAGCGACCTGATCATTCTGCCTGCGGCCTTGATGGTGGGGGCGGTACGGAAATAAACGGTATGGGGTAGAAGAAGGGCGGGTGATTTGAGAATAAAAAAGCGCGGCCCGAAGGCCGCGCTTATGGAATCGAATTTTAAGATTGTATTTTTACTTACTTGCGGTTTTTGCGGCGCAGCATGATGCCGGTACCAAGCAGGCCTGCACCGAGAAGAATGATGGTGCTCGGCTCGGGGATCACGCCAACGCTGATGGAGGAATCGTGAGTTGAGAACACGATGAGGTTTCCGTCACCATCTTCTGTGATATTCAAAGAGGCGGGGTCGTTGTCGCCTGCGGTATAAGCAGTCACCCAGCGCTTGCCGACCAATTCGTCAGCAAGGTCTTCGCCCGTATCGGCGTTGTACCAGAAGTTATCAAGAATATAGGAAAATTCGCCGTTGATGATGTAGGAGCTGCCTGCGTTGCCGTTTGTGTCGAGCCGGTAGCTGCCGGAGGTCACATCAACGGTGGCCACACGGGCGCCATCAGCGAAGGAGGCGGGATTTTCCATGTTGGTGGCATAGGGGTCATAATCAATGTAGAAATCGAATGTCCCGGAAGTGTACAGCGCCTCAATGACGCCGTCGACATTGGAGGTGACAACGCCTTCCAGGTCGTCCCATACGAACGTGAATCCATAACCTGTGGCAGTAAGGAATCCTTCATCGTCGCCGGGGCTGTTACCCGAAACAAAGTTCAGACCGGTTGCTCTGGCCAGGCCGGCATCGGATACGAAGCCGGTGGCCGTAATTTCTGACGTTGTTTTGGCATAATAAGTGATCTCATTGAAGGCTTCTGTAATGCCATCGCCAGTACCAACAGGGAAAAAGGCATTGTCAACAGCATTCAGATCCCAATAGCTGTTGATAAAGGCCGCCGGTGCGCTAGTCGCTGCAAGCAAACTCATTGCAGCAAGGAGCAATAGGACTTTTTTCATTTTCAATCTCCTTCTTTTGGGGGTTAATGGAATTTATTTATTTCTGTTTTTTTCAAATCTGCGTTATTATTAATGCAATCACTTTGCCAACTTTTAAGTGGTTGAAATTTAACAATTTTATGGTTTATTTTCACTGAGAGGGAATTGTTGTGTAAAAAAAGCCGACGGATTTTTTAAAGAGATCTTTACAGATACCAGGGGCCGGTTTTTCAGAGCGGAAAGGACGGGAGGGATAGATGGGCTATTTTGAGTTTGAGGGTGGTTTGTACCCTGATGTCCCCGAGAATATCCGTACGGCTATTTTTCGCCTGCGCTATCAGGTGTATTGCCTGGAGTGGGGATTTGAAAAAGAAGAAGACCATCCCGGCGGAATTGAAGCCGACAAATTTGATTCTCACTCTGTTCAGATTGCGGCTCGAGTAAAAGGGGCTTCACCAGAGGATGTCATTGGCACAAGCCGCGTGATAGTTGGCTGCGAGGTGGATCGCTTTCCGATTGAATGTCATTGTTCTTTTTTTAGTGAATTCAAACCACCCCCGCGAGAGTTTTCAGGAGAAATATCTCGCCTTGCTGTCAGCAAACATTTCCGTCGCCGTGCGGTGGACAAGCTGATCTTTTCTCATGGCGATCCAGCGTATGAATCCGAGCAGGCTTTGTCCGCAGCATCAGCCCATGACCGTCGCAAAAGCGAAAACGAGATTGTTGCCGGTATCTATATGCACCTTTATGCTGAAAGCAAAAGACTTGGCATCACTCATTGGTACGCGGTTATGGCCAAAGGGCTCCATTTGCTCCTCAAGCGCTGGGGAGTTGTCTTTCACCCCATCGGCCCGGAATTGAACTACCACGGCTGGCGTGGTCCTTATCTGGCAGAAATTGCAGAAATTGAAAAAAATCTCGAAAGGCGCAACCCCGCTTTGATCGAGGGGGCTCGAAAAATTTTATGGCAATCCGATTCAAAACAAGAGGTGATATGAGTACTGTGGGTGAGATTCTTGTCATTGACGACGAGCCCAATGCGCTCAAAGTCATCTCCGCCATCCTGTCGGAATCCGGATATTCCGTTGAGGCGGTCATGGATGTGGACGGCGCCTGCCAGGCTGTTGCGGCGCGGGACTTTGATGCAGTTGTCACCGACATGAAGCTGCCTGACGGCACCGGGATGGACATATTCCATTACGTTAAAGAAAAACGCCCTGATATCCCTGTCATTTTTCTTACCGCCTACGGCACTGTGGAATCCGCTGTCGACGCCATGACCGGCGGTGCTTTCTACTATTTCATCAAGCCTCCGGATTACGTCAACCTTAAAGGGATCCTTTCCCGCGCAGTGGAGCAGCGCCGACTTAAACGCGAATTGTCGCAGCTTCGGCAGCGCCTGGCTCGTGGAAAAGAGACTTCGCGCATCATTGGCAACCACCCCAGCATTCTGCGGATTCAGGAAGTTGTTGAAGCGGTCAGCGATTCGGAGAGCAGTGTCCTGATCCAGGGTGAGACCGGAACCGGCAAGGAGATGATCGCTCGCGCCCTTCACGAGCAGTCCAGAAGTCGCCGCGACCACGAATTTGTGGCAGTTAACTGTGCCGCTATCCCCCATGAACTGATCGAAGCCGAGCTGTTTGGTTATGAGAAAGGGGCGTTCACCGGCGCGACTTCAAGGCGTATTGGTCGAATCGAGCAGGCAGACGGGGGGACACTTTTTCTCGACGAGATCGGAGAGCTGGACCACGCTGTACAGGCTAAATTGCTGCGCGTTCTTCAGGAAAAAGAGATTGAGCGCATCGGTGGTAACCAGAAGATCCACCTGGACTTCCGGCTGGTTTCTTCCACAAATCGTGACTTGGAAAGAGAGATTTCTAACGGTAATTTCCGTGAAGACCTCTATTATCGCCTTAACGTGGTGCAGATCAAAGTGCCCGCCTTGCGTGAGCGCCGCGAAGATATTCCGTTGCTTGTGTCTGAATTTGTCCGTGAATTCTGCGCTCGGGAAAATAAGATACTGGTTTTCGGAGACGAGGTCATGCCTCTCTTGTGCCGATATGATTGGCCCGGAAACATCCGCCAGCTGCGCAATGTCATCGAAAGCTGCGTGGTTCTCTCCCGTGGGGTTGAAATCTCCCCAGATCAGCTCCCTGCCGAGATAACCTCCAGATCAACATGCCGCAACGATAAAGCTTCATTGAAGTCCATCAAAGAGGTTGAGGCTGATGCTATATCGAATGCATTGCTCGAATGCAGGGGAAATAAATCCGAAGCGGCGCGTATCCTGGGTATTTCGCGCAAGGGCCTATACAAAAAAATAAAGGATTTTGGTTTGGGCGATACCTGAATATGAGGCTCACCGTTAAATGTGTCCCTGATTGAAACACTCACAAAGTTAATAAAAACAACGCCTTGAAAAGGCTGTCTCCAAAAGAGACAGCCTTTTTTTGTAAACTGTTTCTTTTGGAAGCATATTAAGCTGGAGTGCTTGATGTTCGTTCTTAAAAACTTGTTATATCAAATACTTAAGGAGTTGGCATTATACTGGCATTGGAGTTAAATCTGTGCTGACTTATGGCAAATCTCTTGAACAGGTGATCGGAGGGAAACCCGGTGGGTTTCTGAAGAATGAAAAAAAAGATTTTACTTGTTGACGACGACCATTTTTTCCGTATCTGCCAGGCCATCTTTTTACGTGAGGGTGTTGAAGTCGAATCACCTCTGGTCATGGAGCCTGAAAAGTGGGATCCAGGTCGTTACTCTCTGGTTATTGGCAGCTATCCCATGGCCGCTCCTTTTTTTCTTCGGATCAGTGAATGGAAAATCCCGGTGTTTATTCTTTCTGAAGGGCTTTCGCGCGAATTAATCAGTCTCATGAAGAAGATCCCCAACTCGCGTTTTTTTCTTAAACCCCTTGATTTCGACCATTTTCGTGGGATTGTTTGTAACGTTGTCCATAGTGAGTGATCTTGTTTTTATCTTTCGGCAGGGAGTGTGACATTGAAAATGAAAAAATTTCTTCTTCTTATCCTTCTACTTAATCTTGTTCTCATTGCTGCCTGTGGCTCGAAAAGTAAAGAAGAATTGCTCGAAGAAGGAGTGAGCAATCTTGAATCCGGAAATTACTCAGCAGCACTTGTCCTGCTGAATAACGCCCTTGAGAAAGATCCCAATTTTGTTCCCGCCCGCTATCAGCTCGGCAAGCTCTTCCTTGAGACTGAAAAGTACGACCGCGCCGAGAAGGAGTTTCAGAAGGTCGTTCGGCAGAACCCCGCCAATCTCAACGCAAGGCTTGATCTGGGGCAAGTCTATCTTGCCATGGACCAGCCGCAGAAGGCGATTGAAGAGGTCAACACCTATCTTTCTGAACATCCCGCGGACAGTGAAGCATATCTCGTGCTGGGTCGTATCTACTTTCATCAGCGTGAATGGCAGCGGAGCATGGCTGCTTTTGAAAAAGCCCTGGAGATCAACCCCGAAGGAGAAGATGCCCGCCTCGGCCTTGCCCGTGTAATGCTCGCACAGAATGACCTTGAAGGCGCCCGCCGCATAACGGATGCAATTCTGTCTTCAGGAACCAAAGTCAAAGACGCGGCCTATCTTGCGGCACGTATAGAGCGGCGGGCAGGTGATGTCGAAGCGTATAAAAATGCCTGGGAGGTGGTTCTCAAGGAAGATCCAAAGGACCCTGCCGCACTTTATCAACTCGGGCTGATCGCGTTGGAAGAGGGCGACATTGAGGCCGTTGAGGACTATGCCGCAAATCTTAAGCGCATTTATCCCAAAGGCGCAGAAGGGCATCAGCTTGAGGGATTTGTCCTTTACCAAAAGGATCAGTATGAGCCTGCCATTATCAGTCTTCAGGAATCCCTGCGAGTGAGTGAACATATTCAGACGCACCAGTATCTCGGTTTGAGTTATTTTCGCCTCAACAACTTTGAGTTGGCCCTGAATCATTTTCAGAAAATGCTCGACCTCGAGCCGGAAAACCTCCCCGCACGTATTCTGGTAGCCACGACCCTGCTGCGCCAGAAACGTCCCCAGGAAGCTGTCTACGAGGCAGAAAAAGCCATCGTCCTGGCGCCTGGAAACCCTGTGCCGCATAACCTGCTGGGCAGCGCTCTCGCAGCGCAGGGGAAATATGAAGAAGCGATGAAGGCATTTGATGTCGCCATCGACCTGGACCCCTCCCAATCCATGCTTTATGTCAAAAAAGGCCTTGTCGAATTCGGCCAGGGAGACATCGTCGGTGGTGAGGAGTCTCTGCGGCAGGCGGTTGATGTCAGTCCTGACGTCGTCGGGTCGCGGTTGCTGCTGGCCGGTTTTCTGCAGCGCAAAGGGGAACTCGACAAGGCGCTTGCTGTTCTTGAAGAGGGCTTGAATGATGAAGAAAAAGATGCCCTCTACCTCAATCGCATGGCGCAGATTCACCTGCGCTCAGGCAACACCGATAAAGTGATTGAGGTTCTTGAGATGGCAAAAAAAGTGTTCCCCTCGTTTGAGCCCTCCTACCTGAACCTGGCAAACCTCTATGTTCGCATGGGTGAGCCGGAGAAAGCTCTGGATGAGACACGGGTACTTCTTTCCGTCGATGCGGACAACCTCCGTGGACGTCTTCTCGAAGGAGCGCTGCTCGAAGGGCTCGGCCGTGATGACGAAGCGGAAAATGCTTATCGCAAGGCTCTCGACAGCAGGAATCCTGAAGCATTCCGAGCGTTGGCGACCTATCTTGTTCGAAAAGGAGAAAAAGCTCAGGCGCTGGAAGTTGTCGAAGCAGGCCTGAACATCGCACGTGAAGAGGCGACGCTTCTTGAGCTCGCCGGTCGTCTCAGCAGTGACCTGGGCCGGAAAGCTCAGGCGATCAAATACTTTGAACGTCTCTTTGAATCCAGTCCGGATCGCGGCGGGGCGCTGTTGGCTGCCGCTTATGTCGCCAATGACCAGAACGATAAAGCCCTGAGTCTCGGCGAGCAGCGGATTTCCAGAAACCCCGGCGCGCCAGCTGGTTATCTTCTTCTGGCTGCCATTCATCGCCAGGGCGGAAATCTCGATGCAGCCCATGAAACACTTGACAAAGGGATTGAGAGAAGTTCTGAGCCTCAAAACCTCTATCTGCAGAAAAGCAGTCTCCTTGTGCAGCAGGATAAACGCGATCAGGCAATGAGACTACTGGATCAGCTCATTAAAGAATATCCGGGATTTTCTCGTGGTCTTTTTGCCAAAGCTTCGCTGCTGCAGATCGAGGGACAGGTCGATCAGGCGGTTGATGTTTATGAGGAGCTTCTGGCGCAAAATCCGATGCATGGTCCCTCATTGAACAATCTGGCCTACCTCTACCTTGACCAGCCTGAAAAGCGCCAGGAGGCCCTTCAGTTGGCATATCGTGCCTACCGCCTTTCCCCGACCGAATCTGCGGTCCTCGACACTCTCGGGTATGCTCTGCTTCACAACGGAGAAACTGAACAGGCACGCAAAGTTCTTGAAGCCGCCGCCGCCCGTCTTGACCACCCTTCGGTTCACTATCATCTCGCTTTGGCTTACGACGCATCGGGGGAAAAACAACAGGCCCGCCAATCCCTCCAGAGAGCGTTGCAGCACGACTCCTTCCCCGAAAGGGACGCTGCACAGCAATTGATGCAGCAGTTGAACTAAAAGACTTGAAGAGGATTAAAGGATGCGCAAGCCCCTGATTATTCTGCTGTCTGGTGATTTTCTTCTGGCCTGTCTGTCCCTGGCTCTGGGCATACTTGTGCGCTTTGGCACATTGACCGGGAGCGAGGCCTCGGAAATTGGCGGATGGCAACTGGCGTTTTTCGCGGCTGTGCTTCTTTTTTCCGGTTTTTTTGTCGAACTTTACAGCGCCTCCAGCGACTACCGCAAAACCGAATTGACGGTACGCGTATTCATCGGTCTGTGCCTGGCTTTTCTTATCCTCTCCGCTTCATATTACATCTTCCCGTCATTGCTGATCGGCCGTGGTGTGCTGCTCTCGGCCCTGGTGATATTCGGAATCGGCCAAATCGTCTGGCACAGCGCTTCACCCATGCTGAATGTCGTACCCGGTTTCGCACAAAAGGTCGTTATTCTCGGTAACGGAGCGCTCGGCAAACAGATCGAGGATCTTATCCCCAGAGAGCGCAATAACTTTGTCTTTGCCGGGTACATCAAGGCCGCAGCGGAAGGCCCCATGGGACCAGACAAAAATGTTGTCGGAACCATGGATAATATTTTTGAAACTGTCAGCCGGATCAAGCCCAACAAAATTATCGTCTCCCTGGCTGAGCGTCGTGGTGTGCTGCCGGTAAAGGAAATTCTCAAGTGCAAACTTTCAGGTATCGAGGTCATCGATGCATTGAATTTCTACGAACGGTTGACCGGAAAGCTGCTGGTTGAGAATATCAACCCGAGTTGGTTTATCTTTTCCAGCGGTTTTCGCGTCACCCGCTTCATGTGTTTTTACAAGCGGGTTCTTGATGTTGCGCTCAGCCTGACGGGGATCATTCTGGCTTCCCCTCTAATGCCCCTGATCGCACTGGCGGTACGACTGGACTCCCCCGGGCCGGTGTTTTTCAAGCAGGAGCGCGTCGGCAAAGGCGAACAGGCCTTCACGCTCATCAAATTTCGAACCATGCGCAATGACGCTGAGAAAAATGGCGCTGTCTGGGCATGCAAAAACGACCCGCGCGTAACCAGAGTGGGACATATCCTGCGCAAGACCCGACTGGATGAAATCCCCCAGCTGTTCAATGTACTGCGCGGCGACATGAGTTTCGTCGGGCCGCGCCCCGAGCGTCCTGAATTTGTCGAAACCCTAAAGGAAAAGATCCCCTATTACTCCAAGCGACATTTCGTTAAACCGGGAGTCACCGGCTGGGCCCAGGTGCGCTATCCCTATGGTGCCTCCGTCGAAGACAGCCTGGAAAAACTGCGCTACGACCTGTATTACATCAAGAATTTCTCAGTTTTTCTGGATATATTGATCATTTTCGAAACAATCAAGGTCGTTTTGTTCGGACGCGGTGCACGGTGAGAATGGTTATGGGGCGCGGGGAGGGGCGCACATCGGTGCGCCCCTACATATAATTTGAAACAGGAGACATTATGAAACGTCTGTGCGTACTGCTGGTTTTATTGTCCTTTCTCGTGCCGTCATTTGCCATGGCGGAAACTGAAAGCGACTATGTCATCGGTGACGGCGATGGTTTGAGCATTTTGGTCTGGGGTGCTGAAGAGCTTTCCAGCCAGGTTACGGTGCGTCCTGATGGCAAGATAACCCTGCCTGCCGCAGGCGATGTCACTGCAACAGGATTCACCCCGGAACAACTGAGTAAAGAGCTCGCCGAAAAACTCGAGGATTTCGTTAAAAACCCCATCGTCACAGTTTCGGTAACCGGCATTACCAACAACAAAGTCTATGTCTTTGGTGGCGGCGCATCCTCCGGAGCTTTTGATCTGCCCCGGCGTACCACGCTACTCAAATTTCTAGCCACCCTGGGCGGCATCGAAAAAGCCGACCTCGAACGCGCTTATATCATGCGTGACGGCAACAGGCTCGACATCGATTTCTACGATCTTTACATCAATGGCCAGCTCGAACGAGATGTCCCCCTTCAATCGGAAGACCTGATTTATATCCCGGACAATGAGCTGATGAAGATCTACGTTATGGGTGCGGTGGAGAATCCGCAATACATCTTCTATCGCGACGGTATCCGCGTTCTCGACGCCATTCTCGAATGCGGCGGATTCACCAAATTCGCCAAAGAAAGCAAAGTTCTGATCCTGCGTGAAGTTGATGACGAAATGGCTGAATTGAGAGTTAATGCCAAAGATTTGATGAAAGACGGAGATCTTAGCCAGAACATTGAACTCCAACGTGGTGATTTAGTCATCGTGCAGGAAGGCCTGTTTTAAAAACAGGATAAATAGAAAATTTTAACAGGAAGTGATACATGGATAATCCTCTCAAAGAAGTAAAAAGATACCTGCTGGTTGTTTACAAAAAAAGGTTTATATTTTTGTCCGTCGCCCTCATCGTGACATTGATGATCATCGTCGGCAGCTTTTTCATGACCAAAAAGTATGAAGCGACCAGTACCGTATTTATAGAACGCAACATGATCGATAGCCTGATGAAGGGGATTACCATCACACCCTCCATGAATGATCGAATCCGTGTGCTGCGGTACTATATGCTCAGCCGCGATATGGTGACAAGAACCCTCAAAGATCTGGACATGGACCTGAAAGCAGAAAGTTCCGAGGCTTTTGACGCCATGGTGCAGAAATACCGCAATGCAACCAATATCAACATAAGGGGTGGAGATCTTTTCATCGTCTCCTTGAAGGACACAAATCCTGTTTTTGCCCGGGATTTCATCAATACCCTTGTAAACAAATATGTTGAGGAAAACGTCTCTGATAAACGGGAGGAAGCCTATGGCGCAGACCGCTTCATTGGTGAGCAACTCGGGTTTTTCAAAAATAAGCTTGATGACGCACAGAATGAAATTATCGCTTTCCGCCGCGAAAAAGGGATTTATTCCTCGGTTGATGAAGCGACCCTGATTGAGAACATAAAAAACAATGAGGAAGAGCTTGAGTGGTTGAAAAGCCAGAAAAATGAGATGCTTGCCACCATCTCCACGATCAGGCAGCAGTTGGAAATGATGAAAGGCCTGTCTGGTAATAATCCCATGGATTTTTCAATTGAAGAAACCTCCGGCGATCAGGGGGGGCGCATCGCTCAGCTTGAAGCGCGCCTTGAGCAGCTTCTCTACAATTACAATGAACAATATCCGGAAGTCGTGCGAATTAAAGCCCAGATCGAAGAATTGCGCCGCGCCCAAGAGGAGAAAGCCCCTGAAGCCGAACCCTCGCCGACTCAACATGCCGCCCAGACTGTCGATTCCTTTAATCCCCTGGAAGATCCCATTTACGTCGATCTGAAAATGCGACTCAATGCCAAGGAGTCCGAGTTGCAGGCACTTGAGGCTCGCTTACGCGAAGTTCAATCAACAATCACGGCCAATAAGGATAAGCTTGAGAATTATCCTCATGATATGAAAGTTCTGGCCGACCTTGAACGCACTAAAAGAACCTATCAGAATCTCTATGAGCAGCTCCTGCAGAGACAGGGTGTAACAGAAGTGTCCAAACAGATGGAAGTTGCCGACAAGACCACAACTTTCCGTATTGTCGACCCTGCTATCATCCCGACTCAACCCGTCAGTATCGATCGATTTAAGGTCATGGTTATGGGAATCTTTGCTGGTTTCGCTGCCGGGCTCGGTCTGGTGATTCTGATTGAGAAGCTTGACGGTAAATTTAAGGATCCTGAGCATCTCCGGGCACTCGGGGTTCCGATCCTGGTCGAAATCCCGACAATTAACAACCCGATCGAAACTGCCCGGATAAAACGGAGAAACAGCTTTAAATACCTGGCGGCCCTCAGCGGATATGCCTTGGTCGGCTGCTTTCTGGTGCATGATCTTCTGAATCTGGGAGTGATCGACCGGTTTATTTCCGACACGCACCTGGACCGATTTGTTTCTCAATTCATCAATTTCTGAAATGAAGGTATCTCATGAGCCGTATAGAGAAAGCATTGGAAAAAGCTGCCAAGCAGCGTGAGAGCAGCGATCAAAAAAAAGACCATAAGGTCCGGGAAATCCCGACTCTGCGGAAAGAAGCTCCCGGTAAAGACTTCAGCGCTTTTGACGCGGTGCCGCACCCCCAGATTCAAAATCCATATCTGGTGACCGCCAATGACCGACACTCGCCGATCTCCGAACAGTACCGCAAGCTTAAATCCCTGCTTGTCAAAACCGCTAAAGGGCAGGACGGCCGGAATTCTCTTTTGATCACCAGCACCGTAGGGGGGGAGGGCAAGACGATCACCGCCCTTAATCTCGGCATCGCCCTGGCGCAGGAATATGATCACACCGTACTTCTGATTGAAGCCGACCTGCGGCGCCCGTCTATCATGAGCTATCTTGGCCTCGAAGGTGGAGTGGGCTTAACGGATTGCGTGCTCGACGGCATCGATGTAGGCAGTGCGCTGGTTAAGACCGGCATCGGCAAACTTGTTGTGCTGTCGGCCGGCCGGCCGGTTGAGGATCCTGTCGAGGTATTCTCCTCCTCACGCATGGCCGCAATTCTCGAAGAAGTCAAAAAGCGCTACAGCGACCGTTTTGTCATTGTCGACTCGACCCCGCTGCTGCCTTTCGCAGAAGGCTACATTCTGGCTAACCTGGTCGATTATGTGATGTTTGTCGCACGGCAGGACTACACTCCCTTTGACAAACTCAAGGAAGCGCTGGCTTCTCTCAAAAGCAACAATCTGCTTGGAGTCGTTTGCAATGACGTTGACAGCACCCTGGTCGGTAACGGGTATTACGGTTATTACGGCTACTATAATTACGCTAAAAAAGCGTAATTGACTGGTTTGTAGGGGCAACCCGCCGGGTTGCCCTGCTCGGGAAACGCGTTCCGCTCCACTGTTCCATTGACGAAGGATTGATATGCAGATGAAATTATGGATCCGTTTTTTTGCCTTGTCTCTTCTGCTGGCTTCAATGGCTTTGCCGTCAATTGTAAAAGCGGAATTTCGTCTGACGCCGTCACTCCTTGTCGGCGAAGAATACAATGACAATATCTATCTTGACGCGGAGGACGAAGAAAGCGATTTCATCACGACGATCAATCCCAGCCTCAACTTCTTCTGGAGCACTAAGGTCGTTGATCTGAATCTCGATTGGGGCCTTCGTTTTCGCTACTACCTGAAAAACAGCGAAGAAAATGAGGACAGCCTCGATCAATCGCAGAGGGCGCGGCTCGATGCTCGCTTCAAGCTCATGCGCGATGTGCTCTTTCTGCACGTCTCAGATACCTACGAGCGTGTCACCATTGACGAAAGTGAAAAAGGGGCAATCGGCAACGACCTGGTCAACCTGACGGACTCCAACACCCTGCGTGTCAATCCCTATCTTCAGCTCGAGCCTTGGCGAACTGTCACCACCCGGCTGGACTATATCTATGAGAATATCTGGTATGACGACCCTGAAGGGATCGACTCCGAAAGGCATGTCGCGCGGCTGACGGTTTCGAAAGAAATTTCCGCCAGAATAACAGGGCGCATCACCGGATCTCATACCCTTTATCGGCCCAAATCCCGCGACGAAAGATATTTCGACGATTTTGATGACGCTCAGAAATATGACCGCAACGACGCGACTGTCGGCCTGACTTATCGCGTCACCGACCGGTTGACTCTCGACGGTCATTACGGCAAAGCCTGGATCGAGTACAAAGACGTGGATGATCCGGTTCTTGATCCTGGCGGCGACAGAGATCCGCGCAATGGGGATGTTCTGGATGGCAGCTTGAGGGATTTTGGCGACCAGGAACTTGACCTTTGGGGTATCAACGCCCGCTACCAGCTGACAGAAGAAGTTTCGTTCGGGGGCGGCTACAACGTCACCACAAGCCACACCGTCAGCGAAGGGATGATCGAAACCGAAGGCGCCGACGCCTTTCTGCAGTACGCCCGTCGCAACCGCATCGCACTGCGTGCTCACGCAACGACCAGCGATTACCTCACCCAGGAGCGCAAAGACGACTCCTGGGGCATAGCCGTCGACGGCGACATCCCCTGGACCAACCGCATGGGGTTCGACTACCAACTGGCCTACACGGATTACGACAACGAAGACGCGATTGAAGGCGATGAACAATACAAGCGCTACGGCCTTCGCCTGGGATTTTATCGCGATATGAAGCTGGGACGCTTCCGCACGGGATATACCTACAACGAAAACGTCTCCGATGACGACGACAACGACTACACCAACAATATCGTCTACGTGGAGATGCGGTTTACATTCTAGAAATTATTACGCCACTAAGACTCGAAGATCGCAAAGAAAATCATATATTTTAAAAAGTGCCACTAAGACACAAAGGCACAAAGAACAACTCAAATGTGGGAGCGGCTTCAGCCGCGAAAAGGTTCTTTGATTGCTCAACCCTGAAGTGCCTTTGTTTTTCTCGGAGTCTTCGAAACTTAGTGGCTTTATACAAGTGTTCAGAATTTTTAGACTTTTAGCATTTCTTGGTGTTCTTAGAGTCTTAGTGGCTCGTTGAAATAAGGTTTTTATGTACGAAAAATTCTTCAATTTTGATTGCAAACCCTTCGATCTGGTTCCCAACCCCCGGTTCCTCTTTCTGAGCCAGTCGCATCGTAAAGCGATCAATTACATGCGCTACGGGATTCAGGAGCGAGCGGGGTTTATCCTGTTTACCGGCGAGGTCGGCTCCGGCAAGACCACCATCCTGCGCGATCTGATTCACAACATCGATCCTGATATGTTGGTCTCCATGGTCTTCAATACCCGGGTCGATGCCCAGCAGCTGCTCGGCATGATCAACGAGGATTTCGGGCTCGATGTTGATGGAAGGGACAAACGCACCCTTCTTCGGGATCTCAACGATTTTCTCATTGAACAGCATGCAAACAATATGCGTCCCATCATCATCATCGATGAAGCGCAGAATCTGTGCTCCGAGGCCCTTGAAGAAATCCGCCTCATCTCCAATCTCGAAACCGAAAATCACAAACTGGTGCAGATCATCCTGGTCGGCCAACCCGAACTCAGAGCGTTGATCAACAATCCGGCCCTGCGCCAGCTCCGCCAGCGTATCGGGGTCAACTGCCACCTCAATCCACTGACACGCGAAGAAACCGAGGCCTACGTCTTTCACCGCCTTGAAGTGGCCGGCAACCGTGACGCCGTGAGCTTTCACGACGAAGCTTTCGATGTCATTTACTTCTACAGCAAGGGGATTCCGCGCCTGGTCAATGTTTTCTGCGATTTCATCCTGCTGGCCGCCTATGTCGAGGAAACCCGCGACATGACCCGCGAGCTGGTCGAAGACGTCGTCGGCGACGTGGCCTGGAAGGAGAATGTAGCCGCTCCGCAGGAGACGAATCATTCAATTGAAACCTCCGGGAACTCTGTCGCCGGCGAAGTGTTTCGCAAGCTTTCCCTCATCGAGAACAATATCCTCAAGATCAGCCGTGCGACAGATGATCTTTCCGCCATGCATAAAAAAGGGCAGACCTTCTCCGGCATGTTTCAGGAGATGGAAAAACAGGGACGGCAGCTTGAACAGCTTCAGGAATGCATGAATCGCATCGAAAAAATTCTGGCGGACGATGCTGAAGATGTTTCACAGATCGCAGCAGAGCAAAAAAGTAAGGTCGTCAATTTCAAACAGCCTGAAAAGCAAGGGCTGTTTTCCAGGATTTTTGGGTAAGCCATGGCTATCGCGAATTATCTCAGCATCGATGTCGAGGATTATTTCCAGGTCAGCGCCTTCGAACGGGTTTCGCCGCCGGACAACTGGCACAACCAGCCGTTCCGTGCCGAGCGCAACACGTCGCTGGTGCTGGATATCCTGGCTGAAAAGCAAACCCGCGCGACCTTTTTCGTCCTTGGCTGGATCGCCCGCAAGTGCCCCTCACTGGTCAAAAAAATATCCGCCGCCGGGCATGAAATCGCCAGTCACGGTTTTGGCCACCGTCGCGTTTCAACCCAGGATCGCACCGTTTTTCGCAAGGATGTGCGTGACAGCAAAAAGATCCTGGAAGATCTGTCCGGGCAGCAGGTGCTGGGCTATCGCGCACCCAGTTATTCCATCAGCCACAAAACCCTGTGGGCCTACGATGAGCTGCATGAGGCCGGGTATGTCTATGACTCCAGCGTGTTCCCCGTCCAGCACGATTTTTACGGCATTCCCGACTGGCCGCGTTTTGCTTTTGAGGTCGGAAAACAGGCCGACGGCGACTGGTGCCCCCTGGAATCGCAGATCGAAACACAAACCGGGATGAAGGAATTCCCTATCTCTACCCTGCGCATCGGAAAACGCAACCTGCCCATCGCAGGCGGCGGCTACTTTCGCCTGTTCCCTTACGCGGTAACCCGATGGGGCCTGCAGCGCATCAATAAATCCGAAAAAAAACCCTTCGTTTTCTACCTTCACCCCTGGGAGTTCGACCCCCAGCAACCCCGCATGAACGGGGCGGGGTGGAAAAGCAACTTCAGGCACTACCTCAATCTGCACAAGACCGAAGGGCGTTTTCGGCGGCTGCTCGATGATTTCAAATTCTGTCCGATAGGGGATGAGATAAAGGCACTTTAAAATCAAAAGCATTTGCCTCGAAGACACGAAGAAGAGACAAAAGGCAAGGCTCAAAAAAACAAAACTTCTGGTGTTTTTCTTAGCGGACTTTGTGTCTCAGTGGCAAACTGCATGATTTTAGCCAGACTTTTCTGGGTTTTCTTGGTGAACTTCGAGTCTTAGTGGCAAACAAAAGGCTTTATGAATATCAGAACATACCAAAATACAGACCGCCAACCCTGGGACGACTACGTTATGTCCCACCCCAACGGCACCGTCTTTCACCTGACGCAATGGAAACAGGTCGTCGAAGAAGCCTTCGGGCATCCGAGTTTTTACCTGCTCGCCGAAAACGGGCAGGGGGGGATTGTCGGTATTCTGCCCATGTTCCAGATCAAAAGCCGACTGTTCGGCAACTTCATGGTCTCCGTACCCTTTGCTGAACTCGGCGGTCCACTGGCGGATTCGCCCTTTGTCCTTGATCGCTTGCTCGACCAAGCGCAATCCGTCGCCAGAGACCAGGGTGTCGATTATCTCGAAATGAAAAACGCCGACTCAGCCGGCGACTACCCGACCAAGGATCTCTATTTCAACTTCAGCAAAGAGCTTGACCCCGATCCTGAGGTCAACATGGCCGCTATCCCCCGCAAGCAGCGTGCCATGGTGCGAAAGGGGATCAAGAGCGGCCTCACGCACGAACTCGGCCACCATCTGCTGCCCGAGTTCTACGAATTGATGGCCCGCAGCTACCACAGCCTCGGCACGCCCATTTTCCCGCAGCACTTCTTCGGCAAGTTTCTCGAAGTCTTCGGGGATAAGTCGGATCTGCTGGTTGTGCGCAGCTCCGAAAAGGAGCCCGTCGCAGGGGTGCTGACCTTCTATTACAAAGACCGGGTCATGCCCTTTTACGCCGGCTCCCGCATCGAAGCCCGCGCCCTCGCGCCCAACGACTACATGTACTGGCAGCTCATGAAAGACGGTTGCGAACGCGGCTACAAGGTGTTCGACTACGGCCGCAGCAAAGCCGACACCGGCTCATTCAGCTTCAAAAAGCACTGGGGCTTCGAACCCCGCCAGCTCGCATACCAGTATGTGCTGATCAAGGCCCAGGAAATGCCGAACCTCAGCCCGACCAACCCGAAGTATCATAAGAAGATCGAACTCTGGCGCAAAATGCCGTACCCGATGACAAAAATCCTCGGGCCGCCTTTGGCGAAGTACCTGGCATAAAAGCGACAGGATTAACAGGATTTACAGGATGAAATGATAATGGAATTTTCTGATATTACTGAGGAAATTATAGGATGTGCATATAGAGTTTACTCTGTTTTGGGGTTCGGATTTCTGGAAAGTGTATATGAAAAGTCACTTGCTGTTGAATTTGACAAAGTCGGTCTGAAAGCAAATTTTCAAAAACCTATTGATGTTTTTTACAAAGGTCAGAATGTTGGAAACTTTATCGCCGATGTGTTGGTCGAGGATAACGTGATTGTGGAATTGAAGTCTGTCAGAGGATTGACTAAAAGCCATGAAGTGCAAATTGTCAATTATCTTGCAGCCACACAAAAGCCTGTGGGGCTACTGATCAATTTCGGCGAAAATCGTGTTGACATAAAACGAAAGGTTTGGAAATTGCCAAAATTCTCTGATTTCCATCCAGTCAATCCTGTTAATCCTGTCAGAGGTTTTGAGGTTTGAAGATCTTATATATCTGCCATCGCATCCCATACCCCCCCAACAAGGGCGACAAGATCCGGTCGTTCAACGAGGTCAAATACCTCGCCGAAAACCACGACCTCTACCTTGCCTTTCTGGTCGACGATCCGGCGGACGTCAAGAATGTCGATCCGCTGCGGAAATATTGCGTCGATCTGGCCTGGGAGGAGGTCGATCCGCGGCAGCAGAAAATTAAAGCCGCGCCTCACATGTTGCTCGGTAAACCATTGAGTCTTCCGTACTTTTACTCTTCAAGTCTTCAGCGGAAGATTGATCAATGGGCTGGCGCCGTCGACTTTGATGCCGTCGTCTGTTTTTCCGGCCCCATGGCGGAGTATGTGTTCAAGAGCAACACTCTCAAAAGAGAATCAGGCAAAGCGCCGCGTCTCGTCATGGACTTCTGCGATGTCGACTCCGACAAATGGGGACAGTTTTCCAGGGAAGGCAAATTTCCCATGAACATCGTCTACGGGCTGGAGCAGAAGCGCCTGCTGGCCTACGAGGCGAAGGTCAACCGAGAATTTGACTGCAGCATTCTCGTCACCGAAAACGAAGCGCACCTGTTCAAAACCCTTGTCCCCGAAGCCCGCAATGTCGAGGTCGTCGGCAACGGCGTCGATTTCAAATTTTTCAACCCGGAGGCTGTCCCCGGCAATACCGTCGACACCACCATCGATGGCCCTACATCGGCGTCCCCCCAGACGGGTGATCACCGGGATGACGCCCCCCGTACGGAACCCATGCATCTCGTTTTCACCGGTGCCATGGACTACCACGCCAACGTCGACGCCGTGACCTGGTTCTGCCGCGACATTCTGCCGATCATCCGTGAATCCGGCATCGATGTGGAATTCTACATCGTCGGCGGCCGTCCCACCCCGGCGGTGAAGGCACTTGAACAGGTTCCCGGGGTCACGGTGACCGGCTTTGTCGACGATATCCGCACCTGGTATGCCCAGGCCGATGTCTGTGTTCTCCCCATGCGCCTTGGGCGCGGCGTTCAGAACAAGGTCCTTGAAGCCATGGCCATGCAGCGCCCCGTCGTCACCACCACCAAGGCCGCCGAAGGCGTCAGCGCAAAAGATCTGCAGCATCTTCTGGTCGCCGACAGCCCCGAAGATATCGCCAGATCCGTCATCGAACTCTGCAAAAACCCCAACGCCCGCACTCAACTGGGAGAGGCGGGGAGAACGTTCGTGACGGAGAATTTCGACTGGAAACGCAATATGGAAAAGCTGGAAGAGCTTTTGAAATGAAAAATCGACAGGATGAACAGGATATTTTAAAAGAACAGACTTTTTGGTTTTTGGTCTTATCCAGTCAATCCTGTTAATCCCGTCAGAGGTTTTTTTGATTATGGCGATGTTTGAAAGTTTTGAATCGACAGGATTTACAGGATGAACAGGATTATGGCTCAGGTTTTATTCGGGAAATTCAGTCAAATGATTTTGAGGTTGTTATGAAAATTCTATGTGTTGTCGGTGCGCGTCCTAATTTCATGAAGATCGCGCCCATTATTGATGAACTCAAAAGCCGCAATATCGACTACGTCCTGGTGCATACCGGCCAGCACTACGACGAGAAGATGAGCCAGTTCTTCTTCGTCGACCTCGGCATGCCCAAACCTCACGTCGATCTCGGCGTCGGTTCCGGCAGTCACGCGAAGCAGACCGGTGAAGTGCTGATGCGCATCGAGCCGATCATGGAACAGGAGCAGCCCGATGTAGTGGTCGTTGTCGGCGATGTCAATTCGACTCTGGCCGCGACTCTTGCCGCCGCCAAACTGGGTATCCCCGTCGCCCACGTCGAAGCCGGGCTGCGCAGCTTCGACCGCAGCATGCCCGAAGAGATCAACCGCCTCATGACCGACAGCGTGGCTGACTACCTTTTCACCACCGAAGAATTGGCTGGAGAACACCTGCGGCGCGAAGGGATCGACGATGAAAAAATCTTCTTCGTCGGCAACACCATGATCGACAGCCTGTTCAAACATGTTAAACGCGCCGATGAATCGAAAATTCTGGATCAGCTCGGCGTCGCACCGAAGAAATACGGCGTGGTCACCCTGCATCGCCCGTCCAATGTCGATCAGCCGGAAAGCCTGCGCGGCATCCTTGAAGCCTTGAGCACCATCGCCCGCGATCTGCCCCTGGTGTTCCCCATTCATCCGCGCACCCGCAAGCGCATCAGCGAATTCGGACTCGATTCACTGCTTGAGCAGGGTTTTATTCTCAGCGAACCCCTTGGCTATCTCGATTTCCTCAGGCTTAACAAAGACGCCCGCCTCGTCCTGACCGACTCCGGCGGCATCCAGGAGGAAACCACCGTCCTCGGCGTGCCCTGCATCACCCTGCGCTACAACACCGAGCGCCCCATTACCGTCACCGCCGGCACCAACCAGCTGGTCGGCGCGGACAAACAGCAGATCCTTGCCGCCGCCCTGAAAGTCCTCAGCGGAGAAGCAGAAAAAAAACAGATCCCCCCGCTGTGGGACGGACAAGCCGCGAAACGTATCGTGGACGTTTTGCAACAAACATTGTAGGGGCGAGGCGCTGCCTCGCCCAGGGCGACCCAGCGGGTCGCCCCTACGGTGGCCGAACTGGATTTCTGGAAAATTTCGGGAATTTACAGTCGAACCTGTTAATCCCGTCAAAGGGGTTTAAATGAAGATTCTCCACATCCTCGATCACAGTCTCCCGCTGCACAGCGGCTACACCTTCCGCAGCCAGAACATTCTGCGTGCGCAGCGCCGGATGGAGTTCGATCCGGTTGTTGTCACTTCACCCAAACATGAAGAAGGCACCGGTGAAGACGGGCCGACCATCGAGCAGATCAACGACTTCATCTATTACCGCACCGGCGGAGCGCGCACCTTCCCCGTTCCCCTGGCAAGCGAAGCCTGGCTCATGCACAAGCTTTCGCGCCGCATCATTGAAGTCGCGCGCATCGAGCAACCCGATATCCTCCATGCGCACTCGCCCATTCTCAACGCCATCCCTGCCTTGTGGGCCGGGCGCAAACTGGAACTGCCTGTGGTGTATGAAATCCGCGCATTCTGGGAAGATGCCGCCGTCGATCACGGCACCTACGCCGAAGGATCGTGGAAATATAAATTGACGCAATCTCTGGAAACCATGGTCTGCACCCGCGCCGACCAGGTCGCCATTCTCTGCAACGGTCTCAAGGAGGATCTGGTGCGACGCTGCATCCCCAGTGACAAAATCACTCCCGTCTTCAATGGAGTCGATCCGCAGGATTTTAAATCTTCCCCGCCCGATGCCGAATACCAGCAGCAGTGGGGGCTTGCCGGCAAAACCGTGATCGGCTTTATCGGCTCCTTTTATCGCTATGAAGGCCTCGATCTGCTGGTGCGCGCCTTTGCCGATGCCTGTCGGGAGCGTGAAGACGCCGTTCTTCTGCTGGTCGGCGGCGGCGAAACCGAGAACGAATTGAAAAAACTCGTGGAAGAACTCGGAATCGGTGACCGGGTGATCATGCCCGGCCGCATCCCCCATGAGCGCATCCCCGGCGTGTATGCCCTGGTCGACGTCCTGGCCTATCCGCGCAACCCCATGCGATTGACCGAGCTGGTCACGCCCCTGAAGCCCCTCGAAGCCATGGCCATGGGTAAAGTGCTGATCGCCAGCGATGTCGGCGGCCACCGCGAGCTGATCCAACACGGCCAGAACGGCCTGCTTTTTCCCGCCGGCAACGGCGACGCCCTGGCCCAGGCCCTGAGCGACGTCCTCAGCGATACGCAGCTCTGCGACCACATCCGGGCCCATGCTCCGGAATGGGTGGTAAAATATCACAGCTGGCAGAAGACGACGGCGGTGTACAGGGATATTTACGCCAAGGCGCTGCATACAGAAAAAATTCTTGAACCACAGAGCGCACAGGGGAAGAGCTGAGAAACCATAAGGCTGGAAAGGCTTTTAACACGAAGACACGAAGGAAAAGGACATAGGCGTATTGTCCACGGAAAACACGGAAAGCACGGAATTAGAACCAAAAGAAGGGGCATGAGAGGTTAATAATCCATGAATTTATGCTTCCCTTCGTGCCTTCGTCTTAAGAAAAGATTGGGTTTTCTGATTTTGAATTTTTTTCCGTGTCTACCGTGCTTTCCGTGGACCAGAAAAAGATTGTGATGTTGTGTTCTTTCTCAGTGGTGAAAAAACATTGACAGGATTAACAGGAATGACAGGATTTTAAAACCACAACCGATTTTGATTGATCCTGTCCATCCTGTAAATCCAGTCGGATTTTGCTTTTCAGTTTTGCACAGGCGTATTTTCCGTCCCGTTGATTAGTTTGTGATGTGTTTTCTTTTGTGGTACAGTATTCAGTACATGTACAAAAAGGAGGTCAGCACATGGAAGCTATTTCGTACACCAACGCAAGAAGCAACTTAGCAAAAACAATGGAAAAAGTCTGCGAAGACCATGATCCTGTCATTATCACACGCCGGAACGAAAGCTCGGTTGTTATGATGTCTCTTGAAGATTACCAAGCTCTTGAAGAGACTGCGTATTTGCTGAGAAGCCCTAAAAATGCTCGACGTCTTTTGGAGTCGATTGCTCAGTTAGAGTCTGGTGACGGTGCTGAGCGGGAGCTTACTCGGTGAAGCTCATATTTTCCGAAAATGCTTGGGATGACTACCAGTATTGGATAAAAACCGATAAGAAGATCCTCAAGCGGGTGAACGCATTGATTCAGGATATACAGCGTTCACCTTTTTCTGGTACCGGGAAGCCCGAACCATTGAAACATGGTCTTTCCGGCTATTGGTCCAGGCGAATTAACGATGAACACAGAATCGTTTATAAAGCTACGGATGACTCCATTTTCATTGCTCAGGTCCGCTACCACTATTGATTTTCGCACGTAACAAGGAATTAGAACCAAAAAAAAAGAATTCTGATTTTCCAGATTTTGAATTTTTCCGTGATTTCCGTGATTTCCGTGATTTCCGTGATTTCCGTGATTTCCGTGATTTCCGTGATTTCCGTGATTTCCGTGGACCAGAAAAAGATTTTCCAGGATTGGAGATATTATGCCAGTAACAGCCAAAGAAAAAATGACCGAAGTGATCCAATCACAACCCGACGATGCCTCTTATGATGAGATTTTGCGGGAACTGGCCTTTGAACGCATGGTTGACCGCGGCATGTCAGATTTTCGTAACGGTCATGTTGTCACGAATGAAGAAATGGAACACAGGATTCGAACATGGCAAAAATAATTTGGACGTCCGAAGCCGAACGTTGGCTAAGGGACATCTACGATTATATTGCCGAAGATAATCCACAAGCGGCCAAAAAGGTAGTCAACGGTATATTTCAAAAAGCGCAGATATTGTTGACATTTTCCGAGACAGGTCACAGATATCGAACCGAATCTGAGGGTGAAGTCAGGATTCTCCTGTACGGTCACTATCGGATTGCGTATTTGTGGTCGTCGGGAAAGGATGTTGTTGTCTTGGGAGTATTCCATGGAGCTTTGGACATCAACCGGTATCTGATTTGAGTGGTGAGAAGACTTCAGGTTTTTGACTATATTCCGTGCTTTCCGTGCTTTCCGTGCTTTCCGTGGACCAGAAAAACAACATGAAACCTGACAAAATGATCGACATCATCAACCGCACCCTGGCCGACTTCCCCGAAGTGCGCTTCTGCACTCTGTTCGGGTCCGCCGCCCAGGGGCGTCTGACCGCACACAGCGATATCGATATCGCCGTCGCAGCACAGCGGAAATTAACACCGGAATACAAGGTCCGGTTATCCCATACACTCTCTTCCGCGTTGAAAAGAGAAGTCGACCTCGTCGATCTGCAGGAAGTGTCCGGCCTGATCCTCGAACAGGCTCTGTGCAAAGCGGTTATCGTCAAAAATGATGATCACGAACTCTACGCCCGTTTACTCAAACGCCTCTGGTACAACCAGTCCGACATGATGCCGTATGTCAAACAGATCCTCGAGCAAAGGAGCAGCAATTGGCTTCAATGATCCTCCTGACCAAACTCGACGCATTGCAGCGGTGCCTGGCGCGTGTCAAAGCTAAAACGCCTGAAAACGCCGCCATCTTGCAGCAGGATCTCGACCTTCAGGATATTATCTCCGTCAACCTGGAGCGTGCCGTACAATCCTGCGTCGACATTGCAGCACACGTGATCGCACAGCACAACACGACAGCACCGAGTACCATGGCAGAGAGTTTCAATCGATTGCACGACCTGGGAGTGATTTCAGAGAATACGGCAGAAAGAATGAAAAACGCCGTCGGCTTCCGCAACATCTCGGTGCATGAGTACCAGAAAATCGACTGGAATATTGTCTATCGCATTATCACCGAGCATCTTGACGATTTTAAGGATTTTGCCCGGCAAGTGCTGAAATGGGCTGATGAACATGAATCGAAATAAGATTTGCCACCAAGGCACGAAAAAAAGTAAAGGACAGGTCGCGAAGAAAACCTTTGACAGGATTAACAGGAAATACAGGATTTTATAACCACAATCGATTTTGATTGATCCTGTTCATCCTGTTAATCCCGTCGCTTTGAGGATAGATTTTCAACCGCTGCGTCTTGCTCTTAAATCTCCGCGCCTTCGCGTTGAAAAGATTTTCTTGGTGCCTTGGAGCATCCTTGGTGCCTTGGTGTTAAAAGGTTTTCTCCGCGCCCTCCGTGGTGAAAGCTTTAAAAACGAATACTCTCCATTTTGAGAGGAACAAAAAATGAAAATCCTCGAAGTTGAAAAAATGAATAAAACTGAACGATTGCAGGCCATGGAAGAGCTTTGGGATTCATTTTTGCGGGAAGAAAATGAATTAGATTCCCCCCAATGGCATCAAGACATCCTGGAGAAGCGCAATTTTATCTGCGATCTCCGCGGTGAAAACATAGACAGGATTAACAAGAATTACAGGATTTTAAAATTACAATCGATTTTGATCAATCCTGTTCATCCTGTAAATCCTGTCGCTTAGGGGTTTTCGATTGTGAAATTTTCAGTGTCTTCCGTGTTTTCTGTGGACAATAAAAAGATATTCTTGGTGCCTTGGAGCCTCTTTGGTGCCTTGGTGTTAAAAAGATTCTAAAAAAAGACTCACGTAAAGCCGCAAAGACTTCAAAAGATATGAAAACTTTTTCTCAGAATTTTTTGTGTTTTCTTCGCGTCTTAAGAGAGCGCAGCGAACGGGCGTGAGATGATTTTATTTTTTTCCGAGGGGTTAAATGTATTTTGAAATTATCGGGGCAATAAAAAATTCAAAAACAATTGCAATTGGTTCAAAAATCAGGGAGTTGCCCAGGCTTAAGAAAGCTTACGGCCCTGGCCGGTGGAGAAAGCGTAAAGGGATTGCTCAAATCCGCCTTGTTGATGGAAGCATTGTATCAGCAGAAATTCACTGGTACGAGGCAAGCGGGATCGGAAGGAAGGAATTTAAAATCAAGCGGTATTTGGAGAACGGTTATGATTAACACCAAGATAAAAGAACATTTTTTTGCCGTTTGCATACAAAATGATGGTTTCCCTGCGTCCCTTGAGAAGATGAAAATTTATGAAATTATTCCCGACGAAATCGCCAGGAAGCACAATCAATACAGGGTTGTTGACGAATCCGGCGAAGATTACCTCTATCCTGATGAGCTTTTCGTCGTGATTGATCTTCCTGAAGCTGTCGAAAAAGCTGTCCAGGGTTGAATGGAAAATACAGTGGATGACCTTAAACCCAGACTCACGCAAAGCCGCAAAGGCGCAAAGAGGTCAAAAGACTTGGAACCTTTTTTCGAGATTTCTTAGCGTCTTCGCGTCTTAAGAGAGCGCAGCGAACGGGCGTGAGATGATTTTGAATTTTTTCCGTGCTTTCCGTGGACCAGAAAAAGATTGTGATGTTGTGTTCTTTCTCAGTGGTGAAAAAACATTGACAGGATTAACAGGAAATACAGGATTTCAGAAACCACAATCGATTTTGATTGATCCTGTTCATCCTGTAAATCCCGTCGCTTTAGGGTTTTGACATAAAAAGGTGGCTTACCTTCGTGTTTTCTTAGCGTCTTGGCGTCTTAAGAGAGCGCAGCGAACGGGCGTGAGATGATTTTGAATTTTTCCGTGATTTCCGTGCTTTCCGTGGACCAGAAAAGATTTTGATGTTGTGTTCTTTCTCAGTGGTGAAAAAACATTGACAGGATTAACAGGAAATACAGGATTTCAGAAACCACAATCGATTTTGATTGATCCTGTTCATCCTGTAAATCCCGTCGCTTTAGGGTTTTGACATAAAAAGGTGGCTTACCTTCGTGCTTTCTTAGCGTCTTCGCGTCTTAAGAGAGCGCAGCGAACGGGCGTGAGATGATTTTGAATTTTTCCGTGCTTTCCGTGGACCAGAAAAAGATTGTGATGTTGTGTTCTTTCTCAGTGGTGAAAAAACATTGACAGGATTAACAGGAAATACAGGATTTCAGAAACCACAATCGATTTTGATTGATCCTGTTCATCCTGTAAATCCCGTCGCTTTAGGGTTTTGACATAAAAAGGTGGCTTACCTTCGTGTTTTCTTAGCGTCTTCGCGTCTTAAGAGAGCGCAGCGAACGGGCGTGAGATGATTTTGAATTTTTTCCGTGCTTTCCGTGGACCAGAAAAAGATTGTGATGTTGGTTTCTTTCTCAGCGGTGAAAATCAAGGTTTAATTTTTCAGGGTGAAGCTCATGGGAAAAAAATGCATGACTCGAAAAGAGATCACACATTTTCTTCAAACCCATAAAAAGGAAATGGCGCGGCGATTCGGGATTCAATCCATCGGGTTATTTGGCAGCTACGCTCGCGACGAGGCCCGTGAAGACAGCGACATCGATATTGTCGTCATGCTTAATAGCGAGCATCTAGCCGATGATTATTTCGGTGTCCTGCATTACCTCGAGGACCACTTACAGCACAAAATTGATTTGGGGCTCGAATCCAATCTTCGCCCCGAAATCCGCAATCGGATCAAGGAGGAGATTATCTATGTCTGACAGAGATACTCTTCTTTTTCTGCGGGATATCCTGGATTCAATATCAGCAATAGAGTCGTTTCTTGAAGGGATTGATCGCGAAGAGTTTGCCGCTGATCGGAAAACATTTTCCGCAACGATCCGGGAGTTGGAAATCATCGGGGAGGCATCCGGAAAAATCCCCGACGACATCAAATCCAAATATCCAGATGTTCCCTGGAGAATGCTGAAAGATTTCAGAAATGTCCTTGCTCACCATTATTTCGGCATCAATGTCGATATTGTTTGGGATATTGTTCAGCGTAAGCTCCCGGATTTGAAACGGCAGGTCGAGCATATTGCAGGGAAAGCGCTATGAAACACGAAGATAAGGATAAAAGCCTATTGTCCACGGAAAACACGGAAGGAAAAACATAAACAAGAATTTTGATTTTCCCGATTTTGAATTTTTTCCGTGACTTCCGTGTCTTCCGTGGACCAGAAAAGATTGTGATGTTGTGTTCTTTCTGCAGTGGTGAAAAAACATTGACAGGATTAACAGGAAATACAGGATTTCAGAAACCACAATCGATTTTGATTGATCCTGTTCATCCTGTAAATCCCGTCGCTTTAGGGTTTTGACATAAAAAGGTGGCTTACCTTCGTGTTTTCTTAGCGTCTTCGCGTCTTAAGAGAGCGCAGCGAACGGGCGTGAGATGATTTTGAATTTTTCCGTGATTTCCGTGCTTTCCGTGGACCAGAAAAAGATTGTGATGTTGTGTTCTTTCTGCAGTGGTGAAAAAACATTGACAGGATTAACAGGAAATACAGGATTTCAGAAACCACAATCGATTTTGATTGATCCTGTTCATCCTGTAAATCCCGTCGCTTTAGGGTTTTGACATAAAAAGGTGGCTTACCTTCGTGTTTTCTTAGCGTCTTCGCGTCTTAAGAGAGCGCAGCGAACGGGCGTGAGATGATTTTGAATTTTTCCGTGATTTCCGTGCTTTCCGTGGACTGAAAGAGGTTTTGATTATGCTTTGAAATAAAAAAAAGTTTCTGTGTCAATTTACTCAGAACTCAGCACTCAGCACTGGTTATAATTATGCCCACACGCACCCTCCCAACATTGCTCCTGCTCCTCCTCATCGCCTTCCCGGCAGGTGCGGTGACGCCGTCCCAGGTGCTGGTTCTCTACAACGCCGATTGGCGCGAGGATCATCCTCTGACCGAACCCGGGCAGGATTCCAGGGAGATCGCCGAGCATTATGTGCGCATGCATACCGACCCCGAAAGTGGCGAAAAGCCCTACATCCTCGGGCTGAGCTGCAACCATGGCATCAAAGTCCTCGACGAAGCGCGCCATCTGAACGAATCACACCTCCCGGAGAAAAGCAACGACAACACCGCCGGCGTCGAGTTGACCAAACGGCGCTGGCTGGTGAGCGATGACGCTGCCGACCATGCCCTGCGCGACAGCCGCCTGGTTGAATTCACCCTGCCCGGCGGCCCCGAAGGATGGAACCGCGAGACCCTGCAGCTCGAAATCGACCCTGACGACGGCGAAACGATCCCCATCGTCGCCAACGGGCTCATCCTCGCCGAAGGACAGGTCGCCGGAAACAGCGGCAAAGACTGGACCATCCGCCTCAACGCCCAGAGTTTTGTGCGCGGCGGTCTGGTCGTCAAAGCCTCCTGCGAAGACGTCGAAGGCAAACGCCACAATTGGAGCGCCCGCTACCTCGACATTGCCGACGTCCGGTACAGCCGAACCGGCAGCGACGGCGTGCGCGACGACCAGCATTTTCTCGAAGATGTCGCCATCCCCGTCAAAGCTTTTCTCGAAGATCCTGACAATGCCCTCCCGGACGGCACTCTCTTAAAAGACCATATCCTCTACATCGTTGTTTCCTACGGTCTGCCGCGTACCGCCGTTGCCCGTTACGGTATCTCCCGCGGGGTGACGAACAAGCTGAACGACCATGGCTATATCATCGATTTCGGCCAGCGTCTGCAGCTGCTTTATTATGATGAAGAAGAGGTGATGGGCGCTGCGCCTAAACCTTATCGCTTTGCCGGCAAGGGGCCATTTGCCGATTTCTTTTTACGCGCTCCGCAGGCCTGGCCCTTGTACGGTCAAGAAGCAAATCCTTTTTTGCACCCCCAGGTTTACCAGAAGAACAAGGGGGACTTAGATTCACTTCAAAACCCCCTGGCGTTCACTGGCGAAAATCGCAAAAAACAGTCGCCGGCGAAATTCCTCTATTTTTCCATGCGAATCGATGGCGCAGATGCGGCTCAGGCCAAAGCATTGATTGATAAGGCGGTCTATGCTTCAACCAACGGCATGCCCCGGGTTGATGATAACGCACCGGTTCCAAAAGAACTGGCTGGAAGCAAGGTTGCGCGATTTCTTTGGGCTAAGGGGTATCGTCATATTCATCCGCCCAAGGGGCGGGGCGGGCATCGGATGCAGTTCGGCACTGTTGAAGAGAACGGCAAGCGGACATTCCTGCCGGGGGGGATTGCCCGCCAGGTGATATCGCACAATGCGCTCGACAGTGAAGGGGCCGAAGTCTATACCTTTTTGTCCCAGGGCGTGACAATGACAGCCGCAGCCGCAAAATTATATCGAGGAGCGCCGCATATCCACGATAAAAGCTGGTGGGACGATGAGATTCTCTACCCGCTTATGGCGCAGGGGCAAAATGTCGGGAGTGCCTTGCTGGCAAATCAGATTCATCTCGGCTGGATTACATCATTCATTGGTGATCCGTTATTGCAGATTGACAACGCAAACTGAGGAGTTTACGCAAACATGCAGCATCAGACTGTTATCGAGCCACAAAAAGGCTGGAAATTCATCGACTGGAAAGAGTTGGTCGAATACCGCGACCTGTTCTACTTCCTGGTCTGGCGCAGTATTCGTGTCCGCTATGCCCAGTCGATGCTCGGCGTCGGTTGGGCGTTAATACAGCCGTTCTTTTCCATGATCGTTTTCACGATTGTATTCGGCAATCTCGCCAAGGTCGGTTCCGATGGCGCTCCTTACGCCCTGTTCAGCTTTGCCGCCCTGGTGCCCTGGACCTATTTTTCCAACGCCGTGACCGAGAGCACCAACAGCCTGGTTGCTGAAGCGAACATGATCAGCAAGGTCTATTTCCCGCGCATCATTCTGCCGATGTCGGCAGTGTTGGCCAAACTTGTTGATTTTGTCATAGCTTTCATTTTGCTCTGTGTTCTGATGCTGTTTTTTCTCCAGCCGCCGACCTGGGGCGTTTTGGCGTTACCCTTGCTCATAGTCGTGATGATGCTGACAGCTGCCGGCATTGGTACATGGCTGACCGCATTGGCCATACAGTATCGCGACATCAAATACGCCATGAACTTTGTTGTGCAATTACTCATGTATGCCGCTCCGGTTGTTTATCCCGCCAGCCTCATCCCCGATGGATGGCGCTGGCTGTACGCGCTCAATCCGATGGTGGGCGTGATCGAGGGTTTTCGCTCCGCGCTTTTGGGCACAAACCCGATGCCCTGGGGCTATATTGCCATTGGTTTGATCATGTCGTTGATTCTGTCAGTGACTGGCGCATTATATTTTCGTTTCAAGGAAAAAATATTTGCCGATGTTGCGTAAAGGCAGACAAGCTATTTATCCACGGAAGTCACGGAAACCACGGAAGAAATACAAAAGCGAGGATTTATAGTTTAAAAATCAAAAATTTAAATTTTTTTCCGCGTTTTCCGTGATTTCCGTGGACAATAAAGATTTTGATGGAGAGAAATAAAAATGTCCGATGTTGCCATAAAGGTTGAAAATCTTCATAAGCTCTACCGCCTCGGCCTCAAAGATGATGAAAACGACACCCTCATCCAAACCGCCCTGTCGTGGATCACAGCGCCGAAAAAGAATTTCACCAATCTGCGCAAACTGACCACCATGGATTTGAATTCCACGGACGATCCCGATGTGCTCCATGCCCTCAACGATATCTCTTTTGAGGTTAAGCATGGTGAGGTGCTGGGCATTATCGGGCGCAATGGGGCGGGCAAGAGTACCTTGCTCAAGGTTCTGTCGCGTATTACTGAACCGACTGCGGGGCGGGTGACGATTAACGGGCGGGTAGCCAGTTTGCTGGAAGTGGGGACCGGGTTTCACCCGGAGTTGACCGGACGCGAGAATATCTACATGAACGGTACCATTCTGGGAATGAGCAAAAAGGAGATTGACCGAAAGTTTGATGAGATTGTCGATTTTTCGGGGGTGGAACGGTTTTTGGATACACCGGTAAAGCGCTATTCCTCCGGTATGAAGGTGCGCTTGGCGTTCTCTGTGGCCGCGCATCTGGATCCGGAGATTCTTATTATCGATGAAGTGCTCGCGGTGGGGGATGTGGATTTTCAGAAGAAGTGTCTGGGGAAGATGCAGGATGTTTCCAGTGGGGGGCGCACCGTGCTGTTTGTCAGCCACAATATGGGAGCGATTCAGACGCTTTGTCCGCGGAGTCTTCTGCTGCGGCAGGGGCAGATGGTTGATGATGGGGAGTCGGACCAGGTTGTTCGAAGCTACTTGAGCCGAATGAAAAAGAATCGCAGTGAGATTTTTACTCTGGACAATGCGGATCGAACAAATACAGGCGTCTTGAGGCTTACTGATGCTTTCGTTTTGGATAATGATGGTCAAGAGACAGAAAACATTATTGCGGGTGAAGATATCACGTTCAAATTTAGTTATGAAAGTAATCAAGACCTAAGTAATCTAACGATTATTTTTACTGTTCTAGATGATGTTGGTAAGCCAGTGACGCATATTCGCAGTGACCTGAAAGGAACAGTTTTCAAAAGCCCAAGTCGAAGGGGCGTGTTTAATTGCTCTGTCCCCCAAAATCCTTTCGCTATTGGGGACTATCGGGTTGCGGTCGCAGTTTTTGCAGATGATGTGCAACTTGATCATATTTCTGCAGCGATCCACTTCGCGGTTGTTGATTCGATCTATTTTGGGTCAGCGAAAGTCCCACCGAGACAATATTGTACGGTTTATGTTGATCATAGCTGGACGTTAGAGAATGTTTGATATGACTTGTTGTAAAAATATAGGCCTGATTCCGTGAGATGTCTTCCCGCTTTCCGGTTTTCTCGTCCCAAGTGGCGAAAATGGGGGGCGAGAATGTCGCTCAGTTGAAAATCCGGCTCTCTGAAGGGCCTCAGCAAGCTTCGATCTTTGACAGATTGCCCGCAAAGTGCCAATCAAGGCGATTCCAGGACGAGTTCGATCATGAACACCGCAAGTGCCCGGGTTTTGTCATCTTCTTTTTTGGTCGGCCCCTAGCCTATCCGTAGGCCAAGCGTTGATAAAGGCCGGCGAACGCTTGGAAAGACGCGCCGCTATGGCGACTGAAGCGTAAATACAACCGTCGGCCGGTCTCGATCATGCGTGCCGCCAGACACATCAGTTTCTGGATGACCGTCTTGATGCGCCGGCGCTTGGCCGGGTGTCGCACTGGCGTTTTCTCGCCGAGCAAGCCGATCTGCCCGATGAAGCGCAGGATGTTGTAGGCCAGTGCGGCACAGGTCATCACCAAGTTGTTGACCTCGCTTAAATTACCCAGAAGAAAACGAACAGGTGGCTGCAATCGGTTACGTTATAAAGTGATATTTTTTTGAAAAGCGTTTAAAGAAATACACATGTTATTTTCCTTGGAAGATTCGCAAATCAATGAAATTAACCTGATTTAGTGTTGCGACTCATGCCACTCGTTTTAGTCTGTGAATTATTTAATGAAATAAACACTTAAGGGTCAGTTATGAAAGAGAATGTGCACCTTAAGCATCAATATGTTTATCACTCTTGTATTGAAAGAATGTAGACATGAAGATTTTAATAGATAACAGTGGCTATGACATTTTGAATGTTGGAGATACTGTAATGTTGCGCGTAGCGTTGGCTCGTATCAAAAAGATTCTCCCACATGCTAAACTGTCGATATTAACAAGAGCCCCAGAAGTGATATTGAGGAGTTTTCCTGGTGTATCTCCTTTGCCACCATTATCAAAACTGGACTTAAATATTATTCGGCGTCCGAATCAGCGATTTTATAAATGGCTGCCATGGAGAATTTCAGTCAGGATTAGCGATTTTGAAGAACAATTGTGGCTTAATAAGACTAATTGGGGTTTAAGTAATTATGGTGCTATTTATGGGAGCGAAACTTTGAAATGCCTTGATGATTTCGATGCTGTAATTGGTACAGGCGGTGGGTATTTGAATTCTACTTTTGAAGGCCACGCAATATCGGTATTAACTCTCATAGCAACAGCGCAACGTTTGGGAAAGCCAACATTTCTTGTTGGGCAGGGTATCGGGCCAATAAAATCAAAGCGACTTGCGCTTACTATGGAGAAAGTTTTAAATCAGTTAGATCTTATATGTATACGTGAAAAAAATAGTAGTTATAAAGTTTTGGAAGAATTATGTGTAGATAGTACTCGCATTCGAGTTACTGGTGATGACGCAATTGAATTAGCTTTTAATAGCCGACCTAATACTTTAGGTGATTTTGTCGGTCTTAACTTCAGAAAGGCCTCTTATTCGGCAATAGATGAGAAATTTGCTTGCGATATATCTGAAACAATATGTGATGTCGTTGAAAATTTGAACTCAAAAATTATTCCAATTCCAATATCGTTATCAGGTTTAGATGATGATGAAAAGGCGACTGTGAATGCTGTTGCGAATAAAAAACTTTTAGTCAATTTTGAAAACAACTCAGATATCATGGGAGATTCAGCTATTTCTGCAGTTGGAAATTGCCGAGTTGTTGTGACTGCTAGTTATCATGCTGGATTGTTTGCATTATCTCAAGGTGTGTCGGTTCTAGGAATTGCAAAAAACCAATACTATGCCGATAAGTTTAATGGTTTGGCTGATATGTTTGGTAATGTTGGATGTACTGTGTGGCATGCAGATAGAATGCACAAAGACAGATTGCGTGAAATATTATTAGAGTTATGGAGCAATGCTGATCTCGCTAGAGATATTTTATTGGAAAAGGCATTAGAGCAAATAAATTTAGGTGATGAGGCATATTTGGAGGTTTGCAATATTTTAGATACTTCTAACAGGAGTTAATTCAAATGAAATATAAAGTTAGTGTGGTTATGCCTGTATATAATTCTGAGAAATACCTAAGACCTTCTGTTGAAAGCATTTTAAACCAAACATTCCAAGATTTTGAATTTATCATTATCAATGATGGTTCAACTGACTCGTCTGGTACAATACTTAAAGAATATTCCAAATCAGATCAAAGGATTAAATTGATTGAGCAGGAGAATAAAGGGATTGTGTCGGCTTTAAATTTTGGTTTTGAGATGTCAGATAGTGAATATGTTATACGTATGGATAGTGATGATATTTCTATGCCCTACCGTATTGAACATCAACTTAAGTTTATGGATTCTCATCCAGGAGTGGGGGCCTCTTCTTCAGTCTTTGAGGTAATAGATGAATTCGGCGAACTTGTTGTGACTGATAAAGGGGAATTATTTTCTCATTGCTCATCTGAAATGTTGGCTTGGTCATCTTTGTTCACAACGGTTTTGTGCCATCCCGGGTCAATAATAAGAAAGGATGTTTTTTCTGAAATTGGGGGTTATAGGAAAGAATTTCAGTACATTGAAGATCATGACCTCTGGTTGCGCATTAGCAGTATTTCAAAACTTGCTATTACATCTGAACCACTTATTAAATATAGGCATCATGGTAACAACCTTAGTACTATATATGGGAAGGACAGTAAAAATAAAAATTTACATGCCGCTTGTTTATATGACTTTCTCAAAAAAAATGATTTAAATAGTTACAGTTTTGAAGATTGTATGTGGTTATGGCATATTTATTACCATAAGAGAGGAAGTAATCTGGTCGAAGAAAACCCACATATTGTGAACAGCTTAGCTAGAAAGATTATTTTGCTGTATAAGTGGTTCGTTGAAAACCATAATGATAAAATAAAAGATATAAAAGAAGATGTTGTTAAAATTATTTTTGGACTTATGAAAAGTTCCAGTAGGTGCAGTTATTATGAAAAGGCAAAATTGTTATCTATTTTTTTAAGATTCAAACTTTCACATGCATTTTAACCCAATATACCTTTAAAAAAACTTGGTTGTATCTTGAATGCTTTAATTTGCTGTTATTGTGATCTACGGTTTGGTGGTGGTGGAGCAACTCTTGCGCGTAATGTTGCTATTTCTCTCAAACGTGCTGGTTTTGAAGTTTTAATATTGTCGCATTCGAATAGAGAAGTAATTCGCGATTCTGTGGAGAATATACCTGTCGAGTACCATTACGTTAATTCGGGTTGGTCGTGGCGCTGGCCTCTTTTAGTGAGGGAGCGAAAATTAGCAGCTTATCTAAAAAAAACAATAAAATGCCCCGACGTCTTTTTTTCCGTTTCTCCATTTTATGTCAATGCCGCGAAAAAAGCCTGGCCCGAGGTCCGAATTGTTTATTTGTTCCCCTGTTTGCTATGGCGTTGTCTGCCATTTGTTTCAGGGGGGGGGGCGCGGAGTTTTACCGACCGATTTAATCACTGGCTGATTGGCAGGTCTGAAAAAAAAGCGCTTATGTCCAGTGATCTAACGATTCTTCAGGGGCCTTCAGTTGTTGAAGATGTTCTGGATTTCGTAGATGTTCCACGTGAGAAGTTGGTGGTTGCTCCAACTGGGGTGGACGATATGCAGCAACTTCTGAAAAAGTCGCGAAACGAAGTTCGCAGATATTGGAACACCCCTTTTTCATCGCGTGTTTTTGTGACAGTCGGTTCACTGGACCGCAATAAAAATCAGTCTGCGATTATAGAAGCATTTAGTCGATTGAGTGACGAGAGCGCATACCTATGGATTGTTGGTACGGGTGTTATGGCTGCAGATTGGGAACACTACTCTGCAGAGTTGGGGGTAGCTGAGCGGGTCCGTTTTATGGGAAATCGGAATGATCTGGCAGATATTTATACGGCTGCGGATGTCTATGTGCACGCTGCCTGGTATGATAATTTTCCAAATGTTTATTTAGAGGCAATGGTGTGTGGCTTGCCGCTTATTGGCCCGCGAGGGGAATTTCCCGATGTAATAAGTCCTTTGGATGGAATTATTGAGGAAAAAGTGCATGGTGTATCCTACTCGTTGCGCCAGCGCGATGGGCTTGAGGGTGCCATGAAGTACATGCTTGACAGGCCAGAGGAAGAGTTGACTGAAATGGGGCGGCGTGCGCGCGTATTGGCCTTAGATGCTTTTTCTTGGGAAAAATATCAGTCACAGCTTTTACAGGCAGTTTCCATGCGCAATGCTGAGGTAATCTATGAATCCTGATTGTATTTTTTTTAACGGCGACCGCCCCTGCAAGCCGCACAAAAAATTTTCCTATACCTGTCCAACCTGCCCCGAATACACTCCCATAACCTCCCATATCCTCATCATCAAGCTCGATGCCGTCGGCGACGTTGAGCGTACAACCGGTTTGCTCCAGCCTCTGCTCCAGAAGTACCCCGGCGCGGCCATCACCTGGGTTACAAAGAAAAATGCTCTGCCGTTATTCAAAAACAACCCCCATGTCTACAAGGTCATTGAATATGGCCCCGAGGCACAGCTCAACTTGCTGACCAGTACCTACGATCTGGCTATCAACCTCGATGCCGCGGAAGACAGCTGTCGGCTGATGACAATTGCCGCTGCAGAGAAGAAAATCGGTTACACATGGAACCCCAAAGGCTACGCCGAACCGCTGAACCCCGAAGCCGAGGACTGGTTCGAGATGGGCCTGTGGGATGATGTCAAAAAAGCCAATCAGCGCACCTATCAGGACATCATGATGGAGATCTGCGGGCTTGAAGGCAGGATGACACGGCCCGTATTCGTACTGGATGATAAGGAGCGGGCTTTTGCCGATGAATTCGCGTTTCGAAAACAGGTCAATAGAAACGCCCCGGTTTTCGGTTTGAACACCGGAGCCGGTGGTCGTTGGGTGCATAAGAAGTGGACCATGGAAGGCTACCAGAGCCTGATTGAACGGCTGGAAGAGCTTTATCCGGAGTCTTCAATTCTGCTTTATGGCGGACCTGAAGAGGTGGAACGCAATGCTGAGTTGGCCAGGGCCGGAAAAAATGTGATTGACACAGGTTGCGACAACGATCTTCGCCAGTTCGGCGCATTGGTGAGCCTCTGCGACCTGATGGTGACCGGCGATACCCTCGCCATGCACATCGGCCTTGCCCTGGAGAAGAGAATGGTGGTTCTTTTCGGGCCCACTTCGCTCGCGGAAATTGACCTGTATGGCTCCGGGATCAAGATTGCCCCAGAAGGCATGGATTGCCTCTGTTGTTATCGACCGGACTGCGATGTGCGGCCCACATGCATGGAGCGAATATCGGTCGAAGAAGTTCTGACTGCAATCCGGGAGCAATTGTGAGACAGAGAACAAGAATCACAATAGGAGTGGATGCCCGAACGGTTTTTTGCCCTGAAAGACGTGGCACAGGTAAAAACCTGGTCGATCTGTATCCTCGCATCGCTGAGTTAAGGCCTGATTGGCAATTTGTTATGTATTACGAGCAGGAGGGATTTGCTGATCCTTTCTCCGGTATTGCTAACATCAGTAAAAAAAGAATACGAATGAAGGGTGCACGGTGGAACCTGTGGGAGAATTTGCGTCTGCCACTTGCTGCCCGTTCTGACAAGGTCGACCTTCTTCACTGTCCTGCCCAGAGCATGCCGAGATTAAAACTTATCCCGATCATCGCGACGATTCACGATATTATCCCACTCCGCTTTGATGCCGGGGGTGGGGGTAATGCATTCAAAAAGTCCGAGCGGGTCATCCGAAACAGTTTATTGCGCTCAGATGCGGTTTTGACGGTTTCACATTTCAGCAAATCCGACATGTCTGACTATTTCCGGGTAAATGGTGAAAATATTCATGTGTTGACCTGGGCTCCCGATAGCCAGCTGTGTATTGCAACCACAGGAGAGATTGAGCAGGTCAGGAAGAAGTATGGCATCAACAAGCCTTATCTGTTTACTTTTGGTGCGACAGACCCTCGCAAAAACACCTTTCGCGTTATCGAGGCTTTTGCTCGAATGAAACAAAATGATGTTGACGGGCAATTGGTAATTAGTGGTATTCGTGACGACCGTTCGGCAGTCTATCGGCAGAAGGCTATAGCTTTTGGTGTTGAGGACGATGTGGTTTTTTGTGGCTTTGCACCGGACAGTGAGATCCCCGCATTATTGTGCGGGGCAGAGGGGTTGGTATTTGCTTCTCTCTACGAAGGATTCGGCCTGCCCCTGATTGATGCTATGGCATGCAATACTCCTGCTTTGGCCTCCAATGTCACTTCGCTCCCGGAAGTTGCTGGTGACGCAGTTCTCTACTGTGATCCTCTATCGGTCGATTCTATAGCTTGTGGCATGACAGAGATTATGACCTGCGAGAAAACTCGAGCCAGGCTGCGTGAACAAGGGGCTAAGAAAGTTAAGGAATATACCTGGGAGCGTACGGCAAAAACAGTTCTTAATGTATTTGAAAAAGTTCTCGAGGTCCATTCATGAAAATTTTATTGGTCAGTCATCGTTTCCCCTGGCCGCTTAGTCATGGAACCTATCTAAGGGTTCATGCCCTGGCAAAACGTTTTGTACAGTCAGCTGAGGTCTCTCTTTTTTCTTTTGGCGCAAACGATGAATTAGTGCAGAGGTATACAGATATGGGTGTGCGTTTTTGTGGAATGCACGACCCTCCTGTTGATGGCCGCCCACGTTTCGTTTTATCTCCTTTTCATCATGATGAACAATTCCAAAATTTATTATCGGAGGAACTGGAGAGAGGAGATTACGACGCCGCAATTCTGTTTGGTGCGAAAATGTTGCAGTATGCCGAGCTGTTCAAGGGAATGAAGGTTGTTGCAGATGTTGTTGATGATCCCGTGCTTGAATGGCGTAGGCTGCTCAAGGTGAATTGGTACAGGTCGGAAGGGCTCAGGCTTGGACGCTATCTGCTCGGCTGGTTTTTATATGAACGCCGTTATGCGCAGCATTTAGATCATGTGGTTTTTGTGTCGGAGACAGATTCAAAAAGTTTTGCTCTGCGGAACCGCAAGGTGTCAGCACAGACCATCGTCAATGGTGTTGATCTCGATTTTTTCAGGCCGATGACCAATCTCTCTTCAGAGAAGAGTGTCGTTTTTACCGGAAATATGGCTCATCAGCCGAATCTGGATGCAGCACTCTATTTGTTAAAAGAAATAGCGCCCAGAGTCTGGGAAAATGACCCTGATATTCGTTTTGTCGTCTGCGGTGCCAACACTCCCACTAAACTTACAGAATTGGCCACTGAGCGGGTTCAGGTTCTTGGTTGGGTCGACGACATACGTGAGCCGATTGCTCGGGCTGGTGTGGTTATCCTGCCGATGATTTCTGGAACAGGGATCAAAAACAAATTGTTAGAGGCGTGGGCTATGGAAAAGCCGGTCGTGATGACAACTCTGTCCTGCCAGGGGGTTAATGCTTTGGCTGGAGAGAACTGTGAAATTGCTGATACCGCAGAGACATTGGCACGTGTGGTGTTGAGTCTGTTTGAGTCGAGCAGCCAGGCGGAGAAGATAGCTGTGGCAGGACGTCAATGTGTCGAGACTTTTCATAATTGGGACCGTCTGGCGGCGGATTACACAGATCTTCTTGTGGAAAAGGATTAAACGTTGGGAATACGTGATCTCATTCTGACAGTCCTTGGTTGGGGCTGTGTTCCTCTTGCCTTGACAAATGCCTATTATGGTCTGCTTGGCTATGTCTGGCTGTCGGTGATGAAACCGCAATCATTGGTCTGGTCTGCTTCGGTTATAGAAGCACGGATGGCCTTTTTTGTCATGATTGCTCTGCTTTTAAAGCATTTTGCAACCGAAGGCCCTAAGTTCCGTGTTGCTGGCCCGATGATTGGGATATTAGCCTTGTGGGCCTGGTTTGCCGTGTGCACCCTGACGTCCAGTTATTTTGATGCTTCGCTCGATACTCTCATCAAATTTAGCAAGGTTATTCTGGGGCCTTTAATTGTGACCGCAATTATAGATACCCCTGCTCGGTTTAAAGTTTTTCTGGCTTTGCTTGCCGCTTGTCCTGGTTTGTACGGCTTGAAGCTTGGTTTGTTCGGGTTGATGGGTGGGACGACCCACCACGGAGGCCCGATTGGGTTGGATAATAACGATACGGCGTTGTTTATTGCCATGGGAATTCCACTGCTTTTTTACGTAGCTTTAACTTTTAAAGAAAAATGGTTAAGGTGCATCTATCTCCTGGCTTTTTTTCTTTCCGGCCCGGCTGTTATAGCGACCACTTCCCGTGGCGGTATGTTGTCGATGGCGGCAGCATATACTGCCATCTTTTGGATTCGCTATCGAACAATCAAGACTGTTTTGCTTGTTGTTATGCTTGGTTTTTCCCTTTACGCGGTCGTTCCTGAGGACACGATGAATCGGTATTACACTATCACTGAGTATGAAGAAGATGCTTCAGCTATGGGGCGTATTGCTGCCTGGAAAACGGCCTGGAATATGGCGATAGATAATCCCGTTTGGGGAGGAGGCCTTGGTTTGGGGGCCTTTATGCGGAATTACCCTTATTATCAGGAATACGAGATTGATAGGCCGCGGGCGACTCATAGTGTTTGGTTTCAGCTCCTTGGAGAGAGTGGTTTTGTTGGACTGGGGATATTTTTACTAACAATTTTTTCAACCTTGAAAATGGGTTTTCTGCTGAGGAATCGTGCCAAGACAGATTTGTCAGGGCACCGTTTGGAGAAGTTTGCCGAACCTCTTCTGGTTACAGTCGTGGTCTATTTGGTTGGTGGTACTTTTTTAAGCCAAGTGAGGTTTGAGTTTTTTTACTATATCATCACTGCTTTGTGTGCTTTGTTTCTGATATGCAAACGGAATGAAATGTTTACGGGGGCTGCTAGTGATTGATAAAAAATACACTGTTCTAATGACAGGGCCTGTAGAGTCCAACTCTGGTGGCATGGCTGCTGTTATAAAAAACTTATCACAAGTCGATTTTTGCAAATTGAATGTTTTGGATACGGGGAAGAATACATCGGAAAATAGAAGTTTTTTAGCTGCATATATTTCTCAATTTCGTATTCTTTATAAACTTATAAATATTTATTTTCTCGCAAAAAGTCAAAATACTACATATCCATACCTACAGTGGTTTCACGTTTTGGCGCGACTGTTTACACTTACTGGTCGCGAAATGTATACGGATAAAAATAGTTTTCACTACATTTTTAAGGCAGATAGCCGGGTGAAGCAATTTCAGGTTGTACAGGATCGGTTTGATCGGGTCGAAATTCGCCTGGTGACAGATAACAAAATCAGACTCGATAATGAGGGCATGGTTGAAAAGCGCATATGCCAGGAGTTTGAAGAAGTGATCGAACTTGTTTTTAATTTCGTGGATACGATCGAGCCGGAAAAGTCGGGAAAATATCGCCGGCTTGTCTGCCGGGTAGCGACATGAAGGTATTGCATGTCGTTGAGAACTTCGGTGCGGCTGGGCTTGAAAACGTAGTTAGGAACCTTGTCCTTAATCACAATATGGAAGAGCCTCCCCAGGTCTGTGTTCTCAATGAGCTTGGTTGTAATGGAGAGTTGCTTCGTAGTAAGGGATTCAAAGTTTGGTCTCTTGATTGGAAGAAACAGGCAAAATCCAGCTTTAGGTTAGTCCGTGAACTTCGGAAAATTATAAAGCAAGAAGGTATCGATACCATACATGCTCACAACTTCTCCCCTTTTTATTTTTGCTCGTTTGCTGCGCTTTGCACTTTCAAGCCGTTGTTTGTTACCTTCCATGGTTTTATAAACTGGCGTAGGCCCTATACTCAGGTATACGCAATTTTGTCCTTGTTTGCTCGAAAGATCGTGGTCGTCTCTGATGCGATGCTGGAACATTATCGTCCGCTGCTTGGTGGAGAAAAGAAGTTGGAGACGGTATACAACGGTATTGATCTTGAACGATTTACATCTGCCAATGCAGTTTCACTTCGTACCGAACTGGGGATAGATGAAAGCGATTTTGTTCTTGGCAGCATAGGGCGTATTAGCCCAGTCAAAAACTATCCTGCACAAATTCGTCTTGTGGCTGCTCTCAAGGATAAAATTCCCAACCTTAAACTTGTTTTAGTCACCAGCCCCAGCCCCGATTCGAGTAACTTGGAAAATGAGTTGCGCATTCTTTCTGATGAATTGGGGGTTGCGGACAGAGTCGTTTTTGCCGGTTTCCGTTCTGATGTGGAAAATGTTTTACATTCTATCGATATTTTTTTGATGACGTCTTTCAGTGAAGGGACATCGATGGCGATTCTGGAAGCTTTTGCCGCAGGAGTCCCAGTCGTTGCTAGCGATGTTGGCGGGAATGTCTCATTGATTGAGCATGATAAAAATGGATTTTTATTTGATTTGAATGACCTGAATCAGTTGAAAAAACATATTCTCGCTCTTTGGGCGGACGGGAAGAAGTTAGAGTCGATGTCCCAACAGGCACGTGAATCCTCTGCTAAATTTTCGATTCGAGGTATGATTAGTAGCTACGAGTCCTTATATGCCGTAAACAGAGCATTGTCTTCCCCGGATGGGTAGGATGGTTTTTTCCGAAACTATCAAATCCAAACCGAAAGAAGACAATGCTGATTAACACAAACATCGGGGGTCAGGCCTGTCAAATGGGTAAAAGTCGGCATCGAGAGGTTCGGACATCGCATTCATGTCTTTTGTCCGAGGAGCGACCACCGTTATCTTTGTGGTTCAGGAGCGTATTCCGGAGAAAGTGGGCCAGTGCTCCTGACTTAAACTGGGCCACTGATTCCGGAGCAAAGTGGGCCACCTGTCAGCGCGAAGCGACGCTGGAGTCTTTTTGTAGACCGACTGCTCCGTTAGTCAATTCGGCAACGGCCTCGATCGTTACCAAAGTGTTGTTGAGGATGGTCTGAAAGAGGTGTATCGCATAGGAGTTCTAAGAGGCGCCAGGTTTATCGAAGAGGCTTTGTCCCAGGCCGAAGAGCCGGCCCGAAGGCGGGAGTTGCGGGTTAGCGGAGATTCACGCCGGAAGGAGCGGGGAGAGATGCATCAGAGCAAGCTTTGATTCCCCTTTTGTCAAGCCTGACCCCTCTGTGACCCCTCTGAACCCCAGGCTGCTTACCGCGAAGTAATGAGGTGATTTTTTGTTATGAGCGATTCTGTGCATTGTTGTTCGGTTTTAATGACAGGACCTGTGGGCGGCCAGGTCGGCGGGATGGCCTCGGTGGTCAGAAACCTGGAACAATCCCGGTTCTGCCGACTTGCCGTTCTGGATACAGGCAAGAATACGACCGATGGCCGCTCTTTTCTCCGTGGAGTTCTGGCGCAAATCGTGCTCCTGGGGCGCCTGGTTCGAATGATGCGGAACAATGAGACTGAAATTCTACATATTCACACCTGCAGTGGTTTTACCTTCTGGAGAGATTGCCTGCATTTTATAACCGGGAGGGTGATGGGCCGACGGGTTGTCTGGCATATCCATGGAGCCAATTTTGACCAGTTTCTCGATGGTAATCAGGGTTGGCGAAGAGCTCTCGCCAGATGGGCTCTTTCATCGGCTGATGGGGTTGTGGTGCTTAGCGATCAGTGGAGGCACTGTCTCGCTCCATACGCTCCCGAGGCTCGATGGTGCGTCATTCATAATAGTGTGTCTGTACCTTCAGAGAGTCGTGCAAAACGTGAGGGACCGACAACTTTTCTCTTTCTGGGGAACTTGGGACAGAGAAAAGGTGTATTGGACCTTGTTGAGGCCACTCGACGACTCCTGGAAACAGGAGAAGACTGTCGGGTCTGGATTGCCGGCAATGAAACCGAAGGCGGCGAGGTCGAAAGGCTTTTGACAACTGTTCAGCAGAATGGTCTCAGTTCTCACATTGATTATCTTGGGGTGATTAGTGGCTCGGCCAAAGATGAAACAATGAGATCAGCCGATGTTATTGTGTTGCCGAGTTACGCAGAGGGGTTGCCGATGGCGCTGTTGGAGGGGATGGCCTATGGGCTTGCGGTGCTTTCCACCAACGTTGGGGGTATCCCTGAACTTGTCAGTGAAGGCAGGGATGGTATTCTGATTGAACCCGGCGATATAGATGCCCTCGCCAGGGCGATGCATAAACTGTCCGCTGATAAGCTGCTGGCTGAACATATGGGACGTGCGGCTCGACAGAAAATTATTAACGAGTACGGTATGCCGGCAATGACTTCGAAGTTAAGTCAACTTTACCTCTCGTTTGGACATTGACTCGATGAATGCCTATATTCTGCGCAATATTCTGTTCCCGATTCATGAACGAATGCGTGGCCGCACGACGCTCTCTGAATTGCAGAAATTGGAGGCATGGCAGCGACTGACGAGCGATGATCTATTGACGCTTGCTGTTGGGCGGTGCCGAAAAATTTTACATCATGCCGGACAAGAGGTGCCTTATTGGAGCGCGCTCTTCACTGAGGCCGGGTTCTCATCCGAAGACTTTACTTCTTTCGATGATCTGAAAAAGCTCCCGGTGATGACCAAGGCTGATGTGCGCGCTAACCAGGAAACAATGCTCGTTCCCGGCTGGAAAGAGCGCATGGTGATTAACCACACGGGGGGATCGACCGGGCACCCTCTGACTTTTTATTGCTCTCGCGAGCGGGAGACTGTTCAGAATGCCGCTAAGTTACGCTCGCGCCACTGGTGGGGGTGGCAGATCGGAGAGAAAAGTCTGGATATCTGGGGACAGCCTTTGGCTCTCACACCGCGGGAGCGGCTGCGGCGCACAAAGGACCGGATTTTCCTCAACCAGAGATACCTTTCGGCCTTTTCTATGTCGCTCTCGCAGAGTCAGGATTATGTCAAGATTATTAATGACTATCGGCCTGCCTTGATTTATGGCTATGCGACGGCCATTTACCAATTGGCCTTGCTTATTAAAGATAATCCGGCTCTGCAGCCGACTGTCGCCCCGAAAGTTATTATTACAACCGCAGAGATGCTGCATGATTACCAGCGTGAAATGATTCAATACGCTTTTGGGTGCCCTGTGGCAGAGGAATATGGTGCTCATGACGGGGGGTTGATGGCACATCGCTGCCCATCGGGTGGATATCATATTTTGTCGGATCTTGTGTACCTGGAAACCGATGAAGATGGTTCCGCCTTAGTGACCAGCTTTGACAGTTTCGGTATGCCGTTTATTCGGTACAGGATAGGCGACAGGGTCGTTCTGTCCGGGCGTAAATGTCCTTGTGGATTGCCTTTCCCTCTTCTTGAGGAAGTTTGCGGCCGCGAATACGATATGGTTGTCAGTTCAAACGGTAAAAAGATCCACGGGGCATTTTTCCACTATATGTTCAAGTCCGATTCCCGGGTGAGGCAGTTTCAGGTCATACAGAATCACTATGATCAACTGGAAATTCGGATCGTCACGGATGAGAGCACCCCTTTTAATGGCGAAGACAGGCTTCGCGAGAGGATTTGCCATGAGTTTGAGACCCCACTTGAAATTACCTTCCGGTATGTTGATGCCATAGAACCTGAGAGCTCCGGCAAATATCGATGGATTATCTGCAAAGTAAGGGGCTGATTTTTTATGATGAGAAAAAAGGTTCTGGTCTATCTTCTTGCTGCGGTCGTTTTGTTTGGGTTTATTTTAGTCGCAGGCTCGTTTAGTGAGATTACAGAGAAGGTTACGTTTCTTTACAGCAAGCGGGGCGAGGTTTCTGACCGCCTGCGCCTCGCCGTTGATCAGGTTTTGCTGCCGGAGGCCCCTGTAGAATATCTTCCGGAGATTGAAAAAATAAAATTTCATCCGCATCCCCGCATTACCCCGCCAACGGTAAGTAATATCCCTGATGAAATACCCGATTGGGCTCTGGATTTTTCTGAAAAATGGGCACGAGGCGGGGTGAGCAAATATCACAGATTAGCCGGGGTTGCGCTCGCAACCGGCGATGAGCGGCTTTTCTCCCGGATAAAGGAACTGGTTTATAAAGATTCTTTGTACAACATGACCCAGCAGGTGGGTTATGGGATACAGGTGCGTTTTTTCGACTGGTTTTATGATCGATGGACAGAGGAAGAGAAGGCTCAAATCCTGCGGCTCCTCCATAAACGGGCAAAAGCCTTTAAGCGCCATTACGAAGAGACTCGCTACAGCCCTTACAATGCCATGGCCTACAAACGCCTTCAGGCTTCCTGGCTTGAGCTTGCCCTGGTTATTTACCCGGACCTGCCTGAAGCTGAGCCCTACTTCAATTGGGCGAAGAATATTTTGTTCCAGGTGTTCATTCCTGCCTGGCATCAGGTTTCGGGAAAGGATGGAGGCGGCTGGCATGAGGGGATGAACTATTTCTGCCGCGATTTTCACCTGGTTCTTCTTGATTCGTTTGATGCCTGGGAATCGGCGACAGGAGAGGATTTATACAAAAAGTTCCCCTGGGTGGAAAATTTTATTTATTACCCCATTTATTTTGCCCGCCCGGATTTGACTTCCAGCCGTTGGGCCCAGGTGGGATCTTCCGCGCATATTATTTCACCGTTGATTGAGCGCCTTGGGCGAGAGTACGACAACCCGTACGCCCTTTCTTATGCACAATCCTACGCAAAGGAACCCGTCGTCATTGATGGTAAATCCTGGAAGGATCTGCCTCTGGTAAGGCATTTCGATGGCCTGGGGATGGTGGTCATGCGTAGTAGCTGGGAGGAGGATGCCACCTATATTACATTTAAGGCTGGTGACCATTACTGGAGTCACAGCAATATGGACAGTGGCGCCTTTACTTTATATAAAAAGGGCGCCCTTGCAATTGATAGCGGATTATGGACAGGCTCTTATTCACCACATGATATTAACTATAGCATGCAGGCGATTGCTCATAATGTGATCACTGTCAAAGACCCGGAAGAACCTACGCCTGAGTTACGCCCCGGCTTGAACGTTGCCAATGATGGAGGGCAGCGGCGGGTAGGTTCAGGTTTTAGCTGGCCGCCGTCGCCTGACCACTTGAACCACTGGCAAAAATATATTGATGATTACGAGATGGGCGATATCGTGGCTTTCCAGTATGGAGACGATTATGTCTTCATTGCTGGTGATATTACGGCCGCTTATACAAATAAAAAGACAGGGGATGGTTCAATTCACAACAGGAACAAAAGGGTAGAAAAATGGATTCGCCAATTGATCTATCTTCCTCCGAATGAGCTTTTAATTTACGACACGGTAGTTTCTACAAAAAAAGAATTTGAAAAAAGGTGGCTTTTACATACCATTAATAAGCCAAGTGAGAAAGACGGATTTTGCCTTATAAAAAGAAAAGAACTTGGTAAAAGTAGATACCCTTTGGCTGTCACTGGCCTTTACTCAAGAAACCCTGATTCAAAAATTTATCAATATGATGCAACTGCATCTGTGAAAATTTTATTGCCTGAAAATTCTGTGACAAACGTTGTTGGAGGGCCTGGTCGGGAATTTTTTGTCGATGGGGAAAACTACGATAATAATGGAAAAATAAAAGTCGATAATCGAAGTATAACTATTGAGCCTGGGGCATGGCGGGTCGAGGTCAGCCCGAAGGAAAAGGCCAGAAAAGATAATTTTTTAGTTTATATTCATGCCGATGATGAAGCAACTCCAGAAGTTGAGATGTCTGCCTCTGAAAAACTCATAAGTCTTAAAATGGGCAATAAAAACAAAGATCGTATCTTGCTTGACTTATTTAAAGACGGCCTTGGAGGCAAGTTGACTTTTTCTGATGGTCGCAAGGTGGATTTGGAAAATGTGATTATGCCTAATCCAAGTTATTGAATTTTGATTCTTCCTGTAAGCAAACGAATGGTTGGGTTGCCGCCCTACGGGGACCGCCGATAATTGCACCGATTGTAGGGGCGCACTGCCGTGCGCCCTGGTGAATTACGGCACCCCGGTGAATGGGACTAACCCCGGCGGGAACGAACGATGCCATTTTGGGAAACGGGATGGATGACGGTAACAGGGCGACCCAGCGGGTCGCCCCTACGAAAATACATTTGATTGATTTTTTTTGTGGAGGGGGGAAATGGTGTTCCATCCGGATTTGCATCGGCGTCGGTCGATGCGATTGCGGGATTATGATTATGTCGGTGCCGGGGCGTATTTCGTGACGGTGTGTGCCTGGCGGCGGGAATGTTTGTTTGGGGATGGGGTTGATGGTGGAGTTTTGTTGAATGATGTTGGGGTGGTGGTCCGGGATGAATGGTTGCGAACGGCGGTGATTCGCCCCAATATCAAATTGGATGAATTTGTTGTCATGCCGAACCATTTTCACGCCATTTTTTGGATCACCGACCCCGTAGGGGCGACCCGCTGGGTCGCCCATGACCGTGATGCCTGGTCACAAACCAGGGCGACCCAACGGGTCGCCCCTACGGCGGGGCCTCGATCGGGGTCTGTTGGTGCGATTATCGGGCAATTCAAATCCGCCGCCACCAAACGCATCAATACATTGCGGCACGATATCGACAATCCAGTCTGGCAACGCAATTATCATGAACATGTGATCCGCGGTGATCGGGATTTGCAGGCGGTTCGGCAATATATTGTTGATAATCCAGCGAAATGGGAACTGGATGTTAATCATCCGGATCGGGTTTGATGATGCCCCCCCGGGGGACCGTTGGCAATGCATCCGCGATGTAGGGGCGACCCGATGGGTCGCCCTGGTTGAACACGGTACCCCGGCGAATGGAAACAAATCCCGGTTACGGGGACGGATGATGCCACGCCTGGAACGGGATGCATGACGGTGGCAGGGCGACCCAGCGGGTCGCCCCTACGGGGACCGTCGGCAATGCATCCGCGATGTAGGGGCGACCCGGTGGGTCGCCCTGGTTGAATATGGTACCCCGGCTCCCCAAAAGGGGACGTTCTTGATAAATTGATTAAAAATCTCAGCCGCAGCCTTTGTTTGGCTCCCCAAAAGGGGACGTTCTTGATAAATTGATTAAAAATCTCAGCCGCAGCCTTTGTTTGGGTTGTAGAGCCTACTTTTTTCCGGTTATGGATGCGAACTCCGTTGCAGAGGGGATCACGGTGAAACCTTCAGCGTCCGCTGCATCGCGCAGCCGCTGATCGAGGCAGACAAAAACCGCTCCCTGTGGTTTATTTTCGCACCAGACCAGGCCAGCGGCCAACTGCAGAGAATCGGCAGCAGATAGGGGGTGTCTCCGGAGTAGGAGTCGCGCTGTATCGCGAACCTCATTAGCTGGCGCCATTTCGTTCCAGTTCTCTGCTGCCGCATCGAGCTGTTCGCGGACTTTTCTCTCTTCGTCGTGACTGATTTTCCCAGTACGACGCGCTTTTGCAACAGCCGAGGTGCACTCAACCGATGTGCCCCACCAAACGATCATGGACCTGTCTTCTGCGAATATCCGGCGTGCTGTGGTCGAAAATCCCTCCTCCACCAACAACGGGATGATCGCACAACTATCCCAAAATCTCACCTCTCATCCCTCTCTTCAATCAGCGCTGTACGTACAGCCCCTTCCGGGTCGGCAGGCCCCTTTTGTTCCCAAAAGTCAGCTTGGAAGCCTTTGCCCACCCGTGCCAAACCGGCGGCTTCCAGTTTCGCCATATTCGTACCTTCGTCGGCCTCGTCTCGTCGCAACGGGACGATCTTTGCGAATGGATGTCCACGATCCGTCAACAGGATTTCCTCTCCCGATTTGACCTTCCTGAAATATCCACTCGGAGATTTTTTCAATTCGCTCACCGATGCACTTTCCATTGTGTTCACCTCCTTGTGCTAGTGACCATTGTGGTCTTATCGAAAAGACCTGTCAATAGCCCTTCATTGAATTTATGTTTGCTTTATGCTAACATTGCTTACAAAACATCGGGGGGTCAGGCCTGACAAATGGGTAAAAGTCGGCATCGAGAGGTTCGGACATCGCATTCATGTCTTTTGTCCGATGAGCGACCACCATTATCTTTGTGGTTCAGGAGCGTATTCCGGAGAAAATGGGCCAGTGCTCCTGATTTAAACTGGGCCACTGATTCCGGAGCAAAGTGGGCCACCTGTCAGCGCGAAGCGACGCTGGAGTCTTTTTGTAGACCGACTGCTCCCTTGGTCAATTCGGCAACAGCCTCGATCGTTACCAAAGTGTTGTTGAGGATGGTCTGAAAGAGGTGTATCGCATAGGAGTTCTGAGAGGCGCCAGGTTTATCGAAGAGGCTTTGTCCCAGGCCGAAGAGCCGGCCCGAAGGCGGGAGTTGCGGGTTAGCGGAGATTCACGCCGGAAGGAGCGGGGAGAGATGCATCAGAGCAAGCTTTGATTCCCCAGTTGTCAAGCCTGACCCCTCGTTCCTGACGTTGTCAAGCCTGACCCCTCGTTCCTGACCCCTCGTTCCCGATTGCGCGATTTGCTTTTTCTGAAAGCTGATTGGATTCGGACAGATACCAGATTAACGCATGGGTGTCGAGATAAAGCGCCATTATGCTTTCTCATCGCGGGGAAAATGTTCCCAGCTTTCTTGGCGCAATTTTTTGATTTCGCTTGCGGTGATGTGAATGGAAAAGCCCCTCCATAAACCTTTGAGTTCCTCTGATTTGTGGCTGGAGGATCGTTTTTTCAGGAACTCAATGAAGTCAACAACTTCTGTTTTTTCTCCGGGGGCAGGGACCGGAAGGACTCGAGGACTTTTTTTTCTTCGATTGATTCCTGTGCCATAATCAAAGCTCCGTCGCTGATTTTTCTTGAAATTTACCATTTGTACAGAGGCGCGTCAAAAGCAAAACTGGAGCGCCTGATCAACGTCAAGAACGGATCCTGCCCGGGTGGAGCAGGCGCTCAGAGGTCAGGGCGATCACTATGCCTATTGCGCGTCACAAAATCCTCAAATGATTTTCCTGAAAACTTCTCCAGAATCCCGAATCGCTGTGCCGTAATTTTTGGAACTCCTCCGGCGTGTAGACAAGGATGTCAATAGGAATGCCGAGATCCAGAAGATCGAAAAACTGACGTGGCCGTTCAATGAACGATTGCTGGCTTTCTGTCACGATCAGCAGATCAAGGTCGGACCACATAGTCAGCTTGTTTTGGGCATACGACCCGAAGATATAAGCCTCTTTGACACCATGGCGAATAAGCTTTTCGCGGAGAAAATCTTCAATTTCCTGCTTGGAGCAATCGAGGATGCTTTTGGCGGGGCGACTCTGATCAAGAATTTTCGTTGTCATTCTGCAGTCGCTTTCCAATGGCACTGAAAATTTCCTGAGCAGAGTTTAGGGCTCTCTGAGCTTGCTCCTCGGTCAGGATTTCAAAAGGAGCTCCAGAGGGGAAAGCATCGGGGTATCGCGCGGAGATATAATAGAGATCGAGTTCACGGCAATTTTTTTCAAGGTCTCCATTTTCGTCGAGACTTTTGACGATCTGGAAAAGGGAATGCGTCCGAACAGTATCGAAGCCTTTATGGAAGCAATAGGCTTTGAGTGCTTTTTCGCTGGCCTGTTGGGCGATAAAACACGTTTGAGCATAGAACTTTCCGTTTAAGCTATGCTCAGCCCATAAAAGATCGTTTTCGGCTTGGCGAAGCCAATCAATGTGCCTGTTCATCTTCTTGAAATCCCTTGGTTTCAGTTAGATTCTAAATCTACTTGAACTCCCGGCCGTTGTCAAAGAGACTGGACAAAAACGATAACCCGGTGAATTTGGGACAACCTTGGTACGGAAACGGATGATGCCACCATCTGGAAGCGGGGTGCATGACGGAGACAGGGCGCACATCGGTGCGCCCCTACGGGGACCGTCGGCAATGCATTGATAACGTACCCCGGTGTTTGGCAACAGGCTGTCGTAGGTCGACGGGATTCATCCTCCACACAGCCATTTCCACACAGGGCGCACATGAATAGTGCCTGTCGCAGCGGAAATGGTTTCTTCGTGATCGGAGGTGAGCAGAAAACTCTGCTTCAGCTTGAGACTGGTCATGGCCTCTTCGAGGGCGCGAATTTCTCTGTGGCGGGTTTCGGGTTTTTCCAGAGTGACGCTGACGTTGTAGAGGTTGCCAAGGGCGAAAAAATCCACCTCGTACTGTTGTTTGACATAGTAGATGTCGCGGGTTTGCCGACGCAGGTGCAGAAAAACCAGGTTTTCTAAAAGTTTTCCCAGATCCTGGTTGGTAAAGGCGTCGTAGAGGCGTTTGTAGCCGTTGTCGATGATATAGACCTTTTTGGGGTTGCGCTGTTCCTCTTGAATGGAATCTCGGAAAATCGGAATGCTGAAGGCCGCATAGGCGTCGTTGAGGTAGGAGAAATAGTCGGCCAGGGTGTCCCTGGAAAGTTTGAAGCCCTGCGAGCGAAAGTCGTTGTAGAGCTTGTTGAAGCTGACAAGGGTTGCAGGATTGGCAAATAGATATTTGATCAGATGTTTCAGCAGGGCACGATTGGTGACACCGAAGCGATCGATGATGTCGCGGTAGACGATCAGGTCGAGGTAATCGCGCAGGATTCGTCTTTCGAGGTCATCGCTCTGCTCGAAACACTCCGCGAAGCCGCCATGGCGTAAATAGTGTTCGAAATGGTGCTTGATCCAACTGCATGAATCAGAGGAATGCAGGTTGATTCGGATGTCGTGGTAGCGCAGGTATTCGGTAAAGGAGAACGGAAAAATTTCGTACGCGATGGTTCGTCCGCGCAAGCTTGTCGCGAGTTCACTGCTGAGCAGTTTAGCCGATGAGCCGGTGATGAAAATCTGGCTTTTTTCTGTGTCGTGCATGCGCCGGATAAATTTTTCCCAGCTTTGGATGTTTTGTATTTCATCAAAAAACCAATAGGTCTTCTCCTGCCGTTGATCTGGGTAAAGTTCGTAATAGGCTTCGAGAATAAAGACCAGATCGTCAATGCCCAGGCTGTCAAGTCGGTCATCCTCAAAGTTGAGGTAAACAATCCGGCGGGAGTCAATGGTGTTTCTGAGCTGTGTGATGGCATGCTGAAGCACAGAGGTTTTCCCGGCACGGCGTACGCCGATGAGGGAGATGATTTTATGACTGTCCAGGGGGAATTCGAGATCGCGAGGCACACGTTCTGGAAGGGTGCGTTCCTGAAAGTCGACAATGAGGCGTTTGAGGGTTTTTTTCAATTCGTCCTCCTTGAGGGCGGCATATATGTTTCATTATTGCCTTTTTGAAAAGGCAAAAACAAGAGAAATCGAAATGAAGCGAGGATTTTAAATACGGGACGCAGATCAGATCGGAGAACGGCGGGATCCAAGCAGATAGAGAGAACATCGGATTCCCCTGTTGTCAAGCCTGACCCCTCGTTCGTGACCTGTCTTTTTGTCAGCCCCGGATAAATTTACAGAAACGATGATGCACTAACCAATAAAAATCACAAATAATGACTCATATATAAGTCATAGATACATAATATGCTTTTTTTATGAGTCACTCTTCTTGACAGGCCCATCCTCTTTCAGCATAGTCTTACAAAACAGGTGCATAACTGAACGACTACCACCAGAAACCCGGGTTGAGAAAAACGATGACTCAGGTACGTGCTTTTTCGAAATACACCATGGAAGCTGTCAAGCTGCTCGGAAAACAGATCCAGCTTAGTCGCAAGCAACGTCGCTGGTCGGAAGCTGAGCTTGCTGAGCGAGCCGGGATTGCGAGGGCAACCCTGCAGCGGATTGAAAAAGGAGACATGGCCTGCAAGATCGGGCTGGTCTTTGAAGTCGCGACACTTGTCGGAATCAAACTTTTTGATGCGGACAGCGAAACACTAAGAGGGCGAATCCATGAAACCGACGAGCGGATCGCTCTGCTTCCCAAGCATATTCACCCCAGAAGAAAACCGGTCGATGATGAGTTCTAAACCAGAAAAGCACATAGAAGCTTACGTCTGGATCTGGTTGCCGGGCGAGGTCGACCCGGTCGTCGCCGGAAAACTGACGGCAGAAGGGGATACGCTGGTTTTCAACTACGGCAAAAGTTATCTCGAACGAGGCAACGCCATCTCCATCTATGACCGTGAACTTCCTTTACGATCAGGGGTGCTTCCCCTGCCAAAAGGCCTGACCATCCCCGGCTGCATCCGTGATAGCGCCCCGGATGCCTGGGGGCGACGCGTTTTACTGAACAGACTGCTTGGACGCAAAGGGGGCAATGCCGATGTCTCTCAACTCGATGAACTGACCTACCTTCTCGAATCCGGCTCCGACCGTATCGGCGCACTCGATTTCCAGCTCTCACCAGTCGAATATGTGCCACGCTCCCCGGTCAACGCCCCTCTTGAGGAGTTGCTTCGATCTGCTGAACGTGTTGAGAAAGGCGTCCCCCTGAATCCAGACATTGACGAAGCTTTGCACCATGGCAGCTCGATCGGAGGGGCCCGCCCCAAGGCGCTTATCGAACATCAGTACAAAAAATACATTGCAAAATTTTCTTCGACCACAGACCTGTACAGTGTCGTCAAAGCTGAATTTATCGCCATGCGTCTCGCAAAACTGAGCGGGCTCAATGTTGCTGAGGTGGTTCTGACCTCAGCTCTGGGCAAGGACATCTTACTGATTGAGCGCTTTGACCGTATCTGGTGTGATAAGGGCTGGCAACGCCGGGTCATGCTTTCAGCGCTGACATTACTTAGTCTGGACGAAATGATGGCCCGCTACGCCAGTTACCAGGATCTTGCAGAGATTATCCGGCATAAATTCAGCGAACCTCAGCCCACACTGAAGGAGCTATTTTCCCGCATCGTCTTCAACATCCTCGTCGGAAACACCGACGACCATGCCCGGAATCATGCGGCATTCTGGGATGGTGAAATTCTCTCCATCACTCCCGCTTATGATGTCTGTCCGCAAGGACGCAGCGGAAACGAGGCGACTCAGGCCATGTTGATCAGGGGCGACAATCGAATGAGCCGCATCTCCTCATGTTTCGAAGCCGCGCATCAGTTTTTTTTGTCCCCAAGTGAAGCAAGAGCCATTGTCAGCCATCAACTCACAATGATTGGTGATTGCTGGGATGAGGTCTGCAGTCAGGCAGAACTGAGCGAGACCGATCGCAGATTGTTATGGGGAAGGCAGTTTCTCAACCCCTTCGCGTTCAGTGATCTGACTGGCGACAATGCTGCTCTCAGGTCGCTTGCGGACGAAATTTTCAAGAAAAACACACTCTGAGGCATAATCTTTAAAAAAAAGAACATCGAGGGTCAGGCCTGACAAATGAAAGAACATCGAGGGTCAGGCCTGACAAATGGGTAAAAGTCCTTAAAATCACACATACTCAGAAAACCTTGAATTCATTTCTTGTGGTTCAGGTGCGTATTCCGGAGAAACTGACTAAGGGTAGCCCACCGAGGCGTCAATACGCTGATACTTGAATACGTGCATTTGGCGGAGCAACCTGAAGATTTGAGAGAACCGGCTTCATGCACTTTCTGGCGACAGGAAAGGGCAATATGCCATCTCAATTCATGCTCAATGGCGCATCTGCTTTCGTTTCGAAGACGGTAACGCGTACGACGTTGAAATCTGCGAAATCACAATTTCCTTTTTGCCTTCCCTTGAAGCAATTCCAATTTTACCTTGCAGGACCGTCGAACCTAATTTAGACTGAATTCAGTATTTATCTTTGGGAGGTCTGACCATGAAACTCAGCGAATCGGTGAAACCTATTACTTATTTTAAGGCCCATGCATCTGAGGTCCTTGAGAAGCTTAACCAGGACGGAAACTCCATGGTCATCACCCAGAACGGTGAGGCAAAAGCAGTGGTCATGGGAATTCGGGAATACGAGCGCCTGAAGGATGGTGTTTCGCTGATGCAGTTGGTGGCACAAGGCGAACGCAGTATCCGGGAAGGCCAGGGAAGAAGCCTGGGAGAGGGGTTCGAGGAGCTTTGGGAGAAGATTGATCGTGAGGAAGATGAGGGATGAAAAAGTATAGGGTTGTGTTGGCTCCCGACTTTTTGACTGATCTTTTCGAAGTTTATCAATATGTGGTCTTCAAAGATGGCAAGGAGAGGGCCAGGTCTTTAGTTAAAATTTTGGAAAAGGCTGCACGGCGCCTGGAGAAGTTTCCGGATCGGGGACATGTCTTGCCAGAATTGGCTCCCATGGGAATCAAAGATGTGCAGGAAATCACGAACGGCCCTTATCGAATTATTTATAGGGTACTCGATGACGCCGTCCACGTGGTGGCCTGTATTGATGGCCGGCGGGATGTGGAGCAGGTTTTAATTCAGCGGTCTTTGCGAGAATCCTAGATTGCGTATTCCGGTGAAAGTGGGCCGCTGAGAGAGGAGATCGAAAATGAAACTCAGTGATGAGGAGCTGCTGAAGCGCGATGCGCATCGCAATATCGGCGAAGAACTTCTGGGGCTGCCAAATCATTGATTGCCATTGCCATTAAACGCCCTGATGTCTTGAAGGAAATCCTGGCTGGTCAGAAAAATCATCTATCCGCTGCATGAAAAGGTCTTTGGGCGCAAAACCTTTGCCTACCTCGACGAATTGGAAGAGCAGCAGTGGTGGAGCCGCGCCCAGTTGGAGGAGCTGCGCTTTCTCAAGCTGCGAAAGTTGCTGCTGCATGCACAGGCCAATACCCCATTCTATGCTGAGCGCTTCAAGGGGGCCGGTTTCGATCCGAAGCGTATGCAGGATGTGGATGATCTTAAAAAAATACCGGTTCTTTCCAAGGCTGAAATCAAGCGTAATCTTGACAAAATGACTTGGTCGGCTTGCCCTGGCGGACTTCATCGGTACAATACAGGGGGGTCTTCCGGAGAGCCGTTGATTTTTTATTTTGACCGACGACGGCAGGCGATGGACAAGGCTGCGCGTATGATGACCCATCGTTGGTGGGGATGCGATGTGGGCGATCCGGAGCTTTACCTGTGGGGATCGCCGCTGGAAGTCAAGAAGCAGGACCGCTTGAAAGATCTTCGAGACAAGTTGACCAATGAAATGTTGATCAGCGCTTTTGAGATTTCGCCTCAGAAAGTTCCGGAAATTTATTCCTCCTTTGAGAAATTCCGTCCTAAAAGCGTCTTCGGCTATCCAAGCACGATCGCTTTGTTTGCTGACATGGCTGCGCAACAGGGGCTTGATCTCAAGCGCCTGGGGGTGCAGGTGGTGTTTTCCACGGCCGAGGTTCTTTACGATCATCAGCGGGATGCGATTTCCGGCGGGTTCGGGAAAATTCCAGTGGTGGACAGCTACGGCAGCCGCGAAGGCGGATTCGTCAGCCATCAGTGCCGCGAAGGGCGTCATCACCTGATGGATCCCAATTATGTGATCGAGTTTGTGCAGGACGGCCGCACGGTGGGCGAAGGCGAGGACGGTGAAATTGTTCTGACGCATCTCGACAACTGGGGCATGCCTTTTATCCGCTATCAGACTGGCGATGTGGCCCAGCGCGGCCCTGCGGGGTGTCAATGCGGCCGGGGGCTGGCCACCATGGAAAAGATCCAGGGACGTACTACCGATTTTATCGTTACGCCGGATGGCCGCTGGCAGCATGCGCTCTCCATCATCTACGTGGTGCGTGATATCGAAGGAGTGGAGCAGTTCAAGATCCTGCAGGAGGCGGTGGATGATGTCCGGGTTCTACTGGTGACCAACGATATGTATCCAAGTGACGGCGACAAGCGCATCGACGCTGGTTTCAAAAAGCGTATGGGGGATGTGGTGCAGGTCCAGGTGGAGCATGTCGAGGACATCCCGCCTGAGGCGTCGGGGAAATTCCGGTATGTTGTTTCAAAGGTTGCCCGCCCGTAGGGAACCTCGGTAAATACACCGATTGTAGGGGCGACCCGCTGGGTCGCCCTGTTGAAATACGGCACCCCGGTGAATGGAAAAAACCGGTGCAGGGACAGGCGGTGCCAGACCTTGGAACGGGATGAATGACGGTGACAGGGCGACCCAGCGGGTCGCCCCTACGGTATCGAAGGAAGGTTCGATGAAAAACGCACTGTTTTTACTCCTCTTTTTGCTTCTCCTTCCCTGCTTCGCCCATGCCCTTCAACCCGCTGAAGTGGCCGTGGTGTGCAATAGTTTCGTCGAAGAGAGCATGTCTCTGGCTGAATACTACATGAAAGCGCGCGGCATCCCGTCAAAAAACCTGATCAAGATTCGACCGCCCCACAAAGAATCGGTTTCGCGCAGAGATTATGAACGTGACATCGCCGCCCCGATTCGCAAGGTGCTTGAGAACGAATTTTCGCCGGGAACTATCCGTGCCTTGGTCGTGATGTATGGCGTCCCCTTGCGGGTTGGAGCGCCACAGAGAACCGACGAGGAGGAAGAGCGACTCCAGCAATTGACAACCCGCAGAGATGAATTGCGCGCAAGCCTCAAAGGGGAAGATGTTTCTGAGGAAAAGCGCAGCGCGGCAGAGAAGCAGCTCAAGATCATCTCCAATGCATTGAAAGATCTGAGCAAAAAAGGGTACAGCGCGGCAGTCGATTCGGAACTGACGCTGGTTTTGGCGAACGATTATCCCCTGGCGGATTGGGTCGACAATCCCTTTTTTCTTGGAAATAAAGACAAGCTTTCATCCATGCCCGTCGGCCGTGATGATGTTCTGATGGTCAGTCGCCTGGATGGCCCAAGTCCTGCAATCGTCAGACGTATGATTGATGATTCACTGGCGGCGGAAGAGAAGGGGTTGCAAGGCAGGGCTTACTTTGATGCCCGCTGGAAGCGCCCTGCCGGCACGGATGTAAGCGGGTCGGGCTTTTATGACCTGTCGATTCACCTGGCCGCGGAGCGGGTGCGTAAAAGCGGTCGCATGCCGGTGGTCGTCAACGATGATGACACGCTTTTTCAACCGGGTGAGGCCCCTGAAGCGGCTTTGTACTGCGGCTGGTACAGCTTGGCCCGTTATGTCGATGCCTTTGAGTGGCGCCCTGGATCAATCGGAATCCACATTGCCAGCCAGGAGTGCCAGACACTGCGCAGCGGCAGCAGCAGGGTCTGGTGCAAGCGCATGCTAGAGGAGGGCGCTGCGGCGGTTGTCGGCCCGGTGGGTGAACCCTATCTGCAGGCGTATCCTGTGCCGGAGGCATTCTTCAGCATGCTGGTTGACGGATATTACACGCTGGTAGAGAGCTATATGTTAAGCCTGCCGTGGCTGTCCTGGAAAATGGTTCTGGTCGGCGATCCGTTGTATCGCCCGTTTGCAGCGAAATGACGTGGTTGGGGGCGAGGTGATCGCCGGAACGGGATGAATGACGGGGGCAGGGCGACCCACCGGGTCGCCCCTACATGGCAAAAAATTCCCCGGGTGTCAGGGCAGGGATGGTCGAGCCTGGGAAATCCTTGCTGTTGCGGGTGATGATAAAATCACAGGCTTTCTTTTCTGCTGATGCGCAAATGACAGCATCCTCAAAGTCGGAGAATTGTAAATTCCTGGCGCGGAGAAAAATTGCTTTGTCGGCCGGTATGACAGAAAAGTTCTGCAGCAGCCAGTCGATCAATTCATCTGCTTGGTGTTTGCCTGCGTATTTTTCAACGAGGTAGTGAAGGGTGGCCAGTGCATGTGCAGCGATGCAGCCGCAGTTTTTTTTTAACGCGAAATCAAGGATTTTGGCGGAAGCGTCATAGTGTGGCTGCCTTTTCTGGACAACATCGAGAAAAATATTGAGATCAAGCAGGAGCTTCATTGATGCTTATCCTCCATGGCCTCATGATATTCTTTGCGGGTATCGATTTCTGCGGGGATAATTCCGCTGAAGCGCAGAATATCCGGATGTATACCCCCTTCGGCTCCTCTGCGTAATTGTTTGAGGTAGCGATCGATGAGTTCAGTTAGCGTGATTCCGTGTTTTGATGCGTAATTTTTAGCAAATTCAACGTCTTCTTCCGGTAAACGTATGGTGAGTTTGCGTGTTGTCATCGGTGAACTCCTTTTATTGCAATGATACGGCTATTTTACGGTAAATGTACGGCTTGGTCAATTCTGTTGGATTCATGCTGTAGGGGCGACCCGCTGGGTCGCCCTGGTGAAACACGGTACCCCGGTAAAGGGAAACAAACCCCCGAACCCAACCACCTCAAAAAATGTTATCTAGAAGTGGAGGGCAGGAGTCTCATACATGAAATCAATCCGCATTAATTATCCCGCCGTACTGGCCGGGATCCTTTTTATTGCCGCTTTCTGGTTTGTCTTCGGCAGGGCGATTTCAGGCATGGTGTATGACTGGGAAGTGGATCCGAATTATTCCCATGGTTTTCTGATCCCGTTCATCTCCGGTTATCTTGTATGGCAGAAACGCGAGGCGCTTGCCCGCATCGAGGTTGATCGCTCCTGGTTCGGCCTGCTGGTGATTGCGGCCGGCCTGGGTTTGTTTTTGGTAGGTTCTGTGGCCGGTGAATCGTTCACCATGCGCTTTTCCATGCTGGTGGTGCTGGGCGGGACGCTGCTGTTTGCTTTTGGCTGGGGGATATTTCGTGAACTTGCTTTCCCTTATGCCTTTTTAATTTTCATGATTCCGCTGCCCTATATTCTCTATGATGCCATTGCCTTTCCCTTGAAGCTGATGATCACCGAATATTCCGTTGCGGTGCTGAAACTGTTCGGAGTGCCCGTGATGCGCGAGGGCAACATCATTCATCTGACCAGTACGACCCTTGAGGTGGCTGATGCCTGCAGCGGCATCCGTTCCATGATCTCGCTTCTGGCGCTCTCTACGGCGATGGCCTATTTTTTCCTGGCGCGCAGGTGGAAGCAGATTGTCCTGGTTGCCCTGGCGATTCCCATCGCCATGCTGGCCAATGCCATTCGCGTGATCGGGACCGGTCTTTTGGCGAGCCGCTACGGGGCTGGAGTTGCTCAAGGCTTTTTTCATGAATTTGCGGGCCTGGTGATTTTTGCCGTGGCGATGGTGATGCTGATGATCTCATCGGCAATTCTGAGCAAGATCGGAGGGGAAAAATGATTGCGCGATTGGTGATAGTCGCTCTGGCGCTCGGTATTTTTGGCTGGTACGTCCAGGGTCACTCATTCCATGAGAGGATGCCCCTGCAGGCGCCCTTGTATGAATTTCCCCGGCAAATGAATGGATGGCAGGGCAAAGATCATTTCTTCAGCGAAGGCATCCTTGACCAGCTGCAGGTGTCGGACTACATCATGCGGCTTTACCGTCATGATGACCGAGGCGTCTCTCTTTATCTCGGCTATTATGAGACTCAGGGCGAGGGGGCTCAGATTCATTCTCCAAGACACTGTCTACCGGGCGGGGGATGGTATGGCGAGTCTGATGAGGTGCGGCAGATCACTGTCGGAGACCGCGAGATCGACGTGGTGCAGGCGGTCTACCGCAAGGATGATTCCCAGGAGGTTTTTGTTTACTGGTATCAGATGAAAAATGCCACAATTACAAATGATTATATGTTGAAAGTTCAGATGGTTTTGAACTCTCTGAAGTATGGACGAAACGATGCGGCTTTCGTCCGTTTGTCTGCGCCTGTGACCAGTTCTGTGGAAGAGGCGGTGACGCGTATTGAGGATTTCATGGAAGACTTTGTGCCGCATCTTGATCGGTTTCTGCCGGAGTAACGGTGTGCCACTAAGACGCGAAGACGCTAAGAAAAGCTGAAAAGACTCAAAATCCATCAACACCAAGACACCAAGGAACCACCAAGGCACCAAAGGAAGGCTAGTGACAAGGTAACCAATGAAAAGAATCAAGGTCTTTTTGACAGGATTAACAGGATTGGCTGGATGACTGCATATTTTCAGTAAAGAAATAATCCTGTAAATCCTGTTAATCCTGTCGTTTTTTAAGCCTTTCTTGGTGTCTTGGTGTATCCTTCGTGACTTCGTGTTGAAATGGTTTTAAGATTTTGCTTATGACCCATCTTTCCTTCATCATCATTTCTGTCTCCCTGGCGGCGCTGTATGGCGCTTTTTTACTGTTTCGCAAGGGGGCGGCACTCTGGGTGGTCGGTCTGCTGCTGGCGTTTGTTGCCGCCGGCTGTCTTGAGGCGTTTGACTACCTGTCTCTCCTGCGCCCTGAGAAACTCTATCTCTATAAAAAATGGGCCCTGATTGCGGAATCCTTTCTGCCGTTGGGGTGGCTTTTCTATTCTCAGCGCTTTTCCCGTACCAACGGGATGTCGCGCATCCAGTGGCTTTTTCTTTTGATTGCCGTCATGCTGCCGGTTGCGGCGGTGACAATCCCATTGGAGCAGTTTTTCTACAGCCCCGATTTCGGCGAGGAAAAGCTGCTGTTTCTCGGCAATCCCGGGTATTTTTTCTACATCACCCTGATGGCTGTTCTGATCGTCTCTCTGGTGAATCTGGAGATTACCTTGATGAGCGCCCAGCGCGCCGACCGTTGGAAGATCAAGTATGAGGTCATCGGCGCTGGGGTCATTATCGGTTTTTTTATCGTTTATTACAGCCAGAGCCTGCTGTACCGCTCGATCGACATGGGCCTTGCACCGACGCGCGCCGCGATGCCGGCGGTGGGCATTGTGCTGATGGCCTTTTCCCGCCTGCGTCGCGGTGATGCCGGCGGGGTGAGGCTGTCGCCGGATATGGCGTATCGCTCGGTGGTGATTTTTGTCGTCGGGCTCTATTTCATCGGCATTGCACTGGTGGGCGAGGGGCTGAAGTATTTTGGCGAATCCGCTCAGCGCTCGGTGCTGACGGTGGTGGCCTTTGCCGGGTTTGCCCTCCTGATGGCCATCTTTCTGTCCGATCGGGTCAAACGGCGCATCAAGGTGACCCTGCACAAGCACTTTTACCGCTCCAAATACGATTACCGCCAGCAGTGGCTGGAGTTCACCAGCCGTATCGGCGCGGCACGCGACGGGGATGACCTGTCTCATAAAATCCTTTCTTTTTTCTGCGAGGTTTTCGGATTTCAGGGGGCCGGACTTTACCTCGAGGATCGGGAGCGGGGGCGCTACGTTCAAACGGCGCGCTATGAACGGTGTTCGCTGGCTGCGGAAATCGATTCGAAACATCCTTTGATGGAAAAGATGCGCGCACGGGAGTGGATTGTCGATCTGGAGGAGGATGACCCCGCCGGCATTCTGTCTGAGGCGAGTACTTCGCGCTGTTTCTACCTGGTGCCGTTGCGGACGGAGACGCAGCTGGAGGGGATGATCTCACTTGAAGGTGCGCTCAACCCATCGGAGAAGCTCACCTACGAAGACTACGATCTGATGAAGGCCCTGGGGCGGCAGGCACTGGCTGCGCTCATGAACGTGCGGCTGTCGCAGGAGCTGTCCGCCGCGCGCGAGATGGAGCTGATGGGGCGCGTGTCGGCCTTTGTCCTGCACGATCTCAAGAATCTCGTTTCCAACCTGGGGTTGGTGGTCGACAACGCGCGGGATTACATTGATGACCCCGAGTTCCAGCAGGACATGATGGAAACGCTTCAGGGCACGGTCGATAAGATGAAGGGGCTTATTCAGCGTCTGCGCAACCTGCAGGAGAAGCGCGACTTGCAGCGTGACTCAGTCGAACTTCGAGAACTTGTGGATGAAGCCCTGGGACAGGTATCTCATCCGGCTGTAGAGATTTCGGGTGCCGAGGTCGAGACGGAAGTGGATGCGGAAGAGATCCGCAAGGTGGTGCTCAACCTGGTTCTCAACGCCCTGGATGCCACCGGCAACAAGGGTCCGGTCCAGGTCGAGGTGGGACGAACCGCTTCTCCCTTCATCCGGGTCTCCGATGAAGGGGAGGGGATGTCGGAGGCGTTCATGCGCAGCCGCCTGTTCCGCCCTTTCGAGACGACCAAGAAGAAAGGCTTTGGTATCGGTCTCTATCAATGCCGCCAGATCGTTGAGGCGCATGGTGGGCGGATTGAGGTCGAGAGCGAGGAAGGCAGGGGGAGCACTTTTACCGTCTGGTTGCCCTGATCGGGCCAAGTCATTTACAGTTGCAGGCAATTGTGGAAGAATGCCCTGCAATTCGAACAACTGAAATAGAATAAACCTGTTACCAATCTTTATTGAGGAAAGAGCTTTGAAAAATCTACTCGTAACCGGCGGCTGCGGCTTTATCGGCGCCAACTTTATCCGTCTTGCCCTGCAGCAGAACTCGAACATTCGTATCATCAATCTCGATTGCCTGACCTATGCGGGCAACCCCAAAAATCTTGAAGGGATTGCGGAAGGGGAAAGTTACCGCTTTGTCAGGGGCGATATCTGCGACGCGGGTCTCGTGAATGATCTTTTTCAGGAAGAGCGGATCGACACGGTGGTTCATTTTGCCGCGGAAAGCCACGTGGATCGCAGCATCGAAGGGCCGGCGCAATTTATTCAGACCAACATCGTCGGCACCTTCAACCTGCTGGAAGCGGCCAGAAAGGCATGGGCGCAGGGTGCGTCTGATCACCGTTTTCTCCATGTCAGCACCGATGAGGTTTATGGATCCCTGGGCGAAACGGGTTACTTCACTGAAGTGACCCCCTATGATCCGCGCTCCCCGTATTCGGCCAGCAAGGCCTCTTCCGATCATCTGGCCAGCGCCTATTTTCATACCTACGGCCTGCCGGTGCTGATCACCAACTGTTCCAACAACTACGGCCCTTACCAGTTTCCGGAAAAGCTCATCCCCCTGATGATCAATAATGCTCTGAACGGCAAGAATCTTCCGGTTTACGGCGACGGCAGGAATGTGCGCGACTGGCTCTATGTCGAGGATCACTGCGAGGCCATTCTACGGGTTCTTGAGAAGGGGGTTTTGGGCGAGACGTACAACATCGGCGGCAACAACGAGCGGCAGAATATCCAGATCGTGGAAGCGGTCTGTGACCTGGTGGACGAGTTGGCCGACCCCCTTGCAGACGGTCGCAGCCGGCGCGAGTTGATCTCCTTTGTTAAAGACCGGCCCGGCCACGACCGCCGCTACGCCATTGACGCCTCGAAAATCCGTGACGAGCTGGGATGGGAGCCCAAAGTCGTTTTTGAGGAAGGCATCCGTCGCACCATCGGCTGGTATCTGGATAATCCGGCATGGGTTGAGAGTGTTCTTAACGGTAGCTATCGCGAATATTACGAGAAGATGTACGGGGGACGGTAAGCGATGATTCATGACGCATCCTCACCGCTTAAAACCGCCCTGATCGGAGCAAACGGCATGCTGGCGCAGATGGTGCGCCTGGAAGCCCCGAGGCAGTGGGATATTGTGCCGTTGGACCTTCCCGATTTCGATCTGACGGACAGGGAGCAGGTGCTGGAAACTCTGACTGAGCTGCAACCCGATGTGATCATCAACTGCGCAGCCTACACCAACGTGGACGGGTGCGAGAGCGAGCAGGATATTGCCTTCGCAGTCAACGGCGAAGGGCCTAAACATCTGGCTGAAGCTGCCTTGGCCTGTGATGCCACCCTGGTGCATATCTCGACCGATTACGTATTTTCAGGCGATAAGGACGAACCTTATACTGAAGAGGACGCTCCCTCCCCCAAATCGGTCTATGGCCAGTCGAAGCTCGCCGGCGAAAAAGCAATTGTGGAGAGCGGCCTGGATCGATTTTTCATTGTGCGCACCAGTTGGCTGTATGGCCCCGGAGGCAAGAACTTTGTCGAGACTGTTCTGCGCCTGACGGCAGAGCGCGAGGAATTGCGCATCGTGGCTGATCAGACCGGCAGCCCGACCATGACCCGGGATCTGGCCCAGGCTTTGTTCAATCTGCTGGCGACAGAGCGCTATGGAATCTATCATTTTTCAGACGAAGGTGCCTGCAGCTGGTATGATTTTGCGTGCGCCATTGTCGAATTGGCCAAAGTCAGTGGAATGCCCGTCAATGCGCGCAAAATCCATCCCATTCGCACAGAGGAGTTCCCCCTGCCTGCGCCGCGGCCCCGCTATTCGGTTTTTTCGAAAGAGAAATACCGGACGGTGACGCGGCAGGAGATCCCGCGCTGGCAGGACAGTTTGAAGGATTATTTTAAAATTCGGAGTCAAGTTGATGAATCATAACGGTATTAAAAAAGGAATTATTCTCGCCGGCGGGGCCGGGACTCGTCTGTATCCGCTGACGCTGGTGGCCAGCAAACAGCTTCAGCCGGTTTACGACAAGCCCATGATTTATTACCCGCTTGCCACCCTCATGGCGGCAGGCATCCGTGATATCCTGATTATCTCAACCCCGCAGGATGTACCGCGTTTTGAGGATCTGCTGGGAGACGGCAGCCGCTGGGGGATAAGACTCAGCTATGCAGTGCAGCCTGAACCGAAAGGGATCGCCCAGGCGTTTCTGATCGGTGAGGATTTTATCGCCGGCGATTCGGTCTGCCTGATCCTTGGGGACAACCTGTTTTACGGAAAGATGGGGCTTGATCGCATCGTTGCGGACTTTAAGGGAGGCGCACGCGTATTCGGCTATCCGGTGACGGACCCGGAACGCTATGGGGTTGTCGAATTCGACCGTGAGGGTAAGGTTTTAAGTATCGAGGAAAAGCCGCAGAAGCCCAAATCACATTATGCGGTTCCCGGTCTTTATCTTTATGACGGCAAGGTGGTTGAGCTGGCCCGCAATCTTAAGCCCTCCGCCCGCGGCGAACTGGAAATCACGGATTTAAACCTTGAGTACCTTCATCGTGATGAGTTGATGGTGGAAAAGCTCGGGCGCGGGATCGCCTGGCTCGATACCGGTACTCACATGAGCCTGCTCGAGGCCAGTCACTTCATCGGGACCCTTGAAGCACGCCAGGGACTCAAAATTGCCTGCCTGGAGGAGATTGCCTTCTCCAGGGGATTTATCGACGAGCGGCAGATGCGCTCTGTCATCGACCAGACTCCCAAGTCGAGCTATCGTGAATACCTGGAAGCGGTTCTGCGGTGGCATGAAGGCGAGGTGTGAAACGGTGCAGGTCATAAAAACGGAAATCCCCGACGTCCTGATTGTCGAACCGAAGGTGTTCGGCGATGATCGGGGCTTTTTCTTCGAAAGTTACAATGAGCGGGCATGGCAGCAGGCCACGGGATTGCAGCGCCATTTTGTGCAGGATAACCATTCCCGCTCACAGAAGGGTGTCCTGCGGGGGCTGCATTACCAGCTCCAGCAGCCGCAGGGCAAACTCGTGCGCGCCGTACTGGGCGAAGTATTCGATGTGGCTGTTGATCTCAGGCAGGGAAGCGAGACCTTCGGTCGCTGGGTCGGTGTGAGACTCAGCGCTGAGAACAAGCGTCAGCTCTGGATCCCGGAAGGGTTTGCCCATGGGTTTCTGGTGCTGTCGGATGTGGCGGAGTTTCTTTATAAAACCACCGATTATTATGCGCCGGAGCATGAGCGTACCCTGGCCTGGGATGATGAGTCGGTAGGTATTGAGTGGCCTCTGGATGGAGAGCCGCTTCTTTCGCAGAAAGATCAGCACGGGGTGTCTTTGAAGCAAGCGCCTGTCTATGATGGGGAGCAAGGGCCTCTTATTGGCTGAATTGAGTTTGGAGAGAGGGGGGCAGGTGGAAAAACTTCTGATTGTCGATGACAGCGAAGAAATCCGCAAGCAGCTCAAATGGGGGCTGGGGCGTGATTACCAGGTTTTGCTTGCCGGTGACGGTGAGGAAGCCTTATCGCTTTTTCGCAAGCATCGTCCCAGAGTGATGACTCTCGACCTGGGGCTGCCCCCTGATCCCGATGGGGCGAGCGAAGGGTTGCGCTGCCTGGAGGCGATTCTCAACGAAGATAACACCGCCAAGGTGATCATGGTCACCGGCAACGAAGAGCGCGAAAATGCGCTCGAAGCGATCCAGAGGGGCGCGTACGATTTTTATTCCAAGCCCATTGACCTGGGCGAAGTCAAGGTAATCCTGAAACGTGCATTTCACCTGGCTGAACTGGAAGATGAAAATCGCCGTCTGCACAAAAAAGCGCTGGGGGAAGTGGCCCCCATGGGTGGACTGTTCGGTCAGTGCCCCCAGATGCAGGAGGTTTTCGGCACCATCCGCAAGGTGGCATCCACCGATGTGCCGGTTTTTGTTCTTGGCGAAAGCGGCACCGGCAAAGAACTGGTGGCGCGTGCCATTCATGCCCACAGTTTGCGCAAGGACGCCACTTTTGTGCCGATCAACTGCGGCGCCATTCCTGACAACCTTCTCGAAGCTGAGTTGTTCGGATATGAAAAAGGCGCTTTCACCGGCGCGCAGACCCGCACCCAGGGCAAGGTGGAATTTGCCCACAAGGGGACGTTGTTCCTCGATGAGATCGGAGAGCTTCCAACCACTCTGCAAGTCAAGCTGTTGCGGTTCCTGCAGGAAAAAACCATTCAGCGTGTCGGGGGCCGGGAGAACATCGAGGTCGACGCTCGCATTGTTGCTGCGACCAACATTGACATCAGCGATGCGATTGCACAGGGAGCGTTCCGGGAGGATCTGTTCTACCGCATCGGGGTGATTACCCTGAATCTGCCGCCATTGCGCGACCGCGGAGAGGACATTATGCTGTTGGCGCAGATGTTCCTGCTGCGTTTTGCCGATGAGTTCGGGCGCCGGGTCAAAAGTTACAGTGCCGATGCAAAAAAGGTGCTGCGCAGGTACAACTGGCCGGGAAATGTGCGCGAGATGGAAAACAAAATCAAACGCGCGGTGATCATGGCCGAAGGGGCGGTGATTGAAGCCGGCGATCTGGGTTTCGAAACCAACGGTAGCCCCCAGACGATGACCCCCGAATTAAGCCTCGACGGCATGACCCTCAAAGATGCCCGGGAAAAGGTCGAGCGGGACATGGTCCTGATGGCCCTCAACCGCGAAGGAGGCAACATCGCCAAAGCCTCAGAAATGCTCGGCGTAAGCCGCCCGACCTTCTACGATCTGCTGCGCAGGCATAACCTGCAGGGTGCAGCGGGGCGGTGAATGGTGGCGGCCCCGGAGCGGGGTGAATGACGGTGGCAGGGCGCCCCGGCGGGTCGCCCCTACGGGGACCGTCGGCAATGCATTGGATGTAGGGGCGACCCGCTGGGTCGCCCTGGTGAATTACGGCACCCCGGTTGAATGGAAACAACCCCGATGCGGGGATGGGCGATGCAATACCCCGGACCGGGATGAATGACGGTGGCAGGGCGACCCGGCGGGGACCGTGGGCAATGCATTGGATGTAGGGGCGACCCGCTGGGTCGCCCTGGTGAATTACGGCACCCCGGTTGAATGGAAACAACCCCGATGCGGGGACGGGCGATGCAATACGCCGAAACGGGGTAAATGACGGTGACAGGGCGACCCGGCGGGGACCGTCGGCAATGCATTGGATGTAGGGGCGACCCGCTGGGTCGCCCTGGTGAAACACGGCACCCCGGTTGAATGGAAACAACCCCGATGCGGGGACGGGCAATGCCAGACCCCGGAGCGGGGTGAATGACGGTGACAGGGCGACCCAGCGGGGACCGTCGGCAATGCATTGGATGTAGGGGCGACCCGCTGGGTCGCCCTGATGAAACACGGCACCCCGGTTGAATGGAAACAACCCCGGTGGGGGGAACGGCGATGCCAGACCCCGGACCGGGGTGAATGACGGTGACAGGGCGACCCAACGGGTCGCCCCTACGGATTCGATCCCATCATTTCGGTGAATGCGGTGACGATATCCGGGTCGAACTGGGTGCCCGCCTTTTCCTTTAGCTCCTGCAGCGCCTTTTCTTCTGACATCTTCTTGCGGTAGGTCCGGTCCTCGGTCATGGCGCACCAGGCATCCACCACGCTTAATGCCCGCGATAAAAATGGAATCTGCTCTCCTTTAAGCCCATCGGGATATCCCTGCCCGTTATAGTGTTCGTGGTGGTGCAGGATGATTTCCCGGACATCATCCGAAAACTCAATGTCCTTGAGAAGATCCACGGTTGTGTAGGGGTGAATCCTCAGGGAGCCAAGCTCCGCTTTGGATAGATTGCGCCCCTTCTTCAATACGCTTTTATCGATCAGCGCCAACCCCAGGTCATAGACCATTGAAATATAGAGACCAAGTCTCTTGCGGTCCTCGTCGACGCCGAGTTTTTCGAGCAATCGATCCGTCAGATCCAGGTTCCGCATCTTGGCGTGCGGATGGCGTCGCTTTGCACTAAGCAGGGTATCGAAAGAGGCGATGATACGCTTGAGATCTTTTTCTGTGTGGCCGTTCTGCCTCATTTGTGCAATCAGGGAGGCGATACGGTCGGCAAGCACCTGCGCCACTTTCAGATCGGTCTGTGAAAAGGCATCTCCTGATTTCTTGTTATTGAGATTGATGACGCCAATGGTTTTCCCATCGATTATCAGTGGAAGCGACAGCAGCGATTGGGTATTGTACTGATCGCTCAGGGTGCTGGTTGAAAAGCGCGGATCTTCGCGAATGTCTCGAATCAGCAGCGGTTTACCTTCTTGGGCCACCCATCCTGCGATCCGGTCGCCGGGGCGGATGCGAGTCTGTTTGACCACGTCATCGTCCAGTCCGCGTGCGCTGCGGATAACCAGGTCCTGCGTCAGGTCATCGCTGAGCATGATCGAGCAGGTATTGACAGCAAGCAGTTCGGAGACGAAATCAAGGAACAGATCCATGGTGGTATTGATCGCCGCGTCGATGCGTTGGCGGTCTTTTCTGGGAATCACGAGGGAGATGCGCAGCCCTTGGTCGGTATTGGCGGCATCGAGCTTCCAGTGATGGGTCTGCGCCGACTTGCGCGCCAGATAGAGTTTTAGGCTTTCATCGGATTTTTGGGGATCCAGAAGATTGGGCGAGGTGAAAAACGCCTCGGCCGCACCTTCCGGCAGGCGGAAAGAGGCCTGCATGGTCAGAACCACATGTTCGTCTTCACAGGCGGTGAACAGGATTTCGCCGGACGGAGGGACAAACGGAATCATTCCTTCCATCAGATTGATGAACAGCTGTGCCACCATGATCTTGTCGCCCACGACATCGGGAAGGTCTTGCGGAAAGCGAATATGGATGCGCAGATCTTTGCGTGCGATGCGTGATTGCAGCATCTTCGATTCCAGGGTTTCACGCAGGGCGTTTTCGAGGTTTATGATGGTGCTGTGCAGAATGCGCGATTCATCCTCTGTGCGCAGAAAATCAAGCTGATTCTCCACGATGGCGATCATCTTGTTGACTTCCTGGGAGATGATGCCGAGAAACTCCCGGTCTTCCTCCGTGCGGGGACGTTCGGAGTTGAGCATATAGTAAATCGCACCCTTGCATGAATTGAGGGGGGTGCGCAGTTCATGGCTGACCCGCGTCAGGAACTCTGTTTTGGCCACAGAGGTTTCGATCAGCTTGCGATTGACATCTTCAAGCTCCGCCGCCTTGCTTTTGAGCTGGGTGACGAGAAAGGCGTTTTTGAGGGCAATCGCTGCCTGGTTGGCGATGATCTGAATCAGGGTCAGTTCATCCTCGGTGAAAGGGCTGCCGTCTTTCTTGTCGTTGATGTTGAGCACCCCGAGCAGTTGGCTCTTGCCGATGACGGGGCAGGAGATGAAGGAGCGGGTCTTGTAATGATCATGTGTTTGGTGAAAACGGGGGTCTTTATCGATATCGGCAACAAGCACGGGCTGTCGCTGTTGTGCGACGTATCCGGCTATCCCTTCGCCGACCTCGATGCTGTAGGTTCGGGCCAGCTTGTCATCGAGCCCTCTTGAGGTAAAAATACTCAGCCTCTGCCGACTGTCTAGGAGCATCAGCGATCCTTTTTGGGCTCCCGTATGGTCGATAGCAAGATCCAGCATGATATTGGCAATGGAGCTGACATTGTCAGACAGAATGATTGCATTGGAGATCTGCTGAAGGATCTCCAGTTTTTTTTCGCTTAAATGCGACATGGTCTGCCTTAATTGGGCCCGGATTTAAGACTAAACCGGGATGAAAAACATGACATGGAAATGACACACCGGCATTCTATGTGTGTTTAAGCAAGAGATATGCCCGGGTGAAAACTGGTAAACCTTTGAAATTATATTGATTATTTTGTGGGAGCAGATTTGGACTGTAAAAAATATCGACAATTCCATGGTTTGACTGTAAAGCAGGAACGCTCCTTGCTATATGAATGGTCATGAAAGAAAAAGTCATGAATTCATTTTTATGCCCGTTCCTATTTCTATTCTGGGAGGATTTTTTGTCTACTTCGTTGGAACTTGTGCACGGAAAGCCGAATGTGCGGGTTTCCGACAAAGGTAAACCTCGGGTAACCGGGGGACACAAAGCCACGGGTCCTGCTCTGAAGGAAATGGGGACAGCCGGGTTGCCGAAAAAAACCTTATTCATTGTTTGAACAACCAACAACACATTCGGAGGTCTATTGTGAAAGCACTGGGATGTCGTCCAAAAATTGTTACTGCGCTTATATTTGCGTCGCTTATCTGCCTGGTAGGTGGCGCCGCCTTGGCCGGCCAGGGACCCAAGTTCAAAGAGGGCGAGCTGCTGGTCAAACCCAAATCCGGGGCTGATCCTGCCCGGGTGGAGCAGGCGCTCAGAGGTCAGGGCGCTCATGCCTTTAAAGAGATTCGCGGCATTGGCGTCAAGGCAGTCAAAGTGCCGGCCCATGCCCAGGAAAAGGTGCGCGCCGCCCTGGCTCGCAATCCTCATATCGATTTTGCCGAACCCAACTACCTGGGGCAGGGGATGTCGCTACCTGACGACCCCTCCTACGGAACCCAGTGGCATCTGCCGAAGATCGCTGCGCCGGAAGGCTGGCAGATCAGTACAGGTGTTGAAACGGTACCTATTGCCGTAGTCGACTCAGGCGTTGACGGCAGCCACCCCGACCTGGGTGATAAATTGCTCGGGGGCTTCAATTTTCTTAATGGCAGCACGGATACCAGCGATGTTTTGGGCCATGGCACTGCGGTCGCAGGTACGGCTGCGGCTATCTCGAATAATTCCATCGGCGTGGCCGGTGTGGCGTGGCGCAATCCGGTGATGCCTCTGGTTGTGCTCGATTCGAGCAACTACGCCACCTACAGCAACATCGCCTCGGCCATCATCTATGCAGTCGATAACGGCGCCAAGGTCATCAATGTCAGCATCGGCGGCACCAGTTCTTCTTTTACCCTGCAGTATGCCATCGATTACGCCTGGGATCGCGGCGCGCTGGTTTTCTGTGCGGCGGGCAATGCAAATTCAAGCGTTCCCAATTACCCTGCAGCCTGTGATCGTGCGGTGGCGATCTCTTCCACCGATTCCAGCGACAACCGCTCCTACTTCTCAAGTTATGGCGATTGGGTCGATCTGGCTGCGCCTGGTTCATCGATTTACACAACTCTGCGCGGCGGAGGCTTCGGCTACAAAAGCGGGACTTCCTTTGCGTCACCCGTTACTGCAGGCGTTGCGGCGCTGGTGTGGTCCGTCAATCCGAGTCTGACTCACGAAGAGGTGCTCAACATTCTTCGCAACAATGCCGATGACCTGGGCGCACAAGGGTTTGATATCTATTTCGGCCATGGGCGTGTCAACCTTGCTGCAAGTCTTGGTGCGGCCGGTGAGTTTGTTCCCGAAGCCGATGGAACGGCCCCTGAAGTCAGCGTTGCTTCTCCTTCAGAGGGTGAAATTCTCCAGGGTACTGTCTCATTCACTGTTGCGGCGACGGATGACAATGGTGTGGATCGCGTTGAGTTCCTGATCGACGGTCAGGTCGTCGGCAGTGATTCCTCTGCACCCTATGCCTGGAGCTGGGACACGACTCAGTGGAATGACGGCGGCTATACTCTTTCTGCACGCGCGGTTGACCCTTCCGGCAACGAAGGGGTGTCCGGCAGCGTCGATGTGCAGGTCAGCAATCCTGCCGAGCAGGAAGTGGTTGTTGAGGCAGATACTGAAGCGCCTGTCACCCTGATCACAAATCCGCTGCCTGGCGCCACAGTTGAGAAAAAAGAGCAGATCGATGCCCAGGCTTCTGATGATACCGGGGTTGTTCTGCTGGAGGTTTATCTCAACGGTTCGCTTATTTCGTCAACCTCCGACAATACGTTGAGCCTGCGCTGGATGACTCATCGTCTGGACAGCGGCGCATACAAAATCGAAGTGCGGGCCTATGATGCCGCAGGGAACATGGCAAGCGATACGGTGACGGTTTATAAATAAGAAATCCGTATCCCTTTGAAGAGAATGCAAAAAGGGCCGCGGGAAAATCGCGGCCCTTTTTGCATTTATTGTTGCGCAAATCTGATAGAGTCAGCTTTTACGTCTTGCTCCCCAGAGTCCCAGCCCCAGCAGGCCGGCACCGAACAGGAGGAATGTGCCGGGTTCAGGGATGACGTCGAAGCCACCACCGCCGCCGCCATTGGGAATAAACGTGCCGGGTAGTTTCAAGCTGTCATCGCCATCTTCCCCAACATTTTTCATGCGGACAAATGTCGTTCCGGACAGGCCACTTCCAAGATCCTGCTCCTCAATTTCAATAATGGGCATATCACTGAAAATCATTGTTAACGTTGCCTGTGTAAAATAATTGGGCTCTGCACCAAAGCCTTCTGTCTGTAATGGATTGTACAGTGCGCCTTTGATATCTTGCAGATGGGGCATGTAATCAAGTTCTATCCCATTGACACTATCAGAATGCATTTCCCAAAGACCAGTGCCTGTATTATCGCCGATTGTTAAAGAGTTTGCTCCGGAATCAAATGCCGTGAGGGACCATGAACTCAAATCCACGTCATTCTCAAGAAAAAAACCAAAACCAACGATGCCTGGGGCATTGGTTTCACCGTCAACGGTGAGAGGTGATGTGTTATCCAGAGTTAACATTAACGTGTTGCTCTGGATGGTAATTTCCATTGAAGCCGTCCCAAACGCTCCACTCTCTGAGACCCCAAAAAACTCGTAGGTCAACGCCCAAGAAGAACTGCCCGTAACAATCAGAAGAGCCAAGGTTAAAATGATTTTCTTCATGATCAGAATCCTTTCCTATGGAGGAAGCAGATTGATGTGTGGAATTGGTACTTTAATTTGTAATTTAATGATTGCAACAGTCGGGCCAAAGCGTAAAATGCTGGAAATATTGTGAAATATCTTGGGAGATAAAGGTCTGTAAAGTTCTTCGACAAGAAAAAAGGATCTGTCAACCAAGTGAGTTCGTCTGTCTCAACGCTTCATAAAGCACAATGCCGGTCGCAGTCGACAGGTTAAGGCTGCGCACCACGGGGGAATATAAAGGGATACGGATGGTACGTTCAGGGTGGGCATCAAGAAGAGAGTCGGGCAGGCCGGCGGTTTCCTTGCCGAACACAAGAAAATCCCCCGGTTTGAATTGAACCTGGTGATATGTGGCCTGCGCCTTTTTGGAGGTATACCAGAAGCGCCCCTCGGGGTAGGCCTTTTGAAGTTGTGCGAGATCGTCCCAGCGATGCAGCACGACCGCCGGCCAATAGTCGAGACCGGCCCGCTTGAGATAGCGGTCATCCAGTGAAAAACCCAGCTTGCCTACCAGGTGCAGAACCGTCCCGGTTGCGGCGCACAGGCGCGCGATATTGCCGGTATTGGGTGGGATTTCGGGTTCGACCAGGACGATGTGGAATGGTGATTTTTTCATGGCGCGAAAAGATACCATGACCGGGGTGTTATGGCAATGTGGTTGATTTGGCCGGGGTGCCGGAATTCAACCAGGGCGCAGCATGCTGCGCCCCTACGCCTTTAACGCCTGATCGAAATCGGCGCAGATGTCGTCGATATCCTCCATGCCGACGGATACACGGATAAAATCTGGGCTGACGCCTGCCGCTTTCTGCTCTGCTTCGGAGAGCTGCTGGTGAGTTGTGGAGGCGGGGTGGATGACCAGCGTCCTGGCGTCGCCGATGTTGGCCAGGTGGCTGGCCAGCTTGACGTTGTCGATGAAGCGCGCCCCGGCCTCTTTTCCGCCTTTGATTCCGAAGCCGAGGATGGCGCCCTGGCCTGAAGGCAGGTAAAGTTTCGCCCTCTCGTAGTCGGGGTGGCTTTTGAGGCCGGGATAGTTAACCCAGGAAACCTGGGGATGCTGCTCAAGGTAGTGGGCCAGAGCCAGTGCGTTCTGGCAGTGGCGCGGCATACGAACGTGCAGGGTTTCAAGACCTTGCAGGAAGAGAAAGGCATTCATGGGCGCCAGGCAGGGGCCCATGTCACGCAAAAGGGTGATGCGCATTTTGAGGATGTAGGCCAGCTCGCCCAACGCCTCGTGGTAAACCAACCCGTGGTAGCTGGGATCGGGAGTTGTGAATTCAGGGAAGCGCCCGCTCGACCAGTCGAAGCGGCCGCTGTCGACTACCGCGCCGCCGATGCTGGTGCCGTGACCGCCGATGAATTTTGTCAGACTGTAGCAGACGATGTCGGCGCCGTGCTCAATGGGCCGGAACAGGGCAGGAGTGGCCACCGTGTTGTCGACGATAAGGGGCAGCCCGTTGCGATGGGCGATGTCGGCCAACGCCGAAAAATCATCGACATTGTTTTTGGGGTTGCCGATGGTTTCGGTGAACAGTGCCCTGGTGTTGTCGTCAATGGCGTTTTCAACGGCCGAAAGGTCTGAAGTGTCGACGAATTTTACATCGATTCCCATGCGTTTGAATGTGTAGTGGAACAGGTTGTAAGTGCCGCCGTAAAGAGCGCTGGTTGAGACGATGTTGTCGCCGCTCTGCGCGAGATTGAGAATCGACAGGGTGATGGCGGACGACCCCGATGCCAGCGCCAGCGCTCCAACGCCGCCGTCAAGTTCGGCCAGGCGTTTTTCAAGGACGTCGTTGGTCGGGTTCATGATGCGGGAGTAAATATTGCCCGGCTCTTTGAGGGCAAAGAGATCTGCAGCGTGCTGCGAAGATTTGAACGCGTAGGATGATGTCTGGTAGATCGGCACCGCCTGCGCGCCGGTCGTGGGGTCGGGTTGCTGCCCGGCATGCAGGGCCTTTGTTCCGAGTCCGGATTTCTTCTGGTCAGCCATGGGATCTCCCTTTATGCGAGAATCAGGTATTTAAAAACAAGAAAAACGATCAAGAAGCTATTCGCCATCTATATCAAATTATCGGAAAAGATCAACCCGCTTATAAAGAACAAAAAGAAAAGTGGACCCCCGATAAACGGCAAGTCCGCTGTAAAAATATCCGACAGATCAATAATCTCCTCCCCCCAGCGGGGGGAGGTTGGGAGGGGGGAGCTTGAGAAACGAAGACCTGCGCTGCTTATTAAACCAGCCCCCACCCTAACCCTCCCCGCTGGGGGAGGGAATAAACATAAGATGCTTCTCCGCGCCTCTCTTCTCCTCTCCGCCTCTCCGTTGAAAAAAAGGTTCTCATCCCCCCTGACTCACCCGCAAAGCCTGATCCACATCCTCGATCAGATCATCAATGTGTTCAATGCCCACTGAAAGACGGATCAAATCAGGGCTGACGCCGGAGGCTTTCTGCTGTTCTTCGCTCAACTGGCGATGGGTGGTGCTGGCCGGATGCAGCACGCAGGAACGCGCATCGCCCACGTGAACCACCAGGGCGATCAGCTTGCAGGCTTCCATGAATTTCTTGCCCGCTTCAGTGCCACCCTTGATGCCGAAGGTCAGCACCCCGCTGGCGCCGAGGGGGAGGTATTTTTTCGTCAGCTCGTAGGTGGGGTGCCTGGGCAGTCCTGGATAGTTGACCCAGCTGACGCAGTCGTGTTTTTCAAGGTGCTTCGCCAGTGCGAGAGCGTTCACGCTGTGACGTTCCATGCGCAGGGGCAGGGTATGCAGGCCCTGGTTGAACATCCAGGCGTTCATGGGGCCGAGCGCCATGCCAAGATCGCGCATGTACTGCACCCGCGCCTTGATGATATAGGCCATGGGGCCGAACTTTTCCGTGTAGCGCAGGCCGTGGTAGCTTGAATCGGGTTCGGTGAGTTCAGGATAGCGGCCGTTGTTCCAGTCGAAGTTGCCGCCGTCGATGATGACGCCGCCGAGGCTGGTGGCGTGGCCGTCGATATACTTGGTGGCGGAATGGATGACGATATTGGCGCCATGCTCAAAGGGGCGGCACAGGCAGGGTGTTCCGAACGTATTGTCGATGACCAGCGGGACCTGCATGTCGCGGGCAATTTGGGAAAATTTCTCGAAATCGAGCACGTTCAGGCCGGGATTGCCGATGGTTTCGGCAAACAGGGCGCGGGTCTCGGGGCGAAACGCCGCCTTGATTTCTTCTTCGCCGGCATTGGGGTCGATGAAGGTGACTTCGACGCCAAGTTTGGGAAAGGTGTTGGCGAACAGGGAATAGGTGCCGCCGTAGAGCGTGCTGGCAGTCACGATATGCTGACCGGCCCGGCAGATATTGAGCAGAGAGATGGTTGAAGCGGCCTGCCCGGACGAGGTCGCCAGTGCAGCCACCCCGCCTTCCATCATGGCAATCTTTTTCTCGAAAGCATCCCAGGTGGGGTTGCCCAGGCGGGTGTAGAAAGGATCGGTGGCATCAAGATCGAACAGCTTGGCGACATGGTCTGCGCTGTCGTATTTGAAAGTGGTGCTCTGTGTGATCGGGGGGATGCGTGGTTCAGACGGCTTGGGATCGTAGCCGCCCTGGACGGCCTGGGTTTCTATGCGCCAGTTTTTTTTGTGCACGTAAATTCCTCCTGGATTGGGCGAGGGTAGGCTCGCGCTAACTGTACAGCATGGGGTCGCAACTCCCATGACAAGGGCCACTTTTCGCCATCCATGGCCGTTTGATTGGCGCCCTCCCTGGCGCCAAACACCCTTGTCATGGGAGTTGTGACCCCACGGGGTGAATAGAGACTCGATATCAAAACTTGCAACAAATTACCGCAACCCATAAGATTATGCAATTTCCGCAATGGGATGTTTATGGATTCGCTTATGCTTGAAGCGGTGGTCGCTGAGCTTGAAGACCGATTGAGCGGCGCTCGCTTTGAAAAAATCTACCAGCCGGAATCCGATACGCTGATCGCAAAACTCTGGACCGGCCGCGAAACCCTTCGTCTGCTCTTTTCGGCTTCCCCCCGCTTTTCACGCCTGCATCTGACTGAGCAGAAATTCGCCAACCCTTCGGCTCCGCCCCGTTTCTGCCAGCTTCTGCGCGCGCGACTCAAACGGCTTGTGTCTGTCAGGCGGATTTCAGGTGAGCGCATCGTCGAATTTCAGTGCAGCGGCCCTGAGAAGGAATCCTATCGTTTAGTCGTTGAATTGATGGGACGCCACGCCAATCTTCTCCTGGTGGATGCTCAAGGGATCATCGTCGATTTGTGGGAGCGGCGTGACGCGTCTGTCGGCGGGCGCGCGCTTCTGCCGGGGCAGCCTTATCAACTGCCTCCGCCCAGGCCGCTGCAATCTCTTGAGAGCTGGGATGGAGAGTTGCCGCAGGATGCGGTGAGCACCGAGGACGTGGCGCGTTTTCTCGCTCAAACCCTGACACCTATCTCCTGGTTGGCTGCACTGGATCTTGCGTCGGGACAAAGCGCTGGGCACAATCTTCAGGAGTTGGTGCGCGACCTGTTGGAGGCGCTGCAGGAAAAAGCCTTTGAACCGGTTGTGGGCACCCTGGCTGATGATCTTGTCGTTTCGCCTTTCGCCCCCCGCTTTCTGGAACTTAAATCCAGGCAGCGTTTTGATTCTCCCTCTCAGGCGGCTGAAGCCTATTACCGTCAACTGATTGAAGAGAGCGGGGATTTGGGCGAGCAGCAGTTTCTGCGACGGCTGGTTGCCCGCCACCAGAAGCGGGTCAAGGGACGGCTTGCTAAAATCAGGGAGCAGGAGAAAGATCTCGACAAGGCGGATAAGTTCAGGCTGTACGGCGAGCTATTGCTGGCCAACATGCACCTGGTGCGCCGCGGCATGGAGCAGGTGGAGGTTGAAAATTATTATGAGGACCCGCCCAGTCGGGTTGTTATCGACCTTGATCCCCGCCGCGCGCTTCATGAAAACGCGGATGATTATTTTCGCAGATACAAGAAGATGTGCCGGGGTGCGGAGCACGTTGAACGCCGTCTGCATGAAACCCAGCAGGAGATGGACTGGATTGACGGTGTGGCATTCTCCCTGTCCGAGGCCAGGGAAGCCGAGGATCTGGTTGATATCCGGAGCGAACTTGAAGAAGCCGGCCTTGTCCCCTCTGCCGGACGCATGGAGAAGAGCTTCGCAAGAAATCGCCGACCCCGTCCGCAAGCTGCCTTAAGCCCTGGAGGGTTTCGCGTTTACTGGGGAAAGAACAGCAGAACCAACGATTATGTCAGCCGGGAGCTGGCTTCCGATGGAGATTTCTGGTTTCATGCCTACCAGGTGCCCGGCAGTCACGTCCTGCTGAAGGTGACAAAAAAAGGGGAAGCTGTCCCGGAGGAGGATCTTCTGTACGCGGCGGCGGTGGCTGCAGCTTATTCCCGCGCCGCTCAATCAGGGAAGGTCGAGGTGATGGCGGCCCGGGCCGAAGATGTGCGGAAGCCAAAAGGGGCGCGTCCCGGCCTGGTGACTGTCGCGGCTTATCGGACGGTGATGGTCAAGCCGCTGATACCCTCTAAAGAATCCTGGTAACTTTTGAGCATGGGGTCGTAACTTCCATGACAAGGGGCACTTTTCGCCATCCCTGGCCGTTTGATTGGCGCCCTCCCTGGCGCCAAACACCCTTGACATGGAAGTTACGACCCCGCGAGGTGAATAGATACGAATCCTGATGGGGTTTTTAACTGGCTTTTCTGGTATGATTTTCCGTGTTTCGCATGTGTTCCATGTTTTTGTAGAATCTTGTAGAAGGAATATGATTTATGCCATTGAAAAATCAAGATGAAATCGAATTGATGCGCCGGGCCGGTCTGGTGTTGTGGGAAGCCCACCAGCAGGCGGCTCGCCGCATGGAGCCGGGGGTGACGACGCGCGAGGTCGACCAGGCGGTTGAAGACTGCATTACCTCTCACAATGCCATCCCCTTGTTCAAGGGGGTTCCTGGGAAGGTGCCGTTCCCGGCGGCGACCTGCGTTTCGATCAACAACGAAGTGGTGCACGGCATCCCTTCATCCCGTACTTTGAGTGAGGGAGATGTCGTCAGCATCGATATCGGCGTAAAACTCGACGGCTGGTGTGCTGATGCTGCGGTGACGCATCCCGTGGGATCGATTGACGCGCAGTCGCAGAAACTTCTGCAGGTGACGGAGCACTCGCTGCGGCTGGCCATCGGCGCTCTTCGCAAAGGGGTGCGCTGGAGCAAGATCGCCCGCAAGATGCAGCAGTATATCGAAGGGGAAGGGTTCTCGGTGGTGGAAGAGCTGGTGGGGCATGCAATCGGCCGCGAGCTTTGGGAACCTCCGCAGGTGCCGAACTTCTTCACTAAGCGCATGCCCGATTTCAAAATCAAGCAGGGGCTTGTGCTGGCCATCGAGCCAATGGTCAATGTCGGAAAAAAAGATGTCATCATGATGCCCGATCATTGGACCGTTGCCACCCGTGACGGAACCCGCAGCGCCCATTTTGAACACACTATTGCCGTGACGGAGGACGGGCCGCGTGTTCTGACCTGTGGGCCGGACGGGCAGGGCTGGGCCATGTGAGAAATCTGTGGCAGGCTTCCTTCGATCTTCGTCTGAATGGAGATGATCTATGACTGAAATTATTAAACCTCTGGCCGAATGGTGTGCGGCGATCACTGAGGCGATCGGCATCAGTATGATCACTCTTTCTGCGATTTACTGCCTGTTGTGGGGCAGCATTCAACGCCTCAAGTTCAGAGATGCTGAAAACACAGCCAGGATCGGCCAGAAAGTGCGCCAGACTCTTGGGCGAGGCATTATTCTCGGACTGGAATTTCTGATCGGTGCCGACATTATTCATACCGTTGCGATCGATCTCTCGTATGAATCTGTCGGGGTTCTCGCGGTTATCGTTGTCATCCGCACTTTCCTCAGTTTTACCCTTGAGATGGAAATCGAAGGTCGTTGGCCGTGGCAGCAAAAGAGTTGATTGGTTTTTAAGGGCAGCGTATGACTTGGGCTATTCTTGTCTTAGCCGGATTATTTGAAGTCGCCTGGGCGATTGGCCTGAAGTATACGATGGGATTCACGCGCCTGTGGCCGTCGTTGTGGACTGTTGCGGCGATGGGGTTGAGTTTCTGGCTGCTTGGGCTGGCGATGAAGGGGTTGCCGGTGGGCACCGCTTACAGCATCTGGGTGGGGATCGGTGCCGTTGGTACGGTCATTCTCGGGATTATTCTTTTCGGAGAGCCCGCTACTGCCGGTCGGCTGGTCAGCATCGGATTGATTGTCGCCGGCCTGATCGGTCTGAAGCTGGCCACGCCAGGCTGATGATCTGAATACGGGATATTATATGCTTTCATTTCAAACTCTTGTTGATAACTATGAGTTGGCGATCCTGGTCAAAATCATTCTCGCCGGTATTGCCGGCGGGGTTATCGGGCTGGAGCGTGAGAAGCACGGACGGCCCGCAGGGCTGCGGACCCACCTGCTGGTGGCGATCGGCGCTGCGCTGATGATGATCATATCCGAGTCGTTTTTTCTGAAATATGGTTCTCTCGATGCGATGGTGTCCCCGGTGCGTCTCGACCCCTCCCGCGTGGCGGCCCAGATTGTCACCGGCATCGGCTTTCTGGGGGCTGGAGTCATCCTCAAGCAGGGTATTTCCGTCCATGGATTGACTACCGCTGCGTCACTGTGGCTGGTGGCTGGTCTTGGCATGGCCTTTGGTTCCGGCATGTTTATCGCCGGGGGAATCGCGATGACCACAGCTTTGTTCGGGCTGGTATTTCTTAAACGCCTTGAGCCCTACATTGTGAAATCCCATTACCTCTGCCTGACGATCACTGCAGACCGATCGCCTGATATTTATCCCGATCTTGAGAGGATTTTCAGTGAAAAAAATCTTCGTATCCACAATATCGGTGCTACCCTGGACCTGGAAAACCAGACCACGACCTACCGTTTGACTCTGACCCAGCACACTAGGCGCATCGGCAGGGAATTGACTGCTGAGATATCTGGGATCCCCGGGGTCAGGAAAATCTCCTTTGAATAATATCCGCACTTATATGCAGGAGCCCCATGAGCGCACTTGATATCGTTTCCCTGCTGCAGCAGGACACCGGGCTGCAGCGCTCTCAAATTGAACAGACCGTGGCGCTTCTGGAATCAGGAGCGACGGTTCCATTCATCGCCCGCTACCGCAAGGAAGCAACCGGTGAGCTGGACGAGGTACAGATCCGTTTGCTGCGAAGAAAGAGGGTTCCAATAAGGTCAAGACTGACCTTGCTTCTGCCTTTGAAAAATCAGGTTTCCGGGTTAAAAAAGGGATTGATTAGCGCTTGCGTCCAGCTATTCGCTCAAACAGGTTCCCAGCGGGGGAGGGTTAGGGTGGGGGCGCTTGGCGAAATACCGGACACCCCCCTCCCAACCTCCCCCCGCTGGGGGGGGGAGGAGCTTGAGCTTAGCGTTAATCAGTAAAAGGGATGAAAAAGGAGTTCCAGACATTGTCCATCGAAAAAAATATCTGTCTCGAATGCCCCTATTGCGGCGAGGCGATTCATCGACCGTTGAGTTGGTTCAAGCAGACCTATTTCACCTGCCCGGCTTGTGAGCAGGGGCTGGCTGCTGCACAGTTTTCCGAGATTGTTGATGAAATCGAAGAAGCGCTGGATGCGCAGATCGAGGAGATGATTCAGGGAAGCGGGGAGAAAAAATCGGGCTGTTGCGGTGGCAAGTCTTCCTGCTGTGGACAGTGATTGATGTTTCGCAAAAAAGCATCAATAATTGAGTGCATCCACTATTCGTAATGTGTCCACATCCGCAGCACCTTGATCGTCTTAATCTCTTCCAGGACCTGATAGACGAGCCGGTGCTGGATGTTGATCCTTCTTGAATAGGCTCCTGCCAAGTCACCGACAAGTTTCTCATACGGTGGCGGGGTCTGATATGGATTCTCCGCAATTATTTCGAGCAGTCGCCAGGCTTTTGGCTTCATGCCCGATGCGGAGAGTTTTTTTGCATCCTTTTGGGCCTGCTTGGTGTAAACAATCTTCCAACTCACCAGTCGAGTTCCTTGTCACACTCGTCGACGGGTGTTTTCATCCCTTCAATGATCGAGTCTTTCACCCCGGGAATTGAGTGAAGATAAAGTGTTTCCTGGATGGCCCTCCAATCATCTTCAGAAATCAAAATAGCATTGCCACGCTTGCCCGTGATCTGTATCGGTTCATGGGTTTCTGAAACCTGATCGAGGATGCGGTACAGGCTCTTTCTTGCTTCGGTCGCAGTGATTGTCGGCATATCTTTCTCCTTATCTCGTGTACGTAATAGCGTACGCCCAGAAAAAGGAGAAGTCAAGAATCACATCAGTCCACGGGTACAAAATCCAACGCGGCGGAATTGATGCAGTAGCGCAATCCGGTTGGTTTGGGACCGTCCTTGAAAACATGCCCAAGGTGACCCTCGCAGCGCGCACACAGGACTTCGGTCCGCGTCATGAAGAAGCCGCGGTCTTCCTGGGTCTGAATGTTTTCCTGGGCGACAGGTGCTGTGAAACTGGGCCAGCCTGTGCCCGAGTCGAACTTATCTTTTGATGAGAATAGATCGAGACCGCATCCTGCGCAGCGATATGTCCCCGCCTCGTGATTGTCCCAGTATTTTCCACTGAATGCAGGCTCGGTTCCCTTGCGACGCAGTATGCGGAACTGCTCTTCGGTCAATTCCCGCTTCCACTCTTCAGCCGTTTTTGAAATTTTCTCAGTCATAATGTATTGCTCCTGTTTGACGGAAAAAACTTTGATTTGAGAAGGTTTATCCCCACTCTGTGCATATCCTGGGGCTTGCAACGTTATCGTAAGCACCAGGAACAAGGCCAGTCGCATCTTTTATAAGCTCATCCGGCTTCCCACTCATGGACCTCCTGTCAATTTGCCCTCTGAACAAATAGCGAAAAAATAACTTGAAATGGTTTTGAGTTGATGTATACATTATCTTGTAGCATGTATGGAAATTATTACTTTGTGTGTTATCGGCATGTGTCAAGTGCAGCCATGGCTTCAAGAACGGGCGCGAAAGGTGCCGGAAAGGATGGAGACGGATGAGCGAAGACATGCGAGCCACCATCGCCTACATTGCAGGGAGTTTAATCAAAGACGAAAAATCTGCCGCCATATATGACCGCGATCGCGAAAGGTTTCTGAATGTCGGGGTCGATGTGCCGATGCCCAGGGTCTCCATGCATGATCCCGAAAAAGGCTGTCAGGTCAAGCGCAGCCCGGACTGTTCGAACTTCTGCCTTCTCGATGACAAAGATCACCACGTGTGCCTGAGTGTTCAGGGGCGGCTGTTCGATGGAATCGACCATGATTCCCTGTCCCATTTCAGCGGTCACGTCATCGATAATGTTGTTTCGCTTTATGATTACCGCAAGTCCGATTACTTTTTTTATCAATTCTGATCTGTTTTTGTCGTAGTACGAGGCGACCTTTCGTTTTTAAGGGGTCGCCTCGTACAATCTGTCATTCTTCCAGAGAAGCGATGAATTCATCGGCCCGTGCCACGGCATTTTCAATGGACCGCACCAGGGTGTCCACACATTGGCCTGAACCGATTTTGTTTCGCTTTTCAAGCCGGCAATCGCTCTGGCGTTCAGGTTGTGTTTCATGAAAAGCACCTGGTCGCGCAATGGGACCAAGGCGGGTTCAAGCTTGGATTCTGCCTCTTTCATCGCAGAGATGAGTTCGAGGTACTTCTGCCGGGTCGCATCGAATATCTGTTGGCTCGACCGACGCAATAGGCAAAATACGTAGATTTATCATGCATATCTCCTTCTATTCATCACACAGGTTCATAAGATAGGTTGGCAACTCTTAAAGAATACAGCACAAAAGTGCAGCAATGGTAAAATAAAAACAGGGGCAGGTTGATCCTGGAGGGAAAATCTCCCATGACCAAAGTTCTGACCACCTGGTTTTTATTTGTAATCATTGTCCTCTTTCTGCCTGGAGACTGGAACCCTGGCGCATGGGGGGCAGAGTCCAGCCCGGCGGGTCCCGCTGAGGTTGTTCTGTTGGTCTATTCCGCAGAAAATTGCCCCCATTGCCGAAAAACCGAAGAGTTTCTCAATCTTCTGGCTTCGCGCCATCCTGGCCTGAAGGTCGATGTGCGGGACATCTGGAATAATCGCGCTTACTTTGAACAATTGCTCTTTCTGAGTGATCTGTTCGACGCATCGGTTGTTACGCCTTCAATCTTTCTGGGAAACCGAGCCTGGTTCGGAATCGGACTGGAGCAGCAGAGCCAGTTGGAAGCGGCCGTGCAGGAATGTCTGCAAAGCGGGTGTGACGATACTTTGCAACTTGCCGAATCCGGACGCCTGGACCCGCAGCGGATACCTTCATATTCGGATGAATCTGATGTGGGGCCAACTCGAATTTTTGTGCCCTGGGTTGGAGAAGTTGACGGCCGCACCCTGTCGCTGCCCCTGTTTACCCTGATTGTCGGGCTGCTTGACAGCTTGAACCCCTGCGCTTTTTTCGTGCTTCTTTTTCTACTGAGCCTGCTGATTCATCTGCGCTCTAAGCCGCGCATGCTGCTGGTGGGAGGCATTTTCATCTTCTTCTCGGGGCTGTTTTATTTCCTGTTCATGGCGGCCTGGCTCAATCTCTTTCTCTCATTCGGCCAACTGCGCGGCCTGACGCTCGCGGCGGGAGTTCTCGCTGTGGTGATGGGCGCTGTCAACATCAAGGACTTTTTCTTTTTCAAGCAGGGGGTAAGTCTTTCGATCCCCGATTCAGCCAAACCGAAACTGTTTGAGAGAATGCGCGGTCTGCTCAAAGCCTCAAGTCTGATTTCGATGATCGGGGCGACCATCGTCCTGGCCGCCGCTGCAAATATGTATGAATTGCTGTGCACGGCAGGTTTTCCCATGATTTTCACCCGGGTGCTGACTCTGCATGAGTTGCTGACCTGGGAGTATTATCTTTTTCTCGTTCTTTACAACCTGGTTTACATCACCCCTCTGGCGGTCATCCTGCTGATTTTCACTTTTACTCTGGGCGCCTCCAAACTCAGTGAATGGCAGGGGCGGGTGCTGAAGCTTCTCTCCGGGACAATGATGTTCATGCTTGGGATGGTCCTGGTGCTGCGCCCTATGCTGCTCAACCAGATGCTGGTCTCCATTGGACTGCTGGGGACTTCAGTAGTGATAACCTGGCTGGTGGCTGGAGTGTGGCAGAGATTCGTGCACGAGTAATGATCCCCTGGAATTGTGCAAGAACCGAAACAGACCAAAACTCATGCCGAGAAGATCGGCAACCCCGCCCATGGTCAGCCGCATCCTGATATAGCCCCGGTTGGTTTCTCCCGTATCATGCCCAGCCAAAAGGGTTGCGGCCGTTTCACTAACAGCCTGCGGCAGAGTGGTGTAAGGTTCGGTCCCGAAGAAGCGTTGTTTGATATGAAAAAAACATAGCATGCTGAAAATGTATACCCTAGCTCGAATTATTCTGAATCTTTCCATGTTTTCTCCAGGAAAAGATCGCGGCCGGACCCCGAGCGGTAGAAGCGGTATCTCAAAGGGTTTTCCTTGTAGTAATCCTGGTGATAGGCTTCAGCCGGATAGAACGCCGACGCCGGAAGGATTTCAGTGACGATGGGTCGCTTGAATTTTCCCGATCGCGCTAACTCTTCCCGGGACTGTTCCGCCTGGCGGCGCTGCTCTTCATCCAGGTAGAAGATGGCGCTGCGATACTGACTGCCACGATCAATGAACTGTCCTCCATCATCGGTCGGGTCGATGTTCCTCCAGAACACCTCCAACAATTCCGGGTAGCTGATTTGCTCAGGGTCATAGCTGATTTCAACCGCCTCAAGGTGGCCGGTTATTCCAGATGTCACCTGTTCATAGGAAGGATTTTTTACAGTTCCCCCTGTGTATCCTGAAACGACGGAAACAACTCCCGGCAGTTTTTCAAAAGGCGGTTCCATACACCAGAAGCATCCTCCGGCAAAAATGGCTTTTTTGATGGTCTGCGGTTCTTTATCCATATCGTAACTCTCCTCTGCGGCATGCGCTGAAAAAGAAGATGTCACAGCCATGACCGTAAATATGCCAAATGAAATGAAAAGTGTTCTTAACATGGCGTCCCTCTGAAATCAGATGGTCTCGTTCTGTGAAGAGCAGATTCCGGTCTTCAGAATCTACACCAAAATTATTGCGTTACAAGGATACGATTTGACTCGACGGTGAATGAGCACCGTTTTCGACCGCGCAATTTGCCTTCGTTCTCTCATGAGATAAGATGATAATGTCAAAGTGAAAGAACTACTTTTCGGGAGGTTATGGCATGTCCTTGCTGGAAATGCGCAATATCGTTTACCGGACCCCTGACCGCACCATTATCGACCACCTGGATATGTCCCTTGATTCCGGCGAGGTGCATGCCCTGATCGGGACCAATGGCACAGGAAAAAGCACCCTTGCATATCTGATCATGGGGTGCAGCAGACAGAGCCCGCAGCAAGGGGAGATTGTTTTTGACGGACAAAAAATCAACGATCTTGAAATCCACGAACGTGCGCGTCTTGGGATCTCGCTGGCCTGGCAGGAACCGGTTCGATTCGAAGGCCTGAGGGTGGATGAGTATCTTTGCCTGCATGACAAAACACTCGACGCCGATTCGTACCTGAAACAGGTTGGACTGGATCCCTCTTCGTACGCCAAACGAATGGTCGACAAGAATCTCAGCGGTGGTGAACGGAAACGGATAGAACTCGCATCGGTGCTGGCGCTTAAACCTCGCCTAGCGATTCTCGACGAGCCTGATTCAGGCATCGATATGCTGTCGACCCGGGATATCCTCCAGGTGATCGATTCTTTCAGGCAATCCGGTGCGGCAGTTCTGCTCATCACTCACCGCGAAGAGATTGCCGGCTGCGCCGATCATGCCTCCCAGATCTGTGACGGCCGCATCGTGTGCACCGGCGATCCTCGGCATGTGGCCGCTCACTATCAGAACAGAAAATGTCTTTTGTGCGACGGAGTGGAGTGTGGATATGAGTGAAAATGACCTTCTGCTGGAAGCTTTCGGTTCAAGCGGCGGCGACCGTGAGGTTTTCGAAGACCTGGAGGTGGCGCATCTTCTGGCCGTCGAGCACCGCATCCTGAGCGCACGGCAGGTGCAAGGACTGAAGGTGGACACCGAGGAAACCCCACACGGCATTGTTGCGAGAATCAGGGTAGCTGAGGACGTTAGAATCTCCAATCCCGTTCATCTCTGTTTCGGAGTCGTTCATTCTGAAGGCCTTCAGCAGATCGAAATGGACATTGTGCTCGAGCCTTACTCCTCGGTTGATTTTATCGCCCACTGCCTGTTTCCTAATGCCGAGAAGGTTCGTCATGCAATGATTGCCCGGGTTGAAATCGGGGAGGGAGCCAGGTTGCGCTATAACGAAACTCACGTACATGGCCCTCAGGGTGGGGTTGAAGTTGTCCCGAAAAGCCAGGTGCAGGTAGGTGAGGGCGGTCGCTTCAACAGCGAGTTCAACCTGACAAGCGGTCGCGTCGGCAGCCTGGATATGGATTATACCATCACCGGCTATGCCGACTCGGTTACGGAACTGATCGCACGCGTTTCCGGCAGCGGCAGCGATATGATCAAAATCCGTGAAAAGATTGTTCTCGAAGGAGAGAACTCCCGTGGTCTGATTAAATCAAGAATCGCTTTGCGGGATCATGCTTCGGCCGAGATCATCGGTTCGACCTCAGGAAACGCTGCCGGCGCACGGGGACATGTGGACTGCATGGAACTGGTCAGAGATCAGGCGGTCGCCCGGGCCGTCCCGATTGTCAACGTCACTCATCCGCTGGCGAAAGTGACTCATGAGGCAGCTATCGGCACGGTCGACCAGCGCCAGCTGGAGACGCTTCTGGCCCACGGGCTTTCCCCCGATGAGGCTGTGGACGTAATCATAAGAGGGGTGCTGCGATGAGGGCTAACAGAACCTACGGTATCGCTTCTCGAGGAGTTCAAGTATGAAAATTCTTCTGGTTTATCCTCATTATCCGACCACTTTCTGGAGCTTTCGCTATGCGATGAAATTCATCGACCGTAAAGCCAGTTTTCCGCCGTTGGGATTGTTGACCATTGCTGCAATGCTGCCTGGAGATTGGGAAAAGAAACTGGTCGACATGAATGTCCGCTCCCTTTCAGACGCAGATCTGATGTGGGCGGATTACGTTTTCATCAGTGCCATGACGATTCAGAAAGAATCGGCATGCGAAGTTATCGAACGGTGTCGACGCCTTGGGGTCAAGACTGTTGCCGGAGGGCCGCTGTTCACCTCCTATCATGAAACCCTGCCCGAGGTCGATCACCTGGTGCTGGGGGAAGGGGAGGTGACCCTGCCGCCTTTTCTGCAGGATCTGCAGCAGGGCGAACCCCGTCATATTTACCGTGCAGAGCAGTGGGCGCAGATCGAACAGACGCCGATTCCTCTGTGGGACCTGATCGACATGAAAGATTACGCGGCCATGAACATCCAGTACGGGCGGGGTTGTCCCTTCGACTGCGAGTTCTGCGATATCACCGCTCTGTTTGGACGCCGGCCCCGCAACAAAAAAGTTGGCCAGATTATCGATGAGTTGGAGAGTCTGTATGCGCGCGACTGGCGTGGCGCGATCTTTTTTGTCGATGACAACTTTATCGGCGATAAGCCGACCCTCAAGAATGAGGTGCTGCCCGCCATCGTCGAATGGATGAAGGAGAAGGATTACCCCTTTTATTTCTATACGGAGGCGTCTGTCGATCTTGCAGACGACCCGCAGTTGATGGAATGGATGGTGCTCGCCGGATTTGAAGAGGTCTTTGTCGGCATCGAAACTCCCGACGATGCAGGGCTTGCGGAAACTTGCAAACTCCAGAACAGAAACCGCGACCTGATCGATTCCGTCAAACGCATTCAGCAGGCCGGATTACAGGTTCATGGTGGTTTTATTGTCGGATTTGACAGCGATACGCCGGGAATTTTCGAAAAACAGATCAGGTTCATTCAGGAAAGCGGCATTGTGACCGCTATGGTCGGCGTACTTTCCGCGCTGCGTGGAACCCGTCTCTACCAGCGGCTGGAGGGCGAGGGTCGCTTGCTTAAGGATTCGTCTGGTGAGAATACGATTTTTGACGTCAATTTTATTCCGCGCATGAATCCGGAAGCACTTCGCCTTGGCTATCAGAAAATTCTCGATACCATTTACGATCCTAAACAGTACTACCAGCGGGTGATCAGCTTGTTCAAGGAATACAATCCTCGCCCGAAGGGAAAATTCCATTTGCAGAAGGGACATATCGGCGCATTGTTCAAGTCGATTCTCTGGTTGGGAGTAATTGGTAAGGAGCGCCTCCAGTTCTGGAAACTGTTTTTCTGGTCCCTGTTCAGAAAGCCGCGCCTTTTCCCCCTGGCCATTACCTATGCCGTCTATGGTTTCCATTTTCGCAAGGTCGCAGAACGGGTCAGGGAGGGGGATTCTTTTTGATCAGCTTAAATACCAGATTTTTGGTGGAGGCCGATATGGTTCGTCTTCAGAGCCACCCAATCCTTCGGAAGCGCAACATTTCTTTAGGTTCACCTGGGGTGCCCACTTCCATCGCACCTTCAGGAATGGCTTTTTACACCGGCGATAAATTCCCCCGCTGGCAGGGGGATCTGTTTGTTGGAGCATTGGCGGGGCAGATGCTGGTCCGCTTGAGATTTGACGGAGAAGAACTGGTCGAGGAGGACCACCTTCTGAAAGATGAACTGGGACGCATCCGCGATGTGCGCGTCGGACCGGACGGCTTAATCTACCTGCTGACCGACCATGGAAACGGTGTGCTGGCGCGTCTGGAGCCGGTTGAGGATGAGAAGTAAATCAAGAGATAACTAGTGAGGCCGCAGTGCGTGACGACATCGTTTGCGATGACAAACACGCCTGCGGCTCAAACAGTCAGCGCAGTTGCCTCCAGGAGCGTCGGCCCAGCTCATCGGCATCGCCTCCTTTTTCGCGTATAACGGCGATCCCTCCCTCCGATCCACCGAAGTATTTATATTCCAGGTCACCTGCTTCGATAACTGCCGGGGTTTTGATAATGCCGACCTGGGACTGAATGCCACTGGCAGCAACCGTCATGGTTGTGCCATCGACAATGATGGTGATTTTGTCATCGTCGTCGATTTCCGTATCGTCGTTCACGTCAAAAACCGATTCATCCAGGCGTGAGCCCATCACGGCGTCGAGTTCCATAAGCCAGCTCGTTCCGCCCGCAGAGCAGGGGTCCGCCAGAGGGATCAGAGTCGAAAAGATGACCCGTCCGCGACGCAGCACCGGCGCGCTGACGACACGCTCTCCCTGCAGGCCGGCAACCGGAGAGACGAGGTCGATGAACCAGCCGCGCTGAGGTGAGGGGTTGGCATTGTAATCGACGGAATTCTGAGAGACCGCCCGCAGCTGATCGTCGGATGAATCGTGCAGGACGCCTTCTGCCAGGATGGTCTGGGAGACAAGGGAGCTTCGATCCGTTTCCGTGATGCGGGAGTCGTTGTCCCATATCCCGTAAAAGGATTGAACAGGTGGGTTGGCCCCGACAATGTTGTCGCCGACTTCAAAGTATTTACCGGTGCCGAAGTAGACCATCACGCCTCCTTCAGGGTGTGCGCCGAGCTCCAACGGAGCGGTAATGGGCTGCATCTGCCCCGAATTGTCGCGGGCAGTGAACAGGGGGCGTCTTACTGCGCCGGGGTTGGTGACAAAGGGGATGTCCCAGTCCGAAGCCAATTCGTCGTTTAGATCGAATTTCCAGAGATTCCCATGCAGGTCTCCGGCATAGGCCGTGGTCACGGTGCGATGGGCGTCGGTCAGCAGCGCCGGAACGGACAGGCCGTTGGGATCTCCGGCTGAGCCCGCACCCGTATCGATCCGGCGGATAAGCTCCCCGGATTGCGCATCAACAATGAACAGTTGCGCGCGGTGGCTGTCGCCGCCGTAACCGTTGCCGAACAGAACCGCCCACTGGCCGTTCTGCAGGCGCGCAAGGACCGGTTTTCCGATGGCGTAGCCCATATCCGGATGGGAGAACTCCCACAGGACATTGCTCTCATCGAAAGTGTCCGGATCGGTGACATCGAGGGCGAAGACGCTGCGCCCGCCGCCCCCCATGGTGCCGATGAGGATAGTTTTCCAGGAATCATTCAGGTATGCATCGCCGACACTGGGAGAACCGTCGACGTAATACCGGTGAACATAATCCGGGTCGCTCAGGTTGGCGAGCCCCGCCGAGGAAGCTGCGGCAGGGACATAGGCAAACTGTTCAACGCCGGTGTTGGCATCGAAGGCGTGCAGCATCCCATCATTGCCGCCGATATAGAGCAGGCGCGTCCGTGCGGCATTGTCGATGCGAAAAGACTTGTAGGTGTCCCTGCCCGGGGTGCCGGCGGGTAAATCCTGATACTGGAAATCGGGTGCGCCGACAATCAGGGGGTCGGAATTGACGATGTCGCCCAGGATATGTTCCCGCGGGCGCAGGTATCCGCCCTCCTGATCGTTTTCCATGCTCTGATCGCCGCGCAGCCAGTTGAGTCGATCTTTGCCCTGATCGTCCGAGCCTCCGGCACGCAGGTCCGTGCGCTGCACGCTTGAAAGGTTGTCCCACCCCGCCACGGTGAAGGGGACCCCGTCCGTGCCGTTCCAGGTAAAGATGCTGCGATCCCCATGCGCAGGGACCTTGCCGGAGTCATGCGTATCCCATTCCACCTCTCCCACCGATCCATCGCTGTTGATGTTGTAGGCCAGGATCTGTCCGCTCCATGTTTCACTGTCGAAACGTGCCTGATAGATGAGGGTGTTATCGATCAGGCGTGTGGAGTTGGTGGCGATAGCCGCAGCAGTCCCCGTCTTCCTGTCGACGAGGGACGCCAACAGGCCGCCAAGCTTTTCGGAAAAAATTTCGGGGTCCATGGCGCTGAAGAAATCGCCCCTGCTGTTGAGAGATGCATGCCAGAGATCGTCAATTTTGGCTCCCCTCGGGGTGGCATCCGTAGTCGGGTCGGGCCAGTCAAGGTCTCCGGACTTGAGAGAGCCCAGATCCGTTTTCTGGTCGAGAGTCCCCGAAACCCCGAGGCCGACGCCGAAGGTCACCATGCTCTGCCAGTAGGCTTCGTTGAAAACTGAAGTCGGTACGCGGTTGGAAATATTCGGGCAGAGATCACGGTTCCAGTAATACATCGCGACATCGGCAAGCGTGTCGGACCAATCGTCCTGATAGGGAGGTTCGGGGGTGTATTGAAAATTTTCAGCCAGGGGGACGGGGTTGAGAATGCTCGGCCCGTTCTGGTCGTCAACGTTGGCCCGCCTCGAAGAATGGCGGGCGGCGTGCTCGTTGCCGACATTCCAGTAACCGTCCGTCATCAGAACCGTATAGCTGTTGCGACAGGCGAGATTTGACCCGCCGGTGGCCCCGGGCGTTGTGTTCCAGGGGCCGCGGGCATCCTCGCGGGTGTAATACTGGCCGACATCATCAAGTGCACGTCGCAGGGGAGTGCCGGACAAGGGAATGTCGCGTTCATACAGAAGAGAAAAAAACTCCTCCCGATCGGTACCGGAGAATGACCTGACTCCGCGCACCATGGTTCCTGGACTGGCTTCGGAGTCCAGATAGGAACTGCCCGCGTTGATCGTACCGTATCCGACGCGAATGTCTTCGCCCTGGGCGGCAAAAGCACGGCCGATGCCACCGCGCGAAGTGAGGATGCGGGAGCGGTGGTAGGTGTACCAGTTGGCGAAATTCTGAATCTCCTCTTCATAGGTGCAGGCGTCGGGGTCTGCGCAGTCCGTGCGTTTGGGACCCCCGATAAAGGGACCGTTGCCCGCTTTTATCTCGATGCGTTCATAGCTCGAGGCTTCGTTGACATCTCCGCCTTGATAATTGAAATAAGTCGCTGGATAGAAACTGCGGCTCTCCGAAGAACACAGCCCCCAGTTTGAAGTCCAGTTGTTGGCTGCCGGATTGATCCAGCAGCCATATTGCCAGTTATTGGCGGTGAGATTGCGGCTGCCCTTGTCTGTATCGGCAGGGTTGTGGTAGGCGGCGCCGGGATCGGCGTCCGGCCAGGGCGTTCCGTCCGCTGAGACCCAGGGCAGATACCTTGTCTGCGGGTTGTAATACATGGCGTTGTTGTGGTGGGAACGAAAAAACGCGGCCCAGCGATCGGTGGCTCCGAATCCGGGGATATTGTGCAGATTGAAACCCCGATAGGTGCTGCTGCGCCAGTAATCGGTGTCGCCGCCGTAGATACGGTCGGCGGGAGGAAACATGTAGAAAACGCCGCGGTGCCACCATTCGAGTCCGCCGAAGGTATCCATGGACACTTCATCGGGAAGCGTCTCAAAGTGCATGGAGCCCGAATCGTCGATGACGAAAACGATATTGGGCTCGACTTCCACGGTGAGAAACAGCGGAACCTGGGATATTTCAGCCTGAACGCCGGTTGAGCCTGCAAAAATCAGCAACGGGGCCAGTAGGGCACTCAGGACTGTAGAGATCAACCAGGAGGCAGCTTTGTTCTGTTTTCCGGCATCGGACATAATAACGTCCCTTCAGTGGCAACCTGTTTTTGTACCTATTTACGTCCTGGGGACGCAGCTCCCATGACAAGGGACACTTTTCGCCCTCCATGGCCGTTTGACTGGCGCCCTCCCTGACGCCAGACACCCTTGCCATGGAAGCTGCGACCCCAGGCCGGACAGGTATCTGTTATCTATTAATCCTGTATGACAAGAACCTTGATCCTGGGTGACTGGCCCGACGGATAACTCAGATCGTAGACGACTTTTTGCCCTCCGCGCAGGGCGGAGAGTTCCAGCGTCTGTTCTGGATCGGACTCAAGATATATTCTGACGTCCTCGGCCAGGGAGTAATTCTGGCGATCGATCACAACCTCCCGGCGTTCAGCATGAATGGCGTCGAGGGTTCCCTGCGGTACGACCATGGCGGAGAGGGGCCCGACAGGTACAATAAACAGCAAAAGCAGGGCGAAACCGAAAAAATACCGTCTCATCTTCAAAACTCTGACCTCTCTCAGCGAATAAATGTTGTTTGCAGGATGACCGTACTGCGTCCGTTGGGACCGACTCCGCGGCTGGTAATGCGAAAGATCCTTGGAGCGTCGCCTGCGGCAGGTGCAAATTTAATCGAATCGTTGCCGCTGACATCGACCTCGGCCATGAACTCGATGATGTAGCGGGGCAAAGGAAAGGGGAGAGGGTCACCGAGGTCGTCACCCTGGTAGGTGATATAATTTGCAGGAGTTTCATCCGCCCAGATGCCGGCCTGGAAGGCAAGCTGGGGGGCTGGCTGATAGAGCCCATTGCTGTTATTGAATTCAGGCAGAACGACCGTGTTTTCCAGCCAGGCTTCCGCGTCGCGCAGTCCGGCTTCGGCTGCCTGAAAGGCAAGCTCTTGCTGGACGAAATCTCCCGCCATTCGATATTGATTCGTGGTGCCCTGCAGGGCTGCTGCTCCCAACAGAGTAAGCACCAGTAAAAGCATAAGCCCGCTGATCAGCACCGCGCCTTGTTGATCAGATAATGTTCTTGCTGGATTCATCGACAGCCTCTCAGCGCAAATGGTTGCGCAATCCGATCGTTGTGGTCAGGACTCTGCGCAGACGCCGGTCTCCGGGTGCGGTAAAATCGATGTTGCCGTCTGCGCTGATGTCATACCCTGCGTTGTCGACAGGCCTGCCGGGCACCTCGGAAACAGTGCGCTGCAGCAGGGCGATATGGACACTGACCACAGTATTCCAGTCGGTCACGGCATTGGCATCGACGTAGGTGTCGGCGGCACCATCCCCGTCGAGATCTTCTCCAAAGCGTACCTGCATATTTTCCATGCCACCGACCAACTCCCGCGCGTCGGCCAAACCAACCTTGCGGAAAAGGGAGGGTTGCCCGGCCGCATTTTTCGCGATGAAATAGAGAGTCGTTGCCGGCTTATGAAGCTGGGCCCCTGGAGGATAGGCGTGCCCAAGATCTTTGGTGAAGTTTCCCGGGGTGCCCGTGCCCGTATTATGGACAAGGTTGCCGTTAACGGCCGTATAGTTGGTGGTTTGAAAGACTGAAGCATGCCGGCAATCGGTGATCATCAGGATGTCGCCATCGTCGATTCCGGTCGTCCCGTCTTCAAGTTTCATGTCTGCGGAGGTGCTCGGCATGGGCGTTTCGAGAAAAAAGAGCTGGTTGCCCATCATGCCGCGGATGGCCAGAATGTCGCTGCCGCCAGTAGGGTCAGCCAGGTTCATGCCATCAAAACCGATGGCCGTCGGGTCTGCCGGACCGAGTTCGTCTGCCCAGGTTGTCGCAGAAGTGGCCTCAAGACCGTAGACGGCCTGATTGAAATTGAAGAGAAAGTCGGTTGGATCATTCAATGTATTGGTGTAGGCGGCATTATCCTGAAGACACCCCAGATAGCCGGCCTGTCGAATGTCGCGCCGCAGAATCTTTATGGCATAACGGCTGTTTTCCTGCAGGTGCGCCAGCCCTTCGTTCAAAGCGTAGCTTCGAGTGCTGCTGATAAAGATCTGATAAAGAGCGCCGGCGAGAACAAGGCTGATCGCCATCGCAACAATCAGCTCAACGAGAGTCATCCCGCTTTTGGAGTGCAGCCTGCCCGTCATTGTTTGGAGAGGATTTTTCATAAGCGAGTCACCACGGTCAGATCCTTGGTTCCGTCCGGCTCCGTCCACTGAACAACCACCGTGCAGACATCTCCATCAATTGTGACGGAGCCGTCACCCATGGAAAGGCTCTGGGACAGCAGTTCCCTCCATTCCTGGAGATCAACCAGAACAATTCCCGAATAAGCGGGCGCCGCTGGGTTTAACCCCATCCCGATGGTGTAGGCTCCATCCAGGGCTTCAGCGCGGTTGGCGCGCATCCGATCGACGATATTCTCTACCTGGTTGACAGCCTGCGTCCGCATAGCGGCACTGTGGTTGCCCCGCAGGCTCTGGCCCTGCAGTGCGGCAAGTCCCAGCAGCCCGACCGAAATAATCACCAACGCGGCCAGGACTTCAACCAGGGTGAAGCCGCGATTGCTGGAGACAGGAAGAAGGTTGCCTGGTCTGAAACTCATGGAACGCTCCCATCGCGAAAATAACACTTTTTGTCTTTGGGTGATGAAGGTTTGTCAAGCAAGATTAGTGCCTTGTAAAAATACTGTAATTTTCTGAAAATATTGAGCCGTGGTATCTATTCACTTCGCAAGGTCGTAACTCCCATGTCAAGATTGTCTGGCCCCAGGGATGGCGCCAATCAAACGACCAGGGATGGAGCAAAGTGTCCCTTGTCATGGGAGTTACGACCCCATGCTGAACAGTTACGACACGTTAGAAACAAGTACGCAAAATTTGGCATAAAGTGGTCATTTCGCGTCATGCTTCTCCTGGGTGACGACAATTGATCTCTCAGTTTTAATGCGGGCCTGAAAATTGCTTAATTCTAAGCATCCCTAAGACAGAACATGTTTTTCTGACAGTACAGCCCAGCCTGTTGAGTTAACGAATATGAGCATCCTATGAGTGATACTGACTATCTGATCGTCGTCCGTTCTTCTTCCGAAAACGATGAAATCCAGAACCTGCTGACACTTCTGGGGGATAAACATCAGATTGATTCTTTCACTGCCCGACAACGACTGGTGGGGCGCGGTGCGGCGCTGTTGGCCCGGAGCGAACCTGGAAAACTCGCAGGACTGGCCGAACTGGTGGGACAACATGGCATCCAGGCACATATAATTCGTCCGAAGACGCCTCCTCATGCGCCATTTCGCGTGCGGCAGGTCACCATTTGTGACGATTACCTGGAATTTTCCGAGCCCGCCGAGCCGCTGCGCATTGAACGCGGCAGCCGGGTTCTTGCGATCCTTGCCGATCTTTCCGGCCGCATTATCAGCAAAAATCTCAGTCAGCTGATGGTGCAGAACACCTATCGCGGTATGGCGGGCATCTCCCCCATGACCGATCTCGAATTGAAGAAAGAAGTCCTGCGCAGTCATTCCGTCCTCGATCTCTATGTGCTCGATGAAAAGCAGGGGGTTGTGACCGCCCTGCGTCTGGTCACGGGGGGATTCAATCCGCAAGGTTTGGGTGAGCGCGCCTGTTTGAGCAGCACCGGGAACATGGAGCAGCTTCTGAAGCTGGTCGGTGAGTATGCCGGGGAGTTCATCCTCGATTGCGATTTCGGCCTTGCGCTTCTGCCCGGCTGTCAGTTGCGCCGCCCCGATGATGGAGATGACGCCCGAGCGGCCAATTTGAAAGCCCTGACGCGCTATGGCTGGTTGATGAGTGATCTGGTGCTGCAGAAAGAAGCGCACCAAGACTCACAGCCGGGAGTTGAGGTTTCTGCCTTCCCATTGCATGCGGTGATCAGGGAAGAGATCGAAAAAGACGATGAGGCCTCTTCTCCCTCCGAAGGGGATTCGGAAAAGGTCACTTTGCCGCCTCCCCCCGAACAGGCTCTTGCCTCGCGCCGCTGGAGCTGGACGCGGGTGCTGCCGGTGGCTGTGGCCGTTGTTGCCGGGGCAGGTGTTTTTTCGCAGGGGGCGCATGAACTGATCGGGAAAGTTTTTTACGAGGGGCTGCGGACCGGAGCACTGCCTGCATTACTCAGCGCCGCCCTGTTTGTCGGCGGCTTTTATTGCCTGCGCCTCAAGCGCCTGATCGAGAACACCCCCACCAGCCGCATCCGCTCCATGGCGATGGGGATGGTGGAACTTCACGGCCGTGCCCGCCGCAAGTACGCGCTTGTTTCTCCGGCCACTCAGACCGCCTGTGTGTGGTATCGTCTCAGGCGTTATCGCCGCAACCGAAAGTCCGGCTGGCAGCTGTTTCGTCAGAGCGACAGCGGTGCGGTGCCCTTCCTGCTTGAGGACGGTACCGGGGCCGTGACCATTAATCCGGAGGGGGCGCGGGTAAGCGCACGGGTCCGTCATGAAGGATTTCCCGGTCAGGAGGGGTTGATGGTGCGATCCTGGAGCGGCACGGACCCCGATGAAAAATGGGTGGAAGAGGTGATTCACGAGGGAGCGTTTCTTTATATTCTCGGAACCGCCCGGCCGCTTAAAAAGGTTGGGCCGAGTCTGGGGGAACGCCTGCGCGAGGCTTTACGGGAACTCAAGAACGATCCGCAGATGCTGAAAAAATATGACCGCAACGGCGATGGTCGCATCGATACGGATGAGTGGGACGCGGCGCGTGCCGATGTGGAAGAGAAGATTCTGCACGCTCAACTACGCCAACGTCAGACTCCGCAGTCCGGCTCTGCCACTGTGGAGATAGGCCGAAGCTACAGCCATACACGGCCTTTTATCATCTCGCAGACGGAATCGGAGGTGCATCTGACACGGTCGTATACATGGAGCATGGCCGGGCTGTTTTTGGGAGCGCTGTTTGCCGCTGTCTGGGCGCTGAAAAATTTTCTGGAGACTGTCGGATTCGTTGGCTGAGGGCTGGGGGCAATGGTCAACATTGATGTACAAGGATTGTAACTGTTCAGCAGGGACCGCAGGGCACGACGGCATCGTTTTCGGTGACAAACTCGCCTGCGGCTCAAACAGCTACCTCAGAACTCAACCGTCGTGCCCTGCGGTCCCTCGGACAATATCTCTATGTTAAACTTGAATCCTTGAGGCGTGAGGCTAAAGAGTGAAGAGAAAAAGCGTAAAAGCTGATTTCGTCCTTGATTCTACGCCTTACTCCTCACCCCTCACTCCTCACTCGGTGAAATCCGGGAAGCCGCTTCAAATCGGCAGTTCCTTGGCGATCTCACGGATCTAGATTAAAGAAAGGGTTTTACCATGACTGGATGGATTGTCCTGGGCGTGTTTGCCTTGATCCTGGCCGCGCTGGTGCTTTATGTCATCGTGATCTACAACGGTTTCATCAGCATGAGAAACAACATCGACAAGGCGTGGAGTAATATCGATGTGCTGCTCAAGCAGCGCTTTGATGAGTTGCCCAAGCTGATCAAGGTGTGCGAAGGCTACATGCAGCATGAACAGCGCACCCTGGAGGCGGTGGTCAAGGCGCGTTCCATGGTCGACCAGGCCGGCAGCACCGAGGAGAAGTTGCAGGCTCAGAATGCGCTGACCGACACCCTGAGGTCGCTGTTCATGGTCGTCGAGCGCTACCCCGAGCTCAAGGCGGATAAAGCCTTTCGCAATCTGCAAGCGCGCATTACGGAGATCGAAGACCAGATCGCCGACCGTCGCGAGTTTTTCAACGATGCGGTCAATATCTACAACATCCGCCTCGATCAGTTCCCCGATGTGCTGGTGGCGCGGCTGTTCAACTTCACGCGGCGCACCCTGTGGAAGATCGACCCCGCGCACCGGGCGGATGTGCAGGTGGCGTTTCAGGGATGAAGAAACGAACAGGGCATTTGAGGCTGTCGTTTGCAGGTTGTTGAAGGTTGCAGGCAGGAGTGGTATACATAAGGTTATGAAAATAGTCACCTTATGTGAACTTTGCCTATGCAGCCGATGAAAAAGATCAGCACAATTCTGGATCGCTATGCCAATGCAGACAATTATCTGTTTGCCTTGAACGATCTGCGGGGCATTCTTCCGAATACCGATTCGGGGGCTTTCAAAACACTGCTGAGCCGTGCTCAACGGGCCGGGGTGTTGAAACGGATCTGCAAAGGAATCTATCTTTATCCGCGGGTCAATTACCCTGCAGGACGCGTTCTGTTTCATACCGCAGCGAAACTGCGCGCCGATTCGTTTAATTACCTGAGCCTTGAAACAGTCCTGAGTGATGCCGGGGTTATCTCCCAGGTACCCCTGAACTGGATTACCCTGATGTCTTCCGGGCGCAGCCATATTGTGAATTGCGGCGATTTCGGACATATTGAATTCATCCACACCAAACGAAAACCAGCCGATGTTGCCGATCAGTTAAGTTACGATCCGGATTGTCGCCTCTGGCGGGCCAGTGTGAAGCTGGCTTTACTGGATATGAAGCTGACTCGACGCAGCATGGATCTGATCGATTGGAGCCTCGCCGATGAGCTTGTTTGATCAACTGGTCGATGAAACGATCCACAGCTTGCCGCAGTTCGGCTCTTTACGGGCTGTTGTGGAAAAAGAGTTGTTGCAGCATGACATTCTGCGTGAGATGAGCCGTGCAGGATTCCTCCAGAAATTGACATTTATTGGCGGGACTTGTCTGCGAACCTGCTACGGTTCACCGCGTTTGAGTGAGGATCTGGATTTCACAGGCGGAGGCGACTTTGCCAGAGCCGCTCTGGAAGACCTTGGCCCCCTTTTGGTGGAGCGGCTTAAAATCAAATATGGATTGCCCGTGGATGTCAGTGCGCCGGTTCGCGATGAGGGCAACGTCGATACATGGAAAATACGGGTTGTGACGCGCCCCGGTCGCAAACACCTGCCTGCCCAGCGCATCAATATCGATATCTGCGCGCTTCCCAGCCATGATCGGCGTCCGATGATGCTGCGCAATCATTATGCGGTGGATATGGGAACGTCGGGTCTGATCCTGCAGGCACAGAGCCGAGAAGAGATCTTCGCTGACAAAATGGTCGCTTTTGCGATGCGACCGAATCGGCTGAAAAACCGCGATTTGTGGGATATTGTATGGTTGCACCAGGAGGGTATTGCTCTGCCGGTTGAATTGGTTTTGCGCAAAGTTGCAGATCGGCGCCTGGATCTTTCCGATTTTTTGAGCCGTTTGGAAGAACGTCAGACTTTTCTGCAGACACAGCCGGCTTCTCGTAAAGATTTTTTATCGGAAATGCGCCGTTTCCTGCCTCCGGCCGTTGTTGCGGAAACCCTTGAGCAGAATGCGTTCTGGGCATTTCTGGTTGATCTTGTCACGAATCAATGCAGCCGAGTGAAGCGAGCAGCGCTGGAAGCATGAAAATGAGAAGCTGATTTCAAAGGGGTTCTTTCTGTGGGGGCAACACGGGATCAATCCTGAGAGTGGGGCTTGAGTCTGCTGTAAAGGGAAGGGATCAGGCAAAGCAGGCCAATCAGGGACAGGGATAAAATGACCCGTGTAGAAACAATATCGCTCAATTCCGAGATCGCCGCGAGGCTGGCGCCGGCATTGACGTAAACCAGCCCGCCGGGAATCATGCCGAAGAAGCTGCCCGTGACGAAGGTGCGCAGGGGCATGCGGGTCAGGCCTGCGGCCAGATTGATAAGAAAGAAGGGGAAAACAGGGACCAGCCGCACAAAGAGGAGATAGCTCAGGCCCCGTTTCTTTAATTCTTGATTGATTTTATCAAGGGAAGAGCCGAAACGCTTGGAGGCTTTTTCGGAAAACAGGTGGCGCACAGCGAGAAAACAGAGCGACGCCCCGATAGTTGCGGAAGAAACAGCGTAGAGAACGCCGGGGAAGAGCCCGAAAACCGCGCCCGCTGTCAGCGCGAAGATTGTTGCGCCGGGAAGAGACAGGGCGCTCTGCAGGATATAGAGCAGCATGAACGCCGCAACCATCAAGGTTTTGTTGTCAGCGTAGAAATCCATCAGATTCCGCTGGTTGGCCTTGAGGGCCTCCAGGGTCAGATATTGCTCAAGGTTCAGCCAAAAGAAGAGGGCAGCCAGCAGAAGAACGCTGCACAGGATCAGGATTCTGGAGCGGGTCATGGCGTGGCCGATAAAGTGATGTCGCCGTACCAGGCGGTTGCTTCGGCACCGGTGTTGTCCGTATCGGTCATGATGGCGATGGCACCGGCCTGCGGCGGGTCCTCGCCGAAAAGACGCCGAAAATCGGCGACGATATCGCGCTGTTCACTGAGCCATTGGCCGGCCTGTTCATTGCCGGAGCGCACCGCCAGCATGCGGGCGTTGGAAGTAAATGCGTTGGGGACGAACTCCCCCTGCGACAGACGGTTGGCCCAAATGTAGTTCAGCGCCCGGGTCTGCCAGAAGAAACGTCCGGGGAACACCACATAGATGCGCGCCGCGTAATCGTCCCCCTGTTTGCTCCGGGCATCGCCGCCGGCCACGGTGTGGCGGATCTTCCAGGACCAGTTCAGGTAACGGTATTTTTTCGGATCAAAGGACAGCTCGCGGATCAGGCCGGAAGCCGCTCCTTGAGCCTGTGCCTCGAGAACTGTGCGGCCATCCATCTCCACCAGGCGATAGTTTGTCTGCCCTTCGAATTTTTTGACTTTCCATTCAGAGAGATCTTCCTGCGCGAAACGTGCGACCGCAATTTCGTCGGCAGACTGAGCGGCTGCGGATGTCGCCATTAGCATCGCCGTCAGAACTGGCAGAATGAATCTGGAGACGACCATCACTTCAGCCTCGCAAATTTCAATTTAAGCCGATTCAGCCATCGACCGGCGGAAGACTTCGATTGGGCGGGAGCTTTGATTCCCGAAGATTGAAGTTCAGCAACGTGCATGGTCGGCAGATGGCGTTCGAGGCTGTCGACACAAGCCGCGCAGGACGTGACTACGGGGTGTCCCCCGGCCAGCTCCATGATCATTTTCCCCTCCTGCGCCAGGGTGCTCGGCACGCATCCCTCCACCATGCCGCCTTGTCCGCAGCAGCGCGTTCTTCGTCCCGTCTCCGCCATTTCCTCGACCCTGAAACCGGCTTGGGATACCAGGGTTCGCACCGCCTGCTGCTGCGCTTCATCGAAGCGGGCAGGGCAGGCGTCGTGAACGGTGACAACCGGCGCATCATCCGCAACGGCAGATGTCTGCCCGTTTGTCGCCAGCACTTCGTAAAGACTCAGGACATCATATTGGGCCCCGGATTTTCGCAGGATCTTGCTGCACCCCGGACAGCTCGTCAGGATGCACTTGATGCCGCGATTTGCCAGGCGCTGTTCAAGTTTTGAGATTGTCGTAGAGAAATTTTTTTCCAATCCCAGGTCATGGGAGATCTTTCCGCAGCAATCCAGCATCAGCCCCGCGGAGGGTTCGAGGTGCCGCAGTCGTTTATAGAGGTCAAGGACAATCTGCGGACTGCGGCCGGGAAGGGCACAGCCTGGAAAGAAAACCGTGGTGCACCCTTCCGGGATATGGCCGCGGCGAAACAGGGCGCTGCCGCCCGACTTCTCGTAATTCAGCCAGGGTTTGTAGGCCCTGCGGTCAAAAAGTCCGTAAGCAACAGCCTGCCGGCGCATATTTAGAAACATGGCGGCAGGGGAGAGCTTCTCCGGACAGAGCGCATCACAGAGCCCGCACAAGGAACATTGAAAGGCCTTGCGCAGGTTATGATGCTCCCCGGAGCCACGTTCGGCAATAGCGCCCGGTGTTCCCTCCCGCTGAAGAAAGGCACAGGGCGCAACGCATTCGCCGCAGGACGTACAAAGGGCGGCCATCTCTTCCATTGACCGCTCCCATTCCTGCATAGACCTTTTCCGTTTTTCAGGATTCCCGTTGGGCATGAAGGATCAACGCTTCTGCGTCATCAGGTCATCATGGGGCCATCCGGAGATTCCACCTTCGAGAATGACCAGCCTCTCTTCCGCGACACCCTGGGATTTCAGATAATCGTAAGCTTTCTGAGCTCCTCCGCCCCCACGAGGGCAGACCACAACAACCGGAGCCGTGGAATCTTCAATCAGAGGAAGGGTCTTGTCGAGTTTGGTTTTGTCTTTTGCGCTTTTTACGGGGTAAGCGTTGGTTTCGATGGAGCCGATCAGGTGATGCTCGGCGAAATCCTTCTCCGGCTGAATATCCACAAGAATCACAGCCTCCTGTTGTTCGATAAGGCCCTTGACCCGATCGGCAGAGATGGTGTTGTAGGCGAATGCCGTGCCAGCCATAAAAAAAGTAAGAACCAGGGCCAGGAATAAAGGTTTGCGCATGTTTGAATTCTCCTTGAGGTATTATTTCCCATGAAAAACGGTGAAATAGTGGCATGGGATTTCAAGCTCGTCAAGAAAAAATATCAGGATTTTTCTATATCAGGTATTGGAGAATTCGATGATGGGTCGAGTTCCTGAGCGACTTCAGCCGCGATTGGTTTATCGTCTCCCAGAGGGGACTCCTATGTGCCGAAAGCTCGGGATTTTTATCGATCTGAATTCCATTGCACCAGATAGTGAGTGGTGTAATATGCCTTTTCATGACATACATTGAATTTATCCGCCAAAACCCCCGTCTGGCGTTTTTCGGACCGCTGTTTTCCTTCTTTTCCAATTTCGGCCAGACGTTTTTCCTGTCGCTTTTTCTGCCGTTTCTGATCGCAGCGTTCAATCTGACGAATACCTCTTTCGGGGGGATCTATTCAGCGGCGACTTTGAGCGGGGCGCTGACCCTGATGTGGGTCGGTCAGTATATCGATCGCTACGACCTTAAGCATTTCAGTGCTCTGGTGGCTCTGGGTCTGGCCGGTGCGGCACTGCTGATGTCGGCGACCGTCTCGGTGTGGATGTTGTTTCTGGCTCTGTTCGGCCTGCGTCTGTTCGGTCAGGGGCTGGCCAATCACACTGCACAGACCACCATGGCGCGCTACTTTGTTACGGTACGCGGCAAGGCGTTGAGCGTGTCGGCGCTGGGGCTGCCTCTGGGGGAGGCGATTCTGCCGTCGCTGGGCGCCTTTTTCATCGCCTGGCTGGGGTGGCGCGGGTCATGGCTCGCAATCGGCGTCCTCATTTTGATAGTGCTGGTGCCCTTACAGCGAATCCTGCTCGGCTCCCTCGAAACGCATCCGGAACTCTGGGCAAAAAAACAAAGCGAATCGGCGGTTGATGCCGGTAAAAAATGGAATCGCCGTGGCGTCCTGCGGGACCCCCGCTTCTATTTCATCCTTCCCGCGACACTGCTTTCCCCATTCCTGCTCACCGGCCTGTTTCTCTATCAGATGGTGCTGGCCGACCATAAAGGCTGGTCCATGGAGATCATGGCCAGCGCATTTGTCCTTTTTGCCACGTCCCGGGTGGTTTGTTCTTTAACGGTCGGCCCCCTTGTCGATCGATTCAGCGCGCGGCGAGTGTTTCCTTTTCTGCTGCTGCCGCTGCTGGCGGGGCTCTTAATCCTGTGGTGGATGGACACCTGGTGGACGCCCTTTGTGTACCTGCTTTTTGCCGGTATGACCGAGGGGATGGGAGTCAGCGTCAAGAATGCACTCTGGGCCGAGTTGTACGGCGTGCGAACCCTGGGCGCCATCCGCAGCATGCTGTCCACTTTTCTGCTGATCGGTACTGCGGTCAGCCCCTTGCTGTTCGGCTGGTTGCTGGACAGGGGGATCGGTTTTGATCAGATCCTTGTTGCGGCCTGCGTGGTGATCGCCTGCTCGATTCTGCTGGCGCTGCGGCTCTTCGCCCCGGATCAGTGATGGCCGTTGGGGCAGGGGCGGTACCAGTCACAGCGGGTCAGGGGCACGGGACCCTCTTTGCTCTCAGATCGGGCCAGAAGCGTCTGGTGCAGGCTGATACGGCCGGTTTTAAAGCCATGAGCCGATCCGCTCATGTAAATGCGCCAGATTCGATAGGTGACCGGGGACGTCAAGCTGATGGCTGCGTCGCGGTTGGCTTCCAGGCGTTCGACCCAGTTCCGCAGAGTCAGGGCATAGTGTTCTCGCAGGCACTCTACGTCCCGGATTTCAAAGCGGCTCTGTTCCGCGATGCGCAGTGACGTGCTCACAGGGAGTAGATCGCCATCCGGGAAAACATACTTGTCGATGAATGTGGGGCCTTTGGTAGGCGGATTCATCATCGATAGCGTAATGCCGTGATTGAGGAAGACACCGCCGGGTTTAAGTAGATTATAAGCCTTTTCAAAGTACGTGGGCAGGTTCTGCTCGCCGACGTGTTCGAACATGCCGATGCTTACCAGCTTGTCGAAAGGTTCGCTCTCATCCAGATCGCGATAATCACAGACTTCGACCCTGCAGCGATCCTCCAGCCCCGCTTCGCGGATGCGTGCATTGGCCAACTGCGCCTGAGGCTCGCTCAGGGTGATGCCTAGAGCGTTCACCCCGTAATTCTGAGCGGCGTGGATTATCATTCCGCCCCATCCGCATCCGATATCGAGAAGCCTTTCACCGGGTTTGAGTCTCAATTTTCTGCAGATGTAGTCGAGTTTGCGAAGCTGTGCTTCGTCGAGGCTGTCCTGCGGGCTGTGGAAGAAAGCACAGGAATAGACCATGCGCTGGTCAAGCCAGAGACGATAAAAGTCGTTGGAGACATCATAATGGTAACGAACCGCTTCAGCGTCCCGTTGCCTTGAGTGCGGTCGCCCGCGGAGTCGGGCGGCCTGGTTCTCAGCGGGGCCTCTTCTGCGGACGGCTCGCAGGCGGAAGATCTGTCCGGCCAGACGCAGTTTTTCGCTCATGCTTCTTGATTGACCGATCAGGTGGTCGCCAAAATAGAAACAGGCCTCCAGGTCGCCCTGGATGTCGAAATCATCGTAGATATAAGCTTCACCGAGGGTCAATTCCGTCGGGCGTCGGAAAAGGGCGTCCAGGGCGCCGGGATGTTTGAGCTCCAGGGTGAATTTCGGGTCCTGGTTGCCGTAATTCCAGGTCGAGCCTTCCCAGAGCCTTATGGCAAACGGGGGCAAAGATGCATTGTTGAAGACCTCATCGAAAAACGAAAAAATGGCCGGTATCTGCCCATTGCTTTCGGGGCTGTTGCGAGCGGCTGCTTTCAACATAGGTAGGCACTCCTGATTTTGAGATAAGTGGTTCTCATGCCGTCAAACCCATTGTATCTACGAATAAATGATTTTCACAAAAATGCAAATGGTGAGTCGGGCATCCAGTTGTGCTAAAATCGATTTTCTTTTAACAAATACCCCCAGGATTTGGTTTTGCCGATGTTTAAATTCCTCCATGCCGCTGACCTTCATCTCGACAGCCCCTTGCGCGGGCTTGAAACCTATCCAGATGCGCCGGTAGAACAGATCCGGGGCGCCACGCGCCGCGCGCTGGCAAACCTGGTTGACCTCGCCATAGAGGAACGCGTGGCGTTTGTTCTTCTGGCGGGCGATATCTACGACGGCGACTGGAAGGATTACAACACCGGACTGTTTTTCTCGCGCTGCATGGGGCGCTTGCGCGATGCCGGCATCGGCGTCTTTCTCATCTCAGGCAACCACGATGCAGCCAGCGTTGTGGCCCGCAACCTTTCTCCCCCCGACAACGTGCGTGTTTTTTCGACACGTCATGCTGAAACCCATCTGCTGCCGGACCTCGGTGTGGCAGTCCACGGGCAGGGTTATGCCGTGCGCGAGGTACGTGAGGACCTGACCTGCGATTATCCTGAGCCTGAACCCGGGATGTTCAACATCGGTCTTCTGCATACGGCATTAAGCGGACGCCCCGGCCACGAACCCTACGCTCCGACCACGCTCGATCGCCTTCGCGGAAAAGGCTACGATTACTGGGCTCTGGGCCATGTTCACCAGCATGAAGTGGTGTGCGACGATCCCTGGGTTGTGTTTCCCGGCGCGTTACAGGGACGGCACATCCGCGAGACCGGGACCAAGGGCTGTACGCTGGTTCACGTGGAAGAAGGGAGAGTCGCTTCGGTTGAGCAGCGTGAACTCGATGTGTTCCGCTGGTTCGAAAATGAGGTATGCCTGCAGGGGTGTGAAACTTACGAGGATCTGCTTTACAGGGTACGCGAATCTTTTGAAAAGGCCCGAGAGCAGGCCGATGGACGACCTCTGGCTGTTCGCCTGACGCTTTCGGGATCAAGCGCGATGCATGAGTACCTGCATCGTGAAAAATCTCACTGGATCGAGGAATGCCGCAACCTGGCGGTAGGGCTCGGCGATGTGTGGCTCGAAAACGTCATCCTGCGGACGCGCCCTGAACGCGATCCTGCCGCTGAACTTGAATCCGGATCCTCTCTTGATGAGTTGGTGCAGGCGGTCGGCGCTTCAGAACTGACCCCGGAATTTTTTGAAGAGATTCCCGAAATTGCCGAATTGCGCGCCAAACTGCCCCCGGAACTGGCTGAGACCTTTGTTTTTGATCAGGATTCCTTCGATCTTTTTCGCGATGAGATCCGCGATCTGCTGCGGGCGCGTTTGATAGGGGAGGGGAGCCCATCATGAGAATCAGGCGTCTCGAACTTAAAGCCTTCGGCCCGTTTACAGACCGAGTGCTTGCCTTTGATGGTGAGGCGTCAGGGCTGCATATTATCTACGGCCCCAACGAGGCCGGCAAAAGCAGCACCCTCAGGGCATTGTCCGCTCTCTTCTATGGTTTCCCGGAGAGAACAAGCGATAATTTCATCCACCCCAATGATCGGCTGCTGGTCGCAGGCGTCCTGGAGGATGGCCGAGGAAACCCGCACTTTTTTGCGCGGCGCAAAAAGCGCAAGGCGGACTTGCTGGACGCCGACCAAAATCCTGTCGATCCTGCTCAACTCGATGCGTTGCTGCATGGGATCGATCATGCCATGTTCAGCCATCTTTTCGGCATGGATCATGACACCCTGGTGGCCGGCGGCGCCGCGCTCCTCCAGGACAAGGGCCATGCCGGCAGCACCCTGTTCTCCGCCGGCACAGGAATCGTCGCACCCCGGCGAATTCTCAACGAACTGCAGCAAGAAAGTGACGCCCTGTTCAAGACCAGAGCCTCAAAGCCCGTGCTCAACGCGGCGCTGCGCGATTTCACAAGCCTGAAAAGCGAAATCAATCGATTGTCGCTCAGCAGCCGCGAATTCAAGGAGCATGACAAGGCTTTGCGTGAGGCGCTGCAGTCCCTGGAAAAAGCCCAGCAGGAGCGCGCCGAGATCAGCCGCTCTCAGCGGCACCTCGAACGCATCCGGCAGGCGTTTACACCTTTGGGCCTGAGGCGCGAACTTCAGGTAAAGCTCAAGGAACTCGGCGAGGTGCGACCATTGCCCGACGATTTTCACCAACGCCGCGAGCAGGCCCTCAATCAGCTGCGTTCAGCGCGGCAAAGCCTGAGTGCCGCACAGGAGCGATATAAAGACTTCTCAGCCAGGATTGATGAACTGAATCCTCCCCGCGGGTTGATTGATCAGGCCGAAACCGTGGGGCATCTTCATCAACGTGTCGGGGCCTACCGCAAAGCCATGGTGGACCGCCCTGTGCTTGAAGGCAAAAGAGTGCAGGCAAAAACAGAAGCTGGCCGAATTCTGCGCAGCGTGCTGCCAGGATTGTCGCTGGAGCAGGCGGATGAACTGCGCAACCTTCTGCGGCGTCGGTCCGCTGTCAAGAGGCTTGGTCAAGAGCACCTGCTCGCAACGGAAAAGCTGGAGCATGCCCGACAGGCCCGGACAAAACTCGAAAATGAACAATCCGCTCTTGAGTCCTCGCTGCGCGCGCTCAACACTGCACCGGATGTCCAGCAGCTCAAATCCCTATTGGCCCGTGCCCAGGCCCTGGGGGAGATTGATCGGGATCTTGGTCTGCGACGTCAGGATCTTGAGAAACGGCAGAATAATTTCGACATCGAAATCCGTCGCCTCGGTTTGTGGCAGGGGACTCCCGACCAACTCGTCTCATTAGCTCTGCCTTTTGCTGAAACGGTGGATCGTTTCGTTTCTCTTGCCCGCGAACTTGCCCAGGAGAGCCGCAATCTCAGGAGCCGCAGGCAGGAGGTTGAACAAAAGCTGCGGGAAACCTCCCATGAACTTGAAGCTCTGGAAAATACGGGCGATCTCCTGACCGAAAACGATTTAAAGCGCTTGCGCCAGTACCGGGATCGCGGCTGGCATCTGTTGCGGCGGCAATGGCTTGACGGGGAAGAGGTAACAGCGTCGAGCCGTGAATACCACGAGCATCTGCCTCTTCATGACGCCTATGAAGAAGCTGTGGACCAGGCTGATGCGGTTGCAGATCGCCTGCGGCGAGAAGCGGATCGCGTCCAGGCTTTTGCGCACCTGACAGCCCGGCGCAATGAAATGAACGCTTTGCGGGAACAACTCGATGCCGACCACACGGAACTCGAGGCACGAAAACGGGAATTCGAGCAGGAGTGGCGCGAACTCTGGCATGAATGCGGTGTTGCACCAACCCCCCCTGAAGAAATGGCTGGTTGGCTGTCGCGTATCGAGACGTTGCGGGTTTCCGCGGTGCGCATCGTCGAGGACAGGCAGCGCATGGAAGAGCTCACCCGTCAGCGCAGCGAGGCGGCTAAACCTGTGCGCCTCGAGATCGTGCGCCTGCAGAAGAGCGCTCCTGAGGGTGAAGAACTCAATCCCCTCATAGATACGGCCTTGGCTCTGGTGCGGACTTCCGAAGAATCTGCGCAGCAGCGCCGCTCCCTGCAGCAGCGTCTCGATACGATCGAGCAGGAACTGCAGCAGGCTGACCAGGAGGTTGCCCGTGGGGAGCGGATCCTCAATGACTGGAAGCGATCCTGGCAGACAATTCTCAAAGAGTTCGGCCTTGAAACCAGCATCATGCCCGCCGAGATGGAAGAGATCCTTGAAGGCGTTGAGAGTTGCCTGAATCAGCTTGATAAAGCCACCGAACATGCCGGACGCATCGCTGGAATCGACCGTGACACCGAACAACTCAAACAGGATGTTCAGGCGCTGCTGCAGCTCGTCGCTCCACAGTTACAATCACTGCCTGTCGATCAGGCCGTCGAGCAGCTCAATGCGTTGCTGAGTCGTGCCCGCGAACAGCAGACCCGGTTGCAGGCCTATCGGGATGCGATCGAAGAAGCCGAAGCCGAGATCCGTACGGCATCGGCTGCTGCCGAGACGGCGCAGGCGGAACTCGATGAGTTGTGCGCTCTGGCGGGGTGCGGAAGCGAGGAGGGGCTCGAGGCCGCTGAAAAGCTCTGGCTTCAGAAACAGGACCTGGAGCAGCGTATCGCCGAAGAGGAAAAACGCTTGACGGAGTTGGCCGAAGGGATGTCCCTGGCCGAATTTGAGCAGCAGGTGTGCGCCGTCGACCCGGACAGCCTGCCGGAGCGTCTGCGACGCATGACTGAAAAACTGGATGCGTTGGACCATTCTATACAGGACTTTGCTGAGCAGGTCGGTCGGGGGCGCACGGAACTTGCGCGCATGGACGGTCGAGCGGAAGCGGCACTTAAAGCACAGCAGGCCGAAGAGAAGCTGAGCGAAATCAGACGCCTGAGTGATCGTTACGTTCGCCTGCGGGTCGCTGCGAGGGTGCTCGAAGAAGAGATCGAACACTACCGTGCCCGTAACCAGGATCCCGTTCTGAAGCTGGCAGGCAGCTATTTTGCCGAACTGACCCTGAATTCATTCGACGGTCTGCGTGCCGATGTCGATGACCGGGGCGAGCCGATTATTGTCGGATTGCGCAACGAAGGGGAGCAGGTCACAAGCGACAACATGAGCTCTGGAACGCGCGACCAGATGTTTCTGGCTCTGCGGTTGGCATCCCTCGAACACCGCCTGGAGCGCAATGAACCCATGCCGTTTATCGTGGACGACATCCTCATCAATTTCGACGAGGAGCGGGCCTGCGCTACCCTGGCAGCCCTTTCACGGCTGGCCGCCCGCAACCAGGTGATTCTTTTCACTCACCACCGCCAGGTTGCGGAAGAAGCTGAAAAAATTAACGCTCAAGTCATTTCCCTGGCCGTTTGACTGGCGCCCTCCCTGGCGCCAGACACCCTTGTCATGGGAGCTGCGTCCCCACAGGTTGAACGAGTCACTCCGCCTGTCACATCTTCTGCGGGTCAAAGCCCACGCGCAATGCTCCCCAGTGGCGGCCTCCAACCGTTAACGGCACTGAAAGGTCGCAAAGAATTTCGCCGGTATCACGCATGTAGGTCTGCAACAGAACTTCCCGGGTGTTGCGCGCGGCGCGAATCCCGGTGGGGTCATCGAACATGCGCTTGTCGCGGCTGGCTTTCAGATCATGCTCGTGATCGCCGGTCAGCGGCTGGGCGAATTTGCTGTTGTGCGTCGGCGCATAGCCGTTTTCGTCCACGCACAGGGAGAAAGTCGCCGGACCGATTTCAGCCACGATCTGGTCGTAGACTTTTTGGAACTGCTTCTCAATCGCCTGATCGTAGGCGGTGCGGTACTTGGGTGGCTCGACATCGGGGACGCGCTGATAATTGCGGTCGAAAACATTGAGCCCGCGCTGCCGCAGTTCATCGAGCTGTTCCATGAAGATGCCGGCATACTTCTTAGTGGTATCGACCATCTCTTCCAGGATTCCTTCACCCACTTTGAATCCCGCCATAAGCTCCTGCAGCTTTTCCGTGGTCGCTGTCAAATCGCGGGAGGCGGTTTCGGATTGGGACATCAGCACGGTGACTTCCTGGCTGCCGGAATGAATCGAAGTCACTTTCTGGTGAATTTCCTCGTTGGCCGCCGAAAGCTGTTCGATGGCCGCTGTAATGCCCTGCAGACGGTTGTCGTTCTGCTCGAAATCACCGATCAGCCTGGAAAAACTGCGGCATGAACCGTCGATCGTGACCCCGGCCGTTTTGGCAAATTCTTGAATTTCCTGAGTTTCACTCAGGCTTGTCTGCACATGAGCAAGAATACCATTGACTTTGACCTCGATATTTTCACTCGCCTTGTTGACCTGTTCGGCAAGTTTTTTTACCTCGTCGGCCACCACCGCAAACCCTTTTCCGGCCTGCCCGGCACGCGCCGCTTCGATCGCCGCATTGAGAGACAGCAGTGAGGTCTGGAAAGAGATGCTTTTGATCAGCCCGACAATATGCTGGATTTCCTGGGATTCGGTATCGAGCGTCTGAATCGTCTCGGCGTAGCGTGCAATTTTTTGGTTCATGATCTGTATGCCGTCATTGGCTTGCTCAAGCTCGCCGAAGGACTTTCTCGCGACATCGATGCTTTCGGAAGTCGAAGCGCAGACCTGCTGAGTGTTGTCTGAAATATCGGAATGGGCCGATTTCGATTGTTCACTGCTGACGAAGATGTCGTTGGCCATCATGTTCTGCTCATCGGCGGTTTTAGAGGCATCCTTGACCTGTTTGGCCACGCCGACGGAATTGACCGCAATATGGATTCCCATGCGGCGGATTTCTACGATTGTTTTGCGCAGTTTATCGAGAAATCTGTTGCAGTTTTCGGCCAGCTCCCTAAATTCATCGTAGGTGATCGAGTGGATGTTCTCAGAAAGGTCGCCCTCTTTGCCCCCCATGCGTCCGAAATAATCGCGCAAATGCCGGACCGGCCGGACAACCAGAAACCACAGGAAGGCAAAAGTGAAGATAAATGCAACAGCGATCAGGCCGTACACCACCAGCGACTCAAACCAGACCTGTTTCTGGATTGAAGCAATGGTCTCGGCTGTTTCCGGCGGCAAACCAGCGCTGCTCATGGCGGCCTTCATTTTTTCGAGACCGCGATAAAGGATCAGGAGAAGCACAGTCGGCAAGGCAAACAGGAAAAGGAGATTTCCCCCCAGTTTGCGCGACAGTGTGCTGAAAAACGATTTTTCCAGAGCCTGATAAACTTGTACAATTGGTTTCACTGGATCCTCCAAAATTAGTGCTAAAAAATTTATTTACACTAATCACAATTAAGCCATGGATTTTCGTAAAAATCAAACATTGTTTTTTATGAAGTGGAATTTTCTTTAAAAATGTTTCAATTTGCTGTTTTAACTTGTTCTGATACAATTTTCATGCTGAAAATACTGCTGTTTTGAGCGTTGAAACTGGTCGCATTGCTTCGTAGCTTGACAAGTTTATTGCTCAGGCAAGAAGTTGGCATCGGCTAATCCCAGCCTCCAACTTAAGACATAAAATCGTTGGAGTTGTATTCAAGGAGAGCGCAAATCATGTTTCGCCGTCTGTTTTTTCTGCTTTTCATCTGCCTTTTTCTCGATGTCGCCGGCGGTGTCGCCGCAAGCGGCGATCGTCTTTTCGTGACCGGTTCCGGAGTCAACGTGCGATCGGGGCCTGAAACCACTCGATCCGTTCTGATGCAGATCGGCGAGGGGCACGAGTTGACGGAAATTGAACGCCAGCAAGACTGGGTTCGCGTCAAAATCGCCTGGATCGGGGGAAGCGGCTGGATCCATGAATCCCTTTTGACTTCGGAAGTGCCCGCCGATGCCGCCCGGCAGAGGCCGCCTGCATATCACAATTTTGTTCAGGATATCGAACAGCTCAATCTGGATATTCTCGACATTCTTGGTGACGTTTTTTTCGCCCGAGTTGCCTATCGAGGCGAGGGCAGGGTTGAATTGACGGCAACCCCCGCCTGGCTGTCCGCCCCCGCAGAGGAGCGCCGCAGAGACGTTGAAGCCTTGTATGCCCTTTGGAAGGCTCACTACGACGGCGATGAAAGCACTCTTGTTATCGTCGATCCCCGTGGCGAACCGGTGACTCAGCACCCTTAATGGCTCGACAGCATTCGGAGGTGCTTGTTTTTCCAGGCTTAAGCCACTGAACGGTTGAAAGGGAAGGATGCCATGAAGAACAGCTTTGATGCACGGTCCACCCTGCGCATCGGGGGCGTGGATTACGAAATCTTCCAACTTGCGGCCCTGGAAAATAAAGGCTATGAACCCAGCCGCCTTCCTTATTCCCTGCGCATTTTGTTGGAGAACCTGCTGCGGCGTGAGGACGGATCGATTGTACGCGCGCAAGACATCGAGGCGTTGGCGGGGTGGCGGCCGGGAACCGATTCTTCCCGCGAAATCACTTTTCTGCCGTCGCGCATCCTCATGCAGGATTTTACCGGCGTGCCTGCGGTTGTGGATCTTGCCGCCATGCGTGATGCCATGGCTGACCTGGGAGGTGACCCCCAGAAAATCAACCCCGTTCAACCGGTCGAACTCGTCATCGATCATTCCATTCAGGTCGATGCTTTTGCTTCCTCTGACGCCTACGCGATCAATCAGAAATTTGATTACCAGAGAAACGGCGAGCGTTATGCCTTCCTGAAATGGGGTCAGCAGGCTTTCGGCAACTTCAAGGTCAGTCCTCCCAATGCAGGCATCTGCCACCAGGTCAACCTTGAACTGCTGGCGCGGGTTGTGTTCGGCCTCAAAGAGGATGGCACTCCGCAGAACGACGGCAATCCGCAAATCTATCCGGACACCCTGGTGGGAACCGATTCACATACGCCGATGGTCAACGGTCTGGGCGTACTGGGCTGGGGAGTCGGAGGGATCGAGGCGGAAGCGGCGATGCTCGGCCAACCCGTTACCATGCTGATCCCGAAGGTGGTTGGTTTCCGGCTTACGGGCCGTCTTCGTCCCGGCGTGACCGCCACGGATCTGGTTCTGACCGTCACCGAAAAATTGCGCCGGCATGGTGTGGTCGGCAAATTCGTTGAATTTTTCGGTCCGGGCATCGCACGTCTGACGGTGGCCGACCGTGCCACCATCGGCAACATGTCGCCGGAATACGGTGCGACCTGTGCGATCTTCCCGGTGGATGATAAAACCCTTGAATACCTGCGCTTTACCGGCCGTTCTGCCGAGCGTGTGGAGCTGGTGGAGCAGTATATGCGAGCGCAGGGGCTTTTCCATGATGCTCAGTCCCCTGAGCCGCTTTTTGACGAAACGCTCGAACTTGATCTTTCGACCGTCGCTCCGAGTCTCGCCGGGCCGCGCCGTCCTCAGGACCATATCGCGATGACCGAAGCAGCGGAGGCTTTCCGCCGGGATCTGCCCGGCCTGCTGCCGCCGGCTGCAAAACAATCCGAAAATGAATCGATCCGTGCTGTCGCCACCTGTCGTATCAATGGCGAAGAGGTCTCCATCGGACATGGAGCGGTTGTCATCGCAGCCATCACCAGCTGCACCAATACGTCAAACCCTGCCGTCATGACGGCCGCAGGGTTGCTTGCCCGCAATGCGGTTGCCAAGGGGCTGCGCTGCAAACCCTGGGTGAAAACCTCCCTTGCTCCCGGCTCCCGTGTCGTCACGGATTATTATCGAAAAAGTGGGCTGGATGAACCGCTGGAAAAGCTTGGCTTTCACGTAGTGGGGTATGGTTGCACCACCTGCATCGGCAACTCGGGACCTTTGCCGGAGCCTGTTTCCCGTGCCATCCGCGAAAAGGATCTGGTCGCGGCTTCGGTGCTTTCCGGCAATCGCAACTTCGAGGGACGCATCAATCCCGAAGTGCGCGCCAACTACCTGATGTCGCCGCCGCTTGTGGTGGCATTTGCCTTGGCGGGCCGCATCGACATTAATCTCGAAAAAGAACCTCTGGGAGAGGATGATCAGGGCAATCCTGTTTATCTGCGCGATATCTGGCCGTCCGACGAAGAAATAACACAGGTGGTGGCCGCGTCGATTGACACCGAAATGTACCGCAGAAACGCCCGTGAAATTTACTTAGGTGATGAAGCCTGGAACAGCTTGAGTGTTCCCTCCGGAAATCGCTTTGCCTGGCAACCCGATTCCACCTATATCCGGCAGCCGACCTTTTTCCAGGGAATGACCCGCGCGGTTCCGGAAATAAAGCCCCGTCTTGAAAACGCGCGCGCACTGGCCGTGTTCGGTGACAGCATTACCACGGATCACATTTCGCCGGCGGGCAGCATCCGGGACGATTCGCCTGCAGGCATATATCTTAAGAATCACGGGGTAACGCCGAGCGATTTCAACTCCTACGGCTCCCGCCGCGGCAACCATGAGGTCATGGTGCGCGGCACTTTTGCCAACGTGCGCATTCGCAACCGGCTTGTTCCCGAAGTGGAAGGGGGCTACACGCGCCATTTGCCCGGCGATGAGGTTGTGAGTATTTATGATGCCGCGATTGATTATCAGCGGGAGGCAACGCCCTTGCTGATTCTTGCCGGTAAAGAATACGGGTCCGGGTCGAGCCGTGACTGGGCCGCCAAGGGACCTTTCCTGCAAGGTATCAAGGTGGTTATTGCCGAAAGCTTTGAACGCATTCACCGCTCCAACCTGATCGGCATGGGGATTCTGCCTCTGGAGTTTATGCCCGGAGATTCCATCGCCTCGCTGAATTTAACCGGAGAAGAGAGATTTGATTTTGATCTGTCGCCGTTGTGCGCATCGACAGGAGAAGCAGAGGCAGGGCGACGTGAAGTCAAGGTATGCGCCACTCGCCAGGTCGGCGACCAGGTCCATTTTTCCGCAAAGGTCCGAATCGACACCCCGCTGGAGATGGAATATTATCGTCATGGCGGGATTCTGCATTACGTTCTTCGTCAATTATGCAGCGAAGGCCGGAGTGAGAGCTGAAAAACTCCGCGTAATTCTATTTCTTTTTGATGGGGGCTTCAAGCTTCCAGCACCGCTCCCACCGAGGCGAACAGAAACCGCGAACCAAAATGGGCCTGAAGCTGTGCTGCGCGGGGCAGGCTGGTGCAGTGCGCGGTGCCGATGCGCTGTACTGAAAATTCCTCCAGTGCTTCAATCGTTGCCGCCACGCGGTCATCATCGGCGCCAACCAGATGCGTTCCGCCGATCACCGCGTAAAAATTCTCCCATCCCTTGCATTCACGCACATGATGCATGATATTGATGAGCCCGGCGTGAGCACATCCCAGCAGCAGGATAGGGCCTTTTGCGCTTTCGATGACGATCGACAGGTCGTCGGTGAGTGAATCCTGGACCCGCGAGCCGTCATCCATCACCCGCACCATGTTCTTCTCCGGTTTTTCCACCGGATTTAGGCGCGGCACCTCGCCGGTAAGCCAGAGCCCCGGAGCGACCTCGCAGAAACCGGATTCAAAACGGAAGCGCGCCCCCAGACTCTCGAGATAAGGGCGTTTAAAGGGGATGCCGATATAACGGGTCGGCCCTTGTCCTGCCCAGTACCGATCGATAAAGATATCGGGGTGAGCAACCACCTCGATTTCGCCTGTTGCGCTCAGAAGATCGGGCAGACCGCCGGTATGATCATAATGACCATGGCTGATGATGACTTTTTTAACCGCTGAGAGATCCTTGCGAAGGGCTCGTGCATTGCGCAGCAGGCCAAAACCCTGGCCGGTGTCGAAAAGATAGGCCCCCGATGCAGTCTCGATCAGGCAGGAAAAACCATGTTCGCCAACCGCAGCCAGAGGCCGGCCGATGGAATTTTCACATAAAACAGTCAGGCAAACTGAATTTTTGTGAATCATTTGTATTCCTCTTTTGCGAAACTTCACTGTTCCGTGTGGAAATGTTCAAAGGATAGCACAAAATAATCCGGCTGAATGCGAGTAGGTGAAAAAGATGAGCAAAACGAATGGAGAACAACGAAAATATGATGAAGTACGAGCAGATTTACCAGAAAACACTCGATAAATGGGGACGTGAGGCACAATTTGACCAGGCGGTGGAGGAATGCGCCGAATTGATTGCGGTCCTCAAGCACTGGCGTCGGGGCAAGGTCAACGAGGAGCAGGTTGTGGATGAACTGGCCGATGTCTGGCTGATGGTGGGGCAGCTGGTTTACATGTTCGGCGAGCAGCGTGTGTCACGTTCCGTAGAGCAGAAAATCGACAAGTTGAATGTGCTGCTGGATCAGGAAGAGTCCACAGCGTAGAGATTCAGCGCTCATCCTCGTAGTAGCCGGCCCCGATAACCCAGTCCCAGGGTTCGAAATAGACCACAGCCGCTGTTTTATAGCGTGGCTGCAGGTCTCCTGGGTTTTTCCAGGGATAACGCTCAAAAGCAATGGGTACGGAGATGCGATCGGGATTTTTTTTGAGTGCCAGCGCTTCATTGATCATGCTCTGGATAAAAGGTCTTCCGGACGCATCTCTGGCGTTCCAGATATTTTCTCCATCGCGCTCGCCGTTGAATGAGATCTGGTATTGACCGCAACGGGCCCCGGTCCCTTTGAGAGCATAGACATAGCCGCTCGGCCCGATATGGAGGTCGATAATATCGTTGCGCAAGCGTTCGAGGTCAGGATCTTTGACTCGAACGACCAGAGTCGCGATGTTTTTTTGATCGGCAAAAATTGGGTAATAATAGCTTATCTGCAGGGTTCCCTCTACAATTTCAGGTCTTAGGACGGTTTTGCCTTGATCGAGGTTTTCAAGGCACGTCTCCTTTTCCCCATTGCCGATTCGGGCGGGTATCAGGCGGGTATGATCGGCTGAGCTTTCAACGCCTGATATGGAGCAGTAAGCCGCAAGGTGGTCGCCTGTTTCATTCACTCGTTGCAGAATAGTGACTTCGCCGCCGGTGAAACGCCGCAACGCTTCTCCAAGATTTTCAAGGTCGCGTTTTTGGCCACCGCTGGTCTTGACTGCCATCCGGGGGAGAACCCGGTGATCAGTCGAGGGCTTGCCTGCAATTGCGACCTGCCAGGATTTTGATTCATCCAGGAGAACTGGATATCCAGCGACTGAAAGAGCTTTCTGGACCTGGTCGGCAATTTCGGATTCACGCTTCTGGAGGAGACGGTCAGTCACCTGGCACATCAGGAAAGCGCTTTGAACCACCTCTTCCGCCTGGTGCCGATCTCGGCGGGTCAGATCCAGGGTATAGAAGGAGTTATAATAGAGATAGTACGCTAGGCACGCTACGGCCAGGGCCACCACTCCCAGAAGGGAGTATCGGAACAAACGGGAGGACATCAAAATGGAATCCCAGAATTCACAAGAGTTGAGTGTTGAACACGGTTACAGGTTTTTCTCCCTGATTCAAATTAAATAACCGCATAACCCGTACATTTTTGCGACAATTTAGCGCAAAGTCAATATAACTTTCCCTCATGCTGCCGGGTTTTGAGAGGGCTTTCTTCCAAATGTCCATTCCTGTTTTTTTCTTGTCCCTGACTGCCGTGCGTTTTATGCTCGCCTGCACGAATGGTCTCCACTGAGTCCATTCAGGGTCGAGGGTTTTCTTTCCCCAACAGAAAACGGTATGATGGACGGGTCGTGGCAAAGCTTCTCACGCGGATCATAACGCAGCTCAATGTGTCGGGAAAGGCGAATAACTTATGCAGGAACTTCATCAGGTCGTATCCGTGATCGCCCTGACTATGGGCGTCGCCTGGGCCAGCGGCATCAATTTATATGCCGCCATCCTTGTGCTCGGGCTCCTTGGCTCTTCCGGCAACATGACTCTGCCTCCCGATCTTCAGATCCTCACCCATCCAGTGGTGCTGATGGCTGCGGGTTTCATGTATTTCGTTGAATTTTTTGCCGACAAAACACCGGGGGTAGATACCTCCTGGGATGTCCTGCATACCTTTATCAGGATACCGGCGGGCGCGGCGCTTGCGGCTGGAGCAGTGGGTGATGTCGACCCGGCCATCTCTCTTTCCGCGGCGCTGATCGGCGGCACCCTGACGGCCGGTGTTCATGCCACGAAAGCAGGGGGGCGCGTATTGATCAACGCTTCACCTGAGCCTTTTTCCAATTGGGGGGCGTCGCTTGCAGAGGATGTCGGTGTCGTGGCGGGATTGCTCGTAGCGCTGCATTATCCCTGGATCTTTCTCGGGCTCTTGGTGGTCTTTCTGATCGTCATGATCTGGCTTCTCCCGCGGATCTGGCGTGGGGTCCGCAGGCTGGCGCAGATTATCGCAAACTTTTTCCGCGGCGGTCCCTCATCGGGTTCCCGTTACGATGAAGACGAGGTCAGGTTGCCGCCGCCGCAGCTTCCTGAACCGGGCAAAGATAAAAATCCATAGTGATACTTTTGCAACAAAGCACTGCATTGAAGTTCGTAGCAAGGAGAATGTTGAATGGTTCTTGATCTACTCAAAAAACGTCGCAGCATCCGCAAATATGAAGACCGTCAGGTGGAGCAGGAGAAGGTCGACCAGCTTCTGGAGGCAGCGCTGCGCTCACCTTCGTCGCGCGGTCGCAATCCCTGGGAGTTCGTCGTTACAACGGACCCTGAAGCGCGCCGACGCATCGCCCTGGCGAAGGAGCATGGCTCGGCCTTTCTTGCCGAGGCGCCCCTGGTTATCGCGGTTGTTGCGGACCCTGAAAAGTGCGACGTGTGGGTTGAGGATTGCTCCATCGCCTCCATCATTCTGCAACTGACAGCTGAATCCTTGGGACTTTCAAGCTGCTGGTCCCAGATTCGCATGCGTGACCATAATGAGGAGATCAGCGCAGAACAGTACCTCAAAGAATTGCTTGATCTGCCGGAGCGCTATGTCGTGGAAGCTGTCATCGGCATCGGTTACCCTGGGGAGTCCAAACCCGGGCACCCCGTTGAATCGCTTGACTGGGATAAAATCCACATCAATCGTTTTACCCAGGGTCGAGGTTTGCGCCGACCATGCTGAGACAACAGGACCTGGAACAACTTCAATCCAATCTCGCGAGCCAGAAAACCCTCTGGGCAATGATGCTGCTCGCACCTTTTATTTACCTGACGATAGGTTATTTTCTCGGCCCCGTGTGGCAGGATCGTTCCTGGGGAGGAGAATGGCTGCTTCCGTCGATGCGTCTTTCCCTTGCTATACTTGCGTTGGCCAATGTGCTGGTTTGCCGTCATGTACGTGCCAGGGTGCTGCGCGGTCATCCCGGTCGACTTGTGAAGCGTATTTGTGCAAAACTTGAAAAATCAGCGGGCGACACACTGCATCCGGCGGCCTGTCTTTATCAGGCTGTCCTTGTATTCTGCCTCGGTCTCGCGGAGAGTATCGCTCTTTTCGGGGTGGCTTTATTCGTGTTCGGCGACAGCCTGGTTTATCTTTTTCTTTTTGCCAACTTTTCCGCTGTCGTAATCATCTATTTTCGTCCCCGCATGGTGGATCTGATCTCCATTGCCGCACATCTGGATGCCGGAAAAGACACTGATGAACATTCGGAATAAACCTCTGATACGCCTGTGTTCAGGATTGGCGGCGGGCGCATTGTTGCTTGCCTCCTGCACTGATGTCGGATATTACGCTCAGTGCGTTTCGGGGCATTGGCAGCTGATGTCTCAGCGGCGTGATATCGACAAGATTCTCAATGCGCCCGATACACCGGAAGCGTTGGCGCAAAGACTGCGCACGGTGCTTGAGATCCGGGATTTCGCATCGCAGGAGCTGCTTCTGCCGGACAATAAAAGTTATCGTTCCTACGCGGACCTTGGCCGTGCGCATGCTGTCTGGAATGTCGTTTCCACACCGGAGTTTTCCCTGGAACCCGTGTCGTGGTGTTTCCCTGTCGTTGGCTGCGTGTCCTACCGGGGGTATTTCCAGGAAGAAGACGCACGCGAATTCGCTGAAGATATGCGACGCAGAGGACATGACGTGCATCTATATGGCGTACCGGCCTATTCGACACTTTCCTGGTTCGACGATCCGGTTCTGAACACCTTCTGCTTTGCCGACGACCCGCGCCTTGCCGGCCTGATCTTTCATGAACTGGCCCATCAGCTTCTTTACGTCAAAGGAGATACGGCCTTCAGCGAGGCTTTTGCGCAGACAGTTGAACAGGTCGGTGTTGAACGGTGGCTTGAAAGCCGCGGGCAACAGGAACAGATCGAGCAGTACAATCAACGCCTGCAGCGACAGAAAGATTTTCTCGCGCTGCTGCAGCAGACCCGCAGCAAACTTGACGACATCTACCAGAGCCCTTTTGACCCGGAAGCCATGAGGGCAGAGAAAGCCCGAGCTATAAATGAATTCCGCTTGGGGTATGATAAGCTACGCTCCAGCTGGGGAGGAGAGGGCGGGTACGACCGCTGGGTTGAGGGCCCCTTGAACAATGCGCATTTTGCCTCGGTCAGTATGTATCACGATCTTGTGCCTGCATTTAGATTGTTGCTGGATGAACACAAGGGCGATTTAAGTGCCTTTTACCGGGCGGTCTCCGAGTTGGCGGATCTTGCTCCCGATGAGCGGCACCAGGCGCTGGATGCATGCCGGGATGAAACGGCCCTGGCGCAGCGTGAACAATCTTCCGAGGCTCGATCCCGGTAAAAAGGATGATTCCGACGATGAATTTTGAAAAAGATCGCGGTTGTTTCGTCTGCGGACCCGATAACGCACAGGGAATGCACGCAGATTTCACTCTTGATGAGCAGCAGCAAGCGGCGTACTGCGAAATGGAATTGGGCCCCTCCTACCAGGGGTGGCAGGGGGTTGTGCATGGCGGCATTACCAGCACCCTTCTTGATGAGGCCGGGATCTACGCCTGCCGCACTCAAGGCGAGACCTTCGTCACCGCCGAACTCAATGTCCGTTTTCGCAAGCCCGTTCCCGTCGGCAAAAAAGTACGGGTCAGCGCTCAGGTCAAGACCCGCCGCCGCAGCATTTATAAAGTTGTGTCGCAGCTGACCATCGAAGATGAAATTTATGCGGAAGCAGAGGCGCGCGTTATGTGCCTCGATTCTTCGCGTTCCCAGTAGGCTGTCGAACTTTTCCAAAAATAGGGTTCATTCGCATTTAAGTTGAAAGCCTCGGACTCAGCAGCCCGCAGTGCTGATGACTTTATCTGCGTTCACCTGGATTTTTGCATTATCTGGGACGAGTAAACAACGCCCTGGTATTAAATCGGGAGGGTAGAGTGATGCTGACCGACGCCCTAACAGAACAATTGGTCGAAAAGCTTAAGAACGCTGACCCCTATAAAATTATTCTGTTTGGATCCCATGCGTATGGGAATCCAGGCCCGGAAAGTGATATCGACCTGCTGGTTGTCACGGAAGATGATTACCTGCCAGCGAATTTTGCCGAGAAAAATGCCATTTATCTTCGAGTCGCCAACACGATCATCGACATTGAAAAAAAGATTCCGGTTGACCTGATTGTTCATACCAAAGCCATGCATCGGAAATTCGTCGAGATGCAAAGCATGTTCTCCAGGAAAATTACCTCCGAAGGAAAAGTTTTGTATGAAAAAGCTCACTGAGGAATGGCTTCGAGCCGCCAAAGACGATCTTGATGTTATGGAAAAGATTCTCGGCGAGGCCCACCTTTCCCATATCACTGCTTTTCATGCTCAGCAGTGTATTGAAAAGGCTTTTAAGGCAGTGTATGAAGAACATGGGATTGAATCTCGAAAAATTCACAACCTGATCACATTATATGGCGGAATAGAAGAAGTGCTGAGCCAGGAAATGGATCTTGCGTTGCTGAAAACCCTGGACTCCCTTTATATTGAAGCTCGGTATCCCGGTGAGTTGGGACTGCTGCCGAGCGGCCGCCCATCTTTGGCAGATGCCGAAAAGTTTTACGATTATGCAAAGTTCTGGCAGAGTTGACGGAACTCGAATTGGCCGGCGTCGCGGCGCTGCTTCACAATTTTTACAACGGGATCGAAAATATCCTCAAGCAGGCTTGCAGGGCTAAGGGCATTATCCTGCCGCAGCGGCCTCTTGGCACCGGGATCTTTTGCTGGTGGCCGTAAAGGAATGCATTATTTCCCCGGCAGCTGCTGACGACCTTCTCCGATTCCTTGCATTTCGCCATTTTTTCAGCCATGGTTACGCATTGGATCTCTTCCCGGGCCGTATGGAGCCGCTGGCTCAAGAGGCTCCGGGGTTGTTTGAACGCTTCAGAGCTGAAATTGATCATTTGCAGTTATAGACTTTGCACGGGATTGTGTAGGCGCAGCGAACGGGCGAGAGATAGTCTTGATTTTGATGGGCTTGGTCCGACCCCAAGGGTCAGGGGCTTCAGGAGGGGGGAGGCGACATGGAAGAAAGAGAGTTTCGACGAATCGAAGAAATGATGGGCGGCATGATGGGCCGCTTCCGGGCTGAGCTCGGCCAGGAACTGACGCAACTCCGCAGCGAGATTGTCGAGGAGTTCCGACACCAGATAGGCGTTCAGCGCGAAGATCTCCAGCATAAACTCGACTTGGTGGTCGAAGGGCAGCAGATGCTGGCAGAAAAGCTGGAAGAAACACGATCTGAGTTGAAGGTGGACATAGGCAAGATCGATCAGAGAGTTACTGCAGTCGCCGCTGACCTCGCCGCCCACCGCCGCGACACCGAGGCGCATCGGAAAGGGTGGCGGGTGAGGGAGAAGGAAGGCGGGGAGTGACTGATACGCGTTGGTGGCTGGAAGATAATCTGGTTGACAAGTAAACAACGTCCCCAATGGGTCCACTTATGAAAAACGCCAACGAAGAACTGCTTAAAGAAATGACCAGCCGGCTGGTTGCGGAATTCAACCCCGACCAAGTGATCCTTTTCGGTTCTCAAGCCTGGGGGGCACCTACCGAAGACAGTGATATAGATTTATTCGTTGTCGTTCCCGACAGTAAGGAGAGGCCCTTGGCGAGGATGCGCCGTGCTTTGGCCTGTCTTGAGGGTATGGGGGTTTCCAAAGATGTTCTAGTAAAAACGCGCCGTGAAGTGGAGAGGTTTCGCACTGTGCGCGCTTCCCTCGAAAGCCAGGTGTTGGAAGAAGGCCGAATTCTCTATGAACGCCATTAAGGACGATCTCACAAAGGGCTGGCTCATTAAGGCCAAAAGGGACCTCCTTTCAGCGCGGCAATTGGCGCAGGGTCCTGCACCTTTGCTGGACACCGCTGCTTATCATTGCCAGCAGGCGGGCGAGAAAGCCATCAAGGGATTTCTCGTCTTTCACGATATTCGTTTTGAAAAAACTCACGATCTGGATGTGCTGATATCCCAGGCCGCTGAAATCGAGACGGGGTTTCTTGCCTGTCGTCAGGCAGGACGAATCCTGACCCCATTAGCTGTCGCCTTTCGTTATCCGGGTGATTATATTGAGCCAGAATTGGAGGAGTACCAGGAGGCTTTTTCCGCAGCGCAGGAAATCTACGATTTTGTTACAGATTTGCTACCCGAGCGGCTGAACGCATAATGATAATTCCCTGTATTGTTTGCACGACCTTGGGATTGGATTTCCTTCAGCGACTTTGCTCTCTGGAGAGAGCGCAGCGAACGGGCGAGAGATGATCTTGATTTTGATGGTGAAATGGGGCTTTTAAGGCCGAAATGGCGGTCTTTTTTGGTTTATTGTGTAGTGGAAACAGTCGGTTGGCTTGGTCCGACCCCAGAAGGCACAGAAGGCACAGCAAAATATCGGGGCGGTGGCCGTTGATGCGCATTCGTTTTTGCCCGAAGCCGAGGCTGAACTCGTGGGCTTGTCAACAATAAAGATTTGACCCCGTTTCCATCTCTGCCCCGGGAGAAATCATGGGAAGGATAAAAAAAGAAAATCTCGATGTGCAACAGGTGGCTGAACGTCTCCGTCAGGAAATCCCGCGCCTGCGCCGTGACTACGCAGTTCGGTCTCTTGGCCTATTTGGGTCATACGTTCGTGGTGAGCAGCGTCGCGGCAGCGATCTCGATGTTCTGGTTGAGTTTTCTGAAGTGCCCGGAATGCTGCGCTTTCTTGATCTTGAACGAGATATCTCACAGTTAGTTGGCATACCTGTCGACCTGGTGCAGAAGGAAGCTCTCAAACCCGCTATCGGCCGGCGAATCGAAAAAGAGGTTCTGCCGATATGAAAGAGCCGCGCGTGGTTCAAGATTATCTGGGCGATATTCTCGATGCGATGGACAAAGCTGAGGAGTTCACTGACTCGATGAACCTTCAGGCATTCAAGAAAGATGATAAAACCGTTTTTGCTGTCATTCGGAGCTTGGAAATCATTGGCGAAGCGGCTAAAAAGATACCGGCTAATTTGAGACGAAGATTCCCTGATATCCCGTGGAAAAGTTTAGCGGGAATGCGCGACAAGTTGATTCATGATTATGTCGGTGTAAGTCTTGAGGTTGTCTGGCGTACCGTAAAAGAAGATATCCCAACAGTGCGGCCACGTTTGAACGATATGCTGGAGACAGTTCGGGATGAAGAGGCTAATCGTCCTTGAACCATGGAAGATGGCTCTAAACGGTGTAGTCCTGGCTCCTTGGCTTATTTCTTCGCATTCTTTGGGGCTTGAGGGAGGGTTAGCGAACGGGCGTGAGGCAGGTTTTATGGGGCGGTTTTCACGCAAAGCCGCAAAGAAAGTCATATTCCACCCGCGGACAAAGAGGGATGAAGGGCTTGTCAACAATAAAGATTTGACCCCGCCCAGCGAGAGGCTTTTATGATCGAGGAAAAAGACCTGCAGGCCATCCGGGCGATTGCACGCAAATATCAGGTTTCCAGAGTTTTGCTCTTCGGCTCCTCTTTATCCGCGAGTTGCGACAGCCGGGATATCGATTTGGCCGTCGAAGGCCTTGCTGATGCCGACTATTTCGCTTTTTACGGCGATTTGATGCGCAGCCTCTCAAAACCCGTCGATGTGGTCGACCTTTCACGCGCGTCCAAGTTCGTGGAAATGATCGAGCGCGAAGGGATTCGTCTCGATGCCTGATTATCGCCTTCGCATCGAAGCCGAATATGAAGCAATTGAACGCACTTTGGCACTGCTGCCTACCCGCCCCCTGCAGAGTTGGCGGAGCTCCGCTTGAAAAAGTGGCTCACCGAATAGTATGGTCCCCGCAGGCGTTGTCCGACGTGGAGGGGATTGCTGAATATATAGAGCAGGACTCTCCTTTTTATGCGCGAACCGTTGTCGCCAGGATCGTCGCTGCGACCAGGAATCTGGTACAGTTTCCCATGACGGGGCGTGTTGTCCCTGAAATGATGGATTTCGCTTTAGGTGTTTGGCTTGGTCCGACCCCAGTGTCAGCGTTCATTCTGCAGAGGAAACTTCAAGGGTCGAAATAATGAGTCTCCCTTATCGGAAGCGATGCAAAACTGGATGTTCAAGAGGACAATGTGATGGACGAAAAAGATATTCGTTGGCAACAGAGGTTCGCAAATTATGAGAAAGCCTATCTGCGTCTTGAAGAAGCCATCAATCAGGAAAATTTGAATGAGCTGGAGCGTAATGGTCTGATCCAGCGCTTTGAGTTTACCCTTGATCTAGCCTGGAAGGTATTAAAAGACTTTTTACAGGAAAAAGGTTTTGTTTTTAAACCGTCCCCCAAAGATACCCTGCGCATGGCCCAGCAGGGAGAATACATCTCTTACGCCCAGGAGCTGATTGACGGCCTTGAGATAAGAAACGAACTGTCCCACGATTACAGTGGTGAAAAATTTGAACGGTCAGAAAAGATTCTGCGTGAACAAACATTTGTTGCCCTGAAAAAGCTGTACCAATTTTTAAAGGACGAGAGCTTACGATGAGTTTGCCTGATAAAAACCGGTTTGGCCTCACCGCAAGGGATATGCAGACGCTGCGAGAAATTTTTGACCAATATCCAGAGGTCAAAACGGTTGTCGTTTTTGGAAGCCGTGCCAAAGGAACATTTGCCGCCGGCAGCGATATCGATCTGGCGATTATGGACAGGTTGAAGAGCGAAGACGTCATCCGTCGCATTAAAAGCGCTCTGGATGACAGTACATTGCCCTATTTTGTGGATCTTGTCGGGTATCACTTTTTGCAGGACGCGGCATTCAAAGAACATATCGACCGGGTTGGAGTCGATTTATTTTGCCGCGGGAACTGATGCCTGGTGACCGTCCAATTTCATTTGCGGCTCAGAAGCTGTCGCGAAAAGAGAGTCAGACATTGACAGCTGCCCGCATCCACTTTATTGGTTCGCCTTTGTTTTGATTGTAATGTTTCCATCTGCGCAAATCCGCCTTTATCTGCGTTCAAGAAAAAGTTCTTCTCCGCGTTCTTTGTGTTTTGAGAGAGCGCAGCGAACGGGGGAGAGATGCTCTTGATTTTGATGGTGAAATGGGGCTTTTAAGGCCGAAATGGCGGTCTTTTTTGGTTTATTGTGTCGTGGAAACAGTCGGTTGGCTTGGTCCGACCCCAGACGGGCCAGTCGCCCCAGAAGGGCCAGTCTGCAGGAGTGGGGATTAAGGATTAGGGAGAAATTATGTCGGGCCAGGATGTCCGCTGGCAACAGCGGCTTAACAACCTTAAAAAGGCGTTCGCTCAACTCGAAAAGTTCATCGTCAAAGGAGATCTGTCAGAACTGGAAATGCAGGGGCTGGTCAAGGCTTTTGAATACACCTACGAGCTGGCCTGGACGACGATGAAGGATTTTTTGGAATTTCGCGGTCAGACTGGTATCTATGGTTCCAGGGATGCAATTCGCAAGGCATTTCAGCTTGCCTTGGTAGAGGACGGCAACCTTTGGATGGATATGCTGCAAAGCCGGAATAAAACCTCACATACCTACAATGAAGAGACTGCCAGAGAAATTTGTCAGGCAGTCACAGAGGACTATTATCCGGCTTTCGCACAACTGATAGATAAGCTTGATGGCCTCAGGTCGGAATATGACAGCTGACAATGAATTTGGTATCTCACCAACCGACTTAGCCAGAATTGTCGGTGTGTTTGAGCACCATGAAGATATTGACGAGGTTGTCCTCTATGGTTCGCGTGCCAAGGGCAATTATCGGCCAGGATCAGATATCGATCTGACCCTGTGCGGGGAGAATCTCAATCTTAGGACTCTAAACCGGGTCAGCAATGATCTGGATGACCTGTTGCTCCCATACAGTTTTGATGTCTCGATCTACAGTCAAATAGAAAATGAGGATTTAATTGATCATATTCAGAGGGTTGGAGTGACGATTTATCGCGTGTCTGGTGAGCGTCTGAGACAAGTGAACCCTTTGGGTTGATAAAATGTGTGCTCCGCTTGCCCTTCATTGACTGCGTTACCCCATAAATGGTGCTGGCTCTGCAGGAACCTGGTCCCCTGGTAAATTACATAAGGTAATCCCCCGGCTTTGCCGGGGGTACCTGACTGTGACCTCGATGGGATCTGCTTTCCCGCCTGCCCCCATTCGGCAATTTATTTCGAAGACTGAAGATGAATTTGAATGCGGGACACGAACGTGAAGGGGTTATTAAGTTCAACTGCCTTCATACAGAAGGCCCCCTGCCTGTCGAAAAAGGGCTGCCGCAGCTTCTGGCCTGGCGCAGGATTCTTCATGGCCTGGGCCTGATTGGGCAGACCCCCGAGCGTTACGATGGGTACGGATTCGGCAATATCAGCGTGCGTGTCGGCGAAAGCGGGTTTCTCGTTACGGGAACCCAGACCGGTGCGCCGCTTGCACTGACCCCGCAGCAATGCGTTTTGGTTACGGCCTGGGATACCCGCCGCAATGAGATCCGCTCCCAGGGGCCGGTTCGCCCCTCATCGGAATCCATGACTCATGCTGTTCTGTATGAACTCGACCCTTTGCTGGGCTGCGTGATTCATGCCCATTGCCCGGATATCTGGCACAAGGGAGATGCGCTGGGGTTGCCGGCCACCCGCAGTGAAGTGCCTTACGGCACACCGGAGATGGCCGAGGAGGTTCGCCGGTTATGGCGTGAAACCGATGCACCGTCCCGGGGGATTTTTGTCATGGCGGGGCATGAGGATGGGGTTGTGTCTTATGGGGACGATGCTCAGGCCGCAGGAAATATAATGGTTGATCATCTGGCGCGCGCCTACGCCCTCGAACATGAAGAAAGCCGCCGCTGAACTTCATCCGGGCAAGGCAAATTTGTTCTAATTGCATCCAGCAGCCGAGCGCCTGCTTCTTGTATTATCGGTCATTCGCAGGTAGTCGAAGACGGCGCGGGGGTTCATGGCGAGCATCCTCATTTTCTGCGCAACGCTGCCGACGCTTTTTGATTTAATCAGACCGACCGCGAAGCGTCGGAGCCGGGTGATGTTTTCCGGCCCATGGCCGGTGCGTATCCGGCTTCGGTCTTCGTCGTAATTCCAGTCAATGATGTAGTGGCAGCTGTTTTCTATGCACCAGTGGTTGCGATTAGTCTTGAGGATGCGCTGGGCGTCGGCCTGCTGCGGTGTGTGGCTGGTGATTCCGTAAACGGTTTCGGTTGAGACTTTCCCGCTCTTTTTGTTGACCCTTTCGCGTTCGACCATGAAAGCCTGACCGACGTGAGGAAAGTCGAGATAGTCGTTGAGCTCGGCGGTGACCCAGATCCTCCGCGTCTCGATTCGGCCATGGTCGGAGTCGACGGTGACAGCGTGAGGTTCTTGGCGGCCATGAAAATACAGGGTGAGGTCTTCGAGGAGCCGGGGCTGATTGCCTTTGACGGTGAAATGGTAATGGGCCTGCCTGTCTTCGACCAGGTAGCGGGCCAATCGGCGTTGCGTCAATAGGGCGTCGGCGCTGATGGTCTTGCCTTCGATGCTGATCGCCTCGAGCAAGGGGATGGCCATTTTGATTTCGTTCGTTTGCTTGACCTCGTCGCTGCCATCGTCTATCGGCAGGAGGCCGACTTTTTTTGGGTGTGGCAGGTTTTGGTCTCGTGGCCGATCGCGCTCATGATATGCGTCTTGCGGCCTTGCTCGTCGGTGGCGTTGCACATGGTCTTGCCGTCGATGGCGAGGCTTTCATCCGCGCCTGCGTAAGCCTCGTTCCAACGTTGAAAGCTGCGGTCGAGATGATCCGGATCGACCCTGATGAGGATATCGCGGATGATGTATTCGCTCGGGACAAGGTACTGCCCTTGTTTTTTACGGCATCCGAAGCGCTCGCGCGCCTTGGGGCCAAGACTTTTGGCCCAATCGGAAATCGCCTTGTACCCGCGCATCCCGCAAAGCGTCGCCCCGGCGGCAATGGCCAAAACGGTGGACAGCCGGTGGCGTTTCCCTGCGGCGCGGCGCGGGTCGGGGATGTCGGTGAAAAACTCTGGCAAGGATCGCATTTGATCGGCTGTCAACAACATTTTCACGTCTCCTGGACAATAGGGCGCCCCAAGCAGGGGGCGGGACAAGAGCGATTGGGCATTGGACTGCAGCGCACGAACAAACACCATCTTCGGGGACTGTGCGAGGTTGCTATAACCTTGACGGGTTCGGCGAAATCCCTTGGTCTGACCCAGGCATAGCCAATTGGCCGCCTTGTAAACCGTGCCTTGATAGCGCTGCGGATCGACAAAGGTCTCCATCAGCACAAGCGGATGGCCAAAGCGCTCCAGCCAGTCGCGCTGGATTCTTTGTTCGCACAGCGCCAAGACGCGCGAGCCCAGATTGGGCAAATGCCACTGCGGCAGGATCAGAAAACGGCTATTGTTGGCAACCAGCTTCAAGCGGTCATATTGGCGCCGATGATCCCAGCCAATCCACTGGTCGCGAACGGCGCACTTCAAGGCCGCAGCGGAAAAGCTCAGCAAAGCGACCCACTGCTGGCGCAATATGGCAACGTACCAGAGGGTTTCGCCGATCTTGGGCAGATCTCCCAGATAATGATGCGCTTGCATTGTCTCCCGATATCGGTCCTCCTCGAGGGCTGAAACGGGTCGTACATGGATTTCTTTCAGATTCACGACAGGGTCTCCAAGGGCAAAGGACGAACCCTTTATACCCCATCGGAGAACAAATGACCAGAACTTTATGCTGGGGCAAGGCTTAGAGCGTGTTCCCGGGAGGGAACAAATTCGCCCTGCTGGCACTCATCAGTGCTGACGCATGAAATTCCCTACGCCGATAAACAGCGCTACTCCGGGGGGACTCTAAAATATTTTGTCGCAAAACAACCCTAGACAACGCTTCGGCTTTTCGCTAAGGTAGCGTGGCATGACTGTGATTTCACCCAGGAGGCTGCGCCATGAGAGACGAGAGGAAGCAACTGGTTCACTGCGGGAGAACCATCGGTCCTGAAGAAGTGGAGGCGATTCAGGAAACGGTTTCGACATGTTCAGGATTGAGCCGATTCGAACTGGCATTTACCATTTGTGAGCACCTGGATTGGCGCACCGCTTCGGGGAGTTTGAAGAGGGATGCCTGCCTGAAGCTACTGGAGAAGCTCGAACAGCAGGGATTGCTGAAGCTTCCGCGGAAGCGGACCATCGCCCCGGGAGCGGGGCTGAAGAAGCAGCCGAAGCCGACGCGCAGAACGGAGGCGACCACGGCGGTAAAAGGCAGCGTCGCAGAGATCGGACCGGTTCGGCTGGCAGGGGCGGACAGCAAGGATGCGGCCGATCTATGGAACGAGTATGTGAGCCGCTATCACTACCTGGGGTACACGCCTCCCATCGGCTGTTTCCAACGCTACTTCATCGAGAGCGAGAGGGGGCTTTTGGGGTGTCTGCTGTTTTGCGGCGCGGCGAAGTCGTTGCAGGAGCGGGATCGCTTTATCGGCTGGAGCAAGGATGAGCGACTGAGGAACCTGGGGTTCGTCATCAACAACAGCCGTTTTCTGGTGTTTCCCTGGGTACAGGTGAAAAACCTGGCAAGCCACACCTTAGGGAAGGCGGCAAGGCGCATCGGGGACGATTGGCACAAACGTTGGGGATATCGGCCGCTGCTGTTGGAAACGTTCGTGGACCCTGAGCTTTATGCAGGGACCTGTTATCTGGCAGCGAACTGGCAGTACCTGGGGATGACGACCGGCCAAGGTCTGGCGCGCAGGGGAAAGAGCTACAGCACGACCCCCAAGAAGATCTTCGTGAAGCCGCTTGCGGGAGATTTCCGCGGCGCGCTTTGCTCGTAGCAGGCAGGGGGTGGCGCCATGGGCAAAGCGAGCCGCCGTGCGAACCGCGAAGAGATCAAGGCGAAGGCAAGGCAGAGAAAACGCGCGCAGAAGGAACTCGGACGCAAGCAGGAAGAAGAGGGGTTGAAGAGGGCCTCCCACGCCACGATCGCCAACCGCAAGAGCGGCTATAAAAGCGTGGAGGAGGAGGGTCTTGCCCGCAACGAGGCGGCCTGGGAGCAGCTCAAGGTGTTTCGCGGCCAGTTGCCGGTGCTTTTGAGGCGATTGTCGGCGATACCGGATCCGAGAACCGCGAAGAAGACCAAGCACAAGCTATCCGTGCTGCTGATGTTGGGAATTCTGTCGTTCGTGCTGCAGATGGCATCCTCGCGGGAGGTGACCAGGGAAATGAGCCGTCCGATGCTCTGGGAGAACCTGAAGGCCCTGTTTCCCGAACTCGAAGAGACCCCCCACCATGACACCCTCAAGAGGGTATTGTCACAAATCGAGGTGGACCAGATCGCGTCGGTACAGCTGGAATTGATCCGGAAGTGGATACGAAACAAGAAGTTTTCCCGATACTTGGTCAATAATTGCTATCCCGTTGCGGTAGACGGTACGCAGAAGATGGCGCGCGGCTGGCTTTGGGACGAAGAATGCCTGCAACGCACGTTCAATAGAGGGCAGAGCGCGGAGCAGACGCAGTACTACGTCTATGTCCTGCAGGCGAATCTCGCCTTTTCCGGCGGGATGAGCATTCCCTTGATGAGCGAGTTCCTGTGCCATACGCAAGGAGATTCGCACAGGAGCAAGCAGGACTGCGAGCTGAAAGCTTTTTATCGATTGGCTGCGAGGCTCAAAGAGGCGTTTCCGGCGCTGCGGATCATGTTGTTGCTGGACGGGCTCTATGCGAACGGGCCAGTCATGGAGCTGTGCCGCCGGAACAAATGGCAGTACATGATCGTGCTGAAGGACGACGCCTTGCCGAGCACGGTGAAGGAATTTCAGGCCCTGGCACGGCTTGAGCCGAAGAACCGGCATTTTCAAACCTGGGGCGGCAGGCAGCAGCGTTTCAGATGGGCAAACAGGATAGAGTACAGCTTCGGGGCGAACGGCAGGAAGCGGGAGATCGTAAACGTCGTCGAATGTCTGGAGAGCTGGCAAGAGATTGGCAACCAGGGGTGCGACGTGGTGGAAAAGACCAGCCGGCACCTCTGGCTATCGAGTGAGCCCCTCGACCGATGGAACCTCCACGAGCGGTGCAATCTGGGCGCACGCTCGCGCTGGGGGGTCGAAACAGGCTTCCTGGTAGAGAAGCACCACGGCTACCAATACGAGCACTGTTTTAGCCATGATTGGAACGCGATGAAGGGTTTCCATTATCTGATGCAATTGGGGCACATGTTCAACATCATGGCGAGGTATTCGGAAAAGATCGCCAGAATCATTCGGGAGACCGGGGTGCGGGGATTGATCCGCTTGGTACGCGAAACGATAGCGAGTCCGTGGCTCAATCAGGCGTGGATCCGCGAGCAGATTGCTGCCCCTTTCCAGTTACGGCTGACATAAAAGAGGGTCAACCACACCTATCGCCGCAGGCGAAGGGGTAGGTACGCCCTGAATCAGGGGAAACAGCACGTGAGAAGCTCCGCCCACCCTGGGGCAGATGTCTCTGGGGTCATTCGGACAGCATTACGCCTCAAATTTCCCGCCGAGGCGTTGAGCACAGGCGCGGGTCATCGCTTCATGCGTCAGCACTGAGTAAAAGGCTCTTTGCAAGGCAGATGAATCTGTCCTATGTTAATGCCGTGAGGGACAACAACCCCTCACTCCTGACGCCTCACCCCTCACGACCCACAGGTGCCCATGTCGCATTTTCGCCTCCATACCAGTAATCGCCTCGAAACCCTCTTCGACCGCCTGGCCGAAATTGTGGCGGTGCCGGCCGGCTCGCCGCTGACCCCGGAAGTGATCGTCGTGCAGAGCCGCGGCATGCAGCGCTGGCTGTCTCTGCGTCTGGCAGAGCGTTTCGGGGTGTGGAGCAACGACGAGAAAAGCTTTCCCTTCCCCAATGCGTTTATCTGGGATATCTTCCGTCGCCTTCTGCCCGAGCTGCCGCGCAGCAGCGCATTCGAGCCGGATACCCTGACCTGGCGCATCATGGCGGCCCTGCCGGAGTTGATCGAAGAGGGCGGATTCGATGCCCCCCGCCGATATTTCCGAAGCGGCAGCGACCCTCTCAAGCTGTACCAGTTCGCCCGGCGCATGGCCGATCTTTTTGATCAGTACACGGTTTATCGACCGGAAATGCTGCGTGCCTGGGAGCAGGGCGGCGGCGATGAGGACGAGCCCTGGCAGGCGGTTCTATGGCGCCGCCTGGCGGGAGAGGGTCGCCCGGCGCACAAAGGCGCGGTACTGGAGACTTTTCTGGAAATGGCCGAGTCGGGCGCTGTCGCACAGGAGCAGCTTCCTGCCCGGGTTGCCATTTTCGGCATTCCTTCGCTGCCCCCCATGCATCTGGCGGTCTTCCAGGCACTGGCGCATTACGTCGAAATCAACCTGTTTCTGCTCAATCCCTCCCGGGAGTACTGGGGGGATATCGTCTCCGCCAGGGAGGCGGTGAGGCGCAAGCGTCAGCTTTCTTTCGACGGGTTCATCGAGTCCGATCTTTATTTAAGCGCGGGCAATCCCCTGCTGGCTTCCCTGGGCGGGCTGGGACGGGATTTTTTCCGCATGCTGCTTGAAAATCTCGATTTCGAAGAGGAGCATTCCTGCTTCGGAGAACCCGTCGAGAACAGTCTCCTGCACGCCTTGCAGTCCGACATCCTCATGCTGCGGGAGCGTCCCGGCCGCAATGCTCCCCGGCTGACGATCGGCGCTGACGATCCTTCCGTGCGGATTCACTCCTGCCACAGCCCTCTGCGGGAGATGGAGATTCTGCACGATCAGCTGCTTGATCTCTTTAACCGCAATGCCGACCTGAAACCCAACGATATCGTGGTGATGATTCCGGACATCGAGACGTATGGGCCATATATCAGCGCTGTTTTCGAGGGGATGGGCGATGAGCGTCGCATCCCGTTCCGCATCGCCGACCGCGGCATGCGCGGGCAGAACGAGGCGGCGGATGCCTTTCTCAAGATTCTCGCTCTGCCCGGCGGACGCTGCGGCGCTGCCCAGGTGCTTGATATTCTGGAAGCGCCTGCGGTGCTGCATTCGGCAGGGATGACCGTTGGCGACCTCGATGTGGTGCGCGGCTGGGTGCGTGAAACGGGCATTCGCTGGGGGATCGACGCACAGGACCGGCAGCGGCAGGGCGTCCCCGCCTATGAGCAGAACAGCTGGCGCGCCGGCCTCGATCGCCTGCTGCTCGGTTATGCCTGCGGCGATGGGGATCGCCTGCTGGACGGGATTCTTCCCTTCGCCCCGGTTGAAGGAGGCCAGGCCCATCCGCTCGGTTCATTTGTCGATTACGCTGAAAAACTTTTCGCCGTCGCCGGCGATCTGCATAAGTTACGCTCTCCCGCGCAGTGGGCCGATTTTCTTGAAGAGGTGCTTGATCTCTTTTTTCAGCCCAGCCGTGATTTCGAGGAAGAGCTGGAAGCGCTGCGGCAGCAGGTGCGGCGGCTGCGTGAGCATGCCGGCGCGGCCCAGTACGAGACTGATATCCCGTTGGAGGTGGTGCGCAACTGCCTGGACGAGGCGCTGCAGCAGAGTGCGTCCGCGCATGGGTTTCTGGCCGGCGGGGTGACCTTCTGCGCTTTGCTGCCGATGCGCGCCATTCCGTTCCGAGTGGTGGTTCTTGCGGGAATGAACGACGGCGTTTTCCCACGCACGCCCCAGCCGGCAGGGTTCGATCTTATTGCGCGGCGGCCCCGGCCCGGGGATCGCTCGGTGCGCTCCGAGGACCGTTACCTCTTTCTCGAAGCTCTGGTCTCCGCGCGGGAACATCTGCTGATCTCCTACGTGGGGCAGAGCGTGCGTGACGGCAGTTCCCTTCCGCCCTCGGTGCTGGTCAGCGAGCTGCTCGATGTGATCGAGCGGGGCTTTCAACTGAAAGAGGGCCGCCTGCTCGATCAGCTGGTGGTTGAGCACCGGCTGCAGGCCTTTCATCCTGCCTATTTCGCCGAGAACAGCGGGTTATTCAGCTACTCGCGGGAAAATGCAGCCGCCCGTGTTGCGCGTTCCTCCGCCTCCCGCAGCCCGCAGTCGCTGGTCGGCGATCCCCTGGAAGTGACTGATGACACGAATGATGTTTCGGTGGACGACCTGGTTCGCTTCTTTCGTCACCCGACGCGCTTTTTCCTCGACCGCCGCCTGGGAATCAGGTTGGGGGAGGCGCAGGCGCCGCTGAACGAGCGTGAACCGCTGGAACTTGACGGACTCGAAAATTTCCGCCTGATGAATGCCCTGGTTGAAGATCATCTGGCCGAGCGGGCCCATGCCCACGATACGCGGTACTACCAGGCCCAGGGTGTGCTGCCGCCGGGCGCTGCCGGTGAAGCGCTGTTTGCCCGATGTTCCCGCCAGGCGCAGCAGTTTTCCGAACGGCTGCAGTCATGGCGAGACGAACAATCCCCCCGGCTCGACATCGAACTTAGTCTGGGCGGGTATCGTCTGCATGGGCGCCTGAATCCTGGCGGACGGGAGAGTCTTCTGCGTTGCCGCTTCGGCAGAATCCGCGGGGGCGACCTTCTGGAAGCGTGGATCTGTCATCTGATCATGGCGTGCTGCGGCAACGCGTGCGAAACCGTTCTTGTGGGGCGTGACGAAGGATGGCGAATTCCTCCGCCGGATGATGGGGTGACTCCGCTTGAAGCTTTGCTCAGCCTCTATGGAGAGGGCTGCCGCCGCCTGCTGCACTTCTACCCGGACAGCTCGCTTGCTTACGCAAAACAGATCCACAAGGGCAGTTCGCCCCCGCAGGCGCTCAGCTCCGCCGTCAAAGCATGGAAGGGCGGCTACCATGTGCCCGGCGAGGGGGATGACAACTGGCTGCGGTATGCCCTGCGAGACACGCCGCCGTTCGATGAAGACTTCGAATACCTGGCTGTTCAGATATTTCAGCCTCTGCTTGCGGTGCGGGAAAAACTGGCATGACACATCGACCGACTGCATTCGACCTTGAGAAAAGCCCGCTGCATGGCCGCAACCTGATCGAGGCCAGCGCCGGCACCGGCAAAACCTACACCCTGGCGGCGCTTTTCGTACGACTGATCCTCGAAAAAGGACTGCGCGTCGATCAGATCCTGGTGGTGACCTTCACCGAAGCCGCGACCGAAGAACTGCGCGACCGCGTCCGCAGGCGATTGCGTGAAGCCTGTGATGTTTTTGCCGACGCCTGTGACGACCCCGATCCGCTGCTCGCGCATCTGCACGGCATGAGCCGCAATCCAAAGCGCGACCTGGGGCGGCTGCAGGAGGCGCTGGTCAGTTTCGACCAGGCGGCTATTTTCACCATCCACGGATTCTGCCAGCGCACCCTGCAGGAGAAGGCCTTCGAGAGCGGGGCGCTGTTCAACACCGAACTGGTCACCGACCAGCAGAGCCTGCTGCGGGAGACGGTGGATGATTTCTGGCGGAATCAATTCATCGAAGCGGGGCCGCAGTGGGCCGCCTGGGCTCAGCGTCAGGGGGCGGCCCCCGGCGCGTTGTACCAATTCGCCCGGGATCATCATGCCTTCGATGCGCCTGAGATCATTCCGCCGCCACAACAAAGAACCGACGACGAAAGTGTTTTCGAAGCCGCCCGATGCTCTTTTGAACGGACCGCGGACACCTGGCGCGATCAGCGGGAATCGATCAGCGACCTGCTGATGAACAGTCCGGCTCTCAATCGGGGGAAGTACCGGTTAGACTGGCTGACAAACTGGATCGCTGATCTGGATCAGTATCTTGCCGGAGAAGATCTTTTTCCACCCCCTGAAAAGCTCGAAAAATTCTCACAGAGTATTATCCAAACTTCTGTAAAAAAAGGAGAATATCCTCTCCGGCATTCTTTCTTCGAGCAGGTGGAGGAACTCAGCGAAGCCCTGGATGATCTGCAGCAGTGTTGGCGGCAACGCCTGATCGAACTGCGCCGGGAGCTGCTGACTTTTGTCGACACTGAACTGCCGCGCCGCAAGCGTAAGCAGAACATCCGGGCTTTCGACGATCTGCTGCGGGATCTGCGCCAGGCCCTGTTAAAGGAGGGCGGCGATTATCTCGCCCGCACCCTGCGCATGCGCTATCCGGCGGCCCTGATCGATGAATTCCAGGATACCGATCCGGTGCAGTACGGCATTTTCCGCAGTATTTACCCCGACACATCGGCGCTGCTGTTTCTCATCGGCGACCCCAAGCAGGCGATCTACAGCTTTCGAGGCGCGGACATTTTCGCCTACCTTCAGGCGACCCACGAAATCGATCACCATTACACCCTCGACACCAACTACCGGTCCGACGGCCCCCTCGTTCAGGCGGTGCAGCACCTGTTTGCTCATCATCCCCGGCCTTTCTGGTTCGATCAGATCAGACTCACCGATGTCCACCCGGCGCCCGGTCGCGATGAACTGTCCCTCGTTCATCAGGGCGCGGCAGACAATGCCAGCCTGCACCTGTGGTTCATGCCCCGGGGGGCGGATGGCAAGCCTGTCGCGGTGGAGACCGCAGTGGAAAGGATCGCCGAATCGGTCGCTACCGAGATCGTCCGCCTGCTGGAGGAGGCGCGCGCCGATCGTCTGCTTCTCGACGGGCGAGAGGTGCGTCCCGGCGATATTGCCGTACTGACCCGCAAGAACGCGCAGGCTGCGCTGGTGCAGAAATGTCTGCGCGCCCGCGGGGTGCCCAGCGTCCTGCACGGCAGTGAGAGCCTGTTCGCATCTCACGAAATGGAGGAGTTGCGACTGGTGCTGGCGGCGGTGGCTGACCCGGTGCGCGACAGTGCCGTGCGTGCCGCCCTGGGGACGGAGATGCTTGGATTTGACGGCCGGGAGCTTGAACATCTCGCTGCGGATGAAGACGCCTGGAACGAACGCCTCGATCGTTTTGTAGCCGACCATGATGCCTGGGCGCGCCGCGGTTTTATCCTGATGGCCAACCGGATGCTGGCGCGTGAGGGTGTTCGCGAGCGGCTTCTGGCCTACCCGGATGGAGAGCGCCGGCTGACCAACCTGCTGCATGGCATCGAGCTGCTGCACAGGGTTGGCCTGGAGCGGCATCTGGGGATGGAAGGGGTGTTGAGCTGGCTTGACAACCAGCTTAACGAGAAGCCGACCCGCGAGGAATACCAGATGCGGCTGGAAACGGACGAAGAGGCCGTCAAACTCGTCACCATCCATCGCAGCAAGGGTTTGGAATATCCCATCGTCTTCTGCCCCTTCGCCTGGGAGCACTCCAGGCCGCGCTCCGACGACAGCCTGCTTTTTCACGACCAGAACAGCGGGCGTCTGACCCTGGATCTCGATCCGGAAAAAGAGGGCGAGCACTACCAGTGGACCCTGCAGGAAAACCTGGCTGAAAATCTACGGCTGATGTACGTGTCCGTGACCCGTGCCCGCAATCGCTGCTACCTGCTGTGGGGGGCGATCAACCAGAGTGAATCCTCGGCACCCGCCTACCTGTTTCACACCGCTGACCAGACAGAGGAGAGGGCGCTGGAAGAGCAGGTCCGGATGGTCAAGGGGATGGATGATGAAGAGATGCGCCGACACTTGGAGAAACTGGTGGCAGGCAGCGGCGGCAATCTGACCCTGACCGATCTGCCGCAACCGGACGAGCGTTCATGGCAGGCGCCGCCCGCAGAAGGAGGTTCGCCGAATTGTCGCGAATTCAGGGGAGAAATCCCCCTGGACTGGCGTATTGCCAGTTTCTCTTCGCTGGTGGCGGGGCAGGGCGAAGAGCGCCTTCTCCCCGATCGCGACCCGCTGGTGCTGAGCGCGCCGGAAACGGGCGAGGAGGATGAAGAACCGGCCGGGGGACGCTTCGACGATATCCTTTATTTCCCTCGCGGAGCCAGACCTGGCAGCTGCCTGCACGAAATCTTCGAGGAGATCGACTTCACCCGCCCCGATGACGGTGTGACGCGGGACGTGATCGATCGCAAGCTGCGCCTGTTCGGTTTCGATCCGCAATGGGGGGATGCTGTACATGCCATGGTCCGCCGCGTGCTGGGGGCCGAGCTGCCGGGGGACTTCGGCACGGTCTGCCTGGGCTCCCTGTCCGCCGGGGATCGCCTGGCCGAGATGGAATTTCATTTCCCCGCAGGGCGGGTATCCGCTCCAGGTCTGCGGCAGGTGTTCGCTTCCGGCGATCTCAATGTGGAGGCGGTCAGCGGTCCCCTGTTCGGGGGGCTTGAGTTCGCACCGGTGCAGGGCTTTATCAAAGGGTACATCGACCTGGTGTTTGTTCACGACGGGCGTTACTACCTGGTGGACTGGAAGTCCAATCATCTGGGCAACCGCCGCGTCCACTATCACCCCGGGGCCCTGCGCCGCACTATGGTTCGCGATCATTACCTGCTGCAGTACCATCTTTACAGCGTCGCCCTGCACCGCCTGCTGCGCGCGCGCCTGCCCGGCTATGAGTACGACCGGCATTTCGGCGGGGTCTATTACCTGTTCCTGCGGGGCGTTGCGCCGGAGGAGATGCCCGGCGCCGGAGTCTATTACGATCGTCCGAGCCCGCGCCTGCTGACGGCTTTGGATGGCTTTTTAAGGGAAGGGGAGAAGCTGACATGAAAAATGATACCGTTTTCTCTTCCCTCTCACCCATGAGCCGTCGCTTTGCTGAATTTATCTGCCGTCTGGCCGCAGATGAGTCGCCGAAACTGGTATGGGCGGCAGCGCTGCTGTGCCGCGCGGCGGAGCAGGGGCATGTCTGTCTCGACCTGGACCATGCGCAAAGCCTGGTCCCGCATCTGGAGGAAGAGGGCGAAGATTCTCCCGGCCTGAGCCTGCCCGAGGTCGCTTCCTGGACTCGCACCCTGGGGGAGACTTCGGTGGTGGGCGACCCGGGAACAGATCGACCGCTGATACTCTCGGACCGGCGCTTGTACCTGCAGAGATTCTGGAACCAGGAGGAATCGCTGTGCCGGGAGATCCGGAAGAGGGCGGCGGAGCCTGTGGCACCTGCAGATGTGGAGCTTGTGCGCGACGGGGTTCGTCGGCTGTTCGGAAGCAGCAGCCTGGAGATCGACTGGCAGCGGGTTGCCGCCGTCACGGCGTTGACGCATCGCTTCTGCGTCATCTCCGGCGGTCCCGGCACAGGAAAAACCTCCACAGTGGTCAAGATTCTGGCCCTGCTGCTGGAGCAGAATCCGTCTTCCCTGCGAATCGCCCTGGCGGCTCCCACCGGCAAGGCCGCTGCCCGCCTGGCTGAATCCATTGGTGCCGCACGCGATCGGCTCGATGTCCCCGCAGAGATCCGTGACGCGATTCCGACAGAGGCGTTGACCCTTCACCGTCTGCTGGGACGTTCCGCCCGCAAGCGGGGCTTTGTCCACGATGCGGAAAACCCCCTCGACTGTGACCTTGTGGTCGTGGATGAAGCCTCCATGGTGGATCTGCCGCTGATGGCGGCTCTTTTTGCGGCATTGCCGCCTCATGCCCGGCTGATTTTACTGGGGGACCGTGACCAGTTGGCATCGGTGGAGGCCGGAGCGGTGCTGGCCAATATCTGCGGCCCGTCGCGAGAGGCCGCCTATTCACCGCCTCATGTGGACAGGGTCTCAGCTTTGGCCGGGGATAAACTTCCCGCTGCTTCCGTTTCGAACCTGAGCGACTCGGTCGTTTTTCTGCGCAGAAGTTATCGTTTCAGTGACGACAGCGGCATCGGTGCGCTGGCGCGCGCCGTCAACGGCGGCGATGCGCAGGTGGCGCTCAGGTTGTTGGCTGAGCCTGAACAGGAGGATCTCAATTGGGAGGATCTGCCTCCTGCCGAGCAGATGGCCGAAGTGTTCGAGCCGCTGATCGACGAAGCGTTCCGCCCCTACCTATCCGCGTCCTCTGCCGTCGAGGCGCTGGCCCGGTTCGATCAGTTCCGTTTTCTTTGCGCCTTGCGCCGCGGGCCCTGGGGGGTGGAAGGACTTAACCGGTTGACCCAGGCGGCGCTGGCGCGCCGGAGGCTTATCGTGCCGCGCCATGAATTTTATCGCGGACGCCCCATTCTGATCACCGGCAATGACTATCGTCTGGGACTGTTCAACGGAGATGTCGGCCTGATCTGGCCGGATGATGAGGCAGGAGGGGCCTTGCGGGCTTTTTTCCCGCGACAGGGCGGGCCGCCGCGCGCCTTGTCGCCGCAGCGGCTGCCTGCCCACGAAACGGTGTACGCCATGACGGTGCACAAAAGCCAGGGCAGCGAATTCGACCGTGTGCTTCTCCTGCTCCCCGACCGCCACAGCGAACTGCTGACCCGCGAGCTGCTCTACACCGCCATCACCCGCGCCCGGCACAGCGTAACGATTCGCGGTACGCGCGAGGTCTTTGAAAAGACCGTTGATGCGCGGGTCCATCGGCATACGGGGTTGATGGAGAAGTTGTGGGGAGGCGGAGAAGTGCGGGACGAGGGACGCGGAACGCAGGACGCGAAAGACGAAAGAAGGCTTTAGGCTGAGGGCTTAAGGCATGGGGCAACCCAAAGCCCCAAGCCCAAAGCCTTATTTTTTAAAACGTGTACGTGGCGGACAAGGTTACAATATCGATATCGTTCTCATAATCGGCGTCGAGGTTGCCGCGGAAGGTATCGTTGGTGGGGGTCGCTTCCAGTTCGATCGAGGAATCCTCCACCCAGATATGGGTGTAGCCTGCGTCGAATCCCCAGGAGTCATTCAGCTTGTAATGCCCGCCGAGTGCCAGCCAGGTCCGGTCTGTGGCAGGAATGCGGGGGGTGCGGGTACGGTCGGGAATCGGGGTTTCGTCGTGGGCGACGCCGATGCGCAAGGCGTATTTTTCTGAAGGTTTCCAGGTCAGACCCAGGGCGTAGAACCAGCTGTCATTCCAGTCTTCGATGGTGACGTTGTCCTCTTCGGCCGGGTTGTCGAACTGCACGCGCAGTTCATCGAAGCGGCTCCAGCGGGTCAGCGTGGCATCAGCCATGACGGCCCAGCGGGGGGTGATTTCGTGATACAGACCGATGGAGACTGTTTCCGGCGTGGTAAGATCGGCGGTGATGCGTGAATCGACAAAGCGCCCGGTTGCCTGACTGAGCGCAGCGCCCACCCCGTCATTGTCCAGTCTGAAATCGATATCGCCGCGCAGATTATGATGCACCTTGGAGCGATAGGCGAGGCCGATTCTTGTCCCTTCTCGAGGTTCGATCATTAAACCCAGGTTGTAGCCGAAGCCCCAGTCATCGCCCTCCATCTTGGCGTAGCCGTCATGGCCGGCCGGAGTTGCATCAGGAAGCTCGATATCTTTTCCATCGGCTTGGGCCTTGGCTTTAGCCGCCATGGCGATGGTGCCGAAATCAATGGCGTTGGTCAGTTCAGCTTCGGCATACTGAGCCTGGAATCCGAAAGCAAGGGTCACCTTTTCGTTGGCTTTCCAGGCCAGCACCGGATTGATGTTCATGGTCTGCAGTCGTGAGTTCACCGCGTGGTAGCGTCCGATCCAGTCCCTGTCGTAATTGGTCTCCAGGCCGTAAGGGACAGTAACGGCCAAACCGAAGCGCCACTCATCGGTCAGCGCCCAGGACACATAGCCCGCCGGCAGCACCACATTTTTGGCCGCATCGCCTTCACTGCTGTTCCCTCCGATAGGCGTCCCGAGAATGGTGGTTGCAGTCCCGTCCTTCATCTCCGACGAAGGCGCGATGTAGCTGCCGACTACACTGAGTTGGTTGCCCTCGAGCTGCCCGAGGGCGGCGGGATTGAAAAACATGTAGCTGACGTCTTCCGCGGCGGCGGTCGCGCCGGCGAAAGCATTGCCCAGCGCCGAGGCGCTCTGCTCCTTCAGTGCAAACCCGGCGGAAAATGCTGGTTGCGCCATGACGATAAAAAAAGTCGAAACCAGAAAAACGAACAGAGTGCGCATGGGTGAAGACCTCCAGAAGGATAAATTAAAAATTCTGAAACTCAAAATATCGGCACAAAATAGCTATATTGATTATTCATTTCAAGTTTTTTGTAAAACGTCGGTTTGGATTTTTCCGCTCAGGAAATTTTTTGAAAGATTGCCGGAACAAAAAATTCCCACTCTCAACGAAAATTTGTTACCCTTGATTTGTCGGTTTCAATTTTTTGCAAGGTGAACTCAATCCATGAGCACAGATTTTCAAAGAGTCGTAAATTCCGTTGGCGATCTTCCTCCCATGCCTGCGGTTGCGGTCAAGTTGATCGAGCTGCTGCAGGATCCCAATGCCTCCGCCGGGAGGCTCGCCCGCACCATTGCCCATGACCCCGCACTCTCTGCGCGGGTTCTCAAAATCGCCAACTCTTCCTTTTATTCCATGAAGCGTCAGGTGCGGACCCTTGAGAGCGCGATTGTCGTCATGGGTGAAAAAACCCTGCGCAGCCTGGTGCTGGCCGCCAGCCTCAAGGGGATGAACAAGAGTTTCGGCCTGCTGGAAAAGATGCTGTGGGAGGATTCCATCGGCTGCGCGATCGGAGCAAGAATTATTGCCCAGCACATGGAAGAGGTGGATACGGAAGAAGCCTTCGTCGCCGGCCTGTTCAGACACCTGGGCAAAGTGGTCCTGAATTACAGCCATCCTCAGGAATTCCAGTCTTTGATGCAGGCCGTTTACAACGGCGAAGGTTCGCTTCTTGATCTGGAGGGAATATACTTCCCCTATTCACACGCATTGGTGGGCGCTGCGGTGCTTAACAAGTGGAATTTCTCCGATGGATTGGTCCAGTCCGCGCTGCATCATGCCGACCTGGATATTGATGCCGAGGAGGAACCTGCAATCCTGCATCTGGCGGCTGTTGTCAATGTGGCCGGATGCCTGTGCCAGAGGCTGGGGATCGGGCAGCGCGAGCCCGCCCCGCATCTTGACGTTGCCGAGTCCAAAGGGGCACTGATCCTGGAATTCAGCAGTCGTTACCTGGAAGAGATCGAGAAAGAGATCGGCAGGACTTTTTCTGAAAACCGGGAATATTTTCTGGGGTAGATTCACTGCGGGGTTTTTCGGAGGAAAAGTCGAGATGTTTTGAATTTCTCAGAAGGGATCTGTCTAAAGCAAGGGGCCATGCGCCCCTTTTTTTATTAAATTGGTTCAGAATCTGAAAAGTTTGAGGAAATGGGTGAAAAGCTGCTGGTCGATATCGGCCAGGATGTGATTTTTCATCAACTTCAAGGCATCGAAAGTGCTTTTGCGGGTATGGTAGGGACGGTCTGAAGTCAGGGCTTCATACACATCGGCCAGGCGGCAGATTCGGGCATAGGGGTGGATGTCCCTGGCTCCCCGCCCATTGGGATAGCCGGTGCCGTCATCTTTTTCATGATGCTCCAGGATGATGATACGTGCCTCGTCGGTCATGTGTCCGGTCTGCTCAAGCAGCTCATACCCCAGCTGGGGGTGTGTCTGCATCACTTCCCATTCCTGCTGGTCGAGCTTTCCCGGTTTGTTGAGGATCTTCAACGGAACTTTACATTTCCCCAGATCGTGAAGAAAAAATCCCGCTGATAATTTGTGCAGGTCGTGATCGGCGCTATCGCCATACAAGATCTTTGTCAGGGCAATGCTGAAGATGCCGACATTGGTGCAATGGGTGTAGGTGCTCACGTCATGTGCCGTCAATTGAACCAGGCAGCGAGTCGCACGGTCGTCGTGTACGATCAGGTCGACTGCCGGCTCAAGCATCTCATGGGCCTGGGTGATAAAGCTGGCGCGGGGGTCAGTGTACACCTTGGACATGATATCGCGACATGCCGAATGTACAAAATGGGCTTTGGTTTCCGACGGGCAGTTCGGGTCACGCACCACCATCGACAGCGCATCTTTGAGGTAGTGATAAAAGATTTCGGAATCTTCTTCCCGGATATAGAGCTCTTCAACGCCGCTATCGAGCATATTCTGGCGGTCCCGGGGTGAAAACGCCAGTCCCTTGCGGGCAAAAAGCGTGTAGCGCGACGTCAGGCGGATCTTGAGATAGAGGTCGCAGGGCGCGGTGAGTTCCGGGTGCAGACAATGCAGGTCTATAGGGCGAAATGTTTCCGCCTCATCATTCTCATCCTGTTTCAGTGCAAGATGATGAAGGATATGTTTCGGATGAGGATTTTGGACGAGATAATTCATACCAGCATGTCACGATGAGGATTGGCGTGAGAAGGAAATTGCTGCCAGATACGTGCCATTATAGCACTTTCCAGCCGAACTTCAGACTGCTCATGCTCAACGGGCCGGGCTGCCAATCCCTCTCAGAAATGCTTTGCCCGCCTGCGACAGCCATGTTAATCTTTTGTGCTCCGTGAAGGTTAAACTTGCTACCCCTTAATTGCCTTTAATAATGTCACAAAAACAAAGACTTGACAAGCTCCTTGTGGAGCGCGGACTGATTTCTTCACGACAAAGGGCGCAGGGCCTGATCCTGGCAGGACAGGTTCTGGTCAATGACCGTGTCGTGGACAAGGTCGGAGCCGGGGTTGCCTTGGAGGCCGAAGTGCGGATCAAGGGCGAGCCTCTGCCCTACGTGTCCCGTGGCGGGCTTAAACTTGCTGCAGCACTCGATACTTTCGCCATCGATGTAAAAGACCGCATTGCCATCGATGTTGGAGCCTCGACCGGAGGATTTACCGATTGCCTGCTGCAGCGCGGCGCCACGAAAGTTTATGCCGTCGATGTCGGTTATGGACAGCTTGCCTGGAGCCTGCGGCAGGACTCCCGGGTGGTCAACCTCGAACGCACCAATATTCGCGAGCTTTCTGCCGATGCGCTTGCCGAGAAACCTGATTTGGCGGTTATCGACGCGTCGTTTATTTCGCTGGAAAAAGTGCTGCCGCCCACCCTGGCGCTGCTGGCGCCTGAGGCACGTCTGGTGGCGCTGATCAAACCCCAGTTCGAAGTCGGAAAAGGGCAGGTGGGCAAGGGAGGCGTTGTGCGCGATCCCAACCGGCACGAGGCTGTGATCGAAAAGATCAGCCAGTTTGCCCATTCCCTGGGGTGTGCTGTGAAAGGTGTCTGCCCAAGTCCGATCCTGGGGCCCAAGGGCAACCGTGAATTTCTCATTTATCTGCAGGTGGGCGCTGCGCCGAATGACGCTGTCTCCTGTGAGATGGGCGAAATGCCGAATCCTGTCGAGAGTGATTGATGATGGTGAATAAAGTTTATTTTATCGGCGCCGGACCCGGCGACCCCGAAATGCTGACCCTTGCAGGTGCCCGTGCTCTCTCGCACTGCGGGGTGGTGTTTGCCGCCACCCCTTATGAGCAAACCTTTGCGGAGCATCTGGCAGGCAAACAGGTTCTGGTGCCGTTCGATTATTATTTCGACGAACTTCTGGAGCGCATTGACGGTTTCCTCAACGAAAGCGACGTCGCTTTTCTCATCCCGGGCGATCTGACTTTCTATTCCCCTTTCCAGGGGCTGGTCGATGCACTGGGAGAGCGCTGCGAGGTCATTCCAGGGGTCGGAACAGCCAATGCGGCCTCAGCGCGTCTGAAGAGAACCCTCGATCTGCCCGGGGTCTGCAAGAGCGCCGTCATCGTTTCGCCCCGCACGCTGGGGGATCGTCCCGGAGATCCCACCCTGGCCGATTTCGCCCGTCCCGGCACGACCCTGCTGATCTACATGAACAATATGCCGCTGTCCGATCTCGTTGCGGAGCTGCGCGGAGGATATGGCAGCGACGTGGGCATCGCCCTGATCCACCGCCTCGGACTGCCGGGTGAGGAGATCGTAGAGGGATTACTGAGCGACATCGAAGGCAAGGTGGGGGAGCGCGATTTTTTCAATCTCAGCGCAAAGACCAAACGGCCGGCTTTGACCCTGGTGATTGTCGGGGAGTCGCTGATTGCCCATGAAGACGGCACCTGGTGGGATCACCGGCGTGAACACATCTGGCGTTACCGCGACAACGAATAAAAGCTGATGGCGTCGCAAAAACTCACCAACTGCTGCGTTGCTGCAATCGCTCTCTCTGCTTCGACGTACGATGGTACGCCTCATTGTTCGTCAATCGCGCGCCTTGCATTTGGCGCTTTTTGCTTAGCCATCCACAGTGATGCTTTATTACGAAAGCATCATAAAAGTTGAACCATGGCGATGAAAGTCATCTCCCCTATCGACAATGCCGCAGAAGCGGATGCCCTTTTACGGGCCGGCGCCGACGAACTCTACGGCGGTTTCGTGCCAGCCGAGTGGAAGGAGAAATTCGGACAACTGGCATCGATCAATCAACGCACTTTTGCCGGTGCGCAGATCGAGCGCTTTGAAGATCTTTCAGAAATTGTCGCCAGAGCCCATGACCGAAGGTGCACCTTCAGCCTGACGCTCAATGCCCCTTTCTATGATGACGACATGCTGCCGATGCTGCTCGAGCATGTCGCCCTGGTCGAAAGGCTCGGCATCGATGGCATCATTCTGGCTGATCTCGGCCTGCTGCGCGCACTCAGGCCCCTTTATCCCCACATGGAATTTCATGCAAGCACCCTTGCGCACCTCAGCAATTCAGAAGCCGTCAGGTTTTACGCTCGCCAGGGGATTGACCGGGTGGTGCTGCCGCGCCATCTGCCGACTGCCGAAATCAGCCAGATTGTGGAAGCCGTGCCCGATGTTGTTTTCGATGCATTCATGCTGGTCGGGAAATGCCCCAACACCGAGGGGCTGTGCACTTTTCATCACGGCGCGCCGGACAAGATCTGGCCCTGCGAGATTCCGTATTCACTCACCCCTCTTCAGCCGCCCGCATCGCCGGAATTGATCGCGGCAATGGAGCGGCAGGCTTCCTGGTCACGCACCGACCGCCGCCACGGGTGCGGACTGTGTGCGCTCCCAGCCCTGGAGCGTGCCGGAATCTCCGGTGTTAAACTGGTGGGGCGTGGGGCTCCGCCCGCCCTCAAAGCGAACAATATCCGCCTGGTGAGAAGATTCATGGACGACTTTCAGGCCATGACGGATGAGAGTGAATTCCGACGTCTGGCACGCGAGGCTCACGAGAAACATTTCGGAGCCGCCTGTTCAACCAATGTTTGTTACTACCCCGAATTTTACGAGGCCGAATAAGGGTTTCTTTTATGATACGAGTTCTGCATACCGCTGATCTTCACCTGGGTGCTCCCCTTAAGCAGCTCGGAGCTTCCCAGGAAACGCGCAGAGAAGATTTCTGCCGAACCTTTGAACGCCTACTGACACTGGCAATCAAGAACGAAGTCCACCTGTTCCTGGTCGCCGGCGACCTGTTTGACCATCCCCGCCCGGATACCGGATTGATCGGTCGTGTTCAGGCCGGGTTCAAGCGCCTTTCCGAGCGGGGCATCACGCCGGTGCTTATTCCCGGCACCCACGACAATGTGGTCTCCGCGGACAGCGTCTACCGTCGGCATGAATTCCCCGGTGCGCTTGTGCTGCAGGATCCCGTTGTGGATGAGCCTGTCCGAATCACCGTGCGGGGACAGGATGTCTTCCTCTACGGGTTCGCCTACCGCAGCAGCGCTTCGGAAGGGGCTCTGGTTAGCATGCAGCGACGCTGCGAAGAGGGGATTCACATCGGCCTGCTTCATGGCTCCCGCGAAGGCAGCCCCGAGTGGGATTACCGCAAAAAGGACCTTCCTTTTACCCTGCCGCTGCTTAAAACCTGGGACCTCGATTACGTCGCCCTCGGCCATTACCACAACTTCGACCTGCTCAGCGATGACAAGCGTGCGTGGGCCTGCTACCCAGGCTCTCCGGAAGGCAAGCGTTTCGGTGAGAACGGCCCCCGCTATTCTGTCCTGGCGAATATTTCACCCCGCCAGGTCGAGGTGGAGAAGATCGAATGCCAGAGCAGGGTGCTCGAAGACCGGACCCTGGATCTTTCCGGGTGCTCAGACGAGCAGGACGCGGCGGATGTGATCGCGAAGCTGGCCGACAGGGATCTGCTGCTGCGGCTGACGCTTTCCGGCATGGTCGAGGCTCCTTTCGATCTCGGTCGGCTGCAGGGGTTGACGACCCACCATTTTTTCTATCTTGAACTGCATGACCGCACCCGCCTGTTCGACAGCGCTTTTGCGCGCCGCATAGAAGACGAGAATACCGTCCGCGGCCTTTTCGTCAGGCGCGCGAGGGAGTGCATGGCGAAAGCGACAGAGACTGAAGGCGATGTCGTGGAGCAGGCGTTCCGCGAAGTGCTGGTCCGCTTTCATGCCTTTGGCGGAGGTGAATCATGATTCTGCGCAGCCTTGAACTCCGCCATTTCGGAAAATTCAGCGAGAAAAGTGTCGATTTCCGGCGTGGCCTCAACCTGGTGATCGGCCCCAACGAAGCCGGTAAATCGACCCTCATCGAAGCCATCCCCGCAGCCCTGTTCGGAATGCGCGACAAGGAGCGTTTCCGTCCGTGGGGCAAGCAGGGCTCGCCCGGAGTCGCTCTCTCTCTCGAAGGCCGCAGCCACACGGTGCGGATCGAACGCGACCTGACCAGCGACCGTGTCGTGCTGGCCGAGCGTGACGACCTCTACCACAACCTCTACCGATTCGAAGGGAAGGCCTCGCCACAGGGACGCTCCTCCGAGCGGGAGGAATACCTGGAACAGCTCAGCCGCCTGTTCGGCATCGCCGACGAGGATATCTTCCGCGCCTCGCTCTTTTTCGGGCAGGGCAGTCTCGAAGTCAGCGGGCAGGGCGGCATGGCTGCAAAAATCAAGACCCTGCTGTCGGGATTTGTCGAGGTGGACTACGACAAGGTTCTGCAGTCGCTTCAGGAGGATTACTTCTCCCTCACGCGGGAGAACCCCTGGGGACGCGACAAGAACCGCGACCGCGAACTTGAGGAGATCCGCCAGCGGCAGCAGGAATTGCAGGAGAAGTGGACCCGCGAGCAGGACGACGTGGAAAAGCTCGAAGCAATGCGCGCCGAGATCGCCGAACTTAAAGACGGGATCGATGCAGGGCGCAGCGATTATGAAAAAGGCGAGCGCTACCTTTCCTGGGTGCGGCAGCAGCATGACCTGGAGGAGAAAGCCGAAAGGCTGCGCAAGGACCTTGCCCGCTTCGAGCAGCAGCACGACAAGGTCAGTGACCTGCTGGAAAAGCGCGACAACATCGAAAAGGAATTCGCCGCTGTCGGCCTGCCCCGCCAGATCCCTGAAAAGCTGCCGCGCCTGCTGGAAGAAAGCGAGGAGGTTCGCCAGGAACTGGTCCGGGTTCAGTCGGAGACGGTTGCTCTGCGCGACAGGCTGGTACGCATGCCTGCGCCCAGGTGGAAATGGCGTGCCGGCGCAACTGCAGGCCTGCTGGGGGCTGTTGTAGGCGGTTATTTCTATCTTCCCGAATGGTTTCCGCCCATTGCGACAATTGCCCTGGTTGGCGGAGTCTGCATCTGGGCGCCTTTCCTGTCCAACCTCCTGCGCTTCCGCTCTGCAATGAGCAACCTGAAAGGGCAGGGGAAAATCCTGGAGCAAAGCCGGGTTGAGGCCCAGGAGCGTTTGGCGGAAATCGACGGGCAGTTCGAGGCGATGGGGATAAGGTCATCAGCGGTCGAACGGGTCAAGATGCAGCGCAACCTGGTGCGCCATCGAGAGCTGATCGATACCCTGCGCGAAGTGGAAAGCGCTCTCGGGGTGCTTGATACGCCGGATGCCCTGCAGGAAGAAAAACAGAGCGCCGAGCAGGAACTGGCCGAGGTGGAGGAGAGCCTTGAGAAGGAACGCCCCAAATACGGCCAGTCGCTGATGGCGCGCGAAGATCTGCCGGAAGCCGAAAAGAAACTGCGTGAACTCGGCGAAGAGCTGCAGCAGAAGGAGAAGCGCCTGCTGGAGCTGACCCGCAGCGAAGCCGCCATGCAGGGTGCCCTTGCCGACTTGGAGCATCTTCAGGAAGAACTTGAGCAGTTGCGGGAACGGGAGAAGACGCTGACCTTTCGTGCGCAGTCGTTGAAGCTCGGGTTCGATCTGCTCGATGAGGCCGTGACCGAGTTCCGCCAGTCCTATCTGCAGAATTTTGCCGCCGATATCGGTCATTATCTTTCCAAGACCACGGCGGGCCGTTATGCCGAAGCGCGTCTTGATGACGACTTCAACCTCTTCATCAAAACCCGCTCCGGCCAGTGGCAGCCGGTGGAGTCGTTCAGCCGCGGCACGGCCGACGCGGTCTATTTTTCCGTGCGGCTGGCTCTGACCCGGCATCTGTCGCGCGGGCGCAATCTGCCGTTTCTCCTCGACGATCCGCTGGTCAACCTAGATGCCACACGGCTTTCCGAAGCGTTCGATACCCTGGAAAAGATCAGTGCCGAGCATCAGGTGATCCTGCTCTCTCACGACGAACGGCTGCTCAAGCGTGCAGCCCGGGATCGCTGGCATGTGGTGACGCTGGATAAGATCAAAGCCGCCCAGGTGAATGAATCACCTGAGAAGAAAGAGGAACTGCAGCAGCTGTTTCTGCTGTGACCGCAGAGAAAGGAGTGCGATATGAGTGAAGATTGCCTTTTCTGTAAAATCGCCGCCGGAGAGATCCAGGCCAAAGAGGTCTACCGTGACGATCAGGTGGTTGCCTTCGAGGACATCAATCCCCAGGCGCCTTTTCATTTCCTGATCGTCCCCCTCAAACACATCCGCACCACCCTCGACCTGACCACCGCCGACGACGACTTGATCGGCCATATCTACCAGGTGGCCGGCAAAATCGCCCACGATCTGGACTTTTCCGAAGACGGGTTCCGGGTGGTCAACAACTGCAATGAAGGCGCCGGTCAGTCGGTGTGGCACCTCCATTTTCATCTGCTCGGCGGACGCGATCTGACCTGGCCTCCGGGTTGATTTCTGTGTATACCAGCCATCTTCAAGTATACAAATCGATAGCCGTTGACAGCCTTTAGTGATCCTGATTTAATACCGGGCTGAACTGATCGAAAACACTCAAGCCGCGCCTGTTGCGGCGCTTATTCTTTTCACCTTTTTCTGGGAGGAATTCATGAATCCTTTGGCCGCTGAACTCAACGAAATGCTCAGCCAGCACAATGCCAATGTGCTTGAATCACTGTCCGATCTTGGGAAAAACCTGTTTTTCCCCAAGGGAATTTTGACTCAGTCGGCCGAAGCCAAGGAAAAGGCGCACAAGTTCAACGCCACCATCGGGATCGCCACCGAGAAGAACGGTCCCATGTATCTGCCCTGCATCCACGAAAAGCTCTCCGCTTTCGATCCCAAGGATATCTTCCCCTACGCGCCGCCGGCCGGCAAGCCTGAGCTGCGCCAGTTGTGGCGCGACAAGATGCTGGAGGAAAACCCGAGCCTGCAGGGCAAGCATTTCAGCATGCCTGTTGTGACCAATGCCCTGACTCACGGGCTGTCTATCGTAGCCGACCTGTTCATGGATCCAGGCGATCACGTCGTTTCTCCCGACATGATGTGGGGCAACTACAACCTGACCTTTGCCACCCGTCGCGGGGCGATTGTCAAGAAGTTCCCGACCTTCACCGTGGCCGGCGGCTTTGATGTCGATGCCTTCAAAGCCGTTCTGAGAAACAGCGCGGAAGAGAAGGGTAAGGCGGTTGTGCTGCTCAACTTCCCCAACAACCCCAGCGGCTACACCCCGACGGTGGAAGAGGGCGACGCCATTGTGGCCGCCATCAAGGAAGTGGCCGAAGGCGGCTGCAACGTAGTTGCGGTGACCGACGACGCCTATTTCGGGCTGTTCTACGAGGACTCCCTCAAGGAATCGCTGTTCGGCAAGCTGGCCAACATGCACCCGCGGGTGCTGGCGGTGAAACTCGACGGCGCTACCAAGGAAGAGTACGTGTGGGGCTTCCGCACCGGCTTCATCACTTTCGCCGATGGTCACGAGTACGAGAACTCCCCGGTTATGACCGCGCTCGAGAAAAAGACGCTGGGCATCATCCGCGCCACCATCTCCAACTGCCCCCATCCGTCGCAGACCTTCGTCATCGAAGCGCTCAAATCCTCCAAGTTCAAGGCGGAGAAAGAGCAGAAGTTCAAGGTGATGAAAGGGCGCGCTCTGAAAGTCAAAGAGGTGCTCGATTCAGGCAAGTACGACAAGGCCTGGGAATATTATCCCTTCAACTCCGGCTACTTCATGTGCCTGAAGCTCAAGAACGTCGACGCGGAGAAGCTGCGCGTGCATCTGCTCGACAAGTACGGCGTCGGCACCATCTCCATCGGCAAGACCGATCTGCGGATTGCCTTCTCCTGCATCGAGGAGAAAGACATCGCCGAGCTGTTCGACCTGATCTACAAGGCCGTCGAGGATCTGTCCTGACCTGAATCATTTTGAGTCCAAAAAGGCCCGCTTCGGCGGGCCTTTTTTTGAACCTTTGAAACTGTTCAGCGTGGGATCGCATCTCCCATGACAAGGGACACTTTTCGCCATCCCTGGCCGTTTGATTGGCGCCCTCCCTGGCGCCAAACACCCTTGACATGGGAGATGCGATCCCGCGAGGTTAATAGAGATAAAAATTTTTTCTCCGTGAAAAATTTAAAGTCTTTTCTCAGAAAACATTCCCTAATATCTGAATTCAGAAAGGTTATTCCTGAAGGATTGGAATGTTTTCTGGTCGGCGGGGCGGTGCGCGATCTGCTGCTCGAAAAGTCTCCCTGCGATTTCGATCTCATCACTCCCGGGGACCCGACCGACCTGGCGCAAGACTGGGCCAAGCATTGCGGAGGGCGCTGGTTCTGGCTCGATGAATCGCGCAGACAGAGCCGGGTGGTTCTGCGCCGCGAAGACCGCCAGTGGTTTTTCGATTTCGCCCCCTATCGCGCGGCCAGCCTGGAGGCGGATCTGTCTGAGCGTGACTTCACCATCAACGCCATGGCAGTCGCGCTTGCTCCTTCCTCTGAAGATCATGAATCCATCTATGATCCTTGTCATGGCCGCGAAGACCTTGCAAAGGGAATTCTTCGTACCTGTTCCGCTGAATCCTTTCAACAGGATCCCTTGCGGGTGGTGCGCGCCGCGCGTTTTGCCTCCTGTCTAGGTTTGACGATGGATGCGGCTTCCGCAGATCTCGCCGCCGAATCTGCCCCAAAGCTACAAGCGATCGCACCGGAAAGAATCAAGACCGAACTTTTCACGCTTGTTTCATGCGAAAACCCCGTCACTGGGCTGCGCATTCTTGGCCGGGTCGGCGCGATAGAGGTCATTTTTCAGGCAAACATTGACAGCGTTCAGTGTGAGCAGGCGCTGGCCCGGGTTGAACATCTGGACCGCCATCTGGTTGAGCATAGCGCTTTGGCGAAGCAATCCCTGAGTGAAGCGGTTGAATCGGGTCTGACGCGCCAGGGGTTGCTGCGGCTTGCTGCGCTGCTCCAGAAATTGATCTCTGCGGATCAGGTCCCGCATCTCGCACGATCCCTGGCGTTCTCCATCGCCACCGGCATCCGTCTGCAGTCACTGCTGCGGTTGAATGCCGAGCAGTTCGGGAATGATCTGCTGACCAGAGTGGCCGGCACACCTCGTGCCTTGGCTCTCTGGGCATCTACGCTAGGCCGGGATGCGCGAGACGCGCTGTTGTGGATGCATTTTCGATGCAGCGATCATGCAGATATCCGGCATCGCCTTGAAGAGGTCTGGCACGCCTGGGACCATCTGGCAGAAGACAATCGAATTCTCCCGTTGCTTGACGGTCACCAGGTGAGCGAGATGCTGCCCGAAGGGAAGGGCAGAGAGGTGGGCGAGCTGCTTGACGCCCTTAAACAGGCCGAGATCGAAGGCCGAATCGAAAACGCTGAAGATGCGCGAAATTTCTTGAAATTGCAGGTTCAAAAAGAGATTGACAAAGACTAGCCGCGTTCCTATAATCCGGTTCCACGTCAACAATGCGGGAATAACTCAGTGGTAGAGTGTCAGCTTCCCAAGCTGAAGGTCGCGGGTTCGAATCCCGTTTCCCGCTCCAATACACAAAACAAAGGGGTTAGGCTTTTCGGCCTGACCCCTTTGTTGTTCACGCTCAACAATTTTCAACCCACCCACTAATCCCCTCAGCAAAAACGGACCTTGGCTAAGCGTTTAACAGGATGCCTCCTGGTGTTGGACGGGATCATGTCGAAAGGATGGGCAAGTACGGGCTACTCGGCTTGACATTCAATCCTGCGGAGTATATATATTTAATATATATTCACATTGGGGAGACCGATCATGAAAAAAGCAAAAATTTTCCAGAATGGCCAAAGCCAGGCGGTTCGGTTACCTAAGGAGTTTCGCTTTAACGACAAAGAGGTTTATATAAAAAAAACCGGACATGTCGTCCACCTCATTCCGAAAACTGATTCATGGGATATCCTCTTTGACAGCCTGAAGAAGTTTTCCAAGGATTTTATGGCGGAGCGGGTCCAGCCTGAGCAAGACAGGCGGGAGAACTTCTGATGTTGATGCTGGATACCAATATTTGCATTTACATCATCAAGCAGAGGCCGCCGGAAGTGCTCAAGCGATTCCTTGAGTATCAGGTCGGTGACATTGCCATCTCTACGATCACGCTGGCTGAATTGCGCTATGGCGTTGCTAAAAGTCACTATCCAGACAAGAATACCCAAGCTCTCGATGATTTCATTCTTCCCTTGGAGATCCTTCCTTTCGATGAAGAAGCGACACGATCCTATGGCGAAATCCGAGCCTCGCTGGAAAAAGCGGGGACGCCGATCGGATCCATGGACCTGCTGATTGCCGCCCATGCCGTTTCGCAGGGCGTGACTTTAGTGACAAACAACTCCAGGGAATTCGAGCGGGTTCCTGGACTGAAAGCTGTCAACTGGGCCGTTTAACTAGAGGATTGTAACAGAAATGAATGCTGATGCCCTGCTGTTGATATTTTATGTGTTGTTGAGTATTACGCCTCCCTATATCGATAAAGCAACATCTCTTTTCCGAATTATCTAAACGAACTAACCGCACGGGACACTAGCGAATCCGGGAAATCCGCTTGATTTATCCTTCCCCAACTCTTATTTTATGAATTATGGTTTTCCTAAAATAAAGACGAATCTTATTTTATGTTGGAGGCAGGCAGGGTGAAGCGTGAACTTCAAGGCAGATACGTGCCCATATCGACGGTGGGTGAGAAGGCCCAGGCCTTTGTCCCCGCGCCACTGCCACCGCGGCCGCCCATTGACTGGACCCCGGAGCTCCGAAGCAAGTTCGATCAGGCACTGCTGGCACTCGGGCGGCTGGACAGCGTCTCGACCCTGCTGCCGGACACCTCGCTGTTCCTCTACATGTACGTGCGAAAAGAAGCGGTGCTCTCCTCCATGATTGAGGGGACCCGGTCCTCGCTGTCAGATCTGCTGCTGTTCGAGCTGGATCAGGAGCCCGGCGTGCCTCTGGATGACGTGCGAGAGGTCAGCAACTATGTCGCCGCCCTCGACCATGGACTGCGTCGATTAGAAGAAGGGCTACCGTTGTCGCTACGGTTGTTGCGGGAGATCCACGACGTTTTACTGGCCAACGGCCGGGGCAGCGGTCAGACCCCGGGAGAGTTTCGCCGCAGCCAGAACTGGATCGGTGGCACCCGACCGGGGAATGCGGCCTTTGTTCCGCCTCCAGCCGAAGAGGTTCTGGGGTGCATGGGTCAGCTTGAATTCTTCCTCCATGACCAGCCGGAGCCGACTCCGGTATTGCTCAAGGCGGCGTTGGCCCATGTACAGTTCGAGACGATCCACCCATTTCTGGATGGTAATGGCCGTCTGGGACGTCTGCTGATCACGCTGCTGTTATGCGAGCAGAAGGTGCTGCGAGAACCGATGCTCTACCTCAGCCTCTACTTCAAGACACATCGCCAGTATTACTACGAGCTGCTCAACAACGTGCGTATGACCGGCGACTGGGAAGCCTGGCTCGATTTTTTTGCCGAGGCGGTCATCGTAACGGCCTCCCAGGCAGTGGAAACGGCCCAGCAGCTTCTCGACTTGTCAAGCCAGGATCGTGACAAGATCAGTGGCCTTGGCCGAGCGGCGGCATCCACTCTGCAGGTCCATCGGGCACTCATGGAACATCCCATCGCCACCTCGGCCTCGCTGGTAAAAAAAACCGGCATCACCCCGGCAACGGTCAACCGTGCGCTCGCCCACCTGGAGCAGCTCGGCATCGTGAAGGAGCTGACCGCCCAGAAGCGTAACCGTCTTTTCAGCTATGCAGGGTATATCGAGATCATGAGTCGCGGCACAGAGCTGCCGGACAGATAGGCCAAATTTTGACAAATCAATAATTGACAGCGACCAGGGCATGAGCTAGGTTAAGGTTAATTTAATTTTGTGGGTGACTTTCAGCAAAGGGGTCCCCCGGGGTCGGACCAAGGCAACTCACCGATTTCTATAAACAATCATCCAAATAATGGGCATCATTTTGCGCTATAGGCCGATTTTAGGCGGTAAAATTGACCCCATTGAGTTTAGGGCGGGCCGACCCTGGTTTGGCCGCTCAGAAAAATCCACCTCTTGAAATCAAATCTACAGGAGACATTTCATGGAAAACCGTCAGGAAGTTGTTGTCACCGACATCAAAATGCCTTTTATGTCGATGGTCGTATTTATGATCAAATGGGCGATTGCCTCGATTCCGGCTTTCATGCTTCTTTCGATTCTGTTTAGCATTTTTGCCATGATCTTTGGCGGTTTTATGGGTGGTTTTCATCATATGGGGCGAGGGTTTTAAAGCAATGCTCGATATCCCCCCGGATGCCCCCGCGGTCGGACCGAAATCGCCAGCTGTGTTCCGCAGGAGTGGTCAAAAAGACGGTGACTTGTCGGACTGCGGAAGACGCATCAACCGTTCACTTCGCCAGACACGGACAATGCTGATACTTTGCGGGTCGCGGCGGTAAATGTGAGCTAAGAGGGTCAGGCTTGACAAGTGGGCAATACGATAGTCCTCGAATGAATTCCGCGACACAATACCCATTTCCGTATGCGTATTACGATGAAATCGACCACCTGTTCCTAAGGCCGTCCACCCGTTCCGAGGTAAACAATCCAACACTCGGAGCACAGCGACACCGGGATAGTCCGGGCTTGCGTTCACCTACAAAACATTTTAGAATGTATTACAAATGCAACGCAAGGAGTCAGCGCATGAAAACAGCCACATTGCCACCCCTTCGGGTTGACCCAGAACTGCGCCGTGAGGCCGAAAGTGTTTTGCAAAACGGTGAAACCTTGTCGAGTTTCATGGAAAAATCTCTACGTTCCAGTATAGAGCACCGAAAAATGCAGCAGGAGTTCATCGCCAGGGGCTTGGCTTCACGCGATGAAGCACGAAAAACCGGAGAGTATTTCGCGGCCAAGGATGTCCTGGATGAAATGAGCGACATGCTTGCCCAGGCCGAGGCTAAAGCCCGCAAGTGAGTTATAAAGTACGCTATACCAAGGCTGCCAGGGAAGATCTCCTGCGTCTCTATGATTTTCTCTTGGGAAAGGACCTTCAGGCCGCACGCAGAGCTCTTGAGGCCATTCGGAAGGGAATAGTTTTTCTGCAGGATTTTCCTTTCACCTGTCGCAAGGCGACCCCTGAAAATCCTTTTTTACGGGAGATGATAATTTCTTTTGGTGCCGGTGGGTATGTCGTTCTCTTTGAGATCGAGGATGAAAAAACAGTGACCATCCTTGCCGTCCGTCATCAACGCGAAGAAGATTACCACTAATATTGATAGATCCGTCAGCGGCTTTCGCAGTGTCGCCGGGTCGGTCCTGCCCAAGCGTTTATAGTTAAATATACTGTTCCCGTAATTGCTCAAATTTGCACGGAGAAACCGTATGAAAGCATTTTCAGCCCTAATAATTGTCGGCTCATTGCTGATTTTGTTGAGCAGTTGCAGCAGTGTTCCTCCAACTGAACAGCTCGGTCTGCGCTCAAAGCTGAGTTCCGCAGGAGTGGTCAAAAAGACGGTGACTTGTCGGACTGCGGAAGACGCATCAACCGTTCACTTCGCCAGACACGGACAATGCTGATACTTTGCGGGTCGCGGCGGTAAACGATTCGGTACGGGGGGTGAATCAGCTCTCGGAGCCTGGATTGGTTAAACTCAGGAACAACTCTACCTCTGTCTGGATGCGATGGTAGGTCTTCAATTAAGGCGATGATCTCGCGCACGAAACGATCTCCGACCTCTGGAACCTGTTGCTCCAAATAATACTCGCGGATTTCTTCCAGATCCGTGACCGCTGATTCGGCAATTATAACTTGAAAAACCTTGGACATGGCAATTACAGGCCCAACCGTTTTTTTGCCGTGTCAAGATCGACCTGCCGATCGTTGTCCAGATCGCTAAGACCATCGACAACTGCCCGCATAAAAGCCTTTTCTTCTTCTGCCAACTCGAAATCCTCAAGCGATTGCATAACGGCAACGCCTCGGCCACGGCTAGTCAATAGAATGGGCCGATGGGACTCCCTGGTCCGACGGATAATCTTTCCAGGATTTACCTTTACATCTGCCAGTGGAACGATATCTTCTGAAAACTTGATGGCCATGAGTACACCTCCTTTTGACTATTTAATAGCACCTAAATAAAGGACCGTCAAGAGCACCCTACAATGCTCAAAAAGTGTAACAGACCTTAGAGTCATGCTTGACAAATGGGCAATACGGCAGCCCTGGAGGTCGGACCAAGCCAACCAATCGTCATAATTGTCAATCTGGGATATCTCTGACCAGTTGACAGTTAGCTCGGACCAACCCAACTGTCTGAATACACAGGGGAAAATTCCAATTCAATCCCGGTCTTTGGCCTTCAAAGGGCCATTATGGCTACAAAATGACAGAAGGCGGGGGTGGGGGTGGATCGGGAATATGGACCGATGGAGCGGATCTTCGCGAACCTTATCGATCTTTCCTGACAATGATCCTGGTTGACCTGCTGTCGGATTTGCAGGACATGAAACGACCGGTCACCGTATCGCGCCTAATCATTTTGGAGACATAATGCCCATTTCCCGGTTGAGACTTATGACAATTCTTGCATCCATAGCTGGCCGGCGCCTTGACTAACCGGTATGCCGGTGGTAAATTCCATAAAAACCTCTGTTAATCGGTTAAAAAAATGGAAACGGCGCGACTTCTCGAAATTCTTGCCAGTTATAATCGCTTCTGGACGACCGGGCATCTCGATGCTGGGATCAGGAGGGATCTGTTGCCGCAGTGTCTGTCACAGGTAGACACCAAGGAGATCGTGGTCCTGAAGGGGGTGCGTCGCTGCGGCAAGTCGACGCTGCTGGCACAGGTCATGGATGCGCTCCTGCAAGGGGGGATCCGTCCACAACAGTTACTGAGGGTCAATCTGGAGGAGCCTCTCTTTACAGCCGAAGCATCGGTCGAGTTGTTGGAACAGATCTATCGCACCTGGCGGGAACGCGTTTGCCCGGAAGGCAAAGGGTATCTCTTTCTTGACGAGATACAGAACATCCCCGGCTGGGAGGGATGGGTGCGTGGCCGTAGCGATACCGAGGACGTGAAAATCTTCGTCACCGGCTCCTCGGCACAGATGCTCTCCCGCGAGATCGGCACCAAGCTTACCGGCCGACAGGTCTCTTTCGAGGTCTATCCTCTATCATTCAGTGAATTCCTCCGTTTCAAGGGGGTGGAAGTTCAGTCAGAACTTGAATATATCTCAAACAAAACCTTGATTCGACATCATTTTTTCGACTACCTGAAGTACGGTGGTTTTCCCGAGGTGGCTCTCAGGCAGGACGATGCCGACAGGGAACTTCTGCTGAAGAATTACTTTGAAGATATTCTTTATCGGGACATCGTGACCCGCCATGAGATCCGTGATGTTGCCAACCTTCGCAACCTCGCAGTCTTTCTTCTGACAAACAACACCAAGCCGACCAGCCTCAACAAACTCAAGGGCAACTTTTCCATCTCCCAGGACAAGACCGAGAATTACCTTTCGGCAATTCTGGAGAGTTATCTGACCTTTCAGCTGCAGAGGTTCAGTTGGTCTCTCAAGAGCGTACAGCGGGCTGGATTCAAGCCCTACGCCATCGACACGGGCTTGCGCAACCGGGTGGCTTTTTCCTTTTCCGCCGAAACAGGGCGTCTGGTTGAGAACGTTGTCCACAATCACCTGCGCCGCTGTCACGAAGAGATCTACTTTGCGATCGACGGGGGGGAGACCGACTTCATCGTCAAGGAGGGGCTGAAGATCGTCCGGCGCATTCAGGTCTGGTATGAGGATGCACCGCAGTCGGAGATTCCTGAGCGCGAACTGGCCGCCTTTGAAAAGTTGCAAGGGGATGACGCGGAGTGTCTGTTGCTCACCAACGACCTGGAGAAGGATACGGAAATCGGGCCAACAAAAGTGCGATGTCTGCCGGTGGTGAAGTATTTGTTGTTGGGAAAATAATCATGGTTCCGCTCGTAGCCGGGTCGGTCAGGATTCTTCCCGGACGCGGCATAACCCCAACAGCTTGTGACTGGGTCGGACCTACCCAAGTGTTTGAATATACAGCAAAACTCTCCGGTTTAATGCCTGTTTTTCGGACTTAAAGGGCCCATTTGGGCTGCAAAATGACATGTTTAAGGGAAAGGCGAGGGGGGCCGGGTTTTTCACATTGAAGAACGCGGTGGCCTGTCGAATTTTGAAAAGATTCCGGCAGCTTTCAGATAGGGAGATAAGACAGACTAAAAAGGACGCAAAAACATCGCTTCCGAATTTTCCCAAAGCAGTCATCGTCTTCCATGACGAAGCGGTCAAATTCCTTTCCACCGATCGCAAGGGGAGCAAGGAGGAAAATGATACGCTTGATAAAATCGCCGAAACGATTCGCCAGGCTAAAAAAGACGGGGTCAAAATGGAAGTCTGTATGTATGCCGTCAAGATCTTTGGCGTCGATCCCGATACCATCATGCCCGAGATCGAAAAAGTCGAAAACGGTTGGATCTCCGTTTCCGGCTATCAGGCTCAGGGTTACTCCTTGATTACCGTACCGTAACAAGCGCCGAGTGTAAAACAGCAGCCCTCTCAGAAAAAGGGGGCTGCTGCTTTTCAAAGCCTGGCGGGGCAGGCGAGAGGTTAAGGACTGACGACGATATTCACTGTTTCTGTTTTCTGATCATATACGATTCTGGCTTTTTTGTTTTTCAACTGCCGACAAACCTGCTCGACCTTTTCCTCCAGCGTGCATCCGGGGTCACCCCAGTCCGCTCCGTCCCTGCTCACAAACTCCTGAATCATGCGGCGCAGTGTCTCCGGGTTGATCTGCCCGTACGGGACTTCGATTCCGTCTTCAATCTGTGTGGTATTTTTCCCCCGTGTCACTACAACCCCTTTTTCTCAAAAAACCGGAACAGCGCCAACCCGCCGACAATCATGACTGGGATCACGAAGCGCCGTGTTTTTATCTTTATCCATAAAATCTCCCTGGGCAGGCAATTGAAATTACTCTGCATTTTATCATAGATTGAGTGAAATTCAGGCCACTAGGGCACGTCTGGCATATTACGCATCTCTGTGAGAAAATGCGTAGGTCTGACCTGAAAAAGTCCTTTTCTTTTCAGAAAACACGTGAACTAAAGGCGGGATGCATTTGATTATGGAAGAAATTTCTCTTGATGGCCGGGACTTTATCGAACTGCACAATCTGCTCAAGGTGACCGGTCTATGTCCCAGCGGCGGCCAGGCCAAGGCGCTGATCGCCGAAGGCCTGGTACGGGTTGATGGGCAGGTCGAATTACGTAAACGCTGCAAGATCCGCAGCGGTCAGGTCGTTCATTTTGACGGCCGGCAGGTCGTTGTCATCTGAATGCCGTGCTTGCGGCAGAAATCCTGCCGCAAGCACTATGGCGAAGAGGTTTACTCTCTGGTCAGATATTCCAGGGTGATGATGACGGTGCGGTTGAAGGCTCGGGTTTCCGGCAGGCTATTGTCGTAGGGCGGGTCGGCCGCCCCCACGCCGCGATACTGAATGCGTCCGTCGGCATTGCTGTCGGCTTGCTGCAGCAGATTGTAGACAGCTTCTGCGCGGCGCTTCGACAGCTCGAGGTTGTATTCGTCAGAACCGATGTTGTCCGTATGACCGACGATTTCGGCACGACCCTGCGGCAGATCACGGATGCGCTCGGCGATCTGATTCACGATCTGTTCATTTCGTGCATCGATGGAGTGGCGGTCGAAATCAAACAGAATCAGGGCGTACTTTTCCTGAACTCGAAAATCAAGTTTCTGTGCCAGCCGCTGGCTGGTCTGGATAAACTGCACCTCAATCGGCTCGGTTTCAACGGATACTTCCTGGTTTCTGCGATCCTTCACCGTCATATCGACCTCAATGCGTCCTGCGGTTCCTACCTCATATGGGTCGGCGAGTTGCAATGGGATACGGTACTCATCCGCGGGCGCTCCTTCTCCGGCCAGCACCGCCAGTTCTTCACCGCCGCTGAGGGCGCGGATCTGCCACGCGGTGATATCATAGACGTTGTCAATGGAAGGGCGCACGATGAGGTCGGTGGAGTCAAGACGGTAACTGGTATAGGTGCTGCGAACCAGGTCCAGAAGGGCCGGGTGCTCTGAATGAATCTCCACGCGCTGGTTTTCTGATCGTCCTTCCGCGAGGCGGCTGGTGCTCGGTTTCTCGGGAAGATTGCGGGCTTCGATTTGTATGCGTGCGGGATCGATGTTCCAGATGTACTGCAGATAGGTTCGGACCGCTACGGCGCGCAACCGGGAAAGATCCTGCCGACCCTTCTCCTCGCCGTAATTGGAATTGCATCCGACCAGCGTGATGGTCGCATCAGGGTTTTCGCGCAGCCGCTTGCCGATGATATCCATGACATGTGCGTATTTTTCAAGAGTTCCGCGCAGATCCTGCTCATCAAACATCTGTGTGGCCGCCTGTTGGTCGAAGCGGTGATAGCGTTGTGGGATTTCGCTTGAACCGGTTTCAAAATAAAGATAGCCCAGCAGCGGTGAGGCATCGATGGTTTTAACCTCTTCGATGGTCAGGTTGGTGGGTGACACGGAAAGACCCCCTTCAAGGGGAAACAGGTAGCTGATGATATAGTTGGACTGCAGTTTTGACGCGACGGCCTGAAAAACCGGCACCAGTGTGGTCGCTTCCCTTGCTTTCCATGCCTGGCCCCCGCTGCGGTCAGCAAAAGATTTCAGGAAGGGGTCGAGGTCGGGACCGGGCATGAAATCGACGGCGTGCGCCTCGAACTGATCCAGTTTCTGTATCGCCTGGGTGACATCGTTGCGGGTGAAATTGCTGTTGAGGTCTTCACCGTCGGAGAACACCACCATGAATTTGGGTGCGTCTGCCGGCATGCGGCTGACAATGTCCAGACCGCCGAGCATGCCTTCGTACAGAAACGTATTGGCTGTCAGGCTTTGGCGGTAGACTTGATCCACGTAATTTTTCAGATCGACGGTGCTGCTTGAAGTAAAGGTCTGTACGTGCAGGTCGCGGCCGCCCATACGCTGGGTGCCGTGGTCGTCAAAAACGACCAGGTGAATCTGATCGATGGGACGTACGATCTTGAGCAGCTCGTCCATGGCGGCCAGCAATGGTTTTACGGCCTTACGCTGCTGCATGGAGCCTGAGTTGTCGAGCACGAGCACAATATGGCGGGGTACGTCGATATTTTCCTTGAAAGATTCCACGGCGACGATCCGTGCCTGTTTGCCGAATTGCGTAATCGTGAAATCCTCGGCTCCCAGCCCGAGAACGGGTTCCTCCTCGGCGTCGGCGACCCGAACCAGGATTTTGCCCTCCTCAAGAAAGCGCTCCAGGGAAACAGTGCTTTCCGGATGGGTTGAGGCGATGGTCAAATCCTCGGTTTCCTGGGCAAAGCCCGTTGCACAAAGCAGAAAAAACATCAGCAGTGTAAAAATATTTTTTTGCATAATTCGTCCCTCCCCGGGTTGTCGGCAGTTGTTGCATTCATTAGAAGTGTAGCAGCGTGCGGCGATTGCACAATATGAGCCATAGGTTTTCGGGGGGAGCCGTATCGAATTCAGCCTGGCATTTCGCCGGTCAGCCCGAAATTCTTTTGCAGCTGGTTGAAATTCCTGGTAGCGCGCGTGAACATCGTCGCGGTCCCGCTGTTCGGGGAGTGCTTCGCGGCAGCCGTGATCGACCATCGCCGCCTGGTGCAGCAGGGCTTGTCGCTGGTTTTCCTCCTGGGTATGCGGTATGAGCGAGACGATCACCTCAAGCAGCCGGATACTCACGGACGCCTTGTCCCTGCTGTTCTGACGGATCTGATCGAAGGCCGCATCCACTGCTCCGGAAAAAGTCTGCGGGTGGATCACGAGCCGCAGGGCAATTTCCGCCAGCTCGTAAATAAGAAACTCCATGTCCTGCTCGCAGGTACGGTTGCTGCCAAGAATTTATTGAATGGAGAAAGAACGTTTTTCATCCATCCCTGACTTTTTCCGTCTCTCCTTGTTTGACAGATGTCTTTTTATCAGAGACAATTGTCAAGACAGGAGGTTCCCAAATGAGTGTCGCCGAAATCATCGACTATCCGCAATCACTTTCCGACTGGGTCACTACGGCACGCTCCGGCATTCCCAAGCGTGTACTGGATGAACTGGCCGGTATGCTCGGAGTCAAGGTCGCCGATCTTGCGCCGCAGCTGCACGTTTCTGCAAGAACCCTGAATCGGTACGGTGCAGACCAGCTTTTACCGGCAGATCTCTCGGAGCGCATCCTGATTATTCTGCGTACTTATGAGCGCGCCCGCGAGGTGTTTGGAGATCCGGCCAAAGCCTCTGCCTGGCTGAACCGCCCGAATCGGGTCCTGGGGGGACAGACCCCGCTTGATCTGCTCGATACGATCTTCGGTGCCGAACAGGTCATGAATTTGCTTGGCCGCATCGAGCACGGCGTCTATAGCTGATGCGCCTCTACCGCATCGCGCAGGCTGATTTTGCCGAGGATCTTTCTGGGGAGGGGGCACGCCTTTACGGCGGACGATGGAATCCGCCGGGGAGGGCGATGCTTTATACCTCCAATTCGACCGCGCTTGCCGCTCTGGAGATTCTGGTGGGCTTTGACTGGGATCTTGCGCCGACGCTTTCCCTGGTCGAACTCGAAGTGCCTGATCTGCCGCTTGAGATTATTTCAGCGGAGGATCTTCCGGATGATTGGTGCAGCCCGGGAAATCCCACGCTTCGCAAGATCGGTGCGCAGTGGCTGGATGGCAAAAAGACTCTCGCGCTCCAGGTGCCCTCAGCAACGATTCCGACAGCGCCGGATGGGTTTAACATCCTACTGAATCCGGCGCATCCCAGATTTGCGAAGATTAGGATTCGCGATATTTTCGATTTTCAATTTGATACGCGACTAGCAGGTAAGTAGACAATTTTGGCCTTTGCAGTCACTGGAATTAATGTCATTATTTGAAAATGAGTCCTACAATATTCCGTGAAGGAAAATACCGTTTCTTCTTTTTCAGTCGTGAAGAAGAGAGAATCCATGTGCATGTCGTATCCCCGGACGGGGAAGCAAAATTCAGGCTTGAACCAACAGTGGCTTTAGCCGATTACGTCTCCCTGAACAAGCGACAACTTCTTCGCCTTCAGAAAATTGTGGAGAAAAGGAAAAATGAAATCATCAGCGCATGGCAAAATCACTTTTATTGAAATAACCAATATCTCTCAGCATGGATTTTGGATTTTCTATGATGGGGAGGAATTTTTCGTCCCTTTCGAGAAATTCCCGTGGTTTAAAAACGCAGATCTGGAAAAGATCTGCAATGTCCAACTAGAGGGGGCCGGGCATTTTTATTGGCCCGACCTTGATATTGATCTAAGCAAAAACATTCTCCGCACGCCCGAAAAGTTTATACTCGTCAGTAAAGACTCGAGAAATTAGCTTTTGATTGAAAAAAGACACAAAAAACCCCGACTATTGGTCGGGGGTTTTAAAAAAGTGTATACGGGAGAGTGTCTCGCCATTGAGAGACCTTCGCGGTGGGCAGTATCGTTCAGGACCATTTGACATTGTCAAAGTGCACGTTACCTTTGGAGCAGATCGGGAAAGCCGGTCTTTGATCTGGATTTATGGCATAACCCATTAAAAAAATTACAATTTAGATTGCGGTTAACTTCCTTCGTATTTTCTGGTTACGGGCCGTTCTCGCATCTGCCAGGCTGGACCAGGATGCCAGGTATCTGCCCATGTTGAAGCGCTGGTTACCGTGGAAATTTCTCGTCAAGCGTGCGGCGCGTGCTTATGGCGTCATTGATCCGCTGACGCTGATGGCTCAGCTGCGTCACTTTTCCCAGCCGAGCGAAATTCAAGAACCGATCGAGCTGCTGCGTGCCGGCATCGTTTTTCATGCCCGTGGCCTGGTCAATACCCGCGCCATTCAACACAACCTTGATTGGGTCTGGCCGTTCTGGGTCGAAAAACAATTCAACCCCGCTGATGTCTCTTTTATCCCGCGTGCTTTTTCCTTCAGCCACGTCAACCTGACCCACCGCAACTGGACGGCGGTTGGGCAACCCGACACGCCCCTCTATCCCATTATCGATCCGCGCGGGCTGGTGACGCCAAATTATGACGGGTGGTCCATTGATTTCTGGCTGATCATTGAAAATGATCGCCGCCTGCTCCCCTCAAAACTCAAAGATGTGAAGCAGAGCTGGCAGTTTTCACCAGAGCTGACCGTGGAAACCTCCTGTTTTAAAGACAGTCTCGAATTGACCAGTCGTGTCTGGATGGAGTGCGTCGAAGGGCAGCCCAGGTTATGCATGGAAGTGTCTGGATCGGCACCTGAAAAAGGACATCTGGTTGTCAGCGTGCGCCCTTACAATCCTGAAGGGGTACAATTTGTCGAGCAGATTGTTTACCGCAGGAAAGGGCAGGTGCTGACGGTCAATGATACGGAGCAGCTTGAATTTCAGGAGACCCCGCAGCAGGTGCTATTTTCGACTTACGAGCGTGGAGATGTTCTGCATCGTATCGGCGAGACGGATTCTGGCACGGCTGTGACCTGTGAAGTCGGCATGGCGACGGCAGCTGTTCTGTTTCCCGTTGAGGCAGGGAAGCAATCGCGGATCAGGATGCACATGAACCTTGCCGCAGAACTGGAACAACGTTCGCCACGGGGGTGCGTTCCCTCGGCGACCTGGGACAGGACATTGTCAGGCATTGCCCGTCTGAAGGTGCCTGATGAGCGTATCTGCTTCCTTTATGATGCAGCAGTTCGCACCATGGTATTGCTCTCTGCAGAGCATCTGGTCCCCGGGCCCTATACCTACAAAAGGTTCTGGTTCCGCGACGCATGCCTGATGATGCACGCGCTGTTGTGTCTTGGCTTTGTGGACCGCAGCGCCAGAATTATCGAGACTTTTCCCAAACGTCAGAAGCGTTCCGGATATTTCCGTTCCCAGGAAGGAGAATGGGATTCCAACGGCCAGGTTCTGTGGATATTCGAGCGATTTCTCAAGTTGACCGGCCGCAGCCTGCCGGATCACTGGAAATCATCGCTCTGGAAAGGCGCCGACTGGATTACCCGTAAACGGGTCGACCAGGATGCCGACGTGCCCCATGCCGGCCTGTTGCCTCCTGGCTTCAGCGCCGAGCACTTCGGCCCGAATGACTATTACTACTGGGATGACCTGTGGGGGGTGGCCGGGTTGCGCGCTGCGGCGGATATGGCGCGTCGGGCCGGCGATGAAGGCAGGGCGGCTGATTACGCGTCAATGGCCGATGACTTTGCCGAGGCGATCTGGCGAAGCATTAACCAGATACCTCTGCAGCGCAGCCAGGGCGCAATCCCCGCATCCCCTTACAGGCGACTGGATGCTGGAGCCATCGGCGCGCTGGTGGCCGATTACCCTTTACAGCTGCTTGACCCTGAAGATGACCGTATCAGGAAAACTGCCGAGTTCATGATGCAGAACTGTCTGCATACAGGCGCTTTTTTCCAGGATATGATCCACTCCGGTCTCAATCCGTACCTGACGCTTGCCATCGCCCAGACCTTGCTTCGCGGCGGGGATATGCGCTTTAGCGATCTGGTGCTGCGCGTGGCTGAGATCGCTTCACCGACCGGTCAATGGCCTGAGGCTGTGCACCCTTTTACCGGCGGAGGATGCATGGGCGATGGTCAGCATGGTTGGGCGGCAGCGGAATGGATCATGATGATGCGCAACATGTTCGTCCGCGAGGAACAGGATGCGTTGATCGTCGGATCAGGTATTTTTCCCGAATGGCTCAAAGCCCCTGAAGACCTCTCTTTTGGGCCGACCCTTACCGATTGGGGGCCTGTCACGGTGAAAATTTTAAAACAGGGCAATGATCTGCTGCTTGAAGTTCAGGGACAATGGCGTGATCAGCCACCACGCCTTCTGGCTCGGGTCCCGGGATTCAACCCGGCTGAAGTTGATTCTTCCGGTGCCCCGCTGTCCCTTGTCCCGGAGCCTTCATGAAAATCTGCATGTTCACCAATACCTATCTCCCTCATGTTGGCGGAGTCGCGCGGTCGGTTTCTGCTTTCGCCGAGGATCTGCGCGCTCTTGGGCATGACGTTATGGTGATTGCGCCAATCTTTCCAGGAGTTGCCGAATTAAAGGAAGAAAGGCACGCGGTTCTGCGCGTGCCCGCTATCCAGAATTTCAACGGCACCGATTTTTCCGTCCGGTTGCCGCTGCCGGGGCGCATTCACCGTGAACTTGACGAGTTCCAACCGGACATCATTCACAGCCATCATCCTTTCCTGCTTGGCGATGCGGCACTGCGGACCGCCAGTGCGCGCGAGCTGCCCCTGGTTTTCACGCACCACACCCTTTATGAACGTTATACTCATTACGTGCCTTTCGACAGCCCGATGATGCAGCGTTTCGCCATCCATCTGTCCACCCGTTACGCCAACCTCTGCCAGTTGGTGATCGCCCCCAGTGAGAGTCTCGCCGATCTGATACGGCGCCGTGGCGTCGCGACTCCCTGCCGTGTTGTACCGACCGGGGTCGACGTCAACTTCCTCTCCCAGGGAGACGGACAGGCTTTTCGGCAGGAAAACCATATCCCCGGGGATGCGTTTGTCATTGGTCACCTGGGGCGTCTTGCGCCGGAGAAAAACCTTGCTTATCTTGCGCGAGCTGCTGCAGCCGTTGTCCGCGAAAACGCTGATGCCTGGTTTCTGGTTGCCGGCAGCGGACCCGCTGCCGATCAGATCAAAGAGATCTTTACCGCACAGGGCTGTGATCAGCGGCTTGTCCATGTCGGACAGCTCCAGGGCGACGCGCTGCGCAACTGTTACGCTGCCATGGATCTCTTTGTTTTTTCCTCGACCTCCGAGACCCAGGGGCTGGTTCTGGTGGAAACGATGGCTTCCGGCAACCCAGTAATCGCACTCGATGCCTCAGGGGTGCGGGAAGTTCTCCGTGATCGCGAAAACGGACGCCTGTTGCCGACTGATGCTCCAGAAAGTGTCTTCTCTTCGGCGATCGAAGAAACCCTCAAAAACCCTGAAGTCATTGTGAAGTATAGCGAGCAGGCCAGACGGACGGCACACGAATTCTCCCGTCAATCGACTGTCAAACGCCTTGAAGAAGCCTATCGATCAGTCCTTGAAACGACCCCCGAACATAACAAGGATGCGGATATCGGCGGATGGGATGCATGGCTACGCATGCTTAAATCAGAATGGAACCTGGTGGGCGAAAAGACCGGAGCTGTCATCAAAGCTATCCGCAGTAATGAGACGACCCGTACGGATCTTAAGTGAGATTGCCGCCTGATCAAACACGATGATCAATTCACTAACGGGCGGAATAATTGTACACACCCCTGACCAGGACAGTTTTGTGCTGTATGAAACCTTTCATTCGACAAAGGTGGATATTATGAGTCAAAAGATCATTCATGGCATTACACTCGAAAACGCCAAAGGCGACATTGCCAATCAGGCGGACATAGATGCCGTGGTCAACGCGGCCAATGCTCAGCTGCGCACGGGCGGCGGAGTGGCCGGTGCGATTCACCGTGCTGCCGGTCCCGGGCTGGAACAGGAGTGTCGCAAGCATGCTCCCATTCGCCCCGGTGAGGCGGTGATTACGGGCGCGCACGATCTTCCCAACCGCTATGTCATCCACTGCCTCGGGCCGGTTTACGGGGCCGACGAGCCTTCGGAACTGCTGCTGGCGGATTGCTACCGCAACGCCCTGAAGCTTGCCGAGTCGAATCAAATCAAATCGATTGCTTTTCCTGCGCTTTCAGCCGGCGCTTTCGGCTACCCGAAGGAGGAGGCCGCCTCAATCGCGATCAAAACAGTCCTCGAGGCTCTCCCTGATCTCAAATATGTCACGCACATCCGGTTTGTACAGTTCGGCGAAAATGACCTTGAGATTTATGAAAGGATTCTGGAGTCGTAGCGGCAGACTCTGATGCTAAAGCAGATAAAAAAACGGTGCCTACAGATGCAGGCACCGTTTTTTTATGAATCAATTTGCAGGACAGTTGACCGGCTCAACCGGGATTGTCCTTTTTCTCATCCTCTTTCTCCGCTTCCTTTTGCTCTTTTTCTTCAACCACATCGTCAGATGCCTGGGTTTCAGAGGTATATTGAATTTCAGGTCGCGGTTGCTGCGGGCGTGCTGCGGTCTCCAGGGTTTGGTCGGAAAGGTCGGCCGCAGCGGTTTTTGATTCGCGAACGACACGCATGGGAGGAGCTGAACCGTCCTTGTCGACGCCGAACCAGATGGTCTGATGCGGGAAGGGGATTTCAATGCCGCGTTCGTCGAAAATGCGTTTCATCCGCTCCAGGAAAGCCCGCCGAATAGAAAACTGGCGGCTGGGCAGAGTTTTGAGTCGGACACGGATTTCAACCGCCGAATCGGCCAGTTTGTTCAAACCGAAGATCTCAAGGTCGCCGATAATATCTACCCCCCAGGTGGCATCCTGGCGCAGATCGGCCGCCACATCCTGCAGTGCCTCGATGACGGCGCCGTAATCCTCCCGGTAGGCGACTCCGGCGTCGATCAGGGCATAACCATAATCGCGGTTGTAGTTCAGAATGGTTGTGACCTCACCAAAGGGAACAACATGAACCGTGCCGGAAAGGTCCCGTAAAGTAAGCGTGCGGATGGTTAGACTCTCCACCGTTCCGGAATGCCCGGCGGCCTCGACCCAGTCGCCGACGGAGAGAGAATCTTCAATCAGAATGAAGGCGCCGGAGATGACATCCTTGACCAGCGTTTGAGCACCGAAACCGACGGCCAGACCGATAACCCCGGCACCCGCCAGCAGGGGCGCGATATTGAGGCCGAGGTGAGCCAGCACGCTCATGCCGGCAAGAAGCACCAACACAATGCGGATGACGTTTTTGAGCAGGGGCAGCAGGGTGAGAAGACGGGCATTGCTCTTCCCACCGGTTGTACCTTCACGCTCTTTCGCCAGATACCTTTCGATTTTGACGCTGACGATCTCCCAGAAGAGAAAGGCGCCGGCAAGAATCAGGATGATGGTGAAAAGCGAGGAGAAAAAAGAGCCGCCTTCGGCGCTGAAAAGCCAGCTGAATGTATCCAGCCCCCACGCCTGCAGGATAGCGAAAAAGGCGACAAGGTGCAGCAGCCCTTTCACACTGTATTTAAGCAGCGGCAGGTAGCGATTGGCCCTGGCTTCCAGTTCAGGATAATCTTTTTTCAGTTCTTTACTGATCTTGAACAGGCGGTCGATGCCGCGACGGCTCATTCGCACCAGGAAACAGGTCACGCCCAGCACCACAAGTGACAGGATGATCGCGCGGGCGACATAATACAATCCGCCCTCGACCTCCAGAATCCAGGTTCCGAACAACCCCAGGATCAGCATGATGGCGATGATGTACCAGAAATCGGCTAATTTGTTGCGGAGGGTGCCGACAGATTGGATTTTTTCTGCAACGGGGTGGAGATCAGGTTTCTGCCGATCTTCATGGGGGTCGGATTTGAGGTGATCGCCACGCAGCCAGACAGCGACCTCTTTACGATTCTGCAGGATCAGGATGATGGCCATAAGGGTGATGACCAGTCCCAGGATCTTCATGGAAAACTGGTAGAGGACATCCGGCAGGCCCAGGAGCAGGGCTGCCTCAAGCACAAAATAGCCATAGATGCCAAGCCGGACGATGCGTTTGATCCAGATATAGGCATAATGAACCGTCTCGTCATTGAGGGAGATGAACCTCAGAGAGGGAGATTCCGGAGCGAGAAAAAGCCGCGCTACGGCGAGAACCAGCCTGACCAGAACGTTGGAATTGATCAGGGCGAGGGCGGCCAGTTGTGTGCCGGGCTGCGGGGCGAGCAGCGGCAGGACGCCGTAAGCTGCAGCTGCAAAGGCGACGATGGGAATGAGGTCCAGCAGTGTATTGCCGACCAGCAGCAGGATTCGGTATCCCTGGTTGTATGTCTCGCGGTCCTTAAGTTTCCGACGCGCTCTTGCCATCAGGCGTGTTGCCAGAGCCTGGGCCAGGATGCCCGCCAGAATGGAAAGAACGACCTTTGATGTCATCTCCCCCCAGCTTTTCAGGACATTGACGTCCTTGGCCTGAACGGCAAGATCCTGCAGCAGCGAAGGGATCAGAAGCATATTCCGACCCGCTTCGGCCAATGCCTGGTTAGCCGCCTGCAAGTGATCGGACATGACCGACAGAATCTGCCCCAGAAGCCCCCCCTTTTTAACTTCCGGTTCTTTCGGCTGCCCCTGACTGCGCGCTTCCAGAAGAGTTCGCAGATCCTGTTTGAGAGAATCGAGTTTCTGGGGGTCCTCCAGGTCAGACAGCAGTTTTTCTATGCTTTCCTGAGAAATTTCATTTGTCCCGGTCGGCGGTTCCGATTGGGCATTGGCGCAATTTGGCTGCGCCACCCAGATGAACAGAGCGAGGGTCAAAGACAAAAATAATCCGGCGTTGAAGTGACTTGAACGCATTTTCCCTCCGTATGTGAAAAATTGGCAAATTGACGCATCGGGTGGTGCGAATAAAGCATAACCTTGTGGCCTAGTCAATCAGGTCGAGACAATTGCATTGCCGTAGAGTTTTTCATGCAACCCGCCAGGTGATGTTGCTATAGACTTCTATGCCATGCACAGCCAGACCAGCTTTCAATCCTGTTATAATGGACCAAGGTTCAGCAGAAGATCTCAGGTTGCTTCCGCTCCTGGGAGGACGCAAAGATGTTCTGCCGAATTCGCAGCTACTTGTCTACATGCCGAAAGCAGGGACTGAGTGCCTCTGCTGCCTTGCGCCTGTTGTTTGAGGGCAGATCGCCTTGATTTATGGAATCGGACTGACCCATTTCCAGGCATCTATATTGCTCTGCTCGGCATGGTAACTTTTACTTGCGATCAAATAGGGAAAAGACCTCAAACTGTCATCCTGGTGACAGTTTTTTTGTTCCAGCCTAAGTTATTATCAAATTTCCATTTGACTTCTTTGGGGTCCACGATAAAAGTAAAGCAAGCAATAAACCAAACGGTATGTTTTTTTGTGGAGGAAAGAAGAATGGGAGCCAAGGGTGAAAAAACCAGGCAGAAAATTCTGGAAGATGCCGCGGAGCTGTTTCATACCAAAGGTTTTGGCGCAACCAGCGTGAGAGATCTGCTGCAGGTCACCGGCATGACCAAGGGCAGCCTCTATTTTCATTTCAGCGGCAAGGATGAGATTGGGCTGGAGTACCTGCGTCAGGCCGGCGAAAGATTCATGGCTTTTCTTGATGAAGGTCTCGAGGGGCCTTCGGCTGTTGAGAAGCTTGATAACTTTTTGCAGCAAGCTTTCGCTTATCACCGTGCGAGAGGTTTTGTGGGCGGATGCCTGTTTGGCAATACCGCATTGGAGACCAGCGATACGGCGCCCGCATTTGCCAGGGTGACGGCCGCTACGTTTAACCAGTGGCGTAAAAAATTGGCCGTCATTATCGAGCAGGCGCAGAATGACGGTACCGTTTGCAGAATTCGATCTGCCGACGAGCTGGCTGAGTTCGTGATCGCTGCTCTGGAGGGCGGTATCATGCAGTCGCGCCTGCATAAAAGCGAAGCGCCCATGAGAAACTGTGTCGAGACATTACGCATGATGCTCTATAGCGACAAAACGGATTTGCAACCTCATAAACCCCATTGAACCAAGGGAGAAAAATCATGACCCGTATCCATTCTTTTGATCCACAGAAAGCGCAGCAACAAACTGCGGAGATCTTTGCAGAAATCAAACAGGCCTTTGGCATGGTCCCCAACCTGTTTCGGGCTTACGCCAACCACCCTCCGCTGCTCGAAGCCAACTGGGTGAAAGTGAAGAAGGTGATGATGGAGGGCACCTTGTCGCGCAAAGCCAAAGAAACCATTGCCGTGCTGGTCTCCAAGGACAATGGCTGCAACTACTGCGTGGCCGCTCATGAGACGGCGCTGCGTTCCATCGGCGTTTCCAGCGAGGAAATCAACGCGATTGAAACGGATCTGCAGCAGTCCGACTTCAGCCCTAAAGAGCGTGAACTTATTGCTTTTGCACGCAAGGCGAACATTTCTCCCTTATCGATTAAGGATGAAGAGGTCCAGGCTCTGCGTGATCTGGGTGCCGTGGACGCCGAAATCGTTGAAGCCCTTGGGGTGATGGAACTTTTTGTCGGCTTCAACAAATTCCTCGATGCGCTGCAGGTCGAGATCGATTTCTGAAATGAGTCGAGGGGGCCATGCCCTTCGCTTTGTAAGCCGGACAACAGTTGTTGTCTCGCAAAGGCCCGTTAAAGGTATTAACATTTCCAGTGGAATAAATTATCCAAGCGTTCTGTGGAGGAACAATGGACACCTATTACGATCCCAGGGATTTGAACCTGTTTGAAAGCATTGGCAAGGATGCACCGGAGCTGGCGAAAAAGTTCTTCGATTATTACGGTGCCGTTTTTACCGAGGGCGCCTTGAGCGAGCGCGAGAAGGCTCTGATTGCGCTGGCTGTTGCCCACACGGTGCAGTGTCCGTACTGCATCGATGCCTACACGCAGGCATGTCTGGAAAAGGGTTCGGACCTTGAAGAAATGAGCGAGGCGATGCATGTCGCCGCGGCGATTCGCGGGGGCGCGTCACTGGTGCATGGTGTACAGATGCGCAAGATCGCTGAGAAGTTGTCGCTGTAAAAGGAAATCGATCATGCAAGAACCAAAAAAATCCGCTGGGCAGGAACCGGCCTCCGGTGTTGAACATTTCTCCTGCACGCTGAAACGCCATGACCTGCATTTTGCGCGCAGGCGGTGCCGCATCCTGCAGATCAATACCGGCCTGTTATGCGATCTGGCCTGCAAACATTGTCATCTGGAAGCCGGGCCGCAGCGCCGCGAGATCATGAGTGCGGAAACCATGCAGGAGGTGGTGGCTTTTGCACATCGCGGGAACTTTGAAATGATTGACGTGACGGGCGGTGCCCCGGAGCTGGTGCCGGGCATTGCCGGCTTTCTGTCTGAGCTTGCCGACTGCGCCCCCCATGTCCTGCTGCGCTCCAACCTGACCGCCCTTGGCGGCAAGGCGCGCGAAGAACTGCTGGCAACGCTCTGTCGCCATCGAATCGCCCTGGTGGTTTCTTTCCCTTCCCTGCGAGAGGCCCAGGTCGAAGCCCAGCGCGGTTCGGGTGTTTGGGAGAAAAGCCTGGCGATGCTCAACCGCCTCAATGAACTGGGGTATGGCCGTGCTGATTCAGGGCTGGAGCTGCACCTTGCGGTCAACCCCGGGGGTGCTTTTCTTCCCGCCAACCAGGAATCGATGGAAAAGCGTTACCGGCGCGAGCTTGAAAAGCGGTGGGGGATCGTCTTCAACCGCCTGTTTACCCTGACCAACGCACCGCTGGGGCGTTTCAAGCACTGGCTGGAAAAGTCGGGCAATTACCAGGGCTACATGCGCAAACTGGCTGAGTCATTCAATCCGGAGGCCGTTCCCGCTGTCATGTGCCGGGAACAGATCAGCGTCTCCTGGGACGGCACTGTTTTTGACTGCGATTTCCATCTGGCAGCCGGGATCTGCCAGGGCGAAAAGCGCACTCAGGTTCGCGATCTGCCCGGACCACCGCCTGAAGGAACGCCCATCGCCACCGCAGATCACTGCTATGCCTGCACCGCCGGTGCAGGCTTTACCTGAGGGGGCGAAATCGCGACCTAGTTAGGTCGCAGAAAAGCTTTACGATTATACACATTGGCATGAAAGGACCTCATCATGACAGGCAATGGCAAAAAAATTCTCATTGTCCTGGCCATTGCCATCGTGGTCGCGCTGTTCTTTGCTTTCGATCTGCAGCGTTACCTGACCCTGGCTGAGCTCAAGGCAAGGCAGGAGGCGTTTCAGGATTTTTACACCGCCAACCGCGCTCTGACTCTGGGGGCGTATTTCCTCCTCTATGTGATCGTCACCGCCCTGTCACTTCCTGGCGCCGCCGTCATGACTCTGGCCGGCGGCGCGCTGTTCGGTTTTCTGCCGGCGCTCGTTGTGGTGTCATTTGCCAGCACCATCGGTGCGACGCTGGCTTTTCTCGTCAGCCGCTTTCTGCTTCGGGACTGGGTTCAATCCAAATTTAAAAAGCGCCTCAAGGCGTTGAATGCCGGGATTGAAAAAGACGGCGGGTTCTACCTGTTCACACTGCGGCTGGTGCCGATCTTTCCCTTTTTTGTCATCAACCTGGCGATGGGTCTGACCCCGATGCGCACCCGGACGTACTACTGGGTGAGCCAGGTCGGCATGCTGGCGGGCACCGCCGTCTATGTCAACGCCGGCACTCAGCTTGGTCAGATCGAGACGCTCGGCGGTATCCTCTCGCCGCAGCTGCTGCTTTCTTTCGCTCTACTCGGTATCTTCCCTCTACTGGCCCGCAAGGGAGTCGACATTATGCAAAAACGCCGCAGTCTGAAAGATTTCCCCAAACCGGAAAAATTTGACTACAACACGGTCGTCCTCGGCGCCGGCTCCGCCGGACTGGTCAGCGCCTATATCGCCGCGGCGGTCAAGGCCAAAGTCGCTCTTGTTGAAAAAGATAAAATGGGCGGCGATTGCCTCAATACCGGCTGTGTGCCGAGCAAAGCCCTGATCCGGACGGCGAAAATGCTCGCCTACGGTCGTCGCGCCCAGGAATTCGGTCTGCAGAAAACCAAAACCGATTTTGATTTTGCCGAGGTTATGGAGCGTGTACAGGCCGTGATCAAAAAAGTCGAACCCCATGATTCGGTGGAGCGCTATACGGGATTGGGGGTTGAGTGCATCAAAGGTGAAGCGCGCATTACTTCGCCGTACACGGTCCAGGTCGGCGAGCGCACTCTGACCAGCCGCAGCATCATCGTCGCGACGGGAGCCGAACCTTTTGTGCCGCCGATCCCCGGTCTTGACCAGGTTGATTATCTGACCTCGGACAACCTCTGGCAGCTGCGCCAACTGCCCAAGCGTCTGGTGGTGCTGGGCGGTGGTCCCATCGGCTGTGAGATGACACAGGCGTTTGCCCGCTTCGGTGCACAGGTGACGCAGGTGGAAATGGGTCCCCGGCTCATGAGCCGTGAGGATGCCGATGTCGCGGATTTCGTCCGTGAGCGCTTCGAAGCCGAAGGCGTGCGGGTACTGACCGAACATGCCGCCCGGGAAGTCCAGGTCAACGGCGGTGAAAAAATCCTGGTGTGCGAACATGGAGGAGAACGCGTCGAGCTGCCGTTTGACGCCCTGCTGGTCGCCGTGGGGCGGCGCGCCCGCACCACGGGTTTCGGCTTGGAGGAGCTGGGCGTGCATGTGAGTGATCGCGGGACGATCGACACCGATCCCTTTCTGCGCACCAACTTCCCCAACATTTTCTGCGCGGGCGATGTTGCCGGACCGTATCAGTTCACCCATACCGCCGCCCATCAGGCCTGGTATGCCGCGGTCAATGCCCTGTTCGGCGATTTCAAGAAATTTCGTGCCGACTACAGCGTCATCCCCTGGTGCACTTTTACCGATCCGGAGGTCGCGCGGGTGGGACTCAACGAAGCCGAAGCGCGGGAGGAGGAGATCGAACACGAAGTCACCCGTTTCGAACTGGCGGAACTTGACCGCGCCATCGCCGAGGGCGAGGATCACGGCTGGATCAAGGTCATTACACCGCCCGGCAAAGACAAGATCCTCGGGGTCACCATTGTCGGCACCCACGCCGGGGACCTGCTTGCTGAATATGTCCTGGCGATGAAGCACGGCCTGGGGCTCAACAAAATTCTCGGCACCATCCACCCCTATCCGACCCTGGCGGAAGCCAACAAAATGGCTGCGGGAGAATGGAAAAAGGCCCACGTCCCCGAAAAACTGCTGGTCTGGATCGAGAAATATCATGCCTGGCGGCGGGGCTGAGAAAAGAGGATGTTATGAACGCGGCTCAATTATTTGTAAAAGCCCTGGAAAATGAAGGGGTCGAAGTGATTTACGCAGTGCCGGGCGAGGAGAACCTGGACTTGCTTGAAGCCCTGCGCACCTCCTCGATACGCCTGATTCTGACCCGCCACGAACAGGGCGCGGCATTCATGGCGGCAACGCATGGACGACTCACCGGAAATCCCGGTGTCTGCCTGGCGACCCTGGGACCCGGGGCGACCAACCTGGTGACCGGCGCGGCTTACGCTCAACTCGGCGGGTTTCCCATGCTGATGATCACCGGCCAGAAGCCCATCAAGAAAAGCAAGCAGGGGCGCTTTCAGATCATCGATGTGGTGGATATGATGCAGCCGCTGACCAAGTTCACCAAGCAGATCGTCAACGTCGATCGGATTCCCGGCAACGTACGCGAAGCCTTTCGTCGAGCCCGGGAAGAGCGCCCTGGCGCGGTGCACCTGGAGCTGCCTGAAGATGTCGCTGCAGAACCCGCAGATTTATCCAGAACGCCGCTTTTTGCCATCAGCCATGCCCATCTGCCGCAGACAGACGACAAACTGATCGATGAGGCGGCCGCAATGGTTCGCGCCGCCGCCTATCCGCTGCTGTTGATCGGAGCCGGGGCCCAGCGTCACCAGGTCTGTCATGCCCTTGGCCGATTCATCGATGAAACCGGCTTCTACTTTCTGACGACGCAGATGGGCAAGGGCGTGGTCGATGAAAGCGGACCTCTGTTTCTCGGCACGGCGGCTCTTTCTGAGAACGATTATATCCATTGCGCAATCGATCGCGCCGATCTGATCATCAATGTCGGGCACGATGTGGTGGAAAAACCACCTTTTTTCATGGAACACAGCGGCAAAAAAGTAATCCATGTCAATTTCAGCTCAGCGGAAGTCGATAATGTCTACTTTCCGCAACTGGAGATGGTCGGCGATATTGCCAACAGTATCAAGCGACTGGGTGCGGTACTGGGGCGGCTGAATCAGGATTTTTCCTATTTTCACCGCATCAAGGAGCACCTCGACGAGCATCTGCGCGAGAAAATCGCGGACGAGAGCTTTCCCCTCAAGCCGCAGCGCATTGTCGCCGACGTGCGCCGTGTTCTGCCTTCAGAAGGAATTCTGGCCCTCGACAACGGCATGTACAAAATCTGGTTCGCCCGCAATTACCTGACGCATAAGCCGCACACCGTACTGCTCGACAATGCCCTGGCCACCATGGGGGCCGGCCTGCCTTCAGCCATGGAGGCGGCGCGACTGTTCCCCGAGCGCCGGGTCATGGCGGTGTGCGGAGACGGCGGTTTTATGATGAACAGTCAGGAACTGGAGACTGCGGTACGACTGAACCTCAATCTGGTGGTCCTGGTGATTCGGGATGAGGCGTTCGGCATGATCCGCTGGAAACAGGAAACCATGGGACTGACAGACTTCGGGCTGCAATTCGGCCCTGTCGACTTTGTGCTCTATGCGCGCAGCTACGGTGCCTCTGGCCACCGTGTCGAGCGCGCCAGAGATTTCGCACCCTTGCTGGAACACTGTTTTTCACAAGGTGGCGTGCATCTTGTCGATGTGGCGGTCGATTATTCAGAGAATATGAAGGTGCTGGGTGAGGAACTCAAAGAAAAGGTGTGCCTGATATAACAAGCCCGACTCCCGGGAAAATAAATGACGAGTTGAATGTGACCTCACCCTGCGACGGCCGCCTGATCAAGACACTGCGCTTGCAGACGATAGAAGAAGCCGATCGCATGCTGCAAACCGGACAGCGCCTTTTTAAGGATCGCGAACAATGGCTCAGCGCGGAACGTCGCATGGTGATACTCAATAAGCTGGCCGAGCTGGTCGCAGCACAAGCTGAGGATTTTGCCCAACTGATCGCCTCCGAAGGCGGCAAGCCCCTGCGCGATGCGCGGGTCGAGGTCTCACGGGCGGTCGCCGGTATCCGTCTGGCTGCTCAGGAAATCCCGTGTGTTTTACGCGGACAGCAAATCCCCATGGGACTCACGCCGGAAACCCACGGGCGCATGGCTTTCACTCTCTACGAACCTATCGGGCAGGTTGTCGCTATCAGCGCCTTTAATGCGAAGTAGAAATCCCCGTCCTTTGGACGGGGTCAGAGTCCTTTGGCTTTGCCAAAAGGGCTCATGGCAGACCATATTTAGGTGTTGTTCCCGCAACGACCTGAAGAAAGGAATGCCATGAGCCGTTTTCGAAAATTAACACATGCAATATGGCACTGTCAGTATCATGTGGTCTGGGTGCCAAAATACCGCTTCCGAGTTCTGGAAGGCGAGTTGGCTCAGGAAGTTCGAGCCTGTATTCGGATATTCAGCGAACAAAGTCACTGTGAAATTGTTGAGCTAAATATTCAGAAGGACCATGTTCATCTGATCGTCATGGTGCCGCCTAAGGTGTCCATCTCGGAATTGATGGGGCGGCTGAAAGGTCGATCAGCGATACGGATACTGAAACGATTCAGCGAGTTACGCAAGAAACGTTACTGGGGCAACCACTTTTGGGTACCCGGTTACTGTGTTGATACCGTCGGACTGGATGCCGAGATGATCCGCCGTTACGTGCGGTATCAAGAGAAGCGCGAAAAAGATATCGAGCAACAGCAACTCAAATACTGACCCGTTCGGACGTGGGAACAACGGCCCCGGCTACCCTCTTTGGGGGTAGCCGGCAACGCCCCCTCTGGGGGCGCCTCTCAAAGCCCCGTCCTCTGGGCGGGGTTGTTTACACGTGCCCCCCATGAGCCTGCCCAAGCAGGTGACGGGTCTGCGGATGTTGAGGCGTCTGCAGGATACGGGCGGCGGGGCCGACTTCGACCAGGCGGCCCTGATGCATGACGCCGATGCGATCGCTGACTTTGCGGGCAATACCCAGATCGTGTGTGACCAGCAGCAGGGTCAGCCCTTTTTCGATCTGCAGATCGAGTAGAACCTTCATCACCTTGGCCTGCACGCTGGGATCGAGAGCGCTGGTTGGTTCGTCGGCGATCAGCAGCCTCGGTCCGGTGATCAGCGCGCGGGCGATACACAGCCGCTGCAGGGCCCCCTGGTTGAGCTGATGGGGGTAATGGCGAAGAAACTCCGGTCGGGTCGGCAGATGGACTTCGGCCAGAGACTGTTTCACGCGCCGTTCGATATCCTGCAGCGGAAATGACGGCTGCTGGATGCGCAGCGGTTCGGCCACAATGTCCAAAACGCAGAGGCGGTGACTGACCGCCAGATCCGGATGCTGATCGATGACTCCTACCTGGCGGGCAAAACCGAGACGGTCTTTTTTGAGCCAGTCGTTCATGTCACGGTTTTCAAAGGAACGCCGGCCGCCGTCAGGGGGCATGGCCCCGGCTGCGATCATTGCGAGGGTGCTTTTGCCTGAGCCTGTTTCCCCCACCAGTGAAAAGACCTCCCCGCAACGCAGGGTCAGATTCTCCGGGTGCAGCGCGACCGTTTTCCCATAGCGTTTTCCGACCTGATGCAGTTCCAGCAAAGGGGCGATTCCGCCGCGCCGGCATCTCACCCGGTGGGTATTCCGACGAATCATGGCAATCTCACCCGAGCGACACGGGAGCTGGGCCTGGGTGCAGCGCGGGGCGAACAGGCACCCCTGGCGCGGAGCGTGACCGGCATCGTCATTGTCCGCGGTGACAATGTGCGTATGGTCGAAACCGGCCTCGTCGTGGGCGTGAGTGATGCGATAAAAAGCGTCGCCGCGAATGCCTCCCAGTTCACGCCCGCCGTCGAGTGTCGGGTACGAGCGTGCCAGGGCCAGGGTGTAGGGGTGGCATGGATCGGTGAACAGATGATCCGCCGGCAGCTGCTCCATGATCTGCCCCAGGTAAAGAACCGCCACTTCATCTGCCAGGCGGCGGCAGGTATCGAGATCGTGGGTGATCAGCAGGATTGCTTTGCCGCGGGCGCACAGACGCACGATAAGCTCAATAATGAAATTACGGGTACCTGGATCGAGTGACGCCGTCGGTTCATCCAGGATCAGCACCGGGGGATCGAGGATCAGGGCCATGGCCAGAAGGGCACGCTGAATCTGGCCACCGCTCAGTTCATGGGGATAACGCCCGGCCAGCACCGGATCGAGGCCCATTTCTGCCAGCGCGCTGGCGGCCTGCTTTTGGGCTGGGGATTTCGCCATGCCCCGATGAACAATCAGCGGTTCGGCCACCTGGTCGGCAATGCGGTGAGACGGATTGAGCGCTGCCGCCCCGTTCTGCGCCACCAGTGCGATCTGCGACCAGCGCAGGGTGTTCCACTGTTCTTCCGTCAAACGCGTCAGATCCTGCTGCCGAAATTGAAGTTGCCCGCTGACCCGGGCATTGGCTGGCGACAACCCTGCCAGGGCCCGTGCCAATGTCGATTTGCCCGACCCCGATTCTCCCACCAGCGCCAGCACCCGGCCGGCCTCCAGTTGCAGATTGATACCGTCCACCGCCAGCAGGTTGTGATCGTCCTCGCGGTAAACCACCTTGAGTTGTGAACAGTGCAGCATAATCATCCATCCTTCAGGCGCGGGTCGAAAGTCTGCTCCAGTCCGATGGCGATGAAGGTCAGCGACATCAGCATCAGAGTCAGGCAGAACACCGGCGGCAGCAGCCAGTGCCACCACAGGTCGAGATAGTAGAATTCGATGGCGTCGCGAATCATGACACCGAGGGATTTGCGCTCGGGGGAGAACAGACCCAGAAAGGCCAGTGAGGCTTCCATGAAGATCGCCATGCGGATTTTCGTCACCCATCCAGTGGGATAGAGGGGGAAGAGTTCGGGCAGCAGATGCCGGGTGATGATGTAGCGTCCGCCGGCCCCCATGCGTTGCGCGGCTCGGACATGGGCGCGGTTGCGAACGGCCAGCGCCTGGGCACGCAGCCCCTTGGCGGTGGTGGGCCAGCTGAACAAGGCCAGCAGCAGAGCGATGACCTCCGGCGAAGGACGCAGCAGAACCGCCACCAGGATCAGGGGCATCACCACCGGAATGGCGAGCAGCACATCCCCCATGCGCATAAAAAAGCGGTCGTACCATCCACCGTACCAGGCACTGCTCAGGCCGACGAAAATCCCCAGCAGCAGCGCCGCCGTTCCCCCCAGCAAGCCGAACCAGAGGGTGTTGCGCAAGCCATAAAGCAATTCAGCGCCGATATCCATGCCGCCGTCATTGACTCCAAGCCAGTGCTGCGCCGACGGCCCGCTCAGCGGCGTAAACCCGATATCATGAGGATCATGAAAGGTGAGGGCGGGACCGAGCAGGGCGATCGTGAGCAGAACAAGCGCCACTATAAATCCGGTTCGGAACCATCCATCTCTCAATGCCGTTTTAAATCCGCTAACGGCCATGGCAGACTCTCGGATCGATGCGGCGATAGAGCAGATCGAGCCCCAGATTCACCGACAACAGCAACAGCGAGGACAACAGGACAATCCCCTGCACCAGCGGCAGGTCCCGTTGCGCGATGGCCTGATGCAGCAGCGTGCCGAGGCCGGGGTAGGAGAAAAGATTTTCCACCACCAGCGCCCCCGTCACCATGAAGGAAAAACGCAGGCCGAACCGCGTCACCATGGGCAGCAGCGCGTTGCGCGCGCCATGCGCGTAGCGAACCCGCCAGGGCGGCAGACCCTTGGCGCGGGCGGTTGTCACATAGGGTGCGCGCAGCACCATCACCATGCTGCCCCGCGCCAGCAGGACATTGCCCGGCAGGTAGGCTAAAAACAGGCAGCTCAACGGCAGCAGCAGGTGGCGACCCAGGTCAAAAAGCAGGGATATCGGTCCCAGGTCGGCATATGGGGTTATTGCGCCGCCGGGCGGCAGCCATTTCAGGTGCAGGGCGAATACCAGCAGGAGCAGCGTCCCGCTGACCAGCTCAGGGATCGCGTCAAGGGCGCTCATCACCCCGATGCCGAATCGCTCCCGTTTCGCCCCGCGCCGCCAGGCCAACTCCACGCCGATCAGGAAGCCGCACAGGCTCGCCATAAGGTGAGCGCCGCCCATCAGTAGCAGCGTCCACGGCAGGGCTTCGCTGATGAGGGAAAGCACAGGCTGTTCCAGGGCGAAGGAATATCCCCACTGGCCGCGCAGCAGGTTGAGCAGATAATTCCCGAAGCTCTGATCCTGAAGATAGTGGGTCCGCAATGCGGCTTCCTGGCTGGCGGTCAGGATCGCTTCGCTCTGCCCCCAGGTGGCGCTGACGAAATCGCCGGGCAGCAGGCGGGGCAGGGCATAGCTCACCCCGATGAGAGCCAGGGCGGCCAGCAGGTATGTGGCCAGCGTTGCAACCGAGTCGCGTCTCATGGCAGCAGCGCTCTCTTGTTCTGGGCAATGGGCACGCCCTTGCCGAGACCGCCCGGGGTGTAGAACCATTCGATGCCACTTTCGGAGCGGTAGGCGCTCAGGCCGCGCGGATGATAGAGAGGGATCGCCGGCAGCTCGCGGGCGATGATCTCCTGCGCCTGCGCGACCAGTTCATGGCGCCTGCCAGGGTTCATTTCCGCCAGCTGCTTCTGCAGGAGATCCGTCAGGAGTGGACTGTCTTCGAAACGCGCGTTATTGAAATTGGAGCCGCCCCGGCCCGGCAGGATCATCTCGTTGAGAATGCGCGGATCGCCGGCAATCCCGCCGTGCCCCGAGAGGGCCAGATCGAAATCGAATCCGCTTATTTTCTGGTCGGCAGTGGTCTGTTCGAGGGTGAGCAGATCGACTTCCATGCCGATGGCTTGCAATTGTTGTTTAAGGATAAGACCGTCACGCTCGCCTCCCGTTCCTCCGGCCACGGTCATCCGGGTGCTGAGAAGCTGCACACGCAACGGCTTGCCGTCACGTTCCAGTACGCCGCCGTCGTTGCGGGTGAAGCCCAGCTCCGTCAGCAGCTCAAGGGCCCGAGCGGGATCGTGCCGGTAATGGGGAGTGTCGGGGTTGTAGAAAGGATGGTCGGCGGACAGCAGACCAAAAGAGGCCGCCTCGGCATGCCCGCGCTGGCTTTTTGCAATCAACTTGTCCCGGTCAATGGCATGAGCCAGAGCCTGGCGGAAACTGCGCTCCGAAAAAGGAAACCGCCGGTGATTGATCATCAGCTTGCGCACCCAACCTCTTTCATCCTCGATGATGCACATCCCTTCGCGCTTTAGCGGTTCGATCATCTCCGGACGGATCGCTGCCAGATCGGCCTGTCTCGTCGCGAGAGCCGCCAGGGGATTGGCCGAGCGCAGGTAAATCAGGCGCTGCACCCGGGGCGCTCCAAGGTGGTAATCCGCAAAAGCTTCGAAGAGATAGGTGCCGCGCACCTTATTGAAATCGCGAAACTGGTAAGGGCCGCTGCCGATGAACGCCTCCGGTGCATTGAACCGGCGCGGGTCATCGATATCCTGCCAGATGTGTTTCGGAATGATCGGCAGGGTGCCGCCGATCTCGGCCAGGAACGGCGCATAGGGGCGGCGGGGGTAAAGCTGCACACTGTGGGGAGACAACACCTCGACCTTTTCAACAACGCTGGTGTCGGCCCAGGGGTAGGGGTGCTTCTCGTAGTAGGCGAAGCTGAAGGCCACATCGTCTGCCGTCACGGGGCGCCCGTCGTGCCAGCGCGCCTTCTCATCCAGGTTGAAGATCCAGGTACCCTCTTTTTCTTCATAGGACCATGAAGCGGCCAGGGATGGGACGAAAGAACCGTTGCGGTCTTTCCAGACCAGCGTGTCGAACACCCAGCTCATGCGGACATAGCCAGAGCCGCGCGGATAGTGACGGAAAGGATTGGGTGCGCCATGGTCGCCGCGATCGTCGGCGATGCGGATCTCGTTCGGCAGGGAACCTGAATTTTTCAGCTTTTCGCAGGGTTGTGCACTTGCGTCTAAAGCACAGGTAAATAGCAGAAGGCAAAGCGCACAGATTGATTCCGTGACAGGATTCATTACGGCTGCATTTCTACTCAGAATTGTATCGAAGCTGTCAGAATCGTGGTCATGGGCGCACCCGGATAAAAAGTCGTTGCGCCGGCCAGAGAAGCATCAAGCTCATCAATAACGGCCGTGTATCTGCGGTCGAACAGGTTGTTGAGTTCCAGAGAAATTCGAATCTGCTCGCCGATACCGGGGTTATGAAAGGTATAGCTGCCCCGCAGGTCAAAAACAGTATAGGAGCTTACCCGCTGGCGGTGTTCCATATCCGCATAACGCTCACCGATATAGCGCAGCATGGGGGAGATCTCGAAATGACCCGGGGTCCAGATGATCCCGGCGCGCAACTGTTCGCGTGGTGTCGCAACGACCTGGCGCCCGTCGGCATCGACTCTGCGGCCTGCAAACGTCAGATCATCATCATAGGTCAGGACCGTGTATGTCAGATTGCAGAAGAGCGTAATATTCTCGGCAGGGTAGAGATTAGCTTCAAGATCGATTCCGTAGCCGGTCGCTTCGCCGACGTTCTGCTGATAGTTAAGACCGACGCGTGGATCGTAAACGGTGGTCAGCAGGTTTTTATGGCGGGCAAAGAACAGGGTCGGTGCGAGATCGAACCATTCCCCCAGGTACCGCGCGCCAAGATCGACAGTGTGCGATCTCTCCATGGCGTATCCGTCGAACAGTTTCTGCAGGGTGATCTCCTGTCCCTGAAAGGTTTCACGATGGGTGTTGTACAGGTTGACCAGAGGCATGTAGGCGTAGGGGCGGATAAAGTTTTTGCCGTAGCTTGCATAAATGCTCAGACTGGGGTTCAGATCGAAGGATGCTCCCAGGGTCGGCAGCCAGATGTCGTAAGTGGTTTCGCTGCGGCTCAAATCGGCCGCCGGCTTCAAGTCAAAATCAGGCCCTGAGCCTGTCACATAGCCATCGGCTGCGGCGTCTTCAAAGTGAAAGTATTTAAGCCCTGCCTGCCAGTTGAAAGATCCTGAACCACCGGAGAATTTAAGGTAGGGGCTGTTGATGTAGCTTGTCCCGCCGGAGGCCAGGATTCCCATGCCGCGATAATCGAGACCATCGGGTGTCACCGCGAAATTGCGACTGAAAATATCCATGTCCAGGCTCTCGAAATGATGCCCGGCCACGGTCTGGATACCGGGCAGATCGGCACGGACTTCTGCGATCACTCCCTTGCGTTCGATCTCCCGATTGCGCTGCTGTACCAGGGCGCCCTTGGCGGGGTTGCCCTGCAGCACACGGGTGTCCTCCTTGGAGTAAAAAGGCTTGACGCTGACATGAAGCACATCGGACGGATCGAAGGTGAGGGTGGAGATCAGGTCGCGGTTGCGGTAGCTGCCGCGATTGTACTGATAATAATAGACGTCTTCAGTCGGATTGCCGCTCAGCTCTTCGTTGAAATCCTTGCGGTAATTGTCATCGAGATTGCGGATCTCTTCAAAGTTCAGGGGCCGGTACAGGTGCTGGTCGAGGTCGTTGTGATTGTACCAGAGCTTGACTTCCGCATGTTCGCCGAGGGGCTGTGCCAGCCCCAGATTGGTGTTGTGGCGAGGTCCAAGTTCCCCGGGCCCACGCCATTTGTCTGCATCGGTATAGGAGTAGGAGCCTGACAGGCGGGTTTGCGTTTCGAGCAGTTCTCCACTGTCGAGACGGCCAAAAGTGCGATTGTAGCTGTGCGATCCCAGGCTCTGCTTGAATTGCAGGCCGGCGTCTTTCTGCGGCCACAACGGGTGCAGCACGATCGCGCCGCCGCGGGAGCCGACCCCGGTGCCGATATCCCCCGGTACTGCCCCCTTGTAGACCGAAATGGCTTCGATGTTTTCCATATCGTAGAGGTAGTCGCGCGGCCCGATCGGATTGCCTCCGTAGTTTGGAACCCCTTCAACTGTCATCGCGCCCAGTCGCCCAGGCACGCCACGGATGCGAAGGTCGTTCTGTTCAGCTGCCAGACCGTATCCATCACTGCTGGACAGATTGACGCCGGGCAGCAGGTTAAGTGCTTCATGCACGCTGGTGCTGGCCCGCTCTCCCTGCAGGCGTATGCCGTCACGGGTGATTTCACTGCCGGTGTAGACCGTTTCACTGGCCTGGCGGGTGGGGATGATCAATTTCTGCCCAACAACCGACAGAGTGGGCAGTGCTGTCGATTGTTCGGCAAAGACATGACATGGATGCAGCAGAAAGAGAAAAAAAAATGGTAATACGACAAACCATTCCAGAGCATAATGGTACATGGACAACTCCCTTAACCCCCATAAAAGCATGTAGTGCTACGAAATAAAAATTCGTGTAACCATAGCGTTTTTATTGTACGGGGTCAAGGGTGGGTTTAAGTCTGTTATGCCCTTGGGGAATTATCGGATTGATATTGACGTCAAATGTGTCTAAATACTGGAAAGCACAGGTTGACTTACCTCTTTCTGCAAGGAATGCCGAATTGTTATGACTTTTGATCAGATGCTGATTATTGCCGTGCTGCTGTTGACCATGGCGGTTTTCATCCGAGGGCACAGACGCCATGATCTTGTCGCCATGGGCGCATTGCTCGCGTGCGTTGTTTTTGGTCTGGTTCCAGGTGAAGAGGCTTTTTCAGGTTTCGGACATCCGGCGGTGATTACTGTCGCCTGTGTGCTGGTGCTGGGTCATGGACTGCAGATCACTGGTGCCGTCGATGAAATGACAAGACGGGTGCTGCCCGCCTCGGCGGGACCAACCGTAAGCCTCTTGGCCCTCTGTTCCTTAGTGGCGGGTCTTTCGGGGATTATGAACAATGTCGGTGCCATGGCACTGCTGATGCCCGTCGCTATACAGATGGCTGAAAAGCAGAAACTCCCACCTGGGAAAGTTCTCATGCCGCTTGCGTTCTGCTCCATCCTGGGTGGCATGACCACCATGATCGGCACCCCGCCGAACCTGATTGTTGCTGGGTTTCGCGCGGAGGCAGGTCCCGGTGGTTTCGGTCTGTTTGATTACACCCCTGTGGGGCTGTCTGTGGCCGTGGTGGGAATCTTGTTCATTGCCCTGGCGGGGCGGCGCCTGGTGCCGGACCGGCAGCAGTCCGATCTGGACCGCTTCGATATGGGGAAGTATCTGAGCGAAATCAGGGTTGATGAAGACAGCAAGGTTATCGGCAAGAGGTTGCGCGATGTTGAAAATATGCTTGAAGGTGCCGATGCTCAGATCGTGGGTTTGGTTCGTTACGATCTTCGAGTCTCTGCACCAAATCCCTGGCATCTGCTGCGCGAGGGAGACATCCTGACGATTGAAGCCGATCCTGAAGCTCTTACTTCGGCATTGAGCGAGTTGAACCTGAAGCTTGAAGAGGATGTTTCGCCCGACGAAGGCGAGGAAGAAGAGGGTAGAGATAAATCTTCCGAGCGTTTAGGGAACGGAGGTAAGGACAAAAAGGAAGAGAAGGAAAAAGAAAAATCTTCGACCGAAGAAATTTTTATTCAAGAGATGGTTGTAAGACCTGGCGCTCAGCTGATCGGCCGAACAGCCAGTGATATTGAGTTACGCTCCCGTTACGGCATTAACCTGCTTGCCATTTCACGTCAGGGGCGCCGCTCCATTAAACGTCTCCGGTCTACCGTGATTCAACCGGGTGACGTGCTCTTAATGCGTGGCATGCCCCAGGCCCTGACCGGCTTCGGCAATACGTACGGCTGTCTGCCTCTGGCTACGCGCGACATTCGGGTCCCGAAAAAGGGTCAGTCTATTCTTGCGGCCGGCGTAATGGCGGCAGCCATACTCGCAACCGCGCTGGGGATACTGCCTGTGGCCATATCTTTTGCCGGGGCTGTTCTTGCATTCATCGTTCTACACATCGTGCCGCTGCGGTCGCTTTATAGCGCTATTGACTGGTCTGTCATCGTTCTACTTGGTGCCATGCTGCCGGTCGCGCACGCCATGGATTCCACCGGCACAGCGGATCTCATTGCTAGTTTTTTTATTGACAACGTTGCCCAGGGCAATGCAGTCATCGGTCTGACAGTGATCCTGATCGTCACCATGGTCCTGACGGATTTCATGAACAACGCCGCCACTGCCGCATTGATGTGCCCTCTGGCTCTGAGCACGGCTGCGCAGCTTCAGGTCAACCCCGACAGCTTTCTCATGGCAGTCGCCGTCGGCGCATCCTGCGCTTTTCTGACCCCTATCGGCCATCAGAACAACACACTGATTCTCGGGCCGGGTGGGTTTCGTTTCGGCGACTACTGGCCTCTGGGTCTGCCGACAGAAGTGCTTGTGGTCCTCGTCAGTGTTCCCATGCTGCTGTGGGTCTGGCCGCTGTAAAGGATCGATAAGAACATGAATAGGATGATTTGCTATTGCTTCAATTACACGGAAAATGACATTCGCGATGATGTGCTTCAAAATCATGGTCGATCGTCAATTCTTGAAAAGATCGCTGCAGAAAAACAAAAGGGGGCATGTCAATGCCCAACGAAACATCCCGAAGGGCGGTGATGTCTTCCGGACGTTCACCGTGTTGTGAACGAAATAAATACATAAGGTAATCCCCCGGCTTTGCCGGGGGACAGTCAATGTTTTCCCCGAAAACGGATAAAGGTCATTCTTATTGATGACGACCTCGGGCTTTAAAAATCTTGAATCTTAAACAATGCATGGAGACGTTGAAATGAATCAAAAAAGCGAACCGGATCATCTTCTTGGAATTTCAGGAGCTTACTGGGAAACCTGCACACTGCACGCGGCGGTCAAGCTGGATATTTTTTCCGTCATTGGCGATAAAGTTCTCGACGCCGAAGGAGTTGCCCAATGCATAAATGCAGACACCAGGGCCACAGCCATGTTTCTCAACGCCCTGTGCGCCATGAGGCTGATGCGCAAAGAAGGGGAGACCTACCGTAATACGGAAGATGCACGTACCTTTCTGTGTAAAGAGTCCCCGCGTTACGTGGGGTATATGATCATGCATCACCATCACCTGATGGAATCCTGGATGCGTCTCGATGAAGCCGTAATATCCGGAGAATCGGTCTATCCCCTGATGATCCAGCATGATGAAGACAGCCGTCGCGAGAGCTTTCTTATGGGGATGTTCAATCTGGCGATGGGAATTGCGCCGGAACTGGTGCCGACCCTGGATCTGTCCGGCAAAACCCGACTTCTTGATCTGGGAGGGGGGCCTGGAACCTATGCCATCCATTTCTGCATGCACAATCCGCAGTTGGCCGGAACCGTCTTCGACCTGGCAACCACCCAGCCTTTCGCTGAACAGACGATTGCAAAATTTGACCTCTCGGATCGCGTAAAATTCTCCCCGGGAGATTTCCATACTGACGACCTGGGTGGGCCTTACGATGTCGCCTGGCTCTCTCATATCCTGCATGGAGAGAGCCCTGAGGCCTGTCGCAAAATCATGGCCAAAGCTGCGGACGCCCTTGAGCCGGGGGGGATGATGATTATCCACGAGTTCATCCTCGACGACACCAAGGACGGCCCCCTGTTTCCCGCCCTGTTTTCACTGAACATGCTGGCAGTGACTGACTCCGGGCAGTCTTATTCGGAAAAAGAGATCAGGGAGATGATGGAGGCGGCAGGGATTGGAGAGACCCACCGCACTGCTTACCGCGGTCCCACTGATTCAAGTGTGCTGGTAGGAATAAAGAAGTAGGATTTTTGACCGGATGTGAAGAGCGGTTATTTTTTGGAAAAAATTAACGTGTCATAACGGTTTTACAATATTTTTGGGAGGTCGAGCAATCAGAATATCTGCCTGATTTTTATCAGTTTGACTTTTGCTTTGGGGTTGACGGCGTGCAGTGAACAAGAAATCCCTACGGAGAGGCGCTCGACGCAAAGCGCTTCAGCGGATGAGGCCGGGGGTTCGCAGGAAAAGACTGAACTGCAACGGGGCCAGACTCTGTTCGATCGGATGTGTGCCACCTGCCATGGATCCAGGGGCAATGAGCGAGGGACCCGTAAGGGGCCGTCGCTGCAGCGGGACGAATTCACTTATGGCAGAAACCTGGAGTCGGTCATGGAGAGCATTCGGGACGGACGCCCCAATGGTATGCCATTTTTCCATCACGCGTTGTCGGATGAGGAGCTTGAGGTTGTGGCGAGGTACGTTCTGAGTCTTGGCCAATGACGAAGTGTTGATTCGTCTGCCTCACTGTATCGGCGCAAAAAGGCGCGCGACTCGAACCGCCAGACGAAAAATAAAATGTCGCTCTTCAAGTTCTTTCGCAGAAGAGAGGCGCGAATCGGCAAAATCATGCAGGAACATCTCTTTGACTTCCTGTGCGAATTCTTCATCCTCCACTTCCAGCGTAATCTCGAAGTTGAGCCGAAAAGAGCGGTTGTCGAAATTGGCGGTACCGACGGCGCTTACGCTGTCATCGACCAATAAAGCTTTGTAATGGAGAAAACCGTTGGTGTGGCGATAAATTTCCACGCCGGCTTTCTCTAATTCAGCCACATAGGACCACCCCGACAGGTTCACCATGAAGTTGTCGCAGTTTTCGGGGATCAGGATGCGGACATCCACTCCGCGCAAGGCTGCCATTTGCAGCGCGCTGACAATCTGTTCATCGGGCACGAAATAGGGGCTGGCGATCCAGAGTCGATGCGTTGCGTTGTTGATCATGTGAAGGAAATAAAGCGCGCAGGTTTCAAAACGATCAGCTGGACCGGTCGGCAGGACAAACACCTTGCGTGACTTTCCGGTGGAGGCAGCCTGCGGCGCCCAATCGAGGTCAGGAATGTCCCCGCTGGTCCAGTACCAGTCTTCCAGAAACGGAACTTGAACTGCCTGCACGGCGGGTCCTTCAACTTTGACCATGGCATCGATCCAGGGTGAAAGTTTCGGGTCGGCATGCAGGTATTCCTCGCCAATATTGGCACCGCCAAGCCAGGCCTGGCGACCATCCACAACAACAATCTTGCGGTGATTGCGGAAATTCAACTGAAAGGGACGAAAACGGTCCCGGGTGCTGATAAAGGAATGGACTTTGACCCCGCTCTGTCGCAGAGCATCAAGGTAGCTGTGCGGTAGCTTGCGGCTGCCGATCTGATCGTATAAAAACTTAACCCGCACGCCCCGCTGGGCCGCGGCAAGCATCTGCTGCTGGAGTTTTTTCCCAAGATCGTCATCTCTGACAATATAGAATTGCACCAGCAGGTAATCCTCCGCGCTTTCCATGCCGCGGAAAATGGACGAATAGATCTCCTCGCCGTTGCGCAACAATTGCACATCATTGCCCCTGGTGGTCGGGAGCCTGATCAGCCGTTCTAGAAAGTGTGCTTCTATATCCTGGTCGGGATCGGGAAAATCTTTTTTGGCCGAGTCGATAAATTGGCGTACAAAAGGGCTGGTCTCATCAATTCTGTCCTGCCGCTTTTTGACATATCCTTCAAATTTTGTACGACCGACAGCCCAGTAGGCAGGCACTGCCGCGTAGGGGATGGTATTGAGAGAAACCGCCCAGGCAATTGCTCCCTGTGCGGTGCGTGTTTCCATAACGGCCTGTACCGAGGTCAGGGCACCGGCGATGTGGGCCAAGGCCAAAAGCGCGGCGAAAAAACTTTTCCGGCGTCTCCTGGTAATTTCAGCCCATTTTTTCAGGGAATCTAAGAATTTTTCCAATTGAACCTGTAATAACCGCATTCACTCTCCAGAATCCGGAAACCGGACCGTCAAGACATTGCATTGCGCCAAAAAGCAGTTTGACAAGAAAAGCTTGATCGAAAAGTAAGAATGTAACAAATAATCTGAGGAATGGAGCGAACAAAATCAGGGTGGTTAATATATCGACCGGCTTGATGCGTGTATATGGAGGCTTGCGGGATTCCATGAATTTCGTTAGATATAAGGTAGGTTTCTAAAACGAATGAGATATTATCCGCAGCAGAAAATAACGGAAGATCGGAGACATGACGTTATGACAGTAAAAATCATGCCCTGCCTTGATATGAAGGAGGGAAGAGTGGTCAAAGGGGTTCATTTTGTCGACATCAAAGATGCCGGGGATCCCGTACAGTGCGCCAGACGCTACCAGGAAGAAGGGGCTGACGAGCTGGCGATGCTCGACATCGCCGCGACCCTTGAAAACCGCAAGAACCGCCTTGAATGGGTCAAGCAGGTCGCAGAAGTTATCGACATCCCCTTGACGGTGGGGGGCGGCATCTCCTCCCTGGAGGATATCGAGCTTTTATTTGAAGCGGGGGCAGATAAGGTTTCGATGAACAGCGCCGCCGTCAAGCGCCCGGAGTTGATCCGTGAGGCGTCGCAGGCTTTTGGCTCAGAGCGCATCACCGTTGCTATCGACGCCCGTCGAAATGAGTCGATGCCGTCGGGTTTCGAGCTGGTCGTCGCCGGCGGCACCAAGCCTATGGAAATTGATGCCGCACAATGGGCTACGCGCTGCGAGGAGCTGGGCGCCGGGGTGATCCTGCCGACCAGCATGGATGGCGACGGAACTCGGGCCGGATATGATATCGCCTTTACCCGCGCGATTGCCGACGCCGTCAAGGTCCCCGTCATCGCTTCCGGAGGTGCGGGCAAACTGGAGGATTTTTACGAGGCCGTTGAAAAAGGCGGGGCAAGCGTGCTGCTGGCAGCTTCGGTCTTTCACTTCCGCGAGCTGACCATACGGCAGGTTAAAGAATACCTGCAAGAAAAGGGAATCAGCGTTCTGCTATAAAACCACAATCTAAACATATCAGCAGTCGATGCGGGGCGGGACAAGGGATACTTCAAGGCAAATTTGTTCTAATTGCATCCAGCAGCCGAGCGCCTGCTCCTTGTATTATCGGTCATTCGCAGGTAGTCGAAGACGGCGCGGGGGTTCATGGCGAGCATCCTCATTTTCTGCGCAACGCTGCCGACGCTTTTTGATTTAATCAGACCGACCGCGAAGCGTCGGAGCCGGGTGATGTTTTCCGGCCCATGGCCGGTGCGTATCCGGCTTCGGTCTTCGTCGTAATTCCAGTCAATGATGTAGTGGCAGCTGTTTTCTATGCACCAGTGGTTGCGATTAGTCTTGAGGATGCGCTGGGCGTCGGCCTGCTGCGGTGTGTGGCTGGTGATTCCGTAAACGGTTTCGGTTGAGACTTTCCCGCTCTTTTTGTTGACCCTTTCGCGTTCGACCATGAAAGCCTGACCGACGTGAGGAAAGTCGAGATAGTCGTTGAGCTCGGCGGTGACCCAGATCCTCCGCGTCTCGATCCGGCCATGGTCGGAGTCGACGGTGACAGCGTGAGGTTCTTGGCGGCCATGAAAATACAGGGTGAGGTCTTCGAGAAGCCGGGGCTGATTGCCTTTGACGGTGAAATGGTAATGGGCCTGCCTGTCTTCGACCAGGTAGCGGGCCAATCGGCGTTGCGTCAATAGGGCGTCGGCGCTGATGGTCTTGCCTTCGATGCTGATCGCCTCGAGCAAGGGGATGGCCATTTTGATTTCGTTCGTTTGCTTGACCTCGTCGCTGCCATCGTCTATCGGCAGGAGGCCGACTTTTTTTGGGTGTGGCAGGTTTTGGTCTCGTGGCCGATCGCGCTCATGATATGCGTCTTGCGGCCTTGCTCGTCGGTGGCGTTGCACATGGTCTTGCCGTCAATGGCGAGGCTTTCATCCGCGCCTGCGTAAGCCTCGTTCCAACGTTGAAAGCTGCGGTCGAGATGATCCGGATCGACCCTGATGAGGATATCGCGGATGATGTATTCGCTCGGGACAAGGTACTGCCCTTGTTTTTTACGGCATCCGAAGCGCTCGCGCGCCTTGGGGCCAAGACTTTTGGCCCAATCGGAAATCGCCTTGTACCCGCGCATCCCGCAAAGCGTCGCCCCGGCGGCAATGGCCAAAACGGTGGACAGCCGGTGGCGTTTCCCTGCGGCGCGGCGCGGGTCGGGGATGTCGGTGAAAAACTCTGGCAAGGATCGCATTTGATTGGCTGTCAACAACATTTTCACGTCTCCTGGACAATAGGGCGCCCCAAGCAGGGGGCGGGACAAGAGCGATTGGGCATTGGACTGCAGCGCACGAACAAACACCATCTTCGGGGACTGTGCGAGGTTGCTATAACCTTGACGGGTTCGGCGAAATCCCTTGGTCTGACCCAGGCATAGCCAATTGGCCGCCTTGTAAACCGTGCCTTGATAGCGCTGCGGATCGACAAAGGTCTCCATCAGCACAAGCGGATGGCCAAAGCGCTCCAGCCAGTCGCGCTGGATTCTTTGTTCGCACAGCGCCAAGACGCGCGAGCCCAGATTGGGCAAATGCCACTGCGGCAGGATCAGAAAACGGCTATTGTTGGCAACCAGCTTCAAGCGGTCATATTGGCGCCGATGATCCCAGCCAATCCACTGGTCGCGAACGGCGCACTTCAAGGCCGCAGCGGAAAAGCTCAGCAAAGCGACCCACTGCTGGCGCAATATGGCAACGTACCAGAGGGTTTCGCCGATCTTGGGCAGATCTCCCAGATAATGATGCGCTTGCATTGTCTCCCGATATCGGTCCTCCTCGAGGGCTGAAACGGGTCGTACATGGATTTCTTTCAGATTCACGACAGGGTCTCCAAGGGCAAAGGACGAACCCTTTATACCCCATCGGAGAACAAATGACCAGAACTTTATGCTGGGGCAAGGCTTAGAGCGTGTTCCCGGGAGGGAACAAATTCGCCCTGGGGATACTTGAAAGTTTCTTTTTTCGGCCCCTTTAACGGGTCGTATGTCGTCTTTTCGTATCCGCGATCCTGACAGATGCCGCAGTTCATAAAGAGGGAACTTTCTATGAAAAATATCGTCACGCTGACTATGAATCCTGCGATCGACAAGAGTTCAAGTGTTGCGCGCGTGGTTGCTGAGCGAAAGCTCTACTGCAATCCGCCCCGTTTCGAACCGGGTGGTGGCGGGGTGAATGTCTGCCGCGCCATAAAAAAGCTCGGTGGGGATTCTGAACTCCTTTATCCGGCGGGGGGATTGACGGGGCAGAGACTGCAGGGACTTCTCGACAGAGAAGATCTTTTCCACCGTCCGCTGCCGATAGCGGGCGCGGTTCGCGAGAGTCTCGTGGTTCTGGAGGAAGAGACCGGGCTGCAGTATCGATTCGGGATGCCGGGGCCTCATTTGCAAAAGGACGAATGGCGGCAGTTTCTGGCGGAAATTGAAAGTATTGAGCCGTCTCCTGACTACCTGGTGGCCAGCGGCAGCCTGCCGCCGGGCGTTCCCGTCGATTTTTACGCTCAGTTGGCGCGCGCCGGCAAAAAGTGCGGCGCGAAAACAATTGTCGATGTCGCGGGAAAGGCTCTTGAGGAGGCTCTCAAGGAGGGCGTATTTCTGATCAAGCCCAATGTCCGCGAATTCAGGGATCTGGTCGGCGATCATGTCACCGAAGAGGCTCAGATCAAGGAACAGGCTCAGAATCTGGTCAAAGAGGGCCGCTGCGAAGTTGTGGTGATCTCTCTCGGGGCGGCTGGAGCTTTAGTCGCTGCTGAATCGTTCACGGAACATATCCTGCCGCCCACCGTGCCCATTATCAGCAAGGTCGGTGCCGGCGACAGCATGGTGGGCGGCATCGTTTTGAGCCTGGCCAGGGGAAAACAACTCCGGGAAGCAGTCATTTTCGGGATCGCCTCCGGAACCGCTGCCGTCATGACTCCTGGAACGGAGCTGTGTCGCAGGGAAGATGCCGAGCGTTTGTTTAAGGCCATGATGAAAGAGACCGTTTGACGGAGCGCCTGAACCGCATTCCCCGGGGCGCTCCTCCCCCCGAGCTGTTGATCCGCATTTCTTCCATGCGGATTTTGTAATTTTTTCCGTCAAAGTGTTGTTTTTCAACAACAGTACCGTCGGAAAATTTTACACTTCAAAACATATGACAACCAGCAAAGTCCAGAAAATAATAACTAAAACAATAGCTTATGTTTGAGGCACTAAATGTGCATACTCCGTGTGCAATTCCATTTTTGTTTTGCAGTCTTTGTGTGTGTGTCATTTGTCGGTGTTTTTATTTAACGGTTTTTTAGTAGAAATGAGGCTGAAAATGAGTAAAAATTTTTATGGACTGATTTTTGTTTCATTCTGTGTGTTTTTTTTGTCGAGCCAAGTACAAGCTTTAACTGTCGACTTTATTGAAATTTTTGATACTAACAATAGTGGAGTTCTTGAATTTGGAGACAATAACACTAATAAAGATAATTATCTAGAATCACAATATTTATCTTCTGTTGTTAGAAAATTTAATCTTTCAAATTTTCCTGAACAAAATTCAGTTTTTGATATTTTTATTAAATATGAAGGTGACGATAGTCGGGCAGATAATTATTTTGTATTAAATGGACATGAGTTTAGTCCTCTGCCCAATGGCAATGGTAGTAAGACATACTCAGGAGAGAATTCTTTACTGAATTATGGAGAGAATGAGATAGTTTTCAATATTGGATATGTCAATTCATATTGGGGTTTTGACGATTTTTCAATTTCTGAGTTTAATTTAGAGTATGCTGCAGGGCAACAAGCACCCTCTGCCGTCCCGGAGCCATCTTCTTTTCTTATTTTTGGAATAGGAAGCATTGCTTTGTTTTTGTTTTCAGGAAGAAAAAGAAAGAATAAATAGTTAAAAATACAGAAAATCTGATGCCATGAAAAGGCTCAGGATGCTGCAGAAAGTCTTTGTGGGTTCTTGAGTCTTTTCTTATTTTTGATAAAGATTATTCAAATATATCTGTGTCCCCGAAATGGTACACTTGCAATTTGAATCTACCCTGTAAGAAAGGGAAGTTTTAATGTCTCCTGAAACATCAGATTCTCCCTGCTCCATGATTGCAGTTTTCATGGATGTAGCTTTGATTCTTGCAGCCATTTCAAGCCTGGTCGGTTTCGGACCCCAGACGTGAGAGATGATGAGAGGCTTTTGTGTAACGAACGTCAAATTTAGCGTACCCCTTGGCTGACCTGGCGAAAGAGACCGTTTAATGGCCCACCTGACCGTCCGCAACTCCTACCACCATTTGACGGAGCGCCTGAACCGCTTCCCGCAGGGGGCCCCTCCTTCAGAGATGCTGACCCGCATTCTCTCCATGCTCTTCAGCCCGCAGGAAGCCGAGCTTGTTTCCGATCTGCCGCTGCGACCGTTTACATCTGCAAAAGCCGCCAAGGCCTGGGGAAAAACCGAGAGTGAGGCGCAGAACATTCTGCAGGAACTTTCCTCCCGTGGGCTGCTGGTCGACATGGAGCAGAAAGGGCGGATGCATTATGTTCTGCCGCCGCCCATGGCCGGCTTCTTTGAATTCTCCATGATGCGGGTGCGTGCGGATCTGGATCAGAAACTGCTGGCCGAACTGTTCGAGCAGTACATAACGGTTGAGGACGATTTCATCAAAGCCCTTTTCGTCGATGGTGAAACGCAAATGGGCCGCGTTCTGGTGAGCGAGGACGTTCTCGGCTCGGAGAATGCTTTGCATGTTCTTGACTATGAGCGGGCAACGCACATTATCGAGTCGGCCACCGATATCGGCATCGGGCTCTGTTACTGCCGGCACAAACGCGCCCATCAGGGACGTGCCTGCAATGCAGAGATGGATATCTGCATGACCTTCAACACCGTGGCGTCTTCGCTGATCCGCCACGGGCATGTCCGTCGCGTCGAAACGAGTGAATGCAAGGAGCTTCTACACAAAGTCTGGGAGCAGAACCTGGCCCAGTTCGCTGAAAATGTCCAGAACGGGGTCAGTTTCATCTGCAACTGCTGCCCCTGCTGCTGCGAGGCGATGATCGCTCACCAGCGTTTTGGTCACCAGCATCCAATCCATACCAGCAATTACATTGCCGTGGTGGCCGATAAGTGTTCCGGCTGCGGGCGCTGCCTGCCGGCCTGCCCGGCGCACGTGATCAGCCTCGAGACAGCAGATGCCGATGGTGTTGGTCGGCGTCAGGCCGTGATCGATGAGGAACTCTGCCTGGGATGCGGCGTCTGTGTGCGGGTGTGCCGCCTGCAGGCCCTGCACATGAAGCCGCGACCAAAGCGCGTCATTACCCCGGTCAATTCCGTTCACAAAACCGTCAAGATGGCCATTGAACGGGGGACTCTCGAGCACCTTGTGTTTGACAACCAGGTGTTGTGGAGTCATCGAGCGTTGGCGGCTCTTCTGGGTGCTGTGCTTCGCATGCCTCCGGTCAAGCGCAGCCTGGCTTCGAGTCAACTCAGCTCAAGATATCTGGAGCAGTTATGCAGAAAATTTGATTTTTAAAATTTTCTAAAAAAGACGTGACAAATCTTAAAAGTCCGCTACAATTAGTAACAACCAACTTTGCATATTCCCGTTATAAAAAAAGGGGAGGGCGTCATGCCCAGGTCGCGCAGGAAAATCTATGAAGGACTTGTGGCTCTGAACGAAGAAATGTTTCCCAAGGTTTGTGGGCGCTGTGGCCAGGTCTTTTATTCGGTTGATGATTATGTGCATAAAACCAGGCGGCTTTTTTACTGCTCAGGACTTCGGCGCTATGACGAACCGAACCTGAGTTTTGTCGGCCTTTACCGCAACTGCCGCTGCGGGTCGACGCTGCTGGCCATGTTCCAGGACCGTCGCGACGAATCAGAATTCGGCATGCACCGTCGCACCCGGTTTCAGGCGGTTCTCGATCAGTTGGTTGAGGCCGGCTGGGACCGCTCTATTGCCCGGGAAGAGGTGGAAAAAATTCTCGCCGGTCAAAAAAGCACCCTGCTGGAACTGTTTCTTGCCCGCTGATTACCCTCCATCCCCAAAGCCAAAGCTTCCCCCCCCCTTGCATCTACGCCCTCCTTGTCCTATGGTGAAGTGCGCGAAATCACAGGAAATCCGAGGTGAAAATTAACGAGGTGCTTTCCGGACCGATTTCGCCGGCTATGCAGGAACAATCTGAAAGCTTCGACAGTGAAAGGGGAGGCTCAGGAAGGGGATGTTTCATCAGGCAGGGGCAAGGTGAAAGAAAAACGGCTGCCGATATTATCATCAATTGGACTTTCGACCCAGATGCTTCCCTGGTGCAGCCGCACTATTTCCTTGCAGATCGCCAGGCCTAGACCGGTGCCCTTGCGCCCTTTCGGTTCTCCGGAATCAATCTGCTGATATCGTGCGAACAAACCTTTCTGCTGTTGTGGCGGGATGCCCGGCCCCTGGTCTTCGACATCGATCCGAACGGTCGTTTTGTGCAGATATGCCCGCAAACGTATGCATCCGTCCTGAGGACTGAACTTGGCTGCATTTGTGAGCAGGTTGGCCAGAACGCGGCCCAGTTGCTGCCCGTCTGCATTGATGATGGGAAGATCGTTCTCTATCTGCAAACCGATCGAGAGGTTTTTCTCCATAAACAGGGCGGCGAGTTCCTGGGACGTCTCTCGGGCGATCTCCTCGACGGAGACCGGCAGGAGAGTCAGGGTCATTTTGCCGGCCTCGAGCTTTGAAAGGTGCAGAATGTCTTCGATGAGGGAAAGAAGGCGATTTGATCCACTTTGGATATTGCACAGTGCGCTTTTCTGATCATCGTTGATTGGGCCGAGCATCTCCTGGGTCAGAACCTCGGAAAAACCACGGATGCTGGTCAGGGGCGAGCGCAGGTCATGTACCAGCATGGAGATAAAATCGGCTTTGATCTCTTCGATCTCGTTGAGCTTGTTGAGATAGCGGGCCACAATCTCGAAACGGTCAGCGACCAGGTCGAGGGCATGGGCAATGCCTTCGGTCAATGCTCGCTCTTTTCTGTTGAACAGGCATATCAGGCCGAATGTTTCAGCACCCCGACGGATGGGCAGAGTGTGGAATATGTGAAATTCCTCGGGAAGGTCATCGTTTAATGGGGGGGATTCAGGAAAAATGAAAAGCCCTCCGGAACTCTCATAATGAGTGTTCACCGTGGGGATCTGCTTAATCATGATTTCCCGGGCCGCTGCGATAAAACCGGTTGGCATGGGTTGATTGATAGAAAATGCCAGGGTCAGTTTGTCGTGTCCCTGGCGAAGCAGGAGGGCACTTGCGTCATGACGGCAGATATCTCCCAGGAACCTGAGGAGATTTTCGCTGAGAAGTTCCGTGTCATGAGTCAAACTGGTGAATTTAAGAATTTCGTTGGAAATCGTGGACTCGTACAGGAGTCGGTCAAGGATGTCCGTAATGCGCGCCTGGATATCATCCTTGTTCAGGGTGTCTGCGGCTTGCACAGGTTTCCGAGGTGTGGGGGTGCGACCGGCAAGCACATTTTCGACCGTGTCGGCGATCAACTGCGTGTCTGAGGATTTTTCCAGGTAGAGGTCCGCCCCGGCATTTTTCCCCCAGAAACGATCATGTTGCTCGGTGAGGTTGGTCAGCAGGACCACGGGAATCTGGGCGGTTGCCGGGTCGTTTTTAAGAACACGGCACAGGTGGTAGCCGTTGAGTTCCGGCATAATGATGTCGGAGAGTACCAGATCAGGTTCGATCTGGTAGACTCTTGCAATAGCCTCCATGCCGTTTCCCGCCTTCTCGACGGTAAAACCTTTTTGTTCGAGGGCATCCTGCAACAGTGCGATTTGAGTAGGGCTGTCGTCAACGACGAGGATGGTGAAAGCCTGATCCATGAAGCCTCAACAAAAATAAATAATGGAAATAATGTTGTATACCGTTTTTAATCTTGTGATTTTATACAATATTTCCTAAAAAAAGGTCAAAGGTTTAATCTTGGGGGGTGGAATCCTGAATGATGAGATAATCATCAGGGGTGCATTGCTTCTGCCTAAAGTTTCATCAGTAAAAGGTTTTTCATCATCAACTGAACTTTTTTAAAAAATAAAATTCTCCTTTGTTTATAAGCGTTTGTATATTTTTTTGAGAGATCTTTCTGATTTGGCAATTTCTTTGCTATTGTGAATAACCGCCATCAGCGCAAGGGGCAATTCCCTTGATGGGCTGGTAATCGGTGGTTATAATTTGATCTTAAATTTTTATTACCGAAAACCTTTTATTTCACTGCCCCGGAGGTCAGACAAATGCGAAAAGTCGAAGCGATTATCAAGCCCTTCAAACTCGATGAAGTCAAGGAAGCCCTCAATGAGATCGGCATACAGGGTCTTACTGTGAGCGAGGTCAAGGGCTTCGGTCGCCAGAAAGGGCACACGGAACTTTACCGGGGCGCCGAGTATGTGGTCGACTTCATCCCAAAAATCAAGATGGAGATCATTGTGCGCGACGACCTGGTTTCGAAAGTGGTTGAATCCATTGCAGAGGCTGCCCGCACAGGTCGCATCGGTGATGGTAAAATCTTTGTAACGCCGGTTGATGAAGTTGTGCGTATTCGTACGGGAGAGTCCGGCGACGACGCGCTTTAATCGCCTGCACAGTTCTTGCTGATCATTTATTTATGGGCCGCCTTTCACAGGAACCGGCGGTTCATTCGAGATGGTTTTTATCCGCCCGGTGCGGATAAGGGCAGCAGTACTACGCCGATTTAAAGGAGATATGTATGACCCCACAAGAAGTAGTCGAATTTGCAAAAGAGAATAATTGCGGAATGGTTGATTATAAATTCCTCGATTTCGTAGGGATCTGGCAGCATTTTACCACTCCCGTCAGCGAATTCGATGAAGAGGTTTTCGAGGAAGGCCTGGGGTTTGACGGCTCTTCAATTCGGGGCTGGCAGCCGATTCACAACAGCGATATGCTGCTGATGCCTGATCCGACCACTGCGAAAATCGATCCTTTTCCCGAAGTGCCGACTTTGAGCCTTATCTGCAACATCATTGATCCTTTTACCCGTGAAGGTTACAGCCGCGACCCGCGTTTTATTGCGCAGAAAGCCGAAGCCTATCTTAAATCCACCGGCATCGGAGATACCGCTTTCTTTGGCCCTGAACCTGAATTTTTCATATTTGACGATGTCCGCTATGCAAACACCTCCAACGAATCGTTTTACGCTGTCGATTCGGTTGAAGGCATCTGGAACACCGGGCGGGAAGAATTTCCCAACCTTGGATACAAGCCGCGCCATAAAGAAGGCTACTTCCCCTGCGCCCCGACCGACTCCATGATCGACCTGCGCAACGAAATGGTCCAGGTTCTGCAGAGCGTCGGCATTCGTATAGAGGCGTCTCATCACGAGGTTGCGACTGCCGGCCAGGCCGAAATCGACATGCGCTTTGATTCTCTTCTGCGTATGGGCGACACCCTTCAGTGGTTTAAGTACATTATCAAGAATGTTGCCTTGAGAAACGGGAAAACCGTGACTTTTATGCCGAAACCCATTTACAACGATAACGGCTCCGGCATGCATTGTCACCAATCGATCTGGAAAGACGGCAAGAATCTTTTCTGTGGAGACGGCTATGGCGGATTGTCCAAAGAAGCCCTTTGGTACATCGGCGGGATCATGAAGCACGCCAAAGCACTTTGCGCCTTTACCAATCCGACCACCATCAGCTACAAGCGCCTGGTGCCTGGCTTTGAAGCTCCGGTCAACCTTGCGTATTCCAATCGCAACCGCTCGGCTTCACTGCGCATCCCCTCCACCAGCAACCCGAAATCGAAGCGGGTGGAATATCGCACTCCCGATCCGTCGTGCAACGGCTACCTTGCCTTCTCTGCACTGCTCATGGCAGGGCTTGACGGCATCGAAAATAAAATCGATCCGGGCGATCCCCTTGACAAGGACATCTACGGTCTTTCTCCTGAAGAACTCAAGGATATTCCCAACGTTGCCGGAACCCTGCAGGAAGCCCTTGATTCCCTGCGGGATGATCACGAATTCCTGCTCAAGGGAGACGTCTTTACTGAAGACGTGATCGATATGTGGATCAACTACAAGACCGAAGCGGAGGTCAACCCGGTGCGTATGCGCCCGACCCCGATGGAGTTCGCGCTTTACTATGACTGCTGATTTCGCTGCAGTTGATAATCGCGAATAAATAAAAAGCAGAAAGCCCCCGATTCATGACAGGTCGGGGGCTTTCTGCTTTTCTGTGCAACTACCCGGAAAGGGGGATAAACTTCATCCCCTGTCATTGCGGGGTAAGCAGGTAAAGCAGAAGGGTCAATGTTCCTGCACTCACCAGTGTTGTGGTCAGGATGGTGCCTGCTACCAGGTCCGGCCGTACGCCGAAGCGCAATGCGTAAAGCAGGGGCAGGACTGCCGATGGGGTGCTCGTCTGCAATATGACGACGGATCGGGGCAACCCCTTGATGTCAAGAAGTACGGTCAACCCCCAGGCCAGCAACGGGCTGACGGCCAGGCGGGTGAGGGTGGCCAGCGACAGAAATCCGACTCGCTTCTGCCATTTGGTTCGCGCCAGTTGCATCCCGAGCATCAGCAGCATAACGGGGATTGCGGCCTGTCCAACCAGATCGATGGGGCGCAGCAGAAAGGTCGGCGGAACCCAGTCAAGCATTTTGAATAAAAACGCCAGAGCCACGCCGTGGAAGATGGGGATTTTTGCCATGTTGAGCAAGGCGGTGGAGAGCGAGCCTCTGGACCCCTGGGCGATGACGATGGCCAGTGTCCCCAGTGGAATATTGAAAAGAACAAACGTCAGTACGCTGACTTCCAGGGCGGCCTCGCCGAAAGCAAAAAAAGTCAGAGGCAGGCCGAAGTTACCGACATTCATCATCACCGTTGTCAGCAGCAGCGCGCTGCGACTTTCGCGGTCGAAGCCTGCCGCTCGGGCGATCAACCAGGAGAAACCGTAGAGGGCAGCTGTGTAGAGCACCATGAACAGAAACAGGTCGCCCGCCAGGGTCAGCTCGAATTCCCGTTTCATCAGGGCGGAGAAAACGAGAGCCGGGCAGAACACATAAAGCGAACTGATGGTCAGAGTGCGAAAATCCAGACGCGCAGTTTTTTCCAGCATGATGCCGGTACATACGATCAGAAATACCGGGAGGACCACCTGAACAAAGAGCATTTCAGCCTCATCACCCGCTTTAATTTGTGATAACTCCGATGAGCGGCAGGTTAGCACGCGCCGCGCCCGGCGAACAACGTCTTTCAGATCACGGGTTACGGGTTATCTTACGTCTGGCCTGCTTCGATTCCGTGTGCGATAATCATTTTTTTCTCTGTCTCTCAGGCCCAACCAGCGAGGAAACTGCAATAATGGAACGCCCCGATCTGGCCCCTTATGCGACACGCGGCAGCGACAGCCGCGGGAGACGTCACTCCGAGACGTTCAAGGATGGACGCCCTCCCTTTGAACGTGATCGCGACCGCATCATCCATTGTGCCGCTTTTCGGCGGCTGGAGTACAAAACCCAGGTATTCGTCAACCATGAGGGCGATTATTATCGCACTCGTTTGACTCACTCGCTGGAAGTTGCGCAGATCAGCCGCGGCATTGCCCGGCAGCTTCACCTCAATGAAGACCTGGTGGAAGCCCTGGCGTTGGCGCATGATCTTGGTCACACACCCTTCGGGCACGCGGGGGAAGAGATTCTGAACCGCAAGATGGAGAGTGCCGGTGGTTTTGAGCACAACCGACAATCACTGCGCATAGTCGAGCTTCTTGAAGAACGCTATCCTGGTTTCAGCGGCCTGAACCTGAGTTGGGAAACACGCGAAGGGATCATCAAGCATTCAAACCGAAAGGATTTTTCGGCGCAGGGTGTCGAGGACGAGTACGCTCCCCGGGAAAGGCCGACTCTTGAGGCTCAAATCATCGATCCGGCTGATGAAATTGCCTACAACAATCATGATATTGACGATGGCCTCAAGTCCGGATATATCCAGTTGTCCGATCTCTCCCGGGTTGATCTCTGGCGGGAAACCTGGGAGATTGTCGCCGGCAAGTTCCCTCGTATCGATCAGGAGCGACACATCTATCAGACCATCAGCCATCTGATCGGAACACTGATTCAGGATCTGGTGGAATATACCCTCGCAAAACTTTCCGAACTGAAAATTAACTCGGCGGCAGATGTGCGCTGCCAACCCGAAAATATCGTCTCTTTCAGCCCGGAGATCGCAAAAAAGAACCTCGAACTCAAGCGCTTTTTATATAAATATCTTTATCGTCACCACAAGGTCGAGCGCATGCGGGTCAAGGTTGAACGTATTTTGACCTTCCTCTTTGATATCTATGCTGAAAACAACAACCTGCTGCCGTTGGAGCAGCAGCGAAAATTTGAAAATTACGGCACACAACGTGTCATCTGCGATTATATCGCCGGAATGACTGATCGCTACGCTTTTGATGAATACCGTCGTCTCATGGAGCCCTATGAGCCTGTATGATTCGTATAATTTGATTGGACTGGCACAACTTGCAATGATATTATCCCGCACTCCGGCATGCTTCTGATCATAGATTTCTATCGCAAAGCCCTCTGGCGCAATGAAGAGCGCCTGAATGAAATGGTACGCGGTGTTTCGGCCACGACCGGAGAGGCGTTCTTCTGCCTGTTGACGCAGAATATGTGTCGGACCGTCGGCGCTGATTATGCATTTATCGGTGAGTTGATCGGTCCTGAACGAGACAGGGTGCGAACGGTCGCGATCTATTCCGACGGGCAGGAGGTGGAGAATTTTGAATTCGACCTCAAGCAAACGCCTTGCGAAATTGTCGTGAACAGCGGACCTCAGAGCTTTCGCAGCCGAGTCCGTGAGCTTTCCCCTCTGGGGCATCCTCTTTGCAACTTGATTTTGACCAGTTCGTGGGCCACGAGTGATTCATCGGTTGATTCCACCAGGTTGTCGGTAACCCCGTCTTTCCCGACCATGATCACAGCTTCAAGATGATGACCCAGCGATCTCAAATAGCGCGCCTGCTTGCCCGTCAGTTTTATCTCAGCCACTTTCAGATTTCTCCTTGGTGAAAATTTAAATTTCAGGGAACCTAACACGCCTTCTGCGGGATTGCCAAGCACATTATCTGTCATTTGACGCATTCACCTTTTAGGATAATCTTATATCAATTCATTCGCCGTGCAGCCTTGTCAAATCTCCTTGAATACAGCGGAAATCCGGTTTGTTTTTCAGGCCGGGCCCTCAACGGTGCGGCTTAAGGGGTGTGTTCATGGGTTTATTCAACTTCCGGAAGGAGGCACAATCTCACGGATTGCCGCCTTCCAATCGCAAAGTGGCTTTCAGGATAGTTCTGCTGTATGTTGGCGCCGCTCTGCTCTGGATTATTTTCTCTGATCAATTCCTTGCCTTTCGATTTAAAGACCCTTCTTCCCTGAGTCGATTTCAGACCTACAAGGGGCTGTTTTTCATTGTCGTTTCCGGTCTTTTCCTCTATTTCCTCATCTGGCGCTACCTCTGTGCGTTGGGGGCTGCCGAGGGTCGCCTTCTTGTGGCTTCTGAAGCGGTCACCACCCAGACCGGCGCAAAATTTTTCTCCATGTTGACCGACCACCTGAGTCGCGTCCTGAAAGCCGATTGCGCTATGGTCGCCGCAGTCTCTCAACAGGATCCTGAGGTTATGGAAATTGTCGCCATATCCTGCGAAGGCGATGATGTCTTAAATCAGAAATTCACCATGAAGAACACGCCGTGCGAACACCTGACGCGGGACCAGGTCTGCTATTGCCCCTTTGGTGTGCAAGGAAAGTTGCCGCAGGATCACCCTCTTTCGCAGCTTGGGATCCAGAGTTGCCTGGCGATGCCCCTGGTTGATGCCCAGAAAGGAACCCTTGGGGTGATGATGGTGCTGAGCCGCAGGCCCTTCCCGGATCGCTCCGCAGGCGAATCAATCATGAAAATATTTGCATCGCGTGCCGCATCTGAATTGGAGCGATGCCGCAGCGAAGAAAAAATCAAACGCCTCGCCTACTATGATCCCCTGACCGGTCTGCCCAATCAGCAGCGTTTCAGCGAGTTGCTTGATGAAGCGCTGCGTGAGGTCGGATCTCCAGGCCAACGCCTGGCCCTGGTCTATCTTGATTTTGATCGATTCAAGACGATCGCGCGGGCTTTGGGGATAGATCTGAGCAATCAGGTCCTGCGTGATGTGGCTTCACGTCTGCAGGCCATGACTCCGCCAGGGGGAGTGACCGCCCACCTGAAAGGGGATGAGTTTGCGCTGTTTCTCAGGTGCAGCGGGTCGCTGAACCCGCTGGATGAATGGCTTAAAGAGTTGTTGAGTACCTTTCAGGCACCTGTTCGCATCGCCGGGCACGAACTCTATGTCACGGTCAGTCTCGGCGTCGCTGTTTCGCCGGACGATGGCCAGGATGCCCAAACTCTGCTGCGTAATGCAGATGTGGCCATGAGTCGCGCCAAAGCGCTGGGTCGAAATAATTTTCAGTTTTACAGTGCTGAAATGGGACAGGTTTCCTTTCAGGCCATGGTACTTGAAAATCGCCTTTTTCGTGCCATGGAGCGCGAGGAGTTTCTGTTGCTTTATCAACCTCAATGTCGGCTTGACAACGGGGTGATCGAGGGGATGGAGGCTCTCGTCTGCTGGAAGCAGGATGGGCACTCGCATTATTCGCCGTCCGATTTTATTCCGAAGGCCGAGGAGACAGGATTGATCGATCCCCTTGGGGAATGGATCCTGGAAACCGCCTGTGCCCAGAATCGCGCCTGGCAGCAGCAGGGACTCCCGCCGCAGCGAATCGCTGTCAATGTCAGCGCAAGGCAGTTTCACCGTCGGGATATCGTGGAACTTGTGGCGCGAGTCCTGAAAAAAACGGGTCTGGAACCGCGCTGGCTTGCACTTGAACTGACCGAAAGCGTTCTTTTTCAGGATATCGCCGATACTGCTGAAACGCTGGGTAAACTCAGAGAATTGGGAGTGCATCTGGTTATCGACGATTTCGGCACCGGCTACTCATCCTTGAGCTATTTACAGAATTTCCCCATCGGTACGCTGAAAATCGATAAATCCTTCATTGCCGGCATCCCCGGTGATAGCGGCGCCAGCACCATTACTTCGGCGGTGATCGCCATGGCCCATCATATGGAAATGGATGTTATTGCCGAAGGGGTGGAGACCCCAGAGCAGAAAGCCTTCCTGCGGGACAAGGGGTGCGATAAGATCCAGGGATTTCTGTTCAGCGAGGCGTTGGCTCCGCAGGATTTTGCCGCTCTTCTGTCCCGTACATCCGACAAGACGGCTCAGCGTATATAGGCTTCCGTCACATAGCGGCGCATCATGACATGGGTGTTGAAATAGTAGGCATTTTTGCTGACGGCGTTTTTCATGACGCGAATCCATCCGGCCCGATCCTCGTAGTATCGCGGGATGATCTTTTTCTCGAGTTTGTCGTAGAGGTCGCGGGCATCTTCCTGGTCGCTGCCGTTTTCCGCCAGACTCTTCTCCCGGGGCGGAGGACCGATTGCCCAGCCAGTCACGTCTTCGATATGCCCTTCGATCCACCAACCATCCAGAATGCTGAAGTTGGGCACACCGTTGAGTGCTGCTTTCATGCCGCTTGTCCCCGATGCTTCCAGAGGCCGTTTGGGAGTATTGAGCCATAAATCGACGCCCGGAATCAGGCGGTACGCCACATCCATGTTGTAATTCTGCAGAAAGACGACCTCAATTTTCCCTGACAGGGAATGAATCCCCTCGTGAATGCGATGAATCAGTTCTTTCCCCGGCGCATCATGGGGATGGGATTTGCCGGCGAAAACCAGCTGCAGCTTTCCGTTTCCAATGTCCACCAGGCGTTGAAGGTCGGAGAAGATCAGGTCAGCCCGCTTGTAAGTGGCGTAGCGTCGGGCGAAGCCGATGGTGAGAATTTCCGGATCGAACTTTTTACCGGTGGTCTCTTCAATAAAAAGCGTCAAAAAGGCTTTGGCCCCCTGGTGCGCGTCCCAGAAATCCTCATCGGAGATGGTGTCGACCCGCACCAGCAGTTCGGGCTCGAATGCCCAGCCGGGGAGGTGGCGATCATAGAGTTGGACGAAGAAGGGAGATGCCCAGGTGAAGGGATGGATGCCATTGGTGATGGCATGAATTTCGAAGCCGGGAAACATGCTTTGCGAGATTTCGCCGTGCTTTTTTGCGACACCATTGACATAGCGGCTCAGTTTCAGCGCCAGTATGGTCATGTTCAGAGAATCCTTGCCGATAAGGTCGCGCAAAAGGGCAAAGGGCACGATCTCCGGAAGGATCTTCTCCACCACCGGCCAGGGAAACTTGTCGTGACCGGCTGCCACCGGCGTGTGCGTGGTGAATACACAACGGTCCATGACCTGCTGCACATCCCATGAAGCGCGCTCGTTGAGCGTATTTTCAATGGGGGCGCGTATGTTGTTGAGCAGCTCCAGAGTGAGCAGGGCCGCATGGCCTTCGTTCATGTGATATTTACGCACCGTAAAATTGAGAGCCGCCAGCATGCGGGCGCCGCCAATCCCCAGAACAATCTCCTGCTTGAGGCGGTATTCGGAATCGCCCCCATACAGGGTATCCGTCAAGCGCCGATCCGCCTCGGTATTTCCTGGGATATCGGTGTCGAGGAAGATCACGGGAACAACCCCGCCCGCCGGGCTTTTCACGCGATAAAGCCATGGCTGGATCTTGACGTCACGCCCCTCGATCGTCACCAGGGTTTTGACCGGCAGCAGTTCGAGAAGCCTTTCCGGATTCCATTGTACCGGGTATTCGTGCTGCCAGCCGTCGGAATCGATCTGCTGGCGGAAATAGCCCTTGCGGTGCAGCAGGGTGACTGCCACCATCGGGACTTTGAGATCCGCAGCGCTTTTAATGGTGTCCCCGGCAAGCACTCCCAGACCGCCGCTGTAAGTCGGGATTTGGCCACTCAGGCCGATCTCCATCGAAAAATAAGCGATCCGCGATTCCCAGGCGAAACTCTTCCAGGCGTTGTGTTTGTCCATGATCAGCCTCTTTTTTCTGTCCCTGTTTCAACTCTTCTGAACGTTGGGATAAGATCTTGGCTCGAAAATCCAAGAATAGCAGGAATTCCAGGCCTTGACAGGATCTTTCCCGGGAGAGCGGGCTTGCAGCGCAGTTTACTCTTGAAAAACAACCGGAACTGTGGGAAGTTAAAAAGGTTTATGACTCACAAAAACCTTTTCTCGGCCCGGCGGCCTGGATGACATTATGTACCTTGATCATTACGGCCTTAAAGAAAAACCTTTTTCAATTACGCCCAACCCCCGATTCATCTACTTGAGCAAAAACCACAAGGAAGTGTTCGCGCACCTGCTCTATGGCGTGCGCGACCAGGCTGGGTTCATCGTGGTGACGGGGGAGGTGGGCACAGGCAAGACGACCGTTCTGCGCACCCTGCTGGGGGAATTGCAGGAGGCGCAATACTGCCTGGCCTTTATCTTCAACCCCACTGTTTCGGCGCTGGACCTTCTGCGCAACATCAACCGCGAGTTCGGCATTGATGCCGATGGGGCGAATAACTCCAACCTGATTCGCGTACTCAATGATTTTCTCCTTCAAATGCGGGGCGAAGGGCGAACTGTCGTACTGGTGATCGACGAGGCTCAGAACCTGGAGCCTTCCGTTCTTGAGCAGATTCGCCTGCTTTCCAACCTGGAGACGGATACGGACAAACTGATTCAGATTATCCTGGTGGGGCAGCCCGAACTCAATCAGGTCCTGCAGCGCGACGACCTGCGCCAGCTCAACCAGCGCATTACCGTACGATATCACCTGCAACCGATGGATTTTGGGGATACCTGCGATTACATTGCCCATCGGCTGCGTATCGCGGGAGGAACAGCGCAGAAAGTTTTTACCGATGGGGCCCTTAAGAAGATTTTCTCTTTTTCCCGGGGCTATCCGAGGCTGATCAATATTCTGTCCGATCGAGCGTTGCTGGTCGGATTTGCCGAGGGGTGCCGCGAGGTGGACGCGCGCATGGTGCGCACTGCGATCAGGGAAACCGGTCACCAGGTTCGCCGTTTTTCTCAACGTTCTCTGGCCTGGTGGGGGGGAGGCGGTCTTGTGGCCGTTGCCGTGGCTCTGGGTGTTTACTTCCTGACGTAATCTATAGCAGATGCATTCTTTCTGATGACCGTGTCGAATCCCCGCATTTCCTGTATTTGTGCAGCGGCGGCCGTTCGACATTTTTTCTACGTGCATGCGGGAGACGGAACATTATGAGCTCTATTCTTAAAGCTCTGAAAAAACTTGAAGAACAGAAGTCGGAAAAGAAAGAGGGTGCGGTTAATATCGCCCGCGATATTCTGCGCACCAGTCGCAATGCAAAAAAAGCCGAAAACTGGATTCTGCCGACGGCGGTCGTCGCTCTTCTGTTGACGGGGGCGATGGTCGCTTACTTCCTGGTTGGCGGCTTTTCTCCTGATTCGGAATCGGAGTTCGTACTGCCTGTTGCTGAGGTCGAGAAAGAAGCAACACCTGCTGAAGTAACAGGCCCTTCACAGGTGGAAACTGAGGAAGGTCAGAATGCGGCGGCAGCAGGCGAAGAAATGGTCGCTGAGACCGAAGCGTCTGCACCTCCTTCCGAAGCAAGGGCTCCCGTCGTCGATCGACCTGAAGCTGTCTTTGCCGGAAAATCCCAGCCCGAGTCTTCGGCCGCCGGTAAGCAGGAGTCCGAAACCCCACTTTCGGATGGGGCTGTTGCGGCAACACAGAATGCCGGGGCCAGCGCGGCACGTGTCGCCGCCGATGAGGAAACGATACGTCATCAGAAAGAAACCGCTGCGACCCTGAAAGAAACCGCTCAGGTTCTCAAGGCGACAGCGGAATCACTGCGCGAAAAGGCAGAGCAGGCTCGCCAGGCTGCCGTCGCTGCGCGGGCCGCCGAACAGTCAGTGGCTTCCGGCGGGGGATCGAGAGCCGCAGCATCCGTCACAACGGTGCGCCTGTCTTCCGCATCGGATACTTCTGAGGGCACCGAGCCCCCGACCCGACACGTCTACCGCCCCTCGGACAGCGGGGCAGCAGGCGGTTCCGCCAAGGCCGCTCTGTCGAAAGGAGAGGCTGCGGATCAGGAGGAATCTCTGCCCCGGGTTCTGACCTCAAATATGGAGTCGGGAAAATCACGCTGGACGACAGCCTCAGCGGCTGGTGCATTTCCCGAACTCAAAGTAAGCGAGATCCATTACCAGTACGACGTCGAAAACCGCCTTGCGGTGGTCAATGACCTGCCGGTGATGGAGGGGACGGTCATCGACGGCGCCCGTGTCGACCGCATCCTCAAAGATCGTGTTCGTTTTATCTTCAACGGCCAGTATAAAGAAATCCGCGTCTCCAGGTAGAACTTTACTCCATTTGTCCCCATCCCTGCGGGCCGGAATCGAGCCAGAGGTAATCCGCGTCCCGCAACTGGGCGCTGGTTCGATCGATGCGGCCCCTGACTTCGGGGAGAATAACTTTTTTGTAGCTTCGGTCCGCAATCTGGTCGAGCTGGTGGGCAATGCCGTGCTTCCATGAGTGGCCGCTGCCCGCCAGGACCACCAGGGTGGTTTCGGGGTGGCGTTCAAGATAGTTGTCGATATTGCGCGCCATGACGGCATCCCACAGCAGCTGGGCTTCGCAGAAGTAGATGAAGTCGGGTTGTCCATGGCCGTGCCCTCCAAGGGCGCGGCGGATAAAATCCTCATAGGCCGGATCGACGCGGCAGCTGACCCCTTCAAGCCCCTCACGCTGCCCTTCGGTGAGGCTCTCAAAGCCGCTGCGCGCCACCTGCCTTGTGACAGATCGATTGACATTGAGGGCCACCATCGGCAGGTTCCGGGAACGGGCCTCGATAAATATGGGACGATAAATAGGCCACATGCTCCAGTTCTGATTGTAGGTCAGAACGAATCCTTCCTCCGTCATCTCACCGGCGACCCACTTATCCAGGGCGCCCTGATAATCCTGCTGGAACATCTCCAATCCGACAGCAACAGATTTTCCCAACCGGTTCAATCCCCGAATGACTTCGAGCTGCATCCGGTGGTGCCCTTCATGGTCATGAAGTTCGCCGATGAAAATCACCTGCGCATTTTTGAGCTCCTCCAGAAGCTGGTTAAAGTCGAGATCCTGGTTTTTCTCAATATCCAGAATGTGGGGGTGGGCCTGAGCGTCGATCGAGAAAAAGCACAAAGATGCTGCAACAAAAAGGCTGATAAAAACTCGGAACACCATATGCTTACCTCATGTTATCTGAAGTTGTGTATCAAGGGTGATCTGCGGATCTCCCAGGTTCCTTTGTCCTGATTTTCTCCCTGCTCGAACGCCAAGAAGCTGTATTTCCCGTAATGGGGGATTTTACGCGCGGCAACGCGCGCTTCCGCCTCCGAGAAGGGCACGAAATAAGCCCAGGTCCGCTGCGGATCCTGATTCGGCGAAAGGGCAGCGAACAGAGCCACGTCGGGGCCGCTGTAATGCCTGCCATGCAGTGTGAACCCCTTTTCGTCGATCTCGATTCCCGGGTGATCCCGCAGCGGTTCGGTAAACTTCTTCGGCAGTCCGAAAAAGAGCACAACGCCGCCTAGCTTTTCCACCTCCCGGCGGGAAATGTCGCTCTCGGACACGACGGTCGCATCGGGCCGGTTCATGGCCTGAAGCAGCAGGCTCGCCGCCTGTGCGGTCTGCTCGGGCAAATCGTCTGCGACCACCACTGTCAACTCACCGGCGCCCCGAACGGAATTGACGATCGGCGGAACCTCTTCGGCGGCAAGTCTCCGAAAAATATGCGCTTCCGGGTCGACCACAAGACGTTTCGGGATCCGGTCGGTTTCAAAGACAAACGTCTGTTCACGCCCATTCAGCCTGACCCTGTTATCGACGGCGGCGGCATCTGTCTCGAACCGAACGTCTACTTCAAGGTCATAAACCGGGTCATCCTGTACAAGGGCCCCTTTGATTCGGGTTACTGAACCGCTGGTCACCGCTTCAACCGCATCGAGACGCAGAAACGGTGCTCCCTCTCGCTTGACCCATTGATCGAAAAAACCGGTCATGTCCTGCTCCCCGAATCGCCCCAGTGTCCGTGCAAAATCGGACCAGTCGATTTTTTTGAACATGGATTCTTCGGCAATGGTCCGCAGAGCCTTCCAGAAAGCCTCGTCTCCCACCTTCTGGCGGGCCATGTGAAACACCATGGCCGACTTGCCGTAGCCGATGGCCTGGGCGGCGCGGCTGTCGCGGCGCGTGAAACGCTTCAGGGGAAAGTCGTTGTCCTTTGAAACCAGCGCGGCATAATCGCGCAAGACCTTGAGGCGGTAATTCTTTGCATCCTCCTGCGAGCTGCGTTCCTGGTAGAGGTAGTCGGCAACGTAGGTGGTGAGCCCTTCGGACCAGTTGCCGTGCCTGAAATCCACACGAACGCCGGTTCCCCACCAGGAATGGGCGATTTCATGGCCGAGGCTGGTTTCGACGATGAAGGGAAGGTGCACGACGCTGCTGCCGAGCAGGGTCCAGGAGGGGAAGCCGTAGCCGGTCGGGAAAAAATTCTCCACCACCGCGAATTTGTCGAAGGGGTAGGGGCCGAAGAGATCCTGGTAGAGTTCCAGATACTCTGCCGCTGCATCCAGGTAGGTCTGCGCCAGGTGGCGGCTCTGCGGATAAAAGAAGGTATAGACCGGAACCTTACCGGCCATTTTCTCATCCAGGGTGTATTCACCGGCCGAGATGCTCAGCGAGGGGATGGCATAGGAGGTTTCCCAGGTCGTGGTGGAGCGTCCGTCCGTGGTCTGTTGTTCAACGAGACGTCCGGAGGTGACGGCGAAGGTCCCTTCAGGGGCCGTAACCCGCACATGAAAGCGGCTGCGGCTTTCTGGCTGATAGGGATACCATCCGGCGCCGCCCCCCAGGAAAGTGCCCTCCGGGGTGATGGTTGCGGCGACGCCGTAAGTCGGGTCTTCGGTATTCAGAGGTGCGCCGTGCGGCGCAGGATCGTCGAAAAGCCCTGTGTAGCCGATGGCGATCTCCACCGATTCAGCGTCCTGTTGATCACCAAGATCGATGGTGAGCCCTCCTCGCTGAAAGGAATAGGGCGCCTGCCGTCCGTCGATCTGGACACTTTCGATATCAACCTGGGTCGCGAGAAAGAATACCGCTCTCTTTCCCCCCTGCGGCCGGTATGTAATCTTGTCGACAGCAGTCAGGCGGCTTTGCTGCGGCTGCAGGGTGAGATCGAGAGCGTGCCGCTCAATGACTCCCGCGGTCACGGGTATCGGCAGACCGGCACAGAAGACAAAAACGCACAGGGCGATAGCCATTTTAAGTGCTGTATTTTTCATGGGCCAAATTATAACTCGACTGGTGAAAATTCCAAGACTCGCAAGTGATCTATGATTATTTTCCAGGAAAATTTTTCCAAGTATTCAAAGGCGTAGATGTTGTCAATGCTGATCGGAATTGTAGAATAATCTCTAACATGGTGTTGAATATTCTACATCCTTACGATCAGAAAAAAATGTGAAATGCTATGAAATGACTAAAGTTTCGACCAATTTTTGAAATATGGGTTTCGGCACGCTCCGTGTAGAAGAACAAAGCAGAACGGACAGGATCGATTCGTTGATCCGCCAACAGGAGTTTGATGATGGGACGCATAGTGTTGTTGATGATGACTTTAGGTTTTCTGCTGACCTCCTTCAGTGAATCCCCCGCGCAGGAGAGTGATGCTGCTTCACCGTCTTTGCAGGCATTGATCGACGAGGCGTTGACCCACAATCCGGAACTTGAGGCTGCCCGGGAGCGCTGGGAGATGTTTCGCCGCAAAGAATTTCCGGCCCAGACCCTCAGTGATCCGCGCCTGACTTTTGCCCTGAGCAATTACCCGGTTGACACCTTCAGCAGTGATGACACGCCGATGACCGGCAATGATTTGCGCATCGACCAGGCCTTTCCCTTCCCTGGAAAACTCAAGGCGCGAGGGGAGGCCGCCCGCCAGCAGGCTCTCTGGTACAAAGGCGTTTATGAAGATGCGCGCCTGCAGCTGGTGATGAAGGTCAAGGATGCCTGGTATCGAATCTTTTATCAGGATCGCGCCATTGACGTGACGCAGAAGAACATGGCGCTGCTCGATGATTTTATCCGCCTGACCGAAACACGCTACGAGGTGGGCGAGGGGCTGCAGCAGGATGTGCTTAAGGCCCAGATAGAGCGATCCAAACTCTTGGACAGGCTGTATACCCTGCAGCAGGAGCGCGAGAGTCTTCTGGCCGAGTTCAACCGTCTGCTGGCGCGCCCTTCGGCAACGCCGCTGACTGTGCCGAAAGATATCCCGGAGCAGCGATTGGAGGTGAATCTTGAGGAGATTCAAGGTGCTGCCGAGGAGCATCGTCCGCTTTTTGCCTCCTACCGTGCGTTGATCGGGCAGTACCAGTCGCAGAAGAAGCTGGCGGAACTTGATTACAAACCTGATTTCAACCTGTTTGCCGGGTATCGCTTTCGCGACGACGACCTGCCGGACGGCGGGACCGATTTTCTCAGCGCCGGAATCAGCATCAATCTGCCGGTCTGGCGGGAAAAGAGATCCGAACAGGTGGCAGAGGCCGATTCGGGGATCCGAATGGCGCGCAGTCAGTTCGAAGATTTCCGCCACCAGGTTCAATCACGGGTACACGATGCCTATGCCCGTGTTGAGAAAAACCGCACCCTGGTCGAATTGTTCGATTCAGGCATCCTGCCCCAGGCCCGCCAGACGTTCGAGGCCAGCCTTGCGGCATACCAGGTGGGCGATGTCGATTTTCTGAGCCTGCTGGACAGTCTGATGACCCTCTATCGCTACGAAATGGATTTTTTCCGTGCCGTTTCCGACCACCGGCGGGCGTTAGCGGTTCTCGAAGCCGCTTCAGGACGGACAGTCCCTGCTGAACAGTAACTAAATATCCATCTAAAGGCTTGAAACCATGTTGCGACCTAAAAAAATCATTCTTGTCAGCGCCCTGAGCCTGCTCTTCGTTGCGAGTGGCGCCACCTGGTACGTTCTGCAGTGCGTCACCCAGATGGGGTGGGAGAGTTTTACCGGGCCGGCTCATGTCCACGCCCAGCAGCAGTGGACCTGTGGCATGCATCCGATGATCGTGACCGATGAGCCGGGCCAGTGCCCGATCTGCGGCATGGACCTGACACCCATCAAAGAAGATAAGGGCGGATCGAAGGCCAGGGCCGATGGCGAGCGCAAGATCAAATACTGGGTTGCGCCCATGGACCCGACCTACATCCGGGATGAACCGGGCAAATCCCCTATGGGGATGGACCTGGTGCCGGTCTACGAGGATGAGGCGGCCTCCGGCTCGATCATCAGCGTCGCCCCGGAAGTGCGGCAGAGCATGGGTGTGCGCACCTCGCTGGTGGAGCGCCGCGACCTGCACCGCACCATCCGCACGGTCGGGCTGGTCGATTACGACGAACCTCAGCGGTATTCGGTCAACGCCAAGATCGACGGCTGGATCGAGCGCCTGTATGTAGATCAGACCGGGCAGGAGGTTAAAAAGGGGCAGCCTTTGCTCGAACTCTACAGCCCCAAGCTTGTTTCGGCCCAGGAAGAGTACCTGCTGGCGTTACGCAATCGCGACGCGCTTAAGGACAGCTCGTTTTCCCAGATCTCCGAAGGGGCCGAGCGCCTGCTGCAGTCGAGCCGCAAGCGTCTGCAGTATTTCGATATCAGCGACCGGCAGATTGCCGAGCTGGAGAAAAGCGGCCGGGTGCGCAAGACCATGACGCTCTATTCACCCTACCAGGGCGTGGTGACCATGAAAATTGCCACCGATGGGCAGTTCATCAAATCCGGCACGGAGCTGTTCAAGATCAGCGACCTCTCCAGTGTCTGGGTGATGGCGGATATCTATGCCTACGAGCTTCCCTGGGTGGAGGTGGGACAGCAGGCTGAGATTATTCTTCCCTATGTTGGAGATAAAACCCGGCAGGCCGAGATCAGCTTTATCTATCCATATGTGGAATCGAAGACCCGCACGATCAAGGCGCGCCTGGAGATCGCCAATCCAGATTTCGAGCTTAAGCCTGAGATGTATGTCAACGTGCGGATCAAGGGCAACGTGGTGGAGGATGCGCTGGCGATCCCTTCGGAGGCGGTTATCAACTCCGGCGAGAAGCAGACTGTTTTCGTCGATCTCGGCGACGGGGAGTTCGAGCCGCGGCAGGTGAAAATTGGCCTCCAGGACGATGAAGGTTATGTTCAGATCACTCAGGGTCTGCTCGATGGTGAGCGCGTGGTGACCAGCGCCCAGTTCCTGTTCGATTCCGAAAGCCGCCTGCGCGAGGCGACTAAAAAGCTGCGCCGACCCGCCGCCGAACCGGAGCCCGAGCCTGAACCGGAACATGATCACAATGGGGACGACATGGAAGACCTGTTCGAATCGGATGACGAGGAAGATCTGGAAAGTTTGTTTAATTGAGTGGGGTCTGCTGCCGGGGGATTGCGCTCTCTCTGCCCAGGGACGCTTTTCCCCATCCCTGGGCGCTTGCCACCGCCATCCCTGGCGGCGGGACACCCTTGGCAGAGAGAGCGCAATCCCCCTTGTCCTGAAAGGGCTTGGAGAACACACAAGGCCCGTGTAGCTGAACACTTCGTGGGGTCGCAGCTCCCATGGCAAGGGTGTCTGGCGCCAGGGAGGGCGCCAGTCAAACGGCCAGGGATGGCGAAAAGTGTCCCTTGTCATGGGAGTTGTGACCCCATGCTGTACATTTACAATCCAATAAGAACAACGAACCACTAACAACGGACAGCTTCTATATGCTTGAAAAAATCATCGAATGGTCCAGCCGCAATCGCTTTATGGTGATCCTGGCGACGTTACTCGTCATCGTCGGGGGGATTTATGCCGTGCGCAATATCCCCATCGACGCCATTCCCGATCTGTCCGACGTCCAGGTGATCATTTTTACCGAATATCCCGGGCAGGCGCCGCAGGTGGTGGAGGATCAGGTCACTTATCCGCTGACCACCCAGATGCTGGCGGTTCCTCATGCGAAGGATGTGCGCGGCTATTCGTTTTTCGGCCTCTCTTTCGTTTATATCATTTTCGAGGACGGCACCGACATCTACTGGGCGCGTTCGCGGGTGCTCGAATATCTCAACTACGCGGCCGGACGGCTGCCGCAGGGGGTGACGCCATCCCTGGGGCCGGATGCCACTGGTGTGGGTTGGGTTTACCAGTATTCCCTCGAGAGCGACCAGCACGACCTGCAGCAGCTGCGCTCCATGCAGGACTGGTTTCTGCGTTACGAGCTGGCGGCGGTGGAGGGCGTCTCAGAGGTGGCCTCCATCGGCGGCTTCGTCAAGCAGTACCAGGTGCGGATCGATCCGGACCGGCTGCTGGCCTATCACATCACCATCCCGGAGGTTCGCCGGGCGATTCAGCGCAGCAACAACGATGTCGGCGGCCGGGTGGTGGAGATGGCCGAGACCGAATACATGGTGCGCGGGCTGGGTTACATCCAGTCGATCGAGGATCTTGAGCAGGTCGTGGTCGGCACGGATGGTCGCGGCACGCCGATTCTGCTGAAGGATCTGGCCGAAGTGGGTATCGGACCGGAGCTGCGCCGCGGCCTGGCGGAGCTTGACGGGGAAGGGGAGGTTGTCGGCGGCATCATCGTCATGCGCTACGGCGAAAACGCACGCGCCGTCATCGAGCGGGTGGAGAGAAAGCTCGAGGAACTCAAGTCCGGCCTGCCCGAGGGGGTGGAGATCAAGACGGTCTACGATCGCTCCGGGCTGATCGATCGTTCGGTGTCCAACCTCAAGGAGAAGCTCACCGAGGAGAGCATCGTCGTCGCCCTGGTTATCATCCTGTTCCTGTTCCATCTGCCGAGCGCGATGGTGGTGATTCTGGCCTTGCCGGTGGGCATCCTCATGTCCTTCATCATCATGTATCTGCAGGGGATCAACGTCAACATTATGAGCCTGGGCGGTATCGCCATCGCCATCGGCACCATGGTGGATTCCGGCATCATCATGGTGGAGAACGCCCACAAGCGTCTGGAGCGCGAGCCGGATCGGCCGCGGACCGAGGTCATTATCGACGCGGCCAAGGAGGTGGGGCCAACCATCTTCTTCGCTCTATTGGTGATCACCGTCTCCTTCGCCCCGGTTTTTACCCTGCAGGAGCAGGCCGGGCGCATGTTCAAACCCCTGGCGTTCACCAAGACCTACGCCATGGCGACGGCGGCGTTTCTCGCCATTACCCTGGTGCCGGTTCTGATGACCTGGTTCATCCGAGGGAAGGTGAGGAGCGAATCGGCTAACCCGATCAACCGTTTCCTGATCGCGTCCTACAAGCCGGTGGTGGATTTCGTTCTGCGCTGGCGCAAGTCGACGCTGCTGGTGGCGCTGATTTTGACACTCTCCATCGCCTGGCCCATGAGCAAGATGGGCACGGAGTTCATGCCGCCCCTCTACGAGGGTGACCTGCTCTATATGCCGACCACGCTGCCCGGAATCTCGATCACCAAGGCCAAGGAGCTTCTGCAGCAGACCGACCGCATCATCGGGCAGTTTCCCGAGGTGGAGCGGGTTTTCGGCAAGGTCGGGCGCGCTGAAACCGCCACCGACCCGGCGCCGCTGTCGATGATCGAAACCACGATTATGCTCAAAGATGAGGATGACTGGCGTAAATTTCCTACGCCGCGTTTTTATTCCGACTGGCCGGACTGGACCAAGTGGTTGAAAAAACCGCTGCGGCTGGTATGGCCGGAAGAGAAGACCATTACGGTGGATCAGCTGACCGAGGAGTTGAACAACGCCATCGACTTCCCCGGCCTCACCAATGCCTGGACCATGCCGATCAAAACCCGTATCGACATGCTCTCCACCGGCATCCGCACGCCGGTGGGGATCAAGATCATGGGCGATGATCTGCAGACCCTCTCCGACCTCGGCGAGGAGATCGAGGCGCTGGTGCGCACCCTGCCGGGAACGCTGTCGGCGTTTTCCGAGAGAGTCACCGGCGGCAATTATCTCGACTTCACCGTAGACCGGGCCGCAGCCGCCCGTTACGGCCTCAACGTGGGGGATGTGCAGGATATTATCCAGAGCGCGATCGGCGGCATGAACGTCAGCCAGACCGTCGAGGGGCTGGAGCGCTACCCGATCAATATCCGCTACATGCGCGATTATCGCAACGACCTGCAGGCGTTGGAGCGGGTGCTGATTCCGCTGAAAGACGGCACGCATGTGCCCATCGCCCAGGTGGCGGATATCGAGATCAAGAAAGGGCCGCCTGCCATCAAAAGCGAAAACGCGCGCCCCACCGCCTGGGTGTTTGTCGACCTGCGAGGCATCGATGTCGGCACCTTTGTGGAAAATGCCCGCGAGGCGGTGAACGAGCAGATCGAGCTGCCCACCGGCTACAGCATCGTGTGGAGCGGCCAGTACGAATACATCGAGTCGACCCGAGCGCGCCTTATGATGATCATCCCCATCACGGTTCTCATCATCTTCGTGCTGCTCTACATCAGCACCCGTTCGACGGTCAAAGCGGGAATCATCTTCCTCGCCATCCCCTTCGCGCTGGTGGGGGCCTACTGGCTCATGTACTGGCTCGGATACAACATGTCGATCGGAGTAGCGGTGGGATTGATTGCCCTGGCCGGCCTCTCCGCCGAAACCGGGGTGGTTATGCTGCTCTATCTCGACCTGGCCTACGAATCATGGAAGAAAGAGGGGCGCATGCTGACCCGGGGCGACCTGCACCAGGCGGTGCAGTACGGCGCGGTGCAGCGCATCCGCCCCAAGGCCATGACGGTGGTCACCATTATCGTCGGCCTGTTGCCCATCATGTGGAGCACCGGTGCCGGGGCCGACGTCATGAAACGCATCGCCGCGCCCATGGTGGGCGGCGCGGTGACCTCGCTGCTGGTTATCATGCTGGTCATGCCCGTTATCTTTTTCATCTGGCGGGGTAGGGGCCTCGAAAAAACCATGGAGCCGACTTCGGAAGAGAAAATCACTGGAATATGAGTTGGAAGCCTCAACAACCCTCAACAAAGGAGAACAGAAAAAATGAAAACAAAACTGCTCATGATCTCAGCCGTACTTTTTGCCCTCAGCCTCCCCATGAGCGCTATGGCAGCCAATGGTCACAATGACCATGACTCCCATGATTCCCATGATTCCCATGGCGAACATGCAGACCAAGGTCACGACGCCCATGATCAACATGACGACCACGCCGGCCATGAAGGCATGAGCGCCGAGGGAGATATGGTCGTGGTGGGCAGCGTCACCGAAAAAGGCGTAAAAGCCATGGCCCACATGAAGGATGTGCGCGAGGCGATGGCCGATATGGGCATGAACATCACCCATCACTTCATGGTGGCATTCGTCGATGAACAATCCGGAGATCAGATCGAAGAAGGCATGGCCGCCCTGAAATTTGAAGGGCCCCAGGGTACTACTGAAGGGCCGATCAAAATGATGGGGATGGAGGGTCATTTCGGCGCCGATATCGAACTGGAACACCCCGGGCACTACAAACTGAAGGTCGGCACCAAACTGGCGGATGGCGAGAAACGCCAGTTTGAGTTTTCCTATGAGCTGAAATAGTAAGCTAAATGGCAGGTTTCAGAATCTCGTGGATTTTATAAATGGTTCGCGAGATTCTGGCCTGCTGACCTTTTTCCTCTCCCTGTCTTTCCGATCTCTGTTGCACAATATGCCCCGAAACAGGTAAGATGTTGGATAATTTTCAGATTTCGATTATCTTTCATTCGCAGGGCGACCGCAGGACTTTTAGCAACCCACCATGACGTTTCATTTCTCCAGTCACGTTCGCGACACACGGCTTCTGCGTTTTATCCCGGGGATCATCGCCGCGGTGTTTCTGCTCGCCGGTTGTGCCGGTCCGCAGAAACATCTCTCCCGTGCCGACGATGTGGCCCGGGAGATCCTCGCGAGCAAGCAGCAGGAAGCATTGGGGCGCACTGAGCCGTTTACCATTGAAAGTGCTGGGGAAACTCTGCGCAAACGGCTGCTTGAAGCTCAGAATCTGCAGAGGTCTCACCCGGCGTCTCTTGGTCGCGGAGAGTTGGAGCATATCGAACATTGGCCGGGCCTTGACGAGGATTTCGCGCGGGACGAGGCTGCTGCCCCGCCTATCCCGGTGGCGGACGGCCCCATCCGGCTCACCCTGCAGGAGGCGCTGGAGATTGCCGCCGCCTCCAGCCGTGATTTCCAGGACCGCAAGGAGAATGTCTTTCAGACCGCGCTGGTGCTGGACCTGGAGAGAAACACCTTCCGCAATATTTTCTCCGGTGAAGCTCAGAGTGGCATCAGCACCGACCTGGGCGGTTCGCGCACGGTGACCGGCAGCGAAAGCTCCGCTTCGACCTCACTCTCCCGCACCCTGAAAAGCGGCGCAGCACTCACCACCAGCCTGGCGTTTGATCTGGTCAAGCTGCTCACTGCCGAGCGCCCTTCAAGTCTTGGAATTATCGCCGACGCCTCCATCTCCATTCCGCTTTGGCGCGGGGCTGGTCGTCATATTGTGACCGAACCGCTGGTTCAGGCAGAGCGGGACGTGGTGTATGCCATCTGGGAATTTGAACGCTTTAAACGATCCTTCGCCGTGGATACGGCCACACGCTATCTGGGGGTGTTGAGTCAGCTCGACCAGGTTGAAAATGCGGAGGACAACTATCGGCGCCTCGTGTCGTCGACCCGCCGGGCCCGGCGTCTCGCTGATGCAGGACGCCTCCCGGAGATCCAGGTCGACCAGGCGCGCCAGGACGAGCTGCGGGCCCGCAACCGTTGGGTGAGCGCGCGCCAGTCCTATGCGAGCACCCTGGATCAGTTCAAAATTTTTCTCGGACTTCCCCCTGATGCGCAACTCGAACTGGACCGGGATGTATTGCAGTCACTCGCGGAAAAAGCGCAGGCACGCCTGAACATTGAACTCGAACAGGCGCCCCCTGACGCCGACACCGCTTTGTCCGCCGATGCGTCCATCGAACTTCGGATGCCTGACATGCGCTTTGCCGGGCCCTACGAGATAGAGCCGCAGCGTGCCGTTGCGCTTGCACTCGAGCACCGGCTCGATCTGCGCTCTGGCCAGGAACAGATCTACGACGCCCAGCGCAAGGTGGTGGTCGCTGCCGATGCCCTGGGTGGTGAATTTACCCTGCTCGGCTCCGCCCGTGCCGGTGAGAGGCGCTCGCTGGGGACGGCCGGCCTCGACAATGCTCAGCTGCGTCCGGAAAAAGGTTTTTATTCGGCCTTGCTGAGCCTGGATCTGCCCTTTGAGCGTACGGCGGAACGCAACACTTTTCGCAACAGCCTGATTGCCCTTGATCGACAGGTTCGCAGTTTCCAGGAGCTTGAAGACCGGATCAAACTCGAAGTGCGCAATGGGCTGCGCGACCTTCTGGAGTTTCGCGAAGGGTTGCGCATTCAAGCCCAGGCGGTACGGGTCGCCCAGCGACGGGTCGAGAGCACCAGCCTTTTTCTGCAGGCCGGCCGGGCCGAAATCCGTGACCTGCTTGAAGCGCAGGAAGCCCTGGTCAGCGCCCGTAACGCATTGACATCCGCGCTGCTCAACTACCGCATCGCCGAACTCGCCCTCCAGCGCGACATGGGTGTTCTGCAGGTCAATGAAAAGGGACTGTGGATCGAGTATCCTGTCGCGGACCTCAACACAGAAGACCGGAAGGACTCATGACTAAGCGGAAAGCTCTCATATTCAGCTTCATTGCCGTGGTGATCATCGCGGTTGGAACCATCTGGATGGCACTGTCCGGTCTGTCTGCTCTGCCAGGCGCTGTCGAGGCAGAGCAGCGCGCGGTTTTCGAGGTCGTGCGGGGCGATCTGACCATCAGCGTGCTGGAGGCGGGGACCATCCAGGCCCGCGACCAGGTGGTGATTAAAAACGAAGTCGAGGGGCGTACGACTATTCTTTCGCTGGTCGAAGAGGGCAGCCATGTGCGTAAGGGCGATCTGCTCATCGAACTCGACGCAAGCCAACTCCAGGATGCCCTGGTGGATCAGCAGATCCGCGTGCAGAACGCCGAAGCCGCCTACATCCGCAGCCGCGAAAACCTCGAAGTTATTCGCAACCAGGCCCGCAGTGACGTGGAAAAAGCCCGGCTTGACGCCCAGTTCGCTGTGGAGGATCTGCGCAAATACAAGGAAGGCGACTACCCCAAACAGCTCATGGAGGCGGAATCAACAATTACGATCCGTGAAGAGGAGTTGCGGCGCGCTCAGGAAAAACTGGAATGGTCGCGGGTGCTCTTCAAGGAAAAATACATCTCCCAGACCGAGCTGCAGGCGGATGAGCTGGCCGCGCAGAAAGCACAGCTCGACCTTGAACTGGCGCGGGCCGCGCTGGATCTGCTTAAGAACTATTCCAACAAGCGGGAACTGGATGAACTCGAGAGCCAGGTCAGCCAGACCGCGATGGCCCTTGAACGTGCCGAGAGAAAAGCCAGTGCCGACGTGGTTCAGGCCGAAGCGGAGCTGCGGGCCAAGGATTCCGAGTACCGCCGGGAGAAGTCCAAGCTGGAGAAGATCGAGCAACAGATCGCAAAAACACGCCTGTATGCCCCGAAAGACGGGCTGGTGGTTTATGCGACATCGGCCCAGGCTAACTGGCGCGGCAATGTGGAACCCCTTGACGAGGGGCAGGAGGTCCGCGAGCGGCAGGAGTTGATCTATCTTCCGGCGCCCGATTCGGTCAAAGCCCAGATCAAGGTGCATGAATCTGTGTTGGACCAGGTGAAAGAAGGACTGCCGGTGCGGATTACCACCAATGCGCTGCCCGGACGGATCTTCCAGGGTCGGGTGGCCTCCATTGCGCCTCTGCCCGATGCCATGAGCGTCTGGCTCAATCCGGATCTCAAGGTTTACAACACGGATATTCATCTCGAAGGTGATGTGGCCGGACTGCGGACCGGCATGAGCTGTCAGGCCGAGATCCTGATTGATGAGATTGAGGACGCGCTCTTCGTGCCTCTACAATCAGTGACGGTACTCAATGGTCTGCAGGTGGTCTATATCGAAGGCGCACGCGGATATGTCCCCCGGCCGGTGGAGGTCGGCCGCAATAACCGCCGCATGGTGCACATCCTCGACGGATTGGAGGAGGGAGATATGGTGCTGCTCTCCCCTCCGCTGGCTTCAGGTTCCGAACGTGGCGAAAAAGAAGAGGATGAATTGCCGGTCACTCCGTCCGAGGTGAACGACTGATGCTGTCACCGACCGATCGCAAAGGTCTTCCCATACGGCTTGAGGACGTCTGGAAAACCTACCGGGTGGGAGGCGAGGAGGTGCATGCTCTGGCGGGTGTTTCCATCGAATTTCTGCCCGGCAGTTTCTGGGCCATCATGGGGCCGAGCGGCTCCGGTAAGAGTACTCTGCTGAACCTGTTGGGCTGTCTCGACCGACCCAGCCGTGGACGGTATTTTATCCAGGGGCGCAATATTGCCGATTTGGTTGACGATGATCTGAGCGAGGTCCGCTTGCGGCACCTGGGCTTTATCTTCCAGAGCTTCAATCTCATCGCTCAGTTGAGCGTGCGGGAGAATATCGAACTGCCTTTATATTACCTTGGTTGGGAAGCAGACGAGAGCCGGCGGCGGGCGGAGGAGCTGGCAGAACTGGTGGGGCTTGAGCATCGTCTCGACCATCGGCCCAACGAGCTTTCAGGAGGGCAGCAGCAGCGGGTGGCCATTGCCCGGTCGCTGTCCAACGACCCCGACATGATTCTCGCCGACGAGCCGACCGGCAACCTCGATACACCCACCGGAAATCAGATCATGGAGCTGCTCGCCTCCCTCAACCAGAGCGGCAAAACCATCATCATGGTCACACACGAAGCGGAAATTGCCGCGCATGCCCATAAGCGTCTTCACATACGCGATGGTCTCATCGACCGGATCGAAGGGTGAATCATGCGTAAGCTCCGCATTGTCCGCAACATCCGCCTCGGCATCAAGAACCTGGTCCTCAATGGCCTGCGCAGCTTTCTGACCATGCTCGGTATGGTGTTCGGCGTTGGAAGCGTCATCGCCATGCTGTCCGTAGGGGAGGGCGCCAGCCAGGAGGCCCTGGAGCAGATCCGGCGGCTCGGCAGTGACAACATCCTGCTGAAATCCATTAAGCCGGTGGAAGATGAAAGCGCTTCCAAGCAGCGCACCTTCATCAGTATCTATGGTTTGACTTATGAGGATCAGCGACGCATCGTGGAAACCTTCTCCCAGGTTCGTCGCGTCGTCCCCGTTAAAGCCGTTCGCAAGGAAGCACGCTATGGCTCACGGGCGATGGAGGTCAGGGTGATGGGGGTAAACCCGGGATGGTTCGACCTGGTCGAGCGCCCCCTGCTTGTCGGACGTGTTCTTGGGCAGGACGATCTCGAAGGACACAGCTCCGCCGCGGTGGTTTCCGAGGCGGTCGCCCGAGAGCTGTTGGCTCTCGAAAAGCCCCTCGGTTCACAGATCGTCGTTCATGGAAATGTGTTCGAAGTGGTGGGTGTGGTCCGGTCGCAGGAAAACCAGGGCAACGGCGGAGTCCAGGCTCCGGATCGTGAAAACGATATTTACATCCCCCTGACGACGGCCCGGGATCGCTTCGGTGATATGATCATGAGAATGACATCGGGTAGTCGCTCCCTGGAGCAGGTCGAACTGCACCAGATTATTCTGCAGGTCGATTCGACCGAACAGGTGGAATCCGTCGCGACGGGAATCACAACCCTGCTGGAGCGGTTTCACCGTAAAACGGATTATGAAATTCAGGTTCCGCTGGCGCTGCTGCGCCAGGCGGAAGCCACCAAGCGCACCTTCAATATTGTGCTGGGTTCGATTGCCGGCATCAGCCTGCTGGTCGGCGGCATCGGCATTATGAATATCATGCTGGCGTCGGTGACGGAGAGAACACGCGAGATTGGAATCCGCCGTGCCATCGGTGCCAAGCAGGGCCAGATCGTGGGGCAGTTTCTCATAGAAACGGTGGTTCTCTCAACGGCAGGGGGGCTGTTTGGAATTGGAGTTGGGCTGCTGATTCCCTGGCTGATCACATGGTTTGCCGGAATGACCACCGTGGTGACCATTTCGAGTCTTATCCTCTCCCTGGTGATCAGCCTGTCGGTTGGAATTGTCTTTGGTCTTTATCCCGCCATTCGTGCGGCCCGTCTTGATCCCATCGAGGCCTTGCGGCACGAATAGAGGCTGACATCCGGGGCAGAACAAAGATGTCCTTCACGTTCTGGTCCAAGATCAACGGCAACGCGAGAGGTGGGCGATTTCTGGCGAACGCTCTTTTTGTTGTTAAAATGATTCGGGACCGATAAACTACCTCGAATTTCAATGACGCCGCAGTGCGTTTCGAACAAAAGGAGAAAAGATTTTGGCCGGATTGTTTCTGAGATGGTTCATTCTTACCCTGGCGATAATGGTTGCCGCCTACTTTCTTGACGGAATTCACGTGGCCGGGTTCGCTTCGGCCTTTTTTGCAGCAGCGCTGCTTGGCATCCTGAATGCCTTTTTTCGCCCCGTACTTTTTATCCTGACTCTGCCCATCAACGTGATGACCCTGGGACTTTTCACTTTCGTGATCAATGCTTTGCTGCTGCTCATGGTCTCCGGCGTCATTGGCGGCCTGATCGTCGACGGATTCGGGACGGCTCTGCTGGGCTCTTTGATCATCAGTCTGGTGAGTTGGCTCCTCAGCTCTTTCATCAATGATCGCGGGCGTGTTGAATCCCTGAATATTGAACTGCATCGAAAGCGTGGCGACCACTGGGAGTAGTTTAATTCAGCAACAACCCAGGGTTACAGAATACTCTTATCTCACAGTTAGAAGGTTGATTAAATATGAAATCCCTGATGCGTAAAACCCGCTCGTTCCTGATGGTCCTTGTTTTTCTGGCATTGATTGCCGGAGCTTTTATCTATTTCCGTGACACGGATGGCCCGCAGATCACTGTGGATGGAGATCTTACATATGTGTCCGATAAGGCATTGAGGGCCGAGTTTAATGATGGCGCGGGACTTAGAAATGTTTTTGTCGAGGTCAGTCAGAATGGTGTCACAAAAGAACTGTTTGCTAAAAATTTTGATATCGGGGTGGCGCAGAGCACCGAGGAATTTTCCCTGCAGGGAGCACAGTTGCGCGATGGACCTGTGGAGCTGCGGATTCGTGCGACCGATCGTTCTATTTATCGCTTTGGTGCCGGTAATACCAATGAAGTTGTGTTGAATCTGACTTATGACGGGACGCCTCCGCGCGTCAATGTGCTCAGTACCGCCCATAACATCAACCAGGGGGGAAGCGGGCTCATTGTCTATACAGCCAATGAAGAGATCGAAAAATCCGGTATTCGTGCCGGTGAGTTTTTTTTCCCGGGTTATCGCCTGGCGGACGGCAATTATGCCTGTCTGTTCGCTTTTCCTCATGACATGTCTTCTTCCGACTTCTCTCCCCGGCTCGTTGCGGTGGACCTCGCCGGCAATGAAGGTCGGGGTGGATTCTACTATCACGCCAATGCCCGGCAGTTTCGTCGCGATCGCATCAATATTTCAGATAATTTTCTTAGTACCAAGATGGTGCAGTATGAGCAGCTGTTTCCGCAAGCGCAGACGCCTCTCGACATCTTTCTGGCCGTCAATCGTGAACTCAGGGGTGAAAACAGACGACAACTGCAGGAAATCGGGCGTCAGACAGCCTCGGATTTTCTTTGGGAAGGAGCTTTTGTGCGGATGAGTGGTGCCACGATGGCGGGTTTTGGGGATCATCGAAGCTATTATTATCAGGGGCAGAAAATCGACGAGCAGACTCACCTGGGGATCGATTTGGCCTCAACTCAACAAGCCTTCGTTCCCGCAGCCAATGACGGCGTTGTGGTTCTCGCTGATTTTTTCGGAATCTATGGGAATTGCGTGATCATCGATCATGGTCTTGGTTTGCAGACCATTTATTCTCATCTGTCTCAGATCGAAGTCGCTGTGGGGGACAGGATCAAACAGGGAGATACGCTGGGGCGAACCGGAGCGACCGGCATGGCAGGGGGCGATCATCTGCATTTCGGCGTTACTGTTTCGGGTATCCCTGTGAATCCCATTGAATGGTGGGATGGCAGCTGGATCCGCAACAACATTACCAGTAAGCTGGAACGGGCACAGTAATCAACGCAGCTGGAGAGCAAAAGGCGGGCTATATATACTGCTGAATCGTTACGTCAGGGTGACAGGGGCAAAACCACTGTCCTCAGAACTCATGTTTGTCACCTGCCCGCGATAAAGGCGGGCGGTGACGGCAAGGATCCGGTCTCGGTAAGCAAAGAGACGAAAGTCCACCTTGTGGGGTTTTTCCTTCCCCGGTAGAGTCAGTTGCGACGGAGGGACCAGAGCCTGTGCCAGAGTGTCTTGATCGGGCAGGGTTGCAAACCGCTTGCGGCTGATCTTGGCCCCGATGTAAACCCCGCGGCTGCCGAAACGCGAAACCGGCTTGAAAACCAGCTCTTTTCGCTGCTGCCAGGCCTGGTCCCGCCCGAGTTGAGACAATAGGGTGCTGTATGGAACCTGGCGCTGCACTGTCTCCAGAACTCGCCTGTTTGCACACACCGCTTTCATCCGTTCATACTCCGACCACATCACCATGCGCCTTTTATCGCCCAGCAGGGCATAAGTGAAAGGGTTGGGGGTCAGGCATACGCGCCTGTTCCGGTAGGCCGCGAGTATGGCTGACATCTCGTCCGTTTCCAGATAAAAATCACAATGGCGGTTATAGATCAGATCGACCGGCTCCCCCTGATAACAGACCCCGTTTTCATCGGCATCCAAAGCGGCAGAGTCTGCGATGGACGCTTTGACCCCCCAGGATTCAAAGAGGTCGGCAAAGGCCTGCATCTCCGGATAAAGAAACTGCTCAGGCGGGTTTTCATCCAGGATAAGGATGTGGCGCGGCTTTTTGATTTCGCCTTTGCGAAAACGACGAAATTCCTCGGCGAAGGTTCCCAGCAACTGATTGCGTCTGCGCGGCGACGGGGCCCATTTGTTCAGGCCGTTTTCACTGGTATTTTCAGGAGAAGTCGAGAGCCAGGTCGGCAGTATGCCGCCGGCATTGGTGTTGACCTCAATCAGGCGGGGGCCCTGCTCTGTGACATGAAAATCATATCCCATCATAACCGAATCGTGACCGGGGTCGAAACCTGCAACCGGAGGAGCTTCGGATTGAACGGCAGAGCGGTATTCCGGCATCCGGGACAGGCGATAGAGTGATCGGACCAGGCGTATCATTTCGGCGAGATCACCGCATTTCAGCGGGACGGCCTGGCGTATGATGATTGATGACAGGTCGGACATAAAGGCTCCGAAAATTAAGGCAGGGGGATGCAAACCCGGACACGGGTTCCCTGTCCGGGCTCGCTCTCGATCTGGAGAGATCCACCATGGCTTTCAACGATCCGGGCGCAGAGAGAGAGGCTCAGCCCCGCTGTTTTACCTGCCGGGGTTGAAAATGGTTTGCGGAAGTTTTCCAATTCTTCGGGGCCGATCCCGTACCCACTATCCTGAACAAAAATGCAGATCTGCTGATCCTGCTGATAGGTTGCCAGGGTCAGCAATCCGCCGTTGGGCATGGCATCTATAGCATTGTTAATCACTGCACGCACGCAGTAACTCAGCTGTTTAAAATCGATGCGGATCTGGGGCAGTGCCTGGCCAAGCTCCATTCGGGAGTTAATCCCCAAACGGTTGAGTTCGTCGCGCAGTTCACCGTGAACCGTTCGCACCAGGTGGTTGATATCCCATTCATCCAGGGTCGGGAAAAGGTCGTCGGAATAACTGAGCGCCTCGTTGAGGAATTCTTCCAGCTTGCGTGTTTCGCGGACGATGGATTCAATGAAATGCCTGCGATTATCCTGCTCCGGAATGTTTTTTCCAAGAGAGCGGGCGAACCCTCCGATGATCGTCAGGGGGTTGCGCACATTGTGGGAGAAGTGGGAGACCATTTTCCCCACAAGTGCCATTTTTTCCATCCTCAGGATCAGCTCCTGCTGTTCTGCGAGGAGACGGTTTGCTTCTTTCGCCTTGTCAAGTTCTTCCTGAAGCTGCTCATGCAGGGCCGCGCGCTCAATGGCAAATGAAACCGGCAGGGCGAAGGTTTCCAGGGAAGCAAGGTCGTGCTGCGAGATGGGTCGCGTGTTGATGATGTTGTCTGCGAGCAGTAACCCAACACGGCGGCTGCGGCTTTTGAGGGGAACAAGAATGATTTCAGCCACCTCGAGGGCAGCGACCTGGTCGGCCGGCATGCCGGGTTCTTCCGGAAGGTTATGGATCAGGCGGGACTCTCCGCTGTTGAGCGTTTCGATAAACGGATGATCGGAATCGTCCAAAGGCACGGACAGGCAGTCAAGCAGGTCGCGAAAAACCTCCTTTTCCGAGGCGATTTTCTGTTCAAAGAAACGTTGCGCCATTTCCTGAAGACTGAAGCGGTTTTCTTCAATCTCCTGCCAGATGCGCGATGCGTCCTCTCTTCGCCTTGGGCCGACGGCCACATAACCTTCGAGATTGCGACGCTCTTTGTCGACAAGCAGAAGAATCGCCCTGTTGAGGCCGAATCCCTGACCTGCAGTGATCGCTGTCAGAGCCAGCGAAATAATCTCATCAAGGTCGAGAGAAGATTGAATGGTGGAGCTGACTTCGTGAAGAAACTGGAATTCCCGATTGCGGGCTTCAAGGTCTGATTGCAGAAACTGATTCTGGATGCGCCGCCGCTTGAGTTCATCCACGGCGAGGTGAAATAGCTCAGGAATATCCCTGTGGCCCTGCGGTCCGAGTTCTTCCATGTCCCGCAGAAAATTCTGGCAATCGAAGCATTTCTCCCGGATGCGTCGCGTTCGATTGTTAAGTAGATCTTCGTCCCCAGGTTGCAGGCGATGGCACTGCGCCATTGAGTCCAGATCAGAATTCCAGCAGCAATGTGGTGACAAAGACGTTTTTCTCCGTAAAAGGGGCGGCGATTCTTATCGCCGCGCAAAAGATCGTCGTGAACAGATCACTACTTCAAATGTTACTTTAAGGGTCTGAGTTGGGCAAGCAAAAAGCCGGCTGCAGAGGCCGGCTTTTGGGTGGTTGAATAGAGAAGTCAGGCAAACGCTGGGTCAGGCTTCCCCGAAGCCGAAAATTTTACGGGCGACCTGCATCAGTGAAGGCTTGTAGGTCTGCGGTTCCTTCTGAGCGAACAAGGCTTGGCGCTCTTCGGGAGTGATCTGGGCATCGATGTTGCCGCGATTGGACTCGCTGAGTTTCTGTGCCAATTCCGAAAACTGAACGGAATCACCTTCCCGTCGAACGGATGGAGAGGATTCAGCCGCTTTCGATGGGGACTCCGCCGCCGGGTCAGGAGTCTTGCCGACCTGGGCGCTGGTAGAACTCTGAGGAGCCTGATTCTGATGAGCCTGAAAGCCCTGGAGCCAGTTCATTAGATTGGAAGCGATATTCATGCCGCGTACCCATGTGAAGTAGAATTTAATGATTAGATATTATTTACATCAAGAAGATACTTGATAGCAAGAGCTTTTTCAATAATAAAATGAACCTCATCATTAAATTTCTCGTATTTTTCTTGAGAATGGATTGCGTCATCCGAAAAAAGAGGGGATAAAGAGGTGTCCATTCTGAAAATATTGCGTAAAATGCCCATGAAGAAGATCCGGTGCGGGGCCGACCGGGTGCCCGTTCCGCCTCAAATCAGGCCTGCACATGCTCAGGAAAGGATATGATGAAAAAAAACAAAGCCCTCCGTCTTGAAGATTATCGCCCCGCTTCGTACCTGGTTGATTCCGTCGATCTTCGTTTCGAACTCGACCCTGCTGCAACGCTGGTGCGGGCAACCCTTGCAATGAGGCGCAATCCCGAAGCTGATGCGAAGGAAGATCAGCTCATCCTTAACGGAAAGCACCTGGATCTGCGCTCTATCCGCCTCGATGAACGGGAACTCGATACGGACCATTTCCAGGTTGATGATGAACACCTCGTTATTGAAGGCGTACCGCAGGCGTTCACGCTGGAAACAGAAGTGATCATTCATCCGGAAAAGAACACTGCGTTGGAGGGGCTGTATCTTTCCGGCGGCAATTTCTGTACTCAATGTGAGCCGGAAGGGTTTCGACGCATTACTTATTTCCCTGATCGCCCGGATGTCATGGCGACTTACCGGGTGACCCTGGTGGCCCAGCGAGAGCAGTTTCCCGTCTTGCTTTCCAACGGCAACCTGGTGGCTCATGGCGACCTTGACGCGGGGCGCCATTTTGCTGAATGGGAAGACCCCTTTCGCAAACCTTCCTATCTTTTCGCCCTGGTTGGCGGGAAGCTCTCCTGCCTGGAAGACAGCTATACCACAGCGTCGGGCCGTTCCATCACCCTTCAGGTCTATGCCGATGCACGCCATCTCGGTCAGTGCGCTCATGCCATGAAGTCGCTTAAACAGGCGATGCGATGGGATGAGCAGCGTTTTGGCCTGGAGTGCGATCTGAATCAGTACATGATTGTGGCCGCCGATGATTTCAATATGGGCGCCATGGAGAATAAAGGACTCAACATCTTCAATTCCAAATATGTTCTGGCAGCGTCGGAAACAGCCACTGATGCTGATTTCCAGAACATTACCAGTGTGATCGGCCATGAATACTTTCATAACTGGACCGGCAACCGCGTGACCTGCCGCGACTGGTTTCAACTCAGCCTGAAAGAGGGGCTGACCGTTTTTCGTGACCAGGAATTCAGCGCCGATATGACCGCGCGACCCATTCAGCGCATTTCGGATGCCCGCATTATCCGTGGTCCGCAGTTCGCGGAGGATGCAGGGCCCATGGCGCATCCGGTGCGCCCCCGTTCTTACGTGGAGATCAATAACTTTTATACCCTGACGGTGTACAACAAGGGCGCCGAAGTGAGCCGCATGATCCATACCCTGTTGGGGGAAAAAGCTTTTCGCGGCGGGATGGACCTTTATTTCCAGCGCCACGACGGACAGGCCGTGACCACGGAGGATTTCGTGCGCGCCATGGAGGATGCAAGCGGCATCGATCTGTCCCAGTTCCGCTTGTGGTATGAACAGGCAGGAACTCCCGAGGTCCAAGTGGAGCGTCACTACGATGCGGAGCAGAAACGTTATTGTCTCACCTTCACTCAAAGTTGTCCGCCGACGCCCGGACAACCTCGCAAAGAGCCGTTTCATATCCCCATTGCCGTCGGCCTGCTCGACCGTAAGGGACGCTCCATGCATCTGCAGCTTGAGGGTGAATCCAGGGCGAAGGAGACACGGGACAGGGTCTTGAGTCTGACCCGGACGCGCCAGACCTTTGAATTCGTGGATGTGAAGCAGGAGCCGGTCCCGTCGCTTCTGCGTGGTTTCTCGGCTCCCGTCAAGATGAAGTGTGATTATGCAGATGAAGAACTCGCTTTTCTGGCCGGGCATGATGAAGATGAATTCAATCGCTGGGATGCAGGTCAGCAGCTCGCCGTCCGCATTCTGCTGCGCCTGGTTGACGATCTGCGCGAGGGACGGCCGCTGCACGCAGATAATCGCCTGAGCGATGCCTTGCGGGACACCCTGGAGAACCCTCACCTTGACCGGGCCTTCAAAGCCCAATGCCTGATCCTGCCGGATGAAAACTACCTTGCGGACCAGATGGACGTTGCGGACCCCTCCGCCATTCATCACGCGCGTCAGTGGCTGAGAGAGCATCTGGCAGCCGATCTGCGCAAAACGTTTCTTAATACCTGGCAGGACAACCTCGAAGCCGATCCGAAACAGGTCGACGCGGCTACAGTCGGTCGGCGTTCTTTGAAAAATGCCTGTTTGAGCTATCTTTCACTGCTTGACGAAGAAATTTTTATCGAGCTGTGTGCCAACCAGGCGCAGCTGGCTCACAATATGACCGATGTTCTTGCTGCACTCGGCATCCTCACGCATCGGGACAGCCCCCAGCGCGAAGAGCAGATTGCCGCCTTTTATCGTCAATGGAAGAGTGAGCCGCTGGTCATCGACAAGTGGTTGAGCCTGCAGGCGCAGTCTTCGCTGCCGCAGACCCCGGAGATCGTCGAAAGTCTACTGCAGCATGAAGCCTTCAACATCAAGAACCCGAATCGCGTGCGTGCCTTGATCGGTGCCTTCTGTCAGGGAAACCCCTATCACTTTCATGCCGAGGATGGACGCGGATATGCGTTTCTGGCCGATCGGATCCTGGAGATCGATTCATTCAACCCGCAGGTGGCCGCAAGGCTGACGACACCGCTGGGACGCTGGCGGCGCTATGATCCCAAAAGACAGCAGATGATGAAGGCGCAGCTCGAGCGGATTGCCGCCCGGGAAGATCTTTCCCGCGATGTCGGCGAGATTGTCGAAAAAAGCCTGGCGTCCTCGGAGAGCGATTCATGAACGGCGTTTTTATTGTCGGCTGTGGAGGGCTTGGGAGAAAAGTCGCCGCACTCTGGCGGGAAAAAGGGGAGAGAGTAGCCGCCCTGGTGCGCAGCCCCACCCATGCGGAGAAACTGAAAGCGCTGGGTATGGAGGTGGTCGAAGGCGATCTTGATTGGCCGGAGTCCCTGAAAGACCTGTCCTTGAACGAGAAGCTGGTGTACTACTTTGCGCCGCCTCCCTCTACAGGGATAGAAGATTCGCGCATGAAGTCGTTCTGCAATACAGTGTTGGCTCATCAGAAACCGGAGCGGTTGGTTTACGTCAGCACCAGCGGGGTTTACGGCAACCGGAACGGAGCTTGGGTCGATGAGAGTGCATCGCTGGCGCCTGCCACCGACCGGGCCCACAGACGTGTTTCCGTCGAGCAGACTCCCGGATCTTCTTTCCGGTCTCAATGCCTGCCGAGAGCAAGGTGAATAATATTGATTCCTTCCTGAGAAGCCCATGTTCGTGACCTATTTTCGCGTTGACCTGTCGGCGGAAGACTATCTGCGTTACTACAAGGGAACTGCTCGATTCATTCAGGTGCGAGCCGAAGACGGCCGCAGGGTGCGTCTGCCGGCGGGCAATCTGCGTTCCTTCGTCACCGCCACCGGCATTCATGGGCGCTTCCGATTGTGCTTCGATGCATCTCATAAAATCATCAGCATCGACAAGGTGGGATAACCCGCAGTTTTTCCATATAGGATAAATTAAACAAAAAGTGTTTTGCAGAAATGCGAAATCTTTTCGCCGAATTGCATAAAAATAGAATAATGCCTGCCTGGCAATAGCTTAGATCGAATATTATAAAGTTGTTTCTAGATATAAAATTGAAAGCCTGAATATTTTTGCAATACAGCAAAGAACGAATCCCACCCTTCAAGATCAAAGTAGAACGCCCCAGGTGTCCGAAAACAAAGGCTATATACGATTTTAAAACTGTATTTTAAAATTTGGTACAGCTATTGCTCTTTCCTGAAGAAACGATTTTCAGAGCCACACGGCAATGGGCAACCCTTGCAGACGGCTGGCATCTATAGACGCAACGGGCGGGAGGAGCGCATGAAAGCAAATATCAACGGGACACAGATCGGGTACGACGACTTTGGAAAAGGACCGGCGGTGCTGTTTGTCCACGGTTACCCCTTGAACCGGAAGATGTGGCGCAAGCAGGTGGAGCCACTGGTGGCTGACGGTTTCCGCGTCATTCTGACCGACCTGCGTGGTTTCGGTGAAAGTGACATGGGGGCCGAAAGTTCGGAGGGACTGTCCACGTACAGCGACGACCTTGTGGGACTGCTTAATTACCTGGGAATCGGTCGAGCAGTGGTGTGCGGCATCTCCATGGGAGGATATGTCCTTTTCGATCTTCTTGAACGCTATCCTCAGCGCGTGGTCGGGGCCTGCTTTGTCGTGACGCGGCCGGTGGGCGACGATGTTCAGGAAAAAGTCAAGCGCGCTGAACTGCGAGCCGCTCTTGAAGCGGGCGAGACCGACAAGGTGCGCGAGGCCTTCCTGCGGGTGATGATGACACCGGGGAAGAGAAAATCACGTTCAGCGGATATGCGCGAAGTCTGCGAGTGGGTTCGCGGAGCCGACCCTCGCAGCCTGGCGGCCGGGCTGGAGGCAATCGGCCGGCGTAAAGACTACACGCCGATTCTGAAGAACCTCTCTCTGCCGACCCTGGTAGTCGGGGCCGACCAGGATCAGGCGATGCACCCGCGCCACTCGGACCTTTTGGCCAGCCGTCTTCCCAATTGCTTTCGGTCAGTCAGCCTCAAAGGCGGGCACTTGGTCAACCTGGAAAAATTCCAGGCCTTCAACAAACATCTGCTGGAATTTTTACGCGGCATCGGTCCGGAACCGGAGACCGATGACGAGGACGAGGAATTTATCGACCAACCTGTTTGAGAAACCGTGAGGAGTGAGGCGAAAAATACTCACTCCTCACTTTTCATCCCTCGCGGGCCGAAGGCTGACAGCCATCGGCCAATCACGTCACGTCATTGAGACATTCCCAGGCCACTTCCACCACATTCTCCAGCACATCCAATTCAATATTAAGCGGCGGCATGAAGTAAATGACATTCCCCAGGGGGCGCAGAAGCGCACCTTTGGCCAGCGCCTTGCGGAAGAACTGGTATCCGCGGCGTTCCTGCCAGGGGTAGGGGGTATTGTCTTTCTTGTCGGCGACCATCTCAATGGCCGTCACAAAGCCGCAGCGACGCATCTCTCCCACATGGGGATGGGCCTCGAAGCGCTGTCGCGCGTGATCGAGCAGAGCCATGCGCGGCTTGAGGTTTTCCAGAATATTCTCCTGTTCAAAAATATTCATGACTTCCACGGCTACGGCGCACGCCAGCGGGTTGCCGGTATAACTGTGGGAATGCAGGAACGCCTTGAAGGATGAATAATCATCGTAGAAGGCTTCGTAGATTTCATCCTGCGTCATCGCCACCGACAGGGGGAGGTAACCGCCGGTAATCCCTTTGGACAGGCAGAGGATGTCAGGGCTTGTGCCGGAATGTTCGTTGGCGAACAGCTTGCCGGTCCGGCCGAAACCGACGGCGATCTCGTCGGCAATGTAGTGAACTTGATAGCGGTCGCACAGGGTCCGCAGTTTTTCAAGATAAACCGGCGGATACATGCGCATGCCTGCCGCACATTGAATCAGGGGCTCGATGATGACCCCGGCAATCTCTTCGTGGTGTTCGGCCACCGTCTGTTCCATCGGTGCAAAGCACTCGGCCTGGCAGCGGTCGCGATGCAGGCCGTAGGGGCAGCGAAAGCAGTCGGGGCCGGCTACCTGGAATCCCTGCATCAGGATCGGCTGGTAGATCTGTCGGTAGAGATCGCAGCCGCTGACCGCCAGCGCTCCCAGGGTTTCGCCGTGATAAGCGTCGGAGATTGAAACAAAGCGGGTTTTGCCCGGCTTGCCTGACTGCTGCCAATACTGGAAGCTCATCTTCAGGGCAACTTCCACCGCTGCGGAGCCGTTGTCGGCAAAAAAGACGCGCGTCAACCCCTCGGGGGCTTTTTCCACCAGCCGCCGTGAAATCTCGACTGCCGGTTCATGGGTGAAACCGGCAAAGATATGATGGGCGATCTTCTCCGACTGCTCGCGCAGAGCGCGGTTGAGCCGCGGATTGTTGTGTCCGAATAGGTTGACCCACCAGGAAGAAACCGCATCGACGATGCGTTCGCCCTCCGGAGTGATCAAATACGACCCTTCGCCACGCGCGATGGGGATCGGCGGGAAGTCTTCATGGTCTTTTTCCTGGGTGCAGGGGTGCCAGACATGACGGCGATCGAGTTGAATGAGCTGTGATGTATCCATGGAACAGAACCTCTTTGAAAAACTTTTATCGGCACCTCGTGGGTTTGCAGTTCCCATGACAAGGGTGTTTGGCGCCAGGGATGGCGCCAATCAAACGGCCAGGGATGGCGAAAAGTGGCCCTTGTCATGGGAACTGCAAACCAACGACAAACAGTTATTATCAGTTGAGTTTGGCGATCAGGCCGAACCGATCTCGGGCCAGGCCAGGTTGCGGCGCAGCACCTTGTAGGTGGGCAGGGACGCAAGCTGGTCACTGAGATTTTTCACTTTCTGCCGATCATCATCCTGCGGTGCGTTGTCGAAAACACCCAGCAGGTCCGCAGAAGCCAGCGCCGCAAGGGTGTGCGGGGTGTCTGCCAAGGCTTTGTCGGGATGCAGCGGCATGTTGTTGACCAGGAAACCGGCTGTGGGCAGAGCCATCTGCCGAGCGGTAAAGAGAGTCAGCAGGGTATGATTGATGGTGCCAAGCGTAGGGCGGCACACCACCATCAGCGGCAATTCCATGGCGCGGACCAGGTCGGCGATGAGCAACCCTCCGGCAATGGGCACCATCAGCCCGCCGGCCCCCTCGACAATCACGAAATCGTGGCTGCGTCGCAGTTGACGGCTCGTTTCCACCAGGTGGCCGAAATCGATGAAGGTTTTTTCCATTTCAGCCGCCATGGAAGGGGCAAGGGGGGCGCACAGGCGAACGGGGGCGACCTGGTCACGCGGGGCGGAGGTCTCGCTCGCCCATCGAAGCAGCGCTGCATCGAGGCCTTCTTCTGCGGGATTTTCCACCCCGGTTTCAAGGGGTTTCATCACGCCGACGCGCAGTCCCAGCTTACGCAGGTGCTGCGCCAAGGCGGCGGCGACCAGGGTTTTCCCGACTCCGGTATCGGTGCCGGTGACGAAAACACCGGGACAAAGATCAATGTTTGCAGACATCGGTTTGAACCTCCGCATCCTGAAGCAGAAGCATGTCGGTTTGCAGATCGCGTCCGGAGGTGGTCAGGTAGTTGCCCACCATGGTGCCGCTGGCGCCGGCCATGAAAATCCAGGACTGCAGTTCGCGCAGGTTGTGCTCGCGCCCCCCGCACACGGCGATTTCTTTGGTCGGCAGCATGTAGCGGAACAGGGCAATGATACGAATACAGTCCATCGGGGTCAGCTCGGAGGCGTTTTCCAGCGGGGTGCCCGCAACCGGGTTGAGAAAATTGAGCGGTACTGAATCCACATCGAGTTCGCGCAGCGTCATGGCCAGTTCGACCCGTTGTTCAAGACTTTCCCCCAAACCGAACAATCCGCCGCAGCACACTTTCATGCCCGCTTTTTTGGCCAGACGGACCGTTTCGACATCCTGCTCATAATCATGAGTCGTACAGATCTGCGGAAAAAAAGAGCGCGCCGTTTCAAGATTGTGGTGATAGGTGACGCAGCCTGCTTCAGCCAGAGCCCGGGCCCATCCTTCGTCCAACAGGCCAAGAGAGGCCGAAGGCGCGATGTTGGTTTCCCGGCGAATGCGTCGCAATGATTCCAGAATCCTGTCCATTTCAGCACCTTTTTCAATCTGGGTGCCGCTGGTGACGATTCCATAGCAATGGGCTCCACGTTTGGCGGCTTCATGGGCCCCGGCCACAAGCTCTTCTTCGCTTTTCAGCGGGTAGATGGCGGCTTGTGTCGCATGATGAGAGGATTGAGCGCAGAAGCGGCAATTCTCGCGGCATTGCCCTGACTTGGCGTTGATTATGGAACACAGGTGCACCCGGTCGCCAAAGGTTTTTTCCTTCAGAAAATGGGCTCCTGCCAGAAATTTGCTCAGCTCGGCACCGCGAGCCTGCAGAATGGCCAAGCCATCTTCGGGCTGCAGGGGGTGGCCGGAAAGTAGTTTATCAAGAACAGGATTGTCCAAAATCAAAATGGAAACCTCCTTTGTGAAATGGCTGCCCGTCGGATTATAAAGAAGTTGTCCCGGTTGTCAACCGGCGAGCTTCCTTTGGTTGACAACCGGCTTACCATTTGTGGACTTCTTTTTCTCATATCGTATTGACAGTTTTCCGCATAAATGATAGAACGACATTTTATTACTACTCGGGGGATAATGTACCATGGTAAAGCACCTGATCGGCAAAAAGCTTAAAACCACCCGCCTGCGCAACGATATGACGATTCAGGAACTTGCGGCGAAATCGCGTGTATCGTCAAACATGATTTCACGCATAGAGCGTGGATTGACCATCCCTTCGGTTGAAATCCTGATGAAGCTCGCCGATGCCTTCGGCATGAGTATCAGTTATTTCGTCGAGGAAGCCGAAAAGGGCACCGTCGTGGTGCGCACCGAACAACGGCGCGGCGAACCGATTTTCTTTTTCGAGGACAAGCACCAGATTACCAGCCTGACGCATGGCATCAGGGACCCGGGCTTCACAGTTTTCTGCGACACTCTCGACGAAGGGTGCAGCAGCGGGGAAGGGGGGATGGTGCATAATGGTGAAGAATTCGCCTATGTGCTCAAGGGGCGTGTCAAATTTGTCATCGAAGATGAGCCTCAGGTTCTCGAAGAGGGTGACTCTATCGTATTCAAAGCATCGCTGCCCCATCGCTGGGAGAATGTTTACCCCGGACAGACCGAGATCTTATGGGTTGTTTCACCGGCTCCCAATGTCTCGCAGTGATGAACTTCGGATTGTTCACAATTTAATAAAGCTATCAGCAAGAGGCCGAACGCATGCGCATCAAGAAAATCGTCGGGAAGAAGCTCAAGGCTATCCGCCTGAAAAATGATATGACGATTCAGGAGCTTGCAGAGAAATCGGGGGTTTCCTCGAACATGATCTCGCGTGTGGAGCGTGGGCTGACAATCCCGTCCGTCGAGATCCTGATGAAGCTGGCCGGTGTTTTCGATAAAAGCATCAATTATTTTGTCGAAGAAGTCAGCACCACCCATGAGGTCGTCTTTACCTCGCCCGGACACCGCGACAAGACGGTGTATGATGATGAAAACAATATGCACACTGAATCGCTGACTTCGGGATTGCGCGATCCACAGTTCATGTCTTTTCTCTGCACCGTTCCCGAAGGGGGCACCAGCGGTCATAAAAACATGTTTCACCCGGGAGATGAGTTGATCTATATTATGGAGGGTACCCTGCGCATCTCTATCGCTGGAGAGAAGCACGTTCTCAAGCCTGGAGACAGCCTTTCGTTCAAATCTCATCTGCCCCATCGATGGGATAACATCGGCGAAGGTGAAGCGAAGGTTCTCTGGACACTGTCGCCCTTTACCATCATCTGATATCGACTCCATTCTCTCTTCTACAACGGAATTCATTTCTCATGGTTTTATCGCGTCTTTTCGGCAAAAAAGATCCCTTTTCCAAACTGCAGAAAGCCTACAACGAGAAGCGCTGGGCCGATTGCCTCAGGCTGGGCGAACAGGTCGATCTCTCAAATCTCGATAAAACACAGGCCGCTGAAGCGTCAGGCATGCTCGACAGAGCCGGCGATGCACTTTGCCGGCTCAATACTGATGAAGGTGCGGCCTGCCTGAGGACCGGTGATCTCCAAAAAGCGCGGGAACATTTCGAGCTGGCGCAGAAACAGGCACGCAGCGAAGAGATGCGGCACAAGGTTGAAGGTCTTCTGGCTGGAGCTGACTGGGATGAAGAGCCCCAGCCTGCTGCCGCAGCAGGTGGGTGCGCGGGCGGCAGCTGTGGTACGCATGCCGGAGAGGCAGTGGAACAGGGTGAACCCCAGGAGCTCGACGAAGATTCTCACCTTGAACTCATCCTGTCTTCCTATCCCGCCGAACTGATTGAGCGCTACCTCGAAAAATCAGCCGTTTTCCGTCAGGCGTTTCTTGCCGCCCATGACGGGCGGGACCAGGAGTCTCTCGATGGCTTTGACCAGGTGGATGAGGCCGAGCGGGACGAACTCTATTTTTATGAGCGTGGTCTGGTCAGGGACCGCCTGGGGGATTTCCCCGGCGCGAATCGCGATTTAAAAAAGGCGCGTTCTCTCAGCGAAAATCATGGTCAGGCTCTGGTCAGCCTTATTGCCCTTCATTGGCGAAACGGCGAGCATGATGAGGTTGAAACGCTCGCCCATCAAGGCATTGAATCAGGAATCGCAGCGGGCTTTTGTTTGGGGCGCATGGCTGCGCTGCGACTGAGCCAGGAGCGACTTGAAGAAGCGCTCGAATTTGGTCGTCGGGCCATGTCGCAGGGAGCGGTCGATCTTGAAACGACTCTGGTCACTGCTGCGGCGCTTGAGAAATCGGGGAGACTCGATGAGGCGGAGAATGTTCTCGCGTCTATCAGCACGGGGGGCTGCGGAGGGGGCCGTCAGGTTTCGCCCTACCTGGCTGAGTTCTGGCTGCGGCATGGACGCAACATGGATAAGGCGATCGACGCCTTCAATCAGGCCGCACGAACTGAGCCGGGAAATCCGCGCTGGATTTTTCGGGTAGGCGAAGCCTATCTGGCCAAGGGGTGGAAGAAGGAAGGGCGGACTCTGCTGGAAAGGGCGCTTCTCCAGCCTTCCCTCGATCCGCAATTGGCGGCGCAGGGTAAAAAGTATCTCAGTGATGATTGAGGCGGTTGACACCTTTGGGTGGGGATGTATAGTTTTTTTGACAGCGGTTTTAGGTGGTTAGCAGCGAATTCAGGCTTGGGGGCCGGTTTCGTGCAAAACCTCGATAACAACCCCCTTCCCCAGGAGATTTCATGAACAAGTCAGAACTGGTGGAAAAGTTGGCTGGCAAAAAAAACCTGACGTACAAAAAGTCTGAGGAGATCGTTAACCTCATCTTTGATTCCATGACCGAAGCCCTGATCAATTGCGACCGTATTGAAATTCGTGGGTTCGGTAGTTTTGTCGTCAAGGATTATCGTGATTATATGGGCCGCAACCCGAAAACAGGTGAGGTCATTCACGTCAAACCCAAAAAATTGCCGTTTTTCAAGGTCGGCAAAGAACTGCGCGAGCGCGTCAACAAGCAGCATTAAGTCACCGTTCGACACCACGCTCCAAGTCCTCATGCCGGAGCGGATGGTGAAATTTTCTTTAAAGCGACCCGGAGAGGCCAGCAATGTGCTTCTCCGTTTTTTTGTGTCAACATTCTGCGCTGCAGGGAGAAAATGTCATGATTTTACCGTTTTTTGAAAAACTTCCCCAATTGAAGGGCGAAGTTTTTATTGAAAAAAGCGCCCGGGTTATCGGTGATGTCAATCTGGGCGATGGTGCCAGCATCTGGTTCAACGTCGTGGTGCGCGGTGATGTCAATTATATCCGCATCGGAGATCGAACCAATATTCAGGATGGCTCTGTCGTTCATGTGACCCGTGACACCCACCCGACGATCCTGGGGGATGACGTTACCGTTGGACACAATGTGACGCTTCATGGCTGCATCATCGGCAATCGGGTTCTGGTGGGAATGGGGGCGGTGGTTCTCGATGGCGTCGAAATCGGTGATGATTGTATTATCGGTGCCGGTTCCGTGGTAGCCCCCGGGACAAAAGTTCCCGCAGGGCATCTGATACTTGGGAATCCTGGCCGCGTCAAAAGGCCATTAAAATCTTCGGAAATTTCTCACCTTAAGGTTTCTGCGGACAATTACATTCACTATATGCGGCAATATCTTTCCATGACGGAAGAAGGGTGCGGAAAGATTGGTTGATTTTATTTTCTCAAAAGACTAAGATGGCGTTAATTATTTGGGATATATAATTGCCGCCACATCTCGTGTTTAGCGGGCGCCTCTACGGGCGAAAACTTGGTCTGAGGAACCGTGAAAACAACCTCCCGGGAAAAAATCTCGCATATGCCGGCACTTATTCTGTGCCTGCTGCTGTTGTTTTCTGCCATCTACTCAAAGACGGCTGAAGCTGTGCCCACCGTTTCCGGAGGCACGGGTCTGCTGACACAGCCAAGTGCCCAGACGCTTGACGCCGGCAATATCAGTTTTGGGCTTTGGTATCATCAAGCCAACGGACCATCGGGCTCTGCACGCACTGTCCCCGTCGCCATGACCCTGGGCCTTGGATCCTTTCTTGAAGTCTACGGCGCATACCCCAACCTCCTCTTCAACGACGACGACCTCAAGAGCGGCCGCGGCAATATTCAACTCGGATTCAAGGCACGTGTCTTCGGTAAACGCGCAGACCTTTTTCGCATCGCCATTGATCTGCAGGGACGACGTTCCGTGTCCGACAACCCAGACCTGGATGGAATCAACAGCTATCAGGCGCGCATCATTGCCAGTTTTAAAAAGGAACGTTTCGGGTTGCATGCCAATATGGGCTATCGTTTCAACGATGATCCCGGCACGACCGCTGAGTTCGATGATCAATTGGTCGCAGGCTTCGGTTTAGAGTTCGCGCCTTTGACACGTCTTCGGGTCATGGCCGAGATGGAATTTGCGACGGAAAAAATCGAAGGAGAGGGTGAAGAGGGGGAGGTGACACTGGGGTTTCGATATTTTCTTTCACCTCACTTGACTCTGCATGCCGCAATGGGGTTCGGCATCCTTGACGCAAGCCCTGATTGGCGGACCCTGCTCGGTTTCTCCACCTCCCAGGGGGTCGGAACCTACCTCAAACCCGTACCGCGCATCATTCAACCCGCCGACGAAAAAGATGACGCTGAAGCCTCTGCCTCCGATGCGGCCTCGACCAAAAAGATCCGGCCCTTGTCGCCTCTGCTTGCCGGGCAGGTCAAACCCCGCAAAGTAGGTCAGGTGGAAAAGCTGGAAGTCCCCGTTGAAGCCAAGATGGAAGAGATCATGCTGACAAAGCAGGAGAGTTTCCACGAGCAGGCTCCCTCGGCGGTCAAGACGCATTCCCTCAACCCTCTGACCCCAATGAGCGTACCCGGGCCAAGTGCGGTTGAGGACAAGCCGCGCAAAATCTTGAAGGAAGAGGGTGAAGATTCCGCCGACCCATCCATCCCGGCCTTTGTTTACCGCAAGTTCAGGCTGCCTGAACTCAGCTTTGATTTCGACCAGTGGACCCTCTCAGATGAAGGGAAAAAAGCGCTGTCGGAGATCGTCGCCAGCCTGCGTGAAGATACACGCTGGTTCTTTCTGCGGATTGACGGGCATACCGACGACATCGGCTCTGACCGATATAATATGAATCTTTCGCTGCAACGTGCGATTTCCATGGGCAGCTATCTTGTTGATCGTGAAGGGATTGACGCTGATCGTATCTTTGTCAAGGGATTCGGTGAAAGCAGACCGGTCGCAAGCAATGAAACAGAGGAGGGGAGAAGCCAGAACCGCCGGGTGGAAATCCTGGTATTGGTCCCCAGGGAATCATGGCATTGAAATCCAGACTGAATGTAGTATTCACCTGTTTTTTACTGCTGCCTTCAATGGTCTTTGCCGAGGCGCAAAGTCGACCACGGGCAGTGGATGATTTTTTCGCCAATCGCGAAATCCTTGCTACGGTCTATTTTACAGTTGGATCAGCCCAGTTGAACCGGGCTGGGGAGCAGGTTCTTGACAAACTGGTGCCGGAAATTGAACAGCTTGATCCAGATGTTCATCTTGTGCGCATAGAAGGAGTACATCCCCGCAAGGATCATGATAGAATGACTGAACTGGCTATGTTGCGGGCAAAAACCATTCTCGAATATCTGCATCATCGGCTGACGGTGCCGGTTGATCTGACCCTGACCGGAAGTTCTCCTTCACCGGAGGTTCGCCGGGCAGGACGCAGCCAGCACCGCGCGGATATTGTTGTTTATGACAACCTGTTCGATCCGCATACGGCGGACACAAACGAGGCTCTTTCACGGTGATCGCTTATGAAACTTGAAGCGTTGGATGATGTGCGGGACAGCGCTTTTTTCAAAGGGCTGGAAGATGGTGATCTGGCCTTGCTGGCCGAATCTTTCCAGGAAAAGGAGTTGCAGGAAGGGACGACCGTGTTTATTGAAAATATGCCCGGCGAGACCCTGTATCTGATTAAATCCGGAGCGGTGCGGATCACCAAAATGATGGCCGAAAGGGAGGACAAGATCGTTCTTGTGCTTGGCCCCGAAGAAGTCTTTGGTGAGTTGGCGATCATAGCCGGCGGGCAGCGCACCGCCACGGCCCGGGTTGCAGAAGGCGGCACCCTGCTCAGCCTTTCCCGTGGTGATTTCGATACACTGTGTGAACGCCACCCGCGTCTGGGAATCAAACTTGTCCGCAATATTGTTGAAGTTTTCAGTCGGCGTGTTCGTGAGAGCGAACAGGATTATTACGACATGCTGCGCTGGGCCATGCGCCGGAATTCTTCCTCGAAGGAGAATCGTTGATGAGAAACTGGCTGATTATCCCCTTTGTCTTTCTTTTCCTGTGCTCCTGTGCCGGAGTAAATGTCGTGCCCAAACCCGGCCCCGGGATGCAACTTGACGAGACATCCGGGAATCTGGCCATGTCACGCAACAACCTGACCGTGACTGCGCGGATACAGGATTTACAGGTTCGCCCGTATCAGGCTGCGGACAACCTGTGTTCCTTTTTTGTGACGATCCGCAACGATGGGGAGACCTCCAGAGAGATCCTCGCCGAAAACTTTCTTCTGATTGACGAGAACGGCACCCAGTATCGCAGCATTCCACCCTCTGAAGTGCTTGAGATCCTCTCCCGGGATTCCTTTTACCTCATTCCTTACCCTTACGTTGGCTTCTACTATCTTGAAGATTCCGTCAAAGTGGGCCAGTTTTCGCAGTTTGACAGCTCCCTTCCGTATTTTCCGCAACGCTACCCGCAGGAGCTTCATACAGCGGCTCTTCCTTCGGAGAAACGACTTCTGCCCGGAAACAGGCTGGAAGGGCAGATCTATTTCATTGCGGACCTCACCCGGATGAAATCGTTTGAACTGCAATTCGATCCACAGGGGACATCGGATTCCCCCGGGCCCGAATTTTCCTTCTCCTTTTCCGTTGAAAAAAAATAATCGATTCGCTATAGTCGGGCCGTTTTTCGGGTACTGACTTCACATAATTCAGACACCTGCCAAGTATTTGATAAATATACAAGGTGGGTAGGAGACCCCCATGTCGGATCTTTTCAACCAGGCTCTTATTTTTGGAGTGCTGGGCGGCCTTGGTCTTTTTATCTTCGGCATGCGCACGATGTCGGAGGGCCTGCAGAAAATCGCCGGCGAACGTCTTCGTCGGATTCTTGCCGCCCTGACCAATAACCGCATTATTGGAACCCTGGTCGGCATCGGGGTAACCGCTCTCATTCAGTCCTCAAGCGCGACCACCGTTATGGTGGTCGGTTTTGTGAATGCCGGGATGATGAGTCTGGTGCAATCCATCGGGGTTGTTCTAGGCGCCAACATCGGCACAACTATCACAGCGCAGTTGATTGCGTTCAAAATCACGCACTTCGCCCTGCCCGCCATCGGAATCGGGGCCGGCCTCAAAATATTTTCCAAGAGAAATCGAAAGCTTACATATACCGGGGAAATTCTCCTGGGCTTCGGCTTGATCTTTTTCGGTTTAAGCGTCATGAAGGACGCCTTCGACCCGATTAAAGACAGCGAATATTTCCGCCAACTGTTTCTGTTGATCGGCGACAACCATCTACTCGGGGTGTTGGTGGGCGCCATTTTGACGATGCTCGTTCAAAGCAGTTCTGCAACGATGGGCATTACGCTGGCGCTTGCCAGCAGCGGTCTTTTGACCTTCGAAGCCAGTGTCGCCCTGATTCTTGGCGAGAATATCGGCACCACGATCACGGCCAACCTTGCCGCTCTCGGCACCAACCTTGCCGCACGCCGTACCGCCCTGGCTCACTTTCTGTTCAATTCTATCGGCGTCCTATACATGCTGATTCTCTTTCCATTTTTTCTCAGCATTATATCATTCATCACCCCAGGGGATGCCGATCTGGTCATTCAGACCCAGCAGCAGGCCCAGCAGTTCGGGATGGAGCTTGGGGATAAGCCCTATATCGCCCGCCATATCGCAAACACGCATACTCTGTTCAATATCATCAATACCCTCATTTTCCTGCCTCTGGTTGGAGTTCTCGCGACGATAACGACCTGGCTGATCCGTGGGACCGAATCTCAGGTTGATCTGCGCCCGAAATTCATCGACATGAGGGTTCTCAATACGCCGCCCATTGCGTTGGGACAGGCGCGTGCCGAAACTCGCCGCATGGCTCAACATGCCCTGGAGATGCTGAAGGAAACCAATCTTTACGTCCAGGATGCCGATGACAAGCGCCTGGAAGGTCTGGAGCAAAAAGAAGAGGCTGTCGATATCCTGCAGAAGGAAATCACCGATTTTCTGGTGGCGCTTTCACAGCAGTCAATTGCCTCGCAGACCTCTCGTGACATTGCCTCGCTGATGCATATGGTCAATGACCTTGAACGTATCGGAGATTACTGCGAGAAAATCTGGCTTCTGGCACAACGCAAGAAATCTCAGAAGATCTCATTTTCTGAAACGGCGAAGGAAGATATCAAGCGCATTGCTGATCAGACCCACGATTTCCTTGCCTTCATTATCGGGGCGCTGGAGCGTGAAGATAAATCCGTTATGGAAAAGGCCGAATTCTTCGAAAAATCCATTAACCAACTGGAAGAAACCTATCGCAACAATCACATCGCCCGTTTAAACACAGGTGAATGTGCAGTTCTTCCCGGCCTGGTCTTCATTGACATGCTGCACAGTTTCGAGAAAATCGGCGACCACACCTTCAACGTCACCAAAGCTCTGGTTGGTTACCGGTAGCTCACATGTTTATCGGACCGGCGTTCTCTGTCTGAGCGACGCCGGGTCAGTTTCTCCCACCTGAATCAATTGACATGCCGCACCGGTTGATTTATATTCCCATTTCCATTTATCTCTGAAAAATTCAGCGCTTGAGTCCGCGCGCCGGAAAGGAATCGCATGGAAAAGACCATTCTGTCGGGCAATGAGGCCATCGCTCGCGGGGCCTACGAAGCCGGCGTCGGGGTGGCATCAGCCTATCCCGGCACCCCCAGTACGGAAATTCTGGAAAATATCATTCGTTATCCCTCGATCGACGCGTCCTGGGCACCCAATGAAAAAGTGGCCCTTGAAGTAGGCATCGGCGCCAGCTTTGGTGGGGTTCGAGCCCTGGTGACGATGAAACATGTCGGCGTCAATGTGGCTGCCGACCCGCTTTTTACCCTGTCCTATTCAGGTGTGCGCGGCGGGCTTGTCCTGGTCGTCGCTGACGACCCGGAACTGCATTCCTCCCAGAACGAACAGGACAGCCGCCATTACGCGCGATTCGCCAAAGTGCCCATGTTCGAGCCGTCGGACAGCGAGGAAGCGCGCCTTTTTACCCGCCTTGCCTTTGAGGCGAGTGAGCGCTTCGACACTCCCGTGATGCTGCGCACCACCACGCGCATCTCACATTCCAAGTCGATTGTTCACCCCGATGACAACGTCCTGAAACCGGCCAAGGCGGATCTGCACCGCGACCCGGCAAAATTTGTCATGCTGCCCGGAAATGCCCGCAAACGTCACTATTTCGTTGAACAACGGCTCAAGGATATGGCGCAGTGGTCCTGCGAGCAGGACTTCAACCGCATTGAGGAGGGGAGCGACAAGGTCGGTGTCATCACCTCTGGGATTGCCTATCAGCATGCCAAGGAAGTCCTCCCCGAGGCATCGGTACTCAAACTCGGCCTGATTCACCCGCTGCCGAAGGATCTGATCCGTCAATTCGCTAAGCGCTTTGAAACTCTTTACGTCATTGAAGAGCTTGATCCTTTCATTGAAGAGCAGGTGCGGGCCATGGGCTTCGCGGTCCACGGCAAGGACAAGCTTTCGGTGTGCGGTGAGTTGACTCCCGGGCGCGTCGCCGAGGGGATTCTGGGACAGCCGATTCCTCATGCCTTCGAGCACAAGGAGGAACTCCCGCAGCGGCCGCCTAACATGTGCCCGGGCTGCCCCCATCGCGGTGTCTTTCATGCGCTCAACCGTCTCAAGGCGTATGTCACTGGCGATATCGGCTGCTACACGCTAGGCTTTATGCCCCCGCTTTCTGCGATGGACACCTGCATTTGCATGGGCGCCAGCATCGGCAACGCTTCCGGCCTGGCCCGCGTGCTTTCTGAGGAGCAGCGTCAGCAGGTGGTCGGCGTGATCGGCGATTCCACGTTCCTGCACACCGGCGTCAACGGCCTGATGGAGATGGTTTACAATGATGCCGCTGCGACCGTGATCATTCTGGACAACAGTACCACCGGCATGACAGGGCGGCAGGACCATCCCGGAACCGGATACAAGCTCAAGGGCGATACCGCTCACAAGGTTGATCTGGTTGGGCTGTGCCGCTCCATCGGCGTCGAGCATGTGCATGTGATCGATCCCTATGAGATGGATGCGACACGCGATCTGATCAAACGCGAGATGGCGCGTCCTGCAGTGTCAGTCATCATTACGCAGCGTCCCTGCATGCTGCATAAGCGCGACATTCTCGAAAAACGGCCGCCGCTTTTTGTCGATGCCGACAAGTGCACAGCCTGCAAGGCCTGCCTGAGCCTGGGCTGTCCTGCCATCAAGTGGAATCCTAAAGGCGGAGCCAAGGGGCTCGCCGAGGTGGACAAAATGCTGTGCGTGGGCTGCGGCGTCTGCCAGCAGGTCTGTAAATTCGGTGCATTTGGAGTCTGTGATGAGTAACGGGGTGCAGAACATTCTGTTGGTTGGCGTCGGCGGGCAGGGAACCCTTCTTGCCAGTGAAATTCTCTCTGAAGTGCTGATGCTCAGCGGCTACGACGTTAAAAAGGCCGAGGTTCACGGCATGGCGCAACGAGGAGGGAGCGTGGTGTCCCACGTTCGGTTCGGTTCCAAGGTTTATTCACCGATCATTCCCGAAGGGCAGGCCGACATCCTGTTCGGTTTCGAACTTCTTGAAACCTACCGCTACCTGCCGTTGCTGAAGAAAGACGGCCAGGTGGTGGTCAACGATTTTGAAATCGCCCCGCCCGGGGTTGCCCTCGGCAAGCAGGAATACCCTGCCGATATTGCAGCTCATATCAAAGAGACGTTTCCTCGCAGCTGCGTTGTTGAGGGAATTGTGCTTGCGAAAGAGGCCGGCAACATGCGTACCGTGAACACGGTTCTGCTCGGCAGCCTTTCGACCATGATGGATATTGACCAAGGTCTGTGGTATCAAGCCCTGACCAACATGGTGCCGCAGCGCTTCCTCGAAGAGAACATTCGCGCATTCGAGCTTGGACGTCAGGCCCAGCGCAGCCGTTCGGACTGAAGAAGGAGATTTGCCGATATGATCTGGAACGACGAGTTTGAAACCCTGCCGCGAGAAGCAATTGAATCCCTTCAGTTCAAGCGGCTGCGTCAGACCCTCGACCGGGTGAACGCCACAGTTCCCTTTTATCGGGAACATTTTCGCAAAAACGGCGTCAACCCCGATATGCTCAAGAGCCTCGATGACCTTCGGCGCTTTCCGTTCACCTACAAGCAGGATATGCGCGACAACTACCCCTACGGGCTGTTCGCCGTGCCTCTTGACCAGATCGTCAGGATCCACGCCAGCTCAGGCACTACCGGCAAGCCGACGGTCGTCGGATATACCCGGCGCGACATCGAAACCTGGTCTGAGTTGATGGCCCGCTCTTTCGTGGCGGCAGGCGCGCACCAGGGCGATGTCATTCATAACGCCTATGGCTATGGGTTGTTTACCGGCGGTCTTGGGGCTCATTACGGTGCGGAAAAACTTGGAGCATCGGTCATCCCCATGTCGGGCGGTAACACCAAAAAACAGATCATGATCATGCAGGATTTCGGCTCCACGGTACTGACCTGCACTCCGTCCTACAGCCTGTTCCTGGCGGAAACCGCGGCTGAGATGGGTCTCGATATGCGTGATTTCAAGGTGCGCATCGGCATTTTCGGAGCCGAGCCCTGGAGCGACAAAATGCGCGATGAAATCCAGGGAAAATGCAATCTGACCGCCATCGACATTTATGGACTTTCCGAAATTCTCGGCCCCGGCGTCGCCATCGAATGCCACCAGGCGCAGCACGGCCTGCATATCTGGGAGGATCACTTCCTTCCCGAAATCATCGATCCCGAAACGGGAGAAGTCCTGCCGGACGGTGAAAAAGGCGAGCTGGTCATTACTACCATCACCAAAGAAGGTATTCCGCTGATCCGCTACCGCACCCGCGATATTACCCGTCTGATTTCCGAACCCTGCATCTGCGGGCGGACACATAAGCGGATCGAACGCCTCAGCGGGCGCAGCGACGATATGCTCATCATTCGCGGCGTCAACGTCTTCCCCTCACAGATCGAAAGTGTTCTGATCACCATTGAGGGGGTCGAGCCTCACTACCAACTGATTGTCGATCTTGACGAAAATCTCGACACCCTGGAGGTCCAGGTGGAGGTCAATGAAAAGACTTTCTCCGACGAGATCAAGGTGTTGCAGGATCTGTCCAATCGCATCCGTAAGGAAATCAAGGATCTTCTCGGCGTGACCTGCAAAGTGCGGCTCGTCGAGCCCAAAAGCCTTGCCCGCAGCGAGGGCAAAGCCAAGCGCGTTATCGACAACCGGCCGCAGCGCTGATTCCAGGTTCAAAAAAGGGAAGGGGGAGACATGAAAGTCGAACAGATTTCCATTTTCATCGAGAATAAATCGGGGCGGCTTGCCGAAGTCACTGATGTCCTGGGCAAAGCTGGAGTGAACATCCGTGCTTTGTCTTTGGCGGACACCTCAGATTTCGGCATTCTTCGTCTGATTGTCGACAAAACCGATCAAGCGCAGAAAGCTTTGAAGGAAAAAGGCTTTACCGTCAATAAAACGGAAGTGGTCGCGGTGGAAGTTCCCGATCGTCCCTCCGGTCTGTGTGGCATCCTTCAGATCCTCGACTCGGCCGGAGTCAATGTCGAGTATATGTATGCATTTGTCGAACGCTGCGGTCAGAATGCTGTTATCATCTTCCGGTTCGATGACACTGAAGGCGCCATTCGGGTGCTGACTGAAAAAGGGGTCACCGTGCTGGCCGGAGAACGCGTCTACTCCATGTAAGACCGCAATGTGTAAGAAAAGGCCTGTTGTATGATGATATGGGATCCCGACCGGGAATGTATGGCGCGCGAGCCCCTGGAAGCTCTTCAGCTGGAGGAGTTACAGACGACTCTTGAGCGGGTTTACCGTCATGTGCCGTGCTACCAGAAGAAGTTTCTTGAATACGGCGTCAGCCCGTCGGATCTGACCAGCCTGTCCGATCTGGCAAAATTCCCCTTCACGACCAAAGAAGATCTGCGGCTTAACTATCCCTATGGGATGTTTGCGGTTCCCCTGCGGGAAGTTGTACGCATTCACTCATCGTCCGGAACGACCGGAAAGCCGACTGTGGTCGGCTACACCCGCGCCGATCTCGACAACTGGACCGAACTGGTCGCTCGCATGATGACCGCTGCCGGCGTGACCGCCGATGACATCGTGCATATCGCCTTCGGTTACGGGCTGTTTACCGGCGCATTCGGCCTGCATTACGGCGCAGAGCGAATCGGCGCCTCGGTCATTCCCATCTCCAGCGGCAACACCGAAAAGCAGATCATGATCATGCAGGATTATCAGTCCTCAGCATTGGTCTGCACCCCCTCCTATGCCTTGACGATCGCCGATCATCTCCAGAAAATGGGGATCTCTCCCGACAGTCTCAAACTGCGTATCGGTCTTTTCGGGGCCGAACCCTGGAGCGAGGAGATGCGCCGCGAGATCGAGCAGCGCCTGGGCGTTCTGGCTACCGACAACTTCGGTCTCTCCGAGGTTATGGGACCCGGTGTCGGCGGAGAGTGTGAATACAAACGCGGCATGCACATCGCCGAAGATCACTTCCTGGCCGAAATCATCGACCCCCAGACGGGCGAAGTTCTACCGCCCGGCTCGGTCGGCGAGCTGGTGCTGACCACCCTGACCAAGCAGGCGTTCCCGATGATCCGCTATCGGACGCGCGACATCACCCGCCTGCATTACGAAAAATGCAAATGCGGCCGCACCATGGTCCGCATGGAAAAGACCCGCGGACGCTCCGACGACATGCTGATCGTCAAGGGCGTCAATGTCTTTCCCACTCAGATCGAAGAAGTACTCTTCCAGGTGGAAGGATGCGCACCCCACTACCAGTTGGTTCTCGACAGGGAAGGGCACACGGATTCCCTTGAGGTGCAGGTCGAGGTCAACGAGAAGATCTTTTTCGACGAGATGAAAAAGCAACGTGAATTCGTCGGCATGGTGGAAAAGCGACTGGCTGCAATGCTCGGTCTACGGGCCCGTGTCAAGTTGGTGGAACCCTCTTCAATTCCCCGTCATGAGGGCAAGGCCAATCGCGTCATCGACCGGCGCAAGACGTGAATAATACACAGATGTTTTTGCTTGACATTTCTGACCGAATCCAACATAATCCCGACGCATTGGTTGACGGGGCGTAGCGCAGCCTGGTAGCGCACCTGCATGGGGTGCAGGGGGTCGGAGGTTCAAATCCTCTCGCCCCGACCAACTAAATCAAGCACTTAGGCCGATCCTTGGATCGGCCTTTTTGCGTTTTTGGCTCGAAAATTTTGCTCTGCAACAAGTATCGAAAGGAAAAATCATGAACACAGCAACGGTGATGCAAATCGAGAATTCGTTTCTGTCGATTTTTGAAAAAACTCAGCGAGCCCTTGAAATAAAGACGGATGATGATTATCAGTTCGCCCTGGATCTTCTTGAGCAGCTCATGACGAAAGCCGAGGATAGGGAAGGAGAACCGTTACTTCACCTAATAAATATCGTTGCTGATGCTATCGAGGGCTACGAAAGCAGCCTTGAGAACATTCAGCGGTTTGATCAAGAAGTTGATGCCATTGACCCTGGCGTATCGACCTTGAGGGTTTTGATTGACCAGTACGGTTTGACCTATTCAGATCTGAAAGATGAGATAGGGGGGAAGTCTCTTGTCTCTCAGATCTTGAGCGGATCAAAGAGTTTGACCAAGGCCCATATTGCTAAATTATCAAAACGGTTCAACGTCAGCCCGCAACTGTTCTTTTAACGAAATGCAATGAATGGAAATCCAACCAATCACTCGTTTTGAAATTAAGGCAGAAATTCAGAAAAACCAACCAGAGGATAGATTTATCTGAAGGAAGGATCAATGGTCAGAATACGTTATTTCCAACGAAAAGGAGGGTGGTGTGCTGTAACGCGTGGTGGTTACAGTTGCGGAGGATTCTCCGACCTCTTCTGCGTGCAGGCTGCTCGGCCCCGGGCCAGGTGCTGATTACGCCATAGAGATCGAGAGCGTCGATCACCTGGTTGAGAAGTTCACTGACACTGAGATCGGCGGGCGCCTCCTTGAGGGGGCGCAGTTTCCGCCCTTCAGGGCTCGTGAGATAATAGGCGCGCCCGCCAGTGAGTAAACCAGATCAGATTTTCGTTCACGTAGCTGGAAAAAATCTCTTATTGACTAAGTATTGAAATAAATTTAAGTTTATTGTGTGAATTTTTTTTGCCTGGCTCAGGCACGGTGGGGAAAATGCCCAGATACATCAAGTTAGGTTTTTGCTTATTTGAATAAGCCGCCCGGCACTGGAAATCCAGGCTAGCGGCTTTTTTGCGTTTTTTAGAGGGCAGGGCAGGATGTCAAAGAAAGACTTTTCCGAGCGCGACATCTGCACCAAATATATCACTCCGGCCATTCAGGCCGCCGGCTGGGATGTCCACGTCCAGGTGCGCGAAGAGGTGACCTTCACGAAAGGTCGCATCATCGTCAAGGGCAAGCTGCACACCCGCGGCAAGGCCAAGCGGGCCGATTACATCCTTTACCACAAACCCAATATTCCTGTTGCCGTTATCGAAGCCAAGGACAACAGTCATGCTGTCGGCGATGGCATGCAGCAGGCTCTCGATTACGCCGAAATTCTCGATGTTCCCTTTGCCTTCTCCTCAAACGGCGACGGCTTCCTGTTTCATGACCGCACCGGAATGACCAACCCCATAGAAAAAGAGGTCGATCTCGGGGCCTTCCCATCACCGGGAGATCTCTGGCTGCGTTACAAGGCCTGGAAGGGAATAGGTGGCGAAACCGAAAAGATCGTCGATCAGCCCTATTTCAGCGATGGCAGCGGCAAGGAGCCGCGCTATTACCAGCGGGTGGCGATCAACCGGGCGGTCGAGGCCATCGCCCGGGGGCAGGATCGCGTCCTGCTGGTCATGGCCACCGGCACCGGCAAGACCTACACTGCCTTCCAGATCATCTGGCGGTTGTGGAAATCTCGCTTGAAAAAACGCATTCTCTTTCTTGCCGACCGCAATATCCTGGTCGACCAGACCAAGACCAACGACTTCAAGCCCTTCGGCCAGGCCATGACCAAGATCGAAAAGCGCCAGGTCAACAAGGCCTACGAAATTTATCTTTCGCTCTATCAAGCGGTCACCGGCAACGAGGAAGAGAAGAATATCTACAAGCAGTTCTCCCGCGATTTTTTCGACTTGGTGGTCATCGACGAATGTCATCGCGGCAGTGCTGCGGAAAACTCGGCCTGGCGCGAGATTCTCGACTATTTCTCCAGCGCTACCCACATCGGACTGACCGCCACGCCAAAAGAAACCAGAGACGTTTCCAACATCCACTATTTCGGCGAGCCGATCTATACCTATTCCCTCAAGCAGGGTATCGAAGACGGATTTCTCGCCCCTTACAAAGTCGTGCGTATCGACCTCGACAAAGATCTCACCGGTTGGCGCCCCGAGCAGGGTAAGGTCGACAAGAGCGGCGCGCTCATCGAAGACCGCATCTACAACCAGAAGGACTTCGACCGCAATCTCGTCCTGGAGAAACGCACCGATCTTATCGCCCGCAAGGTATCCGAATTTCTCAAGGGGACCGATCGCTACGCCAAGACCATCGTTTTCTGCGAAGACATCGACCATGCCGAACGCATGCGCCAGGCCCTGGTCAACCACAACGCCGATTTGACCGCCGAAAACAGCCGCTACGTCATGAAGATCACCGGGGATGACAATACCGGCAAGATGGAACTGGACAACTTCATCGACCCTGAAAGCCGTTACCCGGTCATTGCCACGACCTCACGGTTGATGAACACCGGCGTCGATGCCCAGACCTGCAAGCTCATCGTGCTCGACCAGACGATTCAGTCGATGACCATCTTCAAGCAGATTATCGGCCGCGGCACCCGCATCAATGAGGATTACGGCAAATTCTATTTCACTATCATGGATTTCAAAAAGGCCACCGAGCTTTTTGCAGATCCGGCTTTTGATGGTGAGCCGGTACAGATCTACGAACCCGGTCCTGATGAATCACCTGTGCCGCCGGAAGAGCCCGATAATGCGGATGAGGATGAAAAATCCGAGCCTGAACCTCCCTCGCCCGATCCACCTGGGGAAGGGGAGCCCCCTGGTGAGCCACGGCGCAAGTATGTCGTCGACGATGTCGAGGTCTTCGTGGCCGCTGAGCGCGTGCAGTATTACGGCAAGGACGGCAGGCTGATCACCGAGTCCCTGAAGGACTTCACCAAGAAAACCGTCCGCAAAGAATTCGCCTCGCTGGACGATTTTCTGCGCAAGTGGAACAGCGCCGAGAAAAAACAGGCGGTCATAGCCGAACTCGAAGAGCAGGGCGTACTGCTCGAAGCTTTGGCAGATGAAGTCGGCAAGGACTTCGGTCCCTTCGACCTGATCTGCCATGTGGCTTTCGACCAGCCCCCGTTAACCCGCCGCGAGCGAGCGGAGAAGGTCCGCAAGCAAAACTACTTCACCAGATACGGCGACCAGGCGCGAGAGGTTTTGAACGCTCTCTTAGATAAATATGCCGACGAGGGCATCGAGAACATCGAGGACGTTAAGATCCTCCGAATTCAGCCCTTCGACAAATTCGGGACTCCCATCGAAATCGTCAAGTCTTTCGGTGGGCGCCGGGAGTTCGATCAGGCCATCCGCGACCTTGAGCGGCACCTTTATGATTCGGTCTCTTGAGCCATGAGTTTTATATCCGAAGACGAGGGCGATGTATCCCTGCTGCTGCAAGAGAAGGGTGTGCCTTCCGTCCTCGATGAAATCCACCAGGGCGATGTTGTGGTCTTTAAGCGAGTTGGTCCGCTGGCAGTCAACCTGAGGTTTTATTCCGCAGAGGGCCACCGCGGATATACCAGTTCCAAATTTCGCATCGGCAGAGGCGCGGAGCTTGAAACCATCAATCTTTCCCTGTTGACCTGAATACCCGGTTTCGCAAATCCATCCATTCCCAAGGAGTGCAGTTCATCCATGTCCGTATCCACAACAATCAAAACCATCCAGGACATTATGCGCAAGGATGCCGGGGTTGACGGCGACGCGCAACGTATCGGGCAGCTTGTCTGGATGTTCTTTCTGAAGATTTTCGATGATCAGGAGCAGGAGATCGAACTGCTCACGGATGATTACACCTCGCCGATCCCTGAGCGGCTGCGCTGGCGCAACTGGGCCGCCGATGCCGAAGGGATCACTGGCGACGAGCTGCTCGACTTCATCAACAACGACCTGTTTAAGACTCTCAAGGAGTTGGAGCTCAGCGCCGGCACCAACGGGCGCGGCCTGGTGGTGCGCTCAGTGTTCGAGGACGCCTACAACTACATGAAGAGCGGCACCCTCATCCGGCAGGTGGTCAACAAGATCAACGAGATCGACTTCAACCGCTCCTCTGACCGCCACACCTTCGGCGACATCTACGAGCAGATTCTCAAAAACCTGCAGAGCGCGGGCAACGCCGGGGAGTTCTATACCCCGCGTGCCGTGACCCAGTTCATGGTCGACATGGTCGATCCGAAGCTCGGCGAGAAGATCCTTGATCCGGCCTGCGGCACAGGGGGGTTCCTTTCCTGTGCCATCGAGCATGTGCGCGGCAACTACGTGAAGGCTACCGAGGACGAGCAGCTTCTACAGAAGTCGATTTCCGGCGTCGAGAAAAAGGCGCTGCCGCACCTGCTCTGCACCACTAACATGCTGCTGCACGGCATCGAGGTGCCATCCAACATCCGTCACGATAACACCCTGGCGCGACCACTGCGCGATTACGGTCCCAAGGATCGGGTCGACGTGGTGGTCACCAACCCGCCCTTCGGGGGCACCGAAGAGGACGGCATCGAAGCCAACTTCCCCGCCGCTTTTCGCACCCGCGAGACAGCCGACCTGTTCCTGGTGCTGATCATGCACCTGCTCAAGCCGAGCGGCCGTGCTGCCATTGTTCTGCCCGACGGCACCCTATTCGGCGAAGGGGTCAAGACCCGCATCAAGGAGAAACTACTCGAGGAGTGCAACCTGCACACGGTAGTGCGCCTGCCCAACGGCGTCTTTAACCCCTATACCGGCATCAAGACCAACCTGCTGTTCTTCACCAAGGGGGAGCCGACCAGGGAAGTCTGGTACTACGAGCACCCCTATCCCGAAGGTTACAAGAGCTACTCCAAGACCAAGCCGATGCGCATCGAAGAGTTCGCGCCCGAGAAGTCCTGGTGGGGAGGCGAAAAACGAGAGGGGCGCGAGGAAAACGAACGAGCATGGAAGGTTTCGGTTGAGCAGATCAAAGCGGGCGGCTATAACCTCGACATCAAAAACCCCAATACTGTTGAAGATGACCATGGCGATCCCGAGGAGCTGCTGGCCGAGTATAAGACGCTGCTTGCCAGTGTGGCTGATACGCGTGAGAAGTTAAAGCGGGAACTGATGGAGGCCCTTGAGCGAGACCCCGTTCAGGAGCGCGATTCGGCATGAGCGAGGTTGCCATTTATCAGGCAGAGGATGGGAAAACCCGTCTTGAAGTGCAGCTTGAACATGACACCGTCTGGCTGAACCAGGCCCAGCTGGTAGATCTGTTTCAACGGGACCAGTCCGTTTTGTCCCGCCACATTCGCAACGTGTTCAAGGAAGGAGAGCTGGACGAAAAAAGCAATATGCAGAAAATGCATATTGCAAATTCAGACAAACCGGTCGCGTTCTACAGTCTCGACGTCATCATCTCCGTCGGCTACCGGGTCAAATCTCAGCGCGGTACCCAGTTTCGCCAATGGGCGACACGTGTGCTGCGCGAGCACCTGGTCAAAGGTTACACCCTTAACGAGCAGCGCCTGCAGGAGGAACGCGCCAAACTGCAGGAGATGCAGCAAGCCGTCGCGTTGCTCTCGCGCACCCTCGAACAGCAGCAACTGGTCAGCGACACCGGGCAGGAGGTGCTGCAGGTCATCACCGATTACGCCTACGCTCTGGCCACTCTCGACCGCTACGACCACGGCACCCTCGCCGTTGAAGCCACCAGCGGTCCGGCCGGGTTCGTGCTCGAGTACGACAAAGCCATTGCCATCGTTAATTCGATGAAGACCGATTTCGACGGACTCTTCGGCCAGGAGAAGGATCAGGGTTTCAAAAGCGCACTTGGCGCCATCTACCAGACCTTCGACGGTAAGGATGTTTACCCCAGCGTCGAAGAGAAAGCTGCAAACCTGCTGTATTTCATCGTCAAGAACCACGCCTTCACCGACGGCAACAAGCGCATCGCCGCCGCCGCCGTGTTCATCTTCTTTCTGGCCCGCAACGGCATCCTTTATCGCGAGGACGGCTCCAAGCGGCTGGCCGACAACGCCCTGGTAGCACTCACGCTGCTGATCGCCGAGAGCCGGCCGGAAGAGAAGGACACCATCGTCAAGGTGATCGTCAACCTCATCAACCGGAGCAACGCCTGATGACTGCCGAGACGTTCTTTGCCAATTTCGGACATCTGGCCGATGCACCCAACGGGGTGCAGAAACTGCGGGAATTGATTCTTCAGCTTGCGGTGCAGGGGAAGCTTGTGGCGCAGGACCCGAAAGATGAGGCTGCTTCGGCCTTGCTGGAGAAGATTGATGCGGAGCGCAAACTTCTTGTCAAGGCAGGGAAGGTTCGCAAGCCAAAGAAATATGAACCGGTGGAGGAAAAAGAGCAGTTCTGTCTTGTCCCTGAGAACTGGTGCTGGTCGAGGATGGGAGAACTGATCCTAGATATCACTGGTGGAGGAACGCCGAGCAAAAACAACCCGTCCTACTGGGGCGGCGACATTCCTTGGGCTAGCGTAAAGGATGTTGGGAAGTCCAAGTATCTTGATTCTACCATCGACTCAATTACTCCAAAAGGACTTAAGGGCAGTAGCTCTAATCTCATTCCCAAAGGTCGCGTCATTATTTGCACACGAATGGGGCTGGGGAAGATTTCGATTAACAGAGTAGATGTTGCTATCAATCAAGATCTAAAGGCTCTTTGGCTTCCTGCGTGTCTTGAGATGGATTACTTTTACAATTTCTTCCTGACACAAGATGTGAAGGGCACGGGCATGACTGTTTCTGGCATCCGCCAGGATGCCCTTCTTAATATGCCCGTTCCTCTCCCCCCCCTCGAAGAACAAAAACGCATCGTCGCCAAAGTCGACCAACTCATGGCCCTGTGCGACGAGCTCGAAGCCCGCCAGCAAAAGCAGCAGCAGGGGCGGGCACGCCTCAACAACGCCGCCCTCGACGCACTGCTCACCGCCCGCGAACCCGACGAATTCGCCGAACACTGGCAGCGCATCAGCACCAACTTCGACCTGCTCTACGATCACCCCGAAACCATCGCCAAACTCCGCGCCGCCATCCTTCAACTCGCCGTCCAGGGCAAACTCGTTCCTCAAGACCCCAATGATGAGCCTGCTTCGGTTTTGCTGGAGAGGATTAAGGCTGACAGGCAATCAATGATTGCAGAAGGGATGTTGAAGCGGTTCAAGTTGTCGCCTGTAGTAGAGAAGAGCGATCATCCCTTTATAGCTCCAAAAGGTTGGGTTTTTGAACGGATGGGAAACCTTTTTCAGTTTATTGATTACAGGGGAAAGACCCCCAAAAAAGTCAGTTCTGGGATTAAGCTGATCACCGCTAAGAACGTAAGGATGGGGCACCTTAGACAAGACCCTCAAGAGTTTGTCACGGAAAAGACCTATCGTGAATGGATGAGGCGTGGTTTCCCGCAGGTCGGTGACTTGCTGTTTACCACTGAAGCACCGATGGGGAATGTGTGTTTGGTTGAAATTGATGAGCCTTTTGCACTTGCACAGCGAACGATTAACCTTCACCCCTTCGGAGACCAGAATCCCCGCTATTTGATGTTTGCAATTATGAGCGGAGTCGTTCAGGGGTTAATTTCGGAACTGGCAACTGGGATGACAGCAACTGGAATTAAGGCTGCAAAATTAAAGTTGGTGCCGTTGCCTCTCCCCCCCTTCGAAGAACAAATGCGCATCGTCACTAAGGTCGATAATCTCATGGCCCTGTGCGACGAACTTGAAGCCCAACTCAACCAGGCCCAGCAGCATAGCGAAAAGCTGATGGAGGCCACCGTTCGGCAGCTATTGGTGGCGTGATGGAGTGCTTCAAGCGAAATCCGTGCCGCATCGGGGGTCAGGCCTGACAAATGGGTAAAAGTCGGCATCGGGGGAACATCGGGGGTCAGGCCTGACAAATGGGTAAAAGTCGGCATCGAGAGGTTCGGACATCGCATTCATGTCTTTTGTCCGATGAGCGACCACCATTATCTTTGTGGTTCAGGCGCGTATTCTGGAGAAAATGGGCCAGTGCTCCTGATTTAAACTGGGCCACTGATTCCTGAGCAAAGTGGGCCACCTGTCAGCGCGAAGCGACGCTGGAGTCTTTTTGTAGACCGACTGCTCCCTTGGTCAATTCGGCAACAGCTCCGATCGTTACCAAAGTGTTGTTGAGGATGGTCTGAAAGAGGTGTATCGCATAGGAGTTCTGAGAGGCGCCAGGTTTATCGAAGAGGCTTTGTCCCAGGCCGAAGAGCCGGCCCGAAGGCGGGAGTTGCGGGTTAGCGGAGATTCACGCCGGAAGGAGCGGGGAGAGATGCATCAGAGCAAGCCTTGATTCCAGTTGACAAGCCTGACCCCTCGTTCCCAGTTGTCAAGCCTGACCCCTCGTTCCATGTGACCCCTCGTTCCATGACCCCTCGTTCCATGACCCCTCGTTCAGCTACGCCGTCAAAATCCAGATGCTGCCGCTCGAAGCCGGTTATCTTGGCTGGGAATTCTCGCTGGCGCGAACCCTGTTGACGCTGCTTTTCGCTGTCCCGGTCGGACTTCTGGTTGAGATGCTGATGGGAGAGAAAGGCAAAGAATAACCGGGCATGGTTTGTCTAGCTATCTGACATTATTATACTGAGTCGCATAAGATATATTATGTAAACTTTGAAATTGATTTGCTCTGCAATAGGCGGTTGAGGAAAATTCTGTTTTCTATCCGATACTGGCCAGTTCGAGGCGGCTGCCCCAGCGATCAAGGAGGGCCTGACGGGTGTCGGCGTATTTGGGATGGGAATCGAAATCGGGATCTGCGGCTAAGGCAAAAGCTTCCTGGCGGGCCTGCTCCAGAATGCGGCCGTCTCTCAAAAGATTTGCGACGCGGAAATCCGGCAGGCCTGCCTGGCGTGTTCCGAGAAATTCTCCCGGTCCGCGAATTTCCAGATCCGCTTCGGCGATTCTGAACCCATCGGTGGTCTCCGACATGACCTTAAGACGCCTGGCACCATCCTCGCTGCAATTCTTTGAGCGAACCAGCAGACAGTAACTCTGAGCGCTGCCGCGTCCGACCCGACCCCGAAGCTGATGCAGCTGAGCCAGCCCGAATCGTTCGGCATGTTCGACCATCATAACTGTTGCGTTCGACACGTCGACCCCAACCTCGATGACGGTCGTGGAAACCAGCGCGTGGATTTCGCCCGCCTTGAAGGCTGTCATCACGCCTTCTTTTTCCGCAGGCTTCATGCGTCCATGCAATAAACCGACACGGAGCCCGTGAAAAACCTCTTCTGCCAGTTGCTCTGCGGCCTGGGTTGCGGCCAACAGGTCACTTTTTTCGGATTCTTCCACCAATGGAAAGACAATATAGGCCTGCCTGCCCTCTTCTATCTGTTTTCTAATGAAGATATAGGCATCTTTTCGCTGCGATTCAGAGACAACGCGTGTTTTGACGGGAGACCGGCCGGGTGGCATCTGGTCGATAACTGAAACGGAAAGGTCGCCGTAGAGGGTCAGAGACAGGGTTCGTGGGATTGGCGTAGCGGTCATGACGAGGATGTCGGGGTTATCCCCTTTATGGCGCAAAACGCCCCTCTGAACGACCCCGAAGCGGTGTTGTTCATCAATAATGCCGAGACCGAGGCGCTTGAAATCCACACCTTCCTGAAGCACGGCATGAGTACCGACCACCAGATGGGCCCGCCCTTCCCTGATTTCTTCGTAAACGGCCTGTTTTTCCTTTGCCGACAGCGAACCGGACAGCAGAACCGCTTTCAGACCGAGTTTGTCGAGCCATTGATGAAACTGAATGTAATGCTGCTCAGCCAGGATTTCGGTAGGCGCTATCAGCGCAACCTGGGTATCGTTTTCAATGGCGACCAGTGCGGCCATGAGCGCAACGATGGTCTTTCCGCAGCCGACATCCCCCTGTACGAGGCGGTGCATGGGGTGGATCGCCATCATGTCGTGTTTGATCTCGCCCAGCACCCTGCGCTGGGCTTCCGTCAGTCGAAACGGCAGCATGGCGGCCAGAGGCTTGGTGTAGACGTGATTGACTTCAAATGCCATGCCGCGCTCGAGGATAATGCCGCGGCGCTTAAGCGCGAGTCCGAGTTCGAGAAAGAAAAATTCATCGAACACCAGGGAGGATCGAGCCTGCTGCGGGCCCCGTTCTTCATCGAAAGGTTCGTCTTCACCGACCTCAGGCCAATGGCATTCCCGCAGCGCGGTATCAAGGGGGAGCAGATTGTTTTTTTTGAGGATTTCAGGGGGGACAGGTGAAACAGCCAGTGGAGCGTAGGCGTCGACCACCTGCTTGAAAATTTTTCGGGCAACTTTCTGCGAGAGCCCCTCGGTCAGGGGATAAACAGGCAGGACGCGACCAAAACTCAGCGGATCGGCAGCCATCACCTCTTCAAGGCTTCGGCTGCCGAGAAGTTCGACGTCGGGATGATGAACCTCGCGTGCCGCACCGAACCGCTTGACTTCACCGGTAAAAACCGCCCGTGTTCCAACCGCAAACCTTTTGCTCAGCCAGGCTTTGTGGTAGCGGAACCATTTAAGGCTGACCTGCCCCGTCCCATCCCCGACTATGACTTCGAAGAGGCGTTTGCGGGCCCGGGGCGTCGTTGTTTCTCCGGCAGCGAGAACCTCACCAACAAAGACTTCGCGGTGCCCGTCGCGAAGCTGGGAGATACGACGTATCTGGCGACGGTCTTCATAGCGAAGCGGCAGGGTGTAAAGGACATCCTCGACCGTTGCAAGCCCGGCCTTCGCCAGGTTTTTCTCAAGTTTTGGCCCAACGCCCTTGATGCCGGCAAGTGAGGTTGCCAGCAATTCCCGGCTGCGGGCGTAGTTCGGTTTCGGGGGCATCTGCCCTGCCCTTGATCAGAGGGTTATTTCTGGGGCTCGAAAATCGCGTTGAGGTCCCGCTGCAATTCCTTGATGTCCACGCCATGTGCCAGGGCCCCTTGTCGGAGACGTTCATGACGGGCGCCGCCGCAGCCGGCACAGCCCATGTTGTATCTGGCGAGAACCTTGGCCACGGCCGGGTCCATTTTAAGGATTTCCTGGAAGGTCATCTCTTCGTTGATTCTGGGTGACATATCTATGTGTTCCTCTGTAGATGTGAAACTGCTGCTCCTGATACCCTACGCAAAAAGGCCCGCAGAACGGGCCTTCGTATCGTATTTTATTCAGCCGGGAGACGCAACCTATTCATATTTGATATCGATGATTTCGTAGGTCTTAAGCCCCGAAGGAATCTTGATGGTGACTTCTTCATCGAGTCGGTGGCCGATAAGCGCCTTGGCCACGGGAGAATTGATCGAGATCTTGCCGAACTTCAGATCCGCTTCATCCTCGCCTACGATCATATAGGTGACTTCATTGCCGGAATCGACATCGAACAAGGTGACTTTTGCACCAAAAACCACTTTGTCGGTATCAAGCTCTGCGGGATCAATCACCTGGGCACGGGCCAGTTTATCGTTGATCTCCTGAATACGTCCTTCAACCCACGCCTGGCGTTCTTTTGCGGCATCGTACTCCGCATTTTCGGAAAGGTCGCCATGGCTGCGAGCTTCAGCGATATCCTGAACGACTTTGGGGCGCTCCACGCGAATGAGGTTCTTAAGCTCCTCTTTTAGACGAATCTGGCCTTCACGCGTCATGGGGATGGTCTGGCTCATGGTACTGAAATTCCTCGCTCGATGATAAAAATTAATAAGGGCGGGGATTACCCGCCCGTAAAGTTAACGATTATTCTGACCCGAGGGCCTTATCGGTTGCTCATTGGTCAAAATAATACTCTTGGAGCGGTTTGACGTCAAGACTTTCTCGCTGCATTGCGACAATTCCATCGACCGCCGCCCTGATTCCGGCCATTGTGGTGTAATAAGCCACGTTGTACATCAGGGCGCTGCGCCGGATGGAATAGGAGTCCGCCACCGACTGGGCACCGAAAGTGGTGTTGAAAACCATATCGATTTCATGGCTCTTGATCGCATCGACAATGTGCGGCCGGCCCTCTTTGACCTTATTGATATCCTCGCAGGGAACGCCCTTTTCTCGTAGAAAGGCAGCCGTGCCGCGTGTCGCGACGATTCTGAAACCGGCTTTAGCTATTTTCCGGGCCGGTTCAAGCAGGTTTTTTTTATCCGAGTCCTTCACGCTGAGGAAGACCGTTCCCTGGGTCGGCAGTTTGACGTTGGCACCCAACTGGGCCTTGGCAAAGGCGTGTCCGAAGTCCACATCAATCCCCATAACCTCGCCGGTCGATTTCATCTCCGGACCGAGAAGAGTGTCCACCCCCGGGAATTTGACAAAGGGGAAGACCGCTTCCTTGACCGAGACATGAGGTGGAACGGCATATCCGCTGACGTTGAGTTCTTTCAAATTCTTGCCAGCCATCAGGCGAGCGGCGATCTGGGCCAGGGGGCGACCGGTCGCTTTGGAGACGAACGGCACGGTGCGGCTGGCGCGCGGGTTGACTTCGATCAGGTAGATGGTGCCCTGCTGCACGGCGAACTGAATATTCATCAGCCCGACGACGTTCAATTCAAGGGCAAGGGCCACCGTCTGGCGCTTGATCTCTTCAACCAGTTCTTCGTTGAGAGAATACGGCGGCAGAGCGCAGGCTGAATCGCCGGAATGGATGCCTGCTTCCTCGATATGCTCCATGATTCCGCCAATGACCACCTCCTGACCGTCGCACAGGGCATCGACGTCGACCTCGATGGCATCCTCGAGAAACTTGTCGACCAGGATGGGGTGCTCCGGCGAGGCCTCAACCGCAAACTTCATATAATTGCGCAGCTGATTCACATCATAGACGATTTCCATGGCCCGACCGCCCAGCACGTAGGAGGGGCGCACGACGACGGGGTATCCGATCCGTTCCGCAACCTTTTCGGCTTCTTCGAATGACCGGGCCAGGCCGTTGGCAGGCTGCTTGAGGTCGAGCTTGTGCAGCAGTGCCTGAAAGCGCTCGCGGTCCTCGGCACGGTCGATGGCATCGGGAGTGGTGCCGATAATGGGAACCCCGGCCTTTTCCAACGCCACTGCCAGCTTCAGAGGCGTCTGGCCGCCGAACTGCACGATGACGCCTTCGGGCTTTTCCTTTTCGACGATTTCAAGGACATCTTCAAGCGTCAGCGGCTCAAAATACAGACGGTCGGCCGTGTCGTAGTCGGTTGAAACCGTTTCCGGGTTGCAATTCACCATGATCGTTTCGAAATCATCCATGGCCGCGGCGAACACACCGTGGACGCAGCAGTAATCGAACTCGATGCCCTGGCCGATGCGGTTCGGACCGCCGCCAAGGATCATGATCTTGCGCCGGTCGGTGGGGGCGGCTTCGCACTCCTGCTCATAGGTGGAGTACAGGTAGGGTGTGTAGGCTTCAAACTCGGCACCGCAGGTATCGACCCGCTTGTAGACCGGCCGTACATGATACTTGTGACGCAGTTGCCTGATATCTCCATCAGTGACGCCCCACAGGAGCGCCAGCCTCTGGTCGGAAAAACCGTATTGCTTGGCCTGGAGCAGCATCGAACCCAGGTCGTCTCCGCCGCGGGCCACCAGATGGCGGTTTTCCCAGAGTGTCGATTCAAAACGGATGATCTGCTCGATATTGCGCAGAAACCAGGGGTCGATCCATGTCAAATCATGAATCTCTTCAACAGAAAAACCGGCACGCAGGGCATCGCCCAGGTACCACATGCGCTCCCAGTTGGGGGTGCGCAGCTTCTGTCGCAGCAGGTCAAGTTCCGATTCGGTCAGCGCGCGCCGCTCATCTTCCGGCCCCTGGAAAAACCGGCTTTCGAATCCGGACGAACCGATTTCGAGCGAGCGCAGCCCCTTCTGCAGGCTCTCCTTGAATGTCCGCCCGATTGACATGACCTCCCCCACCGATTTCATCTGGGTGGTCAGGGTCGCATCAGCCTGGGGAAACTTCTCAAAGGTAAAGCGCGGGATTTTAGTGACCACATAGTCGATGGTGGGCTCAAAGGACGCAAAAGTTTCCCGCGTGATGTCGTTGGGAATTTCATCAAGGGTGTAACCTACGGCCAGCTTGGCCGCGATTTTGGCGATGGGGAAACCGGTCGCCTTGGACGCAAGCGCAGACGAGCGCGAAACACGCGGGTTCATCTCGATGACCACCATGCGGCCGTCCTGCGGGTTGATGCCGAACTGGATATTGGAGCCGCCGGTATCCACGCCGATTTCGCGGATGATGCGGATCGAAGCATTGCGCAGTAACTGATATTCCTTGTCCGTCAATGTCTGTGCCGGCGCAACGGTGATCGAGTCGCCGGTGTGGACCCCCATCGGATCGAAATTCTCGATGGAGCAGATGATGACGACGTTATCCGCCGTATCGCGCATGACTTCAAGCTCGAATTCCTTCCAGCCAAGAACCGATTCTTCGATCAGAATTTCATTGGTCGGCGAAGCATCGATCCCCGCCATAGCCATTTCTTCATACTCCTCACGGTTGTAGGCGATGCCGCCGCCGCTTCCGCCCAGAGTATAGGAAGGTCTTATGATAGCCGGAAAACCGATTCCGTCGATCACATCCATTGCCTCCTGATAATTGTGCGCAAACGCGGAACGAGGCAGACCGATGTTGATGCGCTCCATCGCCGCCTTGAACAGGGTGCGATCTTCGGCCATCTCAATGGCCGGTAGGCGCGCGCCGATCAGCTCCACCCCGAACTTTTCAAGGACGCCGCTGCGCGCCACCGCCACTGCAGTATTCAAGGCGGTCTGCCCGCCAAGGGTGGGCAGAACCGCGTCCGGGCGCTCTTTTTCAATAATCTTGGCAAGCGTTTCCGGATTTACCGGCTCAACATAGGTGCGGTCGGCAAAATCTGGGTCGGTCATGATTGTAGCCGGGTTGGAATTGAGCAGCACGACCTCGAACCCCTCTTCTTTCAGCGCCTTGCAGGCCTGGGTACCGGAGTAGTCGAACTCGCACGCCTGACCGATGACGATGGGTCCGGCGCCGATAATCAGAATCTTTTTGATATCAGTACGTTTAGGCATGTTTTTTCTCTTTTTCCATCATGGCGATAAACCGCTCGAAAAGATAAGCCGCATCGTGGGGACCGGGGGACGCTTCCGGATGATACTGCACCGAGAACGCCGGGATGTCACGACAGGCCAAACCCTCCACCGTGTTGTCATTGAGATTGGTATGAGTCTGGATGGCGTCATCGCTGAAAGAGTCGGCATCGACGGCAAACCCGTGATTCTGCGCGGTGATTTCCACCCGCCGATCGTCGCTGCGTTGGACCGGCTGATTGCCGCCACGATGACCGAACTTGAGCTTGAACGTTTTTCCGCCCAACGCCAACGCCAGCAGCTGGTGGCCGAGACAGATACCGAACAAGGGAACTTTTCCGAGCAGCTCACGGATGTTTTCCTGGGCATACACAATCGGTTCAGGGTCGCCCGGCCCGTTGCTGAGAAAGACCCCGTCAGGGTTCATCGCCAGCACATCCTTGGCAGGCGTGGTGGCCGGAACAACCGTGACATCGCAGCCGGCTGCGACCAGGTTGCGCAGAATGTTGCGCTTGATTCCAAAATCATAGGCCACTACACGGAATCGAGAAGGCTTGTCATTCTTCACGTACCCCTCTCCCAGCTTCCATGGACCTTCATCCCAATGGTAGGGTTTGTCGCAGGTCACCTCCTTGACCAGGTCGCGTCCCACCAGCGGCGGCGCCTTACGTGCTTTGGCGACGACGCTTTCAGGGTCGAGATCGAGAGAGCTGATAATCCCGTTCTGCGCCCCCTGGTCGCGGATATGGCGCACAAGAGCGCGTGTATCGATCCCCTGGATGCCGACGATGCCGTTTTCCTTGAGATAGGCATCGAGACTCATGGTGGAGCGCCAGTTGCTGGGGAAATCACATGCCTCTTTGACGACAAAACCGGACAGAAACGGCTGTCGGGATTCAACGTCCTCGAGATTGATGCCGTAATTTCCGATCTGGGGATACGTCATGGTGACGATCTCCCCGCAGTAGGACGGGTCGGTCAGGATCTCCTGATACCCCGTCATACTGGTATTGAAAACGACCTCGCCGGTCATCTCTCCCGTCGCGCCAAGCGCGGTGCCATGGAACACCCGGCCGTCGGCCAGCGCCAGAATGGCTTTCATAAGCTGCTATGCTCCTTCAAGTCGTTTCGAGAAAAACCCATTTAACATGTTGTTTGATAATAAGAGTTCACAGATAGCCGAAGGGGCGGAAGGTTTGTGCCAAGGGTGTTTGTCGCCAGGGATGGCGACAATCAAGCCCCAAGGATGGGTTCATGCGTCCCTTGGCATGAACCTTCCGCCCCTTCGGCGGCACCAGGCGTCTGTTAACAATAATCAACCTTTGCGATAAGCGATCTTTCCGTCAACAATGGTATGTGTCGCAATCCCCTTGAGCTTCCACCCGTCAAAAGGCGTGTTCTTGCTCTTGGACACGAGGTTTGCTGCGGAAACCGTCCAGCTGTGGTTGAGATCAATCACAGTCACGTCGGCCGGTCGTCCAGCCTCCAGGGTGCCCCCCGGAAGATTCAAGGCCCGCGCAGGATTGATGGTCAACTTGGCGATGGCATCCCTAAGGGAAAGCACCCCATCCTCCACCAGGCGCAGAGTCAAAGGCAGGGCCGTTTCAAGCCCGACGACACCGTAGAGCGCGATGTTGAATTCAACATTTTTTTCATCGATATGATGGGGAGCATGATCTGTCGCAATGGTGTCGATGGTTCCATCGGCCAGCCCCTCACGCACCGCCTCCAGATCATCCGCATCGCGCAGCGGCGGATTCATCTTTGCGTTGGTGTCGTAACCGCGCACCGCTTCCTCGGTCAGCGTGAAATGATGCGGCGTCGCCTCGCAGGTCACCCGCACGCCGCGCTTTTTCGCCTGACGCACGATATCAATCGCCGCCCGGGTCGAAACATGAGCCACATGCAGATGCGCGCCGGTGAATTCGGCCAGCATCACTTCGCGGGCCACGGCCGCCGCTTCAGCCACCCAGGGAATCCCCTTGAGTCCAAGCTCCGTCGCGACAAAACCTTCATTCATGACCCCCTGCCCCACCAGGTCGAGATCTTCCGAGTGGGAGATGATCGGCAGATTGAACGGTTTGGCATATTCCAGCGCTCGCCGCATCAGCTCGCCGCTGCCGACAGGGTGCCCATCGTCGGAGAAAGCCACGCACCCCGCATCGCGCATATCGCCCATCTCCGTCAGGGATTCGCCCTTGGATCCTTTGGTGATGGCGCCGACCGGGTAGACTCGGCAGACACCCTGCTCCACCGCACGGGTTTTGATATAGGTTGTAACCGTGTGATTGTCATTAACCGGCTTGGTGTTGGGCATGCAGGCAACCGCCGTGAATCCCCCCGCCACAGCAGCCCGTGTTCCGCTGGCGATATCCTCTTTGTACTCAAAGCCGGGATCACGCAGGTGGACGTGGATGTCGATCAGCCCCGGAGTCACCAATTGACCTTTGGCTTCGATCATTTCGTCAACGCCCTGTTCCTGGATGTTCTTGTCGATTCGACTGATCGTGCCGTCCTCAATCAACAGATCGAGGCTGTCATCGATATTGTGCGCCGGATCCAAAACTCTTCCACCTTTAATCAGTATCTTCATGGTATTTTTATCTCCTCAGAAATCGACTTATGCGTTGTCGCCCTGCTCGCCGCCCAGAACCAGGTAGAGAGCCGCCATGCGAACGGCCACTCCGTTTTCCACCTGATCGAGAATGACGCTCTGCCCACCGTCTGCGACATAGCTCGAAAGCTCCACACCGCGATTGACCGGGCCGGGGTGCATCACCAGAGCGTCAGGTGCGGCCAGAGTCAGATTCCGCGGGTTGAGACCGTAAAACTTGGCGTACTCGCGTAGAGTCGGAAGAAGCGTTTTCCCCTGCCGCTCAAGCTGAATGCGCAGCATCATGACAACGTCAGCACCCTTGATGGCTTCACGCATATCGGCATAGACCTTAGCCCCCAGGCGCTCGATCCCGGGAGGAATCATGGTGCCGGGGCCGGCCAGGCGAACCTCAGCGCCCATGCGGGTCAGACCGTAGATATCTGAGCGTGCCACGCGGCTGTGGGTAATGTCGCCGATGATGGCCACCTTGAGCCCTTCAAGGCTCCCTTTGTGCTGGCGTATGGTGAGCATGTCGAGCAATGCCTGGGTCGGATGCTCATGCGCACCGTCTCCGGCGTTGATTATGGAGCAGTCAAGTCTATCCGCTAGGTAATGGGGAGCGCCCGAGGCACTGTGGCGCATGACGATAATGTCGGGATGCATCGCCTCGATATTGCGCGCGGTATCTTCGAGAGTTTCCCCCTTGACCACCGAAGAACTTGAAGCCGTGATGTTGATGGTATCGGCGGAAAGGCGCTTACCCGCAATCTCAAAAGAGGTCCGGGTGCGCGTGCTGGCTTCGAAAAACAGGTTGATAATCGTTTTTCCGCGCAGTGTCGGAACTTTCTTGATGTCGCGGGTATTGATCTCCTTGAAGCTGTCCGCCGTATCAAGAATAAAGCCGATGTCCTCTTTGCTCAGCTGCTCGATTCCAAGAATATGTTTGTGCCGAAATGCCATGAAACCCTCCATTCGAGAGGTCGAGGGCGGTTGCTCTCTGTTCCCGCCCCGTCGAAGATAGTTATTTTTTCGCCAGAATGACCTCGACAGGCCGGTTGTCTTCATCGAAATGAACCCGGATGTCTTCCTCCCGGGAAGTCGGGACATTGCGCCCTACAAAATCAGGGCGAATAGGCAGCTCACGATGCCCCCGATCCACCAGAACCGCAAGCTGTATGGAGCTTGGACGCCCGAGATCCATCAACGAATCCATGGCGGCACGGATGGTGCGTCCGGTATACAGAACGTCGTCGATCAGAACGACATGCTTATCATCAAGAGGGAACGGGATTTTCGTCTTGCCGACCACACGGTCCGATCGCGCCGAAAGGTCGTCTCGATACAGAGTAATATCAAGAATGCCCAGAGGAATTTTCTCCCCTTCGATATCGGCGATGCGCTCGCGCAGCACCGCAGCAAGGTCGTCGCCCCCGGTGCGAATTCCCACCAGGACAACATCCCGCACGCCTTTGTTGCGCTCCAGGATTTCATGAGCGATGCGAGTCAGGGCGCGATTGATGCCGGCCTGATCAAGAATAACTGTGGTGTTCTGTGCCATAACTCCCCCGTCTAGCTGGTTGTTGGACTGATCAAGGACAAACCTGAATTATACATCGGACATAAAAAAAGTACCTTGGCGTACTGGACGCGAAGGTACTTTGATGCACGTGGATTGATTTTTTTGATTGATCATGGTGGGTCATCCCTTGCTAACCTCTCGGATTAACTTAAAAGGAGACAAAAAGTCGGTGAGTTAAATTTTTCGGACTATATCAGCCCTGAAGATGGTCGTCAAGATAATCTGTGCAATTTCCCCCGCTGCATATAAGGTCAGTGTATCGGGCGACCTATGCGGTTGAATCGAGGCCAGTTGTTTTCACTGTCCCAGGACCAGTATTTGATGAAAGCCAGGCCTTTGATGTTCTCCTGCGGGACATACCCCCAGAAGCGACTGTCAAAGGAATGATCCCGGTTGTCCCCCATGACGAAATAATGCCCTTGCGGAACTCGCACCGGTCCGAAAAAGTCCCGTGGAGAGGCTTTCTCCGGCAATAGGTTCGGGTCTTTATGAATTTCTTCGGAAATTTGATAGTGCTCACCGTTGACATACACCTTTTTCGAACGGACTTCGATCTTATCGCCCGGCAGGCCTATGATCCGCTTGATAAAATCCTTGCGTTGAAAAAATGATTTATCCTTGTCGCCGGGAAATTCAAAAACTATTACGTCATTACGTTTGGGATCTCGAATCGGCAGAAAGGAGATGTCGGTAAAAGGGATCTCGGTCCCATAGAGAAACTTGTTGACCAGCAGGTGATCGCCGATCAGAAGCGTGTCTTCCATCGATCCGGACGGGATTTTGAATGCCTGCACCACGAAAGTGCGGATGATCAACGCCAGGATCAGCGCAACGAATAAGGCTTCGCCGTATTCGCGATACCAGGGGCGTTTGATCGATTTGGGGGACGGACTCTCAGGCGTCGGGGTTGGGGAAATATCGGACATCGATCATTCTTTCACTTTGAGTATGGCCATGAAGGCCTCCTGCGGCAACTCTACATTGCCGACCTGTTTCATGCGCTTTTTACCTTCCTTCTGCTTCTCGAGAAGTTTGCGCTTTCGCGAAATATCACCACCGTAGCATTTAGCCGTAACGTCTTTACGCAATGCCTTAACCGTTTCGCGGGCGACCACCTTGTTGCCGATCGCAGCCTGCAGCGCCACTTCGAATTGCTGACGGGGAATGAACTCCTTCATCTTGCTGACCAGTTCCTTGCCCCGATAATAGGCCTTGTCGCGATGAACGATCAACGAGAGGGCATCCACCGTCTCGCCGTTGACCAGAATGTTAAGCCGCACAAGGTCACTTTCCCTGTAATCAAGCGGCTCGTAATCGAACGAGGCATAGCCGCGGGTCAGGGTCTTGAGTCGATCATAGAAGTCGAGAACGATTTCGTTGAGAGGAAGTTCGTACACCACCATCACGCGGTTGGCCGTCAGGTATTTGATCTCGCGCTGAATGCCGCGCTTTTCTTCACAAAGGGCCAGAACCTGTCCGACATATTCGTTGGGCACATGAATCGAAGCGAGGATAAAAGGCTCTTCCATCTTTTCGATATACTGCAGCTCGGGCAGCATATTGGCGCTTTCAACCTTGATGGTCTCACCCTTGACCGTCTTCACATTGTAGACAACGGTCGGCGCGGTTGTAATAAGATCGACCCCGAACTCCCGTTCAAGGCGCTCCTGAATGATCTCCATGTGCAGCAGCCCCAGGAAGCCGCAACGGAAACCAAACCCTAGCGCCATCGAGTTTTCCGGCTCGAAAGAGAAGGAGGAATCGTTAAGCCGCAGCTTTTCAAGGGCATCGCGCAGGGTGTCGTAGTCGCCACTGTCGATGGGATAAAGCCCGGAGAACACCATCGGCTTGACCACCTGAAAGCCGGGCAGCGCCTTGTCGGTGGGCCGGTCGACATGCGTCATGGTGTCACCGACCTTGGCGTCGTGCACCACCTTGATGCTGGCGATCACAAACCCGACCTCCCCGGCACTCAATGTGGGCACAGCGAGCGGATGCGGGGCGAAAACCCCGACCTGGGTCACCTCGTAATTTTTGCCGGCCTGCATCAACCGGATGCGGTCGCCTTTTTTCAACGTTCCATCAATGATGCGCACCAGGGTAATAACCCCCTGGTAAGTATCGTACCAGCTGTCGAAGATCAGCGCCTTCAACGGCGCCTCCGGATCTCCTTCGGGCGGTGGAACCTTGGCGACGATATTTTCAAGGATTTCGTGAATCCCGATGCCGTCCTTGGCGCTGGCTTCCACCGCATCGGCGGCATCCAGCCCGATAATCTCCTCAATTTCTTCCTTAACGCTCTTGGGATCGGCAGCGGGCAGATCGATTTTATTGAGAACCGGGAAGACCTCGAGATCCTGATCAATCGCCATATATACGTTGGCCAGGGTCTGGGCTTCCACCCCCTGTGAGGCATCCACGACCAGCAATGCCCCTTCACAAGCTTTGAGAGAACGGCTCACCTCGTAGGAGAAATCAACATGGCCGGGCGTGTCGATAAGGTTAAGCAGATACTCCTTGCCGTCATCAGCCTTGTAGACCAGACGCACGGCCTGGGCCTTGATGGTAATCCCCCGCTCGCGTTCAAGCTCCATCTTGTCCAGAAACTGATCGGTTTTTTCCCGTGAGGTCAGCGTGCCGGTTTCTTCCAGCAGTCGGTCTGCCAGGGTGGACTTGCCGTGATCGATATGGGCGATAATCGAAAAATTGCGGATATGACTTCTTTTCATGGAGTTTTCAATGACTCTGCAGAGATATGGGTTTTTGAACTAAACCACTAGGATATACAGGATGGCGGGAATTTTGTAAAGAACCGTCTCCCGGACACACAAGGCAAATTTGTTCTAATTGCATCCAGCAGCCGAGCGCCTGCTTCTTGTATTATCGGTCATTCGCAGGTAGTCGAAGACGGCGCGGGGGTTCATGGCGAGCATCCTCATTTTCTGCGCAACGCTGCCGACGCTTTTTGATTTAATCAGACCGACCGCGAAGCGTCGGAGCCGGGTGATGTTTTCCGGCCCATGGCCGGTGCGTATCCGGCTTCGGTCTTCGTCGTAATTCCAGTCAATGATGTAGTGGCAGCTGTTTTCTATGCACCAGTGGTTGCGATTAGTCTTGAGGATGCGCTGGGCGTCGGCCTGCTGCGGTGTGTGGCTGGTGATTCCGTAAACGGTTTCGGTTGAGACTTTCCCGCTCTTTTTGTTGACCCTTTCGCGTTCGACCATGAAAGCCTGACCGACGTGAGGAAAGTCGAGATAGTCGTTGAGCTCGGCGGTGACCCAGATCCTCCGCGTCTCGATTCGGCCATGGTCGGAGTCGACGGTGACAGCGTGAGGTTCTTGGCGGCCATGAAAATACAGGGTGAGGTCTTCGAGGAGCCGGGGCTGATTGCCTTTGACGGTGAAATGGTAATGGGCCTGCCTGTCTTCGACCAGGTAGCGGGCCAATCGGCGTTGCGTCAATAGGGCGTCGGCGCTGATGGTCTTGCCTTCGATGCTGATCGCCTCGAGCAAGGGGATGGCCATTTTGATTTCGTTCGTTTGCTTGACCTCGTCGCTGCCATCGTCTATCGGCAGGAGGCCGACTTTTTTTGGGTGTGGCAGGTTTTGGTCTCGTGGCCGATCGCGCTCATGATATGCGTCTTGCGGCCTTGCTCGTCGGTGGCGTTGCACATGGTCTTGCCGTCGATGGCGAGGCTTTCATCCGCGCCTGCGTAAGCCTCGTTCCAACGTTGAAAGCTGCGGTCGAGATGATCCGGATCGACCCTGATGAGGATATCGCGGATGATGTATTCGCTCGGGACAAGGTACTGCCCTTGTTTTTTACGGCATCCGAAGCGCTCGCGCGCCTTGGGGCCAAGACTTTTGGCCCAATCGGAAATCGCCTTGTACCCGCGCATCCCGCAAAGCGTCGCCCCGGCGGCAATGGCCAAAACGGTGGACAGCCGGTGGCGTTTCCCTGCGGCGCGGCGCGGGTCGGGGATGTCGGTGAAAAACTCTGGCAAGGATCGCATTTGATCGGCTGTCAACAACATTTTCACGTCTCCTGGACAATAGGGCGCCCCAAGCAGGGGGCGGGACAAGAGCGATTGGGCATTGGACTGCAGCGCACGAACAAACACCATCTTCGGGGACTGTGCGAGGTTGCTATAACCTTGACGGGTTCGGCGAAATCCCTTGGTCTGACCCAGGCATAGCCAATTGGCCGCCTTGTAAACCGTGCCTTGATAGCGCTGCGGATCGACAAAGGTCTCCATCAGCACAAGCGGATGGCCAAAGCGCTCCAGCCAGTCGCGCTGGATTCTTTGTTCGCACAGCGCCAAGACGCGCGAGCCCAGATTGGGCAAATGCCACTGCGGCAGGATCAGAAAACGGCTATTGTTGGCAACCAGCTTCAAGCGGTCATATTGGCGCCGATGATCCCAGCCAATCCACTGGTCGCGAACGGCGCACTTCAAGGCCGCAGCGGAAAAGCTCAGCAAAGCGACCCACTGCTGGCGCAATATGGCAACGTACCAGAGGGTTTCGCCGATCTTGGGCAGATCTCCCAGATAATGATGCGCTTGCATTGTCTCCCGATATCGGTCCTCCTCGAGGGCTGAAACGGGTCGTACATGGATTTCTTTCAGATTCACGACAGGGTCTCCAAGGGCAAAGGACGAACCCTTTATACCCCATCGGAGAACAAATGACCAGAACTTTATGCTGGGGCAAGGCTTAGAGCGTGTTCCCGGGAGGGAACAAATTCGCCCTGCCCGGACACAGTGCTGACGCATGAAGCGATGACCCGCGCCTGTGCTCAACGCCTCGGCGGGAAATTTGAGGCGTAATGCTGTCCGAATGACCCCAGAGACATCTGCCCCAGGGTGGGCGGAGCTTCTCACGTGCTGTTTCCCCTGATTCAGGGCGTACCTACCCCTTCGCCTGCGGCGATAGGTGTGGTTGACCCTCTTTTATGTCAGCCGTAACTGGAAAGGGGCAGCAATCTGCTCGCGGATCCACGCCTGATTGAGCCACGGACTCGCTATCGTTTCGCGTACCAAGCGGATCAATCCCCGCACCCCGGTCTCCCGAATGATTCTGGCGATCTTTTCCGAATACCTCGCCATGATGTTGAACATGTGCCCCAATTGCATCAGATAATGGAAACCCTTCATCGCGTTCCAATCATGGCTAAAACAGTGCTCGTATTGGTAGCCGTGGTGCTTCTCTACCAGGAAGCCTGTTTCGACCCCCCAGCGCGAGCGTGCGCCCAGATTGCACCGCTCGTGGAGGTTCCATCGGTCGAGGGGCTCACTCGATAGCCAGAGGTGCCGGCTGGTCTTTTCCACCACGTCGCACCCCTGGTTGCCAATCTCTTGCCAGCTCTCCAGACATTCGACGACGTTTACGATCTCCCGCTTCCTGCCGTTCGCCCCGAAGCTGTACTCTATCCTGTTTGCCCATCTGAAACGCTGCTGCCTGCCGCCCCAGGTTTGAAAATGCCGGTTCTTCGGCTCAAGCCGTGCCAGGGCCTGAAATTCCTTCACCGTGCTCGGCAAGGCGTCGTCCTTCAGCACGATCATGTACTGCCATTTGTTCCGGCGGCACAGCTCCATGACTGGCCCGTTCGCATAGAGCCCGTCCAGCAACAACATGATCCGCAGCGCCGGAAACGCCTCTTTGAGCCTCGCAGCCAATCGATAAAAAGCTTTCAGCTCGCAGTCCTGCTTGCTCCTGTGCGAATCTCCTTGCGTATGGCACAGGAACTCGCTCATCAAGGGAATGCTCATCCCGCCGGAAAAGGCGAGATTCGCCTGCAGGACATAGACGTAGTACTGCGTCTGCTCCGCGCTCTGCCCTCTATTGAACGTGCGTTGCAGGCATTCTTCGTCCCAAAGCCAGCCGCGCGCCATCTTCTGCGTACCGTCTACCGCAACGGGATAGCAATTATTGACCAAGTATCGGGAAAACTTCTTGTTTCGTATCCACTTCCGGATCAATTCCAGCTGTACCGACGCGATCTGGTCCACCTCGATTTGTGACAATACCCTCTTGAGGGTGTCATGGTGGGGGGTCTCTTCGAGTTCGGGAAACAGGGCCTTCAGGTTCTCCCAGAGCATCGGACGGCTCATTTCCCTGGTCACCTCCCGCGAGGATGCCATCTGCAGCACGAACGACAGAATTCCCAACATCAGCAGCACGGATAGCTTGTGCTTGGTCTTCTTCGCGGTTCTCGGATCCGGTATCGCCGACAATCGCCTCAAAAGCACCGGCAACTGGCCGCGAAACACCTTGAGCTGCTCCCAGGCCGCCTCGTTGCGGGCAAGACCCTCCTCCTCCACGCTTTTATAGCCGCTCTTGCGGTTGGCGATCGTGGCGTGGGAGGCCCTCTTCAACCCCTCTTCTTCCTGCTTGCGTCCGAGTTCCTTCTGCGCGCGTTTTCTCTGCCTTGCCTTCGCCTTGATCTCTTCGCGGTTCGCACGGCGGCTCGCTTTGCCCATGGCGCCACCCCCTGCCTGCTACGAGCAAAGCGCGCCGCGGAAATCTCCCGCAAGCGGCTTCACGAAGATCTTCTTGGGGGTCGTGCTGTAGCTCTTTCCCCTGCGCGCCAGACCTTGGCCGGTCGTCATCCCCAGGTACTGCCAGTTCGCTGCCAGATAACAGGTCCCTGCATAAAGCTCAGGGTCCACGAACGTTTCCAACAGCAGCGGCCGATATCCCCAACGTTTGTGCCAATCGTCCCCGATGCGCCTTGCCGCCTTCCCTAAGGTGTGGCTTGCCAGGTTTTTCACCTGTACCCAGGGAAACACCAGAAAACGGCTGTTGTTGATGACGAACCCCAGGTTCCTCAGTCGCTCATCCTTGCTCCAGCCGATAAAGCGATCCCGCTCCTGCAACGACTTCGCCGCGCCGCAAAACAGCAGACACCCCAAAAGCCCCCTCTCGCTCTCGATGAAGTAGCGTTGGAAACAGCCGATGGGAGGCGTGTACCCCAGGTAGTGATAGCGGCTCACATACTCGTTCCATAGATCGGCCGCATCCTTGCTGTCCGCCCCTGCCAGCCGAACCGGTCCGATCTCTGCGACGCTGCCTTTTACCGCCGTGGTCGCCTCCGTTCTGCGCGTCGGCTTCGGCTGCTTCTTCAGCCCCGCTCCCGGGGCGATGGTCCGCTTCCGCGGAAGCTTCAGCAATCCCTGCTGTTCGAGCTTCTCCAGTAGCTTCAGGCAGGCATCCCTCTTCAAACTCCCCGAAGCGGTGCGCCAATCCAGGTGCTCACAAATGGTAAATGCCAGTTCGAATCGGCTCAATCCTGAACATGTCGAAACCGTTTCCTGAATCGCCTCCACTTCTTCAGGACCGATGGTTCTCCCGCAGTGAACCAGTTGCTTCCTCTCGTCTCTCATGGCGCAGCCTCCTGGGTGAAATCACAGTCATGCCACGCTACCTTAGCGAAAAGCCGAAGCGTTGTCTAGGGTTGTTTTGCGACAAAATATTTTAGAGTCCCCCCGGAGTAGCGCTGTTTATCGGCGTAGGGAATTTCATGCGTCAGCACTGTCCCGGACAGTGCTGACGCATGAAGCGATGACCCGCGCCTGTGCTCAACGCCTCGGCGGGAAATTTGAGGCGTAATGCTGTCCGAATGACCCCAGAGACATCTGCCCCAGGGTGGGCGGAGCTTCTCACGTGCTGTTTCCCCTGATTCAGGGCGTACCTACCCCTTCGCCTGCGGCGATAGGTGTGGTTGACCCTCTTTTATGTCAGCCGTAACTGGAAAGGGGCAGCAATCTGCTCGCGGATCCACGCCTGATTGAGCCACGGACTCGCTATCGTTTCGCGTACCAAGCGGATCAATCCCCGCACCCCGGTCTCCCGAATGATTCTGGCGATCTTTTCCGAATACCTCGCCATGATGTTGAACATGTGCCCCAATTGCATCAGATAATGGAAACCCTTCATCGCGTTCCAATCATGGCTAAAACAGTGCTCGTATTGGTAGCCGTGGTGCTTCTCTACCAGGAAGCCTGTTTCGACCCCCCAGCGCGAGCGTGCGCCCAGATTGCACCGCTCGTGGAGGTTCCATCGGTCGAGGGGCTCACTCGATAGCCAGAGGTGCCGGCTGGTCTTTTCCACCACGTCGCACCCCTGGTTGCCAATCTCTTGCCAGCTCTCCAGACATTCGACGACGTTTACGATCTCCCGCTTCCTGCCGTTCGCCCCGAAGCTGTACTCTATCCTGTTTGCCCATCTGAAACGCTGCTGCCTGCCGCCCCAGGTTTGAAAATGCCGGTTCTTCGGCTCAAGCCGTGCCAGGGCCTGAAATTCCTTCACCGTGCTCGGCAAGGCGTCGTCCTTCAGCACGATCATGTACTGCCATTTGTTCCGGCGGCACAGCTCCATGACTGGCCCGTTCGCATAGAGCCCGTCCAGCAACAACATGATCCGCAGCGCCGGAAACGCCTCTTTGAGCCTCGCAGCCAATCGATAAAAAGCTTTCAGCTCGCAGTCCTGCTTGCTCCTGTGCGAATCTCCTTGCGTATGGCACAGGAACTCGCTCATCAAGGGAATGCTCATCCCGCCGGAAAAGGCGAGATTCGCCTGCAGGACATAGACGTAGTACTGCGTCTGCTCCGCGCTCTGCCCTCTATTGAACGTGCGTTGCAGGCATTCTTCGTCCCAAAGCCAGCCGCGCGCCATCTTCTGCGTACCGTCTACCGCAACGGGATAGCAATTATTGACCAAGTATCGGGAAAACTTCTTGTTTCGTATCCACTTCCGGATCAATTCCAGCTGTACCGACGCGATCTGGTCCACCTCGATTTGTGACAATACCCTCTTGAGGGTGTCATGGTGGGGGGTCTCTTCGAGTTCGGGAAACAGGGCCTTCAGGTTCTCCCAGAGCATCGGACGGCTCATTTCCCTGGTCACCTCCCGCGAGGATGCCATCTGCAGCACGAACGACAGAATTCCCAACATCAGCAGCACGGATAGCTTGTGCTTGGTCTTCTTCGCGGTTCTCGGATCCGGTATCGCCGACAATCGCCTCAAAAGCACCGGCAACTGGCCGCGAAACACCTTGAGCTGCTCCCAGGCCGCCTCGTTGCGGGCAAGACCCTCCTCCTCCACGCTTTTATAGCCGCTCTTGCGGTTGGCGATCGTGGCGTGGGAGGCCCTCTTCAACCCCTCTTCTTCCTGCTTGCGTCCGAGTTCCTTCTGCGCGCGTTTTCTCTGCCTTGCCTTCGCCTTGATCTCTTCGCGGTTCGCACGGCGGCTCGCTTTGCCCATGGCGCCACCCCCTGCCTGCTACGAGCAAAGCGCGCCGCGGAAATCTCCCGCAAGCGGCTTCACGAAGATCTTCTTGGGGGTCGTGCTGTAGCTCTTTCCCCTGCGCGCCAGACCTTGGCCGGTCGTCATCCCCAGGTACTGCCAGTTCGCTGCCAGATAACAGGTCCCTGCATAAAGCTCAGGGTCCACGAACGTTTCCAACAGCAGCGGCCGATATCCCCAACGTTTGTGCCAATCGTCCCCGATGCGCCTTGCCGCCTTCCCTAAGGTGTGGCTTGCCAGGTTTTTCACCTGTACCCAGGGAAACACCAGAAAACGGCTGTTGTTGATGACGAACCCCAGGTTCCTCAGTCGCTCATCCTTGCTCCAGCCGATAAAGCGATCCCGCTCCTGCAACGACTTCGCCGCGCCGCAAAACAGCAGACACCCCAAAAGCCCCCTCTCGCTCTCGATGAAGTAGCGTTGGAAACAGCCGATGGGAGGCGTGTACCCCAGGTAGTGATAGCGGCTCACATACTCGTTCCATAGATCGGCCGCATCCTTGCTGTCCGCCCCTGCCAGCCGAACCGGTCCGATCTCTGCGACGCTGCCTTTTACCGCCGTGGTCGCCTCCGTTCTGCGCGTCGGCTTCGGCTGCTTCTTCAGCCCCGCTCCCGGGGCGATGGTCCGCTTCCGCGGAAGCTTCAGCAATCCCTGCTGTTCGAGCTTCTCCAGTAGCTTCAGGCAGGCATCCCTCTTCAAACTCCCCGAAGCGGTGCGCCAATCCAGGTGCTCACAAATGGTAAATGCCAGTTCGAATCGGCTCAATCCTGAACATGTCGAAACCGTTTCCTGAATCGCCTCCACTTCTTCAGGACCGATGGTTCTCCCGCAGTGAACCAGTTGCTTCCTCTCGTCTCTCATGGCGCAGCCTCCTGGGTGAAATCACAGTCATGCCACGCTACCTTAGCGAAAAGCCGAAGCGTTGTCTAGGGTTGTTTTGCGACAAAATATTTTAGAGTCCCCCCGGAGTAGCGCTGTTTATCGGCGTAGGGAATTTCATGCGTCAGCACTGTCCCGGACAGTGCTGACGCATGAAGCGATGACCCGCGCCTGTGCTCAACGCCTCGGCGGGAAATTTGAGGCGTAATGCTGTCCGAATGACCCCAGAGACATCTGCCCCAGGGTGGGCGGAGCTTCTCACGTGCTGTTTCCCCTGATTCAGGGCGTACCTACCCCTTCGCCTGCGGCGATAGGTGTGGTTGACCCTCTTTTATGTCAGCCGTAACTGGAAAGGGGCAGCAATCTGCTCGCGGATCCACGCCTGATTGAGCCACGGACTCGCTATCGTTTCGCGTACCAAGCGGATCAATCCCCGCACCCCGGTCTCCCGAATGATTCTGGCGATCTTTTCCGAATACCTCGCCATGATGTTGAACATGTGCCCCAATTGCATCAGATAATGGAAACCCTTCATCGCGTTCCAATCATGGCTAAAACAGTGCTCGTATTGGTAGCCGTGGTGCTTCTCTACCAGGAAGCCTGTTTCGACCCCCCAGCGCGAGCGTGCGCCCAGATTGCACCGCTCGTGGAGGTTCCATCGGTCGAGGGGCTCACTCGATAGCCAGAGGTGCCGGCTGGTCTTTTCCACCACGTCGCACCCCTGGTTGCCAATCTCTTGCCAGCTCTCCAGACATTCGACGACGTTTACGATCTCCCGCTTCCTGCCGTTCGCCCCGAAGCTGTACTCTATCCTGTTTGCCCATCTGAAACGCTGCTGCCTGCCGCCCCAGGTTTGAAAATGCCGGTTCTTCGGCTCAAGCCGTGCCAGGGCCTGAAATTCCTTCACCGTGCTCGGCAAGGCGTCGTCCTTCAGCACGATCATGTACTGCCATTTGTTCCGGCGGCACAGCTCCATGACTGGCCCGTTCGCATAGAGCCCGTCCAGCAACAACATGATCCGCAGCGCCGGAAACGCCTCTTTGAGCCTCGCAGCCAATCGATAAAAAGCTTTCAGCTCGCAGTCCTGCTTGCTCCTGTGCGAATCTCCTTGCGTATGGCACAGGAACTCGCTCATCAAGGGAATGCTCATCCCGCCGGAAAAGGCGAGATTCGCCTGCAGGACATAGACGTAGTACTGCGTCTGCTCCGCGCTCTGCCCTCTATTGAACGTGCGTTGCAGGCATTCTTCGTCCCAAAGCCAGCCGCGCGCCATCTTCTGCGTACCGTCTACCGCAACGGGATAGCAATTATTGACCAAGTATCGGGAAAACTTCTTGTTTCGTATCCACTTCCGGATCAATTCCAGCTGTACCGACGCGATCTGGTCCACCTCGATTTGTGACAATACCCTCTTGAGGGTGTCATGGTGGGGGGTCTCTTCGAGTTCGGGAAACAGGGCCTTCAGGTTCTCCCAGAGCATCGGACGGCTCATTTCCCTGGTCACCTCCCGCGAGGATGCCATCTGCAGCACGAACGACAGAATTCCCAACATCAGCAGCACGGATAGCTTGTGCTTGGTCTTCTTCGCGGTTCTCGGATCCGGTATCGCCGACAATCGCCTCAAAAGCACCGGCAACTGGCCGCGAAACACCTTGAGCTGCTCCCAGGCCGCCTCGTTGCGGGCAAGACCCTCCTCCTCCACGCTTTTATAGCCGCTCTTGCGGTTGGCGATCGTGGCGTGGGAGGCCCTCTTCAACCCCTCTTCTTCCTGCTTGCGTCCGAGTTCCTTCTGCGCGCGTTTTCTCTGCCTTGCCTTCGCCTTGATCTCTTCGCGGTTCGCACGGCGGCTCGCTTTGCCCATGGCGCCACCCCCTGCCTGCTACGAGCAAAGCGCGCCGCGGAAATCTCCCGCAAGCGGCTTCACGAAGATCTTCTTGGGGGTCGTGCTGTAGCTCTTTCCCCTGCGCGCCAGACCTTGGCCGGTCGTCATCCCCAGGTACTGCCAGTTCGCTGCCAGATAACAGGTCCCTGCATAAAGCTCAGGGTCCACGAACGTTTCCAACAGCAGCGGCCGATATCCCCAACGTTTGTGCCAATCGTCCCCGATGCGCCTTGCCGCCTTCCCTAAGGTGTGGCTTGCCAGGTTTTTCACCTGTACCCAGGGAAACACCAGAAAACGGCTGTTGTTGATGACGAACCCCAGGTTCCTCAGTCGCTCATCCTTGCTCCAGCCGATAAAGCGATCCCGCTCCTGCAACGACTTCGCCGCGCCGCAAAACAGCAGACACCCCAAAAGCCCCCTCTCGCTCTCGATGAAGTAGCGTTGGAAACAGCCGATGGGAGGCGTGTACCCCAGGTAGTGATAGCGGCTCACATACTCGTTCCATAGATCGGCCGCATCCTTGCTGTCCGCCCCTGCCAGCCGAACCGGTCCGATCTCTGCGACGCTGCCTTTTACCGCCGTGGTCGCCTCCGTTCTGCGCGTCGGCTTCGGCTGCTTCTTCAGCCCCGCTCCCGGGGCGATGGTCCGCTTCCGCGGAAGCTTCAGCAATCCCTGCTGTTCGAGCTTCTCCAGTAGCTTCAGGCAGGCATCCCTCTTCAAACTCCCCGAAGCGGTGCGCCAATCCAGGTGCTCACAAATGGTAAATGCCAGTTCGAATCGGCTCAATCCTGAACATGTCGAAACCGTTTCCTGAATCGCCTCCACTTCTTCAGGACCGATGGTTCTCCCGCAGTGAACCAGTTGCTTCCTCTCGTCTCTCATGGCGCAGCCTCCTGGGTGAAATCACAGTCATGCCACGCTACCTTAGCGAAAAGCCGAAGCGTTGTCTAGGGTTGTTTTGCGACAAAATATTTTAGAGTCCCCCCGGAGTAGCGCTGTTTATCGGCGTAGGGAATTTCATGCGTCAGCACTGCCTTTTACTGAACCACAGGATAGTCGTCTTCAGTGCCACAATACGTCACATTGGCGCCGGAAAGGATTCTGATCAAGGCAAATAGCCATGTTATCCCCCCTCCCACCCCCCCCCGCTGGGGGGGGCTGAATGGTCAGCGGAAATTACAACCGTTTTTCTACTTCGGCCACCCGCCGGATCACTCCGATCACGCTGTCAGGATTCAGCGAAATTGAATCGATCCCCTCCTCAACCAGAAACGCGGCGAAATCGGGGTAGTCGCTTGGCGCCTGACCGCAGATGCCGATCTTGGTGCCGGTCTTGTTGGCGGCCCGGATCGCCTGGGCGATGGTTTTTTTCACGGCTTCATCACGCTCGTCGAACACCTCCTTGAGCACCGCGCTGTCGCGGTCGACGCCGAGAGTGAGCTGGGTCAGGTCGTTGGAACCGATGGAGAAGCCGTCGAAACGCTCGGCAAACTGCTCGGCCAGCACCACGTTGGAGGGGATCTCCACCATCACATAAACCTCGAGCCCCTTCTGCCCGCGCACCAGCCCCTCTTCGGCCATGACTTCAAGAACCCGGTCGGCCTCCTTGAGCGTGCGGCAGAAGGGAATCATCACAACCACGTTGCCAAGGCCGATCTTTTCGCGCACCCGCCTGATCGCGGCGCATTCGAGTGCAAATCCGGCGCGGTAATGTTCGCTGTAGTAGCGCGATGCGCCCCGGAAGCCGAGCATCGGGTTCTCTTCGGAAAACTCGAACTGGCGCCCGCCGATGAGATCGGCGTACTCATTGGTCTTGAAGTCGCTCATGCGCACAATGACCGGATCGGGATACTGGCTCGCCGCAATCATCGCGATCCCCTGGGCGAGCTGGTCGATGAAATACTCGCTCTTGTCGTCATAGTGACGGGTCAGCTCGCGAATCTGTCGTTTTGCGTCCTTGTCTTCCAGCTCATCGTATTTCAGCAATGCCATGGGATGAGCCTTGATCTGGTTGTTGATGATGAATTCCATCCGGGCCAGCCCGATCCCCCGGCAGGGCAGACGCCACCAGCGCGATGCCGCTGCAGGGCTTGCAATATTCATCATGATCTGAGTTTTGGTTTCAGGCAGATCGTCGAGGTTCACCTCCGTCTCCTCGTACTCGAGAATCCCTTCGTAGATCTTGCCCTGATCCCCCTCGGCGCACGACAGCGTCACCTCCTGCCCATCCTTGAGTTCGCCCGTGCCATGCTCAGTGCCGATGACCGCCGCGATCCCCAGCTCGCGGCTGACGATGGCGGCATGAGAGGTGCGGCCGCCATGATCGGTGATAATGCCGGCCGCTTTTTTCATGATCGGCACCCAGTCGGGGTCGGTCATCCCGGTGACCAGGATGTTGCCGTCCTCGAAGCGTTCAATTTCGCTTGCGCTCTTGATCACCTGCACTTTGCCCGCTGCGACCGACTCACCGATCGCCATGCCTGTGAGCAGTACCTCGCCCTTCTGTTTGAGGTGATAGCTTTTCAGGACGCCCGCTTCTTTGCGCGATTGCACCGTTTCAGGGCGTGCCTGAACGATGAACAGCTCTCCGCTGTCGCCGTCCTTGGCCCATTCCATATCCATCGGCGTGCCGTAATGGCGCTCGATGACCGCCGCCCAGCGCGCAAGCTGCAGGATTTCATCATCGGAGAGCACAAAGGAATGTCTCTCTCTGGCTGAAGTCTCGACATTGCGGGTGGTGTTGCCAGCGCCGCGCGCGTACACCATCTTCTTCTCTTTTCCGCCGATGGTTTTATTCAGAATCGGTCTCAGGGTCTTGTCCTGCAGCAGCGGCTTGAACACCGTGTAATTGTCCGGCGTCACCGATCCCTGCACGACGTTTTCTCCCAGACCCCAGGCTGCATCGATCACCACCACATCGGGGAAGCCGGTATCGGTATCGATAGAGAACATCACTCCCGCACCGGCCTTGTCCGAGCGCACCATCTTCTGTACCCCCACCGACAAGGCCACCTGCATGTGATCGAAGCCCTTGTTTTCACGGTAGCTGATGGCGCGGTCGGTAAAGAGCGAAGCGTAGCATTTGCGGCAGGCGTCGAGCAGTTCTTCCTCTCCGGTGATGTTGAGAAAGGTTTCCTGCTGCCCGGCAAAGCTGGCATCGGGGAGGTCTTCAGCGGTCGCGCTACTGCGAACCGCCACATCGACCTCCTCTTCGCCACTGCGTCGGCAGAGTTCCCGGTAGGCATCGCGTATGGCGATGGCAGTCTCATCAGGCCATTTTCCTCTTCTGATCATGCGGCGGATCGTATCGCCCGTCTTGTGCAGCGTCTTGTCGCCTTTACGGTATTCCTCAAGTCGCTGACGGATCTTTTCCTCCAGATTATTTTCTGTGATATAGCGACGATAGGCATCCGCAGTGGTCGCAAATCCGTCAGGCACACAGATCCCCTCGGACTTGAGCGTCCTGATCATTTCGCCCAGGGAGGCGTTCTTGCCTCCGACAAGGGCAACGTCTTTATTGTTGAGAGTTTCGAACCAGCGGATCGAATCGTTGCGCTTCGTCATCTGTTTCCTCCTTTAATATCACCTGAACCCGTTATATTTCGTTGTATCAGTCAGATACACTCTGTCAAATCCAGAAACGGCGATTTCGGGGACGTTCTGGTTTTTCCGGCCGGCGCCGGCGGTTCTTGACAAACACCCGACTCACGATAAGTTCTGATCATGTGCGAAATAACTGAAATACACTTTTTCTGCTTTTATTTATGATAACTCAGGAATCGTCATACGGGACTATCACCTCCATCGTCGGGAGTGTTGTGGAAGCTCGCTTCACCAGGGGCGTGCCGGGCATCAACAACCTGCTGATCGCCGGTGAGAACGGGGAGATCCTGGTGGAAGTCGCGCTGCACCTGGATGGCCAGACGGTGCGCGGCAACGCCCTGACACCCACCCGGGGTCTCGCCCTGGGTGCCGCCATCAAGGACACCGGCGAGACACTGAAGGCCCCGGTCGGCACCGAAACACTTGGGCGAATGTTCAACGTTTTCGGTGAAACCATCGACCGCAAAGGTTCTGTCGATGCGCAGGAGCGTCGTTCAATCCACCACAAGGCACCCGGGTTGACGGAGCGCGCCACCGAGTCGGAAATCTTCACCACCGGCATCAAGGCCATCGATGTCCTTTCGCCCCTGGAACGCGGCGGCAAGGCGGGTCTTTTCGGTGGTGCAGGGGTCGGCAAAACCGTACTCATCACCGAGTTGATCCACAATATGGTCGGCGAACACGAGGGCGTTTCAATCTTCTGCGGCATCGGGGAACGCTGCCGCGAAGGCGAAGAACTCTACCGGGAGATGAAGGATGCCGGTGTCCTCGACAACACCGTCATGGTCTTCGGCCAGATGAACGAGCCGCCGGGCAGCCGCTTCCGGGTCGGGCTGACCGCTTTGACCATGGCGGAATATTTTCGAGATGATCGCCGACAGGATGTACTTCTGCTGGTGGACAACATATTCCGCTTCATTCAGGCGGGGATGGAGCTCTCCGGCCTGCTCGGATTGATGCCGTCGCGCCTGGGTTATCAGCCGACGATGGCTTCGGAACTCTCTGCACTGCAGGAGCGCATCACCAATACGGCTCACGCGGCGATCACCTCGATTCAGGCGGTCTATGTGCCTGCCGACGACCTTACCGACCCGGCAGCGGTGCATACGTTCTCGCACCTTTCAGCGTCCATCGTGTTGTCGCGCAAGCGCGCCAGTGAAGGCCTCTATCCCGCGGTGGATCCTCTCCAGTCCAACTCCAAAATGCTTACCCCCCAAGTGGTGGGCGAGCGGCATTACGGGATTGCCCAGGAGATTCGTCGCACCCTGGCATCCTATGAGGATCTCAAAGACATCATCGCCATGCTCGGCATGGAGGAACTCTCCCGCGATGACCGCAAAACCGTTTTCCGCGCTCGCCGCCTTGAGCGGTTTCTGACTCAACCTTTTTTCACCACCGAGCAGTTTACCGGCACGCCGGGCAGATCCGTTTCCCTTGAAGATGCCCTTGATGGCTGCGAGCGCATTCTCAATGACGAATTCAGCGACTTTTCGGAAAAAGCGCTGTACATGATCGGCAAAGTGGATGAGGCGCGGGAAAAAGCACGTAAGGCGTCGAATTCGTCAGATCAGGACAAGGACAAAGGCGAAGGCGAAGGCGAAGACAGGAATCCGCAGGATTCAGATGGCGGAGAGGCGGCATGAAGCTGAGAATATTTCTCCCCACGCGCATTCTTCTTGAAACCGAGGTCGTCAGCGTCACCGCCACGGCATTGAACGGTTCCTTCGGCCTGCGCCCCAACCATATCGATTTTGTCACTGTCCTGGCGCCCGGCCTGCTCAGCTATCTCCCGGCGGAGAACGACGAAGAGAAGTTCGTGGCAGTGGATCGCGGAGTGCTCATCAAACAAGGTCAGGAGGTGCGGGTCTCAGTACGCAACGCCGTTTCCGACGCACCTTTGACGGAGCTGGTGGAAATGGTGGAGGAGCGCTTCGCGGAACTCGATGAACAGGAGCGCCAGGTCAAGACTGCGGTGGCGCGACTGGAAGCTGATTTCCTGCGGCGGTTCATGCAGGTCTGAACCTTCCAACATAAATCAGGACAGAGATTTTGACTGAAGAGAAGAAAAACAGCGACCCCCACGAGGAGTTCCGGCGCAAGGTCAAAGAAACACAGAAGCGCAAGCTGCGCGCCCGGAGCCAGGGGGATCAGGGCGTATGGTTCGGGCTTGGCATGTTCGGGCTGGTGGGCTGGTCGGTGACGATCCCGGCCCTGATTGCCATCGCCGTAGGGGTCTGGATCGACGCCCGCTTCAAGAGTCAGTATTCGTGGACCCTGATGATGCTGGTTATCGGCATCGGCGTCGGATGTTTCAACGCCTGGTACTGGATCTCCCGCGAGCGACAGAGCATCGAAGATCAATTTACCCATGATCAGAAAGAACCACCCAGGCAGGAAAAAAAGAAATGAAGATTGAATTGTGGCAACTGGCGGCCGCCCTTGCGGCGGGAAGCGCCATCGGCTTTTTCTATTTCGGCGGCCTGTGGCTGACAGTGACGCGAATTCCCGTCAGCCGCAATCCGCACCTGCTGCTCATCGGTAGTTTCTTTCTGCGCCTAACCGTCACCCTGGCTGCTTTTTATGCCCTGGTTCCCTGGGGTTGGCAGGCCATGGCTGCCGCTCTGGTCGGTCTGCTGATGACCCGGCAGATACTGACCCGACTCAAGGGAAAGGCGACGGTGACGCGTAATGCGGGCTCTCAGGCAGCCGACAACTTTTAAATCCTTCAATCTCGAGTCTTGATTTTATGGAAATCACCCCGGATGCTTTCATTTACTGGCAGCATGGTTTTGCCAGGCTCAATTCCACCATTGTCGTGACCTGGCTCAATATGGTTCTGCTGGTCGGGGCCTCGGCGTTGGTGACCCTGCGCCTGACCTCCGGTGAAAAACTCGGACGAGGCCAGAACCTGCTGGAAGTGGTGGTGAGCAACATCCGCCAACAAATCAGTGATATGGGACTTAAACCGGTCGATGAGTTCCTCCCCTTCATCGGCACGCTCTTTCTTTTTATCCTGCTGCCGAACGTGCTCTCGGTGGTTCCCGGCTATCGCGCGCCAACGGGTTCACTGTCCACCACGGCCGCCCTGGCGATCTGCGTCTTTGTCGCTGTGCCGATCTGGGGCATCCGGCGTCGGGGGCTGATCGGCTACCTCAAACTCTATATCCAGCCCACCCCTTTCATGCTTCCATTCAACCTCATGGGGGAGCTGTCACGCACTCTGGCCCTGGCAGTGCGCCTGTTCGGCAACATCATGAGCGGGGCCATGATTGCCGGCATTCTGCTGTCTCTCGCCCCCCTGTTCTTCCCCGTCCTGATGAATATCCTGGGTCTGATCACGGGGGTGATCCAGGCTTACATTTTTGCGGTTCTGGCTGCGGTTTACCTGGCAGCTGCCGCCCGGGCGCACCAGGACCAGGAAAAAAAGAGCGAGCAACAACAAGATAAAGGAGGATCATCCCATGGATAGTCTTGGTTGGGTCGCAGTCGCCTCCATCATCAGCAGCGGCTTGTGTATCGGAATCGGCGCCATCGGCCCCGCGCTCGGTGAAGGGCGTGCTCTTGCTCAGGCGCTCCAGGCCATGGCGCAGCAGCCCGATGAAACCAACACCATCACCCGCACCCTGTTCGTCGGCCTGGCGATGGTCGAATCGACAGCGATCTATGCATTTGTGGTGTCGATGATTCTGATCTTCGCCAATCCATTCTGGAACCATTTCCTGGAACAGGCCGGCGGAGGCTGAAATGCTCATCAACTGGTTTACGGTTGTCGCGCAGATCGTCAACTTTCTCATCCTTGTTTTTCTGCTCAAGCGGTTTCTTTACAAGCCGATTGTCAAGCACATGAACGAGCGGGAGGAGAGGATCGCCGCCCGGCTGCAGGAAGCTTCGGAAATGCGCGCCGAGGCCCAGCAGCAGATCGACGAGTTCCGTGAAAAGCAGGAAGAAATGGAGGAGCAGAGTCGGCAAAAGCTGGAAGAAGCAGAAAATGAGGCCCAGTTACGGCGGCAGGAACTCCTAGAACAGGCACGCGACCAGGTCCAAAGCAAGCGTCAGAGCTGGCTTCAGTCCCTGGAGAAAGAAAAGGAAGATTTTGCGCGCGGCCTGAAAAAACGCTCCGCCCAGGAAATTCTGCACTTTGTTCAGCGGGTTCTGCAGGACCTGGCTGATGAACCTCTGAACAACCGGCTGGCTGAAGTCCTGCTGGCACGGATGAAAAAACTCGACGATGAGGTTAAACAGAGACTTTCAAAGGCCGCCGAGGAAGGTGAAATCGAGGTTCGGTCCACCTTCGAACTCGATACCTCCATGAAGGACAAGATCACAGCCGCTTTACGCGAATTCTATGAAAAAGACGCCGAGGTCGCTTACAAGGTAGATCACGAACAACCCCTGGGAGTCGAGGCAAATGCCGGCAGTGTTAAATTCTCTTGGAGCATCGCAGGCTACCTGGATGAACTTGAGAGCCAGGTACTGACCCTGTTCGAAGAAAAAAGTCAGCGAGAAAGCGACGAAAAAGAGGGAAAAGAGAAAACCACCGGCAATCAAGGCAACTCTGACAAGAACAATTCTCCCCAGCAACAGGGAAATGAATGATCCTATGACTGATAAACCATCCCAGTCAGACCAGTGGCTGGATGACATATTCTCGACTCTGGAGCAGAGTCTCGATAATTTTTCGCCGCGTCTGGAACCTCGTATCGTCGGTCGGATAAGTTATGTGGGCAAAGGCATTGCCCGCGTGCGGGGCCTGGCAGGCGTCCAGGGCGAAGAACTCCTGTCATTCCCCGGCAACGCGCTTGGGCTGGCCTTCAATATCAACGTCCGCGAAATCGGCGTCGTCATGCTTGACGATTACGATCACCTGGGCGCGGGAGACGAGGTCCACCGCACCGGCCGTGTCCTCGATGTCCCGGTGGGGGAAGAGCTGATCGGCCGCGTGGTCGATCCCAGCGGCCGGGTCCGCGACAGCAAGGGTCCACTGCGCTTTCGCGAACGACGTGCAGTGGAGCGGCCCGCCCCTGAAATCATGGACCGGGCCCCCGTGACTGTACCACTGATGACAGGCCTCAAGGCAATCGATGCGTTGATTCCCATTGGACGCGGGCAGCGCGAGTTGATCCTCGGAGACCGCCAGACAGGAAAAACAGCCATCGCCATCGATACGATCATCAACCAGAAAGGCAAGGGGGTGCTCTGTGTCTACTGCGCCATCGGCCAGCGCGCTTCGAGCGTTGCGCGAGTCATCGCAGACCTTGAGCAACGAGGTGCCATGGACTATACCACTGTCGTGACCGTTGAGGGCGATGATGCCCCGGGCCTGCGGTTCATTGCACCTTATGCCGCGACCACCATGGCGGAATATTTCATGGAGCAGGGCGAGGACGTGCTGGTCGTCTACGACGACCTCACCCATCACGCCCGGTCCTACCGCGAACTCTCACTGCTGTTGCGCCGCCCGCCCGGACGGGAAGCCTTCCCTGGCGACATATTCTATATTCATTCGCGCCTGCTTGAACGCTCGACCCATCTGCGCGACGAACTCGGCGGCGGGTCACTGACCGCCCTACCCATCATTGAAACCGAGGCCCAGAATATCTCCGCCTACATCCCGACCAACCTGATTTCCATCACCGACGGCCAGATCTATCTGTCGCCAGGGTTGTTCCGCAAAGGCGTTCTGCCGCCCATCGATATCGGCATGTCGGTTTCGCGGGTCGGCGGCAAAACCCAGTTTCCTGCTTATCGGGCAGTCGCCGGCGATCTGCGCCTGACCTATTCGCAATTCGAGGAGCTTGAAGCTTTCTCCCGCTTTGGAACCCGGCTCGACGAGGATACCCGCAAGACACTGGAAAGAGGAAAGCGGATACGCTCTGTCCTGAAACAGCCGCAGTATGCCCCCCTTCCCGCCGCAGAGCAGATCATCGTACTGCTTGCCGTCAACGAGGGAATTTTCGACTCCGTTCCGGATGACAAGCTGATGGAGGCTGAGACCCTGATACGCGACGGGCTGCAGCACATCCTAAAAATTGCAGACAAAATCGAGAACGGAGAAAAACTCACCGATGAAGACCTCGCGACCCTGCGACAGACAGCCTCCGAGGCGATCGCCGATCTTGTGATAGATTCTGAGAACCACAGCGAGGCTGAATAACGCCGCTGCCAGGGAGAGTGATTGGACATGCAGACCCTTCAGGACATGGAACGCAAGCTCAAGAGCGCTGACGATCTGCATACCGTCGTGCGAACCATGAAATCTTTGGCGGCCGTGAGCATTCGCCAGTACGAGGACGCGACCCGTTCCCTGGACCGGTATTTCGAGTCGGTGGAAATGGGACTCAGGGCGGCTTTGCGCACTCATCCGCTGGTAGGGAATCAGAAAGAACCGCATAAAACCCTGATCATTGTCTTCGGATCGGATCAGGGTATGGCCGGCCGCTTTAACGAAGCGATTGTTGAATTCGTACAGGCCGCCCGCCATGAAATGAAAATCAAGGATGATCGCCTGCTGACCTGGGTGATCGGTGCCAAAGCCCATGGTCTGATGGAAGATACGATCGGTAAAGTCAACCAGTTTTTCTCCCTTCCTCCCTCGGCCGAAGGCATCTCACCCAAAGTCCAGCAGATCCTTCTGCTTCTCGCTGAAATTCGCAAAAAGCATGGGGAACTTCGACTGATTCTGTTTCATAATCATCCTGCCGGGGGATCGTCCTATACCCAGCATCGGGTCAATCTGCTGCCGCCTGATCAAAAGTGGCTTAAGGATCTTGGCGGCCGGCAATGGGTTGACCGTCAGATCCCTCTCTACACCCTGCCCTGGGAGGAGCTGTTCGGCGCATTGATCGGCGAATACCTTTTTGTCGCCTTTTTTCGTGCCTTCGCATCATCAATGGCCGCTGAAAATGCCGCCCGCCTGGCGTCAATGCAGAGAGCCGAAAAAAATATCGAAGAGACCAAGGAAGAACTGACCCGGACCTTTCACACCCTGCGCCAGAATACGATCTCCGAAGAACTCTTTGATGTTATTTCCGGGTTCGAGGCCTTGAGCGAAACTTCAGAAGATTCGAGGTGAATGCTTCCATCCAATCTATCGATATCATCATGGAAAATCGCAACAGGAAGGATACCATGAACAGTAATCGTCCTATTATCTCTGCCAGTCAGTTTGACGCCGTCATTTTCGATATGGACGGTGTTGTCACCCAAACCGCCCATGTTCATGCCGCCGCCTGGAAAAAGATGTTCGACAGCTATCTGCAGCAGCGCTCCGAGCGCACCGGAGAGCAGTACGAGCCGTTCAGTGTCGAAGCGGACTACACCCGTTACGTCGACGGCAAGCCCCGCTATGACGGTGTGCGCGATTTCCTCAAATCGCGGGGAATTGAATTACCTGAGGGCGAATCAGGGGACGGCCCCGAAAAAGAGACCATTTGCGGCCTGGGCAATCGCAAAAACAGCTTTTTCCAGGAAGTCCTTGAAGAACAGGGGGCTCAGCGGTACGAGACCACTGTCGAGCTGATTGAGAAGCTAAAACGGGCCGGCATCAAGACGGCCATCATATCTGCTAGTAAAAACGCCCGCAAGGTTCTCAAGGCGGCCAACGCACATGACCTGTTCGATGCTCGGGTGGACGGCCTCGACGCGGAGGAAATGGGACTGCCCGGCAAACCGGCGCCGGATGTTTTTGTTGCCGCAGCCGAAAAGCTCGGCGCCGCGCCTGCACGTTCAGTGGTGGTTGAAGACTCCCAATCGGGGGTGCAGGCTGGACGGGCTGGCGGTTTCGGGCTGGTCATCGGCGTCGACCGCTCCAATCAGCGAGAGGAGCTGGCCCGCTATGCCGATGTGGTTGTCGAGGATCTGGCGGAAGTGAAAGTAGAAAAAAACAACCAGAGCTCCGAAAAAACAACCGACGATCTCCCCTGCGCCCTCGATCGTTTTAATGACGTGACCTGCCGTCTCAAAAACAGGCAGCCGGCGGTCTTCCTCGACTATGACGGGACCCTCACTCCCATCGTTGATCGCCCTGAAGATGCGGTCATCACCGAAGAGATGCGCCAGACGGTGCAGGATCTCGCCGATTATTGCACCGTCGCCATCGTCAGCGGCCGCGACCGCCGCGACGTGGAGCAGCTCGCCGGCGTCAAGCGGATTCATTATGCCGGAAGTCACGGGTTCGACATTGCCGACCCTGAGGGCCGAACCATGGAAAACCGCCAGGGCGAAGCCTTTCTGCCGGCCCTGGATCAGGCGGAAAAAGCTCTGCATGAGCGCCTCGATTCCCTTGAAGGCGCACAGGTGGAACGCAAAAAATTCGCCATCGCCGTCCATTTCCGGCGTGTGCCTGAATCACAGCATGCCCAGGTTGAACAGGCGGTGGACGAGGTGCTGGCGCAGAGCAAAGACCTGCGCAAAACCGGCGGCAAGATGATCCACGAGCTGCGCCCCGACATCGACTGGGATAAAGGTCGTGCGCTGCGCTGGCTGCTCGAAAAGCTCAATCTGAACCGCCGCGATGTGGTGCCGATCTACATCGGCGACGACCTCACTGATGAAGACGCGCTGCGCGAGATCGAGCAACAGGGGATCGGCATCCTGGTACGGGACGAGGAAGCGCGCCCCACCCATGCCCGCTACGCCCTGGAAGATACCGCTGAAGTGCGCATCTTTCTGCGCAAGCTCCATGATTTTCTCGAAGAACGCGAAGAAGAGGATGAAGAATAATGAACAGCTGGTCCCTGATCTACGAAGATTTCGATCCGGAACAGGAGAAGCTGCGAGAAGCCCTCTGCACCCTGGGCAACGGGTATTTCTGCACCCGGGGGGCCGCGCCGGAGTCTCAAGACGACGGCGTGCATTACCCCGGCACCTATCTGGCGGGAGGCTACAACCGACTCAACACCGACATTGCCGGCCGGACCATTGAAAACGAAGACCTGGTCAACCTGCCCAACTGGCTGCCGCTGTCCTTTCGTCCGGACGGCGGCGAGTGGCTGGACCTGGACCGGGTTGAAATACTCGATTTCCGTCAACAGCTTCACCTCAGGATCGGTGTCCTGCGCCGCAAAATCCGCTTCAAAGATTCTGAGGGGCGCCTCACCTTTCTCGATCAACGCCGCTTCGTCCACATGGGGCATCGCCACCTGGCGGCCATGGAAACGACCCTGCGGCCGGAAAACTGGTCCGGAACCCTGGAAATCCGCAGCGCACTGGACGGTCGCGTCATCAACAACAACGTCCCCCGCTATCGCGACCTGGCCAGCCGGCATCTGGAGCCGGTCGGAACGGAGCAGATCAACCAGGAAACGATCTATCTCAAATCACGCACCCGCCAGTCGAGGATCGAGATCGCCCTAGCCGCACGAACCCGTTACGAAGTCGGCGGCGAAGCGCAGAAACAGGCGCGCCACCTGGAACGAACCGACGACTATATCAGCCAGCTGATCCGGCTCGACGTAAAACAGGGTCAGCAGATCCGCATTGAGAAAACGGTGAGCCTGTTCACCTCGCGCGATGAAGCGATATCCGAATGCGGACTCGATGCCTGCAAGGCCATTTCGCGCGCACCGGGATTCAATGAACTGCTTGAGGAACATACCATGCGCTGGCAGCACCTCTGGCGTCGTTACGGCATGGATCTCGAAGAGGATGACAGCGAAAAAGGCGCCCGCAACAAGATGATCCTGCGGCTGCATATCTTCCATCTGCTGCAGACCGTCAGCATGCAGACCATCAAGCTCGATGTCGGTGTTCCGTCCCGTGGATGGCACGGCGAAGCCTATCGGGGCCATATTTTCTGGGACGAACTGTTTATCTTTCCCCTGCTTAACCTGCGCACTCCGGAGATTACGCGGACCCTGCTCAACTACCGCTACCGGCGGCTCAACGAAGCACGCGCTGCCGCGCAGGCAGCGGGATACGCCGGCGCCATGTATCCCTGGCAAAGCGGCAGCGATGGTCGCGAAGAGAGCCAGAAGGTTCATCTCAACCCGAAATCGGACAACTGGATCCCCGATAATTCTCGCCTGCAGCGTCATGTCAACTCAGCCATCGCCTGGAATGCCTGGCAGTATTACCAGGCCACCGGAGACCTGGAATTTCTCTGCTTCTACGGCGCGGAGATGATCCTGGAGATCGCCCGCTTCTGGGCCAGCCTCGCCACCTGGAGTGAAGAGCATCAACGCTATGAAATCCTCGGCGTCATGGGGCCCGACGAATACCATGACGCGTACCCCGACAGTGACAAACCGGGACTCGACAACAACGCCTACACTAACGTTATGGCGGTGTGGGTCTTTATCTGCGCCCTTAAAGTGCTCGACACCCTGCCCCGCGATCGGCACCGGGAATTGACCGAAGGTCTCGATCTGCAGGATGAAGAAATCAGAAAATGGGATCATATCAGCCGCAGAATGCGTCTGGTTTTTCACGACGACGGCATTATCAGCCAGTTTGAAGGATACGACCAGCTCGAGGAATTCGACTGGCAGAGCTATCAGGAGAAATACGGCAGGGTCATGCGTCTTGATCGAATTCTCGAAGCGGAGAACGACACGCCCAATCGCTATAAATGCTCCAAGCAGGGCGATGTCCTCATGCTTTTCTATCTCTTCTCCGCCGACGAGTTGGGCGAGATCTTCGAACGACTCGGCTACCCCTTTGAATATGAGACTATTCCCAAAAATATTGACTATTACCTGCAGCGCACCTCTCATGGCTCGACCCTCAGCCAAGTCGTTCACTCCTGGGTTCTCACCCGTTCGGATCGCGCCGAAAGCTGGGATCTCTACACCATGGCCCTGCGTTCCGACATCGACGACATCCAGGGGGGCACCACCCCAGAAGGCATTCACCTTGGCGCCATGGCCGGCACCGTGGACCTGATCCAGCGGGCCTATACCGGCATCGAGACACGCGGAGAAGTGCTGCGGCTCAACCCCTGTCTGCCGAAGGAGATCAAAAGCCTGTGCCTGAGATTGCGCTACCGGGGCCAATCCCTCGATTTGTCGATCACTCCGAAGAAAATGACTCTGCAATGTCATGAGTGCCGTGTCGAGCCGATCAAGGTTGCTTACTGCGAGGATGAACGGCGACTCTGCGGTGGAGAAAAAGTTGAATTTGATCTGAAATGAGCGTCAAGGACCAAGGCAGACGTTTGTGTGCAAACCGAGCAGGGACGCGACGTTTTTGTCCATAACCCGAAAACAAAAGAAGACGGCCGCGCCCTCTCCTGCTCGGGGGAAGGGATCGAAGTTGAAACTCCCACTGGAGAAAAACGCGTCTGGAACTATCATGAAGTCGAGGAAGTCACTCGTTCGAACGCTGAATGGCCTCGGCGCGACTGAATAACAACGGCCCCAGCCTGCCTCATTTTTTCCAGCGACTCCTGCCCGCCTTCAGCCGTTACCGGCCGCGTTGCCGCCTGAAGCAGGTGCATTTCAAAGCCTTCCCGTCGGCCATCGAGCACGGTGGCCCGGACACAGACGTCCTGCGCCAATCCACCGACGAAGATGCGCTTTATATTCTGTTTATGCAGCCACTCAGCCAGGCCGGTCTTGTCGAATGCGGAATTCTGATCCTGATCAAAGCGCGTCCCCTTGGTGACAACCACGGCCTCGTCAGGCACCACGAGATCCGGATGAAAACGTGCGCCCTCGGTGTCCTGTACACAATGCGGCGGCCAGGGCCCGCCGTTTTCCTCAAAGCTGATATGATTTTTCGGGTGCCAGTCCCGTGAAAAATAAAGCCCGATTCCGGCATCTCGCGCCGTACGGATCCAATCATTGAGCACCGGCACGACCTCATCGCCCCCTTCAATGGGCAAAGCCCCACCAGGACAGAAATCATTCTGAACATCCACCACCAGCAAAAGATCACCAGGTTCAAACTTCACAGACCCAATATCCATACCACCTCCTCACTCCTCACTCCTCACTCCTCACTCCTCACTCCTCACTCCTCACTCCTCTCGCCTCACGCCTCACGCCCCAAGCCCCAAGCCCCAAGCCCCAAGCCCCAAGCCTTCACACCTCACGCCTTTCTCGTCCCTCGTCCCGCATTTGCATTCCCATCCAAATACAGTAAATTTCCAGTAGACTTGAAAGGAGCTTATCTCGCAGATGCCCATTCAGAATACCGACATTTCACGCATTTTCAACCACATCGCCGACCTGCTCGAAATCAGCGGAGCCAATGCCTTTCGCGTCCGCGCCTATCGCAATGCGGCACGGACGGTGGAGGATCAGTCGCGGAGCATCGTCAAGATGCTCGAAGACGGGGAGGATCTCGCTGAGCTTCCTGATATCGGGAAGGATCTGGCCGAGAAAATTGCAGAGATTGCCGAAACCGGAACATTGGAAATGCTGGACGAACTGGAACAGAAGGTTCCCGGGGAGCTGTCCAAGTTGCTTGAAATCCAACAGCTCGGCCCGAAACGGGTGGCGACGCTTTATCATGAACTGGGCATCGAGAGCCTTGAGGATCTTAAAAAAGCTGCAGAAGATGAAAAAATTCGAGAACTGGAAGGATTCGGTAAGAAAACCGAACAGAAAATCCTCAAAGAACTGAAACGAGTTCAGGATTCCGCTAAACGCACAAAACTGGCGGACGCCGAACAAATCGTCATTCCCCTGTGCGAATACCTCCAAAAAATCGATGGGGTCAAGCAGGTCACCATCGCCGGCAGCTATCGCCGACGGCGCGAAACCGTGGGGGACCTCGACATCCTCGTGACCTGCAAAAAGGACAGCACGGTCATGGAGCGCTTCACCGGCTACGAAGATGTGACCGAGGTGATCGCCCAGGGCAAAACCAAATCCTCGATTCGACTGCGCAGCGGGCTTCAAGTTGATCTGCGGGTAGTGCCCGAAGTCAGCTACGGTGCTGCTCTCTACTATTTCACCGGGTCAAAAGCGCACAACGTTGCGGTACGCAAGATCGCTGTCAAAAAGAATCTCAAGATGAATGAATACGGTGTCTTCAAGGGCAAAGAAGACGATGAAGAACGCGTTGCAGGTTCCGATGAGGAGGAGGTCTTCGCCAGTGTGGGGCTGGCCTTTATCCCGCCGGAGCTGCGGGAAAACCGGGGCGAGATCGAGGCGGCGCAGGAAGGCTGCCTGCCTGTGTTGATCGATCGCTCCGATATCCGTGGCGAGCTGCACGCTCACACCCACGCGACTGACGGTCGTGCCTCACTTCAGGAGATGGTTGAAGCCGCACGCTCCCTCGGCTACAGCTATCTGGCCATCACCGAGCACAGCCAGGCGGTGACGGTGGCCAAAGGCCTGAACCGCAAGCGGCTGGAGAAGCAGATCGAAGAGATCGAGAAACTCACTAATGAGTACGGCGGCTTTCGTATCCTCAAAGGGATCGAAGTCGATATTCTCAAAGATGGTTCCCTCGACCTGCCTGACGAAGTTCTAGCCAAGCTCGATTTCACCATCTGCTCGGTTCACTCCCATTTCAATCTCTCGGCAGACAAACAGACCGAGCGCATTCTGCGGGCGATGGACAACCCTTATTTCAACATCCTGGGGCATCCCAGCGGCCGGCTCATCAATGAACGTGAGGCCTATCCGCTCAATATGGAAAAGATCATGAAAGGGGCGAAAGAGCGCGGCGTCATCCTCGAACTCAACGCCCACCCCGACCGACTGGACCTCAACGACCACCACTGCCGCATGGCCAAGGAGATGGGGATTAAAATCGCCATCAACACCGACGCCCACTCCACCGACGGCCTCAACAACATGAAATACGGGATCTATCAGGCCCGACGCGGCTGGTTAAGCAAAGACGATGTCATCAACACGCGGCGGGTGGCTGAGCTGCTGAAATTTTTCAAACGGTGAGGATGCCGCTAAGACTCTAAGACTCGAAGGAAAGCAAAATCTTTAACGGAGAGACGCAATGGTGATGAGACGGAGAGGCGCAGAGGAAAAACTATAATTTTTGTTTTTAACCAAAACCAATCTTTCAGGTTTTTTCAGTCTTCTTCTCTCCGCCTCTGCCCCTCTGCGCCTTTGCGTTAAGAGCCTTTCTTGGTGTCTTAGAGTCTTAGTGGCTTAAACCCATGAAACGCCGCGTTATCTCCGCAAGGGGCGGGTCGAGGATATTCAAGACGTTTTCGGCGATTTCTTCCGGCACGCCTCCATAAAAAGCCTCTGCAATTCCACCGGTGATACAAGCGATGGTATCGCTGTCGCCGCCCAGTGAGACGGCGTTGCGAATGGCGTCCTCGAAATCGTTGGATTCGAGAAAAGCGATGATCGCTTCGGGCACCGAACCCTGACAGGTCACATCGAAGGAGTAGCCGGGGCGGATGTCGTCCAGGTTGCGCTGCAGGTCATAATTGAAGGTCTGTTGAATATAATCCTTGATTTCCTTTTTGCCGCAACCGCGGCGGGCCATGAAAATACTGGCGGCGGTTGCCTGCGCTCCCTTGATCCCTTCGGGGTGATTGTGAGTCGGTGCCGCGCTTTTCCGGGCCTCGTCCAGAACACGTCCCAGGTCATCGAAAAACCAGCCCACCGGACTGACGCGCATGGCGGAGCCGTTTCCGAAGCTGTTGTAGGGCCCCATCTGTGGTGAGCGCGCCCATTGATGAAAGCGCCCGCCGTAACCGGCGTCGGGATAGCGGCGATAGTATCTCCGCAGGACAGCGGCATAATCCTCGCCGCTCATGAGACTGTCGGCCACCGCCACGGTCAGCACGCTGTCGTCGGTAAAGGTGCATTGCGGGACAAGCAGTTCGAATTGTTTGCTCTTGTGGTTGTTGAATTCGAAACGAGATCCGATGATGTCCCCGGCCAGTGCTCCAAGCATAGTCATCCTCACCTGTTCAGGGTTCTCGATTTAACCTGATCACTCAAGCGAACAGCTCCCCCTGCCCCTTTTTCCCGCGGAAGCTTCCGAAGAGCAGCGGGCTTTCGGGGTCGTGAACCGCAGCACCCAAAACCCTGTCCGTCGCAGCATAGCAATAAAGACAGCCATGGCGACAGGTGCCGTACATCCCGAGGTCGACGCTACGCATGCAGCAGCAGGCCGGGCGTTGGCCCGGATCCTTGCGCGGGTCGAGTCGCAAATTGAACAGTTTTTCAAACAACTGAGGATCGAGGCAACGCCCCGGTGCGATTCCCCAGGGCGCGAGGTCGAATCGCTCGGCGCAGGAGAAGACTTTCAAACCATGCTTCTCGGCGATTTCAGACAAGCCTGCCGCCGTATCGGAGACCACGTTTGGGATCTTGCCATGGCAAGCCAGTGCGTCGAGGTCATCGATCCCGGAAATATTCCGTAGACGCGCCGTCACCTGCGCATAGCGCTGCAGAAAACTGATCCGCACCGACTGCACTGCGCCTGCCAATTCAGCGGCGAGCCGTTCGAACCGGCCAAGCGTCTGTTCAACGCTGAAATCACGCCCCAGAACGATGGGATCAAAACGCCAGATGAGCTTTTCCGGCCCCAGGCGCTTCGCAAGCTGCCGTACTGCACTGCAAACCACATCCGATGCCGGAACATGGGGTTCAAGAAATTCGGGGAGAGCGGTGATCGTGGTGTGAAACAGCATGCGGAACCGTCGCTGAATCAGTTCATCCAGGTGCGGCAGCAGCGGCCGAGGATCTTTACTCCAGAAAACCAGGCAGGCGACCTTGTCGGGCTGCAGGATCACGGTCGAGATCTGACGTGGATTGAAGGGGTTGCGACTACAGGCATAACCGGCGCGGATCCGGTTGATCAGCCACTGGCTGTAAAAAGCCGGGATATCAGTGCGGCGGCTGACGGAGACGACCCGCATGCTTATCCAGCCCTCTTCTCAGGTTTTGCATCCAACCGGATGCCGAGCTCATCAAGCTGGCGCAGCGCGGTGCCGGCCCAGTCGCGATTGGCAGCCGGGCTGGCCGGGCTGGGGTGCAGAATGCGCCCGATCCGCAGATCCTTCCCGACCAGGGCTTCCTGCGCCCGGTCTTCAGCGTATTGACCAATCCCGATCACAATTTTCGCCCCCAGTGTCTCAACAAAGCGACGCAGCGCCTCATCGCAGATCGACATGATCTGCCTGTGTTCGGCCACGGGAAGCTGCGCAGGGGTTCGGTTGCGCCCCGTTTCTTCAAGAAAAAGCAGTGGACAGTAGTTGAGCACGAAGAACCGCGAAAAAAAAGTCTCGGGAGTCCCTGCCTTGTCGCGAAAAAGCCCCCACAGCCGACGGCCGCTGACTTCGCTGCGCGTACAGTCCATCCCGGTCACCGGTTTTGCGGGGTGTTCCTGCTCGGGTCGGCCGACCGGTTCGTTGATTTGAAGCCAGTCGCGAACAATGCCGACTTCACCAAAGGGCACCCCGGTCTGCGCCATGCCCCAGGGTCCCGGATTCATACCCAGGAAAACAACCTCCTTGCGCCCTTCCCCAAAACGTTTCAGAAAAGTTTCATGGCTTTGCCTTGCATATTCAAGAGGATTATAGACATGGGTCACCGGCGGACTGAATTCCAGTGATTTGAGATCCCGCGCAAGTTGGCGGGTAGTTTCGATCAAATCCATGGCGTCTCCTTTCATTCCGGTGAAATTCTGGCAGGATTAACTCAGGATTGCAAGCAGGAGGGGGATTGCAAGAAAACGGGAAATGATAGCGCGGGACGTTGAGGCATGCGAATTGCACAGGTCAAGGTACTGAAACCGGTTAATCATAACCGGTCCCACTTCGAATGCTCAATGTAATTCAAATCTGAACCTGATTAGCGCTAATCTTCAGCCAGCCATCCGCAGGCAGGTTTCTGGTCGTTTGCCGGTGTTGGCGGCCGCATGAAGAAGACGCGGCAAGATACTTTGAAGATCAAAGCGCCGGTTAAACCGATATTGCACTTCTGCCAGATAACGATGGGCGTATTTCTCGAATTTGAATCCGTGATATGTCCCATCAATGGCCGTTTTCAGATTGCCCAGGATGGTGTTGACCCAGTGAAAGCAGCCCATATCCGTGCTCTTGCGATTCGGCCCAACAATCTCAGGCAGGTGCAAACAGCCTGCGCTCTCGACGGATCTGAAACATGCCAATCCGTCCGAAATGATGGACGCCGTGGGAGCAAGGGACCGCTTGGCCCAGGCCTCGATTTCATTTCCGCTGAAACCCTGGATCGGAGAGAAGAGCACCCGCAAAGGGTGACCATCGGCATTGGTCTCAACAGCCGCGATAAAGGGGATCTTGTTCTCAGAGCCGCGCCCAACCTTGCCTCCACTACGCTCTCCACCGAGGTAAGCATCGTCAATTTCGACGCGTTGGGCTAAGACGGTGGTTTCCTCGCGCTCGTGCATTGTCTGCATGATTTTGTGCTTGAGCCGCCAGGCAGTTCGGTAGCAAACCCCGAGCAATCGCATGAGTTCCAAGGCCGAGGTGTTGTTTTTGCCCTGAGTCAGAAAGTAGATCGCTTGAAACCATGTCGTCAGGGGCAGCTTGCTGCCGTGAAAAATTGTTCCAGCTCGCAGAGTTATTTGTCGACGACAACAGCTACACTGAAAGGTCTTGGCTCGCCCATGCCAAACCACACAATGGCGCGTACTATGGCATCCGGGGCAGATAAAACCTCTTGGCCAGCGCGCTTTTTCCAAAGCTGCCTCGCATTGAGGCTCAGTGCCGTATTTGTTAAGAAACTCGTTCAAACTCAAGCCCGGCTGAAACTGAATACGGTTTATTGCCATGGTAACCTCCTGGTGAATAAAGGAATCCATGGCAAGTTTCGCCTTCAGCCGTGACAGAATAGGTCATGGCTGAAGATTGACGCTAATCAGGAAAAGATTTTACGCAAATGGCCACTTCTCTTCCTGCTCCCCCTATGCGGCTTTATATTGGCCGGGTGCGGCGGTGGCGGCAGCAGTAGCAGCAGCAGCGCAACGCCATCCGGAGCAGGAACCCTGAAGACATCTCTGACCGACGCAACGACAGAAGAATACCAGGCCGTCTATGTCACAATTGACCGGGTTGAAGTCCACCGCAGTGATGACGACGACCAAGGGAACAAAAACGGTGAAAACAGCGACTCCGGTTGGCAGACTGTCGCAGAACCGCGACAGACCTATAATCTCCTGGAACTGATCAACGGCGTTGAGGAAACACTGGGAGAAGAGACCCTGGAAAGTGGGCATTACACCCAGATGCGCCTGATCATTGGTGATACCCCAGACTCAACCACGAATATTCTTGAAGAGGCTCATCCTCACGCCAACTACATTATTGGCCCGGATGATGTTGACCATGAGTTGAAAGTCCCCAGCGGGCAGAATACCGGCCTGAAGCTGGTTAAGGGTTTTGATATCCATGAGGGTGAAACAACGAAAATTATACTCGACTTTGATGCCAGACGCTCGGTGGTCAAGGCCGGCAAAAGTGGGAATTACAATCTGAAGCCGACGATCAAGGTTCTCGATACCGTGGAAATGGCCAAAGTGACCGGGACGGTCATGGATGCAGATCTTGAGAAACCGGCGCTATTGCAGAAAGCCTATGTTTCTGCACAGACCCACACCAACGCTGCCGAAATCGACGAAAAAGACAAGGTCACCATTGAAGCGGGAACCCTGTCCAATGACAATGAGAATGGGAAAGATTACAATTATGCCCTTCTCCTGTCGCCCGGCAATTACAATATCGTTGCCGTTAAAGAAGGCTATCAGGCGGAATGCACGGTTGTCAGCCTTGAATCAGGTGAAATTGCCAGCGATACGGATTTCGTCCTCGCCGAAGCACAAGAGACCGGCACTGTCAGCGGCAATGTAGAAGTAACCGACGGCGCCGAGGATGCTTCGGTCACCATCGATTTCCGCCAGGAAATGATGTGTGCAGAGGCCGCAGAGCCGGCTATGGTTATCGTAAAATCAATCAACATCGGGAACGGCGGCGATTTTGAGGAACAACTGCCGGTGGGCGATTATCGGATAGTCGCTTCGACGGAAGGAAAGGAAACTGTGGTCGCAGATGTGACCCTGGAAGCGGAGCAGATGGTTCAGCAGGATTTCAACTTCTAAACATCTAAGCCAAAATCATACGAAAACCAAGTTGACATCAACTTGAACCAAAGCCCCTCGACCCGGTCATTCATCTTCCGGATCGAGGGGCTTTTTATGATTCTGATGTCTCGGAGGGCACGGAGGCACTCGACACTTGGGCAAGGTATTCCGTCAACCGACTTTCCACACGCGCCGTTTCCGCCAGCACGTCCGGAAGAGGTCTTCCACACGGATCCAGCCGACACTGTGGACGGGTGAGTGGTGCACGTCTCCGCAGGCAGAACAAACCGGCCCGACAGGGTCGACCAAGTCGATGTAAAGATGAAGGCTGTCATCATGATAATCAAGCACTTCGGCCACCTCAAAATTGGGCAAGTCGAGCAGTTTCGTGATAGTCTTTTTCTGCATCGGGTTTCTCCTTCCGGATTGGTTTTTATCGGCAAACAAAACCTTACCAGAGTGGTTAAACCCGATGCACTTCTTTATCAGGCAGAAAGCAGCCTATTATAGCGTTTCAACTTTTTTACGAATGAACCGGGAAAAATCATCGAAGATGCGGTTCTCGCCAATCCATACCGCAACGAAGAAAAAGGCAAAGGGATTAAAGCGGCAAAGTGGCTGATTGAGCAGGGGGTCGATTCGGTGGTGGTACAGAAAGATCTTCTGGGCAAGGGCCAGGGGTTCGTTCTGGGCAACGCCGGAATCGAAGTTCTCTTATGCGACGATCCGGAACTGGAGACCGCGTTCGCAAAAATTGGCGAAAATCTCTGTCGCGTCGAAATAAACTCTGAACTTTGAAATCAACTGAAAAAGGGGCAGGTCAAAACTTGAATTTCGACCTACCCCCTTTAATTTATTGGTGGGCGCTACTGGATTTGAACCAGTGACCCCTGCCGTGTGAAGGCAGTGCTCTCCCGCTGAGCTAAGCGCCCTATGTGGTTGTTCTTGTGTTGAAGTGACTCGGGTTTATAGCAGGTTGGCGCGCGCTTTGTCAACGCTTTTTATCCAGCCGGGCCCCTGTCCCAAAGGCATACCTACAGGATGCGATCGACCCATTCAGAGGGCAGCGCGCAGGGTTTTCCTGCCGGGCCGATGACGATATGGGCGGTACGAGCAGTTGCAACCAGGCACCCGTCAGGACCCAGGGCACGGTAGGAGAATTCAAGGAACTTGCCCCGCATGCGTGCCAGCGTCGTTTCAATGGTGATGACATCTTCATAGCGGGCAGGGTTCTTGTAGGTTACTTCTGCCTTGGCCACGACGACAAAAAATCCGGCCTTTTCAAAATCGGAATAATGCAGCCCCCTCTGGCGCAGAAAATCGGAACGCCCTTCCTCGAACCACACCAGGTAGCGGGAGTGGTGAACCACCCCCTGTCCGTCCGTTTCGGCGTAGCGCACCGTCAATGTCATCCGGCTGGTGGTTTTTTCCTGATCCATATCCGTCATCAGCAATCCTCGTGAAATTCATGTCAATAAATGTCGAGGATAACTCCGCAGAAAGAATGGGTCAATCAGGATTCAAGCCGACCGTCGACACTGACGCGGATGGTTTTCAACTCGACATCCAGACCACTTTGCACAATAGCCTCCCGGGCGAGCATGATAAGACCAGAGCAGCAGGGCACTTCCATATGTACAACGCTCAATCTCCGAATATCGTTATGTTTGAGAATGGCGATCAATTTATCGAGATAGGCTTTGCCGTCATCAAGCTTGGGGCAGCCGATAGCGAGTGCCTTGCCGCGCAGCAGATCCTGATGAAAATCACCGTAGGCAAACGCCGCACAGTCCGCTGCGAGAACCAGATCTTCCTGCTGGAAAAAGGGTGCGGTGGGCGGCAGCAGGTGCAGCTGAACCGGCCACTGGCGCAGCTGTGAAGGGCGCTGCGCGGGTTCTTCCTCCTTGTTTGCGCCTTTGTCTTCCGGCGCACCGAAAGACATGGCGCGAGCCGAAGGGCACCCTCCGCCCTGCCCCGCCGGGGAGGCTTTCTCCGCTAAAGGATTTTCGTCCAGGTGACGGTCTACGGCCTCTTCATCAAAGGCCTCGGTGTCCCGCTTCTCAATAGTGATGGCATCCCGGGGGCAGTCGCCCAGGCAGGCGCCCAGACCGTCACAGAGGTTGTCTGCGATCAGCCTGGCCTTTCCGTCAATGATCTGAATGGCCCCTTCGGCACAAGCCGGAACGCACAGTCCGCAGCCATCACATTTATCTTCATCGATTTTGACGATTTCGCGAATCATATTTGTCTCCTTTGCGGTGTATCTCTTCACTCTTTCCGCCTCACGCCTCACTCCTCACGGATTCAAGAGAAGTAGTGCCAGAGCAGATCGAGCCGTCCGCGCAGCATCAGACGACTGCCGGAAAAACGCATGATCTCCCTGACCTGTTCACGATGACCCGGCCGGTAGCAGTGGATCTCGCAGTGCTTGCAGCTCGGTTTCGGGTCAAGGGGGCAGCGCTGCCTGCGCTCGATCGCGTAGGCCAGAAATTCACGGCACTTTTCGCACAACGAGTGAGGCTCCAGGTTCAAGCCTTCTACATCGACCTCAGAGGGTTGCAGGGGTCGCTTGGCTCCCTGATGATGGGCGCGACAGTAAACTGCAGTAAACTGGGCCAGAACCTTGAAGTCCTTGATTTCCTGTTTATCCGATTGATCTTTCACCGCGCTGCCTCCCTTTTTATGAAGGCAGAATACCGGGCTGAGTTGTGAAAGGCATTGATCAAGGTCAAAAAACATGAGAAGTGAGGGGTGAGGAGAAAAATCAAAGGGATTCGCGGGAGCTTTCCGCCAGGTCTTCGAGGCGGTCATGATCCAGAATGGTGATGGTTTTGCCCTGAACCTTGATCAGCTCATCTTCGGAGAGTTTGCGCAGGGTGCGCGACAGGGTTTCACTGACGGTGCCAAGCCGCGAGGCAAGCTGGGTTTTGGAGATGGGCAGTTCGACGACATCGCGTCCGTCCTCAGCCAGCTCGACCAGGTAGCGCGCAAGGCGGGCAGGAACATCCTTGAAGGTCAGATCCTCGATCTGCCCGGCAAACTGGCGCAAAAACCGGGACAGCCCCGCGATCATGTTGAGGGGAATCCGGGTATGAGTCTGCAGCAGCTCGATAAAGGGCTGTTTGGGAAAGAAGAGGACGGTGGCTTTGCGCACAGGCTCGGCAAAGGCCGGATAGCAGCCGTCGGCGAACATGGCGGCTTCGGCGAAACTTTCTCCGGGATGAACGATGTGCAGAATCCGCTCCTTACCCTCGGACGACAGCTTGTAGACCTTGACATTGCCATCGACGACGACGTAAAAACCATTGGCGGGTTCCTTTTCGGAAAAAAGCACCTCGCCTTTGTTATACTCTCTTCGACGGCAGACCGCGGCGAGCTGTTCAAGATCCTGATCGGTGACTCCGGCAAACAACGGACATTTTTTTATGGCGCTGCGATCATCCATGACAATGACATCCTGCAGATTCAAATCGATATATGAGTGATCAGTCCATCATCGGCCGGGATTTTATTTCCATTCTACCCGGCAACTATCACGTCACCGACAAGGCCGAATGCCTCTCGACCCTGCTGGGCTCCTGCGTGGCAGCCTGCCTGTATGATCCGGTCAACCAGGTCATCGGCATGAACCACTTTCTTCTGAGCGGAACCATCAATCGCTACAATGTCCCTCTGCTGCTGACGGAATCGGCCCGCTACGGCATCCACGCCATGGAGATGCTGATCAACGCTATGCTCAGACTGGGAGCAGAGCGTGAAAACTTACGCTGCAAGGCCTTCGGCGGCGCCACCATGTTCGGCCCGCACGACCCTGCCGCTCCCGGGGTCGGGCAACTGAACTGCCTCTTTATTCGCGACTTCCTTCGCAAGGAAAAAATTCCCCTGGTGGCGCAGGATCTGGGCGGCACTCATGGACGGGTCATTTATTTCATGCCGGAGGATTATTCCGTCATGATGCGGCCCATCAAAAAGAGCCGCTTACGGGATATCGCCCACCGCGAACAGCGGCTGCTACAACGCACACGGCAGCATCAAAAACCTGCAAATCGGGACGGAATCTGGGATTAAGGCACGATTTTCCCGGAAATCAACCAACAACCTGGGTCCGGGTGAACACCGCACGCAGTTGCTGTCCGGCACCTTCGATATTCTCCCGTGCACCCTCTTCACGGTCCACCAGCGTCACGATGCCGACCACTTCAAGCCCCTCTTCCTGGGCACGCTCCACGGCCTTCATGGACGAACCGCCGGTGGTGGTGACATCCTCGACAATGACCACCCGTGAACCGGGCGGCAGATTCTTGCGCCCTTCAAGCCACTGACCGGTCCCGTGCCCTTTGGGCTCCTTGCGGATGATGAAGGCATGCACCTGCTCACCTTCAAGGCAGGCGGCGATGGAGGTCGCGGTCGCAATCGGGTCGGCTCCCAGGGTCAGGCCGCCGACGCCATCGATTTTTCCGCCGAAAGCTTTGACTTCCTTCCAGAAAGCTTTACCCACCAGCAGTCCACCTTTGGCGTGCAGGGTGGTCTGCTTGCCGTCAAAGTAAAAATTACTCTTGCGCCCCGAAGCCAGCGTTACTTCGCGCTCCTCGTAAGAGAGTTCGCGAACGATATCCATCAGGTCCGTGCGTTCTTCCTGCGTCATGGGTTGATCTCTCCTGTCGATATTGTCATCAAATAAAACTTTCGAACTGCGACCCAAACTCCCCCCTCCCAACCTCCCCCCGCTGGGGAGGGGTTATCAGGGAAAGCTTTTCAACGTTAAAACAACCCAAGTTGGCTGTCGGCTTTGAGGCGCGGGAATTTGACCGGGTAGTAGCCGCTGAAGCAGGCATCGCAGAAATGACCGCCGCCTATACTCGGATCACCGACAGCTTCCCGCAGCCCCTCAAGGGAGAGGTATCCCAGGGAATCGGAGGTAATGTAGCGGTTGATCTCTTCCACCGTGTGAGATGAAGAAATCAGCTCCTTGCGGGTCGGCGTGTCGATGCCGTAATAACAGGGGAAGCTGGTCGGCGGGCTGGAGATGCGCATGTGAATCTCGCGCGCACCGGCGGCGCGAACCATCTTGATAATCTTGCGCGCGGTGGTGCCCCGCACGATGGAATCGTCCACAACGACCACCCTCTTGCCCTCGATCACTTCCCGTACCGGGTTGAGCTTGATTTTAACGCCGAAGTGACGGATGGACTGCTGCGGCTCGATGAATGTCCGTCCAACGTAATGATTGCGGATCAGGCCGAGCTGGAACGGAATGCCGGACTCTTCAGCATAGCCGATGGCAGCGGGCACTCCAGAGTCGGGGATGGGGATCACCACATCCGCATCGACTGCAAACTCGCGCGCCAGCACACGTCCGAACTCCTTGCGCACGCCGTACACCTGACGTCCGAAGATGATGCTGTCGGGGCGGGCAAAATAGATATGTTCAAAGACGCAGGGAGTGGGAGTGACCTTGCCGAAGGGGTGATAGGACTGCAAGCCATCCTTAGAGATCACGATCATCTCACCCGGTTCCACCTCGCGGATGAACTCGGCCTCGATCAGATCGAAAGCACAGGACTCACTCGCAAAAACATAAGCGCCGTCAAGCTTGCCCAGCACCAGGGGGCGAAAGCCGTTGGGGTCGCGCACCGCGACCAGCCGCGTTTCCGTCAGGAAAACCAGGCTGTATGCACCGCGTACGACCTTCAATACCTCGCTCACCCGTTCGGCAAGCGAATCAGCCTGGACCCGGGCCAGCAGGTGAACCAGAACCTCGGTATCGGAAGTGGTCGAGAAGATCGATCCGGAGAGTTCCAACTCATTGCGAACTTCCTGGGCATTGACCAGGTTGCCGTTATGAGCCACGGCGATGCTGCCGCGCAGGTAGTCGACCATGATTGGCTGGACGTTTTTCAGATCGCTGGTGCCGGCGGTGGAATAGCGCACATGGCCGATCGAGCTGCTGCCGCACAAACGTGAAAACAGGGATTCATCACGGAACACATCGGCAACCAGCCCCATGCCGCGATGAGCGTGCAAATTGCCGCCGTCGGAGCTGACGATGCCGCAGCTTTCCTGGCCGCGATGCTGAAGCGCGTAAAGACCGAGATAGGTCAGGTTGGACGCTTCGGGGTGGCCGAAGATCCCGAAGACACCGCATTCATCCTGAAACTTGTCAAACATTAAGCGGAGTACTCCTCTGAGTCTGGAGAAAAGTCAAAAACCCGGGAACAAATCCCGGGTCGAACAAGGTTTAAAGAATATCCTCACGAATAAACTGAACGGCATTGCGATAGAGCCACAATCCCATCCCTTCTTCGGGCAGATTCTGCTCACGAGTCCAGCGCGGATGATGCACCCGGAAGAGGTAAGCCTCCGGATGGGGCATCAGCCCGAACAGACGGCCGCTTTCGTCGCAAACGCCGGCGATGGCATTCATGGAGCCGTTGGGGTTGAGCGGATAACGGTCAGTCGGCTCACCTGTCACAGGATCAGCATACTTCATAACGGCAAGATGGCGCAACTCGATGGCCTTGAGCAGATCATCGGATTCGGCTACGAATTTGCCCTCACCGTGGCGAACGGGAAGATACATCTTGTCGATCCCACGGGTATAGACGCAGGGCGACTGGGGATCGACCTTCAGGTTGACCCAGCGGTCTTCGAAACGTCCGCAGTCGTTGAAGGTCAGGCTTGCTCTCTGGGTATGAACATCCCCATCGAGGGCCGGCAGCAGCCCCATTTTTACCATGAGCTGAAAACCGTTGCAGACGCCCATGATGAGCTTACCGTCCTGGATAAATCGAAGTACCTGGTCAATGAGGTGATTCTCGGTACCAGCGACACGGGCATGACGCAGACGGTTGGCCCCGGCCTTGGCGCTGCCCAGGTCGTCTCCATCCAGAAACCCGCCAGCCAGATTCAGAAAGTGATAATCGTCAAGGCGGCAACGACCGGCCAGAAATTCCGCGATATGCACAATATCGACCACGTCGCAGCCGGCCATGCGGCAGGCAGTCGCCACTTCGCGCTCGCAGTTGGTGCCGTTACCGGCGATGACGACAGCGCGTACTTGTTCAGCCATATTCTTACATCTCCTCCAGCGGGGCCTGCCAGGCCGCCTTCAATGCGTCGATGTTCTCATCCACCAGCAATTCGCCCTGCAAGCCGCTGATGCGCAGTACAGGCGCCTCGGTCACCTCGCCGATCAGGCCCAGGTTCTGCCCCGCAAAAATGCTTTCAAAGGATTCGCGCTGTTCAGGATGAACCGTCACCAGGAAGCGGCTCGGCGTTTCGCTGAACAGAATCTGGTCGGCACGCAGGGCTTCAGAGGTGGAGACGTTCCTGAGATCGGCCTGCACTCCATACCCACCGGCAAAAGCGGTTTCCGCCAGGGCGACGCCAAGGCCGCCGTCGGACAGGTCGTGGCAGGAAGCGAGCACTCCCTGCTTCTGGGCCTGGTTGATGGTCTGGAACAGCTCAAGGGCGGCCGCCGAATCCACCTTGGGGACATGAAATCCCACTTCCCCATGCATGGTGTAGTATTCCGAAGCGCCGAGTTCGTTGCGGGTTTCGCCCAGCAGGTAGACCAGATCACCGGGCTGCTTGACATCCATGGTGACCGCCTTGTGGATGTCATCCATACGCCCCATAACGGAGAACAGCACTGTCGGCGGGATCGAAATCTTGCGGTCGCCGATCATGTAATCATTTTTCATGGAATCCTTGCCAGAAATCAACGGTACGCCGAAGGCCACGCAGTAATCGCGCAGGGCCTGGTTGGCTCGCACCAGCTGTGCGGCCTTGTAGGCGCCGTCCGGCGTCTTCTCACTCTCCACCGGGTCGCACCAGCAGAAGTTGTCAAGCCCGGAGACATGGCCGATATCGCCACCGACCGCAACATAATTGCGCAGGGCTTCGTCGATGGCGCAGGCCATCATGTGATAGGTGTCGATATCGCTGTAGCGGGGGCAAAGGCCGTGAGAGACGACGATTCCGGCATTGCTTTCGGGCAGCGGCCGGATAACGGCGGCATCGGACGGGCCGTCGTTGACCACCCCGGTCAGCGGCTTGACTACGGTTCCAGCCTGTACTTCATGGTCGTAGCGACGCACCACGCTCTCTTTGGAGCAGATGTTGAGGCGCCCCAACATCTGTTTGAGGGTGGCGTTATAATCGGCCGGCTCCGACAGTTCGGGCTCCTTGAGGCCGCGCTGGGTCGGATCCTGCCAGCGGGCGGGCAGCACCATGCGTGGAACGCCGTCATGAACGCAGGACATTTTGAGATAAGTAACGGGACGCCCCTCGTACAGACAGTGGAAGTAGCCCGAGTCGGTGAAATGCCCCAGGTCGGTGGCTTCCACATCCATCTCCTGTGCCAGGGAGAGAAAAGCGTCGATATGCTGCGGCGGCACCGCAAGGGTCATGCGCTCCTGCGCCTCGGAGATCAGAATCTCCCACGGCTGCAGGCCGGCATACTTAAGCGGGGCACGGTCCAGGTGCATCTCGAAGCCGCCGGTATCCTCGGCCATCTCGCCGACAGAGGATGACAGGCCGCCGGCGCCGTTATCGGTAATCGAATTGTACAGTCCGCGGTCACGGGCGATCAGCAGAAAATCGAACATGCGCTTCTGAGTAATGGGGTCGCCGATCTGCACCGCTGTCGCGGGAGACCCTTCGTGCAACTCTTCGGAAGAGAAGGTGGCTCCGTGAATGCCGTCCTTGCCGATGCGGCCGCCGACCATCACGATATGATCGCCCACCCGGGCCTTTTTCTCATGGCTGGGCTTGCCGTGCAGTGTTGCCGGCATGATGGAGCCGGTGCCGCAGTACACCAGGGGTTTGCCGGCAAAACGCTCATCGAACACGATGGAGCCATTGACGGTGGGAATGCCGCTCTTGTTGCCGCCGTGCTCGACCCCTTCGACCACGCCTTCAAAAATGCGGCGCGGATGAAGCAGACGCGGCGGCAGCGGCTTGTCGAAAAACGGCGAGGCGAAGCAGAAGACGTCCGTATTGAACAGCAGGCGCGCCCCCATGCCGGTCCCGAAAGCATCGCGGTTGACACCGACGATCCCCGTCAGAGCGCCGCCGTAAGGATCAAGAGCGCTGGGCGAGTTGTGCGTTTCAACCTTGAAGGCAATGCTCCAGTCGTCGTCAAAGCGAATGACCCCGGCATTGTCCTTGAACACCGACAGGCAGAAATCCTTGTCGCCCAGGTTTTCACGCACACGGTGGGTCGTCTCGGCAATGTAATTCTTGAACAGGGAATCGATGGTCTGCTTTTCCCCCGAGCCGTCCTCGTATTCAATGCGGGCGGCGAAGATCTTGTGCTTGCAGTGCTCGCTCCAGCTCTGGGCCAGGGCCTCAAGTTCGGCGTCGGTGAGCTTTTCTCCCAACCCCGCCTTACGGCGTTGTTCGACCACTTCAGGATCAGCGATATAGGACTGGATGGCCTTCATCTCTTCAAGATTGAGGGCCAGCATGCCTTCACGGCTGATGCGCATCAGGGCTTCGTCATCGACCTGCAGATCGATTTCAAGGATTTCGGGGCGGGCTTCGGATGTTACGCGGGGAACACTGACGGGAACGCCCTTCTGCGGGTCGAACTCATCGCGCGACAGGATCGTCCAGTGCTGAATCAGTGCGTTGCCGAGAAAGTCGTGCGCGACCCGCTCCGCATCGTCACGGCTGAGCTTTCCTTTGAGAAGGTACTGCACCGAAGTGTACACCCCTTCCCCGTCACGGAATTTGCGTCCCACCAGGTACTGCAGCGCCTCTTTGGCGGTGCGGCCGGCGTTGTCGGTGACGCCGGGACGGAATCCGACCTCGATGAGCATGTCGAAATCATGAGCCAGAGGACGGTTGATGGCGGATTCCTGAATCACCGGATCGCAGAAAGGCCCCGCTGCGGCTGACTCGATCTCGGCATCGTTCAGATCCGCATCGACCGTATAGACATCTATGGTACGCACATCTTCAAGCTCAATGCCGAGATGGCGGCTGAGTTCACGCTTCACCCGCTCACCGCGCGCGTCGCGAACGCCGTCCTTAAGTCCGACGATAATTCTCCAGGGCATGAATTCTCCTGTATGTTTCCGATTTAACCCATTAAATCAACGGGATGATAGACGGGATCAGGGCGCACGTCGGTGCGCCCCTACCTGATTTTCCTACGAATCGCCGAAGACCCGTTTGAAGATGGTGTCGACATGTTTGAGGTGGTAGCTGAGGTCAAAGGATTCGCGGATCTTATCTTCACCCAGCGCCTTGACGACGTCGGCATCCGCCAACAACTCTTCCTGAAAATCCTTGCCCTCTTCCCACACCTTCATGGCATTGCGCTGCACCATACTGTAGGCGTCTTCGCGGCTGACGCCGGACTGGGTCAGATCGAGCAGAATTTTTTGGGAGAAGACCAACCCCTTCATCTGGTTGAGATTTCTCTCCATGTGCTCGGGGTAGACCACCAGGTTCTTGATCAGACCATTGAGGCGGCGCAGGGCGAAATCGAGGGTCACGGTGGCATCGGGGCCGATATTGCGTTCCACCGATGAATGGGAGATGTCGCGCTCATGCCACAGGGCCACGTTTTCCAGGGCGGGAACACAGTAGCCGCGCACCAGGCGCGCCAGGCCGGTAAGGTTCTCCGACAGGATCGGGTTGCGCTTGTGCGGCATGGCGCTCGACCCTTTCTGCCCCTTGCTGAAGAACTCCTCAGCTTCCAGAACCTCGGTCCGCTGCAGGTGCCGCACCTCGACGGCGATACGTTCCATGGAAGAGGCGACCACAGCCAGGGTGCAGAAATATTCGGCATGACGGTCACGGGGGATCACCTGGGTCGACACCGGCTCGGCCGCAAGACCCATCTTATCGCAGACGTACTCTTCCACGGAAGGATCGATATTGGCGAAGGTGCCGACAGCACCACTGATCGCCCCGGTCGCGATGCCTTTGCGCGCAGCCTGAAGGCGCTCGCGATTGCGCTGCATCTCGGCATACCAGCCGGCCAGCTTGAGCCCGAACGTGATCGGTTCGGCGTGAATGCCGTGAGAGCGCCCCATACACACGGTATCCTTATGCTCCAGGGCCCGCGTCTTGATCGATTCAAGCACCATATCAAGGTCGACCAGCAGCTCGTCGGCGGCCTGGGTGAGTTGAACGGACAGGCAGGTATCGAGCACATCGGAGCTGGTCATACCCTGATGAATGAAACGGGCTTCAGGGCCGACATATTCCGCAACCGAGGTCAGGAAAGCAATGACGTCGTGCTTGACTTCCGCCTCGATTTCGTCGATGCGGTCGATGTCGAAATTGCCCTTTTCCCGAATCACTTTGACGGCCTCGGCGGGAATAACGCCCAGTTCAGCCTGGCGTTCGCAAGCCAGGGTTTCGATTTCCAGCCAGATGCGGAAGCGGTTCTCGGGTTCCCAGATACGGGCCATCTCAGGTCGGGTATAGCGGGGGATCATCTCTGTTCAATCTCCTTATCATCAATTTATCATCAGTGAACCAATCAGGTCCGGTTATCAGGAAACGGCTGGTACGCCGTGCTTTGAAAAGTCGCACCTCACAAGGAAACGCAGATGCTCGACTCGGATTGTCGCCCCACTACGATCTGCGGTCGACACAGGTTTTGCTTTTCCAGCACCCGCTGCACGCATTCCAGGGCCAGTTCAGCACGATTGTTGGTTTCGCTCATATGAGCCAGAAAGACTGTCTCGAGCCCATCCCACAACAGATCGCCGAGAAGATCGGCGCAGTCTCCGTTGGACAGATGCCCGTGATTGCCGCGGATGCGGTGCTTGAGCGGCCAGGGATAGGGGCCGTCGCGCAGCATGGTCTCGTCGTGGTTGGCTTCCAGGATCAGCACACGGCAGCCCTTGAGCCGTTCACGTACCAGCCGGGTCGCGATACCGAGATCAGTGGCGATGCCGATACGTCCCTCACGGGTTTCAACAACATAGGCCACCGGTCGCGCGGCATCATGAGTCAGCGGAATCGTTTCAACGTGCAGGTCGCGGCAGGTAAAGGCTGAACCGGTATCGAAATGATGCAGATCTGCGACACGTCCCAGGGACGGCAGGGCTTGAAAAGTTTCGGGGTTCATGTAGACAGGCAGTTGATAACGGCGTGCCAGCGGACCCAGGCCACGGCAATGATCGCCATGCTCATGGGAGACAAACACCGCATCAAGAGATTGGGCTTCAACGCCGATCAACTCCAGGCGACGGGACAGTTCGCGTGCGGCAAACCCGGCATCAACCAGAATCCGGCTCTCGCCGCTCTGCAGATAAACAGCGTTCCCTTTGCTTCCGCTGGCAATCAGACAAACCCGCAAAAACTTTTCTCCCGAAAAAACACGGTGCCGTGCAAAGACCCTGCACAGCACCGACCAAAAAACCAGAAGCGGTGCCCTATATACCCGAAATAAGCTGATTTCGCAAGCAAAAAACCGCTCCGGACTGCGTCCGCCGCAGCACGGTGCTGCACCCTGAAATCAAGCTATTTTCTGCTAAAGACCGGGAACATTTCAACTTGCCCGATCTCTTCCCGAAAACGAACCGGATAACGGGTTTGCGTTTTTTCGATTCTGGTGTAAATTAACAAAGACTTTTTCCCAGGAGTCGACTATCCGTTCATACAAAATCATGACGGGAGTTGCACGCATACCCTTCCTGGTTTCTTCTCAATTCATTCAATCACCTGAAGGAGGACGTCAGAATGGCTGTCAAGGTAGCAATCAATGGTTTCGGACGCATCGGCCGCAACGTATTCCGTGCGGCGCTCAACGACAAAGACATCGAAATCGTCGCCGTCAACGACCTGACCGATTCGCAAACGCTGGCTCATCTTCTGAAGTACGATTCCGTGCACGGCACCTTTGACGCCGATATCCGCGCCGACGGCGATGACATTCTGGTCAACGGCAAGAAGCTCAAGGTCCTCTCCGAGAAAGACCCGGGCGCCCTACCCTGGAAAGAGCTCGGCGTCAAGGTCGTGATCGAATCGACCGGTTTGTTCACCGAGCGTGACAAGGCGCAGAAACATATCGACGCCGGCGCCTCCAAAGTCATCATCAGCGCCCCGGGAAAAAATGTTGATGCCACCTTCTGCATGGGCATCAATGAGAAGGACTACGACCCGGCCAAACACCACGTGGTGTCCAACGCCTCCTGCACCACCAACTGCCTGGCGCCTGTCGCTAAAGTGATGGACGAAGCCTTCGGCATCGAAAAAGGCATGATGACCACCATCCATGCCTACACCAACGATCAGCGCATCCTTGACCTACCCCACAAGGACCTGCGCCGCGCCCGCGCCGCCGCTTTGTCCATGATTCCCACCACCACCGGCGCCGCCAAGGCGGTCAGCCTGGTACTGCCCCAGCTCAAGGGGAAATTGGACGGCCTGGCGATCCGGGTACCGACACCGAACGTCTCCCTGGTTGACCTGGTGTTCCAAAGCAAGAAGAAAACATCGAAAGAGGAAGTCAACGCTGCGCTGAAAGCCGCGGCCGAAGGCCCCCTCAAAGAGGTGATGGTCTATTGCGAAGAGCCGCTGGTCTCGCGTGACTTCAACGGCAGCCCGGCCTCTTCCAGCGTCGATGCCCTCTCAACCAACGTTATCGACGGCAACCTTGTCAAGGTCATGTCCTGGTATGACAACGAATGGGGCTACTCGAACCGGGTGCTCGACCTGACCCGGCTCATTGCCACCCGCTGAATTCAATTTTCCATTTAACTTCAGGGGCGGGCGCCCGCAGCAGGGTGCCGGCCCCTTGTTCTTTGTTGAGAGAATAAATCTGTGAACCAAGGAGGAAGAAGAGAAATGTCGCGTAAAATGACCATCGAGGACATCGATGTCCGGGGCAGGAAAGTCTTCTGCCGGGTCGATTTCAACGTCCCTTTGAGCGAACAGGGCGAAATCGAGGATGACACCCGCATCCGTGCGGCCCTGCCCACCATCCGTCACATCGTCGAAAACGGCGGACGGTTGATCCTGGCCAGCCATCTTGGTCGCCCCAAGGGCAAGGCCAACCCCAAATACAGTTTGGCCCCGGTGGCGCCACATCTTTCACGCCTGCTCGACCGACCGGTCACCATGGCAGAGGACTGCATCGGCGACACAGTCAAAAACCAGATCGATTCGATGGCCGAAGGCGACATCCTCCTGCTCGAAAATGTCCGTTTCTATCCCGGCGAGGAAAAAAACGATCCCGAATTCTGCAGGCAACTCGCCGAAGGTATGGATCTCTATGTCAACGACGCCTTCGGCACCGCCCATCGCGCTCACGCCTCCACCGAGGGCGTTGCCCACCTGCTCAAGCCAGCGGTCGCCGGTTTCTTGATGAGCAAGGAACTCAAATACCTCGCTGGAGCTCTTGCCGATCCGAAGCGCCCCTTTGTTGCGATTCTCGGCGGCGCCAAGGTCAGCGACAAGATCCCGGTCATCGAAAACCTGATCGACAAGGTCGACACATTGATGATCGGCGGCGGCATGGCCTACACCTTTCTCAAGGCCCAGGGAATCGAGGTTGGCAAATCCCTGGTGGACCAGGAGCGGCTTGAACTTTCCGGGCAGCTCATGAAGCTGGCAGAGGAAAAAGGCGTCAAGTTCCTGCTCCCCACAGATCACGTCATCGCTGCCGAATTCAAAGCCGATGCCGAGCATAAGATCTGCGACAACCAAAACTTCGAGCCCGGCTGGATGGCTCTCGACATCGGTCCCAATACCATCGAAGCGTACAGCAAAGAACTGGCCAACGCCGGAACGGTAGTCTGGAACGGCCCCATGGGCGTTTTTGAGTTCGAATCCTTCGCCAAGGGCACCTTTGCCATCGCGCAGGCACTGGCCGATTCCGATGCCACCACCATCATCGGCGGCGGGGACTCAGTTTCGGCAGTCAACAAATCGGGACTGGACGACAAGATGACTCACATCTCCACCGGTGGGGGTGCTTCGCTGGAGCTGCTGGAAGGCAAAGAGCTTCCCGGGATTGCGGCTTTGAACGACAAATAGAAAATCAAATCTGAACCACAGAGGGCACAGAGAACACAGAGTAAAAAAGAAAAGAGAAAGTCCTTTTTCTCAGAACTATCTCTGCGCTCTCTGTGCCCTCTGGGGTGAAATGCTTTTCAGTATTTTTGCCTATTGGAGGATAAAGAAATGAGAAAACCGATGGTGGCCGGCAACTGGAAACTGCACAAAACCATTCCCGAAGCCCTGGAACTGGTGGAAGGACTGAAGAAGGACGTCGGCGACAAGCAGGATGTGGATATCGTTGTAGCGCCGGTTTTTACAGCGCTGAATGCCGTTGCCAAAGCCGTGAAAGGCAGCAACATCGCCATTGCCGCCCAGAACTGCTACTTCGAAAACAGCGGCGCCTTTACCGGTGAAGTGTCACCTGCTCTACTCAAGGATGCGGGCTGCAGCCGTGTCATTCTCGGTCACTCGGAGCGCCGCCAGATCTTCGGAGAAAATGACGACCTGATCAACCGCAAGATCAAGGCAGTGCTCGCCGAAGGGCTCGATGTGATCTTCTGCATCGGCGAGACCCTTGAAGAACGCGACAGCGAACAGACTATGGAGGTGCTGCGCCGCCAGGTCGTTGAAGGGCTCAAGGGAGTTGCGGCTGAAGATATGCAGAAGGTCGTTATCGCCTACGAACCGGTTTGGGCCATCGGCACCGGAAAAACCGCCAGCGGCGACCAGGCCCAGGAGGCGCACTCGTTCGTGCGCGGCATGGTTTCCGGAATCTTCAACCCCGATATCGCAGCTCAGACCCGCATCCTTTACGGCGGCAGCGTCAAACCGGACAATGTCGATGAACTTATGGCCCAGGACGACATCGACGGCACCCTGGTGGGAGGTGCAAGCCTCAAGGTTGCCGATTTCGCCCGAATCGTGCGTTTCGAAAAAATTTAATTTCTTTCTTTTCTCCACACGATAAATATGTTAATTTTTCCCGGTTTGACACCAACTGTCTTGGGAGAAGATTTTAAGCATGGCCACATTCTTGATTATTCTGCACGTACTTGTCTGTATCGCTCTGATCCTGATCGTCCTTCTTCAGGCCGGCAAAGGCGCTGAAGTGGGGGCCGCATTCGGCGCCGGAGCCAGCGGCACCGTTTTCGGCGCACGCGGCGCAGGAAGCTTCCTCGGCAAAATGACCGGCGCAGCCGCTGTCATCTTCATGCTGACCAGCCTGATTCTGAGCTACTTTTCCGGCCAGCCGGGCTCCAGCAGCGTCATGCCTGACGTTGTCGCTCCGGCGCAGCAGGAAGCACCGGCACCGCCTCCGTCACAGGGAGCAACACCCGCTGCGACACCGGACCAGGCCCCTGCTCTTCCCGCTGAAGAAACAGCGCCTGCGGAAAAGTAAAGATGAGCGCCAAAAGCTATTGACAAGTCAAAAGCAAACCAGTATAAGAACAATCCGTTAGCCGAAGTGGTGGAACTGGTAGACACGCCATCTTGAGGGGGTGGTGACCGACAGGTCGTGCGAGTTCGAGTCTCGCCTTCGGCACCAGTTAACAATCCTGCACCAACCAGATATACCTAAAGAACCCGCCAAACAGGCGGGTTTTTTAGTATTCAGCGTCTGCATCCGTCCACGCCAGATCGTTGACAGTCAGGCATGCCCAGACGCGTGCCCCCACTGACCGATTTCCAGGTCAGCAAAGCCAAGCCTTAATCGAAGGTGAAAACTCTGGTCTATCGTCGGAGTTGGACATTGAAGCCTTTATTGCGGACAAGAAAAAGTCTCTTTCCCTATGAGCCCTTGGTAGCCGCTGCGCGACGTTGTTTCTTCCCCATCAACATATCCTGACCCTGAGTCCGGAAGCCGAATGATCCCTTGAGGGCCATTAAGGAGCCTGGAGGTCCCTCCAAGTCTCTTTCTGCAAAAAGCTCCCCTCAACATCGTCTTCCATCTCCTCAAACATCCGCCAGGGGACGGCAAAGGAGAGCACATTCCTGTCAAGCTGTTTTTTGAGGTTCTTTCTTGCAGAAATGTCCGTAAGGCCGATAACCGCCCGGGGACGCTCTGATCTTGCCTCCCGGTAGGGGAGGATCCCGATCTGCTGGCACCCCGCGGCAAAGGGGGTGATCACGTTCAGGTTGTCCCCCCTGCCGTAATTGGCCAGCACCACCAGGGCGGAGAGTTGGTCCGGATCGCCCAGAAATACAATCACCTGGGGCTGTTCCCGGGTCGGGTCGAGATCGGTTAGGGGTTTAAAGACCACGTATTTTTCTGGCACCTCCATGATGGGCAGGCTGTCAATGAACCTTTTTAGCAGCTCCGGGGACTTCATATACCCTTCCCCGTGGCGGAATTTCTCCAAAAATTCCTTGCCTGCTGCAGATTCCAGCTTTTCAGCCATATCGCGGCCTTCCTGCCAATTCTCGTTGCCCGTGGACAGGAAATGATAGAAACAGACAATGCCGCCGGGGAAGTTGAGATACTGATTCCCGAATCCTAATCCGACTCCGCCGCCCCAGCAGCCGTAGGTCCTTTCATCGAAGGCCGCGGTTCTCCCTTTGGCCGCGGCCGCCAGCATCCACATGACACAGCCCCATTTGCCCTGTTTAAAGCCCATGGCCTTCTCGGGTCTATCATCACTCCAGAGGATGGCCACAGGCTGGTATTTCAAGTTAAGCGATCGAGCTATCTTGCTTTCCATGCCTACACCTCCCTATTTGTTGAATTATTGGCTTTAGGCCCGCTCCTTCCAGTATGCATACTCATAGGGCCATTCTTCCTGATACCAGTTAATCAATTCCTGCATCCTTTTTCGATGCTCCTCCTGCACCTTTTCTACCATAGCGAAACGCCGTTTCTCCTCCCAGGCCCTTACCAGGGTCCTGCCTGAAGTAAAGAATCCACGCCCACAGGACGTGGCTTTGTAGTTCGCCCCCCATAGGGGGGCTGGCCCTGCCCCCAAGGGGGCGGGCTGGAGTTGTGCCGCGGTCCTGTCCTCAATCTCCCAACTGAAGTTGCTCCATTTGCCGCTCTTGCTTGTCCTGATAGCGGACATACTTGCGTATCATGTCCGCATCCATGCCGACGGTATCAACGCAATAGCCCTTGGCCCAAAAGTGGTTGCCCCAATAGGGTTTCTTCCGCAAATGCCGAAACTGCTGAAACAGTTTCATCGACGTCTGCCCTTTTAACCGCCCCAGAAAGTTCGAGATCGACACCTTGGGCGGGATCATCACAACCAGATGGACATGATCGGGCTGAACATTCAACTCCACGACTTCACAACCGGAATAGCCACATATCGCATGAATACCTGATTCAACGGCCTCTTTCACTTTTCCCTGCAAAATCCGAAACCGGTACTTTGGGACCCAAACGATGTGATACTGGCAGTGCCATATCGAGTGTGATAACTTACGAAATCGGCTGCTCACTGTTTTCTCCTTTCTTTTCGATGTTGCGGCACAACTCGAAAGAAAGAATAACAGTGAGCGGCTTTCAGCCATACCCATTCGGGACCGGCGTAGCCAGTCCACATCACCACACCCACAGGGTGTGGGTTTCTACTTCAAACTAAAGGCCTGCTCGCGGCTTTTCTCAGGCACCTGGGTGTCCGGCCCGGTGGGGCCCATGGCGGCCCAGACAGCATCAACCGGAACCGCACCGCTTACCATGATGAAATGATTAAGGTATTGGACAATGGGCCACTCATCTCCTCCACCGGAAGTCACCACGCATGCCCCGTATTTGCCCTCAAGGGCCATGCAATGAATCAGACTGGAACAACGATCGATAAACATCTTTAATTGGCCACTCACGTTGAAGATATAATTGGGCGTGGCCAGGATGATCCCGTCTGCCGCCATCATCTTCTCCATTATGGACTCAAACTCGTCCTTTTGGGAGCAGCGGCCCTTTTTGTGGCATTGATCGCAACCCAGGCACGGCTTTACGGAATCGCCTCTAAGAACAATAGTCTCACATGCCGCCCCTTCACTTTCCGCACCTTTTAATACTTCTCCAAGCAGCTTTCCCGTGTTCCCCCTCTCCCCATGGGGGCTTCCGATGATGCTAAGAATTTTCATGAGATTGCCTCCTTGTGCATCTAAATTAGTTAGTGAAAATCAATACATTGATTCTGTGTTTTAGGATTCAAGACTTTTTGCAGGCGAATCTTTACAGGTCGGTGTATAAAATACCGCCCCCTGCCTCTTTTCATAATCCGCCCCCCGGTCAATGAAACGCGTCACTTCGTTTATCAGTTAATGTAAACTCAGGCCTCCCGACACGCTGATGTTCTGTCCCGTCACGAAAGCCGCATCATCTGAGGATAGCCATGCTGCGGCACCTGCCAGGTCATCCGGGTATTCCAGCCTCGGGATTGCGGAACTGTTTGCAAGTACCTCGCTCATCTCTTTGAAATCATGTTCCTGAACCGTTTCGCTTTGAACAAGCCCCGGAGAGATTGCGTTTACAGTAATTCCGTAAGGACCCGCTTCAAACGCCAGTCCCCTGGTAATGCCCACAACCGCCGCCTTGGAGGTGATGTACTGAATACCGTTACCCCGTCCTATGAAAACGGTGTCTGAGGATATGTTGATAATACGGCCCCAATTTTGGGCACGCATGTCGGAAAAGACCTCGCTGCTACACAACCACATCCCTTTTACGTTTACGTCCATGACACGGTCCCAGTCCGCCTCGTCCAATTCGTAAAAATGCTTTGTTGCCCGCTCGTAACCGATATGTCTGAGCATTATGGCAGCATTGTTTACCAAAATATCGACTTTTCCAAAGCGCTGGCGGGCTTTTTCCACCATCGCCTTGACCTGCCCGGAATCGGAAACATCGCAGACAATGGGCAACACCTCCCGGTCTTCGGAAGCTATCTCCTCTGCAGCCTTTTTTAATACGTCCTCGGTGGTTCCGCAAATGACTATATCGGCCTTTTCGGAGTAAAGACGCCTGGCTATGGCCTTGCCGATTCCCCTGCCGCCTCCGGTAATGAGTGCTACATGTCCTTCCAAACGTTCGCATTGCATAGACCTATTTCCTCCTTTTATTAAACGTTATCTATATTGCTCGCGGGATACTATCCCGCGAATCGGATTTTCCTGGATGAAATTACGAACATTTGAAGCCGCCAATTCGACGGCACTTTCAATGACACCGGGAACCATCGCCGAATTGTGCGGCGAGCCAATGAAGTCAATGTTCTGGATCTTCCCATCCTTGCCGTGGATGTAGAACTCGGTGCCTTGGTTCTGGCTGATCTTGCGCCCGGCATCAACGGTCTCCTGCTTCTTGTCGAAGTGGCCGCTGCTACGGTCGCACGACCTGTCTCGATTCTACATACAGGGTAAGTCCTCCTCGGTCAAGGTGCCGGTTCACGCCATCGTCCCGATGGTTTTGCGGAAGCGGCCCAGCGCCAGGGCAAAAAGGACCGTTCCAATCAGGACAATGGCGAGGAATTGCGGCCAGACCGCCGTGATACCCGCGCCCCGGTACAGGATCGACTGAGCCAACATCACAAAATGCGTGTTGGGCGCGGCGAGCATGATGTACTGGACGGCCTCCGGCATGCTCTCGCGCGGCGTGCTGGCGCCGGAGAGCATCTGCAGCGGCAGCAGCACCAGCATGAGCAGCAGGCCGAACTGCGGCATGGAGCGGGCGACGGTGCCGAGGAAGATGCCCATCGAGGTGGTCGCGAACAGATGCAGCGCCGCCCCGGCCAGGAACAGCGCGAGCGAGCCCTGGATCGGCACGGACAGCCAGCCCTGCACAACGGCGGTGAGCGCGAAGGCGGTGGCGGCAAGGACGACCAGCCCCATCGCCCATACCTTGCTGCTCATGATCTCGAAAGGCGTGACCGGCATGACCAGCAGATGCTCGACGGTGCCGTGCTCGCGCTCGCGGATCAGCGCCGCTCCGGTGAGGACGATGGAGAGCATGGTCACGTTGTTGATGACCTGCATGATCGCGCCGAACCACGACTTGTTGAGCTGGGGGTTGAAACGCACCCGCAGCGCCAGATCGACCGGCAACTCCTGAACCTCGCGATAACGCTGCGCGAAGGCGCGCACCTCGTCGGTGACGATGGTCTGGATATAGCCGCTGCCGGTGAAGGCCTGGCTCATGCGCGTGGCATCGACATTGAGCTGGATCGTGGGCCGCCGCCCGGCCAGCAGGTCGCGCTGGAAGTTGGGCGGGATGTCGAGGGCGAAGGTGTCGAGGCCGGCATCCATGCGGGCATCCATCTCGGCCTGGTCGATTATCTCGGGGGGAACAAAGTACGGCGGGTAAAAGGCGCTGACGATGCGCCAGGACAGCGGCGAGCGATCCTCGTTCACCACCGCGATCGGTGCCTTGTTGAGGGTCTCCGGCATGGCCGTGGCCGCCGTGTAGACCGACAGGGTGAAGGCGTAGACGATCAGCACCAGCATGATCGGGTCGCGTACCAGGCTGCGCAGCTCCTTGACACCGAGATGGAAAATATTGGCAAGGCGCATGGACTACCGCTCCTGCTTCTTGAGCAGCGCGGCGGACAGCCCGGTCAGGACCGGCACCGCCAGCGCCAGCGGGAGAAAGGCGGCATGCAGGTCGGAGAAGTCGAGCGCCTTCGAGAAGGTGCCGCGCGCGATCGTCAGGAAATGCGTGGTCGGATAGACCTCGCCGATCACTCGGCCCACCCCTTCGAGGGACGAGACCGGGTCGATCATGCCCGAGAAGTTCGTCGCCGGCAGGATGGTGAGCACCGCCGTGCCGAAGATCGCCGCGATCTGGCTGCGCATGAAGGTTGAGATCAGCAGACCCACAGCCGTCGCGGCGCCGATATAGAGCAGCGCGCCCGCCGCCAACGTCAGGAAGCTGCCCTTCAGCGGAACGCCGAAGACGGTCACCGCCAGCAGCGTGAGCAGCAGGAAGCTCAGGAAGGACAGGACTACGTAAGGGAGCTGCTTGCCGAGCAGAAATTCGAGCCGCGTGGTCGGCGTGACGTAGAAGTTGGTGATCGAGCCGAGTTCCTTCTCGCGCACCACGCTGAGCGCCGCGAGCATGGCCGGGATCAGCATGAGCAGCAGCGGGATCACTGCCGGCACCATCGCCACCAGGCTCTTGACGTCCGGGTTGTAGCGGAACCGGGTCTCGATATTGACCAGCCCCGCCAAAGCCTCGCCGTAGCCGGCCTCGCGCGCCCTGGTGGCAAGCCAGTGGGCGTGAATCCCCTGCACATAGCCGCGGACGGTCTCCGCCCGTGTCGGCATGGCGCCGTCGATCCAGGCGCCAATCTGGACCCGCCGGCCGCGGGCGATGTCGCGCGCGAAGCCCGGGGGGATCTCGATCGCCAGATTGAGGTCGCCTTCGCGCATTCGCCGGTCGAGATCCTCGTAGTCGGTGATCGGCGCCCGCTCGACGAAGTAGCGGGAACCGGCGATGTTGAGCGTATAGCCGCGGCTGACGGTGGTCTGATCGCGATCCAGCACCGCGAAGGTCAGATCCTCGACATCGAGGTTGATGCCGTAGCCCATCACGAACATCAGGATGACGCTGCCGAGCAGCGCCAGCGTCAGGCGGATCGGATCGCGGCGCAGCTCCAACCCTTCGCGCCGGGCGTAGCTCGCCATGCGGCGGGGATCGAACATGCGCCGCCAGCCCTGGGATTCGACATGGCCTGCCGACGCGTCAACCGTATCGAGCGAAGCTGTTTGCCCCGCGTCGGCTTCGCCTTCCCCCGACGCCTCCTCCAGATGCGCCACGAATGCCTCTTCCAGGGTCTCCGCGCCCCGCTGCTGCACGATATTCGCCGGCGTGTCGGTGACCAGCACCCGGCCCGCGTGCATCAGCGAGATGCGGTCGCAGCGCTCGGCCTCGTTCATGAAATGGGTGGAGATGAAGATGGTCACCCCGTCGCGGCGCGACAGTTCGACCAGCCTGCGCCAGAAGGCGTCGCGCGCCACCGGGTCGACGCCCGAGGTGGGCTCGTCGAGGATCAGCATCTCGGGCTTGTGGATCATGGCGACCGCCAGCGACAGGCGCTGGCGGATGCCCAGCGGCAGCTTGTCCGGCAGGGTGTCGATCACCGCGGCCAGATCAAATCGCTCGACCATTTCGTCCACGCGCCCTGAAATCTCGGCGGCGGGCACGTGGAACAGCCGGGCGTGCAGCTCCAGGTTCTGACGCACCGTCAGCTCGGTATACAGCGAGAAGGACTGCGACATGTAGCCGACGCGACGGCGGGTCGCCAGGTCGTGCGGGTCCACCTCCTGTCCGAACAGCCAGGCGCGGCCTTCGCTGGGCGGCAGCAGGCCGGTCAGCATCTTCATGGTCGTGGTCTTGCCGCAGCCGTTGGAGCCAAGAAAACCGAAGATCTCACCCCGTGGGATGCGCAAGTTCACATGATCGACCGCGGTGAACTCGCCGAAGCGCATGGTCAGATCCCGGGCCTCGATGGCGGTATCGCCATCGTCTTCCGGCCGCGGCGGAATCTCGACCGCCCGATAATCCCGGCGCTTGTCTTCCGGCAGCAGCCGGATGAAGGCCGCCTCCAGCGACTCCGCCCCCGTGCTGTGCAGCAGGCCTTCGGGCGTGTCGCTGGCCAGCACCCGCCCACCGTCCATCGCCGCCAGCCAGTCGAAGCGTGCCGCCTCCTCCATATAGGCCGTGGCCACCAGCACGCTCATGCCGGGCCGGGAACGACGGATGCTGGCGATCAACTCCCAGAACTGCCTGCGCGAGAGCGGATCGACGCCGGTGGTCGGCTCGTCGAGGATGAGCAGGTCCGGATCGTGGATCAGCGCGCAGCAGAGGCCAAGCTTCTGTTTCATGCCGCCGGACAGCTTGCCTGCCGGGCGAGCGAGAAACGGCCTAAGCCCGGTGGCCCCGGTCAGCGCCTCGATGCGGCGCGCCCGTTCGCCGCCGTCATGCCCGAACAGACGGCCGAAGAAGTCGAGGTTCTCGAACACCGTGAGCGTCGGATAGAGGTTGCGCCCCAGGCCCTGCGGCATGTAGGCGATGCGCGGGCCGACCCGGCGGCGATGGCGCGCATCGGCCATGTCGCCGCCGAGCACCTCGACCTGTCCCGTCTGGACCGCGCGGGCACCGGCGACCAGCGCCAGCAGGCTCGACTTGCCGACCCCGTCCGGGCCGATCAGCCCGGCCATGCAGCCCGCCGGGATGTCGATCGTGACCTCGTCGAGCGCACGCACCTTGCCGTAGCGCAGGGACACATCCCGCAGGCGGGCAACCGGCGCGGCATCGCCCCCGCCATCCTCCATCTGTGCATGTACATCCCGGCTCATTGCGGCAGCCTCGTCTGCAGTTCAGGGGGCCAATCCACCCGCGGATCGAGCCGCACATAGGCCATGCCCGGCAGGCCGGTCTTGACCTGGAGGAGGTGCTCTCTGAGCAGGTCCGGGGCGATCCGCGCCTTGATGCGGAACATCAGCTTCTGGCGCTCTTCTTCCGTCTCCACCGTCTTGGGCGTGAACTGTGCGACGTCCGCGACGAAGGAGATTTCGGCCGGGACCACGTATTGCGGAGCGGCGTCGAGCACGAGCCGTGCCTCGGCTCCGAGCGCGACCCGCCCGGCCTGTTTCGTCGGCAGGAAGAAGGTCATGTAGACATCGGTGAGATCGACCATGTTCAGCACCACGCCGCCGGGAGGGAGCACTTCACCGGGTTGGGCGACGCGGTACTGAACGCGGCCGTCGCGCGGCGACTTCAGTACGCTATCGTCAAGGTCAGCCTGGATCCGCTCAAGCATCGCCCGGGTCGCCTCCACATCGGCTTGCGCGCCAAGCACCTGTGATCTGGCCGTGGCAATGGCCGCCTCCGTCCTTGCGACATCCGCCTCGGCAGCACGAAGCATGGCCTCAACGCTGAGAGAAGAGGCACGATCATCGTCGAATTTCTGCTGGGAAACGGCTTTGCTGACGACCAGCGATCGCGACCGCTCAAGCCGTATCCGGGCCACCTCAGCCTCGGCCGCGCGTTGCGAGACCACTGCCTGCGCTGCCGTTTTCTCGCTTTGGCGCTGCACGACCTGGCTGTTGGCGATCCGCACCGAGTTCTCAGCCTGGCGCAAGCGGGCTGATGCCTCTCTTTTCTGAGCCTCTAAAACGGCGGTGTCCATTTTGGCCAGAACCATCCCGGCCGGAACGTTATCGCCTTCGTCCGCAAAAATCTCCTTGACCCGTCCGGCTCTTTGCGTGGCGATATCAATTTCCACCGCCTCAATGCGTCCGTTGCCACTGGCGATACCCGCTTCCAGTCCGTCACTCTGGAAATAACGCCAAAGCAACAGAGCCGCAACCGCTGCCACGCCAAGAAGCAGCGCCCTCGTACCCCATTTTTTAAATCTTACGTCCAATGGCATCTTCAACCACTCCTAAAACGATCATGGATCATCAAGCGTCTTCTTTGAGTTTCATGGCGATTCGCGTCACATGGGCACCCTGGAAACGGGCGCCGTTCAGTTCGTTGTCGTTGGGTATCCTCTCTCCCTGGCTTCCGTCGATGGTCGAAGCGCCATAGGGTGATCCGCCGCTAATTTCGCCGATACCCATTTGACCGGCAAAAGAATAAGGGAGCCCGACCACCACCATGCCATGATGCAACAGTGTAATATGAAAGCTGAGGATGGTCGTTTCTTGACCGCCATGCTGCGTGGCGGAACTGGTGAAGACACTGCCGGGTTTGCCGATCAAGGATCCTTTCTGCCAGAGGGTGCCGCTGGCATCAAGAAATTGGCGCATTTGGCCGCACATATTGCCGAAGCGTGTTGGAGTGCCAAATATGACGGCATCAGCCTCTGCAAGGTCATCCATCGTGGCCACCTGGATATGGGTCTGCCTCTTCTGGAACTCCAAGGCGCCCATCTCCTCCAGTACATCGCCTGGGAGGGTTTCCGGGACCCGTTTGACTAAAGCCTCGCATCCAGTGACCTGTAATACACCTTTCGAGACCGCTTCCGCCATTCTAAAAATATGTCCATGCAAACTGTAGTATACGATCAATACCTTGTACATGTTTTGTTCCTCCTCTTTTTTTCAGGTCTTTACTTTTTTGAATCAAACTGACACGACTTTATCCGAAGTTATAACTGTTACAAGGTACTAGGCCCCCCCGAAACCCAAATAGAAAAATATTTGACTTGACTACCTGAGCCAGTCGATCTATTTAATAGACTATGCTTTCAAAGAAGACAAAATACGGATTGCAGGCTCTTCTGCTTCTGGCCCGGGAGTACGGACAAGGCCCGGTCTTGATCGCGGATATGGCGGCACGGGAGAAGATTCCCAAGAAGTTTCTCGAACTGATTCTCCTGCAGCTGAAAAATGCAGGAATTCTTGGGAGCCGGAAGGGGAAAGGAGGCGGATACTTCCTCGCGCGTAATCCTTCGCAGATCACAATGGGAAAGGTCGTGCGCATTCTGGAAGGTCCCCTTGCGCCGGTCCCGTGTGTCAGCGAAACCGCTTATCAGAAATGCGAGGAATGCCATGACGAGGCGAGTTGCGGGATTCGCTTGGTGATGAAGGACGTCCATGATGCCATTGCCGATATTCTTGATCATACGACCCTCAAGGAGGTCGTCGCACGATCTTCGACAGAAGCCAAGGCATCCAAAAAAATAGTGGATTTCCAAATCTAAATTTTTTTCCTTATTAGTCTATTAAAACGATAGAGAGAGAGAGAGGGAGAGGGAGGGAGGGAGGGATGACTTGACCAGGAAACTGTGAGCGCGGCCGCAAAAAATGATGGAAATTTTGTAGGTTTTGGACAAGATAGGCGGGGGAAGAGAAACGGAGCCCCCTCGCGTTTCTTGGCGGAATCATGAAGGGGGCTCTCTTCTGAACGGGATAGCGGATGCTTCACCAATGACAAAATCGCCAGCTCCCGGACCATGCTATTCAACGGGCACAAAGGCACCATTGTTCAATCGGCCTCTTCATCCCGGCTGCGACAGCAACCGTAGCGAATTCGGAGGCAAACAACAAGTTACTCTATGACAAGACGCCGCAACGCGGCGTGCGTTGCTAATCAGGTTTCTTTTTGCTGCGATCTCTGACGAAGACGATTTTGGCCATAACCGACTCGCCTTCGGCGTTTGCTCGGCTTTCAGTGGCAGAATGTGTTTGCGAATCACCGCCGCACTCAGCAGGTGCAGAAACTTGCGCCAGTTGGCATGGGTCGAGTTCAAAAACCGATACACCGTATCTTTGCCGATCTCGGCACTCGAGTCGGCAGTTTGCAGATATCGAAATAGGTTCTTGCCGGTTAAAGCCAGGCAGAAGATAAACCGCATCACCGCCACAGGGGCGATGCCACATTGCTTAAGGATGTTGCTTTGCCTTAAGAGTAGTGCGATGCGCTGATTTTCAAAGAACGAATCAATTTGGTTCTGACATGATAAAGAGTCTGATACAATCTGGTTCAAAGCGTCATCTCCTGGTTTTAGATTGGTTGTTGGGGAATAACCAATTATATCACAGCTGATGGCGCTTTTCTTCAGTTATTTAAACACCTTATGTGTTTTTTTAGCCTGCGAAAGTTGAGTAAGTAACTATCCCCCGGCAAAGCCGGGGGATAGTTACTGTCTTTGTTATCCTCATGGTTGGCTATGGAATAAATATTAAGTGCTTTTTACCTCGATTTGTTTTACATCCGATTTCGGCAGTGCCTTTCTCGGCATGGTCACGGTCAACACGCCTCTTTTAAAGGTGGCGTTGACCTTGTCCTGATCCGCGTCCTCGGGAAGGGAAAGCACCCGCTGGAACGAACCGTAGGAGCGCTCCATCCGGTAGTAGTTCTTTTCCTTCTCCTCCTTTTCCTGTTTCTTTTCGCCGCTGATGGTCAGGGTGTCGTTGATGATTTCCAGCTTGACATCCTTTTCATCTACGCCTGGCAATTCAACGGTAATCGTGTACTCCTTGTCAGTAGCGCCTAAATCCAGGGTGGGCTTCAGGATGCCGTCAGCCAGTCGCGGAAACAGGGGCTGATCGAACCCGAATGGGTACAGGCCGAACCCGCGGAACGCCTGATCGAAAAGCCGGTCGATCTCATGATGAAACTGCTGCAGCGGATGGGCCGGCACGCCGCTTTGTTCCTTAGCGTTTTCGCGCTTCACCGGCACCATCTTGCCGATACCCTCTTCTTCCTTCTTGAACCAATTCCAGGGAACCCATTTTTTAATGTCCATCGCATACCTCCTATGATTAAGTTAACCTACTGGTTATATTAAATTTGTGTACTGACCCCGAATATGTCAAGGGTGTGATTACCGAAATTTGACCACCCTCGGCATCCCTTCGCTACTCTTAAACAATATTGTACAGTGAAACATCTCGGATGATCGTGCCGCCAAGCAGCCAGAGGTGGTCGCGATACTGGGCGAAGGTCTTTCGGGACAATCCCTCGTCATAAAGCGCCTGCAGAAAACCGGCAAACCAGGGCAACAGCTTCTTGCCGTAGGTGAAATCTTCCGCAACGCCCATCCAGCTCGTCGGCCACCTGTCGAAATCCGGTGTCCAGGCGTGGAAACTCTGCGCTTCACTGTTCCTGTCGACGCTCATTTTTCTCGCCATAATCCCGCTTTGACCAGACGTTGCACCAGGGCTCGGCGGCGCGAGTGTTCGGCCATAAACTTCTGAAACTCTTTTTGGAACGCGACCAAGGTGGCATGCTGGATGTAGGCATCGCGCAGATCGACCAGTTGGCGGCACGCTGCGTCATAGGCATGGGCGTGGCCCTTGTTGGCGTCGCCATGGGCCGATTTCCAGGCCCGGGGGAAATCGGCCGCCAGCTTGGCAAGCCAGGCATTCCGTTGCCTCTTGCGCTCTGCCTCGGCCTGGCGACGGGCCTTGGCCTCTTCGATGAGCCGCAGGGCTTTGGCCTGCTCGGCCAGCTGCCACAATTCGGCAACGGAGCGGCGCACTCCTTTGGTCGGCGCAGACTGCTCCTGCCAGGCGGCATACCGTCGTTTCAACGCCCGTTCGGCGCTGGCCCCCTGCCCGTCCAGCATCTGCCGAAGGTAACCCCTGATTTCGGCCTTCGGAAGTTTGTCGAGCCAGGCATCGAGTGCCGCGCCATCCGCTGCGTCTGCTTGATTTGTTTGACTCCCGCTGCCCACCCCGGCCAGCAGGTCGATGTCGACTTCGAGAAATTCCGCCAGAGCCTGCTGCGCTGCCGTCAACTTATTCAATCCTTGTAACGCAAAGGGTTCTAGATCATCCGGATCGGTCTCCCCGGTTGTCACGGCACGCAGCCAGCCGATATACAGACTCCGCAAATCACCCCGCAGCAGTTCCTCCCGCACAGGAGCAAGAAGGGTCATCAAGCCGGGCCCTTCATCAACATAACCGAAGCGGTCGTAGTCCTCCGTTTCACCGAGTGACCAGGTCAACAGCCAGTGCTCCGGCAACTTCTCAAATTCCAGATGCGGGCTGGTACAAAAGGCCTTGAGCGTCTTCTGGTCGATGGCCTCTCTGGGCAGACGCACCATGAAGGTGGCATCCCCCCAGTTGGCGATAAACACATGGACATCGAAAAAATGCCGCATGAAATCGCGTGGATCGGCCTTCAGTCCGCCCCAGCTGTATTCGTTGATGAAGCTGACCGGGGTGATTTGCGCCCGGGTTGAAATGCCCCGCAGGTGGTCCATCTCCCGAGCCGTCAATGGACGGTCGATGGCAAGAAACTCAAGGTACTGATATTCGCTCACCGGTACGCCTCACGCAGATTTTGTGGCCCGAAAGGCCGAGTCATCAGCCAGATGCAGATAGATGCGACCGTTCAGCTCGCCATTTTCAATGACCGCCCAGCCACGACCGCAGACCGGATCGTTTTCCTCCTGCCCTGACCAGGAGAACTCGAAACGCGGCGCATTACCGCATTGCTCCACCCGGCCATCGATGTCCCTGGAGACCAGCCCAAACTGAAACTGGCCGGTGCCATCCGAGCCGATGCGGATAAATCCCGGCACCTCCATGTCGACGTAATCCTGGTCCCAGGGCTCCATCTCGACGATGCGCCATTTTCCGGCAAACGGTTTCATCTGCTTCATAGGATTCCTTTCAAGAAACTCTCTTTTATCGCCCCGGGGAATGCCATGGCCCGATTGTCACGAGCCATGTCGCGAGTTTGTCGCAAGTATGCCTCTGCTACTCGTCGGCATGGTGTTGCAGCCAACGATGGCCTTTACCGGTCAAGCGATAGCGCTGGGTGGGGCTGCGCGGGGAATCGGGTTGGGTACGTTCGATCCATTGGTCTTCCTTGGCCGGGTTGAGGTAGTTGTTCCGGAACGTGGGCCGGTGTGACAAACCCAAAGCCTGCATCAAATCGTTGCTGCCCAGCTCACCGCTCCCAATTGCACGAATCAATGCCGCTACTTGGTCGGCAACTTGGTCGTTCAACACAGCCTCGCGCACGGCATCGCGCAACGCACCCAGCATGAACTCGACAAAAGGAGTGGCATCCGCTTGGCTGTCGGCCACCGCGAGGACCCGGTAATAATCCTCCTCGACACTGGCGTCCCAGTCCTCCATGGCCTCGTAGGTCGCAAAGGCGTTTCGCACCTCCTGAATCTCGCGGGGGTGCCCCAACACCCGTTTGCCCTCAATCACGGCGGTCACCTGTTCAAGGGTGAGCGTGTTGTTCTCGATGGCCAGCGAGGCTTGGATGGTGCGGATGCGGTTCTCCCGGCGCAGGCGCGGAGTCAGGTTCTGTTCGGCGAGAACGGTGTAGCGGCCGATGGTTTCGCCAATCTCGGCGACCAGATTCACTATCGCCGGGGTGATGGTGCAGGGCGGCTGATATTTCATATCGTCCTTCGCTGCTCCCTACGACGCCATGCTGGCGTAGTAGGGTGACGGCACCGTTGGGTACGCCCGGAACACATGCACGAAAACCGCCTCTGTCTTGTCCCGCACGTCCTCCTCTGAATAGGTTTCCGGCAACCCGGTTTGCTCGCCCCAGAGATAGTCCTGAATCGTCAGTCGGACCGCGTCCCGGGTGGATTCCTTGTCGCGCCAGTGATTGATCCGCAGTTTTTCCGCCTTGAGGGTTTCGAGTAGATCAACGGCCACGGCCTTGATGCGTTTGATTTCACCGGACGTCAGATCCGGCTTCCTCAGCAAGTCGAATACGGCGAGACTTTCCTCATTGAGACCTTCCCGCACGGCGCGGCTCTCCTCATCGTCCATCTTTCCCATGATCTGCAGAAGCTCTTCAAAGGTCTTCTCGATGGTCACCCGATCCTTCTCGCGGTTGTACTCGGCAACAATCTCCTCGTAATGCCTTTGGAAATCGGTCCGCAAGGGATTCTGCTGGAGCAGACGCTGCAGGCGTTGTTCGATGACGGTTTTCAGATTTTGCACGGTGGTGCGTTTGGCCGGGCTGCGCTCGAACTCCCGGCGCAAGCGGTCGAAATCGATCTTGCTGATATCGTATGGTGGAGACTCTTCAGCAACAGCCGGTTGAGTTTGTGTTTCAATCGCCTCATCGACCACCTGATGCAGTTGACGGATGATGTCGGTGATATCCGCCTGTTCACGGTCCTGTTGCAGGCTTTTATAGACGATGTTGATCGCGTCGAAGTCGCCCCGGCAAGCATTGACGCCTTCGATGGTGATGCAGACCTTGAACTTCGAGAACACCGCCCGGCACATCACTTCAAAGCGTTTGCGCGTCTCGTCGTTTTCGTTCGCCGCCTCCTTGGCGGCGAGAATTGCCGCATTTCGGGCAAAACCGGTCTGCCCGATAATCCCATCCAAAGACGCGCTTCGCTCTTCCAAGAAGGATCGGACAAAGGCAATCGCTTCACGAAGATCGGCGAGCAGTTCCTCATCGGGCTTTGCCGGTTCGGTCTCGCCGCCATCGCCACCACGACCGTCATCACCCGTTCCGGCAAAGGTCGCCAGCGCCTTGCGCAGGTTTTTCAGGATGCCGCAGTAATCGACGATCATCCCGTTGTTCTTGCCTTCGCTTACCCGGTTCGCCCGAGCAATGGCCTGCATCAGCGTGTGCGCCTTGAGCGGCTTGTCCAGGTACAGGGTGGAGAGGCTGGGAACGTCAAAACCCGTCAACCACATGGCACAGACGATGGCAACGCGAAACGGGTGCTCCTCGGCCTTGAACGCATCGTCCAGCGACAGCCGTTGCATCGGTACGGGCGAAAAATCTTTCGCCCCTACGGGATTCTGCATGGCCTCGGGCAGGTCGATGCCTTCCTTGATCAGGCGGCGGTGCGGGGTGATGTCCAGCTCCCACTTGCGAAACTTTTCGACCTCGCCCTGTTCCTCGCTGACCACCACCGCCATCTGCGTCTGGCGCATCCACTCGATCTGACGTCGCCGGTACTGTTCGTCCTGCTCGTCCGTGGCCTGAGGCAACTGCGCTTCCAACTCGCCGATTCTCTCGTTCCAGTAGAACTCGACCAGCTTGTGCATACGGACGCAGGTGATCTTATCGATGCAGACCAGCATCGCCTTGCCGGTTTCCCAGCCCAAAGAGTAGTGCTGCACAAAATCGCGGGCCACCTGGTCGAGACGTTTTCCAGCCGTAATGATGTGGTAGTCTCGCTTGAGCTCCTGCTCCAGGCGCTGCTCCACATCGATATTGCCCGTCTCCAGCTCCTCCAGCTCCTCCAGCTTCTCGGCGATCCGCTCGTTCAGATCGCCGACCGCCACGCCGAGCTTGTCGCCACGCGCATCGTAATAAAGCGGCACCGTGGCCTTGTCCTCGACGGCCCGCTGGAAATCGTAGGTGGAGACGTAATCGCCGAACACCCGACGGGTGATCTCGTCGTCCTTAAAGAGTGGCGTGCCGGTGAAGCCGATATAACTGGCGTTCGGCAGGGCATTGCGCATGTTGAGCGCCAGGGTGCCGTACTGGGTGCGGTGAGCCTCGTCAGTGATGACGATGAGATCGTCACGCCGAGAGTAGGCCTCACCTTCCACCACGGTCTGGTTGAATTTCTGGATCAGCGAGAAGACGTGCGATTTATGCTGGGCCAGCAGCTTGGCGAGATGCTCGCCGCTCGCGGCCCGGCACGGGTCGCGGTCGTTGTCCACCACGCCGCATCCGGCAAAGGTCTTGTAGATCTGCGTGTCCAGGTCATCGCGGTCGGTGAGGATCAGAAAGGTGAAGTTGCCGCCCAGCTTGCGATGGACCTTGCGGGTGAAGAGCACCATGGAATAGCTCTTACCCGAACCCTGGGTATGCCAGAAAACCCCCAGCTTGCCGTTCCTGAGATTGCGATCGCGGACCGCCTCGATGGCCCGGTTGACGCCTAGGAACTGGTGGTTGCGGGCCAGAATCTTCCGCGATTCCCCGGCCGAGTCGTCGAAAATGATGAAGTTCTCCACCAGGTCGAGGAAATTGGCTTTCGCGCATACCCCCTTGAGCAGCGTTTCCATGGCCACCACGCCCGGCTGATTCTCGGCCAACCGTTTCCACTCGTGAAAATGTTCGAACCGGCTGGTGAGCGAGCCGAGTTTGGCATCCACCCCGTTGGCCAGCACCACCATGGCATTGTGATGAAACAGATGCGGGACGGTGTCCTTGTAATCCAGAAAGTTCCGCTCGTAGGCGGCGCGGATATCCTTGCTGACGTTCTTCAGCTCCATGAACAGCAGCGGCAGGCCGTTGACGAACCCGACGATATCCGCCCGGCGGCGGTACAGATCGCCGCGCACCCACAGCTCCCGCACGCAGAGGAAATGATTGTTCTCGGGGGCATCAAAGTCGAACACCCGCAGCCGCTGGCGCACCCGTTCGCCTTTGGCATTGCGAAAGGTGACCTGCACCCCGTCCTTGATCAGTTCGTACTTCTCGCGGTTGGTGGCGGCCATGGTCTGCGAGGCGGAGACCGTGACGATCTGGCGGAGGGCGTCTTCATAGGCCGTGGCAGGCAACCCGGGATTCAGTTCCTCGATCTTGGCTCGCAGGGTGCGGGTCAACACCACCTCACGGTCCGATTCCCGGCCCAGCAGGCTGTCCGGCCCGAAATCCTCGTTGTTGTACGCGTACACCGACTGCCAGCCAAGCTCTTGCTCCAGGTACTCGGCGGTGGTCTGCTGGACAAGGGTGTCTTCGGTGTAGGCACTCATCGCTGTAGCTCCCATACCCCCAGAACAGCACGCCCGGTTTCCGTCAGGCGGTAGCTCTGTTTGCTGCTGCGCGGCTTTTCAGGAATAGTCATCTCCAGCAAACCATCGTCGAGCAAAGGCTGAAGGTACTCCTTGCGGAAGTGCTCACGGTCTTTCATGCCTGCAGCGTTCTGCAATTGCGTGCGAGTCGCGTCACCAGCAAACGCTTCAAGGAGCATCGCCCGGACTTGCGGGGTACTCGTTCGATACTTGCTGGGTACTTGCTGGGTACTTGTCGGGTGCTTGCCGGGAGTCTCTTCTTCCTGCGTATCCGGTGACAGCGGCCTGGGAAAGATCACGGTAAACCAATGCTCCGACACCTCAATTTGCGGTTCGGCAACTCCGTACTCCCGACAGAGGTTGCGGATGCGCTTGATGCCCGAGCCGATATGCTCCACCGCAATCGGCGGCTCGGCCGACCGGGCGACGGCCTGCACCTCGGACTTGAGCCGGTTGTGATCTTTCACCCCGAAAATCTCCCCCGCATCCGTCACCCCGATCAGGATCACGCCGCCGGTGGCATTGGCAAAGGCGCAGATCTCCCGGCCGAGATTCGAGGTGCCGGAACGTTTGAACTCGGTGGTGAAGCCTTCGCCGAGGGCGAGGAGATTGTGGAGGTCGGAGCGTTTCATACCATCCATGCCTCCACACCATATTCGGCAATCGGTTCCCGGATTTCCGTAGGGGCGAAAAATTTTTCGCCCCTACCCGGATGCAATTTGTCCATTTCCCATTGCGCGGTATTGTTATGGATATATTCCCGGATACGATTCAATTCCGGTTCATTGCGGACGATGTGTTCCCAATAATTACGTTGCCAGACGGCATAAATTGACGTGTTGTTTCGCATCCATTTGGTTACGCCGATTTTAAACCCGCGAACGATGGAACCAATGGTTTTTGAGGTGCCGCACGGACGTGTTGTTTGGGGTAGGGGCGAAAAATTTTTCGCCCCTACATTGCCGGTGATAACGACAATGCCATGAATATGATTTGGCATGATCACGAATTCATCCAGATCAACATGTGGAAAATGGATTGGAATGTCATCCCAACATTGGCGCGCAATATTCCCCGCCTCGTTCAACCGCATTTCCCCATTCACAATATCCCCGAACAGACATTCCCGATTCTGGGTGCAGACGGTGACGAAATAGGCCCCGGCCTGGGAATAATCGTACCCCTGTAGCCGGATGGAACGGCGGTTGCGTCGGGGTGGGATGGCGTCATCCTGTAGGGGCGAAAAATTTTTCGCCCCTACAATGGCGGGATCGCATTTCGGATGATGAAAATTCACACCGCCACCTCCCCGTTCATCAGTTTGGGCAGGAGGAGGTCGCGGGCTTTGGCGAGTTTCTCGATTGTTTGCTGAAGATTCGCGATTTGAAGATCTATCGGGAGCACATGCTCCATGAACATCGCCGCTATCCGATCTGTCGGCTGCATAAGCTCAACACCATGCAGGTCTTTCTTCGTGATCGCTGCGAAGATCGCACCACCGCCGATCATGTCTTCTTTGAAAAAGTGGCTCTTGAGCGCGTAAAAAAGATAGTTTTGTAGATCACAGTTCGACCTGATCGCCGCGAGCCCACGACCAATGACAATTTTATCTGGCGTTATGTTTATGCGTCCGACAGGTGCTCTTACACTGAAAAGTATGTCGCCGGGTTCCCCGATACGACTTTGGACTGTGCAATATGTCTCATGCGAGGGGAAGCGAACTCCGAAATTGGTTACACCTTGATGAAATGGCAGCCCGTTGCCATCTTTGTTGTAAAAGATGGACTTGGGGCTTTGCCCCATAGTGATATCGGCAATCTCGCTTAACGGTTTCTTCTCCCACCCCTCCGGCACGCCGTCGATGATTGGGGTGTGTTCGTGGCCGGGGAAGCGGAGGTGGACGAACCATTCCTTGTAGAGCAGCCGCGCCGCCTGTTCCAGCAACTGAATCCGCCGCCGGTTGTTCTCGATCAGGTCGTCGTAGGTGGAGAGAACACGAGCAATGTTCCGCTGATTTTCAGGAGGTGGAACAGGCACCTCAAAGTTTCGCAATACTGTGAGGTTAATATGCGGAACACCGGATGAGGAGACAAAGCTCATAATGCGCTCCGTTGCCTCACGGCTCGAAAAGAAATAGTACAAAAACAGTCGATCAGCCTTGTCTTCATCAACTGTGAGCTTCATCTGGCTCTGTGATACGACATATCGGTCGGCAATACCATCACTCGGAATGATAGCAACTTGCCCAAGAGTACCTCGCTGCGTAAAGACAAGATCTCCCGGTTTTGCCAAGTTGCTTGACAGGTCTTCACGAACTTTTGATTCTGTCACGAACACAAAGTCGGTCATATCAAGGTACCGACCATTGTTCATGTTTGACCCACGAATGACTGGGATGCCACTTTCAACATAGTCCCTTGTCGTGAGCTTTGAACCGAACGGACCGCCCACGAAAGAGTAAGGCTCCTTGGCGGCCAGCGATTCAAGCTTTAGCTTCGGCCAGCTCATACCCCCAGCTCCTCAAAATTCTTCTTGATCGTCGCGGCCAGCCGCACCGCCTCGGCGTTCAGGTCCTCCAGCTCAACATGGATATCGTGCAGGGCCTCCTCGAAATCGAAGTTCTCGTCCTCTTCTTCGGGCGCGACACCGACATAGCGGCCGGGGGTGAGGCTCCAGTCGTTGGCCGCGATCTCGGCCCGGTCCACCAGTTTGACCAGACCTTCCACATCGCGCAATTTGGCCTCGGGGAAACGTTCGGTGAGCCAGTGGGCCTGTTTCCAGAAGTAGCGCACCTGCTTGAGCTGTTCCACGGCCAGGGCGCGAGCTTCGTCGGCGGCCTTACGGGCGCGGGTGATGTCACGAGCGGCCCAGGCGTCGCTATCACGGGCGGCGCAGTCGTTCTCGCAGCTTTCGATCAGGCGGCAGGCGAGCTTATAGAGCAGGTCGGTCTGCTTGACCAGATCGCGGCTGGTCTCGGCCAGGGTGGCGAGGCGATCCACGGCCTTTTTCAATTCACCGTTGGTGGTTTTCTGTTGTCCCCAGGCCGTCTGCTGCTCGCTGACGGTCTTTCGGAACGCCTCCACATCCGCCTTGAACAGCGGGATGGCGTCATCCAGTTCCCGTAGGGGCGAACCTGCGTGTTCGCCCTTTACTGCGTCTGGCGCGACCTTGGCCAGGGTTTTGAGGAAGGGTTCGACCGCGCTGCGCAGCGTGCCCAGCGCAGCGATGAAATCCGGTAGGGGCGAAAAATTTTTCGCCCCTGCATTGTCGAGACAGGCCGCGCCCTCGGCCAGCATGCGCTGGCAATAACCCGCCACCAGGTCGAGATATCGCCCGGTCTCGCCCCGGTAGAGCCAGACGATGGCCAGGAGGTTCTGCTCCTGCTCGGGGGAAAAATCGAAAATCTTGCGCGTCACAATGCGATAGACGTTACGGGCGTCGATCATCAGCACCTTGTCGCGGTGCGCTTCGGGCTTGGCGCGGTTGAGGAACCAGAGCTCGCAGGGGACGGTGCGGGTGTAAAAGAAGTTGGAGCGGATGGCGACCATGACATCCACATCGCCGGTCTCCACCAGTTTCTGGCGCACCTTGGCTTCATCCCGCCCGGCGCTGGAGGCCTGGGACGACATGACGAATCCGGCCCGGCCCTGTTCGTTGAGGTAGCTGTAGAAATAGCTGATCCAGACGTAGTTGCCGTTGCTGACCTTGCCCTTCTTGTTGACGCCGGGCAGGCCGAAGGGCAGGCGCGGGTCGCTCTTGACCTTGTCGGCGTCGATCTCATCCACGTTGAAGGGCGGATTGGCCATGACGAAGTCGGCCTTGCGCAGCAGCTCGTGCGGGTCTTCGTAGTAGGTGATCGATTTCTGGATGTCGCCTTCCAGGCCGTGCACCGCCAGGTTCATCTTGGCCAGGCGGATGGTGGTGGCGTTCTTTTCCAGGCCGTAGAAGGTGAGCTTCTCGGTGGGGTTCTCGTGCCGCCGCTCGACCACCCGGGCGCTCTGCACGAACATGCCGCCCGAGCCGCAGGCCGGGTCGAGCACTGTGCCGCCCGCCGGTTCGATGACGTTGGCGATCAGCGAGACCAGCGACACCGGGGTGAAGAACTCGCCGCCGTCGTGGGCCTTCTGGTCGGCAAACTGGGTCAGGAAGTATTCGTAGATGCGGCCGAACACATCCCCGGAGACCCGTTTGAGCTCCTCGGGGTTGAGGGTACGCAGCAGCTGGCCGAGCACCGCGTTGTCGAGCTCCTGATATTCGCTCTTGGGCAGCACGCCGCGCAGGTTCTCGTAGTCGGCCTCGATGGACTCCATGGCGTCGATAATCGCCTTGGCGCGGTCGGCACTGTCGGGCAGGGCCACCAGGGTGTCGAACTGGGCCTTGGGCTGCAGGAAGATGGCGCTCTTCTGCGAGAAATCTTCCTTGGTCAGCGGCCGGGTCTTGCCGCCGCGAGTCGGCAGGCACGCTTCGATGGCATCCTTGACGGCGAGATACCGGCTGTAGGCATGGCGCAGGAAGACCAGGCCCATGACCGGCAAAAAATACTCGTTGCTGGCATAGTTGGAGTTGGCCCGCAGAGTGTCCGCCGCGCTCCAGAGCCGCTTTTCAATGGCTTCGATATGTTCAAGCTGGGCCATGCTCAGGCTTCCTTCCCAAAATACGCTTTATGCAGGGCCTTGCCCTTGTCCCCCAGGCTGCACAGCAAGCTCTCGATCTTCTCCAGCGCCAGCGGCGACGGCTTGGCGCGGTCGTTCTCCCAGCGGTTGATCGTGGGAAAGGTCACCCCGAGCCTGGCCGCAAACTTTTCCTGAGTCAGACCGGTAAGTTCCCGAAGCTCACGGACCAGCTTCGCCATGCTGTGTTGCTCGTCCAATGGATTTCTCCTTGCTGAATCTATCTGATGTACTGGCGGCACCATTCATAACGCCCGATTTATCACTTGATATATCATCCATGGGGCCGCAAATGTCAAGCGCGACCTTGAAATCCTTACGGAAATTCTTGTCCGACTCCGCAATTTGAAATCCCCGTCGGCACATCCCAACGTCACCCGGTAAGTAAGAACCATGAGAGCAGACACGAAAAAATTCAGCCACCGCCCGACACTTTCTCCATCTCTCCGGTAAGTAAGCGGGGAAGCAATCAAAATTCACAACGAGGAGCGACCAACCATGGACATCAACGACCTGTTTGACTTAAATCATGAAGAGTATCAACCAGTTTGCCTTTGATCCCGCCGAGCAGCGGTTGCAGGAAAAAATGCAGGAAACCTGACGAGGTCCGAAGAATGGGGGTAAGAATGCGGAGAATTTTGAGGCGAAAGAGAAGCGGGGTATGACGGATTTCCCGAAAAAGGAGTGATCGGGGCGGTAGCGCCGACACCCTGAAAGCGACGCAAGTCGCTGACAATACGCAGAAAAACAAAACCCTTCCACCAACCGGACGCGGTTAGTGGAAGGGTTTTGTTTTTCTAAATGGTGGGGGGACTTCTATTTCCCGATTCCAGTTGTCAGAGGAGTTCCTCGAAATATTTTTCTTCTTATTGCCAAAGCCGGGCAACGCCTCTGTTTAACCATGAGAGGTTTATCTAACGTTGCGCCACATTTTCTCCTCTTGCTTCCGGCATGACAGGTTGCTTCTGAAGTCTTTTGTAGTAAAAGCTCTGACCATACAAGACCGCGACGGGATTGTGCCCGGTCACCCGGTCTTTGGCGACCAGGGTTGATGCCGGAGCTTCTGAATATTTACTGAACAGCATATCGTGGCCGACGCATAGTCCGACGATCAGGTTCATGTCGGTGCCGACCTGGTTGAGCATTTTAGCCTGGGCGATGGGGTTACAGGCCGGCTCAAAAGTGCCGGGACGGACCTTATTTTCTTCCGTTAGGCCAAGCTCAAGCTTGTCGATGCGCCCTGCTTTACAGCAGACAGAGAAAGGTTCCAGCCCTTGAGCATTGAGAATATCGCAGAGGCGGTTGCTTTCCTCAAGCAGTCCGATACAAGTGGCGATGCCGATTTTTTTCCAGCCCATCAATTTGATCAGGGCGATGGTATCCTCTACCCGTGTCCAGCGAGCATTAACTGCGTCGCTACCGGGCATTGATTGATAACACAGCCCTTCAACCACCGCCGCCACACGGGCCAGGCGTGCATCCTCATCGTTGCCAGTGTAGGCATGAAAGGATTTTTCAATCATTGTCGCTTCCCTGTCCGACGGGCAATATCCGGGTGCTTTGAGCTTTGCTTCAGGGTCGCTCCAGCAAAAAGTGGTTCCGTTCTTTTCCCAGGCGGCACTGCAGCGGTTGCAACTCAAGGAAGTCTTTTCCCCATTCTCCCTCAACGACATGAATCAAACTCCTTTCTCAATCGGTATACAGATTTCTGTAAGGCTATTTTGCAGCCTTTGGAATAAATATTTCATCCGGATCGAGGACGTCGTGGATCAACTGCAGTTCCTCGTAAGTCGGCACAGCGGTCTCCCCTTGCACCCTGGAGGTGTCCAACTCGAACTGACACTGCTCCTGGATTTTTTCGGGAGTGGTTCCGGGGTGAAAGGTGTCGAGATACATGTGCCCATCTTCCTCGTCAAACCGAAAAACTCCGAGGGTGCTGATGATGGCCGAAGGGCCACCACGGTAGGCCGCACCGTAAAGTTCACGCCGATGGACCGTTTCACCTCCCGGCCACTGCTTCACCTGCCATCCGGGACTGGTGATGTAACTGACCTTTTCGACGAAACGGCGCCTTTCGTGAACCATGACAAAGACCGTGCGTTTGGCAAAGGAATTGATGTCCGGGTTTCCGCCGCTGCCCGTCAGGCGCAGTTCAGGGGATAGATAATCACCAATGCAGGTAGTATTGACGTTGCCATACTGGTCGACCTCGGCGCCGCCGAGAAAACCCAGGTCAACATAGCCGCGCTGGGCGATACTGAAGGCATCATAGAGTCCCGAAGCCTTGGAAGCACCCATTTCACATCGGGCGTCCCCAACAGAGGTAGGGATTTCAGGGGGGCGGCCGTCCAGAGTACCCGCCTCGAAAATTAGTTTCAGATTGGGAGCATGGGTCTTCTGAGCGAGCATGATGGCCACCATGGGCAGACCGGTGCCTGCAAACACGACCTCATTATCCTGCACTTCGCGGGCCGCAGCACAACACAGCAGATCGGCCAGCCCATACTCGTCGGGGGATGCAAAGCGACTCATATCATTTCCCTCCCTTTCTTTCGCGCGGGCAGTAATTCATGGCGGAATTGGCGCGAAGCTTCAACATGCGAGGCCATCCCAGTTTTTCCAGATAACTGGTCTGTTCTTGGCCGTGAATCCATTCTTTGGCGAAGGCGTCAAAGCCTTCCTGAGTGCGGGTCTCGCTGTAGAATTTTTTGAGGAAAGGCCCGTCCACATCGTAGCGCCCGAACATCCCCGTGGGATGAGCGCCGTAGGGACACTCAACGATGTAATCGACCTCAAAGCTCGGGATGGTGTTCTGATCCGCGTTGCGGCGCAGAAATTCCTCCGGGACGATCTCTTCGGCGACAGCAATGGTGATATCTGCCGCCCGGGCGGCCTCCGGATCGGAGTAATACTGGCCATTGACGCGCACGGTGCCTTCCTCGCCCACCTGCTGAACGCAGAGAAGAGCCACATCCACCTTCACCGCGGGCACCATGACCTGCTGGCCGGCGTCGAAGAAGGGATCCTCCGTGAAGATATACTTGCTCTTGGCAATCCGCTGGCCGTCGCGCAGCCCCGCTTTGCCGAGCATGTCGTACTCTGGGTTGTGGATGTCGGTGCCCAGTGAGGTCTGGGTGACGGCATAGGGCGCTCCGGCGGCAGCGGCGGCAAAGCGGAACATCATCTCGGCATGGCTGTAGTCCTCGACGAGGATCTTCTTCTCCGCCACCTTGCGCGAGAGGTTTGCACCGTACTTGCCGTAGAGCTCATGCCCGACCCAGCAGGACTCCCAGATATCCACACAACCAGCCCCCACCAGAAACTCCGTATGCGGGCCACCGTTGACTTCGATCAGATGAAGCCCCTTTCTCTGCTGCCGGATAAGTTCATAAACGACTCCAAAGGGGCGCCGCCAGATGGTGAAGCCGGAGAAAGTCAGGCTCGATCCATCTTTAATCATCTCGGCAGCCTGCTGTACCGATATGCGTTTGTCCTTTTCCATTGCTCCCTCGCTTTCTTGAGTTTAGGCCACAAGTCCTTTGAGGATTTCTCGTGAAATGATCAGGCGCTGGATTTCACTCGTGCCTTCATAGATCGAGGTTATCCGCACGTCCCGGGTAAATCTCTCGATGGGGAAGTCTTTGGTGTAACCGTAGCCGCCAAGGATCTGCATGGCCTTGTAGCAGGCCTTGTTCGCAGCCTCAGTTGCAAAGAGTTTTGCCATGGAGGCCTCCTTGGCAAAGGATTTTCCGACCTCCTTGCGGTAGGCCGCATTCATCAGCAGCAACCTTGCAGCTTCAAGTTCGGTGAAGGCGTCGGCAATCATCCATTGAATAGCCTGAAATTGGCTGATCTTCTGCCCGAACTGACTGCGCTCCGTGGCATAGCGTGTCGCATAGTCCATGGCCGCCAGCCCGATACCGAGCCCGAGCGAACCGATCCCGATACGCCCCCCCGCCAGTTCGGCAACGGCAATCCGGAACCCGTCGTTCTCTTTGCCCAGCATGGCGGAGGCTGGGACCTTACAGTCCTGAAAGATCAGCTCGTTGGTGGCTGAAGCGTTCTGCCCCATTTTTTCCTCTTCTTTACCAATGATCAGGCCGGGAGTGTCCGCTTCAACCAGAAAACAACTGATCCCCTTGCCTCTGGGTGCATCCTTGTCGGTGACGGCCCAGACCACGAACACTCCCGCGTAAGGAGCGCTGGTGATGAAAATTTTCGACCCGTTGAGAACATAGCTGTCACCGTCCCTGACAGCTTGGGTAGCCATCCCCGAGGGATCGGATCCGGCGCAGGTCTCCGTCAGGCCAAAGGCGGCCGCGGCATATTCCCCCGAACAGATTCTGGGAATATAGGTGCTTTTCTGCTCCTGCGACCCGGTGGCCTGTATGACCTCGCAGACCATGTTATTCACCGAAACGGTGACCGCGGTGGAGGCGCAGGCGCGCGCGAGTTCGGTCATGGCAAGGCTGAAGGCGACAACCCCGGCCTCCGACCCTCCATATTCCTCGTGGACGTTCAATCCCATGAAGCCGAGCTCCGCGAGTTTTTTCAGGTTGCCCAGAAGGAGCTCACGGTCTTTTTCACGATCGAGCTTTTCGGCGACCGGTTCAAGCTCGGTTCTGGCAAAATCTCTTGCTGTGTCCTGGATGATTTTCTGTTCTTCAGAAAGTTCCATTTTCATTGTCTTCCCCCGCCGATCATGGTTTGAATGCGATCATCAAAAATCGGGACTTCCGTTTTTATGTCCACACCCTTTTGTGAATGCCAGGCTGAACGGCCGTCGCGTGTACTTGTTCTTATCCTGGAGTGGACGATGCCGGCTTTTTGAGTTTCCTGCCCCAGGGACAGACTTTGATGCAGATGCCGCAGATAGGCTTTCCGATGTTTTCCATCGTGGCGAACTCGGTCACCAGTTTGGTCGCGCATTTCTGGAAATCCAGCGCTTCTTCACGAGACGCATAGTGAAAATCGGTGGACACGTTGCGGATCGCGCCGGCAACACAGGCATCTGTGCAGCAGGTGCAGGAGCCGCATCGATTCTCCAGCGGCTGGTCGGCTTCAAGCGGCATGTCGGTCAGCACGGTGACAAAACGAACCCGCGGTCCATACTCCGGCGTCACGATGAGCAGGCTCTTGCCCTGCCACCCCAATCCAGCCGCATTGGCTACCGCCTTGGCCGAAAGGTGGGAACGAAACTCCTTCATGTCGAGAGGCTGAGAGGCCGGGATGGGAAGAGCGTTAAATCCCGCTTGCTCGATATGAGAGCAGATCCGCAGCGCGAGCTGATCCAGAAAAGCGTTGGCGGCCAGGTAAGTCTGGGCATAAAGCGGTGTCGGGCGCCCCGGGAGCTGCTCAAAGACGGCGTTGGGAATCTTAACCCCCAGAGACAAGGCATACCTGAACGGCTCAAGCAAATCGGAAGGCTCGCATTCGATCTCCCTGAGAAGATCCAGATCAGCGACTCCGACCAGATCGGCGCCAAGCTCCCGAGCACGTGTTTTGAGCTGTGCGGTGGATTCATCCATATCATCCTCCTACTCCGGGGCTGTCGATTTTCTACTTCTCGATCCCGATGCGGGCGTCCACGCCCTGCTGGTAGTAGTGTTTGACTTCGCGCATCTCCGTGACCAGGTCCGCAGCTTCGATCACCCGGCTGTCTGCGCTTCTCCCCGTCAGGACCAGCTCGACATGGGGCGGCTTCGATGCGATCACCTCCAGAAGATCCTCGACGGAGAGAAGGCCGAACCAGACCGCGCCGTTGATCTCATCGAGAATCACCAGATCGTAACTGCCGCCGTTCATGGCCTGCCGAGCAAACTCAAGCGCCTCTTGTGCGATACGGATATCCTCATCCTCGAGCTTGTCCCTGAAGATCCAGCCGTCGCGCCCTGTCTGGTGAATGGTCAGAAGTGGCTCAAGCTGCCGCGCCGCCAGATGTTCTCCGTAGGCGCCGCCCCCCTTGATGAACTGAACCACGCAGACCTTAAAGCCGCGCCCCACGGCTCGCAGCGCCAGACCCAGGGCGGCGGTCGTCTTTCCTTTGCCATCGCCGGTGTAAACCTGCACCATTCCCTGTTCCATCCCTGCCGCTCCCTTACTTCTGAAGAGCTTCTGTCAGTGCCGGAACGAACTGCATGACATCGGCGACGACCAGAACGTCTGCGACCTCGCCGATCGGGGCGTCCTTGTCCTTGTTGATCGCCACCACGAAATCGGATTTTTTCATACCGGCCAGATGCTGGATCGCTCCGGAAACGCCACAGGCCACGTACAGCTTCGGCGCCACCGTCTGCCCAGTGGTGCCGACCTGGCGGCTGTGGTCCACCCAACCGGCATCAACCACCGGGCGGCTTGCACCCAGCTCCCCTCCCATCACCTTGGCTAGTTCGGCAATCACGGGTATGTTATCTTTTTTCCCGATGCCGCGCCCGGCGCTCACGATCACCTCGGCCCGAGCCAGATCGACTTCTTTCTTCTCAGCAGGTTCATAACCTTTGAAAACCACCCCTTGAGTGTCAGCCGAAATGTCGATCCGCTCCACGGCGGGAGCCCCCTGGGGAGTTGCCGCGGCAAAAGCGCCAGCCTGCACGGTCAGAACCGCCTGGCTGGTGGATGGAGTCACGGCGCGTCTCATCTTGGCGTTGCAGCACCCCGCTTCGAAGCCGTCCTCGACAATGCCCACGATTTCCGTGACCTGCCCGATCTTGAGAGCGGCGGCAAGGCGTGGGGCCAGGTCCCAGCCATAGGATGAGTGAGAAAGGATAATATAATCAGGCTTCTCCTTCTCGATGGCCGCCAGCACCACCTGTTTATGAACGGCGGGATTGTACTCCCCGCAACCAGCCGCCTCGGCCAGGTAAACCGTCCCGTCCATCTGCGGCACTGACTCCTCATCACCGATCAGGATGGCAGCTTTTTCCGCTCCCAACTGATCGGCAAAAGTCATCAGTTCATACGTTGTTTCGAGGAGTTGACCCTCACGATATTCACACACCAGCAACGCTTTCATAAAAAGCCTCCGTCAGGTTCTGATGTTACCTCAGCACGGCTGTTTTCTCTTTGAGCACACCAACAAGCTTCTCGACCATCCCGCTGAGATCGCCTTCCAGGACCATGCCGCCTGCCTTGCGCTCCGGCGCGTAAAACTTTGTCGCCGGAGCCAAAGCCCCTTCGGAGAGCAATTCATCAGCCGCAATCGTCTCAATCGGCTTTCGCTTCGCCTTCATGATGTTGGGCAGCGTTGGATAGCGCGGAGTGTTGAGTCCCAACTGGCAGGTCACAAGAGCCGGAAGCTGCAATTCCACCAGTCCCTTGACGCCGCCCTCCAGCTCGCGTTTACCCTGAATCAATCCATCGGCATAATTGAAATCCACCAGGGTTGTGGCGCTGGCGATTCTCAGCATTTCAGCGACGAGCACTCCGACCTGCGCTGAACCGCGATCCTGAGACTGCATTCCGGTGAAAATCAGGTCAAATCCCTTGTCCCCCGCGTACCGCGAGATCATCGACGCGATCTGCCAGGGATCCTTGAGATGGGCGGCGTTGTCCTGAATATGCACGGCCCTGTCACCCCCCATGGCGAGGGCTTTCTTCAAGGCTTCCACCACACGGTCCGGTCCGATGGAGAGAACGGTCAACTCAGGCTCTTTGCCGAGCTGTTCCTTGAGCTGGACCGCCTGCTCGACGGCGTACTCGTCGTATTCGTTCATGCGCCAGGCCAGATCGCTCTCGTCAAACCAGAGTCCGTCGGCAGCAGGCCTGAAGCGCGACTCCATATCGGGAACCTGCTTGATGCACACAAGTAGCTTCATGGGCTAATCTCCTATCCTTTCGGCGATGACTTCAGCGAGATCCCTGACCCTGAGGGTCTCTTCGCAGTCTCCTGTTTTTATGCCATCTTCAAACATGGTCAGGCAGAAGGGGCAGTTGCTGACCAGCACAGGGGCCGAGGTTTCGGCGGCCTGCCGAACCCGCTCCACATTAATGCGCGAACCCAGCTTCTCCTCCGCCAGAATCCTGCCGCCGCCGGCGCTGCAGCAGAAACTGTCCCTGCCCGACTTGTCCATTTCGGTGATCTTCCAGCCTGCGGCGTCGAGCACCTCGCGGGGCTCCCGGTAAATATCCTTGTAGCGCCCCAGATAGCAGGAATCGTGGTAGGTGCAGAGCTGCTCGTCCGCCGGATTCAGAGCAAGCCTTTCTTCACCCACGAGCCGGTGGATGAATTGGGTGTAGTGCTCTGTGGCGATATGGAAATCGAGGTCGCGATAATCACGGCTCAGCGTATTGAAGCAGTGGGGGCAGGCGGTAACGATCCTCTCGATGCCGGTCGCTTTGATGGTCTCGATATTCTCCTGTGCCAGCATCTGATAGAGGTATTCATTGCCGAGTTTGCGGGCCGGCTCTCCGCAGCATTTCTCGTCCTTGCCGAGAAGCCCCACCCGGATGCCGGCTGCATTGCATATCTTCACGAAGCTGCGGGCCACCTCTTGATTGCGCTTGTCAAAAGAGGCGTAGCAGCCGACAAAGTAGAGGATATCGGCCTGTTCTCCCTCATTGACCCGGGCGACATCGAGCCCCTCGGCCCAGTCGCCGCGTGAGGCGAAGGCCATGCCGAAGGGGTTGGCGTTGACCTCCAGGTTGCCCACGGCCGCACGCACCTCGTCGCCGGGGAAGGCCCCCTCCATCAGGCTCAGGTTGCGCCTGAGCTCGATCACTTTGTTCACATGCTCGTTGTTGGCCGGACAGATGTCCTGGCAGGCAAAGCAGGTGGTGCAGGACCAGACGGCCTCTTCATCAATGGTTTCCAGCAGGGCCTGCTCTCTGCCCGCTGCGGCCGCCTCGCCGACCTGATTGATCAGCTTCATGGGCGAGAGAGGTTTTTCGGTGACATGGGCCGGGCAGCGATCCTGGCAGCGCTTGCAGTTCATGCAGGCATCGGCGTCGAAAATGTCTTTCCAGGTCAGATCCGCAACAGTGGCGGCACCGAACTGCTCGGCCTCTTCGTCCTCCAGATCGATGGTTGAAATTGAGCCTCTCTCATCCAGGGGGGCAAAGAAGGCGTTGGCGCTGGTGTACAGGAGGTGTTTAAGCTTGGTGAAAGGAAGTGCGGCGATAAACCCGAGGGCCAGCGCCAGGTGCACCCACCACAGGGAGGAATGCAGAGCGCTTAGTCCCTGGGGAGTCATTTCAGGCAGCATACGGGCGGTCGCAAGACCCACGGGGGAGAACCTGGCCAGCTCGGGATTCTGTACCACCTCGGTGGCGGCCATCCGCGCCCCTTCGAGCAGGAAACCGGTGATGAGGATGGCAAACAGCAGGCCATGAATCCAATAATCTTCTTTGGCTGTCTCCAGCCCGGGAGGCTTCACAAAGAAGCGGCGTACGAACAGCCCGGCCAGCGTCAGGATCATCACCGCCCCTGCGATATCCAGGGCCAGGGAAAATAACAGGTAAAAGTTGCCCTGTAGAAGGTTGGCTTCGAACACAGGGGTCAGCAGATCCGCCTGCAACATGACGAGGAGCGTCCCTGCAAACAAGATCATGAACCCCAGGAAGAACAGGGCATGGTAGATGCCGCCCTCACGCACGCGGGAGACTTTGCGCTGCGTCAGGACCTCGGACAGCATTCTTTTTGTCCGCTCCCCGATGGAATTGAAACGGTCCAGGCTTCTGCCCTGCCGCCAATGCGCCGAACGCTTCCACACCCCCCAGGCCATAAGGGCGAAGGCCGCGATCGCGAGAAGATACATCGGCAACACCACACCTGACCCGACATTCCAGTATATTTCGCGCGTGCCCCCCATGGGCACCTCCTTTCCAGGCGAAAATTCAGGACTTTTTTCGCCTTGCTTTCAAAAAGTCCGAGGTGGCTCGCCGACCGATGGTGGTCAGCTCAAGAGCAGCTTTGAAATAACGACCCGCTGAATTTCATTGGTTCCTTCGTAGATCTCGGTGATCTTTGCATCGCGGTACATCCGCTCCACTTCATAATCAGCGATATATCCGTAACCGCCATGAATCTGGAGCGCTTCCTTAGTTACGTAGGTGGCAGTCTCGGAAGCGTGCATCTTGCACATGGCCGATTCCATGGTGTAGTTCTGCCCGGCGTCCTTGAGACAGGCAGCCTTGTAGGTCAGCAGCTTGCTCGTCTCGATGCGGGTTTTCATATCCGCCAGCTTGAACTGGATCGTTTGAAAATCGCAGATCGCCTGACCAAACTGCTTGCGCTCTTTGGAGTAGGCCAGCGCCCGCTCGAAAGCGCCTTCGGCAATGCCCAGCGCCTGTGCGGCAATCCCGATACGGCCGCCGTTGAGAGTGTCCATGGCGACGTTGAACCCCTTGCCTTCCTTGCCGAGCAGGTTCTCCGCCGGCACCCGCAGATCATCCAGGGCAAAGGCGGTGGTGTAGCTGCCGCGGATCCCCATCTTGTTCTCATTCTTGAGGATGGACACCCCCGGAGAGTTCAGATCGACAATAAAGGCGCTGATCCCCTTGTGTTTCAGGCTGCGATCAAAAGATGCGAGCACCACTCCGGTGCCGAGGAAGCCGCCGTTGGTGATAAATATCTTGCTTCCGTTGATGACGAACTCATCTCCCTCGCGCCGGTAGGTGGTGGCGGTTCCGCCGGCGTCGCTGCCCGCATCGGGTTCGGTGAGCAGAAAACAGCCGATCTTCTCGCCGCTGTTAAGGTCAGGAAGCCACTTCTGCTTCTGCTCCTCGGTGCCGAAGGTGAGGATCGGCCCGGAGCACAGGGAGGTGTGGGCGGAGATGAGCACGCCGCTTGAGGCGCAGGCTTTAGAGACCTCTTCCACCACGATGGCATAGGAGAGCATGTCCATACCCGCGCCACCGTATTCCTCCGGCAGATAACTGCCGAGCAGCCCCATCTCCCCCATCTGCTGCACCAGAGTGTCGGGGATGGCATGTTTCTCGTCGATTTCCATGGCCAGCGGCTTGATCTCGTTATTGACAAAATCCCGCACGCTGTCCCGAAGCACCTTGTGATCCTGTGAAAGTTCAAAATTCATAACGTCCCCCGCTCATCCTCGAGTAATGGTCACTTTCCCTTGAACTCAGCTTTACGCTTCTCCACAAAGGCGCCCATCCCCTCCTTTTGGTCTTCGGTGGCAAAAAGCACCCCGAACAGCGAAGCCTCGTAGCGAAAACCATCTTCTTTACCCATGTTCAAGCCGTTGGCGATCGCGTTTTTGGCCGAGGCAATGGCCAGGGTGCCGAGCCTGGCGATGGACCGGGCCGTTTCCTGGGCTTTGGGCAGCAGCTCTTCCGGGGCAAAGACCTCGTTTACGATTCCCCACTCGGATGCTTTGGCGGCATCGATCATTTTTCCTGTAAAGATCAGCTCATTGGCCCGCGCCACCCCAATGCGCCTGGACAGGTTCTGGGTGCCGCCGAAGCCGGGGATGATCCCGAGGGTCACCTCAGGAAAACCGAAGCGTGCTTTTTGCGAGGCGTAAATGAAATCGCACCCGAGAGCCAGTTCCAGTCCGCCACCGAGAGCGTAGCCGTTGACGGCGGCAATGACGGGCTTGTTCATCTTCTCCATCATGAGGATGACCCGCTGGCCTTTGAGGGCGAACTGCTGCCCCTCGAAAGCGCTCATCGCGGCCATTTCCTTGATGTCCGCACCCGCCACGAAGGCCTTCTCCCCCGCTCCGGTCAGAATCACGACCTTGACGTCATTGTCGCGGTCCAGTTCATAGAGTGCGCATTCAAGTTCACCCAGCACTGCACTGTTGAGTGCGTTGAGGGTTTGCGGACTGTTGATGGTCAGCTGGGCGACTCCATTGTTTTTTTCGATAAGAAGCAGTGTGTATTCCATTCCCTCTCCCCTACTGATAAGTGTAGAAACCGCGTCCCGACTTTCTCCCCAGATAGCCGGCGTTAACCATCTTGACCAGCAGCGGGCATGGACGGTATTTGGGGTCTTTGAATCCGTCATACAGGACTTCGGCAATCGCCAGCACCGTGTCGAGCCCGATAAAATCGGCAAGAGTCAACGGCCCCATCGGCTGGTTGGTGCCCAGCTTCATCCCTTTGTCGATATCCTCAGCCGTCGCGACCCCTTCATAGAGGGCGAATATCGCCTCGTTAATCATGGGGATCAGCACGCGGTTGACGATAAAGCCGGGATAGTCCTGAGAGACCGCCATTTCCTTATCCAGCTTCGCAACCAGGTCGGCGGTGACCTGAAAGGTCTCGTCGCTGGTGGAGTGGCCGCGGATCACCTCCACCAGCTTCATCACCGGCACCGGGTTCATGAAGTGCATGCCGATGACTTGCTGCGGACGCCCGGTCACAGCGGCGATTTTGGTGATAGGGATGGACGAAGTGTTGGAGGCCAGATACGCCTCGGGTTTGACGAGAGTGTCGAGCTTACGGAAGATCTCCAGCTTGACGGCTTCGTTCTCGGTCACCGCCTCCACGGCAAAATCCACCGGCGCCAGATCCTCCATGGACTGAGTCGTTTTGATCCGCCCCAACGCCTCGCCGACCAGGCTCTCAGCGATGGCGCCCTTCTTTGCCTGCCGCGCCAGGTTCTTCTCGATGGTCGCCATCGCCTTGTCCAGCTGCTGCTGCGCGATGTCGAAGAGGACAACCTGGTATCCGTGCTGAGCAAAGACATGGGCGATGCCGTTGCCCATCTGCCCCGCTCCGAGAACTCCAATCGTTTCAACCATGATCTCTGCCTCCGTTTTAAATACGTTCAAAAATGACAGCTACGGCTTCCCCCCCACCGATACAGAGCGTCGCCAGGCCATAGCGCTTCTGACGGCGATCCAGCTCGTGAACGAGGGTCGTTGCCAACCGCGCACCGCTGGCGCCGATGGGATGACCGATGGCGCAGGCGCCACCGTTGACGTTGACCTTGTCTATGGGAATATTGTGAGCTTTCATGGCCAGCAGCGCCACCGAGGCAAAGGCCTCATTGATTTCAAACAGATCAATGTCCTCCACCGAAAGCCCGGCTCTCGCGCACGCTTTTTCGATCGCCCCGATGGGGGCCTCGGGAAACTCGTCGGGATGCCGACTCGATGTGGCCTGAGCAACAATACGCGCCCTGGCCGTCAGGTTGTGCCGCTCGAGCGCCTCTTTCCCTGCGAGCAGCAGCATGGCGGCACCATCGTTGATGGTCGAGGCGTTACCGGCCGTGATGGTGCCGTCTTTGCGAAAAACAGGCTTGAGGCAGGGCAGGCGGTCAAAATCAACCTTGAAGGGCTCTTCATCGGTCTCGACGCGCACCTCGCCTTTCTTATTCTGCTTGATGACCGGAACAAGTTCGCGAGCAAAGATCCCCTCCTCCACCGCCGTCTGGGCGAGCCGATAGGAGCGCAGGGCGAAATCGTCCTGCTCCTCGCGACTCAACCCGTTGCGTTCCACGCTGGCTTCGCCGATCTCCCCCATGTGGCGACCTGTGTAGGGATCGGTCAGTCCGTCGAAGATCATAAGGTCGATAAGCTTACCGTTTCCCATGCGGTAGCCTGTGCGGGCTTTTTCCAGAAAATACGGTGCCAACGACATGCTCTCCATCCCGCCGGCGACAACCACGCCGGACTCACCAAGACGGATGGAATCTGCGCCAAGCATGACCGCCTTGAGCCCGCTGCCACACACTTTATTGATGGTCAGAGCCGGCACCTCATCAGGGATGCCAACTCCCCGCATGGCCTGACGCGCCGGTGCCTGGCCGCACCCTCCCGAAAGAACCTGCCCGACAATGACTTCATCCACGGCATCGACTGAAACAGATGATGACTCCAGGACTGCCCGCATTGCCGTCGCACCCAGAGTGGCCGCCGCCACATCGGAGAGAGTTCCCCCCATTGACCCGAAGGGTGTTCGTTTTGCCTCAACAACAAAAACTTCTGAACCCATTATGCGAACCTCCTGATTGATTTTTTTTGAGCATAGTTTACATTTACGTGCATGTCAAACAAAAATAAAACGGATTTTTATTTTTTGATTATTACATCTTTTAACTTATTTTTTACGATGATTTGAACGGAAGATCCGGCGGGCTTAAAAAAAGACAATCAGCCCGAGAAAAGATCACATGAAAACAATGTTATCAGGGAGTTCAGTGAGTTTATCTCCTCCCTCTGCAGTCACTGCAAAGGTGTTTTCGATCCCGATGACGCCTTTTTCGGGAAAAACAAACTTGGGTTCTATCGCCACCGTTTGTCCCTGCTGAAGCGCCATTTTAAACCCCTGAGCCAGCACCGGAAACTCGTCGAGTTCCAGTCCCACACCATGACCGACAAAGCGTGCCTGCTCGCCGGGCATGCCCATAAAATTGTCCTTCAGCCCTGCCTGTGCCGCCATTTCAGCGGCCTGAAGAAACAACTCTTCACAGATAGCACCGGGCTTCAGGGAGGCCCGCAGCATCTCCTGTATGGAAAGTGAAACATCGAAGGCGTGCTTAAGCTCCTCATCCAGGTCCCCCATCACGAAGATGCGGGTCATGTCGGTGATGTAGCCCTGAAAAACCCCGGTGTAGTCGAGAAGAATCGGTGTATTGCGCTCGACTACCTCCAGCGACGCGCCATGGGGCGAGGCGTTGGAGAGACCCCGACCGGTGACCGCGCCGTCGAAAAAACCGAAACTCGGCCCTCCGGTAGATACGGCAAGTCCCTGGAAAAGTTCCTGATTGAAGGCCCGCATACGTACATATCCTTCGCTGCCTGCCTTGCGCAGTCGGCATTCGAATTCGGCGGCAAGATCGATCTCGCGCATTCCGGCGACGAGAAACTGCGGGACCTCGGCAAAGACGGCGCTCAGGGAGGTTCCGCTGCGCCGCAACATCTCTAGTTCAGCAGGAGACTTGACGGAACGCAGCTGCCGGTTGAACGGCGAGATATCCACAAACTCCCGCCCGGCGAGGAGCCTGGCGTAATAGTCACGCTGCTGCACCGGCACCACATCGAAGGTCATCCCGATCCTGGTGGCAGTTTCGGGGATCACGCCGGGAAATTCCCGGGAAGACGGAAAAGGCCGGATATCGCTCAAAGGGCTTTCCCGACGTGCTCTCTCGTAACTTTTTCGGATCAGCAGCGTGGGAGTTCCTTCAACAGGCATCCACAAAGCGCCGTTCTGCCGCGTTGCGCTGAAGTAATAGACATCGATGGGAAAGATAAAAAGAGCGCCATCCAGCTGTTGCTCCTTCAACAGGGCCTGCATGGCGCGAATACGTGACTGTAGTTCATCACCAGTGATCATGACATATACCTCCTAAAGACCGGCTGGCCAGACATCGTAAAAAACAATTTCATCCAGGCTTTTGCGTGGTCGGGGTTTGGGCTCTCGCTCGGGATACCCCAGGGGAGTGAATCCTATCACCCGGAACGGGTCGGGGATGCCGAACGCCTCTTTGATTTTGGCCTCGTCGTACCAGCCGATCCAGCAGGTCCCGAGCCCCAGGGCGTGCGCCGCAAGGCACAGATGCTCAAAAGCGATGGCACCATCGGCGACATAATAGGGGATGCCGTTTTCCACATCGGATTCACGGGGATCAACGCACAGGACAATCGTCAGCGGTGCGGCTGCAAGCGCCTTTTTGCCGGGGTTGTCGTCGGGAACCGCATCCAGCAGCAGAGCGCGTCTGGCCGCATCGCGCAGAACCAGAAAACGCCAGCACTGCATGTTTTTCCAGGAAGGCGCCAGGCGCGCAGCGTCGAGGACCTGGTCCACCTTCTCCTGTTCGACTTCTTTGTTCATGTATTTGCGAACACTTCTTCTGTCTCTGATGACCTGAAAAATATCCACCTTCTCCTCCTTTCCATGGAGATCTATTCACCTCGCGGGGTCGTCCGTCACTCCCATGTCAAGGGTGTTTGGCGCCGGGGAGGGCGAAAAGTGGCCCTTGTCATGGGAGTGACGACCCCATGCTGAACAGTTCATTTCATGGGGGAAAACGGCGCAGAAAGCCCGCAGGGGGGCCTCCCCCAGCGATTCTACATATTTCTGCGATAGCGCCCGCCGACCTCGAACAAGGCCTGAGTAATCTGTCCCAGTGAGGCTACCTTGACGGTTTCCATCATCTCACCGAAAATATTTTCGCCGGCAACAACCGCCTCCTTGAGCCGTTCCAGCGCCTGAGGCCCTTTCTCGCGGTTCTGATCCTGAAAGGCGCGCAGGTTGCTGATCTGACGCTCCTTCTCTTCGGGTGTCGCCCGCGCCAGCTCGCCGGGAATCTCATACCCGACCTCATCGGCGCGGGGATTCAAAAAGGTATTCACCCCTACGATCGGCAGGCTGCCGTCGTGCTTTTTGTGCTCATAAAGCATGGATTCTTCCTGGATCTTGTTGCGCTGATACTGGGTTTCCATCGCACCGAGTACGCCGCCGCGATGATCCAGACGCTCAAACTCCATCATGACCGCCTCTTCCACCAGATCGGTCAGTTCCTCGATGATGAAGGCCCCCTGAGCCGGGTTCTCGTTTTTGGTCATGCCGAACTCTTTGGAGATAATCATCTGGATCGCCATGGCCCGCCGCACCGATTCTTGCGTGGGAGTGGTCACCGCCTCGTCATAGGCGTTGGTGTGCAGCGAGTTGCAGTTGTCGTAGATGGCGATCAATGCCTGAAGGGTGGTGCGGATATCATTGAAATCCATCTCCTGGGCATGCAGCGAACGCCCCGAGGTCTGGATGTGATATTTCAGCTTCTGGCTGCGTTCATTGGCCCCGTATTTCTCCCGCATGGTGACGGCCCAGATCCGCCGCGCCACCCGGCCGATCACCGAATATTCAGGGTCGAGACCGTTGCTGAAGAAGAAAGACAGGTTGGGGGCGAACTCGTCGATGTGCATGCCCCGCGAGAGGTAATATTCGACATAGGTGAAACCGTTGGACAGCGTCAGGGCCAACTGGGTGATGGGGTTGGCACCCGCCTCGGCGATATGGTAACCGCTGATCGAGACCGAGTAGTAATTGCGCACCCTGTTGTCGATGAAATACTGCTGCATGTCGCCCATCATCCGCAGCGCGAAATCGATGGAGAACAGGCAGGTGTTCTGTCCCTGGTCTTCCTTGAGGATATCCGCCTGCACTGTTCCGCGAACATTCTGCAGCGTACAGTCCTTAAGCTCACGATATTCGGCCTCATCCGGGCTGCGGCCATGCTGCTCTTTGAACTTCTCCACCTGCTGATCGATGGCCACATTGAAAAACATTGCCAGCATCGCCGGCGCCGGACCGTTGATCGTCATGGATACGCTCGTGGAGGGTGCGCACAGATCAAACCCGTCGAACAGCTTGCGCATGTCCTCCACCGTACAGATGGAGACCCCGCTCTCGCCGATCTTCCCATAAATATCGGGCGGATAATCCGGATCGGCACCGTAGAGCGTCACGCTGTCAAACGCCGTGGAGAGCCGTTTGGCGCCATCCTCCTGGCACAGATAGTGAAACCGACGGTTGGTCCGCTCGGGGCTTCCTTCGCCGGCGAACTGCCGCTTGGGGTCTTCCTCCGCGCGCTTGAATGGAAAGACGCCGGCGGTGTAGGGGAAGAAGCCGGGCAGATTCTCCAGCATCAGCCAGCGCAGCAGGTCCCCCTTATCCGAATACCGCGGCAGGCTGACCCGCGGAACCCGCGTACCGGAAATGCTTGAGCTGTAAAGCTCGGTCGTAATCTCGCGGTCACGGACCCTGGTGACCAGTACATCTTTCTTGTAGGCATCCTTCAGCTCATCCCAGCATTCCAGGACATGGCGGGCGTTTTCATGAAGTCGTGACTCATGCGCCTCGATCTGTTCGGCGATCTCGCGGGCCGCGGCAGATCCTTCCGGGAGCAGGTCCGCCGCACCCTTTAACTGATACAGGGATCGGGCCACCTCGCTTTGCTGGTGCACGTTTTTGCGATAGCCCCGCACGGTCTGAACGATTTCGCCGAGGTAGTGAATCCGGTCCGCCGGAATGATCGTCTTGCTCAGAGAGTCTCCGTCGACCACCTTGAGCTTGGACTCCCACCCCAGTGCCTTTTTTTCATTGAGCTTCTCGAGGACCTTAAGATAGAGCACGGAGGTTCCCGGGTCATTGAACTGAGAAGCGATGGTGCCGTAGACAGGGATCTCCTCGTCCGGTCCATCGAATTGGTTGCGGTTGCGGCGTACCTGCTTGATGACATTTTTCCTGGCATCTTCCGAGCCTTTGCGCTCGAACTTGTTGATCGCCACCAGATCAGCGAAGTCGAGCATATCGATTTTCTCAAGCTGTGTGGGTGCCCCGAACTCCGCGGTCATGACATAAAGGGAGAGGTCACAGATCGGCACTACCGAAGCATCCCCCTGACCGATTCCCGAGGTCTCGATAATAACGAGGTCGAACCCGCTGGCCCGGACCACGTCCAGCGCATCCTCGATGGCGAGGGAGAGCTCGGAGCGCGATTCGCGGGTGGCCAGAGAACGCATGTAAACCCGTTTTCCCGCTATGGAGTTCATGCGGATGCGGTCTCCCAGCAGCGCGCCTCCGGTTCTCTGGCGAGAAGGGTCCACCGCCAGGATCGCGACACTCTTTTCAGGAAAGTCCCGCAGAAACCGCAGTACCAGTTCGTCACAGAGGGAACTTTTGCCGGCCCCTCCCGTGCCGGTGATGCCGATGACCGCAACGGGTCGGGCCATTTCCTTGATCCGCTCGCGCAGTTGCCCGTAGGCCCCCTGGCTCCCCGCATGCACCGAGTCCTCGGCCAGGGAGATGATGGTGTTGATGGCACGGATATCCTGGTCCGGCAATTTAAGCAACTCTTCTTCCGGGTTGCGTTCCAGGCTGAAATCGCATTGCTGCAGCATAAAGTCGACCATTCCCTGCAACCCCATGCGGCGGCCGTCTTCCGGCGAGAAGATCTTGGTCACGCCATAGGCTTCGATTTCAGCGATCTCATCCGGGATGATGACTCCGCCACCGCCGCCGAAAACCCTGACATGATCCGCGCCGCGTTCCCGCAGCAGGTCCATGGCATATTTGAAGAACTCGACGTGCCCCCCCTGGTAACTGCTGATGCAGATCCCTTGCACATCCTCCTGAATCGCTGCCGTGACGATCTCCTCCACGGAACGGTTGTGACCCAGGTGAATGACCTCCGCCCCGGAGGCCTGGAGAATCCTGCGAATAATATTGATCGAGACATCATGGCCGTCGAAAAGGCTGGTCGCCGTCACAAAACGGATCTTGTGCTTCGTCTTTGCGGATGCTTTCTGATCCGACGATTGTTGAATTTCGACATTTCCGTGCATAGCGTCCCTCCTTGGAACAGTTCTGAATTGATATTTGTCCACCGCGCGAGGTTACAGGTCCCATTCTGAACTGTGCCCTGGATTAACCCTGTATTGTGAATTCCCAGGCGCACCAATATCCTGCGGGAACAGGGTCGGGCGGACAGGCGAGACACCGGGTCTGGATGCGGGGGTCGACGGTCCTGGCAAACTCGCCGTATTCGACGATCCCCACAGACTTGCAGGGGTGCTCGGCCAGCCCCTTGCGCTTTCTTGCGGATTGGACGCGGCAGTCAAGCATGCGGAACACGGCTCGATTCTCAGTGACATCAACGGTCTCCTGAAGATTGAGCCGGGCATAGAGCCGATGCTTGAGACATTCCACCAAGGCGGGGATACCCCCTCCCGGTTCCATCCCGAGGCGAGCCATGATCCGCCTGGCTTCAATCACAGTAAATCTACGCCAGGCTTCGGTGTCGGCGTCCACCGCCACATCGAGCCCGTAACGTTTTTCAACCTCCTGAAACCAGAGTCCGTCATGAGCGAGCCAGTTCTTGGCATCGTCGACAATAATCTGGACCAGCTCTTCCCGGCTCAACTCGTAAAGCAGGCGAACACCTTCATCGCCAGGGTGTTTTTCGCTCGACATTCAACCACCTCCAAAATGCGATAATTAACGACCGGCTGTTTGTCCGCTCTGGCACGGTCACCGGCAACAGCTCTTAGTTCAGATCCTCCGGTAATCTCACCACCAATACAGGGATCGAACTGTGCTGGACCATCTTTCGCGCCGTACTGCCGATCAGCGCACTGAACAGCAATCCGTGGCCATGGGTACCCATGACGATCATGTCGTAGCCTTTCTCCCTGGCCGTGGTCAGAATGGAGTCCACCGGTATGCCCGTCGCCACATAGATTTCGCCGATCAGATTGTCGAATTGCGCCTCTTCTTCGAGATTTTCAGCCCGACAATAGGCGGCCAGGTCTTCCCTGATCTTCTCCGTCAACTTTTCACGCGCGATATTAAAGGCTTTTGAGCGCATATTTATGTTGGCCTGGGTGACATACTTCTCATAAACATTGATGATCGACACCCGCGCGTTGCAGGATTTCGCCAGGCTCAACGCATAGCCGAATGCATAATTTGCATTGACGGACAAATCCGTCGCATACAATATCTTCTCAATTCGAGGAATCACGATATCTCTCCTGACCTGCTGTTTCTGCCGGCGGCTGCCTCAGACAAACGACGGCAAAAAAGTGATAATCGCCGGGAAAACGTACATGATCGCCATGCCGGTGATAAACAGGGCTACCATCGGCCAGGCGCCGGCATAAACATCATCCATCGACAATTCCGGCATGGCCCCCTTCAACGCGAAGATGGTATAGCCGAAGGGCGGGCTCAGACTGCCCAGGGTCATATTGATGAGAAACAAGGTCCAGAACCAGATGGGATCGAACCCGTAAATCTGAAGCAAAGGTTCATAAATGGGGATGGCCACCAGCATGACGGCAAACAGGTCAATGAACATGCACAGGATAAAAGGAACCAGCATCAGCACGATGAATGTACCCAGCACCGGCAGGTTCAATTCCGAAGCCATGCGCACCAGACCGCTCGAAGCGCCTGTGAACGACAGAAGCTGCCCGAACAGCATGGAGCAGGCGATGATGATGAGAATCATGGCACTGACCGAACAGGTCCCGAGCAGCGCCTGATAAAACATCTTCAACGACAAACGCCTGTAAATGGCGGCTGCCACAAGCGCACCGACGACCCCGGTGGCCGCCGACTCGTTGGGGGTTGCGATACCGAGAAGGATCAACCCCATGACGGAGAAGATGACCACCACAAAAGGCATGATTTTCAGAAAGGCGATCAGGAACTCTTTGGCGTTGAACACATGCTTTTCTTCATTGTGTGAGGCATCCAGTTTTGGATTTCGCAGAATTCGCACATAGATATAAATGAGGATCATCGCTGCCAGCAGAAGGCCCGGCACGATTCCGGCGACAAGCAGCCGGGCGATCGACACATCCACCATGGAACCCACCATAATCACCAGCAGGCTGGGCGGAATGATCGGCGCCAGGCTTGCTCCACCCACCGCCGCACTTACAGCCAGGCGTTTGTTGGAACCACGGCTGACCATGGTGGGCAGAACGGAGCGCCCCAGCATTGCGGCCACCGCCACGGCTGATCCGCTGAGCGCCCCGAAAATCGTCGACAGGCTGGTGGCCAGTACATAGTGGCGCCCCCGTACATTGCCGACCATCTTGTCAACAGACTCGATCAGGACCACCACGGCATTGGAGCGAAAAAGAACTTCCCCCATCAGAATAAAAAGAGGAATCGCCAGGAGAGATTCCTGAGTGATTGTCTGATAAATGCTGTTGGCAAACATACCGAAGCCGTTGGTGCCCATAAGCATGAAGATCCCGGCGAGATTTATAACTAGAAACGCCGCAAACACCGGGATGCCGAAGGCGAACAGCAACAGCAGAATCATCAGGGCGATCGATAAGGTCAATCCCCATTCCATGAGCAACTCTCCTTGACCTCATCTGCAGGGGTCGGCGTAGGGAGAAGTCCCAAACGCAGGAATTGCAGCGCACTGAGTCCGAAGCCAAAAGGGATGACTGCAGATATCCACCATTTTGGAATCGGATTGATCCACAGAGTGGAAATGCCGCTTTGGTACTGACGGATAGTTTCCATCAGAGTAACGTAACTGGCCAGAAAGCAGATCAGACTGCAGATAAATGCGATCACACGCAGCAGAACCGCTCCCTTGCCATGGGATAAGCGCTCAATCACGATGGTGATGGCGACGTTGCCGTTGCTTCGTGCCAGTTCCGGCAAAACCAGCATCACGGTCAGAGCGAACAGCCATTGGTTGAGATCATTTGACCAGTTGGTCGGGGCATTGAAGAAATAACGCTTGATCACTTCCTGAACGATCAGGAACAGCATAACCGCCAGCGCCGCCCCGCCCAGGTTGAAACTGATTCTGGTCAGCAGATCGAGGGGGCCGACCACCCACTTAAGAGTGGCCGGCTGGTTACGATTGGCTGATCCGCTGCTCATCGGGTCATCCCCGCTTTGACCGCCAGGTCGCGAAATTCATCGGCGATTTTTTTGCCGGAGGTCTGACCAGCCATCTCCCACAACCCGTCATTCCAGTATTTCTCAACATTTTTGGCATCTTCACTGCCCATATAGGTCAGTTCCAGGCCGCCTTCACCGAGGAGAAAAGCGACCTCTTCCTCAATCAGGTTGTTAAAGAATTCCAGGCTGTCCAGTTCGGTTTTTCTGCCGGCATCTACGATCAGGTTCTGCTCCTCTGGGCTCAGCGAATTGTATTTATCCAGGTTCATGATGATCATCATCGAAATAGACCCGAAGTGCGGCCGGACAAGGTAATTCGAGACCTCATACCATTTGAAATCCTTGACGCCGACCATGGTCCAGGGAGCCCCATCAATGACACCGCGCTGCAGAGCGGTATAGACCTCGCCACCCGCCAAAGTGACCGGAGAACCCCCCAAAGCCAGGATGGTATTCTGCAGGCTCGGATTGCTGCGGATTTTGAGCCCTTTAAGACTGCCGGACGTCTGCGCGGTGATGGGCGAACGCAGGACGATGTGGTAAGGAGCAACCGGGGCAATCGCAACAAGTTTGACGCCAAGCTTCTGATACTGCTTGTCCAGAAAATCAAATAATCCGGATTCGCGACGTTTGACCGGATCGACAAGGGTGGCATCCATTCCGACGCCAACGCTGATGGTCCCGGTGTGATACGTTGCATGAGTGAAGTTCAGATCAAAAATTCCGGCCTGAAGAGGCTGGAACTGCTCGAACGTGGAGATAACGTCGGGTCCGTTGGAAGTAACCTTGAACTTTCCATCGGACATTTCTTCCAGGTTTTCGATGAACTTGTGAGAGATTCCGACGTTAAAGATGAAATTTTCATGGTACGCCGAGAGCATCCTCAGATTCGCCGCGAAGGGCGCAGAACTCAATCCTACCACCAACGCCATTGCAACGATCGCGACAACCATGACTTTTTGTAGCCGTTTCATGTTCTACCTCCTGAAATGCGTCGTTTTTTGAAAATTGCACCCTGAAAACCGGCGGTGACGGAATTGCCGCAGCCGGCAAAGCCTGCGAATGGCTAATCCCAATTTTTGATCTTCATCGTCCCGTCGGTGGCCAGCGACTCCTGCATCTTGAACGCCTTGAACAGCATGTGGGGCTCATGGCCGATTCCGCGGGCAAAACAGTCTTTTTCCGCGCGCTCGTAGTATTCGGTGAGGATCGGTTTGTAGTCGGGGTGAGCACACTTGTCGATGATCTCCCGCGCCCGTTCCCGTGGGCAGAGCCCGCGAAGGTCGGCCAACCCCTGCTCGGTCACCAGAATGTCGAGGTCGTGTTCGGTGTGGTCGACATGGGTGGCGAAGGGGACAACGCAGGTAATCCCGGTGGGATCGGTTTTTGACGGACGGGTCGAAGGGGTGTGCATGATTGAGAGGGCGGCATTGCGCAGAAAGTCGCCCGAGCCGCCGATGCCGTTGATCATGCGGCTGCCGCCGACCAGGGTGGAATTAGCGTGCCCGTAAATGTCGAACTCCACCGGCGTGTTCATGGCGATCACCCCCAGGCGGCGGATCGGCTCAGGGTTGTTGCTGACCTGCATGGGACGAAGAATCACCTTGTCGACATACTTGTCCCAGTTGTTATAAAGACGCTCGAAACCCGGCTCGGAGAGGGAGAGCGAAGTAGCGGACGCCACTTCGAGTTTGCCGGAATCAAAGAAATCGAGCATGGTGTCCTGGATGACTTCGGTCCAGACCTTGAGATTTGCGAAGGGGCCATTGACCAGTCCACCGACCACCGCGTTGGCAATATTTCCCACCCCAGACTGCAACGGCAGAAGATTGGCGGGTAGACGCCCTGCTTTAACCTCATCACCAAAAAAATCCAGGATATTGCTGGCGATCCTCTCAGATGTCTCATCGGGCGGCCCCAACGGACGCCCTTTGTCAGGCTTGCGCGATTCGACGATAGCAACGATCTTGTCGTGATCACAGGGCACATGCAGGGTGCCGATACGGTCATCCACCCGACTGATGAGGTAGGGTTTGCGGTGTGGCGGTTTCTCAAGCATGACCACATCATGCAGCCCCTCAAAAGAAGGGATCGCGGTATTGATTTCGATAATCAGCTTGTCCGAGAACTGAATCACCTCTGTCGCAGCGCCGATCGATCCGGCGAGGATGATGCTTCCATCCTCTGTAATTCCCGAAGCCTCCACCAGGCCGATGTCAAACCCGCCTCCTCGCCCCTTGGTGTAATAGCCGTACCCCAAGTCCTGGGCATAAAGAGAGAGGTGTTTGTCCCCCATTCGCACCGTACCGTCGTTGACCTGTTTCTGGATGACCTTGCCCGTCTGGTAGGGCCAGCGCTTGTCGGTCATCTGCAGAGAAGCCCAGCGGTCTTCCACCTCCTGCCCGATGGAGGCACCGATAAAAAGGTTGAAGCGCATTTGCCCCTGCAGATTATTTTTCTCTACGTAATCTGCAAGCGCCAGAGGCACCACTTTGGGATACCCGACCGGAGTAAAGCCTGACCACCCCAGATCCATTCCGTTTTTGAAAAACCGGACAGTATCCTCTGCCTCCATAACCTTCTTGTGCAGGCTTTTCTTTCTAATTCGACTCAAAAACTCCGACATTTCATCCTCCTTTCACGCACTTTCAACGCCAAAAACCCTGTCTGACCAATTACCCGCAGGCGTGATTGTCTAGGCGCCTGCCCGAAACGTCGACCTGCTATCGTCATTTTTAATTACCACTTACGTGCATGTCAATTGTTTTTTGAACGATTTTATATTTTATATATTTCTCAATTTTTTACATTTTGAAAGTATTTGTTTTAAAATGACTTTTTCTATAAAACATTGTTTTTGTTTTTAAATTTTGTTGGTAGCCTTTTATGTTTTACATTATTTGCGTTAATGTCATGATGCACTCGCAAAAACTCAGAGGATGGCTAAGCAAAAATTTCGTTCTAAAAGGCCTGGTGGTTTTTCAGGGGCGAAGGCATACATCAGGTATGTCGAGGTCCTGAAAAAACGCCGTAACGCCGTAGGACGGACTTTTTGCGACGCCATCATACTTATCGCTAAAACCAACGACGACAGGTGAGAAAACTATGGATAAAACGAATCACGAAAAAGAGGAGATTGTCCCGATCGGAGACCTCTGCAGAACATTGGGGATTTCGACGAGGACATTACGATACTGGGAAGAGGTGGGAATCATTGAATCGGTTGACCGGGTCGATCGCGCCAACCGAGGCTATACGCCGTATATGGTGAGGAGAATCAAATTCATTATTCGGTTAAGAGACTTGGGCTTAACCATTAAGGAAATGCAATATCTTTACAAGGTTTACGGGGACGCAAAAAAAACCGATCAAGTCATCCCCGAGCTCGTCAGAATTTTAAATCACCACATTGGTACTATTGATGAAAAAATTGACAAGCTGACCTCTCTGAGAGCGGAAATTGTTGATTACCGTGAGCGCCTTTTGGAAAAGTTGGCTGAATCCACCCAGAAAGAAGCAAATGATACTGAATCCTCGTAAGATTCACTCACAAAATATACCGACCAGGAGGCTCTGATGAAAAAATCGCGGTACACTGAAACGCAGATCGTGGCCATGATGCCGGCATCCCGATGAAGGAGATCTGCCGCAAACATGGCATTTCCGACGCCACCTACTACAACTGGAGGTCTAAGTACGACGGCATGAGTGCTTCTGAACTCAAGCGCATGAAAGAGATGGAACAGGAACTCTCTCAGTTCAAGCGCATGTATGCCGATATGGTCTTGGAAAATCGCACCCTGAAAGACCTGATTTAGCAAATGAGGAATACTGTATGCCGGACAAAAGCCGGCACCAACTCCGCTGTAAACTGGACCGTTTTTTCTATTCCAGCGCAATCACTGGCCCAGTCCCATACACCTGAAAACGCAGATAAGAAAGCACTGTTGATTTACTCCGAATCAAACTCAAGAGAATGTTCTATCCGGATGCAGCCAGTTACGCTCATGGCTGCGGGACACTTTTCGATGTAATTCTCCATTGCCCAATGAGCATCGTTTTCTTCTTCGTGGCTCAGTTTCAAGACATAGTGAACACGAATCACAGTAATTTTGAGTACACCATCGACATTTTCAATATCGCCTTCGACATCAGCGCGAAAACGGTCGGTATGGGTTCTTATCTTTTTGGTCGCCAGCACGCTGGCGAAAGTGCCCATCATTCAAGCAGAAACTGCGCCGACGATGTGATCTAAGGTCGCTGCATGCTCTTCGATAGGATCCACTTTGTAAAATTTCTGTATCCCTCCGTGGACGCCATAGAAGACCGGTTCGGAAAAACCTTCGATATGGGCTATCCTGACCGGCCCCCGGTCTCTAGTGATCGTGATTCGTGATGTATGAATGATCTCCGCCATCGCAATGCTCCCTTCAGTCTATAAATGTCGACATTTGAAATGCTACCACATCTCAGCGACCGTGCTCTTCTTTGGATGATTCATTCCCTGAACAGGGAAGCCCGACGACTCGGGGTCCCCCGCCAGTCAATCACACCGGCAGAGCCGGTGGTTTACTGAAAGTCTCAATTAACATTACCATATCTATGAGCAAGAGCACTGGCCGGCGCACTCTTCTCGGCCGAAGTTCTCTACCGCGAACCGGAGTTCGAGCATGAAGCCTTGATTCCCTGCATCATTGCTTCAACCACCGCCTATTCCCTTTTCGGCGCGGTCACCGGCTGGCAGGCTCTGCTGGTAACACCGCGCTTTGTTTTTCAGCAACCACTGGAGCTTTTTTCTTTTCTTGTTCTCGGCATTTTCTGCGCCGCCATGGGCGTGGTGTACGTCAAATCATTTTACGGCCTGCGCGACCTGTTCAAAAAACTCAACATGCCGCCCGCACACTGAGCGCGGCCTTGAAGAGATCCCTGTGGTCGACTCCACCGCCCCGGGAAAGGTTCTTTTCATGCTGTCACGCCGCGCGCTGCTCGCACGCTATGCTTCCGAACTTGAAGAAAAACGGGGCACCTATGTCGAAATTTAATCTTTCGGCCTCAGCCCCTTTACAATGGCCCATGGGCTTCATATATTGATTGTATACCTCAACTTCTCTGGAGAATCTGAATATGAACCGACGCATTTTTCTGCTGCTGCTCAGTGCCCTGCTTGTCATGCCAGCCCTTTCGGGGTGCGGCTACAACCAAATTCAACGCAATGAGGAAGCGGTGATCGCCGCCTGGGCCGATGTTGAAGCCACCTACCAGCGCCGCGCCGACCTCATCCCCAACCTGGTGGAAACGGTCAAAGCCTACGCGGCGCACGAACGCGAGACCCTCGAGGCCGTCACCCAGGCACGCGCCTCCGTGGGACAGGTCAACCTCAGCAGCAATGACCTGAACGATCCGGCTGCACTTGAAAGGTATCAGCAAGCCCAGGGGCAGCTCAGTTCCGCCCTTTCGCGCCTGCTTGTAGTTGCGGAGCGTTATCCCGACCTCAAAGCCAGCCAGAATTTCCGCGACCTGCAGCATCAGCTTGAAGGGACTGAGAACCGAATCAACGTGGCCCGTCAGCGTTACAACGATGCGGTTCAGACATTCAATACATCCATCAGAACCTTCCCCAACAACCTGACCAACAAATTTATACTCAAGCTGGAACGTAAAGAACCTTTCAAAGCAGACCCCGGCGCTGCCCAGACCCCGAAAGTGCAGTTTTAGGTATGCGTTCTTCAGCCCTGTTGTTTCTGTTCCTTCTGCTGCTGCCGTCTCTCGGCACTGCGCTCGATGTGCCCCAACCGAGCGGCTATATCACAGACACCGCCGATTTGGTCGACCATGGGACGGAACTCAAAATCGAGCAGTTTCTCAAAGATTTCGAGAAAAGCGATTCAACCCAGATTGCCGTATTGACGATTCCTTCCCTCGAAGGGGAATCTCTCGACGAATATGCCCTTCGGGTCGCCGAAGCCTGGGGCATTGGACAGGAATCAAAGGATAACGGTGCGTTGCTTCTGGTGGCGCACCAGGATCGCAAAATCCGTATTGAGGTTGGCTACGGCCTGGAGGGGCGTTTAACCGATCTGCTCGCCGGGCGCATCATCGACAATGAGATTGCTCCGCGATTTCGCGCAGGCGATTTCGAGGGGGGCATCGTGGCCGGGGTGGTCGCCATGGCTGAAGCAGTCCGCGGCGAGTACCAGGGAACCGGACGCACCGGCGAAAAAAAGGAACGCAATCCTCTTGGCATTCTGGCCCTGCTGCTCTTTCTCGGCCCCGGAATGATGTTCCTCGGCGGCGGTCGCAGCCATCGTCGTGGGGGGATCTGGTACGGTGGAGGATTCGGAGGCGGCGGCCGAGGCGGCGGCTTCGGTGGAGGCTTCTCCGGAGGTGGCGGCGGTTTCGGCGGGGGCGGTGCCTCCGGCGGATGGTAGTTACCCACCGATCGCCATAATTGAACACTCTCCCGACAGGATAAATAAATGCCCGAACCCAGAGCAGCAACTTTTTTCAGCGAAGAAGAGAAGAAGCGCATCGAAACTGCGGTACGCAAGACCGAAGCCCGCACCAGCGGGGAGGTCGTACCGATGGTGGTCGATCAATCCTATGATTACCCGCGCGCCGAAATACTTGGTGGCGGGATGTTCGCACTTGCAACTGCTACAACCCTGAGCTGGGCATTTGGGGGGTCGTCCATATGGGCCTTTCTCCCCCTGTTTTTTATTTTTTATTTTCTTTTCAAGTGGCTGATCCGAACCACGCCGGCCCTTAAACGCCGTCTGGTCAACCCCGCCGAAATCGATGAAGAGGTTGAAGAAAAGGCAATGATCAGCTTTCTGGAAAACGGTCTGCACAGCACCCGCGACCGCACCGGAATCCTCATCCTGATCAGCCTTTTTGAGCACCGCGTGTACGTTCTTGCAGATCAGGGGATCAATGAAAAGGTTCCCGCTGCAACCTGGGATGAAATTGTCGCCACGATTACTGCCGGAATCAAGGAGGGGAAAACCTGCGATGCGCTTTGCTCAGCCATTGAACGCTGTGCAGAACTTCTTGAAACAAATTTCCCGGTGAGAAAAGACGATACCAACGAACTGCCGAATCTGATTATCGAATGAAATAAATCTTTCAGGTCTGAACGGAATCGAGACCCCTTCGCGATCAAAAGAGAAATGATGATTGAATTTCATGACCTTTCGTCTAGGCTTTATAGTTGAAACCAGTAAACAAATCTTTTCGATTTTATTAAAAATCCCTAGACCCGGAGGTTATTTCAATGTCCTTTTCAACTCTCGATGATGTCATCAAATACGCCGTCCAGCGCGAAGAAGAAGCTTATCAGCTTTACAAGAAAGCAGCAGCTCAGACAAAAAGCATCGCCGCTCGAAAACTGTTCGAAGAAATGGCGGCAGAGGAAGCCGGCCATAAGGAAGTTTTCGGGAAAATGAACCTGGAACGAGCCGAACATTACAGGAAAAAGACTTTGCCGGACATGAAGATCAGCCAGTTTCTGGCGGAAACCCCTCTCAAGCCCGACGCCAGCTATCCGGAGATTCTCGCCTATGCCATCAAGGCCGAAGAAAACGCCTACAATCTTTACCTTGCGGCTGCCAACGCCATAGATGATCCCGATCTGGAAAAAGTGCTGCGCGTTTTCGCCGACGTCGAAAAAGGTCACAAGATTAAAGTCGAGCGAATCTATGATGAACACGTGTTGAGCGAAAATTGATTTGGTGGGCTGTTTTTTCTCTCGCCCCCACTCCAACTATCAATGCTTCAACTGAAGCATCCTCAAGTTCCTCAGGTACTGCCCGGTTCAGGCGCAGGCCTTTCGGGCGGCGCCGTTCCACCGGACGCATCATCCTCGGAATGAGGGCCAAATTTGCGAGTAAAGAGTTGTCGGGTTCCGAATGCGCTCACCGTCATAGCGATGGCGGCAACCTCTTCGATCTCGTTTTCCGTGGCGCCGGCCTGCCTCGCAACTGCGAGACCGAAATCCGTTCAGGGAGCACACCCTGCTGCCAACGCAGCGCCGAGCGCCACGAGCTGCTTCGTTTTGTGGTCAAGAGCCCCCGGACCCAGCGCGGCATTAAAGGCTTCCTGAAACTTCTCCATCGAATTATTCATCTCTGTTATTCCCTTCTCATGCGCTACTGCAGATTTGCGTAAAGTGACACAGAAAAGATCCCGAGGAAGACTTCCCTCCTCCAGCCGGTCCACCGCCAGGAGCGTATATCCTCTCGCCAGCTGCCGTATTTTTTCCGCGGTGAAGAAGTGAACGGCGAAACCGCCAATCTCGTAGACCTCTTCGCGCAGATGCCGGCCGGTCCGGTAATGCTTATCGAAATTGCTGCGTACAGAGAATACAGGGCCAGGCCGCCGGGGCGCAGAACACGCCTTATTTCGCCGAGAATGAAAGCTATCTCGTCGGTAGCAAGATCCATGCACAGCAGCATATGAGAGTAGCAGGCGTCGAAGGAAGCATCAGCAAAAGACAGAGGCTGGCGCACATCGTAGGCGCAGACATCAATAGAAGCTGAAAGACCAGCCGCAGCAGCTTTCTCCCGCAGGGTAGCGACGGCAGTCTCCGCGTAATCCAGTGCCGTGACCCGCAGGTTGTTGCGAGCGAAATAAAAAGTATCGCGCCCCTGGCCGCAGCCAAGCTCGAGCACCTCGTGTACCCCCTCGCGTCGAAACAGTTCAAGAGCTTTCCTGGAGTAATCGCTTGGCTCTTCTCCAAAAAAAGCCGCCTCTTTGGCGAAAATTCCATCCCAGTGCGTTTTCTGGTCGGTTTTTAATTGTTTTTCAGACCGCATAAGACCTCCTGAAAGACCAATTCTTCCCCTGAACAAAGCATTTCATTGGTAAAGAAAACAGCGAATAATCCTTCCCACTCAACCATAATACTATGCCTGTCACATGTTCACCCACCTGATTGTCGCTTTTGGATTACAACCCGAGACACCCCTAAGTAGCTGAATTTCAAATCAAATCAATTCCCATCTGATTTTAACCCGTCATCCTGTCGTTGCAAGACGACATTACCTCTTCTTCACAAATTTAGACCGATCAAACAAAAACCCATAAACCATTAGAATTGATAACGTTTTCATTTTGGTTCGAAACTTGCCTGAAAAGCTACACGTCTTGATCTTTCTTTTTTATTGCCATGAACCAAAGATTAATGGGTATCTGAGGAGGAAAAATGCCATATCATCCCTTTAAGGTAAGATGCCGAAGTTGTTTTTACTCAAACAGAATCGAGGTTGCAGAAGTCAACTGTCGAGATATCTTCATCTGTTTACAATGCGGGAAACAACTGGGGACTTCAGAGGTTTTGAAAAAGGCCGTCGAGACCCTGGATCGATCCTTAAACATTCAGCCACTTAAACCGTCGATAGAAAACCACCCTCATCATCAATGCATCGCGCAGGCAGAAACCTCAGCCCTGCGCGATGCATATCTCCTCCCCCTTAGAACTATCATTTTATTGCCTGAATAGGCCGCCCAAGTCCCTGCTCCCCAATCAGATTCCGGCAATCATGCAATCAATGGCATCTGTGCACAGGTGCCACAGGCACCCCACCCCAACCGCCCGCCACTTCCAGGAGGGAATTGCCAGCAAACTGCCATAAACGACTCCTGCCCAAAGTGTATGGAGGGGATGAAACCCTATGCTGCAACGATTTGGGTCAAAAACTGGATCGGCCAGCAGGTGGTCCAGGTCGATGACAATTGTAGCCGTCATGATCAGGCCAGCCTTCCACCAATCCTGTTTCCAGAACAACCGACCCAAAACAAACGGCACAATCAGGTGAAATCCGTAATGGATCGCATGCCTGAAGATCTCGATATTAATTTCCATAAATCAGCGAACGCCACGTGTTTTTCGGCGGAGGCCGCCGGAGATTGGGGAGGGGACTTCACTCTCAGGAGTGTGGTGTCACGAGGGGCGATGCGTCAGCTTGGGGATTAATCCTTCTGCCATCGCGAGAGCTTGCCCTTGTTTGCTCAGCATGACCCGCTGAACCATTTTCCAGTCGGGTGCAAAGTGTATGAACCCCTTCCTGCGAAGGGAGCGCAGCGCTTTTTTGATCAATTGCCTGTCCATATGAAGGCTTTTGGCCACCGCTGCCGGAGTCATTCCTTTTTTACCCCCCTGGGCGAGTCTCGTAAAGACAAAATATTCAATGTCAGTCATCGGCGAAGACGTCGCAGAAAAACGCTCCTGTACCGGCACCTCTTCACCCATTCCAGGCATATCAGGGCGGCCCAGGTTACTTAAATAGTCCAGAATCTTCGACAGACGCGTTTTAAAATGGGGAAGCAGCCCAAGTATCACGAAGGCCGCCAGAAAGAGCCTGACAAGGATAGGAAGATCATCACTGTTTTGCAGGATATCGGCCATAGCTTCTTGCCTAAAAGCAGTTGGTTTGCATGGAGCGTGAGAATAACGATATGGGCGTCTTCCTCGTTTCTCCCTTTCACATAAACCTTATCCGGCTGGTCTATCATGTCAACAATACAGTTTACATCCCGGCGTCAAGACCCTGGTCCGGATAGACGTTGACTTCAACGCTCCGTGCAGTCCGCTTAAAACCTCGGTCAAACTCTGAACCAACGATTCGGCCCCCTGCATGCACCAAAGCATGAGGGGACCGAATCTTTTCCTGCAGGTTGAATGTCACCCAGTCCTTAAAAACCCGGGTTCAAGGATCTCAGGACGGTAGCTTGCGGATTCGCACCGGGATCACCTGACGCGAGTTGGATCCGACGGCGAAGTCGGAGAGAGCAATCCGCCCGGGCCGATCAGGGTCTGCAAAGCCCAGGAGGTTGATGCTTGCGCCGCTCTTACGGAAGCGCAACCCCTCCAGGGTTTCGTTGCCGATCTGCACGGTTATCGCCCCCTCGCCGCTGCGGCCAAATCCGTGCTCCACGCCAATGGCTTCCGGATGCATCCCTTCACGCACCCGCAACAGCCCCTCGATGCGGCCGCCGGGAGAGGTCAACTCGACGACATCGCCGTGGGCAAGACCGAGGCTTTCGGCCGTACGAGCGGCGATGTCGATGGTACTGGTGTAGCGCAAATCCCGCAACCGAGATGAGGCTGTATTGGGAGATGAGACCACGTTCGACTTGAAACTGAAGGCGGTCAATGGGTATTCGGAACGGGGAAAACGCTTCACCAGAAGATCGCCCTTGACCAGACGCGCTCCGTAGAAGGTCGGCACGCCACTGTATTTTTCCGCTGTCAATGAACTGCGGCTGGTGCCGACAGTCTCGCTGTAAATACTGATCATCCCCGGATATTTTTTAGCCAGATGTGACTCTTTGTAGGCACCTTCCTTCCCTTCGAAGCGCCCACCGCGTGCCATGACGTAAGCGACTTTGCGCCAGTTCTCCGGGCTGACCCTGCGCAGGCGCGGAACATAGTCCTGCAGACCGGCCAGGCGGATTTCCTCGTCGTCGGCATTGGGCACCGACTTAGCGTCCAGGGCCACATTCTCGAAGACGCGCAGGTAGAAATCTTCCGGCCGTTCCAGCGGGTGAAGACTGCCGTTGGAAGCCTTGATGGCCTGGGGGCCGAAACCGGGAAGACCGAGTTTTTTCCCGATTTCGATAACAAAACTGTCCATGCACACCGGCTCTCCATTAGCGAAAGTTGCCTGACGCGGGGTCACCACCGGGTAACGCACCGCGTTGGTCTTGGTCAGCCAGGCCCCCCAGGGGTTGAGCTCGCCCCATGTTTCGTAAAGCACGCTGTCAGGCACGATGTAGTCGGCCAGACGGCTTGTTTCATTAATGAACGGGTCGATAGCGATCATCAATGGGATGGAGGCCTTGGGATCTTTAAGCGCTTCGGCCAGGGTGTTCTCGCCGCCAGATTCACCGTAGATAAAGTTGGCATTCCAGCTGATAAGGGCCTTGAGGGGATAAGGGTAGTGGTTGATGGAACCGGTAATCAGACCCGTCTCGATGGCGTTGGTAAAGGGATACCACTGATCCTTGGCAGGATAGGGTTTGCCCGCTGCCTGGTTGCGCTTGAACTCGCTGGTCTTTTCATAGGCAATGCGGGTGCGGTCGATGCGGATGCCGGGCTGCTTGGGCTTGCCGGGATAGTCGGTCAAATCGTAGGCTGCCCCTTTCATGTCCGTGAACTTGCCGCCGCCGGCGCTCATTCCGCCCTTGTAGTTGAGGCTGCCGACCAGGGCGGACAGGGACAGGATGGCCCAGGTGGTGTAAAAACCTGTCGTGTGCATGGTGTTGCCATGACAATCGACCGCGACCTTGCGTCCGTGACTGGTGAACTCGTGCGCCAGATCGGCAATTTCCTCAGCGGGGATGCCCGACTCTTGGGCGTACTCCTCCAAGGTGAAGCGGAAGGCAGACTCTTTCAACAGCGTGAAGGAAGATTTCACCGCCAGGCGTTCACCGCCGTAGACGATCGTCTCATCCACCTCAAGACGGGCCGCATCGACCTGATCCGCAGATTTGAGCTGTCCGTCAGTGCTGTCAATCACCAGAAAATCCTCTTTTCCGGCATCACCGGATGCCTTGAGCACACGCCCTTCCAATTGATGTCCCGGGGTGACGACAACCAGATGGCTCGAATTGGTAAAGCTCGGCTCCCCGACCCGTTCCATCGAAGCCTTGCTCGGCACGCTGAGGTAGGCGGCGTTGTGGCGGCCGTTCTCGATGATCCAGCGGATCATCCCCATGGCCAGGGCAAGGTCGCCGCCGGGGCGGATCGGCATCCAGCGAGAGCGGTCACCAGCGGCGATACTGTCGCTGTTGGTGAGCATGGGAGTCACCGTAACGTAACGCAGGTTGCCTTCACTGCGGGCCCTGGCCAACAGCTTTCCCTGGCGCTTGAAAGGATTGCCGGCCTGCCCGGGGGAGGTTCCGAAATTGATGAGGAACTCGCAGTGCTCGAAGTCTGGTTTGAGATGAGGGTACTTTTTGAAATCGCTTAGAAACGCCGCGTTGCCTGCCCGCATGGAGAGCCCGCAGATAGAAGAATGCCCCGAATAGTTCTTGCTGCCAAATGCCTGCAGAAAGCGGAACACCATGAAATCCTTGCGACCTTCGTCTGCGGTTCCCAGGATACCCAGTTGGTTGGCGCGGGTCCCGTATTCCGGGTTGTCCGGATCGATAAGTGTCTTAAGGTCACGAATCGCCGCCAGGCCGTCCACGTGCCCCTCGCCGAAAAGGTTTCCGCCGTTGACAACTTCCTCAATCAGCTGCTCCGGTGAGATAGGGATCCACTTGTCCTCGCCGCGTTTGCCTGCCCGCTTAAGCGGGGTAAGCACCCGGAACCTGTCGTGGATCTTATCGAAAACCACGTTGCCGCGGGCACAAGCCGTTGAACGGTTTTCCAGACCGCTTTCGTCATGGTTCGAGGTCCAGCGCAGACTTTCGCGGAGGGGTGTTTCGTAGGGAAGCCAGGGGTCGCTTGACAGGGGGTGATAGGGGTTGCCGGCTGCCCGCACCACCGTACCGCTTTTGTTCTCCACCTTGACCCGCACGCCGCAGTGGGTCGTGCAGCCGATGCACACGGTGCTGGCCACGGTGAAATCCGCATTGGGCACCACCTGGCCGGAATCATTGATGCGGGCCTCGGGGGCGGGAGCATTGCCATAGATGGCATCAGGCGCCGGATTTCCGCGCCGGCGCAGACGCGCGGCGGCAGTCAGGGTATCGCTATAACCAACGGCGGCTCCGGCCGCCGTGGCCAGGCCGGTAATTTTGAGAAATTTCCGTCGACTCTGTTTCATGACTCCAACTCCTTTCCATAATGGCGGTCCATCTCTTCATCCCAGGGAAAAACCAACAGGACAGCGCACAGCAGGGCCACGAAAAGAAGCCAGTTGGCCATCACCGCGCCGATGCTGCCCGCGCCGAAGAGATGAGGATGGTAGCTAAGCAGACCCGCCGTCGTCTTGCCGATCGTCTGCCCGCCGATAACCGTGTTCCAGCGGAACAACCAGACGCCCACCGCCGCCACAAAGCCGATGGCGAACTGCCAGGGCAACCGCCGACCGAGGCGGGAAAAGGCGATGATCATGGGGATCAGCAGACAAAGAACATACTCGACCCAGAGGATCTCGTGAAAGTGGTACCCGAAAAAGTCCATCAGCCGGTAGCGTTCATTACTGTTGAAAGCGACGGCAAAGGTCAGCCAGAAGAACCGTACAACCAGATCGATGATAATCGACCAGCCGAGCAGACGGGCCAGGGCTGTCATCACCTCCTTGTCGATGCGCCCCGTCGTGGTAAAGAAGCGTTGCGCCACCGGCAGAATCACCAGCAGAAGCCCGGTGCCCGAAACCATGGCTGAAGCGAGGAAAAGAATCGGCATCAGCGGCGTATGCCACAGCGGACTGGAGTGAACAACGCCGAGAATATAGCCGGTGTAGCCATGCACGCAGAGAGCCAGGGGAATGCCGACAGCACCGAGAATAAAGCCGAGCCGCTCATCTTTATGCAACGCCTCTTCCGATAGGTCGGTGCGGCCCAGGGTCAGCCCTTTGTAGAAAGCGCGCGTGACCCCTCTGTTCGCCTCTTGCAGGCGCCGCACCAGAAAAGGCCGGTAGAGCACCAGGGCTTCAGCCAGAATAAGAACGGGATAGGTCGCCAGCAGCAGCACCCCCCATTTCATGGGAGAAGTGCCGAAATTTTCCCATCCGTAAAGAAAGAAGTTGATCATCCGCCCGGGCTGGCGAAGATCATCGATAAGGTTAAGAGGAGCCGCGACCAGCAGCACAAAGGCGACCAGCAGAGAAAAACCGGCGATGGGTTTGAACTTCTTCATGCCGAAGACATGGGCGAAGCTCGACACAATGAAGGCGGCGGCGCTGCTGCCGGTGAACCAGAAGTAGTTGGGAATATCGAGCCCCCAGGGTCTGGCCGGGGTGATCGATGTAAGGGTATGAACGGTCTGCATCATATCCATGGTAATCCTCCTTAAGCCTTGGTCGTCCACTCGGCGGCGGGCAGACCGTCGCGCTTACGGGCCAGATCATCAAGTATGGGTGGTCCGGACGGTTGCGCCTGCAACTCGCCGGCCAGACCCAGGTAATAGGTCTGGGGACGGGTGCCTGAAGCTGGATTGAGCACTGTGCTCGGGGCGCCGGAGACCAGACGTGACACCTCGCTCTTGGGGTCGTTGAGATCACCGAAGATCCGGGCGCCGCCGACACAGGATTCGACGCAGGCGGGGAGCAGCCCCTCGTCAATGCGGTGGGCGCAATAAGTGCATTTGTCGGCCACCTGGGTCAGGGGATTGAAATAGCGCTTGTCGTAAGGGCAGGCATTGAGGCAGTAACCACACCCCCAGCAGATCTCGCTGTCGACCACGACGACTCCATCCTCACGGGCAAAGGTGGCGCCGGTCGGGCAGACCGAAACGCAGGAGGGCTTTTCGCAATGATTGCACAGCTGCGGCAGAAAAGCCTTGCGTACCCGCGGATAGCGCCCGAGTTCGTATTCCGGCACCCAGGTGCGAAAGACCCGGTCAGGGATCGTGTTTTCCGCCTTGCAGGCAGCGGTGCAGGCCTGACAGCCGATGCACTTTGAGAGGTCCATGACCATCCCCCAGCGCTTGTCTTCCTGTCCCACGTATCGGGGGTCTTTGGCGTCGCGCCCCGGGTTGCGGCTTGAAAATGCCTTTGCCGGGCTGGCGGAAGCCATCGTCGCGGCGGCGGCAGCCACCACTGCCCCCAGGCGCTTCAAAAAATTTCTTCTAACATTGGACACAGGAGCCTCCTTTCCTTGTTGAATCACTCAGCATTTAATGCAACTCATTCGTCATGTTTCGTTTTTTATCCGGCCTCCAGGAATCACCGGATAATTCCCTTGGCTCTTGTCCTCTTTCAGGAGATGTGCCAGCCAGAGGTGAATTTTCAACAAGTTGTTTTTTATAGGTTTTACATGGAACAACATCACCAGCTAGATTTAAATATTGCATTTTGCATTGCATTTGATGCAGCATGACATTGCATTTTGCAATACACACAGGCTCATCTGACAGCCCCCTGCGAGGCTTCTCCATGAAAAGACTGACCATCAGCCGCAAGACACTGCTGGCCATGATCGGCCTGGCGATCCCCTCCCTGCTGATTTTTACGGTGCTCACCCTCACCGCCACCGCCAACATCCTGCGCGCCAACAGCACCCGACAGATCGAGGAACTCGCCGAACACTCCGTCCAAAGCCTGCAGCAACTGGTCAGGCGTTCCAAAACCACTCTCATGACCATCGCCGCCACCCAGAATGTGAGAGACTACCTGAGCTGGCGCAGCGGCGGCGAGGTCACGGCCTGGCCCCAGGTTCTCAGTCGGTTGGAAGAAAGTTTCCTCGATTTCCAGCAGCTTGACCCCAGCATCCAGGCCATCCGCCTCCTTGATGAGGAGGGAAACGTCCTGGTCAAGGTGCGGGAGGGCGTCGTCATCCCAAGACGGGAAACGCCCCCTTCCGAGCAAAGCCTCCCCCTGGTGGAGTCGCTCAAGAACCGGGATTTCTTTCAAGGGACCATGGTGCTGCAACAGGGAGAGATTTGGACGTCCAACATGGAACGCGGGAAGGTCGAAGGCGAGGAATACTGGTGCCCGGCAATGGTGCGCTTCTCCACCCCCCTGTTTCTGGAAGATGGCCGCCGCGCGGGGGCGCTCATCATCAATGTCTGGGGAGAGACGGCCGGCAGGCTCATCAACCAGCTGATATCGCCTGAAGAAGGCGCCGCGTTTCTGGTCGAACGCAACCTCAATCAGCCATCACGCAACGGCATCTACCTTTTCCACCAGGACAGGACCTGCGAATTCGGCAACCAGACAGGAAGCGAGATCACTGCCTTTCAGCAATTTCCTGATGAATTAACCTCCGCCTGGATGTCTCAGCCCCAGGGGGTGAGCTTCCACCCTGACACGGGGGACATCCTCGCCCACCGCTTCTATTCCCCCTATAACGACTCCCGCCATGGCTGGGTGCTGGTTATCAACGCCAGCCGCGACTTCTTCCTCGCCCCGCTGGCGAACCTGAAGCAGCACATCTTGGTCTCCACCTTTGCAGTCCTTCTTTTCACTGTCCTGGCCGCAGGATTTTTCGCCCGCACTCTGACCCGTCCTCTCCAGGCAGTCATCGACGGTACTCACCGCCTGAGCAAAGACTTAGGTTACCGCATCCGCATTGGCAGCCGTGACGAGGTCGGTTTTCTCGCCGATGAAATCAATCGCATGGCCGATACCCTGCAGAGCAATCTGGAAGAACAGGCCCGCGTCGAACAGCAGATCTGCCACACCGAGAAACTCGCCTCGGTCGGGGAGATGGCTGCAGGCCTGGCCCATGAACTCAACACCCCGCTCGGCAACATCCAGGCACTGGCCAGCCTGGCGGGGAAAGAGCTCGACGGCGGCAAGCTTGACACGGCCGCCCTGCGCCAGGATCTGGCGGACATCACCGATCAAACGGGCAAGTGCAGCCGCATCCTCAGTGGTCTGCTCAGCTTCGCCCGCAAGCAGCATCCCAACCTGGCCCTGCAGGACATCAACACTTTGATTGAAGAGGCTCTGAGGCTGGTCCGCATCCGCCAGGAAAAGGAGGATATCCGCATCGACTTTTCTCCCGATCCCGCCCTGCCCTATGTGCGGGTGGACGGCCACCAGATCCAGCAGGTTTTTGTCAATCTTCTGCTCAACGCCTTCGACGCAATGCCTGACGGCGGCACGGTGCATATCACCTGCACCGACGAAGAACAGCGGATCGCGGTGCGTATCCGCGATGAGGGGGATGGCATCCCCGCCGAGAACCTGCGCAAGATCTTCGACCCCTTCTTCACCACCAAGGAAGCGGGTAAAGGCACGGGGCTTGGTTTGTCTGTGAGCTACGGTATCGTGCAGAGCCAGGGAGGTACGATCGAGGTGGAATCGCCGCCGGGGCAAGGAGCAACGTTCACCCTGCGGCTGCCTAAAGGAGTCTACTGACGATGAGTGGAAAAATCCGCATTCTGGTCGTCGATGACGACCCGCTGACCTGCCGCATCCTTGAACGCATGCTCAAGAAGGACTACCAGGTCAGCAGCTATACCAGCAGCGAAGAGGGGCTGCAGCATCTCCGCAGCCAAGGGACAGATCTGCTGTTCACCGACCTCAAAATGCCCAGGATCAACGGCTTCGAACTTATGGCCAAGGCTCACGAAATCGACCCGGCCATCATAGTCTTCATCATCACCGGTTTCTCCTCCCTGGACAACGCCGTGGCTGCTGTCAAAAAAGGAGCCTACGACTACATCGCAAAGCCTTTCGAACCCGACGATGTCCAGCTGCGCATCGCCCGCGCCCTCAAGGAGCGGACCCTGGAAACCCAGGTCGACCGCCTGCAGCAGGAACGGCAGCGCGGCCGGGAGCAGGAGACCCCCCTGACCTGCAACGCAAGGATGGAAGAGCTGTTGGAGCTGGCGCGCCGGGTGGCGATGACGGACAGCAACGTCCTCATTCAGGGAGAAACCGGGGTCGGCAAGGAAGTGCTGGCCCGCTTCATTCACCGGCAAAGCCCCCGTTCCGCCGGCGCCTTCGTACCCGTTAACTGCGGCGCCCTCGCAGAAGGGGTGTTGGAAAGTGAACTCTTCGGCCACGAAAAAGGGGCTTTCACCGGGGCCACCTCAAAACGCAGCGGCTACTTTGAGCTGGCCGATAAAGGCACCCTGCTCCTTGACGAGATCGGCACCACCAATGCCAACTTTCAGGTCAAGCTGCTGCGTGTTCTGCAGGAGCGCCTCGTTCATCCCGTCGGCAGCAGCCGTCCCGTTCCCGTTGACGTGCGGCTCATCGCCGCCGCCAACATCGACCTGGCAGAAGCCGCCCGCAGCGATCTTTTCCGCAGCGACCTCTACTACCGTCTCAGCGTTGTGACCCTGCACATCCCCCCTCTACGGGAACGGTGCGAGGACATCCCCCTGCTGGCCCGGCATTTCCTCGAAAAATACCGGCATATCAATCCCAGGGTGCAGGACATCACCCCCGAAGGGTTGTCCCGCCTGCAGGGCTACAGCTTCCCGGGCAACGTGCGCGAACTGGAAAACATCATCGAGCGCGCCATGATCCTGGCCACAGGTAACGCCCTTTGCACCGACACCCTGCTCCTCGGCGGCATGACGCCCGCACCGGCCCAAACCTCAGGCGGCAAGCCCCTCGCCATGGAAGAGGCGGAGAAGAACCACATCCTCCAGGTGCTCGCCCAATGCGGCGGCCGAAAAGGAGAAGCCGCCGATCTGCTCGGCATCAACAAGAGCACCCTGTGGCGCAAGATGAAACGCTTCGGAATCGAGTAACTATCCCCCGGCTTTGCAGGGGGATAGTTACTCCAAGCTTGGTTCCCAGGATAAATCCAGTCCTTTCTCGGAACTTCGACGGGTTTCTCCTGGGACTCGGGACGAAGCGCAGGTGGCTGGTAGTTCTTCGGGGAAAACGACTGCAGGACATCCTGCAGGCGTTCCTTGCCGAACTCCCGAATGGCCAGTTCCTGCATGGCGTTGAATCTCTGCCGTAGCTTGTTCCAGGCATCGTCGGGGAGCTTCCCGGCCTTGTGCGCGGCTTGGGTGGTGGCCATGCGGGAACGTAGCCAGGCAAAGTATTCAGGCGACAGACGGCGACACAGCGTGCCGTCGATCTCCATGTCTTCAGGCCAGTCGCGTGCGTCTTCGATCTCGTGGACGTTGAGCCCAGTGGAGACATAGATTGCGGGCTGCGGTGGTATTTGGGGAATGTCTCTCACGCTGGACTGGAATTTCTCTGGTGGGAGCCGCCGAAACAGTGAGTCAAAAAAATATTTCAGCCCATAGGGGGTGAGACCTCTGGATTTACCACCGCAACCACCGCAAAGGCCATGAAAGCCTTGCCTGGCAATGGTTTGGCGTGCGGTGGTTATCCACCGCAAGGGACAGCGGTGTTCACCGCACCACCGCAAAAGAAAAGGACGCCCGAGAGCGTCCTGGATGATTGGGTCAGTATGGCGTGGAATCAGAGATTGGCGGTCTTGACGATCCGGCACTCGAAGTTCTTGGTGTGGGCGTTGCGCTGCCGGTCGATGTCAAACCCGGCGTCCCGGATGACGTCCAGGTCGTTGCTGATGCGCCGACCGAGCTGGGCGGGCTTCTTGTATTCGAACTCGAGGTTGAATTCCCGGCCGACCCTGCGCAGCGCCGCGAGCAGCCGTCCCGCCGACACCGCAGCCGAAGCAGTACCAGCCCTGTTTGTCGAGCATCACGTGCAGCGACAGGCGCGACTGGCTCTGATGGTTGGGGCAGTCGCACATCAAGCGCTGGCCGGTCTCCTGGGTGATCCGTCCCGGCAGGAGTTCCCGGGCCACGTCACCGATGTCCATCTCGGTGACGAGCCGGTAATACTCCCTGACGTTATCCGTTCCGCCCATACTCATTCGGCCTCCGCGACACGGGCGAAATCGGCATCCGCGTGCTGGGCTGCGTCCAGAAACAGGGGCAAAAAGGTCCGGCGGTCATCCACCTGGCAACGCTTGGCGCAGTTCTGGATGCCCCAATGGTCACCCAGGACAATGGCGGTGCGCCGGGCGCGGTTCACCCCGGTGTAGAGCAGATTGCGGTGGTGCATGAAGGAATGCGCCTTGTGGACCACCACCACGGCGCAGGGGAACTCGGAGCCCTGGGTTTTGTGAATGGTGAGCGCATAGGCGAGCTGCAGATCCTGCAGGTCGGGCGAACTCTTCTCCAGCTCTACCGGCATGCCGTCGAAGTCGATGACCAGGGTGGCGTTCGCGAGGACATCGACCACATAGCCGATGGCCCCGTTCATCACGTTCAGGTCGTAGTTGTTCCGGGTCTGGATGACCTTGTCGTGCTTGAGAAACGGGGCGCGGCGGCCCATGAAAAACACTGTGCCGCCTGAATCCGGCTCAGGCACCTGGCCGATAAGGGGCGCGAATATCTCAGTCTTGTCCCGACAGGTCAGGGCAAAGGCTTCTCGGTTACTGGATTGCCCGGGAAACGGTGGTCATCGAAGGTTGTTCGGGATGAGGAAACCACGCTTTCTATCTCTCGTCATTCCCAACCAGTCGAGCCCCCATTTCGAAGGCCTTCGCACAGTCGAGGGGAAACACTTCCTTCCGTCTCTGGGCTTTTTTCTCAGGGTCAAACCGTGGAGCATAAACCTTTGAGTAGTCTTCGAACTGGTAGGTATCATAACTACACAGTGTCTCTGAAACTCCAAATATCATTTTCAGGATCATCTCAGTGGTGCTGATGTGATGGTCAAACCCCAGTTCTTCAGCCATCTCCTCGGTTGCACCCAGGGTGTAGATAGAACCGGTCTTGATTTTTCTGGGAAAGAGCGACTCAGTTGGGTCCGTATAGGTCAGAAATGGAAAAACCAGGCGTTCCAAAAACGCTCTCATCTGAGCTGTTGATGTTCCCAAATAGATCGGTGACCCGAAGATAAGTGACTGAGCATCCAGAACCTTCTTTAAGATGGGTGTCAGGTCATCCTTTACCGCGCATCTGCCATAGCTTTTCCCGTTCATCATCTTGCATGAGAAACAACTTATGCATCCTTTATAGTTCAGATCATACAGATGGATGAGCTCGGTTTCAGCGCCCTTCGAAGATGCACCTTCCAAGGCTTTTCCAAGCAGGGTCGCTGTGTTCCACTTTTTTCTGGGACTTCCGTTGAATGCTATGACCTTCATGCTCAAATCCTCCTGTGAATTTACCGTTTGCAAAACCGCTGAAAGAGAAACAGATGTCGGTGGGGATATTGCAATTCATGCCAAGCAACTGGCACATGGCTGGCTCCGTAATTCGGATTGCAGACTGGCGTAAAACCATGGATAGCAGGCTTTAACACCAGTACTTGAGAAAAGATGAGCTTTCTGATGCCGGAGAAAATCCGGCACCAACTCCGCTGTAAACTGGACCGTTTTTTCTATTCCAGCGCAATCACTGGCCCAGTCCCATACACCTGAAAACGCAGATAAGAAAGCACTGTTGATTTACTCCGAATCAAACTCAAGAGAATGTTCTATCCGGATGCAGCCAGTTACGCTCATGGCTGCGGGACACTTTTCGATGTAATTCTCCATTGCCGAAGAGATTGTCAAACTCTATAAACGCCGCTGGGACATCGAGGTGTTCTTCAAGATCTCAAAGAGCTATTTGCGCTTGGCCAAAGAGTTCCAGAGCCGTAGCTACGATGCGTTGGTTGCCCATACAACGATTGTGTTTGCCCGTTATATCATGCTGGAATTGGCCAGGCGTTCGGCAAAAGACCCAAGAACGCTGGGCAGCCTGTTCCATGCCGGGTGCGATGAGTTGCGGCAAACCAGTTTTGCCGAAGCCGTCACCTTGTTGTTGACCTCGTTGCGGCAGTTGATTAAGGGGTTCGGCGATAAAATCGCGGCACCAATCGCGCAGGCCTTGGACGCATTTTGGGCGCAAATGCCGAGCTTATTGCGAAGGCCGATGCTACTTCCAGCCTGTATTTTTTAAAAGATCAATGTGATATCAAACTATTACGCCGCTTGGGGCGGTGCGAAAGTTGAGTTAAAAACAAAATATAAGCACTAAGACTGGGTCAATTCAATCTACAGTCTCAGGAATTTATCATGTTCGCTCTCAACATCTCACGATAGTACCCGTCATGCTTCGGTGAGGAGATAATCGTCTTGATACTCATATCCACGCGCTTTTGCGAACGATATAGTTGGAAGATGTAGCCTGACATGCGGGTGTCGCCGATGATCAAGTATCCGCTTATCTTCCCTTCCACCATGTATACCCGGCGCCAGATGTCCCCCTGTTGCCAAGTGACCGGCTCGCCGCTGAAGCTGCCAGCTGAAACAATCGGGAAGTCGATATGTTTTTTCAACACATTGGTGTTGATCGAACCGGCATATTCACCGTCACCCTGGACCAGATGGCGGGCGGCGGTGCGTGCCTGAGCCATGGCGTTGGGATAGGTGGCGTAAATTCCGTCTTTACCGGTGACCAAGTGCGGGGTGATCGCTACATCGCCAGCGCAGTAGATGGTCGGGTCCGCCAGCATCTGCGGGGAAACGGTCACCCCTTTGTCTTGTCCGGTCATTGCCTCTGAATTTGGAGAGACGCCGATGGCGATTATCAACAGTGTGGTCTCCATGCTGCCGCCGTCAGAGAAGCTGACTCCGGTCAACTGCCCGTGGTCGGCTGTGATGCCGTCAACCGTGGCTTTAAGGCGGATGTTTATCCCGGTCTTCTCCCGTAGTTTGTCGGTGGCAAAGTGGCCGCCATCCTCATCGGTCATCTGGGAGAGTACGCGGGTATTGCGATGCACTAGGGTGATCTCAAGACCACGGTGCCAGAGGGCCAGGGCCGCATCCACACCGATGAAACCACCGCCGAACACCACGGCTCTGGTGACATTATGTTCAAGAACATAACGATCAATTGCCACCATGTCGGTCAGGGTCTTGAAGCCGAAGACTCCGCTGGTATCCAGCCACTCAGGGTTGGGATACCAGCTTTTGGCGCCGGTTGCATAGAAGAGGCGGTCGTAACTTTCGCTCTTTCCAGACGCGGTGGTGATCAAGCGTCGTTCCGGGTCGACCGACACCACCGGACTCCCCAAGCGGCTGGTGACCCCATATCTTTCATAGAAGTCACTCCCCTTCCAGTAAACCGTATCGAGCGGTTCACCGGCCAGGAAAAATGGGATCACACAGGGTGAATAGGGGGGGTAATTCTCATCTCCGACCATGGTGATCGGGCCTTCGAACCCCTCCAGCCGCAAGCGTTGGACAAATTCAGCCGCAGCCATCCCGGTGCCGACAGTAACGACCTTCATCGTTCCTCTCCACTACGACGTTGACACTCCTTGCGGCGCAGTTCTCGAAAAAGCTCCAGCAGCGGAGGCATCCGGTCGTCTTTCCCTAATAGATATTGTTTCAGCCCGCTGCGTGCCCTGCCGCCTCTGATATCTTCTAAATCGCCGTAGATCAAGGCGCCGGAATGGCAGGCTTCGACACAAGCCGGTTGCCCTCCTTGCTTGATCCGGTCATTACAGAGGTCGCATTTGTAGGCCACATCCCTGCCGTATTTGGCGCGATGGGTCTCCTTGAAGGCGATAGCGTCAAAGGGGCAAACCATGGCGCACATTGCACAGGCTTTACACATATCTGGGTTCAACAGTACCGCGCCGCTCGTCTCGTCACGGGTAATGGCGCCCGAGGGACAGGCGTCAAGACAGTCGGCAGGTGAACAGTGGCGGCAGGAGAGCGGGAAGGCTTCGTGCTCGACACCGAGCACCCGCACATTGATCTGCGTTTTGGTGTCACCCAGCATTCCGAAAAGGTTGTGGCTCGGGTGATGTTCAATGGCGCAGACCGTTTCACACGCCTTGCAGGCCATACATTTCTTGTAATCGACAAACACTTTTTTCATGGTGTTCCTCCCATGTCAGTGTGAATGATTTTCTGCGCATTCGCAGGTGTGCGACCCAAGGCGGGAGGCAAGGGCCGCGACAGCAGCCCCGTAGTCGCTATCCTTCATATCCATGATCCTAGTGACCGCTGGTTCGAGTGTTTCAAGCCGTGGCTCGAATGGCAGCAGGAATACGGAATTGAAGTTTTGCGCCAGACCGGTACCAATGTAATCGTCGAAGCGGGCCATCTTTTCTGCGGTCCCCTGGTTGCCACGGTTGATGACCAAGGAAACATGGGCAATGCCGGACTCCCGCGCAAGCTTGGCGGAATGTTCGGCCACGGTTAAAGCGTTGAAAGTGTCGTCGGAGACGACCAGACAGTGATTAAAGCCTTTGGCCAGCGCCCGGCCAAAATGCTCTACTCCGGCCTGGGTGTCGAGCAGAATCGCCTCGTTGTCACGTAGCGCCAGATGGCGGATGGTGGAATCAAGCAGTACGTTTTCGGCGCAGAGGCAGCCGCCACCAGCCTGCTTGACAGTCCCCATCACCAGCAGGTTGAGGTTGTTGGAAACGTTAACTCCGAAGCGTTTCACCACGTCGTTGACGTCCGGATTCAGTTTAAACATCGCACCCCAACCGCTAGCACCGGGGCGGATGCCGGTCTTCTCCTCGATATAGCCATGGTTCAGATTAAGCGGAACAATTTTGCCCGCAGCCTCAATACCCAGGCCAAGCGCATGAGGGAGGTTCATCTGCGGGTCTTCATCCACCGCCAGCACCATGACTCCATTGCGTGCCAGTTGCGTGGCAAGACAGGAAGTCAGGGTGGTTTTCCCAACCCCCCCCTTGCCGGTGATCACGACGCGAAATCCGTTACCTTGACACATAGAGACTTCACCTTAACAGTTAATGTTAAATCGACAGCGCCGCGCGGCGTTCCATGATGATCGCTTCCATCTTGTCGGCGGCAACGAGCGGATCTTCCTCAACAAAGAAGTAGCCCCCCAGTAAATCCTTGGCACCCTCAGTGAGAATACTGGTGACAGCTGGACTACCGAGGATCGGCGGCAGTGGCCAGAGGTGTACCGGGATTCCGCTGCCCACAAAGTAGGAACCGATGGCGACCGCTTTTTCAGTGGTCCATTCCGGTGCCGAGCCGACCAGCGGCAATTGGGAGATGTCCAGGTCGAGATGGTCAGCAATCGCTCCGGCCAACACCAGCATCCGCGAACAGTCCACGCACGATCCCATATGCAGTACCGGCGGGATGCCGAGCTGCTTGCAGACGGCCTTGAGGCCGTCACCGGCCAACTCCTGGGCCGAGAGATCCATCAATCCGGCCTTGGCCGCTCCGATTGCCCAGCAGCCGGTGCCGATCACCAGGATATCGCGTTTGATCAGTTCGGCGGTCAACTGGCGGTGAAATAAATCCTGCTGCACCTTGACGTTGTTGCACCCGACAATTCCGGCTACCCCTTTGATCGTGCCGTTCAGGATCAGATCGATCAGCGACTTGGGCGTACCCCCCAACGCCTTGAGAATTTCTTCCACCGTAAATCCAACCATGGCGGTTGCAGTATGTTCGGGGATATTGATGCGGTTTTTGTTGCGCCGCGGGAAGGCGGCGATCGCCTCATTGAGTATTTTCAGTGAGATGGCGTCGGCCTGATCCTCATGGAACTGGATGTGGACTGCGCCGGGGATCTTGGCCTGGTCACTGGTGGTGATGAAGCGGGTATGAAAGCAGGAGGCCAAATCGGCCAGGGCCGGATAGATGCACTGTACGTCCACCACCATGGCGTCCACAGCCCCGGTCATGATCGCCAGTTCGCTGTGCGCCTCGTTGCCAGCCATGCCGACCCCTTGGCGCAGCAGCACCTCGTTACCGGTGCAACAGAGACCGACGATATTCACCCGCGTCGCGCCAGCGACAACCGCAGCCTGATGGATTTCCGGTTTCTGGGCCATTTCGACTATTTTTGCCGAAAGAATCGGCTCATGGCCATGAATAACGACATTGACGCTGTCGATCTCAAGCACGCCCAGATTGGCTTTTATCGTTTTGATGGTCGGCGTGCCGAGCAGGATGTCCTGCACCGAGGTGGCGATCATCGAACCACCCCAGCCGTCAGCGAGGGAACAGCGAATGCTCTGGGCGATCAGGGAGAGCGGGTCGGCATCACACCCGAAGTGGGTACGATGGAGGATATCGACCGCCTCGCGGTCAATGCCGCGCGGCAGCAGACCGATCACGGAGCCAGTGCTTTCCAAAAGGGTCTTTTCCAGGTTCTTCAGATGCTGATAGCGCTTTTTCGGCATGAACTTTTTCAGAAAGATGATCGGTTCATCGTCCTGTTTGCCAAAACAGTTGATGGCGGCATCGGCCAGGTCATTGGCAATCTCCGGGAACCCTCGCCCCTCGGTGGGGATGCCGATCCGGGTGGCGACAGCCACCAGCTTGTCCGTATCGGTCAGCTGATAATTGGTGTTGGCACCTGTTGCCACGGCTTTCAGCAGCAGAGCGGCCTTGCGGCCGTGATCAGAATGGGAGGAGGAACCGGCCGCGGCCATACGCGCCAAGTTGCGCGCCACGATGGTATCGGCGGTTGCACCGCAGACACCCTGAGTAGGGCCCTCTCCGAACGGATCGATCCGGCATGGTCCCATCGAACAAATCTTGCAGCAGGTGCCAAGCTGGCCGTAACTGCACTGTGGCTGCTGTTTCTCATAGCGACTCCACTGGTTGTCGTACTGCTCTCTGTCAGCAATCGCCAACATCTCCACCGCCACCGGATCTGCGCTCCGGTGATCATGTTTTCCGCATCCTGCGTCGCACGTAGACATAGTAGAATCCTCCCTTAATCTATTAGTAACTGATCTTGACAAAAAGTATACTGAACATAGATACACGTGGAAAAGCAGGAACTTGTGAAATGCCTCAGGGGTATGTAAAGGGAGGGCAAATGTGAGTGAAAGTTATTTGATGCCGATTTCGACCAGGAATTCCTGAAGTTTGTTGCGACTGATTGGCAGGCAGAGATCTCTCCCCTTGACGTTCACGGTGCACTCTAGTCGCTCCCGGTTTACTTTAATTACTTTGGAAATATTGATCAGATAGCTGCGGTGAGTCCGGAAGAAACTATCGTCCGGCAGACGTTTGGCGATAGAGCCAATGGCCATGCCGCAGTGATACTCACCTGATTCGGCGTAGATCTGAGCATAGATGTTATCTGCCTTGATGTAGATGATCTCCTCCGGCTTGAGCAGGCGGAGATCCCCATTTGAGGTGACTGGCACCCGAAAGAGTTTACGTTTCGACAAGATAAGCTGGGTGATGTCGTAGAAGGTGGCGCAGAGTTGGTCCTCGACCATGTCGCGGTTTACCAGAGGGGTCAGTTTAATCAGCAAATAGCGATCCAGGCCGTCATGACGAATCATTTTCAGCGACAGCGGAATCTGGCGTTTCGATTCCCCTGCCAGGCGCAGCATGTCGCCGACCTTTGCGCGATCCTTTTCGTGGTGAAAGCCGAGGATGTCCGTCTGAAAGAGCCGTTCGACAGGTATTCCCCCAAACATCAGGAAAAACATGCGGTTGATATGCGAGATCGAATGGTCACTGTTGAGAATCACGACCCCCGGTTCAAGGCTTTCGATCATACTGATAAGGCTGCGACTGCTCATGAATTGATCCTGAGAGGGAACAGGCCACTCAATTGAGAAGTTGCCATTGTGACCTTCCCTCGAAATTGTGGACAGTCCGAAAAGCTGCTAAAACAGCACAAGGAGGACTGGTATGGTTTAGAAGGGAAAGCGTTATACCCGTGAAATTAAGATCGAGACGGTACATTTGTAACTGGCATTGATCACTCCGTAACCGATGTGGCCAGAGATCTGGCAATCCCCCCCCCAAAACACGCTTTACAAATGGATTCACCAGTACGGCGAGAATCCCGTTGAATTTTGGGAACCACATCTATTTATCCCATGATAAGTAACCAGTCAAGAACACGGGCGACAGGTGTAAAGGTAGTTGTCAATTCTATCCGATAAGTTATGTCAGCAATATATGATCTATGAAAAGCATGGGGATTGCCCAATTATTAAATACCCTGGCCTACAGTAACCTGCCCGGTTTCCGGGATCGTTTAGAGAATATCCTGGAAAATACCAAGGGCGTTGCTGATGGTGCCACTCAAGTCTTTACAGGATCTTCAATAATTATGCGCAGCCGCTTTCCAAGAGCAGCGGTTGCTTGTTCCAAAGTTTTGAGCGTAACGGCAGTGTTCTGCGGGTCAAGAAGTCGGTTGACCGCCGCCCGGGAGGTGTGCATTTTGGCTGCCATTTCGGTCTTGGTCAGACGTTGATTCTCCATCTCCTGGTGGATCTGGTAGGCCAAAATCCTCTTAGCTGCGGTTGCCTCGACCTCGCCCAGGATGCCTTCCTCAGTAAGGAAGCTATCAAAATCGCTACCGATATTTTTATGAGTTGCCATCGATTTCAGCCTTTCTTTTGCGTGCCAGTTTCATGTCGTCATCCGGAGTTTGCTGGGTCTTCTTTATGAAGCCGTGAAGGAGGATGATCTGAGGGCCATGGGTGCAAAAAAGAACGCGAGCGATACGGTTTGCCAGCCTGGAGCGCACCTCGAAAAGCCCCTCTCCTAAAGGTCGCACCAAAGGCATGCCGAGGGGCCAGCCCCACTGGACAGTCTTGATGTCCTCACCGATGATCTTCCGTTCCTCCTGTGGCAAATCCTTTAACCACTCGCGGACGGGTTCTCTACCACTGTCCTGCCGAAAAAATTTCACTTGTAGTGGTTTTGGAGTTTCCATGACAGCCTAATTGTATCAAAATTGATACGAATGGCAAGAAAAAACAACGAGAAAGGAGGAAGTCATGGGAATGAGAGTTGGGTACGCACGGGTGAGTTCATCAGGGCAAAAACTGGATCTTCAAATGGACCGGCTGGCCGACTGCGACCGCATCTACCATGAGAAGGCATCGGCCGCTTCAGCGAAGGGCCGACCAGAACTGCAAAAGGCTCTCGATTTTGTCCGGGATGAGGATGTTTTCGTGGTCACCAAGCTCGACCGCTTGGCAAGATCAGTAGTCGACCTGGCCGGAATTGTCCAGAAACTCGAAGCAAAGAATGTCGACCTAGTCGTCCTGGACCAGGGGTCGACACGACAACTATGTATGGCCGGCTTCAGTTTAATATCCTTGCCGCGATCGGTGAGTTCGAGCGGGAGCTGATCAAAGAACGATCCATGGAGGGGCGCCTCAAGGCCATCGCCCGCGGAGTGAAGTTTGGCGCCAAGCCGAAATTGACCAAGCAGGAGATCGCGGAGTTGGTCAGGGACTTCGAAGCGCCGGGGTGCAGCAAAACATTAATTGCCGAACATTAGTAAACGTCAACTGACACCATCTTGATCAGGCGAGTGTATCGCGGCATTCTTCTGCTTGGCTGCCAACCATCGATCCGGTAGCAGTTCATGGATGCGCCGGGCGGGATGCCCCATAATGCGGCGCAAAACATCTTCAAGGTAGGTTTGCGGATCGATGCCCAGATTTCGGCAGGTCTGCACCAGGGAGAGCAGAACCGCACTGGCCCGGCCGCCGTTTTCGCTGCCAACGAACAACCAGTTTTTGCGCCCGATGGTCAGGGGGCGGATGGCGCGCTCGGCGACGTTGTTGTCCAGCCGGGCATCGGGATGATTCAGATAATTTTCAAAATGCGGGGCAAGGCTCAGATAGTAGTTCAGCGCCTGGTGGAATTTGGACTTGGGCAAGATTCCACCGGCCAGCACCCGTTCTTTGATAATCTGCGTCAGCTCATCTAAAATCGGCTTTTCGAGCTCGCGCCGGATGCGCAGCCGCTGCTTGGGAGTGCGCGCCCAGGCCACGCGCTCAAGCAGAAACAGATAGCGGATCTTGCGTAGAATGAGGCCGCGCAACTCGGGATCGCCGCTTTCGGCCTCGACGAACTTGCGGCGCACGTGCGCCATACACGGACACCAGTCGATTCCCTCGCGCTGGGCGAGCTTTTCATAGGCGCCGTACTTATCCGAATGCAGCAGTCCCTTGAACTCTTTGAGAGTCTTCTCGGGATGCGCATGGTTGCGATTGCGGTGAAACTCGAAGAAGCGGTAAGGCGGATCACCGCCTCCACCGCCGGCATAGACCCACATATAAGCCTGCTTGCAGCGCCCCTTGCCTTTTTCCTGCAGGCGAATCGGGCTTTCATCGGCAAAAAACGACGCCGCTTTGCAGAATCCGGGACTTCATAGCCTCATAGAGCGGGGAAAGCCCCTCGCCAAGCGTCAGAACCCACTTGGAGAGGGTCTGGCGGCTGATGTGAATCTGCGAGCGCCCCAGGATTTCCACCAGACGGTTCAGCGGCAGGTGGTCGGCGAATTTGGCATTCAGAACATAGGCGAGCAGACTCTCGTCAGCCGCACAGCGCTCGATGACCGCCTCGGGCAAAGAGGCCGTGCGCACACCCAGATCGGGATGGTTGCGCGAGGCATATTTGGGCCGCACATACTCGATGATGTAGAACTGCTCGGCCGTGCGCGCCAGCTTGCGCGAGATCTCTTCTCCGATGCACACCAGGGGCTCGCCGGTTTGCGGACAGGTTTTCTCATGCGCCGCCACATCGAGCTCGACCCGTTTGACCGGAAGGTCATCGGGGTAGCTCAGCGTATCGGCGCCACGATTTCTAGCCGGCTTTCGCCGCGTATAGTGGATCTCCTGCGTTTTTTCCTGGGGCAGCGACGCCGCGATCTGGTCGCCAAAATCCAGCGGCAGGGTCTGGCTGTCCGGGTTGCCCACGATGCGCTCGCTTCGGCGGCCGAAGAGCTGTTTCTGCATCCAGGCGAGCTGCTCGCTTAGCAGCGCAACCTGCGCCTGCAGAGCCGCGATGTCGGCATCTTTTTGCCGCAGAAGATCGTGGACGCACGACGTGTCCGCCTTGGTGTCATCCTCATTCAACATGGCGAAAATACTAACACAAATCGGCATTAAAGGGAAGAGGTAACGCCTCATTTCGGCAAGGAAAATCGCCTGCTCAGCCGCTTTGGCGTCACCCCCTCGAGCAGCAGAACGAACTGCTGGCGAGTGAGCACATCGCGGCCACCGAAACAGTCCGGGAAGCTGCCCTGTTCCAGACGCTTGTACCAGATGGCAAAGCCGTCGCCCTCCCAATATAGGATCTTGATCAGGTTGCGACGGCGGTTGAGAAACAGAAAAAGCGAACCGGTCAGTAGCTTGCCGGGAAAGGCCGCCTCGACAAGCGCGCTTAGCCCCTCGAAGCTCTTGCGCATATCGACGGGCTGGTCGCAGAGGTGAATGGGCTGGCAGCCGGAGGGACGCATCGGCTACCCCTTTTTGAGTACCGCCAGGACTTCTCGCAGCAGGCCGGGGTCGAACCCATGACCCACGTGGAGATAAATCCCGTTGCACTCCAAGCACAAAGGCGAGCGATCACGCCCGATTGGAAGTTGGACAAACTTTCCAGAGACCTCCGTGATCAGCGACAATTAAATCTCCCGTCCGGCGACAATTATAATTCCCGAAATTTTTAGGGGATTGTAAGCTTCCGCCCATCTTTAAAGAAAGGATGGCGGATGGTCACCGATCAACAAGTAAGGAGGTTATTCAAGCTGATGAAAACGCAAACCACAGGCTGCGTTGCCGCTGCCAAGGCCGGCATGGATGAAAAGACCGCCCGCAAGTACGTGAAGGCGGGCAACCTACCCAGCGAGCTCAAGGTTGAGCACACCTGGCGAACCAGAACGGACCCCTTTGAGGCCCATTGGGAGGACATTCGTGAGAAGCTTGCCGATAATCCGGGGCTGGAGGCCAAGACCCTCTTCGAGGATCTCCAGCGCCGCTTTCCCGGCGTCTTCTCAGACGGCCAGCTGCGCACCCTGCAGCGTCGCGTGAAGCGGTGGCGGGCCCTGGAAGGTCCCTCCAAGGAAACGTTCTTCCCTCAGCTGCACCGCCCCGGCGAGCTGGCCCAGTCCGATTACACGCACATGGGCAAGCTCGGCATCACCATCGCCAAACAGCCCTTCGACCACCTCATCTATCACTTCGTGCTCACCTACTCCAACTGGGAAACCGGCAGCATCTGCTACTCGGAGAGCTTCGAAAGCCTCAGCGAGGGGCTGCAGGCGGCGTTGTGGGAACTCGGCGGCGTGCCACAGGCTCATCAGACGGACCGGCTGACGGCGGCCGTGCACAACGCCCTGCACCAGGAAGAATTCACCCAACGCTATCAGGCTCTGCTCAGGCATTACAACCTGAGTGGTCGCAAGACGCAGGCCGCCAGCCCCAACGAGAACGGCGACGTGGAGCAGAGCAACTACCGTTTGAAGAGGGCGGTTCGCCAGGCCCTCCTTCTGCGCGGCAGCTTCGACTTCGAGAGCATCGAGGAGTACCGGCGCTTTTTGCGCGAGCTCTTCACCAAGCTCAACCGCGGTCGCCGCGAGCGTTTTCTGGAGGAGCAACGCATACTGCGCCACCTGCCACAAAGGCGGCTGGAGAGCTGTACGCGCCTTGAGGTCACGGTCAGTCGCGCAAGCACCATCCGGGTCAGCAACAACACCTATTCCGTCGAAAGCCGCCTGATCGGCGAGAGCCTACAAGTTGAGCTTTTTGCCGACCATCTCGATCTTTTCTACGCTCAGAAGCGCGTGGACTCGATGCCTCGCCTGCGCGGCAGGTGCCGGCATCTTATCAACTACCGCCACGTCATCGATCAGCTGCAGCGAAAGCCTGGAGCCTTCGAGAATTACCGCTACCGCGAGGAGATGTTTCCCGGCAGCTGTTTCCGGCTCGCCTATGACGAGCTCAAAGAGCGCCACACCCAGCAAGTGGCCGCTCGCGAGTACCTCAAGATACTGGCGCTGGCGGCCAAAGAGAGCGAAGTGGCGGTTGCTGCGGCCCTGGACGAGCTGTGCGGGCATCAACCCGTCACGGCACAGGCCGTGGAGGAGTTGGTGCACGCACAGCAGATTGCCTCGCCTGTGACCGAGATCGGAGTCGCCGCAGTCGACCTTCTCAGCTACGATCGCCTATTGTCCGGGCAGCAGGAGCTGGCCCATGCAATCTGAGAAGGAGAAAGCAGCCCGCCTGCACCGCCACCTGACCGAACTGCACCTGCCCACCATCCGGCGCTGCTATCAGGAGAGCGCAATCGCAGCGCGCCGGGACAACTGGGAGTACGAGAGCTACCTGCTGGAGCTGGCCGAGCGCGAGCGCGAAGAGCGCCGTAACGCCAGGACCGCGCGCCTGCTCAAGGACTCGAAACTGCCGCTGGAGAAAAACCTCAAGGCGTTTGACCGCAAGCGATTGCCTCGTAAGGTCGATACACAGCTGACCCAGCTGCTCAAGGCGACGTTTCTCGATCATAAGGAAAACGTCCTGGCCTTCGGCAATCCCGGCAGCGGCAAGACCCATCTGCTGTGCGCGGTGGCCCAGGAGCTCATTTATCAGGGCCGGCAGATACGCTTTATGCCCTGTAACCTGCTGGTGCAGGAGCTTCTGATCGCCAAGAGGGATCTGACGCTGGCCCGCGTGCTCAAGCGCTACGCAAAATACGAGGCGCTGATCATCGACGACATCGGGTACGTGCAGCAAAGCCGCGAGGAGATGGAGGTCCTCTTCACCCTGCTGGCGGATCGCTATGAGCGTAGCAGCATCATGCTCACCAGCAATCTGCCCTTCTCAAAATGGGAGCAGATCTTCAAGGATCCCATGACCACAGCGGCGGCCATTGACCGACTCGTTCACCACAGCGTGATTCTGGAGCTCAATATGCCCAGCTACCGTTTGGAGCAATCACAAAAGGCGCAGGCCCTGACTGAGCCACACCAAGAGACCCTTTAGGAGCAAACCCCATGAAATGCTTAGCCTACAACCCCCAGAAAGGCCGCCTGGAGACGCTTGAGGTGGAGTTCACACCTGAGAACACGACACGGTTTCTGCGTTGCGGCAGTGGTTGCGTCACTGCGATCACCGACTGTAACGGTGGGTTGCTCATCAAGTCGGGCTTCGACCACCCGGTCTACCTGTATGACGTATCCAGAGCGGACATCGGGTACAGCCAGAAAAAGGCCAGAGAGCTTCAGCAGCAAAACATCTAGCAGAGCCGCAAGCGGCGGCGGCAAAAAGTCCCAACAGCCACCGTCGTCAACAGCTCTCAAGAAACGGGAATTTTAATTGTCGCTGACCCGGAAAAATAGTTGACGTTGATCACCTCCGGCTGTTCGGGCTGCAAACGTTTGCGCCAGTAGAGAAAACGGTAATATCCCTCGTCGTTCTGGCGACACCAGGCGGCCATGCTCAGGCCGCTGCGGCGCCAGTCGGCCAGTTTTTCCGTCCACTGTTGTGATAAGGGCGACATGAAAGGACCTCCTCGTTAAAAATCGGTTGAGGAGGCCAGCGTAGCGGGCGGTTGAGCGAGCGGCAAGATGGGCGGATTTGACGGTTACGATGCGCTGATTGTCAAAGAACGAATTAATAACATCATGATCCCGCTGCGGACAATCTGGGACGATGCCTGCAGTGAATATCATTGGAACCTGGCTGATCCTTTTCGAAGTATCGGGAGGCACCTTCCAAGCCCCACACACAATGAACGAGAGATTTTTCTCTATTCGGATTGGAAGCGGGTTCTGGAAAAGCTGGATCCTTTTTACCGTACGGCAGTAGAAGTCATGATCATGACGGGGTTATCTTCGTCGGAAATGGCAGGCCTGCGCAAGACTGATATTAAGGGCGGATACCTGTATATCAGAACATCAGTGGTCAGGAAGATAGAGAAAAACCAGCTTAAAAACGGCTACCGCAAACGGCGAATTCCCATCACCAAGGAGCTTGGCAAACGCCTTGATAGTGCGACGATGAAAACAGAGAGTGAATTTCTCTTTCCATCGAAGCGAGGGAAATACTTCAACGGTGAATCACTCCGCAAAAATGCATGGACAAAAGCGCTAAAGGCAGCGGAAGTGGAATATCGGCACCTCTATTGCCTGCGCCACACCTTTGCAGCATGGTCGCTGACTTTGGGTATGGACCCAAATCGTCTGGTCAGCCTGATGGGGCACGGGACCAAAAAAATGGTCTACGAGGTCTATGGAAAATACGTCGAGGGCCTTGAACATGACCGGGAGGATATTCTGGCCTATATGGGAGAGGATTTCCTGCTTTCGCCCAAAAGAAAATCTCCACTGCTGGCTAAAGCCAATTCAGTGGAGATATCTTTCTGACTCAACTTTCGCAGTGAGTAAAAATTTATAAAAGACTGAAATTATAGAGGAAAAGCATCATCTCTTGTTGTAAAATAGGTTATCGCCAAACAACCTGTCACACACAAGGAGATGATGCTTTGGATCAGATTGTAGCAGAAACCGTTTCATGCCAGAATCAAATTAATTCGTTCTTTGACAATCAGCGCATCGCACTACTACTGAAGCAAAGCAACGTGGCCAAACAGTACGGGATCGCTCCCGTTGTGGTGATGCGGATGATCTTCAGCCTGGTATTCACCGGCAAGAATCTCTTCCGCTACCTCCAGGCGGATGACTCCGGACGTGAGATTGGCAAGGACACCGTTTACCGCTTTCTCAATTCGGTCAATGCCAACTGGCGCAAGTTCCTGCATTTGCTCTGTGCAATTGTCCTCAACAAGAAGATTCTGCCGCTGACATCGACAGACACACCCAAGGTCTTCATTGTTGACGACTCGCTCTACAACCGCAATCGGAGCAAAAATGTTGAACTGCTGGCGCGTGTCCATGACCATAATGATCATCGCTACTACCGCGGTTTCCGACTGCTGACCCTGGGCTGGTCGGACGGTTCAAGTTTCTTGCCGGTTTCATTCAGCCTGCTCAGCTCCGCCCAAAAGAAAAATCGACTGGCGGAAGCGGCTGAGATCGACAAACGAACTAACGGGTTTAAACGCCGCGCTGAAAGCCTGCGCAAGGCTCCCGATGTCCTCATGGATCTTGTGAAACAGGCCCGCGATAGCGGCATCAGTGCCGATTACCTGCTGTTTGATAGCTGGTTCGCTTTTCCTTCGACGATCATCGGCCTTCTTGAACTGAAGCAACAGGTCATCTGCATGCTCAAATCGGCGAAGACCAAATATGGCTATAACGGTTTCGACCTGACCTTGGATGAACTGTACAAGAGCGTTTTCAAACGTCGCGGCCGGGCGAAAATCCTGGCATCGGTCGAGGTTGAGCTGGGGACGAACAGCAACAATGAGACCGTTATGGCCAAGATAGTTTTCGTTCGGGCTCGTGGCGCCAAGAAGAAGTGGCTGGCGCTTTTGTCCACCGATCTGGAGCTCACCGACGAAGAGATTGTCAAACTCTATAAACGCCGCTGGGACATCGAGGTGTTCTTCAAGATCTCAAAGAGCTATTTGCGCTTGGCCAAAGAGTTCCAGAGCCGTAGCTACGATGCGTTGGTTGCCCATACAACGATTGTGTTTGCCCGTTATATCATGCTGGAATTGGCCAGGCGTTCGGCAAAAGACCCAAGAACGCTGGGCAGCCTGTTCCATGCCGGGTGCGATGAGTTGCGGCAAACCAGTTTTGCCGAAGCCGTCACCTTGTTGTTGACCTCGTTGCGGCAGTTGATTAAGGGGTTCGGCGATAAAATCGCGGCACCAATCGCGCAGGCCCTGGACGCATTTTGGGCGCAAATGCCGAGCTTATTGCGAAGGCCGATGCTACTTCCAGCCTGTATTTTTTAAAAGATCAATGTGATATCAAACTATTACGCCGCTTGGAGCGGTGCGAAAGTTGAGTTTCTGATGAAAGCCCGATGAAAGTCAGTCCTTATCGAAACACAAGCGACTGATTTTAAAGAAAAAAAACTGGTGGAGCAAACAGCTCTCGACCACAACTCAGTCTCCGACCCCAATCAACCCTGTAACACATTGAAAACAAAGGGCTTAATATAGGAAGCCGAGTCACGCCCCAAGTTCCCGCCGAGGAAGTAACTTTTCTCCCCCGATTTCCAAGCTCCGGACGAGGATGCTGGGTTTGCAACGCGAGCGAATACCAAGAACAACCTCCCAACGAATCTGATTCGATTCCGAAAACCGGAATCGACCTGGCCTACCTACCCGGCAGTTCCGTACCGCGACTCATGATCTCGATATAGCCCGCATAACTGAACAGGCGGTTACGCTTCCGGGCAGTCAGCTCCTTAACGATGCCGAGCTGTTCCAGGTGGCCGAGTGCCTTGTTGACCGTGGCCGGGGTGATGCCGGTCTTCTCCACCAACGAGCCCGAGGTGGCGATGGGATGCTCCATCAGCGCCCGGTGAATCTGCAGCGTGGATGCAGCCGCCCGGCCGAGACCGCTGATCTTGTCGCGGTCCTGGTTCGAAAGGTCGAGAAGTTGCTGCGCCGTTTCCACCGCCTGGGTGGCGGTGACGATCACCGCCTCGGAGAAGAAGTCGAGCCAGGCTTCCCAGTCACCTGTCATACGCACGTTGTTGAGCAGCTCGTAGTAGTACTGGCGATGTGTTTTGAAATAGAGGCTGAGGTAGAGCATCGGCTCCCGCAGCACCTTCTGCTCGCACAAAAGCAGCGCAATCAGCAGACGACCGAGACGGCCGTTACCGTCCAGAAATGGGTGGATCGTCTCGAACTGCACATGGGCCAGCGCCGCCTTGAGCAGCACCGGAGTCGGTTCCGGCTGGTCATGGAGGAAGAACTCCAGCTTGCTCATGCACTCCAGCACCTCTTCGGCCGGAGGCGGAACGAAGGCCGCATTGCCGGGCCGGGTGCCTCCGATCCAGTTCTGGCTGCGCCGAAATTCCCCTGGTGTCTGATTGCTGCCCCGGCCCTTAGTCAGCAGAACGCCATGGATCTCGCGGAACAAGCGCAGCGACAGCGGCAGCCCTTCCCCCAACAGACGCAGGCCGTGATCGAGGGCGGCGACATAGTTGCTGACCTCTCGCACATCATCCAGTGGTACACCCGGTTCCTGATCCAGCTCGAACAGCAGCAGATCCGACAGCGACGACTGGGTTCCCTCGATCATGGAGGAGAGCACCGCTTCCTTACGGACGTACATGTAGAGGAACAGCGAGGTGTCCGGCAGCAAGGTTGAGACGCTGTCCAGCCGCCCGAGCGCCAGCAGCGCCTGGTCAAACTTGCTGCGCAGCTCCGGGGTCCAGTCGATGGGCGGACGCGGCGGCAGCGGCGCGGGCACGAAGGCCTGGGCCTTCTCACCCACCGTCGATATGGTCACGTATTTGCCTTGGAGTTCTCGCTTCATCCTGCCTGCCTCGAACCTAAAATAAGATTCGCCTTTATTTTACCTTAATAGCATATCCTAAAATAAGGGGTCGGGAAGCAAAAATCAAGCGAAATTCCCGATTGGCCGTTTCGATTTCCTCAGACGAGCGTTCGACGCTGCAACGCATCTGCTAATGATGTCGATGGTTACAAGCTGATTCTTCGCCTGATTTTCCGCGCTTTTTCCCAAAGTCCCAGACCGGACACCCAGGCCCTCCATTTTTCAACCTCCAGTGATGCGTAATTGTTGAACATATACAGTTCTTGCGCCCATACCGTGGGAATGGTAAAGCGCTGAACTGTGTCCGGCACGACCAACGTCCCCTTCTCACGGGCCACCTGTTCCCGTGCCGCTGTTACCATGAAGTGTAGCCGGTTCAGTAAATTGACCTCGCTTGCCCCCGCATCCATGTCGAGTGAAAGCAGATTCAAAGAAGGAAACATCTCCTTGAGTTTATTCTCCATCCCCTTTCCGGTGATGTGATTGGCAATACAGCCGAAGGGCTGGAGACAGACGATGTTGCCGATCCCTTCGTTGAGCATGGTGATCATTTCGGCGGTGAGAAGCCATCCTTCGCCAAACTGGTTGGCCAGGCTGACAACCTCGTCGGTTATTTCAGCCAATTCTCTCAAGTCATGAGCCTTTCTGTAAAAGCGAAACCCCTGCATAACCCGCTCGATTTGATCGATGTGGTATCTTGAGTATATCTCCAGCAGCCTGTACTTGATACGATCTACCAAAGAACGTTTTAAAAAGGCCTTTTGATCATAGGTTTCATTGATAAAGCGCTGGGCGAAAAAACTCTGTATAGGAGGAAGAACCACTTCCACTCCCTGGCCGGACAGCCAGTCGATGATATTTCCGTTGGAGAAAAAGTTATATTTAACGAAAATCTCTCCAACGATCCCGACTCTTGGGACCGTCTTGTCGTTGATCTCAACCAGGTTGAAGTCCGTCACGGCTTTTTTTAGAAGATTGAGAAGATAATAATAATCTGCATTCTCGATGCCTGTCTCCATTTCAAGGAGGTATTTTTCATGCAGGTTTTTGGATGTCCCGGGCACCTTTTCCCTGACCATTGTGGATAGATACATCCTGGCCAGGGGATCCGCGAAAATAATTCCCAGGCCCAGCCTTTTTATCAGCCCCATTTTATCTATTTTAAACCCCGGCTGGGGATTGATTTCCTCATTGGATATAGTGATTACCGGGACCTCATCCAGGCCGGCTGCGGCCAGTCCTTTTCTGATAAGCGACACGTATGAGGATGCCCGGCATTGACCACCGGTCTGGGTCAGAATAACAGCGGTATTTTCAGGATCGTAGCAGCCTGATTGGAAGGCCTTGATAATATCGCCGGCGACCAGGATAGCGGGGTAGCACATGTCGTTGTTGATGGTTTTTAGTCCCCATTCAACCGATACCCTATCCTGGGGCGGGAGGACTTCCACCCGGTAACCCAGGGGCCTGAAAGCAGACGGGATCAGCGGTGAATAAAAGGGGGAAAAATAGGGAGCGATCAGGATTCTCTTTCTGTCTTCTTCCACAACCGCCCGGTCTTTTTTCATTGTGCCGGCCCCTGTGGCCCTCGTTTTACCGTTTTTTTCTTTCACCGCCTCCAGCATGGAGCGCAGTCTGATCCTGACGGCACCCAGGTTGGAGATTTCATCCATCTTGATCAAACCATGGATTTTTCCGCCGTAACGCAAAATTTCTTTGACCTCGTCGGTCGAAACCGCATCCGGCCCGCAGCCAAAAGAGGTCAACTGAACCATTTGGGCATTGGCCGTGTCCGTTACCCACCCGGCCGCCGCGTACAGTCTGTTTGCATAGCTCCACTGGGTCAGGACATTGACATCTTCCAGTGAGACGGCATCTGCATTCAAGGGAACAGCCGTTTCACTGATGACATCCACTCCCAGTTCCGTCAACAGCTGCGAAATACCGTGGTTGATAAGCGGGTCCACATGATAGGGGCGACCGGCAAGAACAACTGTTGTCCGCCCCTCGGCATCCGCCTTGCTTAGCTGCGTCTTCGCCATGGACTTGAGTTGTTTCCTGTAATTCGATTGTGCCGCCATCCCCTTTTCGACACCTTCCGACACCGTCCGGTAATTGATTCCGGACTGCTTGAAGAATAGATAAAGCTGATCCTTCAGCAAATTGAAATCCTTAAAACTGATAACCGGGTTCTCCAGGGGAATCCCGAATTTCCGCTCAGGGTTAACCGCACTTTTCAAAAGGTCGGGATATCCGGTAACCACCGGGCAATTATAAGTATTTAAAGCATTTTCGTATTCTTCCTGCTCATAGACCACGGTAGGGTAGAATATCCTGTCGACTTTTTTTCCGATAAGGTCGAAAATGTGACCATGGGCAAGCTTGGCGGGAAAGCAGATGTTTTCCGACATGACAGTGGCGGAACCCTTTTCGTAAAGTTTGAAACCGGATTCAGCAGAGAGAACCACCCTGAAGCCGCATGTGGTCAAAAAGGCGCACCAAAAGGGAAAGTTTTCATACATGTTCAGGCAGCGGGGGATACCGTAGGTGAAAATCGGTTCGCCTTCGGGTTCCGTGTTTCGCTCAAACAGGAGCCTTATCTGATCATCAATCAGGTTCCTTCCTTTGCGTTGAGCATCCGGATTGTTGCTGAAGCGCCGCTCGCATCGGTTCCCTGTATAAAAATGGTTTCCGTTGCTGAAAGTCAGCTTCAAAACCCTGCACTGGTTTTCACATCCCCGGCAGCGGATTTCCTTTTTTGAAAAACCACTTCCCATCACCAATTTCTCAAAAACCAGGTCGTCGGTCTCCCGTCCCGGCCGATCCGGACCTTTCAGCGCTTCTTGCTGCGGAGCAACGGCCGCCACAACATGCGCACGATGATTGGCAAGGGCTGTCAGGGCCGCACCGTAGGCTCCCATCAGCTCGGAAATATCCGGTCTCATAACCTCCTTGTTCAGAAGCACCTCCAAGGCGCGTAATACGGCTGGATTTCGAAATGTTCCGCCCTGAACTACGATTTTGTCCCCCAGGACATCGACGTCCTTCAGCTTCAGCACTTTGTACAGAGCATTTTTGATAACCGAATACGCCAAACCTGCCGAAATGTCGCCGACCGTCGCCCCTTCCCGAAGGGCCTGCTTCACTTTGGAGTTCATGAAGATGGTGCAGCGGGTTCCCAGATCAAAAGGTGATTTGCTATCGCATGCAATCTCTGCGAATTCCTGGACACTATACCCTAGCGAACGGGCAAACGTCTCAATAAAGGAACCACATCCCGATGAGCAGGCCTCATTGATCTGAATTTCAGCCACGGCGTTGTCATGAATATAGATCGCCTTCATGTCCTGCCCGCCGATATCCAGAATAAAGGATACATCCGGCTCAAAGCGCCGCGCCGCCCGGTAATGCGCCATGGTCTCAACCAGGCCGTCGTCCAACCCGAAGGCGGTTCTTATGAGACTTTCACCATAGCCGGTGGCCGCCGTTCTGGTGATCCGCGGGGCAAAGCCGGCAGAAACAAACTTTTTTCTGAATTCAGCCAGTCCCTTTTTTACCGCCTGGATGGGATCGCCGTTGTTGGGGCCGTAATAGCTCAGAACCAGTTTGCCTTTCTCATCGACAAGGACGATCTTGGTGGTGGTTGACCCCGAATCCACACCTAAAAAAAGATCTTTTCCTTTTGCCTCAGGCAGGTCAATCCTGGGAACCAAATTTCGCTCATGCCTTTTTTGCCATATTTCAAATTCGTAATTGCTTGCAAACAGGGGGGGCAGCCTTTTGGTGCCGCTGTTGGTTGCACGGCTGACACCTCTCTCGGACATGGATAAAAAATTGCTGATCCGGCCCCGACATGGTTTGCCATTGCGCACCATGGCCGCTCCCATGGCGGGAAGCAGTTCCGGATGATCCGGAAGTACCAGGTCATCCGGATGCTCAATGCCGAGCAGATTTGCAAAGGCTTTCCGCAGGATTGGATAAAATGTCAGCGGCCCGCCTCCGATCAGTATTTTTCTTTCCATCTCCCGTCCACGGGACAAGGCGGTTATCACCTGAAGGGCGACCGAATGAAATATGGAAGCCGCCACATCTTCCCTGGATACATGGCGGCTCAGCAGGGCCTGGATGTCGGTTTTGGCGAAAACGCCGCACCGCGACGCAATCGGATAAATATTCGTGGCTTTTCCGGCCAGAACGTTCAGTTCCGCTACATCAACACCCAGGAGAACCGCCATTTGATCGATAAAAGCACCGGTCCCGCCGGCGCAACTTCCGTTCATCCGGATATCGGGGCGGCCACTGCCGTCAAAGAATATTATTTTGGAGTCTTCTCCGCCGATTTCGATAAATGTCCTGGCTTCGGGGAAAAACTTTTCGATGACGTGCGCGGAGGCCACCACTTCCTGCACGAACGGCAGGCCGAAGAATTCGGCCGCACCCATCCCCGCCGATCCGGTAACCGCCAAATCAAGCTCCACGTCGCCAAGTTTCTCAAGGGCGTCATTGAAAATACGCCGTGTTGTTTCCACTGTTTTGCCCTGATGACGACAGTAGCGGAAAAATACCATGCCACCCTCTTTATCCAGGATAACCGCCTTGGCTGTAGTTGAACCGATATCGATCCCGGCAAAATAGAGACTTTCTGCATGGTTCTTCATCTTTTTTCATCTCCCGGTTCCGGATGAACGCAACGGGAGGCCGCCTCTGTGGGTTTGTCTTGTTTCTTCATGCTCAGATAGTCCCTTGCAGAGCAAAAGGTATCCACCAGAGAAACCACCAGCGATTCCATATGGCGCGGCGGTATAACAGTAAGCGGCCACATGTGTTTTTTAATAATATCCGCTTCTTTTTCGGTAAGACCGGTGATGCTGCGGGCGTTCTCAAGAGCGATAGTATGGTGCCGGAAACCGTGCAGCCTGGGTCCGTCATGCAGCCAGTCATAGTAGAAAAGATCGTGCAGCAACGCACCCCGGATAATCGCCCGGGTGTCAAGGGAAAGTCTTTTTCCCCAGCGAAAGCTCAGGCAGGCCACCTCCTCCACATGATCCAATCGGGTTTTCCCCCTGTGATGGTTATACTGCGCCAGTTTTGCAACCTCCGGCAGATCGAGAAGCGGCCTTGCCGTGTTGACGAATTCCGCCTCCATCAGAGTTTTCTCTTCCGGCGTCAGGCGGAGGAAACGCCCGGCTGCAACCGCCAGGAAATCCATCGACATGATTGAGATCGTTGCTCCGGCCACTATCCACTTGAAGACCGGTGAAAGCAGGACGAGCATGCTTTGATAGGGGGGCAAAACGGCATATTCAAAAGCGAAGGCCAGCAGTATCCAGTACAGGGAGAATTTTAGACAGATGTGCCCCCTGTAATTAAATCTTTGGTCCGAATAGTCCCACAGACGGATCTGGAAAAAGTATTGAGCAACCAATCCGGAGCCGAATTCGAGTCCGGTTGTGATTATGAAATAAGCGAAGGCCTTGGTTCCCCAATTGGATTCCTGCAGCAATGAAACCGCTGCCATAAGCATCACTGCGCCGGCACCGTAAAGGATGAGATACGGCCCCTTCAGGAGGCCGGGATTGACGAACCGCTTGTCACGCACGGAACGATAGGAGACCTCCAGCATCCATCCAAGAATGGAAAAAAAGGAGAAAGAAAAGAAGAAGTTTACAACATCGGCCGTCATTTTGCTTTACCCCGGTGAACCAGCGAATACATTAGCGGCACCAGAATCAATGTCACAAGGCCGCTGACCGACAGTCCCCCAATGACCGTGATGCCCAGTGCATTCCATATTTCAGAGCCTTCCCCTCTGGAAAGGGCTAATGGGACCATGCCGAATATGGTGGTCAAACTCGTCATGAGCACCGGCCTCAGGCGTGTTTTTCCGCCCGTGACCACCGCTTCGTTTAGCGTCATCCCACCTGCTCTCAGTTGCTTGGTATAATCCACGAGCACAATGGCGTTCTTTACAACAATGCCCATGAGCATGATTACCCCGATGAAGCTCATCAGGTTGAGCGGAGTGGCCGTGGCAACGAAGGCCCATATCACTCCGGCGAAGGCGAAAGGAACCGAAAACATGATGATGAATGGATCAACGAAATCCTCGAACTCCCCTGCCATGACCATGTAGACAAGGACTATTCCCAGAATCAAAAGGAGGGTCAGGTCGCGGAACGCTTTTCGCTGTTCCTCCACCTCCCCGCCCCATTCGATGGAAACGCCGGGAGGCAGGTCAAGAGAGGCCATCTTTTCTCGAACATCCCGTACCACATCCCCCAGAACCCTGCCCTGGACGCCCGCCTGAACCTTTGTGACGCGGGTCCTGTTTTTCCGGTCGATCTCCACGGGCCCAAAGGTTTCCCGAACAGACGCGACGTTCCGGAGCTTAATGGTCTGACCGGTCAGGGTGGTGATGGGGGTTTCCCCGATTTCACGAATCGTTTCCCGCTGGTCTTTTTTCAGTCGCAACTCGATGTCGAAGTCGTCACCCGCCTCCCGGAACTTCGTATCATCGAATCCATAGTAGTTGGTCCTCAATGCGTCGGCGACAAGCGCCACATTCAATCCCAGGGATGCCGCCTTATCCCGGTCAAGACAAATCCGCACTTCCGGCCGTGGTCTCTTTCTGCTGACAGAGACATCCACTGCGCCGGGTGTGGTTTCCACGATGCGCTGGATCTTTGCGGCGGCTTTGTCGGTCGTCTCGATATCATGGCCCAGAATATCGATGCTGATAGGCCGGCCGCCTCCCAGGAACGCCTTTTGGATGACGCTTACGGCGCTGGCGGAAAAATTCTCAACGCCCGGCAGTTTTATGACCTGCTCACGAAGCTCCGAAGCGACCTCCTTGGCATGGCGACTCCGTTCTTTTTTATCAATGAGACGCCCTCCGATGCGACCGATGCCGGTTCCCTCTTCAAAACCGAGGGCTGTTAAAAATCCTTTCTTGGTCTGACCTGCCAGGGCATAGGAGGCTTCCATTTCCGGAATGGCGTTCACCGCGTTGAGCATTTCTTCCGTGGTTCCGGCCGTGACCTCCACTCGGGTGCCCTGCGCCATCTCCAGGACCACCTCCACTTCCCCCGAATCCACTTCGGGGAAAAATTCCGTACCGACCAAAGGAATCAGTGCCAGACTGCCGATAAATACAATAACTATAAGTGAAAGCAAAATGTTACGGTGCCTTAGTCCCCATCCCAGGACGTGAGAATAACCGGCTTCGATTCCATTCAGCAAACGCTCGCTCCATACAAATACCGGATTGAGCTTTCTTTGATCCCGTGAACGGAGCAAACGGGAAGCAGCCATGGGGGTCAACGTCAATGAAATGAAAAGCGAGGCCAGAATCGTAATCAAGATCATGAACGCCAACTGACCAAAGATGATGCCGGCGATCCCTTTCACTAAGAGAAGAGGGGCGAAGACAGCTACAATGGTCAATGTTGACGCGGCTACCGCCATACCCACTTCGGATGTTCCCTCCACGGCGGCCAACTGCGGAGGCTTGCCATCGTCCACATGCCGCACGATGTTTTCAAGTACGACGATGGCATCGTCCACCACCATTCCCACAGCAATGGCAAGACTCATCATGGAAATGACGTTGATGGTATAATCCATGACGAAGAGGCCGATAAAGGCGACGATAATCGAAAAAGGAATTGCCATTGAGACGACCAGGCTGGTGCGAAACCGCCGGAGAAACAGGAAACAGACGACAATGACCAAAAGGCCTCCGACGACGGCGGCTTCGGTCAAACTATTGATCATCGCATAAATGTGATCTGAGTTATCCAGAATCCCGTGGATTTCGATATCCGCCGGCACTTCGGTCTTCAGTGTCTTGAGGCGATCTTTTATGGCTTCGATCACGTTGACGGTGTTGGTCCCGGACTGCTTCTGAATAATCAAGGCAATCGCAGGAAGCTTGCCGGAACGCGCCCACTCCTGCGGCTCCTCAAAGGCATCGGTGACCGTGGCCACGTCTCTGAGCCGCACAAGCGCGTCGCCGTTGCTTCCGATCACCGTATTTGCGATTTCCGCTGCATCCCGATAGCGCCCCGCCACTCTGATCTGGAGTTCATTCCTCCCGATCTTGACGGTGCCCACCGGAAGGTTCAGGTTTTCAGCGGCGAGAACATTTCTGATCTGCTGGACGGAAATGTGATAAGCATCTATTGCTTCGCGGTCGAAATGCACATTGATCTGTCTTTCCTGACCGCCGATATAGACGACAGCGCCCACGCCGGGCACACGCTTCAACGGATCGGCGATCTGCTTGTCCACAATTCTGTAAAGATCGGGACTGCTTTCTTCCGCCGTCACCGTCATGATGAGCACCGGCACCATGGAACTGCTGAACTTGAAGATAAAGGGGTCTTCCGCTCCATCGGCAAGGTCCGGCTTGGCAAGATCGATCTTCTCCCGGATATCGTTGACCGCAACATCCAGGTCGGTGCCCCAGTTGAATATGCAATTGACGATGGCGATGTTGTCTTTGGACTTTGACTCCAGCCGGTCGAGATTCGGTGTGGTGGAAAGCTGGTCTTCCAGGTACTTGGTCACCTCCGACTCAACATCCGTGGCGGAAGCCCCCGGATAGGGTGTGATGACACTCACGGCCGGAGGTTCAATATCCGGCAACAAGTCGAGGTTGAGCCTGAAAAAAGCCACGCAACCCAGCAATGTAATGGCAGCGAAAACCATAACGGTCGTGACCGGCCTGCGGACGGATATCTCCGGTAATTTCATTTCTGTTCCCCTTGCTTGTCGTCACCGTCAGCTTCAAAAAAGTCGACTTCCGTCTTAAGGTCCCGAAGGCATTTGCTTTGCTCGTGCGAACATATCCTGGCCCAGGCAATAACGCTGATCCAACCTGCTGCGACAAGAGAAAGGATAGCGGCGGTTTTTCCAGGAAAATGGGTTGTGATGGCCCAGATTGCCAGTGCCCCAGATGTGATTCCAACAATCAGCCAGACGAATAGATGGCAAGTGCACGGATCACGATCAGGGACCGGAGGAGAGAACCAAATCCGTTCCCCGATCTCAGTCCGTTCGAATTCTGCGTCATCAAGGTTTGTTTCAATTATCCTGTTCTTGAACTTGACAACGACAATCTTCCTTTCGGGCCGTCCACTGAATGATTCCATTCTTTTTTTCTCGATCACTTCTCCTTTGACCCTCAGAGAACGCAGACGATCAACGAGGCGTTTTTCTTGTAACTGACAAATATTAATTCCCATCTTCCGTCCTCCCCGGTAAAAAACCTCCTGGCAAATCTCTTTTGGCGGCACACTTCCATCTTTCTTTGAGCTGCACCATGGCTTCTCGGTACCCCTCGGCAATGGCCTCCTCGGCCCGATGGAATTCGAGAAAACGAACATCCCCCAGCTTCGGCCGAATCAGCAGATCGGGCGGATCGGTTGCCAATCTTGTTGCGGTGATCTGCACTTCCATAATATTGATTGCAGTCGTCAACACATCAAAGATATTTGGCACGGGGTCCCTTTGCAGCCACTGGCGCACTTGCGATAACGCGGGCGAACCGAATTCGCTGAGCCTGTTGGTCAGATCCTGCGCGATTCTCCATTCTGCGGGCTGGGGCTGAACAACCATACCTGCCACCGATGAATCAACCGGAGCGATGCCGGCGGTACTCCTTTTGTCGATAATGTCATGGTTCAAATCAACAGCGATGACGTAATCCGCTCCCATTTTCCTGACAGCGCTCACCGGCACGGGGTTGACCAGCCCTCCATCCACCAGAAAGCCGCCGTTTTTCCTGACCGGCGTGAAAATGCCCGGAACCGAGATGCTCGCGCGGATTGCCTCTATGAGGTCCCCTTTGTTCAACACGACCTCACGACCCGTGGCCAGGTCGGTGGCAACCGCGCAATAGCGGAGAGGTAATTCTTCAATGTTCATTTCTCGAACATGAGAACGAAAGAAATCGCTGATCTTCTTTCCATCAATGAGTCCCGACCTCGGAAAAGTTACATCCAGGAAGGAAACAATCTGTTTCCAGTCGAGCTGACGGGCAAAATTTTCCAGCACATCCATTTTGCCAAGGGCACATGCGGCCCCTACCAACGAACCAATGCTGGTGCCGGCGACGTACCTGATTTCTATTCCTGCCTCAGCTAGTGCCTGCAATACACCGATATGAGACCATCCCCGTGCGGAGCCGCTACCCAGAGCCAGGCCGATATTTTTCGGAAAACCTGAGCTATCGTCCGACATGTTCACCGCCGTTCTTCTTGAAAAGTTGTCCCCCAGAGTTATCCGTCCCATTCTTGTTCAAAATATCTTGCACGCTTACCTCCATGCCTGACTGTAAACGTCCCGCTCCGCTGGTGACCACTTTGTCATTCTCAACCAAGCCGCCCATCACTTCGGCAAATTGGTCATCCATGGCCCTAATTTCGACCGTTCGCTTATGGGCCTTATTTCCTTCCACCACAAAAACGTAATAGGTGCCGCTGCCGGGGAGGCGTTGCAAGGTTTCACGGGGAACGGCAAGGGACCTTCTTTTCTCTGCCGAAAGCTTCACCCTGGCATACATTCCGTCCACCAACTTCCCGGACGGATTCGGCACCTCGATTCTCATGCGGAAAGTACGCGTCTTTCGGTCCACCAATGGATTGATAACGGTTACTTTCCCTGAATACTCATGTCCCGGGAAGGCGTCTGTCGTGATCAGCGCAACAGTTCCAACGACAATCCGGCCAATGTCTGCTTCCGGCAAATCGACATCCAGGTTCAGAGATGTTTGGTCCACGATTAGCAGAAGTCGGCCGCCGGGAGCGACCGCCTGACCGATTTCCACATTTCTCTCCACGACAGCGCCGCCGATAGGCGATCGGATATCTGCATCCTTGAGATGTTCCAGCGCTGTCTCCAAGGCGGCCTTTGCCTGGTCCCTCTGTGCTCGGGCGTAGAACACCGCTTCCTTGGCGCTTTTAAAGGCCGCTTCTGATGCATCAAAGCGACTTTGCGGAATCACTTTTTCCTTCAGCAGTTCGATTGCGCGTCGGTATTCTTTCTCGGCCTGTTCAAAATGGGCTTCAGCCTGCGGAACTGCTGCTTCCGCAGCTGCTAGCGCCGCCCGGGCCTGCTTGACGCCGAGATCATAGTTTGTTCTGTCCAGTTTTATAACGACCTCACCGGCATTGACGCGCTCACCGATATCAACCAGAACCCGGCTCACCGTTCCTGCCACCTTGGGGCTTAGCGGACTCGTGTCTCGGGCTTTAAAGGTGCCGACGGCGCTGATTTCATCAGCGAATTCGTGCGGGACAACAGATGCGATTGTGACAGGCAACGCCTTGCCCGCCGCGTTCGGATCTTCATCTTTTTGCCATTGCTTCCTGGAAACTTGGACAGCCAAGAACGCAATAACAGCAGCCGCAATAGCAATGGATATATAGACTCCTCTTCGTCTCATTCGGCAGACTCCTTTTCCTTGATATCAGGCGGCTCTATCACCATTACGCCCACCGCTCGATGAAGGGCGGCAAGGGCAACGTTGTAATCAAAAAGAGCCTGTGTGTGATTCGCTTCAGCTCGACTTAAGGCCGTACGAACGTCCAGCACGTCGGTATTTGTGCCTTCTCCTGCCCGGTAGCTGGCTCTTGCCAGGCGGTAAGCCTCCCTGGCTGTCTTCAGTGCACTCTCAGCCGCATCGATATTCTTTTCTGCTTTTCCGAGGTCCAGGAAGGCTTGGCGCACTTCAAGACGAATGCGATCTGTCGTTTTATCTCGCTGGATTTTTACCTGAGCCCGTTGCGATCCCGCCTCTCTGACCTTGGCAGCGGTTTTCCCCCAATTCCAGAGGGGAAACTGCGCCCCTATTCCAACCGTCCAATGCTCTCCGCCTTCCAGATCCCGAAAATCGCCTTCCATATATTCGTAACGCCCTTCCAGGGCAATGGTAGGCAGGTATTCTCCCCTGGCCGCTTTAAGCGCCTGCTCCGCAGCTGCCATTTTGGAATCCATTGCAGACAGTTCGGGACGTTGCGAAAGGGCCAACTCGGTGAGAGACGAAAGATCCGCCCCCGGCCCGGGCGACCGCACCAAGGCTTCCGTCAAACGGACTGATTCTTCAAGGGGCATGCTCAGCAAGTTCTTAAGTGCAGAATATGCCAGGTCGACGGCGTTGTCAGCGCCATTCAGATCTTTGCGGGCATTGGCAAGTTCCGTTCGGGTGCGAAGCAGGTCAATTTCCGGATTCGCCCCTTTCTCCACCAGAATCGCCACGTCATGTTCATGCACATTGAGAAGATCGACGGCCTCCACGGCAACACCTTGAAACGCTTCGGCCAACTGTGCGGTCCGATAAGCGCGTGTAACCTGGAAAACGACTTCCTCTTCAACGGCCCTGTTCTCTTGAGCTTGAGCGTCTCGTGAATACTGGGATGCCTTGCGCGCCGCATTCAATCGCCCTCCCGTGAAAATGGGCTGCCGGATGACGAGCCCCGCCTTGTATTGATCACGATCCATGAAGGTCAATGATTGCGGTCCCATTGCAAAACTCAACTCCTCGTCCAGTCGTGTATAGGAAGCCTCCGCCCCCAAAAATGGGAGCATAGCCGATCTGGCCTGAGTTATCTTTGTATTGGCTTGAGTCAGGGCTTCCCGTGTAAGGCGGATATCGTAATTCTGTTGCAACGCTATTTTCAGGCAATCGCTTAACGAAAGGTGTATATTGCCATCCTTTTCGAGCTTGCGAAGCTCCTCAACGGGAGCAGAGGGACGATTGCCTTCTATTTCCGGCGATTTTTCGGCGATTGCATCGGAATGGCCGTGCAACGGCTCGGCGGCAGCGCTAATAGAAATACAACCCGCTGTCAGCAGCAATCCACCTCCCACCAGAAGCATAACCATGGTGCGAGCTGTTATCCTTAAGGCTTTTTTCATTCGGCCATCACCCCTTTGAGAAACATGTCACTGATCACCGGGGCATTCGCCTTGTATGAATGCCGTTCCGGATCTTCCAGCCAACAGAAGAGAAAAGCGTTGGTGATTCCCTCCAGGGCCACGGCCATATAGTAGGGGTTCAGATCGCGAAGCACGTTTTTGCGAATACCTTTTTCCAGTGTCGAAGCCAGTTGCTCTACCAGTTCGTCATAAAGCTTGCGAATGTCCTGATCGAGACCGGCCTTGATGTTGAAACTCGCACCCCGCGTTTCAGCAAAATAGAGCCGCAACGTGGCAACGTCATCGGCAAAGATCCCCGCTTTAGCGGAAATGTAGTCTTTGAGAATAGTCAGGACGTCACCTTCCCTCGAAAGGACTCCGCTCAGGGTATGATGATATTCCGCTGCCTTTTCCATCATGAGGGCCTTGTAGAGGTGCTCCTTGTTCTTGAAGAATTTGTAAAGCGTTCCGATGGCAAACTCTGCTCTTTCTGCAATCTCGTGCATGGATACGTTGTGGTATCCTTTCTTCGAGAAAAGCTCGAGTGCAGCGGCAAGCATCTGCCGACGATGTCTGCGTTTTTCTCTTTCCCGACGTGGGAGCTTCTCATCTTGCATTGCCTGACCTCCGTTTCCTTGGCAGCATAGAACATTTAAAAACGTGACGGCATGTTCATTTTATGACGTTATATTCTAACCAATACGCGCGTTGGCTCCTTGTGTCAAGCGGAAAACCAATAATCCGGATAAGGCCGCAAAGATCGGTTCACGGGCGTAACCACTGGCCACTGGCGACTCTTTCCGCGTAAGGCGGGCATGGAATCCAATAGGTCCAGGCTGGAATCGAGGTGCGACCGCATAGCACCGCCACCATCACCCGCTGGTACATGCTGTGCCCGCCGGGCCGGAAGCCTTCCAGCCGGTCGATGGGCGGCAGGTCGCGTTGCGGGTCGGTGAAGGTCACCAGCTCTCCGTGGATCAGATTCCAGTCGCCGGTCGGGCGTCCGAAGCACGGCGTGCCGATCTCCTGCTGTCTGCGGGCGTCGGCCAATGGATCAACACTGCCCCGGGCCAGGATCAGGCCTTCCGGCACCTCGATGGCCGGGAACCCGGCGTGGAGATGGTAGAGCCTGCCCCAGACCACGGCCTGTTCGATGCTGCGGGCCTGGGCGCAGAAGCGCTGATGGTTCCAATAGCCCCGTTTCAGGGTGCCGTAAACGAAGAGCCGCAACAATTGCTGATTGGGGATTTCGCAAGGCAAATTTGTTCTAATTGCATCCAGCAGCCGAGCGCCTGCTCCTTGTATTATCGGTCATTCGCAGGTAGTCGAAGACGGCGCGGGGGTTCATGGCGAGCATCCTCATTTTCTGCGCAACGCTGCCGACGCTTTTTGATTTAATCAGACCGACCGCGAAGCGTCGGAGCCGGGTGATGTTTTCCGGCCCATGGCCGGTGCGTATCCGGCTTCGGTCTTCGTCGTAATTCCAGTCAATGATGTAGTGGCAGCTGTTTTCTATGCACCAGTGGTTGCGATTAGTCTTGAGGATGCGCTGGGCGTCGGCCTGCTGCGGTGTGTGGCTGGTGATTCCGTAAACGGTTTCGGTTGAGACTTTCCCGCTCTTTTTGTTGACCCTTTCGCGTTCGACCATGAAAGCCTGACCGACGTGAGGAAAGTCGAGATAGTCGTTGAGCTCGGCGGTGACCCAGATCCTCCGCGTCTCGATCCGGCCATGGTCGGAGTCGACGGTGACAGCGTGAGGTTCTTGGCGGCCATGAAAATACAGGGTGAGGTCTTCGAGAAGCCGGGGCTGATTGCCTTTGACGGTGAAATGGTAATGGGCCTGCCTGTCTTCGACCAGGTAGCGGGCCAATCGGCGTTGCGTCAATAGGGCGTCGGCGCTGATGGTCTTGCCTTCGATGCTGATCGCCTCGAGCAAGGGGATGGCCATTTTGATTTCGTTCGTTTGCTTGACCTCGTCGCTGCCATCGTCTATCGGCAGGAGGCCGACTTTTTTTGGGTGTGGCAGGTTTTGGTCTCGTGGCCGATCGCGCTCATGATATGCGTCTTGCGGCCTTGCTCGTCGGTGGCGTTGCACATGGTCTTGCCGTCAATGGCGAGGCTTTCATCCGCGCCTGCGTAAGCCTCGTTCCAACGTTGAAAGCTGCGGTCGAGATGATCCGGATCGACCCTGATGAGGATATCGCGGATGATGTATTCGCTCGGGACAAGGTACTGCCCTTGTTTTTTACGGCATCCGAAGCGCTCGCGCGCCTTGGGGCCAAGACTTTTGGCCCAATCGGAAATCGCCTTGTACCCGCGCATCCCGCAAAGCGTCGCCCCGGCGGCAATGGCCAAAACGGTGGACAGCCGGTGGCGTTTCCCTGCGGCGCGGCGCGGGTCGGGGATGTCGGTGAAAAACTCTGGCAAGGATCGCATTTGATTGGCTGTCAACAACATTTTCACGTCTCCTGGACAATAGGGCGCCCCAAGCAGGGGGCGGGACAAGAGCGATTGGGCATTGGACTGCAGCGCACGAACAAACACCATCTTCGGGGACTGTGCGAGGTTGCTATAACCTTGACGGGTTCGGCGAAATCCCTTGGTCTGACCCAGGCATAGCCAATTGGCCGCCTTGTAAACCGTGCCTTGATAGCGCTGCGGATCGACAAAGGTCTCCATCAGCACAAGCGGATGGCCAAAGCGCTCCAGCCAGTCGCGCTGGATTCTTTGTTCGCACAGCGCCAAGACGCGCGAGCCCAGATTGGGCAAATGCCACTGCGGCAGGATCAAAAAACGGCTATTGTTGGCAACCAGCTTCAAGCGGTCATATTGGCGCCGATGATCCCAGCCAATCCACTGGTCGCGAACGGCGCACTTCAAGGCCGCAGCGGAAAAGCTCAGCAAAGCGACCCACTGCTGGCGCAATATGGCAACGTACCAGAGGGTTTCGCCGATCTTGGGCAGATCTCCCAGATAATGATGCGCTTGCATTGTCTCCCGATATCGGTCCTCCTCGAGGGCTGAAACGGGTCGTACATGGATTTCTTTCAGATTCACGACAGGGTCTCCAAGGGCAAAGGACGAACCCTTTATACCCCATCGGAGAACAAATGACCAGAACTTTATGCTGGGGCAAGGCTTAGAGCGTGTTCCCGGGAGGGAACAAATTCGCCCTGGGGGATTTCGGATTGAGGATTGATTGAAAATGTCATATGTTGCCTCCATGGATGCTGATGAGTTCAAAAATAGAACCAGAACTTTCGCGATCAGGGTGATCCGGTTGGTAGAAGCGTTGCCGAAAAACCAGACCGCGAAAGTGATTGGAAACCAGTTGCTCCGCTGTGGCACCTCGGTTGGTGCGAACTATCGGGCCTCCTGCCGCGCCAAATCCCCTGCCGACTTCATCGCTAAAATGGCCATCGTCGAGGAAGAATGCGATGAATCCATCTACTGGATGGAGCTGATCGCCGAAGCCGGTTTAATGAACGAGAAGCGCTTGACCGATCTGAAAAACGAAGCAAACGAAATCCTTTCCATGGTCGTCGCCTCCATAAAAACCGCCCGCTCCCGCAAGTAATCCGCAGTCCGCAATCCGAAATCATCAATCAGCTTGTCCCTTTGCGCTCCTGGGGGATGAAGCGGAATTCGCTGTTTTCGATGGCCCGCACATCCTCGTGGCGGATGGTGAGCATGGTCATGGGCGGCACCTCCAGCTCGCGCCAGCCCTTCTCGTTGTTCACGGCAAAGTCGATAAAGGCGTCGTCCGAGGCGTAGAGCACCACCCGGTGCTGGCGGTGGATGCGCAGGCAGAGTGGCTTGTTGCCCTTGAGTACGGTGATGGTGCTGGGGTCGAGCCGCGAGGCCAGCACGGCGCTCATCTGGCCGCGACAGAGGGCAAGCGCCTTCTTCAGGCCCTCCTGGTCGATGGGGCCTTCGGGCGCGAAGCGGTCGGCCAGGCGGAAGATCAGCTCGCTGTCCACTTCGGCGTAGCGCGGCAGCCCGAGTCGGCGGAACAGATAATCGGCGTTGTAGATGGTGCCGTTGTGCGTGCCGATGATGATCCCGGCCCGGATGGGATGGTTGTTGCGGTTGTTGAACTCGTTGCCCCGGGTGCGCCAGCGGGTGTGGCCCATGAGGATGGTGGTCTCGTTGTCGACCTGCCCGAGCAGCTCCTGAAACGGCTTCTCGTAGACCAGCTCGTGCGCCCGCATCGGCCGTTTGAAAATCCGGTGGCTGCCATCGGTCTTGAGCCAGGCCAGACCGGAGGCGTGCGGGCCGCGTTCCTCGCTGTGCAGCAGCATGCGGATGAAGAGCTCGCGCAGGTAATCCCGCTCGTCGGGCCGTCTGCGCTTGCGGCCGAAGATGATGCCTACTTGTCCGCACATGGAGCCGGGTCCTCCTTGTCGCCGAAGTTCTTGCCGAGCGGTCTCGTCCCTTCGAGAACGAAGGCTGCGTATTCCCGCCGGTGGTCCGCCAGCCACGCGGCCACCTCCGGGTAGCCCATCTCGGCGGTCAGCCGGGTCACCTCCGGGTGGTCGAGCATGTTGGTGCGCCCGGAGAGTCGCACCGTCTCCAGGGCTTCGAGGAAGCGTTCCGGCCAGGGATCGCTGGCCTTGTCGTCGGGCAGGAACTCGATCAGGCCGTGCCGGGCCAGACGGGTGAGAAACTCGGCGGCCGCAGCGGCGGCTTCCTCCGGCAATGGCTGGGTCGGACCGCCTTCGATGCCAAAGAGCACCTCGGTCATGTAGTCCCGGGGCGCTCGGCTGGCGGTGAACGGCGTCTGGCCGCGCATCAACTCGACCACCTCAAGGCAGTCGGCGGCTTGCAGGGTTTCCCCGCTGCCGGGGATCGGTTCGCCGTCCAGCGTGGTGGAGCGGATCAGAATCTTCATGGGGCACCTCCTTAAACAGTGAGGCCGGGAACTTGCCCGGCCTCGTTGGTGAGAGTGGTGGTTTCGTCCGGAAGGACCTCCTCCGGTTTGGGCCGTCCGTTCTTGAAGGCGGCGTCGCCGGGCATGTTGGCCATCAGATGCTTGCGGGCGGTCTTGAACTCGTCTCCGATCAGGCCAAGGTGGAGCAGGAAGACCCGGAAGTCGTACTTGGCGCTCTGGGGATCAAAATCCCGCTTGCGGCTAGAGGCTGCCCGGCCATTGAGCGCCTTGGCGGCGACGGCGAGGCAGAATTGCAGGTAAGCCTTGATCCGCCCCGCGTGGAGGGTCGCCTCGAACCAGCGGAACTCCACCGTGCCCCGGTACCAGACGTTGTGCAGGTTGACCCCGTGATAGCGGCTGTTGTCGTAGTGCTGGGGCTGCCGGTTGTGGTAGCCGTACCAGATGCGGTTGAGCTGGTCCTTGGTGCGGGGGCGATGCTGTTCGATGCGCTGGATCAGCTCGTCGCTGACAGGCCGGGTGTAGCGGTTGAGACGGTCACGGCTGATGCCGAGGGCGTGGAGGATCAGCGGCTCCTGCTTGTAAATGATCTTGGCCAGGTTACCCAGGTGTCTGCCGTCGAAGGGCGCGGCGTCGATATGGATGTGAATGCCGCACTGGCTGTTGATCTTGCCTCCGGCGCGGCGGATGGCCCGGACCGCCTCCTGCAGTTGCGGGATGTCGTCGTAGCCGAGCACCGGGCTGACCACCTCGGCCCGCAGATGAGCCGGGACGCTGGTCAGGGAGGCGTCCCCCACCACCTTCCAGACGCGGCCGCGCAGGTCCTCGATCTCCCAGGGGTCGTAGCTGCTGGGGATGCCGACATGGCGGACCGTGCCGCCCACCACCGAGTGGATGGCCCAAGCGATCTGCTCCCGGGTGCGTTTTACGGTCTCGATCTCGATCCCGTAGTGGATCTCTTTCAGGTTCATGCGTGCCTCCGTCGTTCATGGCGCTTCTAAGTCGTTGTCTGGCAAGGCTTTTCAGCCTCCGCTTACACCATGAATGAATGCTTCTTTCCGGACACAAATCAAGTAGAAGAACAGCCGAAGCCGACATTTAACACGTTTATTTTCAATGACTTGCGAACTAGGCCGGATTGGGCGGCGCACAGGCGGCAGAAACCCCGGAACGGGCTGGCCGTATCCGGGGTTTCTGGGTTGGCGGTGGCAGTGAGCCGGTCAGCCGGAGGCGGTATCAGCGGTGATCAGGCTGGCGTGCAGCTCGAGGTTGCGCGACTCGTCGGCCCGCATCCGCGCCAGCAGCGCCGTGAAGGCCTCCGCTTCGTCGGCCGGGAGCTTTGATGCCCGTTCCAGCCGCGCCAGGCGCTGGTGCAGGTTTTCGAGCAGGCCCAGGGCATGGTCGCGGATCAGCCCGTCGCGCTTCTCCTGCGGCGAGGGAATGAACTCGGTCAGGCCGCCTTTGCGTCGAACGATCATGGCCGTGCCTCCTTAGCTCAGGGTCGCGCCCAGCGAATGGATGCGCGGGTAGATCAGCGGCGTGCCGGTCATCTCGGCTTTGTAGCGCACCTTGTTGCCGGTGTTGTCGGTGAAGGTGCGCACCAGGGTGTACTCGGTCCAGTTCTCGTCGATGGGCCGGGTGTCCTGGATGGTCATCGCCTCCCAGGTCAGGCCGCCGTCGTTGCTGGCGAACCATTGCAGGGTGGTGCCACTGGGGATCTGCATCTGCACATAGGCTTTGGTCGATTCCACACCCTGGGTCAGCTCGTTCTCGCGGGTCAGGTAGGCCCCGGTGGTCTTGTTGAGGTAGCCCACCAGGTTGACGTCGCGAAAGTTGATGGCCGGAGTGTCGTTGGCAAGCGAGCTGCTCAGGCGCACGCGGATCTGGACCCGGGTGGCGAGGTTGGGCAGCCGTTCCTCCTCGGCGGGAACCATGGCGTCCCAGGTCACGCCGCCGTCGGTGGAGTATTCCCAGTCGAGACCGGTACCCTGGGGGATGGCCGAGTATTCGTCGAGGTTGATGTCGGAGAACTGCACGCCGGTGATCGGCTGAAAGCGAATCATCCCCTCGGACTGGAAGTTGTAGCCGTAGATCTTCATCGCCAGGTCGGAGCCGTTGAGCGGCGTCCAGGTCTCGGCGTTGGAGCTCTCCAGCAGCACGCCTTCCATATAGGTCTGCCGGGTGATGATGCCCCAGCGGCCCATCTTGCCCAGGGTGGCGGTGCGCACCTTGTAATTGGTGCTGTTGGTCAGCAGCACCACGGAATAGCTGGTGTTGGCCTCGGCGTAGAACGGGTCGTCGAAGCGAATGCGGGTCTCGCCGCTCAGGCTGATCTCGTTCGGGGCCAGCACTTTCTCGGCGAACACCACGCCGTTGGGCAGACCGGTGGTGACGCCGCGAATCTGCACCGTGACCGGAATGCTCGGGTCCCTGGCGGTGAACTGCAGTCCGATGCTGGAAATCACCTGGTTTTGGGTGAAGCTGAAAGTCTGGGCCAGCGGATCGCGGGGCACGAAGATGGTCTGGGTGCGCCAGACCACCTGCACCACGGGCACGCGGATGATGCGGTTCTCGATGATGCGCTCGATGCGGGTGATGACCAGCGGATCGTTGATCTGCAGGCTGGCCCGGGCCGAGTAGACGCCGTCGGCCATCTCCACGATGCGGTTGCCGTTGCGGGCGTTGGTCGGGATGGTGAAGGAGGCGCTGACCCGACCGGCCTCGTCGCTGATCAGGTTGCTGGCCATCACCTGGCCGTCGCAGCGCAGTACGATGCCGGATTTGCTCGGGGTGAAGTTGATGCCGGTGACGGCGATGCCGGTCTGGCCGCGCCGCCCGAGGTTGGGCGTGATCTGCAGCATGGCCGGGGGCTTGTCGAACACGGCGTAGGGGTTGATGTTCCGCTCCTCGGACCAGTCGTTCTGTTCCACCAGCACGGTCTCGTTGCCCGGCAGCAGTGCCAGGCTGCCGAAGAAGCTCGCGTTGCTGCCCGCCTGATCGACCGAGAGCACCGTGGAGTGAGGAATGCGGTCCGGCGCGACGAAACGGGCGATCTCGTTGACTCGGGCGTCCCATTCGGCGTGGTAGATGTCTGACTGGGCGGTGTTCGAGAAGTCGTCCGAGTAGATGCCTTTCTTGGTCTGGGCGTCCCGGTTCTGCAGCTCGTTGTTCATCTGGTACTGGGCGTCGTTGTACTTCAGGTCCTCGACGTCTTGGATGATGTCGTGGATCTGGTCCATGGTGATGCGGGTCAGGCCGAAGTTGCGGATCTCCATGTCGGTGGAGTTGGGCGGGCAGTCGATGCTGCACAGCCCCAGGGCGTTTTCCGGCACGATGGGCAGCTTCGGAAAATCCGCCGGAGCCCCTTCCAGCCGTTTGATCTCGGTGGTGGTGGCGTAAACGATGTCGCGGCGGCCGAGGTAATAGTCGTAGTCCAGGCTGCAGTTGGAGCCGTTCACCGGCTGATCGCCGAGGCTGCCGCGCCCGAAATTGATCACGTTGAGGTTACCCAGCTCGAGCTGCACTGGCGACATGGTGAGCCCGGCGGTGTTGGTGGCCGGAGGCGAAACGGTGCCGATCTCCTCGACGCCGTCGTCGACGTAGGATAGCGCCTCGCTGCCCAGTTCCATCAGGCGCTTGTAGTCGGTGCGTGCGCCGTTGGTGGCGGCCCGGTAGACGCGATAGCCAGTCGCGCCGCTGACCGGCAGCCAGGAGAGCTTGTTCATCTCCCCGGCGGCGGTTGCCCGGGCGATGACCGCAGCGGCGTTGAAGGCCGTCTCGCCGGTGGCGTTGTAGGCAGTCACCAGATAGAAGTAGTTTCCGGCCGCCGGATGGTTGGCCTGCCCGAACCAGCCGCTGTCCACGTAGTCGGTGCCCTTGACCATCTGCTTGGTGTAGGTCCAGCGCACCGTGTAGGTGGTGCCGATGGCCGGTTCGTTGCCGGAGCCGAGCCAGTCGACATGGTTGCCCGACTGTTGCCAGTCCACGCCCTCCTGGAAGATGGTCGCCCCTTGGCTGACCTCGAGGATGTCCACCACGGGATTGGGGTCGAGCAGGTCTTCGCCGCCGCCCACCGAGCCGCGAGTGACGTTGCGGGTAATCTCGACGATGGCCTCCACCTGGGTCGTCTCCTTGAGCGGCGTGGAGTTGACCGGATAGCGGTGCTTGTTGATGTCGAAGGTCTTCTGCTCCCCGCGCACCGACTTGGTGGCGATGGATTTGGGCACCAGGGTCGAAGTGGGCAGATCGCGCTGATGCCGGAAGCCCTGGATGTAGGCGCGTCCGGCGTTGGTGATCGCCTCCACGCTGTCGTCGTCGACGCCGCCGATGAAGGTGTCGAAGCCCCGCACCAGATAGCTTCCGGCCTGGTCGAAGGTGCGCTCGGCCAGATTCTGAATCAGGGAATTGAGCCCTTCGGCGGCGGCGAAGGAGAGCTGGTCCTCGGTGATCGAGGAGACGGTGATCCGGCTGCCCGGCAGCGTGCCCAGCAGATCCCGCAGGTAGAGGTTGGACTTCTCCTGCACCGTGGGCGTGACATCGCCGCTCTCCCGGTCGAACTTGTAGATCGGGATCACCCGGCGCTCGGCCACGTTGTTGGGCAGCGTCTGGCCGCTGGTGTCTGTCGCCTTGAGAGAAAGAACCCATTTTTCCCGTTCGGCGGTGGGCTCGCCGGTGGCCGGATTGATCAGGGCCGGGTCCTGGGTGTAGCCGTAGTTGTACTTCAGCAGCTCCACATAGACGTAATCGGCCCCGCTGGTGGTGGCCGGATCATAGGTCAGGGTCGCGCCGCTCACCTGTTCCAGATGGCCGTCGATGTAGACCACGCCCGGGGCCATGGTCAGGACGTTGGCGGCCGCGCTGACCTCGAGGCCCATGATGATGGAGCCTTCCTTGAACAGGATGTCGGCGATCTTGCGCCGCTCCAGGTTGATGATGTCCTGCTGCTCGTTGAGTTCGGAATCCAGCAGGTCGCGATCCTGATGGTAGCGGATGCGCTTGTAGTTCTTGGTCGGGTCGAATGTCTCGCGTGAGATGCTCATGTTTGAATCCTCCAGTTAGATCTTGATGATCCCGACCAGCTCCACGCGGGTGTCGGAAATCTTGTTGAAGTCGGGAATGTTCTTCACCTCGTACAGGTAGCCCGGGCGCAGCACCTCGCCGGTCGGATTGGTGTCCTGATGGAACACGCCGCCTATGGCGAGATCCCCGGTGACGCTTTGCACGTACTGCACATTGCCGCCGAAGAAGCCGTATTCGCGGATGGTGATGCCGTTGGCCTCGGCCTCGTCGAAGCGGAAGAAGATGCCGATGGTGTTGGTCTCCTCGCCGGTTTCCAGGTAGCGCACGCCGTTCACCAGGAGCGCCCCTTCGGCGTCCTCCTTGAGGAAGGTCCGCTTGTAGTAGCGCTTGCGGGCGCGTTCGTTTCTGAGCCCGGTCTGGCCGAGATCCGGCGCGGGCGGATTCTGCGGGTCGGTGAAGCTGGCATCCCCGTCGCCGATGGCGCAGTGGGTGATGCCGTCCACGGCCTGGCCGAGGAGGAGTTTGGCCGTCAGTATCCGGCCGGTTTTGACGATGAGTCCCAGTGCCATTGCTGTTCTCCTTTAGGTCTGAATTTCGTGGTCTTGATCGATGAGCACCGCGAACAGGATCTGGCGCGTGTCGGCCAGCAGCCTGGCCGGGATCGCGATGCGCTGAACGGTGTCGGATCGGCTGATGCGTGTACCGGATGTCCGGACGCTGGTATCGATGCTCCGCAGCCAGGGGCGCGTCACCCGCACCGCCGTGTCGGCATCGACGCCCAGTCGACCATGGACGACGAGCCACAGGTCAGCGCTCCGGTTCAGGCGGTTGTTCACGCGAAGCGCGAGGTCGGATCGACGTTCGAGCCGATGGGCGACCCGCACCGCGCTGTCGGCCCGGACCATCACCGTGCGCCTGGCCGGTGCCCCGGAAAACAGCTCGAAAAGCGCTCCGGGTTGCGCCGCGCCGATGGCGAGCAGATCCGGCCGCCGGATGCCTCGGCGGGTGGTAATGGATGCCAGTTGTCCCTTATGCACGGCCACGGCGAATCCTCCCGCTGAGTTTGAGCGCCTGGCCACGGTTCATGGGCACAAGCGTTTCCGGACGACGCTGGCCGGTGATCGTAGTGACGGTTTTGAGCTTTCCGTTTCGAGTTGCCATGGCATTACTCCTTCACCGCGCACCAGCCGCCGGTGGTCAGGTTGAACACGCGGTAGCTGTCCGTTCCGATTTGAATGGCGTCTTCCGAGGCGACATTGCCGCCGCCCACGGCGAAGATCTCGATGAGTTCGCCGCGCAGTTCCTGGTAGACGGCGGAGCCGGACATCGAGGCGAGCCAGGGAAAAAGGATGGTGGTGCCGTAGCGCATCTCCGGATCGGTTTCGCCCTGGAGACCGCCGTGAGCCGCGCCACAGCGGCCCTGCTGCCCGGACGCGGAGGTCCAGCCGTCGAACTTGTTCACGGCGTAAAATGTGCCCGGCGCGTTGTAGTAGCTGTTGATGACCGGCTGCGGGTCCTCGCCGATCTTGGCCCCCGAGGCGTAATCCCGAACGAGGGTTTCGACGGTGATGGTGTTCGGCGTGGCGACGGTGTCGGTGGCGCTCACCCGCACGCGTTCGATGCCCGCGTCGTCTTTGATCACATAGTCCTGTCCGGGCGTGACCACGGTGGCGTCGTTGACCTGAAGCACCACGCCGCTTCCGGCGGTGACCGCCGCCTGCGTAAGCGCGACGGCCCCGGACCAGAACCGTTTCAGCAATCCGCTGTAATGGCCGTAGTAGGTGGAGACGAGCTTGGTGACCACGAAGACGTGGTCCAGGTCGGCGAACAGCCAGAAGATGAAGTCGGCGCTGTCCTCCACCCGCAGGTATGTGTAACTGGTGTGCGAAGCCTCGTTGACGCCGGTGTGGGTGGCAGCAATCCAATACTGGAATGCAGCGACGTGAATCCGCCCGGAGGTGGTGCTGATACGGAACTGTAGATAGACGTCCTCGGCCCCGGATTCCCCGTGAGACTTGAAGACGAAATACGGCTGTGGGTCGGCCGACTGGTCGTCGTGCAGGGTCCATCCGGTGGTGGTCACCAGAAAGGTCCGCAGTTGATTGAGCAGGTCGAGCCGACCGTGGGCGAGTCCTTGAATGCTGTGGTATGCCATGGCGGCCTCCTTAGAGAATCGGGTTTTCCGTGCCGGTCAGGCGCAGCTTAATGTCGAGTTTGTTTTGCACCGGGGTGCCCGGGAGCACGGTGCAGCGCCGCCAGAAGGACAGCGTCTGCTGAAATGCCTTGTCGCCGAGATTGAGCGGTGCGCCCTGGGTGGCGGTGTCGAGTCCGGCCTGGGTCAGGGCCAGGCGGTACCAGACCGATTCGTCGGTACCGGTTTCGTCGATGGGATCGAGCACCAGCCCGGTGTAGTCGTAACCGGAATAGACGGTCGTTCCGGCGTCGTGCGCGGCCGGAGCGGTGTTGGCCACGCCCCGTTGCACGGTGAGATTGACTGTGCCGCCGCCGCTTTCGACGAGCATCTGCTCGCCGTCGATGATGATGAGTTCGCCGTCGGCAAAGCGCGGTTCTGCCAAGGGGATGGCGGTCTGCGCCGCGTCGATGGCCGAGGCGAGGCCCGTCTGCTCGTTGGCGACGTAGAGTTGCCGATCCCTGATGTCGCCGTCGGTGCCGTTGTAGCTCTCGGCCTCGGGACGGCTGAAATCCCCCTCGGAAATCTGCTGGGTCAGCGCTTCGTCAAGATAGAGATGTATCGCCATGGGTTCTCCTTCAGGTGGGCCACTGGGTGGCGCGATAGTTGTTGGCGGCGGCCTCGAACCCGGCCTGCGTCAGCGCGTGCAGGTCCTGCTGACGGAACAGCCAGCGGTAGGAAGGCCGCGACCAGCGGAATCCGGCCTGGTTGAGGCGCATGCGGCTGACGCGCATGGGGCGGGTGCGGTCCACGGAGAGACGCAGGCCGGTGGTGTTGAGCGGGCTTGCGCCCAGCTTCATGGTCTCGACCCGATGGCGCTGGAGAGAGCCCGTGTCCACATAGACTTCAAGCGAAGCCCGTTCGCCGGTCAGATTCGCATTGCTCAGATACCGGGTGTTCAGGGTGTTCGCGTTGAGCCGGAACACAGGCCCTCTCCGCCGCCATCGGTCGATCCGGTCGACGGCCAGGGTGACGTCCGCGTCGCAGCCAGCGGTGGAGGCGAGCAGCAGATTGCTGATGCCGCCCTGGTTGGCGGTGAGATCGAGACCTTCGTTGAGCCTGGCGCGGCCAAGCTGGAAGCAGAGGCGATGCCGGGATTCCAGAGGCAGGCGCAGGTCGTACTTGGCCTCCGCCCGCTCGACCGGTTCCGCCTGCGTGTCGAAAAAGAAGTCCTTCTGCCGAAAGCAGTAGCGCAGCTCGGTCTCGCCATGGGTCAGCGATTTGCGGTTGAGATGGCTCTCGCCCAGCCCAAAGCCGCTTTCCAGCACATCCCCTTCAAAATCGCGGCCGGTGTAGATGGGTGTGCAGAAGGAAACCCGGTCCTCGCCGACGCGGGTGTACGGCAGTCGCCAGTCGTTGAGGGCCTTGTGGTTCAGGCGCATCCGGTTCTGGCGGCCGTGAAAACGGGAGACCTTCACGGCGGCCCGGTCGATCTCCGGGATCATCTCCGTGGTGCTGGTGAGCTGCAGCAGCTCCCAGGCCTTCTGCTTGTTAGTCAAATGACGGCAGGAACCGAGCGAGGAGTGGCCAAGGACGAAGGTCTCGTCGAGAAACGCCAGCACGATCCGGCGCACGGCGTTGGCATGCCCGAAGTCGAGCATCGCGCCGCCTTCGATCCATTCGAGCAGAAACTGGAGCCAGAAACAGCGCGTGCCCGCCGGGTGGTGAAACACCAGGGCGTCGCGCAGCCCCTCGGTCTGGTTGAGACACAGCACGCGAAACACCCCGAGGCTGAACACCAGCCCGGGCAGCTTGGCTTTGCTGAGTCTGGAACGGGCATTGAGACGCAGAGCCGAGCGGAAGGTCTCCTGAAGTTCCCCCTGCCAGCCGAGTGTGTTAAAATCGCGTTCGATGGCCGGAATGGTGCCCTTGCGGCGATAGATTTCGACCGCCTCCCGCACGCGGCGTCGCTGGCAGTCCGGCGAACAGGTGCCGTCCACTTCGAGGCCGACGAGTCTCGCCAGCAGCGGCAGGAAGCGTTCGTCGCAGTGGTCGACGTCAAAAATGGTCGGGAAGTCGTCGATGGCCTGCTTGAGTTCGTCGAACGTTCCGGCGGGAAGGCTCAGAAAGGTGCGCAGGTCACCGGCCTCGTCGTTGTGCTCGTAAAGCGGCGGCAGCAGGCCGAGCAGATTGTCCTTGAACCAATCCGACATCAACCGGCCCTCCGCAGATCGAGGTTGACGCTGCCGAGAACCGGGATTTCGCCGTGGCGCAGCTCGATGTCCTGCTGGGGCGCGTACAGATGCATGTGGCTGACGCCGCGCACGCCGTCGATCAGGGCGACCAGGTCGGAGAAGTGAATGGTCTGGCCGAAGGAGACCTGGTCGAAAGAAAAGAAATCGGAAAGTGCGGCTTCGATGCGGCTGCGCACGTTTTCCAGCGGTTCGCCGGGCCAGATGTAGACCTCGGCGTCGATGGAAACGGGGCGGTAGATCGGGTCGAACAGGTTAATCTCGACCGTGATGACCTTGCGGCGTTCGAGAAACTCGGCGAGGTCCCGCTTGAGCAGCGCCGAGGGCATTCCGCCGCCATTGGGGGCGATGGACAGTTGGACGTTGTAATAGCGGATGTTCTGACAGGCATTGGTGTCGAGCACCTTGGCCTTGGCGACGCCGGGGTAACCTTCGGCGAGCGCCTGGTAATCCTCCAGGGTGACGGCTTTCCAGAGACTGCGCAGCTCCGCCGGTGCCTGTCGGCGGGCGTGTTCGAGGGCTTCCCGCGAAGCGCCGCCGGTGGCAGGCACAGGATTGGTGACGGTCAGGGAAACCTGGCCTCCGTCAAGGTAGATCGGGCTCAGCAGTTGGGTGATCCGGTTCGGACCGAGGTTTCCCTGGTCCCCGATGGTCTGCAGATAGCTGACGGCAATGGCGCTTCCCTGAGCGGGTACAGCGCCGCTTTGCCCGTCGCCGAAAATCAGGGTGGAGATGTCGAGGGCGTCCAGGTCGGCCATGAAATGGCGGCTGTCGGCCAGGCTGTCCTGGAAGTGATCGACCTCGCTCCAGGCGTCGTCCCCCACCGTAACGGTGATGGTGCCCTGGGCGATGACGTCGCCGGTCAGGCGGATGCGCTGGAATGGCAGCCCCGTCGAAGTGAAGGTCTCGGTGCGGCGCACGCCTTGACGGGTCGGGATGTCTACCGAGAGTACGCCTCGCGGGATCAAGCCGTCCTCGACCGTCTCGAAATCCGCCTCGCCGTCACTCAGCAAGGCGCGGCAGGCTGTCCCCGCCGGAATGGTCAGATCCTTGCCAAGCGGGGCGGAGAGCCGGAAGCGCAGCGTGGTGGTGGAGGCCACCGGCGAATCCAGCCGGTAGCCGATGAGTTTGCAGAGGTTGATGACGTTCTGGCGCTGGCGGGCCGTGGGCAGAAAGGCCTCCGCCGCCTGGGCGTCCAGGTAATAGGCCAGCATGTCGCCCACGCCGCAGAACAGATCGAGCAGGACGACGCCGAGATCGGAGTGATTGAAATCGGTCCAGCGGTCGGTGAGCTGCGGGATCTTCGCCAGCAGCTCCTGACGGATCGATTCGTAATCCTTGTTGATGTATCCGATGCTTGCGCGGCCCATGGTCTCTCCGGTTTTCGGTGGTTATGCGAGAGCGCCTGATGCTCTCGCCACGCCGGTTACTTACCGGAAGGGGCCTGGATGTGTCGGAGGCGGGACGCCTCAGAGCGGGCCGCGCAGTTGCCAGACGGGATTGGGCTGCCCGGATGTGTTGTTGAGGTAGTGGGATTCCTTTTTGCCCTCGAAATAGAACAGACCGATGCGGCCCGGCTCCAGGGTGGTGATCCGGTGAACGGTGCCAGCGGCGTTGTCTTCCGCCTGACTCTGGGTGTCGAAGCCCAGACCGCTCGCGGCCAGATAGAGGGCGTGCTCGGCCTGGGGCGCTTCCGTTTCTGGCGCTCCCTCGAATGTCAGGTAATGGCCGTGGTTGTCACCTGGATCGCTGACGATCCACTTGCCGTTGCGGTCCTGATAGGCTCCCTCGATGTAGGCGACTTCGTATTCCCCGGCTGGCCAGATCAAGAAGTCGTTCGGATCGGGGCTCATCTCGACCGCGTCGAACCAGAGCAGATTGAACAGCGAGCGCACGTCCGGCGACAGGCGCACGCTGCGCACCGGCGGCGGTTCCGGCTCGGGCTCCGGCTGGGGATAGCTGGGCGCGGGATTGTTCGGGTCTTCTCTGTAGAAGGGATAGACCAGGTTGCCGTCCACCTGGCTCTGGATCACCCGGTAGGCGATATGCACCAGCAGCAGGTTGCCGTCGATGTTCAGCGGCCGGTCGTCGAAGCGCACCTCCGTGATGATCACCCGCTTTTCCCAGCGCTTGATGGCGTCGATTACGTAATGGCGCAGCAGGCCCTTGAGCACCTCGTCGTTCTGTTCGAACACCAGATCCTTCAGCCGGGAGCCGAACTCCGGATTCATGAACCGTTCGCCGATTCGGGTGCCGAGGATCTGCAGGATGCTTTCACGGATATGCTCGTGCTCCCGCGAGGTGGCGGTCGAGACCTGTGTGCCGCCGGATAGCGACTGAAACCGGAACGGGTAACGCAACCCCTTGCCGAGGAAATCGTAGCTCATCAGGCACGCTCCTCGCAGTCGAGGCCGCACTGTCCAGAGCAGCCATTTTCCGAAGTGCCGTCGTCAATGGCTTCTCCCTGGAACCGGACCACCAGATCCAGACCATTTTTTAGACCCAGGTGGATGGTTCCGTCCGCCTCGATCAGCCCGCCGTGGCTGGACTGGCCGCACCGGAATCCCTTGGCTCCGCCGGAGAGCAGACGGACAGCGATGGTTTCGCCGATGCCCTCGATACGGCCGATGCCGATGATGTCGATAGGTCCGGCCGGGTTGATCAGGGTGATGAACCGCTCCCGGTGATCGACGTCGAGGCGGATGCCCTCGGGCAGAACCACCGCGAAGCGTTCCGCGCCCATGGCGGTCGGCTCGATCCCTGCGGGCAGTCCGCTGATACCGGCTGCCTCCTGGGTCGAACGCAGTTAGGACTCGACCAGGGTGTAAAGGCGTCCCGGGGCGACCTCGATGGCCGTGCCGGGTCCGGGGGTGATGACCTGCTGTTCTCCTCCGTCGATAACGCAGATTCGCTGATCGTCAGTGGTCCGCAGGATCATGCCGTCGGGCAAGGTGAAGAGCCGGTTGCCGTCCGGCAGATCCCGGGGTTCGGTGCCCGCAGGCAGTTCGACGAAGGGATAAAAATCGGGCTCCGGCTCGATCTGAACCTGGCCCAGGTACTCCTGCGTCCTGGACTGCTGGGCCTCCAGATAGGCTTGGGCCTGGCCGCGCATCGCCTCCGAGGCGGCGTGACCGGCCTCCAGCAACGTGCGGATGCCGGAAAGCTCTTCACGGATGCCGGACAGGTGATCGCAGAGCGCTCGCAGCACATACTGTTGTTCGCCGGAATCGGTCTGCTCGATAGTGGCCTGCAATTCGGCGGGTTCTTCGGAAATCATGACAACCTCCATTACATGCCGACATTGGCGGGTTGGGATTGATAGCTCATGGCGTTGACCGCCGTCACTGTTCCGGTCGCGCCGTCGATTTCGAATACGGTCCAGACCGTGCCAGGGGCGTTGGGAACGGTGAAGGTCTGCTCACGGCCATCGCTCAAGAACACCTTCACCGATGCTCCGGACTGCGCCAGGCCGGTGCTCGGATTGGCGTTGCGGTTGGTGTAGTCGTGGACCGCGTAGCGGTAGACGCCGGGGATGAGCCGATGGATGGTGATGGTCTCCGGCCCATAGGAGCTGGTGTCGTCCACGTCCAATTCCGCCGCCTCGTTTTCGATGGTGTGGGAATAGAACACATGGAACCTGCCGCCGGATGGCGTCGGTCCGGTGAGATGGGAATCGAGGTCCCGGGGATTCAGGCCCCACTGCAACACGATGCGGGCTACCTGGCCGTCGAGCTCGGGCGAGAGAACGATCTGGATGTCGCCGGAGGTGTTGGGGTCGGCATTCACCCAGCCATGCCAGGCGATGTATCCCGGCGCGGTGACCTCCACGTAATAGAACCCCTCGGGTACGGACAGCTCGAACCCGCCATAGGCGTTGGCGAAGGTCTGGTACGCAGCCGGGCCGGTTTCCGAGCGGCGGAATTCGATCAGCGCGTTGCCGACGCCGCTGGTGTTGAGGGCGTTGACCACCATGCCGCTGAGGAAGACCGTGGCTCCACTGGCAAAGTCCGGGTGGTCGGCGAACCAGGACGGATCGCGGACCTCCACCAGAACATGGCGGAGACTGTCCCGGGCCGAGGATCGCCAGACCATGAGCACGGCGTTGCCGATGGTCCAGCCGCAGCGAATGACACCGTCCGGCCCGATCTCCGCGACTTCCGGGTTGCTGGAGGCAAAGACCGGGGCGTCCACGTCGCCGCGCAGGGAGAGCGGAACCCGTTGCTCGAACTCGCCAGCGGAGAGGCGGATGGAGCGAGGCTGTACCTCCCAGTGGCTGAAGGCTGCCGGGGCATCCGTCATGAAGGGACCTCCACCGGTGCGGAGACGCCGCCGCCATAGACCTCGACCTGAACGTGCCGCAGGCTGAGCCGCTCGGGCGAATCCCAGACCAGAATCATGGCCGCTCCGGGAACGAAGCCGCATTCGACATTGCCGTCCTCATCGACACTGGCCACGTCGGGATTGGACGATTCGAACACCGGCGCTTCGGGCAGACCACGGATCGAGAGCGGAATGCGCTGAACGAATGGGGATCGCGAGACCCGGATCAGTTTCGGGAAAACATCCCAGTAGTGCGGTTCCGGCGGCTGTTCGAGATTGTTCATCGCGTCCCCCTCAGTTGTCGATGGTGTCGGGACTGCCAGTGACGATGATGGCTCCGCAGGCGGTGATGTCGCCGATGCGGGCGTTGGGCAATCCTTCGGTGATGGTGTCGAAGCTGCCGGTCACGATGGGCGTCACACCATGCCCCGGGATGGGACAGACGTGCAGGTCCCCCATGCGGGCCACCGGCATGCCGTTGTCCAGCGTTCGGCTTGCCCCGGTGATGATGACGCCGCCGTGACTGCTGATGTCGCCGAGTCGCGCCTGGGAGCTCATGGGTTCACCTTCAGCAACAGATGGATCAGAAAGCCGACGAGTCCGCCAATGGTGCTGCCGATGGTCAGCACCAGGCCGACGATCTTCCACATGGTCTCGGTCCCCATCTTGGAGCCGACCCGGGCGTGCAGCCGGTCGATCTCCTCGGCGTGCCGGTGCAGATCGGAATAGATCGAGCGGACCAGTACCTCGACGTTTTCCTTGTCCGATTTCTTCTCGATTTCACGCTCGATCTTCTCGAGTCGGTCCTGGATTTCCCGGCGGTGGCTTTCGAGAATGCTGCGGAATTCCTCCCGCCAATGATCGAAAGTCCGGGCCAGCAATTCCTCGCTGGCCGAGAGTCCGGAGGGCGTTGTTGTTCTTTCTCCCATGCGATGCTTCCTTCAGGTGTTGATCAAGACGGTGTTCGTCGAGCGAATGATGATGTTTCCGGCCACCCCATCCATGAACACGAGACTGCCGGACTTGTCGGTGGCGCTGATGCTCTCCTGGCCGGGCGCGGCGTTCATGCGCACGACCTGACCGGCCTTGTCGGTGAGCCGGATCTGTTCGGCGGCGGCGGTGGAATCGACGAGGATTTCCTGGGTGCCGTTGAGTCCCCAGATGTGAACCTTTTCCCGGCCCTTGGTGGTGTCGATGAGGATCTTCTGCCAGCGGGAGCGGCCCTTGTCGCACGAGAGGATGTGGACCTTCTCCTTGTCCTGCCAGGCTTCGAGGATCACCTGCTGGCGGCAGAGGTCGGTGAGCTGGATGCGGGCGCGGGAGCCGACAATCTGCGAGGCGATGTCGAGCTGGTCACCTTTCTCGGCGTCCTTCGTGCCTCGCCGCAGGGCGTTGCCGCTCTGCATTTCCGGCTTCACCTTCCCTTCCATGGTGAGGATCTGACCGGCGCGGTCGATGATCCGTAGCAGTTCGTCGCCGTCGCGGTCATCGGCCAGGATGGTGTGGCCGGTTTCGGTCTTGAGCAGGACCTTCAGGCGCGGACAGTAATACGGCGGATGGCCGTGGTACTTCTTGTGTTCGAGATCGTCGTGCCGGTTGGCCTGATGCTCGACCTTGTCCTCACAGTCATGGCAGAAGGCATTCGCGCAGGTGCGCTTGGACTCCTCGGGTTGCTCGCCGGGATTGCTCTTGGCCAGCCAGACCCCGGTCCAGATCGGATACTGGACTACGCCGCCCTCGAACTCGGCCCAGACCGAGGCCCCTTCCTCGGGGACCAGGAACATGCCGGTGTCGTCGTTGCCGCCGTAGGGAAAACAGGGCGCGGCCCATTCGGACCAGTTCTCCCGCCCGCTGCCGAGCACGGCGGGGATTTCCAGACGGACCCGGCCGAGGCGTTCGGGGTCGTTGTTGTCGCGCACGAAGGCCCGGTACTTGCCGTACCAGCGGTTGCGGTAGCGCTCCTCGGATTGACGGTCGCGGGTTTCAAGCATGCTCCGTCTCCCGCTTTCGACTGGCGTTCCAGGCCAGCCATCCGCCCAGGCGAACCGCCCAATACATGACCTGGCGTTTCCACAGAGGCACGCCCAGGGCCGCCATCAGTTCGAGAAAGACGCTGTCGGCAGCAAGCCGCGAGACCTTGCCGGTGTGGTAGAGGTAGTCGTGAACGACGGCCGCCGGGGAATATCGTCCCCAGGGCGGCACCACGCGCCAGAACAGGCGCGGCACCGAGGCGAAGTCGGTCTCGAACCCGGCGGGCACTTCGATGATGCGGCCAGCGCCGGTGCGGACACGGAACGGCTGGGTCAGCCTCGCGGTCATTCCATTGGGCAGGATCTCCACCCGAAGCGGTCCGGAGAGACCCAGCGCGGTGCCGGAAAACAGGGTCTTGGTTTCGGCGCTCATGACCGCCACCTCGCCTTGCCCGACTGGCGCACGTCGAGATGGACCCAGGAGGCATAGACGCCGATGCCGCCCTCGCGGAAGAGAGGGATCTCCTCGGCGATGACCGCCAGTTCCTCGGGCGAAACGCCTGCGGGACAGCTCACGTCGGCCGCCATGCCCAGCGTGTGGAAACTCTGCTCCGCGCCGCCCACCGCCTGGTTGTGCCGGTTGCAGCGGAATCCGCTGGTGATGGACAGCGGTTTGCCTATGCGGTCGCGCAGCGTCCGCAGGGCGTCGACCAGGTCGGGATGGACCGCAGCCGAATGGCCGCAGCAGTTCTTGCCCTTGCAGGCGAATTCCGAACGGTTGAAATTCTTGCTGAGATCACCCATTGCCGCCTCCTTGTGTGACCGCGCCGGAATCCGCGTCGATGGTCACCATGGCTGGCGGCTCGTTTTGCGGCGTGGGCGGGGCCTCCTTGTCGTTGGGTTTGCCCTGGGACTCGGCGGACTTGTCGCCCGCGCCCTTGCCGAGGGCGTTCTTCTTGAGTTTGAGTTCGCAGAGATAGCCAGCGCCGCTGATGCTGTGGCGCACCGAGTGGCAGTAATAGATGCCGGAAAACTTCCGTCCCACGCCCTTGATCTCGACGTTCTTCTTGGCGCGTAGCTGGGGAATGCCGATGGTGGCCGCATCCGCCTCGACCTGGCGCAGCTCGGCCTCGCGGAATTTGCCTTCGGCGCTGTCCTGGGCGGGCTCCTGGCGCGGCTCTTCATGAAAGCCTTCGGAACGGTCGAAGCTCGGCACGATCTGCCCCGTCTCCTGTTCCTTGAAGCTGCCTTCGCCGGTGTTGCCGTCGACCAGATAAGTCTGCTTGCCCAAGGCCGTCCGCTCGGGGGTGGTGGCGTTGTTGGCCTTGTGCTCGACCACGTCCTTCTTGCGCGGGTCGACGCCGACCGTCTTGGTCTCGACACCCGCGCCCTTGGCTCCCTGGGATTGGGTGCTGGGGCGGAACGAGCGCAGCAGGCCCTTGGTGTCGGTAAAATATTCGAGGGTCAGAAGCGGCGTCTGGTCGAGCTCGCGGGGATGGAAATGGAGTTCGTCGTCCTGGATGTAGAAGACATAGCCGCTCACGCCCTCGCCATCGCGGTCACGGGCCTTTTCCGCCAGCTCCTTGAGGAACTGGGCGTCCGAGATGTTGCTTTGGGTGACGCGGAGATGGGTTCCCTTGGTGGCCGTGACCACCGGGGTGAGGCCGTTGGCAGCGGCGATCTGTTCGGCGATTTCCGAATAGAGGATGCCGGGAGCGGGTTTCTGCCAGACTTTCTGGTTCTCCTTGCCCGCGAGTTTGAAGCCCTTGTCGTAGGCCTTGATGCGTATGGTTGGATCGCCGTTTTCCGGGAAGTCGTAATCGATGTCCTTGATAACCGCCTTCTTGCGCGGAGAGAGGTTCCCCACGTAGCCGAAGCGGGCCACGATCTCGTTGCCTTCCTGGAACAGCGGATCGTCGACGAACTGCAGGTTGCGGTCGGTCACCGACAGCTCGAGAACATCCAGCTCCTCCTCGTTGTCGGTGAAGACGAACGAAGTGATCTCCTGGGTGATGTCCTTCGAGAGGTCTTGCCCCTCGATCTGAATCAGAAATGTCGGCTTGAAGGTATCCAGATCCATGCGTTTCTCCGGCGGTTCGCAGTTCCCTGCTTACTTACCGGAAGGCATGGCGAGGTGTCGGACGCTTCAGTCGAGCAGGCGCATCTGGACGTGTTCGCGGGAGGGAATGCGCAGCGCCAGACCCGGCTCGAGCGCCAACGGGAAAAAGATGTCGTTGTAGTCGCAGATGATCCACCAGAGCCGGGCATCACCCAGATAGCGGTGCGCGAGCAGATCCAAACGGTCGCCCTCGACGACGGTGTGCAGGCGGTCGTCATATCTCGGAGTAGTGTCGATGCGCTGGCGCATGCCGAGGGAAGTGCCGTCGCTGTCCCGGTAGAGAACGCAGCGGGCGTAGCGGGAATCACGGCCGATCATGAGCGCACCTCCGACCAGTTGATGGACCGATCCACATATTCCTCGAGGACGATGTCCACCTCGGCCCGTTGCGGCAGCAGGTTGTCCCGGTCGAACAGGCCGAAGAAACGCGCCTTCACCTGCCGGACGATGCAGGTCACGCCCGGGTAGAGATCTCCGAAAATCAGCAGCACACGGTGCGGCGCGTTCTTGAGCATGGTTCCGGCGTGTTCCGGATATTGCAGCGAGCGGAGCCAGTCGACCTTCTGTTTCACCGGCCCCTTGAACAGCTCGACCTTGAAGGCGATCCGGCGCGGTTCCCCGGCGACGTATTGGTAGCGCGGGTGGCTCATGCCGGGGATCTTGATCGTCGCGTAGTCGGTCGACTTCTCGTCGCTGATGGAGTTGGGGTTGTACTGGAATTCGAGCCGCTCCCCCGTGTCGGCGTCCACCAGATATCCCTTGATGGGCTGTTGATCCCAGGCCATTGCTTACACCTCGGCGATCTCGATGATCGGCTTGCCCAGTTGTCCGGCCCGGTCGAGTTCCAGCCGCATGCCGCTGGAAATGCCGTTGCCGGTGAACGCCCACACCTCGTCGCAACATTCCATGTAGGCCAGGCCGCAGGCGATGCCAGTCTCCCGCTGCTCGGGAACGCTGTCATCGGTAAAGGTCGGATACAACAGGTGCGGCGCGAACGGCGCGTGACCGCGTCTCATGACCCGACGGCAAAGCGCCTCGGCGACCCTGACGTTTCGGGTTATGTCGCCCGCGAACGGGCTGCAGACAAAGATGCGTTTCATCGGTCCTCTCACAGGGTTTCGTAGTTTCTGATCTTCCGCTCCCGCAGGTCCTTGTAGACGGCCTCGGCCACCTTCCGGCCATCGATGTTGGTGGTCACGCTCAGTTCCACCGGTCGGTCGGCCAAGCCATTGAGGCGCGAGAGCAGCGATTCCAGCAGTTCGCGCAGCCCCGGACCGGCTTCCTCTCCGCGCATGGGTGTCGCGGGAGCGGTGCGAGCCGGAGCGATCAACCGCTCGGAAGGCACCGTCTCGGCGAGTCCCGATTGCAGGGGCTTCGCTATCGGAGTCGGCGCGGTTGTCTTGGGCCGCTCGATCCCGGCCGGAGCCAGAGAAGCACTTCCGATTTCCGGTGCCGGTTCCACCGCATACGGCTGGATGTAGCTCTTACTTACCGGCTCGACGGCCGCCGCGACGGTCTGCACGGTGCCGTTCATCGGTTGTGGGGGTGGCGCGGCCTTGGCCATGACTGGCTGGAGCATCAGCATGGCGCTCAGGGCCTTGGGCACCAGGCGTTCGTCCAGACGCGGAACGAGACTGAGCACGCTTTCGATGATGCGTTGCCCAATCGATTCGGCGGGCTGCGCGGTCTTGAGCGGTTGTTTCTGCTCGGCCACCTGCGGGACCGGGGTCTGGACTCCCAGCATGGCGCGAGCGGAGGAGAGCAAACCGTTGGCGATCCCAGTACTTCTATCCTTGATCGCCTGAATGCCCGCGCTCGCGCCGCTGGAAAGCCTTTGCCAGAGGGTTTGCCCCTCGGCACCGGCGTTGGTAAAGATTCGACCGACAGCGCCGGGCACGGCCGACAGCGTGGCAACGATCCGGTCGCGGAGATTGACGGCTCCCGTGGCCAGCGCGTCCCAGGTATTGGCTTGGGGCGGTTTGATCGCCAGCTCGGGCGTGTCGCCAAACAGGGATTGTTTGAGACCTCCGAAAATGGTACCAGCCTTGGCCGCGACGGTTTGAGCCCCGGAGGTCAACCCATCCCAGAGTTTTCCGGCCATGCGGAAGGGAGCTGAGGCGGCGTCCATGAGGTTGCCGCCCGCCGTTTTGATCTGCTGCCACGCTCCCGCAGCGGCCGAGAGAATTCCGCGAGCGGCGAAGCCGAACACTTTCGCGGGCAGCGTCTGGGTAAGGCTCATGCCGTCGGCGAGGGTCTTGAGCAGCGCGGAACCGGAGGCGGTCAGGCTGGCGAGTGGTCCCTCGCGGGCATCGGAGAACGGCAGCAGATTGCGCAGCTTGCCCAGGGCGTTCTTGAGCATGGTGACGGGATAGGTCACCGCCGACCAGATCCCTTCGCCCAGGGTGATCAGCAGCTTTTTGCCCGCCTCGAAGAAGGTGGTGTCCCCGGCGAAGAAAGAGCGCACGGTGGCAAACAGCTCCCGCAGTGTGCTGATGATCGGCAGATTCAGAATCGCCTGGCCGATCTGTCCGGCGGCGTCGGCCACCAGGCGTCCGATGGAGGTAAAGATGCCGGAAATGAAATCCCAGACACCGACCATCACATCCCGCGCCCAGCGGAACGGGGTGGCAAGAAAATCGTAGACCGCACCGCCGATGGCCTTGAGCCCGTCCAGCAGGGAGATGTCACCGGTCAGCACCTGCCAGACCGCATAGACGATCTTCCCGGCGGCCATGAAGGCCTCGCCGATCATGCGCACGGGCAACAGGAACTTGTAGATGAACTTGGTCGCTCCGATCAGGGACCCGACGATGGCCTTGCCGACCCAGACCACGCTGCGCACCACCACCGCCAGGGCTCGGACGATGAGCGACAGGTTCCAGGCCACGATCTTCAGCGCGAATGCCAGCCCCTGCAGAAGCACACCGGCGACGGTGCCGATAACCGTGCCGAAGGTGCGCCAGGACGACCCATCGGTGGCGCTGGCGGCCACGCCGAAGATTTCCACCACTGAAAAGACCGCGCTGGCCAGCGCCGCGTAGGCACTCATCAGGGTGCGGACGGTCGGTTCGAGGATGGCGCGGATGCGGCCAAAGGCATGGGAGAACGCGCCCCACAATCCGGCCAGGGCCTCACGAACGCGGTAATAGGCTTTGAAGACGGTGACCACGAAGCCCAGCAGTCCGGCGGATTCGAGCTTCTGGGCCAGTTCGGCCGACATCTGCCCGACGCCGCCGCTGAGCGAACCCACCAGCTCTCTGATCCCCTGGAAGACCAGCGAGACCTTGTTCCAGGCCCCGGTGATGATCTCCTGAATGCCGCCGAAGTTGGTTTCCCAGGCGCGTTTGAGCAGATACACCGAGAGGATCACGCCCGCGATGATCGCGGTGACGGGCAGAAAATAGGTCGCGACCGCCGAACCCACCCCGGCCAGCGCGGCGCTGATGGCCACGAACCCGGCCTTGATGGCGGGAAGCATGAGTCCCACCATGCCCACGGCGGCGGTGACGGCTCCGGCCACGACCAGAATGGTGCCGAGGGCCATGGACAGCCCCAGTACCACTCGGGTCACGCCCGGCATCGATTTGGCCATGCGTTGCAGGAATAGAATGAAGCGGGAGACGCCGTTGATCACCGGCGTGACCACCGGCAGCAGAGTGCGGCCCAGGATTTCGCTGAGGTTGGCCATCTGCTGGCGCAGAAGCAGGAACCGGGCTCCGATGTCCTGGTTCATGGCGTCGGCCATCTGTTCGGTGACCGCCGTGCCTGTCTTCATGGCCCGGCCTACCGACTGGATATTGCCTTCGAGGCTCTCCATGCCCGCCGACATCTGCAGCAGGAACTTGACCGCCTCGTCGGAGCCGAAGGCCTTCTTCAGCTTCACCTGGGCGGCGGCGTTGGAGAGGTCGGGGAACTGGCGCTTGATCTCTTGCAGGATAGGAACCACGCCCTTGAGGCGGCCGCTGGTGTCGGTGAAGGACAGCCCCAGCTCGTCCCCGGCCTCGGCCGCCTTCATGATGAACGCCTTGTACAGCGTGCCCGCCTCGGAGCCGGGCATGGTGGTCTGGAGCTGGCCGAGCACGGCGAGCTGTTCGTTCAGGGGAATGTTGCTCGCCGCCGCCACCGCGCCGATGTTCTTGATGGCGTCGGCCATCTGGGTGCCATTGGTCTTGAACGAGGCCACGGTCTGCGCCATGGCTCCGGAAAAGGCGGTCGCCCATTCCATGTCGTTCATGTCGGCCATGATGGGCTTGAAGATCCCGTAGGCCGTGGTGAAGGTGCCGACCATTTCCTGGGTGGTGGCCTTGGTCGCCTTGGCCGTCATGGCTGCCATGGAGGTGAAGACGCCCACCGCCTCGTCGCTTAGGTTGGACAGGGCCGATTTCACATCGTAGGTGGCGGTGATGAAGGCGGCCTTGTCGGCACCGGACCATTGGTTGGTGAAGGATTCTGCGGCGTCCTCGATGGCCCGGAGGTCCTGCACGCCAAGGGACGCCAGCTCGCCCAAGGCCTTCTGGGTCGCGGCGGTGGAGGCGACCAGTGCGGCGGGCACGGCCATCAGGGCCAATCCAGCCCCCAGCATCATGGTGCCTTGCTGGATGCGATCCAGATTGCAGGTCATCCGCTCGCTGGCATCGGCCACGGTGGAGTCCAGATCCATCATGGAACCACGGACGCGCTGCGCGTTCTGCGAAAACGCATCCTTCATCGATACCACTATGCCCAGTCCGAGATCGCCGTTCATCTATCGCCGTTCCGTTTGCTCACGTTCAAAATCAAGTTGCCGCTCGAGGGCCTCGACGAACTGACGCCGGACCCTGAGCGGTAGCGAGCGGGTTTCCAACCAGCCCCAGTGCAGTCCGCCGTAAGCGAGAAAGAATGCGTCGCTTACAAGCGAACTCCGGGGAACAAAAAAGCCGGTTCGGCCTCCAGGCGGGTACGGATCTTGGTGCCGCAGCCATCGCATTCGGTCTCGACCGAGGTGTCGATTCCCGCGTCGACCCGCGACATCTCCTGCCGCAGCGCGTTGCGGTCGCGCATCGACATTTCCGCCAGGCTCTTCTTGGAGGGAGCCTTGCCGTCGATGTCGAGGACGCGGATGAGCATGGCCGAGGTGATGTTGGGCTCGCGCAGGCTGGCCAGACGCTTTTCCTTGTGGCCGTCGAGATATCCGAAGCGCACGGTTTTTTTCGAGCCGGGCAGCTTGAAAGCGAACTCGCGCTCCTCGCCGTAGGGGGTGACCTTGAGATCCTCGAGATTGATGGTCACAAAGTTGCTCATGCGGCAGGCGCTGTTCGGGCAGCTCAGCTCCAGTTCAACCTCGTCGCCGAGGGAAATCTGGCGCAGGCGGACCAGGGCGAACAACCGGTCACCCGAGAGCAGGTTCATCACCTCGGAAAGATCGGGGTCGGTCTTCTCGCCCAGCCGGACGAAACAGTTGCGGAGCACCTGGTTGATCGCCTCTCCGGAACGGATCAGGCGCTGGTTGGTAAGCAGTTCTTCCTCGGCCCCGGTCATTTCCCGAAGCTCGAGTTCAGTGCCGCTTGGCAGTTCAAAGCTGTACATGGTCGATCCTCCGGTTTAGGTCCAGTATTGGAAGCAGATGGTGAGCTTCTCGATGGTGTTCTCGGTGTTGCCGCCCTCGAGCTCGTCGTATTCGAGCGCCTTCACCCAGGCCCCGTGCAGGGTCCAGCGGCGGGTCTCGTTGCCGGTGCGGTCGTAGCGGACAACGTCGATGTCGCGCATGTAGTCGGCCGGAAGACCGCCGGTGACGGCGTTCACGTCCACCTGTTTCTTGATCCATTCGCGTGCCGCCTCGTCGGAGCCGTCCTGCAGGGTGCCTTTCTCGAGGGTGATGTCCTCGAACTTGACCCGCCCCGCCACCTTTTGGTCGAACATCGAACCGGCCGGGGCAAAGGCCACTTCCTCGAATTCGGTTTTTGGCTCCTGTCCCTTGTGGAACAGGGCCACGTCGAAGCCATTTACCTCGATGGCGAATTGCCAGTTCTGGTAAAGGCTCTTGGGCATGTTTCCGCTTCTCATAGCCGTGTTCTCCCGTTAGATGATTTCTTTGAAGTCCGCAGAGGTAGCGGTCAGGATGAAGTTCAGCTCGATGAACTCCGCCGTCTTGGTCGGCTTGACGAACACGCGGGCCACCATTTCGTTGCGGTCGATGACCGCCGGGGTATTGGTCTCCTCGTCGCACTGGAAGGCGAAGTCGTAGAGGCCGCCCTTGTCCTTGATGTCCTGCAGGAAGGGGTTGATCAGGCGGCCGAGGGCACGCCAGGTCTGGGGATGGTTCGGCTCGAACACCACGAAGCGGGAGGATTCCGAGATGGCTTCCTCCATGAACATCATCAGACGGCGGACGTTGATGCGGTCCACGGCCGAGGGCTGGCTTTGCAGCGTCTTCTGGCCCCAAATGTTGATGCCGGTGTCGGGGAACACGGCGATGACGTTGACCCCTTCCGGATAGAGCACATCGCGCTCGCCACGGCTGGTCTTGTAGGCCAGGGAGAGCGTGTTGAAGATGCGGCCACGGTCGATACCGGCGGGCGCGTTCCAGACGTTGGTCTTCTGGTCGCTGCGGGCGATGCATCCCGCCACCGCGCCGCAGGGCGGCACCAGCTTCTTGCGCGAGTTGACCGGATCGCTGATCTCCAGCCAGGGGTAGTAAAGCGCCGCGTAGGAGGAGTTGAAGGCCGCGTGGCTGTACAGCCCTTGTCCCTTGCGGAAGTCGACCGCTTCGAGCGGCTCCAGGTGCATGGGCGTGTCGGCGATGAACAGCAGATCCTTGCGCCCCTCGGCATAGGCGATTCCGGCGTTGATCACCGGCACTGTGGTGACGCCGGGGACCATCAGCAGGTTCAGGGCGTCGATCTCGTCAAAGCCATAGAGGCCGGTATGCTGCGAGGGATCGCCGATGAAGTCCGCATCGGCCAGATCGGTCAGACCATTGTCGCCGCCGCTGAGCGTGAACACGCCCAATGCCGGACGGTCGCTGGGCGTTCCCATTGCTGCGGCCAGATCCTGGACCAAGATGAAATCCGAGCGGTCGTTGATCGCCAGCTCCACATGGTTCGGCAGCGTCTCGTCCATGCTCAGATCCTTGAGCACCTCGACCACATCGCCTTTGTGCCGGACCACCAGGTTGAAATGGTTGGCCGGATCGAGAGAACCGTCCTCGATGGAGATGGAGAGTCGGTCGCCCCAGACGCCTTCGTTCACTGCTTCTATCCGCAGGGTGTCGGCGGGCGTGGCCTCCCGGTTCTGGAGGACGACGGATGCCTTGAGCGCCGTCAGTGTGTCCCGGTCGGTGGGGTCGGTGAGATGGGCGATGCGGGTGACGTAGAGGACCGAGCCGCCGTTGTCGAAAAACGCCCGTGCGGCGTAGGCCAGATAGCTTTCATTGATGTAGGAGCCGAAACGGTTGATGAACTGTTCCCAGCTCGTCACCAGCACGGGCTTGTTGATCGGGCCTTTCTCGGCCACTCCGACCATGGCGGCCATTGATGTCGAGATCTGCTTCACATAGAAACTGAAGTCCGTTTCCCGGGTGTAAATCCCGGGCGATAGATAGGTCGGCATGGTTATTTCCTCCGCTTGCTGGTGGTCTTGGCCTCATCGTTTCCGGCGTCCTCGGTTGCCGTGGGCTTTTCCGGTTCCGGTTCCGCGCCGCCGGTCAGGTCGGTGATGCGCACCAGGCCGCGTTTTCCGGCGGTCTTGATCTCGGCGGAGAGGTCCTTGCGGGCGATGCTCTTGCGCTCTCGCGGCCCGAGGTGGAGAGTTCCCTGGCCGGAGAGGTTGAACGTCAGGGGTTGGAACTGCAGGTTTCTGATCTCGATCACGGTAGTTCTCCTTTACGGTTGAATGGTTCGTTGCTCTGTCACGTCGCCGTAACCAACCGGCAGGACAGCCGGTTGGCACGACCGAAGGTCGCCCCGCAGGGGTGGAGCACAGGGATGTGCGACATGAAACTGGAAGGTCCGGTCCCGGATCAGCCGACCGTCGCGCAGGTCGCCGTCGTACACCGGGCAGGATTCGATGCGGATGCGTCCGGAGCTTTGCCGGAGGTTGGAGAGGTTCACTCGGGCCAGGCCGCCCAGAGGAACCAGTTCGGTAAGGTTCAGGCTGCCCTGGTCGGCGATGGCGATCTCCGGGTAAAGCTGGAGGAACCGCGATACCGACTCGTGAAAACCGAGCAGTTCGGCCTCCCGATCCACGGTTACCACCAGGTCGAAATCGAGGTGATAGAGCCGGGGAAGCCGGCACTCCTCGAAACTCAGCTCCGCGACATTCTTCTCGAACAGGCGGCTCTGGCTGCGGCGGAAACGGTCTTCCGTCAGCTTCGGCCCCTGGAGGATGACGCTGGGGGTACGCTGGACCTCGAACAGGTCATCCGGGAACACCAGCACGGTGTCCGGGTGGATGGCCTGCTTGGCCAGGCGGATCAGGGTTTCTGTGACGGTCTGTATCGTGCTCAAGGGACGCCTCCGTTTTCTGCCTGGTTACTTACCGGAAGCGCTGGCGATGTGTCGGAGGCTCAAAGCGCGGAGCGGATCGCCTCGCGATAGTTCTGGAGGATCTGCTCGCGGTACTTCTCCATCACCGGATGCAGAAATGGTCTGGCGGGGATGATGATGGTCGCGCCGCTCGGATGTTTGATGGTGGCCCCGTACTCCATGACGGCACCGATGTTCACCATGTCTTCCCCGTCCTTGTTGACGGTGCCGCGCAGCAGGCCGACGAACGCCTTGTCGGTCATGATCTTCTGGGTGATGGCGTTGACGAGAAAGCCAGTGTCGATGAGCGCCTTGCTTGAGCCTTTGCGCTCGATGGTGCTTTCGGCGAGTTTCACGAAGGCCTGTCCGCCCGGGGCCTGGGAGCGAATCCCCCGCTGAATCTCACGCACCAGAAAAAGGGCGTTGCGGATCGTGGCCTGACGCAGGGCCGTGGCCAGGCGCGGCCCCATGCCGGTGGTCAGCTTGGCGCGGGCCTTGTCCCAGTCACCGGTTCGCCTAACGCCCATTGAGCTTCACCAGTTGCAGGTTCTTGTGAGTGACGGTGCCGAAGAAGTGTTCTTCTTCCACACTCTGTATGCGATAGGTTTCCCGGTCTGCGTCCAGGCGGTCTTCACCCCGGACGTCGGCATCCGGAAGGACGCAGGCGAGCGCATCGATCTTGCCGCTCAGCTCCTCCGGCGGGGTTTCGTTCAGTTCGAGGGGGATGACAGAAACTTCTGAGTATTCGGCATCATCGGTGCCGTAGAGCCGCTCGCCGGGAACCACGCGCAGGATGCGTGCAGTCTGGCCCGAGGAGAGGATCAGCCGGGCGACGTCGGCCACGGCTTCGGCGCGTTCCCGGTCATTCAACAACATCGAGATCGATCCCTTGTTCGTAGATGACCGGCGCAAGTCCGCTCGGAGTCAGGATGTAGGCTTCCTGGTCGAGCTGGGTGGCCGGACGCAACTCGGTGAGCCGCTGCCGGTAGTCGGCGAGCAGATCGGCCTCGAGCTTGGCCCAGTGGCCGGGCTGGCCGGTTTTGTCCACCCTCTTGTCGCCGCTGGAAAAGGAGAAGGCGTTGGCGGTGGCCGAACGCATGACCTGGCAGGCGTGGATCTGCGCCATGATCACCAGGAGCTCGCGGACCTCGCCGGTGGGATCGGGGGTGATCTCTCCGGCCGTGATCGTCAGCGATTGGTCGAGGTCGCGGCCGACCCGGAAAACGGCCTTCCGGACGCATCTCTCCAGAGTCTGGTCCTCGAAGAGAGATGCGCCCGGATCGGACAGGTCGAGCCGCAGGTCGGCGATCAGGTCACTCAGCAGCACCTTGCAGGCCCTCCAGACGGCTCTTGAGCGCGTCGATCACCGTGCGGCGTTTCTCGGTATCCATGTAGCCCTTGAGGGTCTCCGGATTGGCCTCCTCGTTGACCCTGGAGATGGCGTCGGTGGCGGAGAGCTTGCTCAGGTCCACCGGTTCCGCGTCCTGGTCGGGCTCTGGAGGGGCGAGCGGTTCCTGTTTCGGTTTGTGTTCGCCCTCATCCATGGTGCTCACTCCTTCGGGGCCAGCCTTCGGCTGTCCAAATCCGCTCCCGGCGGATTTGTCGGCCATGGCCAGGCGTCCGTTTTTCAGGGCAGCCTGGATTTGTTTGGTAAAGTGTTCCACCTCGACGACCTGTCCGGGCTTGAGTTTCAGCCCGGCGTCGGGGATCACCAGAACGCCGGGACGGATGTTCTTGATTCGATTCATCTCACGTCACCTCCTAAGATTACGGAACCAGTTTGACCTTGGCCATGATGTCGGGGCGGGTAATGCCCTGGCCGATCTCGGACCACACCAGCCAGCCGGTCTTGAAGCGGGTCTTCTGGTCGATGGATTCCGTCTTCAGGTTTTCACGCACCGGCATCTTCCCGACCTCTTCATCCGGGACGATGATGATCTCGTCCAGCGGCATGGAGGCGGTCAGCAGAATGCCGCCGGTGCCGTAGTTCTTGATGACACCCTTCTGGCGCAGCTCGAGCTTGGTCTGGGGATCGAGGTTCCAGCCGCGCATGTCGTTGAACCGACGGCCACGCATGACGATGTACTTCACCGACAGCTCCAGGTCCTCGATGATCGAGATGGCCTCGTTCAGTGCCTCTTCGGTGAGCAAATCGCCGGTGACCTCGATGATATTGGACGCCGGGATGGCTGAGGACAGCACCGAGATGGTGCGGCGGTCCATCTCCTTGCGGATGGCGTCGGCGGCGCTGGTCTGGATGTCCATCAGCGTGCCGATGTTGCCGTTCTTGAGAACGGAAACGTCCACCATCGGGTTGGAGTGAATGCGGTTGGTGGGGAACTCGACCTCATCATTGCCCACCTCCTGCTCCTGGGCGTCGCCGTCCTTGCTGATCCAGTGGGCCTTGACGGTCGGTTTCTTCTGGTAGACCGGACGTTCGCCCTTGGGCAGCGTGTGCTTGGTGAGCAGCAGCGAGGAGATCTCCTTGCGCTTGATCTCCTGTTCGATGGGCGCGGCGATGGCGGCGGCAAGCGCCCGCATGCCTTCGGGCGACTCGAGAGCCTCGCTCATGAGCCGCGCCATGGTTTCCATGTATTCCTGGGAATGGATCTTCAACTGATTGGTTTTCATGTGCGTTGGCTCCTTGGGTTAGACGAGCAGGCGGAATTTGAGGACGCCGCTCTGTACGGAAATGGCGTGGGCGACCACGTGCTCTCCGGCCGCGACGCCGTTGGTCAGCCGACCGCTCGCCGAAACTTTCAGGTCGTCTCCGGCGACGACGGTCCCTTCGAAGGCGTCGGTCTCGTAAACGCCGCCGTCGCAGTAGATGCCGGGCATTTCGCCACCGGCGTAATCCTTGATCAGGATGCCGAAGGAGCGCTTGGTGGGATCGGTGTTGACGGCGAACAGGTCGTCGCCGACCACGCGAACCACCTGGCCGAGCTGGCCGTCGCCCTGGATGTGGCCGTCGCCATAGGCGAGGCTGCGGTGACACGGATTGATGAATGACATGGTGTTTCCTCCTTATGCGTTGATTTGCGAGTGTTCGGGAGAGTCCTCGCCGACACGGTTGCGGTAAGCGGCCATGAGCCCGTCGCGCAGACGGTCCTCGAGCGACACCTTGCGGTCGTCTACATCGTGGGGCCGAACACCGGCGTCGCTGCGCAGCGGGGTTTCCGTCGATGCCTTGGCGGCGGGCTTGCCGCCCTGGTCGCTGTCAGCGGGTTTCTCTTCCTTGTCCTTGTCCGCCTTGGCCGACTTGGGCAGGCGCTCATAAGCGGCTTCGGTGGCGGCGAAGGCTTCGTCGGACAGTTCGGCCAGGCGTTTCAGCTCGGCTTCCCGGTCCTCATCGGACGCAAAGGAGAGCCCCTGCTTCTCCAGCCGGGTGAGCAGTTTCTTGGCGCGGGAACGGCAAGCGGCCGCCTTTTGTTCGGCTTCCAGTTCCTGGACGCGCTTCTGCAGCTCGGCGACCTGGGCCTTGAGCTGCCGGTTTTCCTTTTCCAGGTCGGTAACGCGAGCGGGATCGCCTTCCTGCTGGGCCGGTTTCTTCTTGGCCGCGTCTGATTCGGTCTTGGCGGCCTGGTCATCGGTGGGTTTGGTTTTGTCTTCCATCGTGGAATCTCCTTCGGGTTGGGATTGGTCGGGCTGGCTCTGAAGGGACGCCACCTGCAGAATCCTGGCGTTCTCGTCCGCGCCTTTGCGGTCGAGCAGTCCCAGTCCAGTGAAAGTGACGCCGTGCAGAATCTCGAAAACGGGTTGGCCGTTGAAATCACGGCCCTTGAATTTGCGCAGGTGGGTGCAGTAGTCGGCCTTGTTCTGGAAGCGCTTGTGGCAGACCGAGCATTCGCCCTCCTGGTAGTCGCATTCCATGGAGACCTGGGAGATGATCCCGCGCTTCATCAGCTTGTAGGCCAGCCGGGCGGCCGGGGTGTCGTGGACGTACAGCTCGCCGACGCATTCCACGCGGCCGCCGTTGTCGTCCTCCAGGTAGTCGGCGGCGACGATGCCGCCCACGATGTCGTTGAACTCCTGCGAATGCTGCAGATCGACCTTCTTGTTCACGGCCGTCATGTGCCGACCGGACAACTCCTCGGCGGTGAAGTGATCGCCGTTCTTGTTGGTCCCGGTGCGGCAGAGCACGAAGCTGAACTGGGGGTCGCCCGCCGAACCGACATCCATGGCCTCGGTCGCGAGGCGTTCGCCTTCGCCCAGCCGGATGTCCACGGGAATGCTGGTGTGGAAGTTCGCGGCGGCGGCCATCGGAACGGGTTTCTCCTCCCGCTCGGCGCTGGCCTTGGCCCCGGGAGCGCAGACGAACAGACGCTCCTTGGCGTTGGAAGCCTCGCCGTGCTTGGAGGTGATGGCGTAGTGGTGATCCTTGGACTTCATCCGGCTCTGCTTGCCGAAGGAGCCGATGATCCGCTTCATCTCCTGCTCGTTGGGATAGGCGTGATCGCGGTAGGAAATCAGCCAGTGCGGAATGTGTTTGGCGTTGCCGAGAAAGGTCTGGAAGAACTCGTTGGCGTTAGCCTTGGTGACGGTCTTGTGGTCGGTCTCGTAATACTTGACCTTGGTGTCGGCCTTGATTTCGAGCCCTTCCCAATAGGTCATGAGCCCCTCCACGAAGTGGTAGGCCCGCTCGTAGTTGGTGGTCGAAAACTCGGTGGCGTAGGGCGGATCGAAGTAGGCCAGATCCGCCTTGGCTTTCGGCAGCAGGTCGTTGATGTCCTGCCGGTATGCCTTGTTCTCCTTGTCGTTGTCGAAAACCAGGGCGTTGATACGCTGCAGGTTCTTGCGCAAGCGATCCTTGAACTCGTCTGGGGTGTCCTGGCGGCGGCCATAATCGGTGGACGACGAGAAGTGGCCGAAACCGCCCTTGCCGCTCATGCAGGTCTTGCCGAGGCCGAACAGGGCGATGTCTTTCTTGAAGCCGGAGAGCTTGTCGCAGTTGGCGCGGATGGTGTCGATCAGCGCATGGACGCCCTTTGCGAAGAAGATGCCCTTGAAGTTGTCCTGAACGAAGCTGCCCGCCTTGGCGTTGTCGGCCAGGAGTGCCTCGATCTCGTCCTCGCTCAGGCGAACCGAGTTATTCTCGATGATCGCCTTGGCGGCGTGGTGGCAGTAGCGGAGCCGGTCATTGGCGATGACCTGCAGGCCCTTGGTCTTGTACATGTAGGCCACGACCGCAGACCCCGAAAAGGCGTCCAGCACCGTGCCAGCGCCTTCCGGGGTATGCTTCCAGATCCAGTCGACGAGCTTCTGCTTACTGCCGATGTAGTTGGTGATGTACTTGGGGCGTTTCTCGGGAGGGAGCTCTTCAGGAGCGGACTGTTCGGCGGCCTCGGTCCCGAGCGCATCGGGATCGAGAGTCAGCGCCGCATCGGCCTCCAGTAGAAACGCCAGCCTTTCCAGGTCTGTGGCGAACAGTTCCATCAACGTCTCCGGTCAGTTTGCTGTGCTCTCCGCGACCTGCGGGGAGCGTTCAGCGGTTACTTACCGGAAGCGTCGTTGATGTGTCGGAGGGTGACGGAGAATTTCAGCGGGTGGGGTTCAGCTGGAAATTTCCTGGAAGTTGCCGAGATTTGGCTTGAAAATCGGATTGCTATTCGCTATCTTGTGTTATCATGTTTTATTACGGAATCCAGAAAAGCGGTGACTGACATGGAACCACAAGACAAATGGCTGACCATCGAGGAGCTTTCCGGCTATCTGAAAATGAGCCGCAGCAAGCTCTATCAGATGGCCCAAAAAGGTGAGTTGCCCGGTTCCAAGATCGGAACCCAGTGGCGGTTCGACCGGGATGAGGTTGACGACTGGATGAAAAGCCTTCGACAGACGGCACCGCAAAAGGCATCGGTCAACAATGGATAGCCACAACAAAAAGGGATTACCATGCCGAGCCTGATACAGCCAACATTATTCGACCTGCTTGATGTTCCGGCTTTTCCGAGACCTGCGGCGGTCACGAACGCGATTGAAACACTGGCTTCAAACAGTGGCATCGAGGCGCGAGGAGCAGTCTTTACGCGCATCGAGGTCGTTGATTTTATTCTCGATCTGGTTGGCTACGTCGCCAATGAGCCACTGCACCACCGTCGCATTCTGGAGCCATCTTTTGGCGAGGGCGATTTCCTTCTTCCGATTGTTGAACGACTCATTTCTGCATGGCGGGAAAATGGCGGGAATGTTTCTTCCGCTGGTGCTGAATTAGGAGAAGCCATTCGTGGCGTGGAGTTACATAGGGAAACCTTTATCTCAACACGCAAGGCCGTCATTAACCGGCTGAAAGCGGAAGGATTATCGTCATCTGTGGCCTCAGAGCTCGCCGACCAATGGCTGACTCAGGGGGATTTCCTTCTTGAGCGGCAAAACGCTCGCTTTGACTTTGTTGTCGGCAATCCACCGTATGTCCGTCAAGAACTGATTCCTGCACCACTGTTGACTGAATACCGCCATCGTTACCAGACGATGTACGACCGCGCCGACCTTTACATTCCTTTCATCGAACGTTCGCTGTCTCTTCTCGACGAAGGCGGGACTCTGGGTTTTATTTGTGCCGACCGATGGATGAAAAACCGCTACGGCGGCCCATTGCGGGAGTTCATCGCAAGAAATTTCCATCTCAAAGCCTATGTCGATATGGTGGATACCAACGCTTTTCATTCCGAAGTCAGCGCCTATCCCGCGATCACCGTCATTGAGAAGACGAAAGCAGGTGCAACCCGGATTGCCCACAGGCCCAAGATTGAAAAGAAGGCGTTATCTGCTGTTGCAGCAGAAATCAGGTCTGAAGCCCTGTCCAAAGACTCATCTGTCCGAGAAATGGTTGGAGTGGTAAGCGGTTCAGAGCCTTGGCTTTTGGAATCGTCGGATCAAATGTCGCTGATCCGACGTATCGAAAGCCAATTTCCCGCGCTGGAACAAGCTGGTTGTAAGATCGGGATTGGTGTGGCCACTGGCGCTGATAAGGCGTTCATCGGGAATTTCGAATCTCTTGACGTCGAGTCCGACCGAAAAATTCCACTTGTGGCGACCCGTGACATTCAATCCGGTGAGGTCGTCTGGCAAGGTCAAGGAGTTATCAATCCGTTCGCAGATGACGGTGGCCTTGTCGATTTGCGGGATTACCCCAAGCTGGCCAGCTACCTTGAAGAACGAAAGTCGGTGATAGCAAAGCGTCATTGTGCACAGAAAGCACCGTCAAATTGGTACCGGACGATTGACCGGATATGGCCGGGGCTGACCAGCAAGCCGAAGTTGCTGATACCAGATATCAAGGGCGAGGCTCACATTGTTTTTGAGCCGGGCAAACTTTATCCGCACCACAACCTTTACTATGTCGTCTCAGACACTTGGGATTTGCGTGCCTTGCAGGCGGTATTGCTATCCAGCATCGCCAAGCTATTTGTGGCGACCTATTCAACGAAAATGCGCGGAGGTTACCTGCGTTTTCAGGCGCAGTACCTGCGGCGCATCCGCATTCCCTTCTGGCAGCACGTATCCGAGAATCTCCGGCGGGAGTTGATCCATGCCGCGACCAACCGCGATCTTGACGCTTGTAACAGAGCGGTTTTCAAACTTTACAAACTGAACCAAGAAGAACGATCCGCTCTTGGCGGCAATGGAGAATAATAATGGCAATTGACCTTGTAGATTATGAGCGGAAGGCTCGTGAAGCTGTGCAGGCGTTTTGGGAAAACCGGGAAGCAGCCAGGCAGAAGCAAATTGAATCAGGCAAGGCCGACCAGGGGGAGCGTGCTAGTGTGACCTCTGGCAAAAACATGGATGGGTTTATCGCCTTAATACTCGACATCATCCATGCCAACGGGCTCACCCATGCCGACATCCACCAGAAACGCGCCGTCCTGACGCTGCCCGGTTTCTTTCGGCCAACCAAGCTCTGGGATCTGCTAGTCATCCACAAAGGCGAGCTGATTGCGGCCATTGAACTGAAAAGCCAGGTGGGACCTTCGTTCGGCAACAATTTCAACAACCGGACGGAAGAGGCCATCGGCACAGCTCATGACTTGTGGACCGCCTATCGCGAAGGGGCGTTCGGCAAACAGCCTCGTCCGTTTGTTGGCTGGCTGATGTTGGTTGAGGATGCGCCTGAGTCCCGTTCTCCAGTCAAATACAACTCACCTCATTTCCCCGTGTTTAAGGAATTCAAGAGCGTATCTTATCTCCAGCGGTACGATTTGCTTTGCCAGAAGTTGACACAGGAACAACTCTACACATCCGCTTCGCTTATCGCCTCTCCGAGATCCGCCGCTGCTGGTGGTAATTTTTGCTCGTTGTCATCAATGACCAGTCTCAAGACCTTCGTCGCCTCTCTTGCCGGACACATCGCAGGCGAGTCGGCAAGACTTGAGTAGTTCTCAGGAACTCGCCTTCACCTGATGGAGAATCCACTTCCTGAGCGTTTCCTCGGTCGCCAGCCGGATCAGCGCCTCGACGAGCTGCTGTTTGTTCTTGAGGATGCCGATGCCGTGCTTCTGTTTGGCCGCCGCGAGTTCCTTGCCCATCAGGCCGCTGTGGTCCACACCGGGCTCCAGCTTATCCAGCAGCTCGATGGTCTCCTGTTTGGTCATGTTGAGGGAGATGCCGTTCTCCTTCGCCATCTCCTTGAGCTGCTGGGCAGTCATGCCCCCCAGCCCCTCGGCGGGAGGGATCTTCGCCATCTGGGCGGCGAGCAGCTTGGCCTGTTTGAGTTCCGTCTGCTTCAGTCCGAGCAACTCGACCAGTTCTTCCTTGGTCCGCAGCAGACCGATCTTGTGTTCCTTGAGCTTGGCGCTGAGCGCCGCTCCGGCCAGGTCGCCGTGATCGATCCCCGGTTCAGCCAGATCGAGCAGCTTGATGAAATCGGCCTTGGTCCGGGCAATGGCCACGCCGTTCTGTTTCGCCAGGGTCTGGAGCTGTTTGACCGTCAGCGAGCCGAGGTCGGCGATGTCGCCGTTTTCAAAGGCGCTCTTGATCTTGGCGTTCTCCTTGGCCTGGGCGTCGGCCATGCCTTCCAGCACATGGGGCGGGAGAATGCAGGCGTCCCCCTGCGATGCCTGGGCGGCTGCCTGGGCGGCCATCTCGCTGCCGCAGACGGTCATCGGCCAGGCCACGATGTTGGTGCAGCGGCAGTGCGGATGCGCGGGTTGCTGAGGGAACTTGTCGATGGGAAAGGTCTTGCCGTCCAGGCCGCCGCAGACCGGGCACATGCGCTCGTCCTCCATGGCCAGCCATTCCAGCTTCTGGATGCCGACCCGCTCGTGGAACTTGAGCCTGCCCATGTTGTGGGCGCGGAGTACCTCGGTGCGGGCGATCATCTCCATGCGGTACTGCGCCTTGCTGAACACCCGGCTTCCGGCCTGGCGAAAGGAGTCCTTGTCGACGATCACCTTGCCCATGTCCCGGACGATGTCGTCGGCTCCCTTGCCTGTGGCGACGCCGTTCAGGATGGTGCGCTTGATGCCGTCTGCGAGTTCGCGGTGGACGTCACCGGCGAGCGTGAGGTTGTACTGCGCCATGAAGTCGAGGGCATTGGTGTCGACGATGGTGAACACCTTGGTGGCCAACTTGTCGATGCCCTCGGGCTTCAGGTCGGCGTAGAACGGCAGCGCCACGTCGGCGAGCTCTCCGATTCCCTGCTGGATGCCGAGCTTGAAGGAGTCCTTGGTCGTCTTGCGAAAGACCAGGGTCTGCTCCCGTTTGAGCCGCTTCATGGTGTCGTCGAGTTCGAGCTGGAGCTTTTCCAGCCCCTTGAGAGCGGCGAGCTTGTTGTCCGGCAGGGAGCCGAGGGAGCGGTACTGGAGGATGGCGCGGGCGACCTCGTCTTCGGCCTGTTTCAGCGCCTGGGTGAGCTGGGCCGTGACCTGGTCGTTGTAGCGGTTGCGAGCCGTCAGACTCTTCAGTGTGGCCGCCTGGATGCGCTGCTTGAGGTCCGACGGCATCAGCGGGGCTCCCGGCGGTCGATGAAACGACAGGCCGGGGCGTCGAAAGTGCGCTCGCTGTTGTGGACCCGGCAGTGGTTGGTGTCAGCAATAAAGTGGCTGCACTCGTCGCACACGGCAGCATCGCCGGTGGACTCCAGGTCGCCCGACCAGACTAATGCCGCCTCCGCCGTGGGTTCATCGTCCTCGGCCGGAATCCCGAGCATCTTCCGGGCGCGAGGCACGCTGAGGATGCCGGAGACGACCATATCCACCACCGGCTTCACCTGTTTCTCGTCCATCAGGTCGATCTGTTTACGTTCGGTCTCGCGGTTGGCGGCCTCGATGTCCGGGTCCAGGTCCATCTTGAGCTGAAGGCTGGAGCGGCTGATGAGTTTGCGGTCGTAGAGTTCGATGAGGAGCTTCTTGAAATCGACCGCGTCGCTGGGGTCGAGGTCGTTGAAGATAAACTGGATGCTTTTGTCGCCGTGGCCATTCAGCTCCATCCAGTCGTCGAACACCCAGTCGAGGAGCTTGCGTGCGGCCTGTTTGATCTCGCGGATCATGACCATCATCTTCTGCATGCTCACCGAGGCGGTGGCGAAATTCGGGCCGTCGCCGGTCACCAGCGAGCGTGACAGGCCCAGGGCCACCACGATGTCTTCCTTCACCTCCTTGACCTTGTCCTCGACGTTGAGGACCTGACCGTCGGTGCCGTGGGTTTCGACATTGACGTAGAACGGGACCACCAGACCGCTTTTCATATCCATCTTGTTGACCATGTCGCGGACCTGTTCGAGCATCCGCTGGTCCGGCATCACCATCTTCTGGCCAAACGCGCCGCCCACCTTGAGCAGACGAAAGGGCGTTGCCCAGCGCTTGGCGATGGCCTGTTCGGCCCGGCGGTAGTCGCGCAGCAGTTCGATGGCCTGAAAGGCGGGAAGCACGAGGGAGTTACCCCGGGGCGAAAAGGCCGGAGCATCCCATTTAAGGTGGAGCACCTGTTCGACGGGCAGAGGAATGGATTCCCCGCCGCCGGGGGTGTCCTCGGGAAATTGCCGGGCCTCGATCAGCTCGCCCTGGGCGTATTTGACCTTGACCGAGACCGGGTTGACGCAGACCAGCTCCTCGATGTCCTGGCCGGACTTGGTGAAGCGCTTGAAGCCGATGGCATCACCTTTCACCAGGAGCTGAAGAACCATGTCCTTGATGAATTGCGTGATGTTCAACCGCCAGGCGGCCTCCAGTGCCTGCTCCTTGAGGGTCTCGTCATCGCTGGTGATTTTGATCTCGTCGCCCACGGCGAAGGTGCGCCAGGAGTTGACACAGTTCTTTACCAGCGGCTCCTCGACGTAGTATTCCCAGGCCTTACGGGCGCGTTCTTCCCAGGTGGTAGGAATCGCTTCGGCGGCGTTCACCTTGGCGAAGGCGGCCGAGTCGAGCGCTGCCGCTGCGGCCAGCGGCGCGATGACAAAGCCGGTGGTGTCCAGGCTTTGATGGAAACCATCCTTGGTTTCCACCCTTCGGGCAGCCTGCGGCTGTCCAAATCCGCTCCCAGCGGATTGGTCGGGTTGTTCGTCCTGATGGGCGGTGCTTTCCACGTGATCCTCTCGGTAGTTTCGGCCATGACAGCCGCACATCCGGCCCGTGTGGGCCGAACCCGGCTCGATGCCGGTTACTTACCGGAGCGGGGTGGAAAGCGTCGGAGGATGAGTTTGGCGGGTGGTCAATATGCAAAACCTCTTCATTTGAGAAGAAGTAAAGATGTTTTGCATCAGACTGCATTGAGGCGGCCGAGGCCGAAACCAGAAATTTTCCTTGCCATTTAAAGCCTAAACTGGCAATAATTATTTCCGGCTGTTATGTTGACCGGAAAAATTGATAGCCGGAGGTTTTCGCGATGATTGACATGCTTAAAGAAATAATCCTCGATTTTCAGGAGATTGACCTTCCGACGGGTGTGCCCAGGCGGGTTGCTGTTTCGCCAGTGCCGGGAAAAGCCACGGTTTGCATCGGTGTGCGCCGCAGCGGTAAATCGACTTTCATGTTCCAGCTTATGAAGAAGCTGCAGGACACTGGCGTTGCCCGTCAGAACATCCTCTATCTGAACTTTTTCGATGATCGTCTGCATAGTCTGCAACACGACAATCTGGGTGTGATTCTGGAAGCCTACTTTTCGCTCTATCCGGAAAAAAAGAATGCCGAGAAGGTTTATTGCTTTTTCGATGAGATCCAGGTCGTACCTGGCTGGGAGCCCTTCGTTGACCGCTTGATGCGCATGGAAAAGTGCGAGGTGTACATTACCGGGTCGTCGGCTCAGATGCTCTCACGAGAGATAGCGACCCAGATGCGCGGCCGGGCACTCTCCTGGGAAATGTTCCCGTTTTCATTCCGGGAGTTTCTCGACTACAAGGGGATCGAGAGCGACGGTCCACTCTCGACCAAAAAACGTCTGACTGTCCAGAAGGCATTCGAGGAGTACTGGGAAACCGGTGGCTTCCCCGAGGTTGCAGGCCTTAACCGTATGCTGCGAATCAAGACCCACCAAGAGTATTTCAACGCAATGCTGTTCCGGGACCTTGTTGAACGCCATGATATCTCTCACCCCAAGGCGGTCACGGATCTGGCGCATTGGCTGGTGGACAATACGGGTTCCCTCTATTCCATCAACAACCTGACCGGCTACCTGAAATCCCTGGGGCACAAAGCGCCGAAACCCGCCGTCTCCGATTATCTCGAATGGTTCGAGGATGCCTACGTTCTGTTCACGGTGCGCATCTTTGACGCCTCGCTGGCCCGGGCCAACACCAACCCCAAGAAGATTTACTGCGCCGATCACGCGCTGGTGACGTCGATCAGCTCCGGCATTCTGGTCAACTCGGGCCATCTTCTGGAGAACCTGGTGTTCACCGCGCTGCGTCGGGTCACGCCGGATATCTTTTACTACAAGACCAAGGCGGGCCGGGAGGTTGATTTCATCGCCGGACGACAAGGCCCGTCCCGCATGCTTGTTCAGGTTTGTGAATCGATGGCCGACCAGCAAACCCGCAAGCGGGAAACCACCGCGCTTGCCGAAGCCATGACCGAACTGAAACTGTCGCATGGCATTATCGTGACGCGTAACGAGGAAGAGCAGATACAGGTAGATTCCGGAAAAATTGACGTGGTGCCCGCCTGGCGGTTTCTGCTGAACATGCCGGAAAGCGCCTGACATCCAAGCCACGGCCTTTCCCTGGCCCTCGGGCATCAGACCTATTGTTGCCACTTCCACAAAACTGGTAACGATTTGTCTGGTTCAGATAAAAATCGGGTTGGTGAGCACCGGCTTGAGTGAGACCACCTCTTCGCCGACCGGGTCGAGGTTGCCTTCCTCCCGGATCAGCATGGCGCAGCGCACCGCGTCGATGATGTGGTCGTTGCCCTTGGAATAGATGATCTTGCCGTCCCGCAGGGTGTAGGTGTGGGTGGTGAACTGGTCTTCCACTTCCAGGTCGTCCGAGGGGAAAATGAGCTGCTTGCGTTGCAGGGCTCCGTTGATGAGGCTGGTCATCAGCTCCTTGGTCCGCTTCTTGATTTCCTTACCGTCCCGCACCGCCAGCCGGGTCATGCCGCCGAAGTCGTATCCCTTGAGCCTGCCTTCCAGCTCCAGCCCTTTGTACTTGTCCAGGGTGAGCAACTCCTGAACCACGGCCAGACCGTTGCCGCCGTTGTCCACGCCGATGCCCGCCGGGGTGTAGTAACGCTCCAGCAGCGCGATGATCTGGGCGATGTGCGGATAGGAAACGTGTTCAAGATGTACGCGCAAGATCATCTTCAACAGCGTCCGCTCGCCGATCTCCATCTCCTGGAATACGACGATCTCGGTGGGATCGTTGGTGTAGCCCAGGTCGCCGCCGACCCAGAACTGCCCGCTGCGGGGAGTGAGGTTGAGCAGCATCTCCAGCCGGTCGTGGGCCGCTTCCTCGGTGTCGCAGTCGCGCAGCTCGGAATCGGTGATGACGATCTTCTGGTACTCCAGCAGATCCTGCCGACAGAGGTTGAACTGTTCGACATTGAAGGCCCCATAGGAGGGTTTTCCGTGTTCACCGGCCACCTCGTGTTGCCAGCCGGAGCTGTCGCGGCCGCCGTAGAACTCCAGCAGTTCGGCCTCGCGATCCTCGGTCCACAGGGGGTTGAGCCAGGACGGCCAGCGGAACACATGGAACTGATCAGACGAGGTGAGCCGGTAATAGGTGGTGTCGCGCAGGCCGTTGGGCGTGGAGTAGATGCGTAGCGTCCCCCCGGCCTTGAGGCACTGGCGCAGCGCCTTCCAGGCCCGTTCGGTCAGCCAGGCTCCTTCATCGACCCAGACACGGCCAACATGCAGGGACCGAAAGGCGTCACCATAGGCCCCGGCCGGGCGGAAATAGAGCACCGAACCGTTGGTGAACTCCAGCCGGAAATAGGGTTTGCGGTGGATCTTTGGCTTGCCGTACTTGGTCAGAGCGATGCTGTTCATCAGATCCGGGTTGGTGTCGAGCTGGAACTCGATCTCCTCGATGATGGTGTCGAGGTGCCCCTGGTGCGGAGCCGCGATGAGGCCCTGGCCACCCCGGGTGGTGAAGGCGTAATGGAGCGCGTCGGTCGAGAGCACGATGGACTTGCCCACGTCCCGGCCGTCGAGGTGGATGATGTTCTTGGCCGGGCAGCGCAGGTCCTCCACCTGGTGCGGCCAGTAGTCGCGGCCTGAGCCATCCCGGTTGTAGAGGTAGGCTTGCCCCCACAACACGGGATCGCTCAGGGTCGCCGCAAGTTTGCGCTCCTTGTCGGTTACCGCCATCAGTGCATTCCCGTCCTCAAGGCGCTGCCGAGGATGGTGCCCACCAGTTCCGTCAGGATCTGCTGCACGGCCAGGGTGTTCTTCCGGTCATGGACAGCCTCCTGAATGTCGATGATGGCCTGGTCCAACTCCGCCCAGGCCCGGTATTGCTGCTGGGCCGCTTCCAGACGGCCGAGGGCGTTCTCGATCCGTCCCGCCGCCAGTTCGGTGCCGATTTCAACCAGGGCCTCACCGGCCTGGCGGACGGCATCGCTGTTTTCCTGAAGGATCTCTTTCATTGACCTGCCTCCTGATTCGAGCCGTTGGCCCACTGGTCAAGGGCGTCCACGGCGGTCTGCAGGCGCAGGCCGACACCGGTCAGGCGTTCGGCGTCCGGGTGGCCAACCTCGCGCAGCGCCTTGTTGGCCTCGGTCACGTACTCGGGCGTGTGGCGGTTGACGGTGGCCACCGCCGACTGGATCTGGGCCGGTGGCCGGTAGGTGGCGCAGCCGGTCATGATCCCGGCCAGGGCCAGCGGGATGGTCCATTCGAGGGTCTTCTTCAACATGTTGATCTCCTTTGGGTTATGGGTTTGGGGTACATGCAGAAAGATCTCTGCAACCACTTGATTTCCAACGAAATAGAAGCGTCATTGGATGTGACGCGGGATGGTCCCGCATCCACGAAAACCGGAACCGGAGGCAGGCCATGACCTACGACAGAAACCGCCAGCAGGCACTCAAGGCGTACCGAGAAAAGCAGGAGAACATCGCCCGGCTGATCGAGGGCATTCGCGGCAAGCTCGAAGCGGACGCGAAGCAGCCGGACATCACCTGGGCGAGCGTCGGCTCCCTCGGCCACGTCGAGGAACTGCTGCGGGAGCTGGACGAGTTCCTGTCCTGAACACACGGGGCCACCGACAAAGGAGACATCGACATGACCGAATGCACCGTGCATCAAGCCGCCGAGGCTTTCATCGGCTACCTGCGGGAATCCGGAAAGAAAGAGCGGACCCTTTACACCTACCGGAAGGACCTCGACGCGGTTGAGGCCTTCTTCGGCGCGGATCGCCAGCTCGCCGAGATCCGGCTCCCCCAGGTCGGCAAGTTCTACAAGTCCGACCTGCTGCTCAAACTCCCCGATGGCAAGGAGCGAGCCGAACGCACCGTCGCCAAGACCGTCCGGGTGTTCCGCATGATGATGGTCTGGGCCAGGGAGTCGGGGCGCATCGAGGAGCTGCCGCTGCCCAAGAGCACACCCATGGGCCACAGCCGGGTGAAGGAGTCCAGCGATGAGCAACCGAACGGCTGACCTCGACCTGACGGGCGCGATAGAGGCGTTCTGTGCCCGCCTGTCGGCCGAAGGACGCTCCCCGGCGACCATAGCCGCATACCGCCGGGACCTCGCCCTGGTGGCCCGCGTGGCCGGGGAGCTGGCCCCGGGTATCGTCTGCCGGGCGGTCACGGCCGGGCTCCTCGACAAGGTGTTCTCCGCCGGGGCGGTCACCGAGAGCGGGCGCGGCCCACGCTCGGCGGCCTCGCTCCATCGGATGAAGGCGGCGGTGCGGGCCTTTTTCTCCTGGGCCGTCGAGGCAGGCGTGGTCGATGACAATCCGGCTCGGTCCATCCGCATGCATCGGCTGCCGAGAAAGCTGCCGGTGTTCCTGACCGCCGCCGAAAAGAAACGCCTGCTCAAGGAGCTCAAGGGGCGGACCGACTTCTCCACGCTGCGCGACCGCGCCATGATCGAGGTGCTGCTGGGCACCGGGATCAGGCTTGGCGAGCTGGCCGCGCTCGACATGGATGACATCGACCTCGACGCCAAGCATCTGCGGGTGCGAGCCAAGGGGAATGTGCCGCAGGTCAAGTTCATCAAGACCGACCTCCGCACATTGCTGCGCCGTTACCTGGCCGAGCGCCGTCGACACGGCCGCCCGGAAATGGAAGCCCTGTTCCTGTCGAACCGGGACGGCAGACTCTGCCAGCGGCAGATAGCCAACCGGCTCGCCCACTGGCTGCGGAAGGCCGGGATCGAAAAGGAACTGACGCCGCACGGGCTGCGGCATACCTTCGCCACCCACCTCTACGGCGCGACCAATGACCTGCTCGTAGTGCAGCGGGCCTTGGGGCACCGGGACGTGTCCACCACCCAGATCTACACCCACCTCGTGGACGGCCAGCTCGAGGAAGCCCTCGAACGCCTCTGATCCTTCCGGACCCGACGATGGGAGCGGCCTCTGCTGCTCCCGTTTTCGTTGGGCGAGACAGTGTCGAAGACAGTGAATGACAGTGCCCGCAGAAGAACACATCCGCCGATGATGAATGATCATGACGCCGGACCTGAATCTCCCGGGTGGGGCGGGAAATATCGATTGACCGGAATTTCTCCTTCGCTGTCTGTCGGCCGCACATCGCCATAACTGCTTGGCTTGTGCGCTCCGGGCGCGGAACACACATGGCAATATCTGCTTGGCATGTGCGAGGGCCGCTGCCGATGGAATGGCTATTTGCGGGGCTTGGCCGGTTCTGCCTGGGGTTCGACATGCCAATATCTACTTGGGTTATGTGAGAGAGCTCCGGCGTGAACGTGTCAATATCTACTTGGGTTATGCGGTTCGGCTTATGCACACACATGCCAAGCGGATATCGAGAGCTGCAGGAAGAAATAGAGGAGTGGAAATGATGATCGGCGGCCGAAGAATGCCGATTCCGAAAGTGCAAGGAACACGTCTTATCCGCAATTCCTGGTGTAGCTGTCTGCCGCAAGTCGCCGTGTGCCGGGGTCATCGGAAAAGCCCTCCATGGTGTTATCCGCAATTCTTTCCGCGTTTCTTGCGGCCGGAGGTTTTCGTTGCCGGGGCGTTGGCGGCCTCGGCCACCTTCTCGAGCAGCGCCGCCGCCCATTCCGCCGGAGAGGTCTGCGGGCCTTTCGGCTCCTCACCCTCGCGGGCGATCTTGGTGGTCTTGAGATCCTTCATGTGGCAGCGGATCATCCGGTCGAGGCTCTCGGCCGCTTGGGTGTTCCCTTCGATCTGGGCGCGGACAAGCTTGACGGAGTAGACGCCCACCAGTTCGACTTGAAGGAAGTCACTGGACTTGTTGAACACGAAGTCCTGGTTGAGGCGGTCGATGATCGCGTCGAACATGACCTTCTCTTCCGGAGTCAGACAGCGGTCGGCGAAGATGCCGTGCGTAAGCCGATACTGGTTGCCTTCGGGTGCTCCGGCCCCGCGCTTGGGCGGTTCGGTCTTGCCCTCGTTGCGATGCCAGCGGTCCAGAATAGCTTTGTCGGGTTTGCTCAAAGGCATATCGATGTCCTGCCAAAACTGTTTTTTTATACCGGTTTGCGGGGCGGGAGGCCGATTTAGCCTCCAAACGCGCTCCCGCCGGTTCAGGGGTTACTTACCGGAAGCGGCGGCCAACTGTCGGTCCCGGTCCTGTTTTCGTTCGGCGGCGATGATCTGGTTGACCCGGCGGGTGGTCACTCCAGCGAGGTTGGAGATCTCCTGGCTGCTGATCCCCTGCAGATGAAGGGCAAGCACCAGGTCGCGGCGTTCCTGGTAAAACCGGCTCGGTGCTGAAACCCAGAGAATCCCGGTGTAGTGCTTCTGGATCTGCTCGAACAGTTCCTCGGGCAGGACATCCTTGGCGTTGGCGTAGCGTTTCTTTTTCTTCACGGCTCAATCCTCCACTTTCTTCATCCACGGCTGTGGCACGTCCGGGTTGTAGAACCGCAGCGTGCTGGGACGCCCGGATTTCGGCCCATGGATAATTTCGATAGAACGCTCGGTGACCTCGCCAATCTCCTGATCGCCATCGACGAAGCAGACCAGGCCGTAGTCCTCGCCGCAGGGAAACCGGAAGCGGCCCTGGTTCTGATAGAGGCGTGCCTCGGACCAGCCCTTGGCCATGGCCTCCTCACGGATGGCGTCGACCTTGGCGACTGCCTGGGAAGTCACCGGCTGCCTATGGCGTCCGGCTGCGTGTTGAGGGTAAATCCAGACCTTTCTGGGAACTTCGACGGGTTTCTTCTGGGGTTCGGGACGAAGCGCGGGTGGCCGGTAGTTCTTCGGGGAAAAGGACTGCAGTACATCCTGGAGGCTTTCCTTGCCGAACTCCCGGATGGCCAGCTCCTGCAGGGCGTTGAATCGCTGCCGCAGCGTGTTCCAGGCAGCCTCGGGGAGCTTTCCGGCCTTGTGCGCGGCTTGGGCGGTGACCATGCGGGAACGTAGCCAGGCGAAGTATTCAGGCGACAGACGGCGGAACACTTTGCCGTCGCGCTCGAAGTCAGTCTCTTTGGTTCGAACCCAGGCGAGTTCTTTGATTTCAAGATCTGTGGCGACGAAGACCACATGGCAGGATTCTGGTGACGAAAGGATGTCTGGGCTTGTTCGATTTGCGGATTGGGCGGCATCCGTGCAGAGGTGACGGATCATGGTGGTCAACAGGCTCATGGTAAATCTCCGGAAACGTTGGTAGTCATCGTTTCCCGTTACTTACCGGAGCCTGACCATGGGTGTCGGATAGCCGAAAGCGCCGAAAGGGGTTTCGGCGCTCGACGACCTTTCGGCATCCCCTTTCGGCATCACTAAACAATAGAAGTATCAGTTAGTTATATATATTTTTCCGAAAGAGTAGAAAGATATGAGAATATTACTCTCGCATGGGCCAAAATTTTCTATACCCTGTTCCGAGAGGAGTATTGAAAAAAATACAAAGGAGGGGGAGTAATCTCTGAAACCTTTCGGCACTTTCGGCGCTTGCATCACAAATCCAACAAAAACATATAGTTGCACTGCCGAAAGGTACCCTTGGGACTTTCGGCAATGCCGAAACCCCTTTCGGTATCTCCGATTTCGTAACGATTTTTCCAGCCAAAGGCCGTTTTGTAATCGTTTTTCAAGCCGGATAACTGTTTTGCCAAAGGACCGCGTGGATATAAACAAGAAAAGCCCGCAGAAATGAATCCACGGGCCGGGCTTGGGTGATGATATGGGTGATGCGATCTATTTTGCTGATTGAATCGTATAGAGTTTGGTTCCGCGATGGTTCTGCCCTATTTCAATCTCGAACCCTGCCCCCCGGATGGTCTCCAGATCATTCACCAGCCGCTGTGCGAATTGCCGGGATGAGTCCATCTCGAAACGCAGACCGAAATCCCGAGCAACTCGCTTGAGGGCCACGAACAGGTCCCGGGAAAGAACCTCCCGCAAACTTCCATCGTCTTCAAAGCGGATCTGATACCGTTGGACGAACTCCTGAAGAGGGTCCGTCCGGCGGTCTCCGTAAACATCCCGCGCATTGGTTTCGGTCGCGGTGCGCCACGCGTTGAACAAGGTCGCCAGCGCCGTCGCCGTATGATTTGAATCCCGGGCCGTATCCCGGCTGGTCCGGTTGAGCGACTCGATCTGCCGGGCGAATGCCGGTGCCAGCTCTCCCAACCCCTGTTCCATCTCTTCACGGCTCGATCCGGCCAGCATCATCAGGTACATCAAGCTGAGATATTCGTTGCAGCGGCGCTTGTCGTGGCTCCCCAGTGCCTCGTGCAAAAGCTTCATGGCATGGCGTCTCATGCCGTCTCGCATCATCGCCAGCACCACCCGGGTCCGCTTAATGATGGCCGAAATGATGAGGTCGCGATGCTGCTGGATGCCTGCGACGACCTCGGATTCGATGAAACAGTCATTGCCCTGGTTGGCGACATCGAAGTTGATCACAAAACTGCGTGATTGGATCTCCGAAAGCTCCCCGCACAGTGGTTCGATGCCGGTGGTGTTCAGCAAGCATTTGGTCCGCTCGGTGATGGTCTCGCTGTCGGTGCCGCTCTTGCGTTTCTCCTTGGCGATGCCGGTGATGCTGGTCAGCATGAAGGTGGTCAGATCCTCGGTCATCTGCTTGACCTCGATGTTGTCGAGGACGATGAGCGGGTTCTGCGAGCCATCGGTGTAGTTCGCCGCGTCGGTGGCCTTCTTGTGCTGGGGCTCGCCGTAAAGCAGCGTCGACGTGATCTTGCTGGCGGTGGTCTTGCCCGATCCGGCCGAGCCCTCGAAGCGGGTCATGGGCCGCGTCCCGGCGAAGTCGATCAGCAGGAAACAGGAGAGCCAGGAAAGGATGAGAAAGCGATCTCCCTGCGGACAGGTCATGTTGCCCACCAGCAGATCGACCAGGAGCCGGTCCGCCTCTTCGAGGTCGGCGTCGGGCAGGAATTTCAGCGGCTTCATCTTCCGCGAGCCGTCCAGGATGATGCCGTCCTCGTTGCCGCCGTTCTTCATGATCTGAATTTCGTCCGGGGTGATCTTGGCGATCTCGTGCTCCGGATTGTTCAGGTTGAAATAGACGGTGTAGGAAGCCACATCCGTGTGCAGCCAGGAAAAATGATCGCGCACCTGGCCACGGATCATCGCCAGGCTTGGCAACACCTCGAAAAATGTCCGTCCGCCGTTGGAGGTCGGCACCATGCCCGTGTGCTTATAGAGCATGGCCGCGTAATGGCGCTTGCGGCCCCGGTCCGGCGAATCCATCCAGTAGATGGCGTTGTCGAAATACATGAACGGCTCGCCCTGCAGGGTGTGAAAGAACTGGGCACCGTTGGCGGTAAACCAGTCGTAGGCGGCCTCGGCGGCCAGTGTGTAGTCGGGAGCGCCGTTCTCCAGTTCCGTGTCGATTAGCACCTCGTCGACCCGGGCGCGGCATGATCCGGGCATCGCGCCGGACATCCGCTTGGCCTTCTTCTTTTCGTTACGGAACTCGACCTTGCGGTCCTTCTGGATGGCGCGGATCTGCTCTTTCAGGGTGGCCATCGAAACGCCACCGCCGATGCGCTCCTGCACCAGCTTCAGCAGGCGGGACTGTTCCAGCGGCGACTGCTCGGAAATCTCCCCCAGGATCGGTTCGAGCAGGCGGTTGCGTTCCTCCTCTTCAGCGCCCTCGGGCAGCGAGCGCACGCCGAACTCGATGGGCGTGCTGGCTTCGGCGAGCAGACGTTCGAAATCTTCACGGGTATGCCCGGCGGCAATGTAATCGTTGACGTCGATCTTGGCGGTGGCGAGAAGCGCCTCGGCCGACTTGATTTCCTCGGCGGGCCGTCCAGCCAGCAGCTTGGCCAGTTCCTTCGGCCCCACGCTCGCCGTCAGGCTGAACTGTTCGGTCAGCTCCTGCCGGGCCGAGATCTGTGTCTCCGACAAAGGCAGCGTCACCAGGCGGGTGTCGATCTTGTGTTCGGCCAGGGTACGAGCGGTTTGCAGCGCCCCTTTGAGACCGGCCTGGGAGAGTTCGTTGTCCTGGCAGATGTAGACGGTTTCGACGCCGCGCAGTTTGGGGATCAGGCGCTCCCAATCGGCGGCCCGGATGCGGACGGTGACCGGCGATACGGTGGGCAGGCCCAGTTGCATCAGCGCCAGGCAATCGGTCACCCCCTCGGTGATGATCACCTTGCCGGGCCTGGCCAGCAGGCAGTCCTCGTTGAACAGCAGCGCGTTGTTGATGAAATCGGCGACGTAGGGCCGCTGGTGTTCGTCGTGAACCGGCAGTTTCTTGTATTTCCCTTGCTCCCAGCCCACGTCCGGGGTCCACGGCGTCTTGCGGCCGATCATGAACACCACCCGGCCACGGCTCCAGTAGGGAAAGACGATCCGGCGCTCGAAAAATGGCGTCAGGCCGTCCTGGCTGGTGGGACGGAAAGCGCCGGTCGCGGCGAGCTCCCGCTTGGAAAAGCCGTCTTCTCCCCCGGTCAGTTGGGCGACCGCGCCGGACGCGTTGTCCGCGTAGCCGATCAGGAGATCGTCGATGGTCTCCTCGCTCAGGGCGTATTTGGATTTCAGCCAGTCGAGGACCTCCGGCGACTCTTTGAGTCTGGCGTGGTAAAGCCTGGCCAGCGAGGTCAGCGCGTCCTTGACCCGCAGTTCGAAGGCGCGGTCGGCCTCCGTCTGGGCCAGACGCTCCTGGCTGAGGCCATAGCGCGACAGCGGCGGCAAGCCCGCCTTCTTGGCGAGATAGTCCCGGGCCTGACGGTGGCTGTCCGGCATCGGACCGGATTGCCCGGCGGTGACCGAGCCCGTCTGAATGAACTCAACGAGCTGCAGCACATCACCGCCGACTCCGCAGCCGAAGCAGTACCAGCCCTGCTTGTCGAGCATCACGTGCAGCGACAGACGCGACTGGCTCTGATGGTTGGGGCAGTCGCACATCAAGCGCTGGCCGGTCTCCTGGGTGATCCGTCCCGGCAGGAGTTCCCGGGCCACGTCACCGATGTCCATCTCGGTGACGTGCCGGTAATACTCCCTGACGTTATCCGTTCCGCCCATACTCATTCGGCCTCCGCGACACGGGCGAAATCGGCCTCCGCGTGCTGGGCGGCGTCCAGAAACAGGGGCAGAAAGGTCCGACGGTCATCCACCTGGCAACGCTTGGCGCAGTTTTGGATGCCCCAATGGTCGCCCAGGACAATGGCGGTGCGCCGGGCGCGGGTCACCCCGGTGTAGAGCAGATTACGGTGGTGCATGAAGGAATGCGCCTTGTGGACCACCACCACGGCGCAGGGGAATTCGGACCCCTGGGTTTTGTGGATGGTGAGCGCATAGGCGAGCTGCAGGTCCTGAAGGTCGGGCGAACCCTTTTCCATCTCCACGGGCATGCCGTCGAAGTCGATGACCAGGGTGCCGTTCGCGAGGACATCGACCACATAGCCGATGGCACCGTTCATCACATTCAGGTCGTAATTGTTCCGGGTCTGGATGACCTTGTCGTGTTTGAGAAACGGAGCGCGGCGGCCCATAGCGACCGGCGGTACCTCGGCGTTCCAGAGCTTGCGCTGGATGAGCCGCTGCAGTTCCTCGTTCAGTTCCTTGGTGCCGAGCGGCCCCTTGTGGGTCGGCGTCAGCACCTGCACGTCCTTGATGATGTCGAACCCCAGGGCGTCGAGCCGCTCCTGAAACAACTCCAGCAGGAACGAGCGTGCCGCCATCGGATCTGTGAACTGATCCACCAGATACCAATCCCGGCATCCAGATACCGACGCCTCGCTGGTCTTGCGCACTTCGCCCTTGAGAACGGCGGTGCAGTTCTCCTTGAGGACGCCCGCCTGGCGCACGACCTTGTCGAGGATGACCGTGGGGATGGCGCGTGTCTGGATCAGATCGCGCAGGATGTTCCCTGGTCCCACCGGCGGAAGCTGGTTGTGGTCCCCGACCAGCAGCACCGTGGTCCGCGACAGGTCGACCGCCTCGAACAAGTGCCAGGCCAGGGGCACGTCCACCATCGAAAACTCGTCGACCACCAAGACGTCGGCATCGATGGGATTCTCCTTGCTGCGCGAGAAACCCTTGCCGTCATAGCCGAGCAGGCGGTGAATGGTGGTGCCGCTACGGCCGCTGACTTCCTCCAGGCGCTTGGCGGCCTTGCCGGTCGGCGCGGCGAGCACGACCTCCAGGTCGCTCTCCTCGCAGATAGTGTTGATGACCGAAATGGTGTAGCTCTTGCCCGAACCGGCTCCACCCGAAATCAGGCTGATGCTGTGGTGGAGGGCCGAGTGCACCGCTTCGAGCTGCTTCTCGTTCAGCGTTGATGCGCAGCGCCGAATCAGGGCATCGAGTTTCTTGACGGACTGGAAATGCGGGTTGGGTGTTTCGGCTTGGCCGAACAACGAGGCCAGCTCCCGCTCCATGCGGACGATCTCGGGCAGAGCGACCACGAAACGCCCGCCGTGGGAATCGCAGGCAAGCGCCTGTTCTTCGATGAGCGCGTCGAGGGCGCTCTCGATACGAACCCGGCTATCCAGGGCATCCATGACCAGCAGCAAATTGGCCTGGTCCACCAGATCCTCGTATTCGATCCAGCAGTGACCATTGTCCAGGGCTTCACGGACGCAGAAATTCAACCCAGCGCGGATGCGAGGGGTATGGTCCTTGGGGGTACCCAGCTTGCGGGCGATCTTGTCGACCTTCTTGAAGCCGAATCCCCGGATCTCCCGAATGAGGATGTACGGGTCTTCCTTCAGGATATCGAGGCAGTTGCCGCCGAGTCTTTCGACCAGGGTGGTGACCTGATGATGGGTCAGGCCGAATGCCGACAGCCAGGCCATGACGGTGTTAACGCTACGGTTCTTCAACCATTCGTCACGCAACCGCCGGGCCGCTTCCAGGGGCAGTCGAGCCTTGAGCGCAATGCGCTCGGGGTCGTTCAGAAGGGTTTCTTCAAAGGCGTCGCCGAAACTCTCGACGATCAATCTGGCCTTGGCCGGACCAATGCCCTTGATCTCCGGATGGTTGGCCAGATAGTGGATCAGCCCCTCCGGATCGAGTTCGAGGTCGTGCTCCATCCCGTCGACCTTGAACTGACGGCCGTATTTGGGATGGGTGGCCCACGACCCGAGCAGGACCACAGGCTGATTTTCCCGGGCGAACAAATTGCCCGCGAACTGGACTTCCTCACCGGTCGGGGTAAGCAGTCGCCCTGCGGAAAACTTGGGTCCGGCATAGTAAACGCGCTCTATTCTTCCCCGGAGTCGCGCCGGGTTACTCTCATTTCTTTTTGGCATTTCGCGATCCTCCGGTGAAAACGTGTCAGGTACTCCTCGACAAAACGGCAGGCGGCCTGCCGGTCCGAGCAGAAGTAGACTGGGACACCGAAGTCGACGACGATGGAGGCGACCGTTCCGATCAGCGCGTGCGGGTGGGCATCGCTGCGGTAGCGGCCATCGACCAGATCGCGAAAGTTGCACTCGACAACCACGCAGGCGGCTTCATAGGCGGAGAGCTTTTCCAGCTCGCGGTGGAACCGCTTTCGGCCCCGGATGACGGTGGAGACGAAATCCGTCAGGGATTTGCGCTCCACCGCCACCCGTTCCTCGAGGCCAACCAGCGAGTAATCACCGACGGGCAGCGCCTTGCGAACCGCCGAAACCTTGTCGCAATCGAAGCTGTAGGGCTCCTGTTCGCGGGTGTCGACGACAACGGTGATCCGGTCCATCATCAGAACGGGATCATGTCGTCCATCGCCGCGCCGGGAGCCCCGGCATCGTCGGCCATGACAATGCGACGGTTGAAGTAGATGTTCTCGTTTTCACCGCGAGTGCGTTTGGTCACCTCCAGCTTGATGTTGAGAAGCTGCTCGAGGTGGCCCGGCAGGTCGGAGAGCTTCTGAAGCTGCAGCCCGCAGGTGTAGAGGTCCTGCTTGAGCCACTTGATGTTCTCGTTGCTGGCCATGACGTTGTTGCGCCAGAGCAGACGGCCCTTGTGGGTCGGAGCGAGAATGCGCAGGGTCCACTTGAGCATGGGGTTGCCCGAAGTCTGGGCGCGGGTCAGTTCGACCCGGTCGACGTTGACCTGGTACTTGCCGTCGGGGACGGCCTCGAACTCGCGTTCCTCGACTTCGGCGGTTTCAAAGGCGTCGTCGAACTGCGCCAGGTCGAGGTTGCTGCTGGATTGGTTTTCGTAGTGTTCCATGGTCGGATCTCCTTACTGTTGAGGTTTCGCCGCCGCACTCGCGGTCGGCTCCGGCTTCGGCCGGGCGGCACTCGCCGCAGCTCCGGCTGCCGTGTTGTTGAAGGCTTTAACGAAGCTCGAAAAATCGAGGGGGATGACTTCGGGGAGTCGGCCGGTGCGGTCACCGGCGTCGTAGTTGGGACTGGGCTTGGTGCGCATCACGCGCTGCCAGACCGGCTTGCCGTCATCGCCGGTTTTCATGTCCAGATCGCAGAACAGGATCAGATCCACCAGGCCGGTGACCAGCTTCCGCGCCTTTTCCGGCAGCGTCGGCACGATGCGGGTGTGTTTGCCGGTCCGGGTCTCGATGTCCCGCTCCTGGGAGTGGGAAATCAGGATCAGCCCGTAGGGCAGGAAGGCCAGCTTGTTGATGACGCGCTGGAACTCGTTGTTGATCAGCGCGTAGCCCTTGCCGTAGCCCAGGTCAGATTCGTGCTCGATCTTGAATTTCTTGCAGACGTAGTCCGAGCACATCTTGTAGGCGTTATCCACCGTATCGACGACGATGGTCTTGAACTCGTGCTTGCCCTCGGCGATTTCGGCACAGGCCTGCAGAAGGTCGTCCCAGCAGGTGATCGGGGTCTGGAACACCTCCAGGGCATTCAGGCCCGGCTCGGTCGCCAGGAACAGTGCGTCATCGGCCTTGGAGCACCAGGTGCTCTTGCCGATCTTGCTCGGGCCGTACACCAGGGCGGTGAGATCCGAGAGCGTGTGTTTGGGTTTGCTTTTGGTCTTGGGAAGCATGGCTTCGTCTCCTTATGGTTGGGATTTCAGAACACCGGAGCGGCGTCTTCACCGGCTCCGTCCCGCAGCTCTTCGTGCGGGGCGATCCGTTGGAAATGGTTTTCGATGACGTTGGGGTTGCCGCCCGAGCGGCAGAGCTGGAAGTAGGCGCAGGGCCTTCCGTACTGGAAGCAGTAGCTGGTGTTGCGGTAGAAGATGTTGCGCCGACGGGCGTCGAGCATGGCCTTGGAGAGTTCCCACAGCTCCGCCCGCAGTTCCTCGAACTGGTCGCGGGAGATGTAGAGCACCTCGCGGTGGAACATGCCCGGCTCGAGGTACTTCTCCTGGAGCCGTTGCTGGAAGGTGTCGTCGTCCTCCGGCAACTTGCGCTTGGCGCTGCTCTTGCCGGTTTTCGACTTGGCGATCAGCTCCGCCCGGCGGGCCTCGAATTCGGCTTCGGTCTCACCCTTTCCCTGGCGCAACTTGGCCTTGACCAGGACGTTGTAGATGATGCCGCTGACCGTGATGCCGAGGGTCTGCTCCAGGTACCAGGCGTAGAGGATGATCTGGAAATCGGTCCACAGCCGCTCCAGGTAGCTGGCGTCGATCTGCGAGGCGGTTTTGTGTTCCAGCAGGAAATACTGGCCATCCTGACGGACGATGCCGTCCACCTTCCCGGCGAGAATAAAACTGCGTGAGGTCGCCCCGGTCGCCGGGTTGACGATGGGACCTTCGAAGGTCTTTTCGAGCGCGACGACCTCGAACGCTTCGGCCGGGTAGTGTTCCGCATAGGCGCTCATCATGGCCCGGGCGAGATGCCAGTCGGCCTGTTGATGATCGTCCTGCGCCCGGTTTGGATAGGTCCGGTCGATGTGGTCGAGGACCTTGGCCAGCTCCCGCTCGCTGTGCCAGCACTCCAGGCAGTCGTGGATGACCGAGCCGAAGGCCAGATTGGGGTCGCGCTCGAGCGGCACCAGCTCGTCGATATAGCGCCACTTGCAGGCCATGCGGCAGTTGCGGAACAGCCGCCACATGGAATAGGTGGTGGTCATCAGCTCGCTCATACCGCCACCCCCGCTTCGGCGGCGGGCGCTACGCGATGCTTGGAGGCACAGGCGCAACCCGACGGTTGGGATCGTTCGATCAGGACCGAGCGTTCACCGTATTCCTTGGTGGCGAAGCCAGTGAAGATGCGGGCAAGGTCACTGCCGACATCGGTGGAGGCGTCGATCACGCAGGTACGTCGGGCCTTGTCCAAATTGAACCGGCTCTCCATCCGCACACGGGAACGGCCATGCAGGCTTTCGACGGCCAGCATCGCCAGCATGAAAGTGTCTTCCAGTTCCTGGGCCGGGACCGACTCGTCAAAACGGTACTTGTAAGTGTCGTGAGTCATGGTTGAACTCCTCTTTTGTTCAGGTTCTGATTTCCGAGGCCCCGGATAGCCGCACCATGCGGCACGGTGCTTACTTACCGGAGGCGGAGCCGATGCGTCGGAGATCACAGGTAGTCCTCGAGCCCGGCCTCGCGGAATGCGTCCCTCAGCTTGCTCAGCCGGTCGTAGAGGGTGGTTCTGGGAATGCCCATCTCCCGGGCGACTTCGGCCATGGTGCTGTCGTGCAGACGCAAGCACAGATCCCGGAGCTCTTCCGGCAGCGAGGCGATGGCCTGGCCGAGATCCATGCGGATCTCATGGGCGAGACGCTCTCTTGTTTCGCGGGTGCCGCTTCCCAGAGAGCCTTCGCTATCCAGGAAGTCGATCCGCTCGGCGGTGTCGCCTTCGCCGTTGTCGAGGGGTTCGTTGAGTGAGGTTTGGCAGAGCCGCCAGTCCCGGCATTGGGCGAACCGTGCCTCCAGGATGGTGGAGATGTGACGTTCGACGATCCGGGCCATGAAGGTGGTCTTCTTGGCCTTGGCGGGATTGAAATGCCGCATCCGCTGCAGCAGATCGATCATCAGTTCCTGTTCGAGGTCGGGTCTGTCGTCCTCGGTGAATCCGGCCTTGCCTACGAGTTGACGTGCTTTGTGCCGAATGAGGTCGGCGGCATACTTGTCGATGCCGTCGTAAGAATTCTGTGAAACCATCGGGGCCTCCTCGGAGCGAGGAGGAGGTCCGCGTGGGTGTCGGCACGGGCCAGATCACAGGACAAAGCTGTCGCGTGGGCGAAGGGGTCGCAGGTACGCCGCCAATTGCCGTATTCGGCTCGGCGACACCCACAACAGCCTCCGCCATGCGTCCAGCTTGTTGTCCAGTGTCTAAGGGTTCAGGTCGTTACGTGTTCAGGCTGCCCGTTCCTCGATGCGCATCAGGAACGGGAGACCGTGCTTGATCTCGAGCAGGCAGACTTTTCCGCTGCCCATCTGCGCGAGGTGCTCCAGCAGCGCCACGACCTCTTGCTTGAGAATGAAGTCATCCTGGTCGCGCTCGGGCCGGGGACCGCTTTGTCCGCCCAGCTTGATCTCGCGCTCGATGACCGTGTCAGGGGTGAGTTCCGGCTCGCCTTCGCGGACCGGAATGTTGGTGATGCGGCCGAAGTTGATGTCCTGCATCAACTCGATGAGTCGCCGCTTCGGTGGGGTGAGGTGTGCTTTGTTGACTTGTGCCACTGCCAGTCTCCTTGTTCGGAAGTTCTGGCACGCCCGGTGGCCAACCCTGTGCTGACCAATAAAAAACGCCGGATCGCGCCTTCATTGGGGAAGGCGCTACATCCGGCGTCGCAATGGCTACATTTGGCGTAGCGGAAATTTTTTTTAGTTTTTTCTTCCTGGGTGGTCCCGGGTCACTCGTTGACTATCGGGCGGACCTCCCAAACGATCTCCTCTTCGGTCCGGTAGACCGGTTCGTTGCCGCACTTGATGGACTCCTTCAGGTGGGCGGCCAGCGGCTTGTCATACTTCTCCAGATACGTGATGGCCCGGTTCACGGCGTTCCGGAAGGCGTCGCGGATGTTCTTCCGCTTGTCGTTGGATTTCCGGAGTTTGCCACCCAGACCAACCGCCTCGTTGATTGCTGTGGTCACCTTTGCCATTTCTTCTTCAAGCCGCTGAATCTCGGCAGCGTTGTTTTCTGCTCGTGCGTCTTCAATTTCTCGAAGAAGATCGTGAGCCGCCTCCCGGTACTGCTCGATAGCCTTGCGGTCGGCGACGAAGCCGGTATCGCCCAACGGAACCCCCTGGGTGACCTGAAAACCGTCTTCGGTTTCATCAGAGTTCAGAAACGTGTTGCAGGTATTGATGGCCAACCCGCAGACGATCTCGTAGACCGAGGTTTCCTTGTTGGGCCTCGCCAGAAGGAAGTTGATGTACTCGGCTCCTTTGTCGACACCCGTCACGAGCACCTCGGCATTGCCGTTAAAGCGTGCGGCCCAGACACCCCCGCGCTTCCTGAAGTAGTTGTCCGGCTGCTTCTGCTCGACCGGAATAGCTGGGACAGAGATCACCGATCCCGATTCATAGACCGTCCGAAGCAAACAGTCTCCCGGCAAGGTGCGCTGACGGATGGCCGTGATGTTGCGGGCGACCATGGTGTCCATCGCTTCGCAGACCTCCTTGGCGTGGCGTTTGTAAAGGTCATAGACCTTCTGGGCCACGCTTCCGGGGTTCCCATTCAAGTAGCGGAAGACCCGACTTACCTCGCTGAATCGAGCGATAAACTGGGTGATGTCATCCTGATCACGGACCTGGTTGGCTCGCTCCAGGTACGCGGCAGCCATGATCTTGTCCTCGTCCTTGCTTCGACTTTGGGTGAAGATATCGGCCTTATAGTCTTCCACGGGGTCATGCTGATCCGCTTTTGCCGCAATCATGGCAAAACGCCTGTCGATGCACTGCGAACACGTTCCGCAATGCGTATGGTGATTGGTCATCTCCCAGGTATGGGTGCAGGTGGTCGATGCCGCGATCATGTCCTGGCATCCGGCCTTGGTGATCACCTCGATAACACCGGCCTTGGTTTTCCAGATGTAGGGATTCTCAATCGTGAACGGTTCGCCAGCCACCAGGCTGATGATTTCCTGAAAGCCTCGGATCACCCTGGGGTGGGTGGTGCGTGTTGCCCGGCCGCCGACTACCTGAGCGCAGACCGGCAGATTCAAACTGATGACCCCGTTTTCGTAAAAACGGACGCTTTTCAGATTGAGCATTTTTGCGATGGTCGCCCCGATAGACACATAAAGGAAGGATCGGCTGCGCTGGGTGTACTCGTAGTTCAGGCCCTTGTTCTTGTTGACCCGGACGCCGATGTGTAGCGGGGCGTTTTCCCCAGCCTTGTCGGCAATCATCTTTTCCAGGCGGCGGTGGCGCTTGTTGAGTTTCGGGGTTGACTTGTGGGTCACCAGGACGACCCGGTGCTTTTCGTTCAACACCTCGTCGATAGCTCCGGCCAGCGAATCCAGGCCGCCTGAAAACATCACCACCTGTTCCGGATAACCGAGAAGACGCCCGTCATCGTTGAAGTCCAGATAGCCCTGGAATGCCTGAGCCTCTTTCAGTTTGACGAACTCGAAGTGATAGTTGTCGTCAGACAAGAAACCAAGCGTGGAGCGCAGCGCCTGGTGGATATCGTCTCCGTTCCAAAAATCTGGCTTCCGCACCGGGATGATGAAGTGCAGATCCCTGCGCCAGCCATGGCCAAAAGAATCGACGTCGTCGGCCCCTCGTGGGATGGCCTGATCGGCACTGTAAACGTAGGTGGCGATTTCGAGCAGGTCCTGGAAAGAATCAGGCACGTCCTTGCTCATCTTTTTGTGGATGTCTTCAATGCGTAGGGTGATCTTGTCCGGCCCATCCTTACCCCAAAGGCGCAGGCGCAGATCACGGTCAGGATTTTCTTCAATCCCATCGGTCGGTGCGTTCCCACAGATGATATATCGTTTATCTTGCATCGGCTCGCGCTCCTTCTTTTAGCTCGTCCTTCATCTTTTTCAGCGCGTAAGAGGCGAAGCCATTGGAAGACTCCCTGGAGATGTCACCACCTTCTTCGTACCTGTGCTTCGAAAACCAATCTGCTGAAAACTGCTCGACGATCAGGGACGCCTCTTTACAGTGCGTGTTCAGAGCCTTCTCGAATTGTTCCATTTCATTCATGGTGGCAAAGCGCTGGCCCTCGCCAAGATGGGTAGCCAGCGTTTTTGAAAGGAAGTAGTTCATGCTCTCGTTGGTCAGCTTGGCGAAGAAAGTCCGCGACAGCTCTCCGAACTCTCGCTTTTTACCGAGCGCCGCCAGTGCGGCCCGAACATCATCTGGCCCGGGGGCGAAGAGAGACGGCAGTTTTGGTGAGATGTGCTCTACCAGGGCTCCGACCAATGCACGCTGAGACATTTCACCGAGGTCGGATCGGCCACCGTTGGACTCCAATTTGTTATCCAGGGCCTCGGAGACTGCGGCGGCAAGATCGGGAAGGGATGTATCCTGCGGCAGGTTGACGCCGAGGGATTGGAGATGCTCGCCGAGGTTCTCCTTTTTTGCGGCAATGGCGAGCTGCGTCATCAACCAGACCGCCTCGGTGAACCCCTCATCGTTGAGCACGAAGGTGAATGCTTTATCGGCTGCCCGGATTGTTGCGTTTGCGATTTGGGACACGTCGGCACCGGCCGTGATCAGGCCGACCACCTCTTTCCATGCCCTCGACCTCGGAAGGCTTCCAAGTCTGACGTGCCCCATGTCGATCTCCTTATTTTTCGCGACCCAGCATCGTTACTCGGGCCTCCTGATGACGACGATGCTTCGGGCCTTACGAGCTTCTTTCTTCAGATAGCCTTTCCGTACCAGTTGAGCGATCTGCTCGTGGGCGCTCGCGTGGCTGATACCAAGGACTTCCGACAATTCTTTCACCGTTGGCGGCAACCCCTTTTCATCGATGATTTGGCAAATGACCCTCAGCGTGTTTGCTTGTGGGTCGGTTATTTCCGATACCTTTCCCTTTCCCAAGGCGATTGCTCCGTGTCGTAGCCACTGAGCGGATTAAGCCCAATTTATGACCACAAAATATACGACCTGATGAACATCAGGCCAATAAAAAAACAGGACTTCTCGTCTGATTCCGTCATCTTGCACGTCCCTCCGGTAGGTAACGAACGCAAGTCCGGTTCAAGCCGGATGTAACCAGATAACCGACCAGAGGCGGAGCTGAGGCGGTTGTGGGTGCCATCGAACGCGCATCCCGACCGCCGCCGTTTTCTGGCATCCACGCCATCCAGCCCCCGGTCCAACCGGAGGTGTTCGATGTTGGATGTACAGGAAATGAATGATGGGCCAGGGACGGATGACCTTGGCAAAAACGGCAAACCCGGCCGCCTGTCGGGTGAGGCGAGGCTCCAGTCAGCCGCCTCCATTCTGGCCACGGCGATCCTGCGCCGAAAGGCAAAAAACGCATGTGTGGGCAATGAGTTAGATGCTTTCGAAGATTCTTCCCCTGTGCTCGGAGAAGGACTTGATTCATTGCCGGAACAGAGCATTCATTCATGACAACTCGTCCGGAAACCAAAATAAGGAGTTGAAAATGAATGAGTTACACAACGCCGCCACCGGCGGCAAGAATCAGGACCGAACCCGAAACTCGGTCCTTCGGCAGATGGCCCTGCTGCAATCCATGTCCCTGGAGCAGCTCCGGGAAAAATGGCTCGACCTCTACGGCGAAGAGCCGCCCCAGTACAAAAAGCAATTCCTCATCAAGCGGCTGGCCTATCGCATCCAGGAGCTTTTCTACGGCGGGCTGTCCGAGCAGGCCAAGGTCCATCTCCAGCAGGCCGCCAAGGAGGACCCGGTAGCCACTGTCAATCGACGCATCCCAGAAGAGCGGAAATCGAACGAGGCGCTCCTGCCCGGGACCAGACTGGTGCGGGTCTGGAACGACCGGCGCTATGAGGTGATCGTCCTTGCCGATGGCTATGAGTTCGAAGGCCGCACCTTCCGGTCGCTCAGCGCGGTGGCCAGGGAGATCACCGGGACGCGCTGGAACGGCAAGGTCTTTTTCGGGCTGAAGAAGGTTTACGGCAGAAAAGCCGAAGGAGGTTCGGATGCTTGATAACAGCAATGTAGCGCCGGGCAAAAACAAGACCCTGCGCTGCGCCATCTACACCCGCAAGAGTCATGAGGAAGGGCTCGAACAGGAGTTCAACTCGTTGGATGCGCAACGGGAGTCGGCGGAACACTATATCGAATCCCAGAGGATGCGGGGCTGGACGGCTCTGCCGGATCGCTACGACGATGGTGGTTTCTCGGGTGGGAACATGGAGCGCCCGGGGCTGCGCCGCCTGCTGGAGGACATCGATGCCGGGAAGATTGACGTGATCGTGGTCTACAAGGTCGACCGGCTGTCCCGCTCGCTGCTGGACTTCATGAAGATGATCGACCTCTTCAACGAGAAGGGTGTCAGCTTCGTCTCGGTCACCCAGCACTTCAGCACCACCGACCCCACCGGCCGGATGTTTCTCGGCATCCTGATTACCTTCGCCCAGTACGAGCGGGAGGTCATCGCTGAACGTATCCGGGACAAGGTGGCGGCCGCCAAGCGCCGGGGGAAATACTGCGGCGGCGTGCCCATCATCGGATATGACGTCGACCGGGAGAACAAGAAGCTGCTGGTCAACCCCGATGAGGCCAGGACGGTGCAGTACATCTTCCGCCGCTTCATCCAGATCGGCTCGGCCAAGAAGCTGGGCCAGGAATTGAACGAACAGGGATACCGGACCAAGGCCTGGACCACCAAGAAAGGCAAGGTGCGCGAGGGCTCCGAATGGAACACCGCCCACATCTACCGGCTGCTCAACAACCGGATCTATATCGGCGAGATCGCCCACAAGGATCGCAGCTACCCCGGGGAGCACGATGGGATCATTGACCGGGCGACCTGGGACAAGGTGCAGGTCATCCTGGAGGACAACAAACCGGTCAAGATTTCCATGGCCAGAACCAAAATGGTCGCCCCGCTGAAGGGCGTCATCCGCTGCGGCCACTGCGGATGCTCGATGGGACCGACCTACGCCCGCAAGAACGGCCGCCACTACACCTATTACATCTGCCAGAAGGACAGCAAGCGGACCGTGAGCCGGTGTCCGCTCAAACGGATTCCCGCCGGGGACATCGAGCAGGCCGTGGTCGAGCAGTTGAGCGCGGTGTTCCGCACACCGACGCTGGTGGCCAAAACCTTCTTTGCGGCCCGGGACATCGAGCAGGTGGAGCGGGAGCGGCTGTTCAAGCAGAAAGCCCAACTCGAGATGGAGCTGTCGCAGGCGCGGGAGCAAGCCCTCGAACTGATGAGGCCCGGCAACGATCAGCCGGGCAAGGCCGAGATGCTGACAACCGTCAACCGCCAGGCGGTCGAGCTCTCGAAACAACTGACGCACGTGAACGAGCGATGCAGAGCCTACCAGGGGAACAGCATCACGGAACAGGATGTTTCGGAGGCCTTCCAGAATGTCGAAGGCTTCTGGGAAGACCTTTTCCCGGTGGAGCGAAACCGGCTCATCCGCCTCCTGGTGGATAAGGTCGAGATCCGCGAGACCGGAATCGACATGGAGTTGCGCACCAACGGGCTGACAACGCTCATCGCCGAACTGGCTGGGCTGGCATGCGAAGTCACCGAACGGAGGGCAATTCGATGAAAAAATCGTCTGGAACTATTTTTGACGCCCGACAGGGCGGCCCCGAAGGGGTTAGCCTCAGGGATGGGGCGAACAAAATGAAGCCGACCATTACCGTAGCCGACAACGGCAACCTGCAGATCCACATCCCGATGCTGATCCGGCGCATGCGCGGCCGCAAGACGGTCATCGCTCCCCAGACCCTGGATGGAGAAATCACCGGAGCGCAGGAACCGGTGCAGTCCGCCGTCCTCCAGGCGCTGGGCAGGGCCTTTTCCTGGGCCGACATCCTCGAATCCGGCCAGATCAAGTCCATCAGCGAGCTTGCCCGTACCCTCGACGTCGATGGCTCGTATGTGGCCCGCATTCTCAAGCTGACGACCCTGGCCCCCGACATCGTCGAAGCCCTGATCAACGGTGAGGAACCCAACGGGCTCTCGCTGGCCAAACTGACCCAGACCTTCCCGGAGGACTGGGCCGAGCAGCGCCGCCAGTTCGGCTTTGCCACCGACTGACGACCGGACCGGAGACCGCCCCAGAGAGCCGACCATCAGCGTCGGCTTTTGATTCGCGCCATCCATGGCGCTCACCCTGCGGGCGGCCTGCGGCCGTCCAAATCCGCTGTCCTGCGGATTTGTCTTCTTTGGGGGCAGGAAACCGGAGTTGACCACGCTTCTTTTCATGGCCGAGGCGGGCGATTTCGAAAAAAACGTCCGGTTGCGGCATCGAACGATGACATAAGACAACCGCCCAAAATGGCAATCAGCCGCAAACCCATATCAATCAAGGATGTAGCTTTCCGGACGAGCTTCGGACTTGGTCCGGAGAAAACAGAGAATCAGGGGCCAAACAGAGAAAGAAAGGCGGGAAGATGGGGAGAATCGATGGAGCGGAGAGGTGCTTTGGAAAGATGTGAAACAGGCGCAAACCCTTTAGAAACAAGGGGAAAAAGAAAACCCGTCACCCCGGAGAATGACCCCAGAGAGACGGGTTTGTCTTTTGTAAATGGTGGAGGTGGCGGGAATCGAACCCGCGTCCGAAAGTCTTCCGCGCAAGGCGTCTACATGCGTAGTCCGTGTTTTGGATTTAACCTGACGGGGCTCCCACGAACAGGATATCCGACAGGCGAGCCTGCTTTGATTTCGCCTTCGCGCCGCAGGCGCTCGCTCAGGCTAGCCCACTAAATTGACGTCTTCAGAGCCACGCGGGCGATGAAACTGAAGACGTGACAGCAATTAAGCTGCCAGTGCGTACGAAACGTCGTTGTCGGCGTTTGTATAAGTGCCAGTTTTTTAACGAGGCCAACTGGCGTCCCCGGCATGCAACCTTCGTTTCCAACCTCCGTCGAAACCTTGGCACCCCCTTGTTATATTTATGAGGGGTCAGGCGTATGGAGTGACCTAAATATGACACAAATTATCTAAAAATTCAAGGGAGGATTTGTCCGGCCACTTATCCGGTTTATTTGTGATGCTCCCGAATGGCCCGGGCGGTTTCGCGGTCGTGCTGCTTGCGCTTGAGCGTTTCGCGTTTGTCGTAGAGCTTCTTTCCACGCGCCACGCCCAGCTCCAGCTTGGCACGGCTGTTTTTAAAATAAATTTTGGTCGGAACCAGGGAGAACCCCTTCTCATCAATCTTTCGGCTGAGCTTGGCGATTTCTTCTCTATGAAGCAGGAGCTTGCGCATGCGTACCGGATCGACAGCCTCCTGGCTGGCGAACTCGTAAGGGCTGATGTTCATATTGTGAATGAAAACTTCGCCGTTCTTTATCCTGCAGAAGGCTTCTTTCAAGTTGACCTTGCCCTCGCGGATCGATTTAACCTCGCTTCCCTTGAGGGCTATACCCGCTTCATAAACTTCGTCGATGAAGTAATCATGGTAGGCCTTTTTATTGGTTGCGATGATTTTAATTCCCATGCTGTTGACTCGATTCTGAATTCGCGGATGAAACAATACGATGGATGATCGGCATGACATTTTCAGGGGCAATGGAGCCGGACCGCATCTTGATCCATAAAAGGGACGCAACCATAAATGCCAGCGCAAATAGAGCAGAAAGCAGATCGGAGTCAATCCCGAGGCCGGCAGATTCGCCGATCTGCTGCCCGACAATCGCCCCCACAACCAGGGCAATCAGAGGAAAGATATAGAGCAGAAAGGAGCTGCGCAGAAAATTACGCGTGCTGGTGGCGACAATGACCTCATCCCCCACACGCGCGCCAAGGGGATTGAATGCCTCGACCCGTCGCATTTTATTGCCTTCGGAGGGTAGGCAATTGCCGGAGGCGACACAGCTTTTGCAGAAGCTGTTTTTTTCGCAGGCAACGACAGCGATTTCACCACTTTTGATTTCTACGACTTTCCCGGTTTCTTCCATCATACACATGACTCGTTTGTAAAAAGTGCGATTTTATCACATCCCGGCATCGAAATCTTGAATAATCTGACTGGATCTTTACGGACCAGCTCTGAAACGTTTCAAGGAAAAAGATTCTGGACGCCATTCTTGACGAGGGTGACCCGCTGTGCTAATTTCCCAGTAATTTACGGATGTTTACCTGCCTCGACCAGGTTTCTTCGGGTTTGACCCTAATCCTTTCTCAACGGTTTCTATTTTGCGCATCATTAGCGGCTCGGCACGCGGCACCAGATTATCCACTTTTTCCGGGCTCAATATCCGCCCTACCCCCGACCGGGTTCGCGAGGCCGTTTTCAGTATCCTTTTCAGCCGCACGGGGGTGTTCACAGGCAAAAAAGTTCTCGATCTCTACGCCGGATCAGGCGCGATGGCGCTTGAGGCCTTAAGTCGCGGAGCCGCCACGGCAACCCTGGTGGAGCGCGACCCGAAGGCGGTACGTTTGATCGAGGCCAATGCCCGAACCTGCCGTGTGAGCGACTCCGTTCAAATTATGCGTGCCGATGTGGACAGCGCACTGCGGAAGATGAGCGTAAACGACCCCTTCGACCTGATTTTCCTGGACCCTCCCTATGACCGGGGCCTGGCTACCTCTGCACTGGAACTGATCGATCAACAGGGCCTCTTGGCCCAAAACGGCATTGTCTGCGCCGAATGCGACCGCAAGGAAGATATTCCTCAGCAGATCGGCACATTGAGCTTGATCGATTCCAGACGATATGGATTGACGGCTGTGCATTTTTTCGTTCACACTGAACAGGGAGAGAACTAAAAATGAAGAAGCGGATCGCGGTCTATCCTGGATCCTTTGACCCCGTCACCTATGGGCATCTTGATATTATTCGGCGAGGGCTCGAGGTTTTCGACGAACTGGTGATTGCGGTGGCGCGCAATTCAGAGAAAAAAGGGCTTTTTTCGATACCTGAAAGGATCGAACTTCTGGAGCGCCTGGTCGATAACAAACGTGTGCGCATCGAAACTTTCGACGGCCTGCTTGTCGACTTTGTTCTTTCTCACGGCTCCCGGGTTATACTGCGCGGACTTCGGGCGGTATCCGATTTTGAATATGAATTTATGCTGGCGCAAACCAACCGCGCCATGCATGATGAAGTGGAAACCATGTTCATGATGACCTCGGTGCCCTATGTTTATCTCAGCTCCACCGTTGTCAAGGAAATCGCCACGCTGGGCGGACCGGTTGAGACATTCGTGCCCCCGGCGGTTCAGGATGCTTTGAAAAAGAAACTCTCGCAGAATTGATTCCAGGAGGCTGTCGGGCTCGCCATTCAACGTGCCACGGGAGGTGCCTTGTGATTACCAAAGACATGATAATTGCCGATGTCATCCGCAACCATCCGGAAACCATTGCCGTATTTCAGAAGTTCGGCCTGTCCTGCCGGGAATGTCAGATCGCTGATTTTGAAGAGGTGGAGCATGGTGCGGGGGTTCATGAAGTGGACCTGGAGCAACTCCTGGCCGAACTAAACAAGGTCTGCCAAAAGCAGGATTAAATCAACCGATCAGACTTTTTCGACGAAATTCTCCAGTTCATCCACCAGCCTGGCGAGCGCTTCAACGACCAGCGCTTCGATCTTTTCCCCTTTTTCAGCGCTGGCTCTGGACGGATCGCCGTGCACGCCGCCGGGCCAGTAGTTTCTTTTGTTGCGCACCAGAATGCCCTTGGGGAACTGCGGGGTTTCCCGGGGGCTCGTGCCTTTGACCAAATGCGGACGGGTAAAAAGGATGCGTGAGGTTTCGATCTCGCCCGCATGCGCATCGCCTGCCGTTTCGATCAAATCCCGCCCATGCTGTGCCGCCAGATCGTATTCTGTCACCACCGCAATTCTTGCCTGCGGCAGCCGCGCCAAAAGCTTTTCTCCCGCATCCACCAAAGCGGCGTTATGAGTGCCACCGGCATGTCCGCTGATCAGAACAAAATTGCGCATCCCCTGACGATAAAGATTGCTGACCAGGTCGACCGCCAACGCACGCAGCGTATCGGTGGTGATCGAAATCGTGCCGGGATGAGAGCTGGTTGAGCGGCACACCCCATAATAGATCGGCGGTGCCACGAAAACGGGACGTTTCTCAGAGAGGCGACAACAGACATCATAGGCCTGCATGGTGTCCGTCCCTAACGGAAGATGATGGCCGTGTTCCTCCACGGCCCCGAAAGGGATCAGAACGGTCTGCGTTTGCCGCAGCCCTTCAATAAACTCAGGCATGGTGATATCAGACAGGATCACGCGTCCAAACCTCCTTCAGGGTTCCGCATCACTCAAACCTCAAACAACATCGATAAAGCGATGGGTCTGCGGAATCACCCGCACCGGCGAATGAATACGGGAAACCTCCTGCTGCAGTTGGAGCAGAACTGTGCCCCGCACCGCGCAGCGCCCCTGTTCGGTCAACGGCTGAATGATCAGCGGCATCTGGGGTGCGATTTCATGTATCAGACCCGCCGCCTGGACGAGCTCTGATACCGGTGTCTGCTCACCAACCACAACCTTGACAAACCCTTCCCTCTTTGCCGCAATCCGCAGGAATTCCCGATGCTCATCCCATGGAGTCTGCGCGCCGCTTAACGATTCAAGCTTGAAATCCATCGAAACATAATCGATATCGCAGATGATTTTTTCCAGCGCCGCAGGCAGGGTCCCATTGGTTTCGAGGTAAACCGGCAGCAGTTCACGCAGTTGCGGGAGCCAGAGCTGAAGAGCCTCCACCTGCGCCAGCGGCTCTCCTCCGGTTAAACTGAGGGAGTGGTGCATGCCTGGCACGTTGCGGTGCCACTGGGAGAGAATGCCGTGCAGAATTTCGAGAGACACGGGGTTGGGCAAAGAGCGGAACTGCCCGGACCCGGGCGCATCTTCTATCCGGCAGTTGGGCTGCGGCTGATGCGGCGTATCGCAATATCGACAGGCGAGATTGCAGTCGGCAAAGCGCACAAAGATCTGGCGACAGCCGACCCACAGCCCCTCCCCCTGGATGGAAGAGAAGACCTCAATCAGCTTCGCTTCTTCAGTCGGCGACATAGCTTGCACAGGCATTATCCGATTCCCAGACCGTGACCCGTTTAACGAAAACATTGCCATCATTAAGCGATTCAGTGAGCTGCTCAAAAACAAAGCGGGAAATATTCTCCGACGAGGGGCTCAACTCGTCAAAGGGCTTGACCTCATTGAGATATTTGTGGTCAAGCAGGTCGAGCACCCGGTTGGTTTCACGCTTGAGCACTTTGAAATCCACGGCCAGCCCGGACTTATCAAGCTCGTGGGCACCGACCTCGACTTCAACTTTCCAATTGTGACCATGCAGGTTTTCACAATCGCCCTGATAGTGAATCAGGTTGTGCGCGGCAGCAAAATGAGACTGAATTTTAAGAAGAAACATGCAAAATCCTTGAATGCTGAGAGTTTTATTCTTCCTCTTCCGGGCGCGGCACATACTCGCCGGGAATGGCATACTCCTCCTGCGCCCACTTGCCGAGATCAACCTGGCGACATTTGGCGCTGCAGAAAGGGCGATGAGGATTCTCCTGCCAGGTGGTCCATTCACGACAGCGAGGGCACTTTATCCGTTGCAATTTTTTATGACTGTTTTTTTCGTCATTCATACTCATAACGTAGAATTGGTAGATTTGGGCTTTATGGGAAAAAGATATGCGAACTGCGGAATTGACAGGACTATTATACAGAAAAAGGCCAGGTTATTCACCTGGCCTTTTTATTTCTGGAGCGGGAAACGGGATTCGAACCCGCGACTTCAACCTTGGCAAGGTTGCACTCTACCACTGAGTTATTCCCGCTTGATTTGTGGCGTGTGCCGTCAAGCGCGCTAATAAATATCAAACGATTTCAACCAAGTCAACAAAAAATTTCTCAAAAAATTGTAACTGGTCAGCATGGCATCGCAACATCCCACACATGGTGAAGATACCAAAAATTTTGCCGGCGATTTTATTGATAGGAAGCCAGGTACCGCTTGACGCGGGAGACATAGGTCTGCGTTTCGGGGTAGGGAGGGATGCCGCCATATTGGCGTACAGTGGTGGGACCAGCGTTGTAGGCGGCAAGAGCCAATTCCAGATCACCGCCGAACTGGTCGAGCATCATACGCAGATAACGTGTGCCGCCACGGATGTTTTCTTCAGGGTCTGTCAGATTGCCGACATTGAGCCTGAGATAGCGAGCCGTTTCAGGCATGAGCTGCATTAATCCCACGGCCCCTTTGTTTGAAACCAGGGTCGGATCGTAGTTGCTCTCCGCTTTGATCACGGCGCGCACAAGCGGCTCTTCAAGTTTGTAGGTTCCAGCATAATGACTGATGATCTCGTCTAGTCCGGCGGAACTTTCCTTGCGATAGAACTCATAATTGCCGCTGGTGGGCCTGTTGGTAAAATGCACCACCCCGTCCGCGTCAACGTAGCGGAAGATATCGCTGTAGGCCGTACCGGGATTCGCCAAATGACTGAAAATCAGGACAAAAGCCGTCAATAGAATTGATTCTTTAAACATTTCAATCCTCTCGCCTCTTTCAGTGCAGATCAAAAATAGCCTGAAATTCAACTGGTTTAGCGATGTCAAAAGGCTTGACAATGCTGCTTTGGCATTCCCATAATGCCTGAGTGCTTAAATCAGACAAACGTATTGAAATGATCATTTTATGAGACACCTTTTGCGGCATTCGGCTCTTTAAATGACACTGCCCTGCCATGCAGGATTCGAGCCGTCAAATTGCCGCTCCCCCCGAGCGGGAGGGAGGCCCCTGAATGAAAGTCACATCTGATTTCCTCGTCATCGGCAGCGGCATTGCCGGTCTGAGTTTCGCTCTCAAAGTCGCCGAGCGTGGCACCGTATCCCTGGTCACCAAACGGGAGATGGCCGATTCGGCCACGAATCTGGCCCAGGGCGGGATCGCATCGGTTTTCTCCCCGGATGACAGTTTCGAAAAACATATCGAGGACACCATGGAGGCCGGTGCCCACCTGTCTCACCCCGAAGTGGTCAAGATGGTGGTGGAGCGTGGCCCTGAAGCCATCAAGGACCTGATCGACTGGGGCGTTGAATTTACCCGCAAAAAGGATAAAAGCTTTGATCTTCACCGCGAAGGCGGCCACAGCGAGCGGCGCATTTTTCATGTCCAGGATATCACCGGCCGTGAAATTGAGAGCACACTGATCGAGGCCGCCCGCAGCCACCCCAACATCCGGATTTACGAAAACCATATTGCAGTGGATCTAATCACCGAAGCTAAAGCCACCCACCGGCGGGTTTGTCCCAATTCTTGCCTGGGCGCTTATGTCCTCGACATTCAGGAGAAGGAAGTTTCGACTTTTGGGGCGCGTTATACCATTCTGGCCACAGGCGGCTGCGGCAAGGTCTACCTCTATACCTGCAACCCGGATGTGGCCACCGGCGACGGCGTGGCCATGGCCTACCGTGCAGGCGCGGCCATCTCCAACATGGAATTCATGCAGTTTCATCCCACCACGCTGTTCCACCCGCACGCCAAATCATTCCTGATCTCTGAAGCAGTGCGCGGCGAAGGCGCAATACTCAAGCGTCAGGACGGCACCGCCTTCATGGAGAACTATCACAAACTCAAAGACCTGGCCCCGCGCGATATCGTAGCCCGTGCCATCGACAACGAAATGAAGGTGCATGGCGACGACTGCGTTTTCCTCGACATCACCCACAAAGGGGCTGATTTCATCCAGGAGCACTTCCCCAACATCTATGAAACCTGCCTTTCCTACGGCATCGACATGACCCGGGAGCCGATTCCAGTCGTGCCCGCCGCGCACTACCTGTGCGGAGGGATTAAAGTCGATATGAACGGTGAGACGGACATTAAGAACCTGTTCGCCATCGGAGAAACGGCCTGCACCGGACTGCACGGCGCCAATCGTCTGGCCAGCAACAGCCTGCTTGAAGGGGTGGTCTACGCGAAGCTCGCCGCGCAAACCTGCATCAAGCGCCTTTCAGAGCCTGCCTCGCCCTTTCCCCTCATCTCTCCCTGGGATACGGGAAGCGCGCGTGACAGCGACGAAGAGGTAGTGGTTGCACACAACTGGCATGAGATCCGCCTTTCCATGTGGAATTATGTCGGGATCGTGCGCTCAACCAAACGTTTGGCGCGTGCTCACCGGCGCATCCAGATGATTCAGGAGGAAATCGCCGACTACTACTGGGACTTCTTCATCACGTCGGACCTGATCGAGTTACGCAATATCGCCACGGTCGCGGAACTGATCATCCGCTGTGCCCTCGAGCGTCACGAAAGCCGCGGACTGCACTACACCATCGACTACCCCGAAACCGACGACAGCCACTGGAAACGCGACACGCTGATTCGCAAGAACATCTGACGGAGGCGCTTTTGGACATCAATGAGATACGAAAACAAATAGATGCCCTGGACGACGAACTGCTGCGCATCTTCAATCAGCGCGCTCAGCTGGCCCTCGACATCGGTCACTGCAAGAAAAAAGTCGGTCTCGCGGTCTATGACCCGCAACGGGAAAAAAAGATTTTCGAGAGGATGAAAGGCGCCAATCCCGGCCCGTTGGATGACGGAGCCATTGTGCGCCTTTTTGAACGCGTCATTGATGAATCACGTCGTCTGGAACGGATCAAGACCAAAGGAGAGTAGATGCGATGCTGATTGTAATGAAGAAGACGGCGTCGGAAGACGATCTGCAGCATGTGAAGCAGTATCTTGTGGAACACGATTTCGATTTCCACCAGTCCACGGGAGCGGACCGCACCATCCTTGGCGTCATCGGCGACACTCACACCATTGACAAAGACGATCTGCGCGCCCTGCCCGGGGTGCTTGAAGTGTTTAAAATCCCGGAAGAAGAATAAACGCTGGCTCAGCTTCGGGCCCGTTCGACTTTGTAGACACCTTTGATTTTGTGAATGGCGTTGATGATCTTGTTGAGGTGGTCGAGGTTTTCAATCTCGATCTCAAAAGTATTAACCGCCCTTTTCTCCGCGGTAGCATGCATGTTGGCCGCAATAATATTGGCTTCGCCCTGGGTAATGGCGCCGGTAATCGCAGCCAGAATCCCCTTCTGATCATGGCAATAGACGTTGATTTTGACCGGCCGGGTTGTCTTTTTCTTCATATCCCATTCGACATCCACCCGCCGCTCGGGGTCTGCTTCAAGGACGTGCGGACAGTTTGAGGTATGCACTGTCAGCCCGCGCCCACGGGTGATAAATCCGATCACCTTATCGCCGGGCAGAGGATTGCAGCATTTGGCAAAGCGCACCATAATGTCCTCGATCCCCTGGATTTTAATGGCGCTTGAGGGTTTCTTGCGGATCTTGTTGAGAACCTGCCCGATGCGGCTTGGACGCGCCTCCTGCTCTGCGCGTAGCTTCTCCTCCGGCACGATGCGCGCGGCCGCCTGACCGGGGCTGAGCTTGCCGTAACCCACCGAGGCCAGCAGTTCATCCACCTGGTGAAATCCCAACTCCTCCAGCGCCCGGTTCATCTCCCCTGAGGAAAGGGCACGGTTAAAGCTCATGCCGTGCTTGCGCAGCTCTTTTTCCAGAAGATCCCGCCCGATTTCGATACTTTTCTCGCGCTGCTCGGCCTTGACCCATTGCCGGATTTTGTTGCGGGCCTTGGAGGTCCGCACGAACTTGAGCCAATCCTTACTGGGAGTATGATTGGGCGCGGTGATGACCTCGACCACATCGCCGTTGTGCAATTGCGTTTTCAGCGGCACCAGGCGGCCGTTGACCCGTGCGCCAACGCAGGTGTGGCCGACATCGCTGTGTACGGTGTAGGCAAAATCGACCGGCGTTGCTCCCTTGGGTAGCTCTTTGACTTCCCCGCCCGGGGTAAAGACAAAAACCTCTTCCGGGAACAGGTCGATCTTGACCGCATCCATAAACTCGCGGGAATCCGTAAGCTCACGCTGCCATTCCATCAACTGGCGCAGCCAGCCGAACCCGCGAGTCTCCTGCTCATCCCCCGGGGTCGTTTTCCCTTCCTTGTACTTCCAGTGTGCAGCGATCCCCTCCTCGGCCACATTATGCATGTCCCAGGTGCGGATCTGAACCTCCATGCGATCGCCGAAAGGGCCGATGACGGTGGTATGCAGCGACTGGTACATGTTGGCCTTGGGCATGGCGATGTAGTCTTTGAAACGTCCGGGAACAGGCTTCCAGGTGGAATGGATGATACCCAGCACCTCGTAGCACTCGCGCACGGAATCGACGATCACCCGGAAAGCAACCAGGTCATGAACCTGCTCAAAGTCGATCCCCTGCCGCTCCATCTTGAGATAGACGGAATAAAGATGCTTGAGGCGACCGGAAACCTCACCCTTGATTCCCTGCTCTTCAAGTTTGGCGGAGATCAGTTTTTTGACCTCTCCGATATAGCTCTCCCGCTCTTTCTGCTTGCGGCTGATCTTTTCGGAAAGTTCTTGGTAGGCCTTAGGTTCAAGGTAGCGAAAACTGAGGTTTTCCAACTCACCCTTGAGCCAGCTTATACCGAGTCGGTTGGCAAGCGGCGCGTAGATATCGAGAGTTTCCCGAGCGATGCGTCTCTGCTGTTCGACCGGCTTGTGAGACAAGGTCCGCATATTGTGGACTCGGTCTGACAGCTTGACCAGAATCACGCGGATGTCGCGTGCCATAGCGATGAGCATCTTGCGGAAATTCTCCGCCTGGCGTTCCTCGTGGGAGCGCAGGAAGAACTTGCCGATCTTGGTGACGCCGTCGACCAGTGAAGCAATCTCTTCGCCGAAGACCCCCTGGATTTCCTCGCGGGTAGTCAGGGTGTCCTCAAGTGCGTCATGCAGAAGCCCGGTGACGACGGTAGGAACATCCATGCGCAGCTGCGCCAGGATATAAGCTACCTCCATGGGATGCGTCAGGTAGGGTTCTCCCGACAGGCGGCTCTGCCCCTGGTGAACCTTGGCGCTGAACACATAGGCTTTGCGCACCAGGTCCAGGTCGGCACCAGGCAGATAGGAGCGGATTTTTTCAAGAATATCGTCGAGACGGACCATGAGGATGTATTCGGGAAAGATGATGCAGACATGAAAAAGGCAGACGACACAAGTTCGCCTGCCGAAATCAGCTTTAAACGAATCAGTTCTCCCGCAGGCAATAAACCCCTTGGACGGCAGCCAACCAGCCTGCCGGGCGGGTCAAACAATTCCGGAAAAGCTTATCTTTTACGCTTGGGAAGCTCGTATTCAACCTTGCCTGCCGCAATTTCACGCAATGCGACAACAATTTTCTTATTGTTCTGCTTGTTCTCGATAAGGGGGCTTGCGCCTTTATAAAGCTGCTTTGCGCGCTTGGCCGCAACCATGGCGAGCAGAAAACGGTTTGGAACCTGAACGAGACAATCTTCAACAGTAACCCTTGCCATGAAAAACTCCTTGAACGACTTGAAATATGATCAGATATCGAGATCGAAAACTTCGGTCAGACCGGGCAGAACCCGTGCGGTACGACAACCTTCTGCAATAACGATGGACTTGAGTGCATCCAGGGCGATATCAAAATCATCGTTGACGACAACATAATCGTAGTTAACCGACTCGCGGATTTCATCCCGGGCATTCTTCATGCGCCGTTCGATCACCTCCGCATCGTCTGTCTGACGATTCTCCAGTCTTTTGCGCAGCTCTTTCAGGTCAGGAGGGAGAATAAAAATAAAAACGCCCTCTCCGTAGGCTTTCCTGAGCTGAGCAGCCCCCTGAATATCGATGTCGAGCAATACGTCACAACCCTGCTCGCGCCAGTGCTCCAGAGTCTCGATGGCGGTGCCGTAGCGGTTGCCGTGAACCTCGGCCCATTCGGCAAAAGCGCCCTGTTCAACCATCTCTTTGAAGGATTCCGGGGTGATGAAAAAATAATCCACCCCGTCTTCTTCACCGGCCCGCTGGGCCCGAGTCGTGAAAGAAACAGAGTGCCGCAGGTGCGGGAAAAAGTCAACAAGCCGGTTGCACAGCGATGTTTTTCCCGCGCCGGAGGGGGCAGAGACAATGAAAAGACCTCCCTTCGGGCGACTCTTTGTCTGACTACTCGACATTCTGTACCTGCTCCTTGATCTTCTCCAGCTCCGCCTTGAGTTGAACAACCTGACGGGTCAACTGTGAATCATTGGACTTCGATCCCATGGTGTTGGCTTCGCGATTGAGTTCCTGCACCAGAAAATCAAGTTGCCGGCCGACAGGCTCCTGTTGTTGCAACAGGTCGTGAAACTGCTGAAGATGGCTCCTGAAACGTGAGATCTCTTCGCTGATATCACAGCGGTCGGCAAACAGTGCCACTTCCTGGGCCACACGCTGTTCATCGAAATCCACTTCGGAAGCAAGCCGCTCGAGTCGCTGCTTGAGCTTGACCTGCCATTCCTGAACAACCTCGGGCGCACGCGCGACGATCGTTTCAAGAACATCGCCGATCAGATCAAGACGTGCGGCAATATCTTCCTGGGTTGCGCGCCCCTCCGCCACCCGCATCGACTCAACAGCGTCGACCGCACTTTCAAGAGCCTGATCGAGACATTTCCTGATTTCTTCTGCAGCAACGGCGCAATCTTCCAGAACGATCACATCCTTCTGCGCAGCAAGCAGAGACAACGACAAATCGTCTTTCAAGTCATAAGCCGTGGTCATGCGGCGAAACATCTCCACATAGGCTTCGGCCAGGGCAGGATTGAAAGCAGGCGCGGCGGCTAGCTTTTCCTGCGAATCCTGGCTGATGAACAGATCGATTTTGCCGCGGCGCAGACGCTGGGAGACCCGTTTTCTGATCTCATGGTCATAGCCCATGAGAAAACGCGGAGCCTTGATGCTGACATCGCCGAAGCGATGGTTGACGGTTTTGATCTCCACCGTCAGGGAAAGGTTTTCGCTTTCCCCCTGCCCTTTACCGTAACCGGTCATACTTTTGATCATGCGTTGTCATCCTTTTGCGGGGATCGGCTCCCCTCCCGGGTTAAAGGGACCAGTAGATCAGCCCTTCATTTTCGATAACCTGGCGCGAATACATGGCCTTGACATCGATGACCACTCCGCATCCTTTACCGTTGCATGTCATCTCCCGCAGGCGCGCCGGAGTTATATCCTTGAACTTGTCATGTGACACCGCCAGAATCACGCCGTCCACGGGCAGGGAATCTTCAAGGCGACTGAGTTCCAGTCCATATTCGTGCAGGGTCTCCTCCGGAGTCGCCCAGGGGTCATGCACCAGCACCTCAACGCCGTATTCCTTGAGTTCAGAGACAATATCAACCACTTTCGTGTTGCGGATATCGGGCACATTCTCCTTGAAAGTCAATCCCAGTACCAGAATTCGCGCTCCCTTGACGGCCTTGTCAGCCTGAATCATTTTCTTAACCGTCATTTCGGCGACAAACTTTCCCATACCGTCATTGATTCTTCGACCGGCCAGGATCACCTGGGGATGATAACCAATCGCTTCAGCTTTATGGGTCAGGTAATAGGGATCGACGCCGATGCAGTGTCCACCGACAAGTCCTGGAAAGAATTTGAGAAAATTCCACTTGGTGCCAGCCGCAGCCAGCACATCCATGGTGGGGATCGACATCTTGTTGAAGATCATCGCCAGTTCGTTCATCAGGGCGATATTGAGGTCGCGCTGGGTGTTCTCGATGACCTTGGCCGCTTCGGCGACTTTGATGCTCGAAGCCCGATGCACGCCGGCGGTGACGACCATCTCATAAACAGCGGCGACCGTATTCAGGGTTTCCTCATCCTGGCCGGAGACAACCTTGACGATCTTGTCAACGGTATGAACCTTGTCGCCGGGGTTGATGCGCTCGGGGGAATAGCCCACTTTGAAATCAACGCCGCAGGTCAGACCGGATTCGCGCTCGAGGATCGGAACGCAGACCTCTTCAGTCACGCCGGGATAGACGGTGGATTCATACACCACGATGCTTCCGGGCTTGAGGTTGCGGCCAATGGCTGTCGAAGAGGACACCAGCGGCGAGAGATCCGGTTTGCGGAATTCATCGATGGGCGTCGGCACGGTGACAATGATAAAGCGCGCTTCCTGCAATCGTGCAGGGTCTTGCGTATAATCTATACTGGTTCGCGCAAGATCGTCTCCGCTGAGTTCACCTGTGGCATCGTAGCCATTGCGTAATTGCTCGATTTTTTTGCTGCTTATGTCAAAACCGATTACCTTGGTCTTATGGCCGAAAGCGGCCGCCAGCGGCAACCCGACATAGCCCAGGCCGACCATCGCAATGGCCGCATCTCCGGCTGCAATCTCCTGACAGGTCACCATTTTCACACCACCCTCCTTACCGATATATTTTTAAGATTGGATTTATCAACTGGATTTATTGACACTTCGTGAATGTGGAGTTACATGCAAAATTCAACCCCTTCCCCTACCCTGACCCTCCCCCGCTGGGAGGGGATTATTTATGGGCGTTTCAAGATAAAATCAACGGCTGCCGCCAGGTCGGCGAAACGGGTGACTTTGCCTGCAACCTCCTCCGACGCCTGTGAACCATATCCTGTCAATACCAACAATGGGGTGCAGCCTGCAGCAACGCCAGCCTCAATATCCGAGGCTTTGTCCCCCACCATATACGATTGCGCCAGATCGATCCCATGCTCTTCTGCCGCCTGCAACAAAAGACCGGGCTTGCCTTTGCGGCAGTCGCATTCCTGCCGATATTCCCCCTGCCCTTCGGTCGGATGGTGCGGACAGAAATAAAATCCATCAATGTGGGCACCGAAATAAACCAGTTCCGACTGCAGGTGTTCATGCAGGGCCTCAACCGCTCTCGGCTCGAAGTATCCCCGTGCAATCCCGGCTTGATTGGAGACGACCAGCACAACAAACCCCGCATCATTCAGGTGGGAGATAGCTTCGGGAGCGCCGGGGATGAATTCAAAATCCTCGACCCGGTGCAGGTAGTCTTTCTCCACGTTGATGGTGCCGTCGCGGTCGAGAAAAACCGCTCTGCGGAGCGGATTTTCTGTGAGGAGTGAGGGGTGAGGAGTGAGGGGGGTCAATTTGCTACCTTTCCCTTCAGGGAGTTCATCAATCCGCCGAATAAGCTAAAAATACGTTCGATTCGGTTCTGGATATTCCTAGTATCGTTCAAATAACCCAAGTCTTTGGCAAGAATAATCTGTGTATCCAATTCGCTTAAAGAACCCCGAGCAATCGAAAGAAATTGCAAAAATTCTTTTGGCCCCATACGGCCAGCTCCCTCAGCGATGTTGCTTGGGACCGAAATAGCTGCACGCCGCATTTGGTTGGTTAGAGAATAGACCTCATCGCGAGGAAATTTTTCTGTCGCCTCGTATATTTCTCGTACCAAGATCATTGATTCTTGCCACAGCCTGAGGTCATGATGTTTTCGCCTCACTCCTCACTCCTCACCCCTCACGGTATTGTTGAAGAATTTTTTCAACAAGACCTGTCGTCGATTTTCCGGCAACAAACTCAATAATTTCCACGCGGCCGCCGTAGCTTTCGACAATCTCCTTGCCGACGACTCCCTCGGGGGAGTAATCGCCGCCTTTGACCAGAATATCCGGCTTGACCGCACGGATCAGCTCCAGAGGAGTATCCTCGTCAAACAGGCAGACATAATCGATGCAATCGAGGGCAGCCAGGATATGGGCCCGCTCGTTTTCGCCGATCAGGGGGCGCTTTGGGCCTTTGAGACGCTGAACCGACTGGTCGGAGTTGAGGCCGAGCACCAGCAGGTCGCCAAGCCTGCGCGCTTTCTGCAGGTACTGAACGTGGCCCGCATGCAGCAGGTCGAAGCAGCCGTTGGTAAAGACAATGCGGCGTCCCTTTTCACGCTCACGTTCAAGGGCGACGCTGAGCACGTCCCGCGTCTTGATTTTCAGATCGCTGTCGCGGTGACTGCGGCCGACTGTTTCGAAAATTTCCTCGGCAGACACAGTCGAGGTGCCCACCTTGCCCACCACAATGCCCGCGGCGACATTGGACAGGCGCGCGGCCTCTTCCAGTGAAAACCCGCACGCCAGGCCGGCCCCAAGAACCGACAGCACCGTATCGCCCGCACCGGTGACATCAAAAACTTCCTTCGCCTCTGTGGGCAGGTGAATTTCGTCCCCATCACGGATGAAAAGGGACATCCCCTCTTCACTGCGGGTCAACACCAGGGCGTCCAGGTCAAGGGATTGGCGCAGCGTTCGACCGGCTTCGACCAGGTCGGTCTCGCTACGGATCTCAATCCCCGATGCGACTTGCGCCTCTTTGCGGTTCGGAGTCAACAGGGTTGCGCCACGGTATTTTTGGTAGTCGTTGCCTTTAGGGTCGACCAGAACCGGAACGCCTTTTTCCCGTCCAATTTCAATAATCCCGCGCAGCACCTCTTCACTCAGGACCCCCTTGAGATAATCCGACAGAAGGATAACCTGAAACTGGTCAATTCGATCGCGGACAAAATCCACCAGCACCCTGCCCTGGTCATCGTTCACAGGAGTGCGGCTTTCGCGGTCAATGCGCAGCATCTGCTGATTGCTGGCCAGGATGCGTGTTTTGCGGCTCGTGGTGCGTCCTGGCACGGCGACAATGCCTGCATCGTCGATATTTTTCTCGGACAGCATTTGTCGCAGAACCTGGCCATCGGCATCGTCGCCGACAACACTCGCCACGGAAACCCGGCACCCAAGAACCACGAGATTGTTGATGACGTTGCCAGCCCCGCCCAGGCGTAGATCCTCGCGCTGCACCTCCACGACCTGCACCGGCGCTTCAGGAGAGATCCGGTCGGTTCGGCCCCAGACGTATTCATCCAGCATCAGATCCCCCACCACCAGGATGCGGGTGCCGGGGAGATGCGTCATAAATTTTTCAACCAGAGTGCGATTCATGATTTCTTGTGAAGGCGATCAAGCACCGCCGCAGCGAAAAGAGGAATATTGATCTCGTGATGCCCGGTAATCGAGTAGCCGCGGCCATGCTCCGAGGTCGGGCGTTTGACGACGTTGGTCAACGGCCGGTAGTGCTGGATCATATCGAAATTGGCCGTGGAAAAACCGTCGACATGGTAGCCGAGATTCTGCGCGATGGAAAGAGCTTTAAGAAAGACTTCCGGCATCAGAACGGCGGAACCGACATTGAGCCAGACGCCACCGTCCCCAAGATCCGCAACCACTGAAGTCAGCAGACGAAAATCCCGAAAAGTCATCTCACCGATCACCGCGCCGTCAGCTTCGGGATGCTGGTGAATGATGTCGGTTCCCAGGGCAACATGGACGGTGCTGGGGATCTGCTGTTCCAGGCACGCCGCCAGCAGGCTGTACTCCTTGAACAGATGGTCGTTATCGACAATACAGCGCGCGATGGCCTCGCCATACCCCATCTCCTCCTCTTTCACCGCAGACTTCAAAGCCCGGTTCATCCCGCCGCCGGTTTCCTCGGAGAAACCGAAATCGCCGGAATGCAGAACGGCGCCGACGTCTTCCGACGTGGCCCCGACCAGAGAAACTTCAAAGTCATGAATCGCGGCTGAACCGTTCATGGCCACCGCAGTGATGGCATCGACATCGATCAAGGCTTTGAGCACCGGTTGCAGACCACACTTGATGACATGCCCTCCAATGGCCATTACCACAGGCCTGCCTTTTTCCCGCGCCCCAACTACCGCATCCACCACACCACGCAGTTGGTCGGCACCCAGAAGACGCGGCATGGAATTGATAACGTCGCTAAAAGACATTCCGGCTTTGGGCGGCGAGGCGAAATGGTCTTGGACATTGACTTTGTTGTTGCGGGTTTTTATGGAGTAGGTTTTGACTGGAGAGAAATCGACGGGTTGATATTTATGACTCATTTTCCCCTCGGAAATGTCTGTTTAGTGAAATGAGGACCGCTGCAGCCGCAAAAGACCGGCCCGGTTAAAGTTGACCGGTCAATACCAATAAACTATGATATCGTTCACTTTTTCGACGCAAACATGCGATCATATCGCTAACCGGCTATTTCTAGCCGATTATGGAATGAAAAGCAACCCACGCAAGAAAAGGACAGGAATTTAATGTTCAACAACAAGAAGGCCTTCTGGAACTTTCTCGGGGCATCCTGGGAGCAGGATGCCTTCGGCTCCATGAAAAACACTCTGCAGCAGACTGGGGAAAAGATCTCCTCTGATCCTTTAAGCTCTGTTGTCCGCACCACCGTTGCGGGGCAGCATTATTATATCAAGCAGTACCACCGGCGCGGGAAAAAACTCCGGCGTTTTCTCGGCCGCAGCCGGGCACAGGGGGAATGGCAGAATCTGCAGTACTTCGCAGAACTTGGAATACCTATTCCTCGCCTGGTGGCATTTGGTCGGCAAAGTCGTCTGGATCTAGCCGCAAAGCAGCAAATCAACCAGATTCTAAATTTTTTCGGGGCAAAAAGTTGAGGATTCCCCCTTTTCCCATGTCTTCACCTTCAGCCCCCTTCTACATCCACCCTGACTGGCAAAAAAGTTTTCAGGCCAATAGGCTGAATAACTTCGATGACCTCTGGGAACTCGAACTCGAGTTGGCAGATGCCGGCAACCGGGGCCGAGGCGAAGGAGGATGGAGCCGGGTCGGATTTTATTCACTCCCGGAGAGTCCATCCGCTTCGCCAAAAATCGTTGTCAAGAAACAGCAGAATTACCTTATTCGCACCTGGCGACAGCCCGTGCGGGGGATGCTGACTTTTGTTAAGGAATTCAACATGTTCCAGCGCATTGCGTCTCTTGGGATTCCTGTTCCACAGGTTGTTTACTGCGCCACACGCCGGCAGGGGAATCATCACCAGGCCATTCTTGTGACCGCTTGGCTCGAAGGATATGAGCCTCTGGATAAAATACTGGACTGCTGGCAAAGGTGCCGGCCTGATCGGGTCGAACGCGCCCGTCTTCTTCGTCCGGTAGCTGAAACGGTGGGACAGCTTCACCAAAACAGGCTGGCGCACCGCTGCCTGTACCCCAAGCATCTGTTTGTCGACACGAACCAGCCGCAGCCGCGCTGTTGCCTGATCGATCTTGAGAAAACACGCTGGTCTCCGTGGCGCGCAAACCTTCGCTGCCGCGATCTGGCCCAGCTGGTGCGCCATACTGAAAATTTTCCTCGCCGCGATGCAGTCGTTTTCCTGAGAGCCTATCTAGGCAGAGAGACGCTGGGGGCGGAGGGCAAAAAATTATGGCGGGCCGTTCACCGTCAGATCAAGCGGAAAACCCATTAAATGAAAATGATCGACTCCCCAGACCAACTTCCCTGCCGCATCGGCCTGCAGACTGCAACTGCGCCGGATCTCCAATGCGAACGGCTGCTCCGTCACCTGCCGGGACAACGCCTGGTTTACGCAGGCAACTGGGGACACCACCCGGTGGTCGCCAAAATTTACGGTGGCCACAGTGCCCATCGCCACTGGCGACGAGAAAAAAATGGTTGTAAAGCACTGCTTGATGCAGGAATCACATCGCCGGATCTGCTCTACGCCGGCACATTGGCCAACGGCGCTCCAGTTTTGATATTCGAGCGCCTCCCGACACCCTGCACGGCATTGGATCATTGGCTGCAGGCCAAAAGCGATGATCAGCGACTCGAGGTCCTGGTCCCTCTTGTAACATTGGTCGCAAAGGGACATCGAAAGGGATTGCTGCAATCCGACCTGCATCTGGAAAATTTCCTTTTCAGCCAAGGAACCCTTTACGCCATAGATGGCGACGGAATCCGGTATTCGAGAAAGCCTCTGAAAGAAAAAAACTGCCGCCGCAACCTGGCACTTCTTCTGGCCCAACTCCCCCCCCACCATGACCGTCTGCTCCCTGACATCATAGCCGCGTATCTGCACCATATGCCCTTGCAGAACCAGAATTTTACCGAACGCCTACTCCGAGACCTGAAAGCTGCGCGCCGGAGGCGACGGCTTAGCTATGTCGGGAAAAGTGTGCGAAACTGCAGCGAATTTGTCCGCCAGCAGGATTTCTATCAACTGACCCTTTTTCGTCGCGACCAAGACTCACCTTTGCTGCGGGAATTTCTCCGCGACCCGGACTCCCTTATAAAGCAGGGACGCATGTTGAAAGACGGCAACAGTTCCACAGTAGTCTGTGTCCCTGGAGAAAATGACAGCTCTCACTGGGTCATCAAGCGCTATAACATCAAAAACGCTTTTCACGCATTTAAAAAAGGGCTGAGACCGAGTCGCGCTTGGGTCTCATGGCGAAATGCACACCGCTTGAAAATCAGCGACATTCAAACGCCCCAGGCCATTGCAATGGTTGAAAAACGAATTGGCCCGTGGAGGCGAACCTGCTATTATGTGAGCGTTTGGTGTGACGCCCCCAGTGCCGCCACCTTAATCGATTTGCAGCACCCACAGGGACACCCGCAGGCGGACGGCCTGATCTCGCTGTTCCAGCAGTTCTTCAACTTGGGAATTTACCATGGCGACTGCAAAGCCACCAATTTCTTACTCATGGACAACAAAGCGTCTGTCATTGACCTGGACTCCATGGGTGAAAGCCGCTGGCGCTGGGCTTTTTTACGACATTACGCCATAGATCGCCGCCGTTTCCTGCAGAACTGGCAGCATAATTCACCACTGAAAAATTACTTCGACCAGCAACTGCCTTGATTTACCGAATAGTTAATGGAGCAAAAACACCAATGTCAAAAGTCATTCTCGGCCTATCCGGAGCCTTAACACACGATCCGTCTGCAGCTCTGTACATCAATGACAAACTGGTTGCAGCGGCAGAGGAAGAGCGATTTATTCGCGACAAACACGCCAAGAACAGGCTGCCCCTGGAATCAGCCCGTTTTTGCCTCGACTTCGCCGGGCTGAAACCGCGCGATGTCGACATCGTCGCCTTCCCCTTTGCTCCGATCGGTCTTAATCGCCCTGATCGCTGGCACTTTGCCAAACGCTACTGGTATGCACCCGATCGAGCTCTTTCCGCCCTCTTCAACGGCAATCGCCACTATCGTCGCAATGTCTCCAGAGTCCGCGAGTTACTGGGAAAGCTTGGCATCAATTGGGACACCGTGAAGTTTTTACCCGTTGAGCACCACCTCGCCCACGCCAGCAGCGCTTACCACCTGAGTGGCTTCAAAGGTAAGACAGCCATTCTCGGCATTGACGGCAAGGGCGAATACGCCACCACCTTTTTCGGATATGGCGAAAACGGAAAAATTCATAAAATCAAGGAATTCTACGATCCCGACTCCCTCGGCGGGCTCTACGGCGCCATGACGGAATATCTTGGATTCGACATGCTCGACGGCGAATTCAAGGTCATGGGAATGGCCCCCTACGGCGACTCCAGGAAATATGATTTTTCGCGTCTTGCACGCTTCGAAAAAGGGGAGCTTATCGTTAACACCCAGTTGGTTAATACCATCGGCCTGCGCCGTTACAAAGAAGATGGCAAAGGCTACTACTTCAGCCGCAAACTGGTGGACTGGCTGGGACCAAAACGCAAAGGCGACGACGCAGACGAGCCCTATATCGATTACGCCGCCTGCGTACAGCAGCTCTTTGAAGACCTGTCGCTGCAGATGATCGACTATTACCTCAAAGACGTATTGCAGGAAACCGGTCAGATCTGCTTTGCCGGCGGCAGTGCGCTCAATGTCAAGCTCAACCAGCGCATCATGGCGCTGCCCTATGTTAAGCGGCTTTTTGTCCAACCCGCAGCATCAGATGCCGGAACCGCGCTGGGAGCCGCCTCCTATGCAGCCCACCAGGCTGGATTCGAAGTCGAGCCGCTCAAACACGTCTATCTTGGCCCGCAATACACCACGGATGAATGTATTGCCGCCTGCAAAGACCATCCGGGAAAACCCGAATGGGAAAAAATCGAGGCGATCACAACGGCTACAGCCCGCCTGTTAGCCGACGGCAACCCCGTCGCCTGGTTCCAGGGGCGCATGGAATTCGGGCCACGAGCCCTCGGTTGTCGCAGCATACTGGGTTGCCCAAGCGTCAAGGGGGTTGCCGACCGCATCAATGAGCAGATCAAGTTCCGCGAACGCTGGCGCCCTTTCTGCCCCAGCCTGCTTGACAGAATCGCACCGGAGGTTTTGCAGACCGACCACCCGGCTCCCTATATGACCTTTACCTTCGATGTGAATCCCGAATGGAAGGACCGCATCCCTGAAGTTGTGCACGAGGATGGGACTTCTCGCGCACAGGTGGTTGAAAAAGAAACCAACCCACGCTACTACGCTCTCATCGAAGAACTGGAAAAACTCACCGGCAACGCCGTCGTCCTGAACACATCACTCAACCGGCGCGGAGAACCTATGGTTTGCTCACCACAAGACGCGCTGAATATGTTCTATGCCAGTGATCTGAAGTATCTGGTAATGGAAGATGTGTTGGTGAGGAAGGCTGTTTAACGATGACAAAACCGCTCAAACTTTATTGGTCATCCGGTTTGAAAAACGGGAAAAAGAATTTCGGGGATTGGTTATCACCTGTTTTGTGTGAAGCAATCAGCGGCCGGGAAGTGGTGTACGCCAAGCCCCGGCATTGTGACCTGGTCGCAGTAGGTAGCATCCTCCAGCGACTCAAAAATCACTTCTGGAGCCACCGAGTGCATGTCTGGGGCAGCGGCCTCATTGAGCAGGTACCGTCTTTCAGCACACCCCACTTCATCCATGCCGTACGTGGCAAACTCACGGCGTCAACCTTACGCAACCGAACGGTTGACACTCTAGGCGATCCAGGTTTGCTTTGCGACATACTGCTCCCGGAGAAACACCCTCATAAAAAGTTCCGGATCGGTGTCGTACCTCATTACAAAGACCAGGGGCATTCAGCTGTTGCTGAATTTGCAAAACAGCCTGGCGTGTGCGTAATCGACATCTTATCCGAAACAGATGAGTTTTTGAATCAGGTCAGCCGTTGTGAACATATTCTCTCTTCCAGTCTGCATGGCTTGATTGTCGCAGACGCGCTTGAAATTCCCAACGGTTGGATTAAAATTTCAAACGGAGTTCGCGGGAACGATTTTAAATTTTCAGATTACTATTCTATTTTCGGGCTGGAGTCTCCCAACCCCTTTCCTTTTTGCAACACAACTACTGTGCATGAAGTCGAGAAATGGTGCCTTGAGTATCACCGCCCTGGTTTGAGAGAAATCAAACAGCGACTCCATGATGCATTTCCTTTCCGTTAATTTGAAACTTTTACCTTAAGTCATCCCTTCAGGGAAGTTTGCAGAAAAGGACATGTCATACACTATGCACTCCCACCCTGTGCAGAACAAATCCTTCTCCTCCCTAGGTAAAAGAACAAAATATCGAATAATTATCTTTGCAATCTTGGCCATCATTGTTTTTTTGATTGCGAAACGCAATTACTATGATGCACACATTTATTTTTACATTAAAAGCCATTACCATCAATCTACATGGGAAGGGAAAAGCCGCTGGCTACCTCACTATAAGGTCATCACTGAAGCAAAACAAATAAAAGGCATAAAAGACAACCTCTCATCTATCGTATACGATCCAGATCTTGATCGCTTTCTTGCTGTGACAAACGGTGATCCGACTGCACTGATTGCGTTGGACAAATCCGGTGAAATCATAGGCATCTTTCCCCTGCGAGGTTTCGGTGATGTGGAAGGATTGGCCTATATGGGTAATGGGCGAGTTGCTGTCGTTGACGAACGGACACATCAACTCAGTTTTTTTCTGCTTCCAAACACTCCTCGAACAATAGAAATCAAGGAAGCGCAGTTTATTTCTTTAGGGATTGATTTGAGTGGAAACAAAGGTTTCGAGGGAATAACCTATGATCGGGAAGGTGATCGTTTCTTTATCGTCAAGGAACGAGATCCACGTCAACTATATGAGATTTCCGGCGTCGGGGCTAGCCTCGAGGGGGACATGCAGATTCAAATTAAGGATTTGACCGACTGGGTCAAGGACAGGGTCTTTGCCACCGACTTGTCTGACATTTATTTTGATCCGGGCACAGGTCATCTTTTTATTCTCAGCGACGAGTCAAAATTGCTGATGGAAATGACGGATCAAGGTGAAATGGTAAGCTTCAGGTCTTTCAATCGATGGTTTAGCGATTTGCGCAAATCCGCGCCGCAGGTCGAAGGCCTTACGTTTGATTCTGACGGAAATCTTTATGTGGTCAGTGAACCAAATCTGTTTTATGTGTTTCGCCGCCAATGAACACTAAAATGTGTATCTAGTCAGAAATGTCAGAGGGTTATCCTGATCGATATTTACGATCGAAGCGTTTTTGCAGCTGCACGCCACGTTGGGTAATTCGACGCCAAAGATCTCCATATTGTCGCAAGGACTCCCTTAAAGAAAGCCCGATGTAGACTTGGATAAAACGATAATAATCCCGCGTTGTCAGTCCGATTTCAAGGCTGGAAAAATACAACCCGGCAAGGTCCTTCAATCGCCAACGGTAAGGCAGCCGATTCCGGATCTGCACACGATGAAGATCAATGAGGTAAAGGTGCAGATCTTCGGGGTTGAGCCGGTCTCGACCGGAAGATACATCGAGCAGAAAATGACAAAGGTAGTAGTCTCGGTGGTTGAGGCCGTTCTCATGCAACATGCGGGAAATCTCCGCAACTCGTGTAATCAACGCCCTTTTCAATCGAGGTGGCGGGGGAGATATTAGCCAATCACGACAGAAATCCTCAAGGCTTTCGGTCTGCACCAGATCCTCAGTCACCAAAAAGGATTGGCGCTCAACGAGGCTGTGACCTCGCTCACCGTAGGCCACGATTGTCATGGTTTCAACTCCCAGGTGATGGAGCGCCTGTATCGCCTTCCATTCGTTTCGTGCTGACGCTACTGGCGGCCTGCGTAACGTCAGCAGGCTTTTGAATAATCGTTTCCATCCCAGCCCACTATACATTTTGACAAAATAGCTCTTTCCCAGCAGTTCAAAACGTAAGGTGCGGCGACCATCCATGTTTCGGAATTCTTTCCCTTGGAGAGCAAAAATTTGGTCGAATGGATCTTTGCCCTGCCAAAGAGCTTGCCACTCTGGTGGAAGGATCAGCATGTCAACACCTTACCTTCGATAATATCAGCCGCCCGTTCAGCCAATCCAAACAGATCCGTTTTATGCAAATAGTCATCCGCGGCTTTTTGCCAAACACTGGGATCTAGAGTCAACATGTCGGACATGTTCTGGCTGAATTTCTGAAGATTGAACGGTGATGAATGAACTCGACCGGCGCCTGAGTTCTTAATATGAAAACTGTAGCCACATGTGTCTGTCACAAGAACGGGGAGTCGGGCGGCTATTGCCTCAACCAGAATCATTCCCGCCGACTCTCGATAAGCAGGGTGTACCAGTAGATCAGCAGAGAACAAAAAGTCAGCAACGTCATCGCGTCCTCCCATAAATCGGACCTGATGGGCCAAACCGAGTTTTTCCGCCTGGCGCTCAAACGGCTTCTGATTATCCCGTCCGAGGATCATCAACAGGCTCTTTTCACGCAAAGGGGAAGGCAAGCGAGCCAAGGCCTCCAGAGCACGATCAAGACCTTTAATTCGGAATCCAGAACCGACCATCAAAAGTAATTTCTGATCAGGCTTTACGTCCAGTTTATTCCGGAAGGCTATTCTGCGTTTCACATAATCCGAAGGGGCGAGACGATCCTTTTCAACACCCGGCGGCAACAGAAAAAAACGTGAACTCGGCGTCCTGTAATATTGCTGAATATGGGGAATTTCCATATCGCTTAGCATAAAAATTCGCGTTTTGCTCTCTCTACCAAATACCCCGCGCTCTGCGTCTAAAAAACTGCGTGAACGCGGCAAATATTTATACCAGAAAGGCTTCTGCTTTAATTTAAGGGCAAAAGACGGATCAGCGCCAAAGTAAAAGTCCAGTCCGGGCATTCGATTAAATCCAACCAGCGCATCATAGTCTTTTTCTGCAGCATATTCGCGAACCAGAGAAGAGAACTTTTCATACCGTCTATAGTTAGGCCAGGCCTCAATAGGCAACACTTCCACATTCAGTTTTGCAGGCTGAGGTCCGCTCCACTCCATACAGTAAATATCCACCTGATGTCCGCGCCGCACACACTCTTGAGCAATCTTGATGCAGTCACGTTGCAGCCCCCCGTAGGGGAAGTATTTGAACAGGGCAAAAGCCAATCGCATGGGGGACCAAAATTCACTTTCTACTTGTAATATCGAGTCGGCGAAGGGCCCGAATTTGCCCGTCAGCCAATCGAGCCACAGCTTTATACCCTCTCCAAAAAGATTCAATGTCTGGCTGAAGAATCAGGGCATCTTGTTCATAGCGCAATAAATGACGGAAATTGCGGCGGCGCTGGTGCAGGCGCAAAGGTTGGTTTTGCAGGCGCAGATCAAGAATGTCGATCAGCGCAAACTCACCATCGGGCTGCACCAGGATATTGCCCCAATGCAGAGAGCGAAAAAGGACTCCCCGTTGGTGCAGCAACGCGACAAAGGAACCGAGGCGCTGCATAAGATCTGGCAAATCTGCCCCTGGACGCTGGCAGTGCCACCGCAGTGTCTCTCCGGGTAAATATCGATACCAGACCAGATCACGGGCGGGTTTGCAGCATTGCCCATACCGAAGAACCGTTACTGTTGTAATGCCGCGCTGTATCAGCTTTTGAGCCACTTGAGCGAACCGGCGCGCCGGGGGGGAGAATAGAGCGCGGGAGAAAAACCGTTTTCGTCGAAAAACCTTGACAATTACCTCTTCGTCGCACAAAAGCACCTTGGGGCCATAGGCATCTTTTTCCAGCAATCGGCAGCGCCGCAACAACCGGGAGTATTCAGAGGGGGAAATCCTTTCCATATCTCAATCCGCGCCGAACAACTCCGTTTCCACCAGATCACACAAAATATGGATAAATGTCAGGTGCGCTTCCTGGATATGGGGGGTCTCTGCAATTGCCACGTTAAGCGTCAGGTCGGCCTGCCGCACCAGCTCCCCGCCGTCACGTCCGCTAAAGGCGATGGTGGAGCAGCCACGCTGCGAGGCACTTTTCATAGCGTGCAGAACATTTGGGGACTGGCCACTGGTTGATATTCCTATAACGATATCTCCAGGATTGGCCAAAGCTTCGATCTGCCGGGAAAAAATCTGTTCAAAACCAAAGTCGTTCCCCACGGCAGTAAGGATCGAGGTATCGGTGGTCAATGCGATAGCCGGCAAGGCGGCACGGTTTTTCAAGAAACGGCCGACCAGTTCGGCCGCTAAGTGCTGAGCATCAGCCGCTGAGCCGCCATTGCCCATCACAAGCACTTTCCCACCCGATTGCAAGCACGCGCATAAACGGCGTGCACACTCGGCCAGGTCGGAAGTCAGGGGAAGAACAACCTCTTCAAACACCGTGATATGCCGCCTCAGGTGTTGAGATATTTTACTTTCCATTGGCGTGGCCACTTTTTCCCTCCTATTGCCCCTTCTCGACCAGCAATTTACCGATTGATGAGATCACAAAATTCGCTAACCGCTGCGTTGCTGCAATGGCTCTACCTAATTTGGCGTACATAACTACGCTTCATTGATCGACAATCGCGCGCCTTGCATTTGACGCTTCTTTCTTATCCGTCCAGCTTGAATTTTTTGCGAAAGCATCATCGATTGCGTCAAGGACTTGATCGGCGCTGATGGCCTCCGCGCATTCACTCTGCCGGGGACACTGTTTACGTAAACACGCAGCACATTCAAGCGGAACCTGCAGACATCGATGCAGAGGCCCCCGCGGTCCGTTGCGCTGGGCATCTGTGACCCGATAGAGAGAGACCGTTGGCGTCCCTACCGCCGCCGCTATGTGGACCGGGCCGGTATCACCCCCCACCACCAGGTCGGCACGCTCCAGCAGCGCCACCAATTCCCTGAGCGTTCCCCGTGGCCAGATGACGGCCTGATCCCCGCTGGCACGGCAGATGGACGCGGCTGCTTCCTTTTCTTCCTGATTTCCCCAAGTCAGGACGATATCGTATGCTTCCCTCCTGGCAAGAGCGCGGGCTAATTCGGACCAGTTCTGCAAGGACCACAGCTTGGTCTCCCATGTTGTTCCGTAATGAAGAATGATCAAGGGGCGCTTTCCCAGATTGCGTGTTTGCAACATCAATGAGATTGCTTCCCGCTCCGACTGTCCGGCAACCAGTGGTCCGGCAAGAGGTACATTCTTACCGTCGGGAATGGCAGCACGGGCTACGGCCAGAGATCGTTCGCTGATATGGTGTTGTGCCTCAGTCAAAGATATTTTGCGGTTTGTCGCCAGAAGATTGGGCCATTCACGCACTGCGGCGCGATCGAAACCGAACCGCTTCTGCGCCCCGGAGAAAAGCGTGAAGAGGCCGCTTTTGCTGTTGCCCTGCAAATCCAGAACAATATCGTAGTGCTCAGACCGGAGAGCTTTGATTCCTGCCCAAAAGCCAACCAGCGCCGCTAATGTCCCAGCCTTGCGCCACGCTTTGGTGTTGACGCGGTGAATTCTTCCAATCAGGGGATGTTGGTCGAGAATGGCAGCAAATGATTCCTCCACCAACCAGTCGATCTCAATGGAAGGGTCAGCGCTTTTGATCCATGACAGCACCGGCAGCGCATGGACCACATCCCCCAATGCGCTGGTCTTGACAATCAGCACTTTCACGATCGTGCTCCGAGAAGCTCATCAGCCGCAGTAAGCACATCATTGACGGTCACAGCTTCCATGCAACGATGATCAGTGGGGCATTGGCGCAGCATGCAGGGGGCGCAATCCGCATCGCTGCGAATAATGCGACAGCTCTGCGCATGGGGCGAAGTCGTCCGATGATCCGTGGGGCCGAAAACCGCGACAATCGGCACGCCAAAGGCGGCCGCCACATGCATGGGGCCAGAATCATTGGTCACCATCAAACGGCAGCGGTCCAGCACCGCCATCATCTGGCGCACTGAGGTTTGGCCGATCAGGTTGAGGGGCCGACTATGCATGCTATTCTCAATATCTGCACCAATTTCACGCTCTCCCGGTCCGCCGGTCAGAACAATCTGAACCTGATGTTTTTCAGCCAGGCTGTCAGCTACTGCTGCAAAACGTTCCGGAATCCAGCGTTTGGCGGAACCATAGGCTGCACCGGGATTAACGGCAACCCAAGGATGGCCGGAAAACTGCTGCGATGCCCATTGCTTTTCATCGTCAGTCAACGCCAGTTTAAGACAGTCGTCACCTCCGGAGAGGCCAATTTCACGCACCATCCTCAAGTAGTATTCGGTATGATGAAGGCCGTGTTTGCGATCTGCGGCGGGCACGCCGTAATTAAGCAGCCAGCCGCGGCCGTCGGTCTTGTACCCGGCGCGCCGGGGAATCAGGGCCCAAGCCGCCATAAACGCCGCTTCAATGGCATTTTGGAAAAGAATTGCGAGGTCGAAACGCTCACGACGCAGTTGCGCGCAGAATTTGATGAATCCACCAAGCCCCTGATGCTCACTCTTTTTGTCAAAAACCAGAACCCGGTCGCAATCCGGATGATACTGGAATAATTCAGCTACCAGCGGATTGGCCACAACGACAATTTCCGCATCCGGAAAGGTTGCTCGTACCTGACTCAGCGCCGGGGTGGTCATCACCGCATCACCAACCCAGTTGGTCATCCGAACCATGATTTTATTTATCGATGCAGGATCAATTTTCTTCAACACACACCCCACGCAAGCCTCAAGGCTTATGCCTTATGCCTTATGCCTTTCGCGTCCCGCGTTCCTAAAGCCTTTCAGCCTCATCAATCAACATCACCGGAATATCATCCTGCACCGGATAAACCAGCCGACACTTCTCGCATACGATGCCTTTACGCTCTTCGTCAAAACGAACCGCGCCCTTGCACTGAGGGCAGGCAAGAATTTCAAGCAACTCAGGTTTCAGTGTCATACAACGCTCCTTTTATGCTGCAGCTTATCCTGTAATGTCTGGCGAAAATCCTGTTCATCTTCAATCTGAAGAGTCATCGGAACCTGATAGCAGGAGCGTGGAAATGCCTGCCCCTGCAATTTAACACCATCTTTTTCAGTGGTTATGAAGAAATCGGCTTGCTGACCCGCATGTTGCAGTCGCTTCAGTGTATGAGGATCGTAATTTTCATGATCGGGCAGGGAAATCCGGTCGACCAGCTGCAAGCCAGCCTGCTCAAGTTGTTTGAAAAATGCGGCGGGGTCTGCGATCCCAGCAAATGCCACCCCTTTCTTTCCTGCAAGTTCCTGCAAAGAGGCGCGTTGTCCGTCAAGGGATATTCCCACATTGTCCAGCACATGACAAGAGCGCCACACCTTGCTGTTGATCTGAAGAAGAGAAAGATCGGCGTTATTGCAGCGTGTCGCAAGAAAAAGATCGCCGCGATGCAGACCAGAAGGAAATTCCCGCAAAGGACCGGCGGGAACGGGAAAGCCGTTGCCCAGGGGATTGCGACCGTCGATTAAAACAATATCCAGATCACGGGCTACCGCCAGATGCTGAAACCCATCGTCAAGTACAACGATTTTCGCACCGAATTCTTCAACCGCCCTGCGGACACCATCACGACGGCGGCGTGACACCAGGATCGTTGCCGAGGGATTGCGCCGAGCAAGCAGATACGGTTCGTCGCCGCAGTGCGAAGGTTCCAAAAGTGGGCCATTGCCACGGCAGACCACTCCGACGCCTTCAATACCCTGCCCGCCATATCCCCTGCTGACACAGGCAACGGGGATCTCTTGCGCGGAAAAAAGTTTGAGAAGGTAATCGACCGCGGGGGTCTTCCCGGTCCCGCCAACGGAGAGATTACCCACCGAAATCACCGGCACCGGTGCACGATAGACCGCGAACACCCCGGCGCGGTAAAACCATACACGTAAAAGCCCGATCAGTCCATAAAGGATGCTCAATGGCTTCAGCGCCATGAATAGCAGATGTTCACACATCGTCTGCGGCCCTTGATAGGCCAAACGGCGATGCAGACGCGAGAAGAAATCCATCCCCTACCCTTGCGCCGCTCTAAGCAGCTCCAGAGTGCGCTCGGTGGCACCGGCATTGCGCGAAAGCAGCCCGTAGCCCCTTTTTCCCATAGACCCGCGCTCCTGCGGGTGATCGAGCAATCTCTCCAGTGCGTTCAGGAGGTCGCCTGCGTCATCAACCATCATACCGCCGCCCGCTTCAAGAACGAGACGGGATATTTCCTTGAAGTTGTGCATGTGCGGGCCGAACAACACCGGTTTTTTCAGCAGGCATCCTTCAAGAATGTTGTGCCCACCCACATTGCGCAGACTCCCTCCGACAAACACGATGTCGGCCAAGGCATAGAGTTTAAGCATTTCTCCAACGGTATCGACGAGCAGGATTTCACCGGAACGCAACAGTTCCGAGCGTTGATCAATGACGCTGCGCATCACCATCGGCAATCCCTTGGCCTGAAGCATTTCCGCAACAGATTTGCAGCGTTCGGGGTGCCGGGGCACAAGAACCAGCACCAGGCGCCTTCCCTGATCAATCAATCGCTTGTAGGTGTCAACAAGGATCTGTTCCTCACCGGCATGAGTACTGCCGGCCACCCAGACAGGAATCTGCTTATCGATGCAAAAATCCTCACGTAGCTGGTCGAGCTCATCCTTGCCGGGCAGCGATGCATGCAGATCAAATTTCAGATTGCCAGTAACGACAACCTGCTCGGGCAGTGCGCCCATGGCAAGGATACGCTCGGCATCCAGTTCGGTTTGCATTCCAAGGGAATTAAACTGCCGCAAAACCGGGCCCAGCAGCCGGCGGCCGAACATGTAGCGCGGAAAGGAACGATCGGAGATTCGCCCATTGACCAGCACGACCGGAATGTTGCGCTGACGCGCGAAACGGATCAGGTTGGGCCAGATTTCCGTTTCGACGATAACGATCAAACGAGGATCGATTTTTGTCAGAACGCGTCGAATGACAAAGGAGAAATCAAAAGGGAAAAACAGGCAGAGATCGAGTTCCGGAAGTTTGCGGGCAATATCGTGCCCGGTCTCCGTCACATTGGTCAGCAGCAGGCTGTAATCCGGATAGGCTTTGCGGAGCGCTTTGATTAATGGAATAGCGGCGCGTGTCTCCCCCACCGACACAGCATGAATCCATATCACTTTACGGCCACGCAGCACCTGCGTCTGGGCAGAATCAAACAGGCCTAATCTCTGCCCCAGGCCCCGGCGCACTTTACCACGGGTCGCTCCCCGCAGTAGGTAGTAAGGCACCAGAAAAAGGGCGGCCAAAAAAAGAATTGCGTCATACAGCAGATACACCCTGCTCCTCCAAGCGCTTTTTAGCAGTCTGCAGGGTCGTGGCAAGACCCTGCGACAATTTTTGCTGGAAACTTTCCATGGTGTCACTGGAATCGTAGGTCAAAGGATCGCCATAAGCGAATACGCCCCGCGAGAAGGGAAAAGGCAATAAAAAACGGTCCCAGCTCCTGAAACGATACCCGCGACTGCAGGCAAAAGCCATCGGCACCACAGGCCTTCGAGTCAGGCGAGCCAATTGAACAACCCCCTCTTTAACTTCATGACGGGGTCCTCGTGGACCATCTGGGGTGATGACCAGATCGTAAGGTTGGCGTGCCAGATCCATAAGCGCCTTGAAGGCTTTGCGCCCCCCGCGGGTCGAGGAGCCGCGAACGGCGCCCTGCCCGAAACATTCCATGGTCTTGGCGATCAACTCGCCATCTTTCGACTCACTGATGAGGATTCGCGCACCGGGGCCATGGTATCCCTTGACCATCAAAAGCAGTTGATCATGCCAAAAAGCGATAATAACAGGTTCTTGATTTTGCCGGCTTTGCGGCAGTCCGACCACTTCGGTTCGCATGGATCGGTACAGCAGGTTGATAAATCCAGCAGCCAGCCTCGGTACCACCTGAAAAAGAACCCAGTGTCGAATCTGTTTCTTCATCGCCTATTCCCGGAACTGCATCTGGTACAACTTGGTATAGAGTCCGTTGCGTGCCAGAAGTTCGTTATGAGTCCCGACCTCAAGCACACAACCATTGTCTATGACCACAATTTTGTCTGCATCCATAATGGTCGACAGGCGATGTGCAATTACAAAAGTTGTGCGATCGCGCATCAGGTTGGCCAGTGCACTCTGAACCTCATTCTCGCTTTCGGTATCCAGGGCACTGGTCGCCTCGTCAAGAAGAAGAATAGGTGCATCACGCAAGATCGCCCGGGCGATGCTGATGCGCTGCCGCTGTCCACCGGAGAGACGAACACCCCGATCACCGATATGGGTCTGATATTTTTCGGGCAGATGAAGAATAAAGTCTTCAGCGAAGGCTTTTCGTGCGGCTTTTTGAACCTCTTCCTCGCTGGCATCCCAGCGGCCGTAGCGAATATTATTGTAAATTGTGTCATTGAACAGAAATGTTTCCTGGTCAACCAATGCGATATGTTTTTTCAGGCTTTTGAGCGTTACCTGGCAAATATCCTGTCCATCGATGCGCACAGCACCCTTCTGTGGGTCATAGAAACGTGTCAGAAGCCCGACGACTGTGGATTTACCTGCCCCGCTTGGCCCCACCAACGCGACAATTTCTCCTGGAGCGGCACGCAGATTAAAATCATGCAAAACATACTCTTGGCCGTCATAGGAAAAATCGACATGGTCGAATACGACTTCACCTGAAGTAATCTCAAGCGGTTGAGCCCCGGGAAAGTCCTTGACGGCCACCGGTTCATCCATGATTTCGAAGACGCGTTCGGCGGCTCCCAGGGATTTTTGTATCGTGTTGTTGACCTTCGTCAGCCGCTTGAGCGGACCGTACATCATGAACATGGCGGTGACAAAGGAGAAGAGTTCGCCTTGTGTCATAGCCCCATCGATCACACGATTGATTCCGTACCAGAACACTGCCGCGGCCCCGATAGACGCAAAAATTTCAACAATCGGGGCAGTTGCTGCGTCATATTTGAGAACCTTGCGGATAAACCGGTAGTATCTGAAATTTTCATCCCTGAAGCGACCACTTTCGCGTGATTCGGACCCAAAAGCCTTGATGACCTTAATGCCGGCAAAGGTCTCCTGCAGGACGCTTGAGACCCCGCCCATCTGCTTCTGCCCCTTGACGGTATTTATCTTGACCTTGCGGCCGATATAAATGGCGGGGAAAATGACGAGGGGCAAAACAGTGAAAGACACCAGCGCCAGATTCACATCCCGGTAAAAGACCAGAGCGACCAGGCCGATTAACGCGAATGAATCGCGAACCACGTCAACCACGACATCCGCAGCCGAGCGCTGCATCATGCCGACATCATTAAGCACGCGCGACATAAGGGATCCGGTCTGATGGCGCCCGAAAAATCCCATAGATTGCCCAACGGACCGAGAGTACAGATCATTTCGGACATCCTGAATCACCAATTGTCCAGCCGTCTTGATCATGTATTCCTGAAAATAGCGCGAAGCCCCCTTAACAACGGCCAGGGAGAGAATGGCAACGGGAACGTAGTAAACAATATCGGCATTTTTCGCAGCAATAATATTGTCCACCAAAGGCTGAACGAGCTGTGCGAACATGACATCGGTCCCGGCCACAAGAACCGAGGCGACGACAGCAAAGGCAATCCGCCAGGCGTAGGGCCTCGAATACTGCAAAAGTCTGCGATATATTTCAAGGGCTTTACTATCCACTGTTTTCCTCCAGCCCTTTACTCATCTCCGATGCCATGCGCGCCACCTTCTCCGAGCATCCACCTTCACCAAGCAAATGACGAACTTTGCGCAACTGCTCCTTGATCTGATCGCGATAAGCCTGATCTTCCAGGATATGCAGGACCTCGGCACTGATCGCCTCCGCAGAGGCAGCCTCCTGAATGAACTCGCGAACCACACCTTTTCCGGCAACAATATTGACCAGGCCGATATGCGGCACCTTGACAAGGCGCTTGCCTATGGCGAATGTCAGTGGATTCATTTTGTAAATGATGGCCAGAGGTGTCCCCACCAGCGCTATCTGCAGAGTGACGGTGCCGGACACCGAAGCGATGGCATCACAGGCGTTGGCGGTATCGTAAATGTTATCCTGAACCATCTTGATCTTGAGACCGCTGCCAAGAATGCGTTCGTAAAAATTGGTGTGTTTGAGCGAATGCGCAACCGGCAGCAAAAACTGAATATCCGGGCGCAGCCGATGCAAAGTACGCGCAGTATCGGCGATTGTATCGAAAATGTATTTGAGCTCACTGCGGCGGCTGCCGGGAAACAGGCCGACCACGGGCCGTTCCGGGTCGAGCCCGTGCCGCTCGAGATAAGCCTGGCGGCTCTCTTTCAGAGTCAGGTCCGCAACCAGAGGATGGCCGACGTACTCCACATCGATATCCAAACTTTCGTAAAGTTGCGGCTCAAACGGGAAAATAGCCGCCAGACGGTCAACACGGCGAGCGATGGTTTTAACTCTACCGCGCCGCCACGCCCACACCTGAGGGCTGACATAATAGAGCACCGGGACACCGGCCGCTTTGGCTTTGGCCGCCAGACGCAGATTAAATTCCGGGAAATCAATAAGAATAAGCACATCAGGGCGTCGATCACTCTTCAGAACTGACTCGAGTTTCCTGAAGGCCCGGTAGATGGCTGGAAAATGGGCAGCCACCTCAAACAGACCGACCACCGCCAGTTCTTCACCACGGAACAGTATTTCGCAACCCTGTTCCTCCATCCGGCGTCCGCCGACACCGAAAAATTCCAGATCGGGATCGATGTCGTGCGCCGCACGAATCAGGTTTGCTCCGTGCAGGTCGCCGCTGGCCTCACCGGTGACGATCAGCGCACGGCGGTGTTGTGCATTCAGGTCATGGTCGCTCATGCCAGGGCGTCACCTATCACACTGCAGATATATTTGATCTGATCTTCGCTGAGTTCGGGATACATGGGCAGGGACAGAACCTGCTGCGCCAAACGCTCCGACACCGGGCAGTCAAGTTGCGCAAATTCATCGCGAAATACTTCCTGGCGATGCAGGGGGATCGGATAGTAAATGGCGCAGGCAATTCCGGCCTCGGTCAATGCTTTCTGGACCTGGTCGCGCTGCTCGACCAGAATCGTGTACTGGTGGTAGACATGCACTCCCTTGCCGTCCTCAAAAGGCGTGGTCACAGGAAGATCGCGCAGACACTCATTATAGAGGTGTGCATTGCGACGCCGCAGGCGATTAAATTCCTCGATACGGGCCAGTTTGATCCGCAGAATGGCGGCCTGCATCTCGTCAAGGCGGCTGTTGAAGCCGATCACAGAATGATGATATCGCTGCCGGCTGCCATGGTTGCGCAGAACTTTGAGTTCTTCAGCCACGTTCGCATCATTGGTCGTCACCATGCCGCCGTCGCCGTAGCAACCGAGGTTCTTGCTGGGAAAAAAGGAATGACATCCCGCCAGGCCGATCGCCCCCGTCATTTTGTCGCCATAAGCTGCACCAAAGGACTGGGCACAATCTTCAATCAATTTCAATCCGTGCCGGTTACAGATCTCGACCATCGGAGCAAGATCCGCGGGCTGACCGAACAGGTGTACCGGAAGAATCGCCGCGGTACGATTTGTAATAGCTTTTTCAATCAGTTCAGGCTCGAGGTTGAAGGTTTTAGGATCAACATCGACAAATACGGGGCGAGCGCCGACATAGGCAATCGCCTCCGCCGTGGCGATAAAAGTAAAGGGCGAGGTAATCACTTCATCCCCCTCCCCGATACCGGCGGCACGCAGCGCCAACTGCAGAGCATCGGTTCCGGAGGCGCAGCTGACAGCAAATTCAGCACCAAGATGCGCAGCAGCCTCCTGTTCGAGGGCCTGGACATTGGGGCCGAGAATAAACTGAGTAGACGCCAGGACACCCTGAATGGCCTGATCAATTTCGGTCTTCAGATTCTCGTATTGTTTTTTAAGGTCAACCATCGGGATATTCATGGCAAAATTCCTGTCTGAAAAACAGTTGAAAAAGCGAATTCAACAGATTGAAATGATAATTTAGCGTGGTCGCTACAACAGGAGCGTAAAACACGAAAGGCGAGATCGCCCGATCCAGGCCCTCGCCTTCCTGCTAAAGGCTGTTCAACGCTCTGTTCTACGATTTGACTTCATGAAACAGTTTGCGGGTAATCCAGAGCGCGACTTCCAGCGCCCGCTTACCGTCCTCCCCACTTACAACGGGGGGAAGTCCTTCCTTGACTGAACGGACAAAGGCCGTGATCTCATCGAGAAGAGAGTCGCCCTGGGAGAAGCTGGTTTCATCCATCGTCACGTTGGGAATGGCGGGAACTGGAATCCCCTGCCCCCCTTTGCGGAAAATGCCGATTTTACGTGACTGGTAATCGATGGAGACATAGGCATCGGGCTGAAAAATTCGAATTCGCCGCATCGGTTCACGGCTGACACGACTCGCGGTCACGTTGGCCACACACCCGTTGGCAAACTGTAGACGGGCATTGGCGATATCGACTTCCTCCGACAGAACCGGCACACCGACAGAATTGATCGACTCAACCGGAGAGTTGACCATATTGAGGATGATGTCGATATCATGGATCATCAGGTCGAGCACGACATTGACATCGGTCCCCCTCGGTTTGAAGGGCGACAGACGGTGAGATTCGATGAACATGGGATTTTTAAGGACATCACCCAGTGCAAGAACGGCGGGGTTAAAACGCTCAAGATGACCGACCTGGAACACCAGGCCATTATCCTCTGCAATCCGAATCAGTTCATCAGCTTCGGCTACAGTCTGCGTCACAGGCTTTTCCAGAAGGATATGTACGCCGGCTTCCAGAGCAGCCTTGGCAACTTTGAAATGCAGATGGGTCGGCACAACGATCGAAACTAGATCGACGCTGTCGAAAAGGTCCGAATAATCGGCATATGCCTTAGTGCCGACTTCGCCGGCGACTTCTTCGGCACGAGCCTGATCTGCATCAACAACGCCGACCAGATCCACATCCGGCAGGGCCGCGTATTTCTGTGCATGAAAGCGCCCGAGATATCCGACGCCGATGACGCCGGCACGAAGATGGCTCATGATACTCCCTTTAACTCAGCGCGCAATTCCGCGCTGGCTGCTTTTGACAAATTCAACAAATTCGACAACCTGGGGCACATCCCCGACTTCGTCGATAATTTGTTCAACGGCGGTCTCGAGACGCAGGCCCGAACGAAAAAGCAGACGATAAGCCTTTTTAATCCCTGAAACAGCTTTTTCGTCAAAGCCACGACGCTTCAGGCCGACGAGGTTGAGCCCAACGGTTCTGGCCCGGTCGCCCTGGGCGATGGTAAACGGCGGCACATCCTGGTTGACCATGGATCCACCGCTGATCATGACATGGCCGCCAACCCGGGTGAACTGATGAACGGCGATCAGCGCACTGAGAATCGCATAGTCGCCGATGGTGACATGCCCTGCGAGAGTCGCACTGTTGGCCATCACAATATGATCACCGAGATGACAATCGTGAGCGACATGACAGTATGCCATAAAAAGGTTATCGCTGCCGATTGTCGTAACGCCGCCCCCTCCGACCGTCCCGCAATGCAGAGTCACAAACTCACGCACCACATTACGATCACCGATTCGCAGAGCCGTCCTTTCACCGCTGAATTTCAGATCCTGAGGTGCTGCACCGATAGACGCAAACTGAAAAATCCGATTGTCCTCGCCGATTTCCGTATCGCCTTCAATTACGGTGTGCGGACCGATCGTCGTGCGGTCACCGATCTTGACGTGTTCGCCGATCACAGCGTAGGGTCCGATGACAACATCCTTGCCGATATGGGCATCGGGGTGAACAATAGCCGTTTGGTGTATAGACATACTTTTCAACCGTTTTCTTTCGGAGCGAAGGTGGCTTTGAGGTCGGCTTCGGCGACAAGTTTATCGTCCACATAGGCTTTGCCTCTGAAACAATACAGGCCGCGTTTACAGTTCAGCAGTTCAAGATGCATGCGCAGCACATCGCCAGGACGGACCGGTTTACGAAAACGCGCTTTATCAATGCCGGTGAAATACGTCACCATGTCGGAGCCGATTTCATCACTGATGATGGCAAAGACACCGCCCACCTGTGCCATGGCTTCGATAATCAGCACACCGGGCATGACCGGATGACCGGGGAAGTGCCCTTGAAAAAAGGGTTCGTTGATGGTCACATTCTTAACCCCCACCACCCTCTCACCTTTGACCAGTTCCTCTATGCGGTCAACGAGCAGAAAAGGATAACGGTGAGGGAGGCGCTTCATGATTTCATTGATATCCAATGTCATGGATCCTGGTTCTCCTCAAGCTGTTTTTCGAGTTGCGCAACTTTCTTTCTTAACTGCTGCATTTCGCGTCGTATATCGGGAAGGCGCGGAAAGACCATGGAAGCCTTAAGCCAATCTTTATGCGGCATGGCGGGCGCGCCGGACATAACCTGGCCGTCAGGGATATTGCCTGCGGCAGCGCCCCTTGCAGCAATCGTCACGTTATTGCCGATATGAAGATGACCTGCGGCTGCACCCTGCCCGCCAAAAGTACAATGGTTGCCGATGGTCGTGCTGCCGGCGATCCCCACCTGGGAGACCAGAATCGTGTCTTCACCGATGACCACATTGTGCCCGACCTGGACCAGATTGTCGATTTTTGTGCCACGGCCGATCCGGGTCACGCCTAGAGCTGCGCGATCGATACAGGAAGCAGCCCCGATTTCAACATCGTCGCCAATTTCGACAATTCCCACCTGCGGAATCTTGACATAGCGGCCACCATCGGGAGCATAACCGAATCCATCGGAACCGATTACAGCGCCCGGCTGGACGATAACGCGGTCCCCAAGTCGGCATCCTTCCCGTACAATGACATTGGCGTGCAGGAGACAGTTTTCGCCAACCTCAACGTCGGAATAAAGGATCACCCCAGGATGTAAAATAGTCCCATTGCCTACCCGTGCGCCCGCACTGACGACACAGCCGGGGTGGATGGTCACCCCTTCCCCCAGGGTTGCTTCGGGGTGGACATGGGCACCGTCCATGACCCCGAGAGAGGCGGGTCTGGATACATGCAGAAATTCCACCGCCCGGGCAAATGCCAGGTAGGGATTGTCGCTGACAATAAGAGCAACACGATCTGATTCGACACCAGGTGCGGCAATAACCGCGCTCGCTTGCGTTGTCTCGAGTTCAGCGACGTATTTGGGATTGGCAATAAAGGTCAGGTCCCCCTCGCGGGCTTCATCGATCGGGGCGACGCGCTTTATTTCCAGAGAAGCATCGCCGACCACATGACCGCCGATCTGTGCCGCAATGTCTGCCAGACTTGCCATTGCGTTCCTTACTCCTATCTGCTCTGAGCGTCGTAAGCCTTGATGATGTCTTCGGTCAGATCAACCTGGTCGTCGGCATAAAGAACGGAACTTTCCGTTTTTTCAAAAATCATGGTGAAATCGTTATTTTCGCCATATTTCTTGATCACCCCGAAAAGTTCCTCCAGGATGCGGCGGGTCGCATCTGCATCCTTTTGCTGAAGTTCTTCCTGGATGTCCTTTGTGAAGCGCTGGAATTCCTTGAGTTTCTGCTGATAGTCACGCTCTTTTTTGCCTCGCGCCTCTTCGGAGAGAAGAACGGCCTGCTTTTCGAGTTCTTCCTTCATCTTCTTGAGATCGGCCTGGCGCCTCTGGACTTCGCCTTCATACTCCTTGACCCTCTCCCCGATCTGCGCTTTTGCAGACTGCCCCGCAGAACTCATGTTGAGAGCTTTCTGCAGATCCACATATCCAAGTTTAGCAGTTTGCGCCACCGCAGGCAGCACGGCCAGCAGAAGCATTGTGACGGTCAAAGCTACAATTCGTTTCATGAGCACCACTCCTTTTTGTGTATGTGCTTATAAATCCTAGAAAAATCGACCAATGGAAAATTGCCATTCGGTGGTGTCCTCGTCTTCGCGCGGGTCGGGATTGTACCCCAACTCCAGTCGCAGAGGCCCCATCGGGCTGAACCAGCGGATTCCGGCCCCCACATTATAACGCATATCCGAGAAATAGGATTCTCCATCTCCCCAGGCATTACCCGTATCGAAGAAAACCACTCCCTTAAGGCCCATATCCTTGGCTAACGGGAAGATATATTCAAAGTTGAAATAGGCCTCCTTCACCCCGCCGATATAATCGTCCCCATCCATGGGGCCGACATGGCGCGATTTAAAGCCGCGCAGACTGTTGATGCCGCCGAGGAAAAAGCGTTCATCAATGGGGACATCCTCCCCTCCCCAGGCCTTGATATAGCCAACCTGGCCATGCACCGAAAAGTAAGTCCCCCACTTGAATGGAAAAAAGTGGCGGTGATCAAGAATGTACTTGGTGAATTTTTCGGTGCCGCCAATGCCGGCAAATTCGATGGAGGCTTCCGACTGAGATCCCATGGTGGGATCAAGTCGGTAATCCGTAGTGTCTCGACGCAGCATGGCCGTCACGGCAGAGAGAGTCGATTCTCCCTCCTGCTCGAGAATGTATCGGGAAACCCCGGGGTCAACGTCGGTAATTTCTTTTTGCTCATAACGATAAAGGAAATAAGCCCTGAGGTCATCTGAGAGCGGGAAGCCGAATTTAAGATTGCCGCCCGTAGTTTCCTCGCTGAAATCGGGCCACTCGCGGTCTGTTTTATACAGATCGAACCCGAGGGTCAGATCCTTGTCGAGGAAATAGGGGTCCGTCACACCAAAGCGGTAGGTTGTGGTCTTGCCTCCCAATGCGGCAGCGAGATCGAGCCTGAGGCCGCGCCCGAGGAAATTGTCCTGCTGCAGTGAACCCTGACCAATAAGCCCATCCACGGATGAATACCCGAAGCCGATGCTGAACGTGCCAGTGCCGCGCTCCTTGACGTCGACGTCGATATCCATTAACTCTTCTTCGTCGGTTTGGGCAGTGGAGACGTTGACCTCTTCGAAATAACCGAGGTTGTTGATGCGCCGGCGGCTTTCCTTGAGGTTGGTGGCGCTGTAAAGATCCCCCTCGATCAACTTCATTTCGCGGCGGATGACTTTGTCGCGGGTTTTGGAGTTTCCGCTGATCTGGATACGATTGATATGGACCATCGCCCCTTTTTCAATATCGAAGGTAATGTGTATCAGCCTTTCCTGATGGTCCAGGCGGGTCAGCGGTGCAACATTGACATAGGCGTAGCCGCGATCGGCGTAGAGGTCATTGAGAGCAAAAACATCCTCGCGAAGCGTCTTACGGCTGAAGACTTCACCTTCCTGCAGCTTGGTGTTTTTGAGAAGCTCCTGCGGGGATTCAAGAAGATCCCCTTCAACCCCCAGGTTGCCGACGCGGAATTGGACCCCTTCTTCAATTTCAATCAATACGGACATGGTGCTCTTGTCATCGTTGAATGTGATGACAGGCTCCAGAACTTTGACCTGCACGTAGCCCCGGTTAAAATATTCGTCGGCAATCAATTCGAGGTCGTTCTTGAGCATATCGTGATTATAGGTACCGCGGCCGGTCAGCCAGGACAGGAACCATTTTTCACGAGTCTGCATGAATTTCCGCAGTTCTTTATCGGTAAAAACCTCATTACCCGCAAAGTTGATTTCAGAGACCAGAATCTTGTCTCCTTCGTCAATGGAGAAAATGACGGTGGCCTCATTCTGATCATCGATCTCAACGTCGGTTTCAATGCGTGCGGCATGGAACCCCTCATCACGGTAGGCCTGACGAATAGCTTCAACGCTTTTTTCGATCTTTTCAGGATCATAGAGATCGGGGACACGCACGGTCGCCAGCTCACGCAGCTTGTCGTCTTTAAACTCTTTGCCACCGGTGAAACGGACCTCACGCACCAGGGGGCGCTCTTCGACGTGATAAATAAGGATGGATCCGTCAGACCCCTTTCCCGTCAGAGCGGTCACATCCCTGAAACGCCCTAAAGAAAAAATATTGCGGATATCGCGATCGATATCTTCAAGGGTCAGGGGCTGGCCGGGGCGCGCCTGAATGACAGAACGCACCGCGCGCTCCTCGACACGCTGCAATCCTTCAACAAGAACATCCTCGAAGGTCAGGGCGGCTCCAGAAACGGACGACGCCCCGAAAAAGATCAGGCAGAAAAGAAGAATTCGAGCAGACATGCTCTGAATTGTCATGGGAAAAAGCACTCCGGGAAGGCTGATTATAAAGCGTTTCATTATAAGGAACCCCCCTTGGGGTGTAAACTGATTTTTCCGCCGGTTGCCTCCCACGAGGGCGGCTGAACGCGACGATCATCCCTGCTGCGGAGTCACCAGAAGGCCGTCCTCCATATGAACCATGCGATCCATGCGCGCGGCCAGTGAATGACTGTGGGTCACAACCACCATGGTCAACCCGCGATCACGATGCAGGCGTTCGAGGAGCAGATAAATCTCGTCGCTTGTCTTGCTGTCAAGATTGCCGGTCGGCTCATCTGCCAACAGCAGGCGAGGAGAGCGCGATAAAGCACGGGCAATGGCCACGCGCTGCTGCTCGCCGCCGGAGAGTTCTCCAGGCTTGTGCAGCAGCCGGTGGCCCAATCCCACATCCTGCAGAAGTTCACGGGCGTTTTTTTCAGCCTCCCGTCGGTCACAGCGCGCCACGAGAGATGGCATCATCACATTCTCCAGGGCGTTGAACTCGGGGAGAAGCTGATGGAACTGAAAGACGAACCCGACGGTGCGATTGCGAAACTCATCCAGGGCTCCACCCCGGAGGGAAAAAATATCGCGGCCCTCAAACAGAACCTGTCCTGAATCAGGGCGGTCAAGAGCGCCCAGAATGTGCATCAGGGTCGTCTTGCCCGCGCCGGAATAGCCGATAATGGCCACACGCTCGCCGCTATCGATTCTTAAATCGACCCCCCTGAGAACCTCCACCGCACCATGGGGAGTGTTGAATGTTTTTTTTACCCCCTGGGCGTCAATCAGCGGCAAGCCTTTCTCCTCCGACCTACTCATAGCGCAGCGCCTCGGCCGGATCCATACGGGAGGCGTGCCATGCCGGATAGATCGTCGCCAACAACGAAATCGCCATGGCCACAATCACAACCGACACCACATCGCCCGTATTGACAACGGACGGAAAAGTATCCATGCCATAAACGGTCTGGTCGAAAATCTTGAGGCCAAAAAGACTTTCGATCTTTTTGATGATGGGATCAGCGTTAACGGCGATCAGCAAGCCGAGACCTGTCCCCAGAGATGTCCCAAGAGTGCCGATAATGGCGCCCTCAAAAACAAAAATTTTCATGATGCTGCGGGAGGTCGCCCCCATTGAACGCAGGATCGCAATATCCTTGTGCTTCTCCATAACCACCATGATCAGGGTCGTGGCGATATTGAAGGCGGCAACCAGAACGATGATGCCAAGCACGATGAAAAGACCCAGCTTTTCCAATTTCAGGGCGGAAAGAAAAGACCCGAACATGTCCTGCCAGGACCGGACCGTAAAGGGAAAAGCGAATTCATCGCGCAAGGTTGAAACGACCTGGGCGGTGTGGTCAAAATTCGCGACATCGACCTCGATGCCCGTGACCTGCTCCTCCAGCTCGAAAAACTTCTGTGCGGTGGCTAGGCCGATGTAGGCATAATAGGTATCCACCAGACTGCCCTGCTGCCGGATAATACCGACAACCTGGAAAGGCTTCATTTTAGGAACCATGCCGAAAGGCGTCAGGGTAAACATGGGCGGGATAACGTTGATGGTATCGCCTACCGCCACACCCAGTGTGGTTGCCGAATCAAGGCTGATCACGATTCCGGGCTTGGTGTCCGGCGCCTCGAAAAGAAGCGTCTCCAGATCCTGCCCGCCGACGGTCAAGGCGTCCTGGTCGAAAGCCTTGTTGCCCGACTCAACCCCTTTGACCTGCACGGCAGCCACATTCCCGCCTGAAAGCAGCATCGCTTCGCGCGCGATAAAGGGAGTTACGGCAGAGACGCCTGGTGTTTTTTCGATGCGCTCAGCAATATCCGTGTACTCGGAGAGGGGCTCGCCATACTTCTGAACCAGGATATTGGGAAGATTGCCGAGAATCTGCTGGCGCACACCGTCATGAAAACCGGTCATGACCGCGAGTACGACAATCAGGGCGGCAACCCCGAGCGTCACTCCGCCGATGGAGATAAAAGAGATGACGGAGATAAAGGTCTGCTTGCGCTTAGCCCGCAGGTACCGCAGGCTGACGAACAGTTCGTAGGACATGAGATCCTTTAATTACGAGGGGCCGCACACACAAAGCGGCCCCTCTGGAATTGGCGAACGAAAATTATTTTTCCGGTCTCAACTGGGGAAAAAGGATGACATCACGGATGGAAGCCGAGTCGGTCAGAAGCATGACCAGGCGGTCGATCCCGATTCCCTCCCCTGCGGTGGGGGGCAAGCCGAACTCCAGGGCACGCACATAGTCGTCATCCATGGCGTGCGCTTCTTCGTCGCCGGCTTCCTTTTCAGCCAACTGCTGCTCGAAACGCGCTCTCTGATCCAATGGGTCATTGAGCTCGTTAAACGCATTGGCCAGTTCACGTCCGACGATGAAGAGCTCGAAGCGATCCACCACCTCGGGATCTGAATCATTCTTTCGCGACAGCGGCGAAACTTCCGTCGGATACTGCGTGATGAAGGTGGGATGCCAGAGATGAGGCTCAACCACCTCGTCGAAGATTTCCGTCAGGATCTTGCCGAGCCCCATCCGGGAATCAAGGTCAAGACCGAGGGAACGCGCATATTCCAGGGCCCGCGTCCTGTCTTCAAGAACGTCCTCCGAAACCTTGCCGTATTCCACAATGGATTGCTTGAAGGTCAGCCGCTTCCAGGGCGGAGACAGATCGACTTCTTTTCCGCCGTAAGTCAGGTTCAGCGTCCCGCAGACATCGGAGGCAACGGCGCAGATGAGCTCCTCGGTGAAATCCATCAGGTCCTCGTAAGTAGCGTAGGCCTGATAGAACTCCATCATGGTGAATTCGGGATTGTGCTGAATGGAGATCCCCTCGTTGCGGAAATTGCGATTGATTTCAAACACACGCTCCAGGCCGCCCACCACGAGCCGTTTCAGATAAAGCTCGGGAGCGATGCGCAGGAACAGATCCATCTTGAGGGTATTATGGTAGGTTTTGAAAGGCCGGGCGGTTGCTCCGCCGGCCACCGGCTGCATCATCGGGGTTTCCACCTCGAGAAACCCGCGCTCGCGCATAAAATCACGAATCAGACCAATGATGCGGCTGCGCTTGAGAAACACGTCACGCACCTCGGGGTTGACCATCAGGTCGAGATAGCGCTGACGGTAACGCGTCTCCACGTCGGTCAGGCCATGCCACTTTTCCGGCAGCGGGCGCAGGGATTTGGTCAGGAGGCGGATTTCTTCAGCGCGCAGGCTCAATTCACCGGTTTTAGTGCGAAAAGGGTGGCCGGCGACACCAACCACATCACCGAGGTCGAGCTTGCGAAACACCTCGAAAGCATCCTCGCCGACCTTGTCGCGTGCCACATAAACCTGCAGGCGGCCGCCGCGGTCCTGCAGCTGGATAAACGCAGCCTTGCCGAAATCACGCCGTGCCATAATGCGGCCGGCGATACGGTAGCGGGTCTCGCACCCCTCCAGCGCCTCGGTATCATCATCGGCATGCGCATCGCGCACGTCCATTGTGCCATGAGAAACGGGAAAATCATTGGCGAATGGGTTGTGCCCCCCTTCACGCAGTTCGTTTAACTTTTCGCGTCTCTGCAGCAGTATATCGTTGAGTTCTTCCATTGATTCCAATACCTTTCAAGCCTTTGTCCAAGAGGCGTACATTAGCCCTGCCGGCAGATCAAGTCAAGGATAAATCAGGGTTTTTCCCCTAGCCCGGATTTTCAGTAACTCCGGCGAACCCCGATCAGCTGCGGCTCAGGAGAAAGGCTTCGATAAAGCCTTCCAGGTCGCCGTCAAGAACGGCATCCGTATTGCCCATTTCGAAATTGGTGCGATGGTCCTTGACCATGCGATAGGGATGCAGCACATACGAACGGATCTGACTTCCCCATCCGATCTCCTTCTTCTCGCCGGCGATGTCGGAGGCTTCCTCTTCCTTTTTACGCATCTCCATCTCAAACAAGCGCGCTTTGAGTTGCTTCATTGCCATGGCGCGATTCTTATGCTGGGAGCGCTCATTCTGGCAGGCGACGATAATTCCGCTGGGGATATGAGTGATTCTGATAGCGGAGTCGGTCTTGTTGACGTGCTGCCCACCGGCGCCGCTGGCGCGATAAGTGTCGACCTTGAGATCCTTTTCATTGATCTCGATCTCAACATCATCATCGAGTTCCGGGAAAACGAATATCGATGAGAAAGAGGTATGGCGGCGCGCATTGGAATCAAACGGCGAGATGCGCACAAGGCGGTGGATTCCCATCTCGGCGCGCAGGAAACCATAGGCATAATCACCCTCGACGGTGAAGGTCGCGCCCTTGATCCCGGCTTCTTCCCCATCCTGATAATCGGTGATCTCGGTTTTCCACCCCTTGCGCTCGCAGAACCGGAGATACATGCGCAGCAGCATATCAGCCCAATCCTGCGCCTCGGTGCCGCCGGCCCCGGCATTGATGCTGAAAATGGCATTGCGATGATCGTGAGGGCCGCTGAGCATACGCGCCATCTCGAGCTTGCGCAGCTCGCGCTCCATAGCCGGCAGGGCTTCGCTGACCTCCCGCCGCGTGTCCTCGTCATCGGACTCTTCACCCAGTTCGATGAGCACCTTGAGGTCTTCAATCTGCTGCGTCAGAGCCTCGATCGCTTCAACTGGTTTCTGCAGATTGGTGCGCTCACGGAGTTTTTCCTGCGCCTTGTCCGAGTCATTCCAGAAATCAGGGTCGGCTATTTCAGCTTCAAGCTCGGCAATCCGCTCTTTCTTGGCAACAACGTCAAAGATACCTCCAGAGTTCGCGGGCTTTTTCTTCGATGGCGTTCAGCGCCTCTTGTTCTTCACGAAACATATGGTTAATCCTTTCTTTCCACTCAAATAAAACTTATGGCGGGTGATGACAACCGCTCACCGGCCATGCAGATTAAAGATCAAGGGAACGAGCGATTATAACGAGTTGCTTTGCGCTCCGCAAGAATTCGCAGCAGCCGGTTTTCGCCACAGGCGTACCAGGCACCAGAGGATGAAAACTCCACAGGCAATGGGCAGAATATCGCCCCAGGAGCGGTACAGACTGAACCCCGCCCCCAACCGGACCTGCGCGGAGGAGACCGCCGGCTCAAAAATCGGGGTGGCCTCCAGTATTTCACCACGTGGTGAGATAAAGGCTGAAATGCCTGTATTGGCGGCCCTTGCGGTCCAGATACGATTTTCGACTGCGCGGAACCGGGTCATAGCCAGATGCTGATAGGGAGCGGACGAACGTCCGAACCAGGCGTCGTTGGTGATATTGACCAGCAGATCGCTTCCCTGGCGTACGAAATCGCGGGCCAGTTCGGGAAATATCCCTTCAAAACAAACCAGAACCCCTATAGACGCCCCATTCGTCGACAGGGTTGTCACAGTCCCGGGCGAAAAATCGCCGATACCTACCACCAATTTATCGATGAACGGCAAAAAAGTCTTGAGCGGAACGTATTCACCAAAGGGGACCAGGTGAACTTTGTCGCTGCGTCCGAGAATCTCCCCCCCAGACGAAAGCAGAAATGCACTGTTGAGATAGCGATATTCCTGGTTGACCTGTTCGTACGCCGGACTGCCGAAAAGCAGGTATCCGTCAATGAGTTGCGGTACCCTTCTGACCTGCCGGCTTAAAACGCTGCTTTCCTGAAAATAAAAAGGCGTTGCGCTCTCCGGCCAGACCGTCAGATCGGCAGGGCGATCACCTGCCGCCTGCAAACTCAGATCGCGGTAGGTATTGACGGTATGTTGCTGGTATTCAGGGTTCCACTTGACCCCCTGATCGATATTACCCTGAATCAGGTTGACCGTCAGCGAAGAACCTTCGGTCTCTGCGCCATTGAGCCGCATCCCGCCATAGCCCAACGCCGCAGCCAACAGCAGTAGCAGAACGGAGGTGCCGAACACGGGGAACCTTCGTTCCCCCTTCCGGCTTCTAAGGATTTCAAGCCCCACCGCATTAGCCATGATCAGCAGGAAGCTCAGACCGTAGACCCCGAACAGATCGACGGATTGCAGGAGCAGCAAGCGCTCGTGCTGCGTATATCCCAGGGTCGCCCAGGGAAAACCGCTCAGCAGAAAAGAACGCAGAAATTCAAAAGCAATCCAGGAAACCGGCAGGACAAGGATCAGCGACAGGTTGAAACGTCGGCCGATATGGACCGCCGCCCATAAGGCCGCGCCCCAGTAAACAGCGAGATAAACGACCAGCATCAGGTAAGCCGCAACCGAAAGCAGCGGATGCAGCCCACCATAGGTGGTCATAACAATATTGAGCCAGTAGAGAACCACCGCAAAAAAAACGAGGCCGGCAATAAATCCGGAACGGAAAGGGCGCTCTCTGCCCACCCACAGCAGAGGCAGCAGGCCGATCCAGGCCAGTTCCGCCAAGCCAGGGCGGGGAAAGGCCAGCGCCATGAGCAGTCCCGAGGCGACGCAGGCCCAGAACTTGAGAGATGAAAGGGTGGCAGGAATCATCAGGAGGTCGAGGCATCCGCATCAGAAGGAACCCGGTCGACTCTGATCTTGCGGATCTTCTGGTGGTCACATTCTTCTACAGTCAGCAGCAGGTCGCCGTCCCGGACCTGCTCCCCTTCCCGCGGGACACGCCCCAGAAGGTTAAAGACATAGCCGGCGACGGTATCAAACTTTTCGCGCTCAACATGCGTGGCAAAATAATCCTCGAAATCCTCGATATTCAAACGGCTGTCAACCATGACGCTCCCGTCGGGCTGAGCCTGGAGCCATTCCTCCTCAAGATCGTACTCGTCCTGAATATCGCCGACGATCTCTTCGATCAGATCCTCGATGGTGATCAATCCGGAGGTGCCGCCGTATTCATCAACTGCAATAGCCAGGTGAATGCGCTGCGTCCTGAAATCCTGAAGAAGTTCCTGGATATTTTTGGTTTCGGGGATAAACAGAGGCGTCCGCATGACCTGCGTAACCTCGATATCGCTTGCATTCCGACCCCAATAGCGCAGGAGATCCTTGGCATATACAATGCCGACAATGTTGTCCGGCGAGCCTTCATAGATAGGGATGCGCGAATGCCCGCTCTCGATAATGGCTTCAAGCACCTCACAGATATCGGCGGAACTTGCACAGCAGACCATGTCGGTACGGGGCACCATGATTTCACGGACCAGGGTATCACCGAATTCGAAGATGGAATGAAGCATTTCCCCTTCTCCTTCGTTGATAATCCCGTCTTCTTCAGATTCCTCAATGATTTCCTGCAGTTCCTCTTCCGTCAACGCCCGACGGCGTCCGCGAAAAAGGCGCTCCAGCAGTGAACGAAAACCTGTCTTGCCGTTTAGTTTGACGATGGGCTGATTGCCGCTACTGTCATCTTCCAACGTTCTTATCTCCCTTTCCAGTTGAAATTGCAGCCCCAAGGATTCTTTTTTGCAAAACCACCCCTGGGGCTTTCACCTGAAAACCAGAAAAATCAGCAAAGTGGTGACAACGCCAAGCGTTGCACCGGCCAGCACCTCGAACAGAGTGTGAATATTCATCAACAGACGGCTATGACTGACCATAATCGCCAGAAGCAGTGACAAGAGGATATAAACCGCGCCCACTCCGCTGAGCGATACACAGGTCGCGATACTGAATGCCACGGCACTGTGCCCGCTGGGCATTCCGCCGCACAGAGGGGTTCCGCGTCCGGTCAATGATTTCAGCAGAACCACCAGAATCACAACCACCAGGATGGCCACCACGGCAACCAGCCCCGGGGGTGGACGCAATATCGCAAGGGATTTGTCCAGATGCGGAATAAAATAACCCGAAAGAGCCAGGTATCCCAGCAGCACCGCCCCAACGCTGGCCATCAGGACCGCCCCGGCGGCCACATCCTTGATGGTACGCGCCAGGGGGTGGTAATCGGGCGAGACCATGTCGACAACGACCTCGATAGCGGTATTGAACAACTCGGCAAACAGAACGAAAATCGCCGCCAGCGTCAGAAAAATGAATTCCAGGGCACTGACCCGCAGCACCAGGCCCAGAACCAGCAGCGCCAGCGCAGCAATCATGTGAATCTTCATGTGGCGCTGGGTCTTGACCGCCCAGAGGATGCCCTCGATCGCACAATTGACGCTTTGGTACCAATTGGGTGGCTTGAAATCTTTTGGATTTTCTGGGTCAGGAGAGGAATTCACGTTCAATTTCCGAAAAAATCTCCCGTTCGCGGGCTTCCATCAAACGGGCCTGCTCCGCGGTGCCACGCTCATGGTCATAGCCCACAAGGTGAAGCATGCCATGCAGCAGCAGAAAATAAAGTTCGCCGACAAAGGGTTGTCCAGCCTCAGCGGCATCACGTGCGGCAGTCTCGGCAGAGATCACCACGTCACCCAGCAACAGCGGGGAGACGTCGCCTGCCTCCCCTTCCTGCATGGCAAAGGAAATCACGTTGGTCGGCCGATCCTTGCCCAGGTAGTCGCGGTTGATCTCCTGGATCCGATCATCGTCGACCACCAGAATCGACACTTCGCCCTTAGGACATTCCAAGGCGTTTAAGATCTTCTGCGCCACCTTTCGGAGGGTCCGCTTCTCGATCCTTTGTTTCCTTTGCAGGTTCTCGATTTGTATCCTCAATGACTTTCTTCTTTCCGCCGTCCTTGTCCCGCTCTTTGTAGGCCGGCTCGGGATAATCGACTCGATGGTGAAAAATACCCGCCAGAATGCGATTAAAGCTTTTGGCGATATTGTTCAGGTCCTTTAGGGTCAGCTCACACTCATTGAGTTGGCCGTCGATAAAAATGTTGTTGATGATTTTCTGCACCATCCCCTGGATGCGCGCAGGGGTCGGCTCGGTCAGGGTTCGGCTGGCCGCTTCAACCGCATCAGCCAGCATGATCAGAGCCGCCTCGCGGGACTGCGGTCTCGGCCCTGGATAGCGGTAGTCGCGCTCGTCGACCTGCTGAACACCGGGGTCTTCCTTGCTTTTGGCCTTGTCGTAGAAAAACTTGATCAAGGCGGTCCCGTGATGCTGCCGGATGATGTCAACCAGTTGCTCTCCGAGCTTGTTTTCACGGGCAATCTCAACCCCGTCCTTGACATGCGCCATAAGGATAAGTGCGCTCATGGAAGGGGCGAGCTTATCGTGCTTGTTTGCTGAATTCCCCGTATTTTCAATAAAATAAAGCGGCTTTCTGATTTTCCCGATGTCATGGTAATACGCAGCGACCCTCGCCAACAGAGGATTGGCGTTGATTTCTTCAGCAGCCGCCTCGGCCAGATTGCCAACGATAATGGAATGATGATAGGTTCCAGGTGCCTGCACCATCAGCTCGCGCAGCACTGGAGCATTCATATTGGCCAGTTCCAACAGTTTGATATCGGTCGTATATTTAAAGACTGACTCGATCAGAGGGATCGTGCCATTGACGATAATTGCGCACACGATACCGCCGGCCAGCGCAAACCCCATCTTGTGCAGCAGGTGGATATCCACCATGCGGCCGGCCATGAAATGAATGGCCACCACCGTCCCCACATTGACCAGCGAAATCCACATACCGGCGCGATAAAGGGTCGACCGGGTCTTGCAGTGACGAACCCAGTGAGCGCCGGTCACGCTGCTGACCAGGGCAAAACCTGAAATGACCAGGCTGTTGCCGAAAAGCACGCCGATCAGGACCGAACTTAACGCCGCAAAGACAAAGGCGATCTCGGAATTGAGCACCAGCCGCACCAGCATCGCCCCGACAGCAAAGGGGAACGCATAGTAATAACTGGTGGATTCAATATAGGGGAAGGCACTTTCGAGGGCGGTCGAAACAAAAATGGAGAGCTTGATCAGTATGAAAAGCCCGGTAAAGGTCAGGCTGATAAAAAGCAAGTCACGTCCATTGGGACGGTATTTGCGGATATTGCGCGTGGCAAAACGGTGCCCGACAAGCACCAGGATCAGGGTCGCCAGGAAAAGCCCGAACCCCATGGTCAATACACTGTAATCGCTGCCGATATCACGCATGGCACGCAGTTTCTTGATCTGCTCCTCATTGACCCGCTCGCCTTCGCGAACGATCATTTCGCCTTTTTTCACCTGAAAAAAGACCGGCGTCACCGAGGCCATTGCCGCAGTTTTACGTGATTCGGTTTCTTCCTTGTTAAACGTAAGGTTGGGACGCAGAAGGCGCTGAGTCAGGGCAAAGAGGACTTCACGCTCTCTTTTTGACAGCGCTTCGACCGAATCGAGCCGCGCCCGCAGCATCTCCTGCGCATCTCCCATACCGATGACCTCGTCGCTGCGGCCGACAGTATTTTCCTGCTGACTTCTGAGATCACGCACAACAACGCCTTTTTCGGCGTCGTTGAGAAACACCTTGCGATTGGCGACAATCATGGGGACAGAGGAAAAATTGAGCACCTGCCGAATGTCGTGCAGAAGATCATCGGAAACCGGCAGACGACTCAGGACACTGAATTCCTCATCAGAGATCCCCGCATCGAGAGCATCTTCCAGCGTCTGCCTGATTTCGGGATCAGGTTCTTCGCCCTCTGCCAGGGGGTCGATGATCCTCAGCGCCTGAATCAGACGGTCGCCGAGTTCCGCCGTGACCTCAGCGTCGAAATCATAGACTGGCCGCACGGCCTCCCGTGCCTCCTGACGCTTTTTCTCGGTCAGTGCCTCATCCGGGATCATCATATTGCGCGGCGCTTTGACGTCCCGGGAAGCCACATCACCGGGGCTGTAATAATCGGGGACGAAACCACCTTTGGGCACAATGATGACAGTAAGAACCAGGCAGAGAAAAAGCAGGAGAATCCGGTTCTGCTGCGCCTCGGTCAGTACAATCGGAATGCGAAAAAAATAAAAAGTATTCTTTTTCGCAGCGGATAAATCCGTGGTTTTTTTACCGTTTTTAGTCATAAATTAGATATCTGCCTCATGACTCTGCGGAGGCCGCGGCCTTTTCATAGGCCTGCACGATCGACTGCACAATGGGGTGGCGTACCACATCCGCATCCGTAAAATGATTGAATGCAATGCGCTCGATCTTTTGCAGCACCCTGACCGCTTCCAGCAATCCCGACACTTTTCCCGTGGGCAGGTCGGTCTGAGTCACATCGCCGGTAACAACGGCGCGACTGCCAAAGCCAAGGCGGGTCAAAAACATTTTCATCTGTTCGGGTGTAGTGTTCTGAGCCTCATCCAGAATGACAAAGGCATCGTTAAGCGTGCGCCCACGCATGAACGCAAGAGGCGCAACTTCGACCACGCCCTTTTCAATAAGAGCCTGCCCCTTTTCAAAACCCATCATATCATACAGGGCATCATACAGCGGGCGCAGGTAAGGGTTCACCTTTTCAACCAGGTCTCCGGGGAGAAACCCGAGACGCTCCCCCGCCTCAACGGCAGGGCGTACCAGCACAATGCGGCTGACTTCCTTTTTGAGCAGAAAGGCCAGGGCCATCGCCATGGCAAGGTAGGTTTTTCCTGTTCCGGCAGGCCCGATGCCGAAGACTACATCATTGTTGCGCATGGCATCGATGTAGGCTTTCTGCGTCAGACTTTTTGGTGAGATGACTTTTTTGCGGAAAGAGACAAAAACCGTGTCGAGAAAGATGTTTTTGAGATGCGTCCCCGAATCGGCACTGAGAATGCGCACCGCATAGTCGATATCCGTCGGATAGACGGGATAGCCCTCGCGCATGAGGTCCAGCAGTTCCTCCAGCAGACGCTTGGCCAGCGCAACCTGCACCGGATCTCCCTGCAGGTGAACTTCACTGCCCCGCGATCCAATCCGGATTTTCAGAATCCGTTCGATCTGCTTCAGATTTCGGTTCTGCTGGCCGAACAGGTCGGCAGCCAGGTTCCGATCTTCTATAAGGAACCTGTCCTGAATATCGTCTCCGCTCAAAGACATCCCTCGTTATAAACCCTGAGCGGACATGCCGCGCCGGGCTTGGATTTTCTATCCGTTCTTCAAAGAAGAAACACTAGCACCACCACCGCAAAAAAATCAAATTCTTTTACGTCCTACCGCCGCGGGCGGAAACCGTGCAAAAGAACTCTTTGCTTAAACGACGAAAATTGCTATAAATGCCGGGCTTACAAAGTTCAGCAATCTTTGACGGCATTCAAGCAGAAGATCGCCTTGGCTTTAAAAATACAGCCGCGGCACTGACTGCTTTCCGCTTGCCAGTGCAGCGACTTTGCCACGACAGGATCAACCGATCAATTCACACAAGGGGGAAAGATCAAAATGAGCGAAATCCAGGATATTTATGCCCGCGAAATTCTTGATTCCAGAGGCAACCCGACCGTTGAAGTCGAGGTTTACCTTGAGAGTGGAGCCATGGGGCGTGCGGATGTTCCCAGCGGCGCTTCAACCGGTGAGCGTGAAGCGCTTGAGCTGCGCGATGGAGACAAAAGCCGCTATCTCGGCAAGGGTGTCCTGAAAGCCGTTGAAAATGTCAACGAAGTCATCGCTGAAGCCCTGCTCGGCTGGGAGGGATCGGATCAGGTCGGCATCGACCGCAAGCTGATTGAACTCGACGGCACCAACGACAAAAGTAAGCTCGGCGCCAATGCCATCCTTGGCGTTTCGCTGGCCTGCGCGAAAGCTGCTGCCGAAGAATCAGCCCTGCCCCTCTATCAGTATCTGGGGGGCTCCAATGCCAAGGAACTGCCCCTGCCGATGATGAACATCCTCAACGGTGGAGCTCACGCCGACAATAACGTCGATATCCAGGAATTCATGATCATGCCGGTAGGCGCGGACTCTTTCAAGGAAGCCCTGCGCATGGGGGCCGAAATCTTCCACGCCCTGAAGAAAGTCCTCAAGAGCAAAGGATACAATACCGCCGTCGGCGACGAGGGCGGATTCGCACCCGACCTCAAGAGCAACGAGGAGGCACTGGAAGTCATCATCGAAGCGATCAAGGATGCCGGCTACAAGCCTGGCGATGAAGTGGTGCTCGCCCTTGACGTTGCCTCTTCCGAGCTCTTCAAGGATGGAAGCTACCACCTCGAGAACGAAAAGCAGCCCGTGAAATCAGCCAAAGAGCTTGTCGACTTCTACGAAGACCTGGTCGATCGCTACCCGATCATCTCCATTGAAGACGGCATGGCCGAGAATGACTGGGACGGCTGGAAACTGATGACGGAGCGCCTGGGCGACAAAATTCAGATCGTCGGCGACGACCTGTTCGTCACCAACACCGACATTCTGCGGGAAGGAATCGAGAAGGGCATCGCCAATTCGATTCTGATCAAAGTCAACCAGATCGGCACACTGACCGAAACCCTTGATGCCATCGAGATGGCCAAGCGTGCCGGCTACACTGCGGTCATCTCCCATCGTTCAGGCGAAACGGAAGATACCACGATCGCCGACCTGGCCGTCGCCACCAACGCAGGGCAGATCAAAACTGGCTCCCTGTGCCGAACCGACCGCATCTGCAAATACAATCAACTGCTGCGCATCGAAGACGAACTTGAGGGCGTCTGTATTTTCGGCGGGCGCGACGTTTTCTACAATATCCGCAAATAAGAATTGATTTTGAAGGTATCAGGCCCGCAGGAGCAATGAGACTCTTGCGGGCCTTTTTCTATTGCCGCTCTGAAAACACCGAACATTTTTTAATTGGGCGCGGGCGCTTATATATGGTAATTTCGCAACACCTTCCCAGACAACACTCTGAAAAAAAATAAAGATAAACGCTTTTCCACCGGGAGCCTTGTTTATGAATGCACCTCTCCATTCCATGATTCTTGGCACAGGACACGCTGTCCCCGAACGCATATTGACCAATAGCGATCTGGAAAAAATGGTCGACACCTCCGATCAATGGATCGTCGAACGTACCGGAATTCGACAACGCCACATCGCCCCCCAGGGAACCGGCATTTCGCAGTATGCCACTGAAGCGGCAAAACAAGCACTTGAAGATGCAGGCCTCGATCCCCAGGACATCGACCTGATTATCCTCGGCACTGTGACCGGCGACTACAAGTTCCCGGCGACCGCCTGCCTTATTCAGCAAAACCTCGGCATCGAGCACGCTGCCGCTTTTGACCTCTCAGCCGCCTGCTCCGGCTTCCTCTACGGTCTGAGCCTGGCCGACAGTCTTATTGCAACAGGAAAACACCACAACGCCCTGGTGATTGGAGGGGAGGTTCTTACCAGCATGGTGGATTGGACCGACCGCAACACCTGCACACTTTTCGGCGACGGCGCTGGAGCGGTGGTTGTTGGCCCTGCCCGGGATGCCTCCGGCATTCTCGCCACCCACATGGCCTCGGACGGTCGCTACCACCACCTGCTGATTAACCCGGGATGCGGCAGCATAAACCCGCCTACGCCCGATAATCTCCATCTCCATGCCATCCAGATGGAGGGACGCGAGGTTTTCCGCCATGCGGTGACCACCATGACCGACGCCCTCGCCAAGGTTCTTGAGAAAGCCGGAATGGGCATTGAGGATGTTGACCTGCTCATCCCCCACCAGGCCAATCTGCGAATCATTCAGGCGGTCGGCAAAAAAGTCGGCATCGACGAAGACCACATCTATATCAACGTCGACCGTTTCGGCAACACCTCGGCCGCATCGATCCCCATTGCGCTTGACGAGGCCCGGCGGAATGGAAAGTTAAAGAAAGGCGATGTCGCTGCTATGGTGACGTTTGGAGCAGGCTTTACCTGGGCGGCAGGACTGGTGAGGCTGTAGACAGGCTATTCCGCAAAAAAAAGCCCACCAGGAGGTGGGCGATGCAAGAGAGGAAAGACCGAGAGATTTTTTACAATCCGATCAGCCGACGAAATTGAGGATCAGGGCACCGAATCCGATGCAGCTGGCGACAATGATAAAGACCTGTACCGCGAAATAAGATGTCCGAGTTTTCGATTCCATGACGCCTCCTTTTCTGTATATTCCCTTTAGAACAATGTTATAACCATAAGGCCAGGTTATGTCAAGGTGTTAATTTTTACCATTTCTATTGACAACCATTTTTCAAAACAATGTTATTTGATTTATGGGATTTTTTGATCTTGATCATTCTTCTGGTTGGATAATCGCGTCAATCCTCTTCTCATCAATGGTTTCCTCCTCAAGCAGCACCTGAGCCAATTCTTCGAGAAGATTATGTTTCTCCTTGATGATTTTATCCGCCTTGACTTCTGCCTCTTTGATGATATTTTCGATTTCGCGGTCGATCAGCCACGCCATTCTTTCACTGAAGGTTTTCTCCGTAGCAAGCTTTCTCCCAAGGAATGGGTGCTCTTCGCCGCGACTGAAGAACACCGGGCCGATCCGTTCACTCATCCCCCATTGGCACACCATTTTCTCCGCGAGTTCAGTCACCTGCTTCAAATCATTCTGTGCCCCGGTGGACACTTCTCCAAAGATGGACTTTTCGGCCGCCCTGCCGCCAAGACTGACCGCAAGGCGGGTTTCAAGATATGAACGCGGATAGTGATAGCGATCGTTCTGCGGAAGCTGCTGGGTCACACCAAGGGCCTGCCCGCGCGGAATGATCGACACCTTGTGGACCGGGTCCGCTCCCGGCGAAAAGCGCGCCACAAGCGTGTGACCGGCTTCATGGTAGGCGGTGATCTTCTTTTCCTGCTCCGTGAGCATCAGTTTGCGCTCTGCACCCATCAGCACGCGATCCTTTGCATCTTCAAGATGTTTCATGGTGACGCGCTCTGCATCCTCGCGGGCGGCAATCAAGGCGGCTTCATTGACCAGGCTTTCCAGGTCGGCTCCGCACATGCCAGGAGTTCCGCGCGCCAGCACTTCGAAGTCAACATCATCCGCCAGGGGAACATGACGGGTGTGAACTTTGAGGATCTCCATACGCGCCCGCCAATCAGGTCGGTCAACGACAACCTGACGGTCGAAACGGCCTGGCCTCTGCAATGCCGTGTCCAGTACATCGGGACGATTTGTGGCGGCCAGTACGATCACCTCGCTGTGGGGTTCGAACCCATCCATTTCAGACAACAGCTGGTTGAGGGTCTGTTCGCGCTCGTCGCTGCCGCCCCCCAACCCTGTACCGCGGGAGCGACCCACCGCATCAAGCTCATCAATAAAAATGATGCTCGGCGCATTTTTCTTGGCATTGGTAAACAGGTCCCGCACCCTGCTGGCTCCCACCCCGACAAACATTTCAATAAATTGAGAGGCTGAGATGGAAAAAAAGGGGACGCCGGCCTCCCCCGCAACGGCTCGCGCCATGAGCGTTTTTCCTGTTCCCGGGGGGCCGACCAGAAGAATGCCGCGCGGCACCTTGCCGCCGATCCGTTGAAACTTGCCTGGTTCACGCAGGAAATCAACAATTTCGCGCAGATCCTGTTTGGCCTCTTCAAGTCCGGCCACGTCATTGAAGGTTACTTTTGATTCCTCGCGGGTATAAAGCTTTGCTCCGGATTTGGAGATATTGCCCATAAAACCGCCGGGACCGCCTTTGCCGCGCATGCTGCGCAACACAAACCACCAGACACCAAAGATAAGGATCCACGGCAGCATGTACAGAAGCGCATTGACCCAGAACGGATCTTTGGCAGGAGGCTTGGCGGAGACCTCCACGCCGGAATTTTCCAGCAGAGCCATCAGTTCAGGATCATCGATAGGAGGAAGGGTTGTACGGAAGGACTCAAATGGCTGAACAGTTTCATTTCCCCCAAGCGCATCTTGCCGGGGTTCTGCGACGGGTTCCTTAAAATTCCCGGTCAGCTTATCGCCCTGAATAGTGACCTCAGATACATTATCCTGTTGCAAAGCCTTCTTGAAACGACTGTAGCTGATCTCCAGAGATCCCTGGGGAGCAGGCTGATTCGCGACATAGAGTACATTGAATGCCGCCAGCAGCAGAAAAAGAATGATAAATTGTCTCCAGAGATTTTTATTCATGACATCTCCGCTTCTGGAAATTCAAACAGATCGGGTCCCAAAGCCCCTGCACAAGAAAACCCCTGCCAATCCAACAGGTTCGACAGGGGTGCATAATTAAGATGTCGGCGTCACCAGCTCATCAACAGCAACTCAGCCGGCTCTGCGGTCTTCCTCTGCCTGAAACCAGCGCTCGAACCAGGTTCGGTGATCTTTTTCGGCGAGAAGCTGCAGATCTTTCGGCCCGAGCCAGACCCCGCCGCAATCGGGGCATTGATCCATCGGGACATCCCGAAATACAAGTTTCTGCAATGGCTCGCCACATTTGGGGCACCGATCGTGGCAGCACTCCCGGATCAACCGTTCTTTCGAAACCTCGCGCAACTGTGAAATCTTCTCCTCTTCCAACTTGCGGAAGTAAAGATTTTCCAGCGCCTTTTTTCTTTCTTCCCAGAGATCAGTCATAAGAATCACCTCATCGAGGAAACGAAGTTATAACCTTTTCTTTGCTTCGAGTATACCCGAGGACGAGGTGTTCGCAACCGCAGATCGCCGAAATCCTTATGAGATTCGGTAGAAACCGGCACCGAAAGATGCCCCCTTGCCAAGATTCATCAGCGCTCCGACCCGCAACAGCCAGGCGATGTCCCGCAGGCCCTCCCCTGCGATCTCAAGAGTCCCGCTCACCCCGCCAAGATCCTGATGGGCAACGGAACCCTCAAGAGTGCGCCAATCACGCCAGGTCAGGGAATTCTGTATTTCATGGATCTGGGTGCGCGAAATTTCTTTATAACGTCGAGGATCATCCACGATCTCAACGCCAAACTGGGCATAAATCATAGATGAGACGCGACGCAGAACAAACGGGAAAATTTGATCGAAAGCAGGTGTGAACAAAGGTCTGCCGTGCGAAATAAGACGCGCGGGAGTGACAAACTCCAGGAGAAGTGAGTGGTCATCGTCGATTTTTCGGTCAAGCCACCAGGAAAGGGGGATTAATGGCGGCGTCAGCATATCGAGCGGTTGCCCGAAATTCCAGAGTTCAACGTCCTCGTTCGCAGCATTTTCGGCAAAGATTTCTACGAGTTCAAAACACCCTTCACCATTGTGCAGACCTTTATGCCCCAACGCCTGCAAGACGCGCGCAAAATGAGACATGCGCGTCAAACCCTTTCCCCAGAAAACAACCCGCAGATCCATGGGGTCGCCGCAATCGAGCAGTCGACACTGCAGGGGGTCTGGTTGAAGGACAAAAGCAGGGCCGGGGCGTTGAAATCTTTTCAGCGCCACTGGATCTGTGGCTAAGGGTGGTTCAAAAAGATCGGCAAAGGCATCCTGACCATCGACTGCTTCATCAAGAACCTGCCGAGCCGTGGCACGTAAATCCCGGCGCAAACGAAGCATCCGCTCCAGGTCAAGGTCCATAGATTCCTGAAATTCGAACACGAATCGGGCACAAACAAATTCAAGATGAAAAATCGCCTCGGGATATTCAATCATTGAAAATGAATCCTTCAAATTGCCTTTAAATCAGGTATCTGCTAAGGTGTCGACCCGATATGGATGATGCCGACTCAGTTGTGTGCGTCCAGGATTTCCTGATGAAAACCAACTTTTACCCACAGCATACCTGATTACATTCGCCGGAGAAAATCGATAGCCATGCTGAAATTCGACCTGATAAAAAAAGACCCGACCACACGGGCACGGCGCGGACGAGTCACCACCCCGCACGGCACCATTGAAACGCCTATTTTCATGCCGGTCGGCACCCACGCAGCGCTCAAGGCCATGTCGCCCGCTCAGGTCGAAGAAACCGGGGCGCAGATCATTTTGAGCAACACCTATCACCTGCACCTGCGTCCCGGTGAAGGGTTGATCAGCAAGGCCGGAGGCCTGCACAAGTTCATGAGCTGGGATAAGCCGATTCTGACAGATAGCGGCGGATTCCAGGTTTTCTCCCTACCCAAAAAGAAGATTGCCGAAGATGGCGTCTATTTCCGTCACGAAATCAGCGGCCAGGAAATCTTTCTTGGGCCCGCGGAGGCAACCCGCATCCAGAACGAGTTGGGAGCCGACATCGCAATGGCCTTTGATGAGTGCATCCCCTATCCCTCCACTCATGCCTATGCGGCCCAGTCAATCAAAAAAACACTGCGATGGGCCGAAATCTGCATGAAGAGCCATGCGCGCCCGGACCAGGCGCTGTTCGGCATTGTACAGGGCAGCACATTCGAGGACCTGCGCCGCGACTGCGCAAAGGCCCTGGTTGATATGGATTTCCCAGGCTACGCGGTGGGGGGAGTCAGCGTCGGTGAAGGTCTTGAGCTTCTCAAGAAGGTGGTGGATTATACTGAGCCGTTTCTACCGGAGAACAAACCACGCTATCTCATGGGCGTGGGCCTGCCCGAAGATATTCTTGAAAGTATCGAACGCGGCATGGATATGTTTGATTGCGTTATTCCCACCCGCTATGCCCGCAGCGCGACACTGTTCACCAGCCATGGGCGGCTGCGCCTGACACACCGCCGATACCGCAGAGATTTCTTTCCGGTGGACCCGGCCTGCGACTGTTACTGCTGCCGCAATTTCAGTCGTGCCTACCTGCATCATCTTTACAATGCAAACGAAATTCTATCGGCGACTCTTGCCGCAATTCACAATGTGAGGTTTTATCTCAACATGGTTGCGGGAGCCCGCGATGCCATCGAGCAAGGGACATTCGCTGAATTCAAGCGGGAGTTTCTTGCCGAATACAATTCCCAGGGAAAATCCTGAATCAGTCGATCAACTGCAGGATTCATTACAGAAGCCCCCGGTTTTTCCGGGGGCTTCTGTGTTAATTGGTTGCGACGACAAAACTGCTGGGAAAGCCCTGAAGGGTGAATTTCTGAGCCGCATTTTCGGCGGATTCAAGTGACGTGTATTTTCCCGCGCGGACCCTGTAGAACAACTGATTCTCCACATAACCGCGTTCGATCGCCGAATGCCCCTCGCGGTCCCGCATCTGCGCTGCAAGCCGCTCGGCGTTTTCGAGCACGGTAAAAGCGCCGATCTGCACCGTATAGCTTCCCACATCGTAGGAGGACGGCGCACGATAACTGACTTCACCGTCAGGCCCTGTCTGTCGGTATCCCAAAGCTTCCACACGCACAGGTGCGGTTCCCGGCCCCACAACTCCAAGCTCTTTGGCCGCCGAATAAGAAAGATCGATGATGCGCCCCTTCACGAAGGGGCCACGATCGTTGAGCCGCACAATCGTCTCGCGGCCATTGCTCTTGTTGGTGACACGAACAAAAATACCCAGCGGGAGCGTTTTATGCGCAGCGGTCATGTCGTGCATGTTGTAGACCTCGCCATTGCTGGTTTTTTTGCCGTGAAAATCCCTGCCGTACCAACTGGCGAGTCCGTCTTCAACAAAACCTTCATGGTCCAGCAAAGGGTGATAGCGCTGCCCAAAAACTTCGTAAGGCTTCTGCCATCCTTTGAGTTTCTGGTTCTGCGGCGTCTCGATCACCCGGCTGCGGGGCGGCTCCTCCATGAAACCGGAAGCACAGCCCGCAAGCATCACGACCAGCGAGATCAGCCAACACCACTTCATTGATGTACAGAGACTATTTCTCATAAAACTTCGATTCACGCTTCCCCGCTCAATCTTTATGAGTCTTTTTTACATCATTGCCGCAGAACCGCGGGAGTGAGATGGCCCATCATCCCTCTTCCTGCCCAGACAAACTACTCCACGACCACCGACATGGCCCGGAACTTCTGGTAGCGCTGCTCCACAAGTTCCTCCCCGGACATTTCCTTGAGCTGCTCCAGGTGTTTTGTCAGCGACTCCTTGAGTTTGGCAGCCGCCTCCGCAGGATTGATATGGGCGCCTCCCAGAGGTTCCGGGACGACTTCGTCGATGACGACCTTGAGTTCCTTGATGTCCGCGGCCGTGAGCTTGAGTGCCTCTGCGGCGATGGGGCCCTTGGTGCCGTCGTTCCAGAGAATGGCGGCGCACCCTTCAGGGGAGATCACAGCATAAACGGAATATTCCATCATCAGAACCCGGTTGCCGACGGCGATAGCCAGCGCCCCGCCGGACCCCCCTTCGCCGGTAATGGTGATGATAGTCGGCACAGTCAGTGCCGCCATCTCACGCAGGTTGCGCGCAATGGCTTCAGCCTGGCCGCGCTCCTCGGCACCGATTCCGGGGAAAGCACCAGGCGTGTCGACAAAGCAGAAGATCGGCAGACCAAACTGCTCGGCCATCTTCATGACGCGCAGGGCCTTGCGGTACCCTTCCGGGTTGGGCATGCCGAAGTTGCGATAGACTTTTTCCTTGGTATCGCGTCCTTTCTGGTGTCCGATGACAGCGCAGGGCTCAGCGTTGAAGCGGGCAAAGCCGCAGACCAGTGCCGGGTCGTCACGAAAATTGCGATCCCCGTGGACCTCGAACCAGTCAGTGAACATATGCTCGATGTAATCGAGGGTGTAAGGCCGGTTCATGTGGCGGGCCAGCTGGGTGCGCTGCCAGCGGTCAAGATTGGAAAAAATATCTTCGCGCAGTTTGGCGGCCTTTTTTTCAAGTTTCTTAATATCGCTTGAAAAATCGACATTATCGGTGGAAAAGTCGCGCAACTCTCTTATTTTGCGTTCCAGTTCAAAAATCGGCTTTTCAAAATCAAGGTAAAATTGCATGGATATTCTCCTGTGTCAGGATCCCTTCAGCTCTTAACCGCCAACGGGATCACTCGAAAGTAATAACATTGTATCCAAAGAGTTTCTCGGCCGCTTCCATCATTTCATCGCTTGGGGCAACATTCAGGGTATCGGGAAGGCCGACAACCGTCTCAAAATGATTGGGCACAACCAGGTGAAGAAAGGACGCGCAACGCCCTGGAAACTGTTTGATGATGTTCTTGAGTCCGCGCAGCTGTTCTTCGTCCAGCCCGGGCGAAGTCAGCCGAAAATGAACCTTGCGGGTCTGGCGTTCCTGCATATCGCGCAACGAAATCACCTCGCTCGCCATCAGTTTGCAGGTCTCCTCCCCCACATCCAGAGTTCCACTGACAAAGATCGGGTCCTCACCCTTGATCAGGTCCGAACTTGCCGCATAGACCTCGGGAAACAGCACCATCTCGACCAAACCGCTCAAATCCTCCAGGGTCGCAAAGGCCATGCGGTCACCTTTTTTGGTGGTCAGCTCCTTGATGCCTGCCACGATACCACAGACCTTGACCTCCTCCTTGTCGGCGCGGTCGTGCAAAGAAGCCGCATCGCAGGTGGCAAAGCGCCGAATCGTATCCTGATAACGCGCCAGGGGATGGCCCGTAATGAAAAATCCAAGCGCCTCTTTTTCAAAGTTGAGCAGAACCTTTTCCGGCCACTCTTCAACCTCGGGAAGTTTGCCGTGTCCGTTGCCGGAGGACGAAACAATCTCCTCCATGCCGAACAGCGACTCCTGCCCCATGGCGCGCTCGCGCTGCAGGCGTTGACCGGCATCCATGGCATCCTCAAGGGCTTCCATAAACTGCGCGCGACGCCCGTCGAGCGAATCGAAGGCACCGCACTTAATGAGCGCTTCCAGAACTTTTTTATTGACTTTCTGCAGATTAACCCGCTCGCAGAAATCATGCAACGAACTAAATGCCCCTTCTCGCCTTACCTCCAGGATGACCTCGATGGCCGAGCTGCCAACCCCTTTGACAGCGCCCAGTCCGAAACGGATGGCATTATCGTGCACAGTAAAACTGCGGTCGGAAGCGTTGATATCGGGGGGCAGTACCTCTATCCCCATGGAGCGTACTTCGGCGATGTTTTTCACCACCTTGTCGGTATTCTCCATATCCTCGGTCAGAAGCGCTGCCATGAACTCAACAGGATAGTGTGCCTTGAGGTAAGCCGTATGGTATGCCACCAGGGCATAAGCAGCAGAGTGAGATTTATTGAAACCGTAAGCGGCGAATTTCTCCATGAGATCGAAAACGGCTTCGGCTCTCTTGGGATCGAGGTTGTTCTCCTTCGCCCCTTTGAGAAAGATCTCCTTCTGCTTGGCCATCTCTTCGGCTTTTTTCTTACCCATGGCACGGCGCAGCAGATCCGCACTCCCCAGGCTGTAATTGGCCAGCACCTGGGCGATGAGCATGACCTGCTCCTGGTAGACGATAACGCCGTAAGTGTCCTGCAGGATCGGTTCAAGCTGGGGGAAATCGTAGGTGATCTTCTTCTTGCCGTGCTTGCGCAGAATAAAATCATCGACCATCCCAGAACCCAGGGGACCGGGACGATAGAGCGCGCAAACGGCAATGATGTCCTCGAAGCATGAGGGTTTGAGCTTGACCAGCAGCTCTTTCATTCCCGAGGACTCAAGCTGGAACACACCTGTCGTCTCCCCACGGGAGAGCAGCTCGTAGGTTTTGGGGTCGTCGTCGCCGATCAGCTTGAGGTCAAAATCAGGCTGCTGGCCCTCGCGGACCAGACGCACCGCATTGTTGATGACCGTCAGCGTTTTGAGGCCAAGAAAGTCGAACTTGACCAGGCCGATCTTCTCCACATATCCCATGGAGAACTGAGTCACCTGTCCGCCCGATTTGGGGTCGACATACAGGGGGAGGTATTCCGTCAGATCATTGGGAGTCACCACTACGCCGGCGGCATGGGTGGAGGCATGGCGTGTCAGCCCCTCAAGAGCCAGTCCGACGTTGAACAGCTCCTTGATCTTGGCATCCTTGTCGATGAGTTCGCGCAGTTTGGGCTCCTGCTTGAGGGCCTCATCGAGGGTAATGTTAAGCACGCCCGGGACGAGTTTGGCGATTTTATCCACCTCGCCATAAGGGATGCCCATGGCGCGCCCGACATCACGCAGCACCCCTTTAGCCGCCATGGTGCCGAAGGTAATGATCTGGGCGACGTTGGCGGCGCCGTACTTGCGCCGCACATACTCGATGACTTCCTCGCGGCCGTAAATGCAGAAATCAACATCGATATCCGGCATCGAAATACGTTCCGGGTTTAGAAAACGTTCAAACAGCAGGTTGTAGGGCATGGGGTCGATGTCGGTGATGCGAATGGCAAACGCGACCAGCGATCCGGCGGCGGAACCGCGCCCGGGACCAACCGGGATGTCATGATCTTTCGCCCAGATGATAAAGTCGGCGACAATCAGGAAATAACCCGGAAACCCCATCGAGATGATGCAGTCAAGTTCCCGTTCAAGCCGTTCGCGATACCTTTTTTCGTCCTCTTCACTGAGCTCGCGCACCTGCCTGATTTCTTCAAGCCGCTCTTCGAGCCCCGCCAGGGAATCTTCGCGCAGCACATCATCGAGTGTTTTTTCGGCGGGTTTTTCGTACTGGGGAAAATGATAGGTTTTGAGATCAATCTCGACATTGCATCGCTCGGCAATCCGCACCGTATTGGCGATGGCTTCGGGCACATCGGAGAACAGCTCTGCCATCTCCTGCGGTGTCTTGACGTAGAACTCGTCGTTGGGAAACCGCATGCGCGACGGGTCGTCCATGGTTTTGCCGGTCTGAATGCACAGCAGAACTTCATGGGCATGAGCCTGATCGCGGGTCAGATAATGGCAATCGTTGGTCGCAACCAGCGGCAACCCGAGATCTTGGGAGATTTCCTTCAGGCCGCGATTGACGCGTGTCTGCTCAGGGATGAAGTTTTCCTGGAGTTCCAAGTACAAGCGCTCATTATCGAAGATCTCGGCCATTTCACGGCTGCGCCGCAGGGCGTCTTCCATCTTGCCCTGTTCGATCAAGGTCGGGATTTCCCCGCCGAGACAAGCCGTGAGTGCAATAAGCCCCTGATTGTGCTCGCGCAGCAGATCCCAATCCACGCGCGGCTTATAATAGAAACCTTCCCGATAGGCAGCTGAGACAAGACGGCAGAGATTGCGGTAGCCTTCAAGGTTTTCCGCCAGCAGCACCAGGTGATGGGAGGCATCGGAAGAGCCACGGGCATTGCCTTTGGTCAGCCGCGACCCTTTGGCCACATAGACCTCGCACCCGAAAATCGGCTTGATTTCGGCAGCCCGTGCGGTCTGATAGAACTCGATGGCCCCGAACATGTTGCCATGGTCGGTGATGGCCAGCGCGGGCATTTCCAGCGCGCGCGCCCGCTGGACAAGATCGCCGATTTTGATGGCGCCGTCAAGCAGACTGTATTGAGAATGCAGATGAAGGTGTACAAAAGGTGTTTGGCTCATGAATTATCAGATCCGCAATGGTGAAAACGCGGTTTGAGGTTTGAAAACAGGAGTGATTTAAACGCAATCATCGGAAGAGATCGCCTGACACTGAATGTTTTTAATCAGGATAAATATCAGACCCGTAATAAAAACGAGCGCCGATTATCGCACACCCCCTTTAACAGGGTCAACGACGTATGCGAGATGTCGTCTCTCTTCAAAAATGGATCACAGCACGCTGATTCCGAAATGTTCCAGCATCTCGACCAGCTTAATCAACGGCAGTCCGATCAGGGTGGTGTAGTCATCCCCTTCCAGGCGCTCCATCAGAGCGATCCCCAGCCCTTCGACTTTGAAAGATCCGGCACAGTCCACAGGATTTTCCCGGCGAACGTATTGATGAATCTGCTCGCGCGTCAGGTTTTTCAACCGAACTCGGTAAGTAGAGTAGTCAGCGGCAATCTCACCGGTTTGACTGTCGAAAACGCACAATCCGGTATAAAACATGTGGGTCTTGCCGGACATCAGACGCAACTGCTCTTCGGCGCGCTCAAACGTGCCGGGTTTTCCCAGAACATGGCCGCGAGCGTCGACGAAGACCTGGTCTGCTCCGATAATCAGGGCATCGGGGTATTTGTCTTTCAGGCTTCGGGCTTTTTGAACGGCAAGGTGCCTGACCAGCAGTTCCGGCGCAATCCCCTGATCGATGATCTCTTCACCCTGAGGGGCCGAAACATGAAAAGCCAACCCCAGCCGGCGCAGCAGCTGCAGGCGATAGGGACTCGTTGATGCCAGAACAAGACGACGGGTCGGTTCGATTTCAGACATGGTAGCCATGAAGTATCTTTAGCCTAAAGAAATCTGTTTTGCAACAGGGCAGAAGATGGACTTCGGAATTTTCTGCACAAGTCCATTTTTCTGCTCGGTTTTTCACTGTAAAATTTGCGACTCTCGCAAAACCCCTATTCTCAGGTGGTCTTACAGAAGTTGATAACAGGGCGATTTAGCCTAAGATTACAGAAGTTTATCAGACAAAGTTCTTCTCACCATCAATCGGGTCACCCTGTTCGCACTGATTCTTTCTCTGGGACTTGTGGTGGTTGACCCGATCACCAATGTCGACAACATCCAGCGGCATGTTTTCGCACGCAAGCGCAACCCCCGCGATGCAACCCTCTTTGCGGTGGGTGAAGTCCTGCCGCCAGTCATCCTGTCCACCCTTGCAATTATCGTGTCCTTCACCCCGATGTTTTTTATCACCGGGATAGTGAGTGTCGCAGACCCGGTTTTTTTCACGGCCACCGCCTTGGGAGCCTGGCCCATCACCCTCGATCCCATTTTCTCCGGTCTGGCCTGGGCATTGATTTTCGGCCTGATCGCTTCAACCCTGTTCACACTGGTGGTGGTGCCGGTGACTTTTTACGCGGTTTATCGACATAAATACGAATAAACGCCGCTCTAATCGAATGCATCAAACCGCTTTCTGACTGCACCCTCGTCGTGGAATTCGGGGTTTGCGCGGCCCAACTCCCACCGGGATACGGGAAAGTGTGTGGGTGCGCCCTCCGAGATGATAGGCAACAATGCGCGGCGCAGATGGCCGCCTGCCGCGCATCCCGCCGTCAACCGCAAATTTCATCCGGGAGACAGCTTCACCGACTGCCTGCTCCAGAGCGTCCCTTCCGATGCGCTGCAATAATGGGCGGATAGCGGTTTCGTCCAGATAAAGATCGGCCAGAGTGACATTCACCTGGTCTCCGACTTCAATCATGACCTCTCCCTCGTACCAGCCGTCTCCCAGCAGTGCGCAAACACGCAAAGCTCCATCATCCTTGAAATCAACGTGGTGAATGTCGAGATACAGCGCCGACGAAGCGGCCTGCTCAAGATCAAGTGCAATCATATCCTCTCTCCTTTCCCTCCGGGTATGGATCAAGGATTGCACTGGACCGAGACAGAATATGTCACAAAGCAAATTGCAGATTCAGCGATGGAGGGCCTGCTTCAGACCGTCACGAAACTTCTCCCGTAGAAAGGGGGGGGAAAGAACCTCAACATGAGGCAGGAAGGAATAAAGCCAGGAGAGAATCTCCCGCTCGCCTGCGGCGGTGAACGAAAGAGTAAGAGAGCCATCCTTGTTTTCAACAATAGACTGGTCAGGATGCCAGGTGCGCTCGCGGATCAGGTGCGCGATCTCAGCGCCGAACCTTGCCTCGATGTTCATTGCACAGTCATCAATCAATCCAAAAGCCTGACCGGTCAGATCAGAAGCATCGAAATCCTCCGGCACCTCAAAACGCTCTCGCAGAATCTCAATATCCTGAATGCGGTCAACCAGGAACAATCTCAGAGCCTTGCGGTTATGACTGTACCCCCCAAGGTAAAGCGCGCTCTGGTAAAAAAGTAAAAGATAGGGATCGAACAGGTAGCTCTGCGCTTCTCTGCGAGGCGGGCGATACTGCATGCGACACCGGTATTGAAACAGCAGGGCACGGCGTACTTTCTCCAGGATCTCTTTCTTGTCGTGATAATCGCGAACCCCCTGGAATAGAGGCACCGCGGCTTCTGAAATCCGTTCAAGATGAGCCACATTGCGCGGCGAGAGGCTGGATCGGATCTTATCGAAGATGGAATCGAGATCTTCCTGAAATGGAGTCCCCTGCAAAAACCCCAGTTGCCCGCGACACAGGTACAGTGTCATCAACTCTTCCAGGGAAAAATTGATGGGAGGGACTTTTTTAAAGCCTGTCAGGAAACGGTAAAGCGTTCGGCCGTCCGCCTGGGGTTCGCGCAGAAGGGGATACCCTGCGTCTGAGACGGCCTGAAGGTCACGATAAACGGTGCGACGGTCGACCTGGCATTCTTCCGCCAACTCCTCGACCGTCGCACCATAACGCGCTTCGAGCAGCCGGATCACATTGTGAAGCCTGGCTGCCTGACTGTATTTCTTAGCCGGTTTTCCGGGCCGGCGCTTGCCTTGCGTTTTATCCATAAACCCTGCAGACCGTCCTACAGCAACTGAATCAAAGGGAGCAGGAACTCGTCGCCGGCTGAACCTGCTTTCCGCGCCCCATTGCGTAATAATCGAATCCCATCGATTCCATGCGTTCCGGATCATACTGGTTGCGGCCGTCGAACACAACCGGAGCCTTCATCAGGCGCTTCATCGCATCGAAATCGGGGTGGCGAAACGGTTTCCACTCCGTGACCAGCACCATCGCATCGACACCTTTCAAGGCGTCGTACTGATGCTCGGTAAGGACGAGCTTTTCCTCTTCGAACCAGGCTTTGGGCAGCTCACGCCGTGCAGTTTCGGCAGCCACCGGATCATAGGCCAGCACCCGGGCCCCTGCCCCGATCAACTGATGCAGAAGCGCGATTGAAGGAGCTTCGCGCATATCATCGGTGCCCGGCTTGAAAGCAAGCCCCCACACGGCAAAGGTCAGTCCGGAGAGGTCTTTGCCGAAGCGTGTCGAGATCTTTTCGCCCAGCATCATCTTCTGAAACAGGTTGCGTTGATGGACAGACTGCAATACCAGAGGAAAAAGCTGGCGCTGCTCGGCCATATGGATCAGTGCGTTAACATCTTTGGGAAAGCAGGATCCGCCGTAACCGCAGCCTGGATAAATAAAAGAATAGCCGATGCGAGAGTCCGACCCGATGCCGAGACGCACTTTTTCCACATCGACTCCAAGACGCTCACAGAGGGTCGAAATTTCATTCATAAAGGAGATTTTGGTCGCTAGCATGGCGTTGGCGGTGTATTTGGTCATTTCGGCATCGCGAACGCCCATCACCATGATCTTGTCATGATTACGCGAAAAGTCAGCATACAACGTCCGCATCACCTCAGTGGCACGCTCACTCTCCGAACCGATAATAATGCGATCAGGGCGCATGAAATCATCCACCGCGGCCCCCTCTTTGAGAAACTCGGGATTGCTGACCACATCGAATGGATGATCAACGCCGCGATCCTGCAACTCCTCCAGAATCACTTCACGCACTCTTTCCCCGGTCCCGACCGGCACCGTGGATTTATCCACCACAACCGCATACTTATCAAGGTTGCGTCCGATTTCCCTCGCAACTTCAATTACATAACTCAGGTCGGCGGAGCCGTCCTCGCCCGCGGGAGTACCAACGGCAATGAAATAGACATCGCTGTCGGCCATGGCATCAGCCAGCGCCGTGGTAAAACGCAGCCGCCCTTCCTGAAAATTGTTCTGAACAATGCGCTCAAGACCGGGCTCGTAGATGGGGATGATCCCTTCCTTGAGCCGCTCGATCTTACTTTCGTCCACATCGACGCAATAGACATTATGTCCCATTTCAGAAAAACAGGCGCCGGTCACCAGACCCACATAGCCGGTTCCTACCACAGTCAAATTCATGTTTTGAGTACCTCCATAAGAAAACACCAGGGATCAATTACACTGGCTTACTTTATTCGCGTCCGTCAAAGTTTCTTTTCCCATTCCCAGGCGGTGCGCACGATATATTCAAGGTCATCATGCACGGGGGCCCATCCTGTAGTGCGTCGCAGTTTTGAACTGTCTGCGACCAAAGCGGGCGGGTCACCTTCACGCCGGTCGGTATCCTCGACCGAGAAGTCCACACCGGTCACTTTCCGTGCGATATCGATGACTTCACGCACAGAATACCCATGGCCATAACCGCAATTGAACACGGCGGACCTCCCCCCCCTCGAACAGATAACGCAGTGCATCGGCATGGGCCGCCGCCAGATCGTCGACATGAATGTAATCGCGAATACAGGTGCCGTCGGGGGTGGAATAATCGGTTCCGAACACCTGCAGCTTTTCGTATTCTCCCTTGGCTGTTTTCAGAGCCCGTGTAATCAGGTGGGTTGCATTGCGATATTTCTGACCGATGCGAGCCTGGGAATCAGCACCGGCGACATTGAAGTAACGCAAAGCGACATAATTGAAATCGCTGCGGGCAGAGGAAAAATCGGAAAGAAAACGCTCGGTGATGCTTTTTGATGCACCATAAGGATTGATGGGAGCGAGTGGTGCGTCTTCCTTGACCGGGATTTCATCGGCGATGCCATAAACAGCCGCGGTGGAACTGAAAATCAGGTTGGAGAGATTCAGCTCGCCCAGAACCTCAAGCAGGTTCAGGGCATTGGCGCTGTTGTTGCGATAATATTTGAGCGGGTTGGCGACGCTTTCCGCCACTTCAATGTGAGCGGCGAAATGAATCAGGCCATCGGGCCTAAAATCGCGTAAAGTCCGCCGCAGGAGATCCTTATCAGCGAGGTCACCCTCAACCAGATCGCCATGCAGAATCGACTCGCGATGGCCGGTCGACAGGTTGTCATAAGTCAGCACTTCATAGCCCCGCTCTCCCAGGACCTTGACGGCATGACTTCCGATATAGCCGGCACCTCCGGTGACGAAAATCCTTTTCATCGCACTGTTCCCCTCTTCCGGATAATTAGGAAGCTTTCGGACCTTGAATGAATCCTCTGACGATTCCCAAAGTCCGACAGCACCGTAGTAACTTTACCAACGTGCGCCTACGCGCAAACCATAACCGTCCTGGCCAATGGGGGTGGGACCGAAAAAATAGCCCGGGTTGTCCTCGTGAAAACGCACCGCAATACGCGCTGAAAGTTCGCCAATCAACGCTCCGACCATGACATCGGACAGCCAGTGTTCATCATCATAGACTCTTGAGGCCCCGACGAGGCCGGCTAATCCGTAATAAAGCCACGGAGTCCATGTCTTCCTGCTGCGGCTGCTCAATACCCCGGCCAAGGCAAAAGCGTTGGCGGTATGCGCAGACGACAGGGAATGACGCGGGTCTGAAAAAGACAGGGGACGAAAAGACCAGGCATCTTCATCAGCATCCGGGCGGTGACGGCCAAAACCGACTTTTACTACTGCAGTTGCGGCCTGAGACAGAAAAACAGCCTCAAAGGCCAACTGCCCTGTCTGTGCCAGGTGAGGGTCATCCCGCCAGGTACCGACGCCCCACAGCAGCGCGGAAGCCCCCAAGCCAGTGGCCGGATGTCCGAGAAGATCAAATCCATCAGCCAGATGATCGATCGAAGAGCTTCGATTTCGGCGCATTTCACTGCGGAAATCTTCGTCCCACAGTGACGCCAGGCCGGCAGCCCCGACAACCCCAATACTCAGCAGGGTTTCCTGGCGCGTCCAGAGGCCATCAAGCGCAACAGCGTTCTGCTGTTCTTCGGCACATCCAGGAGAAGCATGAAAAATCCCACACAGAATGAGTACCACAAGAAGGCACCTCCCTCTGTGTGACAAAGCAGCGCCCCGGACACGTTTTTGGGCCATCTTCACCCCGTCACTCCCACTCGATCGTAGCAGGCGGCTTGCTGGAGATGTCGTAGACCACGCGATTGACGCCCTTGACTTCATTGATGATGCGATTGCTGATGCGGGCCAGGTCGGCATAGGGCATGGGGTACCAACCGGCGGTCATGAAATCGCGGGTTTCAACCGCACGCAACGCAACCACATATTCATAAGTCCGGCCATCGCCCATGACGCCGACACTTTTTACCGGCAGAAAGACCGCAAACGCCTGGCTGATCTTGTCATAATGACCGGTGCGGAAGAGTTCTTCAATATAAATGGCATCGGCACGGCGCAGGATATCGGCATAGTCTTTTTTCACTTCTCCGAGGATGCGCACGCCAAGGCCCGGGCCGGGGAAAGGATGGCGCCAGACCATAGGGTGCGGCAGGCCGAGTTCCTCGCCGATGGCGCGTACTTCATCCTTGAAAAGTTCGCGCAGAGGCTCAAGAAGCTTGAGCTTCATGAACTCAGGCAGGCCGCCGACATTATGATGGCTCTTGATGTTGTGCGCCTTGCCGGTTTTACCGCCGGCCGATTCGATGACGTCGGGGTAAATAGTTCCCTGGGCAAGCCACGACGCCCCTTCAATCCTGGCCGACTCTTCTTCAAAGATCTCGATGAAAAGGTTGCCGATGATTTTTCGCTTGCGCTCCGGATCCGGCTCACCGGCCAGAGCCTGCATGAAGCGATCCTCGGCATCGACACGAATTACGCGAACACCAAGGTTTTCAGCAAAAGTCGCCATCACCTGATCGCCCTCTCCGAGGCGCAGCAGTCCGTTGTCAACAAAAACACAGGTCAGTTGATCGCCAATGGCGCGATGGATCAAGGCCGCCGCCACAGAAGAATCGACACCACCGGAAAGCCCGAGGATAACCTGCCCATGACCGACCTGCTCACGGATGCGTGCGACGGCATCATCGATGATCTGTCCGGGAGTCCATTGGCCGGTGCAGCCGCAGATTTTGCGCACAAAGGTGTCGATCAGGATTTCGCCGCGGGGCGTATGGCTGACCTCCGGATGAAACTGCACCCCGTAGAGCTTGAGTTCGGCATTCTCAATGGCGCAAACCGGCGCGTTATCGCTGCGGGCCACCGTTTCGAAGCCTTCCGGCATCCTTTCCACATGGTCGCCGTGGCTCATCCAGACCGGGCTTTTGCCCTCAACGAAGAAGCCGTCGAACAAGGGCCCCGGGCACCCCTGGGCGATCAGATCGGCATGGCCGTATTCGCGCTTGCCGGCCGGTACGACCAGACCGCCGAAGTGGTGGCTCATCACCTGCATGCCGTAGCAGATACCCAGAACCGGCACCCCCAGTTCGAAAACCGCATCGGAAAGACCCGGAGCACCTTCTTCATAAACCGATTTCGGGCCGCCGGAGAGAATAATGCCCTTAGGTGCAAACGCGCGGATCTCATCCTGTGTCATGTCATAAGGATGCAGTTCGCAATAAACGTGTGCCTCACGCACGCGCCGGGCAATCAACTGAGTATACTGGGACCCGAAATCTAGAATGAGGATCTTTTCCTGATGAATATCCTGAACCATGAGCGGTGACTCCACTGCGAAAAAAAGGTCGCTAAAAAATCGCGGGGCCGGGATTCATGGTCCCGCCCCCGCAAGGTGTTATATCCTTATGGGCTGTCGCATCAGCTCGATCGTTCGAGCCGATAGTTGGGTGCTTCCTGGGTAATGGTCACATCATGCACATGAGATTCGCGCAGACCGGCGTTGGTGATGCGGACGAACTGAGTACGCTCGTGCATTTCCTTCAGAGTCCGGCAGCCGGTGTAGCCCATGCCGGAACGCAGGCCGCCGATCAGTTGGTGGATATTGGCGGAAAGGCTGCCGCGGTAGGGGACCCGTCCCTCGATCCCTTCGGGCACCAGCTTGACATCGCTCTCCACATCTCCCTGGAAGTAACGATCTTTGCTGCCCATCTTCATGGCGCCAAGGCTGCCCATGCCACGATAGGATTTGTAGGTACGCCCCTGGTAAAGAATGGTTTCCCCGGGAGATTCGTCGGTACCGGCAAACAGCGAACCGACCATGACGACATCCGCACCGGCCGCGACCGCCTTGGGCAGATCGCCGGAAAATTTGATGCCGCCGTCGGCAATCAGGGGGATTCCGGCTTTGTGAGTCACTTTGGCCACATCCATAATGGCGGTGATCTGCGGCACACCGACCCCCGCCACAACGCGAGTAGTGCAGATAGAGCCGGGTCCGATGCCGACCTTGACCGCATCGACGCCAGCCTTGATCAGGGCCTGGGCAGCTTCAGCCGTGGCGATGTTGCCCGCAATCAACTGCAGGTCGGGATACTGGCGGCGGGTGTCAACGATGGCATCGAGCACCCCCTGTGAATGACCATGGGCGGTATCGATGATCACCACATCGACGCCGGCGCGCACCAGCAGTTCGAGCCTTTCTTCACGGTCGCCGCTGACGCCGATGGCCGCCCCTGCGCGCAGGCGGCCCAGGTCGTCCTTGCATGCGTGGGGGTACTTGCGCACCTTTTCAATATCCTTGATGGTGATCAACCCCTGGAGAGCGCCCTGCTCATCCACTACCAGTAACTTCTCAATGCGATGCTCATGCAGATGCTGCTTGGCTTCCTCCAGGGTCGTACCTGGAGGTACTGTCACCAGGCGATCCTTGGTCATCACATTGCGAATCGGCTGATCGAGACGAGTCTCAAAGCGCAGATCCCGGTTGGTGAGAATCCCTACCAGGCGTCCGTCCTTGGTGATCGGCACGCCGGAGATCCGATAGCGCTGCATCAACTCAAGCGCTTCAAAAATCTTCTGGTCGGGATCCATGGTAATTGGGTCGACGATCATGCCGCTCTCGGATTTTTTGACCTGATCGACTTCGACCGCCTGTTCCTCGGGGGTCATATTCTTGTGAATGATCCCCAGACCGCCTTCACGCGCCATGCAGATAGCGGTGCGCGATTCAGTCACCGTATCCATCGCAGCCGACAATAAAGGCGTATTGAGTTTGACTGCTGCAGTCAGTTGGGTGCTCAGGTCGACTTCTTTGGGCAGAACCGTTGAATGGGCGGGAAGAAGCAGGACATCGTCAAACGTCAGTCCTTCGCGAATTTTGTCGCGATCCAACATAGATAAACTCCTCGGCGAAGGGATATGGGGGTGGCCGAAAGCACCTTGAGAATCGTGTTCCGGTCTCGAATGAAAAATTGAACGGGGGCGTTTTCTTTCCTGTGAAGAAAAACATCCCCCGAGAAAAAATAATTGGTAAGTCTATCCCAGGAGACGTCCTGATATCAAGCCCAACTTACAAAAACCCGGTACAGAGAAAATGATTATTGAGGGATGAACTCTTCGCGGCTTTTCATGCGCAAAACGGAAGCGGCAAGCAGCTTCACCGTATTTTCCAGGTCTTCGAGGGAGAGAAGTTCCACGGGCGTATGCATATAGCGCAGCGGCACATTGACCAGCCCGGTCGCTACTCCGCCGCGCGAGAGCTGCATGACATTGGCATCGGTGCCGGTGGCACGCGGATGACCGAGAACCTGATAAGGGATCTGCTCTTCGCGAGCCGTCTCCACCAGGAGATCGAACAATGCCGGATTGATGTTGGGGCCTCGACCGATTACTGGGCCGCTGCCGACGCGGATGTCACCATGTTCCTTTTTGTCGACGTCGGGAAAATCGGTGGCAAAGCCCACTTCGATGGCAATTCCCACATCCGGGTTGACGCCGTAAACGCTGGTTGCCCCGCCGCGCAGGCCGACTTCCTCCTGCACGGTTGAAACACCATAAAAATCAACGGCGAGCTCCTTCCGGGATCGCAGCTCTTCCAGCACCCGGGCAACAACGAAAACCCCCATCTTGTCATCAAACGCCCGGGAGGTCACTCGATCGTTCTGCAAACGCTCCAGACCAACTGCAAATGTAATCGCGTCCCCTACCGACACCAGTTCCTGCGCCTCGTCCCGGTTCCGGCATCCGATGTCGATAAACTGGCTCTTGATCTTGATGACCGATTCGCGATCCTTGGGTTCAATCTGATGAATAGGCTTTTTACCGACCAAACCGTTGACTGTGCCGCGCCGCCCGTGGATTCTGACCCTCTGCCCGGGCACAAGATGGGCATCGACACCACCGATAGCGGCGAAATAAATAAAGCCCTGATCATCGACATGCTTGACCATAAAACCGATTTCATCGCAATGACCCGCCAGCATGACCCGGAGCGGACTTTCACCCTGCCCTTTGAGGCGGGCGATCACGTTGCCCATAACGTCGGTGCGTAATTCATCGGCAATATTTTCAACCGCGCGGCGAAAGACACGCTGAGCGGGCTGTTCAAATCCGGAAGGGCTGGGCGCCTCTACCAGTTCCTTAAGAAAATTGAAATGTTTCTCATTCATGGATAAGACCTGTCTGTAATTCGTAGCTCAAACACCAAAACCCGACACCTTGCCCCTCAGCCCTCAGCCCAACGCCCAAGGCCTCACACCCTATAACCCGCGCCTTACCCCCTCATAGCCTTATCAACCAGGGCGGCACTGTTGCGACGACACTGCTCATACTCTTCATCGCTCAACCCCGCCCCCAGCGCCACATTACGGGACATTTCGGCTGAAACAAGATCTCCGGGGGCGTGAGCGTCGTTGTTGACAACCAGCTTGGCCTTGTATTTTCTCGCCAACTGCGCAACATGCCCGTTGGTAAGACTGTGGCCTTTGCGTGTCGTGATTTCAAGGCAGACACCGCGCGCGGCGGCAAGCTCCACATCTTCATCGCGAATCAACCCGGGATGAGAAAGAATATCGATATCCGCCGCCAGGGCGGCGGCGTTGGTCCCCTCCGCGACCGGCTCCACCAGCGTTTCACCGTGGCAGACGACTATGCGGGCGCCCAGTTCCCGCGCCCGTATGGCTGCTGCAGCAATCTGATTCGGCGGGATATGAGTCAGCTCGATTCCCGGAATCACCTTTATCCCCCAGGCATCCCCATAAATAGCCGCGGCTTCAACCACCCTGGGAATGATGAAATCGAAATTGGAAAGGTCGCCATGATCGGTCAGAGCCATGGCTTCATAGCCGGCCACTGCCGCGCGCCGAATCAGTTCGGCAGGAATCAGTTCGCCGTCGCTGAAGAGTGTATGCATATGCAGATCAATCATGATCACGGTCCTTTTGAATGAATTCTGTCGCCAGATAAACAAGCAGGTTGCGCACTCCTTCCCTGTCCCCCCTGTTTAACATGAAACCTTCCCCGTCCGCCTCATTGAAAACAATCCGCGCCAGGGGCACCTTGGCCCGGCTTGCAAAAAATTGCTCTGCGGATCCGGTTTTGCCGGGTACGGCGAAAGAGAGAGCCCCCAACAAACGCCGGCAGAACGGAGCCCACAGGGGACCGGCATCCTCCATGGCCGGAAGAAGCAGAAGGCGCAGAGAGAAGGTCTCGCCAAGCCTCAGATACCCAATATCGTGTATGGTGCCCAGGCCAAGAGCCGCAGCGCCCCCCGGTTCCACTCTGAATTCGGCAATCCCCTGAAAAGATTGGATCAAACGCTGAACATCCTCGGAAGCTGAAGCGAGCACCAGCAGTTTCATGGAAGCTTCTTCCAGCAGGCTGTCCCCTTCCCCCAGACTGTCTTTGAGACGAATGATCTCCTCGGAGGTCAGAAGCGACCGCGAGGTGCCGGCTGTAGACTGTTCGCGCCGGACCTCGATCAGACCTTTCTCAATGAGAATTTTTACGATCTGCAGGATATCGTAATCGCTGCGCGGGCAGTGATCGAGCAGATCTCCGAGACGGGGGTGGTGTTCGAGCAACACCAGAATCTCCTGGGTGGTCGGGCGCAGACCGCGAGGCAGACGCTCCAGGGGCACTTTAAGAGCAAGAAGGGCATCGTGCGGCGGCAGATCGCCGGACATGGCGTTGAGTTCATCGCTCTGCCGCAAACCTTCCATGATCAGATGATCAAGGGGCTGCGTGATGCGTACTTCGCCGCCGGCGACACCGGGTGAAAAAGAAAAATGTCCTTTGTCCCAGGTCAGAAGTCGGAAAAACGCTTTCTCTCCCTCGACGGAACCGAGGCGAGCGTTCACAACGGTTCCTTCAAGAAGTTGGATCTCTCCCCTAACACTGTCGCGATCAAGCCTCAGGGTGCCGTCTTTGCGGTTGTGTCCCAGAATCTGCAGCATATCCGTCAATGAGACCTGCTCCAGATCACCTTCGACCTGCTTCCCCCCCCGGGTCACCTCTTCAGTGCGCTCCTGCCGACTGAGATGTCCCAGGGCCACCGACAACAACTGCTCGTGATTGAAAGGGCGTGCCAGGTAGTGATCGCGATGACGGCGAAAACCTTCGACATCCCGCCCCTCGGGACCGACGAAGAGAAAGGCCAGTTTGTCCGTACGGGGATTGGCGCGTAGAATCTGGCCGAGGCGAGGCCCGTCGATCATGGGGAGATCGACATCGACGACCATCAGGTCAGGAACCATGGCGAGGGCTCGCTCCAGAGCCTGACTGCCATCGCCGCAGGTATGAACGGAAAAACCGCGGCGCGCCAGGGCCTGGGCGACTTCTGCAAAATCGCCACGGGTGCTGGCAAATAGAATTTTTTTACCGGTAGACGTGTTCATAGAGATACTCAGATCTGCACCTGCAGCTGATACTGTTCCTGAAGCTTGGCGATCATATTTTCAACGAAATAAAAATCGGAGGTATGGAATCCGACCAGTTCCCGCCCCCGTCTTCGGGCGAAAAAAGCGTAGGCGCTATCCTCGTTGAGATACATCAGAAAAGGCACCCGGGAAAAAGGTTCCGCATCAATATAGATGGGCAGGGTCCGCTGGTAACTCCATTGCACCCGTTCGCGGCCGCCTACAAGAAAAAGGGATGTTGCGGAGTTCTCCAAACGCTCAAGATAAGGCAGGGAGCGATGAATCTCCTCAAAATCAGCGCACCCGCGAAAGATCACGCCCCGCACACGGCCCGACTCGATCACTTCACGGCAGAACGCACTCTGGATCAGATCGAGATGATGTGCCGGCATGCGAACAAAGCGGCTTCTGGTTCCATCCTGAAACCTCTTCAAGCGGGGAGAAACGCTCACGCCCTGCGATGAAAAATCGTAATCCTCGGGACGGCCGAGCAGGCGGCCGACGACATCCCAAAAGGAGGCCCCCTGCCAGTTCTCTTTCAGAAACAGACTGTTGCGCAAACCATCAAGGCGTTTTTCTGCGGTCGCGGAAAGGTCCTCGAAGCTCGCTCCGTCCAGGGGGAAGGATGCAGAGCGCATATAGGCTTTAATGGGATGGCTTTTCTTCAGGTCGCACAAGGTCAGGCGATCGGCCAGCGCTTTGCGGATGCGCTTCTGGGTGACAAGCGATCCCCAGTAGTCGGTTTCAGGCAGCAGAATATAGAAATCGTCCCCCGCCGACATGGCCATGATGTCGGCATCGCGCAGAATGGTATTGATCGCCTCGATAATGCGCGACATGGCCGATTCAAGCTCACGATTGCGGAAATGGTGGTGCAGCTCGGCATAATTTTCCACCCGCAGCCGAATCAGCGAAAGATGCCGACCGTAACGCCGCACCTTGTTGAGTTCTTTTTCCATGTGATCACGGAAAAAAGCCATGTTGTAGGCTTCAGCGCTCGGGGTGCGCAGGCTGCGCTGTTCGATGGCGCGCTGCAGCAGCACATTGTGCAGGGCGCTGCCGGCAAATTCAGACACCGCAGCGGCCACACCCAGGTCGTTTTTCTGAAAGGCGCTGCGCCCCACCGGTGATTCAAGGCGAATCAGCCCCAGGGCTTCGTGTCCGTGGACCAGGGGAAGCCACATCCGGTCATCGCCCTCGAGAAGGACAGGCTCTCCCTTTAGAATCAGGCGCCGTTGTTCCCCGGCAGGCTGCAGCGTTTCTTCGGTGGCCGGCACACGGGCGAGTCCCCGACGGCAGCGGCGTCTGAAAAAATGTCCGCCGAAACCGGCCAGCCACAATACGGCCCCTTCGGCTTTGAGCAGTTCCATCAGGGTGTCGAGAACCAGGTCCCCCAGGCGATCAAGTTCATGTACATGGAGAAAGGCCAGGCATTTACGATAGGTGGTGAGGATTGAAGCGTACTCGATGTTTTCGTCGAGCAGTCGGTGGTGCTCCTGGTGAAGAGCTTTGCGAAACAGGGTCTTGTTGATCAGCAGTTGGAACTCTTCAGGGTTGATGGGCTTGAAAACGTAATCCGCCACCCCGAGCTTCATAGCAGCCACCGCCGTCGTGACATCGGCCTTGCCGCTGACCACGATCACTTCCTGGTCGGGATTGAACATCTTGATGCGACGGCTGGTTTCAACGCCGTCGAGACCGGGCATTTCCAGATCGGAAATGACCAGGTCGAAATCTTCCCGTTTAAGCAGCTCAAGAGCCTCCTCGCCGCCGGAGACGCAACGCACGGCATATCCTTCAGGCGTCAGGAGATCCCGATAGAGTTCGTGAAAAAACTTTTCGTCATCGATGGCGAGAATGCGCCCTTTGGCCATATCCGGTTCCGCTCAAGCAACGGGTTGTTCTGTGACGAAGGGATGAAAAATTGGCTGCAATGAGGCCGTCGCCTCAGCCGGTCCGTCTCATGGGCTCGACAGAGGCCGGCAGTTCACCACGCTGGCTGTTTTTCATGGACGCGATCACACGCACCGGCACAATACGTCCGATCAATGATGAGTCCGCTTCGAAGTGCACGATCCGGTTCCAGGTCGTGCGGCCGAAAAGTTCCCCCTTCTGCCGGCTCTCGCCTTCAACCAACACCGGCAGAGTTTGCCCCACATCCTGTTGCCAGATCCCTGTACTGATCGCCTGCTGCAATGTCAGAAGCCGATCGAAGCGCTCCTGTTTGCGTTGCGGCGGCAGAGACTCTTCCAGATCCGCCGCGGCCGTTCCCTCGCGCCGGGAATAAAGGAAGGAGAAAACATCGGCAAAACGGACTTTTTCCATCAGAGTCAGGGTCTGTTCGAACTGCTCCTCAGTTTCTCCGGGAAAGCCGACAATGATATCCGAGGTCAGGCGAATATCGGGGCAGGCTTCTTTGAGCCGCTGCACTTTATCCAAATATTCTTCGCGCGTGTAGCCACGGTTCATTTTTTCCAAAACGGCATCAGAGCCGCACTGCACCGGTAAATGCAAGTGGGTGGCCAACTTGGGAAGCTCGCCGAAACACCGGATCAGATCATCGGAGAGATCTTTCGGATGCGATGTCGTAAAACGGATCCGCTCGATTCCCTCGACCTCATGGACTTCGTGAAGCAATTGGGCAAAGGAAAGCTCTCCCGGCTCGTTGGCTCCGTAGGAATTGACATTCTGTCCCAGAAGAGTCACCTCCCTGACACCACGATCGGCCATTTCGCGCACTTCGTCCAGGATATCTGCGGAAGGACGGCTGATTTCACGGCCGCGGACATGGGGCACAATGCAATAGGAGCAGAAATTGTCGCACCCCTGCATGATGGTGACGAACCGGGTGATGTTGCCATCGGTCGAACGTTCAGGGAACAGGTTCTTGCGCGTCTCCCGGTCAAGAAACTGCGTTTCCGCCCGGCGATCGCGGCGTTGGGCGCCGGCCACCATTTCAGGCAGACGGTGGATATTGTGAGTTCCGAAAACCAGGTCGACAAAGGGCAGCTTCTGCAGAAGACGCTCACCCTCCTGCTGGGCGACACAGCCGCCGACCCCGATGATCAGGTCGGGTCGGCGCTGCTTGAGAGGCTTGAAACGTCCCAAATGACCGTAAACCTTACGTTCCGCCTTGTCACGCACTGAACAGGTATTGAGCAGGATCAGATCGGCGTTCTCAGGATCTTCCACAGGCCGGTACCCTCCAGCCTGCAGCAGATCCACAATCTGCTCGGAATCCACCACGTTCATCTGGCAACCGAATGTTTCAAGATAGAAAAACTTCGACATTTCTTTCAATTAAACCCTTATTTTGGATGAATGGCGGTCATGGTAGTCAATCGGCGGCAGCGATGTCAAACAAATTAACATGGACTGAAAAACCCCGGAAAGCTTTAAGTAACAGGGCTTGTCCTGTTCAATCAGCGCGCTCGAGCAAGTCGATCAGATGTTCGGGATATTCGATGCAGCACAGGGTCAAAGAACGGGGGCTGCCCTGCCCCCGTATCCGCACATGAGCCAGATGCCTACCCAGAGGGAAGAATTGGACATCCCGAACCTCGTGCAACTCTAGTTCGGAGATCCTCCTGCGCCCAAAACCGCGCAGGACAATGAGGCGTTGGTCGGTCAGAAGGTAAAAGACTCCGGGCCACTCCACACGCGCCAGCACCGGCGGGACACTCCCCAGGAGCAACGCAATCAATGGGAGGAGGAATACCAGGCGGGAAAGCACAACAGAATCATGCAATTCGCCTCCCAGCCGCACCACAACGCCGGCCAGTACCGCTGCGCCGAAAAGCAGGGCAGAAAATCGCATCAGGTTCAACCCGCGGAACGTATAACAGCGCGGCGCCGGCTTGGCCTCCCACCTGAGCTTTTCGCCGGGCCTCAATAAGTGATCTCGATTCACCGGGCAGATTGCAGTTGCTGCGCCCGCTGTGCTGCTGCCTGTCCGATTTTGCTGTCGGGGGCGGCCTGCGCGACTTCCTGATAAAGAGCGAGCGCATCGTTTCTGCGACCCACCCCTTCATAGGCCTGTGCCAGCAGATAACCGGCCTGGGGGGTCGGCAGAAGCTTCATACTGTACTCGAGATGCTCCACCGCGGCAGCCGGCTCTCTCTTTTCCAGAAGGACAAAACCAAGCCCCATGCGCGACTGGAAATACTCTCCATGCAGGTCAACGGCCTGACGCAGATACCTCTGGGCCGGAATCGTATCGCCGATCTTGAGGGAGGCCAGACCGACCCCCGTCAGGATCAGAGATTCCTGCGGGGCTATCCGCAACGCCTGCTGATAAAGTTCAATGGCTTTCTGATACTGTTCCTGGGCTTCAAGCTGACGCGCCTCGTCGTAGAGGTCATAGGCTTTCTTTTTCTCCCGCAATCCGGCGGTCGCCTGCATAAAGGCGGTCGCATTGGTCTGCATGTCACTGCCGATTCGTGAAGGGGGATAATTGGCTTGAATGTACTGTTGGTTTTCCAGCATCCGTTCCTTGCTGAAGGGGTGGGTGCGGAAAAGACCGCTAAGCCAATCCGGCTCCGCCCCCCCCTCGAGTTTGCGATAAAAGAGTTCCTGCAGCTCAACCGCGCCCTGCGGGTTGTAGCCGGCCCGCACCATATAATCGATGCCGAGACGATCCGATTCGCGCTCCTGCTCCCGGCTGTAAGTATTGTTGATCAAGCTGGCTGCAATCTGACCGGCCTGGCTGGTCAGTCCCCCATAGGCGGTCTGGGAAGTCAGACTTCCCAGCACCCCGACCCCTAACTCAAGCAGCACTCCGCGCTGAATTCCCTGGACCGAGTGACGCGCCGTCACATGTGCGATTTCGTGGCCCAACACCGAAGCGAGCTGTGCTTCATTTTCCATAACGGTCAGCAGCCCCCGGGTAATGGCGACCGGTCCACCGGGCAGGGCAAACGCATTTGGTGTGGAATCGTTGATGACCGTGAATTGATAGGGCAGGTCAGGCCTGTGGCTGTAACGCGCCAGGCGTTTGCCGACGGTGTCCACATATTCATTCAACTGCGGATCGGGATAGCTGCCGCCCATCTGCTGGATCACCTGGGGATAAGAAGCCTGTCCCAATTCGATTTCCTGGCTTTCGGGGACAGGGATCAGCGCCAGCTCTCTTTTCCCTGTCACGGGATTAACGGCACATCCTGCCAACATTATCCCCAATAGCGCTAGAACGATCCATCGCATTGACCACCATCTTTTATCATTCATGCCGACTATCCTTTTCGATAATCTTCTGTGGGCACTGCACATCGCCCCAAACGGAAAAATTCAGAACCCGCGATATTATTTTGCCTTTGTCCGTAAATTCAACTAATATTGGAGGGTTTTTCCAATCAAACCGCAAATACGTTCAAGGAGTCTCTTCTCAAATGTCGCAAAACATCCGCAATATCGCCATTATCGCCCATGTCGATCACGGCAAGACCACGCTGGTTGATGCCCTGCTCAAGCAGTCCGGCATCTTCCGGGACAACCAGGTCATCACCGAGCGAGTGATGGACAGCAACGACCTGGAAAAGGAGCGTGGTATCACGATCCTCGCCAAAAACCTCTCCATCCGTCATGGCGATCTCAAAATCAATATCGTCGACACCCCGGGTCACGCCGACTTCGGCGGCGAGGTGGAGCGTGTTCTGAAAATGGTCGATTCGGTCCTGCTGCTGGTCGATGCCTGCGACGGCCCCATGCCCCAAACCCGCTTCGTCCTCAAGAAATCCCTCGATCTCGGCCTCAAACCGATCGTCGTGATCAACAAGATCGACCGCCCCGGCGCCCGGCCGGAAAAGGTGGTAGACATGGTATTCGACCTTTTCTGCGAACTCAACGCAAACGAGGACCAGCTTGACTTTCCCCTCGTCTACGCCAGCGCAAAAGAAGGATACGCAAAAAAGGAGATGGCCCAGGATTCGGACAATCTCGAACCTCTTTTCCAGATGATCGGCGAACGCGTCGCACCGCCGGAAGCAGATCCGGATCGACCCTTCCAGATGCTTATCACCCACATCGACTACAATGACTATATCGGGCGAATCGCCACAGGCAAGATATTCAATGGCCGCATCCGCACCGGCGACCCGTTGGCGCTGGTCAAACGCGGCGGGGAGATCGTGCGCGGCCGCATCTCCAAACTGCTCGGCTACGACGGGCTCAAGCAGGTCGAGATCGAGTCTGCATCGGCGGGCGATATCGTCACCATAGCAGGCTTTGAGAAGGTCGGCATCGGAGAGACTTTCGCCGCCATCGACAACCCCCATGCCCTGCCCTATGTTTCCATTGACGAGCCAACCATTGCAATGAATTTCATGGTCAACTCATCCCCCTTTGCCGGTCGCGAGGGCAAGTTCATGACCTCGCGGCAGATCCGCGAACGACTGCAGCGTGAACTTCGCACCAACGTCTCACTTCGGGTTGAAGACACCGAGAACACCGACACCTTCAAAATCTCCGGCCGGGGGGAATTGCACCTGTCGATTCTGATCGAAAATATGCGCCGGGAAGGTTTTGAGCTAGCGGTTTCCAAACCCGAGGTCATCATGCGGGAGATCGACGGTGAGGTCTGCGAACCCATGGAATACCTCGTAATCGATGTTCCTGAAGAATTCCAGGGGACCGTGATTGAAAAACTTGGCACCCGCAAGGCGGAAATGGTCTCCATGCAGCCCATGGACGGCATCAACCGACTCGAATTCGTGATCCCCGCCCGCGGTCTGATCGGCTTCAGAACCGAATTTCTCACCGACACCCGCGGTACCGGCATCATGACCCACACCTTCCACGGATACGCCCCCTTCAAAGGCGCGATCCAGGGGCGTAAAAACGGAGTTCTCATTGCCCTGGAGGCCGGCGAAACGGCAGGCTACGCCCTGTTCAACCTGCAGGATCGCGGAATTCTGTTCGTTGGACCGGGAGTGGATGTCTACGAAGGCATGATTATCGGACAGCACGCCAAGGAGAACGACCTGGTTGTGAACCCCTGCAAAGGGAAAAAGCTCACCAATGTACGCGCCTCCGGCAGCGATGAAGCGATTCGCCTGACTCCGCCCCGCAACCTGAGCCTGGAACAGGCGCTGGAATACATCGACGAGGATGAGCTGGTGGAGATCACCCCGACCTCGATTCGCCTGCGGAAAAAATATCTCGACGCCAACGAAAGAAAGAAATACGAGAAAAAAAACAAGTGACCATCTGGATTCCTTGTGAAAAGCAACAACTTTACGGAAAGCCGAATTGGTCAGACCAAATAAAATCCAAAAAACAAAATCAGAGTTTAAATCGATTTTTTTAAAACGAAATCAGATAGTTGAAAGGATTTCACTGTTCAATAGGTGTATACCGGGCGATAAAAATAAAATAACGGTATGGTCCTTAAAACGAGAGCGCCATAAATATCTGTTTTTCCTGCATTTTTTGGATCAAAAAGCTTGCATCCCCGGCGCGAAATCGTTATACTGACAATCAGTTATGGGATAAAGAACCAAATAACAAACAAAAGAGGTGACACAAATGATTGAATGCCCGGTCTGCAAAGGCAAGACTCATGTAGAAATCGATACTCACTCGGACGGCTATGCTGAAAACCTGCAGGAATGCGGGGATTGCGGTGCTGTGTGGGTACGTAAAGGGACCAAAAATCTCATGGTGCACGGATCAACCCGCCAACAGGCGGTCAACCTGTAATCAAAACCAAGAAACTGACCCACAACAAGGGTTTTCTGCGGGCGATAAGGCCCGCAAACCTGCAAGGTTTCCCCACCAAACGCTTCCGATCTATTCAAATATAAGTAATCGGACAATTCAAGTCATATTAAGAGCCTATATTCCCAGCCGCGCATCGCGTGGCTGGGAATTATTTTATGTCCCCTTCTCCCCCGCGCTGCAATAGAACGATCAAGCGGTCCGCGGCCGTTCGACCTAAGCTTTCCAGAATCATCTCCGTTGAAACAGCCTCAGTCTCCTGCACCGACAGATCAAAACTTTCAAGCAGGCGCCCCTGATCATCAAATGCTTTCAGCAGCGCGCTGGCTTCCATCCGCCCCGGGCTTTGATCAAGTTCAACCTGCGCCTGCACCAGCAGATCCCGATCGAATGCCGGCGCCAATTCCAACCCTCTTCCCGCCATGGTGCGAACCAGACCGCCGCGCGTCACTCCCTCCGTATCACCCTGCACCTCCACATTGAAGGTCATGCCCCGAAGCAGCGCGCTCATGCGGTGTTCGATCTCAGCCAAAAGAGCAGCTCCTGCATCAATGGAGGCATCTGGCTGAACGACCTTGATCCGTTCTGCCAGAACGGATCTAGCTCTCTGCAACTCAGAAGCAAGCTCCAAACGCTGCATCTGCTCGGCGCGGGAAGGCTCTTCCTGAGCTTGGTCCAGCGCAAAATCAACACCTTCTTCAAGTTCCTGTACGGCCTTCCACAGAGGAACAACAGCCTCTCGCCGGTCAAGAGTTGCTATCACATGATGCTGCCCTTCTTTTTCGTCTTTCCAGTAATCGAGTGTCGTAATATTTTTTTCTGCCAGCAGCACGAAAGGTTCCTGGGAGGCAAAGTAGGCGGGGGCAATCTGCTGCAGGATGAAGAGGCGGGCCTGCTTTTCAGCCTCCAATTGTGAATCGCCTGCGCCGCGTGCAAAGACATAAGATTTGGTATCATATCCTTCAGGATCATTGACCAGCCAGGCGGGCTTATCCGGCCCGCCACAAGCAGCGAGCGCACAACACAGCAGAATCAACGGGGTCAATGCTTTAAATAATCGCATAACATCTCCAGAGAAACAGTCATATCAGGGCGTTTGGGCGACAAACAGAGAATTGGGCTTGCTGTACCCCCATACAACGGCCCCGGGGAAACAAAGTTAACTTCATTTTACCTTAAACCCCGTCCTGTTAAAACAATCATCTTTGTGCGAGAGGCGAAAGAATTCAAAATGCCGCCGGATGCGATACGCCGGCGGCAATACTCTTTTTTAATTTACGCGTGACGGAGCGACACAACCCCTAATGAATCTCAATCTTTTTCCGTGATTTTTGTGCCTGTTCGGACTTGGGAAGCCTGACTTTGAGCACCCCCTTGCGATAAGTGGCTTCAATCTTGTCTTCCTCAACCTCCGCAGGCAGAGGAATCACGCGGTGGAAAGCCCCATAGCTGCTTTCCTTGTGGTAATAGTGCTCCTCTTTTTCCTCCTTTTCGCTCTTCTTTTCCCCGCGGATGACCAGGTTGCTGCCACTGAGAGTCAGGTCGAGATCCTTTTCATCGATACCGGGGATCTCAGCGGTAACCCGGATCTCCTTTTCGTTCTCCGATACATCGACGGTGGGAAAAAACCCTTCCCAGAGATCCTCGCCCGGGGCAAGATCTCCCCGCCCGAAACGCCTTTGAAAACGTTCCATCATGCGATTCATGTCGCGTTGAAGAGCCTGGAAGGGATTCTCTTCCTCACGTCCATGGGAGAGTTGTTGTTTTCTCCAGGGCATCATTTCTCTTAGAGCCATAACCCTCCTCCTTTCTGTTGTTCTTCTCGGCTTCCGTCCTTAAACAACGGCAATCGAATCAGTGATGAATTTCGATGCGACGCGGTTTGGCCGCTTCGGTTTTGGGCATCACCAGAGTCAGAACGCCATTCCTGAATTCTGCCGAAACCCGATCAACAGCAATTTGATCAGGGAGATGAAACTGTCGAAAATAGTGAGAGGGGGTAAACTCCCGCGACAGGGCATGGCCCTGTTCCGGATTGGCGACTTTGGCCTTCAGTGTCAGAATTCCCTGATCGAGATTGATGTCAAGTTGATCTTTATCCGCACCGGGAAGATCCGCCACCAGCGTCAGGTTATCCTCGGTTTCGAAGATGTCGACGGCTGGGCGTGCCGCATGCTCCCAGGGGCGTCCCTGCTCCTGTGTCGACGGTGAGGAACCCTGCCGCGTGACGGGGATGGTTCGTTTTTCCATAAGGCACCTCCTTAACGAGTTCAGGCAACAGATACATTAATTTTCTTCGGCTTGGCCTCTTCGGCTTTAGGCAACGTGACAGTCAGTATGCCGTTGTCGTACCGCGCCTTCGCCTTATTCGGGTCCACTGCCGACGGCAGTTCGACCGCCCGCAGAAAATGCCCCATGCCGCGCTCACGCCGATGCCAGGTTTTTTCATTTTCATCGCCTTGCTTGCGTTCCCCTGCAATGGTCAGGGTGCCTTTCATAATGTTGAGTTCGACATGCTGGGGATCCACACCGGGCATCAACGCCTGCACGTACAGATTATCATGGTCTTCGCCGAGGTTGATGGCCGGATACCGGGACGTGCCGATGCCCGGCAGAAAGCCGGGGACAGCCCGTCCCATGCCGAATCCACGAAAAGCATCGTCGATTTCGCGTCTCAGATTTTCCATTTCGCTGAAAATATCCGGATATGCCATGGTTTTCGCCTCCTTTCAGATGCAACGCCTTGAACCGACTGCAATGGGTTTCTCTGCTTCTTAATGTATCAGAATTTGAGATGATTTCAAAAACTGAGTCCAGAAAAAATGACGCACGTCCGGTCACCTTTTCCCCCTTCTTCAACCCTTTTATTGCAAATGCAGACACCTTCGCTAAAATAGACCGGCCCGGCGTCCAGCGCTTGTTTGCAACGGGCACCGGTTTCTTGGCTTTTTGAACAAAAAAATTACAGGAGAGTTTATGTCTGACCTTTTTGACGACGTCCGAATCGGCTCACTGATCATCCCCAACCGTTTGGTGCGCAGTGCCACCTGGGAGGGGATGTGCGAAAAAGACGGCACCCCCACAACCAAGCTTGAAAAATATTACGAAACTCTCGCTCGCGGGGGGATCGGTCTATTGATCTCCGGCTATGCGTTCGTGCGGGCCGACGGCAAGCAGCTGCCCGGCAAGATGGGAATCGATAGCGATGACAAGATTCCGGCGCTGCGCACATTGACATCCGCTGCGCGCAACAACGGCAGCCGCATATTCTGCCAGTTGGTTCATGCCGGCGGGCAGGCCAACGCCAAGGAAACCGGCTCCACACCTATGGCCCCTTCCGCGATAGAATCTTCCCTTTACCCGGTCACCCCAAAGGAAATGAGCGCCCAGGATATTGCCGAAATCATCCACGCCTTCGGCGAGGGGGCGCGCCGCGCCAAGGAGGCGGGCTTCGACGGCGTGCAGCTGCACGGCGCCCACGGATACCTGATCAACCAGTTTCTTTCCCCTTTGACCAATAAACGTACCGACCGGTACGGCGGCAGCCTTGAAGGTCGTGCCCAGTTCCTGAAAGAAGCCTTCGAAGCGGTGCGGGAAAAAGTCGGACTCGACTACCCTGTTGCGATCAAGCTGACGGCCTCCGACAACCTGGAGGGAGGCTTTTCCCTGGAAGACGCGGTCGAAATCTCTCGCATGTTGCAGAACCTGGGGATCGACGCCATCGAGGTCAGCTCCGGTACGGCCGCCTCCGGAGACCAGACCCCCGTGCGACAGGGAATCGACACCGAGGAGAAGGAAGCCTACAATGCAACCTATGCCGCTGCGATCAAAAAGTCAGTGAATCTGCCGGTCATGGTGGTCGGCGGCATCCGCTCCGGCACTGTTGCAAAGCGCATCCTGTCCGCCGGTCAGGCTGATTTTATCGCACTGTCCCGCCCCCTGATCCGAGAGCCCGACCTGCCAAGGCTGTGGCAAAATGACCCGCACCACCGCGCTCGCTGCATTTCCTGCAACGGCTGTTTCAAGCCCGGTTTGAAAGAAGGCGGTATCTATTGCGTTATCGATAAAATCGAGCAACAGGACCCGAATCCTGCGATCTGACAAATTGTCGCAACAGGTCTCATCACAAACCTTGAAAAAGCAAAACGATCTGATTATATTGGGGCGACCCCGAGGGGGCGCCCTTTTTTTATCTGCGATGGAGGACACCGTGGACAAGGAACTCACGGACAAGGAAAAAAGCATTCTTCTGAAAATCGCGCGACAGGCGATCGTTGACTACGTGACCAAAGGGGAGGCGCTCCCCGAACCGCGCGAGGAAAAATCCCTCAACCAGCGCAACGGATGCTTCGTCACCATCAAGCAGAACGGTCGGCTGCGTGGCTGTATCGGGAACTTTCAGTCCGAGCGCCCCCTTTTCAAAGAGGTGGCCGAAATGGCCATTTCCTCTGCCACCCGTGACCCGAGGTTCTATCCTCTGGGAAAGGAAGATCTCGACAACTTCTCCCTCGAGATCTCCGTTCTTTCCCCCCTCAAAAAGATTGACGACATTGAGGAGATCGAGGTTGGCCGGCACGGGATCTACCTGGAGAAAGGGTTCTACCGGGGGGTGCTTCTCCCCCAGGTCGCAACCGAGCATGGCTGGGACCGCACCACTTTTCTCAAGCAGACCTGCATCAAAGCGGGATTACCCACCCATGCCTGGCAAAGCGAGGACGCTGAAATTTACATCTTCAGCGCCCAGATATTCTCTGAGCAGGAATAGGTTTTATATTTACTTCTCCCTATCCCCGATCACCTGCACCAATTGCCCTACCCCGGAATCGATCACCCTTTCTTTTAGATGCGGCTTGTGTTTTTGAGACGTTTTCGGTTAGGATTCCCACTGTTCAGCAATACTTCTACCAAAAAAAGAAAGGATTTCACTCATGACCCAAGCCAAAATGGGCGACCGGGTAAAACTTCATTTCGTCGGGAAGCTCGACGATGGAACCATTTTCGAATCCAGCGAGGAATGCCTCGATGATGCCTGCGGGTGCGATGATCACGCCGAATCGGATTGCGGCTGCGGGCCTCAGCCTCTGGAATTCACGATCGGCGATGGCGATGTTTTCGCCGCGATTGAACAGGCCGTCATAGGCATGGCGCCGGGCGAAAAGCGCACCGTACGCTTGAGTGCCGAAGAGGCTTTCGGCGAGAGGGACGAAGACCTGATCTTCGAGATGTCGCGGGAGGAGCTTCCCGAAGGACTCGAGCCGGAAGAAGGCGAAGTTCTCGAACTCGGGGGAGAAAGCGAAGAAGAGGAAGGGTTCCCGGTCTGGGTTGCCCAGATCACCGATGACATGATCGTTTTTGACGGCAATCACCCTCTGGCCGGCAATGCCCTGAATTTCGACCTTGAACTTGTGGAGATCACGGGACAATAAGCCGCGGTCATTGAAGCACTGAGGTTAAAACCCGGGCAGAATCTGCGTGGTGCAGGTTCTGCCCGGGTTTTTCATTTCTGGCAGCGGGGACAGAAAAAGCTGGAACGCTGCCCGACCACTATTTTGCCGATCGGCTCTCCGCACGCCGGACAGGGCTGCCCCGCCCGCCCGTAAACCTTGAGTTCCTGTGCGAAGTATCCCGGCTGCCCCTGCCCGTCGACAAAATCCCGCAGAGAGGTGCCCCCGGCTTCGATTGCGCGGGTCAGGACATCTTTGATCGCAGCGGCCAATTTTTCAGCCAGCTTTTTGGTCAAACTGCCGGCCAGGCGGTCGGGACGAAGCCCTGCCTGAAATAAAGCCTCACTGGCGTAAATATTGCCGACGCCCACCACCACCCGCGCATCCATGATGAAATTTTTCAGGGGTATTTTTCGGCTGCGTGAACGGTGCCACAGATAGGCGCCGTCAAATTTATCCTCCAGCGGCTCTGCCCCGAGATGGCTCAACAGAGGATGCTCAAGGGGATCAGCCTCCGTCCACTCAACCAGGCCGAAACGCCGCGGATCACGGTAGCGCAGGCAGATTTCGCCCTCAAAAACAAGATCGATGTGATCATGTTTTTCTGCCCTGCCTCCATCGGTCAGGATACGCAGGCTGCCCGACATACCCAGATGCCAGATCAGGGTGCCGCGCTCGGTGTAGAAAAGAAGGTACTTGCCGCGGCGACCAACTTTCTGCACGGAAGCGCCGATGCATTCGTCCTGTAAAGCCTGGGGCACAGGGCGCCGCAGACGGGATTGCCGCACCGTGGCCTGACGAAGGGTGCGTCCGATAAGATGGGGCGCAAGTCCCCGTCGGATCGTCTCGACTTCCGGCAATTCAGGCACAACAAGCCCTCCACCCGCTGCGCATCAGAAAAAAACCTTATCGGTGAGGCGCTTAAAATCGCTGAAGTCGATCTCAGATGGATCGCCCGGGAAATCATCCTTCAGCATTTTCTGACTGCTGTGATACCGCCAACCCTGTGAGGTCGAGAAGAAGCGGCCCATTTCAACGGATTCAACCACTTCATCCGCAAGCTCGACGCTCTGGTGAAAGATCAGGTGATATTCTTCAGAGCTGAGCTGGCGTTCACGCAGAACGACGCACCGTCGGATTTTGAAATCCCGGCGCAGATGATTCCAGGCGTAGCGGATATATTCGTCACGTTCTGGAAATTGAGCGCGGAAAAAGGAATCCGGGTGGTAGCTGTCGTAGATCAGGCCGAACTCACCGAGACGGAAAGCTCTGACACGCAGTTCGATAATCTCGGCCGGAGCAGCCTTGTCCAGGGGGTTATCGGGGCTTGAATTGTTTTGAGAATCGGTCATTGCTTACAGCTCATTGTTTCAGGCGTGGATCGAGGGCATCGCGGATCCCCTCGCCCAACAGGTTGTATCCGAGAACAGTCAACAGGATGGCCATTCCGGGGAAAACAGAAAGCCACCACGCCGTTCCAAGAGTTTGCTTGCCGGTAATCAGCATGTTGCCCCAGGATGGGGTTGGAGGCTGTACACCGATGCCGAGAAACGACAGGGCGCTCTCGGTCAGAATCGCACCGGCCACGCCCAGAGTCGCCGAAACCAGCACCGGCGAGAGGGCATTGGGCAGGATATGACGAAAGATAATGCGTCCATCCGATGCGCCGAGTGCCTTGGCGGCAACCACGAAATCACGCTCCCGCAGGGAGAGAAATTCAGCCCGTACCAGCCGCGCCACACCCATCCAGCTGGTGAGGCCGATAATGATCATGATGTTCCAGATGGAGGGTTCGAGAAAAGCGATCACCGCCAGGATAAGAAAAAACGTCGGGAAACACAGCATGATATCAACAAACCGCATGATGAGGCTGTCCACCCACCGCCCGTAATACCCGGACAGAGCGCCGAGAAACACCCCGATCAATGTGGCCAGCCCGACTGCGACGAATCCCACCAGCAGTGAAATCCGTGCGCCATAAAGAATGCGCGCCAGAACATCACGCCCCAGGTCATCGGTTCCCAGAGGATGAGCGAGGCTCGGCGGTTCCAACTGGCGCACCACCTCGATGGCGGCAGGGTCGTGCCACAACGGGGCAATCGCCGCCAGCGCGAACATGAACAGCACAATGCCGGTGCCCGTCAGCGCCATGCGATTGCGCCTGAAACGCGGCCAGAAGACATCGCGCAGAAATGAGGCTTCCCCCTTGGCAACAGGTGCGCGGCCGGTCATCGCAGTTTTTCAACCTCCTCTCGTGACAGGATTCCCTTACGAAGCAGCAGATCGATCAGCCGCTGCAAACGGTCCGCTGCCGAACCTTTCTCTTCCCTTCCCTGTTTCGGCGTCGCATCATCGCTCTGCAGAATATCATCCAGGGCCTGCGCCAGGCTCTGTTCATCATCATTGCTCAGGGCAGGATAATAACGATCGATCGCATCCCGAATGCCTTTCTCCGTTTCCAGCGCAGGACGGACGCGGCAGCCGGTAATTGCCTCTAGCTCGTCGATAAGTTCCGGATTGGTCGGGTCGCTCATGGCCACCAGCAGATAAACGGTTCCCCCCGACTGCTTGCGGGCCACCGGGATCACGTTGTGCTGCCGCGCCTTCTGTTCCGGCAGGCAGGCAAACACCTCTTCAGCAATGCGCCGCTGTCCGACATCGACACGCATGAGCTTGAGCTGTTCCGCAAGAAAATCGAGCAGCGTCTCTTCCGAAATATACTTGAGGGTAATCAGCGCCGAACCGAGGCGGCCGCCGCTGTTGCGCTGATAAGACAGGGCCGAATTGAGCTGAAAACTATCAATCAGCCCGGCCTCCTTGAGCATTTCCCCCAGTTTCATCCCTTTTCTCGGTCGTAGCACGGTCGCTCCCCTTATCCGGCCTCTCATCCTGCCGAATCGTCTCAGTTGTTGCGGATGCGCGGGTCAGCCAGCGCATAGCTGACATCAGCAATCAGGTTGCCGATCAGAGTCAGGATCGCCCCCATCACCAAAACTCCCATAATGACCGGATAATCACGCATCATCACACTGTCGAAAAATAATTTTCCCATTCCGGGAATCGCAAAAATTGTCTCGAAAATAACGCTGCCGCCGATGAGTCCTGGCACCGAAAGCCCCAGAATCGTAATCACGGGCAGCAGTGCGTTGCGTAACGCGTGACGGTAAATCACCGTCCGCTCAGAAAGCCCCTTGGCCCGGGCGGTCAGAATATAGTCCTGCCGGATGACATCAAGCATATTGGAGCGCATATAGCGCGAAAAGCCCGCCAATCCGCCAAATGCGGAGACCAGGACCGGAAGAATCAGATGGTGAACGATGTCCCAGACCTGTGCAGCGGGACTCAAATAATCAAACCCCAGGGACTTGATGCCCGAGATGGGGAAAACTCCAAGGCGCGCGCCCAGAAAATCCATCAACAGAAGAGCAAGCCAGAATGAAGGCGTGGCAAAACCGACGAAAACGAAAATAGTGGTGGCGCGGTCAAACAGGCTGTTGCGCTTAACCGCCGATAGGACGCCGATCGGGGTGGCCACCAGAAGAATCAGCACAATGGACAAAACATTGATCGCGATAGTCACCGGCAGTCTTTCGGCAATTTTTTCTGCCACCGGTCGCCGGTCCTGAGAAAAGGAGTTACCGAAATCAAGCCGGGCCAGCCGGCTGAGCCACAGCCCGTACTGAGTCAACAGCGGCTTGTCCAGATCATACTGAGAGCGCAGCCGCTGCTTAAGCTCGACGCTCGCTTCAGGGTTGAGCTCAGTCTGCAGATCGGTCGGCTCGCCTGGTGCCAGATGGATCACAACGAAGGAAATAAGTGTGATCCCCAGCAACAGGGGCACCATCATCAGCAGGCGGCGAGCGAGATAATGCAGCATGATCCTATCCCAGTCTCTTAGCGGGTGTATTTGCGCAGTGCCTGCGGCACATACCATCGGATGAAATTATGCGTGATCCCCGCAGGTGCCGGCTCGATGCCATGCACACGGGCCGCAACCGCAGGGAGTGCATCAGGGACAAAAAGAAAAACATAAGGTTGTTCCTCCGCCAGGATTTCCTGGAACCGGTCATAGTAGGCCTTGCGCTGCTCCTGATCAAGGGTGCGCCGCCCCTTTTCCAGCAGTTCATCGACTTCGGCATTCTGAAAATTGATGAAATTAAGTTCCCCCGGGCGCGTCTTGCTGGAGTGCCAGACATTATAACCGTCCGGGTCCATGGGGATATTCCACCCCATGATCAATGCATCGAAATCACCGGGGTTGATAAATTCCTTGAGAAAGCTGGCCCACTCCACAACCCTGAGCTTGACGTCGATGCCGATATCGGCCAGACGCCGCTGAATGATTTCGCCCGCCTTGATCCGTGAATCATTGCCCTGATTGGTCATGAGGACAAAAGAAAAATCACGACCGTCTTTCTCCACCACGCCATCCCCGTCGCTGTCGCGCCAGCCGGCTTCAGCCAGCAGGGTTCGAGCCTGTTCCGGGTCATAAGCATAGCGTCTGACATCGGGATTATAGGGCCAGGTGCCCGGCTTGTAGGGGCCCGTGGCAATCTGCCCGAGGCCTAGAAGTACGCCGTCGACGATCTCCTGTTTGTTGATGGCGTGAGCAAAGGCCTGCCTCACCCGCTTATCCTGAAAAAGCGGGCGCCTCAGATTGAACCCCAGGTAGGTATAGCCAAAGGCAGGGTAGCGATATTTGTTGAAATTTCGCTTGAAAGCCGGCGTCTCCGTCTGTCGGGCGTACTGGATCGGGGTCAGGTCCATCATGTCAAGGCCGCCCGACTGCAGTTCAAGAAACATCGTGGATGGATCAGGGATGAAACGATACACCACTCTCTGGATGAAGGGCTCCCCCTCGAAATAATCTGGATTGGCCTTCAGTTCGATTTTTTCTCCAGTCTTCCACTCGACGAACCTGTAAGGGCCGGTCCCGACAGGTGAGCGTGACAGGGGACTTGCCGTCACGTCCTGCCCTTCCAGCAGATGGCGGGGGTGAATGCCCACCCCCCAGCTGATCAGGGCCGAGGCCAGCGGCTTTTCATAATGAACGCGAAATGTATGTGCATCCGGTGTCTCGGCTTTTGAAACCTGCATGTAGCGCTCGGCATACGCTGTCGGCGTATCGGGATCAACAAGAAGCTGATAGGTGAAAAGCACATCAGCGGAGGTAAAAGGTGTCCCGTCGTGCCAGCGCACCCCTTCACGCAAATGAAAGGTGATGGTCCGCCCGTCATCAGAGATTTCCCAGGAATGAGCCAGTTCGCCTTCAATGTTCAGATCCTTGTCGTAGCGCACCAGTCCGTTGTAAACCAGACCATTGATCGCTGACGACGCACCATCGGATGCGATAGCCGGAATCAGATTGCTCGGCTCTCCGATGGTTCCCTGAATCAGGGTTCCGCCAGGGGCGGGTACGGTCGAAATGCTTTTATCCGCAGCCTGCTCAACAGGCGCTTGCTCACAACCGCAGAGCAGCCCCAGCAATAACAGGCATATAAACGGAAATGACATCGATAATTCTCCTTACAATGACTTACATGTTCAAGGGAAAGGCAGGACTCTGACCCCGTCTGGAGGTGTCAGAGAGAACCGTTTCTCCGGAATATCGGGGTTGATTTCAGGTTCCCGGAATGAGAGCGATACGTTGGTTCGGTAAAAAGGCATATCGATCTCGATGGAAAGCGGAAAGGCGGGGCCGGATTCGGTAAAATTATCGTACTCAATCTGGAATTGCAGCTCATCATCGACAAAATAGCCCGTCTGCAGCATCCGCAGGCGATCATCGAACAACAGCGCCTGCCGCACCCCGTTATCTGCAAGCAGATCGAGGCGATACCCTGCCCCTTCAAGCGCTGCTCTGCGGACCTGGAAATCAATCATCAACGGATCATAGAGCATGATATGAACCAGATCGGTCAACCGCAAGGGAATCGGGATAAATCGCTGAAGGTTTTCAAGATCAGGTTCCCCGCGGTAAAACCTTCCCTTGCTCGGGATATAGGCATCAAGCTGCCGGCCGTTGGCCGCCGTCATCAACAGCGGGTTGCCGAAAGGGCTCAGCACTTCGGCACGAAACCGGTCGGGTTTCTGCACGAACAGCACCTGATTGGCGTTGATGTTCCGCTCGGGATGACTGATGCGAACCTTGGCCATGCCGCTGAGACTGTTAAAAGCGCCGGCCTGGGCTTCGATCCGCGCAAGCAGTCGATCCGCCATCCGTTCGGGTGATTCGATCGGGGCGACAGGGGGTCGCGAAGGCGGCGCAACCGGAGCGCAGCTGCTCAAAAATACGAGCCCAATCAACAGTATAAGAAATTTCACAATCCCTCCGGGGACAACTGATTCAGTTTTTCCCGCACCTGTTCGGCAGCGGGATCAATATCCAACGCACGCTGATAGGCTTGCTTCGCCTTTTCGAATTCCCCCAGGGTCTCCCACACCTCGCCAAGATGTTCCCACACAACGGGGTCTCCGGGGAGTTCACGGGAGGCTCGTTCCAGGTGCCGCAGCGCTTCACGCGGCTGGTCGAGACGGTAGTATATCCAGCCCACCGTATCGTGAATATAACCGAGATTTTTAAGAGAGAGCGCCTTTAAACCCAACTCAAGAGCTTCTTCAAGGTTCTGTTCAGTTTCGGCAAAATGGTAAGCCAGATAATTCAGCGCATCGGCATGATCGGGCTGGTCTTGAAGAGCCTGGCGCATTTCGTCAACGGCCTGCTCCCATTGTTCAAGCTTTCCGTAAAGGATGCCGATGCGATAGGAGAACTCCGCCTGGGCGCTCGAGGTGGTCTGCCGCCCCTGCTGTAATCGTCTGATCGCCTCCTCGTAATGGCCCTGTTCCTCCAGAAGCGATGCCAGGTAGATATAATACTGGTGGCGATCCGGCGCTTTCTCAACCGCTTCTTCCAACCGCAGGCGGGCAAGATCATTTTCACCAAGCCGCTGATGAAGGTAGCTCAGGTGAACCAATGCATCGGGATAGAGAACGGACTCCGGTGACACCCGGCTGAATGCGTCGATTGCATCCTCCCAACGCTGCTGCTCCTCAAGGGCAGATCCCAGATGGTACAGACTTTGGGAATGATCTGGTTTGTGCCGAAGAATCTCTCTAAAAGTGGATTCGGCAGCCTCCCAATTGCCCTGCTCCATCTCGATCAACCCCAGCTTGCGCATGGACTCGAGATGATCGGGGGACTGAGCCAGCATCCATTCAAGTTCCTGCCGCGCATCATTGAGTCGCCCCTGCCGAAGGAGGATTTCGACAAGCTGGTGGCGGACCTCGAACTGGCCGCTTTCATCCTTCAGACCTTGTCGCAGAACTTTTTCTGCTTCATCGCTGCGCCCCGATTCCATAAGCATTTCGGCCCATTCCCCATAGGTCTGAAAGAGATCGGGATGGCGTTTCAGGAGGTCCTGATATACAAGAGACGCGGACGAAACCAATCCGATTTCCCGATAGATGCGCGCCAGAGCCAAACGCGCATTGATTGTATCGGGGTCACGGGCAAGAATTCGCTTGAGGAGATCGGTCGCTTTTTCACTCTGCCCTGTCTGAACATAGGTCACGGCAAGATTGACTGCGACCTCTTCATGCTCCGGCTGCAGCTCAAGGACCCTTTCCATATGAGTGACCGCCTCAGAAAGACGCCCTCGCCGCATCTGGATATCTCCCAGAAGCATATGCGCCAGGACATTGTCCGGATCACGCACAAGAGCATCCTCGGCTGCCCGCACTGCCTTTTCAATTTCACCACGCCGCAGATGCAGGTGTGCGAGGTCAACCAGCACCTCGGAGTGTTCGTCGTCGAGGTCAGCCGCTTTTTCAAGGAAAACTGCAGCGGACTCCAGGTCGCCGGTTTTTTCTGCGTAGCGCCCTTTGAGATAGGCAGCAAAACCACGTGCACTACGATCATCCGTGCGAAGCCGGTGCTGAAAATCCTTCTGGGACGCTGTCGCCAGCGGGCCTGCCTGTTCATTTCCAGTGACCGTACCGAAACACCCGGTCAGTAAAAAAAACAGCAACCCGAACGTTGCGCTTTTAATCATGATCCCCGCCTTCGTTATGGGGGTCGAAACAATATCGTTTACCCCTCTGAATATCCGAGTCACTATACGTCAGGGGTCACAGACCGGTCAAATTCTTTCCCCCGGTCCGCCCCGGCTTTACACACCCCATCACTATGCTAAAGTTCTAAAGTAATTTCGCTGCTTATACGCACTTTATCGGAAATTCGTCGGTTGCCCCGCGGGGATCGACCCAGCAATTATGGAAAGAGCATGACCACCGAGTCCGTACACAAAGCCCTGATGCGGACAAGCACCTATCCGGAGACCACCTCTGAGGTGGCCTATATAGAGACTCACGTCTCCAAACTCTATTTAACCGATCAGTTCGTCTACAAACTCAAAAAACCTGTCAATTTCAAATTTCTTGACTTTACGACCTTGGACCGCCGCCGGTTTTACTGTGAGGAAGAGGTTCGTCTCAATCGCCGGTTTGCCCCTGACACGTACCTGGGGGTGATGGAAATTCGGGAGGACCACGGCCGCATCTCCATAGGCGGCCCGGGCACAACAATCGAATACGCCGTCAGAATGGTCCGTCTGCCTTTCGACCGCATGCTCGACCATCTCATCGACCGGCAAGCTAGCGAACTCCCCGGTCAAATAGATCGCCTGGCACCTTTACTTGCGCGCCTGGAGGATGAATCGCCTGTCTGCCAGCGCAACGGGGGCCGAAATAATTTTGACGCGGTGTGCGGCAACTGGCAGGAAAATTTCGAACAGATGACGCCTTTTATCGGCCAGACTCTGTCAGCCGAAGCCGAAGGTATCTGCCGTCGCTATGTCGAGAAATTCCTGCAGGAACACGAAGAACTTCTCCTGCACCGTGAAGATGAGGGGTTTGTCCGCGAGGGCCATGGCGATCTGCATGCCGAGCACATCTGCCTGACCGACACGATCCGGATTTATGACTGTATCGAATTCAATCGACGTTTTCGAGTGGCCGATGTCGCCGCTGACCTGGCCTTCCTGCTGATGGATCTGGAATATCGTCAACGCCGCGACCTTTCAACCCGTCTCTTGTCCGGCTACCGCGCTCATGCCAGGCCCGATCCGGATTTACCCGGACTTCTCGAATTTTACAAAATCTATCGCGCTTATGTGCGCGGCAAAGTTCAGACATTTCTTCAGGCGGACGCACAGGCCCAGGATGCAACCCGTCGTGAAGCACGCCTTTGTGCCTGCCGCTATTTCAACCTGGCCCTGGGCTACCTGCTCCCATCCTCTCTGATCCTGGTCGGCGGATTGATGGGAACAGGCAAGTCAACGCTTGCGCTGGAACTTTCTCGTGCCAGTGATGCAACCCTGCTTCGCTCCGACGTGGTACGCAAGCATCTCGCCGGCCTGCACGAATCGACTCCGGCGCCCGCAGAGTTCGCACAGGGCATCTACACCCCGGAGTGGAATCGCCGGGTCTATAACGAAATGCTGCGACAGACCGAAGCGCTGTTGAGCGAGGGCAGGAGCGTCATCGTGGACGCCAGCTTCTCCAGAAAACAGGATCGCGTCCAGTTCCAGGAGCTGGCCCGCCGGATGCAGAAGCCGTCCCTGTTTATTCATCTCGCCTGCGACACCGAAACCCTGGGACGCCGATTGCAGCAACGCCGGCAAGATCCCCATGAAGTTTCGGACGGCCGGCAGGAATTGCTGGCGGATCAGATGGCACACTTTCAACAACCCGGGGAAGAAGAATGCATCCTTTCCCTTGATGGCGCGCACGACCCGTGTCAGAATGCCCAGAGCGTTTTATGCGAAATCCTTTCCCGAAAGGACCCTACGGCATGAAAGATCCCAAACCTCCACAAATTCGCGAAGCCTGGGTGCTTTTTTTCGTTATGGGAATGATTATGATTAATTATCCGTTCATCCATATTTTCAATAAAGACATCACCATTTTCGGGATCCCCCTGCTGGTTTTTTATTTTCTGGTCGGGTGGCCGCTCTCCATACTCGTCGTGGCGATCTTTGCCCATGTCCTCGAAAACGCCCCTCTAGACCAGTAGCGCCGTATGATTCCGATTCAGACCGTCGCCCTTATTACGCTGACCTACTTCGCGCTGCTTTTCTTCGTGGCGTATTATGCCGACAAACGGAGGCAGGCCGGGCGCAGCATCATTTCCAATTCACACATCTACTCGCTCTCCCTGGCCGTCTACGTGACCACGTGGACCTTTTACGGCAGTGTCGGCCGTGCAGCCACCTCGGGACTCGATTTTCTGCCCGTCTACCTGGGCCCGACCCTCATAGCGTTTACCTGGTGGTTTCTGCTGCGCAAGATGGTACGTGTCAGCAAGGAGCAGAATATCGTTAGCATTGCCGACTTTATCTCCAGCCGTTACGGTAAATCATCGATTCTCGGTGCGATCGTTACCCTGTTTGCCGTAGTAGGGATCATGCCCTACATCGCGCTGCAGCTTAAAGCGGTGGCGCGCACTTTCGAGATCCTGACAACCCCCGCTGACGGAACTCCGGTGGAGGGCGCCCTGCTGGCGACCCTCCCCCCGTACATTGATACGGCCTTTATCGTTGCAGTGGTCCTGGCACTGTTCGGCGTACTGTTCGGAGCCAGGCGCCTTGACGCCGCTGAGCGGCACGAAGGTCTGGTCGCGGCAATCGCGCTTGAATCCCTGGTTAAAATCATTGCCTTCATGGCGGTCGGTATTTTCGTCACCTATGGGCTGTTCGACGGGTTCGGGGACATCTTCACACGCTTTGCCGCAACCTTCCCGGATCGCCAGTATCTCCTGCAGCTCGGCACCGATCAGGTGCCCTACGCCAAGTGGTTTACGGTCACGTTCATCTCCATGATGGCGGTCATGTTCCTGCCCCGCCAGTTTCACATCATGGTCATTGAAAACTCGGATGAAAATCATATCCGTAAGGCCATGTGGCGTTTTCCGCTCTACATGTTCATGATCAACCTGTTCGTCATTCCCATTGCCCTTGGAGGGCTTCTCCTGACCGGAGGCGATACTTCCGCAGCAGATTATTTTGTTCTATTCATTCCCCATGAAGCAGGGCAAACCTGGTTGGCCATGCTGATTTTTCTGGGCGGATTCTCCGGTGCGGCCGGCATGGTGATGGTCAGTTCCGTGGCGCTGGCAACGATGATTCTCAACCACCTGGTCATGCCCATCATCATCCGCCTGCACATTCATGCCGCCGATCTTTCCGGCTTTCTGGTCAATGTCAAGCGACTGGCCATTGTCGCCGTCATTTTCCAGGGCTACCTGTACTACAAGGTCATCGGCGACTCACTGGCGCTGGTCAACATCGGATTGATCTCCTTTGTCGCCGCGACCCAATTTGCACCTGCAGTCATTGGCGGTCTTTACTGGAAGCGGGGCAATGTCAAGGGAGCAACTGCCGGGATTCTTCTTGGCTTCTGTGTTTGGTTTTACACCCTGCTGGTTCCCTCCTTCGTACGGTCCGGCTGGCTGAAGACCGATATCATGGAAAAAGGTCTTTTTGATCTGGCCATCCTTCGTCCCACCGAACTTTTCGGCCTCAGCGGCTTTGATGCCCTGACCCATTCCCTCTTCTGGAGCCTGTTCTTCAACCTGAGTGCTTACCTCGTTCTCTCCCTGTTCTGCCGCCGCCATTCCATCGAGCAGGAGCAGGCAGAGAAATTCGTCGACGCATACGGCTATAAGGATAAAGAGCAGGAACGCCAACGCATCAGCAAGGCTCCGACGGTCATGGAATTTGTCGACCTGATGGCCAAATTTATCGGAGAAAAGCAGGCCCATTCAGCGATATCAGAGTATCTCGGCAATAGCGAAATAGACGAACGGGGCAGTCTTTCCGAATACGACCTGCCACACTTGAAGCGTTTCACGGAACGAACCCTTGCCGGTTCAGTCGGCGCGGCGCCCGCACGCATTATTATCGACAACTACCTGTCTGCACGCGGCAGCAAAATGGAGGATGTTTTTGACATTTTCGGCTCTGTTACTCTGAGCCGCACCACCAGCCGCGAACAGCTCGGCGTCCTTTATGAAGCAGCCCGGATCGTCGCCAGCGGTCGCAACCTCGACGACATTCTTGAAGATATTCTCGACCTGTTGACCCAGCAGTTCAAATTCGACCTCTGCGTCATCCGCATTATTGACGAAGACAGCAACACCCTCGTGGTGCGCTGTCAGAAAGGGATGACCTCACAACATCTGGGAGAATCCGAACGTGACATTTCCCGCGAGACCTACATTGGTGAAGCTTTTCTGACCAACTCGGTCATCAAGGTTAACGATACCGATTTTCTTGACAAACCCCAATCCGCCCAGATTATCCATCGCGAGGGGATCAAATCCTTCGCCCACGCGCCCATTACCATCGAGGGCCAGCCGATAGGGGTTCTCTCCGCCTTCTCCCGCTCGGTCAAAGGCATCTTTACCGATGAATTCATTGAACTTTTCCGAAGCCTTGCAGGCCAGATCGGCATCGCCTGGCGAAATGCCATGCAGACCAAGGAACTGATCGAAGCACGCGGGCGCGAGCGCGAGATGGAGATTGCGAAAAATATACAGATGAGTCTGCTGCCCACCCATGTTCCCAAAATCGAAGGGATCACGCTGGCCGGCATGTGCGTGCCGGCGCGGCAGGTCGGTGGCGATTATTATGATTTCCTGGTGCGCGGGGAAAATGGCCTGGATATCGTCATCGCCGATGTCTCGGGGCACAACGTCGGCGCGGCACTGCTTATGGCAGAAACCCGGGCATTTATTCAGGCCCGCGCCGACGGCCTCGGCACCCCTGCCGAAATCCTCGATTCACTCAACCGTTTCTTTTATGAAGATCTGACCCGCACCGAATTGTTCATCACCATGTTCTACCTGCATTATGATGCCGCGGATCGCAAGATTCTGTATGCCAATGCCGGGCATAATCCTCCCCTGCTCTGGCGTTCGGAAAGCAACACCTGCGAGTGGCTTGATGCGGAAGGGTTGATCCTGGGCGTCAAACCCTCGGTTGAATTTATCGAAATCAGAGACCAGTTGCATCCTGGCGATATGGTTTTACTCTATACGGACGGCATCACCGAAGCGGAAAACGACCGGGGGGAATTTTTCGGTCGTGAGCGACTCTGCGGTCTGCTCAATGAAAACTCCGACGATGATCCGAAAAAGGTCCTCAACATGCTGCTTGACCAGGTGCGACTTTTTACCGGTGTTCAACATTTTACTGACGACGTAACCATGGCAATCATGAAAATACAAAAATGATTTTTAAATCAAAAGGGTCGTGGCGCCCTCGACAGGGTTATGATATTGTTGGGATTGAGCGAAATTAACTTGGATTCCTATTCAATGACATGATGAATAAGTAAAGGAGATGCAACATGGTTTTGAAAATCGAGGAAAAAGATGATGTGGTCCTCATGCTTGTCAAGGAAGAGCGTCTTGATGCCCATAACAGCGGCGAGCTTAAAAATCAGATGCTGAGCCTTTTTGAAGAAGGCAAGAACCACATTGTAATCGATCTGCAGGATGTGCGCTTCATTGACTCGTCGGGACTTGGCGCCCTTGTTTCCGGTTTTAAAAACGCCAGCGCCCGCAATGGCAATTTGAAACTGTGTGGTCTGCAGCCGCAGGTCAAATCCATGTTCGAACTGACCCGCCTGCATCGCGTTTTTGAAATCTTCTCGGGTGTTGACGAAGCTCTGGCGAGTTTCTAACGGTCTTTCGGGGGCCCTATGAGAGACGAACAGATCGAGGTGGACATCAAAGTCCCCAACCAGACCCGATACCTGAGCCTCATCGGGAAAATCGGCGAGGACATTGCCCGAACACTCAAGAAGTACAAGGGAGATCGGGAGGAGCTTGCCTATCACATCAATCTGGTGTTGACCGAATCCATGACCAACGCCATCCGGCATGCCCATGAAGGCGACCCAAGCAAAGAAGTCCACATCACCATCAGCATCCTGGACAACATTCTGTCCATAAAGGTGTACGATCAGGGACAGGGTTTCGACATCAGCACGATTCCGACGCCAAAGTTTCGCTGTCTCGAAGAACACGGGCGCGGCGTGTTCATTATTCACACCCTGATGGACAGCGTAACCTACCGTAAATACAACGGCGGACATGTGCTTGAAATGGTCAAGGCACTGGGGGGTAATTTCTTTATCCCGCAAACGATGGATCAGACAAACCAGTTCGGCATGTGACGCCACCCGCTGGTTGCTGCCGAAATCACCTTTGTAGGCAACAAACGAGACCCGCGCTCTTCTGACGGCGTCTAAATCAAGCGACGAGTCTCCCACAAAGAGCATCTCATGGGCCTGGCGGTCAAGACGACGGCCGACCTCATGCAGTACATCCGGCCAGGGCTTAGGGTACGCGACATCTTTCCTCGTAACCACCGTAGAAAAATACTGCCGCACACCGAAATGGCTCAGCAGATCGAAGGCACTCAGCCCGCGGTTGGTGGCTAATGCCAGCGAAAAATCGACAGCCAATTCCTCCAGCGCCTCGGCGAGACCGGGTTCCATCGTCAGATATGGAATAAATTGCCTGTAATCCAAGGTGGCGGCGTAAGCCAAAGCCTCCCCTGCGTGATCCGCCCCCAGCAACTCCTTAAGAACCTGATCGCTTGAAGCGGTATGGCAAAGGGTGCTTTTACTCTGGTCGTCAGCAGTGATCGGAGCCACCCCGAAATGCTCAAGAATCGTATTGTAGTAGGCAAGGTTGGCCTGTTTGCTTTCAAACAGAACGCCATCACAGTCAAAAACGATTGTCTGTAGCTCGGTCATCACATTTTCCTTTGCTGCTGCAAGAGCCACAATATTCCGCCGAGGCCAACAAGCATCATCGGTACGGACAGCAATTGTCCCATGGTCGCCCCACCCCATAAGAATCCAAGATGCATGTCCGGCTCACGGAAAAATTCCACCAGGAATCTGAACCCGCCATAGAGCATTAGAAATGCGAAGAGCGGGAGCCCTGCAGAAACTTTTTTGCGATGCAACCCGTAAAGGATGGCAAAAAGAACAGCCCCTTCCAGAATGGCTTCATACAGTTGGCTGGGGTGCCGCGGCAGCGCACCAGCGCCTGGGAAGACCATCCCCCAGGGGACATCGGTGACCCTTCCCCAGAGTTCCGCATTTATAAAGTTGCCCATGCGGCCGAAGCCGAGCCCGGGGGCAGCGGAAGTCACAAGAATATCGGCGGTGAGCAGAAAAGGAAGATCACGCCGTCGGATAAAAAAAAGCGCGGCGACAACGACCCCGAGCAATCCGCCATGAAAACTCATCCCTCCTTCCCAGACAGAAAAAATTTCCAGGGGATGTTCCAGGTAGAATGCGAGATTATAAAAGAGAACGTAACCAAGACGCCCACCAAGGATAACACCGACGACGCAATAAAAAAGAAGATCGCTCACCCCGTCTTTGGACAAAGACAGGCCGCGCCTGCGGCTGAGGTGAAGAATCAGAAAATAAGCGCACGCGAATCCGAGAAGATACATCAGTCCGTACCAGCGCACTGCCAGTGGGCCGATTTCAAAAATAACCGGATCGATATCAGGATAAGTCAACATGGGTATCATCCATTTCAAGCTTTTGCATGGTTCGGGCATCCCCGAAAGACTCTTCATCGAGAAAATTTACCAGAGAAGTCATATCGGGATGAACTGGTGCCACCAGAGACAGGAGGTTTGCCTCCACCGGATGGACGACCTGCAATCGCCAGGAATGCAGCATCTGGCGGGGAACCTCCCTGCCGGAAAGCAATGAAGACCCGCCGTAGCGCACGTCTCCGACCAGCGGATGCCCTTTTTCAGTCAGATGAGCGCGTATCTGATGAGACCGACCGGTGGGAATGGTCACTGCGAGCAGAGCACAGTCGGCGGCAGGCCAGGTTTGTACAACCCGGAAATGGGTCAAGGCATCCTTGCCCCCTTTGGGTACTGAGCGAACAAGGTTGTCGCGCCGCGATCGCGCGAGCATGGAGTGGATTGTACCGTCCTGTTGAGAAGGCACACCATGAACCAGGGCCAGATAGACTTTTTTGACTTCACGCTCCCGCACTGCCAGGGTCAATCCTTTGTGAGCACGGCGGTGAATGGAGAAAACAAGGACACCGGACGTATCCCGGTCCAGGCGCTGCGCCATCCCGAGTTCAGGATCGTGGCGGGGGCGCCTGGGATCATGCAGAAAATTTTTGATCGCTTCATAAAGCGTCCCCTTGTAACGGGCATGAGTGGGCTGCGTATCGACCCCCGAGGGTTTATTAATCGCCAGCAGATAAGGGTCGCGGTAAAGAAGATGGCTATCGCTGAGCACAAAAGGCTCGAGAGGCAGACCATCCAGGTGAACTTCTATGGCGTCCCCTGCCCGTACGGTATAGGAGCAGCGGCGACTGCGGCGACCGGAGATATGCACCCCGCCAAGATCGAGGATTTTGCGTGCATGGGAACGCGAAAAATCGTCGATAACCGCGGCCAGAAACTGATCGATTCGCATCCCGTCATTATCATCGGAAACAACGAGACGATAAAGGCGACGAAGATTGCCACTCAAAATAAAATCCTTCCACACCAAAAAAAGAACCCTGACGCTTGACAGCCCCTTCAAGCGTGATATTCATAAAAGCAAACGCTCTTTGAAATTGTTTCTGGAATGAGGGAAAGCCTCTTTGCAGCAGCGACCAACATAAGCCGAAACAACGACCGGACGCAAGGTCATGGTGAGCCAGCCCGCCCCGTAGCGGGACGCCTGAAGTGGCCCTTCGGTTGAATGCTTTTAAAGGTCAAGGTCGCAATTCGAAGCTTGCTTTCTTTATTCCGGAGACAGTCAGGCAATCGGCGAGGCATGGTCCAACGATCCGATCCGTAAGGACGAAACCGCGTGCCATATCGACCCAGGAGTCAACAAGCTCGTACATACGGTGGTCCGCAGCGAGCATCTGATGTCAGCTTGAATGAACCCGAGGTCGGCGGTCGAAAAAGCGTGAGCCATGGTATCCTTGCCGATTGCTGTATTGAAAAAAGCCCCGGGTGTTATGCACCACGGGGCTTTTTTATCTGCAAAAAAACTGGAGTCATTGATCAAAAATGTGATGACCGAGGATAAAGCAGGTGAAGGTGCCCTGAAAAACCTTTTGATCACCAACCGAGACGGAACATTCAACCTGCCGTTTTTTATCCTCGGCAAGCTGAACCTCTGCCCTGGCCACGAGAGCTTCCCCGACCTTGACCGGACCAGTGAAACGAACCTGGGCAGCGCCGAGCACGACATTGGGGTCATTGACAGCCAACATGGCGGCATAATCGGCCAGACCAAAGGTAAATCCACCGTGAACCAGGTCACGTTCATCAGCCGCCATGACGGGCTGGGTAACCAGCTGAGCAACCGCGGTACCTTCACCAACCTCAAGAGGCTCCCCTACCAGCGAAGGATCAATCTTTAAGTGAGATTGGCCCGCATCCCCGATCGCTCAACAGGCACCGTTGTTGACGCGTTCACGCAGCTCTTTTCCGGTTTTAAAGAAGGGCGTTTTTTTCGGCGGAATTTTAACCAGGTCGCCGCTCTTGGGATTTCTCGCCTCGCGTGCATCTCGCTCACGAATCGTGAATGACCCGAACCCCCGGATCTCCACCCGATCTCCGTCGATCAGAGCATCGCTGATACTATCGAAAATGGTGTTGATGACCAGTTCCGCCTCTTTTTTACTCAACATGGTATTCACAACGGACAACTGCTCAATCAGCTCACTTTTTGTCATGCTGCAAACCTCCTAACTTTAAAGGCCATTCCATCGGTACTGCAATCCAGGAAAAATTTCCTGCCGCAATTGTCCCATGGTTTCCTGGATGAGAAATTCGACCAGTCGTGGTTTTTCTTTTTCAGGGTAAACCAGTTGCGGCTCGCCCTCAACACCGGAAAGTTCCGCCGCAAGATCAACGGCAACCTGAAGATTACCGAGTCGATCAATCAACCCGAGATCTAAAGCCTGTTTTCCGGTATAGATCCGCCCATCTGCCAATTGCGCCGCCACCGTGCGCTCCATGTCCCGTCCTTCGGCAACGGCATCAATAAACTGATTATGAACGTCTTGAATAAGATTTTGAAGAATAACCCGATCAGATTCGTCCATAGGTCGTACCGGAGAGCCAATGTCTTTATGAGGGCCGCTTTTGATCACGTTGGTTTTCAAGCCGACCTTGTCGAGAAGATCCTCGATATTGGTGAACTCCATAATCACGCCGATACTGCCCGTAATGCTGCCGGGATTGGCGACAATGGAGCTGGCAGGCGCTGCGATGTAGTATCCGCCGGATGCAGCGACAGAGGCCATGGAGACAACGACAGGCTTTTCTTTGACGGTTTTCGCGACCTCATCGTGAATTTCCTGGGAAGGCCCTACTCCGCCCCCCGGTGAATCAACGCGCAGTACAATAGCCTTGATGGAGGGGTCTTCTCGAAAACGTATAAGGTCACGATTGAGTTTGTCTGAAGAAACGATCGGCCCCAGGACCTGGACCACACCGATGCGGTCCCCTGACGGAAAAGGTATGGATCGTCCTGTCAGGTGAGTAAACACCAGAATCAGGATAAAAAAGACAATGAAAATGGCGCCGAATGTAGCGAGCGCCATCAAAAAGGGGCGTTTTTTATTCATGTGGTTTCGGATGAAATTCGGGCCCTCGAATAGGTATTCGAGGGCCCGTGGGTGGTATCCGAGAAAACTTAGTCGTTCTGGTCTTCGTCGGGAGTTCTGTTCTTCATTGCCCCTTGAAGCAATTCGCCAAGGCTGGAAGTTGCTTCACGCTGAGCACCGAGGAAGGCATCGACTTCAGCTTTTTCTTTCTGATCGGAGAGCTTTTTGATGGACAGGCCGATCTTGCGATCGTCATTGTCCACGTTGAGAACGACAGCTTCAAGCTCGTCTCCAACGTTGGCAAAGCTCTTGGGTGAATCGATCTTATCCTTGCTGATTTCGGAAACGTGAATCAGCCCCTCGATCCCTTCTTCGATCTCAAGGAAGATGCCGAAGTCCGTCACCGAGGTCACTTTGCCCTTGACGATGGTGCCGGGGCGGTAACGCTGCGGGATGGTCTCCCAGGGGTCGGATGCCAGCTGCTTGATCCCCAGAGAGAAGCGCTCATTTTCACGATCGATATTGAGCACCACTGCCTTGACGGTGTCACCCTTCTTGAAGACTTCGGAGGGGTGCTTGATGCGCTTGACCCATGACAGGTCCGAAATATGCACAAGCCCGTCGATTCCTTCATCGACACCGACAAAAATACCGAAATCAGTGATATTCTTGACTTGGCCTTCGATAATGGTGCCCACCGGAAATTTCTCACCGATGACATCCCAGGGGTTGGGTTCGATCTGCTTGAGCCCCAGGGAGATGCGACGATTGTCAGCGTCGACCGCAAGAACGACCGATTCAACCTCATCACCGATATTGAGCAGCTTGTTGGGATGCTTGATGCGCTTGGTCCAGCTCATTTCGGAGACATGGATAAGCCCTTCGACACCCTCTTCAAGTTCGACAAATGCGCCGTAATCGGTAAGACTGACGACCTTGCCTTTGACGCGCTCGCCCACCGGGAATTTGTCCGCAGCGGACTCCCAGGGGTCAGGCGTAATCTGCTTGAGACCCAGAGAAACGCGCTCTTTCTCCTGGTCGTACTTGAGCACCTTGACATTGATCTTGTCGCCCACGGCCAGAATGTCGGAGGGGTGATTGACCCGCCCCCAGGACATATCGGTAATGTGCAGCAACCCATCAATGCCGCCGAGATCGATAAACGCGCCGTAATCGGTGAGGTTCTTGACGATACCTTCAACCACCTTGCTTTCTTCGAGATTCTCGAGCGTTTCACCACGCATGCGCTCGCGCTCGTCTTCAAGAAGGACCCGGCGGGACAACACGATATTGCCGCGACGCTTGTTGAGCTTGATAATCTTGAATTCGAAAGTTTCCCCGATCAGCTTCTCCAGATTGCGTACGGGACGCAGGTCCACCTGGGAGCCGGGAAGGAATGCGTTGACTCCGATATCGACAGAAAGACCGCCTTTGATCCGGGAAACGATCCGCCCCTCGACAATGGCTTCCTCTTCCAGGCCGTTCCAGACTTTCTGCTGGTCAGCCTTGCGTTTGGACAGCCTTACAAGCCCCGTTTCATTGTCGGTGCCTTCAAACAGCACGTCGAACTCGTAGTCGACATCGACTTTGTCAGCATCCTCGCCGAATTCGACAAGCGGTATAATCCCTTCGGATTTGTAGCCGACATCGACCACGACCGAATCCGGAGTACGCTGAACAACGGTTCCCTTGACAACCTCACCGGGCTTGAGTGCCTTGTGGGTGCTATCGAGAAGCTCGGCGAAGCTCTCCATATCTTCGTCGTTCTCGATGAAATCTTCTTCTTCCTGGTTAATCGTTTCCTTGTTTTCGACCATTAAAGCGGTTCCCCCTAGCGATTTTCCTGCCGCCTTCCGGCAGGTTTTCCTTTGTTGCTGGATAATAGGAAGGGAAAATATCACAAAGCCACCCAAAAAACAAACTCTTATTTTAATCAAGAGAAAGCTCAGGATTCTCTGGACATCCCTTCGACTTTACGAATGACTTCATCAATCAACCAACCAGGCGTTGAGGCGCCAGCCGTCAGGCCAACGGTTTCAACACCTTTGAACCATTGAGGCTCAAGCTGGTCGGCGGTTTCGACATGATGAACCCGCGGCTGAATCTCTCGGCAGAGCTGCGCCAGGCGCGTAGTGTTGGCGCTGTTGAACCCTCCGATGACCAGGACCAGGTCACTTTTGCGGGCAAGTTCCCGTGCTTCTTCCTGGCGAACGCTGGTGGCATCGCAGATCGTATTAAAAACACGCAATTCCTGGCATTTATCAAGGCATGCCCCGGCGACATCACGCAGGTTGTCCAGCGACTGTGTGGTCTGCGCAACCACTCCAATCCGCTTCCGGGCGGGGATGCGGGCGGCATCCTCGCGGGTGCCGACCACAACAACCTCAGCGCCCTCTGCATAAGAAACAATCCCCTGCACTTCGGGGTGCTCATTTTCGCCGACGATGACGACCGTGTAGCCGTCACGGGCCAGACGCGCAGCACGGTCCTGGGCGCTTTTTACAAACGGGCAGGTTGCATCAACGGTTTCCAGGCCACGATCGGAGATATCCGCCAACTCGCCGCTGGTCACACCGTGAGACCGGATGATGACCGCACCGTGCCGGATCTCGTCCACATCGCGCACGACTTCGACCCCTTTTTCCTCAAGTCGCTTGACCAGCTGGGGCGAATGAATAATCGGCCCAAGTGAACAGATGCCGTCATGCGAATCTGCCGCTTCAAACGCCATCTGGGTAGCACGCTTGACGCCGAAACAGAAACCGGCGCTGCGGGCGAGCAGAATTTTCATACGCTTTCTCCCTGCAGGCATCCGGAATCCCTGTCGAGAGAGCGAACCCGCCGGGCCATCATCTCAACCACCTGTTCAATGGTCATGTCGGTGGAATCCACCAGAATGGCGTCCTCAGCCTGGGTCAGCGGAGAATGCTGCCGGGAGCTGTCAGCCTGATCGCGGGAGATAACCTCGTCGATTGTCTGCTGCAGATCCACTTCATGGCCCTGTTCACGCAATTCGCGATAACGCCGAGCGCCCCTTTCCTGCGCCGAGGCGGTAAGAAAAAATTTAATCCCGGCGTCGGGAAACACAACGCTGCCGATATCACGCCCTTCGAGCACGACACCGCCCTCGCGCCCCATCTCCCTCTGCATGGCCACCATCTTTTCTCGCACCGCAGCAACGGAAGAGACCCGCGAGGTCAGCAGACTCACAGCCGGGGTACGGATCTCCCCGCTGACATCCTCTCCATCAAGAATGACTCGCTGCTGCCCATCCTGGCGTTTGAAATCTATCTTAACCCGTTCACACAGCTCTGCAAGTGCAGCTTCGTCTTCAGGGTCAATCCCCCGGCGCAAAGCGGCCAGGGCGATACAGCGATACATGGCACCGGTGTCGATATGAGTGAAATTCAACCGCCGTGCAAGCATTCGGCTGATGGTGCTTTTACCGGCTCCCGAGGGACCGTCGATGGCGACAATGGGAAAACTGTCAGGAGTCTTCTTCATCTTTAACCTGTATAAATAGTCGGGATCAGGTCCGCGGGAGTTACCCTCGAACCTGTTCGAGCAGTTGCCAGAATCCGGGAAAAGAAGTTGCCGTACAGGCCGTATCGCAGATGGTGACCGGCGACCTGGATCGCAGGGCAGCGACCGCAAGACTCATGGCGATACGATGATCGCCGCAGGAATCGACCTCCCCTCCCCCGTCCAATGCTTCACGTCCCTCTATGCGCATACCGTCCTCAAGAGCTTCGATGCATGCCCCAAGAGAGCCAAGCCCTTTGACCATTGCAGCAATGCGGTCGGTCTCTTTGACCCGCAGTTCACGGGCATCGCGAATGGTGGTCACGCCCTCGGCAAAAGCGGCCGCCACCGCAATCACCGGGAATTCGTCAATAGCACGGGGTACGAGTTCGCCGCCGATCTCAATTCCTTTCAGGCGGCTGGAACGCACAAGGATATCCGCCACCGGTTCGCCGGACAGGGTCCGCGGAGAGGTCAACTCGAGATCTCCCCCCATTTTCTGCAGGATATCAATGATGCCGCTGCGGGTGGGATTGACACCTACGTTGCGAATCAGAAGTTCGGAGGATGGCGTCACCAGCGCGGCAACCAGAAAAAAAGCGGCCGACGAGATATCGCCCGGCACAAAAACCTCACGCCCTTCCAGGTGCGGACGGGGCTCTATGCGCACACCGCCATCAATGGGTGCAACATGGGCACCGAAAAAGGACAGCATCCGTTCGCTGTGATCCCGGGACAGATGCGGCTCATAGACGGTGGTTGGGCCTTCGGCATAAAGGCCGGCCAGCAGCAGAGCGGATTTGACCTGGGCGCTTGCGACAGAAGAGCGGTAGGTCGTTCCCTGCAGATGGGTTCCCTGAATGGCCAGGGGGGCTTTTTCACCCTGCTCGCGCCCCCAGATACGGGCCCCCATACCGGACAGCGGTTCGACCACCCGTTTCATCGGTCTCCGGCGCAGATACCGGTCACCTGTAAGAACCGAAAAAAACCGCTGAGCCGCGAGCAATCCCGTCATCAGACGCATGGTAGTTCCGGAGTTGCCGCAATCGATCACATCCTCGGGTTCTGTCAGACCGTCAAGACCCTTGCCGTGGATTTCCAGAATGCCGTCCCGGCAGCGGCAAATTTTGATTCCCATGGTCTCAAAGGCCTGCAGGGTCGCCATATTATCTTCTCCGGCCAGAAAACCTTCGACCCGTGTCGTGCCGTCAGCCAGCGATCCCAGCATGATGGACCTGTGGGAAATGGACTTATCGCCCGGCACCCTGATTTCACCGCGCAGTCCCTGGCCGGAAACTATTTCCTGTCTCTCAATCATCGAATTACTCCCCTCAATCCGGCCGCTCACAGAATTTCGTCCCGCATCTGCTTTGAACGCTGGAAGAAGTCAAACAACTTTCCATCGTCACCCTGGCGGACATCCTCCTTAAGCTCACCGAAAAAGCGCTCAAAACGTTCCATCATCTCGATCAGCGCATCGCGATTGGTCAAGGCGATATCACGCCACATGGTGGGATCCGAAGAGGCAATCCGGGTAAAATCGCGGAATCCGCCCGCCGAATACTCGAGGATATTTTCCTCGTAACGATCATAGGAGCCGACGGCATTCACCAGGGAATACGCCACCATGTGCGGCAGATGACTGATGGCGGCCAACACCCTGTCGTGCTTGGTCACATCCATCAGAACCACTTCACTGCCGACGGTCGCCCACATCCGTTGGATGAAAAGCAAGGCTTCCTGATCCGTGCTCTTGGTCGGGGTCAGAATGCAGCGCCGTCCCTGGTAAAGAGTCGCAAATGCCGCTTCAGCGCCGCTTTTCTCCGTCCCGGCAATGGGGTGGCCAGGCACCAGGAAAACATCGTCGCGCAGCAGGGGTTCAATCTCCTGCGCCACCTGGGCCTTGACGCTGCCGCCATCGGTCAGAATGGCGCCGGGCTTAAGAGACGGAATGATCGCAGCAGCCACATCGGCAAGAGTGCGCACCGGTGTGGCAAGAAAGACCACATCGGCGTCGCGGCAACCCTCTGCTGCATCCTGGGTGATCCGATCGACAATCCCCAGATCAAGAGCTTTCTGCAGATTTTCCAGGCCGCGGCCGATACCGACAATTTCGCCGACAGCACCGGCCTCACGCAATGCCAGCGCCAGGGATCCGCCGATCAGGCCGACACCGATTACGGCAAGACGTGGTATGAAAAAATCCGATTGGGTCTGTGCTTTATTCATCGAGCCGCCTTGGGATAAGAACCGAGAACTTTCAGAAACTGACAGTAGGGGCGCAGTTCCTCCACCGCCTGGCGCACCGAGTCGTCCGCAATATGGCCGTCGAGATCAAGGAAAAAGATATATTCCCAGGCTTTTGACTTCAGAGGCCTGCTTTCAATCTTGCTCAGGTTGATCTGCCGCTTGTGGAAGGGCTCGAGCATACGATAGAGGATGCCGGGCTGATCTTTGACGCTGAACATAATCGAGGTTTTGTCCTGCCCACTGCGCTCAGGTGTGTGACGGCCGACAACGAGAAAACGAGTGAAATTGCTGGGGTTGTCGGCAATTTTCTGTTTGGCGACCTTGAGCCCGTAGAGCGATGCGGCCATCTCGCTGGCGATGGCGGCAGCCGTTTCATCCTCAGCCGCCATCTGTGCCGCCAGGGCGGTGCTGCCTACATCGACCAGCGGGATATCGGGCAAGGTCTCCTCCAACCACTTGCGGCACTGAGCCAGGGCTTGGGGATGCGAAATCACTTTGCGGACATCCTCAAGGCGTCCGCTGCGATTGAGAAGGTCGTGAGAAATCTCCAGAAGAATCTCGCTGCTGACTTTGAGATCAGACTCCATGAACATATCAAGGGTATGATTGACGATCCCCTCGTTGGAGTTCTCCACCGGCACCACCCCGTAATGGGCTCTTCCGCGCGCCACTTCCTCAAATACGGCGGAGATGCTTTTGAGTGGAACGAGGCGGGCACTGAGACCGAACTGCTGCATGGCCGCCACATGGGTAAAGGTGGCCTGGGGGCCGAGAAAGGCAACTTTCATCGGCTCTTCGAGTGAAAGGCAGGCAGAGATGATCTCCCGGTAAACGCGACGGATGGCTTCGGAGGGAAAGGGTCCGGGGTTGCCGTCGCACAGGCGCTGATAAATAGCCTGTTCGCGGCTTGGGACATAAAACTGCCGCTTTTCTCCTGCCTTGGTTTCACCCACTTCGATCACGACCCGGGCCCGTTCATTGAGCAGGTCCAGAATACGGTCGTCGATCGCATCGATCCGCTGCCGCAACGCGTCGAGTTTGTCATCTGCCATGGCGTGCACCTCGTCTGAGTTGAAGCAGGCAATTTAGCTTATCCGTCACCAAAAAGCAACTTATCGCCCCACCTGCCGCCGGCCTGTATCAACGGCTCTTGACCCTCCCTGACAGCAACGGTAAACTGCGCCATTCACATTCATCAAAAAGGTGTCTATCGTGAAGAGTTGCGACACCCAACTGTTTTTCAGGAGATCTTCAAATGGCCATTGCGAAAAAAGTTCAGGGGTTTATCGATCGCGCGTCCTGGATTCGCAGGATGTTTGAGCAGGGAGCAGCCCTGCGGCAGCGTTTCGGAGAAGAGAATGTCTTTGATTTTACCCTGGGTAATCCCTCGGTGGAGCCGCCTGAGGCGTTCAAGCAGGAACTTCTCGATCTGGCGCAGAATCCTCAGCCCGGTATGCATCGCTACATGAACAACGCAGGATATGAGGAAACGCGCGCCGCTGTGGCGCAGGTGCTTGTACAGAAAAGCGATCTGGCGGTCAAACCTTCGCAGGTGGTCATGACCTGTGGTGCGGGGGGCGCCCTCAATGTCGTTCTGAAGACCATCCTCAACCCCGGCGAGGAAGTCATTATCCTGGCCCCCTTTTTCGTCGAATATAAATTCTACATCGACAATCACGGCGGAACGCCGGTCGAGGTCTGGACCGACCGAAATACCTTTCAGCCGGACCTCGAGGCAATCGAAGCGGCGATCGGCCCCAAAACCCGCGCAATTATTCTGAACTCTCCCAACAATCCGACCGGGGTGATCTATCCCCGGGACACGTTGGAGCAACTTGGCCGCATCCTTGAGCAGAAAGAGAAAGAGCTCAACCGGCAGATCTATGTCATTTCGGACGAACCCTATGCTCGCCTGAGCTACGACGGCCTTGAGGTTCCCTGTATCTTCAACGCCGTACGCAATTCCGTGATCGTGACCTCGCACAGCAAGGATCTGGCCCTTCCCGGGGAACGCATCGGCTATCTGGCCGCCAACCCGGAGATGAACGAGGTTGACCTTTTCATCGAAGGCGCGGTTTTCTGCAACCGGGTCCTGGGGTTTGTCAATGCCCCGGCACTGATGCAGCGCCTGGTCAGCCATCTGCAGCATGTCAGCGTCGACATTCAGGAGTACCAGGACAAACGCGATATCCTGTACCTGCACCTCTCCAAGATGGGGTTTGAAATGGTCAAGCCCCAGGGCGGCTTCTACCTCTTCCCCCGCTCGCCCCTTGCCGACGACATTGAGTTCGTAAAGCAGGCGCAGAACCACAACATCCTGCTGGTGCCGGGCTCGGGCTTCGGTGCACCCGGCTATTTCCGCATCGCGTACTGCATCGATCGCTCCATTATTGAGCGAAGCCTGCCGGCATGGGAGAAACTCGCCCGAGAAACAGTGAAGGACTAGCCCAGGTTTGGAGAAGTTACTCCGTCGCAAAAAGCCCATCCGGTGACCGGATGGGGCTTTTTCATGCACTCGGCCTGAAATCACGGATACGAAGCTGCACGTTGCTGCGGCCTTGCCAGGTATTGACCTGTGGAGAACAGAGAAAGTCGAGTTCCCCTTGCATAAATTCGGCCTGTGACGCCATCCCGAAAGCGATGGCATCAATTCGCCGGTTTCCCTGCTGCAGGGAAAGTTTCAAATGCTCGCGGCCGACCGGGCGCAGGTTGCACGCCCGAACCTGCCTGACCCGCAGCACTGGCTCCGGATTGCCGAAGCCGAAAGGCGCCAGGCGTGTCAATTCGGCCACCGTCTCAAAGTCCAGTTGAGACAGAGTCCCATCCACATCATAGTCACGATTGGGGACCCGCATCTCCTCAGTCACAAGCTCCTGGGCGAGATCGGCGAACCGCGCGGCAAAATCCTCTATCCTGTCAGCCTTGATGGACAGCCCCGCTGCACAGGCATGTCCGCCGAACCCCTCGAGCCAATCGGAACATCTGCACAATGCTTCATAAAGGTGGAATCCAGGGATGGAACGTGCCGATCCCTTGCCAAGACCCTGATCTAATGCAATCAGCACCGTTGGCCGGTGAAATTTCTCCGTCAGCCGACTGGCCACAATGCCGATGACACCTGGGTGCCAACGCTCATCGGCCAGAACAATCCCCCGGCAGTTACGGCCATCAACGTTCTCAAGATGCTCAAGGGCCTGGGTCAACGTGTCCTCTTCGATCCGACGGCGGTCCCGATTGAGTTCATCAAGCCTGCGTGCCAATGGTGCGGCCTTTCGATTCTCCTGACAGAGCAGCAGCTCAACCCCCAGTGCAGCATCCTCGATGCGCCCTGCGGCGTTAAGGCGCGGCGCAATCTGGAAGCCGACGGCCCCGCAGGAGATCTCCCGCACCCCTGCCACATCCCTCAGTGATTGTATTCCGCAGCGGCGATTGCGGCGCATCAGCTCAAGGCCGTGTGCGGTCAGAACGCGATTGACGCCGGTCAGAGGAACAATATCGGCAATATTTCCAAGGGCGACAAGATCGAGTTGGTGACGCAGGTCGGGCTCCGGGCGTTCCTGAAACCACCCGCGGTCCCGCAGGGCCCGCCTGAGCCCCAGCATGAGAAAGAACGCGACTCCTACCCCGGACAATTCCTTGTACGGGAAAGAATCGCCGGGGAGATGCGGATTGACAATGGAGAAGGCCTGAGGAAGCGTCTCGGGCGGCTGATGGTGATCGGTGATGATCAGATCGAGCCCAAGGTCGGCTGCGACCTGTGCCGGGCCGTGCGCTGAAATTCCGCAATCAACCGAAACAATGACGCCTGCAGTGGCGCGATGGGCCTCTCGGATGGCTTCGGCGCTTAATCCATAACCTTCCTGAAGCCGCAGCGGCAGATGAAAATCAACCCGTCCGCCCATAACGCTGATGCATTCCATCAGCAAGGTCGTTGCCGTAATTCCATCCACATCATAATCGCCATGAATCACGATCAATTCATGACGGGAGATTGCAAGGCAAAGGCGCTCAACCGCTTTATCGATACCACCAAGCAACAGCGGATCGGGCAGAGAGGAGAGTCGCGGCGAAAGGAAGGCTTCAGCGGCAGAAGGTTCGACCATCCTGCGCGAGGCAAGCACCTGGGCGGTCAGGTTTCGGCAGTTGAGTTCGGACATCAGACGGGATACCCGCTCTTCAGGCGGGCTCTGTCCACGCTGACGCCAGTTGCAGTCGGTTACCGGTTCCATGTGGGCCCTGCAATCGGGTTGGGAGATGTCAAAAACGGCTCGAACAACACACGGCCGATGTATTCGACGCGTCGGCCGTCAAACATTCCGGCTTCAATCTCATCCGAATCGTCTGAACCCCAGTAGTTGTTCCTCATGTGCACATCGTCGGGAACTTCTTCCCCGAGAACGACATGATAGCGCCGGCTTCCGATGATGGTATTTCCGCAGATCCGGTAATCCTTCGGGAAAGAGGTGACGAAAATACCCTTTTCGTTGCCTGAGAAAATGTTGTCCACGATTTCCGGGGCCCCGTAATGAAAACGAATTCCGGTCTGATTGTCGGCAATGAGATTGTTGCGGATGAGGATATCAGTCTGGTTGAAGCGAATGGCGACCAGATTTTGGGAAAAAAAGCAGTTCTCGACGCGCATGGACGCATTCTGGCTGTGCAGGGCGCTGTCGGCCTGAGTGAGGATGCAGTGGCTGAATCTTCCGGAGCTGTCCTCCTGGAAATTGATGGCTCCCCAGGAACCGGGCGGGCCCTGGCTGTCTTCAGCCTTAAATATAATGGGATTTTCAGAGGTTCCTTCGGCGACGACACGACCGTATACAATCAACTCGCTGCCGGGGAAGAAAGGATGGTCGGTAAAGGAATCCTTCCCCCTGCCAGGGGGAAGGAATTGGACGCGTGTTCCGGGGGCAATGGTGAGGGTCTCTCCGGCCGGGACAATCATGTCTCCGCGCAGAAAAACGTCTCCTTTCCAGAAATTCCCCCCGGCAATTTCACCGGAGGTTTGATAACCGGGAGTCGCGGCACATCCGCTGATCAGTAAAAGGATCGCTGCACCAAGACAAAGGGTGCCCCATTGGATTTGCAGGCGCATTAAGGATACCAGGTCAGAACGGAAACCGCTTAACGTCTCTATTGGGCCGGCGCTCCCGCCGGAGGGGTTGGATGCGCTTCAAGAAACGACATCTCGGCCCTGATCTGATCGGAACCCGGCCCGGAAGGATTGATTTCCAGGTAACGGGACCAGGTTTCGCGTGCCTTGTCGTAATCCTGAAGATCGTAGCGGTAGACCACACCCAGGTTGAACAACGCCTGCTGATGACGGGGATTAATATCAAGGGCCCGATTGAAATTTTCAACCGCCTTGTCAAACCACCCGACGCGGCGGAACATAATCCCCTGATCCACCAGCACATCGGTATCATTGCCGTTGAGCTCCAAAGCCTTGCTGTAAGCCTCGATGGCTTCCATGGGGCGATTAGAGTCGAAATAATTATGCCCCAGTTGAACCCACGCATTGCGGTTTTCAGGTTCCCGCGCCACGATCTGCTCAAGGGTCTTGATGTTTTCCTGATAGTTGACTGCCGGTGCAGGAGGAGCAGTTGCAGTTCCGGACGTAGCGCGCGGCCCCTTGTCCCCGACACGGGAAAAAAGGACGCCCAGCAGGATGCCCACAATAAGGGCCACGATGACAAAGGCCAGAGTTTCTTTTTTCATCGAGCCGCCTCCTGAACTTTTGCCGACCCGGAGCCGGCTTTTCCTTTTCGCCAATCATCCCAGAACAGGATGAGCGGGCTGGCGATAAAAATTGAAGAATAGGTGCCGACCAGAATTCCGACCAGCAAGGCAAAGGCAAAATTGTGAATCACGCCGCCGCCAAAGACAAAAAGGGCGAAAACGACCAGAAGCGTCGTTCCCGACGTCATGATGGTGCGTGACAGGGTTTCGTTGATGCTGCGGTTGATGACCGACGCGAACCCCTCGCGTCTATACTTGTTCATATTCTCGCGGATCCGGTCGTAAACAATAATGGTATCGTTTAGAGAATACCCGATGATTGCCAGAAATGCGGCCACGATCGGCAGATCGATCTCTTTGCCGAACAGGGAGAAGATTCCCAGGGTGATCAGCACATCGTGCAGCAGTGCAACAATGGAGCCCACGGCAAAACGGAATTCAAAGCGCCAGGTGACATAGATCAGAATTCCGATCATGGCATAGAGAACTGCCAGCAGTCCCTTTTGCCTTAAATCCTTGCCGACCTGGGGCCCAACCATCTCAGCGCGCCGCAAATCAGCGGACTCAGCGCCAAATGCCTCCTCCAGAGCGGAGGTGATCTGGACATTGAGCCCCTCCACCTCCGATGAAGTCGTGGGCGTACGGATGAGAAATTCGTTGTCTTCATCACCAAAGGTCTGCACGGACAAGCCGTCGAGACCGGTGGCGGCCAGCGCCTTCTTGATCTCAGCCGCGTTGGTGTCCTGATCGAACTTGACCTGGACGATCATCCCGCCGGCAAAATCGATGCCATAGTCCGGTCCGCCTTTCACAATCAGCGATGCCAGCCCGACCAACAACATCGCGAGGCTGACAAAAAGAGCGATTTTGCGTTTTCCGATAAAATCTATATTGACATCAGGCTTGACCAATTCCATGAAACGCTCCTTATTATATGCTCAGCCGGTTGATCTGGCGCTTATCGAGGATGAAATCGAACACGAAGCGGGTCACGAAAACCGCGGTGAACAGCGATGCCAGAATGCCGATGGAGAGCGTTACGGCAAATCCCTTGACCGGCCCGGTCCCGAACTGAAACAGCACCAGCGCGGCAATCAAGGTCGTGACGTTGGCATCGATAATCGTTAGAAACGCTTTGCCGTAGCCGGATTCAACGGCGGCACGCGGCGTCTTGCCGATCCGCAGCTCTTCCCTGATCCGCTCGAAGACCAGGACATTGGCATCTACCGCCATCCCGACCGTCAGGACGATGCCTGCCATCCCTGGGAGGGTCAGCGAAGCTTTGAACAAAGTCAGCATCGCCATGATGAAGACCAGATTGAGCACCAGGGCAAGAATAGCCACAAGGCCGGAGAGCCCATAATAGATGGCAATGGCCACAACCACCAATGCCCCCCCCACAGCGATGGAGACGATACCCTGGCGAATGGAGTCATGGCCGAGAGACGGGCCGACGGTTCGATTTTCAAGAATTTTAACCGGCGCCGGCAAAGAACCGGCTCGCAGAACGATGGCGAGATCCGTAGCTTCCTGCTCGGTAAAGGAACCGGAGATCTGAGCGCTCCCCCCGGAGATACGTTCCCGGATCACCGGTGCCGAATAGACAGTATCGTCCAGAATGATCGCCATACGCTTGCCGACGTTGGCGGCCGTGATCTGATCGAAGCGACGAGCACCGACGGAATTGAAGTCAATGGACACATAAGGCTCATTGAATTGCGGACTGATGCGCACCTGCGCATCGGAGAGAAGGTCTCCCGTCATCACAGTTTTTGATTCAACGACGAGGGGAGATTCACTCGTAGCACCCGTACGGGGGTCGACCCGTTTTTCGTAAAGAAGTTCCGTCCCGGGCGGAAGATTCCCCTGAACAGCTTCTTGCGGATTGACATCCTCAGCGACCATTTTGAATTCAAGTCGTGCCGTCTTGCCCAGCAGGGCGATCGCGCGCTCAGGGTCTTCAACGCCGGGCAATTGAATCAAAATGCGGTTGTTGGCCTGACGCTGCAGAACCGGCTCACTCACCCCGAACTGGTCCACACGGTTTCGCATGGTTTCCAGCGCCTGCCTCAAGGCGTAATCCTCGATGTTTTCCACTTCTCTGTCACTGAGACGGAAATTTTTTACAATATAACCTCCCTCGGACTGAACCGTCAGGGCCTCCAGGTCCGGGAAATTTTCTTTCATTACGGCATCGACTTCGGCTCCAGCCTCTCGGTCGTACACCACAACGGAGATAACCCGGCCGCCACCACGCTTAACCCGTCGGAAGACAATGTCTTCTTCGCGCAGCAGGCTCTCGGTCTGGTCCAGCAGGGTGTCCATCCGGCTTTCAACGGCCTTGTCCACTTCCACACCAAGGACCAGATGCATCCCGCCCTGCAGGTCGAGACCCAGGTGAATCGGATCAACGGCGCGATTCCACCATTGGGGCAGCGCCGAGCCGAAAAAAGTAGGAGCCAGGGCAAAAAAGGCAAGCAACACCAACAGCAGGATCAAAGCGCCCCGCATTTTGAGGCTATTGGACATGTCGATCAACGCTCCTTCTTCATTACGGCCGATCCGGTGCCTTCAGCAGCAGGTCGGCATCTCGCGGCGGTAGATTACTGGGCGGCAGGCTTGTTCGCGATGGAAGACCGGTTGACTTTGATTTTTACACCTGAGGCGATTTCAACAGTCACAACCGATTCCTGCAGAGCGGCAATTTTGCCGTGGATACCTCCGGCAGTCACGACAGGATCTCCGACTTTGAGGGATTCAAGAAGTTCGCGGTGCTGCTTCGCACGCTTCTGCTGGGGACGAATCAGCAGAAAATAAAAAATGGCGAACATGATCACCAGCATGATCAGCCCGGAATAAGGGTTACCCTGCTGTCCGGCGCCGGTACCAGCCATTGCAAAAGCTTCTGAAACCATCTGTATCCTCCATAAATAAAGTTAAGCGCTTCCCCAAAGGTTAATTTGAATGGAAGCAGAATCAGTGCGTAGCACGTTGATGATAAAAATCCCGTTTAAACTCTACAAAACTGTTGGCTTCGATTGCGGAACGGGCCGAAGCCATCAAATCCAGATAATAATGAATATTGTGATGCGTGTTGAGCACCGAGGCCAGGATCTCACCGCTTTGATAGAGATGACGCAGATAGGCCCTGCTGTAGTTGCGGCAGACATAACAGCCGCAGGCCGGGTCAACCGGCTGCTCATCCCGCGCGTAGCGTGCCTGTTTGATGGAAATGCGGCCGAAAGAAGTGAACAACACTCCGTTTCGGGCATTTCGGGTAGGCATCACGCAGTCGAACATATCCACGCCGCGGCTGATCCCCTCGATCAGATTCTCCGGGGTCCCCACCCCCATGACGTAGCGGGGATGGTCATGCGGGAGATGGGGTAGAGTGGCCTCCATGACATCGTACATTACAGAAGCCTCCTCACCAACCGAAAGTCCCCCGAGCGCATAACCGTCAAAACCGATTTCCAGCAGGTCCTCGCAGCTTTTGCGGCGCAGATCCGGGAACATCCCTCCCTGAACGATGCCGAACAGGGCGGAGCCGTCTCCCTCGCGGCGAGCTTCTTTGCAACGGCGCGCCCAACGAGCGGAAAGGTCGGTTGAGCGCTGCACGTAATCACGTGGCGACGGATAGGCGATACACTCATCAAAAGCCATGATGATGTCGGCACCCAAGGCCTCCTGAACGCCGGTTGCAAGTTCAGGCGTCAACAGATGGGTGCTGCCGTCAAGGTGGGATTGAAAAAGAACGCCCTCCTCGCTGATCTTGCGCAGCTGTCCGAGGCTGAAAACCTGGAAGCCGCCACTGTCGGTCAGAATGGGACGATCCCAGTTCATAAAACGATGGAGACCGCCCAGATCCTGAACAGTCTGATGCCCGGGGCGCAGAAAAAGGTGATAAGTGTTGGCCAGAATAATCTGGGCGCCGACCTCCTTGAGGGCTTCGGGCAGAAGTCCCTTCACCGTTGCCTGCGTACCCACCGGCATGAAGATCGGTGTCTCGATCTTTCCGCGGGAGGTGTGAATGCGGCCGCGGCGCGCCTGGGTTCGGGTATCCTGATGTAAAAGATCAAAGCTGAAAGGGATCAAGTTTCACCATCACATACAGGTCAAAGGATCAGCATGCAGTCGCCGTAGCTGAAAAAACGAAATTGTTCCGCCACCGCCTGCCGGTAGGCGTTCAACACAAAATCGCGGCCTGCGAAAGCACTGACCAGCATGAGGAGGGTCGACTGCGGAAGATGAAAATTGGTAATCAGTGCATCGACCATGCGAAACTCAAAGCCGGGATAAATAAAAAGATCGGACGCGCCCTCCCCTGCCCTGAGACGGCCATTTGCGTCGAGGGCATATTCAAGCACGCGTGTCGTCGTCGTCCCCAGGGCGAAGATGCGCCGCCCCTCACTCCGAGCCTGATTGACCGCAGCAGCAGTCTCATGACTGACTTGAAAATGCTCGGCATGCATGCGGTGTTCGAGCACATTTTCTACGCGTACGGGGAGAAAGGTTCCCAGCCCCACATGCAGAGTTAAAGCGTGTATCTCGACCCCGATGCGCTGCAATTCATCAAACGTCTTCCGGGTGAAGTGCAGTCCCGCAGTCGGTGCAGCTACCGCCCCCGGATTGGCCCCGAAGACGGTCTGGTAGCGCTCCGGGTCATCCTCGTCTGGCGACCGCTTGATGTAGGGCGGCAGGGGCACCTGGCCGACACGATCGAGAGTTTGGTAAAAATCACCCTCGAATTCAAACCTGATCAGGCGATGCGGCGGCTGATCTCCCTCAAGAACGACCCCCCGCAGATTATCATCGAAAAACAAACGGGTGCCGGGCCGCGGGGTTTTCGAGCTGCGCATAAGGCACTGCCAGACCGTGCCGGGCAAGGGCACCTGGCGGGAGAGAAAAACCTCGATGCGCCCGCCCGACTCCTTGTGTCCCAGCAGCCGAGCCGGAATCACCCGTGTGTCGTTGACCACGAGCAGATCGCCAGCCTGGAAAAATTGTGAAAGATCAGCAAAACGTCCGACACTCACCGATAGAGCACCCCGGTCAAGAATCATGAGGCGCGAACCATCACGTTGCTGGTGGGGATGCTGGGCGATCAGCTCGTCCGGCAGATCAAAACTGAAATCACTCAACTGCATGAATGTGACTTTTACACCATTTCAAACCCGGCCCGAGCCACCGTTTGTCTAAAAATACAGCGTCTTAATCAACCATAAACAGATGCCGAAGTCAACTTGAATCGGCCCCCGATCGGCATGGCGAAAGATGCTCAATTTTCGGATCGGTCACGCGCCAGGCGAGCAAAAGAGCGATCATAGGTGCGTTCGGCTTCAGTAGAAAAGAAACACCCGGGAATTTCGCCCTTGCGGTTGTGGTATGCCACGCACTTGCAGCAATGACCCCGTTTATCACAGGAAAGATAAGTACAAGTGCAATGCTCAAGAGTTCGGCTGGCGACACACTCGTTCATCATCATTCTCCTTGAACATCAATGATTGGCGCTTTTCCACTGTCAAGGAAACAGGGCGAGTTGCGTGAGCCCGAGCGACTCCTCAAATCCCAGCATCAGATTCATATTCTGAACCGCCTGGCCGGCCGCTCCCTTGACCAGATTGTCAATGGCTGCAACTACAATGACCCGATTCGTACGTGCATCAAACATAAGATTGATATCGCAGAAATTACTGCCGCGAACATTGGAAACATTGGGCCAGGAGCCCTGCGGCAAAAGCCTGACAAAACGTTCGGACGCATAAGTCTGCTGGTAAAGCGAGCGCAGTGATGTGGTATCGACATCACCAAGCGCGAGAGCATAGCAGGTCGAAAGAATACCCCGGTTGATCGGCAGCAGGTGCGGCGTGAAAGTCAAACGGACGTCCTCTCCCGCAACCGCACTCAGCGTCTGCTCTATTTCTGGAGTATGCCGATGAGCGCCAACCCCATACGGCTTGAACCCTTCGTTGACTTCACAGAACAGGCTGCCCACCTTGGCTGCACGCCCGGCGCCGCTGGTGCCGGATTTGCAGTCGGCAACGAGAGTCCGGTGGTCGATCAGCTTTTCACGCAGAAGGGGACTCAGCGCAAGGGCGACGCTGGTCGGATAGCAGCCCGGGTTCGCCACCAGACGCGCAGAACGCACCTGGTCCCGGTTCAGTTCAGGCAATCCGTAAACTGCCTCCGGCAGCAGATCGGCACTTGTATGCTCCTGATACCAACGCCTGTAGACATCCACATCACGCAGACGGTAGTCCGCCGACAGGTCAACGACGCGGCTGCCATATTCAAGAAGCCCAGGCACTACTTCCATGGCGGCCTGATGAGGGAGCGCGGTAAAGACGATATCTGATTCTTTCGCCGGCCGGGCCGGGTCGCCCCCCTCACAGACCAGGTCGATTTCGCGAAACAGTGAAGGGAACAGCGAGGCCATCTCTTCCCCGGCGTTCTGACGCGCCGTCACGCAGGCAATTTCCACTTCGGGATGCGCATGAAGCAGGCGCACGAGTTCGACGCCTGTATATCCACTGGCTCCCATGACAGAAACTTTCACCATGACCCACCTCCGTGAATTGAGCAGAAAAAGCGTCTGCGGACTCCTCCTGCTCTTTTCAGTGTCCCATACAGCCTATAAAAGAAAAGGGAACCCATAGGGCTCCCTTTGAAAAAACGGATCGAAAACGGTGATCAACGTTTGGAGAACTGGAAGCTCCGCCGCGCACCACGCTGACCGTATTTCTTACGCTCCTTGACGCGACTGTCACGGGTAATGAACCCGGCTTTCTTCAGCACGCCGCGCAACTCGGAGTCGACCTCGAGCAACGCTTTCGTAATGCCGTGCTTGATGGCACCGGCCTGACCGGAAGGTCCGCCGCCCCTGACGTTGACATGAATATCGAACTGGCCGACATGGCTGGTCAACTCGAGAGGCTGCATGACAACCATCTTGGAGGTCTCGCGCCCGAAATACTCATCAAGGCTGCGATTATTAACAAAGATCTTGCCGTCACCCGGCAGCATACGCACCCGGGCCACGGAAGTTTTTCTCTTACCGGTAGCGGTAAACATTTCCTGAGCCATTCATCTATCTCCTGGATCCTAAAAAGTCAATTCCTTGGGCTGCTGAGCCTGGTGGGGATGTTCCGAACCGGTGTAGACTTTGAGCTTGCGAAACATCTGACGACCGAGCTTGTTTTTGGGCAACATGCCTTTGACCGCCTTTTTGATCAGCTCTTCCGGCTTGGACGCCAGCAGCTTTTCGGCATTGATTTCCTTGATCCCACCGGTATAGCCGGAGTGACGGTAATACATCTTGTCAGCCAGCTTGTTTCCGGTCAAACGGATCTTGTCGGCATTGAGGACAATGACAAAATCTCCGGTATCGACACTGGGGGAAAAGGTTGCCTTGTGCTTGCCTCGAAGCACTCGGGCCACCTCGGTTGCAGCGCGGCCGAGAACCTTGTCCTCGACGTCGACTACGAACCACTTCTTGTCTTTCTGGGCGTTTGAACCGATCTGGGTGCTCATGGGAATCCTCTCTATACGTTCATCTGTGATTATGTACGGGGCTCACAGAAGTTGAGAAAGTAGCCGAAAGAGGCGGTCATGTCAAGACAATTTCAAGGGAAATTTCAGAAATCCGGAGAAAAGATCCGGTCAGAGAACCGAGGGCTTAACACTCAGAACCGGGCAGCTGGCCTGCTGCACCACACGTTCGGCGGTGCTGCCGATCAGAAGATGGGACAAGCCTGTGCGGCCATGAGTCCCGATCACGATGAGTTCAATGTTTTTCTGGTCGGCAAAGCGGCAGATTTCCTTGAAGGGGACACCGGTGACCGCATCAACCTCAACATGCAGATCCGGATAATCACTGCGCAGGCGCTCGGCCTCGCGTTCAAGTTGATCCCGGGCTTCATCTAGCTTCTTCTGCTGTTCCTCCCGCAGGCTGCCTGCCATCTGGGTAAAGGATTCAAATTCGCCGTCCAGATGAACATAAAGGAGATAATAGCTGGGATCGAAATAGTCGCTCAACCCTGCCGCAAAATTAAGAGTTTCCAGACTGTACCTGGAGAAATCGATGGGAACGAGAATTCTCAATGGCTTTTTCATCACCCTGCCCCGTAAGAAAAGATGCCTGTGACTGACTATACCCGCCCCGGAGCATTTTGCAACAATTCCGGAACGCCGGGGACAACCCTACGACGACTGCCTTTCATCGTACCAGACTTCCATCAGGCACAATCCATGAGCCGGGGCTGTGGGACCTGCTTTTCCCCCATGTGCCCCCCGGAGCAGTCGATCAAACTCAGCCAACGAAACTTTCTCTCTGGCCACGGCGACAAGCGTCCCTGCCATCATACGCACCATGTTGCGTAAAAAACCCTCCCCTTTGACATCAATATGCAAAAAAGGAGGTTCTTCCAATAGATCCACAGAGTAGATTTCCCTCACGGTGGTCCGGGCCCCACACCCGGCGCCCCTGAAGGCGCGAAAATCATGTTGTCCCACGAACTTTCCCGCAGCGCAGCGCATACGCCCCGTATCCAGTTCGGATCTCAGATGCCAGCTGAACCGCCGCGCCAGAGGCGAGCGCACAGGAGAGAGATAAAGAGTGTAACGATACCATTTACCCCGAGCATCAAAACGGGAATGAAAATCCTCATGAACGATGTGGGCTTCACGCACCGCGATATCCACGGGAAGAAGCCGGTTCAGACCTTCGCGGTAGGCGCGCATCGGCAATGATCGCGAAGTACGGAAGTTCGCCACCATTCCCCGGGCATGCACGCCGGCATCGGTTCGTCCGGATGAGATAAGCCGAACGGGCTCTCCCAGAAGTTCCCATAATTTCTCTTCAAGAATCTGCTGTACGGACAGTCCATTGGCCTGCACCTGCCATCCGACATAGTTGGTACCGTCATATTCGATGAGCAAACGGATATTGGAGGTCACCGCCACAGCCAAAGGACTCCCACTACGCCAAAAACTCCGCAAGAGACAACAATCTGCACGAACACAGGCAAAGGTTTGAGCTTCACGGCAGGGCAAGGAGATTGAACAGATTCGCCCCGAGCCATCTGCAGCGCCCAGGTGTCGGCATGGTCGCAGAGGCGAAAAAGCAGGGTCGAGAGAAGATCACGCAATCCGTCCAACCGTTGCCTGAACCCGGCACTGGCGAGCGCCCTTGCCCGTGGTACCAGCGCGTTCAACTCCTGTCGCAGAAGAGGAAGAAAATTCAAAATCAAAAGGAAAAATGCGCCCCAGCGTTCAACAGGAATCCCGAATCGTGCCAACGGACGCAGCAGGTCGACGCCTGCACGAGCCAGGCACGAAGCATCTACCGTCAGAGACAGCAGAGAAGCCAGGCAGACAGCCAGGCACAGCCTCAATATCACAGTGAGGCCTGTTTTAAGCCCGTCTTGCGAAAGGAATTCAATCCCGAACAGGGTATGACCTGGGGTGAAAAGCAGATGGAGTACCAGAGTGAAGAGAAAAAACCAGCGGAAAAACCAGAGCCCGCGCCACCAGACCACCGGGGCAATCGCCGAGAGTGCCATGAGTGCGAGGGTCAGAGCTGCAAGAACGGAAAGCTGAACGAACCCTGGGGCACTGAACACCGCAGCGATCAGGACCGAAACCATAACCAGTTTCAAACGGGAATCCAGCCGGTGCATCAAGGAATCACCAGGGTGATATCGTCCTAAAGTCAGGTCGTCGAGAAAGGCCATAAAGTAGACCGGCAGAAGAAAAGGCGTACGACAGACCAGCGCTCATGAATCATCACAAACTGGGATAAGTGATATCCGGCTTAATTCTTCGTCGCTGTGAAGGCGGGATGACGGCCAATTATCTCGGCAATTTTTACCGCATTGGCGGCATCCCCACTGCGCAGGTTGTCCGAGACGGCCCATAACTGCAGCGTATTCGACATGCCGGGCTCCTGGCGGATACGCCCGACCATCACCTCGTCCCGCCCGGCAGCATCCAGAACGGAAGGTTCGCAGTCGGCAGCAGCGGCTTCGTCGACCAGCTCAATGCCGGATTGACAGGACAGAACCTCACGCACTTCCTCCAGACTGATCGGCTCAGCGGTCTGCACATAAACAGACATTCCCTGACCGTAAAAAACAGGCATCTGGACCACCGTGGCCGACAACCCGAGAGCGGCAGCTCCCATGATTCTGCGCACACCTTGGATCAAAGAGAATTCATCATCGGAGGCGCCCTGTTTCTCAGCCGAAGGTTGTTGGGCAAAGCAATCGAAGGCCACGGGACGACAAAACGCCTCAGGCTCAACGGGGCGACCGTTGAGAAGCTCGCCGCTTTGCTTTCGCAGCACGTCGATCCCCTTCCTTCCGGCACTTGAAACAGAAAGAAACGCGGTCACCACGACTCGCTCAATAGTGCCGCATTGCCTTAAGGGTTCCAGCAGCAAGGCGGTCTGAACAGCCAGACTTGACGGGCAGGCGATGATCCCGCGGGACGGGAGACTCTCCAGAGCAGCGGCATTGATCTCGGGGACAACCAGCGGGATCTCCGTTTCCTCTTCCCAGGCTCCGGTGACATCGATACCAATGGCTCCCCGGGCAGCCGCAACGGGCGCATAGTGAGCGCTGACTTCGCGGGAGCCACAGAAAAAGACCAGATCCGCTCCTTCAAAGGTCGCTTCCGAAACCTCTTCCACCAGGATGGATTCTCCCCGGAACTCAAGTGGTTCCCCGAGAGAATCAACCGAAGCCGCAAGACGCAGTTGACCCGTCGGAAAATCGCGCTCGGCGAGAAGGTGGAGAATTTCACGCCCTACGGCGCCGGTCGCGCCGACCAGGACGATGTTCAGAGGATCGGACATACGGATGGTTCTCCTTCGTGTGCGGGAAAAAGTCAGGGTACCGGACCCTGTTCTCAGGGCCCGGCTGATGCAGAGATCAGATGGCAGCCACAATCGCGTCGCCCATCTCCCGGGTGTTGATCTTTCTCTCCCCCGGTTGATTCTGGAAAATGTCGCCGGTGCGCAGCCCCTGGTCAAGTACCCTCTCGACAGCCGTGTCAATGGCGTCGGCCGCAGCAACCATTGCAAAAGAATGGCGCAGCATCATGGAGGCGGACAGGATCTGCGCGATGGGATTGGCGATCCCCTGCCCGGCGATGTCGGGAGCACTTCCGCCGGAAGGCTCGTACATGCCGAAACTGCCTTCCGCAAGGGAGGCGGAGGGCAGCATTCCGAGGGAGCCGGTCAGCATGGCCGCTTCATCCGAGAGGATATCGCCGAACATGTTTTCGCACAGCAGGACATCGAACTGCTTGGGCCAGCGCACCAGCTGCATAGCGGCGTTATCCACATACATGTGGCTCAGCGCGACATCCGGATACTGCCGGGCAACCTTCTCGACAACTTCACGCCACAGAACCGAGGTGGAAAGGACATTGGCCTTGTCGATGGAGCACAGGCGCCTGTCGCGTTTCTGCGCGGCCTTGAATGCAACATGGGCGATTCTCTCGATTTCGGGGACAGTGTAGCGCATGGTGTCGACACCGACCCGCTCGTCTCCCTCTCCTTCGATCCCTTTGGGCTGGGAGAAATAAATACCGCCGGTCAACTCACGCACGACGAGAACATTGAATCCACCTTCGATCACTTCCTGCTTCAAGCTGGAGGCACCGGTCAGAGCCGGAAAAATGATCGCCGGGCGCAGATTGGCATAAAGACCGAAGATCTTGCGCAGCGGCAGCAGAGCACCACGCTCGGGCTGCTCGTCGGGGGGCAGACTTTCCCATTTGGGGCCACCCACCGAACCGAACAGAATCGCGTCGGAGTCCTTGCAGATATCGATCGTTGTCTCCGGCAGCGCCTTGCCCTCCTTGTCGATGGCAATACCGCCGACGTTGGCAAAGGTGCGCTGAAAACTGACATCGAATTTCTGCTCAACCACATCCAGAACCCGCAGGGCTTCGGCCATCACTTCAGGGCCGATGCCGTCTCCGGGAAGAACCGCAACCTTAAAGGTTTTCGCCATGATGCTCTCCTTGATGGCGTCGCAAAAACTCACCAACTGCTGCGTTGCTGCAATTGCTCTCGCTGCTTCAACGTACCTAAGTACGCCTCATTGCTCGACAATCGCGTGCCTTGCATTTGGCGCTTTTTGCTTAGCCCATCGACATTGATGCTTTTTTGCGAAAGCATCTCTCCTTGAATCAAAAATTCAGATCCGATCCCGCCTCAGTAGCGGGAATCGGCAAATTCCACCCAGCCGCCGGCTTCCACCAGCGCCTTGTCAAAAGCACTGATCTCGAAGGAGCAGACCTCTTCGCGGCCGCCGGATCGTGCAATCACTTTTTGCGCGTCGAGATCGACAGCGATATCGACATCGCCGTCCTTATCCAGGGCAAACAGACGGTCAAGATCCTGCCGGGGCAACTCAATGGCGAGCATCCCCCCATTGAACATGTTCTGGCGGAAAATGCGCGCATAGCTTTCGGCAATAATCGTATGGATTGCGTTGACCTCAAAAACCCAGGGAGCATGCTCGCGGGAAGATCCGCAGCCGAAATTTTCACGGGTCACCACCACCCGGGCCCGCTTGAGCTCGTCGCCCTTCGGGTCGAATCCTTCCAGTTTAAGATCTTCCAGGATATACGGCTCGAGCGCTTCCTTGGTCACCTCGGTCAGATACTTGGCCGGGATAATTTCATCGGTATTGATATCGGACCGGTCGAGAAAGATCGCGGGTCCGCCAAATGTTTTTTTCATAATCTTATTGCTCCTTGTCACATTCGGGTCGAACGCAGCCGCGCCGCCCGCAGGCGGTCTGCCGGCGCATTTCAAGGGGCCGGATCAGATCCGGCGGGCATCGGTGATCACTCCCTTGACCGCCGTAGCTGCCGCAGTGGAGGGACTCATCAGATGGACCATGCCGCCTTTGCCCATGCGTCCGTTGAAATTGCGGTTGCTGGTGGAGGCGCAGACCTCGCCTTCGGCCAACACACCGTTGCTCATCCCGAGACAGGCGCCGCAGGTGGGGTTGGTGACACAAAAGCCGGCATCCATGAAAACCTGGATGATCCCTTCGGCCAGGGCATCCTGGAAAATTTTCGGTGTCGCAGGCGAGACGATGCCGCGCACCGTATCGGCCAGCTTGCGGCCCTTGAGAATTTCCGCCGCCACGCGCAGATCTTCGATCCGACCGTTGGTGCAGGTGCCGATATAGACCTGATCAACGGGAGTTCCTGCCATCTCTCCAACGCTTTTGACGCAGTCCGGCTTGTAGTCGAAGGTGACTTGAGGCTCAAGATCGCAGACGTCGAAATCAAGGACTTTCTCGTATTCGGCGTCCGCATCGGAATGCCAACGGGAAAAATCTTTCAGTGCGGCCTCTTTGTCCGGATAATCGCTGGAGATAAAGGGCCAGAGGTAGTTAACCGTCGTCATGTCGGGCAGACAGATGCCGCTGGTGCCCCCGGCTTCGATGGCCATGTTGCACAGGGTCATGCGGGCTTCCATGGACATGCCGTCGACAACCGAACCCCGGAATTCAATGACGCGGTCGGTGGCCCCGTTGACGCCGAGCTGGCCGATGACGTAGAGAATGACGTCCTTGGCGTACACGCCCTGCGCCAAAGAGCCTTCAAGATTGACGCGAATTGTATTGGGCTTGCGGAAGGCACAGACTCCTTTGAGAATGCCGACTTCGAGGTCCGTGGTGCCGACGCCGGCGGCGAAGGCGCCGAAGGCCCCATGGGTACAGGTGTGGCTGTCACCCATGATCACGGTGAACCCGGGGCGGATGAATCCTTTTTCGGGGAACAGTGCGTGACAGACGCCATTGCGGCCGACATCAAAAAAATCCTTGATCTCGTGGCGCCGGGCCCATTCGCGCAGCATCTTGCCCTGGGTGGCGGTTTTACTGTCCTTGGCCGGAGTCACGTGATCGATCACCGCCTTGATGCAGTCGGGGTCGAACACCCGATCTTTGCCGCGCCACTGCAGATCGGCAATAGCAACCGGAGTGGTGATTTCGTGGCAAAGAACCCGATCGAGATCGAGAACGTAAGTCCCCGGGAACGGTTCATCCCGGAGATGGGTGGAAAAGATTTTTTCCGCGATCGTCTGTCCCATATCTTCTCCTCTTGGGGTATTTTTCAAAACGGGCGAAGTTTACCTCAACTCTTCCGCCTGGCGCAACCTTTCAAGACCGCCATGGTGCGGTATGCGTAAAACGGGGCGGCAAAAAGCCGCCCCAGGCATTACTATATTTTTATCTAATCACCTCGCGGGGTCGGAACTTCCATGTCAAGGGTGTTTGGCGCCAGGGATGGCGAAAAGTGCCCCTTGTCATGGGAGTTCCAACCCCATGCTGAACAGTTGCCTGTATTTTTGAATGCCGGTGAAATCAGATCCGTATCCGGTTGCGCTCCATGGTCGAGGCCAGCTTGTTCAAGGCGTTGACATAGGCTTTGGCGCTGGCAACGATAATGTCCGGATGGGCCCCCTGGCCGAGGACTTCGCGCCCCCCCTCTTCGAGGCGCACGGTGCACTCACCCTGCGCATCGGTTCCGCCGGTAATACCGCCGACGTTGAATGCGAGCAGATTTGCCTTGCTGCCGGTGAGCTTCTTGATGGATTTGAAGGCGGCATCGACCGGACCGGCCCCAATCATAGCGCCTTTTTTAACCTTGCCGTTGATTTCCAGTTCGATGGTTGCCGTGGGAGCGGCAAACGAACCGGACGAAACATTCATCTGCATCAACTTATATTTCTCAGGCACCCGGATAATTTCATCGGCAATGATGGCGTCGAGGTCTTCGTCAAAGATCTCTTTTTTCTGGTCAGCCAGGGTCTTGAAACGCACGAAGGCTTTATCGAGATCCTCTTTTTTCAGATCATAGCCAAGTTCTTCCAACCGCTGCTTGAACGCATGACGTCCGGAGTGCTTGCCCAGAACAAGCTTGTTCTGATTAAGACCGATCGATTCAGGCGTCATGATCTCGTAGGTAGACTTTTCCATGATCACGCCATGCTGATGAATGCCGGCCTCGTGGGAAAAGGCATTCGCCCCGACAACGGCCTTGTTGGGCTGCACCATGATGCCGGTGATAGTCGACAGCATGCGGCTGGTGGGATAGATGTGCTCGGTGGCCACGCGCGTGTCGTAGGGCAGTACGTCATTGCGGGTCCGAAGGGTCATGACCAATTCTTCGAGGGAGCAGTTGCCGGCACGCTCACCGATACCGTTGATGGTGCATTCCACCTGGCCTGCGCCAGCCTGCACGGCCGCCAGCGAGTTGGCCACCGCAAGACCGAGATCATTGTGGCAGTGTACCGAGATCGTCGCCTTGTCGATATTGGGCACATTGTTGCGCAGATAGGCAATGATCTCAAAAAATTCCGAGGGGACGGTATAGCCGACCGTATCGGGGATATTGACGATAGTCGCACCGGCGTCAATGACCGCCTCAACCACCCGTTCCAGGAATGGAAGCCGGGTGCGTACCGCATCCTCAGCAGAAAATTCGATATTGTCGGTATATCTCTTGGCTCTCTCGATGGCTTTGACCGCAGTGGCCAAGACCTGATCCTCATCCATCTGCAACTTGTACTTCATATGGATATCGGAAGTCGCGATGAAGGTGTGGATACGGCCGCGCTCCTTGGCGTACTTCAACGCTTCCCAGGCACGGTCGATGTCTTTGTCGTTGGCACGGCAGAGACCTGCGATCTGCGGACCCTTGATCGTCTGCGCGATTTTTTTGACAGCTTCAAAATCACCATCGGAAGCAATAGGGAAGCCCGCTTCGATGACGTCGACATTCAAACGCTCGAGCTGGTGGGCAATCCTGAGCTTCTCTTCAATATTCATGCTGGCGCCCGGCGATTGTTCTCCGTCACGCAAGGTTGTATCGAAAATTTTGATCATTTTATTTTCACTCATGCCTATCTCCTTTGTTCAGCCAGCCTTCCGCCATGAAAGGGGCGTCTTCGTTTCATCGGTTATCAAACTCTTCATCGCCGTAAGATCTGATTCATCCAGGTCACTCAGGTCCGATTCCAAAAGACCACCCCCTTCCCTTCCTGAGACGCTGTCCATACTGAGGTTTTTGCGAAAGCATTCATGATGCTTTCGCAAAAAAGCATCAATGTCGATGGCTAAGCAAAAAGCGCCAAATGCAAGGCGCGCGATTGTCGAGCAATGAGGCGTACTTACGTACGTCGAAGCAGCGAGAGCAATTGCAGCAACGCAGCAGTTGGTGAGTTTTTGCGACGCCATCATTCATGGGCGCCAATCCAATAAAAAAGCCCCCGCCCGGTCAGGGGCGAGAGCTTTATGCTTCGCGGTACCACCCTGTTTCAGTTCGGTAAAAACCGAACCCTCATTGGCCCTTGACGCGGGCGCTCGGCACGGACTAGCCGCAGAGCGGGTTCATCCGGGCAGCTCCGAGGCGAGTTCAACCACTTTCGTACCGGCTCACAGCAACCGCCGGCTCTCTGGAACGAAAGGAGGGCCTACTACTCCTCTTCATCGCTTTTAAAAACATGATTTTCTAGAAGTAAAACAGAGTTACAGCAACAATGTCAAGCGGGCAGCCGGTCAAAAAACCTTTTCGAGAGATTTTTTCGATCGGACTAGACAAGCATTGCGCAGCATGGAAAAAGAGCAGACGCACTATTGGAAATAACCGACAATGGTTTCCCCTCCCACCGTCTTGTCGCCGACACGCAGTTTCACGTCGGTGTTTTTGGGCAGGTAAAGATCGACCCGCGACCCGAACCGGATCAGGCCATAGCGGTCTCCCCGTTCAAGGGAATCCCCCACTTCAGGATAGGAGACGATGCGACGAGCCACCAGGCCGGCGATCTGCACGCAAAGCAGTTTCTGCCCGCCTTCGGCTTCAATCAGCAAACCTGACTGCTCATTTTCGATACTGGCCTTATCCAGAGAGGCGTTAAGGTATTTACCCTTACTGTAATAGCTGTCAAGCACCTTTCCAGCAACGGGAAAACGGTTGACATGAACATTGAACACGTTCATGAAAATGCTGACCTTAAGGGTCTCTTCCTTCAAAAAACGCTCTTCGCGTACCTCGCCGACAAAAACCACCTTGCCGTCGGCGGGCGCCACCAGCGCATTGGGTTCGTTCGGCACAAGCCTTTCGGGGTTGCGGAAAAAATAAACGCTGAACAGGGTCAAAAGAAAGAAGATAAACGTCAGAAAACCCCAGTCCAACAGGCCGAAGACCAACGTAATAAAAGCAAAAAGGCCGATAAAGGGATAACCTTCCACGGCAATGGGCTGATTACGGTTACGCATGGCATCCTCTTATCATAAGCTCAGATAAAAAAACGGGGACCGCTGGGCCCCCGTTCGGTTCACAATGATCAGTTGCGATCCTTGTCGACGATCTTGTTTTTGCCGATCCAGCTCATCATCGAGCGCAGCTTCTCTCCCACCTCTTCAATGGGGTGCTCCATGCCGCGGCGACGCATAGCTTTGAGCGTCGCCTGGTTGGCCTTGTTCTCGAGCATCCACTCAAGGGCAAACTTGCCGGACTGGATTTCATCGAGAATCTTCTTCATCTCCTTCTTGGTTTCAGCGTTTACGACACGCGGGCCCCGGGTCAGATCGCCATATTCGGCAGTGTTGGAGATGGAATAGCGCATGTTGGCGATACCGCCTTCATACATCAGGTCGACGATAAGTTTCAATTCGTGCAGGCACTCGAAGTAAGCCATCTCAGGCGCATAGCCCGCTTCGACCAGGGTTTCGAAACCGGCCTGTACGAGGGCGCTTGCGCCACCGCACAAGACCGCCTGCTCACCGAAAAGATCCGTTTCCGTTTCTTCCTTGAAAGAAGTCTCGATGATGCCGGCACGGCCGCCGCCGTTGCCGCTGGCGTATGCCAGGGCCACATCCTTGGTATTGCCGGAGGGATCCTGGTGGATGGCGATCAGGGTAGGGACGCCGCCGCCGCGCGTATATTCGTGCCGCACAAGATGCCCCGGACCTTTGGGTGCCACCATGAAAACGTTGGTATCTTCACGGGGAACGATCTGATCGAAATGGATGTTGAAACCATGGCCAAAGGCTAGATAGGCGCCCTGCTTGAGATTGGGTTCGATATCCGAACGGTAGAGATCGCCCTGCAGTTCGTCGGGCACCAGAATCATCACCACGTCGGCCGACTTGACCGCTTCACCAGTTTCCAGAACTGTCAGTCCGGCTTTTTCAGCCTTGGCCCAGCCGCTGCTGCCTTTGCGCAACCCCACCACGACGTCGAGACCGCTGTCTTTGAGATTGTTGGAGTGGGCATGCCCCTGGCTGCCATAGCCGATGATGGCAATTTTTTTACCTTTGAGTACGTCGAGATTGGCGTCCTTATCGTAATAAACTTTCATTTTCTTGCATTTCCTCCTGCTGATGGTCTTGAAATATCGACAAATAACGGATTTTTATAGCATAGCTTTTCATCAGGCACCAGAGCTTTCGCCCCGCAAACCTTCGGTCAAGCAATGCCAATGCTTGATAAAAGTCGTTAACTGCTCTTCCACCCTTTGGGGCCACGCCCGATGACCACAGGCCCAGATCGTACGATCTCTTTGATCCCCAGCGGCCGCAGCAATTCAACGATGGCATTGATCTTCCCGGGTGCCCCGGTGACTTCAACCGTATAGGATTTAGGCGTGACATCAACCACCTTGGCGCGGAAGATATCGACGATACGCAGAACTTCCGCACGGCTCTCCTCTTCAGCGCAGACTTTCACCAGGGCCATTTCACGTTCAACGAAGTCGTGGCCGGTAAAATCAATCACCTTGATGGTATCGATCAGCTTGTTGAGCTGCTTGGTGATCTGCTCCAGGATCTGGTCGTCGCCGGAAGTCACAATCGTCATGCGGGAAATGGATGGATCAAGGGTCGGAGCCACCGACAGGCTCTCGATGTTAAAGCCACGCCCGGAAAAAAGTCCGGCCACGCGCGACAACACGCCGAACTCGTTTTCCACCAGAACAGAAATCGTGTGTTTCATAACAATTCCTTTGCTTGATCAGAATAAAATCCGAACAGCCGACGATCAGCTGGCCAGAACCATTTCATTGAGTCCCGATGCCGGCGGCACCATGGGCAGCACATTCTCTTCACGGGAGATTCTGAACTCCATAATAACCGGGCCGGGAGTTTCAAGCCCTTTTTTGATCATGGCTTCCACTTCGTCAGGTTTCTCGGCGCGCAGTCCCGTTGCACCATAGGCTTCTGCCAGCTTGACAAAATCGATGGGCAGCTCCATGCAGGTCTGGCTGTAGCGGCGATCAAAGAACATCTCCTGCCACTGACGCACCATTCCGAGGAAATTATTATTGAGAATGACGATCTTGACCGGCAGGCGATACTGAACAAGCGTCGCCAGTTCCTGGGAATTCATCTGAAAGGAGCCATCACCGGAGATATCGATGACCTGCCGGTCGCGAAAGGCGACCTGGGCTCCCAGGGCGGCAGGCAAACCATACCCCATCGTGCCGAGACCGCCCGAGGTCAGGAAGGTGCGGGGTTGGATAAAATCGAAAAACTGCGCCGTCCACATCTGATGCTGCCCCACCTCGGTGGTGATAATGGCGTCATCCCGGGTCAGCTCGCGAATCTTCTCGATCACAAACTGCGGCTTGATGACGGAGGTGGAGGGTGTGTATTTCATGGGGTGGGCTTTTTTCCACTCGGCAATTTCCGAACGCCAGCCATGGGTGCGCTCTACAAGCGCATCGACTTTGTCACCCTGCTCCTTCATCTTGTCGGCCAATTTCTGCAGGACATCATTGAGATGCCCGACAATAGGCAGATCTACCCGGACGTTTTTCTTGATGGACGTCGGATCGATATCGATATGGATGATCTTGGCATTGGGCGCAAAGGTTGCGATCTTGCCTGTTACACGGTCGTCGAAGCGGGCCCCGGCGGCGATAAGGAGATCACAGTTCGTCACGGCCATATTGGAATAATAGGTGCCGTGCATCCCGAGCATGCCGAGACAGAGGGGATGGCGACTGGGAAAAATCGATTTCGCCATCAGAGTCGTCGTCACCGGCAGCTGAGCCAGTTCGGCCAGTTCTCGCAGTCCCTGCGCCGCGTCGGAAAGAACCGCGCCTCCCCCCACGTAGATGAGAGGCTTGCGGGCTTCGAGGATCATGCGGGCGGCTTTTTCAATCTGACGAGCATTGCCACCAACCGTCGGCTTGTATCCTGCCAGTTCGACCTTGTCAGGATAGGAAAAAACCGTGCTATCAAGCTGAACATCTTTGGGAAAATCAATCAGGACCGGTCCCGGCCGGCCGCTGCGGGCAATATGAAAGGCTTTTTTGACAATGGTCGTCAACTCGTTGATGTTGCGCACCAGAAAGTTGTGCTTGGTGATGGGTCGGGTGATACCCACCATATCGGCTTCCTGGAAAGCGTCGTTTCCAATCAATGCAGTCGGAACCTGCCCTGTGATGACAACCAGAGGGATGGAATCCATGTAAGCCGTGGCGATGCCCGTTACTGTATTGGTCGCCCCGGGTCCGCTGGTCGCGATAGCGACGCCCACCTTGCCGGTGGCCCGTGCATAACCGTCCGCAGCATGAACGGCAGCCTGTTCATGGCGGGTCAGAATATGATTGATTGGGTAATCCATCAGGTCGTCGTAAATATTGATGACGGTGCCTCCGGGGTAGCCGAAAACGGTATCGACCTCCTCGCGAAGCAGACATTCCAATAAAATTTTCGATCCGGTCAATTTCACCGCACATCTCCTCCGTTGTCTTAATCCTGGATATAATCATGGAATGCCGGAATCGATCAGGCCCTCCATGGCTTCCTGTGCGGACTTCCCCAATCCGCAATCATCAAAACTTTGAAATCAGAATTTCAAAAAACAATTTATTCAGGCTTTCCCGTGCCGAAGATCCGTGACAAAGGCCTCCACAACATATTGAAGCGACATGTCGACTATTCGGCCTTGGTGACCGCGCCTGTGTAGGCAGAGGTGACAACCGAGGCATAACGCGCCAACCAGCCTGTCTTGATTTTCGGTTCGGGTTTGGTCCAGTTCCTGCGACGCTCGGCAAGGGTCTCGTCATCGACATCAAGCTCAAGGCGCCTGTTGGGGATATCGAGCTTGATTCGATCCCCTTCCTGCACAAGCGCAATTGGGCCCCCCTGGGCGGCTTCGGGAGAGATGTGGCCGATACAGGGGCCGCGCGTTCCACCGGAAAAACGCCCATCGGTAATCAATGCCACACTGTCTCCAAGCCCCAACCCCATCAGCGTCGCAGTGGGAGCAAGCATTTCACGCATGCCGGGACCGCCCTTGGGTCCCTCGTAGCGAATCACCACCACATCACCGGCCTTGACATCTCCACCCATCAAAGCTTTCATGGCCTCTTCTTCGGAATCAAAACAGCGGGCGCGTCCCTCAAAATTCATCATCTTTTCCGAGACTCCGGACTGTTTGACAATCGCGCCTTTGGGTGCCAGATTTCCAAACAGGACGGCGATGCCTCCCTCCGGACGGACCGGGCGATCCACCGGCTGAATGATCTCCTCGTCGACCTCTGAAATACTGTCGATGATCTGCCGAATGGTCAAGCCGCTCAGGGTGGGATTATCAGCGATCCGATCACGCAGTTGATAAAGAACCCCGGAGACGCCGCCGGCCGCATCAAGATCTTCCATGAAATATTTGCCGCCCGGATTCATGGAGGCGAGCTGCGGTGTCTGGCGACCCAGTTCGTCAAATACTTCCAGCGGCAGGTCGACGCCGGCTTCTCGGGCCACGGCAAGCAGATGAAGAACAGTGTTGCTCGACCCACCCAAAGCGAGGTCGATGCGAATGGCATTTTCAAACGCGGCCCTTGTCATAATCTGGCGCGGTGTGATGTTGTCACGCACCAACTGCACCACACGTTGCCCCGAAGCAAAAGCAAGGCGCCTTTTATCGGCAGATACCGCCGGGGTCGTCGCGCATCGCATCAGACTCATGCCCATGGTTTCAGTCAGAATCGCCATGGTGTTCGCGGTAAAAAGTCCCTGGCACGATCCGGCCCCGGGGCAGGCCTTGTCCTCGCAGACCTGCAGCTGTTGTTCATCGATCACTCCGGCCTTGTACTGGGCCATCGCTTCAAAGGTGTCACTGACAAAGGAGTAGCGACGCCCTTCTGCGCCACGCCCGGTCATCATGGGGCCGGCCGTCACAACGATACACGGTATATCGAGTCGTGCCGCGGCCATGAGCATGCCGGGAGTGATCTTGTCGCAGTTGGTCAGCAGCACGAGACCGTCAAGGCGGTGTGCTTCGGCGACGGATTCTATCATGTCGGCAATCAGTTCGCGGGTCGGCAGAGAATAGTGCATCCCCCGGTGGCCCATGGCGATCCCGTCACACACCCCCGGGATGCCGAAGATAAAGGAAAAGCCGCCGCCGGTATGAACACCTTTTTCAATGAAGCGCTCCAGATCGCGCATGCCGATGTGTCCGGGGATCAGATCGGTGAATGAACTGGCGATGCCGATGAAGGGCTTGTCCATCTGCTCGCCCGGTACCCCGGTTCCTTTGAGCAAGGCCCGATGAGGAGTGCGTTCAAATCCCTGGGTGATGACGTCGCTGCGTTTGGGTGCCATATTCGGTGTATTCCTTATCTTTATATTGACGATTCAACACAACCCGCCCCTTTGCATCCCCGGCTGCGCTGTTGGCGCATTTTAGGAAAACAAATTGCGGCATATTGAACAGTTATATCATTTTAAATAATTTTGGGAGATCGCTTCTTCACAGAATGACAACAGGGGTCTGCAAGAGACCCCTGCCGCGAACTGAATGAAGTTGACTTTTAAGGTGTTCAGGCGTGCTGAGCAGGCTGGCAGGTCCGATCCCGCAGAATTCGCCTCATTTCGTCCTTGCCCGCCAGCTTGATCTTCTGTATTTTCTTTCGCTCGAATTCTTCCTCGGGGGATAAAAACTTTTTCCGCTCGAATTCGTCAAGTTCCCTCTCCAGCAGCTGGTGTTCCTCAAAAAGCATCCGGAATCTGGCGTTTTCACTCACCAGCTGCTCAACTAACTCCATGTCCATTTCCTCCATGGGCACCTCCCGAGAAAAGGTTAGAGGGTTTAAAAGAGCTTACGGAAACATGATTTTAAAATATCCAAACCGTCACGGGTTGTCAACCTTGCAAAGCCCCCTCGCTGCGTCGTTTTTGCCACGCAATTTCAGCTTCTGACGCTCGCAGGTAAACAGGCTTCACCAGCCGGGCGCTGCCAGCTTCAGACGCTTGCGCATCAGCGGCCGCCAGTAGGGCCACCATGGAAGCACGCGGCCAGTTCAAAGGCCCTTCCACAAAACGAGCCTGGGTACCAAGCACAGACTCAATCAGCTCGCGGTACACCATGGCGCCCTCCCCGACAAACAGGGTCGGTTCGCTGATCTGCTCAACAACCGTCGCAGGAGAAGCGACCCGCTCAGGGCAGCAGGCAGAAGCGCGTCCCTGTCGCACATGATATAACCCGGCGTAGACCTCTTTTTTGCGCGCATCGAGCATGGCACAAATCTGGCCTTCACAGCCCGCCGCATTCATGGCCAGCGCCTGCAGCGAAGAGATGCCGACCAGAGGCTTGGTCAAGGCAAGGGACAGACCTTTGGCCGCTGCCATCCCGACCCGCACTCCAGTAAAAGATCCGGGACCGCGTGTAACGGCAAAAAGATCAATCTCCTCAAGGGTAACGTCCGCATCAATCAGGGCTCGGTCGATAACAGCCGTTATACGTTCGGCATGACGTGCCCCCGTGTTGAAGTAGTTTTCGCTCAGCAGCTTCGTTCCGCGGCAGACTGCTGCGCTGCCCGCGGAGGTGGCCGTATCGATGGCGAGGATCGTCTTCATAACCTATCCCATGAAGATGCGGACAATATCATTGTAAAACGCCACCACCATCAGCATGATCAGCAGCACCAGCCCGATCTGCTGGGCAATCTCCCGTGTGCGTACAGACAGGGGCCGCCTGAAAACCAATTCGAAAAGATTGAAAAAGATATGCCCGCCGTCAAGGATCGGGATCGGCAACAGGTTGAGGATTCCCAACTGGATACTCAAAAAGGCCAGGACGGTCAGGATGCTCGAAACATCTGTCTGAGCAGCCTGCCCGGCAATCTGCACCACCGTGATCGGTCCGCCGATATTTTTCGTGGAAACGTGCCCGCTGAACAACTTCTGGACAAAAACTACGGTGAGTTCGATAAGGTCGTAGGTCCGCTCGGCCCCTGCAGCGACAGCTTCAAGAGGGCCGAATCGCTTCATCACAACATCTTGGGCGGGGGCAATTCCAATCAGATAATCATCGCCCCGATCTCCCCTCTCGGGCGTCACTATGTATTCAAGGCGCTCACCGTTTCGCTCAACGACAACCGGGACGGCCTGCCCTCCGGTTTCCTGGATTGCGTTTTTCAGATCAAACCAGGACGAAATTTCATGGTCGCCAACGGAGATTATCAGGTCGTCCTGCTCCATCCCGGCTTGCGCAGCGGGCATGTTAGGAGCAAGGGCACCGATACGAGCCGCCTGATCGGGGAAAAGCCCCAGACTTTGGAACTCAAGGTTACTCTCTTCGACGGGAATGGTGAGTTCGACGTTCTCCCCGCCACGTAAAACCTCAAAGCGCAGCGAATCTCCAGCAAGCGAAATGAGCTTTTTGTTAGCTTCATTCCAACTGGCAACGGGAATATCGTTCACCGCTTCTATGCAGTCGCCCTGAACAAACCCGGCATTCGCTGCAGGACTCTCGGGAGCGACAAATCCGACACAGGGTTCGCGATCCAGAAAAGCGGGAAGATTGACACCGAGCATGAAGGCCAGCGGCAGAACGACAAAGGGCAGAATCAGGTTCATGAAAGGTCCGGCAGCAACGATCGCCATGCGCTTTGCAGGAGACTTGGCCGCATAGGAACGCGCCTTTTCCTCTTGCGTCAATTCGCCCGTTTCCCCATTTTCGCCTCCGCCCTCACCAAGCATCTGCACATACCCCCCGAGGGGAACGGCACAGATCATATACTCGGTTTCACCCCAGGTTTTCGAGAAAAGCCTGGGGCCGAAGCCGAGGGAGAACTTCAGCACTTTGACTCCAGCCATTTTGGCGACGCAGAAATGACCGAATTCATGGATAAAAACCAGAATCCCCAGCATGATGATTCCGGCAGCAATCGTAATCATTGACTCTCTCCTCCTCAGGAAATCTCGCTGATGACTCGACGGGCACGGGTACGAGCCCACCGATCGACCCTGAGAACATCGTCGATGTGTTCAATTTCGTCCTCTCGCGGCAGCTCAAGAACGCTCGCAATGATGCGGCTGATATTCAGAAAAGAAATTCCCCCGTTGAGAAAAGCTTCCACCGCCACCTCATTGGCGGCATTGAGGACCGCAGGTGCGGAACCGCCCTCGCGCAAGGCATCGTAGGCAAGCTTGAGGCAGGAAAATTTCTGGGTGTCCGGTTTTTCAAAGGTCAGTGTCCCCAGCTCGCAGAGATCAAGCGCGGGAATTTTCAAAGGCAGCCGCTCCGGGTACGAGAGCGCATAGGCAATCGGTGTCCGCATATCGGGAACCCCCATCTGCGCAATCACCGAACCATCGATATACTCGACCATGGAGTGGACGATGCTCTGCGGATGGATGTGGACATCGAGCCGCTCGGCCGGCAGATCGAACAACCAATGGGCCTCGATCACTTCAAGGCCCTTGTTCATCATGGTCGCCGAATCGATGGTGATCTTGCGCCCCATCTCCCAATTCGGGTGATTCAAGGCATCGCCCGGCGTAACATGCGAGAGTTCAGCAAGGGAGCGGTTGCAAAAAGGGCCGCCAGAGGCCGTGAGAATCAAGCGGCGCACGTCATGCTTGCGGTGCCCCTCAAGAGACTGAAAAATAGCAGAGTGTTCGCTGTCGACAGGAAAAATGCGAACCTCTTTTTCAAGGGCACGGCTCATAACCAGAGAGCCGGCGCACACCAGTGTCTCCTTGTTGGCCAACGCGATGTCCTTGCCGGCTTCAATAGCCGCCATCGTGGGCACCAATCCGGCGGCCCCTACAATAGCGGAAACCACCATGTCGGCGTTGCCATGAGTCGCGCAGGCCACCAGGCCCTGAACACCGGAAAGCACTTCCGGGCCCTGGGGGCCGAGACGACGACGCAGCTCTTTGGCCTGCGACTCTGAAAGGACCGCAACAATTTCAGGACGGAAAGCGCGGATCTGTTCATGGAGCAGGTCGATATTGTTTCCGGCGGTCAAAGCCACCACCCGGTATTTGTCGGGATGAGCCGCTACAATATCAAGCGCGTTGACGCCAATGGACCCGGTAGATCCTAAAATCACAAGATTTTTCATAACAACGGCCTAAAAATCCTTCAGCAGGGCAAAATAATAAACGACGGGAAAAATCAAAATCAGACTGTCGAGACGGTCAAGCAAACCACCGTGCCCGGGGATCAGCCCACCGGAATCCTTGACGCCGAAACTGCGCTTGAGCATGGATTCTATAAGATCGCCGATCTGCGCCAAAGGTCCAAGAATCAACGCCAGAAAAAGGCCATCAAGGAAGCCGATTTCAGGCAGAAACCACATTGTGGCGATCACGACAGCCAGTGCGGCTCCGGCCATGCCGCCGACAGCGCCTTCGATACTCTTGTTCGGGCTGATTGCCGGATAGAGCTTGTGACGGCCCAGGGACACCCCGACAAAATAAGCGGCGGTGTCACTGGCCATAGTGAGCAGCAGGATGAAAAAAATCCAGAGCTTTCCGGAATCGAGAGTCGCCAGCGCACCAAGATGGGCCAAGGGGATGACGAGATAGAAAATACCAAGAAAAATCAGCCCGATCTGCTGCATCACCGTTTCGAGATCGTGAAAACGGAACAGAAACCAGGCCAACCAGAACACGGTGACCAGACTCAATCCGGCCAAGACCGGCACCGTATTCATGGAGGCGATCAGCAAAGACAACAAAGCGCCGAGGCCGGTCGCGAGGTGGCGCTCGACCCATCGCCCGTCAGGAAGCACGATCTGGTGAAATTCGTTTAAAGCCAGCGCCGTCACCACAAAAACAAGAAGGCTGAAGAGAAAGGGGCCGGCGAAGTAAACGTAAAGAATCAACGCGGGCAGTGCGATGATTCCAGTAATAATTCTCTCCTTAATGGCGAGCCTCCTTTGTTCCGTTTCTCGAAAACGTGAATCCGAGAGGAGTGAGGTTTCGGGATCGGCAGAGAATGCCGTTTTCGCGAAATCAGGGGAAACGGGAATTTCGGCCTGAACAAGTTGTTTCGTCCTTATTGTCGCAGCGACACGAAGGCCAGTTATTCGTCAAAATCCCCGCTACGCTGCTCATCCGTCAGTCCGAAACGGCGGCGTCGGCGCCCGAAAGCCCTGAATGCATCATGCAGATGCTGGTGATCAAAATCAGGCCAGAGCGTATGGGTAAAATACAACTCGGTATAAGCCATCTGCCAGAGCAGAAAATTACTGATGCGCATCTCTCCACTGGTTCGGATCAAGAGGTCAGGTTCAGGCAGCATTGCCGTATCGAGATGCTCGTCAATCATCGATTCGGTGATGGCATCCGCTGAAATTTCTCCATCGGCAACCCGCCTGGCAATTTTACGCATGGCGCGGGTGATTTCATCGCGGGATCCATAAGAGAGTGCGAGAGTCAGGGTCATTCCGGAGTTGCGTTCTGTACGTTTGATCGTATCAGTCAACATGCGCCGCACAGAAGTGGGCAGACGTTCTATATCACCGATCACATTGAAGCGAATGCTGTTGGACAGCATGGTTTCAAGTTCTTTTTTCAGATAGGCCGTCAGCAACTCCATCAACGCACTGATCTCTTCATCCGGCCGCCCCCAGTTTTCATAACTGAACGCATAAAGAGTCAGGTACTCGACCTCGAGACGGGAACATTCCTCGACAACCCGACGCACAGTTTCAACCCCTTGCCTGTGGCCAAAAACACGAGGCTGGGATTTTTGACGGGCCCATCGGCCGTTGCCATCCATGATAATTGCGAGATGCCGGGGAATACGCATGAAAATTCTCTGACTGGGAGATAGCGAACGAAGCCGCGAGATTTTTTAAGCTAGCATGAAAGCTTCGCGGGGGCAAGTTCTTGAAAAGACAGGCATGTTAAAAACGGGGCGCCTGAAGGCGCCCCGTGCGGAGTGTTTCAATCGAGGCAGGACTAAACTTCCATGACCTCGGTCTCTTTGGAGGAGATCAGCTCATCAACCTTTTTCACATACTGGTCGGTGAGATCCTGGATGTCTTTCTCGCCACGCTTGAGATCGTCCTCGGAGATCTCTTTTTCCTTCTCCATTTTCTTGAGCGCATCGTTGCCGTCACGCCGGACGTTACGTATTGCGATCCGAGCGTCTTCGCCCATACGCTTGACCAGCTTGACCATTTCCTTGCGGCGCTCTTCGGTCAGGGGAGGGATCGCAATGCGGATCACCTGCCCATCGGAAGAGGGATTAAGCCCGAGGTCTGATTTCAGAATGGCTTTTTCAATTTCGGGAATCAGATTTTTTTCCCAGGGCTGAATTATGATCATGCGCGGCTCGGGAACCGTCAGCGAACCCACCTGATTAAGAGGGGTCGGAGTGCCGTAGTAATCGATCCGCACCTCATCGAGCAGAGCCGTGGAAGCGCGGCCGGTGCGCACCTTGGAAAACTCCTTCTTGAGCGCATCAATTGCTTTATCCATGCCGGAGCGTGTTTTTTTCAGGATGTCATCATACATAGTCTTCACCCTCCCTTGACGATGGTCCCGATATCTTCACCCTTGACAGCTCTCACAATATTACCGTCGACGGTCAGATCGAAAACCATAATCGGCAGATCGTTATCCATACATAGCGAGGTGGCCGTGGCATCCATGACCTGAAGTCCCTTCTTGAGCACTTCAAGATAGGTCAGCGTGGAATACTTCACGGCATCATGATCTTTTTTCGGGTCAGCACTGTAGACCCCGTCAACCTTTGTGGCTTTCAGAATGATATCCGCGTTGATCTCCATCGCACGCAAACTGGCGGCGGTGTCCGTGGTAAAATACGGGTTACCGGTACCGGCAGCAAAAATAACCACCCGCCCCTTTTCGAGATGGCGGATAGCACGGCGCCGGATATAGGGCTCAGCGACCTCGCGCATTTCAATGGCAGACAGCACGCGGGTCAGAATGCCCACCTGCTCCAGGGCATCCTGCATCGCCAGGCTGTTCATGACCGTGGCGAGCATCCCCATGTAATCGGCGCTGGCACGGTCCATCCCCTTGGACGCTGCCGCCACTCCGCGAAAAATATTGCCGCCCCCGATCACCAGCGCCACCTGCACGCCAAGGTCGGTAACATCTTTGATTTCCTGTGCAATATTGCCGATAACGGTCGGGTCTATACCATACCCCTGGTTGCCGGCGAGAGCTTCGCCACTGAGTTTGAGCAATATGCGGCGATAATGAACCTCGGAAGCGGCCATGGTGACGTCCTTTTGTTGATGGGGTTCTACTTGCTCAGAGCTGCGACTTCAGCTGCGAAATCATCGGCCTTTTTCTCCAGACCTTCTCCAAGCTGGTAGCGGGCAAAACGGGTCAACCTGACTTCGGCGCCAATCTGCTTTGCCAGATCAGCGACAACTTTCTCGACCTTCAGATCGGGATCGATGACATAAGCCTGCTCCAGGAGGCAGATCTCGCCGAAAAACTTTCCAAGCTGACCCTCAACAATTTTCGGGATGATGTTCTCGGGCTTCCCGCTCTCCTTGGCCTTGGTCGCCATAATCTCTTTTTCACGGGCAACCACATCTTCCGGCACTTCATCGCGGCTCAGATACTGCGGGTTGGCCGCAGCGACATGCATGGCCAATTGACGGGCGAGGGCAGAAACCGCTTCTTCGCTACCTTTTTCGGTCTGAAGCTCAACCAGGGTCCCGATCTTGCCGCCGCCATGAATATAAGAAGCGACTGTGCCGGGCTTTGCTTCAAAACGAACAAAACGGCGAATATTCATATTTTCGCCGATGGTGGCAATCTGGTGAGTCAATTCTTCAGCGACGTTGCGCTCGGTCCCGGGAAAAGGCAGCGCATTAAGGGCGTCAACATCGTTCGGGGAATTTTCAAGAACAACCTGGGCCACGGAAGAAACGAACCCCTGGAAAGCCTCGTTTTTGGCCACAAAGTCCGTCTCGGCGTTAACTTCTACCAGTACGCCCATGGCTCCTTCACCAGCTGCAGCGACCAGTCCTTCAGCGGCAACCCTGCCGGATTTTTTGGCGGCGGCGGAAAGACCTTTTTTGCGCAGCAGATCGACCGCTTCCTCCATATTGCCACCAGCTTCAGTTAACGCTTTTTTGCAGTCCATCATGCCGGCGCCGGTTTTTTCGCGCAGCTCAGCTACCATCGAAGCAGTGATACTCACAGTGCAAACCTCCAGATTTATTTATCGGCGGCGAACCGCCGGAATAGAAATTTCTGAACAAAATCTTGGGAAAAGCTTAAAAAAGGCGGCTCCATGCAGGAAACCGCCCTTTTAGGTCAAACGAAAAGACTTCAGGCCCCGGCAGCCGGAGTCGCAGCGGATTCTTCCTTTTCGGCAGCAGCTGCCTCGGCCGCCTGCTCTTCATCCGCCTCGGCACCTTCGGCCTCGGCCCGGAGTTCCGCTTCACGATTTTTGACGCCGTCAAGACAGGCATCTGCCATGCGTGAGGCAAACAGGCGAATGGCGCGAATCGCATCGTCATTGCCGGGGATGATGTAGTCAATATCGTCAGGGTCGCAGTTGGTGTCAACCACCGCTACGACCGGAATGCCGAGTTTGCGGGCTTCTTTGACCGCGATGTGCTCTTTTTTGGGGTCGATCACAAACAAGGCACCGGGAAGCTTGGTCATGCTTTTGATGCCGCCGAGACTTCTTTCGAGCTTTGCGCGCTCACGTTCGAGCTGCAGAACTTCCTTCTTGGTCAGCAGGTCATAAGTGCCGTCCTCGGCCATGGCCTCAATCTTCTTGAGGCGATCGATACTCCCCTTGATCGTCACGAAGTTGGTCAGCATGCCGCCGAGCCAGCGGTTGTTGACAAAATACTGGTCGCAGCGCTGCGCTTCCTCGCTGATGGAATCCTGCGCCTGTTTCTTGGTGCCGACAAAGAGGATCTTGTCGCCGTTTTTGACTGTTTCGGACAGAAAATTGTAAGCGGTTCTGAAGTAGCGAACCGTTTTCTGCAGGTCGATAATGTAAATACCGTTGCGGGCGCCAAAAATGTAAGGCTTCATTTTCGGGTTCCAGCGACGGGTCTGGTGTCCGAAATGGACACCGGCTTCAAGCAGTTGTTTCATTGAAACGTGAGCCATGGTGTTTCTCCTGTTTTGCGGGTTAATGTTCCTCCGTCCTCTTCGCAACTTTCGCGACCGGTCGCCTGCCGGCACCCCACGAAAACAATCCAAGGACGTGCGTAATGAATAACCACAAGTCTATATCATGTGGAAAGCGGCTACTGCAAGTAAAAAATAGGCAATTTGGCGGTTTACAAGGGTGAAGAACTGGACTAATATTTCGCGCTATGGGACTCTTTGCCGCGCGACACCGCTATATCCTGCGTGAAATTCTTGCTCCTTTCGCATTGGGGCTGGCGATCTTCACATTCATTCTGTTGATGGGACGCCTGCTGCGACTGGTGGAGCTTGTTCTCAACAAGGGCGTGCCGCTTATAGACATCATCAAGCTGTTTGTCTTTCTGCTGCCCTCTTTTCTGGTCCTGACCCTGCCCCTCGCATTCCTGCTGGGTGTTCTTCTCGGCTTCGGCAGGCTTTCTACCGACTCCGAGATCATCGCCCTTAAATCATCGGGCATCAGTCTTTATGACATGTCAAAGCCTGTCCTTGCGCTGAGCCTCGTTGTCAGCCTGGCCACCGGAGTGCTGTCGGTTTGGGCTCATCCGCACGGCAAACGCGCCTTCAAAGAGCAGGTGTTTCATATCGCCCACAATCGCGCGACCATTGGCATCGAACCCCGGGTATTCAACGATGAGTTTGATGGACTCGTGCTCTACGCAAATGATGTCGAGGATAATAGCGGCCTTTTGAAGGGCCTGTTCATTTCGGATCAACGTATGGCGCAGGAGCCATCAATCATCATCGCCGATCAGGGGCGGGCCATTCCTGACCCCGATAAACTGACCCTGAACCTTCGCCTGCGCGATGGCACCATACACCGGCAACTTGACCGCAAAAAAGATGAGGCCTATCAGATTATCGACTTTGACAGCTACGACGTTCAGCTCGATCTTGGCTCTCAACTGCGTGACATCAGCGAGCGTCGGGTCAAGGAAAGTGAATTGAGCTTCAGCGAACTGCAATCGCTGATTTCAGAGTCCGAAGGAACGCAGCGCAACGCCTATCTTGTCGAGCACCATCAGCGCCTGGCTCTTGCGCCGGCGGCGACCCTGCTTGCCATCATCGGCATTCCTCTCGGGATTCAGTCGCGGCGATCGGGACGAGGCGGCGGCTTTGCCCTCGCTCTGATGGTCTTTCTTGCTTACTACCTGCTTTTTTCTTTTGCCCAGGCATTGGGAGCCGAGGGGATCATGCCGCCCTGGCTTGTCATGTGGCTGCCCAACATCGCCTTTTTGATCTCGGGGATCTGGCTGCTGCACTTTACGGCGCAGGAGAAAAAAATGACCGCCTTTGAGCGTTTCGATGAATGGAAGCGACGCCAGTTACAACGAATCAGGCGCAGGAGGCTTGATTGAACCGCATCAACCGCTATCTTCTGAAAAGTTTTTTCCATATCTTCATTCTGGCCCTGACCACTTTCATCGGGCTCTACCTGCTCATCGATTTTTTTGAAAAAGTCGACGATCTTCTTGAATACAAGGCGGGACTGGACCTTTCTCTTTCCTATTTTGCCTTGAAAATTCCCCTGATTTTCTCCCAGGTCTGTCCGATGGCAGTCCTGATGGCGGTTTTTATGACCATTGGCGGGCTGGCCCGCACCAGCGAATTAACAGCCCTGCATGCGGGTGGCGTCAGCCTGGCACGCATAGCAGCGCCCCTGATCGCAACCGCCTGGATGATTTCTCTTCTTCTACTGCTGGTCAACGAAAACCTGGTTCATTCCAGTGTCCGCACCATGAACCACATCTGGGACGCACAAATCAAAGGGGAACAAAGCCTGTCTTTTAAAAGCGACCGGCTGTGGCTGCGCGAAGGCAACAGGATCATCAACATCCAGACAGCCGATCCTGATCGGGAACAACTCAATGGCGTGTCCCTTTTTCGCTTTAACGAAGATTTCAGACTTCTTGAACGGTTTTCAGCGGACCAGGCAACATTCAATGAAGGGGGCTGGCAGGTTGAGGGCGGTCTGCTCTACCGTTTCAATCCGGAAAGTGGGGAAATGAGCGAGACAGTGCGCCTTGACCAGCAATTTCTGCCGCTGGATAAGTCTCCGCAGGATTTTCGGATTGTTGAACGGAAAGCAGAAGAGATGAATTTCAAGCAGCTGCGCTCTCATGCCCGAAAGCTGCGCGCTGAAGGCTACGATTCAACCCGCTTGCGAGTCGATATGCATAATCGCCTGGCTTCCCCCTTTGCCGCCCTGATCATGGCATTTATCGGCATACCCTTTGCCCTGCAGAGAAGGCGCGGCAGCAGCATCGCTCTTGGAGTGGCCATCACCATAGCCATCGGTTTCGGCTATCATGTTCTCCAGGCCATATGCCTCGCCCTGGGCTATGCTGAACTGCTGCCCGCCATCGTCGCCGCCTGGGTGACCAACCTGATATTTCTGCTGTTCGGACTTTGGCTGCTGATGAGAGAGACATCGGCCTGACACACGTCACGCCCGGGGGCCATCGCTTGCCAAATGCTGACAATCTGCTTGACTGTCTGCCACGATCTCAGTGCGGAAGTGCCGCACCAAAAACAGGGAGGTTGCCATGCACCGGATGATGTCGGCTTTGATATTATTGGTAAGTTTTCTGAGTGTTTCGAGCTTTTCAGCCGAAATTGTCTCCCTGGCACCGAACACCGGGGAACCAGGCACAAAGGTGACTTTGAAGGGGGGGCCTTTCAGCCCTGAAAGCCGGATCGAATTCGGAGGTGAGGCACTCTCCCCACGGCTCCTGTCGGAAAGTCGTGTGACCTTCCTGGTTCCGGAGGTACCGGCGGGAGATTACCGCATCACCGTCAGGGATGGGCAAGAAAGCAACGATTCCGTTTTTTTCTTCCGCGTTACAGATCCCGCACCCTGGGTCCATGAAGTATCGCCATCGGACATCGACATCTGCTCGCTGGACGGCGAGCGGCGCATCACCATCGAAGGCCGGAATTTCCATACCGAAGCACAGGTCCTGCTGGACGATGCCGCAATTCAACCGCAACAGATTACTGCAGAGCAGATCGTTGTGCAGCTTCCCGAACTCGAAGGCGGGCGTCACCTTCTGCAGGTGGTCAACCCCGATGGCAGCAGAACACTGCCCCAGGCACTGCGGGTCAACAGCATACCCGAAATCCACTCCGCTTCATCCGGAGAGGATCATGTCAATTCCTACCAGGTCATTCTGACCGGTAAAAATTTCCAATACGACTCCCACCTGCGGGTTAATGGGAAGCGGGTGGAAAAGGCGGCGCAGCAACGCCCGGGCGCTGATGCCCTTGAATACGTCGACTGCACCACCTTGATCTACACCCGCTACCCGGTCTCACGGGAACTGCGCCGCATATCACTCCAGGTGGTCAACCCCGGCGGCGAACAGAGCCCGGTGTTCCATGCGACCATGCCTTGACTGATCACGCAGCCAGGACTTAATAGCGATAATGTTCCGGCTTGTACGGGCCTTCTTTCGGGACACCGATGTAACCGGCCTGCTCGTCACTCAACTCAGTCAGCATGGCCCCAAGTTTGGTGAGTTGCAGCCGCGCCACCTTTTCATCCAGATACTTCGGCAGAATATAGACTCCGATGGGATAGCGGTCGGGATGGTTCCACAATTCAATCTGTGCCAGGACCTGGTTGGCGAAAGATGACGACATGACATAGGAGGGATGGCCGGTGGCGCAGCCCAGGTTGACCAGTCGCCCTTCAGCCAGGAGAATGATGCGCCGCCCGTCCGGCAGGATGATGTGATCAACCTGCGGCTTGATATTTTCCCATTCATACTGGCGCATGGCGGCCACCTCGATTTCATTGTCGAAATGACCGATATTGCACACGATGGCGTTGTTCTTCATCTGTACCATGTGGTCGTGGGTAATGACATTGATATTGCCGGTGGTGGTTACGAAAATATCGGCTTTATCCGCCGCGTACTCCATAGTCACAACCTTGTAGCCCTCCATGGCAGCCTGCAAGGCGCAGATAGGATCGATTTCCGTCACCCAGACCTGGGCCTGCAATCCCCGCAATGCCTGGGCACAGCCCTTGCCGACTTCCCCGTAACCGCAGACGACAGCGACCTTGCCGGCAATCATCACGTCGGTGGCGCGCTTGATGCCGTCCACCAGGGACTCGCGACACCCGTAGATATTGTCGAACTTGCTTTTGGTCACCGAGTCGTTGACGTTGATGGCCGGGAAACGAAGCCGTCCCTCCTGATGCATCTGGTAGAGACGATGAACACCGGTGGTCGTCTCTTCGGTCACGCCCCGGATATTTCCTGCAACCCGTGAGTACCAATCAGGCTGAGATGCGAGCCGCTTATTGATGGCGGCAAAAAGATAACGCTCTTCCTCACAGGTCGGGTTGGATGTGACGGAGGGGTTTTTTTCCGCAGCACATCCCAGGTGCAGCAACAAGGTCGCATCACCGCCATCGTCGAGAATCATGTTGGCTTTCTCACCGTCTTCCCAGTCGAAAATGCGATGGGTGAAATCCCAATACTCTTCCAGCGATTCCCCTTTATAGGCAAACACCGGGATGTCCTGGGCAGCAATTGCCGCCGCGGCATGGTCCTGGGTTGAAAAGATGTTGCATGAGGCCCAGCGCACCTCGGCACCAAGCGCCACCAGGGTTTCGATCAGCACCGCGGTCTGGATGGTCATGTGCAGTGAGCCGGCGATACGAGCTCCGCGCAGCGGCTTGCTTTCAGCGTATTCCTGGCGGATAGCCATCAGCCCGGGCATTTCCGTTTCGGCAATGTTCATCTCCTTGCGACCCCAGTCGGCAAGGCCGATATCATGAACAATATATTCCGGGCTGGATGTTGAACTTTTCTGCATGTTGTAGATCTCCTTTAGTGCTTTTAAAGTGAAATAACCGCTTGAGCGTGTCCGGCTATCGCTGGATGATTTCGAGATGAAGTCGAATACGAATCAATGTTTATTGCAGAGAGAAGGTTGCGGTGTGCAAACGGCCACTCTGCAACTCTTTTAACTGAAGGCGAAGCTGGGCGGGCGTATCGGCTTCAGCAGGGAAAAACAGGAAACCCCGCCCCAGAATTCCGGCATCAATCGCCTCGTTACGCAACTCTTTGTTGCCGAGATCACGCGCAATGCGACGTCCGGCGTCATTGTCCCCCAGCTCCTGAGCGCCACCGAAAACAGCGCCTCCGGCGCCGCCGAGGGCCGCACCCTTGGCAGCGGCTGTGCCGACATTTTCACCGGTCAACACACCGATCGCGGCCCCAAGAAGAGCGCCGCCAGTTGCACCCAGCACTCCGCTGCGCCCGGCGCTGCCGGCAATCCGGGAGTATTCGGAACTCTTTTCGACCCGTTCGTAGGCTGAACGGCTGTCAAGCACATTCCACAAAACACCCTGCGCGTCAATAAGAAAGGTCTGTTCAGGGACAATACGCAGGGAGGTCTCCCCCTGGTTGTCGATCACGACCTGAACAGGCTCAATCCCGGCATTGACAATATCAAAGCCGAACGCATCCTCAGCCGCGCTTTTGTCAGGGTAAGCCTGGGCGGCAACCTGAGCGCCCGCCATGACCTGCATGTTGGGATAGGCAGAAGGAATCTTGAACCCAACTTCCTGACTTTTATAGGTGTTACAGGAAAAAAGCAGCGTGAGAACCGCCAAAGCGAGCAACCCACCGATCTTCTTCTGAATAGTCATATCCGTTTCTCCCTGGTGAAAGACCGGATCGATCATCCGGCCATTGCGTCAGTCTTGGGCTGAAATGTTCCGCCCCCATAATGATAACGACCCTCGTTGCAATCAGCAACTTTTCTCCCGTTGCAAAAAAAACGGACCTCCGAAAAGGTCCGTTTTTTATCACTCAATTGAGGCAAGGATTAAAGACCGGCGCGTTTGCGCAGCGAGTCGATCCGGTCTGTTTTTTCCCAGGTGAAGTCAGCTTCAGATCGACCGAAATGCCCATAAGCCGCAGTTTTTCGGTAAATGGGGCGCAAAAGATCCAGCGTTTCGATAATGGCGCGGGGGCGCATATCGAACTCTTCGCGCACGATACGGGCAATATCGTTGGATTCAATGCGGCCGGTGCCGAAAGTGTTGATCATGACCGAAACCGGTTCGGCGACGCCGATGGCGTATGCCAACTGTACCTCGCACTTGTCCGCAATACCTGCAGCCACCACATTCTTGGCAACATAGCGCGCCATATAGGAGGCGCTGCGGTCGACCTTTGACGGATCCTTGCCGGAAAAAGCACCGCCACCATGGGAGCCCTGCCCGCCGTAGGTATCGACAATGATTTTACGTCCCGTCAAACCACAGTCACCCATAGGCCCGCCGACCACGAAACGCCCCGTCGGATTGATGAAATACTTGGTGTTTTCATCCAGCAATTCCGCCGGGATGACCTTGTTGACCACCTCTTCCACAATGCCTTCGCGAAGGGTTTCGTAGGTCACGTCAGGCGCATGCTGGGAAGAGACAACCACGGCATCGACACGAATCGGCTTGCCATTGATATACTGCACAGAAACCTGCGCCTTGCCGTCGGGGCGCAGGAAGGTCAGCAGGCCGGATTTGCGTACCTCTGACAGGCGTTTGGTCAGACCGTGGGCGAAAACGATGGGCATCGGCATGAGCTGCGGTGTCTCGTTGCAGGCGTAGCCGAACATCAGCCCCTGGTCTCCAGCGCCCTGCTCTTTATACATGCCCTCGCCTTCCGTGACCCCCTGGGAGATATCGGGAGACTGACGATCAATGCTGGTCAGCACCGCACAGGTCTCATAGTCGAACCCCATGGCGCTGTCATCGTAGCCGATCTCTTTGATTGTCTCGCGCACCACATCCGCATAATCAACGCGGGCTGTTGTGGTGATTTCACCGGCGATAACCGCCATGCCCGTGCTCACCATGGTTTCGCAGGCGACACGTGCATTCGGATCCTGAGCCAGGATAGAGTCAAGGATTCCGTCGGAAACCTGGTCGGCAACTTTATCGGGGTGCCCCTCGGTCACGGACTCGGAAGTAAAAAGAAAATCAGTCATACCCATGGGGTTTCTCCTTTGCTGAGCAAACGATATAAAAAATTACCTAACTACGCGATCGGCTTAAAAAAGTCAAGAAATTCAGACGACCAATCAGATTGCAGGCGGGCCGAATATATCGGGAAAGCGGTGCGCCATGTCCTCTTCCATGTAGCGATTCACCTCATGAGCCGTGGGCAGCTTCAGAAGCTGTTCCAGCACATCGACACCCACCTGACGGCTGATCTGGCGAATGACCCGTTTAACGCGGGGAATGCAGGCTGCGTTCATGGACAGTTCCGTAAAGCCAAATCCAAGCAGAATGGGCGCATACAGAGGCTCGGCCGCCATCTCTCCGCACATGCCGACCCGGATCCCGGCGCGACGCCCGGCATCACAGACCAGTTTAATCGCACGCAGAATGGCCGGATGAAGGGGCTCGTACAAGTAGGCAACGTGCTCGTTGCCGCGATCGACCGCAAGGCAATACTGGATGAGATCATTGGTGCCGATGGAAAAGAAATCGACCTCCTCCGCCAGCAGATCTGCGACCAACGCGGCGGAAGGCGTTTCGATCATGATGCCGATTTCCACATCTTCATCAAAGGGTTGGTTTTCCTGCAGCAGTTCTGCACAGACTTCGTCAAGAAGAGCACGGCACTGTCGCATTTCAGCGACCCCACTGATCATGGGAAACATGATGCGAGTACACCCGAAAGCCGAGGCACGCAGGATAGCGCGCAGCTGCTGCTTGAATAAACGGCGTTCTTTAAGGGAAAACCGGACGGCCCTGAGTCCCATTGCGGGGTTGGCTTCGTCGGCCAGGTTGATTTCGGGCACAAATTTGTCCCCGCCCACATCAAGGGTGCGTATCGTCACAGGTGCAGGAATCATCTTCTGCACCATGTCGCGATAAACCTTGAACTGCTCCTCTTCCGAGGGCGGCTCCGACCGGTTGAGAAAAAGAAATTCGGTTCGAAACAAACCGATCCCTTCTCCACCATGAGCGATTACTGCGGGGATTTCCTGGCTCAGCTCGATATTGCCGCGCAATACAACGAGATGCCCGTCCGTCGTCTCTGCCGGAAGATCGCGATAGCTTTCAAGTTCCTTTTCCAGGTATTCAAAAGCCTGCTTTTTGGCCAGATATTCTTTGAACGTTTCCGGGCTCGGATTCAGGATGACTGTGCCGGCGTTGCCGTCGATGACAATCGGTGTTCCAGGCCGCACCAGGGCGCTGACATTTTCAAGGCCGATGACTGCGGGGATTTCAAGCGAGCGGGCAAGAATTGCCGTATGCGAGGTCCGCCCACCGACATCGGTCACAAAGCCGGTCACCTTCTCCCGGTCGATCTGCATGGTGTCCGCGGGAGAAAGCTGGTGTGCGACGACAACGGCTTTGCGCTCGATTTCGCTGAGATTCTTCTCCCCTTCACCAAGAAGGTTTCGCATCAGGCGTTCGCCGATGGAATCGATGTCACTGCGGCGGTCGCGCAGATATTCATCCTCGATGGAATCGAAGAATTCGCGGAATTTATCCAGGGTACGCTTCAGGGCGCTTTCAGCATTGAGGCTGTGCTGCTCGATGTGCTCGATCGTGCCGTCCACAAGCATTTCATCTTCAAGGATGAGCAGATGAGTATCGATGATATAGACATGGTCACGCAAGCGGGCAGAGGTAACGCTGGCTTTGAGTTCAAGCAACTGACGCCGGGAATCTTCCAGCGCCCGGCGAAACCGGGCAATCTCATCCGGAACCTGCTTGGCCGGCACGCGCCGGTCGACGATCCCGCGACGCGCGCGGTTGTAGAGGAAGCTTTCACCGATGGAAATCCCGGGTGAAACACCGAGGCCCACCAGAAAAGTATCCATCGGGATGTTAGAGTTCTCCGAATCCGTCATTGATCAACTGTCCCAGGGTTTCCATCGCTTGCTGTTCATCGTCACCGTCGATCACCAGAGTAATGCGGCTGCCTTGAGCGGCCGCCAGCATCAGGATTCCCATGATGCTCTTGCCGTTGACCTCAACGGCATCTTTTTTGACGGTAATCTCGGAACGAAAACGATTGCAGGATTGAACCAGCTGAGCCGCAGCTCGAGCGTGTAATCCAAGTTTATTTTTTATGATAAATTCCTTGTTGATCATCTAAAAATTTCCCTCACAAAAAAAGGCCGAGGCCGATCAAAGTCAGAGTGCTCACCAGAATCAGCACCAGATTCGAAACTCCCTTCCTCGCAAGCCAGCCCAGAAGGACAACCAGAAAGGGGAAAAGAAATCCCCATGCCGCGGAAAACTGAATCTGCCTCATATGCATGAAAGTCAGGTAAGCGCCAAGCCCCCCCAGCAAAACCACGGTGGTTTCTTTGGCGCGAATGGCCAAGTCCGGAAAGTGGCGACCCTGAACCACGTCCACCAGCCGCACACCTTTGCCATAACCATGCCGGAAACCGACGACCCGGGTCCAGAGATGGGGCAGGTTGAAACACAGCAGAAAAACAAAGGGCGCCCACAATGACCCTTTGAACGCAAAAAACAGGGCAACGACCGCCGCCAACGGCCGGATCCCTCCCCAGAACAGGGCGTCTCCCATGGCAGCGAAGGGGATCATGACCATCTCCTTGAACTCAGCCGGGCCGACCGGCGGCTGTTGTCCGGCAGCGACAGTCTCCTCCAGGGCAACCGTGGTGCCGAAAACCGCAGACGCCATATAGGGGTGCGTGTTGAAATACGCCAGGTGGCGTGCGCAGGCCGCTGACAGATCCTCGCCACGGTAAAGGTGACGCAGGGCGGGGGCAATGACATAGAGCGCCCCAAGGTTCTGCATGCGCTCGAAATTCCAGCTGGCCTGCAGCAAAAAGGCGCGCAGCATGACCCGCAGAAGAGTCCCGCGAGGAACCCGTTTAATGGTACAGGGTTGCGTCATACTCCCTCACTTCAGGGCAGAATCAACCACATCAAAAGGAAAGCCGTGACAAAGGAAGCGCTGAAGAGCGTCACAGCACGGCTGACATTGATGGCGGCAAGAATTGTTGCCGTTCCCACCAGTGGAAATGCCAGCAGCAGCCATCCCTTCATCTGTGTCACCGTATCGAGTAGATCGAGACCGATCAGATAAATAACGATCCACCCCGGCACAACGATCCCTGCATATGCAAGAAAGCTCGCCAGGGCAAAATGGACAAGACCGAGCAAGTGCCATTTTTCAATGGCATGCGTCTGTCCGGCGGCAACCCCTTTTTCAACACGGCGCAGCAGATCGGCATTGCGCTCCCGCACATAGCGATCGAACATCTGTCCCACCTTACCGAAGGGCATCGCCGTCAACAGGCAGAAAAGCGCCCAGGCGGTGGGCGATCCATCAAACCGGGAAGCGGCGGCAACCGAGAGCACCGTCGCAGCCACCGTCACCTGGGTGTCATCGGGCGGGATTGCGGCACCAACCGGAAGTCTCCCCAGCCATAACAGCTCGACCAGGGCGCCGATCTGCAGACCGACCCATGCATCGCCGAGAACAAACCCGGTCAACGGGCCCGCGACGATGGGGCGGGAAATCATAAGCTGAAAAGCCGCGGTCCGATCAAGGCCGAGGACAACGGCAATCAGCGACCCAGTGAAAAATTCGCTCCAAGGCATATCAATCCGGTATGTTACGGATCAGCTTTCTCCAGTTCTGTCCTCGATCCGCAGGCACGCACCGCGAGACAATTTCCACCCCCTCGCGCTCAAGCTGGCGAAGGTTTTCAATGTCTTCACGGTCCAGATGAATGGTGCAGGAAAAAGCAACCGTCTCTTTTCCCTTGTGCATATTGCCGAGATTGAGTTGCGTAAAGGGCACCCCCTGCCGGTGAGCACGCAATGCGTCCGAGGAGGAAGCAAAAAGCAGAAGAATGCGATAAGAGGAAAACCGAGTGCTGCTGGACAGGTCCCGACTGATCTCATCCACCGTGCCGACCACCACTTTGAGGGACCGCGGCACGGAAGCCTCCACCATCATGCGCCTGATCGCGGAAGAAGCCAGTTCATCGTTTGCCACCAGGATGCAGGTTGCGTGAGTGTGGGGCACCCAGGCTTCAAGGACCTGGCCGTGAACCAGGCGATTATCGACACGCGCCAGAACGATGCTCATCGCGAGTGCTCCTCAGCGATCAAGAAAATCACTGGCCAGGGCCATGCTTTGCTGCCCATAAGCCTTGAGCATTGCTGCAAGCTGCGATACGTCCAGGTCTTCACGACTATTGAAAAATTTCAACACCATCGGGAGGTTGACCCCGGTGAGAACTTCAATCTGTCCCGGCTCCAAAAAAGAGATCGCCAGATTGGCAGGAGTCCCGCCGAACAGGTCTGTCATAATCAGAACCCCTTCGCCATCAACACGCACCGCTTCGATGGCGGCGGCAAGAGCCGACCTCGCATCCTCAACACTGTCCTCTCGCTGAATACAGACCGCTTCAGCCTCTTCGATGGGGCCGACGATCATCTCGGTCGCCCTCAGCATTTCCAGCGCTAATCCCGCATGGCTGGCGATCACCAGTCCAATCATACTTCACCTCTTCTCGATGTCGCGATGGCCGACCTCAACCACAAACCCCTGCCCCGCAAGGAAAGGGCGTAACACCTCGGCAATAGAGACGCTGCGATGTCGTCCGCCAGTGCAGCCGATGGAAATGGTCAGGTAGCTTTTCCCCTCCCGGCGATAATGAGGGAGAAGAAACCCGAGCATGTCACGCAGCTTCACCAGAAATTCCGTGGCCGCCTCCTGCTGCAGGACGTAATCCCGCACGCCCGGATTCAAGCCCGTCTGCGGGCGCAGGGCTTCGATAAAATGGGGGTTGGGAAGAAACCTGACATCAAAGACAAGGTCCGATTCGACCGGAATCCCGTAACGAAAGCCGAAGGACTGAACCTTGACCATCAGCGGTAGAGGCCCGTCAGCGCCGAGGACAGACTGTTGAACCTGGTCACGCAGTTGATGAACGGTCAAGGCGGAGGTATCGAACACCTTCGTTGCGAGACGCTTGAACCCCGCCATCAGTTCACGTTCCCGGGTTATTCCTTCGAGTACGCCTTCCTGACGGGCCAGCGGATGGCGGCGACGGGTCTCTGAGTAACGCCGGATCAAAACCGGATCGGATGCTTCAAAGAATAGAATTTCCAGCGGATGACCCGCCTGTCGGACCGCATTCAGGGTCGATTCGTAGTCCGCGAGAAAGTCCCGGTTGCGAATGTCGATCACCACCGCCACTTTCGGGGTGAACCGCACCCCCTGTTCCGTCAGCTCAAGAAAGCGGGGCAACATGGCCAACGGTAGATTGTCGACCACGAAAAAGCCCTCATCCTCCAGCACACTGGCGGCACTGGACTTGCCGGAACCCGACAGGCCGGTGATAATCAAGACCCTTTTATCTGTCATTCCAGGTTATCCCCAATGATCGTGTGGGAGTGAAGACGTGCTGTCTCGGCCATTCGCTGTTCGAGGCGATCCTGAAACTCGCGCGCGCTGTGATATCCCATCTCCTTGAGAAGCTGGTTGCGGGCCGCGACCTCGACAATCGTGGTAATGTTGCGCCCCGGTCTGACCGGAACACGCTGCAGGGGAATCGGGATATTGAGCAGAGTCAGCGTTTCTTCTTCGAGGCCGAGCCGGTCATACTCGCAATCCGCCTCCCACTCAACCAGTTCAATCACCAGATCGATCTTTTTACGTTCGCGGATGGCGGCGACCCCGAACAGATGCTTGATGTTGATAATTCCCAGCCCCCTGATCTCCATATGATAATGGAGCAGATCGATCCCCTCGCCGAACAGAACGGCGGGCAGTTTCGATCTGACTTTGACAACATCGTCGGCCACCAACCGGTGCCCGCGCAGAATCAGGTCAAGCGCACATTCACTTTTGCCGATCCCACTTTTGCCCATGAGCAGAACGCCCACACCCAGCACATCAACCAGAACGCCATGCGTAATGGTGGAGGGGAGCAACCGTTCTTCCAGAAATTTTGTAATCAGGGAGATGAAAATGGAACTTTGATGGTGAGTGCGCAGAAGCGGGATGCCACGCTGTGCCGCCTCCTTGATCAATGTTTCAGGGGGGTCCTGTCCTTTGGTAATGATGAAACAACAGACATCAAGGGCACAGATATTGGCGATGTTTCGCCCGGCTTTTTCCGGTGAAAGCTGGGCAAGGTAGGTCAATTCGGTCGACCCCAGAACCTGGATGCGGTCAGGGTGAAGATTGGTGGTATAGCCGGCCAGAGCCAGCCCCGGTTTCTGGATCCGCGGCATACTGACGCGCTTCTCCAAACCGACCTCTCCAGCCAGGAGTTCAAGATCAAGACCGGCTTCCTCTTCGCCGAGAAGTTCTTTAATGCTGAGTTCAGCCATAACTCACTGGTCAAGAAGAGTTGAATACCATCAGTAAAGCAGTAGTCTAACAGGCTTAAGCCTCTACGTCACAGGTTTTGCTCTTCATCGGCAATGATACGATGAATTTCCTCAGTGCTCTCCGCCCCCATCAACTTCTCCCGGGCTGGAATATTTTTGAGCAGTTTGGAAATGCGGGCAAGTGTTTTGAGGTGAACGCCGACGGAGTCTTCAGGGGCAATCAGCAGAAAGAAGAGATGCGCCGGACGCCCGTCCATGGAATCAAAATCCACACCGCCCCGACTGCGTCCGAAGGACAGCATGAGATGATCGATTTTCTTGAGTTTGCCATGGGGGATGGCAACGCCGTCCCCGATTCCGGTACTCCCCAACCGTTCGCGCTCTTTCAGGACGCGGATGACCTCATCGCGATCGATCCCTTTTTCAACCGACAGCAGCGCATCGGTCAAGGTTTCCAGAACTTTGGGCTTATCATCGGCCCGCAGGTCGGCAACGATCGCCCCGGGTTGCAATATATCGGAAATTTTCATGATGATGTGTCGGGCTCCTGATGACCCGATTCGCGGGCTGTCTCGCAGCGAATCAACGCAATGGGGGAAGAGAACAGATCCCCTTCCCCCATTGCGCGGGCCATGTCAAAAAATTCAAGATGCCTGAGGAATAATCAGGCCGTAATTACCATCTTTGCGGCGATAGACAACATTGATGTCTTCTGATTCGTCATCGGTGAATACCAGAAAATCCTTATGCATCAGGTCCATCTGCATGACCGCCTCTTCAACGGACATAGGCTTCACCGGGAAGCTGTGGCTGCGCACGATGACCGGCTCCTTGCCGCTCTCTTCAAAGCTTTCGGCTGCAAAAATCGATTTCCGGATCTGGCGCTCACGCCCGGAAGAAGGCTTGTGATTCTTGAGCTTTTCCTTATAACGCTTCAATTGCCGCTCGATTTTGTCTACGACCGCGTCAATGGCCGCATACATGTCATTGGTTTCTTCACTGCCCTTAATCGTCACACCTTTAGCGACCAGGGATACTTCGGCACGGTGGCGGATTTTCTTCTCGACACTCATGACAACCTGTGCATCGATGGGCTCCTCGATGTACTTCTTGACACGTTCGAGTTTTTCTTCCGCGTAATCGCGCAGAGGATCGCTGGTTTCCATGTGTCTGAACGTCACGGCAATCTGCATAAATCAACCTCCTGATGTGAAACGATCTTCGAATGAAGTCTTATTGATATTATAACCGCTAACGCCGGTCTCGCACGTGTATGCGGTTTTGCCACCGGTTCCAATTCGGGAACAAATCAATTCCGGATGAGAACCGACCTTTTATTCCTCCCCCACCGGGGATGTCTGGACACCAGCTAAAAGAGACGTTTACGCTCGGTGGAAGAACCGATGCCGAGCATCTCGCGGTATTTGGTCACCGTTCGTCGAGCTATATTGATGTTGTCTTTTTTGAGCAGATCGACAATTTTCTGATCTGAGTAGGGCTTTTTGGGGTTTTCTCCGGCGACGATTTCCTTGATGCGGCTCTTGACGCTTTCCGACGCAATGGAGCCGCCTCCCGTAGTATGAATCCCACTGTTGAAAAAATATTTAAGTTCAAAAAGCCCCTGCGGGGTTTGAACATACTTGTTGGTCGTCACACGGCTTATGGTCGATTCGTGCATCTCAATGTCTTCAGCGACGTCACGCAGGACCAGCGGTTTGAGATAATCGATCCCTTTTTCAAAAAATTCACGCTGAAACTTGACAATGCTCTTGGTCACTTTGTAGATCGTCCGCTGCCGCTGGTGGATGCTTTTGATCAGCCAGACGGCGCTGCGCAACTTCTCCTGAATGTATTCGCCGGCTTTTTCATCGACCAGAGAGTCGTTGGTCATTGCATTGCGATAGAAGGAATTGATGCGCAGGTTGGGCAAGCCTTCATCGTTAAGGACGACCACGAATTCATCGCCGATTTTATATACGAAGATATCGGCAGTAATGTACTGCACATCTTCCTGGTTATACTGTCGCCCGGGACGCGGATCGAGATTGGAGATGATCCGTGCAGCTTCAAAAACCTCATCGAGGCTGACCCCCAGAGCTTTGGCAATAGCAGGGTATTTGCGGTTCTCCAGTTCGTGGATATGATCACGCAGAATGATTCCGACGATGGAGTCCCCCATATCAAGGCTTTCGGCCTGACGCAACAGGCACTGCTGTAGATCGGGGGTTGCGATGCCGGGAGGATCAAACTCCTGTACCAGCTCCAGGGCTTTTTGTGCGGTCTCAAGGTCGCAGTCGCACGCCTCGGCGACCTCCTCCAGGGTGGCCTTGAAAAAACCGTCCTCATCGAGATTGCCGATAACTTCCGTCGCGACTGCGCGGATCCGGTCATCAACCCGGGAGAGGTTGAGCTGCCACATCAGGTGATCGGTCAGGGTGGATTTTTTGGTCAGCAGATTCTCGTAGGAAGGGCGGTCCTCATCATCTTCATAACTATCGGCAACGGACCCACCGAGATTGTACCCCTCAAGATATGTCTGCCAGTCAATGTCGTTGACGCCTTCACCGTCACCTTTGATTTCCGTGGCCGATTCCTGATCAGCTTCTGTGCCGGCCTCACTCGCCCCATCAACAGCTTCCTTCGCCTCTGCGGCTTCCTGCTCCGCCTCTTCCTCCTGCCCTTCATCGAGGATAGGGTTTTCCTCCAGCTCCTGCTGCACCACGTCGAGCAACTCCATGCGTGAGAGTTGCAGAAGCTTGATGGCTTGCTGCAATTGGGGTGTCATCACCAATTGCTGGCTCAGTTTTAATTGTTGGCGTATTTCAAGGGCCATATCTAATTATTCCGCTAAAATTCCTTAAAGATTGATTCCATTTAAACCCTATTTGAGCCGCAAAGGCCAGAAAAAATTCAGCCATTCCGCCTTCTAGAGGGCGAATTTCTCACCCAGGTAAACCTGGCGCGCCAGAGGGCTGTCGGCAATCTGCTGCGGAGAACCAAACTCGAGGATGCGCCCTTCACTCAGGATGTAGGCACAGTCACAAACTCCCAGTGTCTCTCGGACATTGTGATCGGAGATCAGAACCCCGATTTTGCGGTGCACCAGCTGGGCGATTGTTTTTTGAATGTCGAGAACCGCAATAGGGTCGATGCCGGCAAAAGGTTCATCAAGCAGGATAAAAGAGGGCTCCAGCACCAGCGCGCGGGCAATTTCAACGCGCCGCCTTTCTCCACCGGAGAGGGCATATCCATAGGAACGCGCGATGTGGGTAACGCCAAAATCCTCCAATAACTGATCGCAGCGCTGTCGCCTTTTCCGCAGAGGCAAACCGAGGGTCTCAAGAATGGCCAGCAGGTTGTCCTCCACCGTCATCTTGCGGAAAATGGAGGCTTCCTGCGGCAGGTAGGATATGCCGGCCCGGGCTCTCAGATACATGGGCCACTGCGTGATATCCTTATCGTCAAGAAAGACCTTTCCCTGATCGGGACGGGTTAACCCCACAACCATGTAAAACGAGGTGGTCTTTCCCGCGCCGTTGGGACCAAGGAGGCCCACAACCTGACCCGATTCGACAGAGAGGTCGACGCTACGCACCACCTGACGCCCACGATAGGATTTACACAACCCCTTCGCTTCGAGCCGGTGCGCCATTATTGCGTACCGTCCTTCTCATCCTTGGGGTGAAAGATTGCGCGAACCCGGGAAGAGCCCTCCCCCCGTACAGTACTGCGATTTTCATTGAGAAAGACCGTGATTTCATCCCCCTCGACGAAATCATCCCCTTCGGTTATGCGGGGCGATCCGGTCAACACAATAATGGCCTGCTGCTGATGCATCACACCGTGTTCACCTGTCGCAACACGATTACCCTGCTCGATCCGCACGCCGCCTTCCGCTTCGATGCGCTCAATAACCTCTGAATTCTGATCGAAAAAAATCCGCAGCTGATCAGCCTCGATGGTCAGATCTCCCTGCCGGGCGACAGCATCGCCGGTAAAGAAAATGCGCCGCGGATCGCTCAGAGCCTCCATGCTCTCGGAAGTGACTTTAACAGGCTCTTTATCGGAAAAACCGAGGGGCTCGGCTCCATGCACCCAAACAGGAGCCCCGCAAAGAGCGACCAGAAAAACCAGACACAGACGAATCATTCAGCTTGCCTTCCCATCAACCGTCCATCGATATGAGCTTCAACTTCCTGCGGAATCTCCAGAACGCGGTTGTCTACGTTCAGACGTAAACCACGTCCGGCCACATCAAAACCATCAAAAAGAATCCTGACCGGATCTTCAGAAGTGATAAGGCGCCGGGCGTCATCATAAAACAGACGTTCGCCTGTCAATGTATAGCCTGAGGCACTCTCCACCCGCACATCATCCCAGACTTCAAGCTCCCGTGTCTCAGTATTGACTTCACCATGACGGGCGGACAGGAAGATATTGCCGGATTCGCCTTCCTCGTTGAAAAAGATCACGCGTGGATTGGCGATCCGTGTGCGGGCCTGATCTTTGTGGTAGCCGGCTGAATCAGCCACGATGGTCCACTGTTTTTGTCCCTTGCGGGTTTCGGTGTACTCGAACTGCCCAAGGGAAAGATCAGCAACCACTTCCTCGTCTGCATTTTCGGGAGCGGGCGTTCTGGCCTGAAAATTCAGAACAACTACGACCGCAAGAATCAAGATAACCGCAACCAGAAGAATTGCGGGCCAATGTCGACTTTGGATTTTTTTAATCATCAGGCTTTCCAGTATACCACCGACACAATCTGATGTAAAGCGGCGCAGAAGCCATTGGCACGGGTTTTGAATAGAGCGGTTTTATTCCTCGGCGGAATCGGTGAAATATCGCTTCGTCACATCATCCCAGCGATTTGAATTCTTCAGGATCAGGTCGCAAACCTCCCGCACGGCACCTCTTCCGCCCTCAGCGCGTGTGACATAGTGAACAAAGGGCCTGATCTCCTCCACCGCGTCACCAACGGCCACAGCAAACCCGACCCGCCGCAGAATGGGAAGATCAACCAGATCATCACCGATATAAGCCACTTCGCTGTCGTCAAGGCCCAACTGAGACAGAACCTCACGATAGGAAACGATTTTGTTTTTGGCTCCCTGGTGCACGATCTCGATCCCAAGTTCGTCGGCACGGTGACGAACCACCTGGGACTGGCGACCGGTAATGATGCCGACCCGAACCCCTGCACGCTGCAGAAGCTTAAGACCGTGACCGTCTTTTACATTGAAGGTCTTGCTCTCAAGCCCGTTATTATCATAGATGATTCTCCCGTCGGTCATCACACCGTCGACATCGAGAAGCAGAAGTCGGATTTGACGGCAGCGCGCCTGCATCATGCCACCCCCGCCTTGAGCAGATCATGGATATGAATGATACCCACGGGAACCGGGCTCTGATCATCCTCAAAAACAAAAAGAGAAGTAATGCTGTGCTGCTCCATGCGTTGCAGCGCTTTGGCCGCAAGGTTGCCGCGCAGGATCCGTTTGGGGTTGCGAGACATAATCGAACTGATGGGCTGATTCAGGATGTCAAAACCGCTTTCGATGCAGCGGCGCAGATCCCCGTCGGTAAAAACACCGACAAGCCCTCCGTTTTCATCCACCACCCCGGTCACACCGAGCTTTTTACTGGTAATTTCAAACAGGGCTTCCTTGAGCAGCGTCTGTTCGCCAACCAGCGGCACATCATCGCCGGCATGCATCATGTCTTCAACGCGCAGCAGGAGCTTTTTACCCAGGGAGCCTCCAGGGTGAAATAGTGCAAAATCCTCTGCGCGAAAGCCGCGCTGCACCAGCAAAGCCACCGCCATGGCGTCACCCAGAGCCAGAGTGGCCGTGGTGCTGGCGGTGGGGGCAAGGCCCAGAGGGCAGGCCTCTTCCTTGACCGAAATATCGAGAGTCACATCACCCGCCCGCCCCAGGGCGCTGCCCACATTACCGGTCATTGCAATCAGGGGCAGTCCCATCCGTTTGATAACGGGAAGAATCCGCGTAATTTCTTCAGTTTCACCGGAGTTGGAAACAGCAATCACGACATCGCCCTTCATCAGCATGCCGAGATCCCCGTGAATGCCCTCTGCCGGATGTAAAAAGAGCGCAGGCGTGCCGGTGGATGCCATGGTTGCTGCCACCTTTTGACAGATCAGCCCCGATTTGCCCATGCCGGTGATGACCACCCGACCGCGGCACGCCAGAATCATCTCCACCGCCTTTTCGAAGCGGTGATCGAGACGGTCACTCAGCGCAAGAATCGCATCGGCTTCAACCTGCAGTACGTTTTTCGCTGTTTCAATCATGTGAAGGAATCTCTTTTCTGACCAGTGCGTCGATCGCCAGGATCTGTTCAAGCATGGGGCGGAGATGATCCAGTGCAAGGCTGTTGGGCCCATCGCATCGCGCGGCATCCGGATTTTCATGGACTTCCCAGAACAGTCCATCGATTCCGACAGCGGCGGCGGCTCGCGATAACGCACCGACATACTGGCGCTGGCCGGCACTGGCGGTTCCTGCCCCGCCCGGCAATTGAACGGAATGAGTCGCATCAAAAACAACCGGATGCCCCATTTCACGCATAATCACCAGTGAACGCATATCAACGACCAGGTTGTTGTAGCCGAACGACGCTCCGCGCTCAGTCAGCAGAATGCGGTCGTTGCCCGACTCTTCGATTTTTTCCACCACATTGGCCATGTCCCAGGGGGCAAGAAACTGACCTTTCTTGACATTGACCACCCTGCCGCTGCGCGCAGCGGCCACCAGAAGATCGGTCTGCCGTGAAAGAAAGGCCGGAATCTGGAGGACATCAAGCACTTCGGCTGCCGGGGAAATCTGGCTGATCTCATGAATATCGGACAGCAGCGGCAGGCCGACCTGCTCTTTCACGCGGGAAAGAATTCGCAGCCCCTCCTCCATCCCAGGACCCCGGAATGAGGAGATCGAGGTGCGGTTGGCCTTATCAAAGGAAGCCTTGAAGATGATTCCAATACCGAGGTCCTCGCCAAGCTTCCTCAGGAAAGAAGCAATGCGCAGGGTCGCCTCCTCATCCTCGATGACGCAGGGGCCCGCAATCAGAACCAGGGGGAAGCCCTCCCCCATGGTGATATTGCCGATGGTAGTTTTACAGGCCATAACCCTACAGTGCCTCCCGTTGCTTGAGACAGGCGCCGATGAACGACTCGAACAAGGGGTGGGGATCCATAGGCCGGGAACGGAATTCCGGGTGGAACTGGCAGGCAAGAAACCAGGGGTGGTCGCTGAGTTCGACAATTTCAATCAGGTCTGTGCCCGGATTGACTCCGGACAGCCCCAGGCCGCCTTCCCGCAATTGATCGCGATAGGTATTGTTGAACTCATACCGATGGCGATGGCGTTCACTGATCATCGGCTTGCCGTAAATTCGGCGCGCCAGCGTCCCTTCTTCCAGGGCGCAGTCATAAGCCCCCAGACGCATGGTGCCGCCCTTGCGGATCACTTTCTTCTGCACTTCCATGATATGAATCACGGGGTTGCGAGCCTCTTCGCGAAATTCCGTGGAATTGGCATCCTCCAGGCCGCAGACATGGCGGGCAAACTCGACCACCGCCATCTGCATGCCGAGACAGATGCCGAAAAAGGGAATATTGTTTTCCCGGGCATAGCGAATCGATTCGATTTTTCCTTCACTGCCGCGCTCGCCGAACCCACCAGGAACGAGAATTCCGTCGACCCCGTCAAAAGTCTCGCCAACCCCATGGCGCTCAATGGCTTCCGAGTCAACGTAGTGCAGCACGACACGGCAATCATTGGCAATGCCGCCGTGAATCAGGGCTTCGGAAAGAGACTTGTAGCTTTCCGTCAGCTCCACATATTTGCCGACAATGGCGATCGTCACCTCGGAGGCCGGCTCCTTGACCCTTTTGACGATGCGATGCCAGGCGGTCAGGTCCGGGGCTTTGGTCCAGATGTTGAGAAATTCGATGATCCGCTCGTCAAGCCCCTGTTCATGGTAGGCGATGGTCACCTCATAAATGGTTTCCACATCCCGTGCCGTGATCACGGCCTCTTCGCGCACATTGCAGAACAGGGCAATCTTGCTCTTCATGTCCCGCGGCACTTCCCGGTCGCAGCGGCAGAGAAGGATATCGGGCTGAATGCCGATCTCCCGCAGCTCTTTGACGCTGTGCTGGGTCGGCTTGGTCTTGAGCTCGCCTGCCGTGGAAATATAGGGAACCAGGGTCAGATGGATATAGAGGACATTTTCGGCGCCGCGGTCCGTTCGGAACTGCCGGATGGCTTCCAGGAAAGGAAGAGATTCAATGTCGCCGACCGTACCACCGACCTCGACGATGGCGACATCGACGCCTTTAGCGTTTTCGAAGATCTTCGACTTGATCTCATTGGTGATATGGGGAATAACCTGGACGGTACCGCCGAGATAATCCCCCCGGCGCTCTTTGCGGATGACGGAGTCGTAAACCTGGCCGGTCGTGAAGTTGGACTTGCGGGTCAGGCTGGCGCTGGTGAAACGCTCATAATGGCCGAGGTCCAGATCGGTTTCGGCCCCGTCATCCGTGACGAAAACCTCGCCGTGCTGAAAAGGGCTCATGGTGCCGGGGTCCACGTTGATATAAGGGTCCATCTTCTGCATGGACACCCGCAGGCCTCGAGCCTCGAGCAGCGCACCTATGGCGGCGGCCGCCAGCCCTTTTCCAAGCGACGACACGACGCCGCCGGTAATAAAGATAAATTTGGTTTTCATCGGCGAACCTCAAAAATCGGATTATTTCAAGCTCTTACATTGGCACGCAGAGCCTGTGAATCAGGATCAAAGGGCAGATTCTACACGCCCCTTCAAAAAAAGAAAACCCCCATTTGCTCCCCCCTCCATTGGCGCCGCGCTTCTTCCCGCAACTCTTTTATAAACCGATTTTGCGGGGCTTCCTACCCTTGCTGCAGAACGGCACGTACTTTTTCGAGATCTGCCGGCGTATCCACTCCCGTAGAAACCAACTCGGTGAAGGCCACGTGAATGCGAATCCCATGTTCGAGGGCGCGCAGCTGCTCAAGCTTTTCCAGCGCCTCGAGAGGGGTGGGTTGCAGACGGGGAAATTCAAGGAGAAAATCGCGCCGATACACATAAAGCCCGACATGTTTGAAGGCGACCATGCGGGAAAACTCGGCGGACAGCTCATCCGCGAAATCTCGCGGGTGGGGAATGGGTGCACGGGAAAAATAAAGGGCGAACCCCTCCTGGTCGGTGACCACCTTGACCACGTTGGGATTGAGAAACTCCTCTGCGGACCGTAGTGGGGTTTTTAGCGTCCCCATGAGAATGCTGCCGTTGTGACGCATGGGAGCCAACGCCGCTTCCACCATTCGCGGGTCGATCAGAGGTTCATCCCCCTGCACGTTGACCACCAGATCATCATCAAGATCCGCCGCCACCTCGGCCAGTCGGTCGGTGCCAGAAGGATGGTTGTCGCGCGTCATGCGGGCCTGGCCGCCGAAACCGTTCACCGCGTCATAAATACGCTGGTCATCGGTTGCAACGATCACGCGGCTGATGCCGGGGACCTGCGCCACACGCTCATAGACCCTCTGAATCATCGGCTTGCCGAAAATATCGACCAGAGGCTTGCCGGGAAAACGGCTCGAAGCATAACGGGCCGGAATGATGGCGGCAACTTTCATAATGACGGTTCCTTTCTGGGAGGGCAACGACAGAGCATCCGGAAAAGCCTACGCAATGAAACAAAAACCTGTCAAGCCAACAAAAAACCCCCGCGTGCGGCAGGGGCGTCATCTTGAAAAGAGGGAGCAACGGCGCCAGAGAACTCTCAGGTTTTGCGTACGAAAATCTCGCGAGCCAGGTCCTGGTCAACCGCAAACTGGGAATGACCCACTTTGAAAATATAGGACGGAAAGGTCTGGTTAAGAACCAGCGCCGTCCCGGGCAGAACGCCCATACTCATCAGTTTCTGCATTTTTTTAGGCTCGTCGGTGCTCAGGTAAGCAATTTCCCCGGTCTGCCCCGGTTTGAGTTCTGTCAGCGCGACAACCCCCACCTCACCGTGACGCTTGGCATCCTCGCAGCATTTTCCGGGAGGAATCGGGTTGCCGTGCGGGCAGGTCGTCGGATGGTTCAACAGGGTGCAGATCTTGGTGCCGACCCCTTCATGAAGCAGGTGCTCCAGCTCGCAGGCTTTGGCATTGCCCGCCCCACCCTTCACGTCGAAGATGTCCATCATCAGTCGCTCGGCCAGACGGTGGCGCCGCACCGTCATGCGGGCTTCAGGGCGCCCTTCCTTGCGAAGATAAACCCGGTCCCCCCTCACTTCGACAAAGGTCCGGCGCTGCAGTTCGGCCAGGGCTTCATCGTCAGGGCCGACACCCAGCGTGCTCAGATGTGCCGCATTCTCCCCCTGCTCTTCAACGGCGATCCAGAGGGCTTCAAGGATCTCTTCAGCCTTGGCGGAAACATTCATGATGACTCCTTCCCGTTCTTATCCTTCTTGTCCTTGCCGCCCTCGAGCCACTTTTTGAGCAACTTCGGCGGCAGCGGATTTTTATAGCCGCAATAAGGGCAGTGTATATTCCGGCACCCGCCGGGGCAGAGCCCGCAGGCTCGCTGTTCGATATTCTCGGGAATTTCGCGTCCACAGAAAGCACACTTCATGAGAGCAGCCCCGTCATCAGCAGAAAGCGGTTAAGTAAAGCACCGCTGGTAAAAGCAAGTATCGAGACAAAAACCAGTATACTCAGTGAAACGCGCCATCCCCGCTCTTTTTTCATCATCAGAAATTGAGCGATGCAGGGCACGAAAAGAGTCAGCGTCACTGCCGCAACGGTCAACTGCACCGGGGTCAGCAGGCCGCTGGTCTGCAGGTCATAAAGGCCGGCCGCCCCGAAATCACGCCGGAAGAATCCGAAGATGAAGGCCGCCGAGGCCTGGTTCGGCAGCCCGAGCAAAGACATGACGGGATGGAGTGAAGCAACGATCTTTTCGAGCACCCCGCTCATCTTACCCGCCCACAGCAAGACCGAAGCCAGAATAAACAGGGGGAAAATTTCGATAAAATAAGATTGCATCCGCGTCAGGGTTTTGACCATGACGTTGCGAAATTGGGGCAGACGCAAAGGAGGTATCTCCATATAGAACATCGGCTGCTCACCCGGCATCACCCGCGCCGCCAGCCAGCCGATCAGCAGGAAGATCAGGACAATGCAGAGGGTCCAGACCAGCAGGGCACCTGGGACTCCTGAGAGCAGCCCCAATATCACCCCGAGCTGGGCACTGCACGGGATAGCCAGCGCCAGCAGAATGGTGGAAATGACGCGTTCGCGTGTCGTCTCCAGGGTTCGGGTGACCATGGTCGCCATGGTGTCGCAACCGAAACCGAGCACAATGGGGATCACCGCACGCCCATTGAGACCGATACGCTTGAATACCCGGTCGACCAGCATCGCCAGTCGCGGGAAATAACCGGTATCTTCGATCAGACTGAAGGCAAGGAAGAACGTCCCGACGATGGGCAGCACCAGGGCGACCGCATAGCGCACCCCCAAGGTCAGAACACCGTATTCGCCCACCAGCAGTTCGTAAAGCCATTCCCAGACGAGATAGCGCTCGCCCAGCCCCATGATCCAGGGGTTGATATGCTCCTCGAACAGGACGCCTTCAAGAAAGTCGACCACCGTGCCGGCGCCGAAGCCGCCGACGAATTTGTACAAACCAAAATAGAGGATCAGCAGCAGGAAGGGAACCCCCGTCCAGGGGTTCATGGTAATCTGTGAAAGGCGCTCTGTCCAGGCAAGGGTACCGGATTCGCTTTGATGGATCACGCCATCCAGCAGCCCTTTGCAGACGCGTTTTCTCTCAAGGCTGATGCGTAGATGAAGGTCTGTACGACGCTCGAAAACAACCTCATTGACGGCGGCACGCACCGCGGTGAAATTTTCTTTCTCCGTGCTCTCAACAAGGCTTTCGATCTCTTCATCGCGCTGCAGTAACAGCAGGGCCAGAGCGCGAGGGGAAAGTCGATAATCGCCCTTCAGGCAAGAGGCAACTCCCTTGATATCCTGCTCAAGATCTGCTGCATAGCCGAAAACAGCGTGCCGGGAGGCGTCGTAGTCCTTCAAAATCTCCTGGAGGCGCGCCAATCCCTGACGCCGCGCCATCACCGCCCCGACAACCGGGACCCCCAGCTTTTCCTGCAACAGGTCGATATCGATCTTCATGCCGAGACGTTCGGCTTCATCCATGATGTTGACAACCAGCACCACGGGAAGCCCGGCCTCGATCAGCTGCACGGTCATGGGCAGCATGCGATCGAGATTGCGCGCATCGATGACATGAACCACCGCATAGGGATGCTGCTCGAGCAGGATCGTGCGGGCGACGCGCTCTTCCTCGGTAATCGGCATCAGAGAGTACATGCCGGGCGTATCGATCACCTCGAACTTGCGGCCTTCGATATCGCACTGCCCCAGGGAGATTTCAACCGAGGTTCCGGGATAATTGGAGACCGTCGTGTAAGCGCCGGTCAGAACATTGAACAGGACACTTTTACCGACATTGGGGTTGCCGACGAGGATGACTTTGGGAAGATCCTTCGCGGAAGGGGTTGACTCAGACTTCATAAACGCCGACCTGTAAGATTGACAATCATTTTCAGAGGAATAATTTTAAAAGGAATCAGGATGAGTGCTTTTTACGGCAATCATCGCAGAGGCCGTAAAGCTCCAGCCGATGGTTGAGAATCTTGAAACCGTGTCGCGCTGCGACCTCGTCCTGCATCTGCTCGATGCGGGGATCCTCAAATTCAATGATGCGCTTGCATTCGGTGCAGATCAGATGATCGTGATGATGGGATTCTCCCGCCACCGTTTCATAGCGGGTCTGACCATCACCGAAGTTGTGTTCTTCCGCAATTCCGCATTCGGAAAAGAGTTTCAGGGTCCGGTAAACAGTGGCATAACCGATATGCGGATGCTTTTTGCGGATTTTCAGATAAAGCTCTTCAGTCGACAGATGGGCGCCGGCCTTCAGAAACTCGTCAAGAATGATTTCCCGCTGTTGGGTCGATTTCAACCCCTGGTCGGAAAGGTAGGAGCGAAACCTGTCCCTGATGCGATCCATAAGCCCCTCTCAAAGTGAAAACGATAATCAACTTATTGATTTTCAGCGCCAGGGTCAAGGGAAAAGACGCCTGAGATATGGCGCCTAATTTCTACCCTGTCACCGGCATAATGCGATAGAGATAACCGGTCAACCTGGAGAAAAGATCGAAGAACAGCATGATTCCGACCACCATCAGCAACCCGCCGGAAACGATTTCCATGACGCGGATGTGTTTTTTGAAACGGTTGAAGAAGGAGAGAAAACTGTGAAACAGCACGCCGGCTGCAAGAAACGGGATCCCAAGCCCGGCAGAATAGGCTGAAAGCAGGTAAACCCCCTTGCTCACCCCACCGCTGGTGCCGGCGGCAAGAGCCAGTATTGCTCCGAGAATGGGGCCGATGCAGGGCGTCCAGCCTGCGGCAAAGGCCACGCCCACCAGGAGCGTGCCGATGAAGCCGGTGGGTTTGCTCGCAAGGTGAACGCGCTTTTCACCCAGGAGAACCCCGAAGTGAAACAGCCCCGAGAGATGCAGACCGAAGAGAAAGATCAGGACGCCCCCGACCTTTTGAACGATGCCGAGTCCTTCTCGCAGATGACTCTGAAAGGAGTGGGACGCCCAGCCGGCTATCGCGCCCATGGTCACGAAAACCAGGGAGAACCCGAGAATAAAGACCAGGGAGTGGAAAACCACCGACACCCGCACCTTGGTGCTGGGGTGGGCATCCTTGAGCTGACCGAAGGAAATACCGGTAATGTAGGTCAGATACGAGGGGATAAGAGGCAGAACGCAGGGGGAGAAGAATGAGAGAATCCCTGCTGAAAAAGCGATCCAGAAAGTAATATCCGCATTGGCGCTCATGGACACTCCTCTACTGGCTCATCAGGCTGGTGAGGTAATCGATGGTGTCGGACGTTGCCCAATCCCGCGGACCGATAATATGATTGACTACGACGCCATTGGGGTCAACGATGAAGGTTTCAGGAAACCGGTAAACCCGGTAGAGTTCCTGGGCCTGACGGTTGGTATCGAGGGGAATCGGGAAAGAGAGAGGCGTCTTCCGGAGAAAATCTCCCAGGACCTGGCGCGCATCCTCTTCTACATTGATGGCAAGCATTTCGAAGGGTTTGCCCTGCATGCGCTGATACAAACGTTCCATGGACGGCATCTCTTCCCGACACGGAGGGCACCAGGTCGCCCAGAAATTGATCATCACCACCTTGCCGCGCAGATTGGCGAGAGTGACCTCGGCACCACTGAAGGTCTTGAGAGTGAAGTCCGGCGCGACGCTGCCGACCCGCACTGTTGGAGCAGGCGGTGCGTCCGGACGGGGCGAACCGGCCAGGGCAGCCATAGGCGCAGCTAAAAGAAAAATCCCCGCAAAAAAAGCCAATAGACGGATCATAATGTCAAAATCCTTTCGGTCGATTCAATGTCCCATATTGAGGCCGCTCAGGGCAGTATTTATGCAATAAAAACGGATCTGCCTAAAAGCGACACTTAAATATTCCAATTCCCCTATGTTTATCTCTCACCCTGGGAAAGTCAAGACTCCTGCTCCCAAAGACGTTCGACAATGGCCATTTCGTCTTCGGAAAATCCGAAATAATGCGCCAGTTCATGCATGACGGTTTCAAGTAGAACCTTTTCCAGTGGCTGGCCGGTTTCTTCAATGTAACTCTCAACCGCACCTTGATAAATGATGATGACATCGGGAGGGCAGCTGCCGTAGTCATGGGTCCGCTCGGGCAGGGGCCAGCCCATGTAATAGCCGAGCAGGTCCCGCGGATCGGCCAGTCCAACGCACTGCAGCGTCTCCTCGTCGGCCCAGGGATGAACCTGAAAAGAGAGGTTGTCGACCCGCTCTATAAATTGGGGCGGAATCGCGGATATGGCGCGCGCCACGTGTTTTTCAAATTCGGCAGCAGTCATTCCTCGAGCCCCTGCCCGCGCGCCACACGGAAAACCGAGGAGAAACGCGCGATTTTCTCGCCCTTTTCATCCTCCAGAACGGCTTCGCCATAAAAAGTACGCCCCTGCGGCCGGCTGACCGATGCTCTCGCGATCAGGACTCCTTCCTGTACGGGAGCCATGAAGCGCGTGGTCAATTCGGTAGTTGCAAAGTGGGTTCCTTCAGGCAGCACACTTTTTATGGCCATGGCCACGGCCGTGTCGGCCAGGGCGGTAATCGCCCCGCCGTGCATCAACCCTCCCCCCTGTGCCAGCTTTACCGTGAACGGCATCCGCAGGACAGCTTTCCCGCTGGCGGCTTCATCAATCACCATACCGAGCAGGTTTTCAAACGGAGCGGTGTCGATCCAGCCTCCCATCTCAAATGGCAGCGCCTCTCCAGCACGCATCATCTGTTCGCCGTCCGTCAGCAATCGGGACATTTTCTCTCCTTTCCGGCGACGCTCCGCGATCATCGAAATCGAACAGAGCTTTCAGCTTTCACCACCGGAGTTAAACTCTTATCTGAAATACTACCTTTTAATGCCGTATTTCTCCATCCGATAAATGAGGGTGTGACGCGGTATGCGCAAAAATGCCGCGGCCCGCGTCTGGTTGCCGCCATGACGATGAAGCGCCTCGACAATGGCCTGCTTTTCAATCTCTTCCAGGGCAACCCCTTCTTCGGGCATGTTCAGCAAAGGCGGACTCTGCCCCCCTTCCCTGTCCAGTGACTGCGATTGCTCCAGTGGAGTAAAATCCTCAACAGTCAAACGATCTTTATTTCGAAGAATCAGCATGCGTTCAACGCAGTTTTCAAGTTCTCGCACATTTCCGGCCCAGGGCAGGTTGCTCAGTTTTTGCAGCAGCGCATCGTCAACCCTGACCCCCTGGCCTCCATGTTTGCTCACGAAATGCCGCACCAGCAGGGGGATATCGTCTCGCCGCTCGCGCAGGGCCGGAAGGGTCACAGGAATCACCGCAAGACGGTAGTAAAGATCTTCGCGGAATGATCCGTCCTCCACAGCCTGCCGCAACTGACGATTGGTGGCGGCAATCACACGCACATCGACTTTAACGGGATCCGCGCCAACCGGCTCGATTTCACGCTCCTGCAAAGCACGCAGCAGTTTGGGCTGAAGATCAATGGGCAATTCACCCACTTCATCGAGAAACAAGGTCCCGCCGCGGGCCTGCTCAAATTTTCCCGCCCGATCGCTCACCGCCCCGGTAAATGATCCTTTGCGATGGCCGAACAGGGTACTTTCCAGCAGATCGTGGGGGATCGCGGCACAGTTCACCGCCACAAAAGGGCCCTGCGACCGATCGCTGCCGTGATGGATGGCCCGGGCGACCAGCTCCTTCCCCGTTCCACTTTCCCCCAGCAGCAGGACGGTGGCCTCTGTTGCCGCCACACGCCGAACCACCTCGAACACCTGCTGCATGCGCGGAGAGATTCCGACGATATGAGAAAAGTCGACCCGGTCGTTCAACACCTCGCGCAACCGGGCATTCTCAGCCTGCAGACCGCGAAAATCAAGGGCCTTGGCCACCACCAGGCGCAGTTCGTCGCGGCCAAAAGGTTTGGTCAGGTAGTCATAAGCCCCCAGCTTCATGGCCTCTACAGCTTTTTCCACCGAACCGAAGGCCGTAATGACGATAACAACGGTGTCGGGGCTTTCCTCCTTGACGGCTTTGAGCACCTCATAGCCGGAAATACCCGGCATGGCGATATCGGTGATCACCAGTGATGGGTCCTCATTCCGAAACAGGTCCAGCCCTGCTTCGCCGCTTTCAGCAGTCAGCACCCGATAGCCGCTTTCTTCAAGGCTGAATTCCAGCACGCGCCGCAGGGAGGCATCGTCTTCGATGATCAGGACTGTAGGCTTCGTCATGAATTCTCCGTTGTCTCAGCGGGCACAAGGGTCAGAACAAAAGCCGTTCCCTTGCCGGGTTCGCTGGTCACGCTCAATTCCCCGCCGTTCTTTTTCACCAGTCGCTGCGTGATGGCCAACCCCAGACCGATGCCCTCGGTTCGTGTCGTGAAAAAAGGAGTAAAGATCCGCTCAAGGTGCTCCGGCGCAATGCCCGGTCCCGTGTCGCTGAAAGTGATTTCAACATGCTCCGGGTCCCGCTGCAGGCCGACGTCCAGACGCCCCCCTTCCGGCATGGCCTGCACGGCATTGAGAACCAGGTTGAGAAACACCTGCTTGAGCTGTTCCCCGTCGCCCACGACCAGGCCGGCACTCCCTTGCTTTTCAAGAGCCACGCCCTGCTTGTCCGCCTGCCTTTGGACCAGCGAGAACACATCCTCAAGCACCTGCCCTGGATCAAAAAAAGATCGCTCCATCCTGGCAGGCCGGGCGAAATCAAGAAACTGCTCGACCACGCGATTGAGTCGCTCGACCTCGCGCAGCAGAATCAGGGCGAATTCGTGGCGCCGGTCGGACGGGTCGATCCCATCCTGCAGAATTTCTGCCGTCCCACGAATAGACCCCAGAGGATTGCGGATTTCGTGAGCCAGTTCAGCGGAGAGCTCTCCCAGCGCGGACAAACGATCGGCGCGTCTAAGCTGCTCCTCCACCTCCAGGATCTGATCGGCCTGCCGACGCAGGGCAGCAAAGCTTTGTTCCAGCCGTTTTGCTGTGCGCTGATAGCGGTTTTTCTGTTTGCGCTCGGCCAGAGTCAGAAAGCCGGTCACAAAGCCGATGACGTTGTAGAGCAGAATTTCAAGATATTGTTCCGGAGCGCTGGCCGGGTGATGCCCCCATTGAAAGATGACATGGGGCATGTAGATAATTGAAATGGCCAGGGAGGTGATCAGACCGCCGCGCAGCAGAAACCACAGCCCGCCAAGAACGATGGGAAGGTAGTAGAGCCGGCGGTAGATATCGTGAAAATGCGCTTTTTCTGTTCCGGTCAGATAGTGCAGCGCAGTGATCGCCGCGACGAGGCCGATCAGAAAAACAAGACGGATTTTATCATTTTTTGTCATAGGTTTTTGTACAGCGGGAGCGCAGCTCTCCGCAACCCTTTTTATGGCTGCCAACCATTCAGGCGCCACACGGCAGGCGGCAGTTCACAGATAAATATTGGACACCTGCGACGCCACTGGGCTATTCTTCTGCGGGAAAATCCCCGAACCGCCGGGCAGGAGCGCTTCATGGTACTTTTTCTGGACATTCTCACCATCGTCATTCCAGTCTTTTTGGTGATCGGGTTGGGCTTCGTTCTCAAGCGTCTCAACCTGATCGACGATCATTTCCTCTTCCAGACAAACAGGCTTGTGTATTACGTCGCCCTGCCGCTGCTGCTTTTCTACAAGATCGGGACCGCTGATTTTTTTGCCAATTTCAACGGGTCACTGGTGGTCGGTTCATCCCTGGTGATTGCCATCGGCTTTGCTGTGAGCTATGGCTACGCCGCTCTGCGCGGATATGCACCCGCGACCCGCGGCGCCTTCAGCCAGGGTGCCTTCCGCGGAAATCTGGCCTATATCGGCCTGGCCATCGTCTTCAATGCATATGGCGAGGACGGCTTGACCCGGGCGGGAATCCTGATGGGGTTTCTGGTGCCCGTTCTCAACTTCTTCGCCATTCTTGCCCTGTTGTGGCCCCATCGCCGGGCCGGAGGGCACCAGGGACGCGCCTTCTGGGTGCGCCAGATCGCTTTCAATCCCCTGATCATCGCTTCCTTCGCTGGGATCATCTGGAGTTTTCTCCATCTGCCAATACCTGTCATTTTAGACCGCTCCCTGCATATCGCCACCGGCATGACGCTGCCATTGGCGCTGCTGGCGATCGGCGGCTCATTCTCTCTGCAGAAGCTCAAGGGGGATCTGACCTGCGCCCTGCTTTCCACCACCATCAAGATCATCTGGCTCCCGGTCATCGCCACCGCCCTTCTTTACACCATGGGAGTGCGGGGGCAGGATCTGGCCATCGGCGTGCTGTTTGCCGGAACGCCCACAGCCACGGCGACCTACATTATGGCGCACCAGTTGAAAGGAGACGCCGAACTGGCCGGCAGCATCGTCATGATGTCGACACTGCTTTCGGCGCTGACTTACACCCTTGCGCTGTTTATTCTCGGGAGTCTGGGATTGTGATCCGTCCGCAGGTTTCCATCCTGATGGCGGTCCGCAACGAACAGGCGCATCTGCCGGCGGCGCTGGCTTCCTTGCAGGCTCAGAGCCTGCGCGACTGGGAGCTTGTGGCCGTCGACGACGGCTCGCGCGACCGCACTCTGCATCTACTGCGGCAGGCAGCCGCTGCCGATCCTCGGGTTCGGATCATCCCACGCCCCCCACAAGGACTGGTCGCAGGACTCAACACAGGCTTGCGTCATTGCCGCGCCCCGCTGATTGCCCGCATGGACGGCGACGATATCTGCCATCCGCGGCGCCTGGAGCTGCAGTCACTATTTCTGCGACGCCAATCCGAGATTGGCCTGGTTGCCACACGTGTCCGACATTTTCCGCGCTGGCGATTACGAGACGGGATGCGCGCATACGAGCAGTGGCAGAACGAGGCACTGGACCATGAGAGCATCATGCGCGAACTCTATGTAGAATCACCCTTCGCTCACCCGAGCGTGATGATGCGCCGCAGCATCCTGCTTCAGGCGGGAGGGTACCGGGACATGGGCTGGGCTGAAGACTATGATCTGTGGCTGCGGCTTGCCCGTCGAGGGGTACGCTTTGCCCGCCTGCCGCAAAGCCTGCTTTACTGGCGCGACCGACCGCAGCGATTGACCCGCACGGCGCAGAACTGCTCTGCCGAAGCGTTCCGTCTCTGCAAGCTGCATCACCTGCAGAGAAGTTTTCTTAAAGATGAAGGTGAGGTCACCCTGTGGGGTGCGGGGATGGAAGGCAAAGCGTGGCGCAGGATTCTTGCGCAGGCCGGGGTAAAGGTGACGCGCTGGGTGGAAGTCGACCGCCGCAAGATCGGGCAGAAGATTCATGGTGCCCCGGTGGTTCCCATTGACGCCCTCAAAGCAGGAGAGGGCCCCGTCCTGGTCACTGTCGGCGCTCGGGGTGCTCGTTCACAGATTCGCACCTGGAGCCGTGAAAAAGGCTTGAAGGAAGGACGAGACCTGATCTTCGTGACCTGAACTCTCTTGAAAACTGCAATACAGGGAGGACTTTCAATGTATTCACCGTTTAATATCGGCGCTCGCTTCACTATCACTCCGCCGGGAGACGCCTCTGTCGAAGACGAACGCATCCCACTGGTTATCGCCAAAGGGGCATTCGGCTCCGGTGAACACGAAACCAGCGCCAGCTGCCTGGAAATCCTGGAAGAACTACCACAGGTGCAGGGGGCGCGTGTTCTTGATCTGGGCAGCGGAACCGGCATTCTGGCCATCGGCGCCCTGCATCTCGGCGCGGCACAGGCAGTCTGCATCGATATCAACCCCGATGCGGTGCGCACCTGCCGCCTCAACTGCGAGCACAACGGCGTGAGCGAACGGGTCACCCACATTGCCGGCAGCCTGGAGTCCGCCAAGGAGCGTGACTTCGACCTGATCCTCGCCAACATCTACGGTGACCTCCTGGTCGATTTCGCACCCGACCTGGTCTCGCGCGCCCGTACCGGGGGACTGCTACTCTTATCAGGGATATTGTGGGAATACAACTTCGAGGTGCGACAACTTTACGAAAAGCTCGGCTGCCGGGTTGTCAAAAACCGCATGCTGAACGAATTCAGCACGGTGCTGCTGGAAAAGATCTGATCCCGAAGTCGCAGGAACAGAGAAGGGCACTGACTTGAAATCAGTGCCCTTCTCTGTTTTCCTATTGTAGCCAATCACGCTATTTCCAGCCCTGAACCCGCTCCAGACTCTGCTGCAGAATCGCCAGTTTCTCCCGGGCGTCGGCCAACTTGCCGCGGTCTTTTTCGAGTACGGCCGGCGGTGCGTTGGCGACAAACTTTTCGTTGGACAATTTTTTGGTGAAGAAATCGACATCCTTCTGCACCTTGGCAATCTCCTTGGCGAGACGTTTTTCCTCCTCCTCGACATCGATCAGGCCGGCCATGGGCAGCAGAACCTCGATCTCTCCCGCAACCTGGGTCGCGGCTTTTTCCGGCCGTTCGATTCCGACGCCGAACTGAAGATCCTCCAACCCGGCGAGGCTTCGGATGTAGTCCTGTCCTTCTCTCACAACCTGAGCGTCGCCCTCATTCCTGATATCGAGCACCGCGGTAATGCGACGGCTTGGGGCCACATCCATTTCACCGCGGATATTGCGGATCGCGCGGATGACCTCCATCAGAAGCTCCATACGGGCCGGGCCCTCATCGCCGAAAGCGGCATAGGGAGCGCCGGTGGGGTAGTCGGCCTGCATCAGGTAAGATGTGGGCCGCTCTCCCGGCAGGCACTGCCAGATTTCTTCGGTGATAAAGGGCATGATCGGATGCAACAGCCGCAGCAGCTGCTCAAGCACCACATACAGTACGCTCTGGGCACGCCTGCGACTCTGTACATCATCCCCGTAAAGATCTCCCTTGGACAACTCAATGTACCAGTCGCAGAAGTTGTGCCAGGTGAAAGCATAAAGGATATTGGCCGCATCGTTGAATTTGTAGTCGGCTAATGCCGCATTGGTGTCGCGGGCCGTCTGGGCGAGACGGGCCAAAATCCACTGATCAGCCTGTGACAGCTCAAGCTGATCGAGGTTCACATCCTTCGGATCGAACCCTTCCAGATTCATCAGGGTGAACCGCGCAGCATTCCAGAGCTTGTTGGCAAAAGCCTTGTAGCCGGAAATCCGGTCAGTAGACAATTTAATGTCGCGCCCCATGGCGGCAAAAGCAGAAAGAGTGAAGCGGAACGCGTCGGCGCCGTACTCATCGATGATGGTCAGGGGATCGATGACATTGCCCTTGCTCTTGCTCATCTTCTGCCCCTGGGCGTCGCGCACCAGGGCGTGGATGTAGACCTCCTTGAAAGGGACCTGATCCATGAACCGCAATCCCATCATCATCATGCGGGCCACCCAGAAAAAAAGGATGTCAAAGCCGGTGACCAGGCAAGAGGTGGGATAAAATTTCTTGAGGGTTTCCGTCTGCTCGGGCCAGCCCATGGTCGAGAAAGGCCACAGGGCAGAGGAAAACCAGGTATCGAGAACATCGGTTTCCTGGCTGATGTCGCTGCTGCCGCAGTGGGCACAGACAGACGCATCTTCCCGGGACACGGTGATCTCGCCGCAGGCACCGCAGAACCAGGCCGGGATGCGATGCCCCCACCAGATCTGGCGGCTGATGCACCAGTCCTGAATGTTGAACATCCACTCGTAGTAGGTCTTCTCCCACTGCTGGGGAACAATGCGGGTTTCACCCTGCTGCACGGCACGGATCGCCTCTTCAGCCAGCGGCCCGACCTTGACATACCACTGCTTGCTCATATAGGGCTCGATGACCGTCTTGCACCGATAGCATTCACCCACGGCGAGCTTGTGGTCCTCGATCTTCTCCAGCAACCCTGCAGCTTCCAGGTCGGTCACCACAGCCTTGCGCGCTTCCATGCGGTCCTGCCCCTGGTAGGGGCCGCCGTTTTCGTTGATGCGGCCGGATTCATCAAAAATATTGATAAATTCGAGGCCGTGGCGCTTACCGATTTCAAAGTCGTTGAAGTCGTGGGCGGGGGTGATCTTCACCGCGCCGCTGCCGAACTCGCTGTCCACATACTCATCGAAGATGATGGGGATTTCGCGATTCACCAACGGCAGCATGATGCTCTTGCCTACCAGGTCGGCGTAGCGCTCATCGTCGGGATGCACGGCCACTGCTGTATCGCCGAGCATGGTTTCGGGGCGGGTGGTGGCCACCACCAGGGTGCGGTCGCTGTCCTTGACCGGGTAACGCAGATGCCAGAAATGCCCTTTTTTGTCAGCGTGTTCGACCTCAAGGTCGGAAAGGGCGGTGTGGCAGCGCGGGCACCAGTTGATCAGGCGGTTGTCCCGGTAAATGAGTTTATCCTCGTACAGGCGGACAAACACTTCCCGCACCGCTTTGGACAGCCCCTCATCCATGGTGAACCGTTCGCGCTCCCAGTCGCAGGAAGCTCCCAGGCGCTTGAGCTGATTGATGATCTGCCCGCCCGACTCCTCGCGCCACTGCCACACGCGGCGCACGAATTCCTCGCGGCCGAGTTCATGCCGGTCCTGCCCCTGCTGCGCCAGCTGCTTCTCCACTACGTTCTGGGTGGCGATACCGGCATGGTCGGTACCCGGCATCCATAGAACCTCGTGACCGGTCATGCGCTTCCAGCGTGCGAGAACATCCTGCAGGGTATTGTTGAGCGCATGGCCCATGTGCAGCACCCCCGTCACATTGGGCGGCGGAATCACAATTGAATAATGGGGCCTGGGGGAGTTTTCATCGGCATGGAAACAACGGTCCGACTCCCACCGTTGATACCATTTGTCCTCAACCTCGGTCGGCTCATATCCTTTGGGCAGCATAGGTTCCATTACAGCGATGTTCCTTTATCAATAAATGGATGATGTAAGGTGTTGAAATCAAAGGCGCCGCAGTGGATAAAGCGGCAGAAAAACGAAATGGGGATTGTAGCAATCCCCATTTCATCCGTCAATATTGTCAAGCGCGCTCGCCCCTGTGTTCGTTATTTCAAAGCGTCCTTGATCTTGCGGATTTCATCCTTGATCAGGCTCTCCGCCAGGTCGGGCACCACTTCCCAGGCGACTTTTTCCAGAATTGAACCGGCCAGGCGGTTCACCACCTCGTCGGCAACCTTCTGCACAATGGCTTCAACCCGTTCTTCATCGAGTTGAGGCGGGGCTGCGGCAACCGTCGCACCGCTCGCTGGAGTGTCCTGTGAGACTGCAGGGAAAGCGAAGGAATCGGCAGCGGGCTGCGATACGGCCGGGCCGGTTTCAAGCGTTTCCTCAGATACGGCCCCTGGCTCCTCGTCTTCGACGGTGAAAAACGGTTCTGGTGTTTGCTGTTGCAGGTCCTGCTCTTCAGAAAACTCATCCGACTGGTCATCTGACAAGAGAGCTGCGAAAGAATCCTCTCGCGATCCCGTTCCAATTTCTTCTTCGACATCATCGGCCGACTCTGAATTGTCCCAATCCGCGAGAGGGAAAGACTCCTCCTCTTCAGCTTCGGCCAGTCCCTCGCTGAAATCCTTCTCTTCAGGTGCAGCGGTCGAATCCATTTCTCCCGAGACCAGGCCGAAATCCTCATTCGCCTCATCCTCGACACCCTCCTGGAAAGGGAAGGGGTCGGTTTCATCCGACGTAGGACCAGCCTCCTCTTCAAGGATATCCGCATCGTCGAGTTCGAGAATATCCTCCTCATCCTGGCCGTCTACATCCTGAAGGCCGACCGAACCGGAATCATACACCGGGGCGGGCTCTTTCTCCGGCGCCATTTCTTCCTCGTCAAAGGAGAACTCGCCCCACACACCGGCCTCCTCGGAGGCGATCTCACTTTCCCCTTCGGCAGGGAGCTCCGCGTCAACGGGAGGTTCTTCCGCAGAGGGCTGGGCGCTCGCAGGAACGGCGAGAGATTCAGGAGCACGCTGCAGCAGCTTGTTGACCTTATCGATCAGCGCCTGTGATTCGAACGGTTTGGCAATCCAGTCATCAGCGCCGCTTGCGCGCGCCTTGTCTTCATCAAACGGCTCGAAGGTGCCGGACAGCAAAAGGACGGGAACCCCTTTGAATTGCGAATCCTTTTTTATGGCCTCACACAATTCATAGCCGTCTTTCCCCGGCATCAGCACATCAGCCAGGATCAGGTCGGGCTTCTGATCCTGCGCCATCTCAAGCGCCGTATCGCCATTATCCGCGATTGCGAGGTCAACATCCTCATTGGCGAAAGTGATTCCGATCACCTTTTGAATCGTGATGCTGTCATCGGCCAGCAGCAGTTTTTTGCTCATTCAAGCCTCCTTGGCGCCGCACCCGGACATGGGACAGCAGTAATCATGGGCAATGGGGCAAAAGCCGGTCTATATCCAGAATGGGGTAACGTTCGTTTCGGTAGATCATTTCCTGCGAGCACCCCGGGATCAGTGGTGCTTCACAGGCAGCAAAGCAATCAACACCAGCGTTCACAATTCTGACAGCGCGATCGCAGGGTAAGCCGACATATCCAAGCTCTGTCGCACAGACAAGAACATATTTTCTTTCCGTGCAGCAAGCATCCTGCCGAAAATCGTGTTTCGGAATAATTTTTTCAAAATGCAGAACGGGAACCCATTCCTTCTCGAACCGAAAAACGCCATTCATCGACGCCCGCATTCGAGGCAGTGGATAAATCCGCGGCCCGGGTTCCACCCTTAGAACTTTCCCGACAGGGATCGTGAGAGCAATGCCACCACAATGAAACAGACAGAACTTCTCATTCATGACCGCTTACCGCAGACTTTAATTCTTTCGGATCACAAACCACAAGGGGCTCATTACGCCAGAACGCTAAAAGCCGGTAACGCACCCGATCACCGTCACAGAGCAGCGGAGGCACATCGCCTATTTCAAATTCCTCTGCGGGGAAAATACCATCGACCGCATCAACCATCAATGCCAGATTTGTCTCCGCCGCGGCGACAACCAATGCGTTCGTGACTGAACTCCCGTCACTTGGCAGGCACTCAAACCAACTGCGTCCATCAACAACAGGGATTTCGCCACCACGCAGCGAAATAGTATCAACAGGGTGACACGGCAGCAAAGAATCGTCGAGAATTTCTACTAAAGAGGAAACCGGCAGGCAAAATCCAAACACGCCTATTCGAAAGACAAGATACATATTCCTATTCTCACCGGCTGCCATGCAAGACGTTCCTGATGAAACATGAAATAATATAATTAGCTAAAACTAACACCAAAAAGTCAGGGAGTCAACTTTGACGCACTCGCAAAAAACCAGAGGATGGCTAAGCAAAAATTTCGTCCTACAAGGCCTGGTGGTTTTTCAGGGGCGAAGGCATACATCAGGTATGTCGAGGTCCTGAAAAAACGCCGTAACGCCGTAGGACGGACTTTTTGCGACGCCATCAACTTTGTTCACCGCGAATTCAATGGGTTTGGAGAAGTCAGAGAATCTTCCAGGGCTGCGGCAAAAACAGTTCATGGTACAGATTCATTGCATATCGGTCAGTCATCCCCGCAAGGAAATCGGCCGTGGAGACGTCCATTGAATCACCTTCGCGCCGCCGTCCGCCATAGGCTGTCAACTGCTCCTCGTCCTGCACAAAATACTGGTAAAGTTCACGCAGGATGCGGGCGGCCTTATTGAAGTCATCGTGGACGCTGCGGATACGGTAAACATTTTCATAAAGCCAGTCGCGTAAAGAAATAACCGCGTGCGCCATCTCCTGCGACTGACGAATCTCGCTTCCACCTGCTGCCATGCTGCATTCAATCATGTCGCGCACCATGCGGTCGATACGTCGGCCATGCGTGGCACCCAGCACAGAGACAATATCGCGCGGCACCTGCTCGAAGGCAATCACTTCTCCGCGCAGGGCATCATCAAGGTCGTGATTGACATAAGCCAGAATATCGCAGCGCCGTACCACCTGCCCCTCAAGCGTCAGAGGCAAGGCTCCGGGTTGCCCCGGATCGATGGGGCCAATTCCTTTGGAGTGTTTCAGAATGCCGTCACGCACTTCGTATGTCAGATTCAACCCGTGCCCGTCCTTTTCAAGTTTCTCTACCACACGCAGGCTCTGACGCACATGATGAAAACCATCAGGCACAAGTTCATTGAGCACACGTTCACCGGCATGACCAAAAGGTGTATGGCCCAGGTCATGGCCCAGAGCAATCGCTTCCGTCAGATCTTCATTCAGATCGAGGGCACGCGCAACGGTACGTGCAATCTGAGAAACCTCAAGAGTATGTGTCAAACGGGTACGATAATGATCGCCCTCAGGAGAAAGGAAAACCTGTGTTTTGTGCTTAAGCCGCCGAAAAGATTTTGAATGGAGAATTTTGTCCCGGTCATGCTGAAAGACAGTGCGGACACTGCATTGTTCCTCAGTTTCTTCCCTGCCTCGTGAGTCAAAACTTTTCACTGCAAAAGGGGAAAGAACAGACCGCTCTCTTTCTTCTATTTTTCTTCTTATGTCCATACAGTTTACTTTCCAGAGCAAAAGAAAGACATCAGGGTGTGGTTATTTATATTGACGTTGGCAGAACAGAAACAGATCCTGTTTACAAAATAAAAGCTACAGTTCGACATTTTTACTTGATTTTATATGCAATTTTTGTATTTTCTGAAACTATAGAAACGAAACATTAATCGAACTTTCGGCAAAACAACAACTCTGGAGGACGGAACACAATGCCTACACTTCTTGAAATGGCTGCTGAAATCGTGGCGGCTCATGCATCAACCACACAAATGACAAAAGAAGACCTGGTCGCTGAACTTGCTGAAATTCACAATGCTCTGCAGGCCATTGAAAAAGGCGAATCCATTTCGGTTGGAGAAACTGACCAGGCGCAGAGTGATGCACCGGTCATTTCACGCAAAAAGGCTTTCGGAAAAGACAAGATCACCTGCATGTTGTGTGGCAAAGAGATGAAAACCCTCTCCCGCCACCTCAAAACCGCCCATGACATGAAACCGACCGAATACCGCAAGCGCTTCGACATCCCGCGCACTCAACCGCTTGCCGCCCGCAATTATTCTGAAAGCCGGCGGGAAATGGCCAAGGAACGCGGACTCGGAGAGAACCTGGCCAAGGCCCGCGCGGCACGCGCCAAGAAAAACGAATAGATTTTATCAGCAACCTATCCATTTCGCCCCGGGCGGTGACCAGAATTGATCATCGCCTGGGATTTTTACATTGAGGAGCAGAAGACCGGGCCGGTCCTCACGCGACAATCAAAAATATGATCAAAACAGGTTGAAGGAGATCGACTTGATTCGAACACCATCCTCATTCAAGATCTCCACTCTCCAGTCTCCGGTCCATTCCGGCAGGATATTCTTGGATGACCAGGTGCGCCAGTAGGAAGACCGCACCGGCAGAGTGATGCGTGCCATCTCCTCATCTTCGTAATACCACACATGGCTCACCGAAGTTTCTTCAAGCGCACCCTCAATCCGTGTGAAACAGTAGATTTTCCCCACGTCCGACGAGTAGCTTTCGATGGCATCCACCGGCGAGCGATCGATTATATCGGTGGTGATCACCGCCTCGCTGACCTCAAGTGCCCAGACATTGGTTGCCGCCATAAAAAAGAAAACAGACCACAGAATCAGAAAAACCGCCCTGTTGCGAACCGCCATGTGAATTTCTCCTTGCTGCATTTGAAAATCGGATTTTATCTGTCCTTATAGCATAAATTCCCTACTTTTTGGACAGCTGTTTAGCGAAAAATCATTAAATCATACATTGCACTTGACCTGCAGAAAAAAAATGATTAGAGTTTAATAAATATACATATACTTTCAAGGTTAAGAGGTTCACTGATTTCACACTAAGGGGCGGATCGATGAAACGGGTTCTGGTTGCGTCGAAGCATCAACATCTTCTGTCAAACCTCGATATGGTCCTCAAACACTGGGGATATCGTTCGCTGACTTCGCATCATCACGACGACATTCTGGAACAGCTCGAAACGACAGAGCCGGATCTGGTGATATTTGATGCACCCTGGTTGAGAGAGAACCAGTCCCATCTCACCCCCTTGCTCCCCCTGCTTGAACGCCGCAGCAAAACACATTATGCAATCCTGGAGGATGAAGAGACCCCTTCACCGGAACTTTCTTCTCGACTCCCGCAAAAACGGGTTGCGGCGGACATTTTTTCCATTTACAGCCTGACTCAGTCCCTGCTCCAGAACCATCCGCGCAGACGGCTCAGAACCGGGGTACATCTGCCGGGCATGTTTCGGCGCCAGGGGCGGTGCTGGAATATGGGGCAGATCATGACCCTGGGTACCGGGGGCATGTTTATCCAATCTGGCTTTCACCTTCAGCGCGATGAGGCGCTGCACCTCTGCATCCCCCTGCTTGGAATGAAACGGGAAATCGAAATAAGCGGACGTGTCCTTTACGCGATTGAACCCTGCCAGGAAAACAACTACCGCCAGGGCTACGGCATCGAATTCGAGGGGCTGGTCAATGAAACTGCACATGCCCTGCGCCGTTTCGTGGCCGGCTGTTTTCTTCACGGAATCGAAAACGATCAAACGTCAAATCCTGAAATATTTTTCACTCCTGCAAATCCCGAATACTCTTTGCAAAAGATGGCCGTTTGATCTCAGACAGCGGTTCATATCCTCAATGGTTCGCTCTGCAGCAACACCTGCAGACCGCTGATTGATCCCCCGGCCAATCACCCCCCCTTACGTTTTACATTCATCTTCAAGTATAATCGAAATTTTGAAACTGTACCGTCAGGGCTTCACTACCCCCGGGGTAGATTGTCGCCACCGTCCTGAACAGTCATTCCAGCTTTCAGGTTCGGATACCCCTATTGTTTTTTTTTATACTGCAGGAACTTATTCATGCACTCTGACTGCATTTTCGTTCATGGCGCGCGCCAGAACAATCTCAAGAATCTCGATCTGGAATTGCCTCTCGGTGAACTGGTCGTCGTCACCGGCGTTTCCGGTTCCGGCAAATCGTCGCTGGCCTTCGACACCATCTACGCCGAAGGGCAGCGCCGTTACGTGGAGACCTTCTCCCCCTACGCGCGACAGTTCCTCGACCGCATGGACAAGCCCCAGGTCGATCGCATCGACGGCATCCCACCGGCGATTGCCATCGATCAGACCAACCCGGTGCGAACTTCGCGCTCCACCGTGGGGACTATGACAGAGCTGACCGACCACCTCAAGCTGCTCTTCGCACGGGGCGCCCGCCTGTATTGCCGCCGCTGCGGCAGCGAAGTACGACAGGACACCCCGGAAACCATTGCCACCAGGCTTCTCGATCAACTGGCGGGGCGCCGCGCCCTGATCACCTTCGAAGTCAGGATCCCGGAGAAATTCGGCCCGGAGGAGATCAAGGAACATCTCGCCGCGCAGGGTTACACCCGCATCCACCGCGAAAGCGGCGACACACTGGAGGTGATTCAGGATCGAGTCGTCCTGTCCGACCTGCGCCGCGACCGCCTGGTGGAGAGCCTTGAAGCCGCCCTGCGGGTCGGGCACGGCCGCCTGAGCGTCATTCCCTTTGCTGACGACAAGACGCCTCAGCCCCCCCTGCGCTTTTCCGCCGAAAGACACTGCGCCCAATGCGATATTTCCTTTTCGGAACCGCAGTCCAATCTGTTCAGCTTCAACTCTCCCATTGGCGCCTGTGACACCTGCCGCGGTTTCGGGCGCACCATGGGGATCGATCCTAATCTGGTCATTCCGGACGAAAGCAAATCCTTGTTTGATGGCGCGGTCAAACCCTGGCAGAGCGAGAGCTACCGCGAATGCCAGGAGGATTTGATCAAGTTCGCCGATCAACGCGGCATTCCCGTGGACATCCCCTGGCGCGAGCTGAGCGACGCGCAGCGTGCCTGGGTGATGGAGGGAGATGGCGAATGGGAAGACGGCGTATGGTACGGGGTTAAACGCTTCTTCGACTGGCTGGAGGGCAAAAGCTACAAGATGCACATCCGGGTGCTGCTCTCCAAGTACCGCTCCTACGATCTGTGCCCGAACTGCGGCGGCGCGCGCCTCAAAAATGAAGCGCTGCTGTGGCGCATCGGCTCCAGAGAGGATGCAGACGCGGTGCTCGCTCCGCAGAAGCGCTTCCGCCCCACCCATCTCGACATGAGCGACGCGCAGCTACAGGCTCTGCCGGGGTTGACCCTGCACGACATCATGCGTCTTCCCATCGACCGTTGTCTGCGCTTTTTTGAGAGGCTTCAGCTGCCATCCTCCATTGCGGAAGCTGTCGACCCGCTGCTGGGTGAAATCCGCACCCGACTGCGCTACCTGGTGGATGTCGGGCTGGCCTACCTGACCCTCGATCGCCAATCGCGCACTCTTTCAGGGGGAGAAGTGCAGCGCATCAACCTGGCCACCGCTCTCGGAACTTCGCTGGTGAATACACTGTTCGTCCTCGATGAACCGTCCATCGGCCTGCACCCCCGCGACATGAACCGGGTCATCGGTGTGCTGCACCGATTACGCGACGCCGGCAATTCACTGCTGGTGGTGGAACACGATCCCCAGGTGATGTGGGGCGCGGACCGGATCATCGACATGGGACCGGGGCCGGGCAAAAACGGCGGGCAGATCGTATTCAACGGCTCCCCCCAGGCTCTGCTTGAATCAGGCCAATCTCTCACCGCTCAATACCTGTGCGGAGAAAAGACGGTCGCCGCCCCATCGAACAAGGTGCCGGAGGAAAATGCGCCCAGACTGATCATCGAGGGGGCCGCCGCACACAATCTCAAGGAGGTCGACGCCTGCATTCCGCTGCAATGCATGGTGGTGGTCACCGGCGTCTCCGGCTCGGGGAAGTCCACCCTGGTGCAGGATGTCCTGTACAACGCGCTGAGCAAGATCAAGGGCAGGCCGGTCGAACCGGCCGGGGCCCATCACGCCATCCGTGGCCATGAGGAAATCTCCGAGGTCGTCCTGATCGATCAGTCCCCCATCGGCCGCACCACCCGCTCCAATCCCGCCAGCTACGTCGGCGCCTTTGACGCCATCCGCGCCATTTTCGCCGATCAGCTCGTGGCGCGCGAGCGCGGCTATACCAGCGGCACCTTCAGTTTCAACACCGGCAACGGGCGCTGCCCCACCTGCGGCGGCAACGGCTTCGAGCATGTCGAGATGCAGTTTCTCAGCGACGTCTACCTGCGCTGCCCCGACTGCGACGGCCGCCGCTTTCGTCCCGAGATTCTCGAGATCAAGGTGCACGGGGCCGATGGCGGCGCCGGCAAATCCATCGCCGATGTACTGGAGATGACAGTCGCCGAAGCGCTGAGCTTTTTCGCAGACAGGCCTGAGGTTTTGCGCGGGCTGGAACCGCTGGAAGCGGTCGGGCTCGACTACCTCTCCCTCGGGCAGCCGGTCCCGACCCTCTCCGGGGGCGAAGCCCAGCGGCTTAAGCTGGCCGGGCATCTCAGCGCCACGCAGGGGCGCAAAAAGAAAAGCCGTAAAGGGATGCTGTTTCTGTTCGACGAACCGACCACCGGCCTGCATTTCGATGACATCGCCCGGCTGCTCAAAGCCCTTCGCAGATTGCAGTCTGAGGGGCACTCCCTGCTGATCATTGAGCACAATCTTGATGTCATCGCTGCTGCAGACTGGCTGATCGATCTGGGGCCGGAAGGAGGCGAAGGCGGCGGCAGGATTATCTGTACCGGCTCGCCTCTGGAGGTCATGGAGTGTACGGACAGCCACACGGGCCTCGCCCTGCGCCAATACATCGACCAGCAGCAGCGCAACGAAGCCTCGGCCAGGATGGGAAAGAGTGGCTCGGATCGAGGAGAAGCCGCGAGTTTTCCGTCCCCGGGGCGAAAACAATCAATCGACCGGCAGATCTGTGTTCACGGCGCCCGGGAGCACAATCTCAAAGGGGTCAACGTCTGCCTGCCCCGGGATGCATTCACCGTCATCACCGGAGTCTCCGGATCGGGGAAAAGCACCCTGGCCTTCGATATTCTGTTCGCCGAGGGGCAGAGACGCTACCTCGAATCCCTCAACGCCTACGCACGGCAGTTCGTGCAGCCCTCCTCGCGTCCCGACATCGACGCGCTCACCGGAATCCCGCCGACGGTCGCCATCGAGCAGCGCACCAGCCGCGGCGGGCGCAAAAGCACCGTCGCCACGTTGACAGAGATCTACCACTTTCTGCGCCTGCTCTTCGTCAAGCTTGGCGTTCAGTACTGCCCCGAGTGCAACATCCCGATCGAGCCCCAGTCCCATGAAGCGATCGTCGCCCGCCTGATGCGCGACTCCAAGGGACAGGAGATTTCCCTGCTCGCCCCGCTGGTGGTGGGGCGCAAAGGCTACTACACCGATCTGGCCAAATGGGCGGCCGGCAAAGGGTTCTCCCACCTGCGGGTTGACGGTGTGGATACGCCGACCGACAACTGGCCGCGGCTCGACCGCTTCCGCGAGCACAACATCGACCTTCCGGCAGGAGATGTGAAGGTCACGGCGGAGAATGAGGAGTGTCTGCGCGAGCGCCTCCATCGCGCTCTGGATTACGGCAAGGGGGTGGTCAAGGTCGCGCTCGTCGGATCCGGTACCCAAAGCAGGGACACGATCTTTTCAACCCGGCGCGCCTGCCCCGACTGCGGGCGCGGCTTTGAGGAACCCGATCCGCGTCTGTTCTCGTTCAACAGCAAGCACGGCTGGTGCGAAAGCTGCTACGGCACCGGTCTGCGCCTGGTCGGTTTCGATGAAGAGCAGAGCGGCGAGGAGATCTGGTGGAACGCCTGGTACGAGGGGGAAGAGCAGCCCTGCCCTGCCTGCAGGGGGACACGACTGCGCCCCGAGGCGCTGGCCGTGCTTTTTCACGGATACAACATCGCCGAGCTGACGGCCCTCTCCATCGTCCGCGCCGAGGAATTTTTCCGCAAGCTGAGCCTCAAAGGCCGCGAAGCTGACCTGGCACGGGACATCGTCGCCGAACTTGAATCCCGCTTCGCCTTTCTGCGCGAGGTGGGCCTGTCCTACCTCGGTCTCGACCGTGCCGCCCCCACCCTCTCCGGCGGCGAAGCGCAGCGCATCCGTCTCGCGGCACAGCTCGGGTCAAACCTGCGGGGCGTCTGCTATATCCTCGATGAGCCCACCATCGGTCTGCATCCGCGCGATAACCGCATGCTGCTCGACACCCTGGAGAAACTGGAGCAGAAAGGCAATACCATCGTGGTGGTGGAACATGATGACGAAACCATCCGCCGCGCCGGACACCTTATCGACCTGGGCCCCGGAGCCGGCGTCAATGGCGGCCGGATCGTCGCAGAAGGCACGGTCGACGACCTGATGGCCGCGCCGGAGTCCCTCACCGGCCAGTTCCTGCGGACCCCCCTTTGCCACCCGCTGCACAAACGGCGTCGCGTCACTCAGCGCAGCGCCCACCTTGAAGTCAAGGACGCCCGCCTGCACAACCTCCAAGGCTTCGATCTGCGCCTGCCGCTGGAGCGGCTGGTATGCGTCACCGGCGTGTCAGGCTCCGGCAAGAGCACTCTGGTGCGTTCCGTACTGCACGACAATCTGCGTCGCGGCCTGGCGCAGAAGAACAAGGATGATTCCCCCCCGTGGAGCGGCTGCCGTGAAATCAAGGGATGGGCCTCAATCCATCGCATCCTCGAGGTCGACCAGACGCCCATCGGTAAAACGCCGCGTTCCTGCCCGGCCACCTATGTCGGTTTCTGGGACGACGTTCGCAAACTTTTTGCAGGGACCGCCGAAGCGAAAATGCGCGGCTGGGGTCCAGGCCGCTTCTCCTTCAATACGCGCGACGGCCGCTGCCCGGACTGCGAAGGTCAGGGGACGCGCAAAATCGAGATGAGCTTTCTGCCCGATGTCCGCATCGTCTGCGAGACCTGCGGCGGGCAGCGCTTCACCCGGGAAACCCTGGCGGTCACCTACAAGGACAAACACATCGGCGACGTCCTTAAAATGACCATCAACCAGGCCACCGAATTTTTCAGCGCTCACAAAAAAATTCACCACGCGCTGCGGCTGCTGCAGGATGTCGGCCTGGGCTACCTCACCCTGGGGCAGCAGAGCCCGACCCTTTCCGGCGGGGAGGCCCAGCGCATCAAACTGGTGACGGAACTGGCCAAGGCCCCGGCAAACGGTGCTCCTCAGGGCAACGCCAAGAGCGGCAGGAAAATGCGCGGCGGACCGACCCTCTACATCCTCGACGAACCGACCATCGGCCTGCACATGGCCGACGTCGAGAAGCTGATCCGGGTTCTGCATCGCCTGGTCGACGCGGGCAACACCGTGTTGCTCATCGAACACAATCTCGACATCATCGCCGAAGCCGACTGGCTGATCGACATGGGGCCGGAAGGGGGAGAGGAAGGCGGAAGCGTCGTTGCGCAGGGCACGCCCGAACAGGTCAGCCGCAAGGAGAATGGGTCACATACCGCGCGGATTCTGGCTGAGTTTCTGAAAGAACGTAAGAAGATCGTGAGGAGTGAGGAGTGAGGAAATCAAGGATAATGTTTACTTTTACAACCATTCCGTCGCGCGATATGCTTCGTCCACACTCCAGATCGTAAGGACTCTTCGATATGTCGCACTATTTCTGTCTGCCGTTTTCCACGCACCCACTGCGCGCCGCTCTTTACGACGAACTGCACGCGCGCCCGTTTCAGATGATCTCCGCGCCGCGGCAGATGACGCACCTGGCCTTTCGCGCCGAACCTGCGGAAATGACGCAGGCCTTTGAGCTGATCTGTGACCTGTGTCGCCGCTACAGCGTCAACCAGCCGACATCCGACGAGGTGTCCTATCAACAGGATTTCGGCGAATTTACGGTGCGGTGGGAGAAGCACATGGAGTTCTACTCCCTCACCTTCTCCCGCGGCGGTCCAATCCATGACCCGCCTTTCGAGCATCCGGTCATCGACCTGTTGCCGACGGACTGGCTCTCATCCCTGCCCGGCCAGGCCGTATCGGCCTTTCACATCATCGTCGACGACGGTCAGCTGAATTTCGACCACGAGAACCTGACCCGCATCTTCGAAGGGCAGCGGCTCATGATGAGCCAGCCGAAACAGGGTAAGGCGATCATCTGCACCGCCTTTCGCCTGCACAGCGACGGCTTCGGCCGTTTCATGGTTCAGAACCGCGGCCTCTCCGACTACCAGATGGGACGGCTGATTCAGCGCATCATCGAACTCGAAACCTACCGCCTGCTGGCGCAGCTTTCCCTGCCCCTGGCCAAGCGCATTGCGCCGCAACTGCAGGAACTCGACCGCGAACTGGCCGAGATGCTGACCCACGCCCCCACCGAGGAGAGCGCTGAAACGGACCGCATCATCCTGGAACGACTCTCGCGCCTCTCGGGCCGGCTGGAAATGTGGCGCGCCGAAACCAACCACCGGTTTTCCGCGACCCGCGCCTATCATGATCTGGTCTTGAGCCGGTTGCAGAATATCAAGGAAGATCCGATCGAAGGCTACATGACCTTCACTGAGTTCATGACGCGAAGGCTCAACCCGGGCCTGCGTACCTGCGAGTCGGTGCAGAGCTGGATGGAGGACCTGTCGCGCCGCATCGAACGCGCCGGGGACATGATGCGCACGCGCGTCAATCTCATGCTGCAGGATCAGAACAAAGATCTGCTCGCCACCATGAACCGGCGGGGACGTCTTCAGTTTCGCCTACAGGAAACCGTGGAAGGACTCTCGGTAGCCGCCATCAGCTATTACATGGTGGGGCTTTTGAGCTATCTTCTCGACGGCCTGCCGCTGGACCGATGGAACCTGGAGAAAAACATCCTCCTGGCGGTGCTGGTGCCGGTGGTGGTCATTGTGATCTGGGGACTGATCCGCCGGGTCAAGCACCGTCTGATCAAACAGCCGAAACACGACATCTGACAACTCTGAAGGGAATCAACCGATGGATATTCTGACGGGGATTTTCATCGAATGCTGGAATATTCTGGCCGAATCTGCGCCCTACATTCTGTTTGGCTTTTTTGCGGCGGGGGTGCTCAAGGCCTTTCTCCCCGAGGAGGCCGTGGCGCGGCATCTGGGAGAAAAAAGCCTCGGCTCCGTCATTAAAGCATCTTTGCTGGGGATTCCTCTGCCCCTGTGCAGCTGCGGCGTCATCCCCGCGGCAGTCGGCCTGCGCAAACAGGGGGCAAGCAAGGGATCGTCCGCCGCGTTCCTGGTTTCCGTCCCGGAAACCGGCGTCGATTCCATCGCCCTGACCTGGGCCCTGCTCGATCCGATTATGACGGTGGTGCGCCCGGTGGCCGCCTTCATCACCGCCACGATCACCGGCGTGGTGATCAACCAGATTCCGGACAGTCCGTCACCCGAGGTGAAAGAGGTTGAAACGCCGGCATCCGGCTGTGGCTGACCGAGCGACCAGGGCGAAGGTTCTTCGCCCACCTCCCGCCCGTCAAAAAGCGCGCGCCTGCGCGCCGGTCTGGACTATGCCTTTGGAGAGCTGCTGCAGGATATCGGCAAATGGCTGCTGCTCGGCATCGGCCTGGCCGGCATCATCGCCTATTTCGTCCCGGACGATTTCTTTCTGCGCTTCATGGATCAGGAGTGGCTGTCGCTGCTGGTGATGCTGGCCGTCGGCGTCCCGCTCTATATCTGCGCCAGCGCCACCACCCCCGTCGCAGCGGCGCTGGTCCTCAAAGGATTGTCCCCCGGTGCAGCGCTGGTGTTTCTACTTGCGGGTCCTGCCACCAACGCCGCGACCATCACCGTGGTCGGCCGATTCTGGGGGCGCCGCGCCACCCTCGCCTACCTGATCAGCATCGCGGTCTGCTCGGTTCTGATCGGCTGGCTCACCAACCGCCTCTATGACTGGGCGGATATTGACATCACCCAATGGGTCGCGCGCGTCGGAGAAACAGCCGATCACCCGGTGATGATCATTTCGGCGGTTGTGTTGCTTTTTTTGATGGGTCGGGCTTTTTTTCGGCGGGGGTGAGAGGGCTGGGGAGCGCTTGTTCGCGAAACGGGATAGCTGGTGCTCTCTGCCAAGGGTATTTGTCGCCAGGAGGGCGACAACTAAGCGCCAGGGATGGCTTCATGCGGCCCTTGGCTGAGAGCACCAGCTATCCCGGGCACCCGACTGAAAATTTCATAAAATCAGACACGCGCCTCCTGCGGCGATTCAGAATCCTTTCCCCTCGGCAGCCGCAACGAAAGTGCTCCCGCCGCCAGAAGAAACAGCATGGAAACCCACAGGCATCCCGTCAGCCCCGCCACCTGAAACACCACGCCCGAAAGCAGGGTGCCCACCAGGCGACCTGCGGCATTGGCCATGTAGTAGAAGCCGACATTGAGGGCGACATCATCGCTTTCAGTGTAGGCCAGGATCAGGTAGCTGTGCACCGCCGAGTTCAGCGCGAACACCACTCCGAACAGAGCAAGCCCTGCCACCACCGTCACCCAGGGGGACAAGCCGGCATGGACCCCCAGCGCGATCAGCGCCGTCAGCACCGCCAGGGCAAACGCTCCCAGACTCGCGGCACCCCCCTTGGGCGTGCCGCCCGCCAATCCACGCCGCAACAGGTTGGGCGCCAATGCCTGCACGCCGCCGTAACCGATCACCCACAGGGCCAGGAAACCGCCGACCTCGGCATGCCCCCACCCCAGACCGGCGGACAGGAAAACCGGCAGCCCCACCACGAACCAGATGTCACGGGCACCGAACAGAAACAGGCGCGCGGCGGAAAGCAGATTGATTTCACGGCTTTTCGACAAAATGCTTGAAAACGCTACTTTTTTCTTCACACGCCCCATCTCGCGGGGCAGCGACAGGACCGCAGCCGCCAGCACCACCGCCAGCCCTGCCGCCATGGCGTAGAGGGCGCCGCGAAATCCCAGCGCGGTCAACAGCACGCCGCCCAGGAAAAACCCGGCTCCCTTGAGGGCATTCTTAGAGCCGGTCAGTATCGCCACCCACTTGAACAGCGCCCCCTGGGCATCCCCAGGGATCAGCACCTTAATCGCACTTTTGGAACTCATTTTGGTGAGATCCTTGGCAATCCCCGAAAGCGCCTGCGCCGTCATCACATAAGCGACTGAAACGACCACACTCCACCCGGGGTCGAGCAGCGCCAGCATGGACAACGCCAGGATCTGCAGCGCAAGCCCTGCAAACAGGGTGAGCTTGAGCCCGAAATGGGCACCGATCCAGCCCCCCACCAGGTTGGTGACAATGCCGAAGAATTCATAGAACAGAAAAAGGAACGCGATCTGCACCGGCGTGTAGCCCAGCGCGTGGAAATGCAGCAGCACCAGCATGCGCAGAGCGCCGTCGGTCAGGGTAAAGCCCCAGTAGGCCCCGGTCACCAGGGTGTAGTTGCGCAGATCACTCATCACAGACTCGAAGCTACTTTTCTGCACAGTTCCATCATGCGGTTGGCATAGCCGATCTCGTTATCGTACCAGGCGTAAACTTTGAGCTGCCGGCCGTCCACCACCATGGTGGAGAGCGCATCGATGATGGACGAACGGGGATCTCCCTTGAAATCAACGGACACCAGCGGACGGTACTCGATGCCGAGAATGTCTTTAAGGTAGGTCTCGGCGGCCTCCTGAAACAGGCCGTTGACCTCATCGACGGTCACGTCGCGTTTCATCTCGAACACCGCGTCGGTGATGGAACCGGTCAGCAGCGGCACCCGCACGGCGTGACCGTTGAGCTTGCCCTTGAGTTCGGGGTAGATCAGGGTAATGGCGGTGGCGGACCCGGTCGTCGTCGGGATCAGCGACATGCTCGCCGCCCGCGCCCGCCGCAGGTCTTTGTGCGGCGCGTCGACAATGATCTGGGTGTTGGTCATGTCATGAATGGTGGTGATCACGCCGTGGGCGATACCGATCTTTTCATGCAGCACCTTGACCACCGGCGCCAGACAGTTGGTGGTGCAGGAGGCGGCGGTAAGGATATGATCCCTGCGAGGATCGTAAAGGTGGTCATTAACCCCCATCACCACATTGAGCGCACCCTGCTTGACTGGAGCTGCGACGATGACTTTTTTTACCCCCCGGTCGAAATAGGGCTGGAGCTTCTCCGGCGTAAGGAACTTGCCCGAGGACTCAATGACGATGTCGACCCCGTATTGATCCCAGGGCACCTCCCCCGGCGCCGGGTTTTCGCTGAAACCGATCCGCTTGCCGTCCACCACCACTGCGTCCGCTTCATGTCCGATTTCGCGCGGCCAGCGGCCATGTACCGAATCGAACTCCAGCAGATGAGCGGCGCATTCAGCGCCCCCCTTGACTTCATTGATATGAACAATATCGAATTGGGGCCAGTCCCAGGCCGCGCGCAGAGCCAGTCGCCCCATGCGGCCAAATCCGTTGATACCGACGCGGATGCTCATAAAAACAAATCTCCTTGCCAAGAATGATTTTTTTCGGGAACGATAGGACTATTTCTGTTAGGAAATGATGAGGGGGGTCGCAAAAACCCATCAACAAGATGGGCTGTCTTTCTGCTTTTTGACCTCGCGCAAGCGCTTTCGATCTTCAATAACCCAGGCGCGCTGCGGAAACTGCCGTTCGAGAAGACTGATCAGCTCCTGCTGCAACGGGCATAGGGAAGGCGCCAGGCGGTAGAACATCCACACTCCCCGTCGCTCATCCTCCACCAGCCCGGCATGGCGCAGATTGGCCAAATGGCGGGAGACCGTCGATTGAGGAAGCTCAAGCACCGCCATCAGGTCGCAGACACACAGTTCTCCCTCCAGCAGCAGGGACACAATGCGCAGACGGATCGGGTCGGATAATGCCTTGAAAATTTTCGCTTCGTGTTTCATAATCGGAAATGTATCCGGATAAGCGGATTTATTCAACTATAATTTTTCAGTTTTTAAAAAAAGCACACCTTTGCAGCTCTCTCCAAACAAAAGACTGTCACCCAATAATCCGCAAGCCATCATCCGATCATCATGAAACATGCTTGCCACATTTCAGATTGTGAGCTATGACTTTCGTTATGCAGAATCCGCACAACGCTTTTGATCTCTGTCCGGATGTCACAGGAGTGATTCTCGCGGGGGGGCGCAGTCGCCGCATGGGCCGCGACAAGGCGACCCTGGAGATTGGCGGTCAGACTCTTTTCGAGCGCACCCTGACAATGTTGCAGGGCATCTTCAGCCGGGTGCTGATTGCAGGAGATCGCCCAGACCTGGCCACGGCGCAGGTTCCCTGCGTGCCGGATATCTACCCTGGCAGCGCCCTCGGCGGGCTGCACGCCGCGCTCAAGGCTGCGGCAACGCCCTGGGTGTTTGTCACCCCCTGCGATCTGCCTTATCCGGATGAACTCCTGATCCGCCTGATGCTGGACCATCGTGAAGGACATGAGGTGGTCGTACCCCGCACCCCCCAGGGTCTTGAACCGGTTTTTGCGCTCTACCACAAAAACTGCCTCCCCCTGATGGAGGAGATGCTCCGGCAGGGCGATTATCGCATTTACGATTTTTATCCGCAGGTACGTGTCCATCACCTCGATGTTCAGATTCTTTCTGCCGACTGGCAGCGCGCCCTGCTTAATCTCAATACGCCGGAAGACCTCCGGCGCCTGAAAAAGGAGTCTCTCATGTCGCCCCCCGTTGTTTCCATCGTGGCTAAAAGCGGTACCGGAAAAACGACCCTGCTGGAAAAACTGATCACTGAGATGAAATCCCGCGGCTACCGTGTCGGTGCAGTCAAGCACGATGCTCACAGCTTCAGCATCGACCATGAGGGCAAGGACTCCTGGCGCATGACCCAGGCCGGCGCTGACACCATGCTGATCACTTCGCCGGAAAAAATCGCCATGGTCAAGCAGAACAACCGGGCCGAAGAACCGCCGCTGACCGAAACCATCCAGACCTATTTCAACGATGTCGACATTGTTTTGACCGAAGGGTTCAAACGCAGCGCCATGCCCAAAATCGAAGTCCATCGCAGAGAACGAAGTCCCCGCCTGCTGTGCCGCGGCGAAGAACACGATTCCACCCTCTTCGCCGTCGCCTCCGATGAACCGCTGGAACTCGACGTTCCGGTCTATGACATCAACGACGCCAAAGGGCTTTGCGATTTGATTACGGAGTGTTTTCTGTCATGAAACCCCTGGAGGTGCGGTCCAAGATCTGGCTGGAAGTCGACGGCGCGCCTCTGCTCGGCGACGGCCGCGAGCGACTGCTGCGGCTCATCGACGAATTCGGCTCGATCAACGCCGCCGCCCGCCGGATGGACCTCAGTTACCGCCGGGCTCTGGGCTTTGTTCAGGCCATGGAGGAGAAACTTGAAATCCCGCTGGTGCTGCGGGAGAAAGGCGGGGCCGGGGGCGGCAGCTCTTCCCTGACCCCGGAAGCGCGCGTACTGCTGGGAAAATTCGATCGTCTTCGCCAGGGAGTCAACCAGGCGATCGACGAAAAATTTTCCGCCATTTTTAACGAGTGAGCAACTCCCTACCCCTGGGGTCGCAGCTCCCTTGACAAGGGTGTCTGGCGCCAGGGATGGCGCCAGTCAAACGGCCATGGACGGCGAAAAGTGCCCCTTGTCAAGGGAGTTGCGACCTCAAGCTAACCGTCACACGGATGAAAGGACTGACCGTGCAACGCATTGTCTCCATCATCATAATCTTCTGCGCCTGCATCATGCTCACGTTTCCTGCAACTTCTGCCGCCCGGGCGCAGAGACCCGCAATCGCCGCCGCGGCAGACCTGCAGTTCGCCCTGCAGGAGATTGCCGCCCGTTTTCAGGAGGAGACGGGCCTGGAGGTCAGGTTATCCTTCGGATCCTCGGGGAACTTCACTCACCAGATCGCTCAGGGAGCCCCCTTTGAGCTGTTTCTGTCGGCAGACGAAAATTACATCTTTCACTTGGCCCAGAAAGGGCTCACTGCCGATCAGGGCGCACTCTACGCGATCGGCCGTATCGTCCTGTTTGCGCCCCACGGCTCGCCACTTCGTGTCGATGAATCATTGCAGGATCTGCGGGCCGCCATAACGGACGGCCGCATCAAACGGTTTGCCATCGCCAATCCGGAACACGCGCCCTATGGCCGCGCAGCACAAGCCGCGCTCGAGCATGAGACTCTGTGGAAGCCCCTTTCGCCTTTCCTGGTTTTCGGCGAAAACGCCAGCCAGGCCACGCAGTTCGCTGCGGCCGGCACTTCTCAGGGCGGCATCATTCCCCTGTCACTCTCCAAAGCTCCGCAGATCAGCCGACTCGGCAGCTTCGCCCTGATCCCCGCCGATTGGCATGCCGGCGAGCCTCTGCGCCAGCGAATGGTGCTGATGAAAACGGCGGGCGATACAGCTCGGAAATTCTACCACTACCTGCAGCAACCGACCGCTCGTGACATATTCGTTCGATTCGGTTTTCTACTGGCTGACGAGGACAATCATTGATGGATTGGACCGCGATTAATCTCTCCGGCAAACTGGCACTGGTGACGCTTCTCTTCCTGATGCCCCCTGCCATCTTCACCGCCCGCTGGCTGGCAATGACATCCCTGCGCGGCAAACACTGGATCGAGGGCCTGCTGGCGCTGCCGCTGGTTCTGCCGCCCACCGTCGTCGGCTATTATCTGCTGGTGGCCATGGGAGGAAACGCCTTCCTCGGGGGCTGGTTCGAAGCCGTCACAGGCAGCACCCTGGCCTTCAGCTTTACCGGCCTGGTTGTGGCCTCGGTCATCTTCAATATTCCCTTTGCGGTGCAACCCGTGCAGCGCGCGTTTGAAGCGATCTCGCCGGAGATCCACGAAGCGGCCAAATGCTGTGGACTGACGTTCTGGCAGGCATTTTTCAGGATTGATCTGCCTCTGGCGTGGCCAGGGATTCTGTCAGCCTGCGTGATGACTTTTGCGCATACTTTGGGTGAGTTCGGCGTTGTGCTCATGGTGGGTGGCAACATCCCCGGAGAGACAAAAACCGTGGCCATCTCCATTTACGACAGGGTTCAGTCTTTCGATTTCGGTTCCGCCGGCGCCATGTCGCTTCTGCTTCTCGTCATCTCCCTGGCAACCATCGGGGTGAGCTATGGGCTGGTGGCCCGTCTTATGAAACGGCGGCATTCACCATGAGCCTGTCCCTTGAACTCCACCATGACGCACCGCCCCTGGATTTCCAGGCGGAGATCCCCGAGGGGCGCATCACCGCCCTGGTCGGTCCTTCAGGCAGCGGAAAGACGTCGATTCTGCGAACCATTGCCGGCCTTCTGCGCATTCGGCACGCACGCATTTCTCTCGCCGATGAAATCTGGGACAATGCACCCACACACCGTTTGACGCGAGACCGTTCAATCGGGTTGGTATCACAGAACTACGGTTTATTCCCTCACCTGAGCGTTCAGGGCAATGTTGAAGCGGCGCTGACCCACCTCCCCCCTTCCCGGCGCAGGGAGCGCGCTCTCTCTTGCCTCAAGCTCGCCCACATTGCCGGGCTTGAAAAGCGCCGCCCCCATGAGCTCTCCGGGGGGCAGCGGCAAAGGGTCGCCCTGGCACGGGCCATCGCCCGTGAGCCCCGGGTGCTGCTGCTCGACGAACCTTTCTCCGCGGTCGACCGCAGCACGCGCAAGCGCCTGTACGTGGAGCTGCGCCGTATTCACCAGCAACTCGGCGCCACCATCCTGCTGGTGACTCACGATCTGGACGAAGCTGCACAGCTGGCATCGCATCTGATCCTGATCAACCACGGACGTCTGCTCCAGGCCGGCCCCACCAACGAGGTTCTGACCCGTCCCACCAGCGAGCAGGCTGCACGCCTGCTCGATATCCCCAATATTTTTGAAGGGCTGATTGTGCCCGGATTGCAGGAGACGACTCAGCTCCGTTGGGGCCCCCATACTCTCAACACGGCCGGCGAGTTCCCGTCAACGCCGGACGGCAGGGTGAAATTTGCCGTGCTGCCGCAAAACATTCTCATGGTCAAAGAGGGCAAGCCCTGGGGGCGTCATCTTGAGAACCCGATCCCGGTCACCATTACAGAAGTTATCGCTCTCGGGGGGGAGATCGTTCTCTGGCTGAACCCCGAGGGGCTGCCGAAGGTCAACCTGCAGATGCGCCTGCCCGAAAGAGCCCTGCGGCGTTATCCAGTCACGCCCGGCACCCGGGTCACGGTCTGTCTGCGGCCAACGGAGGTGATTCCCCTGGCCGCACCTGAAGAGGGGCTACCTGAGGTGGCACAATCTTGAAACCGTTCAGCAACCTGGCCAAAAAGCAGCGCACTCCTGGTCATTGAAGAAATTTTCCCATGCCCTATCTGATTATTTAAAAAGGGGAAGAAAGAGCACCGGCAACTCAGTCTGCCGCGACACCTCGTTGGCGACACTTCCAAGAAGCGCTTCCTGAAAAAACCCCCGCCCATGGCGACCCATGACGACCAGCGAAAAACGGTCGCTGCGAGTTCGGTTGACAATTTCCTCCCAGGGGGTGCCCTCGGCCCACTCTGTTTCGACCTGGCCTCCTGCTTTCTCCAGCCGCTGTTTCAATTCATTCAGCTGGTTATCGACCTGCTTGCGGTGGTTTTCAGCCTCCTGTCCGGAAAGGTTTATTTCAACAAACTTGTCGTCGATGACGTGCAGCAGGGTCAAGGAGGATTCGTATTTCTCAAGCAATTTTTCCAGATAGGCAATGATCTGGTCGCAGTTGGCGGAAAAATCCACGGGGACAAGGATATTCTGAAACGAGTTGAAATACACCGACAGCTGGCAGCTATCCCCCTCTCCCGTCACCCGGACTGGCGCGAGAAAAACGGGGCGATCGGCGATCTGCAGCATTTTAAAGGAGACACTGCCGAGCAATGACCGCCACAGGCCATGGCCACGGGAACCGATCACGATGGCGTCCACATCATGCTGCTGCGCAAGCATGTTAAGCTCCCGGGCGGGGATGCCGAGATGCACCTCAGTTGTGACATCCAGCCCTTCAGCACGCAAAAGATCCGCCTGCCGCTGTATTTCAGGCACATCCTCGGACTTCATCCGATCCTCGAGCCCCGGGGCGTTGGCGACGTGAATGATATGGGCAAGCACCACATGCTCGAGGCCCAGGGCTTCGAATTCGCCAACACAGCGCATCAGGCAATCCGACGCCGTGGAAAGGTCGGTGCCGATCAGAATCTTTTTGAACATAATCATTTCTCCTTCCAGAGAGTTGGCGACAAATGAACTCAGGATATGAAGTAGCGCCGCTGAAACCAGAAGGCGACATTCACCAGTGCGATCATCACCGGCACTTCCACCAGAGGTCCGATAACCGCCGCGAACGCCGCGCCGGAGTTGATCCCGAAAACGGCGATCGCCACCGCAATGGCAAGCTCAAAGTTGTTACTTGCGGCAGTGAAGGCAAGGGTGGTGGTCCTGCTGTAATCCGCTCCGACTTTTTTGCCCATATAAAAGGATAGCAGAAACATCAGTACAAAATAGATCAGCAGCGGGATGGCAATGCGCACCACGTCCATAGGGATCTGCACGATAAGATCGCCCTTGAGGCTGAACATCACCAGGATGGTAAACAGCAGAGCGATCAAAGTGATGGGGCTGATCCTGGGCACCACGACATCGTGATAACGCTTGCGTCCCATCATTTTAACGCCGATCAGACGGGTCAGAGCGCCGGCGAGGAAAGGGATGCCGAGGTAAATAAAGACGCTTTCAGCAATTTGACCAATCGTAATGTCGATCACTGCCCCTTCCAACCCGAAGAACGGCGGCAGGACACTGATGAAAAACCAGGCGTAGACACTGAAAAAGATGACCTGAAAAATACTGTTGAAAGCGACCAGACCGGCGGCGTATTCAGTATTGCCCTCAGCCAGCTCATTCCAGACGATGACCATGGCGATGCAACGCGCCAGGCCGATCATGATCAGGCCGATCATATATTCGGGGTAGCCGTGCAGAAAGACGATGGCGAGAATGAACATCAGAACCGGACCGATGACCCAGTTCTGAATCAGTGAAAGCCCGAGAATACGCTTGTTGCGAAAAACATCGGGCATCTCTTCGTAGCGCACCTTGGCAAATGGTGGATACATCATCAGGATCAAGCCAAGAGCGATCGGAATGTTGGTGGTGCCCACCGTGAAGAAATTGACGAATTCCTTCATCCCTGGAATGAGCCAGCCCGCTCCAACCCCGATCACCATGGCGGCGAATATCCAGAACGTGAGATAGCGGTCGAGAAAAGAGAGTTTTCTGGTAATGCCGGTAGACATGAAGGCCTCCTTTTAATATCCGGAAAATCTGTTGAAACACGACAAAAACCTTTATATCCGGATATCCGGATTCATTCAACGTTTTTCTTGTATATTCCTGATAAATAGCTGAGAAGAAGAGGGTTTAACGAGAAGATTGGGAAAATAGCAGAACGGATCCAACCTGACTGAAGGAATCCAATCACAGGGGCGCAGTATAAATCAGCCGAATTCCGCCGGCAATCACCAGGACACCGCAGATTTTTTTGAGCAATACAGCGCCCCTGGATCTTTCATTCCAGTCCAGATAGCGTTGAATCACTTCGGTGAAGGTGCCGGCCAGAACGATGACTGCACAGTGGCCGACAATCAAAGGGATGCTTGCCAGATGGCAGGGGGAGGGCACCACGCTCAACACGCCCCAGGCCAGAGCCGCCGACAGGGCCAAAAGCGGTGCCCCACTGACCGCCTCGGTGAGTGCGATAAACAACGATTCCATTTAAAACACCACGCAAATTCATAAACAGACCTCAAATCCTGTAGCGACCCTGTCAATCCCGCAATTCTGCCGCGCATTCAGACAATGCCCGTTTCAACCCGCCAGCAGTTTGGCGATCTGCTCGGGCTTGAGCAGCTTGCCCTGTGAGACGACCTTGCCGTCGATGGCGAGTCCCGGCGTCGACAACACGCCGAATTTGGTGATTTCGTTAAGGTCACTGACTTTTTCCAACTCGATCTCCTGTCCGACGGATTGAGCCGCAGCCTTGGCGTTGTCGGCGAGTTTGTTGCACTTGGCGCAACCGGTTCCAAGAATCTGAACTTTTTTCATCTGTCATCTCCTTTAGTTGAATTGAAGCACTTGCCTGCCGTGCTTCTACAGGGTGAAAAGCGAACCGTAAATCAGACCGCTGATGGTGGCCATAATGATGACCAGCACCACAAAGACAACGGTTTTTTTGGTGCCGATGACGCTGCGGATCACCAGCATGTTGGGCAGGCTCAGGGCCGGCCCCGCCAATAAAAGAGCCAACGCAGGCCCCTGTCCCATGCCGGAGCCGATCAGTCCCTGCAGAATCGGCACTTCGGTCAGGGTGGCGAAATACATAAACGCGCCCACGACGGAAGCAAACAGGTTGGCCTGCAGCGAGTTGCCGCCCACCATCTGCGCGATCCACTCCGAGGGGATCAGCGCCTCATGACCGGGACGGCCGAGGAGCGCACCCGCGATCAGAACGCCCCAGAACAACAGCGGCAGGATCTTTTTGGCGAAATCCCAGGTGGTTTCGAACCATTCGGGCAATTCCCCGTCTTCGTCATCGGATGTCGCAGTCAGAACAGAGAGGCCGATGGCTCCTGCGACAAACGCCAGGGAAGGATACTGGGGGAAAACCAACGCCAACAGCAGCACCGGCAGGCCTGCCAGCAGCATGCGCCACTTGTTGACGTTGAACCAGGTCACCAGAATGACGGCCAGCGCAAGTGCCAGCGCCCCGCTGATCGGCCACTTCATCTGATAGATGAGATGCCACACGCCCGTCGGTTCGCTCGACTGCCCCCAGTTGGCAAAGACCAGGATCCCTACCATGCTGGCGAAATAAAGCGCATTCTGCCACAGGGGACGGCTGACTTCCGGTTCCGGCATGGCGGCTGCCGCTTCACTCTTTTCCAGCTCCTCCCTGCGGAAGAAGAAGTGCATGCAGACGCCGATCACGATGGCGAAACTCACTGCGCCCACCGCGCGGGCGATCCCCATGGACGGCCCCAGCACCGCGCCGGTCAGGACAATCGCCAGGATATTGATCGCCGGGCCTGAATAGAGAAAAGCACTGGCCGGTCCCAGCCCTGCGCCCATGCGGTAAATGCCGGCAAACAACGGCAGGATGGTACAGGAGCAGACGGCAAGGATGCTGCCCGATACCGACGCCACGCCGTAGGCGAGAAACTTGTTGGCTTTGGGACCGAGGTATTTCATGACGGAGGCCTGGCTGACAAACACCCCCACCGCGCCGGCAATAAAAAAGGCCGGTATCAGGCACAGAATCACATGCTCCTGGGCGTACCACTTGACCAGGTACAGCGATTCCCACAGGGCATTTTCCACCCGCGGCGCCTGCTGCAGCCACTCCACCGGCAGGTAATAACAGGCGATGAAAACCGCAATGATTGCGGCCAGGGGCTTCCATTCTCTGGACCAATCCATTTCAACAACTCCGCGAATTATTCTTTTTGGTCAAATAGCCAAATATCAGAACAAAAAAAGGCAGACTCAGCCCGCCTCGGGTTCAAGAAACACGGCATGCTCCCGTGCCCGGGATTTAAGCACCGATTCCACGCAATCAAAGAAATTGAGAATGCAGGGCACGCGCAAGCGGTAGAAAACCTGGTTGCCGCGCTTTTCAGCCGCGACCAGCGCCGCTTCCCGAAGAACGGTCAGATGCTTTGAAACCGTCGAGATATCCGCCCCGGCGGCATCGGTCAATTCACGCACGCAGCGCTCGGCGACGGACAACTCTTCGATAAGAAGCAGGCGGGTTGGGTGAGCCATGGCTTTGAGCACCTGCGCCCGTGCCTCGAGATGCGCTTTGCGATCTGGATTCATTGGATCTCCTCTCAATATTTGGCAATATAACCAAATAGCCAAACACGTGCAAGGGGGATTTTACATAAAATCAACTCCTCCCCCCAGCGGGGGGAGGTTGGGAGGGGGGAGCGCGCAATTTTACCGTATGCCCCCTCCCTAACCCTCCCCCGCTGGGAGGGAACCCCCTTTCTGAGAATTGACGCTCATCAGGTTGATTTTTTCCCGAACCGTCGTCCCGCAATGACGGCCTGTCCGAGAGCCAAGCCTCCATCATTGGGCGGAACCTGCCGGTGAAGCAGGACGTCGAATCCCCCCTCCGTCAGAATTCTGTTCGTTTTTTCCGTCAGGATACGGTTCTGAAAAACGCCCCCGGAAAGAACCACCCGCTCCAGCCCTGTCTGGAGTCGGATACGGCGACAGACCTCGGTGATGACTTGCGCCAGGCCGTTATGAAAGCGGATGCTGATCCATGCCGGACCGTGCCCGGCGCGAACATCCTCCACCACCTGGCGGATCAGCGGCGCAGGGTCGCAGACCAGAAGATCTCCGTCGTTACGAATCTCAAAACGGTAGGCAGCGGCCCCATCCCCCCTTTCGATGGCCTGCTCCAACTCAAGGGCCGCCTGCCCTTCGTAGCTGACGACCTGCCGTACACCGGCCAATGCCGCCACCGCGTCGAACAGCCGCCCACAGCTCGAAGTCAGCGGACTGTTGAGTTTTCTCGCCACCATCTGCTGCAGCAATCGGCGCTCCTGATCAGTGAAGCCGTCATCATGACTCAACTGTGGGATATCCTCTCCGTAAGCATGCAGCAAGGCGCTCAAAGCCATGCGACGCGGCTCGCGGGTTGCGGCGTCCCCGCCGGGCATGGGCAGGCAGGCCAGATGCCCGGCACGACGGAAATTTTCGAAATCACCCACCAGGAATTCGCCGCCCCAGATGGTCCCGTCGAGGCCAAGCCCGATGCCGTCGAAAATAACGCCGATCGCCGGCGCGTCCACGCCGTTGTCGGCAAGACAGCTCGCCAGGTGGGCATGGTGGTGCTGCACCGCCACCCGCGGCAACTCGTCGCGCGCCTGGGCATAATGGGTGGAGAGATAATCGGGATGCAGATCATGAGCGAGAACTGCAGGACGCGTCGCCAGGATCTCTTCCAGGTGCGCCGCACTCTGCTCCAGGGCACGATAGACCTCGTGGTTTTTCAGGTCGCCGATATGCTGACTCAAAAAGGCCCGGTCGCCCTGAGTCAGGCACAAGGTGTTCTTCAATTCTGCGCCCAGCGCGAGCACCGCAGGCCGGGGAGAAGACAAAGAGACTGCACGCGGGACATAGCCGCGCGAACGGCGCAGCATCATGGGGCGATCCGCCAGAACGCGGGCAATGGAGTCGTCGGTGCGGGTGTGGATGCGGCGGTCATGCACCAGGTAAGCATCGGCGATACCGCAAAGGCGTTGCGGGGCGTCGTCGTTGCGATAAACGATCGGTTCGTCACTGATATTGGCGCTGGTCATCACCAGGGCGCGAAAGTTCTCGTGCAGCAGCAGATGATGTAGCGGCGTATAGGGCAGCATCACTCCGAAGGATCTGTTGCGCGGAGCCACCAGGGGGCTGAGGCCATGTTCGGGAACCTGATCGAGCAGGACAATCGGGCGAGCGGTGGAGGTGAGCAGGGCTTGTTCGGCGGCATCGATCCGGACCAAAGCCCGGGCAGCCTCCAGATCGCGGACCATCAGAGCGAAGGGCTTTTCGTCCCTGGCCTTGCGCCGGCGCAGCTCGGCCACCGCCTCCGAATGACCTGCATCGACCGCCAGGTGAAATCCACCCAACCCCTTGATGGCCACAATCCGCCCCTGCCGCAACAGCTCGGCCGTTGCGGCAACAGGATCATCAATTTCGAGCAGCGGCTGCCCCTGCGCCGACAAAAGACGGACCTGGGGGCCGCAGTCCGGGCAGGCATTGGGTTGGGCGTGGAAGCGGCGGCTGGACGGATCTTCGTATTCCTCACGGCAGGCGTCGCACATGGCAAAGTCCACCATCGTCGACTTATCGCGATCGTAAGGAATTCCGGTCACAATGGAGAAGCGCGGCCCGCAGTGGGTGCAGTTGATAAAGGGGTAACGGTAGCGGCGATCGGCAGGATCGAACAATTCCCCCAGGCAGGCTTCACACACATGGGTATCCGGCGTGATACGGGCAGTTTTTCCCGCCGCCTCAACGCTCCCACGAATAACAAACTGCTTATCCCCCTGCAGGGGACAATCCGTAACATCAAACCGGGTAATCTCTGCCAGAGGGGGAATCTTGTCTCTTAAATCAGACAGAAAAGAATCGAGGGACAAGGAAGCGCCCTCCGCTTCAATCATGACACCGCGGGAATCGTTGCACACCCAGCCGCGAACACCATGGAGGCGTGCGATCTGATAAACAAAAGGGCGAAATCCAACCCCCTGCACAATCCCTTCGATTTCAATACGCTTGCGCTGCAACCCACAAAACCCTTTCAATCTACGCCTCACGCCTCACGCCTCACGCCTCATGCATCACGCATCACGCATCACGCCCATAACGTTACCACCCCTCAAACAATCAAAGCAATGCGAGGCGGAACACACCGACGCCCCTGCCGGATAAAAAAAATCCCCCGCTTTCGGAGGGGATGAAAGCGGGGGGATAAGGCCCGGGAGGGGACCGGGCCTTTTGGAATGGGGAAGAATCAAGTTATTCGTGCACGGTCGCTGCCCAGTTTGGAATCTGGTCGAACACCACGTCGAAAACAGGAATGACCAGCAGGTAGGTCACCGCAACCGCAAAAACGATGCCGATGATGTTGAGCCCGAAGCCGCTGCGCGCCATCTGCGGAATCGTGACGTACCCCGAGCCGAAGACAATGGCGTTGGGAGGGGTCGCCACCGGCAGCATGAAGGCACAGGAGGCAGCGATGGCGGCAGGAACCACCAGCAGCAGGGGATTCTGACCGAGCCCCACTGCCACAGCCGACAGAATCGGCATAACCATAGCGGAAGTTGCCGTATTGGAGGTCATCTCAGTCAGGAAGATAATCAGCGCAGCGACCGCCAGCACCAGCACGATGATGGGTGCGTTTTCCAGCAAACCGACACGGGTTCCGATCCAGGTCGCAAGCCCCGTTTCCTTGAAGCCAGCCGCCAAAGCCAGGCCGCCGCCGAACAGAATCAGCACGCCCCAGGGCATCTTGACCGCCCAGTGCCAGTTCATGACAAACTCGTTTTTCTTCATGTTGATCGGAATCAGGAACAGAAGACAGGCACCGGTCATGGCAATGGCCGCGTCGGTCACCAGAGCGGGATCCGGAAACAGAAACCCGAGTTGTTTGCGGAAAATCCAGGACAAAGCGGTCAGACCGAACACCAAAGCAGTCCAGCGCTCGCCGGTATTCATTGCCCCCATTTTTTTCAGCTCAGCGTTGATCAGATCGCGACCGCCGGGCACTTTTTTGAGTTTCATCGGGTTGGCCACCCGCGTCAACCACAGCCAGCACACAGGCAGCATGAACAGTACCAGCGGCACACCAACTTTCAGCCAGTCGGCAAAACTGATTTCAAAACCGTAGGTTTTCTGCAGGTAGCCGGCAAGAACCGTATTGGGCGGGGTGCCGATCAGGGTGGCGATGCCACCGATTGAGGCCGCATACGCGATCCCCAGCATCAGGTTGAGGCCGAAAGAAAATTTATCCGGGGAGAAATCGATTTCCTTGTCCAGCCCTTCTCTCTTCCCCTCTTCGACCACGTGAGCGATGATCGCCAGACCGATGGGCATCATCATAACGGTGGTGGCGGTGTTGGAGACAAAGGCCGAGAGGGCCGCAGTCGCCACCATAAACCCGAAAATCAGGCGTGCTGGGGAGAATCCGACCGTTTTAACGATGTTCATGGCGATGCGACGGTGCAGATCCCAGCGCTGCATGGACAGCGCAATGATAAAGCCACCCATGAACAAAAAGATCAGATGGCTGGCATAGGGCGCGGTCGCCTGCTTGGTATGCATGATACCTAGCAGGGGAAACAGCGCGATGGGCAGAAGACTCGTAGCTGGAATCGGAATCGACTCGCACATCCACCAGGCGGCCATCAGCAGCGCCACAGCGGCCATTTTCTGAGCGGCAGGCTCCATTTCAGTCGGCGTAGGCAGCAGCAGCATCAGCACAAAAAGAACCGGCCCCAAGATAAGACCGAAAAGCTGGCGCCGAGTGTATTCGCTGGGATCACCTTCTTCGACCCCGCCGGGTCCGGACTTCAACCGCCCGACATGCTCCGCCGGGGCTTCTTCAATTTCATCGGCCAGATCGACGTCGCTCTCCCGACGACCATTGCTGAATGCCAGGTGATCCTCTTTGAAACGCCGCAAAAGCGCCTGAGGCCGCACCAGGCAGAGGGCCTTGGTTTCGTCGTGCATACGCCAGAGGCGATCCCACATGGTTGAAAGCATCTTTCCTTCTCCTTCCAAGCAAATTGATAAAAATGCAGCACCTGAATTCTTGTGCCCCGTGGGGCTGTCCTGTCAAAAAACAACACGGAACACCAGGCGACAAAAAGACCGGTTTTGATTTTTAGCAATGCAGGTGCCAAAAACTCCGCGATATATCAAAGGCCACATGCCATATCCGGTAAAACCCTGTTTTCATACTACTTTAAGGATCACAAAAAGATTATTTTCTAAAATATCGTTATAAAATTCTTGAACATAAGTCACGACATCTTTCCTGTCAGCAAGGCTGATTTCAGCCTCTTCTGTTGATCTCCCCTCAAAGTTCTACCCGTTATTGCTGTAAACAGCATAAAAAAACCCCTGGCTGATTTTCGCCAGGGGTGTTGTGCAGGCCCTTGTTGCAGATCTTGAAGATCAGTCTTCCTGCTCCGCCAACTGGTATTTTTCCAGCTTGTATCTCAGGGTTCCCCGCGGAAGGTTAAGCAGGCGCGACGTTTTGGCCACATTGCCGCCTGTGATCGCAAGCGCCTTGGAAATCAAATCTTTTTCGACCTGGTTGATGATCTCCTCGACCACGATCCCTTCCGGTGGGATCTCAAAGGAGAAAGGCACTTCACGGCGGGGCGGTCCGCCCCAGATCTCGCGGGGTAGCATTTCGGGAGTGATCACTTCCGCATTGTGCATGATGCAGATTCTTTCAACGACGTTACGAAGCTCGCGTACGTTGCCAGGCCAGTGGTAGCGCATCAGCAGATCGATGGCCGGCCGGGAAACATCACGTATCGCCTTGTTGAACTCCCGGCTGAAGCGTTTAAAGAAGTGGTCGAGCAACTGAGGGATATCCTCCCTTCGCTCTCTTAAGGGCGGCATATGGATCGGGAACACATTGAGTCGATAGTAAAGGTCTTCGCGAAATTCACGGTCGTCGATCGCCTGCTTCAGATCGCGGTTGGTTGCGGCAATGACACGTACATCGATATCGATGTTGCGCACCCCACCGAGGCGGCGGATCTTGCGATCTTCAAGCACGCGCAAAAGCTTGACCTGCAGGTTGAGGCCCATCTCGCCGATCTCATCGAGGAAAACCGTGCCTCCGTTGGATTCCTCGATCAAACCGATCTTTCGGTTCTTGGCATCGGTAAAAGCGCCGCGCTCATGACCGAAAAGCTCTGTTTCCAGCAAGTTGAAGGGTAGAGATCCGCAATTGATTTCGACAAAGGGACGCTCCTTGCGGGACGACAACTGGTGGATGGCGCGAGCGACAAGCTCCTTGCCGGTGCCGCTTTCCCCGGTAATCAGCACGGTGGCGTGTTCATGTTTTGCCACCTCCTGGATCTGGTGAAAAACCTGCAGCAACTGGGGGCTGGAGCCGATCATGTCGGTCTCGCCGAATTGAGCACTGCCCTCACGCTTGAGATGCCGCACCTCGCGACGCAGATTCTGGGTTTCCAATGCCAGCTTGACGATCAGATGAATGGCGTCGGCCTTGAACGGTTTTTTAATGTAGTCGTAGGCTCCAAGCTTCAGCGCCTCGACGGCACTCTCTACCGTCCCATAGCCGGTGATGATGATGACCAGAACCTCCGGATCAACCTCCCGCAGTTCCCGCAGGACATCCAGGCCGCTGCGGTGACCGAGATTGAGATCGAGCAGCACCAGGTCGATCTCCTCTTCACTCACCCGGCGCACCGCTTCCTCGCTGCTGTCCGTGGAAAAAGGGCGGTAACCATCATCTGCAAGAATACGTTCCAGGTTCTCGCGGATAAACGCTTCATCATCGACAATCAGGATTTTTTCCATGGGCATTTATCCTTCTCAGCTGCCCTGCCTTTTCGGGGCAGTTCTCAGCAGAAAACAACGTAAAATATGAATAACACTGATGCTATTGATTCTGGAAGGTATTGGCAACAGAAAAATGGTGGATTTTCGCCACATCACCCCAACGGGAACCAGAGAACGAACTCAGTGCCTCCTCCCGGCTGGCTGTTGACCTCAATACGGCCGCCATGATCGGAGATAATATTGTGAGTAATCGAGAGTCCAAGCCCGGTGCCCTCCCCCTTGCTGGTGTAGAAAGGCTCAAAAATCAACGGCAGGCGATCCGGCGCAATCCCTTCTCCGGTATCCGAAATTTTCACGCAGACATGATCATCAACCCGGGCGGCGGCGACCTCGAGCCTGCCCCCTTGCGGCATGGCATCGATGGCGTTGGTCAACAAGTTGAGGAAAGCCTGCTTGAGCTTGGCGGCGTCAAGCGCAAAGCGAGGCAAGGACTCCTGGATATTTTCTTCCAGCATGATATTCGCGCGCTCGCACTGCTTCTGCACCAGAAACAGAATATCACGCAACACTGGGGCCACATCCCCCGGCTGCAAAGAGGATTGAGCCGTGGTGGCAAAGGTGAGCAGTTCGTTGACCAGGCCTTCAAGGCGCTCCATTTCGCACAGGGCACGCTGAATCAGTGCCTGGTCTTCAGGATTACGCAGCAGGCGGTCATGCAGGTCATCGAGCATGATGCTGATGCCGGTCAGGGGATTGCGAATCTCGTGGGCGATGCCGGCACTGAGGCGCCCCAGGGAAGCCAACCGCTCCATGCGCCCGAGATGTTCACGCAGGTTGACCCGCTCGGTTAAATCCTCCACCGTCAGGATGCGCCCGGACGAGCGAGGCGCCAACAACGGCAGAAATGCAATCCGCAGGGTAATCCGCTTGCCGTTTCGTTCAACCTGCAGATACTGACTCCACCGCCGACTGACATCCTGCTCCAAGGCGGGACGCAAGACCTCCAGCATCTCCGGCCACTCCTGCAGGTAATTAAAGAGGTCCAGACTTTCATCGCAGGCCGCGAGACCGAGAATAGATCGTGCAGGACCATTGACCGAAGTGACGCGGTGGTGACCATCGAGGGTCAGAATGCCCGTTTCGATATTTTCGAAAACCGTTTGTTTGAAATTGCGTTCGCGAATAATCTCCTTGCGTGAACGGCGCAATGCTTTCAACGTCTTCATCAGACGTTCACGGCGATGGTTCAATTCGCCGGCCATGGCATTGAATGCCTGGGCAAGCCGCCCCACCTCGTCATCACCCTTAACTGCAACTTCGGTTCTAAGGTTGCCGCGGGCCATCGCGCGGGTTCCATCCATCAATCTTTCCAAAGGGCCGGTAATACTGCGCGAAAGCCACCAGGCAGCCAGGAAGACGACCGCCATCGTAAACCCGACCAGCAACCATGAGCGGTGCATGAAGCGGGTCACTTCCCGTTGGATGACAGATGAGGTCTCGATAGCCGGCTGATGAAACTGCCGCAATTCAGCTCCGATAGTAACGCCTCCCCAAACCTCGCCGGAAACCCCACTTTCAACATCGTACAACACGGGCGCATAGGCCATGATTTTACGGGATCCCCCGACATTGGTGACATCGACAACACCCGAGTTACCCTCCAGAACATCCCGGGCGACGACGGGATAGTTGGGATGGATAAAACCCGCATGCAGAAGGTTGTATGGAATGGCACCACGCGCGACCGCTTCGGGCGAGGAGCGGGTCGTGTATGGCGGAACCAACCGCCCACTGGAATCGAGCCCGCGAATATCCCAGAATTTCGGGTGGGTGATGATCCACCCTTCATGATCGAACATGAAGGCGTAATTGCCGCTTTCATAAGAGGGGAAAACGACGTACTTCTCCTCCGTCGGCGTGATGTGCTGAGTAAATTCCATCAAATGGCGATGATCGAGAGAGAGAACCACCACGGCCTGCAGAGTGCCGTCCGATGCATGCAGCGGAGCGGCAAAACGAACAACCCCCCGGTATTTCCTGCCTTCCACCGCATCTTCGGGACGCCTCTCCCCTGCCAACTGCTCCCGCTTGTCGACATGCCACCCCGTCACAGGCGAAACATAGACGCCGCCAGCGGGCAGACGCCTGGCCTGCAGAAAGTAATCTTCGGTCAGGTAGGTTGTATTGGCAGGGTCGGAGACATCGCGCAGATCAGCCGAAACCTCGCCCTCCTCAATCCGCAGCATCTCCCGGCCATCGGGATGTATGAAGGCGATCTCCCGATAAAGAGGAATGGATTCACGAACCTCGACAGGCTGCTGATTGGTTCCGGCCCGATACCAGACTGAGCGGCGGTGCTGATTGTAGAAACTCAGATACGCCTCTGCGTCGGGTTCAAGCAAAGCAAGGTCAAACAGATCCGCCTCGACCCGCCTCAAAAAATCAGCAGTCGACTCTGCGACCATCTCCGCGCGCAGCACAAGTGCGCGCGAAGCCTGAGAATCGAGAGCTTCAGTCGCACTGCGCCGCAGGTAGTCCTCCACCAGCCAGAGATTATTGGCGGAATATACGGCGAGAAATCCGAGGGGAAGCAGCGCAAGCAGCAGAAAAGCAAACAGAACTTTTTTATGAAGAGTCAAACGCGGCATGGCGTGATTATACCTGAACCACACCCGTAAATAGAAGAGGCATTGGATAAAAGAACGATATGGAGAGCGTGAAGGAGGGCCTCTTTGTCAGACTCAGGAGTGGCAGCGATGCGGTTCCTGATCCTGAGACATGGGGGGCCGGCCGGCATTGATCAATCGGGTATCGAGCGCCAGCGGCAGAAGACGCAGATGCTTTTTCATGACTTCTTCCAGACAGCGTCCGTCATGAATGATGACGTCATTGGGAGCGATCTCCGTCAGGGCCAGAAGAGATCCGTTCGGCCGGAGAAAAATCTGAACTTCGTAGTCTTTGTGGTTGAAGGTCAGGGTCTGACTGTGGATGAGTGTTGCATTTTCCATTGAGGCCTCCCGCATGCGGCTGTGTCGAACCGAAAAAAAATAATGCTCTCCAATTAGCAATGAGTGCGCCAACGGAAGATTTTCCAATTAAAATCAAAAGAAACTATTTTTATTCAATAGGTTGCACATAAAAAAGCCTGACGCACAGCAGCGTCAGGCCTGGGTGAAAACTCCCAAAATGGGTGATATGGCGATAAAAGGGTTGTGCTGAATCGTTACAAAAGGTTATTTGCGCCGGGCGACGACATAATCGGATAATTCAAAAAGGGCCTGCCGGGCCGGAGAATCCGCAAAGCACTGCAAACGCCCCTTGGCCTGCTCAACCAGTTCGCGTGCCCTCATCCGGGTGTGGTCAATTCCGCCGTAATGTTCGATCAGATCGCAGACATAGTTCAAATCTTCGGCGGGGAGCTCATCCTGCTCAACGATCTCCTCCACCCTGCTGCGCTCCTGCTCGTTGCATTCGCGCAGGGCGTGGATCAGGGGCAGGGTCATTTTACCCTCCTGCAGGTCGTGCCCGCGCGCTTTGCCAAACTCCGCCTCTTCAGCCACATAATCGAGCGCATCATCCATGAACTGGAAGGCGATACCCAGGTCCATGCCGAAATCCTTGAGCGCCATGCGCTTCTGCTCATCAACACCGCCGAGAATCCCGCCCGCTTCGCAGGCAGCGGAGATCAGCACCGCCGTTTTGCTGCGGACCACATCGAGATAGCGGGGTTCGTCCATCTCCAGGTCACAGGTCCCGACCAGCTGCATGATTTCACCCTCAGCCATGCTGGTGGTTGCATCTGAAAGAACCTGCAGCACATCGAGGCTTCCGCCGCGCACCATAATGGAGAAGGATTTGGCAAACAGGAAGTCTCCGACCAGAACCGATGCCTGATTGCCCCACAGGGAATTGGCTGAAGCACTGCCGCGACGCAATACGGCGTCATCGACCACATCATCGTGGAGGAGGGTTGCGGTATGAAGAAACTCAACGACCGCCGCCAATCCCACATGCTGGTCACCGTCATACTCTGCCAGCCTGGCGCTGAGAAGCAGCAGCATGGGGCGCATGCGCTTGCCGCCGCTGGCAATGACGTAGTCACCAACCTTGCGGATCAGGTAAACGTCGGAATTGAGAAATTCCTTGAAAAGACCTTCCACCTGCGTCAGGTCATCGGAGAGAAGTTTTAGAGCATTTTCCATGATGGGCAAGTTATCCTCGAACCGTAAAAGTTCTGCCATCCTAGTGAATTATAAGGTGCCATGTCAAAGTTTTTTTCCTGCCGGGAAGGCAGGCAGAAAGATCGTGAAGCGCGCCCCGCCACCGTCGTGCCGACCGGCATGAATGCGCCCCCCGTGCTCCTCCACTAATTTGCGGGACACTGCGAGCCCCAGCCCGGTTCCTTCACCGCGTTCCTTGGTGGAATAGAAAGGATCGAAAATCCGCTCCAGGTTCACATTCTCAATGCCCGGGCCGTCATCGTCCACCTGCAGCGTCCATCCTTGCTCAACTTCACGCAGGGAAATTTCAAGGAGTCCTTTTCCTTCCATGGCCTGGGCCGCATTCAGAACCAGGTTGACCAGAACCTGCCGCAGCTGATCCTCATCGCCGCAAACAACGACCGGTGTTCTGGGCAGGTCAAATGACCATTGAATTTCGGCAAAAGTTTTCTGGACTCCGAGAGAACGACCAACCTCGCCAATAACCGCGCTGAGATCAACAGGCGCCATGCGACTGGACCCGCTGCGCGCCAACCCGAGCAAACTGCCTGTGATACGCCGGCAGCGCCGGGATTCGGCTATAATCGTCTCCACATCCTCAATCCGCGGATCATCCGGCGTCATATCCTCGCGCAACAACTGGGCGTGCCCCAGGATGATCCCTACCGGGTTATCGATCTCGTGGGAAATACCTGCCGCAACCTGGCCGACCGCTGCTAGTTTCTCTGCCCGCACCAGACTTTCCTGGGCCCGGTTCAGTTCGCGATTGGATTGTTCCAGGGCCAAATTTTTGGCAACCAGTTCGCGCTGTTTCTCAGAGAGCGACGCAGCCATATCGTTAAACGCGCCGGCCAGCGTGCCAAGTTCATCCCGGTTGGAGATGGCCAAACGAAAAGACAAATCCCCGCGGGCAATGGTGCGGGCGCCATGAATCAAACGCCTCAGCGGTCGACTGATCCAGCGGGCAGCCAGGGCAGCAAGCAGCAGGGAGGTGAGGATTGAAACCAGGGCGATACGGACGAAATGCGAACGTGTTGCCTGCTGCAATGCCGCTATTCCATCGTAAGAGATCAGAAAACGAACCGAGAGAACATGCTCACCCGTCGGACCGAGAGCTGGATGGACCAGATCGACAAATTTCCCCTCTTGCGGCAGCGTCAGGCTTTCCAGGGTCATCTCCAGGTTCCCGACGACACGGCGCTCAACTTCCGCGGCGGAGAGCGGTTTCAGGGGCAGAATCTCATCACCCAGTGGAGGGGATTCGTACAGAAGGCGGCCTCCCGCCGAATAGAGAGAGAAATGAACCAGATCGGGATTAAAGGCAAGAATTTCACGCAGCTTGCCATCTTCCAGGCGGCGGGACGGAGAAAAGGACCCACGAAAGAATTTAAGCAGTTCAGGAGTCGCAAGGCGCGCAAAAGACCTGCTTCGCGCATGCAGGTGATCTTCCCACTGCCGCACCTGTTGACGCTCCAGAACCGTCAGAGTTGCGGCCAGGACCACAATCAGCAGGATCGCGGTGAAAAAAAAGAACTTCTTTCCTATGGTCACTTGCACGGACTCACCGCCCCCCCCCCGGGAGTGCAGCAGCTAAAACCATGCGCCGGAGGAGCGTGCATTTTTCAAGGTTGAGAATTTTCAAGGGGGGCAGGTTCTTCGGCAGCAGGCGGCTTATGCGGAACGAAAACCCGCTCGTCTTCATCCCATCGATAGCCACCGGCATCCCAGATCGCTTCCAGGGCATCCCAGTCCATGTGCACACCCTCCATTTCATCGACCGTATCAGACGCCTCAAGCATCTCACCATCATCGACAATGCCGTCACCATTGAGGTCCGCCCACAGCACATGGTCCACTTTGACGACGGCATCCCCATCGAGTGAAACCGAAAGATTGCGCCCATTGGGATTGACGATAATTTCCCCGGAGAAATCGGCAGTGGATTGGATTTTATCCACATTTTCACTGACACGGAGACGATAGACTACCCGGGTGCGTTCATCTCCCGGTTTGACAATCCACCGCGCGACACCCTCCTCATTGTTCAAGCTGGTGGGCGGGGGAGCCGCTTCCACCAACTGCCACCCCTTCGGGAAACTCTCTCGCAGGATATACCCCTTGACCGTATCATCGGTTTCCAAGCGGATATGAACCGGGATCACATCCCCGGGCGCGGCATAGGGAGGCAGGAAACGATACCCTTCAAACCGGCCGACCAGCGTGTCCTGACGCTGCATCACCCAGTAAAAGATAACACCCGCAACAACAAGCAGGGCCGGCAACAGAAGCAACCATGTCCTGCTGCCCTTTGATTCCTGCGGCGGCAACGTCTCCGCAGGCTCCGCTTCTTCGTCGACACCTTCAGCGTCCCTCTCGCTTTTTTCGAGGATTTCCTCAACATCGACCTCAAGGGCTTCCGCCAGGCGAACGGCGTTTTCACGTTTTATGGAAGGGTAGCGGTTATTCTCCCAGCGTGACACCGTATCGGTGGTCACCCCGACCACCTTGGCCACGTAGAGCTGGGTGAGCTTTTTTTCCTCACGAATGCGACGAATCGCATCGCTGTCTAGATTTACCGTGGGCCGCAGGATAGAAGTCATAGGTCTCTCGGATGGCAAAATTACGTCATCCTAGCAAAAAGAAGATCAAGGCGTAAACATCAAACAGGTTCGGCTCCCTGCCCCTGGGCATCAAATGGACAGATATCCTTGAGCGAGAAGCCGGCTTCGAGCAGCTCCTGAAATTTTTCGGGGGCCAGGGGGCGCCCAAAATAGTATCCCTGTAATTCATCGCAATGACGCGCACGTAGAAACTCGAGCTGCTGGCGTGTTTCGACTCCTTCGGCGATCACCTTGATGTTGAGGCTATGAGCCACCGCGATAACCGCATCGACAATCGCCGCGTTATCCGGGTCGGCCGTCACATCACGGACAAAGGACTGGGCAATTTTAAGGCGGTCGAAGGGAAAGTGCTTCAGATAGCTCAGCGACGAATAACCGGTTCCGAAATCATCGATGGCCAGGTTGAGGCCACGTACCTTGATATCCGTGAGCGTCATGATTGTGACTTCGGCATTTTCCATGATGGTACTTTCGGTCAATTCCAGTTCAAGCTGGGCAGGATCAAAACCGGTACTCTCCAGAATGTGATCGACCATATCGATAAAACAGGGGTGATTGAACTGACGTCCCGAAATGTTGACCGCCAACCGCAGAGCGGAGTATCCCATATCCTTCCAGATGTTCACCTGCCGACAGGCCGCATCGAGAACCCATTCTCCGATTTGGAGGATAAGGCCGGTCTCCTCTGCTACGGGGATGAACTTCTCAGGGGTCAAAAGCCCCAGGCCGGGATGGTTCCATCGCAGCAGCGCCTCCATGCCGACCAGCCGACCGCTGACAAGGTCGAGCTGGGGCTGAAAAAGCAGAAAAAGTTCGTCACGTTCCAGCGCGTAGCGCAGACTCGTTTCGAGAGTGAGGCGTTCCTGAACGCGTGCGTTCATTTCGTGAGAAAAAAACTGGTAGGTATTTTTGCCCCGTTCCTTGGCCTGGTACATGGCGATGTCTGCATGCCGCAGCAGGGTCTGGCTGGTGTCTCCATCGCCGGGGAACACAGCGATGCCGATGCTGACGGTGGTCGTAATCTCATGATCCCCGAGCATCACCGGACGAGCCAGATTTTCCAGGATCTTGTGCGCAACACCTGCCAGACCGTCCTCCTGGTCGAAATCCGACAGAACGACTACAAATTCATCCCCGCCGAGGCGTGCAACCGTATCGCTGCGGCGAACGCTATCGGCAAGGCGGCGCGCCGTGACTTTAAGCAACTCGTCGCCGCAGGAGTGCCCCAGCGTATCATTGACCGACTTGAATCGATCCAGGTCGAGAAACATCACCCCTGCCTCACACTGCTCACGGCGGGCACGCGAAATCACCTGTTCGATCCGGTCGGCCAGTAGAGTACGATTGGGCAGGCCGGTCAGCACATCGAAATAGGCCAGATGCTGGATTTCCAGGTCCGCATGACGTTGAGCCACCGCGACGGCCAGCAGGTTTGCCAGTGATTGGAGAAAAACCAGATCATCCCGGTCAAAGTGCCCCTTGCTCCGGGAATAAACCGCCAGTACCCCGTGGGGGCTCGCCTTTCCAGGGATGGCAATGCCTGCGGCGCTCAGAACACCAGGAGATGAATCGAACCAAGCGGGGGCCATTATGGGCGTCTGATTTTCGAAATCACCGATCAGGACGGGATGCGTTCCCTCCATCAGGACATGCTCTTCGAAACAGATTGAGCCGCCGTCGTGAAACAGGCGCGGCGCTTCGACGGCATCCTTCCCGTACCAGGCCCGTGGTCGCAGACAGCGCATTTCAGGCAGAAGTTCAAGGATCTGGCTACAGTCGGCGTCCAGACAGGACGCTATCGCGGAAACAGCCTTCTCCATAAGGCGGTCCAACTCAACGCCCCACAGAATATCACGCCCCAACTCAGCGAAGAGTTGATGGCAATCTTTCTGACGGTTCAACGTCTGCTGCACATCAGAATGAGGCACGGTCGATTTTCCACCAGGAAAATTTTGTTGCATATAAACAGCAATTCCTTCGCCGATTGCTTTCCGGCCGCCAGAACACATAGAATCAGCCCTGAAAGGCGGCAAGGCCATTGCCGGGTTGAAGACTCAACTTAAAATTTGCCGCATCAAACAGAAACGATCCTAATAGAATAAACCAGATCAAACAAGGAATAAACAAATAATATCGCACAACTAAGGAGAGCTTGGCCTTACAGAATATTTTAGTTAGAATGTCGTCATTACTTTCATCGGAAAATCTACCCAATTCTGTATTTATGAGCATAAAGGTTGACTCATGATCAAAGCGATTTTCTGGGACAACGACGGCATTCTTGTCGACACTGAGCCCCTTTATTTTCAGGCGACGCGTGAAGTTCTGACTCGTCATAACGTTGAGCTTACAAGAGAAGAATTTATCCGCATCTCTCTTCAGCAAGGGCAAAGCGCCTTCGATCTGGCCAGGGATCAGGGATATGAGCCTGCAGAACTTGAACAGATGAGACAGCAGCGAAACAGGCGCTACACCCAACTTCTCGAGGAAGGTGCCGAAGCACTGCCGCATGTCGAGGAAACACTGAAAGTTCTCTACGGACACTTCCGCATGGGAATCGTGACCAGCTCGCTGACGGAACACTTTAATGCCATCCATTCGCAAACCGGGCTTCTGCCGTTTTTTGAATTTACCCTGACCCGCGAGCAGTACGCGCAGACTAAACCCCACCCGGAGCCTTACCTCACTGCACTTTTGCGCTGCGATCTCTCACCGCAGGAATGCATTGTCATCGAGGACAGTGAACGTGGTCTTGCCGCGGCCGTGGCCGCAGGGCTGCGTTGCATTGCAATCCCCACCGAACTCACCCGTGATGGAGATTTTTCAAAGGCTTTTGCAGTTCTTGAAGACGTGCGTGATGTCCCATCCCTGTTAAACCGAATTTGACCTTCTGCTCCCTAAACACGGCATATATTCTGCATTAAAATTCTATACACCGATACACCTCGTGGGGATGCAGCTCCCACGAACAAGGGTGTCTGGCGCCAATCAAACGACCAGGGACAGCGAAAAGTGTCCCTTGACAAGGGAGTTGTAACCCCATGCTATGCCGTTACATAAAATTTTAAACTTTTCGGCTTTCGTCGACGATAAAGAGTCAACACTTCTCCTTTTGCGTTTTAGGCCTACTTCTTTTTTCCCAGGGTTTTGCCATGGCTTTCAAACCGGTCAGCGTATTTACCGAGTTTTTCACACCACCTGATCACTCAAAGATCACCCGTGCGGGACAATCCACGAAAAGTTTTGAAAAACTTTTTGAAGAAACTGCGAGCCGCTCAGATATCACCCCGGCCCAGCAGGCCCGGGTGCTGGCTGAAACAGCAAGGCTGCGCATGATGGCAGGACTTTTCACCGACGATCCCAACGGATCAACCCAGCCTTTTATCCCGAATCTTGAAAATCTGCCCTCCGCAGCTGCTCACCATTACCGTGCTCGTGCTCAAGAGTATAAATCCGCGCACGCAGCCAACCCTGCAGTCGTAATCGCTTCGCGGGAGAAGGCCGCCGCGTTCTCGTCGCTGCCAGAGCACGAGATCAAACCGAACTCTGAGGAAATCGAGTCGTACATCAATAAAGCCTCCGCGCAATTCGGAGTCTCACCGCATTTGATCAAGGCCGTTATTCAGGCAGAAAGCAGCTTCGATCATCAGGCCGTTTCCCCGGCCGGCGCACAGGGGTTGATGCAGCTGATGCCTGCCACGGCAAGGGAACTGGGGGTCGACAACCCTTTTGATCCGGAACAGAACGTTATGGGCGGCACACGTTATCTCAAATCACTGCTCGACCGCTATGAGGGCGATCTGGACAAAGCCCTGGCCGCCTATAACTGGGGGATGGGCAACCTCGAACGAAATCCGGACGGTCTCCCCGCAGAAACCCGGAATTACCAATCCAAAGTAAAAACCTTTCTGGCCCAGGTGACTGAAAACAATCGCCGCGCCTGATCGCCAGTCACAACAGTTTGCTCCCCCCCTTTTTGCGTAAACATAATATTTTTAAGCTGTTATTAAAAAAAATTGGTTGCCAAAATCGCTTCGGTGAATTAGTATTGCGCCATGTTTCCCGATCGGCATATCCGGTCGGGTTTTGCCCCGTGATTCCCCCTCCTTCACGGGGCATTTTTTTATCCTTCGCCACTCCTCCCAATTAAATTTCCCGCATTTTTCTACAACACTCTGAATACACAAACAACAATATCTATAGTTTTTAGCGACTTTCGCCTTGACACTTCACGATCAAACCATTATTCTTAATTTCAACAAATTAAAGACCTCCGTTGTCAACCCATGGTTTCTTAAGAAATCATGCGGTTTTTTTGCCCCGTGTATCTCCTCCCTGGCACGGGGCGTTTTTTCGATCTCCAGATCAAGCCCGGCATAAAACCTGCTTAAAACTTAAATTATGCAACCTGAAGGTCAATCGTTCGACACTTTTGGTCAAAGAATTGAAAAACGACTCTTTTCCTGCGTGGGAGTAAATTTGGCGATGTACAGTTTTTCCATTCGGACAAAAATTCTGGCGCTCGGCATCATATTGCCATTGGTATTGGTTTCTCTGCTGTTTGGTCTTTTCTATTTTCATTCGGAAAGCACGGCCCTGGACGCTTTTATCGACAAGGCACGCGCGATTTGCCTGACAGCCGAATCCACCCGTGAGGAGATGGAAGACAAGTGGGCCCAGGGGCTTTTCTCCCGCGAACAGTTGCGACAATGGATGCAGAACGGAGAACAGCAGAAAATCATTGCCGCAGTTCCGGTTGTCTCGGCATGGCAGGCTGCCATGAAAAAATCGGAAGAAGGTGAGTACACGTTCCGTACCCCTAAATTCCAGCCGCGCAATCCTGCCAACCAGCCTGATCCTATGGAAGCTCGCGCACTGGAAGCGTTTCAACAGGGAGTCACCGAGTATTACGAAATCGATGAAACGCAGAATGCCGTGCGCTACTTCCGCCCGGTCGTCTTATCGCAGCCCTGCATGAACTGTCACGGCGATCCGGCCGACTCGCAAAAATACTGGGGCAACGACAAGGGACTCGACCCCACCGGCGCGCGCATGGAGGGCTGGAAGGTCGGCGAAGTACACGGTGCATTCGAGGTGATCCAATCCCTGGACTCCGCTCAGGCCATGGTGGCCGGGGCCATGTTCAAAGGAGGGATGACAGTGCTGGCAGGGATGGCGGTCTATATCCTGCTGTTCGTCTTTTTCATCAGCCGCACTTTCATTCAACCGCTCAACCGTACTGTCGCCATGATTTCAGGTCTCGAAAGTGGAGATCTCGACCATCGCCTGAAAATGGCGCGCGAGGATGAAATCGGTACCCTCGCCGACAGCCTCGACCGGTTTGCCGACAACCTCAAGCATGAGGTTTTGACCGCTTTCCAGCGCCTGGCCGACGGAGATTTCACCTTTAAGGCCCAGGGGTTGATCGCCGAGCCGCTGGCCCGCGCCAATACCAGCCTGAATCAACTGGTCTCCGAACTTCAGCAGGTGGGGGAGCGCATCAACGGCCGCTCTGCAGAAGTTGCCGATTCAAGCCAGGCTTTATCGCAGGGAGCAACCGAACAGGCGGCATCCCTTGAAGAAATCAGTGCCTCCCTGCATGAATTGACGTCACAAACCAAGAAAAATGCCGACAATGCCGGTCTCGCGGATCGACTGACCGGGCAGGTGCAAGGATCGGCGGAAAACGGCAATCAGCAGATGCAGCAGATGGTCGACGCCATGACCGATATCAATAATTCCGGGCAGAATATTTCGAAAATCATCAAAGTCATCGACGAGATCGCATTCCAGACCAACCTGCTGGCCCTCAATGCCGCGGTGGAGGCTGCGCGTGCCGGCGTGCATGGTAAAGGGTTTGCTGTCGTAGCGGAAGAGGTGCGCAATCTCGCCGGCCGCAGCGCCAAGGCGGCACGGGAAACAGCTGAATTAATTGAAGGCTCCCTCGCCAAGGCAAAGAACGGCGCAGAGATCGCTGAACATACAGCGGAGGCCTTGAAAGAGATCGTCCAGGGAATCGGCAAAATCACCGATCTCGCCGGCGAAATCGCCACAGCCAGCAACGAGCAGGCGGAAGGGATCGACCAGATCAATATCGGCATTTCGCAGATCGATCAGGTGACGCAGCAGAATACGGCCACGGCCGAAGAAAGTGCCGCGGCGGCAGAAGATCTTTCCGGACAGGCTGTGCGTCTGCACACCATGCTGTCACGCTTCAAGCTCGATAGCGCCCGGCCCCTTGCTCCGCAGCACACCGCAACACCGGCCCGGCGGCCATCCCATCCACCGGAGACAAGTGCCGCGCCCCAAAAGGGCGAAACGGTAAAAAAGGAGGAATGGGGGAGATCGGGCACATCATGCAGTCCCCCGGAAATGATTGCCCTGGATGATGATGAATTTGGCCGCTATTAAAAGAGAAGCCTCTCGTGGAGTTGCGGCCCTACGCTGGACCTCTGTAAAAATGAGCCGGAAATCAGAGTCCGTAGAGCTTCATCTTCTCCCACAGGTTTTTGCGGCTGATTCCGAGCAGGGCGGCGGATTCGGTCTTGTTGCCGGCGGTCTTTACCAGGGCCCGTTGAATGCATTTTCGCTCAGCCGCAGCAACGGCTTCCGCCAGGGTATCGCAGGCATACTCCACAGCGTCGGATTGCGTGTCGCGAATCTCTGGGGGCAGATCCCACAGCTGGATTCTGGGTGCTGGAGCGAGTACTGAAACCCGCTCCAGAATATTGCGCAGCTCCCGGACATTGCCGGGGAATTGGTAACTCTCCAGCGCGCTCCTTGCTTCGGATGAAAGCTCAAAGGTCAGTCCGCGCTCTCGGCCGAATTCCTCCAGAAAAAATTCCGCCAGCTCCAGGATGTCATCTCCGCGTTCCCGCAGGGGCGGAATTTCGAGGGGAATGACCTGCAGTCGGTAGAAAAGATCCCGCCTGAAATTGCCTTTGCGAACCTCTTCTTCCAGATTTTTTGCGGTCGCACAGATGACACGCACATCCACCGGCAGAGGGGCCTTGCCCCCTACCCGCTCAACCTCGCGCTCCTGAAGCACCCGCAGCAGCTTGACCTGAAGATCAAGAGGCATATCGCCGATCTCATCCAGAAGAATGGTCCCTTGATCGGCCAGCTCGAACTTGCCGACCGCTGTTTTATCGGCCCCGGTAAACGCCCCCTTTTCATGCCCGAAAAGTTCGGATTCCATCAGGCCGGACGGAATCGCTGCGCAATTGAGGCGGACATAAGGTTTTTCCGCACGCCGGCTTTCATAATGAATCGCCGCGGCAACCAGCTCTTTGCCGGTCCCGCTCTCACCCTGCAGCAGAACCGTTGAATCCACCGCGGCAACCTGGCTGATCATGCGCAACATTTTCTGCATGGCGGGGCTTGAACCGATAATCGGACGGCGACTGCCGCAGCAATGCTCCAGCGACACACACCGCGCCTTGACCGCCTGCATTTCCAGCAGACGGGAGATGCGCAAACTCAGATCATCCAGGTCGAAAGGCTTCAGGATGTAATCGGCCGCCCCCTTTTTCAGGCAGGCGACCGCATTATCACTGCTGCCGTAGGCGGTCATCATCACGACTTCGGTTCTGGGTGCCTGGTTTTTAATTCTTTCAAGCAGCTGCTCCCCGTCGAGCCCAGGCATACGGATATCGGACAGAACAAGGTCGTAGCGGTTGCTGCCGAGTTTCTCGACGGCCTCAGTGCCCGTGGCAGCCGCATCGACCAACCAGCCCTGATCGCGCAGGTGGTCGATCACCGTGATACGCATAATTTCTTCGTCTTCAGCCACAAGGATACGCGGGACCATCAGCTTATTCCTCCTTCTCCCGTTTCATGTCGTGAATCCGTCAGGGGCACACGCAGGGTGAACACCGCCCCACTGGGCTCTGCATTGCGGGCGCTCAACTCTCCCCCCATGCGCCGGATGAGGGAATAGGAGACGGAGAGCCCAAGACCGGTGCCCTCTCCCACTTCTTTGGTGGTGAAAAAGGGTTCAAAAATTTTGTCCATGTGTTCGGGCGCAATTCCCGGCCCGCTGTCCCCGACCTCAACCACCAGGTCCGAACCGGAGACGCGGCTGGAGACTTTGAGGACACCCCCCTTCTCACCCATGGCCTGTACAGCGTTACCCGCCAGATTGAGCATGACCTGGCGCAGTGCTTCCATCCAAACCCATACCGGTTTCTGAACACCGAGATTGAGTTCCAGAGCAATAGTGCGCCGGCCGAGACAGGTCAATTCAAGGCAGTCCCGGATCATGGAGTCCACGTCCCCGCATTTTATTTCCAGCGGTTCCTTGCGGCCGATGTTGAGCAACTGCCGCACGGTCGAACGGATACGCTCCACCCCCTGTGCCAGAAGTTCCAGATATCGTTCCTGCAATTCGGGGTTGTCTGTGTTTTTCTTCATGGTCTGGATGCAGTTGTGCATCCCTCCCAACGGGTTGTTAATTTCATGGGATATGCCCGCAACCAGTCGTCCCAACGCCGCAAGTTTTTCACTCTGGAACATCTGCTCGCGCGTCTCATCCAACTCCCTGCGGGATCGCTCGAGACGACTGCACAAATTCTCAAAATGACGGGAAAGGGTGCCAATCTCGTCGTTTTCGTCCTCCATCGCAGAAAACCTGGTCGACAAACTTCCCTGCGGATAGCGGTCCATCGCCCCGGCCAGAAGTTTCAGGCGCCTGGCGACCAAAAGATCAAACAGAACATATATGGTCAAGGAGACAATCAGAATGGTCGCTACGGCGATGTTGAGAAGCATGCGGTTATTGGTTCTGATCTCGGCGAAAGCAGGGCCCATGGGAATCGTGACGTTCATTCCGCCGCGTATGTCGCCGACCTCGTAGCCCTGGCCGGAGTGACAGCTCAGGCACTGCTGCTCGACCTCCAGAGGGGCCATGTAGCGCAGTCGGTAAGAACCGGCGATTTTTTCAATGGCGACGGTTTCGGGTGTCCCCTGGGAGAAATTTTCCAGGGCGCGCCGCTCAAAATCATCCGGTGCATTGAGGGGATTGATCGGCTGCAGGCTGGTCACATTGAACTGTCCCATCCCTTCCCGGGCGGCATAAACGGAAAGCTCCCGGGTCACCATGGCCGGATTGCGTTTGACCAGCCAGTTGCCTCGCTCGTCGCGGATGGCCCCCTCCTTGAGAAAAGGGTTATTCTCAACCCCGGGCTGTTTTACAAAGAAGAGCCCGTTGTGATCAGCAACCCATTGACGCGTCAGGCGAATCTGATGAAACAGCATCTTGGCCTGGCGCGTCGCCTGCTCAACCACAAGGTCTTCCTGAAAACTCGAGGTTCGGTAAAAAGTCACCCCGTACGAGCAAAAGGTGACCAATCCCACCATCAGAACAAATTTGGTTTTCAGCTGCATGATTCTCATCCGCCTTTCCAGCGCTAAATCCCTACACGTTACCGGAAAGTAACACATGTTCCGCACAGACGCTACCCGGAGGTAACACACCCATACACTCAATCCTCACAACATACTGTTTTAAAACACTTTTTAAGGTGGCACACCCGTTGCTACCATTATTTAGTGAAGCATGATTGAAGCCGAAAAATGTGCTGGTAAACTGAACGTAATATTTTCGGCAGGCAAATAAGGTTGATTGTGAACCGTTAACCTTCTCTACTCAAAGGCGGCTTATGCGAAACGACAACTTCATGAAGTACGTGGCCATCTGCAGCGTGGTGGCGGTAATCGGGTTGTTCGTCTATGTGGTGTATGAATCGAAGGCGCTTTCCTACCTCTCAAGCGACCCCAAGGTTTGTATCAACTGCCACACCATGAACACCCATTACGCGACCTGGCAGCACAGTTCCCATCGTGAGAGGGCAACCTGTGTGGACTGCCATCTTCCGCGCGATTCATTCGTAAGCAAAATGATCGCCAAATCCAAGGATGGATTCAACCACTCCCTCGCCATGACGCTGGGCAATTACGGCTACAACCTGCGCGTCACCCAGGACGCCGCCCAGCGTATCCAGACCAACTGCATTTCCTGTCATGAGGAGATCGTTTCCCAGATGCAGGAAAATGCGGAAAACTATCAAATCGTTCAGGACAACGTCCCCATGGGGCGCCAGTGCTGGGATTGCCATCGCGGCCTGCCTCACGGCCTGACCAGAAATCTGACCACCACGCAAAACAATCTTGGCGTCAAAGAACTCTAAAAAATCGAACCAGGAGAATCATCGATGAAAAAATCATGGATCATCACAATCGTCTCGTTGGTCATCATGGTCCCTCTGCTGCTGCTGTTGGTTTCCATCAAGGAGAACAAGGCTGAACAGCAGGCTATCAATGCAGTTCCCGACATTAAAAAACTCGACCCGCGCAGTTCAGAGTGGGGCAAATACTTCCCCCGCCAGTATGATTCATACATCCAGACCCGCAAAAGCGACGAGATCAAAGATATCCTCAAAGATGATCCCAACCTGGTCGTGCTCTGGGCCGGCTATGGTTTCTCCAAGGACTACAACGCGCCGCGCGGTCACTTCTACGCCCTGGAAGACAATATCAATACACTGCGCACCGGCGCCCCGGTGGATGAAAAGACCGGACCCATGCCGACCGCCTGCTGGACCTGCAAATCCCCCGATGTCCCGCGCCTGATTGACGAAATCGGCGAGCACGACTACTTTACCGGCGCCTGGGCCCGATTTGGCGGCGAAATCGTCAACTCTATTGGCTGCGCCGATTGTCACAACAACGAAACCATGCAGCTCAACGTGACGCGTGACTATCTCAAGCGTGCCCTTGACGCTGAAGGCAGCCTGAAGTTCAGCGACGCAACCCACCAGGACTTGCGCAGCCTCGTCTGCGCCCAGTGCCACGTCGAGTATTATTTCAAACCGACGAAATGGACCGATGAGAACGGCCAGGAACAAACCGCAAAGGTTGTCACCCTGCCCTGGAACAACGGCTTTGCCGCCGAGGACATGGAAGAATACTACGATGAAAGGGATTTTTCCGACTGGACTCATAAGCTGAGCAAAACCCCGATGCTCAAGGCCCAGCATCCCGGCTATGAAACCTTTATTACAGGCGCTCATGGGCAGAACGGGCTGGCCTGTGCCGACTGCCACATGCCTTATGTTCGCGAAGGGGGCGTGAAGTACTCCAACCACAAGGTGGGCAGCCCCCTGGACGATATCGCCAACACCTGCCTGAACTGTCATCAGGGAACGGAAAAGGAATTCAAGGCCAAAATCGACCGCAAGCTGGAGCGTAAGAACGAACTGGCCCGCGAAGCCACGGACATTCTTGCCAAAGCTCACCTTGAAGCCGCACGGGCCTGGGAACTTGGAGCCACCGAAGAGGACATGAAAGCGGCACTGCAGGATATTCGTCATGGCCAGTGGCGCTGGGATTATGCCGTGGCCGCCCACGGTGCATTTTTCCATGCCCCTGAAGAAATCCTGCGCGTGCTGGGCGGAGCCATTAACAAAGCTCATGACGCTCGCCTGAAATTGCGCGTTATTCTTGCGGAACTGGGTGATACCAACTATGAAGCCCCTGCCTACGCCAGCAAGGAAGAAGCTCAGGAGCTTGTCGGCCTTCCCATGGATGAACTTGTTGAAGAGAAGAAGGAATTCATCAACGGCCTCAAGCAGGAATGGTTCGAGATGGGTAAGGAAAAAGGCATTTATGATCCCAAACTGCGTGAAGGCATGAAGCTTAAAACATCCTTTAACTGATCCCGAAGATCAAAAACCATAACAAAAAAAACGGCCCTGTCCTTGTTCCGGACAGGGCCGTTTTTTTGTTACATAAAAGAAGCCTGTCAGGCCGCGGCCGTCATCTCCTGCAACTGATCGAGCAGCGGGGAGACCTCCGGATGACGAGCCCATTCACACTGCTCTTCAAGCACCGAGGCCAGAATGTCCTCGGTGGTCAGTGGATTGGCCAGCACCACCCGAAACACGATGATGGTCTGGCCGCGATAACGCTCGGGCGTAAGGCTGGTTCGGGAAACAAAGGTTTTTCCGGCCTCACGCTGCCGCTTCTGAATCCGCTTGGTCATTTTATCCAGCAGTTCGTTGACTTCACGAACCGTCTCCGCGTCAGCATGTGCCAAAGCCTCCTGCACAGAGGCTGGATTATAGCGGTAAGTTAAAATATTGAGTTCCGGTGCCGTCACCAGTTCGAAGTCCGGATGTTCTTGAACCATCTCGGCAAAACGGCGTGCCCGTTCAATCCCCTGGTCGATCAACAGTTCATAACCTTTGCGTCCGATAATGGACAGCCCCGCATGAACCAGCATGGCTTTGCCGGGACGCGAACCCTCCAGGGTATGGCTGCCCAGGTCTTTTGAACCGTGCCGGATGATATAAGCGGCATGATGTTCGATGGATGAAAGGGCGGCAGGATCTTTAAACAGCACCATCCCCGCCCCCATCGGCACATAGAGTTGTTTGTGTGCATCGATGGTCACCGAATCGGCCCGCTCGATCCCCTTCAGAAGACTGCGATATTTCTCTGAGAACAGTGTCGGGCCGCCCCAGGCGGCGTCCACATGAAAATGGCAGCCGATTTCCTCGGCCAGGTCCGCCATCTCTTCAAGAGGGTCCACGTTGCCGGTCTCAGTTGTTCCGGCAATGCCGATCAGACTCAAAGGCCGGATCCCCTTGTCCTGAATGCGTCGGCACTGTTCGCGTAAGGCAGCCATATTGATCCGGTTTCGATCATCCGTTTCGACCAGAACCAGGTTCTCGCGGCCGATCCCAAGCAGATCCGCAGCCTTGCCCAGCGAATAATGCCTTCGCCTGGAGACCAACACAGCGAGCCCCTGGCATCCAAGGTGCTGCATCGCCCGAAAGAATCCTTCATTGGTGATACCGCGGAAATTTCCGGAGGGGCTGCACAGTTGATTGCGCGCGGCCCACAGAGCTGTGATATTGGCGATTGTCCCCCCCGAACAGAACGCACCCAGCGCGTAACGGCTGTCATGAATCCAGCGATGGTAAAATGCGTCCGACTCGGAATAGATCAGGCGGTGCAGCATGGCCAGCACCTGCCGTTCCATGGGGGTAAATGCCTTGGAAGTTTCAACCTTCACCAGGTTCTGGTTGAGCGCGATCATGATGCGTGACAGCGGCAGCATGAAATAAGGCAAGGCTGAAGTCATATGGCCGATAAACCCGGGCGCCGCGGTGTGGACCGACTGAGCCACCAGCTTCTCTTTGATGAACTCGGTATAGTCGGATACGAAGGTCGGCTCTTCGGGTATTTTCGGATCATCGAAAGATTTCTCGATGTCGGTGATGCTGTTTTCCAAAGCGACAATATGCTTCTGGAGAAAACCGGTCACATTGTCGGATATGGCCTGGTCGATGCGCCCCAGGGTGGAATCCGGTGCTTCAGGAACAGTGAAAATCCGATAGAGGTTCTCCAGATTAGCGCGTGCTGACTCTTTTGATCTGGGCATGGGACTCGGCTCTGCTCTTCTGTACGGGGTTGACTGCAACGTCAGGCTTTGAGCACCTTCAACAGATGGGGAACAAGCTGTTTTTTACGCGACAGAACGCCTTTGAGTTCATAAAGGTCGTCTTCCACGCGCGGATAGCCGATCAGGTAGGGCAGCTCTTTTCCGCCAAGGGCAAGCAAAAGACTGGTTTCCTGAACGATATCCGTGACCAGCAACCCCGCCAGGTCGAGGTTACGCTCCTTTTTAATCTGATGCAAGGCTTCAACGATGGATGATCGCATCTGATGGAATTCTTCGAAGTTGACAACCTCCACCTGCCCGATACCGAATTTCTGCCCGCTGTCGTACTCTTTGAAATCGGCAAGAACCAGCTGCCGTGGTGAAGAATAGGCGGCCAGAGCACTGCCGGCGGCAAAAATGCGACGGCCGAACTCCTCGATATCAAACCCGGAAAGATCGCTGAGCCAATCGGCCAGGTCCCGGTCGGTATCGGTGGTTGTCGGCGATTTTAAAATCACGGTATCGGACAGAAGCCCGGCCAGCATCAGCCCTGCAGTGACCCGGTCCGGAGTGATCCCAGCCTCGCGGTACAGGGCGGCGACCACCGAACAGGTGCTGCCCAGCGGTTGGTTGATAAAGCGAATCGGATGGTCAGTGTGGAAATTCCCCAGCCGATGGTGATCAACGACTTCGAGAATTTCGACTTTTTCGGCGCCATTGACCGCCTGGGAAAGTTCATTGTGATCAACCAGAATGAGCTTCACGGGAGAAGGGCGCAGCAGGTTGGTTTTGGTCGCCACCCCGCACACTCGCCCGTCACCGTCGAGAACCACGACGCCGGGCTCGTTGCTGTGCATCAGGCGCAGGCGCAGATCCTCGAGACGATCCATCTCCGCGACCGCAGGGAAATCCTCGCTGACCAGGAAATCCACCGGGGTTGACAGGCGGGTGAGCCAACTGGTGGTCGCTGTGTCAAAAGGCGTGGATATAATAGTGACATCCTTTTCGCGGCCACGTTCGATAATTTCCGCGGGAATCGGCAGGTTGCCGGTCACGATCAGGATGCGCACGCCGATCTCCACCGCCTCCTGCAATATTTTGAGGCGATCTCCTGTCACGAGAACCATCTGCCGCGCGTCCAGCCCTTCCATCCGGGTGCGGAAAGTAGAGGAGTCCATGGCAGCGACATACATGTTCAGATCTTCGACCTGATCCTCATCCACCAGGTTGTGCGAAGTCGCCTTGAGGCATTTCATAATAGAGGAGGCGCTGGCCTGCACCCGGCGGATCTCCTTTTCCTGGCGCGGCACCAGGAAGCGCTCAGACACCCGCTTGAGGAAAAGAATCCCTTTGGGCCGATTTTCCTGATCGACCACCGGCAGCATGCGCACATTGTGCAGGTGAAACAACTCCAGCGCCCGCGACAAAGGCGTATTGTGCTTGACGGTCACCACATGCTCACCGAGTACATCGCGCACCCGCGGGTCGACATCGGCCAGCAGCGGCGGCGTCGGCAGGGCCAACTCTTCGAGCACGAACTCTGTCTGACGATTGATATTGCCCGCGCGGGCAGCCTCGATCCCCTCAAGCCCCTGATGAGAACGCAGACGGGCATAGGCCATGGCGCTGCAGATAGAATCGGTATCGGGGTTCTTATGCCCGATCACGTATATTCTGGATTGCGGCATCGTTTTAATCTCCAATCAATTGCGCAGGGTACCGCGCACATCCCCCAGTCCCAGAACCTTCTCCACCACGCCTGAGGCGGGTCGAGCCTGTTCGTCAATCCACAGATAAATACGGCCATCACCGGTTTTGAATATCTCTTTGTCGACATGCACCCGGCAGACCAATCCCTCCGCGGGAAAACGCGGGTCTCCAACACGTTCCTCCGCAGTCAGAACATCAACCGTCATAGAGGCCGGCCCTTTGCGGCTGAACGTCGGGATATCGAAATGGGCCCCGGGCTCGACTGCGCCGAAATAGCCCATGCGAAAAGTAAAGAAAGCGGTCAGGACATCGTTGACGAAATCCCTGTTCTGCAGTTCATAGGTGTCGCGCTTGAATTTTTTCCCGGTGCGTACCTGCTCCCGATAAACCTTGTCGTTCTCATAATCGAAAATATAACGCCGAACCCGGTCCTCACGACTGCTGCCGCGTCCTTTACTGGTCGTCGACTCAAATTCAAGCGATCGCAATCCACCATTTGAAGTGAGTTCCATCAGGCTGACGTGCCGCTCGCGTCTATCACGAGTGAAAAAAGCCGCGACGCCAAGCGTTTTTGCCTCCAGAACAGCCCGGTACTGCCCATCCTGATCAGCCTCTTCAAACCGCAGAGAACCTTCAGCCAGTCGATCGAACCACAGGAAGGCGATATCATAGGAAAAAGTTTCACCCACCATCGCACCGGGGGAATCGATCCGGGTGACGGGAGCCGCTGTCGAAAGCTCAGAAACCTGATCCGCAGCCGCAGCCTGAAACGAGCAGCCAATGACGAGCAAAAGCAGAACAGACACGCAGCGAAAAAAGCTCATCATAAGAACAATACTCCGATAAAAGCCAGGTACCCTGTAAGCAGAAGAGCGCCGCGAGGACGATTAAGCCGATAGCCGGGGACCAGCAACGGAATCAACGCCACGCTGAAAAGAATCATCACCGGCAGCTCCAGGCGCAGCAGCGAAGGATCCACGGCAATAGGGCGAATCATAGGGCAGATCCCCAGAACAAAAAGCAGATTGAAAATATTGCTGCCGATCACATTGCCGACGCTGATATCCATCTGCCCTTTCAATGCACTGACCACCGATGCCGCCAGTTCCGGCAGACTTGTTCCCAACGCGACCACGGTCAGGCCGATAATCACCTCTGAAACGCCCAGGGTCGTCGCAATATCGACTGCCGAGCGTACCATCAGTTCGGCCCCCGTTCCCAACCCCACCATGCCGACAACGGATTTGAAGCTGTCCCGGGCACGGGTCGCGGAAAACTCGTCGATCAGACTCGAAACACTTTCATTCACCGCCCCCCGAGCGGTGCGGAGACAGTAGAAAAGAAAGACCAGCAGGAAAAAGAAAAGGACGGCACCGTTGAAAAACCCGAGCCGGCCATCGAGGCTAAAAAGGAAAAACAGGACCGACGCGCCTATCATGAATGGAATTTCACGGCGCAGGGTTGTTTTGGCGACAGCCATCGGCATGATCAGGGACGCACACCCCAGAATCAGGCCGATATTTGCAATATTGGAGCCCACGATATTGCCGGCCGCGATATCAGACGACCCCTTGAGGGCGGCAAGAAGCGACACCATCATCTCGGGCATGCTGGTCGCAAAGGCGACAACCGTCATTCCCGTAACCAGTGGGCGTACGCCGAACGACATCGCCAGACGGGATGAGCCGTCTACCAGGTATTCGGCCCCATAGTACAGAATTAGAAGCCCGAGAACGAAAAGCACAATGGAAAGAAACACGGTATTTCGGTCCTTGATTTGAAGCGAGGAAAACTTTCAACACGCCCGCTCCTGCGCACAACTGTGAAGAACCTGTTGCGGTACGCTGGAAATCAGCCGGGGAAAACAGGAGCCAAGATTATGCGATCATAGGGAAATCTGCAAGAAGGCAAGCGTAAAAGGTCGTTTTTTTGGGTTAATTTTTGTGTGTAGCTTTGAGTGAGGCATGACAGGGCAATGCAACTTGACATAGCAGATTTACAATAATAAGATACCCGCATTCAATGACCTCTAACCACTCAAATCTCCTACAAACCTTCCGGGGGGCGCGAATCGGACTATGGAATTCGATAAAATGCAGACATTCGAGCGGGAAGCTGAAATCCTCAAGGTTCTCGGCCACCCCGTTCGGCTCAAAATCGTAGCCGGACTGATGTCCAACTCCTGCAACGTCAAAAAAATATGGGAATGCCTCGGGTTGCCCCAGGCCACCGTTTCCCAGCATCTCGCACTGCTCAAGAACAAGCAGATCATTCAAGGGCGCCGTGACGGGGTAGAGGTCTTTTATCAGGTGGTCTGCCCGGAAGCCCGGCGAATCGTGGGCGCCCTTTTCGAGCAAATCTCCTGCCAGTGATTTTTCTGTAATAACTCTCTCTGCCCGCATTTCAGCGTGCGGAGTAGAAACGCCCCTGAGCCCCCGCACCTGGACGCCCGTACTACAAGCGGGTCGCCAACCCGAAAATGACTTTATAAGTCGCGGGAACCCCCTGCGCGGTTCCGAATTTTTCCCGGTATACTTCATTCATTCGCAGCATCACCTGACGTGATGCCAGCCCGCGCGGACGCTTGACATGGGCGTTCTGCGCGCCTATTTTTTTCAGGCTTCGCAAAAGCGCGCCGGGCTCGGCATGCCACTCGATTTCCGTTTCACACCACAAATCCTCGATTTGCAAACCGGCCGCCAACAGGGCCTCCCGACTGTCCGCCACGGAAGGAAAGCGCTGAAAGTAGGATTTTTCCTCGCACCCCGCCTCGCGCAGAGCGGCGAGATGGGACTGGTGCAATTCAGACAGCGTCCCTTCACCATAAAAAGCAAAAGCGAACAGGCCGCCGGGGCGCAGAATCCGCGCAGACTCGCGAAAGGCCGCTTCGAGATCGTTCATCCACTGGTAAACTGAAGCCGAGGCCACCAGGCCGAAAACTCCGTCGCGAAAAGGAAGGCTCTGGGCATCGGCATCCGCTGCCAGCGCCCCGGGTATTCGAGACACGGCATAGCGGGTCATGCCGGGGGCGATATCGCAGAGCACCAATGGCTGATCCGGGCTGGTCCGGCGCAGACAGCAGGCAAGCTCACCCGTTCCGGTGCCCACATCTAATGCAGCCCCTGGCGGGAGTCTTCCTTCGATTGAAGATGCCAGGCGCGCCGCCACCCGTTTCTGCACGCGGGCAAAGCGGTCGTAATCACAGGCCTGGCTGGAAAAGCGCGCCCGAACCAATCGCGAAGAGAGTACCGCGCTCATTGCAGAAACTCCCTCAAGACCGCAAGCACAGTGTGCGGACGGCTTAAAAACGGGGCATGTCCCACCGATTCCACTTCCCACAGCCGTCCGTGCGGCAGATGCTCTGCAAGATAACGTCCTGCAGCCAGCGGCGTCACGAGATCCTCGCTTCCATGAATCACCAGGGTGGGCAGATCGATATTCCTGACCAGGAGGCGAAGGTCCTCCGTTTTAAGAGTCTCCAGGGCCTCCAGCGCAGCCTCCGGGTGGGGAGTACACTCCTGCGGCTGGGCAAAGGCGGCAATCTCCTCCAGACAACCGGAATCGAGTTCCCCGGCAATAAATTGTTCCTCGAAAAAAGTCTGCAGCGTTTGTTCGTACTGCCGGCTGAGTTTACGGGCCATGCCGCGCACCTGGATTTCGGAGAGGCCCCCCTCCCAATCGGAGCCGCTGATAAAACGGGGGGTGGTCGATATCAGCACAAGTCGAGTCCAGAAGGATGGGATCTCATGTGCCAGGCGAAGAGCCACCTGCCCGCCGAGCGACCAGCCCAGAAGCGCGGCCGACTTTATCGATAAAAGATCCAGGGCTTCCCTTATATCCGCAGAGAAATCAGCCAACTCATACCCCTCCCCCGGAGAGGAGCAGCCATGGCCGCGCAGGTCAAATGCCAGAACACGGAAATCCCGCGCAAGGCCTGCCGCCAATTCATCGAAGACGGCTGAACTCAGTGACCAGCCGTGCAGCAGAACCACTGGCAGCCCCTGCCCGGCCTCACGATAGGCCATTGTGCGTCCGTCCGAAAGCATCAGCGTCTTCATCGAGATTCCCCGAGCAATTCCATGAGGGTCGCCGCCGCGTGCGAAATATCCTGTGGGTCATGATCGCTCATCAGGGTGGCCCGCAGGCGGCACTTGCCTTCCGGGACAGTCGGCGGTCGAATGCCTTGAAGAAAAATGCCGGCTTCGAGCAGGCGAGAGGTCGCTTCCATGGTCGGGCCGGGCTCTCCGGTCAGAACCGGCACGATCTGGGTCACACTTCCGCACAGATCAAAACCGGCTTCGCGCAGGGGCCCGGCAAATAATTCGCGAAGGCTCCACAGGTCCTGACGGCGGCGGCGCCCTTCATCGCTCTCAATCACCGCAAGAGCTTCAAGGCCGGCGGCGACAACGCCCGGAGGCAGGCTGGTGGAAAAAATAAGCGACCTTGCACGGTTGATCAGCAGATCCACCACCGCTCGCGAGGATGCCAGGTAGGCGCCGAAGCCGCCCAGGGCTTTGCCCAACGTTCCCATGTGGAGGTCGATATCCGGCAGGCAGCCGAAGTGTTCGCCGCTGCCGCGCCCGCTGTCTCCCAGAACACCGGTGCCATGGGCATCGTCGACCATCAGCAGGGCGTCGTACTGTTTTTTCAGCGCCACCAGCTCGGGCAACGGTGCCAGGTCGCCGTCCATACTGAAGACCCCGTCGGTCACGATAAACCAATGGCCTTTGCGGTCGGGTCGCTCCCGCTGCATGAGGTCTTCAAGAGCCTGAACGTCAGTGTGAGGATAAACCAGAACACGGGCGGCGCTCAGGCGGCAGCCGTCGATAATGGAGGCGTGATTGAGAGCATCGGAGAAAATAACATCGCCGGGGCCGGCCAGCCCCTGCAGAATGCCGATATTGGCAGCATACCCCGAGTTGAACAGCAGTCCAGCTTCCGTGCCTTTGAAGTCGGCCAGACGCTGCTCGAACTCATCGTGAATGCGCATGGAGCCTGAAACCAGCCTGCTGGCGCCGCTGCTGGTACCGAGATCCCGTGTCGCGCGAGCCGCCGCCTCGACCAGGTGCGGGTGATTGGCCAGCCCAAGATAGTTATTGGAGCACAGCACCAGCACATCCCGCCCGTCCATCTTCATGCGCGGCCCCTGAGCGCCATCCAGCGTACGTGGGAAACGCCGCATACCCCGCTGCTCGAGTTCTTCCAGAAGGTCTGAAAAATCGTTCATTGCTTGAACCTTTCCGGGGGGAAGATGCGACCGATGCTGTCAGCCACAAATACCGCATGCCGCAGATAACGCAATAGCGCCTCAGGCTGCCGGCGATCCTCATCGATAAAAAAAGCACGCCCGCCGCGCTCGTCTCCCCGGGTTTTGAGAGGTGCGATGCGGTTGTATCCCAACTGCGGAGCGGCAACGTAACCGGTGGTATAATCGGGGTCATCGGACCAGCACAATTCCGCCAGCACGCCGGGTGCCGCCATGACCTTGGCTGCGAGAACCAGAGCGTCCCGCAGACGATCGCCGCCGATTCCCTGATCACACAGGGCAGCGTCAAGTTCGGCCCGACCTTTCGGGGAATAATCCATGTGACGCGCCCGAACCCCTTTTGCGCGGTCGGGCTCAAAGCGTGCGCCGCTGCGATGACCGATCAGCATGGCTCCACGCATGTTGCCGCCGCCAGGGGCGGCACCGGCTACAAGGTTCTCCATGGCGCTGCGAACCGCATCTTCACTGACTCCCGCAAGCAGAAGAAGCTGAAGAGCTTTTTTTCGCGCCGACTCGACATCAGGCGCATCAAAAGTATGCACATCGGGCAAACAGCCGAAATGAACCTGGTCCGGGTCGACGAGATCGACGCTGAGACGAATCGATTCGGCAGATCCCTGGGCATGATCCAGGGCTCGGCGCACAAGGCTTGCAGCCGCCTCTTCCACCCCTTCTTTTCCGACCAGGCGCTCGGCACCGGAGATGTGGCGATTCTCGAGAGAAGCATGCATGCGGACACTGTAAAGATGCGCTTTCATGGGATCGAAAGCTAGCATGACCCCCGCTACTTGTCAACCAGATCAACAGCGATGGTTGACAACAATTTCTTTGCCTGAAAAGAAGGCTGTGATACTCTTGCCGACCATCGAATAAAGAGAATCAGACGACGATAGAACAAACCCGATTCAGGAAAGGCTGCCCGTGACAATCTGGCTACCCAATGCTGCCCTGTTTGCCCACCTGCTGGCTGCGGCCCTGCAGGTCACCACACTTTTCAGCGACCGACGCACTCTGCGTTTTTCTGCCATCCTCTGCGTCGGGTTCGGTTTCGGTGCCCAGACCCTTTTCTTTGGACAGGCCACCTGGCAAGCCGGTTACCTGCCGGTGACCAACCTGTTCTCGACCCTGTTTTTCTTCAGCTGGGCGCTGGCCGGCAGTTACCTGTATTTTGAGCTGCGCTACCGTATCGGTGCCGTCGGCCTGTTTGCCCTCAGCGTTGTTGCGCTGCTGTTGTTCGGGGCGCTGCGCCAGGAACCGACTCTTCCGCCGCTCATCCCCGCCCTCGACACACCGCTGTTCACGCTGCACGTGGCCTGCTCTTTTATCGGCTACGCCATGTTTGCGCTGGCTTTTTCGGCCGGAGTCGCATACCTGGTCCCGGCAGGTTTACGCCCGCAACGGTTCCCCGGACGCGAACCGCTGCGGCGGCTCAATGAAGAAGCGGTCTTTCTCGGTTTTATCTTCTTCAGCCTGTGCATGATCAGCGGCAGTTTCTGGGCCGCAATGGCCTGGGGCTTCTGGTTTTCCTGGAACATCAAGGGCGTGTGGTCCTTCATCGTATGGCTGTTCTACGCCGGCATGTGTCACGCCAAATTTATCCGCCGCTGGCAGGGCACGGGCTACGCCCTGCTCTCCATTGCCGGTTTCGCCATCGTGCTACATAGCACCGACGTCAGAAAATGACCCTTCCATGGATAACCCTGGATTCTCCAGATGACTTCTGCTATACTCCCAAATCTTTAATGAAGTTTTTGATCTTTTTGGTGCAGGATGTCGTTCATCGGCCCGGGAGTCAGACTATGAGTGCCAGAATTCTGTGCGTAGAAGACGATAATGAAATCCTTGATTTGGAGATGAATATCCTGCGCCGTCTGGGTTATCATCCCCTGGCAGCACGCGATGGGCTTCTGGCCCTTGAGATCATCCTGGAGCAGCAACCTGACGCCGTCATCCTCGACATTATGCTGCCGGGCTGCGATGGATTGGAGCTGGCACGAAGAATCCGGCGCACCAGGGCCGTATGCGACACTCCCATTGCCTTCGTCACAGCTAAAGGTGAAAGTTTCGATTTCCGGCGCGGGTTTCAAAATGGCGGCCAGATCTACCTGGCAAAGCCCTTTACAATTTCAGCACTCCAGGTCGCCGTTGAAAGTCTGCTGGGCAACAAGGCCCGCCCAATGCCTACCGCAAAAAACCGCCCCTCCCCTCCCCGTAAAAGCGGGTCACGCTTTGCCTCCCTGTTTTCCACCAGCTGAAATACGGACCAATTCCTGCATAAATGGAGACGGAACAGGAGCAATTTGACCTACACCAGTCGCAAAACAACGGCCTCCACAGTCGATGAAGTCCTCAAAAGTGAACATGAACGCTTCAAGCGCTACGGCGATCCTTTTTCAGTCATCCTGTTTGATCTCGATCATTTCAAGGTGATCAACGACACACACGGGCACCTGGTCGGCGACAGAGTTCTCAAAGAGATTGCCCAGTTAACACGGGGTATGATGCGGGCCACCGATGTTCCAGGGCGCTGGGGTGGAGAGGAATTTCTCATTGTTTCTCCCCACAGCGACCTGGAAGGAGCCAGGCAGCTGGCAGAGAAACTGCGCCTCGCCATCGCCGAGCATGATTTCAAAAAAGCCGGGCGCATCACCGCCAGCTTCGGCGTTGCGACGGTCGATGCGAGTACAACTTCCGATTCCCTGCTCAAGGCTGTGGATGACGCTCTCTATCATGCCAAGGAAAATGGGCGCAACCGGGTCAGCGTCACTCCGCGTGCGGGCGCTACCTCCCGGGAGAGCTGATTCAGAGATTGATCGGGCAGTTGTCGAGCAAGGAAAGGACAGGGGAGAAATCCGGAGGTGGCGGGCATTCCAGCATCAACGGTTCACCTGTACGCGGGTGCTGAAATCTCAACCGGTACGCATGCAGCAGATGACGGGGGATCGCCAGGTGGCTCCGCACCGTTTTGAAAAACAGGGCGCCGCCGTAAAGAGCGTCACCCAGAAGAGGGAAACCCTGCGCGGCGAGGTGGACGCGGATCTGGTGAGTACGTCCGGTGCGGGGTCGCGCCTCCACCAGCGCAGCACCGCTGCCGTAAGCAAGGGTGGCAAAATCGGTATGCGCGTCCTGGCCACCTGAATCCACCACCGTGCGTCCGCATACCCCGCTTTTGAGGCAACCGTCGGCAGAAAAAGAAGCCGGCGGCCGCCCCTCGACCAGGGCCAGGTAGCTCTTTTCCACACGGCGTTCGAAGAACTGCCGATAGAGAGACTGGTTGCTCTCTTCATGCAGGGCAAAAAGCAGAAGCCCGCTGGTGTCGCGATCCAGGCGATGCAGTAGAACCGGCGAAGCCCCGCTGCCATCAAGCAAGGCGCAGACCTGGCCCAGGGCACTGTCCTGGCCGGGATGGGCCGGATGAGAGGCAAGCCCTGCCGGCTTGGCCACCGCCAGCAGGTCCGCATCGCGAAAAACCCAGGAGACCTGCGGAGACGGCAGGGGTTCGCTGAGCAAAAGGGTTCCCTCTATGCGCTCCCCACCGTGCAGGATCTGCCCGGCACGCCGCGCGACCTGCCCTTCGACAAATATCCGCCCGCCGTCGAGAGCCTGTTTGATTTTCTTGCGCGAAACGCCCTCAAGGCTGGCCGCCAGAAACCGGTCCAGACGCTCTCCTGTTCCGTGTGCCACGCGCCGGAAATTGAATTCGAAGCCGGCAGGTCTGCTCACTCGATCAACTCCCCTTCCAGCCCACGGTCGCTCAAGCGCAACACACGGACCCAAACGCAGTGCCCTGCCTGCTCTTCGGGACTCTTGAAGAAAGCGGGGAGGTAATGGCGCGTCAAACCTTTGCGCCAGCCGCTGGGCTGACCGCTTTCTTCCACCACCTCCACCTCCTGGCCGATGAATTGTTCCGAATAGGCCCGGGTCTTTCTCTCACCCAAGGCCCTCAACCTGGCCGCGCGCTCTTTGGCGACGGCGCCGGAGACCTGGTCCGAGTAGGTGGCGGCAGGGGTGCCCGGGCGACGGCTGAAGGGGAAGACGTGCAGATGAGTCACCGGCAATTCTTCAATGAAACGGAAGGTTTCATCAAATTCATCCTCTGTTTCCCCAGGAAAGCCAACAATGACATCAAGCCCGATGGCGGCGGTGGGCATTCGATGATGAATCCCCTCCACCACCCGGCGGAAAAAAACCGTATCGTAGGAGCGGTTCATGCGCTCAAGGACGGTATCGCTACCGGACTGCAGGGGGATATGAAAATGCGGACAGATGACCTTTGAGCGCGCGACACGATCCACCAGCGTGGTCGTGATCTCAGTCGGTTCAACAGATCCGATGCGCAACCGGCGGACATCGGTCTGTTCTTCCAGTAAAACCACCAGATCCTGCAGGGATGTGGCAGGAGTCAGGTCGGCACCGTACCCGCCGATGTGGATGCCGGTCAGCACAATTTCAGGGTATCCCGCCTGAACCAGCTCACGCACCTGGCTCACAACCTGTGCAGGGGGCAGCGAGCGGCTGCGGCCGCGGGCGTAGGGAATGATGCAATAACTGCAGAAAGCGTTGCAGCCATTCTGAATCTGCACGAAGGCGCGGCTGCGGTCGGGGAAACGGGACAAAGGCAGGGCCACCGCGTCACGGGCCTCGCGCATGTCGCCCACTTTGATGCGGGGAGTATCGGCGATGTCCCCCAGCAGTTCAAGAAACTCCTTCTTCTCTGCGTTTCCGATCACCAACGCCACACCGGGCAGATTAATCAGCTTCTCCGGTGCAACCTGGGCGTAGCAGCCGGTCACCACCACCCGCGCCTCCGGATTCAGCCGCCGGGCGCGCCGGATCAGATTGCGGGACTGACTGTCTGTCGCCGCCGTGACGGTGCAGGTGTTGACGATCACCAGTTCTGCCCCCGCGTCGAATGACACGACCTCATAGCCGGCAGTTTCAAGCCGCTCGGCAATGGCGGCCGATTCATACTGATTGGTCTTGCACCCCAGGGTGGCAATGGACACGCGGTGTTTCATTCGATCCATCCTCCGCCGAGAACCCGGTCGCCGTCATAAAACACAGCGGCCTGCCCCGGGGTTATCCCCTGTTGGGGCTGGCTGAACACGACTTCGGCACGGTTATCCGGCAAAGTGCGAATCTGCGCCGGCACTTCCCGATGACGATAACGGATACGGCAGGCCGCCTGCAGCGGCTGCTCGGGCGGATCGATTTGCCAGTTGCATTCCCGTACTGTCAGCCGGTCACGATGCAGATGGGACTTCTCACCGACAATCACCTGTCTTTCCTCAACATCGATACCGGTCACAAAGAGAGGTTCAGACCACGCGATGCCAAGCCCCCGTCGCTGACCGATCGTGTAGCGATAGGTCCCGCGGTGACGCCCGAGAACCTTCCCGGAGACATGGACGATCTCCCCATCGAGTTTCCCCGCGCCCCGTTCCTCCTCGAGAAAGCGCACATAATCCCCGTCAGGGACGAAGCAGATATCCTGACTCTCGGCTTTTTCCGCCACGCGCAGATCGAAACGGGCCGCGTGTTCACGCACCTCTTCCTTGGTCATGCCACCCAGGGGAAACATCACGCGGGTCATCTGCTCCGGCGTCAGGGTGAACAGAAAGTAGCTCTGATCCTTGCCCTGGTCGCGCCCCTTGCGCAGCATAAAGCGACCGTCGGCATCCGGTTCGATAATGGCGTAATGACCGGTCGCCAGCGCATCGGCTTCAAGTTCACGCGCCCGGCGCAGCAGCAGATCGAATTTGAGGCGCTGATTGCACATGACACAGGGATTGGGCGTCCGCCCGGAAAAATATTCATCGCAGAAGTGGTCGATGACCTGGCGCTGGAAGGCTTCTTCAAAATTAATGACGTAGAATGGGATATCGAGCCCCTCGGCCACCCGGCGGGCGTCATGCACATCATCGAGGGAACAGCAGGTTCCGAAGGTTTCGCCGTCGGGAGCCGCGAACCGGCTGTAGTCCCATATCTGCATGGTCATGCCGATGACTTCATGCCCCTGCTCCTTGAGCAGAGCCGCGGTGACGGAGGAATCCACGCCTCCGCTCATGGCGACGACAATGCGTTTTCTGGTGGTGTTCATGGGGGAGTTGTCCGTTGTCCTAAAAAACAAGGCCGCCGGAAAATCGCAGCGGCCTCCTTAGTTGCAGAATTTATCAGCTATTTAATTCAAGAGTGATTTTCCCTGTAATTCTTGATCGCTTCGTGGAGAGCGTCGGCCGCCAGGTTGCTGCAGTGCATCTTGTTGGCCGGCAGCCCGTCGAGAGCTTCGGCGACGGCAGCATTGGTCAACTCCATGGCTTCATCCAGGGTTTTGCCAATCGCCATTTCCGTCACCATCGACGAAGTGGCGATGGCGGCGCCGCACCCGAAGGTCTTGAATTTAATGTCCTTGATGACATTGTCTTCAACCTTGAGAAAGATCTTCATGATATCGCCGCAGGACGCATTGCCGACCTCACCCACCCCATCGGCATTCTCGATTTCACCCACGTTGCGGGGGTTGCTGAAGTGGTCCATGACTTTTTCGGTGTACATATCGATTCTCCTGTAGCTTTCTTACCAGCAACTGTTCAGCATGGGGTCGTCACTCCCATGACAAGGGACACTTTTCGCCATCCCTGGCCGTTTGATTGGCGCCCTCCCTGGCGCCAAACACCCTTGACATGGGAGTGACGACCCCGCGAGGTAAATAAATAAATAGATACTCTTGCTATAGCTTTCTTATTTATTGCCGGGATAAAGAGGACTCATTTCCCGCAATCTTTGAATAATGGGCGGCAGAATTTCCAGGATATAGTCGACATCCTCTTCGGTACTGTCAGGCCCCAGGCTGAAACGGGTGCTGGAATGGGCCAGGGCGACATCCACCCCCATGGCGCCCATAACGTGCGAAGGTTCCAGCGACCCCGAAGTGCAGGCAGACCCGGAAGAGGCCGCTACGCCCTTCATATCAAAATTGAGCAGCAGCGATTCCCCCTCGATGTAGGCAAAGCTGACATTAAGGGTGTTGGGCAGCCGCTGCGTGCGGTGACCGTTGACCTTGACATCGGGAATCTGGTTGAGGATACCCTGTTCGAGCTTGTCACGCAGGTGCGCCATACGCTCGGCATTCTGCTCCAGGTTCTGCCCCGCCAGTTCACAGGCCATTCCCAGGCCGACAATCCCCGCGACATTGTGTGTGCCTGCGCGACGGTTACGCTCCTGGTGGCCGCCGTGAATCAGCGGCGTCATGCGTGTACCGCGGCGGATGTAGATCGCCCCGACCCCTTTGGGCGCGCCGATCTTGTGGCCGGAAAGCACCAGCAGGTCGGCACCGGCTTTCTGCACATCAACGGGAATCTTTCCCACCGCCTGTACCGCGTCGGTATGAAAACGTACCTTGTGCTTGCGCGCAATCCGCCCGATCTCCTCCACCGGGAACAGGGTTCCGGTTTCATTGTTTCCCCACATGGCTGAGATCAGGATGGTTTTCTCGGTGATGGCATCTTCAAGCTGCCTGAGATCAACCATGCCGTCGCTGTCGACCGTCAGAAAAGTCACATCGCAGCCGTTTTTTTCAAGATAATGGCAGGTCTCCAAAACGGCGGGATGCTCAACACCAGTGGTAATGATATGATTACCCTTGTCTCGAAGAGCGGCCACGGTCCCTTTAAGGGCCATGTTGTCGCCCTCGCTGCCGCAGGAGGTAAAAACAACCTCTGCAGGAGAGCAGTTGATCAGCTTGGCGACCTGCTCGCGCGCCTTTTCCACCGCGCCGCTCACAGCACGCCCCGCCCAGTGCACACTGGAGGGATTGCCGAACTCTTCACGATAAAAAGGCAATATGGCATCCAGCACCTCCGGCCGCACCGGAGTTGTGGCGTTGTAATCCATGTAGATTTTCTTCACAGTCTTGCTCCTCCATCTCCTATTTCGAAATATCAGGTCTGTCATCATATAACAAGGAAACCGTCATAACCATACGCGCTAAGACCGCAGGGCCCAGCCGAACATTGCAATACGGGCCCAGTGTCCCGTTTCAGCGTGCTTCACGGGATGTCATTCTTTCACGGGCCTCACGGGTCAGATCTTCCAGGGTAATCGACCCGAGAAAGGTCCGGATCTTTTCTCCGAGCCCCTGCCAGACCGTATGGGTCACACACTGGTCGTCGCAGGCGCAGCGGCCATTTTGCTCCATGCAGGAGACCGGCACAAGGGTTTCTTCGACACTGTCGATAATCTGGTCCACCTGAATCGAATGTGCCGGTCGCGCCAGGACATAGCCGCCCCCGGGTCCACGCACACTCTCAACGATCCGCCCCCGCCTCAGCTTGACGAACAGCTGCTCCAGGTAGGTCGAGGAAATATCTTCGCGGGCGGCGATATCCTTGATCGAAGTCGGCGTTCCATCACTGTGCAGGTGCAGGCTCACCATCGCTCGCACTGCGTATTGTGCTTTAGTCGAAAGTCTCATAATGGTTGCACTGCCGCTCAGGCTTCGGCTTTCTTCCGTTTATCGGCGTTCTCAGCCGCCTCCTCGCTCGCGCAGGAGGACCGCACTTCGTTCAGCTGGTCGCTCAGGTCCTTGACCTTGCGCTCAAGGGCCCGGATCTGGTCGAACAGACAGGAGATCGCCTTGGCTTCCGGGTCGGGCAGCTTGTCATGACTCAAATCAAGCTTTTCCTCGACTTTCTTGCCTTCGGAAATCACCATGCGACCCGGAACGCCAACTACGGTACTGTTGGGCGGCACCTCTTTGACGACGACCGAATTAGAGCCGATCTTGCTACCCGAACCCACGGTAAAAGGCCCCAACACCTTTGCGCCGGAACCGATAATGACATTATCCCCCAGAGTGGGATGGCGTTTTTCCTTCGCCCAGGACGTCCCACCAAGGGTCACGCCGTGATAAAGGGTGCAGTTTTCGCCGATTTCGGCGGTTTCGCCGATCACAACTCCCATGCCGTGATCGATAAAAAAACCCTTGCCGATACGGGCTCCCGGATGAATCTCGATGCCGGTCAAAAAGCGGCCGATATGCGAAATAAAGCGGCCGAAGAAATAGAGCTTTCGCGTCCACAGTGCATGAGCCAGCCGATAAAACAGCAAGGCATGAAACCCAGGGTAACAGAAGAGGACCTCGGCCACGCTGCGCACGGCAGGGTCTCGATCGTAAACCGCTTTGATATCCTGCTTGAAGGTGTCGAACATCGTCTCTGATACTCCTTTTTCCGGCTTCCGGGAAAAACCGCCTGCCGCCCCTGTTTTAAGAGGTGCAACAGCTGCGGCCCGCTCCGCTTTCTCATCAATTCAATTCTGCTCTTGTCTATAGCATACCTGAGCAAAACCGTCAATTATTTGCCCGAAAAAAGAAAATTCAAATGTTTCGAGCGTTATTCTCCCATCAATTCAATGGCTGGGGTTTCCGCAGAAAAAGCTGAGTCAGCCGCCTACCACCTTCCCCATGGCTCACATCCAGACGGCCCTGGTGGGCTTCCATGATGGCGCGATAGAGAGCCAGATGCAGATCTCCGTTCTCATCGTCTGCCGATTCTCCATGATCTTCGATAAACACGCCGATGTATTCATTCCCGTCTTCGACCTGCACATAAAGGGTGCTGCCCAGAGGAGCCCGCTCAATAGCATCCTCCAGCAGGCCACAAAGAATCTGCTGAATCCCCGCCGTCTCAAAAAGGGCATAACAGGGGGCGGTGGGCAGGTCCCACTGAAACAGCAATCCTCTGCGCAAAGCAGACGGCCAGGTTTTTTCATACACGCAACGCAACAGGATACCCAGATCGCGCGGAGCAACATCAAGGCAGTGTCGACCTGAAATCAACCGGGACAGATCGAGAATGTTGCACAGCAAACCATTCAATTCTCCGCAATGGGCAATCACCTTTTCAAGATAGTCGCGCTGATCGCAATCCAGCTGACTGAGACAGCTCTCCCGCAGCAATGAACCAAAACCATGGATCGCCGCCACAGGCGCTCGCAGGGCGTGAAGAGCACTCGCTGTGAACTCCTCGCGATGCTGGTTGAAACGACCTCGGTCTCCGGCAACGCCCTCTGTTGCAGGAGCGAGTCCCTGATCCTCAACGACCGAGTCCAGCATCCGGGCAAACAGCATCGCCATCAGCCGACAAAGAAAGAAATCTTCTCCCGAGAGATCCGGCTCCGGCTCATGGAATCGTAAGACCATGGCACCGACAACACGCCCACGGGCAAGAACGGGGACCACTAACAGCGAACGGAACCCGGCGGAGTCAAGCCGCTTAACAACCGGCGCCATCAGCGGCGAAGTTCGAACATCGGAAACCACCAGCGGCGAGCCCGTCCTGGAGACCTCGATCAATTCGGGGTAATCGGCCAGGTCGAGGGACCATTGGGCCGACGGCGGCGCGTCGCTTGAAGCAACGACATGAGCGGATTGACGCTCCTCCTCCAGCAACGCAATCGAACAACGCCCCAGATTCTTGAAACGGCTCAATTCGCTGAGAATCTCCTGCAAAGCAAAGCGAGCCTGCTTCATATTTTCAAGGCACCGATTATCGCGAGAGAAGTCCTGACAGAGAAAGCGCCGGCGCATGATTGCGGCTCTCAATCTTGCCGCGAACTCATCAGGCGAAATTGAGCGGGGCAGATAGTCATCAACACAGAGGGAAAAGGGGTCCAGATTGGAGGAGTCGGATGGCAGGGGGTCGGAGGCAATAAGAACCAGGGCGCTGCCATGCAGATGGTCCAGGGAACGCAGATGCGTCACAAGACCGGCAGGGTCGGAGCCCATCAGAGAAAAATCGAGCAGAACACAATCTGGGTCGCCTTTCCGAATTGCATCCGGCAACCCATCCAGGCATGCAGCAACCCGAACCCTGAATCCCTGTTGCCTGAGAATTTCAGAGACAGGTGGATCCCCTTCGTCTGCCCCGACGACGATAACAGATGTGCTGTCCATAGCACCCTCCCCTAATTTCATCAATCGCAACAAAATACAAACAAGATCAATCCATTTCCGTTTGAACCGGAATTAAAAATAAACAAAAATCAATAAGGGAATAACTAAAGCAAGAAACATGCACAGTCGCCGCAACCACTTTTGCCGAGCGAATAAGCAGAGTCTCCAGACTTCCGCAACCCATGAACTTCACAACAGGATCACCAGATTTTCCATCCATCTAATTTTTTGAAACTGTTCTCAAACATCAAACCATTTCGCTGACTGGTGCGTCAAATCACGCAGAAAAGCGTTCTCACTGCGTGTAATCACCATGCCAACCCTAAAAAACGGCACCCTCCCCTCTGCGCCTATAATGAAAAAAACCCTCTCCGTCGGAAAGGGTTATCTGCTTTGTCGATTTTTGGAGCCATGAATTAAATTGCATGGCATCTAACACAGGGGCTGCTCAGCGACTGCGATTCATCTCATCAATCAGTTTCTGAGCCTGCGGAAGATCTTCTTCCGCCACCAGGATTTCCGAAGGGCCGTCACCGTTGTTCGATCTGAGGAAATACTCGATGCCGTTTTGGCGCAACAAACTCTCAATTTCTGCCTGTTCAGCGGCATCACCGGGATCGTAGAATTGAACCATGCCTGAAACCTCCTTTCTTCTGATGATCTTTCTCAGAAAAAGATTAGCAGGATTCACAGAAAAATCGAATGACACCCAGGATCAGTAAGTTTTACAAAAAGAGCCGATAGGCCGGATTGTTCGTTTCCTGCTCAAAACGGTAGCCCAGCTGCTTGAGAAATCTCTGGAAATCGGTTTCCTGCGTCTCTGGGATTTCAAGACCGATCAGAACCCGGCCGAAATCACCCCCCTGTGTCCGGTAATGGAACAGGGAGATATTCCAGGTCGCCCCCATGGCTTCCAGAAATTTCCCCAGCGCTCCGGGGCGTTCCGGAAACCAGAATCGATACAGCACCTCACGGCCGGTTTCGGGGGCGCGCCCTCCAACCATGTAGCGGACATGGGTTTTGGCAAGCTCGTTGTCGGTCAGGTCAAGATTTTCGAAACCGGCAGCGCGTAAACGGCAGCCGAAACTGTGACGTTCCTCCTCGTCTCGAATGGCAATGCCTACAAAGATGTGCGCCGCATCTCGTCCGGAGAGGCGATAATTAAATTCGGTGATATTGCGCCCCTCCACATGATCCTGACAGAACCGCTTGAGGGCGCCGGGCTCTTCCGGGATGGTGACGGCAAACAACGCCTCCTGTTTTTCGCCCACCAGGGTGCGTTCAGCCACGTAGCGCAAGCGATCGAAATTCATATTGGCGCCGGAGTTGACCGCCACCAGGGTCCGACCGGAGAGCTTTTCACGCCGCACATATTTTTTCAGTCCGGCCAGGGCCAATGCCCCCGCCGGTTCAACAATGGAACGGGTGGCCTGGTAGACACTCTTGATGGCGCTGCACAACTCATCGGTATCGACACGGATAATCTCATCGACGTAGCGCCGACAGAGATCAAAGGTCTGCTTGCCGACCTCGCGCACCGCGACCCCGTCGGCAAAGATCCCTACCGAATCGAGTTTCACGCGTCGACCGGCCTCCAGCGAACGTGCCATGGCATCGCTGTCCGCCGGCTCGACACCAATAATTTTCACATCGGGGCGCAGAGCCTTGAGAAACACCGCCATGCCGCCGATAAGCCCGCCACCGCCTACCGGAACGAACACGGCATCGACGCGACCGGCGCTCTGCCGCAGTATTTCATCGGCGACAGTCCCCTGGCCGGCAATAACAAGTTCGTCATCAAAGGGATGAATGAACGTCATGCCCGACTTTTCGATCAGCTCGGCGCAACGGTCAGCCGCCTCCGAATAATTGTCGCCATGCAGAACGATATCGGCCCCCATGGCTGCGACGGCGTCAACCTTGATTCTCGGCGTGGTGGCGGGCATGACGATGGTCGCCCTGATGCCCAATTGGCGCGCTGAAAAAGCCACCCCCTGGGCATGATTGCCGGCCGAAGCGGCGATCACCCCGGCGGCGCGCTGCTCCTCGGGAAGGTTGGCGATCTTGTTGTAGGCGCCGCGCAACTTAAAGGAGAATACCGGCTGCAGATCCTCGCGTTTGAGCAGAATCCGGTTGCCGAGGCTGTGTGAAAGACCGGGCGCCTCCTCAAGGGGTGTCTCGATCGCCGCTTCATAAACACGGGAAGTCAGAATCAATTTGACGAAACGCTGCATTTGTGAGTGCTCCATGGGAAAAACAAAAAGGCTTCTTCACCTGCGTAAATACCGAGAGAAATAAGGGAATAACACGAACCATGCTTTTTTGTCACGTGCGGGTGTTTTCCTGCTGCGTCTCGAGTACCGCGCTCCCCCTCCCGCCCTCCCCCCGCTGGGGGGAGGTGATAATCTTCGGTCGGGTTCTGTATCAGGGAAACTAGCTGTCGACAAATCTGTATACAGTATTCTATAATGACGCGCGCCGGAGGTTACGTGGTCGCCCGTCCCGTGGGCGGGCGCGACTTTAATACCCATGAGCAAAGGAGAGAAGACATGCCTGAATTTGTGTACCAGGAACCTTTCCCACTGAGTCAGGATCAGACCAAGTACTACAAGATCCCCGATTCCGAAAAGTACGTATCGGTTGCCGAATTTGACGGCAAGCCGGTTCTCAAAGTCGATCCCGAGGCCCTGACGGTGCTTGCCAACCAGGCCATGAAGGATGTCTCTTTCCTGCTGCGTCCCGAGCACAACGAGCAGGTTGCCAAGATCCTCACCGACCCGGAGGCCTCCCCCAACGACCGCGGCGTCGCCATGGCGTTTCTGCGCAACGCCGAAATTTCTGCCAATTTCGAGCTGCCCCTGTGCCAGGATACCGGCACCGCGACCATTGTCGGCAAAAAAGGCCAGCAGGTCTGGACCGGCGTCAAGGATGAAGAATACCTCTCCAAAGGGGTTTACAAGACCTACACAGAAGAGAACCTGCGCTACTCCCAGACCGTCGCTCTGGATATGTACAAAGAAAAGAATACCGGCACCAATCTGCCGGCCCAGATCGATGTCATGGCCACCGACGGAGACGCCTACAAGTTCCTTTTCATCGCCAAAGGCGGCGGCAGCGCCAACAAAACCATGCTCTACCAGGAAACTAAAGCGCTGCTGACCCCCGACAAGCTGTATAATTTTCTCGTTGAAAAAATGAAGACTCTGGGCACCGCAGCCTGCCCCCCCTATCATATTGCTTTCGTTGTGGGCGGTACCAGCGCCGACGCCGTTATGAAGACGGTGAAACTCGCCACCGCCAAAGAACTCGACAACCTGCCGACCGAAGGCAACGAGCACGGCCAGGCCTTCCGCGACATCGAGCTTGAGGACCGCCTGCTTAAAGCGGCTCAGGATCTAGGCATCGGCGCCCAGTTCGGCGGCAAGTACTTCGCACATGATGTGCGTGTCATCCGCCTGCCCCGCCACGGCGCATCCTGCCCCGTCGGGATGGCTGTTTCCTGCTCGGCCGACCGCAACATCAAGGCCAAAATCACCAAGGACGGGCTTTTCGTCGAAGAAATGGACCGCAATCCCGGTCGCTTCATCCCCGAAAAGTATCGCGGCAAGCACGCTCACGGCACCAAGATCGACCTCAATCGCCCGATGAAAGAGATCCTGGCGGATCTCTCCAAGCTCAAAGTCGGCGATCCGCTACTGCTCGACGGAACTATTGTGGTCGGCCGCGACATCGCCCATTCCAAGTTCAAGGAGATTCTCGATTCCGGCAAGCCGTTGCCCGAATACCTGAAAAATCACCCGATCTACTATGCCGGACCGGCCAAAACCCCCAAGGGCAAACCTTCAGGATCCTTCGGTCCCACCACCGCAGGCCGCATGGACAGCTATGTCGAGTTGCTTCAGGCTAACGGCGGTTCGATGGTCATGATCGCCAAGGGCAATCGCAGCCAGCAGGTGACCGACGCCTGCAAGAAGCACGGAGGCTTCTACCTCGGCTCCATCGGCGGCCCCGCTGCGGTGCTGGCGGAAGAGAACATTAAGAAGGTCGAGTGCATCGACTTCCCCGAACTCGGCATGGAAGCGGTCTGGAAGATCGAAGTCGAAGACTTCCCCGCCTTCATCCTGGTGGATGACAAGGGCAACGACTTCTTCAAGCAGCTTGGTCTTTAATCCAGAATTTTAAAGACACAAAGCCCCGGAGCTTGATGCCCCGGGGCTTTTTTTAAACCTCGAACACAGCAGAGGGAATAACCGGTGTCCGATCATCCTGCGACAAGGCCTGAAATCTCTTCTCTAAACGAAAAATTCATGCGCCGCGCCATCGCGTTGAGCACGCAGGGTATAGAGGCTGGGGATGGTGGGCCTTTCGGCGCCGTGGTTGTCAAGGACGGAATCATCGTTGGAGAAGGATGGAATCGCGTCATCGCCACCAACGACCCCACCGCCCACGGCGAAATCGTCGCCATTCGCGACGCCTGCAGCCGCCTCAACACCTTTGAGCTGGCCGATTGCGACATCTACACCACCGGCGAACCCTGCCCCATGTGTTTGACCGCCATCTACTGGGCGCGCATGCGGCGCATATTCTTCGGATTCACCATTGAAGACGCAGAGAGGATAGGCTTTGACGACAACTGCTTTTACCGGGAGATTAACAAGAGCAGGCAGGATAGAAGCATTCAGTCCATTCAACTTCTGAAAGACGAGTCCATGCAGGTGGCCCGGCGCTACATGCAAATGCCCGATCGCACTTTATACTGATTCCGCCAACGTCACTATCCAGCAGACATGCTCGACGAAAACCCGGGGCACGCCCCCTGCTCAACAGCTACCCGGCAACAACCCTTCCCAGAACCCGGCTGACCTCGTTGAAATCCACCGGTTTGCTGAGATAATCGTCCATGCCCGCCTCCAGAAAAACCTCGCGGTCCCCCTTCATGGCATGAGCGGTCAAGGCGATAATGGGCACTTCTCTTTTGCCATCATCACGGGCACGGATAGCGCGCGCCGTCTCGAGACCGTCCATCTCCGGCATCTGGATATCCATCAGGATCACGTCGAAAGAGCGCTCATCCAACACATCCAGGCAGGCCCGCCCGTTGGTGACACTGACCACGCGGTGTCCCTGAGCGACCAGGAAGCGTTCGAGAACCAGGCGATTGATACGGTCATCTTCTGCCACGAGTACATCAAAAGGCCTGTCATTCAGTGCTTTTTCCCCAGACTCCATCATCGTATGACCTGTTTTCTTCTCGAGAACATCCTGCTCACCAGCACGGTTGACGTGGCAGGTAAAAGAGACCCGGGTGCCCTGGCCTGTCGCGCTTTCAATGCGTACCCGGCCGCCCATCAGCTCGACGAGCCGCTGCACAATCGCCAGGCCCAGCCCCGAACCGCCGTATTTGCGGGTGTGGCTGCCGTCGGCCTGGGTGAAGGGGGTAAACAGCTCCTGGATTTTAGTCTCCTCAATGCCGATGCCGGTATCCCTGACGGAAAAACGCAGAACAAGTGAATCCTGAGGTTGAGAAGAGGGTGCAACCTTTGTGCAAATTTCAACCTCGCCCTTCGCGGTAAATTTGACGGCATTGCCCACCAGGTTGAAAAGCACCTGCCGCAAACGCCCTTCGTCACCGACCACAAGAGGCACTTCAGGGTCGATTGTCCAGGTCAGATCAACCTGCTTTTCGCGGGCTCCAGCCTGAAAAATGCTGACAACTTCCTCGACCGTAGCCGCTGGATCGAAACACTCCCGCTCCAGCTGCAACCGCCCCGCCTCAATGCGTGACAGGTCGAGAATATCGTTAAGAATGCCCAGCAGGCGCTGCCCGGACCCCAGGGCGGTCTCGACGCACTCGGTCTGCTCCGGATTCAACCCCTGGCTGCGCAGATGCTGCAGAACCCCGAACAGTCCGTTGAGGGGGGTGCGGATTTCATGGCTCATGTTGGCGAGAAACTCGCTTTTGGCGCGGGTGGCCTGTTCAGCCGCAGCCTTGGCTGCACGCAGCTCCTGCTCATCACGGATGCGTTCGGAAATGTCGCGCAGCAACACCTGCACCGCGGGTCGGCCATGCCAGGTGACGCCGCCGGCGGATACCTCCACATCAATAATGGAACCGTCAAAACATTGCCAGCGCTGATGATCCGGAGGACTCTTTATTTTAAACTTCAGGACGCGCGCGATGCGCTCCCGAACCCGGTCATGCAACTCTTGATCGATGAAATCAAAAGGGGTGCGGCCAATGATCGATTCCATATCCGGAGCACCGAGAAGTTCGCGCGCCGCCGCATTGGCATAGACAAACCGCCCTCCGGCATTGACAAGAATCGCATCGGGAGACAGATCCGCCAGGGTGCGATAACGCTCCTCGCTCTCCTTTAAATCTTCCTGGGCCTGACGGCGGGCGCTGATTTCGCGCAGAGTCGCGATGAGGACCGCTTTGCCCTGCAGTTCCGCTCGCCGCATGTTGATTTCACTCCAGAACAGGGAACCGTCGCTGCGGCGAGATCGCCACTCAAAGCGCACGGACTGCCCTTCTGAGGCCCGTCTTATCAACGCGGCTGCATCCTGCTGAGTATATGGCGGCTGATTCTCACTGAGGTCGCCCACTGTCATTTCACGCAAGCGCTCGGACGGATAACCGAACATTTCCTCGGTTCGAGCATTGACGTCGAGAATCGCTCCCGTGTCAATATCATGCAGAAAAATCGCATCGTCAACGCCATCGAAAATGGCGCGAAAACGGACTTCACTTTCGCGCGAAGTCCGTGCAGCCTTTTGCTGCTCGGCGAGAGCGCGATAGACCATCACATAAAAAAGCCCTGCCGTGAAAAGGATGAAAAACCAGCCTTTAATCGTCTGTAAACGAGCTAGATGGCGTGTATCGACAGCAATCAGCGTAAGGAGTTGATCGGAAAAAAGAATCCAGAGCAGGCCAAAAAGGGCGTAAAGACTCGCTGCCTTGAGGGCTTGCGAACGGATTGATGCAGCGGATGTCTTGGACATGTCGCTCCCCAAAACTGGAAGAAAAAAATTATCGGGAAATATACACGATAATATTATGTTTATTAAGCATTTTTTGCGCCAAAGACGACATAAACGCTCCGAAATAAGCGATCTTGCTCCTGAAACAAGTCGGGGTATACTTGGCACAGACCTCTTTCAGATCTCAATTAAGGAGTTGCAACATGAAAGTCTGGCCCGGCCATCCCTATCCCCTCGGCGCCACTTACGACGGCTCCGGAACCAACTTTTCCCTGTTTTCGGAAATTGCCGAACGTGTCGAACTGTGCCTTTTCGACCCGGCGGATAACGAAACCCGTATCGAACTTCCGGAAGTGACCGGATACTGCTGGCACGGCTATCTTCCGGAGGTCGAACCGGGGCAGCGCTATGGATTCCGCGTCCATGGCCCATGGAAGCCGGAGGAAGGGCACCGCTGCAATCCGGCCAAGCTGTTGCTCGACCCCTACGCCAAGGCCATAGAAGGAACGATCGAATGGGATGAGGCGGTGTTCCCCTACCAGTTCGAGGAAGGACCCGATACTCCGAACGATCTGGACAGCGCGCCCTATGTCATGCGCAGCGTCGTCCACCAGCCGCATTTCGACTGGAACGGCGATCGCCGCCTGCAGATTCCCTGGCATGAATCCGTCATCTATGAAACGCATGTCAAAGGATTGACCGCGAGTCATCCCGACATTCCGGAGGATATCCGCGGCACCTACGCCGGCCTTGCCCATCCGGTGGCAGTGGACTATCTTAAAAACCTCGGCGTCACGGCAGTGGAGCTGCTGCCGGTTCACCATTTCATTCACGATAAGCATCTGGTCGACAAGGGATTGCGCAATTACTGGGGGTACAATTCCATCGGATATTTCGCGCCCCATAACGAATATGCCGCCGATAAGCGCCCCGGCGGCGTAGTGGCTGAGTTCAAGAAAATGGTGCGCGCCCTTCATCAGGCCGGTATCGAAGTGATCCTCGACGTCGTCTACAACCATACCTGCGAAGGCAACCACCTTGGACCGATGCTGTGCTTCAAGGGGATCGACAATGCCTACTATTACCGGACCATGGCCGATGATCCACGCTATTACATGGACTACACCGGCACCGGCAACAGCCTGAACATGCGTCACCCCCACGTGCTGCAGCTGCTGATGGATTCGCTGCGCTACTGGGTGCTTGAGATGCACGTCGACGGCTTCCGCTTCGACCTGGCTTCCACCCTGGCGCGGGAGCTGCACGACGTGGACAAACTCTCTGCCTTCTTCGACCTGATTCAGCAGGATCCGGTCATCAGCCAGGTGAAGCTCATCGCCGAGCCCTGGGATGTTGGCGAAGGCGGCTACCAGGTCGGCAATTTCCCCCCGGTGTGGAGCGAATGGAATGGCCGCTACCGCGACTGCGTGCGCGACTTCTGGCCGGGACGCGACGAAGCCCTGGGAGAGTTCGCCGCACGCTTCACGGGAAGCTCCGACCTCTACGAAAACACCAGTCGCCTGCCTTTTGCCTCCGTTAATTTCATCACCGCGCACGACGGTTTCACGTTGCGCGACCTGGTGTCCTACAATGAAAAACACAATGAGGCCAACGGCGAGGACAATCAGGACGGCAGCGACGACAACCGCTCCTGGAACTGCGGCGCAGAAGGGCCGACTGACGATCCCGATATTCAACGTATGCGCGCACGCCAGCAACGCAATTTCCTCGCCACCCTGCTGCTGTCGCAGGGGGTGCCGATGCTGCTGGGGGGCGATGAGATCGGCCGCACCCAGCAAGGCAACAACAACGCTTACTGCCAGGACAATGAGATCTCCTGGTACGACTGGGACAAGATCGACGAAGACCTGCTTCAATTCTGCCGGGATCTGATCTCTTTTCGCGCCCATCACCCGGTATTCCGGCGGCGGCGGTGGTTTCAGGGGCGGGAGATTCACGGCGCCGAGGTCACCGACATTGCCTGGTTCACCCTCGAGGGCGAGCAGATGGATGAGGAAAACTGGGGCGAAGGCTATGCCAAGACTTTAGGAGTCTATCTCAACGGCAAAGCCATCCCCAACCCGAACCCCAAAGGAGAGCCGGTCACCGATGACAGCTTCTACCTGATCTTCAACGCCCATCACGACTCCCTGGAATTTATTCTGCCCGCACAATCCTGGGGGCGGAACTGGGTCATTGAATTCGACACCTGCGACGGCTGCCATGAAACATCCCAATCGTATGAAGCCGGGAAAACGATTAAAGTCGACGCACGTTCATTGACGGTGCTGCGCTGCACCGACGAGGACTGATCGCATGGGTTGGCTGTCTGAACGGTGGGAGGACCTGATATCACGAGGGGCCACTCAAGGGGACGCTGGTAACTTATGTAACTTTTTCCCCATCCGCAATTGCCCACATCTTCCGAATCGCTTTGATGACCGTAACGTACGTGCGGCCGCTCATTCTTCCCAACGCCATCAACGCCGACTCGAGTTCTTTATGCGCGCCTTCGAAAAGTTGCGCTTGGGCGGCATTCGGCCGCCTACTGCTACACGAGGCAAGAACATCGTGGACAAAACCGAGCCGATTGGTTTTACCAGGAAAGGTCTCGCACCCCTCGATGCCTCGAGCCATGACGTGATGGGATAAGCCCGGTGCCTGGATTCTCGGTTGCCGTGGCATGATTTCCCTCTAATTGCATCAAAACACGAAAAGTTACAAAAGTTACCTGCGTCCCTAACGGTCTGGCCCATTTTTGCAGCATCACTCGGCGCTGAAATCAAACCGTAGATTCGACCCGGTAGTGATGAGGTTGAGATTCGGGCCGCGCTTGAGGCGCGTGGGGCGGAAGTCCTTGACTTGGGCGTTGGCCAGGTTGATTTCGCCGTCGAGGGTGACGTTGTGCCAAAGAATATGGTTCCCTTTGAAATTTTCACCTTCAATTTGGTTGATTTCAGAATCCTGTATGATCATTTCTTCTGCTGAACCGTCCCAGAGAGAAAGGTAATGGATTCGGCTGTTAACAAGTGTGACATGAGGCATATTTGCTTCGCTGAGGCCGAAAACAAAAAATTCCGAGTCACGGGCAGAAACTTTTGGGATAACCGACCTTGCAAAGGACACTTTCATTCGACTATTGGAGATGCGGACATTGGCAGCCTGCACCGAGGCCAAGGAAACTCCACGTACCATGTCAACATCTTCAAAAGTAATGCTTTTGGCCGATGCCTGATTGAACCGTACAGGACTTTCACCTTGCTTGGCCCGGCGGAGGATAATGTCGGAGAAGTGACTGTAACCAAAGTTAACTTCTTCCAGCGTACCCCCTTCAATCACAAGTGATTGCAAGTTGTCTAGACCCATCATGTTTACGCCAGAAAGAATTGTGTTTTTGAATTTAAAGGGTATCCTGCTGTCGGTAAAAGAGGATCTCCTTGTAAAGTCAGATAATTCAATAAATAGTTCATTTCCTTCCAAACCATCAAACTCACTCTCAATCGACTTGCTGTTAATAATTTTTACATTGATGACTATGCTTTGAAGAAAATTAGATTTTATAAATTCACAATCTTCGAAAACTGTGTCAGTAAACTCAGCTTCCCAAAATTTACAATTTATGAATTTGCAGTTGATAAATTTTGTTTTTCTGAATTTCGAGTGTTCGGCAGTGATATTTTCAAACGTGACACCTTGAAAAGTTGCACCGTTAAAAATCACCCCTTCGAGATCAAAATCCTGAACTTTTAAATTTTTCAATTCAACAGAATTGGTATTTGTATATTCGTTTAGTTTTTTTACATCACTAAAATATTCTTGCCAGTTTTTACGGAAATCATTGTCAAATACGTTCATGGCTAAGCTGACTCCAGAAATAAAAAATAAAACTAATAACGCTAAAAAAATAACTTTTTTCCAAAACATGGTTAATTATTCCTTTGGCGAAGCTGGTAACTATATTCTCGAGACCAAAATTTTGCTCGCCACTTATGGTCAGGGATTTCACCATTTTCTTTATGCCGCATAATCCGCCACGTCGAGGGATTCTGCAAGGCACTTGCTGAATTAGAGATATCTTTCCCGCTGTGATTATAAAAGCCAACCTGGATGTTCCAAGGCGAGTCAAAATCGTAGTCACTGAATCCATTGCGATCCGTTAAGCACCCACCGTTAAATTTAATCGACAGAAAAATCGTTGGAATCGCGTAATCCTCTTGCATCTGAAGAATTAAACGCCGGCTGAAAGAAATACGGATTTTCTCTCCTCCGCCCACTGATGATAGACTGGCTTTGAGTGGTTTTAAGGGGACGCTGGTAACTTATGTAACTTTTCCCCCATACCCAATTGCCCATATCTTCCGAATCGCGTTGATGACTGCAACGTACGTGCGGCCGCTCATTCTTCCCAACTCCATCAACGCCGCCTCGACTTCTTTATGCGCGCGTTAGAAAAATTGCGCTCGGCGACACTCCCCCGTCTGCTGCGACCCGCGGCAGGGTCATCGTGGACAAAAACGAACCGATCGGTCTTCCCATGAAAGATCTTGCACATCTCGATGCCTCGAGCCATGACGCGATGGGTTAAACCCGGAGCATGGATTCTTGGCTGACGTGGCATGGCTCCCTCCTGATTACATAAAAAACACAAAAAGTTACAAAAGTTACCAGCGTCCCTTGGTATGGAGATAGTCGCTGCGGTCGAATTCCCCGGTGGCGCGTTTGAGGTTGTCTTCCCAATACCCGGCGACTGGCTGCAACAGCCTCCTACCGATCCGCCTCCCACATCTTGTTGAGTTCCTTCGTTTCGGAATCGTACTTATAAACAATAATGCCGCCTCCATACTGCTGGCCCATGACCAGAATGCCCGCTTCGGGTGCGGTGTCCATGGCGGCGTTGCGATGGTAGTCGCGCACAGCGGGCAGGGGGTCGCGGCCCAGGTAGAGGTATTTCAGCGGCAGGGGGCTGTTGATGTGGTAGAGCACGGCGTAGGGAGAATTGGTGAGAAAGCAAAGGTAATGCTCGGCATCAATAAAGCGAATGGTTAGAATCGCCTCATTGGAGTTGAGGTCGGGGGGCGTTGGTATCAGACCTGTTTTATCGTACCACTTGTCAGGATTGTCACTTGTGTCCTTTGTCCAGATTCCATGGAAAAGACTGGCTAGGCGATGGACTTCTGCACCGGTGTCGGTGCGCCAGGCAAAACCAAGCCCATTCTCGCAGCCGCCGACCACAAATTTGCCATCAGGGCTCAATGTGGCTGTGGTTTTGACGGAGTTTCCGGGGAATTTGAAAAGTGGGTGCTCGGACGGCAATTCCCACAGAACCACACCGGCGTAATTACTGAAAATCTGCTCGGGGTTGACTGGTGGAGTCTCCTGGATTGGCTTCTTGTCGCGCGTATCAAGACCGCTTCCAGCAGACAATAAATATCGCGCATCGGGTGACAAGGTGAGATTGATTAGCTTGCCGGTGCCGAGAAAACTCGGCGAATTGCCGTCTTGCTTGATGGGCTGCAAGTCTTCGCCATGTCCAAAAAAGATATTCCAGGTGGCGTCACTGGCAACATATCTGCCGAGATCGGCACTTAAGACATGTCCATAAGTGGGAAAATGCTTGAAAGTTTCGACGATTTTTCCGTCGAGGTTTTGGACGTAAACCACATCGTCCAAATCCTGCCAGACAATGATCTCGCGCCCTTTGACGAAATAGGCACTGTAGATATTGCTATTGTCCGCCAAAACTTGCTTGGTGCGATTTTCAATATCCCAGAGTATCAAACGGTTGTCCTGATGTGAACTCACGGCATACCTGCCGTCCGCCGAAACGCTCACGACCATGAGAATTGAAGGAGCCGCCTGGGTGGCTTGCCCATCTGAGCGGCAGCCCGCCAGAAGCAGGAGCGAAAAAATAGCGATTAAGGCTGCGAAACGCTTCATCGGTAGGCTCCAAACCCTGTAGAATCAAGAAGCAATGCCATAATCCGGTCCTGATAAACCTTCGCAAACAGCAAGTCGCTTGGAATCCTCATCCCCGAATGACTGAACAGCCAGAGGTTTTGGTTGACCAAGGCGAGCTTGCCCTCGTCTCGCATACGCCGAACAAACAAATCATTCTCAATCTCTGGCCCCTCATACCCCATGGCAGGGCGCGGCTTTTTGTTCTCGTACTCGGTCCGGGCCAGCGCCCGAAAGGTTTTCATTGAGTCGACGGCCATCTCCCGGGTGATGCGCTGACCATAGAACATAGCGCCGAGGCCCGGCAACGCGTATTCGTACCGCCTGGGCAGAAGATGGTCGGTGAACAGGCCGTTGCCGTCCCGGGCGATTTCTTCCTGAAGTGCCTGTTCGATCCTTGGTAGATTGTCCTGGATCCAGTTGCTCGCTTTTTGTACCGGGGCGCGCGTCGGCGAGGAAATCACCTCCGTGCCCGGCGCACCCGCAATGGTCGCAACATTGTAAATGCCCCCCATTTTTCCGCTCAGAGCTTCCCGCCACTCCCCCGCCGCAAGATCTTCTTGGAAAGATTGATCGTCGGCATGGGGCCCAAGTATATTGTCGCGGTTGGAATGGAGCACGACGATTTTCTTGGCGGCGCGATGAGCGTGGATGAAGTTCCAGTTGCGCAGGACGCTCGAGTCCTTGCCGGGATCGCTGGAGAGGGCCGTGTCGGGCACAGCGGGCTGCCACATGAAGGCGTGGGCGATGCACTCCAGGCGCCCGGGCATTTGGCCCAGCAGATTCATGGCGACCAGCAGTACGCGGTTGCCCAAGCTGTGGGCGATAATGTTGACGGCGATGCCTGCGCCGACCAGTTGATCAATGAGTCCGGCCAGTACGAAACCGGCATCATTGGCTCTGCTTTCTGCGGCCATGTAGTCGAGCGCAAACACATCGCCTGACCAGGCCAGATGAATCATCCGGGTGAATTTGCGGTAGTCGTCGCGGTTGAACAGCCCAGTGGCGCGGTTGAGGTTGTCTTCCATGTGGATGAACCAGTTGTGACCATCACTGCCGTTGAGATTCTCCAGGTCGATGCCGGCATACAGATGAGGATACCGTTCCTGCCAGCGACGGTATTGGCGCGCCAGGGTGTCGCGGTCGCGATATGTGGTGGCAAACTTGTCGTTATAGGATAGCCGCGGGGCTATGGTCTGGTTTCGCAAGATGTCGTGGCCCCAGTCAAACAATTGCACATGGTGGGAGAAACGGCCATAGGGGACATTGAATCCATGGATGAAAATGGTGGCGTTGTTGCCGTTTTTTTGAAAGTAGCGGAGTTCATCCTCCCGTAAGAGATCGCGTGCCGAGGGATCGGCGCCGGGTTGGCGATCTTCGCGCGCATTGACGATGACGGCCGGTGCAACGTCCCAAGAAGTGCAGCGCGGACGGGGGCTGGCAATGCGTATGATCGCCTCATTGGAGGGGTTTGTCAGTTGGGTACTCATGGGCATTACTCCCCGGCCTCGAAAAACATGGGTTCACCGTCGGCCAGTAATTGCCAGGGACCGACCGGGACTTTCTCGAAAATGACCTCTCCTGCCCGAATCTGGGACACGTGGCAACGCCCGCCTGCATCGACCAGATGATAGGCACCACCGTCGTGCAGGGGCAAGCCCTCCCAATTTCTGGGCGTGAAAATCAGTGTCGTGGTGAGGTGCAGTCCAGGGGATCGCGCCGAGCAGGCCGCGCCGACGACCACCTCGAAGACGTAGGTGAGGGGCTGCGGATCAAGGGCGTTGGCGTCGTTGTACAAATCTTCCTGAACCTGCTCCGCCGAGCGCTGCCAAGACAGACGATAAAGGCCGAAGCCGTCATCGAGGGTGAAGGGGATCCGGTCGACCTGGCGGCTGCTTCCATCGGCATTGACCTCGAAAATACGCACTTCACCGCCTTCACCGCCGCGAAAATTCTTGACCGTGAACAGCGCTTCAGCTGGCTCACCCAAGGGCACGGATTGGCTGCCCCAGGCCGGATAGACGATGCAGGCATCCCCCTCGTGCGCCAACACATTGATCGCCTGCGCCTCGAGCGGCTTGGCAACACCCGTCGCCGGCATCGCTTCCGCCCCGCCGATCTGGTAACTGGTGGGTCCGTTGAGACAGGCGCCGCCCTGGCCGGCAAAGCTCACGCTTTTGCCGTAGATGCGCACGTCGCCTGCGGCAGTGACGATGAAGCCGCCGCCGTTCTGGGAAAAGGTTATATCACCGCCGCCCTGGCCCTGAATGTCGATCTTCCTGGCCGCTTGAATGTGAACGGCACCGTTGAGAACGCTGAAGGTCGCCTCGGGGCCGCGCACGGTGAGATTCTGCCCCCTGGCAACATCGAATCGCAGACACTGGGCGCTTGTCATTTCGGTGTTCTGGGCGCTCTCCAGGTTCAGGTTTGAGGCGGCCTGATAACGGTGATCGCTGGCGGCCTGATGATGGATTTCGGCGCTGCGGGTTCGGGTGGCATGACGATTTTCGACGGTGTGACTGCGATCGCTGCCGCTTTGCTCGGTGAGGCTGTCGCCGCATTGAATTTTCTGCGTCTTTTCGGCCCGTATCTGCATGGCGCCCTGGTGGCTGGCTAGCGCGATGCGATGACCAAGGGCTGTGGCGTTGAGTTCGAGGATATTATTACCGGCGAAGGTGGAGAGCCCTATGACCTCATGCTCGCGGCGGTCATCCATGAGCAGCTGGTTGTCAGCGGCTGTGCGCAGGATATTCTGCGCGGGATTGTCCCCTGTCACAGGACTGGGTGTGGCCGGATTGGGCAGCGCGCCCATCAGGACGGGACGGTCGGGATCGCCGTTGAGACAGCTCAGCAGCACCTCGGCCCCATCGCGCAGCGGCGAGTGCCAGCCGCAAGCCTGCTCCCCCGGCGGTCCGCCGAGAGGCGCAAGGCGATGCAGAGGGATACTGGCTTCACCAAGTGCTGCCGCGCCCTGGTCGAAATGGGCGCGAACCGGGGTATGTCCCTGTTCATCGAGGGGAGCATAGGTCCCACTGCCTTCGATGCGCGCGCTGAAGGTAAACGGGATGCGGGGGCGTGTAGGCCACGGGGGCCGGAAAGGGATCTCGCGGGGGATCAGATTTGCCTCGCAGTTCAAGGCCAGATCGTCCCCCGCGGCCTGGGCGCCCGCCCGCTGGCTCAGTTGCAGGCTCACCTCTTGAACCAGATAATCATCACCATACTGTTGCAGGAAAACGCCAGCGTCCAGGCTTATAACCTGTCCGACGCGCAGATCGGCCACGTCGGTTTGCGCCTGCAGTTCAAAGCTGCAAGCCTTCGCTTGCTGCGCTTCGGTGCGCGCGATCTGCTCGGCTTCGTTGAGATCCTCCACACCGGTGGCGTACCGATAGCGGCGCATGCGCCCCTGCCCGCCGTTTGAAGCCTGCGCGTACAGGGAACAGGAAGGCTGCAGCCGGCTTTTCTCCTGCACCTCAAACAGATCGGCCACCATCCGCCGGCGCACCTGCAGCGCACGCACGCCGCAGCTCTCAGGTTCCATCCCCGCCCCAGGCCGATATTGCAGCGCTGCACCGGGCCGCTCGCAGAGATTCCCATTATGGTCGCTGAAGCACAACAACTCACCGTCGGTGCCCGCCTCGCTCCAATAAAAAATCCCCGCTCGGGCCAGCAGGCGAGAGATAAAATCAAAATCGCTCTCATTGACCTGCAGTGTCCAGGGCTGCACTGGATAATGACGGCTCAAGCGCAGGCGCAGGCGGTCATCGACGATTCCGTGTGACGCCAGGACCGCCCTCAGAATCTGCGGTAAACTCTGATGAAGAAAGATGCGCGTGTCATGCTGCAGACGCAGACGCGCCAGAGAAGATTCCACGGTGAGACTGAAACAGCGGCAGCCATCATGGTGGGGATCTTTTTCCTCAAGAGAGGTCACCACGCCACAGATGATGCGACAACCACCGTCGCTGCCGACAATCGAAATCCGCGCCGGCAGATCGAGCAGCTGCGCGCAGGAGATTTCCGGTGCAGTAAGAATATCGAGATGATAACAGAAAGGCTGGGAAAGTCCTTCTCGGCCCGAAAGAGCCAGAGCGGACAGATCGAGGCCGCCCACCTCGACGGACAGGCGGGCAGAGTTGAAAATCGATGACATGCTCCCCCTCCAGGGATAAAACCATTTCAGTAAAAATTGCAGCAATAAGCGCACAGGGGCTCATTAATACTCGTGCTGCAGAAAAAAATCAAGGATTTTACTAATAGGAGGCGGGATCAACGGGGGCTCCGAAGAATCGGAGCCCCCCTGTATTAATCAGGCGCTGCCGAAATTGCCGACCAGATGCGGATATTTCTTGAGGCCGGGAAAACCGTGCTGGCCGGCAGCATCTCCACATGGGTGTAGATATTGATCCCCTTGCCTTCGGTCTGTTTGAGCAGTTCCTCGAGCAGCTTGAGGTCATGACCGGAAACCAGGATCGCCTTGCCCGCCTGCACGGCACCAGCGTCAACAACGCCATCCTCATGCTCGATTTCGTCATCAACGCCGGCCGCGGCGCCATCCGCGATGTTCTCGATGCCGAGGCGGCTGTGTTTGAAACCCGCTGCCTGCTGCATCAGGCGGAACGGGGCATTCTGATTGCACGGCTGGCCGAAGGGCTGGCCCGTGGCAGCCTGAACGCAGAACAACTGCATCGAACCGTTCAGGGGCAAGACTGATGATTTTCCCGGTCGCTGATCTCTTCTCCCGCCAGCAGCTCATTGAGCGACTGGGCGTTATATCCCCTTAAAATGTCCTGATGGGTCAGAATCACCGGCACGATCGGCTCCTGGTCCGGAAAATGAATGCGGTGGATGGCCAGCAGTTCCTGGTAGGCCTGGCGGCTCGTCGTGATATTGCGAAGATGCGGCACGATCAGGGCATCGGCCAGGATATCGAGGGTATGGGCACAATAGGGGCAACCGTCCCTGATATAAACGACAACCTCCCCTTCCGGCACCTGCGGCACGCTAATACTGGGATCGGCCGGTGGCAGAGTCGTGCATCCCGCCAGAAGCAGGAAGAGCAGCAGTAGTCCTTTTTTCATCCGGCATCCTTTGTAAAGGCTTAAAGCTTCAACGCAGAGTCGCGGAGAAGCTGAGGCGGAGAGAAAAGCAGAAGTTCCGGTTCAGAAGTAACGGTTCAGGGACAGCATGATTTCCGCCTTGGACTGGTCGAAGGCACGCTCCCAGCCGGCTTTTAGAGTGACTCCGCCTTCACGTGACAAGCGGTAGTTCTGTTCCAACACGGCACGATAGTGTTCATGCTCTTCGAAACCGTAGAACAGGGCGCCGCCGTGCAGATGTGCTTTCCAGTCGCTGGTCAATTGCAGCAGGCAACCCAGGGTCGGCCCCGCCCCTAGGGACACTTTATCTCGGAAACGGTCGCTGAGATTCAGGTCGGCGTCGGCCATCAGATAGAGCAGAGCGTCCGGGCCCAGATTCCAGGCCATCCCGCCACCGGTATTGATCCCCACGTAAAGAAGATCTTCGCCATCCGTAAAAGGCTTGCGCTCCAATCCGCCGCGCACCTTCCACGAAATGGGAGAGAAGAAAAGGTCGCGCGGCGCCAGGGAGAAGATATCGACCAGGTGCAGGTTTTCCAGACGCAGGTTGTTGCGCTCTGGAAAATAGCGCGCCTTCAGTGAGATGAAATTGATCTGGGCGCCCTGCGTGAATCCCTCATCGGGGTCGAGCAGATCATGATAGGCCGCCCGCCAGTTGAATTCGAGAAAGTAGCGGCTGTCGCGCGCACCGGCGCCCAGCGCCCAGCGCCCGGGGGCATGCCCCAGCTCCGGGGGTACGGGGCGTGGTACTTCAACCATCTCATCCTCGGTTCCCAGAGCGCTGCGTGCGGCCAGAACCGGCAGATAGCGCTTCTTGTAACGATCTTCTTCAATCTCCTTGCGGGAGAAGCGGTATCGCAGGTACTCCGCCGACAGATCAAGGATCTGACGCTGTTCCTGAAGTGAATAATTCTCGGCGAGTTCACGGGGTGACGCCCCCGCGACGGCAATGGCGTGAGATTTGCGGCGGGCAGATTCATCCAGCAGAGACGCTTTGTGTTCGATGCGCGTTGCCAGCGAGGGGCGGTATTTGACCTCCTCCACCAGCCCGGCTTCTTTGACGGACACAATGGTATCGGAGGGGATCACCCAGAAGGAAAACCGATCATAGTACGGCTGCGTCAGGTTCAATTCAGGACGGGCCGCTTCGAGCAGATAGAGCAGCAGGAAGGAGCAGTTTTCATCGAAGAAGAAATAATCGGAGGCGATCCCCTGCATCTCCCAGCTGTGCAGGACCAGGCGTCGCACCTCTTCAGGTTCCAGGTTCAGCCGGTATTCCCACACATCGCGATGCTCCAGCGAGCTGTACTCGTTGAGCTTTTCGTAGTAGGGCAAAACCGTGAAATAGCCGTCATAGAGTCCGAAAAGCCCTTTGAAGGCGTAGATCAGGCCGTTGGTGTCGGTGGAAAACGCCGCGTAATTGATGGCGTGGGACAGCAGTTCGCTCTGGTATGAGCTGCCGATGCGCAGCAGGGTGTGGCCGAACATGGACGCCGGGCCGTTGTTATGGGCGGCAGGGAAAACCAGCACCGCCGACTGTGGATCGACCTTGGCGAGAGCTTCGTCGCGTTTGACGCAATCGGGGCGCGAGAGAATTTGCGGATCGACATCCAGCGACTCCACCAGCCATTCGCTGCGGGCCGGGTAGCGGCAGATGAAGTGCTCATCCCCCTGGTCGGGAGGCGCAAGCATTGCCTCGACGGAAGCGGCCAGCTCCGCAGCGGGATCGATCTTGCCCCGGGGAGCGAAGAAATAGTCCGGGTCATCGACCAGGCTCTCATATCCGCTGCCCTTGGCGCGATAGTGCATCAGAACGTGCCAGAGGCGCTCTTCAGCCAGGGCACGTTCCTGCACCATCCGTTTGAGGGAGGTTGCATCGATCGACGGTCCCGTCCCGGCAGCACTGCCCGAAGGCAACAGGACAAGCAGGGAGACGGACACGAAAAAAAGGCATGCGGAAAAAGTTACTCCGCATGCCTTTACTTTTTCATACATGCTCAAACCGGGATCAGCGGGTGAGCAGCGCGGTGTTGTCGATCACCTCGGCCATCACCACCTGGTCGGAAGTGAAAACCTGATCGAAATTTTTCTGCAGGGTCTCGGCAAAGGCCGCACGCTGGTCAACGGGAACTTCCATCAGCTCGGCAAAAGCGTCGAGGGTTTCACCCTGCCCGGCAGCGATGTCGGCCGCCAGAGCGTCCATGTTGTGCGCGACGAACTGCTTGGTTTCGGCGCTGCCGGTCACCCAGATCGGGTCACCGCAGTTGAGGGTGCCGGTGGTGATGCCGAAAGTCTGGTTGCCGAAGGTCGCGTTGGTGGTCGCGGCGAAGATCTGCACACCGCCCGGCTCATCCTTGAACAGCACCGAGCCCAGGCCGCAGCCCGCAGTCCCGTAGGGTGCCGCCAGGGCCAGAGTTGAAACAGACGTCATCAGCACGGCGGCGCAAAGCGCCACTCCCAGTTTTCTCATAGTCAACCTCCATTTGAATATTAAATCGAGAAACGCCCCCATGGCCTTTCCCTCGACAGCCGTTATGACGAAAAGCCATGCCAGCCGCCTGCATTCCGATATCATAGTCCGACTTTTTGTACTGCTTTCACCAAATATCGCTATCACTTTAACAGCCTACAAACTGCAAGTTATCTTAGAGGATATTTTTCATCTGTCAAGAATCCCGTCAGACACGCCGGGATACGCGTATTCGCAGCAACCCTCGTGAGAATCGTTCCTGTGGTCCAACTCGAATGGAGCAGCCAACGAACGTCTTCAATTTCCCACATCAATTTTCTTCTGCTGATTCCAGGGAACCAGGATATTCATGCTTTCAACACGCTCAAGCAGCGGGCTGATACTGAGAAAAAAACCATCCCGCTCCATGCCGGGCTCCAAGCCGGTGATGACGGTTTTGCCCACCAGCCAGCGCCCTTCACGGTTGGTCAGTGTCCTCGTACGCACCCCCCAGAGAGTGTGCAACAGCGCCGCCCGCCCCTCGTGCTCGCCAAGGTACAGCATGATGTGACCGGGCAGCCGCACCAGCGTCACAAAGGGAATCCCCTCCTGCAGCAGGCGCTTCTCCCGTTGGCGAGGTGCAAGATCCTCCAATGACATGACCTCGCCGACCTGGGCCTGCTGTGAAGAATTGCGCGGCAGCCACAGGCCGAAGGGAGCAAACAGGTCTTTGACCGTACCCGAGCAATCCCGGTTGCCATAGAGATCCCCCCATCCGTAGGGCTGGCCTATCATGGCATCGGCCAGGGTGGCGATACGCCGGGGAGTCAACTGCAGCGGGAAAACGTCCCCTGCTTCAGTTGGAATCGGGGCTTTTCTCAGCAACGCCTGGCGATCTGCGTCGGCAACGGCGATGTATGCCTCATATTCCATGTCCCCTGTCTTGATCAGAGGCAGAACAGTCCCTATGCCGGCGCTGAAACGGTAAATGCCTTCGGTGTCGAAAAGGGCAAGATTCTCCCGGGTCAATGCGAGATAGCGCCCGGTTTCAAAAGTATCGACAAACTCTTCATCCACCCAGGCAAGGTCGGTCACCGGCATCCATCCATAAAGCAGCGGGGTCTCGACGAACACCCAGGTCCCATCCTCGCTCAGATGGGTTGCAAGGAGCGGCGTGTTGGCGGCCAGCGCGCCATGCTGCAGGTAATCGAAGGGAAAGCCCTGTCCGGGCGTGCGCGGGTCATTGAACAGGGGGCTGTCAGTGGGCAGGGCACGCAGATCGCAGCGGCGCACGGTGACGGCGCGACGGCTGAGGCTCGGATAGTCTGAAGCTGCAGCCTGCTCGATCAATTCCTTGATCCGCCCCTTCTCCACCGGCCGCAAATTTTCGCCGAAGACCTCATTTTCACAAGCCCATTCCACCGCCCAGAAAGGGTTGCGGGTCTCATCAAAGGGCCCATCGGTATGCCAGGGAGCAAAAAAGCGCTCCAGAAATTCAACCGCCCGATGCTGCTGTCTTTCGGCGGGCTTAAGAGGTTGATCTCCGCCAGCCTCGTCAACATAGGCGAGCGGGGTTTGCGGCATCCGCTGCAGGTCGGCAATCTCAATCTTTTCCAAGGCAGGAATGCAGCCCGGGGCTAGAAAGAGAAAAGCGGCAAGAACCGAGACCGCCAGAGATTTCTTCAATTGACTGCGCATAAGCTCCCACATCCTCCGCCGCCCATCATACCAATCCGGCGTGCATTTAAAAACCTCTGATCACCTGTTTGACTTGTGCAGAACCTGGTGGTACTTTTCGAAAGAAAGTTTAGCGATATTTAATTTTTTTCCAACTACCAGTCGCCAGGAGGCTGGCCATGATCGACCTGCTGATCCGCAATGCCGCACTGCCCGACGGGCAAAGCGGAATCGATGTTGCAATCCATGGAGAACGCATCAAGGAGATCGGCTCCGCCATAGATGCCAAGGCCCGCCGCACCATCGATGCCATCCGCCTGCGACCACAGCGGCTCTACGTCATCCGGCGCGGCCGCCTGGTTGCCGAAACGGCCCCGGCCGTTCCCCAACTGCATCTCGACAACGGCACTGAGAAGCTTGATCTCTCCAGCACGGTGTACGAAAACAGCCCGGTATAATTTTCTACAAAAGGATTCCGCATGCCCCGGATGAATTGTATCAGAAACAACAATCCGCCCCGCTGGCTGATTCTGATCCTGCTGTGCCAGGTCTTTTGGCTCGGCAGCCTCAACCCGGCATCCGGGGCTTCCATTACTGGAAAGAAAGTTTCTCTGGAAGCCCGCATCGGCCAGATGCTGATGGTGGGGTTTCGAGGCATGACGGTCGGGCCGGATCATTTTATCATGCGCGACATCCGCCGACACAACCTGGGCGGGGTGATCCTTTTCGATTATGATGTCGTTGAGAAACAGGCGGTGCGAAATATCGAATCACCACGCCAGGTCAAGGCGCTGATTTCCTCTTTGCAATCTGCGTCGAAGACTCCTTTGCTGATCGCCGTCGACCAGGAGGGGGGTCGCGTCGCTCGACTGAAAGAACGCTACGGCTCCCCGCCGACTCTCTCTCACCGGGAATTGGGTCAGAAAGATGATCTCTCTGAGACGGCACACCACAGCCGCCAGCTGGCCGAAACCCTCTCAGGTCTGGGCATCGGACTGAACATGGCACCGGTAGTTGACCTCTGCGCCAATCCGGACAACCCGGTCATTGCCAAACTCGACCGCTGCTTTTCATCCGATTCGCAGAAGGTCACGCAGCATGCGGCGGAATTCATCAAGGCGCACCACCGATCGGGCGTACTCACCACCCTCAAACATTTCCCAGGGCATGGCAGCTCTCGCGCCGATTCGCACCTGGGATTTACCGATGTGACAGATACCTGGACCGCAGATGAACTCGAACCTTACGCCCGGATTATTGCAGAGGGGCAGGCCGATGCCGTGATGACAGCCCATGTCTTCAATGCCCGCCTGGACGAGGACTATCCCGCCACCCTCTCCCAACGCACCATTGAAGGGATCCTCCGAAAAGATTTGGGGTTTGACGGGGTGGTCATATCCGACGACATGCAGATGGGGGCAATCGCCGATCATTACGGCCTTCAGGCTGCGATCCACAAAGCGATCGAGGCAGGCGTCGACATCCTTGTTTTCGGCAACAACCTGGAATATGACGAACAGATTGTTGCCAAAGCCACGGCGATTGTTCGCGACCTGGTGCACAGCGGCAAACTCGACGAGGCGCGTATCGACAAATCCTACCGCCGCATCATGCGCCTCAAAGAGCGGCTCACATCCTCAATTGAAGAAAATCTCCCGCAGGAGTAAACTCCGGTCGTTGAACAAACCAGAAACCGCCCCGGGGAAAAGCAATGAAAAATCACGAATCAAATTCAAGCAGTCCGTCGTTGCCGTGCTCCTCTCGTCAAACCTCCCGCGCCGATTTGTGGAAAGCCATCGGCCCGGGGATTCTCGTCGCCTGCGCGGCGGTGGGCGGCTCGCACCTGGTGTGGTCGACCCGGGCGGGCGCCGAGTTCGGCTGGAGTCTTATCGGGCTGATCCTGCTAGCGAATCTTCTGAAATTCCCCTTTTTCCTCTACGGCCAGCGCTACGCCGCCGCCACCGGCGAGAGCCTGCTGGCCGGCTACCAGCGCCAGGGGGTTATCTACCTTTACATCTTTCTGCTGGTCAACATCCTCACCGGCATCATCAATATCGCCGGCGTCGCCATGCTCAGCGGGGCGCTGTTTGCCGGCTACGGGATCGGAGGGATCGGCATTGCCGGCCTGACGGTGATCATCCTGCTGGTGTGCATGGCGCTGATTCTCCTGGGACACTACCGCCTGCTCGACTCGGTCGCGAAAGTCGTGGTCATCCTGCTGGCCCTGACGACCTTTGTCGCCGTCGCGCTGGCATTTTTCCAAGGATCGCCCGCGCCTGCGGACTTTGTTCCGCCGAGCCCCTGGACCTGGGGGTCGTTCGCGTTTCTGATTATCCTGCTGGGCTGGATGCCCGCCCCCGTCGATCTTTCGACCTGGTCGTCCCTCTGGATGTTCAGCCGCGAGCGCCAAACCGGACATTTCGCCACCAGCCGCGAAACCTCCATCGACTTCTATCTCGGCTACATCATGGCTGTGGTCCTGGCGGTCATGTTCCTCGCCCTCGGCAAGCTGGTCATGTTCGGGACGGGCGAGTCGTTTTCCGACAGCGGTATCGTCTTCTCCCAGCAGTTGGTCAGCCTCTATTCAGGGCATATCGGCGAATGGTCAAAACCTCTGATCCTCACCGCCGCTTTCGTCACCATGTTCAGCACCACCATGACCTGCGTCGACGGTTATCCCCGCTCGCTTGCGGCCTGCTGCGCCCTAATCGGCGGCTTCTCCGTGCAGAAATTTCAACTGATCCACCGCATCTGGATTGCGGTTTCCGTGGCCGGGGCCTGCGCCCTGGTGCTGTTTTACGTCAAGAACCTGATTCAGCTGCTCGCCTTCGCCGCCGTCATTTCATTTATCACCTCGCCCATCCTCGCCTATATCAATTACAAGGTCATGAACGGCGCAAACGTGCCCGAAGAGGAGCGTCCAGGGGCCATTCTCAAAATCCTGAGTTGGGCAGGGATAATCTTTTTCGTCCTGATGACGGCGGGGTTTGTTTACGTGAAAGTGTTTTATTGAGGGGACGCGAAGCGCGGGACGCAAAATTCAAAGCCCGGGGACGTTGTTTACTTGTTGACTTGCGCACCAGTGGCTATTTTTTCCCGCCGATCTTGTCCAGCACATTGATCTTCAGGATGGTCTGATTATAAGCCAGCAGCAGGTCGCTTTTCTTGAGAATACCGACGAGATTACCGTTGCGCGCAACCACCGGCAGGGTCGAGATCTGCTTGCCCTCGAAGATCTCAAAGGCCGTCTCGAAGTGATCGTCCGGGCGCACGATAATCACCCGTTTGGTCATGATTTCCGAGGCAACGACAAGATTGCTGAGATCGCCAAGCTGGGCCAGGAAGCTTCGCAGATCGCTCATGGAGAGCATCCCCACCAGGCGCCCCTCAGAGTCAACCACCGGGAAATGGGGGTAGTGGCTCTTTTCGGATTTTTCGAGGATCTCCCCCAGCACCATATCCTGACGAACCGTCTCGAAATCGGTCGCCATGTAATCGCCGACCTTCATGGTGCGCAGCAGATTGACATCGCGCCCGCGCACCATGCGCACCCCCTTGCGAAGCAGCTTGGTTTCGTAGATGGAATAACCGTAGATTTTCTGCACCGTCACCAGGCTGATGATGCAGCAGGTCATCAGCGGCAGGATGATTTCAAAATTATAGGTCAGTTCAAAAATAGTGAAAATTGCGGTGATCGGCGCCAGAGTGGTTCCGGCCACCACCGCGCCCATGCCGATCAGGCTGTAGGCTGCGGCAGTGCCCATCTCCCCCGGAAATATTCGACCGGCCGAGGCGCCGAATACGCCGCCGAGCAGCGAACCGAGCACCAGGGACGGGGCAAAGATGCCGCCCGAGAAACCCGCCCCCACTGAACCCGCCGTGGCGACAAGTTTGAGCAGTAGCACCACCGCCATGAGAGCGATTCCCATCTTCGCGGTCAGGGCCTGATTGATGGTCTCATAACCGACGCCAAGGATATGGGGCCACCCAAGGGCCATAAGACCCAGCATCAGCCCTGCGATAGCCGGCCTGAACTGAAACGGCACGCCGACGCGGGTGAAGAGATCCTCGGCAGCAGACACAGAGCGGATGAAAAGGACCGACAACAGCCCGGCGAGCAGCCCGAGAAGGCCATAAAGGGGAAGTTCTGCATAGCTGACAAGTTCGTAGGATGGAATCTGAAAGGTCGGAAAACTGCCGAGAAACTTATGGGAAACCACCGTCGCCGTAACGGCTGAAATGGCGATATGACTCAGATAGCGGACCTGGAAATCAACCAGGATGATTTCGGCGGCAAACAGCATCCCCGCCATCGGCGCGTTGAAGGTAGCGGCGATCCCGGCAGCCGCGCCGCAGGCGAGAAAAACCCGCTTCCACTCCACCGGCAGTTTGATCCACTGCGCAAGCGAGGAGCCCACAGAAGAGCCGATATGCACCACCGGCCCTTCCCGGCCGACAGAGGCGCCGCATCCGATGGACAAAGCCGTGAAAAGGGTTTTGAACAGCGCGGTTGTATGACGGATTGCACCGCCCCTGGTCACAACAGCTTCAATGACTTCAGGCACCCCGGCACCACGTGACTCAGGCGAAAAGCGGCAGATTAACGGACCGATCAACAGACCGCCGAAAACCGGCACCGCAACCACCAGATACCAGGGATACTGCTGGTTGACTTCCAGCATGGCCTGCGGGTCAGGCCAGAACAGCCCCGTGGTCAGAAGCAGCAGATAACGGAAGCCAATGGCAAGAATCCCGGTCACCAGCCCGATCACAATAGCAATGAGTAACAGCAGGATCAGGTTGTCACGGCTTGGGCTGTATTTCCACATGAATTTCACGGATGCGGGCTCTCCGGTGGCTCAGGCGTGATAGGAGAAGCCTAGCATGGCCAACCGGCTTTGTCATTTGAAGCCAGTTTTTCAATTCGGCGGGCGGTGCGGGAAAGATTGTCCCACACACCGTTTAAAGGTATGCTGCCGACATGAATGAGATGATTGTCACTGATGAAGAAGCGGGCATGCTTGCCGAACGCTTTCTGCAGGCAAGAATACCTGCAGCCCCTCTTTCTTATCTGCGGAAGCTGCTCAAGTCCGGTAAAATCCGCGATCCGCAAGGGCCTCTTTCCATGACCAAACCTCTGGCCTCAGGAGATCGGATTTTTTTACCGGACAGCGCCCGCCTGCGCGAACTGCGCAACGCCTCTGAACAACGATCTCCGTCTATTATTTATGAAACGCCCAATATTCTGATCGTGGACAAGCCCGCAGGATTGGCAACCCATGCCGGTGAAGGTCACGACGAGGACAACCTGACCGACCGGATATGGCAATGCATGAAAGACCAGGGCGAGCGCTTCAGGGTGGCGCCCATTCAGCGACTCGACCTGGAAACCTCCGGTCTCACAATGTTTGGGAAAGGGAAAAAATCCTGCTCGGTGCTGGGTCAGATGATGATGACGCAACCTGTCACCAAAACCTACCTGGCCCTGGTTTCAGGGAAGATGGATGAAAGCGGCATTCTGGTTTCGGAGATTCCCGCCAAGGGAAAACTCAAAAAAGCCGAAACCGCGTATCAATGCCTGGCCGCCAATTCCAGGGCATCTTTCCTGCGCATCGTGCTCCGCACCGGCCGTCAGCACCAGATACGACGCCAATTCAAGGATATCGGACACCCGCTGTTCGGTGACAAGCGTTATCAGGGGCCGAAGGCAGACGGCCTGAACCGGCTGTTTCTGCATTGCGGTCAACTTGAATTCACCGACCCCTTCAGCCATGAGCCGGTTTCAATCCGGTCGGAACTGCCCGCCGAACTGAACAGAGCGCTGAAGAAGTTCGGCCTCACAATATAAAGACCTCAAAAAGGGGACAGGACCTCAAAAAGGGGACAGGCTACTTTTCCTATTAAAAAGTAGCCTGTCCCCTTTTTTCTATCCTAATCAGGTAAAAAAATGGCCCAAGAGGGGACCATTGAAAACAAAGAAGTTATCGCGGGCTTTATAGCTCCAACCGCCGGAGCCGCGGGGCATCAGTGGTTTTGGATTATATAATTTGGCTCGTCCTGCCCATCAATCCAGGCAGTCAAAAGATAGCAGATGCCGTCCTCATCGACATAGTACCGAACATGGATACGTCTATAGGCGAGATCTACTATTGCCAGATGAAATTCATGCTGGTTTCCTCCCAGCATTTTCCGCTTAACCGGCCATGCGCGAGGATGCTTCTCAATGACATCAAGAATTGTCGTCATTGCAGACGGCAACGCCAGGTAGGCAACCGGGCTTTTCTCCCGAAGGTGGGTCCTCAGTTCGGAGAAGGCGGCAATGAAGGTCGGGGTCTGGCGGATGTTTTTGTATTTGCTGGCCATCACCGCTTCTTCTTGGCCGGGAGATGACCGCTTCTGACCATTTTTTCTCCTATCTTTTTATCTTCCTCAATCATTTCGAGCAGATCATCGATCGGCGCAGAAAGCCCCGCCTTCATCTCCCGCATCGCCTGCATAGTCATGAGATCAGCTTTTTGTTCAAGGATATCCCCGTCGATGAGACGTTGCGCACCGACCTTGAAAAAGCCTTGCGGTGTCATGCCGTGAACGCGGCAGTATTCGTTGACATTGTTCATCTCCGTCTCATCGAGGGTGATGTTGATCTGGTTGCGCTTTGACATGGCTCCCCTTTCGCTAGGTTTGATAGTAATTCTATCAATGCCGTTTTTGTTGCGCAAGTATTATTGATGTGATCGGCAGCTTCTGACATCGGACAATTACAACTGATCAACGGGCAAATGCTTTTCCTCCAGTCAAATGCCAGGGAGCCATTAGCGAACGTCGCCCAATGTTTTTCGTTCAGGAAAAGTCAGTGGCCACAAACGGTCAGATTCCAGGCTTTCTGCAGCGTCGCAAGGGTCCGGCTCTGCATGCCGATGGCCCTTTCTTTCTTTTTTTCCCATTGAGAAATTCTGCTGGCAGTTATTTTCAGTCGTAACGCAAACTGGGCCTGAGACTCGCCGAGGGACGACCTCCAGTCGAAGATGGCATTGCCGGTGAGTGGATCGGGGAAGGGAACCTTCGGTAACGGTTCGTTATCCATTCCCTTTTGAATTGCCTTTTTTACTGGATTTTTTGTCGGGCTAGCCGATGGTTCTGATCGGCCGGTAGTTGATCTGGACGTTTTACCCGGTCGTGACTTCCTGGACGGAGTGGGAGGACATTCGACATCCAGGTTATCGGCTTCGGCCAGGTCGATGCCGAAAACATCGGCAATGCCGGTCGCGGCAATGCGCCGTCGCGAGCTGCCTTTTCGGGTCGTATCGGCCAAAGCGGCGGAAACATCGACCAGCTCCTCATGGTTGACCCCGCGGAGCACAAAAAGCATTTCCGGGGCATGATCAAGCCTGGCCCCCACTCCGTAAAGCACCGCGGCAACATGCTTGCACATGCCGGCCCAGTCCGGGCAATCACAGTCGAATTGCATCTCGCCGGGCAAGGGGAAAAGACCCTCCTTTCGGTCCGACACGACTTCCATGACCCCTTGATCGAGTTTTCCTCGCAACAGATCGATTAAAGATGCGATTTTACCCGAACAGGCGCGCCTGACGGCGGCCCATTTATTATTATTCAACGGTGTAATGGTAATCTGGACGTTGTACAATTCGGAACCACTGACGATAGCATCGATCCGGCCATTCGCGATGTCGAGATGACAGACTGATCCGTTTCTGACGTAACTCCGGCCCCGAGGCAGGCGGTTGTCATAATCGCCGAATGACTCCATGTGTTCACACCACCCTTTACCCCAGAAAGAAGCGGCAATCTTGCGGCCGCTCAGTTCCACCGGTTGAACAGCAAGTCCCTTCTTTTTCATCTTTTCAAGATGCTTCCTGGCCTTGGCCCGACGCTCCGCCACTGTGACGTAGGGAGCCCACCCGTAATAGCTCATATCTTAGATATCTCCCGCGATCATATCGTCGTCTTTTCAATATCGAGGGTCACTAAACGCAGCAAGGCTTCATCGTTCATCTCGGTCAGAAGCGTTTCCGCGCCTTCCAGCAGTTCGGTCGCCAGGTTGGCCTTGGTTGCGATCAATGCATCGATCTTTTCTTCCACCGTTCCCTTGCAGACGAATTTATGCACCACCACATTCTTTTTTTGACCGATCCGAAACGCTCGGTCGGTCGCTTGATTCTCCACCGCCGGATTCCACCAGCGGTCAAAATGAATGACATGACTGGCGGCCGTCAGGTTGAGACCTGTTCCGCCGGCCTTGAGGGATAGTACAAAAAAAGGTGGTCCCTCGTCACGTTGGAACTGATCGACCAATTTTTTCCGCTCCGCCACCGGGGTCCCGCCATGCAGAACCAGGCCTGAACGACCGTACACCTGGGCTAGAAACGTCGCCAGCGGCGTGGTCATCTCCCGGAACTGGGTAAAGATCAAGACCTTTTCCTGCCGCGTCGCGATCTCTTCGACAAGTTCCCGCAGCCTTGCGAATTTGCCACTGCGCTCTTCGGCAAAGTCACCGTCACCGAGAACCTGATCGGGATGATTGCAGATCTGCTTGAAACGCATCAGCGATGAAAGAATCAGGCCTCGACGCTTCATCCCCTCCTGCTGCTCTTTAAGCGCAGCGGCCAGATCCTTCACCGCCTGACCGTAAAGCCGAGCCTGGAACTTGCTGAGACCGCACCATGCCGCCACCTCGACCTTGTCGGGAAGATCACTGATCACTTTCTTATCGGTCTTGAGACGCCGCAGGATATAGGGTTGCACCAGTGCGCGCAAAGGCGCATAAGACGGGGGATCATGCTGTTCCAGGCAGGCGATGAACTGCTTGAACCGGGTCGCCGATCCCAGCAGGCCGGGACAGATAAAATCGAACAGCGACCAGAGATCGGAAAGCCGATTTTCCACGGGGGTTCCGGTCAAGGCGATCCGGGACTTGCCCGAAAGAGTCTTAACTGCTTTGGTCTGCTGCGTGCCGGAATTTTTGATCGCCTGTGCCTCATCCAGAACAATCAGGTTCCACCTCGGTTTCTGGAGCCAATCCTGACGTTGCAGCATACCGTAAGTCGTCAGCACCGCATCGACACAAGCCAGGGCCGGTTCGGGATCGGCGGCGATTTGTTCCAGGTCCCGGCGCTCCATTTCCGACGGATGCAGACAAACAGTCTTAAGGGATGGGGCAAAACGCTCCAACTCGCTCTTCCAGTTGGAAAGGAGCGAGGCCGGCAGAACCAGCAGGCTGGGAGCTTGCTTTTTCCCGTGACCCTTCTGAGCCAGCAACAGGGAAATGACCTGAATGGTCTTGCCCAGGCCCATGTCATCGGCCAGGCAGGCGCCGAGTCCCAGTTCCGAGAGAAACCAAAGCCAGTTCAAACCGGTCTGTTGATAGGGTCTCAGCTTCGTCTGCAAGCCGGGAAGATCTCGAACCGCTTCCAGTCGGGCGGGATCCCTCAGCCCGGCCAGCAATTCGCGCAACCGGTCACCGGCCTCCACGTAAGCCCAACCCGTTTCTTCCAGCATGGCGTCCTGGCCGGAAAGATTCCGCTGAACTCCCGCCAGCAAGCGCATCCCTTCGATAAACGAAAGTCCGTCATCTCCGACCTCGGCTTTTACCTTTTGCCATTGTTCGAGAGCTTCCCGGAGCTTTTCGCCATCCACCTCGACCCACTGGCCGCGCACCATGGCCAACCCTTCCCCGGAGGCGGTCAGAGTGGCGACTTCCTCCGGCGTCAGCGGGGCGCCGTCCAGGGTCAGCTGTACCTGAAAATCAAGCAGAGCCTGAGCCGAGAGAGTATTTTCGACTTTTGAGCCGACGGTGATCTGGGCCTTGGGGCGGGGGCGCTTCTTCCACCAATCAGGCAGCCGCACAACCAGTCCGCTCTCTTCAAGAGCCTGAACTTCTTTTAAAAAAGGATAAGCCTCCTCGGGCGTCCACGCCAGCGGATGGTAAATATCATTGCTTTCCAGCAGATCCTTCACCCAGGGGCAACGATTACCTGCTTCGTAGACCGGTTCCATCAGGCACAACAGCGCCTCTCTGTTATTGGCTCCGGCGTGCTCGCGCAAAGCCTGGCTCAGGGGAAGGTGCTGGGCGCGGGCGTTTTTACCGAGACGGGGAATATAGGTCGCCATGAAGGCAAACGGAAATTCAGAGTCGTGCTGATTTTCAGCCAGATGGAAACAGACCCGGCCGACCTGCCGCCAAAGAGGCGCATGGCGGTGCAGAAACCCGGCCAAACCATCGGGATCGCGGGCAATCGATGCCAGCGTCCAAGTGTCGAGGTTGCGCCAGATCACTGCAAGAACCTCGGGGTTACAGTATTCCGCACCTGGCATAGGGGGAATACTCAAATGGAGGGCGGCCAGAGTTGCAGCGTCAAGATTTGGTGACGGCTCAAGCCGTTTGGCAGTTGACTGGTTTTGACAGAGTTGCTGCAGATATCTGGCGCCGAAATCGCGCCAGTACAGCCAGGCAACAGGCCAGTCCGGCGCAGCTTTCCCCCCTGCCAGCGCTATGATCCCAGCCGGCGCAGAGTCAGCGAAGGCACGGACAATACTGGCATAACGATACTTCGATGTATCGGAATCGGAGGTTTCGACCATCACCAGATGGCCGGAGGGATTAAGAGTCAGTTCCACAACTGTAGCAACTTCCTTCAGATTCTATTGAATGGGATAGATGTATAAAATACACTCCATTTCGGAGTCATTCAAACGCAAAAAAGAACTGAGAAGCTGAGAGCATCATTCAGCCATTCATAAACTCGCTGTTAATTGCTATTCAGGACAGCCTTCTATGCCCACGTTGCGGATTGTTCGGGGTGGAAGGCCAAGAGGTCAATCATGACCCGTTGTAGCGCGGCGTCGTGCCCGATCCGGGGCACCAGGAAAGCCGTTCAGCATCGCTCCGGTGATCTTCTTGCCTTCCCAGCCGCTCCAACCGAATTGCGCAACCAGTGGCAGCACAGTTTCTTACACAGTTGGTACGAGATTCTCCGAACCAGCCAGAATCACTCGCTAAGGGTTTAAGTTAAGTCGAGTTCTCCTTGCCGGTCCAACTCTTCTTGATTCCTGACGTACGCTCGAATCGTCTCTTCATCCATTCCGACCGTACTGACACAATACCCACGTGACCAAAAATGCTTCCCGGTGAAGCCCTTCTTCACCCCTTGCAACTGCCGATGGATATGGATGGCTGACTTACCTTTCAGATATCCAACGAACATCGCAATGCTGTACTTCGGTGGAACACTCAGCACCAGGTGAACATGGTCGGGCATCGCGTGCCCTTCGATAAGCTCAACTTCCTTCTGGCGACACAACTGCCGGATGATCTTCCCAATCTCCCTGCGAATCCGCCCAAATAGGGCCTTCTTCCGATACTTCGGTACGATCACTACATGGTATTTGCACTCCCATTTTACATGGGCTAAAACTTTGCCACTCTCGCATGGCATTTCCTCCTGCGGGATTTCCCTTAGGGGCTTTCCTCGGGAGGAAATGTCTTATAAATCGCTGGAACGGCAAAGCCTTTTCTAGTCACACCGGCAGAGCCGGTGGTTTACTGAAAGTCTCAATTAAAACCTACTAAATTCCGGCGACTTCGTCAAGGCCGAGACGTTTTATCCCTCGACGAGTGGACGACCTTTCACCTTAAACCATTGATAGCGCGGCATATGAAATGCGCACTTGAAGCACAAAAGACGAAAGGGATTAGCGAAAAATCGCTAATCCCTTGAATTTTCTTGGTGCGCAATGCAGGATTCGAACCTGCGACCTTCGGCTCCGGAGGCCGACGCTCTATCCATCTGAGCTAATTGCGCATGGACTGCTTTGTATATCTTATCCATGATTCAAATGCAACATGAAAAAAGGCAATCGGTACAGCTAAAACTTGTGTTCCCCGTCAGAATCCTGGTAAAGTAAAAATCGGCTAATTTTAAAGATCGGGTTTTGACATTATGCGTATATTCTTAGCTCTTCTCGTGGTCTTACTGGTGGCGGTTCCAGCTTCTTTCGCAGCCCCTTCGAGCTATCGACTTGAAAAGCTCGATGAGGGCATTTATGCAGCCTTGGTGGTGCCCGGGGGGCAGGCGTCATCCAACGCGTTGGTCGTGGAGTGCGAGGAAGATGTGGTGGTGGCGGGCGCGCATTTTACCGGCGGTGCAATCCGTGACCTGACAGCCCAGGTGGCTCAGGCCACCATGAAGCCGGTGCGCAGCTTTGTATTGACCCACCACCATGGCGGTTATGCCTATATCGATCTTGATTTTCCGCCGGGCAAAGATGTGCTCATGTCCTGGCAGACCTGGAAGGATTTGGAGCAGGAAGTTCGAGAGATCGAATTCCCAGTGATGTTTTTCAACGAGGGGCTGACCATGAAACGCGGCGGCCGCACTCTTATCCTGACCAATATGGAAGCCGGCCACAGTCGCGGGGATACGGTCGTCTATCTCCCGGAAGAGAGCATCCTGTTCACCAGCGATCTCTTCTACAACGGCTCGACCGGCTATCTTGGTGACGGCCACATGCAGGAATGGATTCTGGCTCTGGAATTTCTTGAGCGCCTTAAGGTTGAAAAAATCATACCCGGCTACGGCAACGTTGGATCCACCGAGGACCTGGTCGCGTACAAAAAATTTCTCAAAGCGTTTTTAACAGAGGTCCTGCAGATGATTGAGGAGGGTAAGTCCCTGGAGCAGATCAAGAAAGAATTCAGCCTCCCTCGCTATGAAACGCTTCCGGGGTTTCAGCAGTTTTTATCCGCCAACATTGAAAGAGCGTACCAAGATCTGCATTCTCATCTAAGAGAGGGGGAATATTAACCCTTTTTTGCCCCCCTTCCCTGCGTCCACATCTTCTTCAACGGCGGGAAAATGATCGACAAACCAGAGCAACTGCTCCCCGGCCAACTCATAGGTTTTAGCCCGCGCTGCCGCCAGCCGCTGATGCAGAGCCGACTGAGTAATGCCGACCTTTTCAGCGGCCAGCGCCTCGGTTCCATGCTTGCGGTAGGCAAGATAAGCCTCAAGCTGCTTGCGTGTCCAGGTCTCGAAAATAGTCTGCAGCAGCATGGAGATGGTATTGGCACCTGTATCTAGAGGAACAATTCCAGTGGCGAGAAAAACTCCACCCCGGTGACGCCTGGCGCGCTCGATTCCCTGACGCGCTCGTATCACCGCCGGCCCGCCGATCGTATTACGGTCATCAATGTAGCCATCGGACACTTCACCCGCCCCGATGCCGGTGGCGATTCTAATGGGGAACAGGCGCTGCCGCAGAAAAAAATCGACCTGAAAAGCAGCCGAAAGAGTGCGAACCAAGCCACGCCATTCATTTCCGGCATGTAGTTCCAGCGGCAGATCTGCCTGCTCACCAAAGCGTTTGTTGGCTTCGGCCAGCGCATCTTGCAGGCGCGCGGTGAGATCCTCCTGGTGCTTTTTGCCTGCGATCGGGACAAGATCGCCATTGATACAAACTGAACGGGGAGCGTACTTCATGAATCCCTCGTGAAATTAAGATAATAAAAGGACATAGCCCGACATTGGGCACGATTTAAGGTTTAACCGATAATTACGGCCTGTCAACTGAACAGGACCAGAAGCCTTTGCGCGCAAGCCTTTTTCCAGAGAATCCGAGAAATTTTCCAAAGTTCTGCTATCCTTATCGGAAAAGTTATTTCACGTAGAAAAGGAGAGAAGAATGGCGGAAAAAATCAATTTGCAAGAAGCGGTCAAACGCTCGGTCCAGACTGAAAAAAATGCGATGGATTTTTATGCTCTGGGCGCCAAGAACATGAAAAATGTTGAAGCGAAGAAGACATTCGAACTTTTGGCGCGAGAAGAACGCGATCACGCCAAGCAGTTTTTCGATGTCTATGAAGGCTCCGATCTGCCGGATTTTGAAACATTTATCAATTCCGATCCGGTCAAGGAAGGGGAATGGCTCACCGACATGGAGAAAGCCCTGATCTCGGATTTCAACGAGCGCAAGGCCATGGAGCTGGCGATGCAGAAAGAGCAGAATCTGGAAAAGAGTCTGCGTGAGATGGCAGCTAAAATTGAAGATCCTCAGGTCAAAGCGGTTTATGAGGCCAATGCCAAATCGACACATCAGCATTATCAACTGATCGAGTCGGAATATGCCCGCCTCATGGGGATGGTTCACGAAACCGACATCGACACCTACGTCCGCGAATAACCTGGGACATTGCTGCAACAACAAAAAAAAGCCGGTACCTCGATTCCAACGGGGCGCCGGCTTTTTTTATTGTTTACTGCTGCAGATCAGGGAGAAACCGTACCAAAGATCGGCAAACGGATTTCCGTGATCGATGGGTGGCTGGTGGGGATTATGACATATCCGCTCAACCGCCCCTGTTCCTGGTCCGGAACGACCGAAAGATTCAAAATCACACTCGATTTCGGCTCAATAACATCGCTTTGCAACTCTGCTTCGACTGCGGGATTGCTCACTGTCACGTCGCCAAGTTCAATGGCCTCACTGCCATTGTTGGCGAGGCGCACTTCCGTTTGCCTCTGCTCCCCAGACTTCATTACGCCAAAATCGACACGGGGAGGTTCAGCGGCAATAACCCTGTTGACCTTTCCGCGCAACGACAACTGCACCACATCATGCAGCGGATCATTCGTATAGAGGTAGATGGTCTTTACGACCTGTCCGTTGAACCTGCGGCTGTCAAAAACCGCCTCAACCTCACCGACATCTCCCGGCGCCAGAACCTCAGCCGACAAGCGCGGCACCGTGCATCCGCAGGACGAGCGAACCCGTTCAATATTGAGGGGGGCATCGCCGGTATTGGAAAAACGAAAGACATGCGTGACCTTTTGCCCCTCCTCAATGGAGCCGAAATTATACTCCGACAAGTCCACCTCGATTCGGGGCTGAGCGGTAAAAGCAGTTGAAGCGGTGGTGAAAATAAGTAAAAAAGTCAACAAAAGTGATCGCTGCAACATGGGTGCTTTCCTTTCGTGAGTGGATATTCTATCAACGAGCCATATTACCATATTTCATACCCCGCGCCATCCTTTCTCAAAAGTCTCTTCCAGCGAAGGTATTGATTGACACGACAGGGCGATTCTTGCTATACAAAACTTTATTAAATCTAATTTTCCGGATCAATGTCTATGAGCGACGCACGCCTTGAACTACTCTATTCCCGAGACCGCATAGCACAGGAAGTCAATCGACTCGCACAACAGATCGGCCGCGATTACAGTGAACGCCAAGTGCTGCTGGTTGTGGTGCTGAAAGGGTCCCTGATTTTCGGTGCGGATCTGCTGCGGGCACTTCCCATAAAAGCATCGGTGGATTTTGTTCGCCTGGCCAGCTACGGCTCCGAAACCCATAGTTCCGGGATTGTTGAATTTCGCTACCATCTCGAAACTCCCATCCGTGACCGGGATGTCATTATTGTTGAGGACATCGTCGACAGCGGCTATACTCTGACATCACTCTATAACAAGTTACTCAACCAGAATCCGCACACGTTGCGAATCTGTACCCTGATCGACAAACGAGCCCGGCGTGAAGTCGAGATCGAAGCCGATTACGTTGGCATCACCATGGAGGACGGTTTTATTGTCGGTTACGGAATGGACCACGACGAAAGATACCGTCAATTACCGGATATTTACCTGGTGAAATCCTGATCCCGAGAACAAGGGAGAAGCACCTCGATGATCATTCAATGTGAAAAGTGCGGCACCCGTTTCCGCCTGCCGGACGAGAAAATGCGTCCGGAGGGGATCAAAGCGCGATGTGCACGTTGCAAGCAGATTTTTTTTGCTACTCCTCCCCCTTCCCAGGAGCCCGATGATTTCGGGTCTTTTCCTCAGGCCGGGGCCGACGGTGTTACACCGGGCCAATCCGAGATCAGCGATTCTGAAAGGGAGATGATACAGGAAGGCCTCGCCAGTGACTCCGAGACCTCGAGGAAAATGTGGGACGAACCTCTGGGACTGGAGAAAACAGAGTCAGAGATCGAGCAGAAAACGGACAAGCTATCCACCACGCCTATGGATGAAGAAGGGGCGGCATTTGAACAATCTCTCGACAGGGAAGAATCCTGGGATCTGCCGGTAGAAAAGACGCCCGAGGATCAGTCGCCGCAACAAGCCCAAAAAGAAGAGAGCGAGAGTTCTTTCGAGGATGGCAGCTTTGGTGAATTCAGTTTTGGTCTCTCTCCTGAACAGGAAGAAGAGGAATTCGGCGAACTTGAGCAGCCGGAAAAGAACCTGGAAGACGAAGCCTTCACGTTTGATCCGGTCGATGAGAAGCCTGAGGAAAAGGAGCTTGAGGAACCGGAGCAGGAACTTCTGAAAGAAGAGGCAGCTGCGGCCGACGAGCCCATGTTCAGCTTCGAGGAGGCCCAGACTACCACGAAAAGCGACGGCCTGCTTGATGAAGTTGCCCCGACCAAGGACAGTCCAAAGCCGGAGACGGCAGTGGAAGCAGAAAAAGAACACTTTGAGGCGGCAGCACCGCAACGCAAGAGTCCGGTGGCCTCATTGATGATCTTTTTCCTGATCGTCCTGATTATTCTGACCGCTGTAACCGGTTACCTTTTCTGGAAACAGGGGCCCCAGGCCTTTGAACGTATGCTTCTGGAGTTGACCGGCAGCAAATCCCAACCGGTTGTCTCGGTCGGTCGCATAGAACTCAACGACTACACCGCCTCTTTTATGCAGAATGAACAGGCGGGGGAATTGTTCGTCATCCACGGTCGCGCCCGCAATCTTTATGAAGAGCCGCGCTCGACGATTCAGATCAAAGGGGTCATTTTCAATGAGGCGGGAAAACCGGTCATGCAGCAAACGGTCTTCGGCGGCAATGCCCTGAGCGAAGAGCAGTTGACCACCCTGCCGTACAGCAAAATCGAAGAAGCCATGACCAACCAGTTCGGCGACCACCTCTCCAATCTCAATGTAGCGCCGAGCGACTCAATCCCCTTCACCATCGTATTCCGCAATCTGCCTGAAGGCGTAGCTGAATTCACCGTCGAAGTAGTCGATTCCAGGCCGGCCACACCAACAGACACGCAAAAGTAGATCCTGCTCTGAGTCGTATACAGAAAAAGCCGCAGACCTCCAAAAAGGGTGCGGCTTTTTATTTTCTTTACAATATCTTTACCCGGTCAGGCGACGCAGCAGAAATCACTCTTTCTTGTCGCCGGCGGCATCATCACTCTTTTTTTTATCCCCGCCATTCTCTTCACCTTCTTTTGGCGTGATATCAATCTCATCGTCATGCTCGACTGACTTTTTAAAATTGCGTATCCCCTTGCCCAGGGCATTTCCGATATCCGGCAGTTTGCCGGCTCCGAAAATGACCATAACCAGCACCAGGATAATAATAAGCTCTGTTGTACCCAATCCAAACATATTACAGGCCTCCACTCTCACCCGGGAAGTATCTCAGCTTAAACCTCAGCGACACTGAACGCTTCAAAACAACGGGAACGCTCCAAAAACAAAGGGGCGGCCAAGGCCGCCCCTTTCCAACTGTGCGAAAACCCAATCAGGCAGGGTGAATCGCGTCTACCGGGCAGCTGTCAACACATGCGCCGCAATCGGTGCAGGTATCGGCGTCGATAACGCGCTTGTCGCCCTGCTCGCTGATGGCCTCGACCGGGCAGGTCGGGTCGCAAGCACCACAATTAATGCATTCGTCGTTGATTGTGTGAGCCATGGTATCTCCTCCTCAGATGATTTTCGATGGAGTTTACAATAAACGCAGGATGGATGTCCACCCCAAACACCTTTTTCCCGGGCACCAGGAAAATTCTTGCAATAAGGCACCCCATATTATATCTTTTATAACGTTTTTTCGCTTTTAATCCTTTAGGATCAATGCGCCTGCCCTTCAACGAGCCAGCGGCAATGGGGAAGCGACAAAGAAAATGTAAACGTCGTTTTGCCGGGCTCGCAGGCGGTGGGCATTCAGACGAGGAGGATCACTTATTTATGGATATTCTGGCTCTCAATTGCGGCAGCTCGTCTGTCAAGTACCAGCTTTTCGACTGGAAACGCGGGGAGGTCATTGCCAAGGGGATGGTAGAGCGTGTCACGGTTGGAGATTCTTTCATCGTCCACGAAGTCCCGGGTCGCGAAACCTATCGTGAAGAATACGAATGTCCCTCGCATGAAACGGCCATTCACCTGATTATCAAAATTCTGGCCGACGCCGAACATGGTGTGGTTAAAGAGATCGACGAAATTTCCGCCGTTGGGCATCGCGTGGTGCATGGCGGCGAAAAATTCACCCGCTCGGTCATGATCGACGACGAAGTTCTGGCCGGCATCAGAGAAGTCCAGCACCTGGCACCGTTGCACAATCCGCCGAATATTGCCGGCATTGAGGCTGCACGCTCTGTTCTGCCCGACGTTCCCCATGTGGCAATTTTCGACACCGCATTTCACCAGACCATGCCGGAGCATGCCTATACCTACCCGCTGCCTCATGAGTGGTACACCAAATACGGGGTACGCCGCTACGGCTTCCACGGCACCAGCCATCTTTATGTCTCAAAGCGCGCGGCGGTGCTGCTGGGCAAAGATCCCAAGGACTGCAATATCATCACCATGCATATCGGCAACGGCGTCAGCCACTCCGCCATTAAAGGCGGCATCTCGGTTGACACATCCATGGGGCTGACGCCGCTGGAAGGTGCCATGATGGGAACCCGCTGTGGCGATATCGATCCCGCTATCCCCATGTTCATTCAGCAGCAGGAGAATCTCGGGCCGAAAGAGATTGACTCCATTCTGAATAAAAAATCAGGGGTTCTCGGAGTCACGGGCCAGTACACTGACCGGCGCGATGTGCTTGAGGGGATCGAGAAAGGCGACGAGCGTTGCCGCCTTGCCCTTGAGATCGAAGCCTACCGTTTGAAGAAATACATCGGCGCCTACGCCGCCGCAATCGGTGGAATTGATGCCGTTGTATTTACCGCCGGTGTCGGCGAGATGGCCTGGCAGATCCGCGAAAAAGCCCTTGAGGGCCTGGAGTTCATGGGGATCATTCTCGACCGGGAGAAGAACCGCAACACCCAGACCCGCAAGACGGAAAACGTTATCACCACTCCTGATTCAAAGGTCAAGGTGTTTGTCATCCCCACCGACGAGGAACTTGTCTTCACCGAGGATGTGGTGGCAATTCTGGAAGGCACCTATACCGATCACATGAGGTTCGACTACAGCTTCTGCCACAAGGAGTTTCAGCGCAAATAAGCGCGCTTCAGCACAATGATCATAAACAGCAAAGGCCGGAGGATATCCCCTCCGGCCTTTGCTGTTTTACCCATGCAGTCGCTTCAAAAGGCGTTGTTATCCCTGAGCCTGCACCGCGGTAATGGCGGCCACGGAAACGATATCATCGACGGAACAGCCCCGCGAGAGGTCATTGACCGGCTTGGCCAGCCCCTGAATGATGGGCCCGACGGCTTCGGCGCCGGCTAAACGCTCCACCAGCTTATAGCCGATATTGCCGGCATCGAGGTCGGGGAAGATCAGGGTATTGGCTTTACCGGCGACAGGTGAACCGGGCGCTTTTTTCTCACCGACCTTGGGCAGCAGTGCAGCATCGGCCTGCAATTCGCCATCGATCTGAAGTGACGGATCAGCCGCTTTGGCAATTTCCAGAGCCTTGAGCACTTTATCCACATCGTCGTGCTGAGCGCTGCCCTTGGTTGAGAACGAAAGCATGCCCACCCGTGCATCGACACCGAGGAAGCTCTTGCAACTGCTGGCGGTCGCAAGGGCGATCTCCGCCAATGACTGGGCATCGGGATTGGGATTGACTGCACAGTCGGCGAACAGGATGGTGCCGTTTTCGCCGAACTCAGGGGTTTTGGTGACCATCAGGAACACCGAGGAGACTGTTTTCATCCCCGGGGCAGTGCCGATCACCTGGAAGGCGGCACGCAGAACATCACCGGTCGTGTTGTAGGCTCCGGCGACAGCTCCCCCGGCGTCACCCTTGCGCACCATCATCGCGCCGAAATAGAGGTTGTCGTCGCCGGTCAGCAGCTTACGGGCCTCTTCATCGGTTAACCCTTTTTTCTTGCGCAATTCGACCAGTTCCGCCACATAACCATCAAGCTTGTCCGAGGTCTTGGGGTTTTCCAGGGTGACGCCATCGAGAGTGCAACCCAGTTCAGAGGCTTTACTCTGCAGTGCATCCGGGTCGCCTAGCAGCACGACCCTGGCCAGTCCGTCCTTGACAATGCGGCCAGCAGCCTGCACCATGCGATCGTCATACCCTTCGGGCAGGACCACCGTCTGCAGACTCTGTCGCGCTTTTTCCTTGATCTGATCCACCAGGTGCATAGAATCTCCTCCTCCAAAACAAAGTTTTAAATCGGTGCATGAAGTTATACCCGATGCCTCGGAGGCGGTCAACCCCATGCCGCCCTTCGCCAGACTAATCCATACCGGTGAAATTTTCTACCCCGGACTGGTGATGATCTGCCGGATTCGGGTATAATCGAATGCTGCTTGTTATTTTATCAACCACGAACCGGTTTTCATGAATTTTCGCAGTCGAAAAATATCTTTTCTCTGGTGGTCCATTCCCCTGTCAATCGCGCTGCATCTGCTGCTTCTGCTGCTGATACCGGAGAAAACTCTGCTACCGACTCCAGACCGGGACGAACCGGTCATGGTCGAAGTGCGCCCCCCTCTGGAAGAAACCCGCCCCCGCGAACTCGACATCCCGCCGCAGCCGGAGCCGCCCGAGCCGCGGGAAGAGCCGGCAAAGCGGCTGGGACCCCAGGACATGGAGGTTGAAGAGGAAACCGCTCCAAAGGGTGAGGATACGGACGATATGGCGCCGACAGCCCCTCCGGCTCCTTCCCCACCCCGACCGGCTCCAAAACCTGAGCCCCAGAAACCTGAGCAAAAACCGGAGAAGAAAGAAACCGCAGAAGCGGCTGCGCCGGTTGAGCGTCCTGCTGAGAAGCACGAAGCGGAGTTGGCACCGCCGGCCGTCGATGAACCCGCGTCCGAAAAAGCGGCTACAGCAGCCCCCGACCAGCCGATGCCGAAACTGGACGACCTGCTCGACCTGCCGCAGAGCACCGCCAGTCGTATTACGGGAGAAGAGCGCCGCAAGAGACGGCCTGACGTTGCAGAGGGCGATGCCATCTGGCTGGACACCGAGAAGGATCTGCTCATCTCCTTCTTCCAGCGTTTCAAAGCCAACATTTACGGGGTTTGGAATTATCCCGTCAAGGCGGCGGAGCGTGGCGAACAGGGCACCAGCCTGCTGCGCATCACGGTGCGTCGAGACGGCAGCGTGGAAAGCGTCAAGCTGGTGGAGTCGTCCGGCTCGAACACCCTTGATCGCGAAGCGATTCGCGCCGTCTGGACGGGAGCCTCCTATGGCCCCCTGCCCCGCGCTTACGAGGAAGAAACGCTGACCATCTTCGCTTTTTTTCAGTACACCCTGGGCGGCCGCCCCTTTGTGCATGGCGGCAGATAGAGTGTAGAGCCTCTCCAGCGGCTAGGGTTGCCACCGCAAACGGGGGCGGCGAGCGGCTCTCGTTTCATCGAGACGGCCAAGGCGCGTCAGACGCGGCGCGTCTTTGAGCAACCCCGGATCTTCGCTTGCCTCACGCGCGATCGCTTCCATCGCCTCGCAAAACTCATCAAGGGTTTCCTGACTTTCACTCTCCGTCGGCTCGATCATGATGGCGCCGCTGACCACCAGCGGAAAATAGATGGTCGGCGGATGGAAGCCGTAGTCGATGAGGCGCTTGGCCAGATCAAGGGTTTTGCACCCGCCGCCGAGGTTCCTGTCGGAAAAGACGACCTCATGCAGACTGCGGGCCACATAAGGCAGATGGTAGCTGCTCTCCAGCCGGGCACGCACATAGTTGGCGTTGAGCACCGCCATCTCGGCCGTGCGACGCAGCCCTTCCGCGCCCATGGCACGAATGTAGGTCCAGGCCCGCACCAGCACGCCGAAATGGCCGTAAAATCCCTTCATCCGCCCGATGGAGTGCGGGCGATCCCAATCGAGAAAATACCCCTCCGCGGTGCGGTCTACCACCGGCACGGGCAGAAAAGGTTCGAGTTCGGCACTGACCCCGACAGGGCCCGCCCCGGGGCCGCCACCGCCATGAGGCGTTGAAAAGGTCTTATGCAGGTTGAAGTGCATCACATCGATGCCCATGTCGCCGGGCCGGGCGATTCCCAGCAGGGCATTGAGGTTGGCGCCGTCACAGTAAACCAGTCCGCCGCGTTCATGCACCACACGGCAGACATCGGCGATGTAGGTTTCAAACAACCCCAGCGTATTGGGGTTGGTAATCATCAGCGCCGCCACCCCGTCATCCATCAGGCCTTCGATGGTTTCCACCGTTACCACACCGTTTTCGGAAGGCACCGGCACCACCTCATAACCACACAGAGCGGCCGTTGCCGGGTTGGTGCCGTGGGCGGTGTCGGGGATCAGCACCTTGTTCCGCTGAGCGCCCCGCGCCTGCTGCCAGGCGCGGACCATGAGCATGCCGGCCAGTTCGCCATGCGCCCCGGCTCCGGGTTGCAGAGTGATGCCGTCAAACCCCGAAATCTCCTTAAGATCCTCCTGCAGTTCATACATCAGCGCCAGCGCGCCCTGTGCCAGTTTCTGCGGGGTATGGGGATGCAGATCCGCAAAACCGGGCAGGCGGCAGGCAACCTCATTGACTTTGGGATTGTACTTCATGGTGCAGCTGCCCAGCGGATAAAATCCCGAATCCACCCCGTAGTTCCAGGAGGAAAGGCGGGTGAAGTGGCGCGCCACATCAATCTCCGACAACTCCGGGAAGCCGGGGATGTCATCGCGCACCAAGGCTTCTGGCGGTTCGGCCGATGGAACGTCGAGGGGTGGCAGGTCATAGCCGCAGCGCCCGGGGCGCGAATGTTCAAACAGCAGCTTCTCGTTCAGCGACAGTCCTCTGGTCCCAACCCGGTTCATGCCTCACCTCCAGACAGAGCCTCTACAAAGGCATCGATATCCTCGCGACAGTTGCGTTCGGTGACGCACACCAGAAAACGGTTCGACATATCGGGGAACCACGGCGACAGGGCAACGCCACCCAGGATGTCACGCTCCTGCAGTTTCTGGAGAATCCCCTCGGCGGCCCTGGGCCCTTCGACAACAAACTCATTGAACACCGGAGCGTTGAAAGGGAGCGAGTAGCCGTCAACGGCGGCAATTCTCTCCCGTGCGTAGCAGGCCTTGGAATAATTGTGCCGGGCCAGCTCGGGCAGCCCCTGGCGCCCCAGCAGGGCAAGGTAGATGGTCGCAGCCAGGGCGCACAACCCCTGGTTGGAGCAGATGTTGGATGTGGCTTTTTCCCGGCGGATGTGCTGCTCCCGAGTCGCCAGGGTCAGCACGAATCCACGCCGCCCTTCCGTGTCGACGGTTTCGCCGACCAGACGCCCGGGCAGATTGCGCACATCGGACTCGCGCGCTGCGAAAAACCCCAGATAGGGACCGCCATAGGAAAGGGGCAATCCGAAACTCTGCCCTTCACCCACGACGATATCGGCGCCCAATTCACCCGGAGATTTGAACAGCCCCAGGGACAAGGGTTCCTGTACCGCGACGACGAGGCGGGCATCATGTTCGTGCGCCAAGCGGGAAACGGTCGCGAGATCCTCCATCACTCCGAAAAAATTGGGGTAGCCGACAACCACCGCCGCACACTCTTCGTCCAGCAATCGCGACAGCGCATCCGGGTCAAAAGCGCCATCTTCACCGAAGGGCAGATCGACCCACTCCATGTCGAGATAACGTCCGTAGGTACGGATCGTTTCCAGGTAGTCAGGGTGCAGGGCACGGGACAGAATCACCTTGCGCCTTCGCGTAACGCGGCACGCCATCAGCACCGCTTCCGCACAGCTCGAGGCACCGTCATACATGGAGGCGTTGGCAACCCCCATGCCGGTCAACTGGCAGATCAGGGTCTGGAATTCGAAAATCGCCTGCAGAGTTCCCTGGCTGATTTCGGGCTGGTAGGGAGTATAGGCGGTATAAAACTCGCTGCGGCTCAACAGGTGATCCACCACCGCAGGGATGAAATGGTCATAGGCGCCGGCGCCAAGAAAGGCCCGGTAGGTGCCGCCCGCACCATTGCAGCGCGCTATTCTGGCAAGTTCGGCGAGCAGATCGGATTCCGCCCTGGCTGCCGGAAGATTGAGGGGAGCATCATGGCGCAGTGACGATGGAACCTCTTCAAAAAGGCTCTCCAGCGTATCAACGCCGATGGCATCGAGCATCCGCAGAACATCTTCTTCGTTATGGGGGATATAGCGCATGAACAAATCCTCCCTGGAGTTGAAAAGCACCTACAGGAGCCGTCGCACAGATGTGAACCTTTTATGCTGAAAACGCTATTCTTCCTCGATCAGCTCACGGTAGGCGGCGGCGTCCAACAGCTCATCAAGCTCCTCGGGCTCGCTGTAGCGGATCTTGACCATCCAGCCGTCTTCGTAGGGAGAGGTATTGAGGACTTCCGGTTCGTCGGGCAACTCCTCGTTGACTTCCACCACCTCCCCTGTCACCGGGGAATATATATCGGACACGGCTTTAACGGATTCCACCACCCCGAAAGCCTTGCCCGCCTCAACCCGCGCGCCGACCTCCGGAAGTTCGACAAAAACGATATCGCCCAGAGAGTCCTGGGCAAAGTCCGTGATGCCAACGGAAACGACGTCATCCTCAACCAGCACCCATTCATGTTCCTCGGTGTACTTGAGTTCCTCGGGAAAATCCATGTCCCTGCCTCCTGAAAATTAATTTTTCGCAACAACCGTCCCCGGTCAGGAACGGAAAAACGGGGGTTTGACAACTTGCGCCGCAACACGGCGCCCACGGATTTCAATATAAACGTCCGTACCGGGCAGCAGCGGAGCATGCTCAATAAGGGCCAGGGCGATCCCCTCGCGCAGAGAGGGAGAAAGCGTGCCGCTGGTCACGTGACCGATGCGCCGATCACGGTGAAAAACCGCATAACCGGCACGAGGGACTCCGGCCTCGGTCATCTGCAGGCCAATCAATCTCCGGGGCGGTCCCTGGTTCTTGATACGAGCCAGAGCGGCGCGGCCGATAAAATCACCCTTGTCCAATTTGACGATCCACCCCAGCCGTGCTTCGAGAGGGCTGATGTCCGGACTCAGCTCATGGCCGTAGAGAGCAAATCCCGCCTCAAGACGCAGCGTATCGCGCGCTCCGAGACCGGCCGGCAGTAGTCCATCGGGTTTCCCCGCCTCCAGGAGTGCCTGCCAGACCGGCTCGACCTGATCAGGGGCCAGATAAAGCTCGAAGCCGTCCTCCCCCGTATAGCCGGTGCGCGAGATGATCATCGGCACGTCAGCCACCAGGCCCTCGTGAAAATGGTAGTAGGCGATTTTATCCAGTTGAGTCTGGGTAAGGCGGGATAATATGCCCTCCGCGGCAGGTCCCTGCAGGGCGAGCTGCGCAAATTCGTCGCTGCGGTTATGGCAGAAAACCTGAACGTAGCCGCTGTCTGTGCGGGCCTGCTCGATCCAGGCAAAGTCTTTGTCAATGTTGGCGGCGTTGACGCACAGCAGGAAATGGTCGTGGTCGAAACGGTAGAGGGTAAGATCGTCCACGGTACCGCCGTGGGGATAGCACATGGCGGTATACTGCACCTGGCCGTTTTGCAGCAGACTCACATCGTTGACGGTCAGATCCTGCAGAAAGTCCAGGGCGTCGGCACCTTTGACTTCAATTTCGCCCATGTGGGAGACATCGAACAGACCGGCAGCATTGCGAACGGCCAGATGCTCGTCGATTACTCCGGAATAGCGCACGGGCATCAGCCATCCGCCGAATTCGACCATGCGCGCGCCAAGCGATTGATGGATTTCATGGAGAGGAGAATGTTTCAACATGGCACCTCCCTGCCTGTCAAAAATACTGCGTTCAAACAAGCCTAACAAAGAATCTCTGAAATCCTATCCTCGCACCCCAGTGTCATCAGATGCACACCCTGACAATGCCGGCGGGCCAGCCTCACCGTTTCACGGGCAATGCGCACCCCTTCTTCCAGCGGATCGGCCGCGCCATCCAGGCGGTCGATCAAATGCTCCGGCACCCGCACCCCGGGCACATGCTCGTGGACAAAGCGGGCCATGCGGGCATTTTTCAACAACAGAACCCCGAGCAGTACCGGAACGCGCAGAGGGGCGGCCTGCTCCATAAAGCGTGTCAGGGGGGCCTCGCAGAAAACGGCCTGGGTCTGAAAGAACCGCGCCCCGGCCTCGACTTTCTTACGGAACTTCTGGAACATCAGCTCGAAGGGCTCAGCCTGCGGGCTGACAGCCGCGCCACCGAAAAAAGCCGGTGAGCCGGCCAGGGGCCTGCCGGCCAGGTCCTGCCCGGCGGTCAGTCTGTCCGCGGCCTGGAGCAGCTGCACCGAGTCCAGATCGAACACCCCGCGCGCATGGGGATGATCGCCGAAGCGGGGATGATCCCCGGAGAGCAGCAGCAGATTTTTGATGCCGAAGGCGGCCGCTCCAAGCAGGTCGGATTGCAGTGCCATGCGGTTGCGATCGCGGCAGGTCATCTGCAGGACGGGTTCAACGCCGCCCTGGTGAAGCAGCGCCGCCACCACCAGAGGCGCCATGCGCATATTGGCCCCTTGATTATCCGTCACATTGACGGCAACCACTTCAGGAGGAAAACAGGCCGCGGTTGCAAGCACACCGTCGAGATCCACCCCTTTGGGCGGAGCGACTTCAGCCGTGACCACGAACTCCCCGGCGATGAGTTTTTCGGCAAGTTTGGACATGACTATCGAATCTTGTGTCTTCCGGGCTGATGGCGGTGGCCCCAGTCCTTGGCAGGGACCACCCGTGCAAAGACACCTTTGCGCCCCTGTCGCGAGAGTCGCTCATAAATCAGCATCCAGGCACAATCAAGGTCGCGGTCTGACTCACATTTGCCTTCTTCCATACCGCCGCAGGGGCCATTGAGAAGTCCCTTGGCGCAATTGGTGACGGGGCAGATGCCGGCGGTTTCATTGAGAATGCAATCACCACACAGGGAGCACTTCTCTTCGTACTGGCCGAGGCGGCGAACATTGCCGAGAAACAAAGAATCCAGGGCGCCGATGACCCGCTTTTCGGTGTGACTCGAAATTGACTGGATCCCCGCGCCGCAGGTCATGACCATCAAGGCATCGGCCTCTCCAACGGCGCTCCTGTTATGTCGCAGATCACGACCGGCCCGCATGATATGGCAGGCCTCGTCGATCACGACACTGCCGGTGACCTCCCTACCGGTGGAAACCAGCCATTCCTGCATCTGGGAAACCTCTTCCTCGCCGCCGGATTTGCACACGGTAGCGCAGGCGCCACACCCCACCAGAAACACCTTATGCTTGCCTTCCAGGTGACGCAGCAGATCCTCTTTGTCTTTTTGCCTGCTGATGATCATGACATTATTCCTCACAGGGCCGGCAAAGAAAAAAGCGCCCGCCGATCCCAAAGGAATCGTGGACGCTCTATTTTTCCCAGCTACTTGCCGCAGCCACATCCGGAGGCGCGCCGTTTGGCGCTTTCCAGGGTATTCTGCAGCAGCATGGCAATGGTCATGGGTCCCACCCCGCCGGGCACCGGCGTAATGGCGGCGGCCTTTTCAGAGGCCGCGGCGAACTCCACATCACCCACCAGTTTTTTCTCGCCCACGCGGTTGATGCCGACATCGATCACCGTGGCGCCGGGCTTGATCCATTCTCCCTTGATCATCTCAGGGCGGCCCACCGCTGCAATCACTACATCCGCCGCTCTGACCCGCTGGGCCAGGTCGCGGGTGCGGGAATGGCAGATGGTCACGGTCGCGTGCTGGGCCAGGCACATCAGGGCTACTGGTTTGCCCACGATATTGGAGCGGCCGACCACGACAACATCCGCGCCGGTCAGGTTGACGCCGGCGTGCTCGAGCATCTTCATCACGCCATAGGGCGTGCAGGGTTTAAACAGGGGATTTCCGGTCGCGAGACGCCCCACATTGTAGGGATGAAACCCGTCAACGTCCTTTTTCGGGGAAATCGCCTCCAGCACCTTGCTCTCATCGATATGACCGGGAAGAGGCAACTGCACCAGGATGCCGTCGATGCGCTCATCGGCATTGAGTTGGGCCACAAGTTCCAGCAGCTGCTCTTCACTGGTTTCCGCCGGCAGCTTGTGTTCATCGGAAAAAATTCCCGCTTCGGCACAGGCCTTTTCCTTCATGGTGACATAAACCCGGCTGGCCGGATCATCCCCCACCAGCACCACCGCCAGGCCGGGAGTCACATCACATTTTTTCAGCTCTGCCGTTTCGTCCTTGATCCGGGCCCGGATTCCCTTCGCAATCGCCTTACCGTCAATAATTTGAGCCACGCCTGTCATACCTCCTGAAATCGGATTGGAATCTATCGAATAAGGATACCAAACTATACGCAACGGCAGCGGGAAAGTAAAGACGGCCGTACGGTCCGCAAAAGGTCGAAAACGCAAAAGACCCCGGAGCCGGCCGGGGTCTTTTGCGTTGCATCGTTGATCGAAATGGATTTACTCGTTTGCAGCCTTCGGGCAGGACGCGCAACCGCCGCTGTCGCCGCTCGCTGCCGCGCAGGCAGCCGGAGCTTTTTCCTGCGCCGAGCCATAGCCCTGCTGGTACCAGCCGCCCCCCTTGAGAGTGAAGGCAGTCTGCGAGATCAGTTTGGTCACCGGACCGTCGCCACAGAGTTTGCAGTCGCTCAGGGGAGCATCGGAAAATTTCTGCCGGGCTTCGAAAACCTGGCCACAGGCATCGCACTGATATTCGTACATCGGCATATTTAAACACCTCCATTAGGTCAGAAATCGCGCTTAATTTAATCCCGGGGATCCGCTATGTCAAGGCACAGTGGGAAAAAAGTGACCGACTCCTATTTCAGCCGTTCAAACGCAGCGGCCGCGTCAACGCCGCGAATCAAAAGTCGCTTATGTCTGGACTTGTCGCCGGAAACCAACGCCACATCCGATTTAGGCACCCCGAAAAGCTTGGCAAGAAACTCGCGGCAGCGCCGATTGGCCGCCCCTTCCACCGGCGGTGCGGTCAGCCGCACGCGAAGGGCATCGCCATGCATGCCGACCACCTCGTCGCGGCTGGCGCGCGGCTGCACATAGACAGCCACAATGACACCTTCCTGAGTTTCAGTCAGTGCCGAATTCATCACTTTCTTCGTCTTCTTTCTTCGGGTTGCTTCGGGTATGCTCCTCCCCCTCGACCAATTCTTCCAGAGAGGATGCCGACTGCAATGCATCTTGTGCAGCCTCGCTGCGACTCAACGGCAGGAGGTCAAGATCGAGCAGCCGCAGATGGCTTTCAACCAGGGCGCGTACGCCGGATTCAAAAGAGACCTTCTGGCGCTTAAGTTCCTGGACCTCGTTGATCAGCCCGATGCGCCGGTTTTCTGCCTCCCGCACAATCTGCTCCGCCCTTATCTGGGCGTCCGCGATAATCACTTCGACTTCCTTGCGCGCGTTGTCGCGCAGTTCGTCGGTGACTTTCTGCGCCGTAATCAAGGTCTGTTTGAGAGTCGATTCGCGCTCGCGCATCTGCGCCAGCTCTTCCTGGGCACGTGCCAACTCCTCGCGCGTCTGTTGCTGTTGCAGGTGGAGTCGTTCAAGGTCGTCGGCCACCAGTTCAAGAAAACGGTCGACGGCAGCCTTGTCATACCCCAGAAGCTGAGATTTGAATTGATGCTGCTGGATGTCTATGGGCGTAATGGCCATGAAAGCTCCGCTAAAAGCCTCGCGTCATGCCGATGGCTAAAGAATTCAGCAGGGCGGAAACCAGATAGAGGCCGAAAATCAGAACAATGGGAGAAAGGTCAAAACCTCCCATCTGCACCGGGAGTACGCGGCGGATCCGATCAAGCAAAGGATCTGTCGCATTGCGCAGAAAACGCACAATCGGGTTGTAGGGATCGGGATTGACCCATGAGATCAGGGCGCTGGCAATCACAATGTAAATATAGAGGGTGATTCCCAGGTTGATGATTCTTATGACCGCGGCGAACAGGCTCCCCAGAATATCCATGTTTTTAAAGTCCTTTCATACCAACACGCCGAAACGTGAAATCAGTTTGCAAGACAACGAAACTCTTTTTAATTTGAAAGCCTTTTATACCGAAATCCTTAAATTCATGTCAAACGATTTACCCATTTCAACCAAAACTTTGCTACAGTCGAAAACCTGCTCCACACCAGCACTTAGCAGCATCACAGGTTTGACAACAGGCTATGGAGTCACGTAAATTATCGTGCATTGCAATCAACCATTCCCACGCCTTGGGATATTAACTGTCAACATATCCGGATCGGACCGCGCCTATGATTCGCACCAACAATCTCAAAGTCAAAACATTTACTCCCATCGTTTCTCCTTCGGACCTCAAGCAGGTGTTTCCATTGTCGGAGAAAGCCGCCCAGTTCGTGGCCGCCTCCCGCCAGCAGGTGCTTGACATCATTCACCAGCGCGACCGCCGCCTGATGGTTGTGGTGGGGCCCTGCTCCATTCACGACCCACGCGCCGCCATCGAGTATGCGGAGCGACTGGCCGGCCTGCACCGGGAACTATCCGATGATCTGCTGCTGGTCATGCGGGTTTATTTCGAGAAGCCGCGCACCACCATCGGCTGGAAAGGGCTGATCAATGACCCGGACCTCAACGGCACGCACCAGATATCCAAAGGCCTCGGCGTCGCCCGGCGGCTGCTGAGCTCCATCACCGACCTCGAACTGCCGGTGGCCGGCGAGATGCTCGACCCCATCACCCCCCATTACCTGGCCGATCTGGTGAGCTGGGGAGCGATCGGGGCGCGCACCACCGAATCCCAGACCCATCGTGAAATGTCGAGCGGACTTTCCTTCCCCATCGGGTTCAAAAACGGAACCGACGGCAACCTGCAGATCGCCCTCGATGCCATGGCGGCGGCGCGTCATTCCCACAGCTTTCTCGGCATCAACAACGAGGGGCGCAGTTCCATCGTGCATACCATCGGCAATCCCGACACCCATATTGTATTGCGCGGCGGCAATGACAAACCCAATTATTCGGCACAGGACATTGCCCGGGTGGAAGAACTGCTGACCCGCAACGATCTGAATCAGGCGATCATGGTCGACTGCAGCCACGCCAATTCCCGCAAGAATCATGACCTGCAGGAGCAGGTCATGCTCGACGTGATCGACCAGATCAAGAACGGCAACCGTTCAATCTGCGCCCTGATGATCGAGAGCAACATTCACGCCGGCAACCAGCCCATGAAACAGACCCTCAGCGAATTGCAGTACGGCGTCTCCATCACCGATAAATGCGTGGACTGGGAAACGACCGAACGCATGCTGCGGCACGCGGCGCAGCAACTGCGCGAACATGGCGGCCGACGCATCAGCTGATTGGTAACCATTCTCGCCAATTTCAGAAGTTCAAATTAAAAAAGACCCCCGCTCTGCGTGCTTTTCGCATCGGGGTTCTTTTCCAACCCCCTCCTCACCAGGCCCAATACCGGCGGCAACACTCCTGCTTTAAACAACAACTCACCTTCCGCCTCGATTCTACAGCCCTTCCACTTGTCAAGCATTCTTAACCTCGACCAATATTGGGCTTGAAAATTGCAGAACTGTTTCGTACAACCCAGCACAAAAAGAAGTCAAAAGAAGACGATTTCTCTTTACAATGCCCTCTGAGCAGGACTATCATTTAAAGAAACTAATCAACAGAAGATGAAGATCACACGCGATGGATAATGCCATTCTCATTGTCGACGACTCCAAGGTCGGACGGCAGCATATTCTCGAAATCCTCCAGCAGAACTCCCTGTTCAATCGCTATTTTGAGGCTGGTGACGGCCTGGAGGGTTTTAAAAAGGTTGTTGCGCAACCGGTGGATGTTGTGCTGTGCGATGTGGATATGCCCGGCATCGACGGCTTCAAATTCCTCGCTATGGTGAAAACCCGCGAGGAGCTGCGGGACATCCCGGTGATCATGCTTACCGGCAAAGAAAACCGGGAAGATAAAATCCGCGGTCTTGAGCTGGGGGCCAGCGATTATGTCACCAAACCTTTTGACCCAGGCGAACTGGTCGCCCGCGTCAAAGTGCAGCTCAAGGTCAAATCCCTGCAGGACAGCCTCAAGGAAAGCAATCAACTGCTGCTTGAACTTTCCAACACCGACCCTCTGACGCGGCTGGCCAACCGTCGCCACCTTATGGAGACTCTGGCCCGGGAATTCAAGCGCAGCAGCCGCGGCGAGGCACCTTTTTCACTGATCATGGTCGATATCGACCACTTCAAGAAATTCAACGACACCTTCGGCCATCAGGCCGGAGATGAAGTCCTGACTGAAATGGCCAACCTGCTGCGCAAGCATCTGCGTGAATACGACCTGGCCGCGCGCTACGGCGGCGAGGAATTCGCCCTGGTCCTGCCGGATTCGAACCTGGAGATGGCCGTGCAGGTGGCGGAGCGACTGCGTACAGCCACCGGCGAACTGAGTTTCGGCGGCAATATGGTGAACGAGAAAATCAGCGTCAGCCTGGGCGTAGCCTGTTATCCTTGCGAAAATATTCATTCTGTGGACGATCTGATCCGCATCGCCGATGACGCGCTCTATCTGGCCAAAAAAGAGGGCCGCGACTGCGTCCGCACCATGCACGATCTTTGACCACAGCTGAAAAATCAAAAAAGCCCCGTGCTGCATGGCGATGTGCTGCACGGGGCTTTTTTCGTGGTGAACTGCGCTACTTGAACTTCTTTTTGGCCGCTTCCCAGGCACCTTTCAGATCCTCCATCGCATGATCAATCCCTTCGCTGATGGAGTGCCAGGCATCACCGCTTGATTTTTTAAGCTCATCAAGGCGGCCGCGCAGATCCTCGCGGCGTTTTTTCAAAGATTGAATCTGTTCATCAAGCTTGATGCGCAGATCGGCATCGGCCTGCTTGGCTTTGGCTTTGAGCTGGTCGATGCGTGCCCCCCATTCATCAAGCTGGGCTTCTATTTTGCGCCGATAAATCTCTTTTTTTTCCTGGGTATCCATCTTTTTCCTCCCAACAAAATCTCCAACAGTTTCGCTTCCTGACAACAATCCAGACGACTTGCACCGTGATGAGTAACATGTGCGTCGCCTCTTCTTCGACATGTGGATCTTTTATGAGGACTTTACCTTAAGGAGGGAGAATTGCAAGCGGACAGGGTCAACTCCAGGGATCCCTTTCGCGGCGCGTTTCCCCTTCATTGGTGACACGGATCGCCGAGGCCCCTTCGACCGGGCAGCGGGTCTCGCAGATGCCGCAGCCGATGCAACGCTCGGCGACCACCCGGGGAATTTTCAATGTGCGCACACCTTCAGCGGTATGCACCTTTTCCTCTTCAAAAACAATCGCCTTCTGGGGGGTGGGGCAATGCTCTTCGCACACCAGGCATTCTTCTCGGCGTGCGAACGGCAGGCAGCGATCCTGGTCGAAGACGGCAATGCCCAGCACGAATTTTCTTTTCTCCTCGAGCGGCAGCAACTTCAACGCACCGGTCGGACAGACCTGACCGCACAGGGTGCAGTTGTATTCGCAATACCCGATGCGTGGGACCAGGCGCGGCGTCCATAACCCGACAGCCCCCGCTTCAAGCAGGGCCGGATGCAACGCGCCGCCGATGCAGACCTTCATGCACTCTCCGCAACGGATGCAGCGCCGCAGAAATTCATCTTCCGCCAGCGCCCCGGGAGGGCGCAGCAGATAAGAGCGGCGGTCAGCCTGGGCAGGGGCAGCACGCGCCACCGATGCCACCAGAACACCGGTGGCGACTGCCGCCATCAGGTCGCGGCGCGGCAGGTTGACACCGGCCGAAGGCTGAGGAGCCCCCCAGTGGAAACGGACCTTTTCCTGCGGGCAGAATCCGCTGCAATCGAGGCAGACCAGACACTCATCCGGATGGCGGCGTCCGTCGTTATCCACCCCGCTGCGGCAATTCTGCAGACAGGAAGCGCACCCGGCGCAAGCGCTGGAAGGTTCTCGCTGCAACAGCGCATAACGGGAGCAAAGCCCCAGCAGCGCCCCCAGGGGGCAGAGATTTTTGCACCAAAAGCGTCGCTCGATCTTCTCCAGGGCGATCAGAAGGATAAAAACCGCCAGGGTCAACAGTCCCAGGGTGAAAACAGGCGGATGAAAAGCCAGAACGTGCTGGCGGAAAAAGTCATAGGAGCCGTTGACCAGGGATGAAATCAGCGGCACATCATGCTGGTAGAAGAAATCGAACACCGCATTCATCATCAGATCGAACGCGGGATAGAGACTCAGGGTCAGGGTACGCAAAAAGATGCTGAGGGGATCGAACAGTCCGAACAACTGAAGACCGAAAAGGCCTGCGGCTGTAAGCGCAATCAGAAGCAGATATTTCAGACGGCGCCAGGACGGCTTGACATTTCTGCCGCGTCCGCGCCCGACCAGACGCCCCATGCCATCGAGGGTGGTCCCCAGCGGGCAGATCCAGCCGCAGAAAAAGCGTCCGAGAATGAAAGTCAGCGCAACAACTACCAGCGCCGGCCACAGCAGCCCCAGGCTGAACGCCCCCGGTGCCAAGGCATCGGCCAGTGCGGCCAGCGGATCGATGCGAAAAAGGAGGCTGACGGGGTATTGAAGAGAGTCCTGCCCGCGATACTCCGTGAGCAGAAAGAGAACGAAAAATCCGAGCAGGCAGAAGACCTGGACAAAAATCCGCAGAGATGAAAGGCGCACGGATCAGACCTGTTCGACACGGGCGGGGTCCATCACGCCGAGTCCGCGCCGTGCCGCCACGGTAATCATGGGCAGGTCATGAGGCTCCAGGTCGAACAGGCGGGTAGCCTCACTGTCGGCGGCAACGATATCGGGGGAAGCGATCAGGGTGCGGGCCTCCCGCACATCCTCCAACCTTCCCCCCTGCGGGCCGTTGGCCACCAGAATGCGTGTGGCATCGATGACCGTCAGGTCCGAGTGGACCACGGTATTGATGTCCGCAAGGGCTTCCGGCAGACTGCGATGCAGCACCCCGCGATTGCCGCCGATGACGCCCATGGTATTTTTCAATCCGAGAGTGAGGGTGGAGAGGCCATGGTGTTTCGCCACGGGAACATTGATATAGCGATCGGCATCCAGCGCAGGCTGATAAAAGGGCCAGCGCTGCAGTTCCACGCCGGAGCGGATGGCAATTTCGCGATAGGCGCGGCGATCCATGTGAGAGATGCGCACGCGGTCCGACTTCAAACCCCTGACCATCTCCTCGATGCCGCTGCTGACATAACAGCGACGCGGGTCGTTGCAGCTGCGGTCAAACAGATCAACCGATTTGGCGCCGGCCTCAAGGCAATGCTCGATCAATGCCCGGACCACCAGCGGATGAGTATTGGCGGCGGTCTCCGGCGTCCGGTCCCAGCCGATGTTGGGCTTGATCACCACCGTTTCGCCGGGCCGCACAAAAGACTCCATCCCGCCGAGGGCGGAAAGCGTCTGCGAAACAAGCTCCTCGATATCGGAGGATTGACGACGCGCCAACCGCACCTTCCCCTGTACAGGCGAGGCGAGCGCCGAGATGTCAAGCAGGGGGAGAGCGCCGAAGGCCGCACCGGCGAAGGCACAGCGCAGCGTATTGCGGATAAAGGCACGGCGATCGATGGAAGTCATAGAATCCTTTCGCTGGGAAAATTAAACGACCCGGTCAGATCAGACGGTTGTCGCGCAGAAAATCACGCGCCACATCCCGCATGGCACGTTCCTGGACCTGCCCATCCAGGGCACTTAGATTTTCGTTGTCGATCACACCGCCGAGCTTGTTGATCAAACGCGCCAGGGCAGGAAACTTTTTCAGCGTATCCTTGCGAACCACCGGTGCGACCTGATCGGCCACCTCAGCCGAAACTGAAGACGGATGTTCAAAACCGAAGGGCTGCAGCCAGATCAGGTTCAACTCTTTGTTGTAGCGCTCCTTGATCTGGTCGAACAAAGCCTGAGCGTCTTCCGCCGGGGCTTCCTGCAGCACGCGCACCCAGCCTTCTCCGGTATAGCCGATGGTGATGTCGACCTCGGCACGCATCTGCGCCTGATGAGTCTCGTCGGCCCCCTCGAAACGCTCGATCTTGACGGTCGTCCCCGTGCGCTCGGAAATCAGAAGGGAAACAATCTCGGCCAGCAGCTGCTGCTGCGCACTCGGCGTGGTTCCGATCACAAGGGTTTTTCCCACGCAGGCGGTGGCTTGTCCGGCACCGGACGCCACAACGGAAACGGTTGCGAAAACGATCAGAAGCCAGGTTGCAATCCGGTTCATCGAAAAAACCTCCCGGTAAGGATTGATCATCTCCTGAATTCGCACAAAACCGAATCGGGAGAAACGGAATTCAGAAATTCACCAGCGCGGCCCCGCATCGTTTACGGGCGCCATTCGCCAGGGATCGTACAGAACACGATCGACGGGACCACCCGCACCGACCATGCCTTCGCCATAGTCTACTGCGGCATAGTCGTCGCGGTCAAAAAAGATCGTCGGCTGCTCCGAAGACTCTGGTGAGCGGAGCGCTTTCGTGGCAGCCCCCCACCAGTTGTCGCGTGCGTCAACGTAATCCTGGCCCGCCAGCGGCCCATTCTGCTGCGGTGCCATTTGGCGCTCAGGGGCGCGTTCAGGGGCTCTTTCACCTCCAACCATGGCCCCCTGCGGCAGTGCTCCTGCGGCACTCTGCAGGGGGCCGAGCTTGATGGCGAGCGGATTGCCCAGGAAGTTATTGTCACGCACCAGCGGATAGGAACCAAGGTCACAGAAAAGCGCCACATCGTTGTCACGGAAGATATTGTAATTCACCAGGGGCGATGCGCGGCGCGTCAGGCGCAGGGCAGAATCATTTTTTTCAAACAGGTTGTATTGAAAAACTCCACCGGCAAACTGGTCGCCCGTTATTGCGGTGCGATTGTGCACAAACCGGTTGTCGGACAGCTGCGGCCGCGAAAAGGTGGTGCTGACCAGGGCCTCATCATTGTCTTCAAAATGATTGCCCGACAGGGCCGGCCCCTCGCCGCTGCGTTGGCAGACAACGGCCTGACCATTGCCGACAAAGCGATTTTCCCTGAGTACCCCCGGAAACTTGCGCATCCCCAGCACGCCCTGTCTATTTTCACTGAACCGGCAACTCTCAATGTGGACGACACTATGATTGGCGGCCTTCAGAGCCGCATCCCCGTGTCCCGAAAAGACCGTATCACGAATAACCGCCCGAGACTTGAGTTCAAGGTCGATCCCCACCCCGTTGTTCAAAAAACGGTTTTCGAGAACATTTAATTTCGACTCACGCACGGCCTTGAGCGCCAGGGTACAACTTCGAAACACCGCCTGATTCACCAGCGCCTCGGCTCCCCGAAGCAAGAGCGCGGTTTCGGCAGAAGAAAAATGCGCATGGTGGATTTCGGCAGGGGGCGCCCCCTGTTCCACCGTAATCCCCTGCCACCCGGCAACCGTTTCAAAACGTACCGGGTTGTCCGCGGTGCCCTGTATACGCAGCCTGCCTTCGATCTTCCAGGCCGCATCCGGCTTCTCGATGCGGACCACCGTTCCCGGCTGGAGAGACAACTCCGCCGTGGGCGGCACCCGCAAAGCGCTTTCCATCACAACCTCGCCGGACCAGTGAACCGCCCCTTCCAGCCGCTGTTCGGTCGCGGAAAAAGCAGGTTGCGCATGGAACACCCCCATAACCAGGGCTGTCAGCAAATGAAGGCGGATGAATCCTTGGGGCAGCGCCATCAGAAAACCTCGCTTGAAACTCCAATTGCGACGGAGGGGGATATCCGGAAAAGATGCACGACGCCATCCCGTACACCCACCGCCAGGAATTCCCCCCGGACGAGGGGCCCGCCCTGAATGGCAGCGGGCAGATCCTGTTTGACAAGAAGGCCCCCGCTGTCGGCGTTGAACACCTGCAGCGTTCCCTCGTTATCCCCCACATAAACCCGTCCGCCATGAACCACCGGGGTGGCGTAACCAGCGCCGGACAGGTGAGCCCGCCATAGAACCGAGCCGTTACGCACGTCGATTTTCCATAGACTCCCGCCTGCGGTGGCCACGAACATTGAGTCACCGGTTAGCACCGGTGCGGCGTAAAAGCAGACTTCACCCAGTTCTTTCCGCCAGAGAACCGCGCCGTCATGAGCCAGGGCGGTCAAAACGCCGTCACGAGTCAGAAAAACCGGACCGCCGTCGCTTATAGCGGCAGGAGTCAGGACCGCGGCTCCCAGTCCGGAGCGATAAAGGATTTCTCCCGCAGGACCGATCTTGAATACCTCGCCGTGGACATTTCCAATCCACAACGCTTCTGCGTCCAGAGAAGGCGCCGCCCTCAACGCGGCCCCCAGGTCGAGAGACCAGCGGGGGTCGCCGTTGCCCAGTGATAATGCGTAAAGCGTGCCATTCCACGTGGGCACCAGCAGCAGGTCGCCGCGCGTCACCAACGCGCCCTGCCGATGATCGTCGGCTGCGGATGGGGGATAGGACCACTGCCACAGAATCTCTCCGTTGTCACGGTCAAGGGCGTAAACGCGCCGCCCCCAGGTCTGCACGAACAGTCGATCGTCCTGCGCCGCAGGGGCTGCGTCGATGACATCCCCCAGCGGCCGTGTCCATAGAACACTCCCGTTCAGGTCAAGCGCCCGCAGGGTACCGTCCCAAGAGCCGGCATACAGAGTGTCGTCATCGTCCGCAGAGAGCGCATCCACGAAGCCTCCCGTTTCCCGCTGCCACAGGGAAGTCAGCGACAGGTCGTCGCGTGGGCCGCTGCCCTCTATCCACTGACCTGCCGGAGCGATGCCGACCGTGCCGATTTGCGGATCCTCTCCCCGGTCGTGAATGCGGGAGGCGGCTTCTGCCGCCTCAGCTCCCTGCCACCAGTTATGGGAAAGCGTCAGATGGCCGGTGAAAAAATCTCCCAAACGCAGATGCAGATCATTGTCGTAAAAATTGTTGTCCTGAATCAGGGAGTCCTGATCCTTTTCAAAAAGAAAGATCCCCACCCGGTTATAGCGCAGGATATTTTTTCGGATCTCAACCCGCGAGTCACGGAAATTGATCCCTTTGCCGATATTGTGCTCGATCAGATTGTTGCGCAGGGTAAAACGCGACCTTCCGAGGCGGGTTCCATCAATATTTTCAGCCAGAACGCAGTCCTCGACCACCCCCTTGGTGAAATGGGCATGGAGGCCGTGCGCGGAATGGCGAATCTCGCAATAGCGCAGTTCGATGCGCGGCGAAAAATCAACATGGATTTCGAGCCAGTCGCCCGGGCGGGGTGCGGCTTCAGCACTGTGAAAGCGGATGGGCGCCGCAGGCGTTCCCACGGCCACAAGTTCGCCATCGATCATCAGTCTGGCGTCGCCAAGGCCATCCTGATCTGCGTCCCGACGCACGAAGGCAATATCGGTTCCCGGGGCGATGGTCAAGGTCTTTCCCTTGCTCAAATGCACCGTGCCGTCGATGACAATCGAGTCGTTCCAGAAGGTGTCCTCGGTCAGATGGACGTCCCCCGACAAGCGCACCGGCTCGCGGGAAGCCGTTTCAGGCCGACTCGACAAGTCCGGAGAGACCGGCTGCGGCAGGCATCCGGCAGAAACAACAAGCAGTACGATCAGCACAAACGTCCTTACCACAATGCCTCCACCTTGATGTCGATCCCCTGCAGATGATCGCCCGTTTCGACCTTGAGCGCCTCACCATCCGCTCCCACGTAATCACCCATCAGTTCACCTGAAACGGGCTCGCCGCCGATGTTGCTGCGCGCACGCAGATAATAGCGTCCAGGCTCGGGGAACGAGAGCACATAGGCGCCATCGGCATCGGTGGGCTGGGATACGAACAATGGACGATCGAGCATGCGCGGGTTGTCATAGAGAAGCACCCGCAACCCCGCAACAGGCCGCCCTTGCTGGTCGACAACCCGACCGGAGAGGCTGATGTCGCCGAAGAGATGATCTGCCTGCTCGACCACCTTGTCCGGCACTTCCTGCAGAGAAATGGCCGCTCTTTGAACCTGACCGGTTTCGACCCGCAGGGGGTTGTCATTCCAATAGCCGATAAAATCCCCGGCACGCAGCGGCCCCACCATGGAGCCGTCCCGGCGCAGTCGCGCCACCAGGTAATAGGTTCCGACCGGCAGATGAGCCTCGAACATTCCTTCGTCATCCGTTGGCCCAAGCACGGCAAACCCCATCCCCTTGAACCCGCGGGAGGGGTCGAGGTAGACATGAATCATCGTCCCCGCCACGGGCTTGCCGCGATGGACGACACGGCCAAGAATCCCCTGTGAAATCTCCGGCAGCAGGTCAAACCCGCCGGACGAAATCCCTTTCACACCAAAGGTAACTCCGGCGAGACCTGCAGAGGACACGCGCACCGGGTTGCGCCCATAGTAACCGAAACGCCCCTCCCCACGCGCCAGCAGATAATAATCTCCGCCCTGCGGCAGGGTGAGTGTGAAGTGTCCCTGTTCATCCGTGGGTGCGCTGCGATGGGGGGCTTCGCCGGCCAGGGCCAGAGAGCCCGCGGGCCAGGCCTCGACGTGCATCCCGGAAACCGGCAGCCGCTTATCATCGGCCACCTTGCCCGAGAGTTCCACAGAGGAAGCCGCGCCGGATTGCGGTACGCAAAACGAAAAAGCGAAACAGATCAGGGCGAGAAAAACGGGAATTGAAGGCATCAGGCAAATACTCCCGGGATGTGGCAGAAAATCGTCAACTCGACCGTTGCGGGCGACAGACCCCGGTCAGGCAACCAACAAGGTCGAACCAGCGATCAGAGGGTCAGCTGATAAATCCAGCCCACTCCGATTGACGCGCACAGGCCGACCGCCAGAAAGACTCCAACCACGCGGCGATGAAACATCCCCCACAGGGCAATGATCGCAGGCAGGCTGGTGACCGGGCCGGCAAGCAGCAGAGTCAGCGCCGCCCCCGGATCGATGCCGCGCTCGATGAGTCCGGCCAGGATCGGGATGAGGGGGATCTGATTGCTTGGCAGCGGCAGGCCGATCAGGGATGCGGCCACCAGGGACTGAATGCCGGGCTGTCCCACCAGTACGGTGATCCAGGAGATCGGCACAAAGGTCACCAGCAGCGCCTCCAGCACTATCGCCAGCAGCAGAAACTTCCCGGTGAACAAGGCCGCATCGACGGTGCGGTCAAAAATAAACCGGGCCCGGTTCGCACGAGGCTCAACCGTCATGGTTTTAAGCTTGATCCCATGGGCCTTTCCCACTTCATGGGCGCTGGCCAGCGTGCCATCCTCCCGGTAGACGGGCTTGAGCCGCACCAGGTCGCTGTTGAGCCAGCCGCGACTCTCCAGCATCAGCGTAACGGCTCCGGCACACAGGCCGAGCACGCCGGAACCGATGATTTTCCAGGTCGCCAGATCGCTGCCCAGCCCGCGCCAGGTCAGCAGCAGCGCATCGGGCCCCATGGTCGGAGAGGTTGCCAGCAAGGCCATCAGCGGCGGCAGCGGTGTCCCCATCAGCGCCAGAGAAATCACCACGGGCAGAATGCCGCAGGCGCACAGCGGAGAGACCATGCCGACCGCAATGGCGATCAGGATCCCCCAGAATCCGCTGCGGTTGACCGCATGGCGGATTTTGAGATCGAGTTTGTACCCCTTGATGATGCCGACCAGCAGGCAGGCCAGCAGAAAAAACCACCACATGCGGCGGATTTCTTCGTCGATTACCGACAGAAATTGGGTCAGGGCTGAATCAGGCACGGTCGATCTCGCATCCGGGGGCAGAGGTCGGGGTAAGGTCAGAATTCATAGTGATGGGGACAGTCCATCGTGCGGATTCGGTGATACTTCTCCGTCATGTCGGGGGTCAGAAAAGGGCGGATCTCTTCCAGGGCTTTCGTGAAATGAGCCATGGTCACAATGCGGGCGTCTTCCTTGATGGCATTGACTGTCGCACGCTTGCACAGGCTTTCGATATCCCATCCGACATAGCCTTCAGCCGCCTCGGCCAGGGCGCGCCGGTCGACGTCATCCGCCAGATTGGGCATGCGCTTCAGATAGATTTCAAGCATCCCCTCGCGATCATCCGCAGTCGGCGGAGGGACAAACACCTTGCGGTTAAAGCGCTTTTTCTCCTTGATCAGCGCCTGATCCACCGTATCGATGCGATAGCAGGACCCCATCAGCGCAACATTGGCCACACTGTTAATGCGGTCGACCTGTTCGATAAAGAGCCGCGACAGGTCCTTGTCGGCAAAGGTCGGCGGAATCGCCCGAAAGTTTCCCGGCCCCCACTCGTAATCACAGCCCGCACGGGGGGCAAGCCACTCGCAATCCGAGACAAACAGCACGCAGGGCGCTTCGTGCACGGCGCAGTCAAAAGCCTCCACCAGCTCTCCGCCCTTACCCAGCATCTCCTGCCCGGAGATATAGACGAAGGACACTCCCGCCTCGCGCGCGCAAGCCTCGGCCAGCATGGTAATGCCGGTCCCCAGAGGGCCCCACATCATCACTCCGGCGGGCAGACCGAGATTGTGCAGAGAGATCAATCCCGGCTTCATCAGCGGCAGGCAGACCATTTCGCGCAGAGTCTGCTTGACTTCCGAATATCCGCCGATATCGTCCCACTCCAGAAGGGGATCACGAACTTCATAAAAGATATTGCTCAGTTTGCGATGCATGGCGTTTGCAACCAATCCTTTCGCTTGAGATGGCTTGGATAAAAACAGTAAAAGGGAATCGACGCCTTCAAGACGCCTTCAACGAAGGCGCCGACCATAGATACGCTGCGTGGAGACCGTCGGCAACAACAGTCACAGTCAGCAACTTACATGCCATCAAAGGTCATTCAATAACCGATAAATCTGCTGCTCAAGCTCCCAGACTTCAGCCGCCCGGTCAGGTTCTCCTCCTTCGTCAAGCAGCAGCCGCGCACGATCAAGCACGAAATGGCTTTTAAGCAGTATGGGGGTGAGCTTCTCCTCCAGGCGGATGCGGGGAATCTCTCCCACGGCCTCGTCAAAAGGCGCCAACTCGCCGAGAGCTTTTTCGAACAACTGCGGCACGCGCTCTGTTTCCGCGGAGCCTTCGCCCTGAAAGCCCTGCGAAAAGGCCAGAATATCCTGATACAATTTGCGATATCGCTCGGAAATCGTCATCGTCTTTATCCTTCCGTGCCTCTGAGTTCGACAATTAAGTGTTCAAGACAAAACAAACGGATTTGGCGTAATTTTTCATGATAGAGAACAACCCCCTCAGGTGACAATGAAAAACGCGATTGAAGTAATCTCTGACAACCATGTGTCATCGTCAAAAAATATCCTGATTAGCACTGATCTTCCGCTAAGCGAAGCCAGCGCTCGGACCGTTTGCCTGTGTTGACTGCCGCGAAGGTCATACGCGTGAGCAAAGTTGCAAGATTGAAGCGGCGGTTGAATCGGTACTGATACTCACCGAGATAACGGTGAGCATATTTCTCGAAGTCGAACGCATGGTACGTCCCGTTAATCGCATTCTTGAGGTTGCCCAAAATGGTATTGACCCAGGAAAAGCACTCCATATCCGTGCTCTTTCGGCCTGGCCCGACAATTTCACGTTGTTGAGTGCAGCCAGACTCGGTAATCGACCTGAAGCACCAAAGGCCGTCAGAGACCACGGTCGTTGCCGGAACCAGTGAGCGATCAGCCCAGGTTTTGATCTCAGCACGGCTGAACGCTTTGACCCTGGAGAAAACAACATACAAGGGATGATGCTTCTCGTTTGTCTGACCAGCGGCAATAAAGGGGACTTTGTTCTCGGACCCACGGTCGGCCTTGCCGCCCGAATTTTCGCCTCCAAGGTAGGCGTCATCCATTTCGACACGGCCGCAGAGCCGGATGGTGCTTTCGCCCTCATACATGACCTGCATGAGCTTGTGCTTCATGCGCCAGGAGGCCGGATAACTCAGGCCAACAAGGCGCCGCAGTTCCAGGATCGAGACGTTGTTTTTGGTCTGGCTGAGAAAATACATCGCTTGGAACCATTTGGTCAGTGGCAACTTTGTCGAATGAAAAATCGTGGCTGCGGTCAGTGTTGTCTGAGTTCGACAAACGCGACACTGGAAGACTTTCACGCGACCACGCCGAGACGAAGAATGCTGCTGCTCTTGGCACTTCGGGCACTGAAAGCCTCGGGGCCAACGAGCTTCTTCAACAATCGCCTCACACTGGGGCTCAGTGCCATAATCGGCAAGGAACTGGTTCAGACTCATCCCGGCTTGAAACTGGATTCGATTCATTTTCACGGCATGCCTCCTTGAGGGAAATGCCATGAATTTAATGCCCCGCCGTGTCACAATATGTCAATCTGTGGCCGGCAGAAGATTCGTGCTAATCAGGTTTATTTTTAAGCGCCATTTCAAAAATTTTCCTCTTACCAAGTTGCCGGAAAAATATTTTCTCGCCTCATGCAAATCTCATATTTATAAAATTTGAATCTAACATCCCGTCTCTATCTTTGGCCTCAGCAAAGGAGATGTCTAGATGTCTGTATATCAAATTGAAAAAGGCGCGGGCTGCCAGCCTGCCTATCGCCAGATCAGCGAAAAGCTGACGAAAGAGGTTCAAAGCCTATATCAGCCGGGCGATCTGTTGCCGCCCGAAAATGCACTGGCGTCGCTGTTTGGGGTCAACCGGCACACACTCCGCAAAGCGGTCGATGAACTGGTAATCGACGGGCTGGTACAGCGTCAACATGGCAAGGGGATCTATGTCCTCGATACTGCGATTAAGTATTCCATCGGCTCACGAACCAGGTTCACCGAAGCGCTTGAGGCTCAAGGATATTCTACCGAAAGCCAGGTGCTGGATAAAAAGGTCATCTCCGCCAGGGGGAAAGTCGCGAAACGGCTTGGAATTGCCGAAGGAGAGCAGGTGATCTATATCGAAAGCCTGCGTAAGGTTGAAGGCAGGCCATTCTGCCTGATCTCTCACTATCTGCCGCTTGCCATCTGCCCTGAGCTGATCGAGAACTACGACAGCGGTTCGTTACATAAATTTCTGGAAAAATCCTGCGCCATAAACCTCACCCGTCAGGAAAGTCTGGTGAGCACGACTCTGCCTGATGCTGACGAAGGGAAGAAGCTGCAGATGCCTCTGCGGATACCGATCCTGAAAGTCAAAAGTATCAACATCGATACCAAGACCCAAATACCTGTCGAATATGCGGTGACGCGGTTTCGTGGTGATTCCGCAGAACTGAGCTTTAAACCGTAAAAAATCGAATTGGAGAAAAGAAGATGAAAGCGAGAGCCCTTATCGGCCTTGTCCTGTTGATTTCCTGCCTCGCTGGAGGGGTATTTGCCGCTAACCTTCCAGATGGGTCTAAACAACGGCCCTTGCGCGTACTCATGGTGCCTGCTGATACCGGCACAAATGACATTACCCAGGACTATGCACCGGTTTTTAACGGTATCACTAAAAATTACGGAATCCACTTTGACCTCAAGGCGGGCAACAGCTATGCGGCTGTCGTCGAAGGGATGTGTAACGATCAGGTCGATATCGCCTGGTTTGGCGCATCGACCTATGGGCTAGCCAACGAAAAATGCGGTGTTGAACTGCTGGCCGTTGATGTCACCCAGGGGGATTCGTCCTACTATTCAGGGGTCTTTACCCGCAAGGGGAATGACATCAAGTCGCTTGCCGATCTGAAGGGAAAAAGCATGGCCTTTGGCAGTCCCAATTCAACCTCATCCTTTAACTTCCCGGTTGCAATGTTGCTCGCCGGGGGAGTTGATCCAACAACTGATCTGAGCAAAATCATCATTGCCGGCTCCCACTCTGCTTCAATCGCTGCTCTTGCCGAAGGCAAAGTTGACGCTGCTGCAGCCTCTTACAATTCCTTCGAAAAAGCCGTCAAAAATGGCGCCATCGATCCGGGGAAATTTGCTCCTCTCGCCAAGTCACAACCGATTCCCAACCCGCCTCTGGCCATGAATAAGGGGCTGGACAGCGAACTGAAGAAGAAGCTGCGTAAAGCCTTCAGTGAGATTCACACCAAGATTGATCCCTCAAAAATTCGTGGTTACGGAGGGAAAAAAGTCGACCGCTACGATGCTGACTTTGACGAGCAGAAAATTATCGCCGCTCTTTCCAAGCTGAGTGCCGTGACCAAGCAGGTCAAGGAAAGCATGCTTGACAAGGCAGGAACGCGTTAAAGGCAAATATAAAGGGGTGGTGGAGAGACATTTCTCTCCATCGCCGCGACAAAAGGAGTTTGAAATGTTACGTTTTGAATCTGTAAACCGCACTTACGCCGATGGAACCCGAGCGATTAAAGACGTCTCGCTGCACATTAAAAAAGGCGAGTTTTGCGTATTGCTGGGGCCTTCCGGCGCGGGAAAATCAACGTTGATGAATATGGTTAACGGAATGGTCGAGCCATCAAGCGGCCATGTTCATATCGGCGATTTGGAACTCAACAGGAAAAACCGGGTCAAGATTCAGCGCCGAATCGGCATGATTCACCAGCAACTGCACCTGGTTCCTCGGCTGTCCGTTTTACACAATGTCCTCGCGGGCCTGCTTCCGGACGTCAATTTCTGGCGCAGCCTGGTCAAGTCCTTTCCATTTAAAGACCAGCGGCGCGCGTTTCAACTGATGCAGGAAGTTGGTCTCGAAGAAAAGCATCTCAAGCGCAGAGCATCGGATCTTTCAGGAGGGCAACAACAACGGGTGGCGATTGCGCGTGCCTTTATTTCAAACCCGGAAGTTGTGCTCGCAGACGAACCTGTTGCCAGCCTCGATCCCGCCATGAGTCGCAGTGTGCTGAAAAGCTTGAAATCGGCAGCGCAAAGCCATGGCGCGACGGTGATATGCACCCTCCATCAGCTTGACTATGCCCTTGAGTTTGCCGACCGTATCGTCGCCTTGCGAGAAGGAGAAGTTTTTTTTGACGGTCACCCGAGTGACCTCGATCTGGCGACTCAGGATCAACTCTACGACATGACTCGCCCTGCACCGCCAAGACAGGAGAAGGTTGCAGCGTGAACTCGTCATCCGACCAGAGCAGGCCTTGGCAGCAGTGGGATTTTCACCGCGCAATAACCCCTAAAAATATCTTCATTGCGCTTGTCTTGTTTGTTCTTCTTTCGATTTCAGCTCACAACACCGAGATCGACATCGCTGTCGTCAAAACCTCAAAAGCGATTCTTTCGGCCATCGGAATTGGTGAATCTCAAGTTCTTGATGGGGCCGTCCGTTTCGCCGGCAAGGCGTTTCCACTGCAGATTGCCCAGCGCACGGAAGTTTCGCGGGTGGAAGATTTCGACCCTGAGAATTTGCCGCTTTTTGCCTACGTCGAGTTCGCAGAAAACCGCGAATACGATGTCATGACCAACACCTGGTCATCTGAAACAGTCGAGTTTCTGGTCGAGCCGGTCGGATATCTCACCAAGGTCCTAAAGAAAATGTGGGAGACCGTTGAGATGGGGTTCTGGGGCACCATGATTTCCATCATGATCTCCTTGCCTCTAGGGATTGCCGCCAGCCGGAATTACGCACCCTTCAAGTGGGTCTATTCGCTCACGCGGGGAATATTGAGCTTTCACCGGTCTATGCCGGAACTGATCCTCGCCCTGTTTCTGGTACTTATGTTTGGTTTTGGACCTATTGCGGGTGTTCTGGCGCTGGCGATTCACACCAGTGGAGTTTTGGGGAAATTTTTCGCTGACGAAATCGAAAATGCTCCTCCTGGTCCCCAGTTGGCTCTTGGCTCTTCAGGGGCCGGGCGCTTGAAGGTCCTTTACTACGCGGTCGTGCCGCATGTCCTGCCGGCCTGGATTGCATACGTTCAGTACATTTTTGAACGCAATATCCGTACGGCGACCGTTCTCGGCATCGTCGGTGCCGGTGGCATCGGTATGGAGTTGAAAGGCCGCTGGGACCTGTTCGACTACGGCCATGTCGCAACGATTCTACTGATTATTTTTATAACCGTTGTTCTGCTGGAAGCGGTCTCGCAACGTATCCGCAAAAAGACGATATAGGTCAAAAAAATTTCTACTGATGATGTCTAGATATCCAGACAACAAGAGGTCCTATGATTGAACGCAGTCAATGGTGCAGTGTCTTGCAGGCGTTGCCCGAAGAACAGATCCTGTCCCTGACAAAAAAGATGATGAGCTCCTGGCGGGTGTGGCCGAAGGTGATTCCCCAGGCCGGCCTGGGAATGCTGAAACTGAACGACAGTGCCCTTTGCGAACCCTTCTACCTGGGGGAATTCCCCCTTGCGACGGCATGGATCGAAGTGGAAACCGCAGAGGGAACCCTTGCCGAAGGCGCTGCCCAGATCATGAGCGATCGCACCGAGCTTGTCGAAGCGCTGGCCTTGTGCGACGCCGTTCTTGCCGCGCGTCTTCCGGGCTGGGAGCAGGTTGCGCAACTGCTGGCCGAAGGCGCAGCGATCCGCGCACGGATGGCGGCGGAAAGGAAGCAGATTCTCTGCCGTACCCAGGTCGATTTCTCGCTGCTGGATGAAGCGGGGTGCGAAGATGCTTGAGTTGAGTTTGATCTGGAAACCGGAGATACAGCAACAGCTCTTCAGGGCTCTGCTCAACGCCATGGCTCGCCCCGGGTCGCTGGAGGAGAGCGTCTGCACTCCGGAGGGTGGTGCCTCTGGTTTGCCGGTGCTGGCGATGCTGGTGGACGGTGAAGTTTCTCTTGCTGACCCCCATCAGTTGTTACAAAAACGCGACTGGTCGCTCTTGCAAGCCTCAGAAAAATCTGCCGATACGGCCGATTATGTTCTCTGCAATGGAAAAAGAACTGCGGAGTTTACACCTAAGCTCGGCACACTGACCAGTCCGGAGCAGTCGGCCACTCTGGTGATTGCGGTCAGCGACTTAAATTCTGGAACGACCCGTCTGAAACTTATGGGGCCAGGCATTGCCGAGACGACATATCTGCATATTGATGGGCTCGATACGTCCTGGATTCAAGCACGGCAAGACTGGGTGTGCGAGTTTCCCCTCGGCGTCGACCTGATCCTGGTCTCTGAGACACAGCTGGCGGCCATCCCCAGAACGACGAAAGTAGAGGTGCTCTGATGGGATACGTAGCAATCAAGGGTGGTGGCCGGGCCATTGCCGGCACCAAGGATGTTTTTGACCATCTGCGCACCCGGCAGGGAGAAGCAGGAACTCCTCTCAATACCGACACTATCGAGCAGCAGCTGCGGCTGCTGCATAGTCGTGTCCTCTCGGAAGGGGGCGTTTATGCGCCGCAGCTGGCTTCGCTGGCGCTGAAACAGGCCCAGGGGGATACGCTGGAAGCGGCATTCATTTTACGCGCTTACCGTTCAACCCAACCCCGGCTCACCGAAACGCCACTGCTCGACACCACAAAGATGCGTCTGACCCGGCGCATTTCGGCGGCTTTCAAGGATATTCCCGGCGGGCAGATGCTGGGCGCGACAACCGACTATCACCTGCGAATGCTGCGCATGGAGCTGCTCAAGGAGTCGCCGGAAGAGTTCCGCCGGATCAGTCGGGACTGGTTTTCATCGGCCGCAGAGTCTGATCTGCCCGACAGCTTTCCCAAGGTCCTTGACGGGTTGCGGAGGCAGGGCCTGCTCCCCCAGCCAGACGTTGCTGCGGCTGAACGTGAGCCTTTTGATATCACCCGCGAACCGCTGATCTTCCCGGTCCCGCGCTCGGCTGCACTGGCGACAATGGCGCGGGCCGAACAGGGATCTTTACTGGCCATCGCCTATTCGAACATGCGCGGCTACGGAGATGTTCATCCGACGGTCGCCGAGCTGCGGGTCGGCTATCTGCCGGTTCTTCTGCCGCATCCGATCACCGGGGAACTGACCGAAGTGGGCGAAGTTGAAATGACCGAGTGTGAGGTCATCGCCATGTACGAAGACAACGCCGATCAGAGCAAGGCGGTTTTCACGCTTGGTTATGGTGCCTGCTACGGCCACAACGAAGTCAAGGCGATCAGCATGGCGATTCTCGATCGCGCCCTGCAAGCAGGGGTGAAGTCTGGCCCGCGCAACCCGTCGGAAGATCCGGAGTTTGTTCTGCTGCATGTCGACGGCATCGACTCCATGGGCTTTTGCACCCACTACAAGATGCCCCACTACGTGACTTTCCAGTCTGACATGGATCGCTTGCGCACCACCCAGAAAAAACAGACCGACAAGGAGCAGGGTTGATGAGCAGTGCACAAAATTTTGGCTATCTGGACGAATATGCCAAGAAGGAAGTTCGGCGCAGCGCCTTGAAAGCGGTGGCGATCCCCGGCTACCAGGTTCCTTATTCCAGTCGGGAAATGCCGATGGGCAGAGGCTTCGGTACCGGCGGCTTGCAGCTGACCCTGTCGCTGATCGGGCCGCAGGAGACTCTCAAAGTGATCGACCAGGGTTCGGATGATTCGGTGAATGCCGTCAACCTGCGCAGCTTTATCGAGATGACCTGCCCCGGCATCGACACAACCACCAAAACAGCCGCAGCCAGCCTGATTCAATCGCGCCACCGGATTCCGGAACAACCGTTGCGCGAGGATCAGATCATCGTGTTGCAGGTTCCCTATCCCGATCCCCTGGTGCTGGTTGAACCGTCAGAAGACAAGCGCAAGCAGATGCATGGCGAAATGGATTATTCACGCCTGCTGGTCAAGCTTTATGAAGATATGGTCCGGTTCGATGAAATTACGATTTCGCATCGTTACCCGACCCGGATCAACGGTCAGTATGTCCTCGACCCGTCGCCGATCCCGCGTTGGGACGTGCCGAAAATGAATCACGCAAAAGCGCTGATTCTGTTCGGTGCCGGGCGGGAGAAAAAAATCTACGCCGTGCCGCCGTACACGGACGCCGAGCCGCTGGTCTTCAGTGATGTTCCCTTCCGCGTCGAAGATTTCACCGACGAGGCGGGCAACCGTCGCGCCTGCCGGATCTGCGGCTGCCGATCAAGCTTTCTGGATGAATACAACGATTCCCGCACCGGGGAGACCGTCTACCAATGTTCCGATGCTGACTGGTGCCAGGAATTCAGCCAGTCCTCAGACCTGAATAGAGGGGGCAGTCATGAATAAAGTTCTTAACGTTTCCAGCCTGTCCAAGGTGTACGGGTCCGGTTGCCCCCACTGTTTCAATCTGACCGGGCCACAGTTTGACACCAACATCTGCCCTCGCTGCAAGAGTGTGGTTGCCGCCCATAATGTCTCCTTTGATCTCTATCAAGGGGAAATTCTCGGCATTATGGGGGAATCCGGATCGGGCAAATCAACCGCAGTCAAGTGCCTCTACTTTGATGAGCCGCCGACGGCCGGGCGAGCAACCTTTTTCGCTGTGGATGGAAAACAGCATGACCTGTTTTCGTTGAATGCCGCGCGCCAGAGGTGGTTGGCCAACCATCACTTCGGGATGGTTTATCAGAATCCGCATCTGGGCCTTAACTTCGACATCACCGCCGGCGGGAATATCGCGGAACGTTTGTTGATGTCAGATGTCGACAGTTTTAACGATATCCGCAGTCGTGCCAAAGAATTGCTGACCCGGACGGAAGTGCTGACGGAGCGAATGGATGAACTGCCGAAGAATTTTTCCGGGGGGATGCAACAGCGGGTTCAGATCGCTAAAGCACTGGCGACCCAACCCAGCCTGTTGTTTCTCGATGAGGTGACGACGGGCCTCGATCTCTCAGTGCAGGCCGCCATTCTTGACCTGATTATGGAAATTCAGCAGGAGATGGCGACCGCCATGGTTGTCGTGACCCATGATCTGGGCGTGATACGCCTGCTGGCCGGTCGGACTCTGGTGATGAAATACGGCCGGGTGATCGAATCGGGATTGACCGACCAGATTCTGGAAGATCCGCAACATGCCTACACCCAGCGGCTGGTTGCTTCAGCGCTATAAAGCCGAAAATGTGGAGGAAAGAATGACCTTGGAGCCGATACTCCGTATAGAAAATTATTCGAAGCACTTTGATCTGCACGAGCAGGATAAGCAAATCCCTTCGTCCGATAATGTCAGCCTGAATGTTTACAGCGGTCGCTTAACAGCTCTGGTCGGTCCGACCGGTGCAGGCAAATCGACTGTCCTCAAAGGTGTCTACCGAACCTATCTGCCGTCAAGCGGGCGCTTGCTCTACCGCGATGCCACTCACCACCTGATCGACCTGGCCCAAGCCGATGAGCATCAAATTCTGGCCCTGAGAAAGACCGAAATCAGTTTCGTGACCCAGTTTTTGCACGCCCTGCCGCGGCAGGCCACAGAGGATGTCGTCGCACAGCCCCTGTTTCAACGGGGTGTCGATCGTGAGGAAGCCCGGGGAAGAGCCCGCACGCTACTTGCCGCCATGAATCTTCCGGAAAGATTGTGGGGGATTTCACCGGCAACCTTCTCTGGCGGAGAAAAACAACGGGTCAACCTGGCCCGGGGCCTGATTGCGAAACCGCGGCTGCTGCTGCTGGACGAGCCGACGGCCAGTCTGGACAAGAAAACCAGTGAACGTGTTGTGTGTTTGATCGAGCAGTTGAAAGATGAGGGGACCGCCATTCTGGCTATCTTTCACCATCCGGAGTTGATCACCCGCATGGCAGATCAGGTCGTTGAACTCGAAGCCCCTTTTGACAACACCAAAATTCTTGCGGAGGTCAGCTGATGTCCTGTATTTTTATCTCTCATGCCCGCCTGGTTTTACCGGATCAGGTTCTGAATAGCAGCTCCCTGCTGATTGAGGATGGAATTATTCGCAGCATCGCCGGTACGTGCCCGCCAACCGCGACTGAGGTCGACTTACGTGGCCAAACCCTTATCCCCGGAATTGTTGATCTGCACTGCGATGCGCTGGAAAAGGAAGCGGAACCGCGACCCAACGTCTTTTTTCCACCCGGTCTTGCGGTTTCGCAAATTGATCGACGTAACGCTCATGCCGGGGTTACGACTGCTTTTCATGCAATCTCTTTTGCCGGTAAAGAGTTGGGGGTCCGCAGCATCGATATGGCACTGCAGCTGGTTGCTGCGCTGCGCCAGGCCAGTGACACAAGCCTCATTCATAATCGGATTCATTGCCGTTACGAAGTCACCGATGCCCAAAGCCTGCCTGCGCTGGAAGAGCTTCTTGCAACCGGTTCGATCGATCTTCTTTCTCTGATGGATCACACCCCGGGGCAGGGACAGTTCAAGGATCCGGAGGCCTACGGGAACTATCTGGCCAAAAGCTATGGCAAATCGGCAGCCGAAATAGACCAAATCCTGGATTTGAAGCTTGCGCAGCAGTCATCCTCTACAGAACGGATTGAACGGCTGGCACTGTGCGCCAAAAAATACGCGGTGCCTCTCGCCAGCCATGATGATGACAGCAGCGTGCGGATTCAGATTATGAAATCACTCGGGGTCAGAATTTCTGAGTTTCCGATCAATCTCGAAACCGCACAAGAAGCCTGTGATCAAGGATTGAAGACCGTCTTCGGCGCACCAAACGTTCTACGCGGGAAAAGCCAGAGCGGCTCTGTTCGTGCCCATGACGCTTTGGCTGCAGGGGTCGCCAGCTGCCTTTGTTCTGACTACCATCCCGGAGCCTTGCTGCCCGCAGTCCTGAGATTGGAGGCAGAAGGGATGCCATTTGCCGATGCCGTTCGGCTGATCACCTGTAATCCCGCCCAGGCCGCCGGCTTGACGGATCGAGGGTCTTTAACCGTGGGCTATCGTGCCGATCTGGTGGCATTTGTCTCTGACTCCGGCGTTCCTCAGGTCACCCAAGTGTGGCGCGATGGAATTCAAGCGTATCTTGCGAGGTGGTGCCATGCTGCGTAAGTCTGGTCGATTATTTTATGTCATCGGGGCCTCGGGAGCCGGCAAAGACAGTTTGCTCAATTACGCACGGCAGCAGTTGAAAAATATTCCGACCATCGCCTTCGCTCACCGCTATATCACGCGACCTGCGTCAACCGATGGGGAAAATCATGTCGCCCTGAGTAATGAAGAATTCATGGTTCGTGTGCGCAACGGGATGATCGTCATGCACTGGCAAAGCCACGGCAATCACTATGGAGTCGGCAGCGAAATAAACAGCTGGTTGGCCAATGGAATAGACGTAGTTGTCAACGGTTCCAGGGAATATTTGCCTACAGCAGCGAAGCTTTTTCCGGAGATTCGACCGGTACTGATAAATGTTTCAGAGGTGGTCCTGTTGCGCCGCCTGCTGGGCCGCAATAGGGAAGATAAGGAAGAGATCGCAGCACGAATTAATCGGTCGAAGCAGGTTTCTGTCACGCAAGAATGGCCCAATATTCACATCATAAATAATGACAGTAAGCTTGAAAATGCCGGGGAGGAGTTCATCGAGCTTATCACTATGGCGCGAGAGTCTGAATGCGTCTGACCTTGCTTGGAACAGGTGCCGCTGGTGGCGTGCCATTGTACGGCTGTCAATGTTCTGCCTGCCAACGGGCGCGAGATTATCCCCGCTATCAAAGACGCCCATGCAGCGCTCTTCTGGAGGTTGGCAATAAACACTATTTACTGGATGCCGGGCTGATGGACCTTGATCAGCGATTTCCTGTGCAGACACTGGATGGCATTTTCTTGACCCATTTTCATCCTGATCACGTCCAGGGACTGTTCCATTTACGCTGGGGTACTGGAGACCACATCCCGGTTTACTGCCCACCGGATCAGGACGGGTGTGCGGATCTGTATAAGAATCCCGGCATTCTAGCGTTCCGCGCCATGCAGCCCTTTGTCAAAGAAGATATGGGAAACTTTTGTGTTACCCCTCTCCCGCTGATTCATTCCAAGCTAACCTTTGGCTACCTGTTTGAATCGGTCCACAAGCGCATTGCCTATTTAACCGACACCAAGAGCTTATCACAAGAGGTGCTGAATATTTTACACACAGGTTCTCTTGACCTGGTCGTTCTCGATGCCTGCACTCCGCCAAGCGTGGAACACGCCAACCACAATTCCATCGATGAAGCCATCGCTCTGGTCGAAAAAATATCACCCCGTAAAGCATTCCTAACTCATATAAGCCACGATCTAGATCGTTGGTTATTGGAAAAAAAGCCTGCCCTTCCTCAGAATGCGTTGATCGCTGAGGATGATATGCTTGGAGTTGTTAGGTGAATCGCCATGATGTCCTCAGTGACTGATCGCAAAATTATACCTGATTAGCAACGCACGCCGCAGCGCGGCGTGCGTTGCTAATCAGGAAAAATATTGACGGACACTGGAACCAATGATAGCGTGAAAAATTGCAACACCATACAGAACGAACGCCCTAGGGGAGTGGAAACTGAGAGTTCCGCCGACACGGTATGTCGCGGAAGACCCTTGGAACCTGATCCGGTTTGCACCGGCGGAGGGAAGCGGCGTCGGCAACAGACTCTATTAGATCTGCATTCCGACCAGGCCGCATTCGCGGTCTTTTTCCGTTTATCCCCTCCCTCCATCATGCACGCCGTTGAAAGACAGGCCATCATCGCATGGATATTCTGATCAACGAAAAAAAACAAACCGTTGCGGAGGGATCGTCTCTTTACCAGATCCGCGACCGCTTCAAGCCGCTGGCCGATGTTCTGATCGTCAACGGATTCCCGGCCGCGGACGACCTGCCGCTGGCTTCAGGCGACCAGGTCATCCTGATCCGGCGCGGCGAAATTCCCGCCGCGGATGAACTCGACGCCTTGATGCGTGCCCGTCACACACCGGGCGTGCATGAAAAGCTGCGCACGGCCTGCGTCGGCATCGCCGGTGTCGGCGGACTCGGCTCGCATGCGGCCATGGCCCTGGCCCGTATCGGGGTGGGACACCTGATTCTGGTCGACTTCGACGTGGTCGAACCCTCGAACCTCAACCGCCAGCAATACTTTGTCGATCAGATCGGCCAGCCGAAAGTCCAAGCCCTGGCCGAAACACTTGCCCGCGTCAACCCGTGCGTCACAATCACTCCCGTTCACCTGCGCCTGAAGCCAGGCAATATCGCCGAAGCTTTCTCACAGGCGGACATCCTGGTCGAAGCGTTTGACCTCGCTCAGCAGAAAGCGATGCTGGTGGAGGCTTTTCGGCATCATTTCCCCGAGCGCCCCGTTGTCGCCGCATCCGGACTTGCAGGCTGCCACCCTTCCAACACGGTCGTCACCCGGCGCGCCGGACGCAACCTGGTCCTCGTCGGCGACGGGGAGAACGCCGCCCGCCCCGGTGAGGGGCTGATGGCGCCGCGAGTTGGAATTGCGGCTCATCACCAGGCTAATGCCGTAGTGCGACTGCTGCTGGGCGAGGAACCCTGCTGACCAAAAGGAGCACGAACCTCATGAAGATTACCGTCAATGGCCGCGAGCGCGAAGTCGCAGACGGACTGACCCTGACACAGCTGCTCAGCGAGATGAAGCTGGACCCGCGCAGCCTTGCGATTGAACGCAATCAGACCATCGCCGAACGTGAGAACTTTGACACGACCATCATTGAAGATGGAGACCGGCTTGAAATCGTTCAATTTGTCGGCGGCGGCTGAGCCGGACAGAGTTATATCAATTCCTCAAAGAAAGGTTACCCATACCATGACGAACGATTCACTGGTGATCGGCGGGCGCACATTCACCTCACGCCTGCTGGTTGGAACCGGAAAATTTTCCTCCAACAAAGCGATGATTGAAGCCATGGAAGGTTCGGGCTGTGAAATCGTCACCGTCGCGTTGCGGCGGGTGGATATCGAGAACCCCGAGGACAGTATGCTCTCTCATATCGACCGCGACCGCTACCTGCTGCTGCCCAACACCAGCGGCGCACGCGACGCGGAAGAAGCGATGCGGCTGGCAAGGTTGGCACGCGCGGCCGGGTGCGAACCCTGGGTCAAGCTGGAGGTCACCCCCGATCCCTATTACCTGCTGCCCGATCCCATTGAAACCCTGAAAGCCGCCCGGATTCTGGTAAAAGAAGGGTTCACCGTGCTGCCCTATATCAACGCCGACCCGGTGCTGGCCAAGCATCTGCAGGAAGCCGGCACTGCGACCGTCATGCCGCTCGGCGCCCCCATCGGGACCAACCGGGGGCTTCGCACCCGTGACCAGATCCGCATCATTATCGAGCAGGCTATCGTTCCGGTGGTGGTTGACGCCGGCCTCGGAGCTCCTTCCCATGCCGCCGAAGCCATGGAGATGGGCGCCGACGCGGTGCTGGTCAATACTGCCCTGGCCGTCTCCCCCAACCCCGGCGCCATGGGCGCCGCCTTCAAAAAGGGCGTTCAGGCCGGGCGAGAGGCCTTCCTTGCAGGACTGGGCGAGCAGAGCCAGAAGGCGCAGGCCTCGAGCCCCCTGACCGGCTTTCTCCACGATTGAAACCTGAGTAGATGCAGGCTGAAACGGGCCTGAGGGACACCACATGACTTTCCACGACATCCTGAACCAATACGATATCGACCGCCTCGAAGAAATGATCAGCACTCAAACAGCGCAGGACGTACAGCGCGCCCTGGCGGTTGAGCGGCCGGGACCGGATGAATTGATGGCGCTGCTGTCGCCCGCCGCTGAACAGTTCGTTGAACCCATGGCGCAGAAGGCCCATGCCATCACGGTGCAGCGCTTCGGGCATAATATCCTGCTTTATGCACCGCTCTACATCTCCAACGAGTGCGTCAACGGCTGCCTGTACTGCGGTTTCAGCGCCCGCAACCGCGTGCCGCGTCACACTCTGAGCCTCGAGGATGTGGAAAAAGAAGCGCGCTACCTCCACGCGCAGGGCTTTCGCCACATCCTGCTGGTGACCGGCGAGTCACCCAAAGCGGTGGACAACGATTACCTGGCCGCAGTGGCACGGCGCCTGCGCCCGCTGTTCAGCTCCATCAGCATCGAAGTCTATCCCATGGAAACCGAGGGCTACCGCCAGATGGTGGAATCGGGAGTCGATGGGTTGACCATCTACCAGGAGACCTACGACCGGGATCTTTATGGGCGCATGCACCCTTCCGGCAAGAAAAGCGATTTCGATTTTCGCCTGGAGACGCCCGAGCGCGGCGGGCGGGCGGGACTGCGCCGCATCGGCATCGGTTCGCTGCTCGGGCTGGGTCGCTTCCGCAGTGAGGGTTTTCTGACCGGGCTGCATGCCCTTTTTCTTTCCCGTCATTACTGGCGCACCCAGGTCTCGGTCTCTTTCCCGCGCATTCGGCCGGCTGACGGCGGTTTTTCCCCGCTCCACCCGGTTTCCGACCGCCAGTTTGTTCAACTTTTGTGCGCCCTGCGCCTGCTGCTCCCGGATGCCGGCCTGGTTCTGTCGACCCGCGAGAGTGCCGCCCTGCGCGACAATCTGCTGCCACTGGGCATCACCCAGATGAGTGCCGGATCCTGCACAGCACCGGGAGGATATTCAGACCCCAACCACAGCACCCAGCAGTTCGCCATCGATGATGACCGTTCTCCGGCCGAAGTCTGCCGCCTGATCCGCGCCAAAGGTTATGAAGCGGTGTGGAAAGACTGGGACGGCGCGTTTCTCGACCGTACTGCTGAGCAGTAGACACGGGTCATGAATGCCATGGCGGTGGATTTTTCTCTTTACCTGATCACCGACCGCACCTGTCTGCCCACGGGCCGCACCCTGATTGATGCGGTAGCGGGCGCCCTTGCCGGGGGAGTGCGGGCGGTACAGCTGCGTGAAAAAGATCTCAGCGCCGCACAACTCTATCCCCTGGCCTGTGCCCTGCGGGAACTGACCGCCCGGTACGGAGCGCGTCTTCTGATCAACGACCGTCTCGACCTCGCGCTGGCGGTCCAAGCCGACGGGGTGCACCTGGGCGAACACTCCCTGCCGCCAACCGTGGCGCGCAAGGTTCTCGGCCCTGGATACCTGATCGGGGTGTCCACCCACGCTCATCATCAAATCCGCTCAGCCCATGAAAGCGGCGCGGATTTCGTCACCTTCGGTCCTGTCTTCACCACCCCTTCCAAAACCCGCTTCGGGCCGCCGCAAGGGATTAAGGCACTGCGTTGCGCCTGCGCTTCTGCCCCCCTGCCCGTTTTCGGTCTGGGCGGCATTGAATACCGCAACCTCCCCCAGGTTCTTTCCGCCGGTGTTCAGGGCGTTGCCCTGATCCGCGCCGTTCTAGCCGCCTCAGATCCGGCAATGGCCGCCGACAGCCTGCTCAAAGCGATCAATACTCCAGCATAAACACCCCAGCATAACTCGGCCGTTTTCCCGCCCCACGCCTGTAGAGAAGTAAGCAAAGCCCTCCCTTGTCAAAAGTTAACGAATTATCATTGACAGATTTAAACTAGAGAAATTATACTGAGCAGAGTTTGTCACCCACAGGAATATGAGCGACCAACGGGGTTAATCAGGCGGGAGTTGAGAATGAATGTTTCGATGAAATTAACGGGAAGCTTTGTTGTCCTGGCGCTGCTTTTTATCCTGACCGGCACCATCGGCTGGAGCGGCCTTGGTACTGAGGGTTCCCGGGGCAGCGTATTGCTGGTGATGACAATATCGGGGGCGGGCGCTCTCGTAGCGATTGCGGCCGCTTTGTCTTTTGCCCGCGGTTTCAGCGCACCGTTGAAGGCGCTGCACGCGCAGGTTGAAAATCTGCGCAGAGGCAGAAGAACACTACCGCTGGAACTCAAGCGCAACGATGAAATCGGGCGGCTGAGCACCTCGCTCGATGCGCTTGGCCAAAGCCTGGAAAAGGAAATCGTCGCGAGCTTGCAGAAGATGTCCCGCGGACACTTCGATGAAAGTATCCGCCCCCTCGACAGTGAGGATATTCTGCGCCATGCTCTGCGAGCCCTCAGTGATGAGATGAGGGAGCTCCTCGGCCAGATCGGGCTGGTGGGCAATCAGATCGGCTCGGCCGCATCACAGGTCGCCGATTCCAGCCAGACCCTGTCGCAGGGGGCCACGGAACAGGCCGCTTCCCTGCAGGAAATATCGGCCTCCATGAACCAGATCACCTCGCAGACCCAGCTCAACGCCGACAACGCGGGACAGGCCAGCACACTGGCCGGGCAGGCACGCGACAGCGCCGACCGCGGCAACCAGCAGATGAGCGAAATGGTCAACGCCATGGCCGCCATCAATGAGTCAGGGAACAGCATCTCGAAGATCATCAAAGCCATCGATGAAATCGCTTTTCAGACCAACCTTCTGGCGCTTAACGCCGCAGTGGAGGCGGCACGGGCCGGTCAGCACGGCAAGGGCTTTGCCGTGGTTGCCGAAGAGGTACGCAATCTCGCGGCGCGCAGCGCCAAAGCCGCCCAGGAGACCTCGGCCCTGATCGAGGATGCCGTTGCGCGCGCCGAATATGGCTGCAAAATCGCCGACCAGACCGCAGAATCACTCACCGAGATCACCACCGGCATCACCCGGGTTGCGGATCTGGCGGCGGAAATTTCGGCAGCGTCCAGTGAACAGGCGCAAGGTCTCGAACAGATCAATATCGGCCTCGGGCAGATCGATCAGGCCACTCAGCAGAACACCGCCAGTGCCGAAGAAAGTGCAGCGGCTGCGGAGCAGCTCTCCGGCATGGCAGCAGAACTCAACCAGCGCCTGGAACAGTTTCACTGCACAGCGAAACAAAGCAACGCTGGGCGCAGGGAGTTCTCGGCATCTCCAGGTTCCCCTCGCTCCAGATCAACACAGATCGCAGCGCCCTCGCACCGGCCTGCCGCGGCGACAAAACCATCCACGGGAAAAGAGGAGACCACGCACTCGCTCATAGACTGGAGCGACGATTTGAGCGTTAACATCGGGGTGATCGATATGCAGCACAAGAGGCTGGTGGAGATGATCAACAAGCTCTACCACGCCATGAAAACCGGCAAGGGCGACCAGGTCATGGGCCCGCTGTTCGTGGACCTGATCGAATACACCGGCAAGCATTTCGCCACGGAAGAACGGTTCATGAAGGACAAGACCTATCCCGATTATGAAAGCCACAAGGCAGAGCACGAAAAACTCGTCGCCCGGGTGCTTGAGCTCAAGGCGAAACTCGAGAAAGGCGAAAAGGTTTTCTCCTCCGAGGTGTTCAATTTCCTCAAGGGCTGGCTGATCAACCATATCCAGGGAACTGACAAAAAATACGCCCCGTTCCTGAACGAAAGGGGCGTCTACTGAATCAGAAACGATCCTCCCGATAATCCGGGACCTCGTCGTACCACTCGGGACGCTGGGCCGCCAAATTCAGGGCCTCCTGCGCCTGGGAGATGATCTTTTCACGATCCCGCGGGTAGCTGCCTGCCAGGTTCAGGATGTTGGAGACGTGATTGGAGCGAAGAATGGTCCGCCGTGGATTAAGCTGCGTAACAAGATTCAACGCTTCTGCCAGGATGCCGCCGCGCGTGAGCGGTTCCAGCGAGCGGAAGAAATCGTCATTGTGTCGATGGAACAAGGTCAACAGAGAAAAATAGGTGGGCGACAGGGCATTGATCCAACGGGCGGTGGCGGCCGCATGCACATCGGAACGCTCCCGCCCTGCCAGTCCGAGAATGGCGGTGACGGAAAGCTTCATCCCGGTCTCATGCGCTTTGCGGCATAAAGCGAGCATTTCATCCGCGCCGTAGCCCTTGTTCACCTCACTCAACGTCCGGTCGTCGCCGCTTTCCAGCCCGAAATAAAGAAGCTTCAACTTCTTTTCCCGCAACAGCACCAGATCATCGACCGTCTTCGTGGTCAGGCTGCTTGGTGAAGCGTAAGCTGCCACCCGGCGCAGGTTGGGCAGCATCTGATCAAGGGCGTCGAGGATTTTCACCAAACCCTCCTGTGGATACACCAGGGCATCGCCGTCAGCAAGAAAGACCCGCTGAATCATTGGGCGGTGTGTCGCCGGAATCGCGGCAACCTGGGCCACCACCTCCTCGGCCGGACGCACGGTAAAGTGCTTTGTCTTGTACATGCCGCAGAATGTGCAGCGATTCTGGGAACATCCAAGCGTAACCTGCAGAATCAGCGATTGTGCCTCTGACGGTGGCCGATAGACCGGTTCGTCGTAATCGAAATACCAGAACATAACCTACTCTTCCCCTGATTTTCGTAACTGTTTAGCATGCCCCGGAAACCGATCCATCCCCCAGGCGATGCCGAGTCCGCCTAAAAAACCTCCGATATGGGCGCCATGGGCGACCCCACCGCCTCCGCCACCACCGGTGAGCAGAAACGGCAGCAGGTTGTCGATCACCAGGTAAAACCCCAGCACCAGGCGCGCCGGCACCATGAATGTGTTCATGATAAACGGAAACAGAAAAACGAAAACTTTGACCATGTTACGGGGAAACCACAGGAAGTAGAAGCCGAGCACCCCCGAAATTGCCCCTGACGCCCCCACCATGGGGGTCTGAGAATGGGGGACAAACACGGCGAAAAACACCGTGGCCAGTATTCCTGTCACCATGTAGGCAAAAAAGAACGGAATATGGCCGATGCGATGTTCGACATTATCGCCGAAAATCCATAAAAAGAGCATATTCCCAATCAGATGGAGCCATCCGCCATGCAGAAACATGGCCGTAAAGAGAGTCAGAAAAGAGGGGTCGGCCGGGCGATAGCCATACTGGTAGATAAACAGATCGTAGGCACTGACCTGCTCGAAGATAACTCGGGCGGGAACGGACCCCTGAACACCCAGATCCCTGAGGTACTGCATCAGAACAGGATCGTTCAGATCGGGGCGGGCCGTGCTCAGCGGCAGGGCAACCACCAGCCATACCACGACATTGGCCGCAATAAGAAGATAGGTCATGACCGGCGTGGTGCGTGGGTTAGGATGATCGCCAACCGGCAGGAACATCTTTTTATCCTTTCTGGAAGCGTAATGGCGAAAGTTTGAATATACCATGTCGGCAAAGTACGCTGAACAGGCACTCTGCCAGGCTCACTCATTGTCATGAAAGAACGGCAGGAAATGAACTTTCCTGTCATTTCCTCTTCATTCGCGAACAAGGAATGGTAAAATGAAAGACGTATCCGATCAACCGACCAAAACAAATCGGCACATTCTCACAAAATATACACCCCTGCGCAAATAAAGGAGAAAAAAGATTCATGCATATGGTGCACATGCGCGGCAGCAGCCGCAACTACAACGTCGGCAAAATCATCTGCCTCGGTCGCAATTACGCAGAGCATGCGCGCGAGCTCGGCAATCCCGTTCCCAAGGAGCCTGTCATATTTCTCAAGCCCGCCACCGCCATCATTCGCAGTGGTGAGCAGATCGTAATACCGTCCTATTCCAACGAGTGCCACCACGAAGTGGAAATGGCCGTTCTTATCGGAGGTTATGGCCGCAACATTGAGAAGGACAAAGCACATGAGCTGATCGCGGGTTACGCGGTGGCGCTCGATATGGCCCTGCGCGATGTACAGAACCGCCTCAAAAAACAGGGATTACCCTGGGAGATTGCCAAAGGATTCGACACCTCGTGCCCTCTTTCCGACTTCACCCCCCGTGATAAGGTGACCACGCCTGAACGTCTCGGCATCCGCCTCAGCATCAACGGGGCCATCCGTCAGGAAGGCAACACGGATCAGATGATTCTGGATCCCGCCGAAATTATTGCGCACGCATCGACGATCTTCACCCTTGAGGAGGGAGATATCATTCTGACCGGAACTCCGGCCGGCGTCGGCCCGGTTCGGAGCGGCGATCAACTGCGCGCGGAGATTGACCAACTTGGATCGCTGGAGGTATCGGTCAGATGAAACCGAAACGACTAGCCATTATCGGCACAGGCGCAGTGGGACAGAGTGTCGCCAGCCTGCTGCATGACGCGGGGCACGATATCCGGGCCATTATCAGCCGCGACCGCAGACGGGCCGTCTCTGCCGCCCGCTTTGCCGGGGTTCGGCAGGCGGCCACGACGGATATGTCCTGCGTGCGCGAGGCGGAAATCATCCTGCTGGCGGTCAGCGACGACCAAATCGGTTCAGTAGCGGCCCACCTGCGTCGCAAAGTCGGGTTGGCCCCCGGCACAGTTTTGATCCATTTCAGCGGCATCCACCGCGCGGACATTCTGCTGGGAGATCAGGCGGACGGGCTTCACGCCCTGGCCATTCACCCCCTCAAATCATTCCCGGATGAGGTGGTCGGTGTCCGGGCCCTGCCGGGCAGCCCTTTTGCAATAGAGGGTGACGAAGAACTTCTGCCGCTGGCGCAGGAACTGATTCAGGCAATGGGCGGGATCGCCTTTCGTATCAAAGGGGAACAGAAACCCCTCTATCACGCAGCGGCCTGCGTTGCCTCCAACTACATGGTCACTCTTGTCAGCGTGGCGCGCGACATCATGGCGGCCTGCGGCTTCAGCCAGCAGGACGCCTTCCGCATGCTGACCTCGCTGATGAAGGATACAGGAAAAAACCTGGCCGCCCTCGGTCCGGAAAACGCTCTGACCGGTCCTATCGCCCGTGGCGATGTCCGCACCGTGGAAAAGCACCTGCGCGCCCTGGAAGCGTTGCCTGAAGATGTCGGGGAAATTTATCGTGTGCTGGGTCGAAAAACGGTTGAACTGGCACGTCATAAGGGAGCGTTGGCAGCCGAACAAGCCCGCGAAATTCTGAAAGCGCTTGATGAGTAGCTCTTAAAGCTGGCAGCGCAACATCTTGCGCCCCTGCTCGAACAGCACTTCCATCTTATTCGGCTTGAAAACCGCAACCACCTGGCCAAGACCGAAAACCGGGTGACGCACGAGATCTTCAACCTCGAAGCTGCCATCCATCGTATAACCGACAGCCGCAGCAGGATCGCGGTCGCGCACATTCTGCTGCCACTCTTCCTGATCAGCCGTTGCTTTTTTCGAACTGGCGGCTTTATCGGTCACCCGTCGTGCTCCGCCGCTCGCATTAGCTTTAGTCGTACGCATAGCTTTGGCAGGCCGGTATTTATGCGTACCTTCGCAGGTATTGCATTGTACCTTGACAACCGTGGCCTCCACCATGGCAACAATTGTGTGATTGGTCACACGACCGCACTTGGTGCACTGGGATTCGACATGCCCACCAACCGTAGGGTTTTGTACAGAACTCATAAAACTCTGAAATTCCTCTTCAAAAATAATGGGTTACTCGCTAAAAATTCCCGTTCCATCGAAAGAAGGGAACCTTTTGTATCATTGCATGATTGACGGCGTCAAGGGACGAACCCCAGAAGTCCATACCAGAAAAGGCCGCCCCCCAGGGAGCGGCCTTTTCTGGTATGACAGAAGTGGATGGTATAAGGGATCAAGCCTCGTCCATTAGTGCGGCGTGGGCAGCCGCCAGCCGGGCGATCGGTACCCGGAAAGGCGAGCAGGAGACATAATCGAGCCCAATCTTATGGCAGAAGATGACGCTCTCGGGATCACCGCCATGCTCGCCGCAGATCCCGAGCTTGATTCCGGGGCGGGCCTTGCGTCCTTTTTCACAGCCCATTTCCACCAACTGTCCAACCCCACGCTGATCGAGCGTGACAAAGGGATCATTGGGCAGGATGTTCTGCTCGACATACTGCGGCAGGAACTTGCCGGCGTCGTCACGGGAAAGACCGAAGGTGGTCTGAGTGAGGTCGTTGGTGCCGAAGGAAAAGAAATCAGCCTGGCTCGCCACTTCGTCAGCGGTCAGGGCTGCGCGCGGCAATTCGATCATGGTCCCGATCAGGTATTCGACTTTGGCGCCCAGGCGTTCAATCACACCATCGGCTATGCGCACGGCATTGGCGCGCATGATTTCCAACTCCTTCACATGGCCGACCAGGGGAATCATGATCTCCGGCACGATCCGATAGCCCTCTTCCTGAATCAGTTCGCAGGCCGCTTCCATAATCGCCTGCACCTGCATGTCGTAGATTTCCGGATAAGTGATGCCGAGGCGGCAGCCGCGATGACCCAGCATGGGGTTGAACTCGTGCAAATAGTCGACCTTGTGCCGCAGCACGGATGCGTCGACACCCATCACTTTAGCGATCTCTTCGATTTCCGCTTCCTTCTGCGGCAGAAACTCGTGCAGTGGCGGATCGAGCAGGCGGATGGTGACCGGCAGCCCCTTCATTTCGCGAAACAGGCCCTTGAAATCACTTTTCTGCATGGGCAGGATCTTGGTCAAGGCTTTTTTGCGCCCTTCGACGTCTTCCGAGAGAATCATCTCACGCACCGCCATGATCCGCTCTGCATCGAAGAACATGTGTTCGGTACGGCACAGGCCGATTCCTTCGGCGCCGAACTTGCGTGCGACAGCTGCATCGTTGGGCGTATCGGCGTTGGTGCGCACCTTGAGCTTGCGGAACTTGTCCACCCACTCCATCAGCATGGCGAAGTCGCCGGTCAGTTCAGGCGACACGGTGGGAACCGCACCCTGCATGACCTCACCGGTAGAACCGTCAAGGGTGATCACATCGCCCTTGCGAATTATGGCACCGCTTTTGGTGGCGAACTGCTGCTTGGAATAGTCAACCTTGATATCACCGCAGCCGGCCACACAGCATTTACCCATACCGCGTGCCACCACAGCCGCGTGGGAGGTCATTCCCCCGCGGGCGGTCAGGATCCCCTGAGCAGCGTGCATGCCGTGAATATCTTCGGGGCTGGTTTCGATCCGCACCAGAATCACTTTGAGCCCGATGCGGGCGGCATCTTCGGCTTCGTCGGCGGTAAAAACCACCTCGCCGTTGACCGCACCGGGCGATGCGGGCAGTCCCTTGGCGATGACTTCCTTGCTTGCCTTGGGATCAAGCGAGGGATGCAGCAACTGGTCGAGCTGACGCGGCTCGACCCGCAAAACCGCTTCCTTTTCGCCGATCAGGCCCTCTTTGACCATGTCCACGGCGATTTGCACCGCCGCCCGTGCGGTGCGCTTGCCGCTTCGCGTCTGCAGCATATAGAGCTTGTGCTTTTCAATGGTGAATTCGATATCCTGCATGTCGCGGTAATGAGTTTCGAGGATCTGCTGAATTTTCATCAGCTGCGCGTAACACTCGGGCAGAACCTCTTCCATGGATGGCAGATCGGAATCGCCCTTCCCTTTGTTGATCGGCTGAGGCGTGCGGATACCGGCCACCACGTCCTCGCCCTGGGCGTTGACCAGGAATTCGCCGAAAAAGATTTTTTCGCCGGTGGACGGGTTGCGGGTAAAGGCCACGCCGGTGGCGCAGTCGTCTCCCATGTTGCCAAACACCATGGACTGTACGGTGACTGCAGTGCCCCATTCAGCAGGGATATTGTTCAAGCGGCGATAGGTAATGGCGCGGGGGTTCATCCAGGAGCCGAACACCGCACCGATGGCTCCCCACAGCTGCTCGCGGGGATCGGTGGGGAAATCGCGTCCCAGGGTCTCCTTGACCTTGTCCTTGAACTGCTGAACCAGGGCCTTCATGTCGGCAGAAGAGAGCTGGGTGTCGAGCTCGACGTCACGCTCCTCTTTCATCTCTTCGAGAAGATCTTCAAGGATTTCGCCGTTCATGCCCAGCACCACGTTGGAATACATCTGAATGAAACGACGATAGGAATCGTAGGCAAACCGCTCGTCCCCGCTCTGCTTGATCACCCCTTTGACGGTTTCATCATTGAGCCCGAGGTTGAGGACGGTATCCATCATGCCGGGCATGGAGACACGTGCGCCGGAGCGAACCGAAACGAGCAGCGGATTCTCAGGATCACCGAACTTTTTCCCCATCAGCTCCTCGACCCGCGCAAGGTTCTTTTCCACCTCTTCGGTGAGTCCGTCTGGATACTGACGGTTGTTCTTGTAAAACTCGGTGCAGACCTCGGTGGAAAGGGTGAATCCGGGCGGTACGGGCAACCCGATGGAAGTCATTTCCGCCAGGTTGGCTCCTTTGCCGCCCAGCAGCTCTTTCATGTCGCCGCGGCCTTCGGCTTTCCCCTCGCCGAAGAAATAAACATACTTCCGTGCCATCAATCGACTCCTCCTCGTCAGTGATGTTGGTTCAGACCGAAATGGTCCGCGCGCCGACTCCCCGGATAAAATTCAGTCTGAGATCCGAGAAAAGTCAGCAATCCCCTGAAACAGCCGGGCCACGGAGGTCAGAAGCGCAAGACGGTTGTTTCGCACCGCCTCATCTTCCGCCATGACCATGACCCCTTCAAAAAAAGCATCCACAGGAGCACGCAACCCGGCAATGGATTGAAGGGCTCCTGCATAATCTCCATTTCCAACCTGCCGCTGCACTTGGTTTGAGACACTTGATACCGCCTCAGCCAGGTCCTTTTCGCATGCGGCTTCGAACAGCCCGGCGCGCACCACGCTGTCGACTCCGCCCTTAATGATATTCACCACCCGCTTGAATGCAACTGCCAGGGCATCGAAATCCTGGCGTTGCTTCATTTCAGCCAGTGCTTTGACGCGCTGCAGCGCATCGACGGGGTCGTTGAAGGCTTCAGCCAGCACCGCATCGACCACATCATGGGCAAAGCCCTGTCCGGTCAGCATGTTGAAGAAGCGCAGCCGGATGAATTCGATCACATCTTGGCGCACATCTCCTACAGGGCGCTGCAGCTTGGGCTCCAGCAGGTCGAGGCTGCGATCGACCAGTTCCGCAACCGAAAGCCGCAAGCCGCGGTCGAGAACGATGTTGAGAATCCCGATGGCATTGCGGCGCAGCGCATAGGGGTCGGCAGTCCCGGTGGGGATGAGGCCGACGCCGAAGCAGCCGCAGATGGTGTCGATCTTATCCGCAAGCGACACAAAAGCGCCGATACTGTCCGAGGGCAGCTCGCCGCCGGCCTGAATCGGCAGATAATGTTCATGGATCGCCTTGCAGACGCGGGGGTCCTCCCCTTCGAGACGCGCATATTCACGCCCCATAACCCCCTGAAGCTCCGGGAATTCGTAGACCATGCCGGTCTCGAGGTCACACTTGGCCAACAGCGCGGCACGCTCCACAAGGGGAGCGGACTGCGGCTCGAATTTTTCGGCCAGGTCGAGGGCGATCTGCTTGAAGCGCATCACCTTCTCGTAGCTGGTCCCCAGCTTTGCCTGATAGACGACGTTCTTGAGCGCCTCAAGACGATTTTCAAGGGGGGCCTTGCGGTCCTCCTGCCAGAAGAACATGGCATCGGCCAGCCGCGCCCGCAATACGCGCTCGTTGCCCTTGATCACCACCGCAGGATCGCGCGGTTTGGTATTGGCCACCGTGATGAAGCGCGGCATCAACTGCCCGTCGGATCCGGCCACGGTAAAATAACGCTGATGCTCCCGCATGGTGGTAATCAGCAGTTCGCGGGGAAGTTCGAGATATTTCTCCTCGAAACTGCCGCACAGAGCCACTGGATATTCGACCAGAAAGGCGACTTCATCGAGCAGCTGCGGATCGGGGTTGACGGTCCCCCCGGCCTCACGGGCAGCACGATCGATTTGATCAGCAATAATCTCTCTGCGTTTTTGGGGCTGTGGCAGCACGAACTGCTGTTCACACTGCTTCAGCCAACTCTGGGCGTCGCGGACGGTAAAGCTGTCCGGCGCCATGAAGCGGTGCCCGCGGGAGAGCACTCCGCTGCTCAGGTTGCCAAAGGTGAAGGGAACCACATCGCCGTCAAAGAGAGCGACAATCCAGTGCATGGGACGTGCGAATCGAATATCGAGATCTTTCCAGCGCATCGATTTCTTGAAAGGGATCGCGCCGATGACGCGGGGCAGCATTTCAGGAAGGATCTCAGAAGTGGGCCGACCTTCGACCACCTTGGAAATATGGACGTACTCCCCTTTTTCCGTCTCGACCCGGCCGAGGTCAGCCACATCCACCCCGTTGGAGCGGGCGAATCCCATGGCGGCCTTGGAGGGGTTTCCATCCGCGTCAAAAGCGACCTTGACCGAAGGCCCCATCAGGTCAAGTTCCTGGCGCTGCTGTTCCGGAGCCACATCGGCGACGGAGATCGCCAGGCGGCGCGGGGTGGCGTAGGTCGTCACATCTCCGTGGGCGATACGCGCCGACTCGAACTCCTTGCGCAGCAGGCGTTCAAGATCAGCTTGAGCAACCGGCAGAAAGCCGGCGGGTATTTCTTCGGTTCCAATTTCCAAAAAAAGTTCGGCAGACATGCAATCTCCGGAAGTAACAAGTCTTTTATAGTGTCAGATCAATTTTGAAGGCAACTACGCCCACCCCGGCCTGATGGTCGAACCTGCGGCAGGGGTGCGATCAGCCTTTTTTAAGTAGCGGGAAACCCAGCTTTTCGCGCTGCGCCACGTAACCCTGAGCGCAAAGCTTGGACAAATTGCGCACGCGCCCGATGTAGTTGGCGCGTTCAGTCACTGAAATAGCGCCGCGCGCATCGAGAAGATTGAAAGCATGGGAGCACTTGAGCACGAAATCGTAGGCGGGAAACACCAGGGATTTTTCCGCCAGGCGAATGCATTCCTTCTCGTACATGCCGAAAAGGGCGAACAGCATATTGGTATCGGCCTCCTCGAAATTGTAATGAGAGAACTCGACTTCGGTCTGATGGTGCACATCGCCGTACTTGACGCCTTCCACCCATTCGAGGTCGTAGACGTTGTCCACGCCCTGCAGGTACATGGCAATACGCTCGCACCCGTAGGTGATTTCGCCACTGACCGGTTTGAGGTCGATCCCGCCCGCCTGCTGAAAATAGGTAAACTGGGTGATCTCCATGCCGTCGAGCCAGACTTCCCAGCCCAGCCCCCAGGCTCCAAGGGTGGGCGACTCCCAGTCGTCCTCCACAAAGCGGATGTCGTGTTCAGCGGCGTCGATACCGAAACTTTTGAGGGAGTCGAGATAGAGTTCCTGAATATTCATGGGCGAGGGCTTCAGGATAACCTGAAACTGATAGTAGTGCTGGAGGCGGTTGGGATTTTCGCCGTAGCGGCCGTCAGTGGGGCGGCGCGAAGGTTCAACATAGGCCACCTTCCACGGCTCGGGCCCCAGCACCCGAAGAAAGGTGGCGGGGTTGAAAGTCCCGGCACCTTTTTCCAGATCATAGGGCTGCTGGATGATGCAGCCCTGTTCGGCCCAATATTGCTGAAGGGAAAGAATCAGGTCTTGAAAGGTCACGTGCCCTCCGAAAAAACAGTGTTTTTAAATCATCGTCAAAGACGCGAAAAGCGTATACTGTGTACAAAATTAACAGAACGCAAAGCCTAGCCCACTCTGTGGCCTCTGTCAAGGCGGAAAAAACCGGCTCAGGGCCCGTTTTTATCGTACTGACGCGGGGTTGCGTTCTCCAGAAAGCGATCGACAAATGCCTGGCTGCGCAAGGCATGAGGCAGATGAACCCGCAGGGCGTCGCCGAGGACAGCGGCCCCCTCAGCCATGGTCAGGGAACCGAACCGGAATCCGGTGAAACGATCGGCCGCCACATTCAGGCAACGCGCCAGGGTTCCCAAGGTCAGGGGGGAGAGGCGCAGGCGGAAATCGCTGCCGGCACAGGACGGGCACAGCCGCCCGCCCCGCTCGGCAGAGAAGGCCACCTGTGAAGGCGTGGCCGTCTCGCCGCATTCGGCACAGTGGAGCAGGTGCGGCAGGTAACCGGCCGCCCGCAGCAGGCGCAGCTCGAAGAGCAGCTTGTAAGCGGCCCGCTCCTGCGCCGTTCCGGCAGGCAAGGCCACCAGATACGCCTCCAGCACGTCGAAGACGTCGGCATGAGGTTCACCGTCGGCAAACAGAGCTTCAAGTACTTCGCATCCGTAGGCGGCCAGTGACAGGGTATCAAGTTCGGCCCGCAGATCGGGGCGCAGGTCCTGCAGTTCGGCTTCGCGCAGCCGCGCCAATCCGTCTCCACGCGCAGGCTGCCAGTGCAGCGTGATACGCGCGAAAGGCTCCAGGGCCGCTCCGAAACGACGACGACTGCCCCGGGCATGTGCGGCAAAACCTTTGATCAGGCCGGCATCGCGCGCATACAGGGTCACAATACGGTCAGCCTCCCCGTAATCGATACGCCGCAGAACAATGGCTTCGGAGCGTAGAATTTTCATGCAGACCAGATACCGCGGTTACAACAAAAGCTGCAGAAACATGGTGGCTGTCCCGAAATAGATGAGAATGCCGGTAATATCGTTGGCCGTCTGCACAAAGGGGCTGGAGGCGATGGCGGGATCAACGCCTATTTTCTTGAAAAAGGTCGGCGCCAGCACTCCCATACTGGCCGCAACCGTCATAGCGGTCACCATGGCCAGTCCCACCACCAGCCCCAGGTACGGGTTATGGTGCCAGAACCAGGCCACCAGCCCGATCGTCGAGCCGCAGACCGTCCCCATGATAAAACCAACGCGCAGCTCCTTGAAAAAAACCCGTCGCAGAGTCCCCATATCGATGCGGCCGGTGGCAAAACCGCGCACGACGATGGTGGCGGACTGACCGCCGACGTTGCCCCCCATGCCCGTGATGACCGGCACGAAGGAGACCAGGGCAACGATCTGTTCCAGGGTCGCCTTGAACATCCACATCAGGTAGCCGGTGATCACTCCGCCAAAAAGATTGACGAGCAGCCAGGGCAGGCGCAGACGGGCGATTTTAAAGGATTTGAAGCCGTAGAGCAGCTCCTCCTCACTGGCGCCGGCCATCTTGAAGATATCCTCGGTGGCCTCTTCGCGCATGACGTCGATGACGTCGTCGACGGTCACGATACCCATCAGCTTGTTGCTTTCGTCTACGACGGGGATAGCCAGGATATTGTAGCGCGCCACCAGGTGCGCCACCTCTTCCTGGTCGGTGTCGGTGGTGACGCGGATGACATCACGCGTCATGATATCCTTCAGCTGTGTTTGGGGCGGCACGGTCAGCAGCTGACGCAGAGAGAGCACGCCGACCAGATGGTTGTATTCGTCGGTGACATAGAGATAGAAAACCATCTCCACATCTTCTGCCCGCTGCAGCGCCTCGATGGCCTCCTGAACGCTCATGTCCTCGCGCAGCGAGAAAATCTCCGTCGACATGATGCCGCCGGCGCTGTCTTCATCGTAGCTGAGAAGCTGTTCGATCTCGGTGGAATCCTCATCCTGCATGATGTTGAGGATTTCCTCCGCAAGCTCGTCAGGCATGTTGCGGATAATATCTACCGCATCATCATACGGCATTTCCTGAAGCACTTCGGTGATCGTCTCACGGTCGATCTGCTCAAGCAGCTGCGCTCCCGTGCTGTGATCGAGTTCGGACAGCACGTAGGCCGAAATTTCCGGGTCCTCGATCAGGTTGAAGAGAATGCGCTGCTCTTTAAGATCGAGGTAACGAAAGAGGTGCGCAATATCTGCAGGATGTATTTTGGAAAGCAGCTTGGAGAGGTGCGGATAGGCACCTCGACGAATAAGACGACGCGCCGTATCAAGGAGAAGCTGATGCTTTTGTTCCATAGGGGTCTCCTTGGGCATTCAGTAAAGAAATCAATCCAGCAACGACGGAAAAAGCAAGTGGGATGCCTTTGAAGCCGAGCAGAAAATTGCAAACACGCCATTGTATAGACTGCGTCGCCGGGCTGTCAATGAGGGCTCGCTGAAAACAGCTGTGCCTTAAAAAACAAAGCCCCGGCACCGCATTGCGGACCGGGGTTTCTTCATCTGGCATTCTTATCTGTTCGTGCAGGTGTCAGGCCGCACTCTGTTTTTCGTATTCTTCCACCATGCGCCGGTAGCGACTTTCAATGTCCGGGTCCCGCGCTTCGGCATCCCGGTAGGCCTGTACCATTTCGGGCCGGACCTCGGCGGGCAGCACCCGTTCAGCCAGGGGATAGAGAATGTTGTCTTCCTTGTCGATGTGATCGCGCAGCAGTTCGGCATAGCCGCGCGCATTTTCTGCAATCACCGGAATCTGCCCCGTTTCACCCGCCTGCGCTTTCAAAGCCGCTTCTTCCATGGCACGCACCAGAGTCCGCCCCTGGTCATGGGTCATCAGCATCGCGGCGACCGGTGAATTCTCCTTGGGCATGCCGTTCTTCACCAGGGCCTCGAACAACACGTCTTCCTCTTTGGCATGGTGAAAACGGTCGGCATAGTTGCGGATAAAATCAACGGCATCGAGGAAAAACTGCCAGTCGCGAAAGCGCCCCTGCTCCATCTGTTCGACGTTGCGCTCAAGCAGGGCGATCATGCGCAGAATAAGCCGGTGTTCCTCCACCATCACCTGGGTGACATCCACCTTTTCCATGCTCAGCTTCTCCTTTCACCATCGACCCCGATGATCGCTACCTCGAAGGGAATATCCTTGCCGGAAGCTTCCAGAGCCTGCTTGGCCATCATGGCAAGCCCGCGGCAGCAGGGTACTTCCATGATGGTGACGGTCAGGGATTTGATGTCGTTGTTTTTCAGAATCGCCGTCAGCTTCTCCATGTACGGGCCGGTGTCGTCCAGCTTGGGACAGGCATTGACCAGCACTTTGCCCTTGATGAAATCGCGGTGGAAGTCGCCGTAGGCGAAGGGCGTACAGTCGGCGGCGATCAGCAGATGGGCGTCCTGCAGCCAGGGAGCGCTGGGCGGCACCAGGTGCAACTGGGTCGGCCATTGGCGCAGTTCGGAAGCCACTTTGCCGGTGGTGCTGTTGCTGGTTTCGTTCTTTTCGATGGTTCTCACGTTGCTGCCGGGGCAGCCGCAGGCCAGGTTTTTCATAGTTCGATCTCCTTTTAAAATCAATAACTTTAACGCTGAGTCGCTGAGAGGGAGAGATTTTGAGAAAAAATCTTTTGGTTTTACTCTCCGTGGATTCTTAGGCTCTGCGTCTCTCCGTTTAGATCTTGGCGCCTTGGTGGCTGCCTTCTATTCCTGCTCTTCCAGGTAACTGTTGATTTCCTCTTCGATCTTCGCTTCCGCCTGTTCGCCCAGGGCGTGGATGCCGACCACGTCCTTGAGCAGGCAGATGCCGACGCCGCAGGTCACGCAGCCGATATCGTATTTCTGCAGAATCTCCCCGATGCGGGGATGTTTTTCGAGTACGGTCTGAATCTGCTCGTTGCCGAGATCGTTTTTCAGGTTCATGCCTGCCTCCTCTTTGTTGATCTGGACGCAGAATATCGCAGAACCCGCAAGGGGAACATGACCTGGGTCAAAAACCGGGGAAAAATGTTTTTTTCAGGGATGAAAGGGGAAAAAGTGACTGTCGAAGAGATAAAGGCACTCGCCGAACCTACTCGCGCGCCGGACCCGGGGTATCGTCGCCGCGAGGGTTGGTCCCGGGGAGAGAGGATCCGGAACCGGGGATGGAGCCGGTGTCGAAATTGACTCCGCCCGGCTGAACGGCGTTCTGCGGAGTTTCGTAGATAAAGTCCCACTGGGAGTAGCGTTCAGCTCCGGAAAAAGCTTCCAGCCCTGCCGGAAAATTGTCCGTTTGAAACGGTTTTTCGTCACTGGAGCTGCGCACCCCACGGATACGACCGCCCTGATCCTTGATCAGCACAAAGGGCTCGCCGGTCATGGGGTCGGGATAGATGCTGCGAAGATGACGCACCACGCCGGCAGAACGCGGGTCACGCACAAGATCCTCGAGGCGGCTGGGCAGCATTCCGGTACCGCTGGAGGTTTTTTCACGCCCCGGGGGTTGGAACGCACGAGGCTGGGATCCCCCGCGGAAATCGGCATTATAATAACTTTCAATGGCGCGCTGATACTGCTGGCCGACCCAGAGCAACTGCTGTTCGCGCGCCCGCTGGGTGATGGTTTTCCAGCTGGTACCGGCCAGGGCCGCCCCCAGACCCATTACGACCACCGCAACCAGCACGACAATCAACATGGCGCCGCGCTGATTGCGCAGGGGGTGCAACGGAGAACTGAGACAAGACTTCATCGCAGATCACTTGCGGCCAAATCGCACACCGGGTCCGGAATCATGAAGGCCATTTCGTGAAAAAACGGCTCCCCCGGCGGCGAAGCAACATATACGGGCTGAAGAACTCTCACACTTTACCTTTTAAATCAGCAACTTGCACTGAACCCTTCGCTTCGCAAGCGAAAGGCATGATTTTTGGATGACATTTAACAGGATGTTCATAGAAATTAGCGTAAAACCACCCTCCAGGGCAAGAGTTCGCATCGTATCAAGGCGGCTGCAGCCCCATTTTCCAACCGGCGGAGAAACTGAATGAGCCGACAATTTCTCGTTATCAACCACTCTTCAACCCTGCGCAAGATCGTCCGCACCCAGATCCGTGCCACCCTCAACGACACGGTGGTTCTCGAGGCTGAACAGGCGGACGAAGCTCTGCGCATGATCCGGGACCGGCAATGCCACACGGCCCTCTTCCTTTGGGATCAGGCGTTGCCGCAGAATCGTGAACTGCTGGAGAAGCTGGCGGAACTGCCGGAAGATCAGCGGGTGCCGACACTGGTCATGACAACGGACGTGCGCAGCGAAACCCTCGACCTCTTCAGGCAGACCGGCATCAATGAACACCTGCCATGGCCCTGCCCTTCGGAAACACTGGCAGAGACACTCAACCGCATCTGCAACCCGGTCTCTTTACGCCGCGACAAACGCCACGCCTTCTCCCACGCCAATTTTCTTCTCGAACAGCGCGGCCACGCTTTTGAAGGAACCCTCGTCAATGCCAGCCTCGGCGGACTGCTGGGTGAGATGCCTTACAGCGACAATTTCAACTGGTCGCTGCCCGCCACCGCCAGCATCAACCTGACCGTGGATGGCGACAGTTATATCGCGCCCCATCTCTATTGCGCGGTGGTCCAGGTGACCGTCATTCGGCGCTACCCGGACTTTTCCCCCAAGATGCTGCGGATTTCTTTCAACTTCCTGCAGATCCCGGAAACCTCCCGCCAAACTCTCGAGCGGGCCTTCGAGCGTGCCGAAGCGGCACAGGATCCTGGAGAGAACCTGTACGCAGAGAAGATCACCGCAAACTGAAATCACCTTTGCTGCCAGCTGCCGTCAGACTGCTGCAGGTACCAGCCGGGGCGCGCCTTCTCACGCCAGCTCTGGGCAAAAATCTGCTGGACTTCGTCAGCTTTATCGGCAAAACCGTTGGCGCGGGCAATCTCGGCATAGAGCCGCAAACGGTCGGCGTTTTCATCAGCCACCAGCCGGTTGACCCGTGCCCGCTCCTTCAATTCCAGACCATCGGGAGACCGCACTGCCAACAAACCATCCTGCCCGATTCCGATATGCCCGGAGTCAAGGAAGGGCGCCAATTCGGCGCCACGCTCGGTCATGGCCGCACGAATGGCGCGAATCTCCGGCGTGCTGATATCGATATCCTGCTGCGCATAGGCGCTTCGCGCCCCGAACAGCTGCTGCAGAAAGCTCCCGGGTCCGACTGGCGCGTCCTGCGCAGGGGACCTTTCCGCACCGGGTGCCCCTGGAGTACCGTACACCTCGTCCACGATCCGCTCCGCCGCCTGCCGCACATCCTCCGCCGGGAAATAGATATTGATCGTGACACAGGATACCGCCACAAGCATCCCGAACATCGCCCAAAAAAAGGATTTTCTCATTTCGCCTCCTCACTCCTGATCATCACTGCACCCGCTCCATCCGTCCGAGCCGCTTGAGCATCTCCCGAAAGGAAATCTGATTCTGCGGAGCGATGATGTCGATTTTGGGCGGCAGCAGCCCCCCGTCCACAAGAACGTTACGCGCCGGGTCAGCCGTTCCCCTCAGCGTGAAAACATCATTTTCCAAAGTACAGGACAACCCGATGGCACGGTAGTTATACGAATCGATAAAGCGGTGTATGCCGCTGGAAAGCGTCCCGTAGAGCCCTCCCTGGCTGAGTAGCGTCAGGTTGCGTACCGCTTTGACGTTGATGACACGCTCCCCCTCGGGGCGGGTCGCAAGGGTGGCCCGAAAATGCGTCGGCATGGTCCCGAACAAACTCAGATCCTGTACCCTGCCGTCCATGGTACCGGTGATCTCCCCGAGCTCGGCGGTTCGCGTCAACTGCCCGAGGTCGATCCCCTCGAAGGTCAGCTCTCCGCCGAAAACGGGAAAGCGCGTTCCGATGTGTTCCGCCCGGATTCCATCCAGCCGCACTTGTCCGTCAAACACGTTCGCAACCGCCTGCCCTTGCGTTTCCAGGCTGCCGTTACGGTAGTGCAGACGGGGCAGATCGGCTGCCAGTCGCCCGCTGATGCGCGGCAGGTCGTAACGTGAGGCGAGCAGATCCAGATCGATATCGGCAATCATCAGGCGGCCGAGAGCCTGAAACCCGTCGGGGCCCCAATCGAACTCAACCCCCGACAGACTAAGAATGCCACCTGCAAGAAAAAATACCAGCGGCGATCGCACTTCAATATGGTTGGTCCCGACCATCAGATCGATGCCCTGTTGTGGCGCAAACCGGGCGGGACCCAAAACCAGGTAGGAGGTCTTAACAAAACCCGCACGCGCTGCAGAACCCGCCGATTCCGGCATTGGGCCCTGCAAAAGCCAGTCGACAGGGATTCGTCCCTGTAGCCCGCGGACCTCGAAGGCATGACGGGGCCAGCGCAGGCGCACATTTTCCGGTTGGAGCACACCCTGCAGCCTCAAGCTGTCCTTCGCGCCCTGCAGCGAAGCATAGGCCCCGAAGCGGCCGGAAATTTCCAGATCGTCATCGGCGAGAACAGGCGGCAGATCAATGCTCTGTCGTAGAGTCTGCCAACTGCGCTGCAGATCGGAAGCGGTCAGGCTGACTCGGAGATCGAGTTCGTCCCCCTGCCAAAGGGCGCTGCCTTCGATCGACGCCAGATCAGCAAGCTCGAAGTCGATCCTTTCCAGGTGACGGCGCTTCAGATCGGGCGAGAGCTCGCCTGCCAGCGAGAAGCGACCCTGCCGCCCGGAAAAGTCGGCAAAGAAATTGTTATGCAGAATCTCGCCGACCCCAATCTCTCCGTTAAAATTCCAGCGCAAGCCTGAATCAGGGTGCCAGATCAGCTCGCCCGTCAATCCGGCCGCCCCGCGGGTGAATCCGGAAAGACCGCTGGCGGCCAGATATTCAAAATCGGACAGCCGCACCGATTCGGCAGCCAGGCGCGCCGCCGCCCCAACTCTGTCATAATGGATCTCCCCCTTTGCCTGCAGCTTAGCCTGAAGATCTTCTCTGCCCAGATCCGCAGAGAGGCTATTCAAGCAAAAGTGCACTTCATCGGGCGTTACGCGGGCATTCCCGGTCAGAGCCGGTGAAGAAATTTCCACGTCCTGCCATCGCAGGGCATCGGCATCCGCTCTTATCTTTTCCAGCCGAATCGGATCGCCGGGATGAAAAACCAGGGAGGCCTGGCCACCGCGAAGCGAAAGACCGGTGGGCAGCGCATTCCGGTTGAAAAGAGACGCAAATGTGGAATCGTCCAGGTTTGACAGACGTGCCTCCAGGCGCATCATTGTTCCCTGCAGATCGAGCAGCGTCCGCCCGCCCACAGACAAACGACCACCGATGGAGAGAGAGGGTGTGACTTCAAGCCTGAACTTCCCAGCCAACTCTTCGAGGCTGACCATCATTTCCGGGGAATCGGACAGTGGATCTTTCGACTTTTGCCCCTGAAATTCCACGTCAATGACAGGCGCGTCATAGGTGCCCGATAAATGAGCAAGCGTCCTCAGCCCGCCACGAAGAGGAAAGGCCTCCTGCTGTATGAGAAGTTGCTGCAGCCAGGAACTCTCGACATACGGGGACGACAGCACGCCGGTTATCTCTTCGCCCGTTCCCTGCACCCGCCCCTGTACCTTCTGCTGCCCGAGCGGAGTCAACGACAGATCCGCGCGCCAGCGCGAATCGCCGGCCCCCAGATGGATCTCTGCGCCGCTGAAATCGAGCGTGCGCTCTTCGTGGGCAACTCGCCCCCGGGAAGCCGTCAGGAGAAGTTCAATGGCATCTTCTGCCGGCACCAGTCTGGCGACGAGGTCCTGCAGATCGAAGTCCAGCGAAGGAGGGAGGGCCAGAGAATGGCCGAAAACGGATGTCCAATGGAGAAGATCCTCTTTGTTGAACCGGGCAAGGGCGAAATGGATCTCGGAGGCTGAAAATCGCTCTCCGAAAAGAACGCGCACCGGGCGGCTCAGCAGGTCATGCTGATCCCAGTTCAGGGTCTCCAGTGCCAGAACGGCCTCGGGGGGTGGCGTAAGAGAGCCTCGTGCGGTCAGCGCAACGGAGCGTTGCTCGCCGACACGCGCACTCAGGTCAAAATCTAAAGGATCGTCCCGTGACCGGCTCTGCGCCTTCAGGTTCACCTGCTGCATCCGCAGGTTCAGGGTTCCCAGGTCGAAATGCAGGTCGCCCTGCACGATCTGAAGCTGTTCGACGTGAAAGCCTTTTGTCCCGGGGATGACGAGACCCGAGGAGTCCTGATCCGTTCTGGATTGGACCGCCAGGCGAGGATTTTCGATTTCTACGGCGGCCAGGGTGCGGTTTACGAGCAGTTGTTTCGGGGAGTAACGCAGCTGGATTCCGGGAACTTCAAAATGGAAATCGGGCGAGCGGCTCACCACCAGATCATTAATGCGAGCCCGGGACTTTTCCAGGTGCAAAGACCCGATACGCACCTGTCCCTCGAGGCGCTCGGCCAGAAAAGCCTCGATCCGTGGACGCGCCACCTCGTTCAACAGCGGATCGCGCCACAGCCAGGCCGCGCCCAACAGGATACAGACGCCCGCAATGAGGATGGCGAATAGAACCAAAGCATTACGGAGCGTCTTCATAGGTCTTTCGCCCGGTGTGTTTGAAGTTCACGTCCGGATCAAATCCCGGCATTCCGCCAGCATTACAGATCAATGGGCTTCGCGCCAATTGGCGCCCACTCCCACCTCCACATCCAGCGGCACCCGCAATTCTACCGCGTTTTCCATTTCGTGCTTGACCAGCGCACTGACCTCATCCAACTCTGCGCGCGGCACATCGAAAACCAACTCATCATGAACCTGCAGCACCATGCGGGTTTTGAGGGACTGGGCCTGCAGACGTTTGAAGACACCGATCATGGCGAGTTTGATGATGTCGGCCGCCGACCCCTGAATAGGGTAATTGGTGGCGTTGCGCTCGGCATAGCTGCGGAAGTTGGGGTTTTTGCTGTCGATCTCGGGGATGGCACAGCGCCGGCCCAGCAGGGTTTTGACGTACTTGTTGCTGCGCGCCTCCTCGCGCCTGGCCTCGAGAAACTCCGCCACACGCGGCAGCCGCTCAAAATAGGCGTCGATAAAGCCCTGCGCCTGCTTGCGGTCGATCCCGAGGCTTTTCGCCAGGCTGAACGCGCCCATGCCGTAAAGCACGCCAAAGTTGATGGTCTTGGCCTGGCGGCGCTGTTCATCGCTGACCATCTCGGGAAAGACGCCGAAGATCTCGCAGGCGGTACGGCGATGGATATCCTCGCCGCGTGCGAAACTCTCCTTGAGAACCTCCTCGTCGGCCAGGTGCGCCAGAATGCGCAGCTCGATCTGAGAGTAGTCGGCGGCCAGCAGGACGTTGCCCTCATCGGGGATGAAGGCTTCGCGAATCCGCCGCCCTTCCGGTGTGCGGATCGGAATGTTCTGCAGGTTGGGATCACTCGAAGACAGACGGCCGGTGGCAGTCACCGTCTGGTTGAAACTGGTGTGGATGCGCCCCGTTTCGGGATGAATCAGCTTCGGCAGGGCATCGGTGTAAGTGCCCTTGAGCTTGGAGATGCCGCGGTGTTCGAGGATGCGCGCGGCGATGGCGTGATCCTCGGCCAGCTTCTGCAGAACCTCGACATTGGTGGACCAACCGGTCTTGGTCTTTTTGCCGCGGGCGAGGCCAAGCTTCTCGAACAGAACTTCTCCGGTCTGCTTGGGTGAGGCGATGTTGAACGTACAGCCGGCCAGCTCATGAATCTCAGATTCCAGGGCGGAGAGCTTCTGTTCCATCTCGCGGGAGAGATTGCCCAGCACCTGCGGATCGACGCGCACCCCCTGCCATTCCATATCGGCGAGGATCGCCACCAGCGGCATCTCCACCTCATGGAAGAGCTTTTCCTGTTCGCTCTTGTTGAGCATGGGGGCGAGCTTCTGCGCCAGCTGCAGGGTGACGTCGGCATCTTCGGCCGCGTAGGTCACCGCCTTTTCCACCTCGACCTCGGCGAAGCTGATCTGATTGCGCCCGCTGCCGGCGACCTCTGAGAAAGGGATGGTGCGGCGCCCAAGCAGCTCGGCGGCCATATTGTCCATGCCGTGGCTCTTGGCGGCAGGGTTGGCCAGATAGCTCGCCACCATGGTATCGAAATCGGTGCCCTGCACCCGGATGCCGGCCCGGCGCAGGACCAGCAGGTCGTACTTGGCGTTCTGGGCGATTTTGGGTTTATTGGGATCCTCCAATAGCGGCCGCAGCCGCTCCAGCACCCGGTCGCGGTCCAGCTGCTGCGGGGCTCCCAAGTAGTGATGCCCCAGGGGGATATACCAGGCCTCGCCCGCCTGGACGGCAAAGGAGATCCCCACCAGATCGGCACGCATGGCATCGAGACTGGTCGTCTCGGTGTCAAAGCTGATGCGGGAAGCTTCTTCCAGCCGCTTTATCAGCTGATTGAGCGCCTCTTCAGTCATCACCGCCTGGTAGTCATCATCGCGTGAGCCGGCATCGGCAAAAAACTCCTGCTGCAGCTTATGAAATTCCAGCTCGCCGAACAGTGCGGTCAATGCTTCACGATCCGGATCACCGGTAGCCAGGGCATCGTATCCGACCCCCAGGGAAAGATCATCGCGCAGCGTCACCAACCGCTTGGAGAGCAGCGCCTGTTCACCGAACTCCTGCAGCTTGTCCTTCATCTTGCCTTTGACTTCATCGAGGCGGGCCAGCAGATTCTCCACCGTACCGAACTGGGAGATAAGCTTGACGGCCGTCTTCTCCCCGATTCCAGGCACCCCCGGCACGTTGTCGGAGCTATCGCCGGCCAGCGCCTGCACTTCCACCACCTTGTCCGGGGAGCCGCCGAAGCGCTCCTGCACCTCCTGCAGCCCGAAGACCTTGTCCTTCATGGTATCGAGCATGCGCACCCGCTCGGAAATGACCTGCATCAGATCCTTGTCGCCCGAAACGATGGTCACCTCCATCCCTTCGGCGGCATGCTTTCTGGCCAGCGTAGCGATGATATCATCGGCCTCGTAGCCCTCAAACTCCAGCGCCGGCAGGTTGAAAGCCCGCACCAGATCCTTGATCAGCGGAATCTGCGGCACCAGGTCCTCCGGCATCGCCGCGCGGTTGGCCTTGTATTCGGGATAAATCTCCTTGCGGAAGGACGGCCCCCTGGCGTCAAACACCACCGCCAGGTGATCCGGCGCATGCTCGCGCATCACCTTGAGCAGCATGTTGGTAAAACCGTACACGGCATTGGTCGCCATCCCCTTGGAATTGGACAGGTGGCGGATGGCGAAATAGGCGCGGTAGATATAACTCGAACCGTCGATCAGGTAGAGGCGTTTGGGCTGTTCGGTCATGCAAAAGTCTTCCTTTCGTGGGATGGCCGGCATTATTCCACAGAAGGCGACAAAGAAAAAGACCGCTTGTTGACAAGCATGCCACATTGAAATACAATTTGACACACAAAATGAACACAGGAGAATTTATGCCCTCTCTAAGCCTACGTCTCCCCGACGACCTCGACCAGCGCCTCGAAAATGAAGCCCGCCGCAGCGGTGTGCCGCGCTCAGAAGTTGCGCGAGCGGCCATCGGCGAGTTTCTTGCGCGTCGCGAGCGTGAGCGCTTCATGGCCGAAATGGTCGCCGAGGCGCGCACCGCCTATGGCAACGAAGAGATCCACCAGGACGCCCTGGATTTGGAAAAAGACTTTCTCGATCTGGGCACACAACAAGACAAATCCCCCAATAGCCATAAAAATCCGCAAGACAGATGGTGGAAATAATGCGCCGCGGTGAAATCTGGGTGGCCAACCTCAACCCCGGTCGCGGCCGTGAAATCAGCAAAATCCGCCCTGTTCTCATCATCCAGGATGATGCCTTCACCGAGAGCGGCACCCCGATGGTCATCATCCTGCCCCTCTCCACGCAAGTCTATCCGTCATTCAAACGCTGGCGCATCAGCATCGCCCCTCGCGAGCGCCTGCTGAAAGCCTGCCAGGTCATCGTCGATCAACCACGCGCCCTGGATCGTACCCGGCTGGGCGAAGGCCCCCTGACCATGCTGACAACGGATGAGATAGCCGCCGTGGAAAAAAGCCTCAAAGCGGTTTTGGGGCTACTTTAAATGAAGCGCTGCCTACAAACGGCAGCGGCCGAACCCTGACGGATCCGGCCGCTGCCCTCTGCCCTCGCATGGTGTTGCATAAACAAACAGGCGCTTACCTGTCGTCTTCGTCACCCAGCACCAACGTCGCACTCCCTGCCAGCAGGGTGACATATCTTCGATCATCCTCGAACACATGACGCACAGCGATGCGCGTCTCTGCATCGGTGGGTTCGAGGACATCGCCCTCATGGAGTTCATACTCCTCGTCGAGCTGCATCACGATGACGCCGTCTTGCGCTGCATCGCTGCGGTTATTGCTGCTGCCGCACCCCGCAATCCAGAGCCCCCCCACCAGAGCGGCAAGAACCAGACAAAGCGATTTTATATTCATAGGGAGTAACTATTCTGCTCCCAAGCCGAGCCGAGTGACATAGATGCTTGGAGATGGGTCAGTCCGATTCCATAAATCGAGGCGATTTGCCCTCAAACAACAGGCGCAAGGCAGCAGAGGCACTCAGCCCCTGCTTTCGGCATGTAGACAAGTAGCTGCGAATTCGGCAGAACATCTTTGCGCCTTCCCAGGAGCGGAAGCAACCTGAGATCTTCTGCTGAACCTTGGTCATTCGAAGGTCATTCTCAGCCTGATTGTTCGAGAAGGGGACCTCGTCTTCGACCATGAATCGCAACACATCGTTCTCAAAGTCTCGCAGTCGCTCCAGAAGGTTGCGGGCTTTGGAGCGAGCAAGCCGTCCCCTGCGCCCCTTTCGCTGACTTTCATCGGGGGCGGGGCACTCTTTTTCGGCCACATCGAGCAAGGCTCGATAGCGTTTTCGGTAAATGCCGGCAGCGAAATCGTCGAGATGGCCGCCGGCGTCCACAGTGGCCTTGTTGATCTCTTTGAGCAGGATCGTCATCTGTTGCGCCCACTGCTGCTTGTCCTGCTCCCAGGCCCGTTCCAGTTCTCTGAGGTGGTGAGCATTACACAGCGCATGGCAGGCGCCGTATTTATAGTAGGGCTTCCAATGGTCATGGCACAGGATGCCTGAGAACGCTGGCAGAATGCCGATCTCATCCAGGGCCTCGCCTCCTCGCTTGGCGTGAGGATGGAAAAAGGTGAACTCGGCATTGGATGCACTGTGCAGCCATTGGCGCTTGCCCTCGATATTGATGCCGGTTTCGTCGGCATGGATCAGCCGCGATGCAGAAAGCTGCGCCCTGATCCATCGGTCAAAGGCTTCCAGCCGGTCATAGGCATCCTGGTTGAAATTGTAGATCGAACCAACGCTGACCGGAATCTGTATCTGCTCCCAGAAATGATCCCCGATACGGTTGTAGGGGAGCAGTTGGAACTGGGACATGTAGACAGCGTTGACCTTGACCCCGATGCCGTACTGTACCGCCCGGGTGACCCCTTCGGGGAAGGGCGCCACATGGCGGTTGCCGCGCTCGTCCTCGAGAATCTGGGCCCGGTATTCGGTGACGATTCGAGAGATGTCCAGATCCACGACCTGCCGGGACTCGTAGCCGATCTCGCGGTAGTTGCCCGCCGGCAGGGTACTGCGATCAAGTTGGAGCACTTCGATTTCATCGGGATCGGCGACCGGCTGCAGCGTTGTGCCGCGACGCCCTGGTTGCCCTCCCGGCTTGCGGTTGCTTTTGGCTCGGGACTGCTTCTCACGATTCGGATCAGCCGATGGCGGCTTGCTGCTGTTCTTGCTGTTCAGGCCAAAGCGGTTGGCAAGCAGCGTGACCAGGAGCAGAAGGACCTCAAGACTCGACTTGACCGCCGGGGACAGATCCTTCTCTTGGGCCAGCAGCGTTTTCACCTGCTCAATGGTCGCATCGACGTCGATATTGTTAATCGTCATTCTGGTCACCCGTGCTGAAGATGAGACATCTTAACACGGGTTTTCAGAATGGAATTTTTGTCCTGAGGTTGCCTTGTGTGGCGATATTTTTTCGCAGCCAATGCCGCATGCGCGAGCCGGGCGCTCTGTCCGACAAGCGCAATTCGGGGCATCTTCAGTGGGCCAATATGAGTACTTAGCCGAGAGCAAGCGATGCTGGCAATTTTTCAAAAAATCGCTGTCAAGAACTTTTTTCAATCCCCAGCTGAATAGTTACAATAAAATGTTTGTCAAGATAGCTGCGCACGGCGTCAAGCTGTGCGGCGGTCGCAATCTGGTAGGGAGCATCCGACTCTCCCGTGCCGCCGGCAAAGGGAGGGTCAACAGCCCAGGCAGGCGAAACGAAAGCAAAGACAGACAGAGCGACTAGCCAGGCGAGAACCTGCAACCGACCAACTCTCATGGTTTAATCCTTTCACCGGTTAATAGTTGGGCGGCACAGGGCGCCGCCCCCCAATAATTATCGACTCATCTCAGCTAGTTGCAACGTTTCAAACCCCGACTCGATCAGAGTTCCGCTTTCATCGTCCTCTTCGTAGAACACCTCAAAGGTTTCAACGCCCTCGTCTTCGCCCTGCCCGACAAACCACATGCGGATTTCAGCGGCGCCTGACGCCTCCGGCCGAAGGGTCAGCAGACCGCTGGCCTGGTCGTAGGTCCAACTTCCGGTGAGGTCCTCGTTAAAGGGGTGAAACAAAAGGAAAGAACCATCGATTGCGAGGTGGACCCCTTCGAATTGCTCTTCGCCTTGAATCAGGTAGGACGAGGAAAAAACAAATCCCTGGCCCTCGATCTGCTCTTGTTGCAGCAGCAGGGGCGACAGCAGGCGGGTATCCTCGTCATAAACCAGTTCACCATCGACGTCAGAAATCATCACTGTTCTTCCCCTGTCGTTGATGAAATAGATGGCGTCGACCTGTTCGCCGCTGTCGACCGATAAGCCGCCGTAGGGATCGATCCACCAGTCGATCGGGATAATTGCTGAGCTGTCGGGATAGTAGGCCAGTTCACCGGTGAGATCATCACCATCCACCGCCAGCCACAGATGCCCGCCCCGTAAACTCCTGAAGTACTCATCGATACGCGAGTGCTGGTCCTTGATGATGTAATGGGCCGGCTCGGCACTCTGCTCACGCACCTTCACAAAGGGCAGGGCCATGGTTCCCGAAAGGCCCTCATAGATTTCTCCCCACATACGCATATAAAGGTGGCTCTGCCAATCTGCGACCAGATCGACTTGCACGGAAAAATTCGATTCCTGGCTATTGATGCTGAGCACACCGTTTTCAGAAACCCACCAATCGCCGGAAACATATTCGAACCAATCGTCTTCTTCGGAGAAAAACATCTCGACACCGTTTTTTTCGTCGTCAAAGAGAATCAGCGCGCCGTTATAAAACGCCTTGCCGGCAAGCATTTCTTGGTTGAATACCACTTCGGAGGTGCTGCCTAAGCTGGTGTCCTCACGCAGATAGAGATGTCCGGGATCGTTTTCCAGGCGGAGGTCGCCGGCCTCAAAGGCCGCGTGTACAGCTTCGCTGGTGAAGATATTGTTCATGACGTAGTAATTAAGCCCGAGTTGCGCGCCCTGCGCCCTATCGACAAGGGCCTTGAATTCATCCAGGAAGACCAAATCGTCGTCTTGCGCTTCCCGGCGTTCGACTTCCTGTTTCCACCAGGTGAATAGCGCGGGCGCGGTGTCGGCCACCTCGCGCATGGTCACAGGCGGCAGTTCGCGGTTCTCAGGGAGGGTCGAGGCTATCCGTTCCATGCCCTCGGCGCTGATCACGTAGCAGACGGCTTCAATCAGATCGGCACGCAGAGGACCAACGCTCGTGAGCAGATTGTACGCCTCTTGCTTCGTCAGCCCCACCAGAAAGGCATCCATATAGAAGAAATCAAACAGAACCGCCACATAGACGTTGGCGCGCACCCCGGCGAGATCTGCATCCGTCATGGAGTCCCTGTCGAGCAGATGCAGGCTGCCGTAAGGATCCGCATTGATGTGTGCCGCCGAAAAGCCGGGGATGACCGCGCGGGACTCGTCACCAAGCGCCAATGGCAGCGCCTCGGGCGGCTGGGTGAGGGCTTCGACGATTGCCTGCTCATCGAGTCCGAGAGCAACCAGGGTCGTCAGGGGCGATACAATGACCGATTCCGCATCCTCCTCCATAATTGTGCGTGCCAGCCTGCCGGTGTAAGGCAGACCCTGGTGGTCGCCGGCTTCGTGCATAATGATGGTGAGGCCGGCAGGTACGGGGCGATCAAAAGTAAAGTGCCCCCGTTCATCCGAAGGCGTGGAGATCTGCTCGCCCTCGTCCCAAAGACCATTGTCGTTGACATCTTCAAAAAACGTCGCACCGACAATGTAGGGATCAACCACCACTCCGCCCGTCACCGTCGCACTTTCAGTGTGACGGCTGCTACTGCTGCCGCCGCAAGCGACCAAACTCAAAAGACCGACACAAATAAACAGACACCCGCACATCTTGTAAAACGCCATTTCTTTTCTCCTTTTTACTTCGCGCCACAAAAGTTTTTGTCCATTGAAAAAAAACTAACCTTTCCCCGGAGAATAAAAAGTCGACTTTTTGTAAACTCTTGTGGTTTAAAACGGGTTTTTTGTATTTTTCTTCTGTCCGGTCGGTTCCAGAACGTAGCACCTGAACCCTTCAACGGGATCCGGACACCGTGTGATGGGTCTGATCTTCCCAGCAGGTAGGCACAATGGTTGCTTGATACCATGGAGACGGATAAAACCGCTGTATCTCCCGAATGCCCGATATCAGGTTAATAGCAGAGATAGCCGAACTCCAAAAGTCAGCGTTTTGTCAACTTTTGCTCTTTGTGTCACTTTTCTGTAAACTTAGTTTTTCCTTTTATGTCCCATGATCTGTGATGGATAGAGAATAAAATGTTGCCCACACTATCTTTTGCGGCTTTTGTTTTGTGGCTCCTGGCCGTTCCGATGAACGGGCCGCTGCTCAGTGCGGCAAGCATCAATAGTGCTGCGACTTTTTTCCTGCTCCCTCATGTCGCGTTTCTTTTTCTCACCGGAACGTTCACTTCTGCCGGCCTTTTGCGACGCCTGGTACCCCTCTGCGTTCTGATAACGGTGTTCATATCCACGGCATTGCCCTTTATCCCGAATGCCGCGCAATGGTTTCTGATTCCACTCAGTGCATCTGCCGCTGTCGTCGCCATTGATGCGACCTCACGCCTGCATGCCGCAAAAGAACCGGTCCTGGCAGGCGCGCTCGGCCTCATTCTTGGCAATCTGCTTTTTTTCGTTTTACTTATCTGGCAAAAAGGGGACTTTCTGGCATTTGCCCTGGTCTCCCTCCCTTTAATGCTGCTGATCCTCCACCCGACGTACAGCAACTCTCCCGCTCCGACCTTCAAAGAGGCAAAACTCTGGCACTATCTGCCGTTCGTGCTGGTGTTCCACATTGTTAGCGGGCTGATGTACGGCGTTCTTTACCCGGTCTATCAACCCGCGGCCTTTCTCCCGGGTGGGGAATTGCCGTTTTACATGCTGACAGCGCTGGCTGCGGTCTTTCTGGTCAGGAAACAACAGGAATTTTCTCTGATTGCCGGCATTTTGCTTGCGATGGTTTCCTTTGCGCTGCTGCAGCACACCCACCCGGCAAGCATCAACCTAAGCATGTTCGCCATGCAGGCTGGACAGGGATTCGTCGATCTTTTTCTGCTGGCCTACCTTCTCTCCTTCCCCCGGCGGATTCGTGCCATCGGCATCGGCCTTGCCACCCTGTGCCTGGGCATTTACGGGGGCCAGTTGATCGGCCAATTTCTGCAGGATTTTGTCGGCGTCATCGTCATGGCAGGGCTGATCAGTCTCAACCTGGCGGTTTTGACACTTTACCTGCTGGGTCAACGCCGACTCGCCTCTACAAAAAATGAAGTGAGAGGGGAAAGTCCTGCGAGGACAGACTTCACCATTTCAGAGCTGCCCGCGTCCTCGGCCGATACCGCCTCCCACCCCGCACCTGAAGACATTCTCACCCCAGAGAGTCAGCTTCCGGCAAACCTGCGACTCCTGCTTTCTCCCCGCGAATGCCTGGTTCTGACGCACAGCATCGAAGGCTGCACCTACCGCGAAATCGCCCATCGTCTCGACATCTCGGAATCCACGGTCAAAACCTACATGAAGCGCATCTGCGACAAGCTGGGTGTGCAGGGGCGCAAGGGGCTTTTTGATGCATTGGCCGCCATGAAGTCCCCGCTCTCAGCCTCATAATCAGCGCCCCCTCAGGTTGACAACCCCGCCAGGAGTGATTAGCTTGCCTGCATCCGCGAACTTCGCAGCAAGGAGCAAGCGCCCATGAGCGATGAAAAAGACGAAATGATCGAGCCGGACCTCCCCGGCGACGAAGACAATAATCCCGAAGAGGAACAGGAAAGCGGGCTGGTGCTCGCTTCCGAAGTTCTGCCCTCATCTCTGCCATTGATTCCCCTGCGGCCGCGCCCGGCCTTCCCCGGCATCATCCTGCCGCTGGCGGTCAACGGCGCGGAGCGCGCGGCCACCATCCGCCAGGCGATGGATACGCCCAGTCGCGCTATCGGCCTGGTGCTGGTCGAGGATGGCGAAGAAGCCGACGGCCCGGACAATCTGCACAGCGTCGGCGTTGCCGGCAAAATCATGAAAATCCTCCACCAGGAGGAAGACACCATCCACCTGCTGGTCAATACGCTTGAGCGCTTCACCATCGAAGACATCGTCGTGCAGGATAATGGCGTATTGCGCGGGCGGGTGCAGTACCGCTACGGTGCGGAGATGTCCGTCAATCCGGAGCTCAAAGCCTACTCCATGGCCATTATCGGTGCTCTCAAGGAGCTGGTGCAGATCAACCCGCTCTATTCCGAGGAAATCAAGATGTTCCTCAACCGCTCGAGCCTTGACGATCCTGGGCGGCTGGCAGATTTTGCCGCCAACCTGACCTCTGCAGACGGTCAAGAACTGCAGAACATCCTGGAAACTTTCGATGTCAAGAAGCGCATCGACCGGGTGCTGGTACTGCTGAAGAAAGAACTTGAAGTTTCGCGCCTGCAGACCGAGATCACCAAGCAGATCGAGGAAAAGATCTCCAAGCAGCAGCGCGAGTTCTTCCTTAAGGAGCAGCTCAAGGCCATCAAGAAGGAGCTGGGGCTTGAAAAGGAAGGCAAGGCAGCGGAAGTGGAAAAGTTCGAAAAGCGCCTGGCTGAACTCAAGCTCAACGAGGAAGCGCAGAAAACCGTCAACGAGGAGTTGGAAAAGCTCAAACTGCTTGAACCCAACTCCCCCGAATACACCGTCACTCGCAACTATCTCGACTGGCTGACCATCCTCCCCTGGGGGCGTTTCAGCAAGGACTCCTACCGCATTGATCGTGCCCGCAATGTCCTCGACCGCGATCATTACGGACTGGAGGATGTCAAGGACCGGATCCTCGAGTTTATCGCCGTCGGCAAAATGAAAGGCGACATTTCGGGTTCGATCCTGTGCCTGGTGGGTCCGCCCGGGGTGGGCAAGACCTCCATCGGCCACAGCGTCGCCGACGCCCTGGGGCGCAAGTTCTACCGCTTCTCCCTGGGCGGCATGCGCGACGAGGCGGAAATCAAAGGGCACCGGCGTACCTACATCGGCGCCATGCCGGGCAAATTCGTCCAGGCGATGAAAAGCGCCGGCACCGCCAACCCGGTCCTGATGCTGGATGAGATCGACAAGATCGGCGCCAGCTACCAGGGCGATCCGGCCTCGGCACTGCTCGAAGTGCTCGACCCGGAGCAGAACAGCAGTTTCCGCGACCATTACCTGGATGTGCCCTACGACCTGTCCAACGTGCTGTTTATCGCCACCGCCAACCAGCTCGACACCATCCCGGCGGCGCTGCTCGACCGCATGGAGGTGATTCGGCTCTCCGGCTACATCAAGGAGGAGAAGGTCGAAATCGCGCGCCGCTACCTGGTGCCCAAAGCCCTTAAAGGCCACGGCATCCCCAAGGGCAAGGTCGCCATCAGGCGCGACGCTCTCGAAAAGATTATCGATGACTATGCCCGTGAAGCGGGGGTGCGCAACCTCGAGAACCGCATCAAGAAGATCATGCGCAAAGCAGCCATGGAATTTGCCGGCGGCCGCGAGTCGAAGATCACCATCACCAAAAAGGAGGTGGAATCCTACCTCGGCAAACCGGTCTTCACCCCGGATGAATTTTTCGAGGGCGTGCCGGGCGTCGTCACCGGGCTGGCCTGGACCAGCATGGGCGGTGCCACCCTGCAGATCGAAGCCACCGCCGTGCCCAGCAAGAACAAGGGGTTCAAGCAGACGGGGCAGCTGGGCAACGTCATGGTTGAGAGCAGCGAGATCGCCTATTCCTTTACCATGGGGCACCTGAAGAAATACGGCAGCGATGCCGACTTCTTCGACCGCCACTTCGTACATCTGCATGTGCCGGCCGGCGCCACCCCCAAGGACGGCCCCTCCGCGGGCATCACCATGACCACCGCGCTGCTGTCCATGGTGTTGAACAAACCGGTGCGTGATCGGCTCGGCATGACCGGCGAACTGACGCTGACCGGGCGGGTCCTGCCCATCGGCGGCGTCAAGGAAAAAACCATCGCGGCACGGCGCGGCGGGCTCAAAATCCTGATTTTCCCGGAAGCCAACCGCAAGGACTTCGAGGAGCTGCCTTCCTATCTGCAGGAAGGGCTCGAAGTTCATTTCGCCACAAATTACGACGAAGTTTTTGAAATTGCCTTCAACCAGTCCCCGCCCAAAAGCACGAAAAGGGGCAAATCCAAAAACACATGATGTCAGGAGTCAAAAACCGAAATGAGTGTAGACGAATTGAAAGACGCCGTTCTGGCGCTGGAAGCCGATGAGAAAAAGCAGCTCCTGCTGGAGACCCTGCCCCAGTTGTCGCGCGAAGTCATGCAGGATCGCGAGTTTCTTATGCAGCTGCTGCCAATTTTCATGGGACTGATCAAGGACAGCGGAATCGACCTGGGCCAGCTGGCGCAGATGGCCATGATGATGAACGGCAACCGCCCCCCGCAGGCCTGATGATTGAGAATTGACGCCGTGGAAGGAACCTGCTAGCTTATAGCGCCATGACGACGATGACTGAACAAAAGCTTCTGAATAAAAACTGGTGGCGAATCTGGATGCACCCGGGTTCGCGCGCCTGACAACAAGGTTTCGCCGCGAATTCAGGACCGGCTCGCGGCGGCTCAAAACCTCAATCAAAGACGAAAGCCGCGGCCTCCTTACCGCGGCTTTCGTTTTACATGCAAATCCCCATCCCAGGAAAAGGATTCAGGAAATGAGAATTCTCAGCGGCATTCAGCCCTCCGGCAATCTTCATCTCGGTAATTACTTCGGCATGATGAAGAAGATGATTGCCTACCAGGAGAACGAAGATCTCTTCTGCTTTATCGCCAACTACCACGCCATGACCTCCGTCAGCGACGGCAAAGCCCTGGCGCGCGGGACCCTGGAAGCGGCGGCCAATTTTCTCGCTCTGGGGATGGATCCCGAACGCAGCACCTTCTGGGTACAGTCCGACGTCCCGGAAGTGCAGGAGCTGACCTGGGCGCTGTCGAACTTCACCCCCATGGGGCTGCTGGAACGCTGTCACAGCTACAAGGACAAGATCGCCAAGGGAATTGCGCCCAATCACGGCCTGTTCGCCTACCCGGTCCTGATGACGGCCGACATCCTGCTGTTTCAGAGCGAAAAGGTTCCGGTGGGCAAGGACCAGAAGCAGCACGTCGAAGTGGCGCGCGACATTGCCCTGAAATTCAATCATCATTACGGCGACATCTTCACCATCCCCGAACCCGAAATCGATGATGAGGTCGCAACGGTCCCCGGAATCGACGGCCAGAAGATGAGTAAGAGTTACGGCAATACCATCGATCTGTTTCAGGAAGACAAAGCGCTGCGCAAGCAGATCATGCGCATCGTCACCGACTCGACACCGGTTGAGGCCCCGAAAAACCCCGATACCTGCAATGTATTCCAGATTTACCGCCTGTTCCTCGACAAAGAACAGCAGCAGGAACTGCGCAACAGATACGAGGCCGGCGGCATGGGATACGGGGAAGTGAAGCAGGAGCTGTTTGAAACGGTGCGCGACTTCTTCGCGCCCTATGCCGAGCGGCGTCGCGAGCTGCTGGCCGATCCGGACGGCCTGCGCGCCATTCTGGCGCGCGGTGCCGAAAAAGCCCGCGCCGCCGGGGCAAAAACCTTGCGCAAGGTGCGCAAGAGAACCGGCCTGGCTTATTGAGCTGATCTTCACCCGTGAAGGATGGGCAGGACCTCACTCTTCACGGGTGAAGAAAACAAACGCCATGGCAGGACGCCGACTGCCCTCGTGCATGACGAATTTAACCGCATCGAACTGCCACCCCTGCTGCGTCCATTCATTGAGAATTGCCTCCAGCGAATCGTCTGTCACGGTACTGGTTTCCACCACTTTGTAGCGCATGGCATCACACCCTTTCCTTCCTGTCCACAAGGGGAGATTTCTACTGACTGCTCCCTCCTCCAATTAACGCTCGCCCATCCCCGTTACCGCATTTTTTTCACTTTCTGTTAAAAAACGAACAGGGTTATGACATAGCCCGAAAAATACGAAACAAACATAACGCAAAAAATAACATTTATTCACAGAAAGAAACCGTTTTTTACTTCTCCACAAAATCTTTGCGAACGCTTGCCTTTTGAAATATTTTTAAATCGTATTTTCAACAACTTACAAAGAATAAACAACTTTTCTCAGAGTAAAACACTACCCTAAATTTAAGTTTAAGGTTGACACAACTTTAGAACGGCGTATTATGTCCAGGAAAAATTGCGCCCCGATATGGTTTTTTCTGCGTTTGTTGGGGGCGCATTTCTGGTAAAAATTAAACATTTTTCTGGCCGACTCCCTCACCGGCGGAACCGAGAGAAAGGAGGCAAAACATTGTCCCCGGGCATCCGGGAAAGACTACCGCACAAACAGACGCCACTTCCCTCAGTGAGCGTTTAAGGCCCTATCGGGCCACCATGCAACAATCATTTATTTTATTTTGTCTATTTTTTCATGCCATGCGCAATCCGTAGAAACTTCCAGAGAGAAAAACAGAGAGAAAAGGAGTAACGCACATGGGACACGGACCCGCAGTCAAACTCGGCAAGGACAACGCGGCCGGGTACAAATCCAAAATCGGCATCAGCATGTTCGCCGTCTACACCATTATTTACGCCATTTTCGTAATGATCAACATTACTCAGCCAGAACTCATGCTTATCCAGATCTTCGGCCTTAACCTGGCCGTGGTGTTCGGCCTGGGGTTGATCATCTTCGCCTTCCTGCTGGCGCTTGTCTACAACTACTTCTGCACCCGGGCGGAAGCCCGCTTGAATAATTAAAGGAGGAGATGACCAATGATCTACGCACAATCCCCCCTGGCCATCGGCCTCTTTCTCAGTTTTGTTCTCCTGGTGCTTGGCCTCTCCTTCTACCTGGGGCGTCGCACCACATCCTCTTCGGGCTATTACGCCGCCGGAGGGAACGTCCACTGGTTTACCAACGGGATCGCCTTTGCCGGCGACTATCTTTCGGCTGCCAGCTTCCTCGGCATCTGCGGCATGATCGCTACCGCCGGCTACGATGGCTGGATGTACGCCATCGGCTACCTCGCGGGCTGGATGGTCGCCCTGTTCCTGGTGGCTGAACCGATGAAGCGTCTTGGCAAATACACCTTTACAGACGCCCTTGATTCCAAGTTCAACTCCAAGAGCATCCAGTTGATGGCAGCGATCAGCACCTTGGTTGTTTCGGTTTTCTACCTGATCCCTCAGATGGTCGGCGCGGGCACACTCGTCACTCCACTGCTGGGCCTTCCCCATTATGCTGGAGTCATTATCGTCGGCGTGGTCGTCACCATCATTGTCGCCAGCGCCGGCATGGCATCCACCACAATGGTGCAGTTCCTCAAAGGAGGCCTGCTGCTAATCTTCTCGACCATTCTGGTGATCTCCGTTCTGTTCCGGGGCTTGTCCACCACCCCTGAAAACGACGGCAAACCCTACCATGAATTCGCGACCTTGCAGGCCAACGTGGAAAACGGTCGCCTGATCGTAGATGATCCGGCATACAACGTTCCGGCCAACTGGCGCGATTCCGAACTTGCCGAGGCAGGGTTTGTCAAACTGACCCAAAACGGCATCGAATCGATCTGGCACATCCAGGAGAACCCTCAAGGCGGCTATGTCCTTGAAGAAGCTCTTTTCCAGGCCCAGCTCAATGACGGCACACGTATTTACAACGGCGCGCCCGCTGAAGAAGGGCGTTTCTTTCCCGTCGGCCACATGAAAGAGATCAACATGGGCGGTGAAACCGTGATGCAGACCGGCGCCATTGGCCCCCTGGCCTTTCTGCGCACCATCCAGGACAGCACCATCGTTCTGTGGGGCACCAAGCATGTCCTGACCCCCGAGGGCTACTACAGCATCTATTACCAGAAACCAACCCCGGGCTCCCATATCCTCCGTCCGGGCCTCAAATTCAAAGTGGACAATGCGACCACTGCCGAGAAGTTCAACTTTTTCTCCCTGATGCTGGCTCTATTCTGCGGTACCGCAGCATTGCCCCACATTCTGATCCGCTACTACACGGTACCCAGCCAGGCGGCTGCACGTAAATCGACCCTAGTGGCCATCGCAGCCATCGGCTTCTTCTATATTCTGACCCTGTTCATGGGCCTTGGCGCCATGACCAATGGCGTCGTCAACATCATGGATAACAACATGTCGGCGCCTCTGCTTGCACTGTCTTTTGGGGTTATCCTGTTTGCCATCATCTCCTCGATTGCCTTTGCCACCGTCCTTGGTACGGTTTCGGGCCTGATCGTGGCGGCATCCGGGGCGGTCGCCCATGACCTGATGGACAACTTCTTCGGCATGAAAATGCAGGACAAGAACAAGGTTCTGACGGCCAAAATCGCCGCTGTCTGTATTGGCGTAATTGCCATATACCTGGGCATCGTGTTCGAGGGCATGAACGTCAGCTTCCTGGTCGGTTGGGCCTTTGCCATCGCCGCTTCGGCCAATCTGCCGGCAATCCTCATGCTGCTGTTCTGGAAACGGACCACGGCGCAGGGGGTTGCGGCCTCAATCTTGGTGGGCATCGTCTCATCACTTGGCCTGATTTTGCTTTCGCCTGACATGTATGTACGTTATGGCCTGTTGCCCTCTGACGCGCCAATTTCCTTCAACAGCCCGGCAGCCATTTCCATTCCGTTGAGCTTCCTCGCCCTGGTGGTGATTTCACTGCTGACCAAGCGCGTTGAAGTGGCGGAAGATTCCACCGAGAACGCACACGCCTAAAACCTGCGGGCAAGACTCTTGCCTGATAATTCATCTTGATGGCATAATTTGGGCCGCCCTTGGGCGGCCCGATTTTTTTCCCCGCGAAAGGTTCTTATCATGCTTCGATTTCGCTTCACCCTCATTGCTTTTGGCTTTGTACTACTCTACCTCGGCTACAACGATGCTTCACTCACCCTACGCAACCAGGAACCTTTGACCATTGACCTGCGAACGCTGATCAATGAGGGAGCGCCACGGGAATGGCTACACATTACCGGAGGCCACCAGAACCTCGATGAAGCTATCTCGACTTCAGGGCAGGCTGAACGTTTCGATGCCATGCTCATCCCACTTGTCCCCAATCCTGAGGACTCCAAATTTCACGTTCTGGTTGAAACTCGCGACCCCGAACTCCTGGAATTTCTCTACACCTACCACTTTGGATTTGATAGTGTTTTTGCTCGAGAACAGTTTCGGGAAGAAGAAGCTGAAACATTCCGCGCCCCCTGGGAGGTGACCGGAATGTTGACCAGCGGCAGGGTTGCCGCCAATAATCGTGAAAAACTTTTTGAGCTGGCTGAGGCTGTCGATCTCAACATCAGCGACAATGTCGTTCTTGTCACCGAAGGAAAAACCCCTGCACGTTTTCGCGGATTCTTCTTTCTTGCCATGGGAGCAGCCGGCTTAATTAAAGGGTTTCTGATGTTTCGCAGACCCTCCACTAAACCCACGACACCACAACAGGCGGACAATCAGTAAGATAGCTGCTTTAACCTCACACAAAGGGTACTCTGCGGTTTTTCCTTGACCAGCGATCCACTCCCTATTACAATACTTTAATTGAATAGGTCTTACTGGCTGCACAGGACAATCCCAGCCGGATCAAAAATACGGCAAGGCGGACAAGGAGAAAATCATGGCGCGAGCAAATGACCGACTTGAGATGAACGAAGGCTTCGGAGACGCCGAGGATACTCAGAAAGACAAATACCTCACCTTTCACCTGGCCAACGAAGATTACGGAATCGAGATCCGTTATGTGACTGAAATTATAGGCATTCAAAAGATTACCGAAGTTCCTGACATGCCTGAATTCGTCAAAGGCGTGATCAATCTGCGCGGTAAGGTGATTCCGGTTATGGACGTTCGCACCCGTTTCATGCTGCCCCCCCTGGAATACAACGACCGCACCTGCATCATCGTGGTCAACGTCAATGGGACAGCCGTCGGGCTGGTCGTCGATGAAGTGAGTGAGGTTGCAGACATCCCCGAATCCAACATCGAGCCGCCACCACGCTCTACGCGCGCCGCTGCCAGTCACTACATTCAGGGCATGGGCAAAATCGGCGAAGACGTCAAGATTCTGCTTGATGTCACCTGCCTGCTGTACGATGAAAGCATGCTGCAGACCGCAGGAGCACAGGGAGCCGAGCTTTTCTGATCCACCTTAAAAACCTTATTCAAGCAAAAACCCAATCCGCCTCATCGGCACGAGCACGATTGGGTTTTTGCATTTTCTCCGCCTGTTTTTACGGCTGCTGTTCTTGCCGCTGCCGCCCTCTTCGTGATAAAGTAGCAAACTTGTGCTTTCGGGCTTTTTCCCGACACAAAACCAGCGCGAGGAGAGATCTTAACCATGGCAGGACATAGTAAATGGGCGAACATCAAACACCGTAAAGGGGCCCAGGACGCAAAACGCGGCAAAGTTTTCACCAAACTGATCAAAGAGATCACCATCGCCGCCCGCATCGGCGGCGGAGAGATCGAGACCAATCCCCGGCTGCGGCTGGCGATCGACAAGGCCAAACAGGCCAACATGCCCAAGGACAATATCGACCGGGCCATTAAAAAAGGAACCGGCGATCTCGACGGCGTGACCTATGAAGAAGGCTTCTTCGAGGGTTATGGCCCCGGCGGCGTTGCCGTCATGGTCGAATTCATGACCGACAACCGCACCCGCACCGTGGCCGATGTGCGCCATATCTTCAGCAAGCACGGCGGAAATCTCGGGGTCAACGGCTCGGTGTCGTTTCTGTTCGAGCGAAAAGGCCTGATCTCCTTTTCCACCGACAATGATTTCGAGGCCATTTTCGAAGCCGCCCTGGAAGCCGGAGCAGAAGACGTCAAAGACGAAGGCGATTCCTATGAGGTGCTGACCGCCCCGGAAAACTACATGGAAGTGCGTGACGTTCTGGGTGAGAACGGTCTTAAGTGGGAGAATGCCGAAGTTACTATGATCCCCCAGACCATGGTGCAGCTTGACGGCAAGCAGGCCGAACAGATGCTGAAACTGATGGATAAGCTCGAGGATAACGACGACGTCCAGAACGTCTACGCCAACTTCGACATTTCCGATGAGGAAATCGCCCGCATCATGGGCTGATTGCCAGAATCAGGATGCGAATTCTCGGCATTGATCCCGGCAGTCGCGCCACGGGATGGGGACTGATCGAAAAGCAGGGCAACCGCCTGCTGCATATCGATAACGGCGTCATTACAACCCGTGCAAGCGAACCGCTGGGCGATCGCCTCGGCACGATCTACCAACACCTGTCCAAGGTCATCACAGGCTACGCTCCCACAGCTGTTGCAGTCGAAGAGATTTTCATGGCCAAAAACGCCCGCTCCGCCCTTAAGCTCGGGCATGCGCGAGGGGTGGCTCTGCTGGCTGGGTTCAACCACGACCTGCCGATTGCCGAGTACAGCGCGTTGCAGGTCAAGAGTGCGGTGGTCGGTTACGGGCGAGCCGACAAAAAGCAGATCCAGGAGATGGTTCGCATTTTGCTGAAACTGCCCGAGATCGCTCAGGAAGATGCTTCGGACGCTCTGGCCGTCGCCATCTGCCATGCCCACAGCGCCGGCATCAATCAGCGCATTGCAGGCTCCGGCGGCCCAAACAGCCGCTAGGACTCTGTCCTATTCAACGACTACCCCCTTAATCACGGAAACCCTATGATCGCGCTGCTGACCGGGACAATCGCCTACAAATCTCTTGAGCATGTCATTCTCGACGTGGGCGGGGTGGGGTACCGTGTCGTGGTCCCCCTGTCGACCTTCTACGAGCTTCCCGACACCGGCACTACTACTCTGCATATTCACACCCATGTCAAAGAAGATATGCTCGCCCTGTACGGCTTCCTGACCTCCCGGGAAAAAGAGATGTTTATCCTGCTGCTCGGCGTATCAGGGGTTGGCCCCAAACTTGCGGTCAATATTCTTTCCAACATCCCTGCCGCCGACCTCAGCGACGCCCTGATGAACCAGGATGTGAAACGGCTTTCAGCCATTCCCGGCATCGGCAAAAAGACTGCCGAGAGGCTCTCTCTTGAACTCAAGGACAAGATTGCACGCATGTCCCCAGAGGGGCCGCGTCCCACCCCTCAGCGGGTTCATGCATCGGATGGAGCCTGTCTGGACGATGTCCTGTCCGCCCTGGTCAATCTGGGCTACAAAGAGAACCAGGCCCGCAAGGTGCTCGAATCCCTTGAGATCCCGCCGGAAACACACCTGGAGGATGTTCTCAAAGGCGCCTTGAAGATCCTGATGAAATAAAGTCGATCGCCTTCAACACAGGACCAATGCAGACTCATGGAAGATCGCCTTATCAGCCCACAGACCACCGGTGAGGAAATCCGCATCGAGGCCACGCTGCGTCCACGCTACCTCCGGGAGTATGTGGGGCAGGAGAAGGCCAAGGAAAACCTGGAGATTTTCATTCAGGCCGCCCGCTCTCGCCATGAGGCACTGGATCATGTGCTGTTCTATGGGCCGCCCGGGCTCGGGAAAACGACCCTGGCCAACATCATCGCCTCGGAGATGGGAGTCAACATCAAGAGCACCTCCGGCCCGGTGATCGAAAAACCCGGCGACCTGGCGGCGATCCTGACCAATCTCGAAGAAGGCGATGTCCTCTTTATCGACGAGATACATCGCCTTTCGCCTGTGGTGGAGGAAATCCTCTATCCGGCCATGGAGGACTACCAGCTTGATATCATCATCGGCCAGGGCCCTTCGGCTCGTACCGTCAAGCTCGACATCCCCCGCTTCACCCTGGTCGGCGCCACGACTCGCGCCGGGCTGCTTTCCTCGCCGCTGCGCGACCGCTTCGGTGTCATTGCACGCCTTGAATTCTATACGCCGGAGGATCTGACCCGCATCATCCGGCGCAGCGCCGACATCCTCGAAATTGAAACCGAGGCCGACGGCGCGTACGAAATCGCGCGCCGCAGCCGCGGGACACCCCGCATCGCCAACCGGTTGCTGCGCCGCGTGCGTGATTTTGCCGAGGTCAAAGGGAAGGGTATCATCACGCACGACATCGCCGACAAGGCACTGGAGCGGCTGGAGGTCGACAAACGTGGTTTCGACCACATGGACAACCTGATTCTGCTCACCATCATCGAAAAGTTTTCAGGCGGCCCGGTCGGGCTCGACACGCTGGCGGCCGCCGTCGGGGAGGAGAAGGATACCATCGAAGAGGTGATCGAACCCTACCTGATCCAGCAGGGGTACCTCAACCGCACTCCGCGGGGACGCAAGGCCACGGCGCTGGCGTATCGCCATCTGCAGAGGCTCCCGCCCGAGAATGATCGCCAGGATGGGCTGTTTTCCTGAACGCAGGGGGCCTTAGATCCACCTGACCTCTCTCTCATTCGATGGAGACGATTTTATGGGGATTAGATATTTCACTATTGCCCAAAAAATTGCAGCCGGCTACCTGCTGGTCAGCCTGTTCTGCCTATCAGCGGTGGTCTACGCGCTCTCGGCGCTAAGCCATCAGACCCAGCTCAACCAGGATCTGGTCAGGGTTGATTTCGCCACATTGCGCAACAAGCTTGTCGGCCAAGTAGAGCAGTTTCTGCGAGGGCACGAGCAGGCCATGGACCAACAGCTTGAACAAAAACATGCCCAGGCACGGCAGGAGCTTGATAATGAGCGTCAACTGAATTCAGATCTGACGGACAGGCTGAAAGGCCAACCTGGAAAAATTCAAGCAGATTCTGATCGAGACAGAGAAGTACTCCCCTTGAACACCCGACACGCAAGTAATTCATGGATTTCGATAGACAGACCCGCCTTGCAGCGGAACTGGCCAAATTGACGCAACAAAAGATCGACGTTGGGCGCTACCCCTTCCGTCGCGCTGAAAGCACCCCGCGACTGCTGACAGAGCAAGGCGAAATTTCTCCGCCCCTGGTGCTCTGGATCAATCGCGACAGCTTCATGGCCGGGGGCATCCTTCTGCTCGACGACGAGGCCCCCGAACAGTGCTTCTCCGCCGGCAGTGCCTGCGCCTCAGCATTAGGGGTGAGCCATTTTGTCACATGGTGCGCAACCGGCCTGGACCTCTGGCACTGCCAAGCCGACAAGCCCCCGCAGCGGATCAAGCATCTGGAAGCCCCGGCTCCAGGCAACGCCTCGGCGGAAGAATCCCACCAGGTCCTGCAGCACCTTCTGGAAGAACTTAAACCGCTTTCGGTCATGGGTGCCATCGCGCCGGAAAACCTTGGAGCTTTTTATCTGGCAAACCTGTGCCTATCCCCCCTGGCTGCAGCCGAAGAGGAATTGACCGAGACCGTCCGTAGTGCGCGCGCCAAAACACCGGACATGCCGAACCATCCCGCCCGGAGACTCGCACAGAGCAAAGGGATGCTGGTTCTTGCACGGCTGCTTGCACTCATGCGGATCAACCAGATCCCGGGAAACGTCCGCCCTGAGAAGCTCGAGCGCGCCATCGAGCTTGTTCTCTCCTATCTTCCCGGGCCCGTTATCACCGCACTTGGGGCTTTCCCTGCCGAGCCGCCCCTGCCCTATGCCAGCGCAGTTCGTTTTCACCACCTGTTTCGACGCCTGGGACAGCTGCGCTGGGGAAGCGATTCCCAGAAAGTGGGCAAGGTTCTTGAGATACTGCTCCACTACCAAGCCAGAAGCCTGGGTTTGCCCTGTATTGAAGCGACCGAACCTGTGGCGGAAGGCACCCTGCTGATCAATCCCGCCTCCCCTCGCCCGGCCGGCACTTTTTCCGAAGCTTTTCAGGAACCCGCACTAAGGGCTTTGTCCGTCTTGCTGAGAGATCATTTGGAACTTTCTCACGCCCAGGAAACCTCCACGGACATTTTCAGTTTGCAGACACGTTCAGCGCCCCGAAATGTTGAAGGTGGGCTGGTCTTGCTTTCGGAAAAAATAACTGCGGCGGAGAGGGAGTTTTTCCGATTGAAACTGCGCACCTCCTGGCCCAACCGACGCCTTTCGCTGGCGCCTAAATCCCCCCGTTATATCTGGGAGGCCGCCCATATTACCGGGCTCGCCGCCGACGGCGCCGTTATCCGCCTGACGCTGCCTGCCACCTGGCTCGTTCATGCATATGGCAACAGCTTCTACAACCTGATAACAGAACAGTTCAGCATAATCAGGCTTGAGACCTTATCCCGGAGCCAGCTTTGCCTTACGCTCGAAAAGCAGCCCGACCTGAGCTGCGAAACGATCTTAAGGGGGCCCTGCGGGTCGCGAGCTTTTAACTGGCATACGCTGCGGCAGCAACCCCGCAGTTTTCTGAACCTGGCCCTGCGAGCCCCCGACTGCGTTCTCGAACTGCTCCAGCAGCAGAGACTCTCATTTAACTACGGCCCGGAAGCTTTTGCCGCGCCCCCCGGGATAGAGCGTTTTTTTGCCAGCCGGCTCGGAGGCTACCTGTGGAAGTCCCTGTCTCCCGGTCATCCCCTGCCGAGTTCCGGGCAGGTGGCCAATGAATGCCGCCGTCATCTTGTTCCACTGCCCGATCCCGAACTTTTGCAGCGACTCGCCGCCCTGTCTGAACCGGACGCCGAGAAAATAGAAAAAGCCATCCAGCAAAACCTGGGCGAATTCTCAGGGCTACCTGCCCCTGAGCTGACCCCTGGTTCGGACGAAAGCGCCACACAGCGAAGCAAGCGTATCCGCGAAGAGGAAACAGCCCAGATCATCTCCGAGGTTTTCAAAGACGGGGTACCCCGCTTTCCTCAGAACTACCTGTACGATATTTACCGTCCGGAACTGCAAAAATTCGAGGTCAATGGAACCTTGCAGCAAACCAGCGAGTTCCTCGGGATGTTTGAACTCACCGATAGCAGCGGGCAGGTCATCCAGGTTGAGGGGGAAGAGACCGCACGCGCACTCGAACTGGCCACCTTCAGCGAACAGACATTGATCGAGCTGCCTACAGACCGGCATCTGACCGCCTCCATCGTGGGAAAATACCTAGACGACTTGAACAGGCTCCAACAGGATCTGCTGCATCAGACTTACAGCCGTCGCGACAAACCTCGCCTTGCCCGACAGTGGGCCCGCCGGATCTGGAACAGCCTGCCGCTGCCGCCGTGGGAAGAACTTGAGGAACCTTTTACGACAAAAAGATCTTGATGGGCCGGTGGGGGCAGGGTCTATACTGTTGGAGATAATTACATTCGTTCGGGGAGAAATCTATTCATGAAGGTTCTGCTGCACATGTGCTGTGCCAATTGCGCCATCTATCCCGTCGAGGAGCTGCGCTCGGCGCAACACGAGGTCACCGGATTTTTCTTCAATCACAATATCCATCCCTATCAGGAATACCGCAAGCGTCTCGAGACGGTGCAGCAATATGCCGAGATCTGCTCCCTGCCGATGGTCTACCGGGACGCCTATCTGCTGGAGGAGTTTCTGGCCCAGGTTGCCGCTGACCCTGCAGCCCGCTGCAACTACTGCTACCGCTCTCGCCTGGAGGAAACAGCAAAGCACGCGGCCGAGCAGGGCTTTGAAGCCTTCACCACCAGCCTGCTCTATTCGCGCTACCAGCAGCATGACGCTATCGCTTCTTATGGGCGCCAGCTTGCGGAGGAATGGGGGCTGACCTTCATCTATGAGGACTATCGCCGCGGCTGGCAGCAGGGGATTCGCACGTCCAAGGAGATGGGACTTTACCGCCAGCAATACTGCGGCTGCATCTATTCTGAAAAAGATCGCTATCACCCACGGCAGGGTTAGATCATGTCCCCAGGAAAGTCTCTCATCATCCTTGGTCTCGTGCTGGTCGCCGTCGGCCTGATGCTGCATTTCAGCGGTAGAATCCCTTTCCTGGGCAGATTGCCGGGAGATATTCGCATTGAGAAAGAAGACTTCTCCTTCTATTTCCCACTGGGTAGCTGTCTGCTTCTTTCATTGGTCCTGTCTCTGCTGTTCTGGCTTTTTAAACGTTGAACTCCATTGGACGAAAAATAATGCCCTCAGAAAAATCGGCTCCATGCATCGGCCTGGCCCTGGGCAGCGGTGCGGCTCGCGGTCTCTGTCATATCGGGGTGCTCAAGGTTCTTGAGAAGGAACAGATCAGAATCAACTGCCTGGCGGGCACCTCCATCGGAGCTTTTATCGGCGCACTTTACGCCGCCGGCATGTCCCCCGAACAGATGGAGGAGGTGGCAACCGGTCTGGACTGGAAGCGCCTGGCTCGCCTGATCGACCCGGTTGTGCCGACGGCAGGCCTGATTGATGGCGCTCAGGTGGCTGAGTTCATGGCGAAACTGCTCCCGGCGCGCACCTTTGAGGAGCTGCGCATGCCGCTGGCCGTCACGGCCACAGATGTTGAGACAGGAGAAGCACTGATCATCCGCCGCGGCAACCTGGTCGACGCTTTGCGCGCGGCCATCGCCTTTCCCGGCATCTTTACACCGGCCCGGTTCGGAGATCGCTTCCTGATCGACGGGGGGCTGTGCAATCCTGTCCCCGTCGATGCGGTCAGGCAACTGGGCGCTAAAAACATTATCGCCGTCTGTGCCATCCCACAGGTCGAAAAGCCCACCCACGAAACCTACCTCCCGCCGACAGAGGCGCCGGCACGGACATCAAAGCGGCGGCTTCCTCTGTTCAATACCACGCGCATCGAAAAGATTTTTGGCGAATTATGGCGGGCAAGGCCTTTCGCCGGACGGCAGCCTCCTCCAACAAAACCGGAGAAACGTCCTCCTAGCATTTTCAAAGTATGTGCGCAAAGTGTTGCCATTATGGAGAATCAGATCAATGAGCTGCGCCTGCAGCAGAACCATTTCGACGTTCTGATCCGTCCCGAATTCAATGATCTGACCCTGCTGGAGTTTCATCGCGCGGCCGAAGCGATTGCAGCCGGCGAAAAAGCGACGCAGGATGCACGCTCCGACTTGGCGCACCTGCGTTGCTGAGTGACGACAAATACGACCCTGTAACTGTTCAGCATGGGAGTGACGACCCCGCGAAGTGAATAGCCTGTTTTTTCAATGTCTGAAATTCCTTCAAGGAATTACGATTGCATCAAAGTGCAGTCATGTTAGACTCTTGAGACAAAAATGACTCTCATCCCCAAGGAGGAACTGATGTTTGAACTTGCTGAAAAAATCATGCTGACCGGCATGGGCGCACTTTGCATGACCCAGAAAAAGGCAGAAGAATTGGCTAAGGAAATGAAAGAACGCTTCAACATGACAGAAGAGGAAGGCAAGGCATTTATCGAAAAAATGCAGCAGAACTTTGAACAGTCCCAGCAGAAGCTCGAGGAAATGGCTCAGCAGGAAGTCCGTCGTGCCGCCGAACGCCTCGGCATGGTCACCCGCGAGGAATTCGAGCAACTCCAGCAGCGCATTGAGCAGTTGGAGCAAACCCTTGCGTCTTCAAAGAAATGATCTGCGTTGTTGACGCAGCGATTCTGAAAAAATGCTGACCTTCGCGCGGATCAACCGCAACATCCGTTCGATCAAACGCTACCGCTACATCCTCGGTATCCTGATCAAGTACGGCTTTGGCCATGTGGTCGAACAGCTCAATATCGACTATTATCTCGAATTGGGCCGACGCATCGTTACGCTCGGCACGGCCTCGAAAAACGTCGACCGCTTCAGCCAGGCCGAAAGGTTGCGTCTGGCCATGGAGGAGCTGGGGCCGACATTCGTCAAACTGGGGCAGATCCTTTCCACCCGCCCCGATGTCATCCCCCGCGAATTTATCGAAGAATTCCGAAAACTTCAGGACGAAGTCCCGGCCGTACCCGTGTCCGAGTTGCGCGAGCAGGTCCGTCGCGAACTGGGGATGGACTTCGATGAAATCTTCGCAGAATTCGATTCAGAACCCATTGCCGCCGCCTCTATCGCCCAGGTTCATCGCGCCCGCCTCAAAAGCGGCGAGGAAGTGGCGGTTAAAATCAGGCGCCCCGGCATCGTTGAAACGGTTGAAACCGATCTCGACATCATGGCGGGGCTCGCCTTTCTGGTCGAGCGACATCTGCCTGGTGGCGAACTCTACGACCCGACCGGTCTGGTTAAAGAATTCCGCCGCACCATTTACCGTGAAATGGATTTTGCCCGGGAAGGTCACACGGTCGATCGCTTCCGCGTCAATTTTGAAGAAGACCCGACAGTTTACGTTCCCCAGGTTTTCTGGGACTTCACTGGAGAAACGGTTCTGACCCTGGAGTATGTCGAGGGGATCAAGGTATCCGACCTGGAATATCTCAACGAACAGGGGTGCGATCTGCCGACCATCGCCCGCCGGGGGGCCGATTCCTTCCTCAAGCAGGTGCTGATTCATGGTCTGTTTCATGGGGACCCTCACCCGGGAAATTTTTTCATCCTGCCCGACAATGTCATCTGCCTGTTGGACTACGGGATGGTGGGGCGCCTCGACGAACCGCTTAAGTACCGCTTGGTCGATCTGCTCTCTGCCATATTGCAGCGCGATGTCGATCGTATTATCTCGCTGATGCTCTATTCCGGCGACATCAGCGATGAAACCGACCTCAAAAGTCTGCGACGCGATCTGTCCGAATTCATCGACGATTATTATGAAACACCCTTGGGAGAACTCAACGTCGGCCGCCTTTTAATGGAATTCGTCGACCTGATGAACGCTTATCGCATCAAGTTCCCATCCGACCTGATGCTGCTGGCTAAAGCACTGGTCACCATGGAAGGGATCGGCCGTCAACTCGATCCCGAATTTAACATGATCGAGCATCTACGGCCGTTTATGGAAAAACTGATCCGCGAGAGATTGTCGCCCGGCAATGTTTCCAAAGAAGTCCTCGGGGTGCTTCAGTCCTACGGTTCCCTGTTCAAAACCCTGCCGCGGGACATGAAGGAGTTCATCAATCGGGTCAATCGCAACAAGTTCAAAATCGACCTTGAACACCGCGGACTTGAAAAGCTGATGAACGATCTCGACAAGGCCAGCAACCGCCTGTCATTTTCCATGCTGATCGGTTCCCTGATCGTGGGCAGCTCCCTGATCATCCAATCGGATAAGGGGCCGCAGCTTTTCGGCTTTCCCGTTCTGGGGATCTTCGGGTATACCATCGCCGGCTTCCTCGGCCTCTGGCTCGCCTTTGCCATTTTACGTTCAGGCAGGCTTTAACCCTCCTCTCCAACATTCCCCATTATCGCATCTGCTTGTGTCCATCCCACCACAGCCTCTGGATGCAGAGTTGCAACACTGCCGCTTGGAAGCCACTGCCCGAAATCTGTTTTCCTGTTTTATATCAACAACTTCCACATAACCAAATTTATGGCAAAATATTTGCATTATGTTAGAGCTTGAAAGCGCACGCACTGTTGCACCAGGAGGAAGATTTGCTTTTTCAACGAACTCTCGCCAATCCCGTCGCCATCTCAGGTATCGGCCTTCATTCCGGCCGCTGCATCACCATGCACCTGCGACCTGCCGAAGCGGGAACCGGCATCTTATTTCACCGCTCCGAAGGCGAGCGCACTGTAACCATTGAGGCCCATGTCTCCAATGTTGTTGACACCAGGCTTGCGACCGTCATCGGCAAAAGCGGCTTGAGCGTCTCAACGGTGGAACACCTGCTCGCCGCCCTCAGTGCTCTGGGCATCGATAATCTTCACATTGATATCGATGGCCCCGAAGTGCCGGTGATGGACGGCAGTGCCGCTCCCTTTGTCGACCTTCTGGAAGATGCGGGACTGAGAAAACTCAATCGCGGCCGCAAGTTTCTGGCCATTCGCGAGCCGATTTCACTGGTCGACGGAGAGAAGAGAGTTTCTCTGATTCCGTCGCGGTTTTTCCGCGTCTCTTTCGATATCGCATTCGATCACCCGAGCATCGCGCTGCAGAACTATTCCTTCAAGCATTCCTCACGTCAATTCCGCAAGGAGATTGCACCTGCGCGGACTTTCGGATTCCTGCAGGAAGTCGAGTACCTCAAGGCCAATGGCCTGGCTCGCGGCGGATCTCTTGACAACGCGATCGTGATTGACGACAAAGGAGTTCTCAACCCTGAAGGACTTCGCTTCCCGGACGAGTTCGTGCGGCACAAGATTCTCGACAGTATCGGGGACTTCAGCCTCATCGGCTATCCGATTCTGGGCCACATTAAAGCGTACAAGGCCGGCCACGACATCAACAGCAAAATGGTTGAAAAGATACTTGCAACTCCGGAGTGTTACAAGCTTGTTGAATTCTCCGATGATGCCCTCAGGGCTGCGCAGGCCGGACCGGTTCCCGCCTTTGTCGGTGATCTGATTCCTTCCAAAATTTAAATGCAGACATACCGTCTGTCCCTGATTGACCAAAGCGGCCCCAAAGGCCGCTTTTTTTATTCTTCTTCCCTTGCAAACCAAGGAAAACATCAAATAAACTGGGATCTTATTTTGCCTTGCGAGGAATAAGATGACAGGCTCAAAAAAACAACCGACACCGCAACGGATTGAACATCGCAAGCGCCGCCGAGAGTGGGGACTTATCCTTTTAAGTCTGCTGCTGGTTTTTGCCCTGACTCAATACGAATCCCGCCTTCTCGATCTGACCTCCGAGGTTTCCCTGGTCAACAGTATCCTCGTATTGGCACTGATCAACGTCAATATCCTGCTGATCATTCTGTTCTTCTTTCTGGTTTTCCGCAATCTGTTCAAACTTATCCTTGAACGAAGGCGCGGCGTGCCGGGCGCACGAATCCGCAGTAAACTGGTCGTCGCATTCGTGGCCCTGTCACTGGTGCCGACGATGCTTCTTTTTTTCGTTTCCGCCGGTTTCATCACCAATACCATTGAAAACTGGTTCAACAATCAGATCGAAAATTCTCTGCAGGAATCTCTCGAAGTCGCTGAGACCTACTACAAAAACTCTGCGTCCAACGCCCTGTACTATGGCGAGCAGCTGGCACGCATCATCAAGCGCGACAAACTGCTCAACGAAGCAAACCTGGAACAGCTTAAGGAATTTATCCAGGAAAAGCAGCTCGAGTACAATCTGGGCATTGTCGAGGTTTTCTCTTCCACCTATGAAGAACTCGTCCGGGTGAGCAACCCTTCTGTGCCCGCTGCTGATTTCACCGATCCCGGCTCTGATGCAATCCGCGAGGCACTTCAGGGCAATCGATTCACCCGCATTACGCCTGTTGGAAAGGCCGATCTGATCCGCGGCATTGTTCCTGTCTACTCCAACTGGAACCCCGAAGATGTCGTCGGCGTTGTCGTAGTCAATTACTATGTCCCTTATTCCCTGGTCAGCAAAATGAAAGAGATTAAGTCCTCTTTCGAGCAGTACAAAGGCACAAAGCTGCTCAAGGGGCGCATTCAGATGGGGTACGTAGTCGTCCTGCTGCTGATTGCACTCGTCATCATCTTTCTCGCTACCTGGTTCGGCTTCCACCTGGCGCGCGGCATCACAGTACCGATACAGGAGCTGGCTGTGGCCACCAACCGCATTGCACAGGGTGATCTCGATGTGCGCATTGAGGTCGACAGCGATGATGAAATCGGCACCCTGGTAGATGCTTTCAATACCATGACTGCAGATCTGCGCCGCAGCCAGAAAAGTCTTCAGGCGGCCAACCGTGAACTGCAGTCATCAAATCTCGAACTGGATCAGCGTCGCCGTTACATGGAAATCGTTCTGCGCAATATCACTGCCGGAGTCGTAGCGGTGGACCGCGGTGGATTTTTCACCACGGTCAACAAGTCGGCGGAGAAACTCCTGAACACCAGTGCTTCAAAAGTGCTGGGAAAAAATTTCCGTGAGGTGCTCGAGCCGGAATATCTTCCACTGGTCAAAGACATCCTGCGGGACCTGATGGAAACGGGTAAGGATCATGTCAGCAAACAGGTGACGATCCCCATTCAGGAGAACAAATTGACCCTGATGGTCAACGTCACAACCTTGCGTGACGAAAACGGCGAATTTATGGGCACTGTCGTTGTTTTCGACGACCTGACCCAGTTGATCAAGGCCCAGCGGATGGCGGCATGGCGCGAAGTCGCCCGGCGCATTGCCCATGAAATTAAAAATCCGTTGACACCGATTCAACTCTCCGCGCAACGTCTGCGCCGGCGTTATCTTGAAAAATTCAGCAAGGACGATACGGTTTTCGATGAATGCACGGGCATGATCATCCGGCAAGTTGACGAGTTGAAAAACCTGGTCAACGAGTTCTCCAATTTTGCCCGGATGCCGGCCAGTCGCCCCACTCCAAACAACCTGAACCAGATTGTTGCCGAAGCACTTATTCTGTTCGAGGAAGGGCACAAAGAAATCGATTTCTCTTTCGATCCCGATCCCGAGGTGCCGGTTTTCAACCTAGATCGCGATCAGATCAAACGATCGGTCATCAACCTGATCGACAACGCTGTTGGTGCAATGGATCAGCCTGGAACGATACACCTGGAAACGCACTTCAACCACGAACTGAAAATGGTCACGCTCACCGTCAAAGACACCGGCTGCGGCATTGCTCCTGATATCAAGTCTCGCCTTTTCGAGCCGTATTTCTCCACAAAAAAAACAGGTACCGGCCTGGGGCTGGCCATTGTCTCCACGATCATTTCCGACCACAACGGCTATATCCGGGTCAGAGATAATCGCCCCAAAGGAACCCAATTCATCATTGAACTCCCGATCACGGACAATTCGCCCCAAACACACTCGTTCAACGGGTGATTTTCTAAATACAGGACATCAACATGAAAACAATACTGATCATTGACGACGAAGACAGCATCCGCTTCAGCCTTGACGGCATCCTGCAAGACGAGGGATTTCGCCCTGTGTTTGCCTCCAACGGCGAAGAAGGACTTGAAAAAATAAAAGAAGAAAATCCGGACCTGGTTCTGCTCGACATCTGGATGCCAGGCATAGACGGCCTTGAAACTCTGCGGCGCGCCAAGGAGCAATGGCCTGATCTGCTGGTGGTTATGATGAGCGGCCACGGAACGATTGAAACCGCGGTCAAAGCCCTTAAAATGGGAGCCTATGATTTTATCGAAAAACCGCTGGCGTTGGAAAAAGTACTGCTCTGCGTGCAGAACGCCCTGAAGATGGGACAACTCCTTGAGGAAAACCGCACCCTGAAGGCCAGGATTGCCAAAGATTACGAAATGATTGGAGAGAGTGCGCCCATTGCCGACCTCAAACAGCAGATCTCCATTGCCGCTCCTACCAATGGCTGGGTGCTGATTACCGGGGAGAATGGGACGGGTAAAGAACTGGTGGCCCGCGCCATCCACAATTTGTCCAACCGGCGTGACAAGCCGTTTGTCGAAGTGAACTGCGCTGCAATTCCCGAGGATCTGATCGAATCTGAACTGTTCGGTCATGAAAAAGGTTCATTTACCGGCGCTACGACCCAGCGAAAAGGTAAATTCGACCTGGCGAACGAAGGGACACTATTCCTTGACGAAATTGGAGATATGAGCCTGAAGACCCAGGCCAAGGTATTGAGGATTCTCCAGGAGAGAAAATTCGAGCGTGTCGGGGGGACCCGTACCATCGAAGTTGACGTTCGCGTTATTGCGGCAACAAACAAAAATCTTGAAGAAGAGATACAGAATGGCCATTTCCGCGAAGACCTTTTTTATCGCCTCAATGTCCTCCCCTTCCATGTTCCGCCGTTGCGCGAGCGCAGAGAGGACATCGCATCACTCGTCAGGCATTTTCTGGCTCATTTCTCCCGCCAGGAAAGCCGTGAGGAAAAAACCATGGCCCCGGACGCCATGAAGGTACTGCAGAATTATTCCTGGCCCGGGAATGTACGCGAGTTGAAAAACCTTATAGAGCGACTGGTCATCATGACACCCGGCAACGAAATAAGGCTCAAGGACCTACCCGCCAATCTAACCAGCAAGCAGAATTCGTCGTTTTCGTCCGGCCTGACCGGCAGCCCGCTGGATGCGGGCAATTTCAGAGAGGCAAAAGAAGAATTTGAGCGGGAGTATATCCTGAGAAAGCTGCAGGAAAATGAATGGAACATTTCACGCACTGCGGAAGAGATCGACCTGGAGCGCTCAAATCTCCATCGCAAGATAAAGGCTCACGGAATTGAGTTGAAGAAGTAAAAAATCTTCCGGGCACAAGTCGATCACGCGCTCACTTTCAGAAGCGGGGCAGCGAGGTCGGCTTGTGTCCGCGGATATTGCGGCTTCTGAAGAACACTAACGAAAAAAAGCCCACCTCGCAAGGAGATGGGCTCTGAAAATATTCCGGCGGCGACCTACTTTCCCACATAGTTACCCATGCAGTATCATCGGCGCTGTAGGGCTTAACTTCTGTGTTCGGGATGGGAACAGGTGTGACCCCTACGCTATCGCCACCGAAAACTGTGTAATCGGTGTGCAATTGCTTAAGACGATTTCTCTTCTTTTTCCAAGCTACGGGTATCTGTTGTATATGGAAGAGACCGGCGGCAGGCGCTGCCTGCCGCCGGTTCTTCACGCAAAAACTTTTTATGGTCAAGCCTCACGGTCGATTAGTACCGGTTAGCTCAGGACATTGCTGCCCTTGCACACCCGGCCTATCAACGTCGTCGTCTCCGACGGACCTTCAGGGGATTGCTCCCGGGGAGATCTCGTCTTGAGGGGGGCTTCCCGCTTAGATGCTTTCAGCGGTTATCCTTTCCGAACATAGCTACCCTGCCATTGCCTCTGGCGAGACAACAGGAACACCAGTGGTTCGTCCATCCCGGTCCTCTCGTACTAAGGACAGATCCTCTCAAATCTCCTGCGCCCACGGCAGATAGGGACCAAACTGTCTCACGACGTTTTAAACCCAGCTCGCGTACCGCTTTAATTGGCGAACAGCCAAACCCTTGGGACCGACTACAGCCCCAGGATGCGATGAGCCGACATCGAGGTGCCAAACCTCCCCGTCGATGTGAACTCTTGGGGGAGATAAGCCTGTTATCCCCGGAGTACCTTTTATCCGTTGAGCGACGGCCCTTCCATACAGAACCGCCGGATCACTAAGACCTGCTTTCGCACCTGCTCGACGTGTCTGTCTCGCAGTCAAGCTCCCTTATGCCTTTGCACTCTTCGGCTGGTTTCCAATCAGCCTGAGGGAACCTTCGCGCGCCTCCGTTACTCTTTAGGAGGCGACCGCCCCAGTCAAACTACCCACCAGGCAGTGTCCCCGACCCGGATCACGGGCCTAGGTTAGACACCCAGAACAACAAGGGTGGTATTTCAAGGACGACTCCACCGACACTGGCGTGCCAGATTCATAGTCTCCCACCTATCCTACACATGCTGTCCCGAATGTCACTGCCAAGCTGTAGTAAAGGTTCACGGGGTCTTTCCGTCTTGCCGCGGGTAGACGGCATCTTCACCGCCAATTCAATTTCGCTGAGTCCCTGGTTGAGACAGTGCGGAAGTCGTTACGCCATTCGTGCAGGTCGGAACTTACCCGACAAGGAATTTCGCTACCTTAGGACCGTTATAGTTACGGCCGCCGTTTACCGGGGCTTCGGTTCAATGCTTCGGGTTACCCCTAACACATCCCCTTAACCTTCCGGCACCGGGCAGGCGTCACACCCTATACTTCCTCTTACGAGTTTGCAGAGTGCTGTGTTTTTAGTAAACAGTCGCTACCGCCATTTCTCTGCGACCCCCTTCGGCTTCGCGTGCGAATCGCTACACCTAATGGGGGCACACCTTCTCCCGAAGTTACGGTGTCATTTTGCCGAGTTCCTTAACCAGAGTTCTCTCAAGCGCCTTGGCATTTTCTGCCCGCCCACCTGAGTCGGTTTTCGGTACGGTCTGTTGTGACCTGAAGCTTAGAGGCTTTTCTTGGAAGCGTGGGATCAACCACTTTGTGGGCTTAAAGCCCTCGTCATCACGCCTTGACGTTTTAAATAAAGGAGCGGATTTGCCTGCTCCTCCCGCCTACACGCTTGAACCGGGACGTCCAACACCCGGCTGGCCTACCCTTCTCCGTCCCCCCATCGCAGTCACTACAGGTACAGGAATATTAACCTGTTTCCCATCAACTACGCCTTTCGGCCTCGCCTTAGGGACCGACTAACCCTCAGCAGATTACCTTTACTGAGGAAACCTTGGGCTTACGGCGTGCGGGTTTCTCACCCGCATTTTCGCTACTCATGTCAGCATAATCTCTTGTGGTTCCTCCAGCCGTCCTCGCGGTCGACCTTCTGCGGTTGCCACAATGCTCCCCTACCACTCATGCCTTAAGGCACGAATCCGCAGCTTCGGTGCTGTGCTTGAGCCCCGTTACATTTTCGGCGCAGACCCACTCGACCAGTGAGCTATTACGCTTTCTTTAAAGGATGGCTGCTTCTAAGCCAACCTCCTGGTTGTCTGGGCGATTCCACATCCTTTACCACTTAGCACAGACTTAGGGACCTTAGCTGGCGGTCTGGGTTGTTTCCCTCTTGACAACGGATGTTATCACCCGCTGTCTGACTCCCGTACATTCATTTCCGGCATTCGGAGTTTGATTAGGTTTGGTAATCTGGTAGGACCCCTAGCCCATTCAGTGCTCTACCTCCGGAACGATTCATACGAGGCTATACCTAAATATATTTCGGGGAGAACCAGCTATCTCCGAGTTTGATTAGCCTTTCACTCCTATCCACAGGTCATCCCCTCAGTTTTCAACCTAAGTGGGTTCGGGCCTCCACGAAGTGTTACCTACGCTTCACCCTGCCCATGGATAGATCACTCGGTTTCGGGTCTACTCCCAGCAACTCATTCGCCCTGTTCAGACTCGCTTTCGCTACGGCTCCACCTCGATCGGCTTAACCTCGCTGCTGAGAATAACTCGCTGACTCATTATGCAAAAGGCACG